>JBJBBP010000004.1:0-2241 GCA_047286285.1 Synechococcus sp. | reverse complement strand
CTGCGACAAGTTCTGATGGCACAACATCAACGCAGACATTCACGATTGCTGTGGGTGATGAAGATGAACATGATGTCTCATCAATCTCAGACACGGATAGCTCTGCAAACACGATTGCTGAAGATGTATCCAATGGTGATAGCGTTGGCATCACGGCCTCTGCAACGGATGCTGATGGTTCAAATAATACAGTCACTTACAGTCTCTCGGATGATGCAGGCGGTATCTTTGAGATTGATGCGTCTACAGGCGAAGTTTCAATTGCGGATGCATCTGGCATTGATTATGAAACAGCGACCAGCCACACAATTGAGGTGACAGCAACGTCTGCTGATGGTTCGACCTCAACGCAGAGCTATACCATCAACGTGACTGACGTTGATGAGTTCGATGTTGGTGCGGTCACTGATGCTGATGGCACTGCAAATACGATTGCGGAAAATGCTTCTGCGGGTGATGAAGTTGGTGTGACAGCGTCAGCAACGGATGCTGATGGTTCAAATAATACAGTCACTTATTCAGTTGATGATGCACGCTTTGAAGTCGCATCCGATGGCATCGTAACGGTTGCATCTGGTGCAAGCTTTGATGCTGAAACCGAAGGTTCAATTGATATTGAAGTCACAGCCACCTCTGCTGATGGTTCAACGTCAACGGAAACCTTCTCCATTAACGTCTCAGACATCGATGAGTTTGATGTGGGCGCAGTGTCTGACAGCAATTCAACAACAAACGCGATTGATGAAGACGCATCTGTTGGTGACACAGTTGGTATTACAGCACTCGCTTCTGATGGTGATGTCACAGATGGTGTGACTTATTCATTATCTGATGATGCAGGTGGTCTTTTTGACATTGATGCATCGACTGGTGTTGTGACGGTTGCAGGATCGCTCGATGCTGAAACCGATACATCTCACACAATTGAAGTAACAGCCACTTCAGATGATGGTTCAACATCAAAGCAAACGTTTGCGATTGGTGTGAATGATGTGAATGAAACATCGATCACAGCGATTTCTGATACAGATGCTTCAGGGAATACGGTTACTGAAGGTGCTTCTGTTGGCACAGCTGTTGGTATTACTGCATTGGCATCAGATGCTGATGCAACAGATACAATTAGCTATTCACTCTCTTCAAACCCTGGTGGGTTCTTTGCAATTGATGCCAATACCGGTGAAGTAACGGTTGCGGGATCATTGGATTATGAAACAGATACCTCTCATACGATTGAAGTGACTGCGACAAGTTCTGATGGCACAACATCAACGCAGACATTCACGATTGCTGTGGGTGATGAAGATGAACATGATGTCTCATCAATCTCAGACACGGATAGCTCTGCAAACACGATTGCTGAAGATGTATCCAATGGTGATAGCGTTGGCATCACGGCCTCTGCAACAGATGCAGATGGTTCAAATAATACAGTCACTTACAGTCTCTCGGATGATGCAGGCGGTATCTTTGAGATTGATGCGTCTACAGGCGAAGTTTCAATTGCGGATGCATCTGGCATTGATTATGAAACAGCGACCAGCCACACAATTGAGGTGACAGCAACGTCTGCTGATGGTTCGACCTCAACGCAGAGCTATACCATCAACGTGACTGACGTTGATGAGTTCGATGTTGGTGCGGTCACTGATGCTGATGGCACTGCAAATACGATTGCGGAAAATGCTTCTGCGGGTGATGAAGTTGGTGTGACAGCGTCAGCAACGGATGCTGATGGTACGAATAATACCGTGACTTATTCAGTTGATGATGCACGTTTTGAAGTTGCAGCAGATGGTACGGTCACAGTGGCTTCTGGTGCTAGCTTTGATGCTGAAACCGAAGGTTCGATTGACATCGAAGTCACAGCCACATCGGAAGATGGGTCGACTTCTTCAGAAACGTTTACGATCAATGTTTCCGATATCGATGAATTCAATGTAGGCAGCATTTCAGATAGCAATACTGCGACAAATGCGGTTGATGAAGATGCGTCCGTGGGTGATACTGTTGGCATTACTGCGCTTGCCTCAGATGGTGATGCGACAGACAATGTCACATATTCGCTGTCTGATGATGCAGGTGGCTTGTTTGACATTGATGCGTCAACGGGTGTTGTCACTGTCGCTGGGTCGCTTGATGCTGAAACAGATACATCTCACACAATTGAAGTCACGGCGACGTCTGATGATGGATCAACATCAACGCAAACATTCTCAATCGGTGTGAATGACATCAATG
>JBJBBP010000003.1:0-2428 GCA_047286285.1 Synechococcus sp. | reverse complement strand
CCCACAGCAATCGTGAATGTCTGCGTTGATGTTGTGCCATCAGAACTTGTCGCAGTCACTTCAATCGTATGAGAGGTATCTGTTTCATAATCCAATGATCCCGCAACCGTTACTTCACCGGTATTGGCATCAATTGCAAAGAACCCACCAGGGTTTGAAGAGAGTGAATAGCTAATTGTATCTGTTGCATCAGCATCTGATGCCAATGCAGTAATACCAACAGCTGTGCCAACAGAAGCACCTTCAGTAACCGTATTCCCTGAAGCATCTGTATCAGAAATCGCTGTGATCGATGTTTCATTCACATCATTCACACCAATCGCAAACGTTTGCTTTGATGTTGAACCATCATCTGAAGTGGCTGTTACTTCAATTGTGTGAGATGTATCGGTTTCAGCATCGAGCGATCCTGCAACCGTCACAACACCAGTCGATGCATCAATGTCAAAAAGACCACCTGCATCATCAGATAATGAATAAGTCACACCATCTGTGACATCACCATCAGAAGCGAGTGCTGTAATACCAACTGTGTCACCAACAGATGCGTCTTCATCAATCGCGTTTGTTGTTGAATTGCTGTCAGACACTGCGCCCACATCAAACTCATCGATGTCTGAGACGTTAATGGAGAAGGTTTCCGTTGACGTTGAACCATCAGCAGAGGTGGCTGTGACTTCAATATCAATTGAACCTTCGGTTTCAGCATCAAAGCTTGCACCAGATGCAACCGTTACGATGCCATCGGATGCGACTTCAAAGCGTGCATCATCAACTGAATAAGTCACGGTATTATTCGTACCATCAGCATCCGTTGCTGACGCTGTCACACCAACTTCATCACCCGCAGAAGCATTTTCCGCAATCGTATTTGCAGTGCCATCAGCATCAGTGACCGCACCAACATCGAACTCATCAACGTCAGTCACGTTGATGGTATAGCTCTGCGTTGAGGTCGAACCATCAGCAGACGTTGCTGTCACCTCAATTGTGTGGCTGGTCGCTGTTTCATAATCAATGCCAGATGCATCCGCAATTGAAACTTCGCCTGTAGACGCATCAATCTCAAAGATACCGCCTGCATCATCCGAGAGACTGTAAGTGACTGTATTATTTGAACCATCTGCATCTGTTGCAGAGGCCGTGATGCCAACGCTATCACCATTGGATACATCTTCAGCAATCGTGTTTGCAGAGCTATCCGTGTCTGAGATTGATGAGACATCATGTTCATCTTCATCACCCACCGCGATGGTAAATGATTGCGTTGATGTTGTGCCGTCAGAGCTTGTGGCCGTCACTTCAATTGTGTGAGACGTACCTGTTTCGTAATCCAATGATCCCGCAACCGTTACTTCACCGGTATTGGCATCAATTGCAAAGAACCCACCAGGGTTTGAAGAGAGTGAATAGCTAATTGTATCTGTTGCATCAGCATCTGATGCCAATGCAGTAATACCAACAGCTGTGCCAACAGAAGCACCTTCAGTAACCGTATTCCCTGAAGCATCTGTATCAGAAATCGCTGTGATCGATGTTTCATTCACATCATTCACACCAATCGCAAACGTTTGCTTTGATGTTGAACCATCATCTGAAGTGGCTGTTACTTCAATTGTGTGAGATGTATCGGTTTCAGCATCGAGCGATCCTGCAACCGTCACAACACCAGTCGATGCATCAATGTCAAAAAGACCACCTGCATCATCAGATAATGAATAAGTCACACCATCTGTGACATCACCATCAGAAGCGAGTGCTGTAATACCAACTGTGTCACCAACAGATGCGTCTTCATCAATCGCGTTTGTTGTTGAATTGCTGTCAGACACTGCGCCCACATCAAACTCATCGATGTCTGAGACGTTAATGGAGAAGGTTTCCGTTGACGTTGAACCATCAGCAGAGGTGGCTGTGACTTCAATATCAATTGAACCTTCGGTTTCAGCATCAAAGCTTGCACCAGATGCAACCGTTACGATGCCATCGGATGCGACTTCAAAGCGTGCATCATCAACTGAATAAGTCACGGTATTATTCGTACCATCAGCATCCGTTGCTGACGCTGTCACACCAACTTCATCACCCGCAGAAGCATTTTCCGCAATCGTATTTGCAGTGCCATCAGCATCAGTGACCGCACCAACATCGAACTCATCAACGTCAGTCACGTTGATGGTATAGCTCTGCGTTGAGGTCGAACCATCAGCAGACGTTGCTGTCACCTCAATTGTGTGGCTGGTCGCTGTTTCATAATCAATGCCAGATGCATCCGCAATTGAAACTTCGCCTGTAGACGCATCAATCTCAAAGATACCGCCTGCATCATCCGAGAGACTGTAAGTGACTGTATTATTTGAACCATCAGCATCCGTTGCAGAGGCCGTGATGCCAACGCTATCACCATTGGATACATCTTCAGCAATCC
>JBJBBP010000002.1:0-2578099 GCA_047286285.1 Synechococcus sp. | reverse complement strand
CATTTTTCCGTTGTCAAAGATGTGGTAGTTGGTCAGGCCATCAACAAGTCCATCGTTATTGGCATCTTGCGGATCAGTCAGTCCATCACCATTGAGATCTATACCAAAGGTGGTTTCCCATCCAGCGGCAACGGCTTGCTCTGATGTTTTCCATCCAGACCAGGAATTGCAATCACCGGAAGCATCTAAACCCCAGACGTAGTGCAGACCTGAATTTAACCCTTCTCCTTGCAGAAGAGCGTCATAACCACCGTTTACTTTGGCAACTTGAATGACATCCCATCGATTTGATGAGCTATCGGAAAGCGTTCCACCCCTCAGGGCAACCATTTTTCCGTTGTCAAAGATGTGGTAGTTGGTCAGGCCATCAACAAGTCCATCGTTATTGGCATCTTGCGGATCAGTCAGTCCATCACCATTGAGATCTATACCAAAGGTGGTTTCCCATCCAGCGGCAACGGCTTGCTCTGATGTTTTCCATCCAGACCAGGAATTGCAATTACCGGAAGCATCTAAACCCCAGACGTAGTGCAGGCCTGAATTTAACCCTTCTCCTTGCAGAAGAGCGTCATAACCACCGTTTACTTTGGCAACTTGAATGACATCCCATCGATTTGATGAGCTATCGGAAAGCGTTCCACCCCTCAGGGCAATCACTTTTCCGTTGTCAAAGATGTGGTAGTTGGTCAGGCCATCAACAAGTCCATCGTTATTGGCATCTTGCGGATCAGTCAGTCCATCACCATTGAGATCTATACCAAAGGTGGTTTCCCATCCAGCGGCAACGGCTTGCTCTGATGTTTTCCATCCAGACCAGGAATTGCAATTACCGGAAGCATCTAAACCCCAGACGTAGTGCAGGCCTGAATTCAACCCTTCTCCTTGCAGAAGAGCGTCATAACCACCGTTTACTTTGGCAACTTGAATGACATCCCATCGATTTGATGAGCTATCGGAAAGCGTTCCACCCCTCAGGGCAATCACTTTTCCGTTGTCAAAGATGTGGTAGTTGGTCAGGCCATCAACAAGTCCATCGTTATTGGCATCTTTGAATTCTTCGTATACATAAATGTTGTCAATAGCCCATTGATCCCAGCTTCTGCCCGAGTGTGGCTTTTGCCGCCACCGCAGCTGAATCTGTTCACTAGCTAAAGCCTTAGGTATACTTAAGCTGTAATTATTCCAGCTAGTTGTTGAACTATTAATGGCAAATGTTTGTAGCTCATGCCAGTTATATTTGTTGTTTGAATATTCTAAAACGACTTCTTCTCCGATATCAACTTCTTCGCCCCCGTTGAAATCGGTTCCATAAACGAGGTCAAATTTAATCGTTGCTCCTTGATCAAGATCAATTGCCTTCGTTGTTGCTGAGCGAGTTCCTGAACCCGTGAAAAACAGCGAGTCGCTTCTGCCTGTGAAGTTGCTGTTGATCGAGCCATTATTGATTGAAGACCAAAAGCTCCCGACCTGGCCTCCGCTGAAATCGTCATTCAATCCTCCGGTCGGAGGCTTGATCGGCGCTGGTGGAGGTGTGGGTGGTTGTGAGGGAGGTTGACCATTCGATGCCAAGGCGAATGGGTCTGCATGGCCTGCTGAGTTGGGCGTCACCATGTCTCCTTCTTTGACCCCTCCCATCAGCAAGAGGCCTGCGACGTGAGGTGCCGCCATTGAAGTGCCGCTTAAAGAAGAGAGGCTTCCGCCGCGGTAGTAAGACAGCACACTGACGCCAGGTGCTGCTACATCCACATCGTCGCCGCTGTTGGGGTCATCCCAATTCGACCAAGATGACATCTGATATTGATTATTGACAGCCGAAACTGTGTAGACATTGCTGTGATCACCTGCACTTGCTGGCGAGTAGTAATCTGCATCGGATCCACTGTTTCCGGCGGCGATTGCGAATTGAATTCCCTGGTCGGCGGCATTTTTGACGGCTGTATCGAGGCCTGAGCTGAATCCTCCGCCCAGACTCATATTGATGACGGTCTTTGACTTATCAAGTCCGTTGCTGTTAATGACATTGACCGCATGATTTATTGCACTGATGATTGTGCTGTAGCTGGCTCCTCCACCGTTGCTGTTGAACACCTTCAGGGAAATCACTTCCGCACCTGGCGCCACGCCGACAACGCCAACACCGTTGGCTAGTGCTGCAATCGTGCCGGCAACGTGTGTGCCATGACCGTTGTCGTCGGTAAAGGCGCTTTCGCCACTGATCCAGCTTTTTGACCAGGCGGTGTTGAGATTGAGATCACCTGTTGTGTCAAGGACCCCTGAATCGATTACAAAGGCGTAGGTGCCATTGCCAGCATTGCCTTGGGTTGAAATGTCTTGCCCTCCCCAGACGGCTTTGACTCCGTAAGGGAGAATTTCACCGGTGCTGGCAGTGCCGTTGTTGTAAACAGGTAAAGCACTGATTGAACCAATATTTTCTTTGATGAATTGCTGTTCTGTTGGATGGTTTTGATTGTCAGTCCAAAAACGATCCAGGCTGATTTCTTGGTGCGAATTTGTTTGGAATGGCGTGATGCGTTGCTGATTGGTTGCAGAAATATCAGTGATTGAGCTGTTGCTTTGCTGCTCGAGCCGAACCTCAACTGGAGGAGTCATCGGCATCGGGCGATCTGCCTCGACACTTTGAATGCCTTGTAGCTGACGTAGTTGTTTTGCTTCGGATGGGGTCAGCTCAATCATGAAGCCGTTGATGGCGTCATAGAACTGTGTTGGCTTGGCGTCGATCCCTGCTTCGTTCAGTGTGGTTGCCGTGCGTTCGCTCAGCGTGTCGTTTTCGTCGCGGTTCTCGAAAAAAACGAAGTATTGATTGTTTGAGAAGCTCCCGTTTGCTTCGCCCTCCAACCTTTGGTCGTCATTCGCTGCAAGCTGATCCAGCACGTGCTGGATTTTGCGACCTTGCCAGGGTTGCCTTAGGAGATCAAACCATTGGTTCATAGAAGCTGCCTCAGCGGCTGGTCAAGAAGCTTTTCCACTCATCACACTTCCCATCTTACCCAATTTGCCGAATAGGACTTTTCAAGAGATCATGAGTTGTTCATGAGCTTGGTCTAAGTGTTTACTAAAAGACCATCTGTTTGCTTGTGAATGCAGGGGTTTAGGCCTTTTTCCAGGCTCTTCTTTCAATTGTTTTTTGGGAGCGTTTGTTAGCGGTTTTCTTCTAATAGCTCGGCTATGAGCAGTTACGGTTTCGAGTTTCTTGCGGGACGGTTTTTGACTGTGGCTGTCCGCATTCCCGATTGTTTTTAAACTCGTTGCCGACGGCTTTGCTTTGCAGTCTAATTAGTCCACGTTGTGTTGCTAGTCGTTCGGTCACCACTATGGTTTCGGTGTTTGCGCTTGGCTCTTTCTCTCTTTAGTGAATCAATCTGGTCTTGACGAGTCATAGTGATCAACCCATCCCTGGCAGCACATCAAGAGTGTTTGCTCATGACGCCTGAAGTTCGGGGCGACGGTCATCCAACGTTCATTGCTCGGCCTTGATTGTGTGCTCCTCCCTTTATCCATCTCAGTGAGGTAGCAGCGGGCCAAGGTCCAGGGCAAAGGCCTGACGTCCCTCCAGTCGTCTCAGCTCCACGTGCAGATGGTCAGTGCTGGCAGAGCCGCTTCGGCCCACACGCCCAATGCGGTCACCGGCGCGCACCAACTGACCGCTATCGACCTCTGCGCTTCGCAGGTGGGCGTAAACGGTCTGCCAGCCCCGCCCATGGTCGAGCAGCACTGTGAGTCCGTAGCCGCTGATCGATTGCACCAGCTGCACCCGTCCGGAAAGCATGGCGAGCACCGGTGTTGCTGCAGGCGCGATCAGATCATGGCCCACGTGCATACGCCAGCGTTGGCGCTGATCTGAGTAGCGCCAGCCATAGGGCTGAACCTCCTTGGCCAGTTGAGGCAATGGATAAACCAGACGTAGCGTTTCCCCTTTAAAGAATGGGCGATGTGAGTCGGGTAGCTGACGCGTGCGGGATTGGCTCAGCAAGGCCAGATTCGAGACACCGGTGCGTTGAGGGACTCGTTCTGGAGGCAGAGGCTGAGCACCGATCCTCGCTGCAAGGCCCATGAAGGCCGATGCGATCCCAATCACTGCAGGTGCGATCAGCAGCAGATTGTTGCGCTGCATGGCCAACTGATTGATTCCGCTGTTGTATCGAATCAGCGCACGCCGAGCCACTTGTGGTTCTGCAGGCTCAGTCGCCAGCGCCCGTCCCCCTGTGCTTTGCTCACCGCCAGCTCCTGGCCTTCTTGGCTGTCCCACCCCGGTTGCACGAGCCAGTGAGCCTGAGGAGCTTGAGCAGCCACAACATCGGCGAACAGCAGATCTGCCGCCTCATGCACCACCACTTTCAGTTCATGGCAGCAGGACAGCAGTTCCTGTCTGGGCGGTTTGTGTCGTTTCGGCGAGAGGGTGATCCAGTCGGGGCTGCCGCTGAGGGGATCCACACCGCTGGTTTCGAGGTGAATGGGCAGTGAACAACTGCTGCGGATCGCGCTGGTGAGCGGCTCGAGGGGGTGATGTAGCGGTTCCCCGCCAGTGATGACCACGAACGCGGCTCCCGCCTCAGCCGCTTGGAACGCATCCTTGGCGAGGTCTTCGACGCTGCGGCGCGGATGCACATGCGCAGACCAGGAATGCTTGGTGTCACACCAGCTGCAGCCCACCTTGCAGCCACCAAGGCGGATAAAAAAAGCGCTGCGACCTGCGTGTAGACCCTCTCCCTGCAAGGAGTGGAAGGTCTCCACCAAAGGCAGGTCGTCTATGGACTCGCCAGTGCTCAAGGGTTGCGGCTGGCTTCAGGGATGTCGCGTCCACCGATGCCAGAAGCCTGCTGACGGATGGCTTCGCTTGGACTGGAGGGCAAACGCTGTTGGGCTGCCTCGATCAAGCCGCGGAACAGTGGGTGAGGTCTGCCCGGACGCGACAGGAATTCCGGGTGGTACTGGCAGGCCGTGAAAAAGGGATGCCCCGGCAGTTCAATCAATTCCACCAGGCGGCCATCGGGGGAGCTGCCGCTGATGCGATAACCGGACTCAAGGAAGAGGGTGCGGTAGGCATTGTTGAACTCGTAGCGATGCCGGTGGCGCTCATAGACCACCTGATCGCCGTACAGGCGTGCGGCCATTGAGCCGTCTGCAATTCGGCACGGGTAAACGCCTAGGCGCATGGTGCCGCCGAGATCGACAACGTCCTGCTGCTCCGGCAGCAGGTGAATCACCGCATGCTGGGTTTCCGGGTCGAGCTCAGCGCTGGAGGCATCAGTGAGACCGGCCTGATTGCGTGCCCATTCGATCACTGCCGTTTGCATGCCGAGGCAGAGACCCAGGAAGGGTACGCGCTGTTCCCGGGCCCAGCGGATGGCCGCCACCTTGCCATCAACACCCCGGTTGCCGAAGCCCCCTGGAACGACGACGGCGTCCATGCCTTTGAGCAGGCTGTCGGCTCCGTCGCTCTCGATCTGCTCAGCGCAGACCCAGTGCAGATCCAGTGAGGCATTCTGCGCCAGACAGGCGTGACGAAGGGCCTCCACCACCGAGAGGTAGGCATCGTTCAGCTGCACGTATTTGCCAACCAGTGCGACCTTGACGGTCGGACCTGGGTTACGCATCTGGTGCACCAGCTGGGCCCAGCCGGCCATGTCGCTGTCATGGTCTTCCAGTTGCAGAACATCCAGCACTTCGCGGCAGAGGCCCTCGTCCTCGAGGGTCAAGGGCACGGCATAGATGCTGTCGGCGTCGAGAGAAGGGATCACTGCCCGCTCGGGAACTCCGCAGAAACCGCCGATCTTGCGTTTGAGGTCCTGGTTGATCTCCCTGTCGCTACGGCACACCAGCACATCGGGTTGGATGCCGATGGATCGCAGCTCTTTCACCGAATGCTGGGTCGGTTTGGTTTTCAGTTCTCCAGAGGTGCCGATGTACGGCAGCAGGGTTACGTGGATGTAGGCCAGGTCGTGTCGTCCCACATCGCCGCGGAATTCGCGGATGGCTTCGAGAAAGGGCAGCGACTCGATGTCACCCACGGTGCCGCCGATTTCGGTGATCACCACATCGGCACCGCTGTTGGCGGCCACACGATGGATCCGTTCGCGGATCTCACCGGTGATGTGTGGGATCACCTGGACTGTGCCGCCGTTGTAGTCGCCCCGGCGCTCCTTGTTGATCACCGACTGGTAGATCGAACCGGTGGTCACGCTGTTCAGGCGTGACATCGCTGTATCGGTGAAACGTTCGTAGTGGCCCAGATCGAGGTCGGTTTCAGCCCCGTCTTCGGTGACGAAGACTTCTCCATGCTGAAAGGGACTCATCGTTCCTGGGTCCACATTCAGGTAGGGATCCAGCTTCAGGATCGAAACGCTGTAGCCACGCGATTTGAGCAGGCGGCCCAGGCTGGCGGCCACGATGCCTTTGCCGATGCTGGAGACGACACCGCCGGTGACGAAGACGAACTTGGCCATGAACCCCTGGTCGATTCTTCAATGTACCGATCGCACCAAGGGGTCCGGGCCGTGGTGAGGGTCAGCCCTCCAGCAGGCTCCTCAGCATCCAGGCGGTTTTCTCATGAATCTGCAGGCGCTGGGTGAGCAGGTCCGCCGTGGGTTCGTCGCTGGCGGCCTCCGCGAGAGGGAAGATGCTGCGGGCAGTTCTGGCAACGGCTTCATGGCCGTCCACCAGTTCCCGCACCATGTCAAGGGCAGCCGGCTGCAGTGAGACCTCCTTGATGGATGCCAGCCCGGCAAGAGTCGAGCCGCCGTAGGGGGCCACCACGCCGAGAGCTCTGATCCGCTCTGCGATCTCGTCCAGGGAGTTCCACAGCTCGGTGTACTGGTCCATGAACATCAGATGCAGCGTGTTGAACATCGGACCGGTGACGTTCCAGTGAAATCCATGCGTTTTTCCATAGAGCACGTAGGTATCGGCCAGCAATCGACTCAGGCCAGCCGCGATCTGCTCACGCTGCTCCTGAGCAATTCCGATGTTGATCTGGGGCGCACTGGCCATGGGGATTGTTGGGATAACGGTGGTCGGAGTCAGGAATCCAGGCCCAGGATGTAGTCCCGCACCTTGGATCGCCGCTGCGGTTGGCGCAGCTTGAGCAGGGCGCGCGTCTCGATCTGACGCACCCTTTCGCGCGACAGCGCCATCGCTTCACCAATTTCGGCCAGGGTGCGTGGGTGATCGTCTTCAAGCCCGAAACGGCTGCGGATCACTTCCGCTTCCCGTGGGGTGAGTTCATCCAGCAAATGCTCCAGGTCGTCATGGAGGGCATCGCGGGTCAGGGTCTGCTCAGGTGTGGCACTGCCGTCTTCGAGCAAATCGCCCAGCTGGGTGTCCTGGTCTTTGCCGACTCGGGTCTCCAGCGAGACAGAACGAGGCACCCGCATCAGCGTCAAGCGCACCGTTTCTTCGCTCAGCCCCAGTTCCTTGGCCAGATCACTGACGGATGCCAGGCGTCCCTTTTCGCTGGCGATCTCCTGCTGGACGCGTTTGATGCGATTCAGTTTTTCGGTGACATGCACCGGCAGGCGGATCGTTCGGCTCTGGGTCGCGATGGCCCTAGTGATTCCCTGACGGATCCACCAGTAGGCGTAGGTGCTGAAGCGGAAGCCGCGTGTGGGGTCGAATTTCTCAACCGCCCGTTCAAGGCCAAGCGTGCCCTCCTGAACGAGATCCAGCAGCTCCATGCCTCGCTGCTGATATTTCTTGGCCACCGCAACCACAAGGCGCAGGTTGGCCTGGATCATCCGATCGCGGGCTCTGCGGCCCTCTCGAAGCCGGCGTTGCAGTTCCTTGGCCTCAAGGCCCACTTCCTCAGCCCAGAGGCTGTAGCCCTCATTGAGCTGACGATTGAGCTCCTCCAGGGGTAACTCGGCAGCCCGCGCCCATTCCTGACGGGTGGGCCAGTGGCTCACCTGATTGGCTTCGCGCAGCTGCAGCTCCTCCAGATCCAGCAGGATCCGGATTGCGGCATGGCGATTGCTGAGGTCCCGCTCCTGTACCAGCAGCTTCTCCCGCTGCTGAACCTGTCGAGAGAGGGTGACTTCTTCCTCGCTGGTGAGCAGGTCGACGCGACCGATGTCCTGCAGGTACAAGCGCAGCAGGTCGTTGCCACCGCTCCAGCGGATCGGGGCATGCCCCGTCGATCGGGCGTGTTTGGCCAAGAAACCCTGGATGGCTCACTGTCCTTCCAGGGTTGATGCTCTGAGAGAGCAGTGCGCGGAACCGCCGGTTTCTGTTCGGGTTCTAGTCCGCGGCCTCGTCGTTCTGTTCCACCCAGGTGCTGGCCACATGCAGCTCCTCAAGCTGCTTGTCGGCCACACCGCCGGGAGCGTTCGTCATCAGACAACGCGCTTGCTGAGTCTTGGGGAAGGCGATCGTGTCACGGATCGATTCCTCACCCGCCAGCAACATCACCATCCGGTCGACGCCGAAAGCCAGTCCTCCATGCGGAGGAGCACCCACATCGAGGGCGTCCATCAGGAAGCCGAACTGCTCCTGGGCTTCCTCCAGGGGCAGACCCACGGTCTGCAGCACCTGGCGCTGCAGGGCCGAGTCATGGATGCGCAGGGAGCCACCACCGAGTTCGAGGCCGTTGAGCACAAGGTCGTAGGCCTGAGCACGAGCTTCCGGCAGTGTCTTGGCCCACTCGGATGGGTCGTTGCCCAGATCTTCGGTGTTTGGAGCGCAGAAGGGGTGATGCAGCGCCTCAAAACGATTCTCATCGCTGTTGAACTCGAACATCGGGAAATCCACCACCCAGAGGAAGTTCCACTGGTCGTTGTCTCGATCGGGTTTGACCATGCCCAGCTCCCTGGCCAGGTATTGACGCACCCGGTCGAGGGCCTTGTTGACTGTGGCGGTGTCACCGGCACCGAAGAGCAGCAGTGTGCCCGGCTGGGCTTCGGTGCGGCTGAGCAGCTCCTGCTTCTGCGCGTCGCTGAGGTTGTCCTTGATCGCACCGATCGTGTCGATCTCGCCGCCCTCGCGCACGCGGATGAAAGCCAGACCCCCGGCACCGGCGGCCTGGGCTTCGCTGAACACATCCCCACCGGGTTTGATGCGCACATTGGAGAGGGCATCGTTGCCGCCGGGCACGGCGATCACCTTCACGGCGCCGCCGGATTTCACGGCGCCGCTGAACACCTTGAACCCCATGTCCTTGACGATGTCTGACACCGTCACCAGCTCCATGCCGTAACGGGTGTCGGGCCGGTCGGTTCCGTAGCGCTCCATGGCCTCATGCCAGGTCATGCGCGGGAAGGGTCTCGGCAGTTCGATACCTTTCACCGACTTCCAGATGGCGCAGATCAGTGATTCGTTGAGCTCCAGGATCTGCGCCTGATCCATGAAGCTCATCTCGATGTCCAGCTGCGTGAACTCGGGCTGGCGGTCGGCACGCAGGTCTTCGTCGCGGAAACAGCGGGCCACCTGGTAGTACCGCTCAATGCCGCCCACCATCAGCAGTTGCTTGAACAGCTGAGGGGACTGGGGCAGGGCGAACCAGTCACCGCCGCATACCCGGCTGGGCAGCACGTAGTCGCGGGCGCCTTCCGGGGTGGAGCGGGTCAGCACCGGGGTCTCCACTTCAATGAAGCCTTCGTCTTCCAGGAAGCGACGGGCGGCCTGGATGGTCTGAGCCCGCAGGCGCAGGTTGTCGTTCATGCGCTTGCGGCGCAGATCCAGATAGCGGTGACGCAGCCGCAGCTCTTCCCGGGTGTTTTCCTCGTCGTGCACGGAAACGGGGAAGGGCAGATTGCCCTTCACGCTGTTCAGCACGGTGATGCCGCTGGCCAGCACCTCGACTGCGCCCGTCGCCAGTTTGTCGTTCAGGGATTCGGCAGGGCGTGCTCGAACTTTTCCTTGAATTTGAAGCACGGTTTCGCTGCGCAGATGCTCGGCGACGGCGAAGGCTTCAGCCCCCAGATCCGGGTCCACGGTGATTTGCACCGTGCCGCTGCGATCGCGCAGGTCGATGAAAATCACCCCACCGTGGTCACGGCGTCGATCCACCCAGCCGCAGAGCTGCACCTGCTGATCGATGTTCTTTTCGCGCAGGTCACCGCAACCGTTGCTGCGCATGGGATGTCTCAGCTGGAGAAGAGCGAGTTTCCCATAGCCTGGGTCCCTTTATCCACGCCGGTAAAAGGGCCGCTTCACCACCGTTGCCGGTTGGACCTGTCCTCGGATCTCCACGCCCAGTTCGCTGCCCACCTTGGCTAGTTCCTTGGGGACTGCGGCCAGGGCGATGGCTTCTTCCAGGGTGGGTGACCAGCTGCCGCTGGTGACAACGCCCACTTTTTCGCCGTTGTGCAGCACCGGATAGTCGTGGCGGGCAATGGCTCGTCCCTGCAGCTTCAGTCCCACCAATCGCTGAGACGGACCACTGGCCGCGACCTGCTCTAGGGCCTTGCGACCGATGAAGTTCTGAGGCATTTCCAGATGCACCAGCCAACCGAGCCCTGCTTCGAAGGGGTTGGTGCTGGTCGTCATGTCCTGGCCGTAAAGGTGCATGGCAGCTTCCAGGCGCAGGGTGTCCCTTGCCCCCAGGCCACAGGGCGTGACATTCAGTTCCAGCAACTGCGTCCAGAGTTTGCGCCCGTCGCTCCGGCTCAACAGCAGTTCAGCACCGTCCTCGCCCGTGTAGCCGGTTCGGGCGCAGAACACCTGCTGGTTGAGCCCTTGCAATGGCAGCCGGCGATGGCCAAAGCGGGGCAGTTCCCGTAGAGATTCCCCGCTGAGTTGTTCGAGAATGGCGATTGCTTTCGGACCCTGCAGGGCCAGCAGCACACCGTCCTTCTTTTCATCCAGAACGCGCAGGCCACGCGGCTCCAGTTGCTGTTTCAGCCAGGCCGTGTCGCTTTCGGCGCAGGCGGCGTTGATCACGACCAGCAGGGTCCCGTCGCCGGTTGCTGTCTCCCCCTGGTCATAAATGATCAGATCGTCACGGATGCCGCCGTTGTCGTTCAGCAGAACGGTGTAGCAGGCCTGCCCAGCTCCGATCCGGTGCAGGTCCGTTGGCACCAGTGTCTGGAGCGCATCCTTGGGATTGCTGCCTTCAATGCGGAGCACGCCCATGTGGGAGATGTCAAACATCCCCACGGCTTCACGAACGGCTTTGTGTTCGGTGATCAGTCCTGAGAACTGGACCGCCATCTCCCAGCCGGCAAAAGGAACCATGCGGCCCTTGGCTTCTCGGCAGAGGTCATGCAGCGGCGTGCGTTGCAGATCCATGACGGAGGTAGGCATATATGGCGGATCTTATGGATGCAGTTCCGGTTTGCGTTGGAAGTGGAAGTAAAGCCGCAGATTGCGGCTGCAGCGTCGACCGCTACGGAAAGTGTCCTTAGCTTGAACTCCTCCGCTTCAGAGCGTTCTGCCTCAGTCCTCCTGCCAGTCCTGTCAGCACTGCGTTCCGGCGCAGGGAGGAGGAGGTGGTGGTTGGTGCCGACTGCGTCGCTTAACGGTGCACGTGGAGCTCGCACGGCTGATCTGGTGCCATCACTGGACAGCGCGTGCTCCGGTGCTTCCTGGCCTGGTGAAGCCCGATCAGCCCCTGGTCGGCGGCGACCGACAGCTGGACTTGGATCTTCGGTGGATGGCCTCGGTCAGTCCGGAGATCCAGCCCAGGTGTTGTGAACCAAAGGGTTGTGTCGTTGCAGTTACAACCACCCTTGAATTGGGCGGCACAATCAGGAGACTGAAGCTTCTTTGCGTTTCCGTTGTCGGTCCCCACAGCCATGCCGACCGCTGTTCAGTTGATCGCTGAGCATCGCAATGTTGATCTGTTGCTGCTGCCTACAGGAAGCATCCTGTTTGAGCGGGGTGACTCGGTGAACGCTCTTTACGCGATTGCGCGTGGATTGGTGGAGCTCACGACTGGTGGTCGTGACCGCCTCCGCTATGGCGATGGAGAAGTCTTTTTCTATGAAGACCTCGTTGCTGAGGACGCACATCACAGCCGAACAGCACTTGCAATCACGCCCGTTCACGTTCTTCGGCTGGATCGCAACAGTTTTTTGGAGCTGATTCACAGGCATCCCACACTCGTGCTCAGCTTGCTCAGTGGCCAGCACCGACGACTCCGAGAGCAGCGTCTGGGAGCTGTTCACTTCTACTGACCCATCAGCAGCAGCAGGCTGCGGGTCACCTTGGCTGCCAGAACGCTGCTGATGCCGCTGCGGTCCAGTTGAGGAGCCAACTCCACAACATCGGCTCCAACGAGGTTGTGGTGTTGTAATTCGCTCACCAGTTCAGCGAAGTCTTGCCAAAGAAACCCTCCTGGTTCGGGGGTCCCTGTGCCGGGCATCACGGCCGGGTCAAACCAGTCCAGGTCAACGGTGAGATAAAGAGGCAGGCCGCGCAGATCCTGCAGTCGGGCGCCCATCTGCTCAAAGGGGACCAGGCGGCCGCTGCTGCGCAGTTCCGAGAACTCTTCCCTGGTGCCGCTGCGAATGGCGATCTGCAGCAGATTCCGGCTGGGCAGCACGTCCAGGCAGCGCCGCATGGCGCAGGCGTGGCTGTGGCGTGCACCCAGCCACTCATGACGGAGATCTGCGTGAGCATCCAGCTGTACCAGTGCCAGGTCAGGATGCCGTTCGGCGACCGCGGCGACCGCTCCGGAGCTGATCGAGTGTTCTCCCCCAAGCATCAAGGGCTTGAGCTGCAGGTCCAGAACATGGATCGTGGCGTTGTAAACAGCTTTCACCACAGGCTCCGGCGCGCCGAAGGGGATGTCGACCGCGCCGAGATCGGCGTAGGCCATGGTCTCGAGATCACGGTCGAGCTGGGGACAGTAGGTCTCCAGACCAGTACTCACCTCCCGCACCGCTGCAGGGCCGAAACGGGTGCCGGGTCTGAAGGATGTGGTGCCGTCGTAAGGCACGCCGAACAGTCCCACCTTGCAGCCATTCGGGTTCCTGCTGGCGCCCATGTAGATCGCTCCCTCCCGATCAAACAGCGCCTGGTCGGGGATCGTCACGCCGTCAGCTCCCGTTCAATCGAGACCGGCATCGCTTCAAAGGCACCGGACTGCCAGCGGGGGCTCCAGATCTCGCAGCCTGCGGCGATGGCTGCTGCACGCTGCGGGTCGGGTCGTCTGTAGCGGGGGCCATCCAGCGCAGCGAAAGTCCAGCTCCACCAGCCGCTGGGGTACATCGGCACCCAGCCGTAAAGGGGGTCAGCATGGCCGAAGACATCCTTCAGCAGGCGAACAGTATCGATGTGAACTCCCCGGAAGGCCTCCGGTGATTCGCTCTGGGTGGCGAAGACGCCTCCCGGTCTGAGGATGCGCCGGCAATGCTCGAAAAAGCTGCGGTTGAACAGACCTTCGGCCGGACCTGCCGGATCGGAACCATCCACGATCACCACGTCGTAGCTGGCGTCATCGCAGCCGGCTGCCCAGGCAATGCCATCACCCACCGTCAGCCGGAAGCGCGGGTCGTTCCAGCAGCCCCCACCCACCGAAGCCAGATGCTTCTGGCTGACTTCAACCACCCGGCCATCGATCTCCACCATGTCGAGATGGCGGACCTCCGGATGGCGAAGGCATTCGCGGGCGGTGCCGCCATCGCCGCCTCCGATCACCAGGATCCGGTCAATGGCCTCGGCACTGCAAAGAGCCGGATGCACCAGGGATTCGTGGTAATGACGTTCCTGGCGCTCCGCGGTCATCCAGCAACCGTCCAGGAGCAGTCCTTTGCCGTAGCGCTCACTGTCGATCACGGTGATGCGCTGGAAAGCGCTCTGTTCATCCACCAGCACCTGACCGGCGAGTCCGTAACGAACCCCTTGATGGTGTTCATCGATCCAGCCCTGATCGGCCGGAGATGGTTCGGTCATGGCTGGACGCCTGGTGTTCCTTTCCAGCTAAGACCAACGTTGGTTCAGCTCTGTTGTGATTCGGCGCAGACTGCTCTCAACCATGCCGAGCCCAACATGGGGTGGATAGGGTCGTTGTTTTCTGTTTTTGAAGACAAGCGTGAACTTCTGGATCCCGCTTGTTTCGAGGATGAATTGGCCTCGTGGATCGAGTGGACGCCGCTGGTGCATGGCGGTCATCAGTTCTGCACGCATCGCGCAAGATTGCGGCAGGGGTTGATCGGGTCGACGCTCACCTTTGAAGTCACGCCCCTTGTGTTGATCGTCTCTGGATCGATGACGGTGCTGGGCTTGGTGTTGAGCATCGGTTTGCTGGTTGGATCGCTGCAGGCCGAGCAGGCTGCTTGGGGGGTGTTGGGGACACTGGCTGTTTCTGGTCTCGCAGGGCTTTCTCTCTGGCAGATGCGTCGACGCCAGGTCTGCTTTGATCAATCCACCCAGGTCGTCATTCACCGCGGTCGACACATTCCCCTGCGTGAGGTGCGCGCTCTTCAATTGGTGAGGGAATTTGTGCGGGGAAACAAGAGGTCGTACTACAGCTATGAACTCAACCTGGTTTGCGCTGATGGTCGTCGGCTGAATGTGACTGACCATGGCACTCTTCATGCCATCCGCACGGACGCCTATGCGTTGGCTGATTTTCTGGGGGTGCCGATCTGGGATGCGATTGATTTTCGGCTGCCAGAGCATCTCCAGACCCACAACCCGAAGTTGGAGATCTTGAGAATGAATCTGTTCGGCTAAGGCGCTGGTTGGGTCATCGTCATGGTTCAGGACCTGCCGATCAATGACCGTCTGGTGATCCCAGCGGCTGAGTTGCAGTGGCGTTTCTCCAGGTCCTCGGGTCCGGGTGGGCAGGGGGTGAACACCACCGATTCCAGGGTGGAGCTGAGATTTGATCTGGAGAGTTCCAAGGTCCTTGGTCCGTTTCGCAAGGCACGCTTGCGGCAGCAGTTGGCATCGCGTCTGGAGGGGGGCTGGCTGCGGGTGGTTGCGGCTGAGGAGCGTTCCCAGTGGCAGAACCGTCAGAGGGCCATGGCGCGACTGGCGGATCTGTTGAGGGAGGGTCTCAAACCGCCTCCGCCGCAACGCAGGCCCACCCGTCCTGGGCGTGCTGCTGTCAAACGCAGACTTGAGGCCAAAGGAAGGCGCAGTGAACTCAAACGTCGCCGGCAAAACCGGCCCTCCCCTGACGATTAAAAGTGGGTCTCATTGGATTCCCTGGTTAAGGTGCGATTAACCAAGTTGTCTTGGAGGTGGATTGATGAATCAATCACAAGTTCACCACGCTTCAGCGGAACTGGTCACTCTCATGCGGCTCGAGGAAGGAGCGCGCAGCTGCACAACCCGTGAGCAGGCCCGTGCGTTCATCCGCGAAGCCGATCAGGTCAAGCGCCACCTCTGGGGCACAACCGAAGGCACGATTGCCGCTCACGACTGATCAGCTTCCGTGATCCAGAGACTCCCTGCGGATGGCTTGTTTCGCCTGCTGCCACAGCCCCTCGAGCTCATCAATGCTGTGACCTTTGAGATCACCGCCGAGTGCCGCCTCGACCCGTGAGAAGCGATCCAGGAAACGTTGGTTGGTTCCTGCCAGTCCTTCTTCCGGGCTGATCCCACACCAGCGCGCCACATTCACCAGGGTGAACAACACATCCCCAAGTTCCTCTTGGGCATGCGCTGTGTCGCCTGAGGCGACGGCGTCCTTGAGTTCCTGAAGCTCCTCATTCACCTTGCTCCAGACGCCGGCCATCTCCTCCCATTCGAAGCCGGCCTGCGCGGCTTTCCTGGAAATGGTCATCGCACCAGTGAGGGCTGGCTGTCCACGCACCTTTCCCGCGAGCTGATCGCTGAGTGGAGATGCTGAGGCTGAGTCGCCTCTCGCTTCTGCCTGTTCCTGCGCCTTGATGGCTTCCCAGCTGACACGAACAGCTGTGCTGTCGCCGGCTTCGGCATCGGCGAAGACGTGGGGATGGCGGCGAATCAGTTTGTCGCTGATACCTGCCGCCACATCATTGAGATCGAATCGCTTCTCTTCCTTGGCGATGCGGGCATGAAGCACCACCTGCAGGAGCAGGTCCCCGAGCTCCTCCCGTAGATCCTTGTCAGTGCCATTGCGGATGGCATCGGCCACCTCATGCGCTTCTTCCAGCACGTAAGGGGTGAGTGACTGGTGGGTCTGTTCCAGGTCCCAGGGGCAGCCATCTTCGGGATCGCGCAACCGAGCCACCAAGCCCTCCAGCCGGCGCAGCGGATCCTGGTGCTGGGACTCTTCGCAGCCGGAGCTCATGGGAACCGCACATGGTTGTGGTCACCCTCTCACCGACGTCGCTTCCGCCGCCAGCGATTGGAGCACTCTGCCGGCAGTGGATCCCCGTCCAGGATCAGATGCAGCCATACGCTGCCTTCAAGGCCCACCAGCACGCTGATCAAGGGCTTCGGATGTTGCTTCAAGGTTGTGACGAGCCCTGGCAGTGTCTGTGATGGGCTTGGAATGACAGCTGCAGAAAGCCAGGCCGCAGTTGTCCAGATCAGCAGCAGCAGGGCTGACAGCCAGGCCAACCGCAATGCCATGCCAATCAGGGGGCCGTGGGACAAGAGAGAGCGGTGCCGAAGCAAGCGCCGATAGGGCCACCAGATCCCGCCCAGCACTCCCCAGCGCCTCAGAGCGGTCGAACGCACGTCAAGGTCAGGGGATAGCCAGAGGCCTCCCACGATGACGGCGATCGCCGTCATCGCACCGTTCATCCATCCCAGCCACCATCCCATCAGCAGTCCGATGGGCAGGCACCAGGCCATGGTGGCTCGGTCATGATCTCGGCCTGTGGCCACTGCAAGACACGTTGTGCTGCTTCAGATTGCCGCGATCAGGCAGAATTGGCTTCTCGGGCGATTAGCTCAGCGGTAGAGCACCTCCCTTACAAGGAGATTGTCGAAGGTTCGATCCCCTCATCGCCCATCAGTCATCGCAGCGCATCCCGGCGAACGCCACCCGTCGGACAACGGGTTGTTTGTTGGCTGGCCATGTCAGTTCAGGCCTGTGTTGATGCTTCCAGCACGGCTGAGCTTTTCGGTTGATGGGGAACCGCCAAATCTGCTTCAAGAGCCTCTCTTCAAGCCCATCAGCGGCGAATGACACCTCGCTGAGCTGTCTTCGCTATCTGGGTGATGATTTCCACCCTGAACCGAAGTCTGTTCTTCCTGGCTCAGTACAGCTTTGGTCTTTGGCTTTCGTGATCAGGCAGGGCAGGTTTGGCTGGATTCCGTCTTGACGATTCTGCAAACCAACGGCTTGAGGTGATGTTCCAATTGAATCAGTCAAGAAAGCCGAATAGTTCATAATCAGGCTTGTTGTTGAATTATGAAGTGTTTGCCTAGAGGCAACATTAGTTCGCCATAAAAGTGCCCTGCGCCATCATCAATTTTAACCAAACTCGCTGTTTTATGGTTTGCTTGTCTCGTCGGTCATTTCCTCTGGCCTGAAAGGAATAACATGAAATCAAGCATCAATTGTTGCCATGACAAACGAAGTCTCCAATGATGAAGCCCGGGTCTTGGATCAAGAGATTGTTGGTGAAGTCAATCCAACAGTCGTGATTGGCGTGTTTATCGCTGTCAGCACTTTTTTCATCCTGACGTCAACAATGAGCACGGTTGTCGAGAGCTTCTCGTGACCATGCATCCGCATCATTCTTCGGCGAAGCAGCAGGTGGGGAACTGGCTCTGAGAGAAACGATTGTGGCGCCATGAGCCAGGGCTAGCTATCCGGACGTCCTGGCTGTGATCGTGCTGTCGTAAGAAGGCCAGCTCCTTGGCTTTGGATCGTTCTGAGCGAATGACCGACTGGCTGAGGCCACTGCAGCGATTCAGACCACTGATCGGCAGAGGTTCTCAGCATCTGTTGTTAGCGCTGCAGAGCTGAAAATATTTTTTAAGAATCTCAGGAAGGCCGCTCCTCTTGTGATCGAGTCAGATATTTTTTTGGGATGAAACCAACAATTGTTGAATACAATCCTGATCAATATCGATTCCGTGAGTGGGCTCGTGAAGGACTTGGTCAATCTTGTTTAAATGAGGTGCATCAATCAAGCAAGATTAAGATGCTGAATCGAAGTCCTACATGCAATCAGCTGACCGAGTCTTTCCCGCAAATCGAGGAGCTTTATTCTTCCTTTGTCTTGGATATTCTCAAGGAGGTTGTCGGTGAGATCGCAGCATATCAAAGCCCCCCTTCTTTTCGGTTTCACTACTGTGGGCATGGGAGCAGTGTGTTCCACCGCGACAAGGACTTCGGGGTCGAAGATGGACGAATGAATGTATGGGTGCCGTTAACAGACGTATGGGGTGATAACAGTCTTTGGATTGAAAATAAAGTTGGAGCAAAAGACTATCAGCCGATCCAGATGAGTCCAGGTCAGGCTTTGGTCTTTGATGGTGTGAACCTCAGTCATGGCTCGAAGATCAATACCACGAATTCGACCCGGATTAGTTTTGATTTCAGAGTTCTGCCAGGAGCAGGTCCGGCAGTTCCGATGCCTTATTGATGCGATCAGGGGATGCATGATGCAGTGACCTGCGTGAGTTGCTCGACTCGATGTTCACGGGAGCCCCAGAGTTCAATCAGTTTTGGCTGATTGCTTTCTGGCATCACTGCGAATCGTTCTTTTCGGTAGATCTGTTTAAAGATCGCATCGACTTCTGCTCTGTAGGGAGCATCGATAGGTCGTATCCCGTCATCCTCCATCTCCACTGGCCAGCGATCGGTCATTGGAACAAATACCACCAAGTCAAGCCTTTGCATGGTCTCCCTGACTCTTGGCACCATCGCATTCACAAATGCATCATCAATATCTGTCGTTTTCTTGTCAGCGGTGTATTGCGAGTAGGCAATGTAATCGACTGGAGCACGGTCAAAGATCACACAATCGTTGATTGAAGAATAAAGATTCACACGACTGGCGTTGTAATACATCTGTAAACCATTGTGCAGTCGATTGCTTTCCTGGCGAAAACGGATGTCATACATCTCGCTATCGAGGGCACGGAATGGTTCCTCCTCACGTCTGTACTCG
Organism: Synechococcus sp.; assembly: GCA_047286285.1. Lineage (GTDB taxonomy): Bacteria > Cyanobacteriota > Cyanobacteriia > PCC-6307 > Cyanobiaceae > Synechococcus_C. Next base: position 2,559,143 of record JBJBBP010000002.1, on the reverse strand, counting down.
GGATGGCGTTTCACCCAGTCCCACACCAAGGTGCTTTTTCCAAGTGAGTGCGATCCACTGACTGCGATGCGCATGTTGTGATCGGTCGATAAGAGCTGCTGTTGAAGCGTGAGGCGAAACCGATGCAATGAGCTCATTGCATCGGTGGCTTGCGTCGTTCCAATGATTAGCCAGTGATCATTTGTGCAAAGACAACCGGCATTCATTCCAGCTAGAGGCCGATGCTGTGGAGCAATCCTTCACCACTGATCAGTTCTGTGGCGATCGCAGCAATGAAGCCGAGCATTGCCAGGCGACCGTTCAGCATCTCTGCACGCTTGTGGAATCCCCAGCCGGCCTCGGGGCCAGCTAGTTCCATAGGTGGCTCCTTGGCATAGACGTTGTCATGCCCTTCAAGGTCGTGAGTGACCAGTCCAGTGGGTGCCTGAAGTGTGCTTGCTGTCATGGGTGTCTCCGAGTGGGACCTGCTCGGTCTACGCCGACTGCCAGTTGCTTGGGAGTCAGGACAGCCGTCCAGGCAGGTTCGGTTTCAGGACCTTTCCAGACGGGTTCCACGTGAGCAGATTCACCCCTTTGATCCGTCTGCCAGATCAGGAAGCACTCGGGTTGACCCCAGTCGGCGCATGCATCAATCCATCCCGAATGCGGGACTGGTGATACGCAGCTATTCAGGCAGGTTGTCGACAGCACGGTGCATGAAACGTTTCACCAGAGGCATCGGCCAACCCTCGCGTTGCAGCGACTCGGCGATGTGATCAATCTGGAGCGAAATTTCCTCTGCAACGACATCCTCGAGCAGGGCTTCGGAATGGTCTGTGCTGCTGGTCATGGAGATGCTTGGTATCCATTCGCTCTAACCCCGGTTCTGACCTGCCGGCAAACTCCCCAGCAATTCAGGAGACAATCACGCATTTGCCTACCCAGGTGTCTGGGATGGCCAGAACGGAACCATTCGCGCTGATCTGATGGCACCCAGTTCCCGTCAACGGCACCCCGACGACATCACGCACCATCTGCTGCGCGCTTTCGCAGCCCTGGTGGGGATCAGCGTGGTGGCGGTGCTGATCTGGCTGGTGACTGATCCGCAAGCCTCCACATCCCGTCTGTTGACGGACAACGCCCAGCAACGTGTTGTCTGATCCGACACGTTGCTGATGCCGGCTCCTCGGTGATTGCGCTGGCTGCTGCTTGTGGAGAGTCACGGGATAGTCATCTCTTCTGTGGAAAGTCACATCTCGCTTTGAGGGCTCCTAGTGCACCGGCGGTGAGCACCGTCGCCAGCCGGTCCTGAGCATTGTTTCCCAAGCTTCGAGGGCGTTTTGCCTGAGCATTCGCCTGCGTGTCTGAGGCTCCGGGGGGTGGGGTGGTACCCAGCGGTAGGTCCTCACTGAGACCCACTGCTCCTGCGACGAAGGTGTGTCGGGTTTGAACTGCACCAGCAGTTGTTGAGCGCCATTGACCAACCACCCCTCCCCTCCCGACTTCACGGGAGGGTCCTTGGTGATCCGATTGCGGTTTGGCATGCCCAGCAGTCTGATCACACCTTGATCCAACCCCTGGTTTGTTCATGCGCATCCGAACCCGGATGGGCGGTGTTGTTGCATCCATGCCCAGGCTTTGTTCAGCGCTCTGTTCGGCAGCTGTTGCACAGTCCGAAGAATTCCAGGGTGTGAAAAATCAGCTTGAAATTGTCGGTTTCCGGTGTCTCCACCTTCAGTTCATGGATCGGGCATTGGTGCAACGTCTGCGTTGCACCACAGCTCACACAGGTGAGATGGTGCTGATCGCGATCCACAGGTGCGTAAAGCGCTTCACCTGTCGGCAGATGCCTGCACCGGACTTTGCCCTGTTGATGCAGTTTGCGCAGATTGCGGTACACCGTTGCCAGACCCATGGCTCCGGGCTGCCCCTCCAGGCAGCGATGCAGCTGCTGACCGGTCATCTCGGATTCACTTTTCTGCAGCTCCTCCAGCAACAATTGCTGCCGTTGCGTCCCTGTGGATCCGTGGTTGTCCATGGTGACGTCTGACCTCACAATGCGGCGCTTCGGGTTTTGATCAGTTCTTCAGTGATTCTCCACAGTCGAGCTCTCTGCTGCTGGCTGCGAGCGGCACGGGCCACCGGTTGCTGCTTGGGAGCACCGCGCATGCCCCCAAACTGTCCTGGACCGTAGTGCTCTCCACCGTTTGCTGAGGGAGAGGTTGCTGCAAGAAGCTGTGGCAGTGCCCCCTGGGCCGCGCTCTGGAACAAGGGATCCATCAATCGGTAAGCCAGGGCTTCCTGCCATGCACCACTGGACGCCACCGAGAGCGGTTGGAGATTCGTTCGTGCAAGGCCTGGATGGGCTGCCAGCGATCTGACTGAACTTCCCGACCGCTCGAGGCGATGGTTCAACTCCAGTGCGAACATCACGTTGGCCAACTTGCTCTGGCCGTAAGCCTTCCAGCGGTCGTAGCGCTTTTCACCGCTCAGGTCATCCCATGCGATCGCGCCGAAATATTGCGCTCCGGAGGTGACGGTCACCACTCGAGCCTGTGCACGTCCCTCCATCAGGGGAAGAAGGGCCTGGGTTAATGCGAAGTGGCCAAGATGATTCACCGCGAACTGCATTTCATGCCCCTGCTTGCTCAGCAGGCGTGGAGGCGCCATCAGCCCGGCATTGTTAATGAGCAGATCCAAGCGCTCATAGCGCCCCTGAACTTCACGACAGCAGGCGTCGACGCTGTCGAGATCGGCCAGATCCAGTTCGAGCAGGTCCACACCTGAGGAGCCCAGCTCCAGCAGTTCCGCCCGGGCAGCTTCTCCTTTGCGGCGGCTGCGACAGGCCATCAGCACGGTTGCGCCCGACCTGAGCAGGGCCCGGGTGGTTTCGAGGCCCAAGCCGCTGTTGGCTCCTGTGACAAGGGCAATCCGACCTCGCAGGTCAGGGATGTCGTCGATGGTCCAGCCCATGCGGCGATGTCAGCGTTGGTGCAGTCTCGCGGGTCAGCTCAGTCTTCGGGGAAAAGCAGGCCCGCCAGTTCGTCGGCATCCACGTCATAGACGCGTGCCAGCGACGTTTCGATGGCGCTTGTCACCTCACCAGGCAGAAAGCGCATCGCATTGAGAGCGTCCTCTGCGATCTCGTCGGTGAGAAGGATGTCGTCCGAGTCGAGTTTTTCGTCATTGATGATGGCCATCACCCAGCTCTGATAGGCGTAAACCAGATCCGAGAATTCGAGTTCGGGATCATTGAGATCCAGGGTCATGGTCAGGCATAGACGTGCAGCACCAGTCTGACCCCCGGGGGAGAGGATGTCTTCAAGTGAGGGTCAGCATGAGTCGTCCGGATCCCGAACAGTTGCAGGGCACCCTTGTGGACTTCGCACTGCTGGAGCTGATTCGGCAGCACCGTGAGAGTTTTCAGCCGCTCTGGAGCGTTGACAGCTGGGCCAAGCTGATGATCTGGCTGTCGCTGAATTGCGGCTTGTCGGGAGAGCGCGACAGCCTCGAACATTTCGCGGTTGCCCTCGGAGAGCGCATCACCTCGCGGCTGCGTCGAACCTTTTTTGAGCGGGAGCTGGCGGATCTGGAGCTTCAGGTGCTGGCGGATCCCGCTGAGCAGCAGGTGCTGTTGTTGTCACAGGCACCCAAGGATCCTGCTGTGCTGGATCCTGAGCGCCTGGCCAGGGCTTTGGAGCGCGTGGAACTGACCGACCTGGTGGTTGCTGATCGCAGTCGCTGGCAACAGCTGGAGGCCGTGGTGGCAATTCCCTGGAAGGGCTGATGTCTGAGCTGAACGACCTGAGCCTGATCGCTCGCTACGGCAATGCCGGTTTTGAAGCGGTTGCTGATGGCGTGATGGCCTTTTTTGATCGGCGCACCGACCTCCACCGTCCTGGCGTTGCCTTCGGTTCCTCCAACGATGGGGAACCGTCGAAGGTGAGCACGGATATCAGCCTGGTGGCCATCGATCGCAGTGACCCTGAGTCCTGTGCTTTGTCGGAGGTGATTGTGCGGGGTGTCACTGCCGGTCTTGATCGCTACCTGGAGGAGCGGCCTCTGTTTCGTGAGGTCTGTCCCGACCGGGAGCTGTTTGTTTTGCCGATTTTCAACCTTCAGCGCTACGCCCCAGGTGAGGGGTTTCGGAAATGGCACTGCGACTGGACGATCAGTGATGAGGCCACGGAACCCGTTCATCGCGTGCTGGCCTGGATTCTCTATTGCGACACCGTGGCTGAAGCCGGTACGGAGTTTCACTGGCAGCAGCATCACGAGGAGGCCGTGCGGGGAAAACTGGTGATCTTCCCTGCAGGCCCAAGTCACATCCACCGCGGTCGGGTGAATTGCAAGCACAGCAAAACCATCGCCACCGGCTGGATCAATGCAGGGACCCGGGAGGGTTATCTCCGGCGTCTCGCTCAGTCCTGATCGGTGGGATCTCACGCACGGTGTTCACCCGCTGCGGGAAGGGAATTTCAATTCCTTCCCGTTTGAAGGCGGTCCAGATCGCCTGGTTCACTTCACTCACAACCCGCATGTTGCTCATTGGGTCAGCGATCCAGTAGCGCAGTGAGTATTCGATCGCAGAGTCGCCGTATTGCACCTGAAAGGCTCTGGGTGGTGGTTGACTGAGCACCCTCGGGACTGTCAGTGCTGTGGTCTCCAGAAGGCTGAGCACCACTTGTGGATCGTGGCGATAGGCGGCGCCCACCCGGATTTCGCTGCGGCGCATGCTGTCAGTTGCGGTGTAGCTGATGGCCTGGGCGGTGAAGAACATCTGATTGGGAATCAGCAGCTCCGCGTTGTCGCGGACACGCCAGAGCAAGGTGGCGCGCAGGCCGAGCTTGCGCACTTCACAGGGATCTCCATCCACCATCAGGATCTCTCCCGGTCGAACGGATCCTTCAAACAACAGCCAGATTCCGCTGATGAAGTTGGAGAACACCTCTTTGATGCCGAAGCCCAGGCCCACGGACAACCCACCGGCGATTGCAACCAGGGCTGTGGAGTTCAGACCGATGTGAAAGCCCACGGCAGCCACACCGGTGCCGACAACCATGTAGCGGATGATCAGTTCCAGAGCCTTGCGGCTGCTGTCACTGCAACTCAGCAGTTTCTGCAGCAGCCAGGCCAGACCTGCTGCGGGAAGCTTGGTGCCCACGAGCAGCAGATAGGTCACCAGCATCGCGATGACCAGATTGTTGACCGTGAGGATCTCGCCGAAGAGGCTGCCCAGTTTGATCACGCCGAGGTCAGCGGGATTGTCGAACATGCTGATCAGGTTCAGGCTCACCAGAACCAGAAACAGCGGTTTGAGCAAACGACTTTCAAGCTGATGAACGCTGGCCACAGGCAGCACCAGCAGCAGCAGTTGTTTCAACAACTGGAGCAGATTCCAGCCCAGCCAGCAGAGGCCGGCATAGCTCACCAAACCTGTTTTGCCACCGCCGCTTGCGATCAGCCAGGCGATCAACAACATGGCGAAGGGTGCCACCAGCACTCGCAGTGATGGATGGAGCTTTCCCAGATGCCGTTGTGAGTCGATCAGGCTCCATCCGATGCACAGCCCAATGATCAACAGCACCTGGGCGATGACAGCGCCTCGCTGCAGATAACCAAGCCAGCCAAGGATTTCCCAGAACAGCTGGTTCATGTTCCGCTTTGCAGGGCTTTGAGCAAGGAAGTCAGGCTGGACCTTGGGTTGGAGGCTCCAAACACCAGTGGTATGAGCACCTGCGACCCATCGCGATCAAGGTTGCGATGGTGGGCCAGTTGCGCAAGGGCAGATTCGTATTGCACCGAATCATCTCTGGACTGCACCAGGGTGGCCAGCGTTCGGGAACTGCGCACGGGCACGGCCACGGCGGGATTCACGGGCAGGAAAGCGAGCGAGCGCAGGGAAAGATTCCTCTGCACCATCGGGTTGGTGATGAACTGCGCCAGGTTGATGGCCATCTCCCGTTGCCGTGGACTTGAGTTGGCTCCGAGGGCCAGCACCCTGACGGCATTCATGGGACTTGGTGCACCCGCAGGGCCTCTGGGAAGTGCAGAGACTCCGAGCTTGTCTCCCATCTGGTTTCTGAGTCGCAGCAGGCTGTTGGAGTTGCAGCTCACCCAGTCGAGTTCCCCATCCTTGAGCAGATTTTCCAGTTGCCCCTGGTCCTGGAAAAAGGAGATGTTCTGCTGGGCACTGGCCCGTTGCAACCAGGCGAGCCAGTCCACCATCGACTCCATTTCCTGGCCACTCAGCTCCAGGCCATCGTCAGCGCGGGCCAGGCTCTGAAGCGCACCGAGGCTGCCCGCGGTCCACAGCAGTTCGGAGAAGTTCACTGCCAGTCCGATCCGGGTTCCGCCGGCACCCTCTTGAAGCAGTGCCTGCAGAGTGCTGGGTGGGTCCTGAACGATCGTGTTGTTGAAACAGGCGATCTGCGGGTAGATGACGATCGGCTGAGCTGCGACTCGGCCATCGTCAAGTTTCACCCGTTCCCACAGAGATGGCTCGGTCTGCTGACGCTTGAAGGCCTCCGGTGGCAGCTCTTCCGTGAGTCCGTCGGTCAGCAGCTGGTTGGCCTGAGTGGCATCCGTTACCACCAGATCAGGGCCCAGATCCGAGCCATTACGGCGTTGGAGTTCCTGCCTGAGATTGGCGCGCTTGTACAACGCGACCTGCACTTCCACGTTGGGTTTGATCTTGCGGAAATCGCTGATGATCAGCTGAATCCGGCGGCGGAAGTCGGTTTGTGTGGCGGTGTCGATCGTGCTGTCCTGGTCGATCACCATCGCCAGGTAGAGCATCACCGGCAGCTTGTTGCCGAAGCGGCTGCAACCGCTGAGCAGCAGGGTGGAGAGAACGATGCTGGCTGCCAGCCGAGCACTCACGTTGCCGAGGCGATTCACCAATCCATTCTGAACTTCAAATTCAGCACTGTGTTGCCATGGCCATCAGGTTGCCCTCGTCGAGGGTCTGACGTTCAGCTGTTTTGCGAGCATGGTCCGCTGAAGTTGAGCGCGTCCCGTGTCCGAACTGGCCAAGACCTATGACCCGGTGGGCACCGAGGCCCGCTGGCAGCAGGCCTGGGAGGACCAAGGTGCGTTTCATCCGGATCCCAAGGCGCCTGGGGATCCCTTTTCGGTGGTGATTCCGCCGCCGAACGTGACCGGCAGCCTGCACATGGGCCATGCCTTCAACACGGCCCTGATCGACACGATCGTGCGCTACCAGCGCCTGGCCGGAAAGAACGTGCTCTGCTTGCCGGGCACCGACCACGCCTCGATCGCGGTGCAGACGATCCTTGAAAAGCAGCTCAAGGAAGAGGGCAAGACCCGCCATGATTTCGGTCGTGAGGCGTTTCTGGAGCGGGCCTGGCAGTGGAAGGCTGAAAGCGGCGGGCGCATCGTCGATCAGCTGCGCAGACTTGGCTATTCGGTGGATTGGCGTCGCCAGCGCTTCACCCTGGATGAAGGCCTCAGCGAGGCGGTGAAGGAAGCCTTCGTGCGGTTGCACGAGCAGGGGCTGATCTACCGGGGCGAGTACCTGGTGAACTGGTGCCCCGCCTCCGGTTCGGCGGTGAGTGATCTGGAGGTGGAGATGAAGGAGGTGGACGGTCACCTCTGGCATTTCCGTTATCCGCTCAGCAGTGGTGAGGGCCATCTGGAAGTGGCCACAACCCGGCCCGAAACGATGCTGGGCGACACGGCCGTGGCGGTGAATCCAACCGATGAGCGCTACGCCCATCTGGTGGGCCAGACCCTGACGTTGCCCTTTGTGGGGCGGGAGATCCCGATCGTGGCCGACGACCACGTGGAGAAGGAGTTCGGCACCGGTTGCGTCAAGGTGACGCCGGCTCACGACCCCAATGATTTCGCCATCGGCCAGCGCCACGGTCTCCCCCAGATCACCGTGATGCGCAAGAACGGCACCATGAACAAGCAGGCCGGTGACTTTGAGGGGCTGGATCGCTTCGAGGCCCGCAAGGCCGTCGTGGCGGGTCTTGAAGAACTCGGTCTTCTGGTGAAGGTGGAGGACTATCGCCACAGCGTTCCCTACTCCGATCGCGGCAAGGTGCCGGTGGAGCCCCTGCTGTCCACTCAATGGTTTGTGAAGACTGAGCCGTTGGCGGCCCGTTGCCGAGAGGCTCTCGAGACCAGGGATCCCTGCTTCATCCCCGATCGCTGGGAGAAGGTCTACCGCGATTGGCTCACCGACATCCGCGATTGGTGCATCAGCCGCCAGCTCTGGTGGGGCCATCGCATTCCTGCCTGGTTCGTGATCAGCGAAACCGGTGGCAGGTACACCGACACCACGCCCTACGTGGTGGCTCGCAACGAAGCTGAAGCTCTGAAGAAGGCCCAGGCGGAGTACGGCGCGGCGGCGGTGATCGAGCAAGACGAGGACGTCCTCGACACCTGGTTCTCCAGCGGCCTCTGGCCTTTTTCCACCCTGGGATGGCCGGACGCCGACAGCGCTGATCTGCAGCGCTGGTACCCCACCAGCACACTGGTGACCGGCTTCGACATCATCTTTTTCTGGGTGGCCCGGATGACGATGATGGCCGGCGCCTTCACCGGCAAGATGCCCTTCCAGGACGTCTATATCCACGGTCTGGTGCGGGATGAGCAGAACCGCAAGATGAGCAAGAGCGCCGGCAACGGCATCGATCCGCTGCTGCTGATCGATCGTTACGGCACCGACGCCCTGCGCTTCGCTTTGGTGAGGGAGGTGGCTGGTGCTGGTCAGGACATCCGCCTTGATTACGACCGCAAGAAAGACACCTCCGCCACCGTGGAGGCGTCCCGTAACTTCGCCAACAAGCTCTGGAATGCCACTCGCTTTGCCCTGATGAATCTGGGCGGAGAGACCCCCGCTCAACTCGGCGACCCTGAAACACCGACGTTGCAGCTGGCGGATCGCTGGATTCTCTCGCGCCTGGCCCGGGTCAACCGCGAAACCGCCGAGCGTTACGGCAGCTATGCCTTGGGTGAAGCGGCCAAAGGCCTCTACGAGTTCGCCTGGAACGATGTCTGTGACTGGTATCTGGAGCTGAGCAAGCGCCGGCTCAATCCAGGTGAGAACCCATCTGACGATGCTCTGGCGGACCAGCGCGTTGCCAAGCAGGTGCTGGCCAAGGTGATCAGTCAGATGCATCTGATGTTGAATCCGCTGATGCCTCATCTCACCGAGGAGTTGTGGCACAGCGTCACCGCTGAGTCTGAGACAACCTTCCTGGCGCTTCAGGTCTGGCCGGCCGTTGATGAGGCAGCCCTTGATGATGAGCTCGAGGCCTCATTTGCTGAGTTGATCGCTGCCATCCGCGTCGTGCGCAATCTGCGGGCGGTTGCTGGTCTCAAGCCGTCCCAGACGGTTCCGGTGCGTTTTGTGAGTGGCCGCGGCGATTTGGTGGACGTGCTGCAGCAGGGGATGGGCGACATCACGGCCCTCACTCGTGCTGAAACGGTTCAGGTCATGACGCCCTCTGAGGCGGATGCCGCACCGGTGACCAAGGCTCTGGCTGGTGTCAGCGGTGAGCTTCAGGTTCTGCTTCCGATTGAAGGACTGGTTGATCTCGATGCCCTCAAGGCACGTCTGGACAAGGACATTGCCAAGGCTGAGAAGGAGATCAAGGGTCTCTCCGGTCGACTGGCCAATCCCAATTTCGCCGACAAGGCACCGGCCGAGGTGGTGGCGGAATGTAAGGCCAATCTGGCTGAGGCTGAGGCGCAGGCTGCTCTGGCTCGCAGACGCCTGGCGGACCTCAGTTGAGTCGCTTCCGCTGTGCCGATCCCTAGCCTTCAGCAAGCTGTGCTTCTGAACGCTGGACTCCCCGTTGATCACGGTTGAAAGGCTCAGCAAGACGTACCGCGTCGCTGACAAGCAGCCTGGTCTTGCCGGCACTCTGCGTCACTTTCTGCGACGGCGTCAGCGCGATGTGTCCGCAGTGCGGGACGTGTCCTTTGCGATTGCTCCCGGGGAGATGGTGGGCTTTCTCGGCGCCAATGGCGCCGGCAAGACGACCACGCTCAAAATGCTGTGTGGATTGATTTATCCCAGCTCCGGTCGGGTGCTGGTGGCTGGTCATCAACCCCAGCGTCGCCATCCCGATTTTCTGCGGCGCATCACCCTGGTGATGGGCCAGAAGCAGCAGCTCATCTGGGATCTGCCGCCGATGGATTCGCTGCGGGTCAATGCGGCGGTGTACGGCATTCCGGATCGCCTGGCCAGCAGACGGATCACTGAGTTGTCGGACCTGCTGGAGCTGGGCGAAGAACTCACCTGTCCCGTGCGCAAGTTATCTCTCGGGCAGCGCATGAAAGCTGAGCTGCTTGCGGCTTTGCTGCATGAACCGGAGGTGTTGTTTCTGGATGAACCGACCCTGGGGCTGGATGTGAATGCCCAGCTGCGGGTGCGCCAGTTTCTGGACGAGTACAACCGCCGCACCGGTGCCACCATCCTGCTCACCAGTCACTACATGGCTGACATCACAGCTCTCTGCCCCAGGGTGCTTCTGATTCACCAGGGTCAGTTGTTCCATGACGGCCCCCTGGATCGACTGGCCAGTCGTCTGGCGCCGGAGCGCCACGTGCGCCTGGAACTGGAACAGCCCGCGCCTGCGGAAGCTTTCAACGGGTTGGGTCATCTCGACAGCCTTGAGAACTGCGAGGTCAACCTGCGGGTGGACCCGGCCTCACTCACCAGTGTTCTTGCACAGATCCTGGAGCGTTTTGAGGTGCGCGATCTCGAGGTGAATGACCCTCCGATTGATCAGCTGATCGGCGAGTTGTTTCGCCAGGGAAGTCTCTGATGCGCATCTTCGGGCTAAATCGTCGAATCGTGCGCGCTCTGTTGGGCAGTCAGTACGCCCACATGCTCGAGTACCGCGCGGAGATCGCGCTCTGGGCCTTGTCGGGAGTGTTGCCGTTCATCATGCTCAGCCTCTGGAGCGGCAGTGATGCCCGCTCCCAGCTGGGTCTGGACGGGGTGGCGCTCGACCGTTACTTCCTCAGTGCTTTTCTGGTGCGCCAGTTTTCGGTGGTCTGGATGGTCTACGCCTTCGAAGAGGATGCGCTGCTGGGAAGGCTGTCGCCTTATCTGCTGCAACCGTTGCATCCCCTCTGGCGCTATGTGGCTTCGCACCTGGGTGAGCAGCTCACCCGGCTGCCATTTGCCGCCGGCATCGCGGCTGTGTTCTTTCTGATTCAGCCGCAGGCCTTCTGGATCCCCTCGTTGGGTGGCTTTCTGCTGGCCTGGCTCGCCACCTGGATGGCCTTTGCCATCGCCTTTCTGCTGCAGAGCCTGATTGCATCGCTGTGTTTCTGGAGTGAGAAGGCAACGGCGCTCGAGCGGTTGCTGTTTTTGCCTTTTCTGTTCCTCTCCGGATTGCTCGCTCCGTTGACGGCCTTCCCGCCCGCTGTTCAGGACTGGGTGCGCTGGACACCCTTCCCCTATCTGATTGATTTTCCTGCTCGGGTGTTGTCGGGTGATCCCGTGGATTTGGCAGCGGGTTTCGCTGCACAGCTGGCCTGGGTCGGCTTGCTTCTGCCGCTGGTGCTGGTGCTCTGGCGAGCCGGAGTTCGGCGCTACAGCGCCATGGGGGCCTGAGATGGGGCGCTACTGGCGAACCTTGCGTCGTTTCTGGGGCACTGCGCTGGCCACGCAGCTGGAGTATCAGCTGAATGTGCTGGTCGAGTTGCTTGCAGTCGTCCTCAGCCTGGGTGGCAGCCTGCTGCTGCTGTCACTGTTTTTCGGTCCTGGACGCGAGCTGGGCGGCTGGAGCTGGAACCAGGCTCTGATCGTGCAGGGCTTCTACACCGTCTTCGACGGCATGACCAGCGCCTGGCTGCGGCCCAACCTGGGAGCGATTGTCACGTATGTGCGTGAGGGCACCCTTGATTTTGTGCTGCTCAAACCGATCGACAGTCAGTTTTGGGTGTCGTTGCGCACCTTTGCCCCAGCGGGTCTTTCGGAAGTTGTTCTGGGCCTTGGCCTGGCCGCCTGGGGCGCGCACGAGTCCGGTGTGGTGCTGACTCCGCTGGTGTTCCTCCTCGTGCTGGTGATGCTGATGGTGGCCGCACTCATCCTGTATTCGCTCTGGTTTCTGATCGCTGCCACGAGCATCTGGTTCGTGAAGACCTGGAACGCCACGGAAGTGTTGCGGGCGTTGCTGGCCTCGGGTCGCTATCCGCTTGAGGCCTACCCCTCCCCCTTGCGATTGCTGTTCACCCTGGTGCTTCCCGTTGCCTTCCTCACCACAGTGCCTGCCGAAGTGCTGCTGGGTCGGGCATCATTTCCTCTGCTGGCGGCGGGAATGGCCTTGTCAGCAGGATTCTTTGCCGCTGCCCGCAGCTTCTGGTTGTATGCGCTGCGGCATTACACATCCGCCTCCAGCTAACTGAATTGAATCCTGCTTATGAGGCAGGGTTGCCTCGATTCAGTGACTTGATGAGTGTGTCGGAATCAGAGTCAGGTGCTGGATACAAAGTGGTGCAATTGAATGCGAAGTCGGCTCCGCTGCGCTGAACAATTCCAGCGATATCAAGAAAAATTGATTGCTGAATATCAAGCCAATCCTTCCAGACTGTTGTTTTAGTGAAGCAATAAATCATCATGTTAATCGATGATGCATCCCACTCGTTGAAGTTAACAAGAATGCTCTGGCTTTGGTCAATGTCTGGATGCTTCTCAAGATAGGTGCGAACCTCTTTCGTGACATCACCAATTTTGTGTAAGTCTTCATAGCGCAGGCCTATATTCGCAAGAATTCTTCGGTTGTACATCTCCCCGGGATTCTGAATCGGATTAGTCGCAAATACCGAATTGGGAATGTAAAGAGGTCGGCGATCAAAGGTGCGAATTCGTGTGTAATACCAGCCAATTTTTTCAACCGTGCCTTCCAGGTTGTTCGAGTTGATCCAATCACCTTCCCTGAAGGGGCGGTTGAAAAACAACATGAAGCCGGATAGAAAATTTTGGCTGATCTGCTGGGTTGCGAATGAGAATCCGATGCCGGCGCCACCAAGCATGGTGGCAATCGCACCCGAGGGAACACCGAAGTTCACCATCAGTGCTGCCGTGGCAATGACAAGCACAGAAATGGTGTAAAGCCTGCTCATCACATTGATGAGCATGGATTCATCCTGCTGGTCCTTGATCTGAATCCAGCGCCGCATGGATGCAGACATCAGCACGGTCTGGCCCACATTCATCACCGCCCAGGTGATACTGGCGATCACCAGCATGGTGGAAATCCGGTTCACCTCCGCCTGAACGAGCAGACCCAGTCCGAGGTCTTCGTTGAGCTGATGGATGATCCAGCTGGCGTAGAGCGAGACGCCAAGGCCGATCAGCACAGGCCTTCTCAAGGCTCCCGCAAGATGGCTGCCCATGTTGCGGCCATGACGGCTCAAAAGTTGAAGTAACAACCACGCACCAATCAGTGCCAAGGTCCCCACCAGCAATCCGGTGTTTGTCTGTAGGAACTGAAGGTTGAGCCTGTTGGCGGAATGAAGATTAGGTATGAGACACGAGTGTCGCCTTGGCGAACCTAGCTCATGTTGTCAGCAGGTTCGGAATCAATGTGCGGCTCAGCTTGCAGTTGGGGCCGGAGGCTTCGTTCTGTTCTTGGGGGCCATTCCATGGGGTAGATCTGGCGTTGAGGGAAGGGAATGGTGATGCTGTCTTGTTCGAAGCGTTTCCAGATCGCGCGACGCAGATCGCTGCCCACATTGAAGGCATCAAGAGGATCTGCAACCCAGAACAGCATTTTGTAGTTGATCGAGGATTCCGCAAATTCAGTCACGAAAGCCGCTGGAGGTGGGTACTTCTTCACCTTGGAATGATCGGCTGCGATCTCGAGCAGCAGATCGATGATTTTGTCGGGGTCGTGCCGGTAGGCGGCACCCACCATGACGCTGTCACGTCTTGATGTTTCAGTAGCTGTATAGGAAGCAGCCTCCTGAGTGAAGAAGTTTTGATTGGGAATCAGCAGTTCGGCGCCATCGCGGCCACGCCGCAGTTGTGTGGCGCGCAGACCCAGTTTCCGCACTGTGCAGGGATCGCCATCAATCATCAGGATCTCTCCGGGTCGCACTGACCCCTCGAACAACAGCCAGATGCTGCTGATGAAGTTGGAGATGATTTCTTTGGTGCCGAATCCGATGCCCACCGAAAGCCCACCGGCGATGGCCACAAAGGCATTGCCGGTGATGCCGATGTAATACGCCACGCCGATGATGCCAATGCCGATCACGCTGTATCGGAACAACAACTCAAGACCACGTTGATTGCGCTTCTGGACTCCGAAGATCACACCGCTGAGCCAGGCCATCAGTGCGGCCGGTCTGGAGGCGATGGTCACGATCAGATAGATCGCAACGATGGCGGTGTACACCTTGCCGAGAGTGATCTCGACTCCGAAGAGATTGGCAACGCCGATCCTGGCCAGATTTTCTCGGCTGCCCAGCAGGCTCAGTAACGACAACGTCGCTGTGAACACATAGATCGGTTTGAACAGTGTTGTTTCCACCTCTGCGATTGGGAAGCGTGGATTGGTCTTTTCCACCAATCGTTTCAAGGGCGTGAACAGATTCCAGCCCAGCCAGAGCAGTCCGAAGTAACGCAGCAGTCCGAAGGGAACCTGGATCCATGCGAAGACTCCTGCCATCAGCAGAACCAGGGCGGGGCCGACCAGAACGCGAACGGAATCGGGAAAGCGTTGATGCAGGCCTACCCGGTTGAGCATGCGCTGCAGGCGTTGGTTGCGCTTGAGCAGGATGCTGCGCGTGCGTGCAACCAGCACCACGACCAGCACCAGAAGCACCTGAATCAGGACTGACCAGCGCTGCACAAACGACAGCCAGCTGAGCATCTCGACCAGGATGTCTCCAGGAGCCACTGTGATCAGGAGATCGGAAAGGCTGGAAGTCATGAGGATTGGCTGAATAGGGTCGTCAGACGCTCAGCAGCCTTAACGGGTGTTTTTGACCCGAAGATCACATCATTGACGATGTGTTGGATTGCTTTGGCGAGTCTGGGATTGGAATCGATCGCAGCAACAATTTCGTCGCCGATGCGCAGCTCTTGTTTGGCTTTGAACAGGTAAAGGTTCTCGATTCCAGGGATCTGACGATTGATGATCGTCGCTGCGGCTGGATTCACCGGGTAATTGGTGCGATATCGCAGCGACCAGGTTTTCTGGGCCCAGGGCTGCACGATGAATTGCATCAGCTCTTCAGCGGTATGACGCTGGCGCGCGCTGGAGTTGCGACCCAGAGCCCAGACCTGAAGCTTGCTGATCGGCGTCGCGGGGCCTAAGGCGCCAGCCGGCAGGGACGTGACGCCGAGATTGTCTTTCAGGGCCTCCCTCAGTTGGGGTAACTGTGAACTCCAGCAGCTGATCCAGTTGAGTTGGCCGCGAATCAGCTGCTTGCGCAGTGTGGCCTGATCCCTGAGGAACAGAACGTTCTGCTGATAGCTGGCATCCCGCAACCAGCTGAGCCAGCGCACCAGCTGCTGGGTCTGCTGCGCGGTCGGTGGTTCACCGCGCAGGGAACTCACCAGTGCGTTGCCGGCCTGAAAACCGCTCATGCTCCAGTAGAGGTCCTCAAAGTTCTGGGCGATGCCAAACACCTGGCCCTGCCCGCTGGCCTTGGCCATCAGTGTCAGCGTTGTCGGCGGCTCCTTGACTTTGCGTTTGTCGTAGCAGGCCAGCTGGATGTACTGCGATACCGGCAGTCCTGTGACGTCTCCACGGGAGTTGGTGACCCGCTGCAGCAGACCTGGAGCGATGGCGGTGCGTTGTTCGGGTGTGATCGGCACCGGGTCCAGCAGTTTCTCTTCGGAGAGTTCCTGGATGATGCGGGCATCGCCCATCACAACGTCCGGTCCAAGTCCGCTGTAGGTCTGTCGTCTCAGCTCCGATTTGACGGCCGCTTCCGAATAAAGAGCAGGTTGGATGTGCAGTCCTGGGACCACATCCCGCAGATTGTTTTGAAAGCTCTGAAGACGTTTGCGATCTCTTGAACTGTCTTCGGGGGTGACCTTTTCATTGGTCGGCAGGATGCGGGCCACCCTCAGCAGGCTGATCGGTGGCTGACCACTGTTGCTGCATGAACTCAGCAGTCCACCCGTGCAGAGAAGGCCTAGCAGCAGCAGTTGCCGGACTGGCGGTCCTGAGAGAAGAAGGGTCATCGGCCGCTCATGTCACCAGTAGGTTGCTGTTCAAGCGGGAAGACCTTGCTCTGTTGGGAGCTTCTGATGGCTGGAGTTGTGGATTTGGCAATGCAGCTGGCCGGTCTCCCGCTCAATGTGACGCTAGAGCCAGAAGTGGCTTTGGTCAGCGTTCTGATGCCACCGGTTGCCCTCAGCCTTGCTGGCACGGTTGCGTGGTTGCAGAGCTCCATGGAACGGTGTTGGCACCGATGGATGAAGGATGGAAGCGATCGCTCAGCTGATTGACACCGACGCTCTTGTGGCATGGCTGGCGTCGCCCGCTGGAGCGGTGGTGTTTGTGCCGCTTTACGCCATCTGGGTAACGCTGCTGTTGCCGGGGATCTGGGCCTCGATGCTGGCAGGAGCGCTGTATGGAACCTGGTGGGGAAGCGTGATTGTCTTCGCCGGAGCGACCCTTGGGGCTGAGGCAGCGTTTCTGCTGGGTAGGCACTGGCTCAGGGGTTGGGCGCAGCAGCGCCTGAGCCGTTTTCCAAAATTGCTGGCGATTGAGAAGGCGGTCAGTCGGGAGGGTTTTCGGTTGGTGTTGCTGACGCGTCTTTCACCGGCCTTCCCCTTTTCGATCTTGAACCTGGCTTACGGCCTCAGTGAGGTGAGTCTTCGGGATTACAACCTTGGCTTGATCGGGATCATCCCCGGCACGATTCTGTTTTGCGCACTGGGGGCTCTGGCCGGTAGTGCTGCCAGGTTTGGTGAGGTGTTGGCCGGGGAGACCTCGGCGCAGGCCTGGGTGCTTCGGGTTGTGGGGGTGCTGGCCACGGTGGGAGTGGTGTGGCTGGTGGGACGCTCCGCTCGCAAAGCACTGCAGGAGGCAGGCGTCGATGCTCACGATCCTGAAGCCTGATCGGTGTCGGGCAGGCGCCAGTCACGCAGGGTGGCAATCACAACAAACCAGCCCAGGCGCACCTTGGCGCCAAGGCCGCTTCTCTGACTGAGATCGGCATATTTGGCCCGACCGCATTCCGTTTTGATCCAGCGAAAGATGGGCTGGCGGTCACTTGGTGCCTTGTTCATGGCGTTGATGGAAGCGCTGAGGCATCACTGAATTTGTTGATCTGATTCGGAATCACGCTGATCGTGATCTTGACGTCATCGAGGTTGAACTCTCCTTTCGCTCTGCTGACAAGGGTTTCGGACAGCTCATTGGCCAAGGCTTCATTAAGAACCCCCTTCGGTGCGCTCAAGACCAGATCCACGCTGGCCTTGTTGTTGAGCACCCGCACATTGCTGAACAGCAGCCTCACCCTCTGCCAGAGATAAGGATTTTCGCTGGTGATTTCGAGCTGATTGACCTGACCTGCTTTGAAGGTGTCGAACCTGCTGACAATTTCCTGCTTGACGCTGAAGTCGTGCAGAGCGGATGACAGGGGGATGCAGAGCAGTCCAAGCAGAGCAAGCCACACCAGCAGATTGCGCCAGCACTGAACGATGCTTCCGTAGCGCTGCACCAGGAAGATGAACAGGCTGGCCACCGTGATCCCGATCAGGTTGACCAGAAACAGCAGGAAGGAGCCTTCGGAGATCTGATTGGTGATCCCGGCCACCGTGCCGCGTCCGAAGACCGCCACCACCTCATTGCCCATGCTGAGGCCGATGCCGCAGACGCACAGCGGTGGAACCAGTGCCACGGCGATCGCAACGCCGGCCAGAGAATTGGACAGCCTCTCGCGGGTCATGCTGAAGGATCCGGCCACCGCGGCCGCCACGGCGACCCCGAGGTCAATCAGGTTCGGTGCTGTGCGGGAGGTCATCTCCCGATTCACTTCACTCACATCCAGCAGTGACGCCAGCAGTGCCGCAGTGGCGACAACGCTGACCACACCAATCACCACCGTCAGCAGCGAGCGTTTCGCCAGCTTGTTGTTGCTGATGGAGAGCGCAAACGCGAGGCTGAGGATCGGATCCATCAGCGGTGCCACGATCATGGCCCCGATCACCACAGCTGTGCTGTTGGCGATCAGACCGAGAGTGGCGATCACCGCCGCACACAGCAGCAGCACAAAAAAACCGAGCGATGGTTTTGATGAGGCGATCCGGGCCTGGTAAAGCTCCTTGCGAGGGATCCGGTTTTCGAGGTTGATCTGCCATTCGCCGGACAGATTGTCCAGAACGCTTCGAAAGGGCGATGAAGAGTCCACTGGAGCTACGTGCTGGCCATCACTGCTTCCTCAGTCTCCGATATCAGTACAACCATCGGCCTCATCGATCACGAGCGATCAAGTTCAGGTCTCGCTCGACTCCAGCAACGCGATCAATCCCGCTTCATCAATCACGCTGATGCCCAGTTTGTTGGCCTTCTCCAGCTTGCTGCCGGCCTCATCTCCAGCGAGCACGAAGGATGTTTTTTTGCTGACGGAGCCACTGACCTTTCCCCCCGCAGCTTCGATCAGCTCTTTTGCCTGTGTGCGGCTCATGCTGGGAAGCGTGCCTGTGAGAACCACGGTCTGACCGGCGAGCACTCCATCCACGCTGCTGCGGCTTGCCAGGTTCTGGCGCTCTTGCTCACTGCTGGCGAGGGAGAGGCCGACGTCTCGAAGCTGCTGAACCAGCGCCTGATTGGCAGGGGTGTTGAACCATTGCTGCAGGCTCTGCGTGATTTCCGGACCGATGCCATGCAGCTCGCTGATCGCCTCAGGATGATCAGCCGCCTTCACAGCAAGGATGTCGACATCAGGAAAGGCTGCTGCGAGGGCTTTGGCGTTGACCTCACCCACATGGTGGATGCCGAGGCCATACAGCTGGCGTGCCCATTGTTGGGAACGAGATACCTCCATCGCTGACACAAGGTTCTCAGCGCTTTTCTCGCCCATCCTTTCCAGGCTGCTCAACAGTGCTGCGTCGAGGCGATACAGATCGGAGATCGAGCGCACGAGTCCCCTCTCCACAAGCTGTTCGATCAATTTCCCTCCCATTCCCTCGATATCGAGGGCGCCTTTGCTGACCCAGTGACGCAGAGCGCCGCGCAGGATGGCCGGGCAGCTGCTGTTCACGCAGCGGGTTGCTGCTTCACCACTTTCCCGAACCAGCTCCGAGTTGCAGCTGGGGCACTGATGGGGAAGGTCAAGGGGCCTGGCGCCTTCCGGTCTGAGCTCGGGAAGAACCCGCAGTACTTCGGGGATGATTTCTCCGGCCTTGCGCACCACAATCGTGTCGCCGCTGTGGAGATCCAGTTCCACCAGTCGGTCGGCATTGTGCAGAGTCGCGCGACTGACGCTGGTGCCTGCCAGGGCCACTGGTTCGAATTCGGCCACCGGCGTGATGACCCCGGTGCGGCCCACCTGGCAGGTGAGACGAAGAAGACGACTTGGAGCTTCCTCTGCGGGGTATTTGAGAGCGATGGCCCAACGCGGTGCTTTTTGCGTGAAGCCAGCGGTGTCCTGGAGCCGCAGGTCGTCCAGTTTCACCACTACGCCATCCGTGGCGTAGTCAAGGTCATGACGGCGGCTGTCCCAGGTGCTGAAAAAGGTCTCCACTGCGGAGAGATCAGGCAGTAGAGCTGCGTTGGGATTCACCCGGAAGCCTGCGTTTCTCAGCCAGCTGAGGCACTCCCACTGGCTGGTCGGGCTTGGCCCGTCCCAGTCTTGCGGTAAGTGCAGCGTGTACGCGAAGAAATCGAGTCGACGCGCTGCCACCACCTTCGGGTCGAGCTGGCGCAGGGTGCCGGCGCAGGCATTGCGGGGATTGGCGAAAAGCGGTTCATCCCGCGCTGCTCTCTCAGAATTGATGGCTGCGAACGTTTGATCAGGAATCAGAGCCTCACCACGCACCTCCACCCAGGCCGGTGGGGGATCGATATGCAGACGCAGTGGGATCGACGCGATCGTGCGCACATTGGTGGTGATCTCCTCACCCTGTTCTCCATCACCACGGGTGGTGCCTCGGACCAGCACACCGTTCTCGTAGCTCAGAGCGAGGGCATTGCCGTCAATCTTGAGTTCCCCCACCATGGCCAGTGCCGGCAGGGGACCATTCGCTTCCGGCTCCCGGTCGAGCACTTTGAGCAGGCGTGAATACCAGCTGCGCAATTCGTCGGTGCTGAAAGCATTGTCGAGGCTGAATAGGGGGATGCGATGGGCCACGCTGGTGAAGCCCTCGGAGGGAGCCCCTCCCACACGCTGCGTCGGGCTGTCCGCGATCGCCAGCTCAGGGTGAGCGGTCTCCAGATCCAGAAGTTCGCGGTAGAGCCGGTCATAGATCGTGTCCTCCATCTCGGGAGCGTCCAGCACGTAATACGCGTGGGCAGCACGGTTGAGCAGCTGCCTCAGTTCAGCGGCGCGCTCGCTGGCCTGGTTCGATGCGGTGTGTGGAGCTGGCGCTGACACGGGCAGGAAGGCTCAGCTCTGGACGGTGGCGATGCGCTCGATTTTCCAGGTGTCCTCCACCTTGGTGAAGGTGAAGTCGAGTGGCATCTCCTCCTTGTTTTCTGCGATTAGCTTCACGGTGAGGATCATGCTGCCCTCCTGCAGGCGTGGTCGTCCCGATTTGAGGTTGCGGAAGCGGTTGAGCTTCAGGCCCGCAAGAAAGCGAATGAACTGTTGTCGGTTGACATGTTGCCGGTAGGACTTGGTTGTGAGCAGGTAGGCCGCATCCACGCGTCCCGCCGCCACCTGGGTGAAAAATTGCTTGATCAGCGGGTTGATGCCGCGGGCGCTGAGCACCAGCTTCACGGCGGTGACCGTCCAATAGAGCAGCAGGGCGCCACCGCCGGCCAGCAGAGCCTTGCTCCCAATCTCCCGCACCAGACCCAGATCCATCAGCTGTTTCCAAGTGAGTGCAGAGTCTGACTGACGGACCGCTGGATGGAGGCAGACTGTGCCGACGTCATTGCGCGAGTTTTCCACCACCCATGCCGCTCGAGCCGCTGCTCCCTCTGTTTCATCGCCTGAATCGGGAGCATTTCGAGGGAGCTCTCTGCAATGGGCACCAACCACTGGTGGCGCTGCGTTGGAGTGATGGTCGTCTGCGTCGTACGGCCGGTCTTTACAGACGCGGGCCTGCGGTGGCCCCACCACTCGGGCGTGAGATTGTTCTCTCCCGACCGTTGCTGGATCCGCTGCCGAGAGAGGCCACGGAAAGCACGCTCTGTCACGAGATGATTCATGCCTGGGTTGACGTGGTGCTCAAGCGCGAGGAAGGTCACGGCCCCTGCTTCAGGCAGCGCATGCAGGCGATCAATGCGGCCCAGACGAGGTTTGAGGTCAGCGTGCGGCATCGCTTCCCAGTGCCTCAGACCCCTCCGCGCTGGATCGCAATCTGTCCTCGCTGCGGACGTCAGACCCCTTATCGCCGCCGGTTGCTTCAGGCGGCCTGTCGATTGTGCTGCGATCAGCATCATGGGGGTCGCTGGAATGCCAGTTGTCTGCTTCGCTACGAGCCGGCGCCGGGGGTGAGCTGAGCGGGATGGAGGTGTTTCTCTGGGTGTTGGAGGCCGGCGGTGTCTCGATCGTTCTGATTGGTCTGCAACGGGAGCGTTGGTTGCAGCACAGACGTCGGTAACGTCGGTGCATGGATTCACGTCGACAACGCCCGCAGCGCAGTCCTGATCCTCTGGACCGGCGACTTGACCGGTGGCTGGACACGGGACGTCAGCTTGTGGATGGTGTCTCCGGAGCCCGTCCGGGACGACGCAGCATCGATCGTCTGGATGGCGCCTCCCGGTTGGATGCCGTGGGTCGCTGGGTCGGTGACCGCATCGACTGGCTGCTCGATGAAGAGGACGACTGGCGTGAGATGTCGGAACGGCCACAGAGCTCGCAGGCAGTCCGTCCGACGCGTGCGGATTCCGCAACCGCCGTTGACCGGCCTGCGCGTGCAGGGCGCAAACGTCCACTCCAGGCACTCTCCCGTCGTCAGCCGGTGCTGCCTCCTCCGGTGGCCTCTGCCCCTTCGGCGATGCCGCCCAGTGGTGATGACGTCTGGCCGGAAGATGACAGTTTCAGAGTGGAGCGCTGGCAGCGCTCCGCAAGTCGTGAGGGCGTTGCTGATCCGGCTCCTTCGCCAACCCCCCGCTCGACATCGCGTCGTCCGTTGCCGCGATCCAGTCGCCGTCGTGATTAAACGGCAGCACTTCTATTTAGGCTGAGAGCCGTTGCGTCAATGACATGAGCAATCTTGTGGTCATTGGTTTTCCCAAGGTTGAAGAAGCAGAGCAGGTGCGTTTCGAGTTGGTGGCCATTCAGGAAGAGCATCTAATCACCCTTGAGGATGCAGTGGTTCTCGAGCACGGCAGTGATGGTCACGTGCACCTTCGCCAGGCCATCAACATGACTGCCGCCGGGGCCATGGGTGGCAGCTTCTGGGGCCTGCTGGTTGGTCTGATCTTTGCCAATCCGCTTCTCGGGCTAGCGGCCGGTGCCGGAGCGGGTGCCGCTTCCGGAGCACTCAGTGACATCGGAATCAACGACAAGTTCCTGAAGGAGCTGGCTGAAACCCTGCCACAGGGCAGCGCAGCTCTGGCATTGCTGGTTCGGGATTCAACGCCTGATCGCGTGATTGAGCGGTTGCGTCGTCACGTGCCCAATGCCCGGTTGGTGCACACCAGCCTCAGCCACACGGATGAGGAGAAGCTCAAGGCAGAGCTGGAACGGGCTCGCAAGCAGGCCGAAGCTTTGCGGATGGCCTGACCGACAGGCTCAGTGCCGATTGCCGAGTGGTCGGCACACCTGATAGCGGCAACCACGTTGGCTCAGCTGACGGTTGACGTCCTCGACAAGGTCGGGTGGCAGCTCTTCCGCCATCTGATCAGCTGTGGTGGTAATTGATGGAGAGCCGGCGGTCATGGCTTCCAGAAGATCTGTCCACTGACCGATGTGCTCAGAGCGTGTCACCGGCCGGTAACCACATCGCTCCAGCAGGTCCTTGCAGAGATCGGCGTTCCAGAGCACGGAACGGCCTCGGATGTGTGCATTGTGTCCATCAACGGCACCTGCTTCGAGCGCAGCGCTGGTGGGGTGTCCCTGTCGGTCTCGCCATCCCTCGTGCTCGAGGGCCCGTCCGCAGTGGAAGGGGGAGATGCCGAAGTTACGGCCCAGATCGTGGAGGGTTACCCAGGTGGAGTTCGCCATGGAACCATTGCCGATGAGATCATGATCGCCGAAGCACAAAGACCGGCAAGTTGTCAAGTTCAAATCCGCATCAAACGCTGATTTTCTTCATGACGATGCGTGAAGCGGTCGTCTCGGCGCTTCACCCAGCCAGCGTTCGAGTGCCGGGCTGAACACTTCGCGGATCACCGTGAGCTCTCTGCCCTGACGGAAAAAGCGATAGTGGCGGCTCCAGAAAGGCCCCCGCTCGCCAAAGCCCTGCTCCAGCCAAGGCTCAGTGACGAGTGCCAGCCCATCCACCTCACGGAACAGTTCCGAACGGCCCTGGGTGAGGCTGAGCCAGATCGGCTGCTCACGGTTGCTCAGATTGCGCTCCGCTTCATCGCGGTTCCACCAGCTTTCGGCCCAGGCCAGCGTGGTGTCGCCACAGTCCAGCCACACCTGGCGGCGCAGCAGGGGTGGTTCCAGTTCCTGAACTTCCGTTGGTCGGGGTCCGCCCACTGCGTCGCTGAGGGTCGTATCTGCATCCATCGCGATGAGACGCACCTGAACGCTGTGGCCAGTCAGTAAGCGCAGGTGTCTGGTTGGGCTGCCGTCACCGAGCAGCATCAGTCGCCAGGGGCCTGGCAGCCAGCCAGGTTCCTCGCCCGCCAGAACGGAGGACGTGGGAGCTTCCCACAGCACGGATGGGGAAGGGATCAGGGTGCTCAGAAAGCACCTCCGACACTGAGAGATTGCGTTGCACCTGCTCGCTCGATCACCGCGCCATTGGCATTGAGGCTTTGCAGGGTCCAGCCGCTGTTGCCGATCACTTCACCTGGGACGGTGGACAGTGAGAGGCCGCCAATTTGAAAGATGGCCGCACCGTCGCCGTCACCACCATGCACCACGCCCACCAGAACAGGCTGCGCAGTGAATCCCGATGCTTGATCAGGCAGAGGCACGTTGGTGATGTCTTCGGCAGCCGACAGCGGCACCGTGATCGGTTCCAGAGTCGTTGCCGTGTCCGTCAGTGCGTTGGTGTCCGGTTGGTCTGCGGTTGCGGCGGTCTCGCTGGAACCCACAGCTGCTGCTGAGGACTCTGGAGTTTGCCTGCTTTGAGCGGCCCCTGTCGCAGCGGATTGGTTCTTGCGCAGTCGTTCGATCAAGGCCAGGTTGCCCTCGCGTTCCAGGGCCTGCTGGGTGAGTTTCCAGTGGACGGCTAGTCCGCTGCTTCCCAGAACAGCGATCAGGCCCAGCGCCACCAGGCTGACCTGTGGCCAGGAGAGTCCTGGTGGATGGGGAATGCTTGCTCCTGTTTGCGTTGTCTGCGGCTTGACCTGGACCTGCACGGTCTCCAGGATGTTGTCTTCGTCATGGAACACACGGTCCATGACCTGCTCCGCGCGCAGGGTCCAGTAATCCCTGGAGGTGGGGAGACGTGGGGGCAACGCAGACCGGTAAGTGCGCCAACGCTATCGAGCGTTTGCGCTGGAGGCGAGCGATGCCTGGCTCTGGCTGCGGCGCTGTTGCAGTTCCAGCCAGACGAGCAGGGCGCTGAGATCTGCCTGGCTGACACCGGGAACCTGGCTGGCCTGGCCCAGTGTGAGCGGGCGAACGTCGGCCAGTTTTTCGCGGGCCTCCCGCGACAACGTGCTGATCTTGGCGTAGTCAATGCTTACGGGCAGCTTGCGTTTGCCCTGCCGCCTGACCTGATCGATCTGCTGTTGCTGGCGCTGCAGATAACCGCTGTACTTGATGTCGATCTCAGCTCCTTCCCGCACCGGCATGGGCAGATCGGCATCGGCCAGGCCGTGGCGAACAAGGTCAGCAGCGTGCATCCCAGGTCGGCGCAGCAGATCGGCCAGGGTGATCGATCCTTTGATTGGTGCGCCGGTTTCCGATTCCACTGCTGCTGCCACTGGATCGCTCACCTTCAGACGCTGGCTCTGAAGCCTCTGTTTTTCCTTGTCGATGGCATCGAGTTTCTGCTCGAATAGCTGCCAGCGGCGGTCGTCGATCAGTTCCAGTTCACGGCCGAGGGGAGTCAGGCGTCTGTCGGCGTTGTCACCACGCAGCACCAGGCGGTACTCACTACGGCTGGTGAGCACCCGGTAAGGCTCGCGCAGATCCTTCGTCACCAGATCGTCGATCATCGTGCCGATGTAGCTGCTTTCTCTGGGAAAGTGCACCGCTTCTTGCCCCCGGATTCGTCGAGCGGCGTTGAGCCCTGCCACCAGACCTTGGGCAGCGGCCTCTTCGTAACCCGTTGTGCCGTTGAGCTGTCCGGCGCTGAACAGTCCCTCGACCCTTTTGGTTTCCAGCGAAGGCAGCAGTTGGGTGGCTGGCAGGTAGTCGTAATCGACGGAGTAAGCCGGTCTCAGCATCACGCACTGTTCGAGGCCGGGGAGACTGCGCAGTAGTTGCAGTTGGACAGGTTCGGGGAGCCCTGTTGAGAATCCCTGTACGTAGATCTCCGGTGTGTCGCGACCTTCAGGTTCAAGAAAGATCTGGTGACTGTCTTTATCTGCAAAACGAACGATCTTGTCTTCGATTGAGGGGCAGTAGCGGGGCCCCTTGCTGTCGATCACCCCCCCATAGATCGCCGTGAGATGCAGGTTGTCCTTGATCAGCTGATGCGTCGCTGCCGTGGTGCGGGTGATGTGACAGCTCATCTGCTCGCCGCTGCTCCAGGAGCCTGGGTCAAAGGAGAAAAAGCGGTCTGCGGCGTCGCTGGGTTGCTCTTCCAGTTGGTCGAGGGCGATGCTGCGCCGGTCGACTCGCGCTGGAGTGCCCGTTTTCAGTCGGTCGGTGTGGAACCCCAGTTGCTGCAGGGCTTCGGTGAGTCCTTCGGCAGCCTGCTCTCCGGCACGACCAGCGGCCATCGACTGGTGCCCGACCCAGATGCGGCCACCCAGGAAGGTGCCGGCGGTGAGCACAACGGCCTTCGCTGCATAGAGGCTGCCGAAATAGGTGCGTACGCCGGTAATGCGCGCGGCTGGTCCCTGGCTTGGTTCCCAGGCATCACCTCCGCCGTTCGGGTCACCATCGATCTCCAAACCGGTCACCATCGCTTCGCGCAGAGCCAGGTTGGGGGTGTGCTGCAGCAGTTGCAGCATCTGACGTGAGTACTGACGTTTGTCGGTCTGGGCACGCAGGGCCCAGACGGCAGGGCCGCGGCTCGCATTCAGGATGCGCTTCTGGATGGCGGTGGCATCGGCGAGGCGCCCAATCACGCCTCCGAGTGCATCCACTTCATGCACCAGCTGGCTTTTGGCCGGTCCGCCCACGGCCGGATTGCACGGTTGCCAGGCGATGCGGTCGAGATTGAGAGTAAAGAGCGCAGTGTTCAGGCCGAGGCGGGCAGCTGTGATGGCGGCTTCACAGCCGGCATGACCTCCTCCTACGATGATCACGTCGAAGACTTCAGTTGGGTCGGGACTGCTGCTCATGCATTCATTATCGGAATCGGCAGAGCACTCACCCCATCAGGTTGCAGCTCGGTTGAGGTGAAAAACCTCTGTGTTGATCCAGTCACTTGCTGACAGCTGTTCGCAGGCGTTTGACTGCAACGTTTTCACCACAAATCAACAGTGTTGTCCGGTAGTGCTCCACTGAGGCTGGAGACCGATGGTGTCATCGATGCGGTTGGAACCTCAACCAGGTGTATGTCGTGATTGATCGATTGGCTGGTCAGTTGAAGTCCATCAAAGTTGAAATCAATTTGACTGGATTCTTGAGGCAATGTTGTGGTCAATGAGTTTTCATTTGATGGTTGCTTGTCTGCCTCAGTTTGGTTCGGCTGGTTTCTCTGATTCCCTTGGATCTGCTGAATGCTGTGCATCGCCATATTGGCTAGCAGAATGATGGGCGACAGCGCAGTTCTGAGTAGCAGGAAAGCCGGAGATTCTTCTTCTTTGACGGTACTCAGCTCCAGATCAATATTTGGAGTGTCTGAATCTGATTGACTTGTATTGTCTGGTTCTGTTGTGCAGCCGCCCAGGGCTGGTTCAGTATCATCCGGCAGGCTGATGGAGAAGATTTCCACTTGCGGTTGGGCTGAGGTACTGCCGATTCGCAGGCTTGCGGCCATCTTCAGCGTGCTGATGGCCTCTCCTGAATCAATGTCATTGAGGTTGGCCCAAACAATCTGTGATTGATCCCAGTTTTCGGGGGTGAAATGAAGTGAATTGCTCGAAAGGGATACTGGCAGGTTGATCGTCTCAAGATGGACCGTTGCAGCCTCGTCTGGTTGCTCTAACAGCGAAATGAAGATTGGAATTTCACCATCTCGATGATTAGGAACATGATCTTGCCAATCAGTAATGCATAAGTTGGGCAGCATGACACGGATACCGTTGCTCAGATCCATGGTGCTCAATCGGTTGGATGTTATGAGCTGTGTGATTCCGCCACCACCTTCTTCTGCATTAAAGAGGTCTAGATCGGTTGATTGGTACTTGAATAGACTGAGGTCATTTGAAGCAACTAAAAATGAATCTGCCGTAGTTAGAAAGCTCGAAAAATCATTCGATGTTGAGTTCTGATTGTTGATTAATGCGCCGATCAGAGTGTCGATATAGACATCGCTGCTTTGGCTGCTGTTTGTCTTTGTTGAAGAGCTTGAGGTGCCGCTAGAGGATGAACTGCTCGTACTATTAGAAGAGCTAGAAGAGCTAGAAGAGCTAGAAGAGCTTCCACTAGAATCACTGCCAGTGGAGCTTGCAGTGTCTGTTGCTCCTTTGATCGTGATATCAAAGACTTTTGTTGATGTCAGGCTGCCGTCGGTTGCGAACAGTGTGAAGGATTCGGTTACTGTCTGACCAGCTGCGAGGCTATTGATCGACGTGTTGTTTGGTATGTAGCTGTAGGCTCCCGTTGTTGAGTTCACGCTGAGTTGTCCGTAAGCCCCATTCGCAGAATTGCTGCTAAGGCTATTAATGCTGTTGTTGCTAATCCTTGTGGTATTGACTGAGCTAATTCCATATTCAAGAACAGCTGATTCATCTGGATCTGAAGCTGTTAGTTGCCCAGAAAGATTTGTAGTTGTGATTAAATCAGAATTAGCCTGATCAGTCACTGACCCTTTTGTGATCGAGCTCAGTGACGGTGCGTCATTGACGCCTGTGATCTGAATTTCGATGGTGGCGCTGTCCTCATTTGCGAGGTCGGTCAATGTGTAAGTGAATGTGTCAGTTTCTCTGTCGCCAGCATCTAATTTGTCCGCATTGTCGGCAGTGAAACGATAAGATCCATCTGCATTAACAATAATTGAGCCCCATTTGGATTCTAATTCAATACCTAAGGCTTCATTTCCTGTACTTGCTTGGACAGTTTTAATGTACAGTTTGTCGCCATCAACGTCGCTGTCGTTTTTCAGGATTCCCTGATGATCCGCAAATAGTTTTGAGCTATCTTCGTTCACATTAGCGCTATCATCAATCGCTGTAGGTGAGTCATTCACTCCGGTAATAGTGATTGTGATTTCGCCGGTGTCGATGCCTTCATCAGTACTTTGGCTGTCTGTTATTTTGTATGTGAAAGTTTCGGTTGCTGTTTCGCCTTCGAGTAATTTTTGAGCCGCTGTTTCTTGAGCAGTATAGCTGTATGTGCCATTCGATTCGATGGTCATTTGGCCATAGGTTCCTGTCAAAGTTGCGCCTGCTGCAAATTCAACATTCGATTCCTGCTCGCTGCCGACTCGAAACGATGTGATCGAAAGGGTGTGGTTTTCAGGGTCAGTATCATTCGCAAGTAAATTTGTTTGTGTAGGCGTTGCCACTGTCGATCCTGCGTCGACACTTGCCGTTTCGTTAGTCGCTGAAGGGGCATCATTTCGCCCTCCAACGATGATTTTTGATTGCACTCCAGTTGAATTGGCATCACCATCATTGACGACCCACTCAACGGTCCTTGCTCCTAGGACAGGATTTGTGTTGTCGGTATTGGTGTATGTGACTGTTTGCAAGGCGCTGACGTAATTCTCCTTTGTTGTTGAGCCGCTCAGCGTCAATACGCCTGTCGTGGAATTCCAGCTACCCGATACGCCATAAGCATTTGTAAATGCAAGTTGATCTTCTGAACTGACATATGTGTCGCTCGAGATTTTGACAGTTGCAGTTTCAATATTGGTGTCGTCAACATCACGGATGTCAAGGCTGCCGTCAATTACAACAACAGCTCCTTGCTTTTCGATATATTTTTTTGTCCTAATTGCATCTACGAGAAATGGATCGTCATTGACGCCGGTAATGGTGATGGTTAGTTCTGTTGAGTCGGTTAACTTTCCGTCGCTGAGTCTGTATGAAAAGATGTCGCTTTCAGTTTCTCCACCGGCCAGTGCATCTGCTGTTGACTTGTTGGCGGTATAGCTGAATGATCCATCCGTTTGTAATGTTAGTTGCCCAAAGTCGCCATCGAGAGCAGTGTTGAACTGACCGATTCGTGGTGAGCTTGCATTGAGTACACCAGCATGGAAACTATTGATCACCAAGCTGTCTCCATCTTCATCAGTGTCGTTGCTCAGGATTAGTCCCGAAGCTGCTGTGATGTTGAGTGTCTCGTTTTCATTGACGGACTCACTATCTGCTTCGGCTTCGGGTGCATTATTGACATCGATCACATGAATGCTGATTTCTGCTGTTGTCGTCAGAGTTCCATCTGTCGCGGATATTTCTAAGGTGTGTAAATCACTCTCGTCGTAGTCGAGAGATTTGCCCGCTGCTAGTAATATTTTGCCCGTATTGGATTCAATTTCAAATAGACCTAGATCATTGCCGTCTGTGATTGAGTAGGTGATTGAATCACCATCTTTATCTGTATCATTGCTCGAATTATTGTCATTGAGATCAAGTAGCTCGCTGCCGCTCGTGGTATTTTCTGGAATATCTTCGCTTTGATCGGAAATCGAAGGTGGATTGTCATTGTCAGTGTTTTTAACCGTGGTGGTGGCCGATTCAGTGCCGGCATAACCACCTGTGTTGGAGGCGGTGGCGGTGAGTGTGGTGGTGATGTCGCCATCCTGCAGGTTGTCATCAACTCCAGTGATGGTGATGGTCTGAGCTGTGTCCCAGTTGCTGGTTGTGAATGTCAGCGAAGAGGAGCTGAGGGAATGTTCCGTGCCGTCCGCACCGCTGAGGGTGACGGTGACATTGGCCGTGGGTTGAGCATCCAGAACCACGGTGAATGTGGAGGAGCCACCCGCTTCTGTGGTGAGCAGATTGCCTGAGCCGTCGGTGCTGCCGGTTTTGGCAATGGTGATGCCGGAACTGTCGTTGTCGACGGTTTTAACGGTTGTCGAGACAGCCTCTGATCCTGAAAAACCACCTGTGTTGGAAGCGGTGGCGGTGAGTGTGGTGATGATGTCACCATCGTCGAGGTTGTCGTCGACACCGGTAACGGTGACGGTCTGAGCCGTATTCCAGTTGCTGGTTGTGAATGTCAGCGAAGAGGAGCTGAGTGAATGCTCCGTGCTGTCCGCGCCCGAGAGCGTGACCGTGACATTGGCTGATGGCTCATTGTCAAGAACCACGGTGAATGTGGAGGAGCCGCCCGCTTCTGTGGTGAGCAGATTGCCGGAGCCATCAGTGGTTCCGGTTTGGGCAATGGTGAGGCCAGAGCTGTCGTTGTCGGTTGTGATGACGGTGGTGGTGGCTGTTTCGCCTTCGTATCCACCTGTGTTGGATGCAGTCGCGGTGAGTGTGGTAATGATGTCGCCATCGTCGAGGCTGTCTTCGACGCCGGTAACGGTGACGGTTTGATATGTATCCCAGTTGGCTGGGGTGAAGGTCAGCGAAGAGGAGCTGAGTGAATGCTCCGTGCTGTCAGCACCGCTGAGGGTGACAGTGACATTGGCCGTGGGTTGAGCATCCAGAACCACGGTGAATGTGGAGGAGCCACCCGCTTCTGTGGTGAGCAGATTGCCTGAGCCATCGGTGGTTCCGGTCTGGGCAATGGTGATGCCAGCAGTGTCGTTGTCCGTGTTTTTGACCGTGGTGGTGGCCGTTTCCGTGCCGGCATAACCACCTGTGTTGGAGGCGGTGGCGGTGAGTGTGGTGGTGATGTCACCATCGAGGAGGTTTTCATCAACGCCGGTGACGGTGACGGTTTGAGCTGTATTCCAGTTGGCTGCGGTGAATGTCAGCGAAGAGGAGCTGAGCGAATGTTCCGTGCTGTCCGCACCGCTGAGGGTGACGGTGACATTGGCCGTGGGTTGAGCATCCAGAACCACGGTGAATGTGGAGGAGCCACCCGCTTCTGTGGTGAGTAGATTTCCTGAGCCGTCGGTGCTGCCGGTTTTGGCAATGGTGATACCAGCACTGTCGTTATCGACGGTTTTAACGGTTGTCGAGACAGCCTCTGATCCTGAAAAACCACCTGTGTTGGAAGCGGTGGCGGTGAGTGTGGTGATGATGTCACCATCGTCGAGGTTGTCGTCGACACCGGTAACGGTGACGGTCTGAGCCGTATTCCAGTTGCTGGTTGTGAATGTCAGCGAAGAGGAGCTGAGTGAATGCTCCGTGCTGTCCGCGCCCGAGAGCGTGACCGTGACATTGGCTGATGGCTCATTGTCAAGAACCACGGTGAATGTGGAGGAGCCGCCCGCTTCTGTGGTGAGCAGATTGCCGGAGCCATCAGTGGTTCCGGTTTGGGCAATGGTGAGGCCAGAGCTGTCGTTGTCGGTTGTGATGACGGTGGTGGTGGCTGTTTCGCCTTCGTATCCACCTGTGTTGGATGCAGTCGCGGTGAGTGTGGTAATGATGTCGCCATCGTCGAGGCTGTCTTCGACGCCGGTAACGGTGACGGTTTGATATGTATTCCAGTTGTCTGCGGTGAATGTCAGCGAAGAGGAGCTGAGTGAATGTTCCGTGCTGTCCGCACCGCTGAGGGTGACGGTGACATTGGCCGTGGGTTGAGCATCCAGAACCACGGTGAATGTGGAGGAGCCACCCGCTTCTGTGGTGAGCAGATTGCCTGAGCCGTCGGTGCTGCCGGTTTTGGCAATGGTGATGCCAGCAGTTTCGTTGTCCGTGTTTTTGACCGTGGTGGTGGCCGTTTCCGTGCCGGCATAACCACCTGTGTTGGAGGCGGTGGCGGTGAGTGTGGTGGTGATGTCACCATCAACGAGGCTGTCATTGGCACCGGTGACGGTGACGGTTTGAGCTGTATTCCAGTTGGCTGGGGTGAAGGTCAGCGAAGAGGAGCTGAGTGAATGCTCCGTGCTGTCAGCACCGCTGAGGGTGACAGTGACATTGGCCGTGGGTTGAGCATCCAGAACCACGGTGAATGTGGAGGAGCCACCCGCTTCTGTGGTGAGCAGATTGCCTGAGCCGTCGGTGGTTCCGGTCTGGGCAATGGTGATGCCGGCAGTGTCGTTATCAGTGTTTTTGACCGTGGTGGTGGCTGTTTCCGTACCGGCATAACCACCTGTGTTGGAGGCGGTAGCGGTGAGGGTGGTAGTGATGTCACCGTCGTCGAGAGTGTCGTTGACGCCGGTAACGGTGACGGTTTGAGCCGTATCCCAGTTGGCTGCGGTGAAGGTCAGTGAAGAGGAGCTGAGGGAATGTTCCGTGCCGTCCGCACCGCTGAGGGTGACGGTGACATTGGCCGTGGGTTGAGCATCCAGAACCACGGTGAATGTGGAGGAGCCACCCGCTTCTGTGGTGAGCAGATTGCCTGAGCCGTCGGTGCTGCCGGTTTTGGCAATGGTGATGCCAGAAGCGTCGTTATCAGTGTTTTTGACCGTGGTGGTGGCTGTTTCCGTGCCGGCATAACCACCTGTGTTGGCGGCGGTGGCGGTGAGCGTGGTGGTGATGTCACCGTCGTCGAGATTGTCGTTGGCACCGGTAATGGTGACGGTCTGAGCTGTATTCCAGTTGTCTGCGGTGAATGTCAGCGAAGAGGAGCTGAGTGAATGTTCCGTGCTGTCAGCACCGCTGAGGGTGACGGTGACATTGGCCGTGGGTTGAGCATTCAGAACCACGGTGAATGTGGAGGAGCCACCCGCTTCTGTGGTGAGCAGATTGCCGGAGCCGTCGGTGCTGCCGGTCTGGGCAATGGTGATGCCGGCAGCGTCGTTATCAGTGTTTTTGACCGTGGTGGTGGCTGTTTCCGTGCCGGCATAACCACCTGTGTTGGAAGCGGTGGCGGTGAGCGTGGTGGTGATGTCACCGTCGTCGAGAGTGTCGTTGACGNCGGTGATGGTGACGGTTTGAGCCGTATCCCAGTTGGCTGGGGTGAAGGTCAGCGAAGAGGAGCTGAGTGAATGCTCCGTGCTGTCAGCACCGCTGAGGGTGACGGTGACATCGACTGTGGGTTGAGCATCAAGAACGACGCTGAATGTGGAAGTACCACCCGCTTCTGTGGTGAGCAGATTGCCGGAGCCGTCGGTGCTGCCGGTCTGGGCAATGGTGATGCCACTGGCAGCGAAAACCCTTACGTGTCCGGAATTTACGCCTGCAGCACCCCTGTGAAACATGGCACCAACGGCAACACTTTGTCCGTCGCCGCTGAGACTTACCCCACTGTTGCCTACAGAAGCACTTGCACGATCGTCTTTTGCTACTCCATCAATGTTTGCACCAACTTTTGTCCAGGTGTTGCTACTGCTCTGATACTCATAAATTCTGACGCGGCCGGCGTTTGTAGCTGTACCATCGGCCCACTGGGCTCCTATCGCTACTCGTTGTCCGTTTGCAGAGAGACTGACGGATCCGCCAAACTGTTGGCCATTGGCGTTGCCGTCAATATCAGCTCCCAGCTGTACTTTGCTAGTACCGCTAATGTCATAGATACGAACATGACCTTTATTACCCCCACCATGCAAAGGAGCTCCAATTGCAATGATATTTCCGTCGTCTGATAGTGAAACGGAACCTCCAAATCTGTCATTTTTTGCTGTGCCAATGAAGGTGAACTTTAACGACCATGTGCTGCCACTTTTGTCGTAAACCCTGACCCGGCCTTTGTCGGCTTTTCCACCGCTGTTAAATCCATTCGAGCCGATTGCGATTCTGTTGCCATCTTCCGATATTGAGACCGAAGTTCCTGCATATTCTTTGTTTTGTGTGCCTTCAACATTGCTGCCAATCCGTTTCCACTTTGTTCCATTCCATGTATAAATGCCCGCAAATCCCTTTCCGCTAAATTTTTTAACGGAACCAAAAATAACCGTGCTCCCATCTCCAGAAAGTTCTAGAGATGCGCCTGCTCGTCCTCCTGAAAGGCCTGCGATCGTGCTACCAAGTTGGTTCCATGTACTTCCTGAGAGTTCATAAATAGAGATTGCGCCGGATTTGTCTCCTCCGTTATCATCTCTTGGTGCGCCAATGGCCAGCCTTGTGCCATCATTCGAGAGGCTTACTGAAGCACCGAAAAAGTCACCTTTGTTATCGCCATCGATGATCGCAATTTGTTCCCATTCGTTGTCGCTGTTTAATCTGTAAGTAGCAACACTTCCTTGCTGCGAATTATAAGTTCGATCATTCCAGCTTCCAATCGCTAATGTGCTTCCATCGCTCGATAGGCTGACAGCTTCTCCGCTTCTTGCGCCTTTTTTCCTGCCTTCGATTTCATCATCTATTTGTATCCAGGCCAAATCACCTTGCCAGGATTGGAGTTCACTGATTGGAACGAGTTCGGAAAGCTGGCGAGTATCGCCATATGGATTGGCGGTCTGAATCGCTTCTTTGTTGATGTTATTTTTGCTTACAAAGACCTCCGCCCCGGTGATCTCTCTGACTCGCTCAATGAACGCTTGATTTCGTCCGGTCTGGCAGCACCACAGCACCAAGGTGCTGATCTGCCATTCGGCTATGTCGGCGGCATGGCGTAGTAACGCGGCCTGATCGATCCAGTCGCCAGCCAACTGAATCCCTTGGCTGTTGCCATGGGCCAGGAGATGTAGTTCTTTGGCGGGTGCGCCTTGTTTTCGGCGTTGCTTGAGTGCCTCGCCGATTGTCGTCAGAGGAGAGCTGGTTCGACCGAGAGGGATGACTGCCTCTGCAGCCTCATGCCGCAGTGGAGGTAGTCCCAGGCCTGGAGCGACAACAACAGCTATTGAATGGTGTTGCTGCCGCGGAAGGCACTGCAAAGCAGCAGAAGCAGTTTCAACGTCAGCTGCTTCGATCGATGTAGTTGCTTTTGGGCTGTCCTCAGGCAACTCTCACTGGAATCTCACACTCATTATTTTCTATCGGTGGCTCATTTGCATGGATTCAGGATCCCGATTGAGCAAAATTCTTCAGCTCACTGGTTTTTCAGCTCCTGAGAAGGCATTTGCTGAGATGGTTTGTTGTGACTGCTTGCCAAGGTTTTCACAACAGCACCATGTGAACTGGCTTTCGTTTGGAAAGCCGGAGTGCTTCGCGATCTCTGGCCTTCCGTTCACGCCAAGTCGTTAGCGTTCAGCAGGTTTCGGCCAATTCACCTGCTGATCTCATAACTGCTTAAGCCGCCAGGTTGCGGAAGCGGGTGAACTGAGGCTCGAACAGCAGCTTCACGGTGCCGACCGGGCCGTTGCGGTGTTTGGTCACGATCACTTCGGTGATGCCCCGATCGGGAGTTTCGGGGTTGTAGTACTCGTCGCGGTAGATCATCAGCACCAGATCGGCGTCTTGCTCAATTGAGCCCGATTCGCGCAGGTCGCTGAGCATCGGTCGTTTGTTGGTACGCGATTCCACGCCACGGCTGAGCTGGGAGAGTGCAATCACCGGCACGTTCAGTTCCCTGGCCATGCCCTTGAGCGCTCTTGTGATGCGTGAAATCTCCTGGACGCGGTTGTCTGGACTTGAGCCTTCCATCAGCTGCAGATAGTCGATCACGATCAGCCCGAGTTCCTTGCCTTGCTCCGCCATCAGTCGCCGGCAGAGCGAACGCATCTCCAATACGCCCGAGTTCGGTTTGTCGTCGATGTAGATCGGCAGCTGGCCGAGGGTGTTGATGCCCTGGCCGAGCAGCGGCCACTCTTCCTGTTGGAGGCGACCTGTGCGCAGGCGGCCCGCTTCGATGCCCACCTCCATCGAGAGCAGCCTATAGGTGAGCTGCTCTTTGCTCATTTCCAGCGAGAACACGCAGACCGGCAGGTCGTGCAGCTGTGCCACGTTCTTGGCCAGGTTGAGAACGATCGAGGTTTTGCCCATGGCGGGGCGTCCGGCCACGATGATCAGATCACTGCGTTGCAGGCCCTGGGTCATGGCATCCAGGTCGTAGAAATTCACCGGAATGCCTGCCACTGATGTGCCCAGCGAGCGGCTTTCGATCTCGTTGAAGGTGCTGGTGAGAATCTCCGCGGTCGGCGTCAACCCCTGCGATGGTTTCTCCTGACTGATGGCAAAGATGGTCTGCTCGGCCTTGTCGAGCACCTGCTCCATCGGCAGGCCCTGATCAAAGCCCAGCTGGATCACTTCGTTGCCTGAGCGGATCAGCTGACGGCGCAGGTATTTGTCCATCACGAGGCGCGCCACCTGTTCGATCGAAGCTGTGGAGGCCACGCGCTCCACAAGCTCCACGAGCCGGCTGCTGCCACCCACCTTGTCGAGGGCGCCGGTGTCTGCCAGCCAGGCGGTCATCGCTGTGAGGTCGGTCGGTTTGCCCTGGCTATGGAGCATCACCGCCGTGCGGAAGATCTCCCGATGGGCATTGAGATAAAAGGCTTCCGGTTGCAGAACGTCGGCGACGCGACCGATGGCATCCGGGTCGAGCAGGATGCCGCCTAGCACTGCCTCCTCCGCCTCCAGGTTCTGAGGAGGGATTGAATCGGGCAGGGCCTCAAAGCTGGGCTCCTCACGGCGGCCACCCTTGCCGAAACCGCGGCGTTTCCCCTCGGTGGACTCGCCTCCGGACTCTGACAAGGGAACGCTCACCATGGCGGCAGCAGCTCAGAAAGAAGAACCACTCTGACGCACCTCGTCGGTGGCATCAGAGTCATTTTTGTTCTGTGCTCAGTAGCTGACCACTTCCAGGTTGATTTCAGCGGTCACTTCGCTGTGAAGCTTGACCTGCACTTTGTAGTTCCCGGTCCGATGAATATCGGGCACGGTGATGTCACGTCGGTCGACTTCTTTCTTGGTGGATTCTTCGATCACCTCAGCCACATCACCGTTGGTGACGGTGCCGAACAGCACATCATCTTCACCTGTTTGCTTCTTCACGGTGAAGCGACCGATGGTGTCAAGAGCTGTTCGGAAAGCGATGGCCTCCTCCTTGAGAGCAGCCTGGCGTTCGGCCTCCTTGGCCCGGCGATGCTCCACCTGCTTCATCACCGCCGGGGTGACGGGTACGGCTTTGCCGAAGGGCAGAAGGAAGTTGCGGGCATAGCCAGGTGCAACTTCCACCAGATCTCCGTCCCGGCCGAGGCTGAGAACGTCCTCATTCAGAACGACTTGTACGCGCTTGGCCATGGGAGAAGGATCCTGACGACGTCTGATTAGCGATCGACAACTTTACGACTTCACGGGCAGGCGCACCTTGGTGGCCAGGCCCAGAGCACGCATCAGGCGTATGTGCTCCCAGGTGAGGTCGATCTGGCCGGGCTGCAGGCCATGACGAGCCGAGTGGGGGAAGGCATGGTGATTGTTGTGCCAGCCCTCGCCGAAGGTCAGGGCTGCGACCCACTTGTTGTTGCGGGAAGCATCGCCGCTTTCAAAAGCCACGGTGCCCCAGGTGTGGGTGGCGGAATTCACCAGCCAAGTGACGTGATACACCAGCACCAGACGGAGAGGGATGCCCCAGAGCACAAGGGCCCAGCCGCCGGCGCCGGTTGCGCTACCGATCCAGAAAAGCAGGCCTGCAAGGGGTAGCTGCAGGACCAGGAACCAGTTGTTCAGCCAGCGGTAGTAGGGGTCCTTGGCCAGATCACCGGTCATGCGGGGAACCTCCTGCATTGCCGGGATCGCATTGAACATCCAGCCCATGTGACTCCACCAGAAGCCACGGTGGCTGTTGTGGTGATCCGCATCCGTATCGGAATACTTGTGGTGATGCCGATGAAGTCCCACCCAGTCGATGGGTCCGTGCTGGCAGCTCAGGGCTCCGCAGGTGGCAAAGAAACGTTCGAGCCAGAGCGGCACCCTGAAGGAGCGGTGTGAGAGCAGCCGGTGATAGCCGATGGTCACGCCCAGGCAGGCGGTGACCCAGTACAGCACCAGCAGGCTGGTGACGGCTTGCCAGCTCCAGAAGGCAGGTGCAAGTGCCACCAGGCCAAGGGCGTGGATCACGATCATGAATCCGATCGTCACCCAGCTTTTTTCACTTTTGGCAGAGCGGCGTTCTTTGCTTTCAGGGCGCTGGTAGGGCTTGATTGCCAGCCTGGGAACCCGATGCGAAACTGTTTTACGACTGGGTGGCGAAGGCGTTTTAATCGCGCTTGGTGCCATGACTTGATCCCGGTTGATTTCTGCACACTACACGCGATACGGATACGTATCAAGAAATGGATAAAGCAAGCGGTTCTGATCATGTGACTAAGGGTTACCGCCAGCGTCTTGAGGAAGGGCGCCAGGCGATGGCCCATCTGATTCATGTGTGGCATGAGCGCAACGGCTGGTCGCACAAGGTTCTGCCTGCGCTGGCCGACGCGCTGGATCTTGGTCGTGTGCACAACTCTCAGATCTCCAACCTTCGCAACGGCAAGCTGTCGTCTCCGGGTCCGGAGGTTTTTCTTGCTCTGGGTCAGGCCAATGCGGTGCTGCATCAGGGGCTCGAGCCGATTCGCGATCAGCTTGCAGAGGTCCACCCCGACCTCCTCAGGGTTCTGAGCGACAGCGCAGTTCCACTGCTCGCCGCCCATGGAGAGCCTTTAGGCGCCGGTGAGCTGCTTGAAATCTTTGTCGGTCTGGGCCCCTTGCCGCCAGGCTTTGACTGGCGGATTGATCCAACTGAAGCAGCGGCGCTGAGTGCCGCGATCGCCGACAGTCTCTGTCGCGGTCAGGCCTGGCGTCAGTGTCGTGATGCGGTGATGGAGGCTTATCCGGTCACTAAGAATCAACGCCGCGACCGCTTCGCTGAAGTGATGGCCGGTTTACGGGAATACAGCGCTGAAGAGCTCGATGGTGAATTCCTCGATCTGCATGCCACGCACATGGCCCTTGAAGGCAGCAAGGGCCAGAGTGCTGAAGCATTTCTGGCCGAGTTGCGGTCAGCCGCTCAGCCGGGGTAGCGGGCCTGACGCACCCGTCGCGTTAATCCGAGTTTCTGGAGGAACCGGATGTGCATCCAGGTGATGTCGAACTCAAACCAGCGCAGGCCGTGACGTGCACTGCCCGGATGAGCATGGTGATTGTTGTGCCAGCCCTCTCCGAAGGACAGAACGGCTACCCACCAGCAGTTGCGTGAAAGATCCGGACAATCGAAATTGCGGTAACCAAAGGCGTGGGTTGCCGAGTTGACCAGCCAGGTGACGTGATACACAACCACCAGCCGCAGGGGAATGGCCCACAGGACCAGACCAACACCGCCTCCGTGCACCTGTGCCGCGTTGCCATACCAATAGAGCGCCAGCCCCAAAGGGATCTGCAGCAGCAGGAACCAGCGATCCAGCCACACGTAGAAGGGATCCCTCATCAGATCGCCACTGAAGCGCTCCTTGTGTTCAAGGGCGGGAATCTCATGCAGCATCCACTCGCTGTGGCTCCACCAGAGGCCCCGACCTGCATCGTGGTGATCGTTGGGCTGATCAGAGAATTTGTGGTGGTGGCGATGCAGGGCCACCCAGTCGATGGGCCCGCTCTGAGCAGCCAGGGTGCCCATGATCACCAGCACTCGCTCCAGCCAGCGAGGCACCTCAAAGCTTCGGTGCGCCACAAGCCGGTGCAGGCCGAGGGTGACGCCAAGCACCGTGGCCCAGTAGAGAACAGCGAAGGCCACAATTCCCTGCCAGCTCCAGAACCGTGGCAGCAGCGCCACAGTGGCCAGGACGTGCATCGCCACCATGAAGGAGGTGGTGCCGCTCTTGAGTTTGCGTTGCTTGCGGGGAAGCCGTTCCCGAGGCGCCATCACCGCTGCGCGCATACGCAATTCGCGGTTGGAACGGATGTCGGCCGGAGTGGTGGTAACCAAAAAGTGTCTCCTTGAACCAGTTCTGTTGCGGTGGGAACGGCTACAGCCGCGACCGAAACAGTTGGTTGGAGATGTGAATGTAAAAGAAAACCGTAGGCATTCAGCGGTTTCCCCATGGCATTGGCTTCAAATCGCTACGGAGTGAACACCGGTGCGCAGGGTATGGAGCTCAGTGAGGCCAAGGCATTTGCCTGCCAGAAGGTCGCGGCGGTGCGCGAGCGGCAGCAGCCGCTTGCCCGTCAACGCACCGAAGTTGTGGCCGATCGACTGCGCAAGGTTCTGGCGGCGTTTGAGGCTGAACGGGTTGGCACTCAGCATTTCGCCTCCGTGAGTGGGTACGGGCACGGTGATCAGGGCCGGGAGGTGATCGACCGCGTGTTCGCACGGGTGCTGGGTGCTGAGGCGGCGGCTGTGCGACTGCAGTTCGTGAGCGGTACCCACGCCATCGCAGCTGCCCTCTTCGGTGTGCTCAGGCCAGGCGATCGCATGCTGTCCATTACCGGCCGCCCTTACGACACGCTGGAGGAAGTCATCGGCCTTCGCGGGGAGGGGCAGGGATCCCTCAAGGACTTCGGCATCAGCTACGACGAGCTGCAGCTCAGCGAAGCGGGCGATGTGGATGAGCAGGCGCTTGAGCAGGCTCTGAATGTCAGCCGTCGCCTGATCTTGATCCAGCGCAGCTGCGGCTACAGCTGGCGCCCATCACTCAGCGTGAAGGCCATTGGTCACCTCTGCACCCGCATTCACGAGCGACAGCCTGATTGCATCTGCTTCGTGGACAACTGTTACGGAGAGCTGGTTGAGGAACAGGAGCCCCCTGAGGTGGGTGCAGATCTGGTGGCCGGTTCGTTGATCAAGAACCTGGGGGGAACGATCGCCCCCGCCGGCGGCTACGTCGCCGGACGCCTTGATCTGGTGGAACTGGCCTGTTGTCGTCTCACTGCCCCGGGGATCGGCAGGGAAGGGGGGACTGGGTTTGATCTGCATCGACTGTTGCTGCAGGGTCTGTTTCTGGCTCCGCAGATGGTTGCGGAAGCATTGATCGGCGCCGATCTGGTGGCCGGAGTCTTCGCCGAACTTGGGTTTCCGGTGCAGCCCATGGCTGGAGCGCCCCGCAGTGATCTGATTCAGGCCGTGCGACTGGGCAACCCTGAGGCTCTCAAGGTGATCTGCCGAGCCTTTCAGGCCTGTTCCCCGGTGGGTTCTTATCTGGATCCGGTGCCGGCGGCGATGCCGGGTTATGCCAGTGATCTGGTGATGGCAGGTGGCACGTTCATCGATGGCAGCACCAGCGAATTTTCTGCTGACGCGCCATTGCGTGAGCCTTTCAATCT
The DNA here is from genome assembly GCA_047286285.1 of Synechococcus sp. Lineage (GTDB taxonomy): Bacteria > Cyanobacteriota > Cyanobacteriia > PCC-6307 > Cyanobiaceae > Synechococcus_C. The sequence continues at coordinate 2,517,528 of JBJBBP010000002.1, read as the reverse complement.
CTATGTTCAGGGCGGCACCCATCGCGCCCACATCGAGTTGGCGTTGGTCCAGGCACTGGAAGCCCTGGCTGCGGCAGGACATCTGAATCTGGCGCACACTGATTGAGAGACCCTGGTGCGGCCCGATGGCCTTCGACTTCCCTGCCTCCTACCGCTATGCCGACAGCCATGAATACGCCTGGCAGGACGCCGACACGATCCGCATTGGCCTGAGTGCCTATGCCGTGGATCAACTCGGCGACATTGTTTTCGTAGACCTCCCCGAGGTGGGCTCTGCTCTCAACCGTGGCAGCAGTTTCGGCACCGTTGAATCGGTCAAGGCCGTTGAAGAGATGTACGCCCCCCTCAGCGGTGAGGTGCTGCAACGCAATGAAGCGCTGCTGGCGAATCCCGAAGAACTCCAGAAGGATCCCCATGGAGAGGGCTGGTTGCTGGTGATCCGTCCTGGTGATGTGACCCAGCTCGAGCAGCTGATGGATGCCGCCACGTATGCCGCCAAGGTTGCCGCGACCTGATATCACATCGTCGCTCGGCGCAGGTTGCCTAAAATCTGCGACCTTTGTGGCTCCACCATGACTCTGCTGGAAAAGCGCTTGGTGGAGACGGCCGCAGAGCAAAGTCTTCCGCCTTTTGCGCAGCGCCACATCGGGCCTGGTTCCGCAGCCAATCAGCGGATGCTCGAGCGCCTCGGCTTCATCGACCTCGAGCATTTCCTGCGGGCCGTTGTGCCCCAGGACATTCTCGACGCAACGCCGCCGCAGGGGATGCTCCCGCAGGGAGTCGGAGAGGAGCAAGCCCTGGCGGAACTGCGTGAGCTTGCAGGTCTGAATCGCGTAACGCGGTCGTTGATTGGTCTCGGTTACTACGGCACGGTCACACCTGCTCTGATTCAGCGGCAGGTGCTGGAAAACCCCTCCTGGTACACGGCCTACACCCCTTATCAGGCCGAAATCGCCCAGGGACGTCTGGAGGCGTTGCTCAACTTCCAGACCTTGATCAGTGAGTTGACCGGCCTGCCGATTGCCAATGCCTCGCTTCTGGATGAGGCGACCGCGGCAGCGGAGGCCATGTCGATGAGCTTCGGTGTCTGCAAGCGAGCGGAAGCCACCCGGTTTCTGGTCGACGCCGCCGTGTTGCCACAGACCCTGGCGGTTCTTCGCACCAGGGCCCAGCCCATTGGTGTGGAGATTGATGTGGCTCATCCCGAGCAGTTCGGCTGGGGTGATGACGTGTTCGGCGTGCTGCTGCAGCTGCCTGGCCGCTGTGGTCGGCTCTGGGACCCGCAGGCCTGTATCGCCAGAGCCCATGAGCACGGAGCCCTGGTGACCGTGGCCATTGATCCGCTGGCTCAGGTGCTGCTGGAGCCGGTGGGGTCTCTCGGTGCGGACATTGCCGTCGGCAGCGCTCAGCGTTTCGGCGTGCCGATGGGTGGAGGCGGCCCTCATGCGGCCTTCTTTGCCACCCGCGATGCCTACCGCCGACAGGTGCCCGGACGCATCGTCGGGCAGTCCAAGGATTGCGAAGGCAATGTCGCCCTGCGTCTGGCCTTGCAGACCCGCGAGCAGCACATCCGCCGCGACAAAGCCACCAGCAACATCTGCACGGCCCAGGTGCTGCTTGCGGTGATGGCGTCGTTCTATGCCGTTCACCATGGGCCCGAGGGTCTCGCGGTGATTGCCCGCCGCGTGCTGAAGCTGCGCTGTCAGCTCGAACAGGGACTGCGATCGCTTGACGTCGCTCTTCCGCAGGGGTGTCGTTTCGACAGCGTCGATGTGGTCTGCCAGCAGGCGCCGCAGGTGCATCAGCTGGCGGCCAGAGCCGGTTTCAATCTGCGTGTCCTTCCCGATGGTGCCTCGCTCGAACAGGCGGAAGGATTCGGCATCAGCCTGGATGAGCTCAGCGATTCCAGGGAGGTGTGCCAGCTCCTGACCCTGGTGGCCGAAGCCACCGGAGCCAACGTGCCTCAGCTGTCAGACAGCTGCGATGAAGCGGAGGCTCTCGCCGGCTTGCCGCTGCGCACCGATCCCTGGCTGCAGCAGTCCGTGTTTCACCGCTACCGCAGTGAGACCGAACTGCTGCGGTACATCCAGCGTCTGGTCAGCAAGGATCTTTCCCTGGTGCACGGGATGATCCCCCTCGGCAGCTGCACCATGAAGCTCAATGCCGCAGCCGAGCTGGCGCCTGTGAGTTGGAGGGAGTTTGCAAGCATTCACCCCTTTGCTCCCGCCGATCAGTTGAAGGGCAATCAGCGAATGGCTGAGGACCTGGAGTGCTGGTTGGCTGAGCTCACCGGCTTCGCCGGTGTTTCCTTGCAGCCCAATGCCGGGTCCCAGGGTGAGTTCGCTGGTCTGCTGGTGATTCGCGCCTGGCATCGTGCTCGTGGCGAGGGCCATCGCGATGTCTGCCTGATTCCCACCAGCGCTCACGGCACCAACCCAGCCAGTGCGGTGATGGCCGGCATGCGTGTGGTGCCCGTGGCCTGTGATGAGCAGGGCAATGTCGATGTGGACGATCTGCGCAGCAAGCTCTCCGAGAACGCCGAATCCCTAGCGGCGTTGATGGTCACCTATCCCTCAACCCATGGGGTGTTCGAGACCCGCATTCGTGAGATCTGCAGCCTCGTGCATGAGCATGGAGGCCAGGTGTACCTCGATGGCGCCAATCTCAATGCCCAGGTCGGTGTCTGCAGGCCTGGTGCCTTCGGAGCGGATGTCTGCCACCTCAACCTGCACAAGACGTTCTGCATTCCCCATGGCGGTGGTGGCCCCGGCGTTGGTCCCATCGCTGTGGGTGAGCATCTGTTGCCCTTCCTCCCTGGTCATCCACTGATGGACTGCGGTGGTGCTCAGTCCATCTCCGCGGTGTCGGCGGCACCCCTGGGCAGTGCGGGCATCCTGCCGATCAGCTGGATGTATCTGCGCCTGATGGGCCCCGCTGGTCTGCGCCAGGCAACCGCCGTGGCCTTGCTCTCCGCCAACTATCTGGCCCATCGCCTCGATGCCCATTACCCGGTTCTGTTCCGTGGAGAGGGCGGGCTCGTGGCCCATGAATGCATCCTTGATCTGCGCGACCTGCGCCGCAGCGCTGGTCTTGAGGTTGATGACCTGGCGAAGCGGCTGATGGATTACGGCTTTCATGCCCCAACGGTGAGCTGGCCGGTGGCGGGCACCGTGATGGTGGAACCCACGGAAAGTGAAAGCCTTGAAGAGCTGGATCGTTTCTGCGACGCCATGATTGCGATCCGTGCAGAGGTGGCCGCGATTGAAAACGGTGACAGCGATCGTGAGAACAATCTCCTGCGCCGCGCTCCCCACACCCTGGCCGCCGTCACCGCCGATCACTGGGATCGTCCCTATTCCCGCGACCAGGCCGCCTTTCCGTTATCACATCAGCGGCAGAGCAAGTTCTGGCCCGCCGTGGCCCGGATCGACAACGCTTACGGCGATCGCAATCTGATCTGCACCTGCCCCAGTGTTGAAGATGTGGCTTCTTCTGAACCGATGCGGTAAATTTTCACCGAAATCGAAAATTAATCTTCGATTTTTATTTGTGCAATGGAAACATTGTTCACACTGCACAGCATTCACCGTCGCAGAAGTGGAATCAATGAGTCGCGACATCAAGGATCGAACTGAATCGACCGAGCAAAGCTCGGATGCTCTGCAACTCCCCGACATTCCTGAGTGCCTTCAGGCTGCTCTTGGTCGTGGTCACACCCTGCCGATTGAAGGCACCAATGTGCTCAGAGTTCCTTTTGGAATTCGTCAGGCCAGACGTCAGCGTCCCGAGCGTCCCGAGCGCTGGGCCACTCTGGTGATCCCTATTCAGTCTCAGGGATCACCCACGCCACCGCCCCAGGCCGCCTGATCCTTCAGGCAACGGAGATCAGGTTTGACTCCTGTTCAAGCCGCCAGTCCACCAGTGCTTTCACATCCGCCAGCGAGCAGGCGGGTGTGCGAAACGGCAGAAGACGCATCGGACTGCGTTCCGGTCTCACCAGCCAGCTCTGGTTTTGTTGCTGCAACAGAACAAAGCCGCGGTAGCGAACCGCGTACTGAGGATCCTGGATGATTCCCATTCGTTGAATGGAGATTGTGTGGTGACCTCGCTATTTCAGGACGCTAGATGTGGTGTGTGCGCGAACTCTTGATTCTCTTTTGAATTGATGTCAGTGGTCGCTGTGATTGCCTCCCCTGATGCACTGAATCACAGCTGCAGCGGGCTCATCTGCAGCAGGCGTTGGATCAGATCGGCAATGCTTTCGTCTTTCGCCGGTTTCGAGTAGTTGCTCAGCAGCTGGCGCCCCACCACCTGAGCGCCGAGATGGGTGAGCTGGATCCGCAGCGAGATCAGCAGTTCCATTCCACCGCCTCCGGAGAAGCTGGCCATGGCAATCGGTCGTCCGTTGAAGAGGGCCCGGAAGTCGTCTCCATGCACAGACAGCCAAGCAATGGAGTTGGTCAGGACCGGTGGAATCGAACCGTTGTATTCCGGAGCGCAGATCACCCAGCGTGGCGCTGCGATCAGTTGTTGCTGCAGCGGCTGAACGCCATCCGGCATCCCCTGTTCTTGGGCGCGCGGGGTGAACAGCGGCAGTTCAAGGGTTGTGAGGTCGAGCAGATCAGCGCTGCTGCCCTGGGCGCGGGTCTCCTTCACGAAGCGTTGGGCCAGTTTGAGGTTTTCGCCGTTGCTGGCGGCGATCACCAGCACATCAGGACTGTTCGCCCTGCTCATGATCAGCGTTGCTGCAAGATCTGAAGTCTGGCGACTTTTTCAGGCCAGTGCTTCTCGCAGGGCCCTCGAGAGTGATGGAGAGCGCTCTTCAGTAATTGGCGCCGCTGCGCCGGTGGTGGACCGCTGTGCAGGCTTCCTGATCCAGCACTCCACCGTGATCCAGTTCGGCATAGATCAGCCAGTGGTCTCCGCATTCCATCCGCTGGCTCACCCGCCCTTCCAGCCAGGCGAGCGCTTCAGGCAATAACGGTTGTTCATTCGGGCTGGCGTCCAGTTCCAGTCCACTGAACCGATCGGCTCCAGGTTCGAATGGTTGCAGGAACTGCTTCATCGGACCGCTTTCGCGGCCTTCAGCCAGCACGTTCAGAGCGAAGCGATCGCCTTTCTGCAGAAGCGCTTCCACGGCACGATCCTTGGCCACGGCCACGGTCAGCCCAGGCGGCGTGAAGCTCGCCTGGCTGACCCAGCTCGCCACCATGGCGCCGCTGAGTTCGCCTTTGCGTGTGGTGAGAATGCAAAGCGATCCCACCACGCGTCCAAGGGCCAGAACCGCTGGATCACTGCGGCTTTCGCTCATGCTTCCTGCGTTGCGGCGCTGAGCGCGTTTCTCCGCCTGCAGAAGTTTGCGCGCAAAACGGGTGCCGGTTTCCTCCAGTTCTTTCACCTTGGCGCGATCAGGGCTGAATTTGACCCGGATCGGTTCGAAACCGAAGCTGAAGCCGCCGTCGCGCAGCTTTGTTTCCAGCAGGTCGACGGCTTCACCGCTCCAGCCAAAGCTGCCGAACACGCCCACCGGTTTGCTGCGATCACCCTCCGCCAGCAGGGTGCCCAGGGCGGAGACCACCGGGGTGGGTGCGTGGCCGCCGAGGGTGGGAGAGCCGATCAGGATTCCATCTGCAGACTGGATAGCGGCAACGAGTTCCTCCGAGGGTGTGAACTCGCAGTTGAGGCTGGTGACCCGGATGTCGGTGCGACTCACGCCCCGTGCGAGGGCATCCGCGATCGCTGAGGTGTTGCCGTAAGCACTGGCGAACAGCAGAACCACATTGAGGCTCGATTGCTGGTGGCTTTCACCCCAGCGGCGGTAGTCATTCAGCAGGCTGCGCCAGCTGGCATCGATGGCGGGTCCATGGGCCGGCGCAATCGTGCGGATGACCAGTTCTTCCAGACGCTCAACCAGAAGGTCAACCTTGCGGGCCATCGGTGCCATCAGGCAGTCGTAGAAATGCCGACGTTCCTCTTCGGTGCTGCTGCGGTTGGCTTCCGCCCAGGCATTGGTGCACAGATGGGCACTGAAGAACTTGTCGCTCATCAACAGTCCGAGGCTCTCTTCAAAGGCCATCAGTCCACCTGGCCAACGCGGTGTCGGTGCCGGCAGCAGCAGCAAATTGCGTCCATGGCTCAGCGCCTGTGTCTGCTCGCGGCGAATCACCCGGAGTGGTGGGAACGGCGGCAGAGGCGGTTGCTCTTCATCAGCGCCAGGAGGCAAGGGTTTGCGCTGAGTCCAGAGTTCCTCCAGCAGCTTGGCCCCCGGGTTGGAGGCAATCAGCTCCAGGCCTGAATAGATCCCGGCGAGTTCCTGGAGCAATGCCACACGGTTGGGATTCACATGCCCCACCACCACCAGGAGGGGCTGATCCTTGGCCGGCAGAGCCTCCAGCAGTGCGGGCAGGAAAACGCTGCTGTAGGCCATCCCCGGTGGATGCACCAGGACGGCGGGTTGCTCAACGCCTGCTGCATCAGGACCTGCTTCGAACAGAAAACTGTTGGCCGTGCTGCCGCGCTCGAGCGCGTATTCCAGCTCGAAGCGCAGTCGCTGGGGACTGAGTCCCCGCAGGCAGATCAGGCCCTCATCGATGGGCAGGCTGATCACCTGCCGGTCAGCGGACGCCGAGGTGGCAGCGACGCTCGTGACCATCAGTAGTGGTTGCCCGTTTTGCGGTGATGAACGGCTGTGCGTCCGTCGATGTCGGCCACGTTGCCCTGCTCCACCAGCGCGTAGATGATCCAGTGGTCCGGTCCCTCCATCCGCTGTTCCACCCGGCAGCTGAGATAGGCCAGTGCATCGGTGAGCACAGGGCCACCCTCAGCGGCACCATGCAGCACGTTCACTCCCTCGAATCGATCGGCGCCGGGGGGGAAGCGCTTGAGGAAATGCTGCATCAGGGGTTTGTAGCGGTCCTGACGCAGCACATTGATCACAAATCTGTCCCCCACCTGCATCAGCGCTTCAATCGCTCGATCTTTGGCGACGGCGACACTCAGCCCGGGAGGCCGGAAACTCGCCTGGGCTACCCAGCTGGCCACCATGGCGCCGCTGCGGCGCGCATCACCCTCGCCCTGGCTCGCCGTCACGATGTACAAACCACCGGTGAGGCGACCCAGCGCTTTGTCGAGGTTCGCGTCGATGCTGCGCAGTGCTTCGATCGATTTCTTTCGGGTCAGAATCTGCCCAAGGTCGGTTCCTGATTCCTCGCAGCGTTGGTAATCACCGCCCTGTGGCAGCTGGCGGATGCGCAGCGGTTCAAAGGCCGGTTTCAGCCCTTGACTGCGCAGTTGGTCTGCGACGGCATCGATTGGCTCGTCATTGCCGCCGAAGGCGTCATAGACCCCCACCAATTGTTTGGGTTTGAGAGCGGCCAGCAGGGTGCCGATTGACGCCTGCAGTTCACCATCCGGTTCCGCCGGCCAAGTGGGGACCACCACCGCCTTGGCTTCCCCGACAAGTGCGGTCAGCTCCTGCGGGTCGGTGGCCCTTAGATCCACCAGCTGAACCTGTGCATCCGCTTTGCCGATGCCGTGGGCGATGGCCTGGCTCAGTCGGTCTGAGAAGCCGTATTGGCTGAGGTAACAGACGGCTGCGTAGCTGTCGCTTTTGCTGCGTTGGCTGCTCCACTCCCTGTAGTCATTCACCCAGTGGCTCAGGTGTTGGCGCAGCAGAGGGCCGTGTCCAACGGCGATGGTGTTGATGTCCGGCAGTGCATCCATGCGCTTCAGCGCCTGAAGCACGCTGCGGGCATTGGGGCCCATCAGGCAGTCGTAGTAGAAGCGGAAGTCCGGGGCGATGGCGCCGGGGTCCGTGTCGAACAGCTCGTCGGAGCAGTAATGCAATCCGAAGGCATCGCAGGTGTAGAGGATGCCGCTGCCGTGATCGAACGAGAAGATCGTGTCGGGCCAGTGCAGGTTCGGGGCACTCAGGAATTCGAAGCGGTGCTGCACGCCGGTGTCAGCACTGGTGCCGAGATCCAGCTCGTCGCCGCTTTTCACAGCACGCGATTTGAAGGGGCGGTGAACCTGGTCTTTCAGGAACTGGATCGCCACCTTGGATCCCACGATCTCGATCTCGGGATTCAGATCGATCAGATCTCCGATCAGGCCTGAGTGATCGGGTTCGGTGTGGCTCACGATCAGATGGTCGATGGCCATCGGATCGATCTGTTTCTTCAGCAGTGGCAACCAGGTGTCGCGGAATTTGGCGTGGCTGGTGTCGATCAGGGCGGTGCGCTCGCCTCGCACCAGGAATGCGTTGTAGGTGGTGCCGTTGCGCAGGCCGAATTCGATGTCGAATCGGCTGCGCTCCCAGTCCAGGGAACGAATGGCGGTGCTGTCAGGCGCGATTGGCTCACATTGCAGTGAAAGTCGGGTGGTCACAGCCGAGGAGTCCGTGCTGTTCAGGCTTGCCGTGACCATGACTGAATGCGCGATGTAACCAACTTTACGGAGATCTTCAGGTCATCGGCCCCGGGCTGAGGGCTCCAGCCAGGCGCGGTAGCCAATCCACCAATCCCGGCACCGCGATGATCAGGGCCAGCACCGCAACCTGAAGCCCCACGAACGGCAGGGCCCCCCGATAGATGTCGCGCGTGCTCACCTCATCGGGTGCGACGCCGCGCAGATAAAACAGCGCAAAGCCAAACGGTGGGGTCAGGAAGGAGGTCTGCAGGTTGGCGCCAATGATCACGCCAAACCACACCATCGCTTCGGGCCCCAGCAGCTGGCGTGCGGCAGGCAGCAACAGCGGCACGGCGATGAAAGCGATTTCGAAGAAATCGATGAAGAAGCCCAGCAGAAAGATGATCAGCATGCTGAACACCAGGAAACCCACTCGCCCTCCCGGCAGGTTGAGCAGCAGATCGGAGATCAGCTGATCCCCTCCAACACCGCGGAACACCAGGCTGAATGCGGTGGAGCCCATCAGGATGGCCATCACCATGGCGGTGGTGCGCATGGTGCTTTCGCAGACATTGGACAGCTGCTGACGGCTGAAACCGCCATTCAGAGCTGCGAGCACCATGGCGCCAACCGCGCCGATCACACCCGCCTCCGTAGGCGTCGCAATGCCGAAGAAGATGCTCCCCAGCACCGCCACGATCAGCGCGATCGGTGGCAGCACCGACTGCAACAGCTGCAGAGGATGATTGGATCCGGTGAGCTCCGCTTTGAGTTCGGGGGCGAGTTCCGGCTTGAGCGCACTGATCACCAGCACGTAAACGGCGAACACGGCCGACATCAGCAGTCCAGGAATGAGTGCCCCGATGAATAGATCGCCGACTGAGATTCCGAGCTGATCGCCCAGCACCACAAGCACGATGCTGGGGGGAATGATCTGCCCCAGGGTGCCTGAGGCCACAATCACTCCTGTGGCAAGGCTCTTGTCGTACCCCGCGCGCAGCATGGCCGGCAGGGAGATCAGTCCCATGGTGGTCACGGTGGCGGCCACCACGCCGGTGGTCGCCGCCAGCAGGGAGCCCACGAGAACCACCGCCAGTGCCAGGCCGCCGCGCAATCTCCCCAGCAGCCTGCCCATCGTTTCCAGCAGTCGTTCGGCGATGCCGGAGCTTTCCAGCATCGAACCCATGAACACAAAGGCGGGGATGGCCAGCAGGGTGAAGTTGGCCATGATTCCCAGGATCCGCTGGGGTAGGGCGGTGACGAACTGCGGTTCGATTTCACCGCTGAGCATCCCCAGCAGGGCGAAGATCACCCCCACACCACCCAGACAGAACGCGACGGGAAATCCGCTCAGCAACGCCACGATCAGCGCCAAAAACATTCCGGGAGCCAGCACCGCGGAGGGGTCGAAGCTGATCACCCAGCCAAGGGCTTCGATTTCGATCACAGCGTTGTGCCTCCGGTCTGGTGCTGTTCATCGGCCGCCTGGGTCGCTTCGGGATCGCTGAGAGCCAGTCGCAGACGCAGCGCTTCGGCAATTCCCTGCAGCCCCAGCAACAGAAAACCAAGCGGGATCAGGGATTTCACCCAGGTGCGCGGCAGCCCGCCCGGATCCGGTGACATCTCGGCGATGCTCCAGGAGCGCAGCGCCGGTGCGATCGAGATCGCCATCACCCCAAAGGCGAAGGGCAGCAACAACAGCAGGATGCTGTTCAGCTCCTGACGGTTGCGCCGGCGTGGTGACCAGCGGCTCTGCAGCACATCCACACGCACGTGGCCCTGTTTCTGCAAGGTCCAGCCCAGGCCAAGCAGAAAGATCAGATCGAACAGGTACCACTGGGCCTCAATCAATCCGTTGGAGCTGAGATTGATGCCGATCGCCGAACCCAGATAGCGGCCGACTACGTTCCAGATTCCGATGGCCAGCATCAGCAGAACGGCCCAGCGGGCCAGCCAGGCGGCCGCGGCGTTGAGGCGATCGAACAGGCGCACCACGCTGGAGAGAGGTTCGCTCATCCTTCACCTCCCTCGGCGCTGGTGTTGAACTTCGCCAGCGGCAGCTCGTTGATGCGATTCCAGTTCAGCGTTTCTTTCTGGAACAGACGCCAACGTTCCAGCAGGTCCCGGAAGCCGGCATCGCCAGCCGCCAGATCCGCGAACATCACGCTGGTGGCTTCCTTCGCGGCTTCGAGGATGTCGTTGCTGTAGGCCTCGAGTTTGATTCCCTGTTGCCGCAGTCTCAGCAGCGCTTCGCTGTTGCGCTGTTCGTATTTGCTGAGCATGCCCAGATTCGCCTGATAACAGGCTGTGCTGAACATGGCCTGATACTCCTTCGGCAGTGCGGCCCAGGCCTTGCGGTTCACCAGTGCGGTGAGGCTTGGGCCCGGCTCCCACCAGCCTGGGTAGTAATAGTGCTTCGCTGCTTTGGAAAGACCGAGTTTCTCGTCGTCATAGGGACCGGTGAACTCCGCAGCGTCGATCGCTCCCCGCTCCAGTGCCAGATAGATCTCACCGCCTGGTAACACCTGAACGTTCACTCCCAGGCTGGCCATCACCTTGCCCCCCAGGCCTGGGATGCGCATCTTCAGGCCCTTAAGGGAATCGAGATTGTCGACAGGCCGTTTGAACCAGCCGCCAAGTTGGCCGCCGGTATTGCCGGCAGGAAAACTTTTGGCGCCGAAATCGGCGAACAGGGCATCCATCGCCTCATTGCCGCCTCCCTGATAGAGCCAGGAATTCTGTTGTTGTGCAGAGAGCCCGAAGGGCACGGCGGTGCCGAATGCGAACGCAGGGTTCTTGCCCACGTAGTAGTAGCTGGCGGTATGGCCGCATTCCACCGAGCCGGCTTGAACGGCATCCAGTACTTCGAGCCCGGGGACGATTTCACCCGCGGCAAACGGTTCGATTGTGAACCCTCCGCCACTCATCGCTTTCACCTGCTCGCAGATGGTTTCGGCGCCTCCGTAGATGGTGTCGAGGGAGACCGGCCAGCTGGTGGCCATTCGCCAGCGCACCTGGGGAAGGCCACTGCCGCGACTGGTTTCAGCACGACGGATCGTGCAGGCGCTCAGTGCTCCGGCTCCGGCTGCAGCGGCGAGCGCTTGCCCACTGGTCCGGAGCAACTGCCGACGTTGCATGGCGTGCTCCTGCTGGGGTCGTCCGATCAGACGACATGTGTCTCGGGAAGACTATCGATCGTTGCTGGCTTGGCCCGTGTTTCGCAATCAAAAAAAGCCCCCTGCGCTGGCAGAGGGCTGAGTCGTTCTCGCAATCCAGTAGCTGAACGGCATGTCGTCAGCTGTCTACCTTCACCGACACGGTGGTGCGGTTGTCCGTTTTCGGAGCCTCGATCGTGAGGATGCCGTCGCGGTAGGTGGCCCGCAGTTGATCCCGGTCCAGGGAATGGGCGAAGCGGAAGCTGCGACTCCAGTTGCCGTAGCGGAATTCACTGAGCAGGGTGTTGTCTGCCGCAGCGCCGGCCTCATCGGCTTCCTGTGCAGGTGGATTGCGGCGCTCAGCGCTGACGCTGAGACTGCGGTCGCTGGCTTTCACGTCGATGCTGTCGTGTGCCACACCTGGTATCTCAAGGCGAACGGTGTAGTGATCTTCGGTTTCGTGAATTTCAGCGGCAGGCACACGTTCGACCTGTGAAAGCTGTTGGTCGAGCCGCTCAAACAGATCAAAGGGTGATTGACGAAGGGTGATCATGGGTAACTCCTGAAGAGTGATATTGATGGGGTGTTGGCATCACCCACAACGCCAATATGAGTGGGCTGATTGAATTCGAAGAGGGTGACAACCGTCCGTTTCTGTTCGGTCTGGACCACCCAGTTCGGTTGTTGCGAATAGGCTGTCGCGTCAACCGAACATCACTGCCCTTTGTTCACAGCAAGCACCAGCTTGAGAACGCAGCCGCTTGCCCGCAGTTGCAGTCTGTTTCATCCCAGAGTGTCCAGATTCTTGCGTTGCTGATCATGAATCGTTGCCCGGTTCGTGACACCCGCACGCCGCTATAGCCCTCGTAAGCGTCCTGTTGCTTGGCTTGCTGCAGGGCGGAGGTTCGTTGCTGACGTTCCTGTTCCTCAGCGGTGTAGCGGGAGGGCATGCCGATCATGTCGTCCCAGGATCTCTCCCACAGGCGCAGAGCGGTGGCATTGGCGTAGATCAGGCGCGGATCATGGCTGTTGTCGTGCGCCAGTACAGCCATGGCACTGTTGAACAGTCGCTGGTTCTGGTCATGGCCGTCGAGCAGTGGTCGATCGAACGCGCGTTGGTGAGACTGCAGCAGCCTTGAGACCAGGCAGAGGGTTTCAGCTGACTGCCAGGGGGCTGATTCAGCCACCGGCTGCCATGGCTTCCAGCATGGCTCGCTGTGCCAGAGCCTGCCCCTGATCGCGCAGGTGCTGGAGAAAGCGAGGTCTGGCCTCGGGGAAACGTGGTTCCTCCGCAAGCGGAAGATCGCCCGCCGCGTCCAGGCCTGTGTCTCCTTCCATCGCAGGGGTGATCACCACCAGATCGCCGTCGAGGTTGGCCTCGTAGCGCCACCAGAGTGTGGGGTCCACAACGGCTGGATGCGGTGGGGTGACGGTGTCGTCTGTGTTCGACTCGCCGTCATCCGCTGCTGCCGGTGGTTTGCTCTCAGCTTTGGCTTGTTCAGCCCTGGCTTCCAGAGCTTTGAGCCTGTATTCCGCAAGGTTTTCCAGCAGCTTCGTTCGCGTGCGGCCTCTGAGCTGAAACAGCACGAAGGGGTCTTCGCTGAAGCGTTCGCCCATCAGGAAGTACACCGCGCTGATGTGTTTGCAGGGATTGGCCTTGTCAGGACAGCTGCATTCACTGCGCACCTCCTGCAGTTTGAAGGGGAAGAGTCGGCGGCCGCTGGCTGCAAAGGCTCGTTCGATGTCCGCCGGCATGATTCCCGCCAGCAGCTGCGCGGACCAGCGTGCCTTCTGGGTGAGGGCCTCCAGCACGAAGCCCCAGTCCTCATCGCTCAGCACATCCAGCCAGAGCTTCACCTTGTAGGGGTCTTCGCCGGTTCCCTGAACTCGTGCATGCACCCGTCGCCCTTCAAACCGAATGGAGGTCACGTGGCCTTCACGTGCATAGGTCCAGGCCCGCTCCAGGCGTTTTTTGAACCGGTAGGAGTTGATCAGCTCCATCCATTGTTCAACCCACCAGGGCTGTTGCCCGAGCCCCTCGTCACTCAGGGAGGTGTTGATGCCGCTGCTGTTGGGGGTGATGGTCATGGCCGTCAGGACGGATTGTCTTCCAGGCTCACCAGCTCCTTGAGCTGGCCCATTTCGAGGCCACCGAGCCATTCCTCGCCCGAGCCCACGATGTCTTCCGCCAGTCTGGACTTCTCGCGGATCATGCGGTCAATCTTCTCCTCCACCGAGCCGCTGGTGATGAATTTGTGCACCATCACCCGGTTGGTCTGCCCGATGCGATAGGCCCGGTCTGTGGCCTGGTTCTCCACGGCCGGGTTCCACCATCGATCGATGTGGAACACATGGCTGGCCCTGGTGAGATTGAGTCCTACGCCACCGGCCTTGAGCGAGAGCAAGAACAGCTGCGGACCGCGGGGGTCTTCCTGGAAGCGATCGACCATGGCCTGCCGTTCCGTCTTGCTGGTGCTGCCGCTGAGGAAGGGCACTTCGCTGCGCCAGCGGCGTTGCAGATACTCCTGCAGCAAGGTTCCCCATTCCGCGAACTGGGTGAAGAGCAGAGCCCGATCACCGGCTTCGATCACTTCCTCGAGGATTTCTTCCAGTCGCTGCAATTTCACCGAACGTTGCAGGAAATCCTCGCTTGCCTCCTTTTCCTTGAGAGCAAGGGCGGGGTGGTTGCAGATCTGCTTCAGGCGGGTCAGCAGCCCCAGCACCTGTCCGTGGCGTTTGCCCCTGGGTGCACGGGCGATGGCATCGAGGGTGTCTTCAACGGTCTTGGCATAAAGAGATTTTTGTTCCTTGCTCAGTCCTACCCATTCGCTCAGCTCCACTTTCTCCGGCAGATCGGAGATGATCGCCTTGTCGGTCTTCAATCGCCTCAGGATGAACGGTCCGACCCGTGACTTGAGATCGCGCAGGGACGACATGTCGCCGTAGCGCTCAATCGGCATTCGGTAGCGCTGGCGGAAGAATTCCTCCTCGCCGAGAACCCGTGGGTTGAGGAAATCCATCAGTGCCCACAGTTCACTGACCCGGTTCTCTACCGGCGTGCCGGTGAGCGCGATGCGGAAACGGGTGCCCTTGCGGGTGCGCGCAAGATCACGCGTGGCCTTGCTCTGTTTAGCCGAGGGATTCTTGATCGCTTGGGCTTCATCGATCACCGTTCCCTGCCAGTCAAAGCTCTCCAGCAGCTCACTGTCCCGCTGCACCAGTCCGTAACTGGTCAGAACGAGGTCGACATCCTTTAAAGCCTTTTTGAGAGCGGCCGGGGTCGTGGGGCGTTTGGGGCCGTAGTGCTCATGCACATTCAGCTCAGGTGTGAAGGCTGCAGCTTCGCGTTTCCAGTTGGTCAGCACCGAGGTGGGAGCGACCAGCAGCACCGGCTTTTTGAGTTCTTTTTCCACCTTGAGGTGTTGCAGGAAAGCCAGCAACTGGATGGTTTTGCCTAGGCCCATGTCGTCGGCCAGGCAGGCACCCTGGTCGAAACGGTGCAGGAAGGCCAGCCAGCCCAGCCCACGCTCCTGGTACGGCCGCAGTTGACCACAGAATCCTTCGGGTGCCGGCAGCGGATCCGGTGATTTCTGCTGGTGGTATTGCTCAAGCACCGCCTGAAGCCTGGGGCCCGCGTCGAAGGCATGCACTGGCAGGCGCATCAGCGTGTCGCCCTCTGTGGCTGTCAGTCGCAGTGCGTCGTCCAGGCTCAGTTCAGGATTGGCGCTGCAGAAGCGCTCGGCGTTCTTGAGGTCATTGGGCCGCAGTTCGATCCAGGCACCCTTGTGGCGCACCAATGGGCTGCGCTTGCCGCTCAGCCGCTCCAGTTCACGCAGTGTCAGCGTGACGCCGCCGATCATCAGCTCCCAGCTCCAGTCCAGGCTTTCGCCCAGGGTGAAGCCGCGGGACCGTTCGGGCAGTTCTGCTTTGATCGCCAGCCCCAGACGGCTGGCAAGGCCACCTGAGAGGCTGGGCGGAAGATCAACGCCGACGCCGACATCGCGCAGCTGGCGAGCTGCTGTGCGGACCAGCACGAAGGCTTCGGCAGGGGTGAGCTGCATCGCTTCAGGTGTTGCGCTCTCCAGGCCCCGCTCGATCGGTGCGAACACCGTCAAGGCTCTCCCCATGCCTTCCAGGAGCACTTCGCTGGGATGCTCCACGGGAATTTCCCCCAGCTGGAGGCCGCGGGGCCCTGCAGCCCATGCCGCACTGGCCGGCAGTTTCAGGGTGGGATCCGCCTCCGCCTGCAGGAAAAAGCGCAGGGGCCAGAGCTCGTCCCCCTCAGCTGGTGTAGCCAGCTCCAGGCAGGCCCGGGCCGCCGCCACATTGCCGGCCACACCCTCTCGCCAGTGGTGGCTTGCGGTGGCCAGACGCTCGGCCTCCTCATCCTTGAGGTTGATCACGCCGGTCTCGGAGCTCAGTGCCTCTTCCCAGGCGAACAGCAGGGGGTCCAGGCCCTCCTGATCAGGGGTGAAACCTTTGCGCAGTTGCGCGTCCAGCAGATCCTCCAGCAGGGTGGCCACCCGCAGTCGTCCGCTGCGAGGGCGACAGCAGGCCACGGGGTTGGCGGCTCGCATCGCTTCCGGTCGCAGCCGGGTCATCCGGTTGCTGCGCCGGCCGGTCGGTTCACGCCAGGGCAGGGCACAGGTGGCGACCAGGGGCAGGCCTGCTGCCAGATCTTCCAGTCGGCGTCGGTCTTCCTCGCGATTGAGCAGCGGTACCCAGCGGGCTCTGTGGGGGTAGCCCTCGCCCTTGCTCAGTTCCACCTGCGGCAGCCAGCGGCCCCGTGCCACCAGGCTCAGCGCCCAGCGCTGCATGTGGCTCCACCAGCGGAGTTCATCGGCCAGATCGGGGTGCCGTCCTGAAAGCGGCAGTTTGGCCAGCCATTCGGTGGCGGCCATGGGTTCGATGGCCAGGCCCTGCACCTGCCAAGGCCACCATTCGGTGGTCTTCGGGATCGGTTCGCCTGCCTGCAGGGGCAGACCGCACCATGGGGGCTCATCGTCGTCGGGTGCCTCTGCTGCCGCTGAGCGCTTGCGTTTCGGTTTGACGCTGCGGCTGGGCAGGGTCAGGCAGGCTGTTGCATCAATGATTCCGTTTGGCAGCAGGTCCCGTTCGGTGAGCCAGGCGCGCAGATCCTCGGTGCTGAGGGTGAACGGATGAATCGCTGGCGTGGTGCCTGGCCCCAGCGGCTCCGCCACACGCCAGGTGTCAGCCCACACGAGCAAAGCAGCTCTGCCGGAGCTGCTGGGGGTACGAATGGCCGGAAGCCAGGTGGCGTGCAGCAGGCTCATGGCCGCGACGCAGACAACATGCGTTGGGTTCCGTGAAGCAGGAGCGAGCTGCCGATCAACGGCAACCACCCCATGACGAGATCCTTCACCAATGATGCCAGGGAATCAGCATCTGCCCAAGGTGTCGGCAGGCACATTCCCAAACTGCGGATTCCGCAGACGGCCCCCACCAGCCCAGCCTGGAGGTGAGAGTCCTCCGGATCGACTCGCACAAGGTGGAAGGCCAGCAGTCCATAGAACAGGCCGCAACCTGTGGATCGCACCGCCTGATCCACCCCGAAGGGCAGGCTGATCAACCCCGCAGCCAGTCCTGCGATCAGGGACCAGCCCAGGGAGCGCAGTCTCAACGCTGCGCGACTCTGCTCAGCAGTGCTATCGGCCAACGTCGGTGGCAGCTCAAAGGCGATCATGGCTGGAGGACCTGCTGTTCAAGCCCGAACCCGCTATGGCTGTTGCACGATCGTCGCGAAACGAGGCAGCTGGTCCCCGCTCGGGTGCGGAGATCCGGGAAGCTTTCCTGGCCTTCTATGAGCAGCGTGGGCACCGGCGGATGCCCAGCGCCTCACTGGTGCCGGAAGATCCCACCGTTCTGCTCACGATCGCGGGCATGTTGCCCTTCAAACCGATCTTTCTCGGGCAGCAGGAACGACCTGCACCCTGTGCGACCAGCAGTCAGAAGTGCATTCGCACCAACGACATTGAGAACGTGGGCCGTACTGCCCGGCATCACACCTTCTTCGAGATGCTGGGCAACTTCTCTTTTGGGGATTACTTCAAGCAGCAGGCGATCGAATGGGCCTGGGAGCTGAGTACGGGGGTGTTCGGCTTGGACCCCAAGAATCTGGTGGTGAGCGTCTTCCGGGAAGACGACGAAGCCGAGCAGATCTGGCGCGAAGTTGTTGGTGTGAATCCGAAGCGGATCATTCGCATGGATGAAGCCGACAACTTCTGGGCTTCAGGCCCGACAGGGCCCTGCGGGCCGTGTTCGGAGATCTATTACGACTTCAAGCCGGAACTCGGTGATGACGGCATCGATCTTGAGGACGACGACCGTTTCATCGAGTTCTACAACCTGGTGTTCATGCAGTCGAATCGCGATGCGGAGGGCACGCTCACACCGCTGGCGAATCGCAACATCGACACGGGGATGGGTCTGGAGCGCATGGCTCAGATCCTGCAGAAGGTTCCCAACAACTACGAGACCGATCTGATCTTTCCGCTGATTGCAGCGGCTGCTGATTTGGCGGGTGTCGACTATCACCAGCTCGACGACAAGGGCAAAACCTCGCTCAAAGTGATCGGCGACCACAGTCGCGCCGTCACGCAGTTAATCAGCGATGGCGTTACGGCCAGCAATCTTGGCCGCGGCTATATCCTGCGCCGCTTGCTGCGTCGTGTGGTGCGCCATGGACGTCTCCTGGGCATCGACAAGCCGTTTCTCAAGACCATGGGTGAGGCCGCCATTCAGTTGATGCAGGCCGTGCATCCTCAGTTAACCGAGCGTCGGGAGGTGATCCTGGCGGAACTGCAACGCGAGGAGGCCCGGTTCCTGGAGACCCTCGAAAGAGGAGAGAAGTTGCTTGCCGACGTGCTGGCCGCTCAGCCGAAGCAGATCAGTGGCGCCCAGGCCTTCGAGCTTTACGACACCTATGGCTTCCCGCTGGAGCTCACCCAGGAAGTTGCCGAAGAGCATGGTCTGACGGTTGATCTGGCTGAATTTGAACAGGCGATGGAGCAGCAGCGACAGCGGGCCAAAGCTGCCGCTGTGAGCATTGACCTCACGCTGCAGGACGCCATTGATCAGGTGGCCTCAGGGATCGATGAAACTGACTTCCGGGGTTACGAACTGCTGGAGCAGAGCAGCTGCGTGCAGGCGCTTGTGGTGAATGGCGAACCGGCGCAAAAAGCCGTGGCCGGTGATGCCGTGCAGGTGGTGCTTGACACCACTCCCTTCTACGGCGAAGGAGGCGGACAGGTGGGTGATCGTGGCACCCTGGCGGGTGAAGGTCATGAGGGTGATGGCCTGATTGCCAGCGTGGAATCGGTGAGTCGCAACCGCAGTGTGTTTGTGCACAGTGGTCGGGTTGAGCGCGGCACCCTGGCGGTCGGTGATGTGGTTCAGGGTCGTGTGGACCGGAGCTGCCGTCGCCGCGCCCAGGCCAATCACACCGCCACACATCTCCTGCAGTCGGCCCTTAAGCAGGTGGTCGACCCCGGCATCGGCCAGGCCGGATCGCTGGTGAATTTCGATCGCTTGCGTTTCGACTTCCATTGCCCCAGGGCCGTGAGTTCAGATGAGCTGGAGCGCATTGAGGGTCTGATCAACAGCTGGATCGCCGATGCCCATGAACTTCAGGTTCAGGAGATGGCGATCGACAAGGCCAAGGCTGCCGGTGCGGTCGCCATGTTTGGTGAGAAGTACGCCGATGTGGTGCGTGTCGTCGACGTTCCTGGTGTGTCGATGGAACTCTGTGGTGGCACCCACGTGGCGAACACCGCGGAGATCGGTCTGTTCAAAATTGTCAGTGAGGGCGGAGTGGCCGCTGGCATCCGACGTATTGAAGCGGTGGCTGGTCCGGCTGTGCTCGCCTATCTCAATGAACGTGATGCTGTGGTGAAGCAGCTGGGAGAGCGCTTCAAGGCACAGCCAGGCGAGATCGTGGAGCGGGTCAGTGCGCTTCAGGATGAGTTGAAGAGCACCAGCAAGGCGCTCACTGCTGTGCAGGCGGAGCTGGCGGTAGCCAAATCGGCGGCCTTGGCGACAAAAGCTGTTGCTGTCGGTGAATTTCGAATGCTGGTTGAGCGCCTGGACGGTGTGGATGGCAGTGGTCTTCAGGGTGCTGCTCAGAACCTGAGCAATCAGCTGGGTGAGGGGGGAGCGGTGGTGATTGGTGGTCTGCCCGATCCTGCCGATCAGGGCAAGGTGATTCTGGTGGCGTCTTTCGGAAAAGGGGTCATCGCCAAAGGGCAACAGGCCGGCAAATTCATTGGTGCGATCGCCAAACGCTGCGGTGGAGGTGGAGGTGGTCGTCCGAACCTGGCTCAGGCGGGTGGCCGGGATGGAGCAGCTCTGGATGCCGCACTGGAGGAGGCTCGTGAGCAGCTCAGCGCTGCCTTGAGCTGAGTCAGCTCAGTCGGGTTTGTCTTGAACCTGATGGACCAGGCAGTCAGCGTCGGTGCTGCTGATGCAGCTGCTGCAATTGTCTGCTGGCTTTGGCCACACAGAAGTGGATTCCGCCAAGCTCTGTGGCGGTCTGTTCAAGACGATCCTGTGCATCGTTGTGTAGGGCTTCGATTCCGCTCAGCAGTAGTGCGATGACCTGATTGCCACGACGGCAACGTTCACTCACTAGTGACAACATTTCCACGACAAGATCGCTGTCAAATAACATCGCCTGAAGCAGTGCCTGACCGGGTAGAGCCAGCAGTTCCGCCGGTCCATTCACAACGCGAAAGTCGGCGTAGTGCCTGCCATTGGCGAAGAAACCAACTTCTCCAAGCAATTCCACGGCTTCCACTTCTGCAAGTGTGTGCAGTTCATCGCCGTGATGAATGTCTACTGCGACATGGCCCTGGGTTAGCAGCATCAATGTCTCTACTGCATCGCCCTGGCGAAATAGAACGTTTCCTTCGGATGCGATCACTTTTTTGGGATTGAGCTCCTGCTGGTGCGCGACGAGCAGGAGTTTCAGGCGTTCTCGGAACGCCTGTAGCTGCGGTTCATCTCCCCACATGGTGTCACTGCAACTCCTTTCAGTGATACATCCATGCAAGTGACCTAGCCCGCTTACGTCAACGATCAGATTGAACTTTCCACCGGTAGTCTCAGCTGCCTGCGCCACTCCTTGAGAGGTTGATCCCAGCCCTCTTCAAGTTTGTGTGCAATCACCAGGTCTGCATCCAGCCCCATCTGGAAACCTCTCGCCAGTGCACGCAGCATCGGAGCAAGAGGCTCATCGTTTTGCAGTGCTGTGAGCATGCCTCCGAAGATCAGCATCACCGCCAGAGGGGATCGATTCTGGGCGAGGTTGAATCCCTGCAGGCCCAGTTCACTCGCCCCATCGATTCCAAACCCGGTCAGCACATGCGTGATGTCGTGGGTCTCCTTCAGACGGTGAATGATGTAATCACTCTCATCGCTGATTGGCGATGGGTCGATCAGGGTGTCGGGAGTGATTCCTTGGCTGATCAGTTGATCGGCATAACAGCGGCCGAGTGTGCCGTCTGGAAGAGTCTTGAGTGCGCTTAGGTCGATTGGTTGTGGACGCCATCCTTCGCTGACCAGTTGGGCGAAATCGCGATTGTCCAAGAGATGGCGAGTCATCTGGTCGGCCATCGGGCTGTCTTTCACGCTGGCGCCGACGGCCAGCACACTGTCCAGAGAGCCTGGGTTTTTCAGGAAGGTTGCCAGGCTGGCGAGCAGCTTCAGGCTTTGCAGTCGTTCTCGGAGCTTGATTTGCATGAAAACTGGGCAGATGTGCTCAGTTTGCGTTGTCTCCCGTTTGAAGTCACGCTCTCAGAACCGACTTACCGTGCTCGTCTTTGGCGGCACTTCCCCAAGGTCAATTCTGAAAAGTATTGGTGCTTCCCCTGCCATAGCCAGGTCAGGGTCTTGGCTGCTTGCTATGGATTCAGAGTCTTCTTCTGGCGATGACATTGTTTTGGATGGAGACTCAGGTCAATCATTAGATCTCTCTGCCGATGCTTAGTCGCGACGATCTGCGGGCTATCGCTCTTTTCGAGAGTCTTGGAGATGAACAGCTCGACACAATCCTTGAACGTCAGCGTGAATCAGTTCATCAGGCCGATCAGGTGATTGTGATGGAGCAGGACTGGGGTGAGTCGCTGTTTCTTCTCTGTGATGGCTTGGCAAAGGTGCGTACATACACGTCTGATGGTGATGAGGTTGTGATGTCTCTTCTGGGGTCGGGGGATGTGTTTGGCGAGCTGGCCGTTTTTGATGGGGATTCCCGTTCCGCAGATGTGGTGGCTCTGACTTCTCTGCGACTGGTGAAGCTACGGATTCCGCCCTTTGCCGCCCTGCTTGAAAAGAACATCGGGCTTGGAGTCTCACTCGCCAAACTAGAGGCGCAAAGGTTGCGTGACCTCAACAGGCGATTCGCACTGCAGACTGCTGATGCCACGACCAGGCTGCTGGATGCACTTGCCTACCTGGCGCGCAAGAGTTCTTCAACGGATGACCCGCAGGCTCCGATTCCTGCGCTCACCCAACAGGAAATCGCCCTCATCGCAGGACTGGCCCGAGAAACTGCCTCACGCGCTCTGAGCAAGTTGCGCAGTCGAGGCACGGTGACTGAGGAGAACGGAATGTTGTCTTTGGTTGACCTGAAACCCCTGCAGAAGCGCGGCCTGATTCCCTGAGTTTCAGAAGTTGATTGTTCAGAAGCGGTAACGCAATTTTCCGTAGGCACCGCTCCCTAGTAGCCACTCGTTCCAGACACCGGTGTTGTTGTTGTCATAGAACTGGTCAGTCCATCCCAGCTCTGCAGACCAATGGCGCCCATGCAGCCAGCGCAGCAGGATGCCGCCTGTACCAATGGTGTCGTCAAAGCTGACTGAGGCTCGTGAGGTCTGAATGCCTCCCATTCCGAAGAACGGCACCAGTTGAAACGTGTTGTTGTTCTTCTGCCAGAACGACCAGTTGAGTTCTGCAGTGCCAAGCCATCCGTTGTCTCCGCTCACGAGGGTTCCCGGTAGCCCTTTGAGCCCTACGTCGCTTCCAAGTGAAAAACCCATGTCACTGGTGAGCTCATTGAGAGCGACCTGCCCTGCTGCCCGCAGATTGAACTGCAGACTGGGACCCATGCGCCAGCCCAGCGTGGTGATGCCACCGAAGGCTCTTGATTCACCGGGATCGATTCCGTAAAAGGAAAGGTCGTTCAGTTCCTCTTGACTGCTGAACCCTGCGATTCCTTGAAGAAAGTAGATCTGTCCTGACCAGCCAAGGTTGACATTGTTGCCGGCATGACCGATCCCGAGACGTAGATATCCCGTACTCAGGTCTCCGTCGGCTCCTCCTCCGAGGATCAAAGGAAAAGATCGGCCGTCGAGGTAGCTGTCGTTGCGGTTAGCACTCAGTCCTGCCTGGGCGTACCAGATCTCATTGCCAGAGTCTTTCAGGTTCCATTGCAGTTGAGCCAGCCCTTGGTATTGGCGGAAGCTCAGCCCATGGGCAGGCCCACGGGCCTCAACCAGATTGCGGCGGCTCGCTCCGAAGGATCCGGTGATGTTCACCGACTCACCCAGGGGCATCGTGTAGCTGATGGAGCCGAGTGAGGCACCCAGTTCCGGGTCGCCATCGGCGTTCAATTCGCCGTAGATCTGCAGCAGGTCGTTATCGAGGAGCACTCTTGGCTTCTGCAGCACGGTTAAGCCACGCCATTCACCACTTCCGGTATTGCCATCGTTTCGAACACTCAGATCACCCCGCCAGGGGTGGCTCGCGGGTGTGACAGTGAGAGTCAGCACAGCCTGTGTGGGGTCACTGCCCAGTTTTCCAAGATTGCCAGCGACACTGCCTACTACGGATCGTTGTTTCAGCTGTTGCAACTGACGTTGCAGGGTTGGCAGGTGCAGAACAGCACCGACCAACTTTGAAAGCTGCTTGCGCACCCGCTGTTGCAGGCTTGGATCGTCAGCGTTGACCTGCAGTTCGACCAGACGACCCATCACAACAGTGAGTTGTCCAGGTGCTGGCTCATTGATGAAGACTCGGGAGTTGACGTAACCGTCCTGCTGGAGTTTTCCGCTGAGGGCTTCAGCACAGCGTTTCAGACGGTTGTCGAGTGTGTTGTCTCTCTGGCAGAGCCTCAGGGTTTTTTGAAGTTCAGCTTGGCTGTAAGGCGTTTCGCCATTGACCTGGGGAAAAGGACTGATGTCTTTTGTTGTTGCCGGTTCGCTTAGAGGCTTGGCGGGCGCACCCGATGAATTGTCATCCAATGGAAGCGGCTGACTGTCGTTGTCGGGTTGGACGATTGGTGTGTCGGGCCGGCGTTGTTCAACCGGTGCCGGATCGGGCAGCC
This sequence comes from Synechococcus sp., assembly GCA_047286285.1. Classification (GTDB taxonomy): domain Bacteria; phylum Cyanobacteriota; class Cyanobacteriia; order PCC-6307; family Cyanobiaceae; genus Synechococcus_C. The sequence continues at coordinate 2,493,630 of JBJBBP010000002.1, read as the reverse complement.
GTGCAGGGCCGGGCTGTAGAGGAGGAGACACCAGTTGGGCCAGCACAAACAGCATCGATCTGGCCAGTGGGTGTTGGCGCAAACTTTAAAGTTGGATGAGAAAAATTGATCTAGCGTCATTACTCCGCAACACATCAGTTGCTGGCATCCCAAGGAGGCGGCAGGTAATGAAACGACTGGTGCTTATTCCTCTTGTCGCGTTCCTTGCCGGCATGCCAGCTCAGGCGGATGTCGCCAGTCGCTCCGCTGATGGATTGGGAACTCGCATCAATGGTTCACACGGAGGCCGCTGCAGCAGCGGCCTTTGTCATATCGATGGTGGTGCTCACAGCGGGGCCAATCGTTTTCACCGTTTGAGTGAGTTCGATACCCGAGGAGCGATTCAGGGCGTCTCGATCGATAGCGATGGTGTTCGCAATGTGGTGCTGGGGGTGACCGCTGCAGATGGCAGCTTCATTAATAAAAGCGTTTCTCTCAGTTCTCCAGCTCACCTGTTTCTGCTCTCGCCGGGGGGGATCCAGTTGATGCCTGGAGCATCGTTTCAGCAGATCCCACAACTCACTCTGAGCACAGCGGGACAGTTGCGTTTTGCGGGTGGTGTGTTCGATGTGTTCCACACGCCGAGCAACGCGATCGCAGCACTTGGCAGTGATCCTCTCCCAGGTGCCATGGGTCTCTTGTCCGGTGCATTGGGAGAGACGCGACCTTGGATCCGCATGGATGGTGTGTCGATTGATGTCGACGAGGCACTGCTTGTGGATGCACCGGGAGGGCGTATTGATGTGGACAATAGTCGCCTCTCGGTGAGCAACCCTTCAGGAGACGCTGGATCTCTCACGCTCACGGCCGACCTGATCAAGGTCGGTGACGGCACGGAGTTGTTGGCGATCGGTTCAGGGAATGGAGGGTTGATTCAGGTCGGCGGCAGTTGGCAGAACACTGATCCACGAGTGCGCCAGGCAACCCAGACGTGGATGCAGCAGGGCTCCACTGTGGATGCTTCCTCCACCGGTTCTGGTGATGGCGGAACCATCGTGATCTGGAGTGATCTCAACAACCCTTCTGGGGGAACGATTGCGCAGGGAGCCCTGTTAGCTCGAGGTGGACCTGCTGATGGAGATGGCGGCCGAATTGAGACATCGGGTGCTTATTTGCTCGCTCAACCTGAAGTCGTTGATGTGTCATCAATGAAGGGATTCTCAGGTGAATGGCTACTTGATCCCTACAATCTCACGATTCAGGAAACAACGGGGACAATCTCTGAAACAAGTGACCCTTCCAGTTCAAATGGAAGATTATTTAAATCCACTTCTACGTCTGAGTCACAAGTATCCGCTCGCGAAATTGACAATGCACTGGGCACCTCAACAGATGTTCGGATACTCACAGGTACAGGCGATCCTTCCCAGGGAGGAAACATCACCTGGGAATCAGGTGCATCGCTCGATTATTCCAACAGTTCAGGAAAACTCACTCTTGATGCCGCTGGATATATCCAGCTCAACTCCAACATCACCACTGGCTCAGGGGGTCTCACGCTCAAAGCTGGCGCCGGTTTTGCTGAGGCTGCAGATGGAATCACTCTCAATCTGTCGGGCCCTTTAGAGATTGCAACTGGCGACTCCAAGATCGGTACAGCTGGTTTCGGCGCGCCGGCATTTGCTGCGACTCTCACCGGAGATGGCAATCTGATTAAGAGCGGAACCGGCCGCTTGATACTTTCCGGAAACAGCAGCAGCTGGACCGGTAATACCGTCGTGGAATCCGGTGCATTGCGTGTCACCGGTGCGAATGCTCTTGGTTCCTCGACGTCTCCGACTTCGGTGCAATCGGCGGGAACACTTGAGATCAGTGGAGGCATCAACCTGGCTGAACCCATTCTTCTCTCCAAAGGGAAGTTGATGAGTCTTTCTGGCAACAACACGATCACAGAGACGTTGCAATTGATCGGCAGTTCCACTGTTGAGGTTCTCCAGGACAGCCTCACCCTGGATCCCAGCTCAGGTAAAGCCCTGATCGTTGACCCTGGCACAGCTGCGTTTAATTCAGATCTGACTTATGCAGGTGCTGGCGGTCTGAATGTGCAGGGTTCTCTGAATCTTCAGGATGGACAAGCAACCAAAACATTTGGCGACTTTCTTCAGACCGGTACGGGTGTAGCTCGTTTCCAGGACACATTTTTTGCAGAACGTGCTGAAGTCACCGGTGGCGGAGTCATCTGGATGGACCAGCCCGTTGCAGTCGAGATTGAGGCGACAACGTTCCTGCTTGATAACGGTTCTCTGCTGCGTAGGGATGCCAGCGAAACGGTTGAAGGAACAAGCATTGAGCTTGGTTCTGGTGGAGGCGGAATCAGTGTTGGTGATGGTTTCACCTTGGTTTGGAATTCGCCGATCAGTGGGACTGGCGATTTCAGCAAGGAAGGCCAAGGAAGCCTGCGTTTTCCCGCCACTGCAGACATCAGCTACACCGGCAAGACGTTTGTGAAGGCAGGAAATCTCGATGTGTTCTCCACCTCTCCAGCCAATGCCACCTGCAGTGGTGATGGAACCTCCAATCGGTGTGACGATTCAGATTCGAGTTCAGATTCGAGTTCAGATTCAGAGTCGGCTTCCAATTTGACAACGGATTCCTCAAAGTCAGGACTTCGCAATGCCTTGTTGGTTGATGCTGTCGCTGATGTGCCCGTGTTCCCACCTGCTCAACACAACGAGTTGACTGCAGACTCCGAGTTCGGAGCCTCTTCAGGTGCTCAGCCTCAGACCAGCAAGTCCACTCTGGTTGTCGACGTGGCCGGTCACGGTGACGTTGATAGTGCTGTGAGTACGCCGAACGCAGCGGCGGCGGCTGGAGCAACGCAAACTCTGGCTGCAGACCAGGCTGCTGATCAGCTCAGCAGCTCTGATCAGGCGGCAGCCAGCAGAACAGCACAGGCTCTGGGGTTGGATCAGATCGATCAGGACCTGCTGCCTCCTACTCCAACCGTCGAGGAACTTCAGACTCTGTTGCAGCAGGTCGAGACCAGGCGTTTCGCTTCCAGTCCGGCGGTTCTACAGGTGCGTTTCACGGAGATGCGCAAGCGTCAGCCGGGCTTTCATGATGCCTTCCTGGATCTCACCCTGATCACCGCTCAATCTCCTGTTCAGGCAAAGCGTGTTGAGGTCAATCGCAACAGCTTTGCTGCTTTGCTCAAGCTGCTGTATCGCCAGCTTTCCCGGCAGGAGGCGTTGGTAGTGGATGATCCCGCTTCTCCCACACGGCAGTTGCATGCCCTGCTCGTGGAACCTGTGCAGGAGATCCTTCAGGATCAGGGAATTGAAACGCTTCTGATCGCTGCCGATCAGGGACTTCAGGCCGTTCCGTTCGCTGCTTTGAGTGATGGCAGTGATTATTTCGGCAATCGTTATGCCTTCGCACTCACACCATCACTCGCACTAACTCCCTTGGCGCCTGCACAGTCGCGCTCCCAAAATCAGCTCGCAATGGGTGCATCGACGTTTGAGGGTCTGGCGCCATTGCCTCTTGTTCCCCAGGAATTGGAGCGGATCGAATCCTCATCTGCTGCAGATCTCTATCTCAATCAGGCCTTCACTCCCACGGTCTTGCTGGAGCGTTCCTCGGATCAGCGCTACTCCAGAGTGCATGTGGCCACCCATGCAGATTTTCGACCTGGTGGACCAACTGAGTCTGTGCTGCATACCGGGACTGGTCCGATGTCGATGGCGCAGTTTGCAGATCTACGGCGCCAGCGAAGGGATCAGCCCCTGGATCTGGTTGTGCTTAGTGCTTGCCGCACGCTTCTTGGTGATGCGGATAGTGAACTGGGCTTTGCAGGTTTGGCTTTGCAGGCGGGAGCGCGTAGTGCCATCGGCACTCTCTGGTATGTCGATGACGTTGTGACGTCAGCGTTCTTTGTGCAGTTTTATCGCCTTTTGGATCAAGGGCTGTCGAAGTCGCTGGCACTGCAGACAACCCGTCAGATGTTCTCCTCAGGAATGATTCGTCTGGAGGGTGATGTGGTGATTGGTGCGGCTGGTCAGCCTCTGCTGAATGAGCTCAACCCGTCGCAACGCCGTCGGATTGAGGCGGGGGTTCAAAATCCCTTTTTCTGGGCTGGTATCGAGCTGATCGGTTCTCCTTGGTGACGTCAGGCTTCAGTGCTGCAATGTGCGTCAGATCACAGCAAATGGTGTTCTGGTCCCAGCTCTCTTGGGTTGAGAGGCGTCAGGCTGAAACCACTCAGCCGTACTGGAGATGACATTGCCTCTTCCCGCCACTGTTCTGTCAGCGGCATCCCTTTGCCTGACCACACTGTTGGTATCGCTGCCTGAACTTCAGGCCGCTCCACGCAATTCCTTCCCCGGGCGACGTGTGGGTGGTGGGACCCGTGGGGAGTGTGCGGCTCGCTCGATCGTGCATCTAGTGCCCTCATCCAGTGTATTTGCACCGGGAGATGCCTCTGTGATTGCTCTTCTGGAGGGCCCATCGTCCAATCCTCAGCCACTTGAAGTTGTGCTGAGGGTTGCATCGGCAGATGGTCGCTCGGATGCTGGTGCTGCTCCGATGGTCCAGCGGGTGCTGCCTGCTGCGACGAATCGTTTGGTTTTGCTCAGCCTCCCTTCAAGCCAACAAGCTCTGCGCTGGGAGTCGTCTTACCGCTGCGGGCTGGGAGGAGGCGATGAATTCGGTTTCATTACTGCGTCCGCCCCGCCGGCACTCAGTTTGCTGCTGCCGGGGAGTGGGGATCGTGATGATCGGACTCTGCAGCAAGTGCTGGGCAATCTTCAGGAGTCCTGCGGGGGTACCGCTTCCTTGCATCCGCTCAAGACCGCATTCCAGCTTGGAGATGAGGTCATCGATGACGCCTGGCCTCAGGCTGTTTCGGTGGTGTGTTTCTGAGTTCAATCACCTCCAGGGGTTCCTGACGTCCTTTGACTTGGATCGTTCCCCAGGCTTCGCTGGTCGCATCTGGTGGCAATGCTTCCAGAAGGTCCATGGTCTCTCCCGAAATCAACACTCTCACCATGTCCCGGTGACGGTTTTTCTGCAGGCCTTCCAGGCGAGATGCACAGTTCACGGTGTCGCCGATCACGGCATATTCCAGTCGTTGGCTGCTGCCGAGAGATCCAGTGAGAACGGGTCCGGAATGAACCCCGATCCGCATGCGCAACGGTGGTTGACCTTCCAGCATCAGTGTTTCGTTGAGTGTTGAGATCTGATCCTGAATCGCCAGAGCAGCCGCCACGGCATGAGCTGCATCCACTCCAGGACCCTTGGAGACCGGAGCTCCGAAGACCGCGAGCATGCCGTCACCTGTGAATTTGTTGACGATTCCACCGCGATCGGTGACCGCATCAACGCCAATGCACATGCCACGATTCAGCCACTGCATCAAAGCTGAAGGCGTCAGCTGTTCGCTCACACTGGTGAAGCTGCAGGTGTCGCTGAACAGCACAGTGACCTGTTGTTCTCTGCCTTTGAAGCGACCGTCTGTGATCAGCTCTTCCCGTTGATCCCAGAGTTGCTGTGCAACCGCTGGCGAGCTGGTCTGACCTAGCAGACGTCGCATGTCTTGCTGGTGACGTTGACTCTGGACTCCACGCCTCAGGATGCCGCTGCCGCTGATCAGCACCAGACCGGAAAGGGGCATGGTCAGGCCGATCCAGAATCCGCTCCATGTCAATACGAAAACCGTGCCAGCGAGGAGGATGACGGCCGCTGAGAGCAACGTCAGGCTGCGCCGGATTCTTGCGGGACGTTCGGCGATCAATCCACCGACAAGCACCATGCTCAAAAGGAGCAGCGAGCGTTGCCAACCCTGGGCTGTGACGATTTCCGGTGAACGACTCTGCAGCAGTCGTTGCAGCGCTTCCATGCGTTGAGCATGCAGCTCCACTCCAGCAACTTCAAAGAACTGAGAGCCGCTGAGAAAACGGCTGTGGGGTATTTCGAACAGATCACGCAGGGAGGGAGCGACGTTGCCGATCAGGACCACACGGCCGCGGATCATCTCCTCACGCACTTCGCCTTCGAGCAGAGCGGCTAAGTCAAGAATGGGGTAACGCCCAGGTGGGTAGACCGGAAGCATGGCCTGGTAGCCGGCGGCATCGAGGCTCTGATAACCGCCTGATTGCTCTGTCAGCCAGCGATGATCCTTCAGCTGCTCGAGCTGTCGGTCCAGGCCACTGGTTTGGCTTGCCGTTTCCAGGAGTCGAAGCGGCAGGGATCGCACCGCTTCCTCCTGTCCGCCCACGTGAATGAGATCACGCCTCACCACGCGGTCCGCATCCATGACCAGGTCATTGAAGGCCTGTTGCTGAGCAGGTGCTCCAGGAATCGCTGCGATGCCATCCACTTCATTGCGAATCGAGATCAGGCGTGGATTGCGCTGAATCTCGCTCTGAAGGCAGGGCTTGGCCTGGTCGCGGTAGAGGTCCAGTCCAATGGCACTGGCTCCAAGGGCATCCAGCTGTTTCAGAGCTGTGCAGAGAAAGGTGTCGTCGAGGGGCCATCCATAGCGCTCGATATCAAGTTCGTTAATACCGACCACCGTGATTGGCCAGGTGAGGTCTTCGGCATGGCCATCATTGCCTCGGTTCCGCAGATTGATCGCCAGGTCATAGATGAGCAGGTTGGCGGTTTCCACCACGGGTGAATGCTGCAGACCAACGAGCAGCCCAGCCGCCGCGGCGTAAGGGATGGCCCGGCGAATCAGGCGCTTCCAGTTCATTGCGCCTGCTTGGAAAGACTGAACAGTCTTTGCATACGTGCGATCAATGCGAGGCGTCGGGATTCAGCACGTTGCTCCTTGTTCGCTTTGAGTTGCTGCTGGCGTGCGGCCATGATCGATCCCATGGTTTCGAGAATTTTTGGTTGTTCTTCGAGAAGTGGCAGGAGGTGCTTCCGTTCGATCTCGATCAACACGCATTCGCTCTTGCAGATCACACTTGCTGTTCGTGCTTCCCCTGTGCAGAGTGCCATTTCGCCAAAGGCGTCACTTGCCTCGAGATCAGCGACGTGTCGACCTGGAAGTCTTGTGGGTTTGTTGGCGTTTGCCTGGAACACCTCCAGTGTTCCGCAGACCACGAGATAAAGACTTTCACCACGCTCTCCTTGCCTGACAACTGATTCGCCAGGAGCAAAGCTCTGACAGTTTGCAAGATCAGCCAGCATTTCGAGCTGATGATCATCGAGGTGAGCGAAGATTTCCGTTGAAGCCAGGAGCTTTTGCTTCTGCTGCATGGAAACATCGTTGGACGGCAGTCTGGCCGGGCTGGGTTTGGTGCGTATGTCTCGGATTGGGTAGGGAATGGACTGGTCAATGCGATGCAGGGCATACCAGATCTGTTCAAGCACAGAGCTTCTCAGCTGGGGTAATTCCAATGCGGTGGCTTGCCAGGTCAGCAGGCGGTACGTGATCGAGCTGTCGGCGAAGGATGACACCCATACCTTGGGAGCGGGGTGACGAAGCACCTTGCGATTGTCTTGAAGGGTGCGTTGCAACAGCTGGATTGCCTGACGGGGAGGCAGGCTGTAATCCAATCCCAGATCGATCATCTGGCCCACGGGTTCTTCAGGCTTGAAGCGGCGCAGCCCTTCCACGGCGATGCGGCTGTTCGGCACGACGGTGACTGAGCCATCGAGCCCACGCACTCGGGTTGTCATTAAACGGAGCGATGTCACGACGCCGGTTGTTGATCCCAGATCAATCCAGTCACCTTCCTCAAACGGCGAGTCAACCTGCATCGAGATCCCTGCAAACAGATTTTTCAGGGTTTCCTGAGCGGCGAGACCGATGACGGCGGTGACGACGGCTGAGGTAGCGGCGAGCCCAACAAGATTGACGCGGAAATCGCGATGAATGACGACCATCGTCACGGCCGTCATCACGGCAAGGGTGAGCAGATCGCGCAGGATCTTGGCCGTGGGCTTCCACCAGCCCAGCTCTGCGGGAATCTGCAGAATGCCCCAGTTCAGGATGCGGATCAGGCTCAGTGCCCAGAGCAGCGTGATGGCCGCTGCCAGTGAGTTCTGTAAACCCGGTGGTCCGCTGTCGGTGACGAGTTCACCGAGCTTGCTCAGCAAAGGGATGCCGATCGCTGCAATCAAAGGCAGCCTCAAGGGGGGCGGGCTGAGCTTCTGGCGTTGGCAAACGCGATGCACTGAGAAGAGTGCCACGATCGCAACAATGCTCAGAGTCAGAGTCATGGCGCTCAGTTCTGTAGATACGTGCTCTGACGCAGGCTGATCTCCAGATGATCCATCAGTCGCCGTGCCTCGGCGATTTTGAGCTGATTGCCTCGGATGGAGCGTTCACTGGCAACGCGCAGGCGTTCCAGCAGAGATTCCGGGTTGTGTTCCATCGCCATGAGGACCTCGGCGTTGGTGTCGCCACGCACCACATGATCCACTTGATAGTCACCGCCGGGTGCCAGGCGAATGTGCACCGCGTCAGTGGTGCCGAACAAGTTGTGAAGGTTGCCCATCACCTCCTGATAGGCACCACCCAGGAACATGCCGATCAGGTAGGGCTCTTCTGGATGCAGCGAATGCAGCTCCAGCAGTTGTTTGCTTCGCCCGTCGGCAATGAAGCGGTTGAGGCGGCCGTCCGAATCGCAGGTGAGATCAGCGAAATGTCCGAGTTCGGTCGGTTTTTCTCCCAGACGATGGATGGGCATCAGGGGGAAGAGCTGCTGAATGGCCCAGGTGTCGGGTGCCGAGCGGAAGATCGACAGGTTCGCGTAGTAGGTGAGGGCCAGAACTGCTGGTAGGGCCTGAAGTTCCTCCGGGAGTACGGCGTCCTCTGGAAGTCTGTCCACCAGAGCACGAGCACAAGCCCAGGTGAGCTGTTCCGCCTGGCTGCGTTCGGTGAGGCTGAGATAACCGAGGCGGAAGGCAGCTAGTGCATCGTCCTTGAATTTGAGTGCGTCATTCCAGGCTTCCTGCAGTCGGGACACATCCGCGCTGCCATCACTGGCGAGCGTCTTGATCCCTTCCAGCGTGTCCTGCAGATTTCTCACAATCAGGGATTCTTCCTCGGATGGTGAAGGTGTGGTCTGAGGCAGTCCGCCAGTGCCGAGCACGTTGAAGACCAGCACCGAGAAATGGCTGGCAATGGCCCGACCGCTCTCGCTCACCAGGGTCGGGACTGCCACGCCGTGGGGTTCACAACCTTCCTTGACCGTGGCGACCACGTCATTGGCGTAGTTCTGGAGTGAGTAATTCGTTGAGGCGGCGGTTGCTGTCCGACTGCCGTCGTAATCAATGCCCAGTCCGCCGCCAACATCCAGGTAACCCATCGGCGCTCCCAGTTTGTGCAGCTCCACATAGATGCGGGAAGCCTCCTGCAGTGCGTCCTTGACCACACCGATGTCGTTGATCTGGCTGCCGACATGGAAGTGCAGCAGGCGCAGTTCCTCCAGCAGTCCCGCCTCGCGTAGAGCTTCGACGGTCGCGAGGATTTCTGGAACCGGGAGACCGAATTTGGCCTTGTCCCCCACTGAATTGCCCCAGCGACCGGTGCTTCTGCTGGAAAGACGGGCACGGATGCCGATCAGGGGGGCAGCCCCAAGTTCCCTGCTTGCATCAATGATGCGTTGCACTTCATCGGCTTGTTCGATCACCACCACTGGTCGTCTGCCAAGGCGCCGGGCCAGGATCGCCGTTTCGATGTAGCGCTGATCCTTGTAGCCGTTGCAGATCAGCAGTGCTTCAGGGTCATCAATCAGCGAGAGGGCGATCAGTAGTTCAGCCTTGCTGCCTGCCTCAAGGCCGAAGTGCCAGCGTCTGCCGCAGCTCACCAGCTCCTCCACCACGTGGCACTGTTGGTTGCATTTCACAGGGAACACGCCCTGATAGCGACCGCTGTAGTCATATCGGGTGATCGCCCGTTCGAAGGCGGCATGAAGGCTCTCCAGCCGGTCTTCCAGGATGTCGTCGAAACGAATCAGCAGCGGCAGGTTGAGGTTGCGGCCCTGCAGGCCCTTCACAAGTTCCACCAAATCGAGGCTCCCGCCGCGCTCGCCCCGTGGTTGAACGCTCACATGACCACGCAGGTTGATTGAGAAATAGGGATCTCCCCAACGTTCAAGCCCGTAGAGCTCGGAGCTGTCCTGGATCGTCCACGAGCTGGTCGCTGATGATCTGCCGTCTGTTTGCTCACCCTCAGGTTGGTTGGCGTCGGCGAGCACCATGCGTGGGAAAGCGCTGAATCTTGGAGCAAATCTAAGGAGCCTGCATCAGACCAGCAGAAACACACCGTGCGTGTTTTGCTTGCCAAGTGGGCGTGTTTGCACAGAGGATGCCGGCCTTCTGCCTTTTGAATCTTCATGGCCACCGAACGCACGTTCATCGCCATCAAGCCCGATGGTGTCCAGCGCGGGCTGGTGGGTGAAATCCTCGGCCGCTTCGAGAGCAAGGGTTTCAAACTTGTTGGGCTGAAACAGATCACCCCCAGCCGCGAACTGGCGGAGCAGCATTACGGCGTCCATAAGGAGCGGCCTTTCTTCGCGGGTCTGGTTGACTTCATCACCTCAGGTCCCGTGGTCGCCATGGTCTGGGAAGGCGATGGCGTGATCGCCAGTGCCCGCAAGCTGATCGGTGCCACCAAGCCTCTCGAGGCGGAACCCGGCACCATTCGTGGTGACTTGGCGGTGAACATCGGCCGCAATGTGATTCATGGATCTGATGCTTCTGAAACCGCTCAGTTTGAGATCGGTCTTTGGTTCCAGCCCTCTGAGCTGAATGACTGGACTCCTTCCGACCAGGGATGGCGTGTCGAGAGCTGAGTGACCTGGCCATCGATCTAAATGTGCATACCCTCGGGACATGGTCCCGAGGGTGCTTTGAACGCTGAGTCTCTGCTGCTGCTCCAGGCGCTTGAGGGAGTTGTTGATCAAGCGTTTGCAGACGTGCAGCCCTGCACCTTTGCTTCAGGAGACAGTCTGATTCGAGAGGGTGAGCCTCCAGACGGTCTGATCCTGATCTCATCGGGTGTGGTTCAGGCCAGCTGGGAGGGACTCTCGCCGCAGGAGGGTCCACGGCTCGGCCCTGGCAGCGTGCTCGGAGATATTTCTTTTCTTCTTGGTGGTGTGGCCCGGGCCACTGTGATGGCATGTGAGCCTGTTGAGGCTCTGCGTCTCTCGCAACGCGATCTGCATGCCTTGATGGAGTCGAACCCTGCAAAGGGGCAGCGTGTCTTCAGGGCTTTGGCGGCCATCAACGCCCAGCGTTTGCTGACGCAGACACACCCCCATGCCCGTGACGGTGTGGCAGGACGCGGTGCTCCCTCTCTGATGCCACCGGAGTTGGCCGCTGCGGTGCTCCGCTTCAAACAGTGTGCTGCTGCGGTGGAGGCTGATTTTCGCCGCAGTGAACCCGATGCAGTTCTTCGCAGGGATCTGGCAGCAGCGTTTGACACCCTTGTCCGTCTTACGGACAGTCTTTTTCCAGCGCTTTCGGGGGATACCCCGGCACCTGACACCCCAGCTCTCCAGGCTCTGCGTATCGAATTGCTCCCCTACCTGCTGCTGACTCGTTCGGCGGAGAGGATGTATCGCAAGCCCCGTGGCTACGCGGGCGACTTCCTCACGATCGCTTGGATGTATGCCGATGAGTCAGGCGGTTCTGGGGATTTAGGCACATTGCTGGATCGCTGTTTCCTCGATCAACCTGCGGCCAGAGCCGTCCGCAATCGTCGTGGACTGTTGCGGGAGGAGTTGCAACACGCCCTGACACTCACCGATCAGCGGCCGCTACGGGTCACGAGTCTGGCGTGTGGCCCAGCTGCCGAGATCTTTGACATTCTCCTCCAGGATTCCGATCTCTCTGATCAGGTGCAGTTTACGTTGGTCGATGTTGATCAGCAGGCTCTTGATTATGTGCGGGAGCGTCTAATCCGTGAGGGGCTTGAACGTGTTGTTCGGCTTGAACGTCGTAATCTGCTTCACCTCTGTATTGGCCGTCAGAAGCTTGATCTTGAGCCCCAGCACCTGATCTATTCCATTGGCCTGATTGATTATTTTGATGATCGGATTGTCACCCGTCTCCAGGCATGGATCCACTCTTGCCTGGAACCCGGCGGACGATCGATCCTTGGAAACTTTCATGTTGATAATCCCACTCGTGGCCTGATGGATCATCTCCTTGACTGGCGTTTGATTCATCGAGATCAGGCAGGAATGGTGAAGCTGGCGGAGGCGGCTGGCTTCCCGGTCGGTGTCACTCAATGCAGATTCGAGGCCGCCGGCGTCAATCTGTTTTCGATTGCGACCCGTCAGCTGGATTGAAATCGATCCCAGCGAAAGCAGGGAAGCAGTGTCGCAAGATCTTTTTTCGGCTCTGTGCTGCAGGCGAGATCGGCGATGAGTTCAGAGCTGGCCCCAGCCATCAGAACGCCGTTGCGGTGGTGGCCGCAGGCCAGCAGAAGCCCAGGAATTGGACTGTTGCCCAGCAGCGGGCCTTGATCCGGTGTGCAGGGCCGGAATCCCCACCAGCGCTCCATGGGAGGCCAGCTCCCGGCTTCGGGTAGCAGGGCGGCAATTCCTTGTTTGAGGGTGGTCTGTCCTTGCGGAGTAAGGCCTTCGCTGAAGCCGGCATTGCGTTCGCTGGTGGCGCCGACCACCACCAGTCCATCCTCGCGAGGCACCAGATAAATCCCCGGGCCGAAGATCACTCGCCGCAAGGCCCCGCGTGGACTTTGCAGCGACAACATCTGTCCTTTCACTGGAAAGACCGCTAGCTCAGGCAACAACTGACTGCTCCAGGCGCCGCTGCAGAGCACGGCCCGTTCGCAGGCAAGCGTTGCTTCTCTGCCCTCCGAGTCTCTGGTGTGCACACCGCTCAGGTGACCTTTGGCTGTGAACAGTTTCAACACCTCCACTCCCTCCTGGAACTGCACACCGCGATCCACGCAGGCACTCTCCAGAGCTCGCATGAGCTGACGTCTGTTGTCGATCTGGCCGTCTTGGTCAAACAGCAGACCTGCTGTCCATCGTAAGTTGATACCTGGTAACTCCTTCGCCAACTGCGCGCGGTCCAGGGGTTCTCCAAATGCGGCTGTGGGATAGGCGTCTCGTGCTTCCGCGGTCTGGAACGGAACCACGATTCCCGTGGAACGAAGCCCGCAGGGGAGCCCGCTGTCAGCCTCGATCTGGGCGACCCAGCTGGGGATGCGATTCAGGCTGAGTTGGCCGAGTTGCAGCAGCGCTCCTTCGAGCCCTTCCGCGTGTGGCGCCAGCATGCCTGCAGCGACGAAACCGGCTGCCTCGCTGCGGCGCCTGCTCAGCACGCTGACCGCGAGGCCGCGTCGTGCGAGCTGGTGGGCGATTGCAAGGCCCATCAGGCCGCCACCAAGGATCAGAACCGGTTCAGGTGCTGGGCGGTCGGAGGCGGTCATGACCGAATTTCTAGCCTTTCCATAGGATCAACCTCTCATCGATCCCTTCAACGGATGTCGGCACCTGCAGCGACTGAACAGACCTGGGAAGCAGTGATCGGCCTGGAAACCCATGTGCAGCTGGGGACCGACAGCAAGATTTTCACTGCCGCTTCCACCACTTTCGGAGACGATCCCAACACCCATATTGATCCGGTGGTCTGTGGTTTGCCCGGGACCCTGCCGGTCTTGAACCAGAAGGTTCTCGAATATGCGGTTAAGGCTGCGATGGCTCTGAATCTGAACATCGCTGAGCACAGCAAGTTTGATCGCAAGCAATATTTCTATCCCGATCTGCCCAAGAATTACCAGATCTCTCAGTACGACGAACCGATTGCCGAAGAGGGCTGGATCGAGGTGGAGGTGGCTGAAAAGGGCAAGGACACGTATCTGAAAAAGATCGGTATTGAGCGGCTGCACATGGAGGAAGATGCCGGCAAGCTGGTGCATGCGGGCAGCGATCGTCTGGCGGGATCCACCCATTCGCTGGTGGACTACAACCGTGCCGGTGTGGCTCTGGCAGAAATCGTCAGCAAGCCTGATCTGCGCACCGGTCGTGAGGCGGCTGAATATGCCTCTGAGATTCGTCGGATCATGCGCTATCTCGGGGTGAGTGACGGAAACATGCAGGAAGGTTCGCTCCGCTGTGACGTGAACATCTCCGTACGCCGTGGTCCTGAAGCTCCCTTCGGAACCAAGGTGGAGATTAAGAACATGAACTCGTTCTCTGCGATTCAGAAGGCCTGCGAGTACGAGATTCAGCGCCAGATCAAGGCTTATGAGAGCGGCGAGCCGATTGTTCAGGAGACCCGCCTCTGGGATGAGGGCAAGCAGCTCACCAAGAGTATGCGCAGCAAGGAAGGAGCCAGCGATTACCGCTATTTCCCCGATCCCGATCTGGGGCCCATCGAGGTGAGCGTTGAACAGCGTGAGGGGTGGAGAGCGGAACTGCCTGAGTTGCCCGCTGCCAAGCGTCATCGCTACGCCGATGATCTGGGCCTGTCCCAGTACGACGCCCGCGTCCTCACCGATGAGCGTCCGATGGCGGACTATTACGAGGCTGTTGTCGCTGCCGGTGCTGATCCCAAGTTGGCCGCCAACTGGATCACTGGCGACATCGCTGCCCACGTGAACAGCAATCGCTTGAGTTACTCGGAACTCCCCTTCCGTCCGGATCAGCTGGCCGAGATGGTGACCCTGATCGACGGCGGCAAGATCAGCGGCAAGATCGCCAAGGACATTCTCCCTGAACTGCTCGAAAAGGGCGGTTCACCCAAGGCGATCGTGGATGAACGCGGTCTGGGAATGATCAGCGACCCTGCGGCGATCACTGCAATTGTGGAGGAGCTCCTCGCCGCTCATCCCGATGAAGTGGAGGCGTTCCGTGGCGGCAAGACCAAGCTGCAGGGCTTCTTTGTGGGCCAGTTGATGAAAAAGACTGGTGGCAAGGCTGATCCCAAACTTGCCAACCAGGTTCTCAGCCAGAAACTCAAGGGGTGAGGCTGAGTGATTTGGTGTTCATGAACAGCCTTGGCTTTGGTGAAGAGAGTGGGATGACCAAGCCCGACACTTGCAGCGTTATTCGTATCGATGTCTGAGGCGATTAACTCCCCCTTACCCTGAATAAGGATTAAGAGCTGATTGATGTTGGGTGATGGCTGGTAAGTAGTTGCTCTCCACTTTCATTGGTTTTGTGAGTGATGAAAACTCCTGACCCAGGCCTTTCGTGAATGTATTTGTGTGTCAATATCCTGGATTTGGCCGCAACGTGTTTGGATAGGATTTTTTTGTCTTTGACTGCCTCATTGAGGCCGCCTTATGCGTGGGTGCAGCTTCTTTGTAAAGAGATGCTTTTTCAAGGGGTTCTGCTGTATTTGATTGAGAAGATGTCGTGAGGTTCGACAGGCTGATGTCTCCGCTTCTTTCGGTCACTGTTGGAATTGTTGCCTTATTGGTTGGAAAGAGGATAAATCAAGCGATTCCTGCTTTGAATCGACTGTCGATTCCTGCGCCAGTGTCGGGAGGATTGTTATTTGCTTTTGCCTCCTTGTTTATTCATTTGCTTTGGTCGGTTACTCTGGATTTTGATTTAACTGCTAGGGACTTTCTGCTCGTTTATTTTTTTACGATTGTCGGTATTAATTCACGTATTAGTGGTTTGCGTCGTGGCGGTAGAGACTTTCTTGTGTTGGTTGTGGTCCTTGCATTTTTTATGGCATTTCAGAATGCAATAGGTGTGCTCTTGGCAAGGCTCATTGGTTTGAAATCTGCTGTTGGTCTGCTCTTGGGAACTGTCTCTCTGGTTGGTGGGCATGGCGTAGCTATTGCATGGTCTCCGAGCTTTCTTGATCAATTCAACCTCACGAATGCAATGGAAATTGGCTTGGCTTCTTCCACTATTGGCTTGATTCTGGCGAGCCTTTCGGGTGGGCCAATAGCCTGCTATCTGATCAGGTGCCATAATCTTCATCTCTCAGACTCGAGGGTTAATCGGCTCACTTCTTTGGCAGCTAAGCCATCCTCTGCGAACCCCAGTGGTGTTGAGAAGTTGGATGGATCTACCATTTCTTATCAAAGCATTTTAGCCGCTGCCTTTGCTATTAATATCTGTGTGATTTCTGGTCAGACGGTCAATTCGTTCTTGTCTTCCAATGGCGTGAAACTACCTCTTTTTCTGCCTTGCATGATTGTTGGAATTGTCTTATCCAATATTGTCTGTTCTTCCAGGAGGCTCTCTCGTTTTCTCGAATGGCAGCAGTGCACTCCAACGCTTGACCTTGTGATGGAGTTGTCGATGGGTGTGTTTCTCTCCATGTCGTTGGTTAGTTTGCACCTTTGGTCTCTTGCAGGAGTCCTTTATGTTGTCATTCCAGTCATTCTTGTTCAATTTGTATTCGCGATACTCGTTAATCTCTATGTGATTTTTCCTCTTCTAGGTAAGGATTATGATGCGGCTGTTATTTGTGCAGGTTTCGGTGGTATTTCCATTGGGTCAACTGCCGCAGGGATTTCTAATATGACGGCAGTGACTCAGAGGTTTGGCCCATCAAATAAAGGGTTTTTGGTTATTCCCTTGGTTTCTGCCTTTTTCCTGGAAATTTTTAATTCTAGTGTTGCTATTCCGACATCACTTCTATTAATTTCATGACCAATCTCATCAATGTTCATGAGCCGGAGGCTTTTCTCGGCGGAAAGAGCAAACTGCAGGGATGCTGTGTTGGCCAGCTCATGAAGAAGGCCGGCGGTAAGGCCGATCCCAAGTTGGCTAATCAGATCTTGGGCAAGAAGCTGAAGGGTGAATAACTCTCAAAAGATTTTGGGATTGTGTCGGTAATCTTGTGCTTTGGAGCTTAGAAGTAATTGCCTAGCCCCATTCACCTCGCATGAGATGTATGGGGCTTGTGATGAGACTGAGCACCTAATCCCGTCAGTCCTTTGGACTTAGCGGAAGATGTCCGAGAGACCTTGACCAAGCAGCCTTCCGAGATGGTTCCCTAAAGCTTCTCCTAATGCGTCGCCAGTATTCGGTATTTCCGGTTGTTCAGACGACTGATCATTCTCGGCCAATTCATCATCTGAAAAGTTGTCTTCAGTGAATTCCTCATCAATTATTTCCTCATCATTGAGGGCCTGATCAAGGTCGCCTTCAGGATCGTTTTCATCAAATGCATTATCGACTTCAAAATCATTGGCATCTGAAGATGTGTTTTCATTTGAAATTTCGATAGGCTCTGAAGCCTGATCGGTCGACGTGTCGGTTTGCTGTGGTGCGCCAGCAGCTTGCAGGCAGCTGATGGAAGGGCTGGTGAGATCGATTGAGCTTCGTGCGACGAGTGCATTGTTGGAACGATCAAAGCAATCCCACGCAATGGTCATGGCAGAAGCGTTCTGGGCGAAGTGGAGATTCAGCGCAGCGCCTGAGGTGAGAGCAACAGCAGTGATGAGGGATGCAGGGCGAGACATGGCGTGAGGAGTAAAGAGGATGTGGGTTGCGGAGTGTTCCGCAGTTCTCTTTACGATCTCTTCCTTCTCGGGCTTGAGAGATGATCCTGCTCTCGGGTGTCCGTGATTTTGATCACAGTGCACTATGAAAGCCATGAAAAAAGCCCCTGCTCTAGCAGGGGCTTTGAAGTGTTTGCTCTGGTTCCAAATGAGAGATCTTCCTTGAAGCTTGTTGCCAAGATCCGGCGAACCACCTGTGAGCTTTTCTTCAGGAGGCGACTAGCACGCATCTGGTTCTGATGTTGAACCTTATCGGCCCGAATGTTGCTTCATCATTGTGAATTGGAGAGCGCGAGGGACATTGCCTCCAAGTGCACGTGCATTGGCATAGAGGTAATTATCGGAGCGGAGAATCACCCATTGCCGGTTTTTGAGAGATTGCAACTGCACCGTGGAATTCACGCGGTTGGCGTTGAAAAGCCGTGATCGTGTTGCCGTTGTGCATCCCCTCCGGAGCCGGAGTTTCTCGCGGTTGTTCATCACGCTGACCCAGCGACCGGGATCTTGGGTACTGCGCAGGGCATAGGTACCGCCATTGAGGCCATTGCGATTGCCTAAGTCGTAGATGTCGAAGGTTTCCCAGCTGCGACTGCCACCAACGCGGCTACTGACAGCTCCCATCACGGATTTTGAGCCGATGCCAGCACGGATGAATTTTCCAGTCTGCTGTGATCGAAGCGCATAGCGTCCGAGGTAGCGGCCGGCGTCGCATCGCGTAGCAGTGTTACCACTCGTCCCACTGTTGGAGCCTGAGTTGCTTGTGCTTGGCCGATCAGTCGAAGCGGAACCTCTCGCGACGTTGAATTCATAGGTTCGAGAGCATTGAGTATTGGCATGGCAGGTGAATTTGGCGCCTCCAGGCGGTAACGACACCGCTAGTTGAGGAATCCAAATTTCATCACGCCATGTTTTGCCCCACACTCCAAAATCAACCCCTACGTTGTATTGAACTCCGGGTGTGATTGTGAATGCAATATTATATTCTGGGTTGTATAGTGTTACGCTGCTTTTCCCATTTCTGACGGTTAATTGTTTTTCGTCTCCGCTCCTTACGCTGTGAATCCTATTGTTGAGATTGTCTTTGAGCTTAAACCTAAGATTGTTAGATGTGAGCTCAGCTTTAATGCCAGGATGAAGTTTTGCCCACGCGACTCCATAATCAGCAGATCCGCCAAGTAGGTCAATGTCGCGCAGAAAAATTTGGGGCATGACTGGTAATGGGTTTCCGGGTGAGGGAGGCCTGAAATGACCTCCGCGGAATGGAGGCTGCAGTCTGTCGGTAAAGTCGATGTCTGCAAGTGTGTAGCTTGGTGTGTATGTTCCAACAAACGGTAATTTCATATTGACCCCTGCACTTGCTCCCATTTCGGCAACAAGCTCCTGTCCATCGAAGAGTTGATTGTTCCCTAATCCGGTTTGTCTATATTGACTTCGGCTGGCATCGATTGCTCTAAAGCTTGGTTCGACAGATGCAGAGTTTCCCGTGCCAGTAAACGCAAGTTTGGCCTCAATTGGAAATCTTAGGCCAAGACCATATCTGAAGTTTGCATAAGGCTCAACATAATAGGTTTTTTTGCAGCCCAGCCAGCACCACTTAATGGACTTGCTCCACTTCTTGCGCCATTCATATTGCTTGCCAAAGGTGAAACCAGTCAGAAAGATATCTTCGCGTGATGCGCTTCTGGGAGTGTTTGCGTTTGTGCGTTGGTTCGCGGCGGTGATCTGTTGAATAGCCTCAGGAGATAGTGTCCCCCTTTTTGGGATTATTAGATTATTGAGGGTATTGCCTTGCAGTCTTCGGATTTTTGATAATCCCCTGAAGTTGTCTGCTTTAGGGATGAAGATGCGCTCCTCAATGACTTGCTCTGAAGCATTGATTACCTCTAGTGCCAGCTCTTCATCACTCAGTTTGCTTAGTCGCTGTACTGTTGCTTTTCCTAGCGAGTTAATTACTTCGGGCTTTTTCAGCGCGGCCCTTGCCTTTTTCGCATCTTGTAGAATTTCAGTTCTGCTTTGCTTTAGATTGTTG
The DNA here is from genome assembly GCA_047286285.1 of Synechococcus sp. Lineage (GTDB taxonomy): Bacteria > Cyanobacteriota > Cyanobacteriia > PCC-6307 > Cyanobiaceae > Synechococcus_C. The sequence continues at coordinate 2,474,164 of JBJBBP010000002.1, read as the reverse complement.
ATCGCTTTGTTTCTTAATGCTGTATTGGAAATGTATTGTGGTGATGTTCTGTCTGACAACAGTCTAATGCTCTGACTGAGGTTCTTCCTGTTGCCACAATCAACGCCTGCATTTGTCAGTCTCGATTTTTGAGACTTGCAAGCGCCAAGTTTGACTGTAAATGACAAGTTCGAGCGAATGATTAGGCCGTTGTTCAGCTCGGCGATCTCTGTATTTGTTGTATTGATTCTTGCTAGATTTGGTACCTGTCTAATTGCATTGACTTTTCTGTTGAAGTTCCGATTAAGTAGTTGAATCGTTGCAGGGTTGATTTGGTATCCCGCAAGGTTGAGTGGTTGTCTGATCTGATTAATGTTGAGGGTTCTAAGAATTCGGACTTGTCGATTTGTGCTTGGATTAGCTTTTGCTTCTGTTACACTGATGCCTGGTGTTAAGCCAAGGAAGAGCCCTGCATAGATGAAGGCGGCTTTTTTTGAGAATTGGTTTGGCATGGATCCGTTTTGCTTGTTTAGATGGTCGGGGTTTCTGTTTTTGCTATTAGTTTTTATTTAGTCAAATCATTCAACCGTGATTTGCTTGTAAGGATAGTTTTTATTATTCTGTTGCCTTCTGTATCGTCTGTTCCTGCTTTTTGATTTGTTCTAAATCTGTTCTTGAATAAAGGCCTCTCGATTTTTGCTTTGTTGACTTGTCTCCTGACAGCTGTTTTTCGCATGATCCAGTGTTTACAGCCTGTATCCGCATCTTGATTAAATAAAAAGCCCCTGAATGGTCAGGGGCTGTGCCTACTTCAGCGAGGGGTATTCGTGTTGGTAAAGGTGTATGTAATTTGTCCGTAATCTCCTCCTTCATCAGTGTTGTTCACTTTTTTTGACAGCGTTACGGTTTGCCCAGGTCGCACTGTGATGAATGGAGTGTTGGTTCGTCGGTCATGGCCGCGGTCGATTTGCCTGAATGATCCGTCTAGGTCGCGAGAGTTGCATGAGGTGCCTTCATAGAGCTCCATGGCGATCCACAGCTTTGCATTGCCAGCATTGTCAACCTCAACGCGGTCCCAGTCTTCAAGTCGAACTTCCTTGCCGGCGCACAGTCTGGGGCTGCTGCTTTGGTTGGATCGTTTGAAGTTGGATGTTTCGCCTCGGCGGACGCGAATGGTTTTGCTGGAGTTGTGGTTTTTGAATTCATCTCTGAAGGTTTCGTCGTCTTTGATGCGATACCTTTTGGCCAGCGTGAGTCGTTGTACTGGTGCCTGTTGTACTCCTGTGCCGGAGTCGTTGCCGGTGGCGACTGCCGGAAGACCAAGTGCACTCGCGCAATTCGCTCGTAGAGGAATCGAGAATTTGAGGTTGTCGTTGTTGTAATCGAGGTTGATGCAGCTCTCGGGGAGTCGTGCGTAGCGAGCAATGACGGATGCTTTTGCGAATTTGCTGATGTAGCGATTGGCTGTGGGAATCAGCTTTTGGACTCCATTGTTTGCAAGGTTGGTGACAATTGTATTGACGTTTGCGACTGAAATGACATTCAGTCCTCCAAGCCTAAAGGTGCCCGATGTGGAGGCTGCCGTGGTCCTGGACAGGGTGAGGTCGCGATTGAAGATGAGATTGACGTTGATTTTGGGGTTGCTCCAGGTGATGTCTGGACAGGCACCATCTCTCCAGCCACCCGGTCCTACAGCATCGCCTTCGCAGTAAAGGCGAGCTTGAGAAAATGGAATTGTCAATTTCAGTCCCCCCGGAATGGCCGTTACCGATTCCGTTGTGCTTCGGATGCGGGGGTGCACTTTCACTCTGATATCGAGTGGTGAAAATCTGCGGGCAAATTTATAGACTGGATTAGGGCCTAAAACGACAGTTCTGCTGGGAGGTTGGCGGAAATTGATTTCTGGAATCCGTTGTCCTCCAATTCTCCAGTCCATCTTCGTTTTGCCGCTCCATCCGCGGTCGGCATAAATCTGGAATCCTGACTGAGAGAAGTATGGATTCAGCAGCCGTGCGACAGCTCGATTATTGCAGCTAACTCCAACAATGTTTGAGCGGTTGCTCGGGAACATGTTGACATTGCATCCAGGGATGCGATCGAGTTTGTTCAATGCGCGCAAGACTTGTGCACGTGTTGGTTGTGCTGCTTCTGCTGGATTCGGTTGAATCAGCTCTGTCGCGGTGCTGGTTGCCAGACCCACTACGAGTGCAGTGGCGACGCTTTTGGAGAATGTGTTGGTCACGGCGGGAGTTCTTGTTGTTTTCATTCCAGCGATTTTGCTGGTGATTCAATACTCTTTGCCCTTCATCAAGGGTATGGTGATCAAGCTCAAGCTGTCCTGTGATTTGCCTCACATCAGAGAGCAGCTGGCTTTGTGATCAGTTGATTACAAGTGCTTCAGTGCTTTGTCAATTTGAAGCATCGTGTTTTTTTGAGTTCCGCTGTTGTTAATAGCTGTATCACTCAGGGAAAGCTTTTTCTCGATCGGCCACTGTGCTTCAACTCTCGCGATCGCTTCCTTCTTGCTGATCTCATTTCGCAGTTGGAGTCGTTCAAGTTGTTGCTCAGGGCGGCAATGCACGACCCAAATCTCTGAACAAAGAGCAGTGAGGTTTGCTTCGAACAGCAACGGAACCATCAACACCACTATTGGTTCATCCCTGAGCTGCACCAGTGCCTCATCGAAGCAGGTGCGCACATAGGGATGAACGAGTTCCTCTAACCACTGACGTTCGTCAGGTTTGTTGAACACGATTGAGCTCAGCGCCCTGCGGTTAATGCGGTTGGCGTCCTTCGGGTTCTGCTCCGAGCACTCGTTTCGTGTCGAGACACGTGTGCCGTAGCGCTGCAATACAGCTGTTTCACCTTCACTCCCAGGGGCTAAGGCGTCATGGGCAAAGCGATCAGCATCCAGCACTGGAATGCCCTGTGCCGCGAGGTATCGCCCAACGCTGCTTTTGCCGGTTGCGATGCCGCCAGTGAGGCCGATGCGTCGCTGATGACCCTGCCAGCGGGCTTTTGGACTCACGGATCCAGAGGCTTGCGTTGCACCAGTTTGATTGGAACTTGGCGCCCAATGGTCTTGGCCACGTTGAATAGAGGGTGTGGTTTGCCATGACTGAGTCCTCGATGGTGCGTTCCGTTGACTGGACGTTCATTTCCGGTGGGATCACTGCGCCTGCTGGTTTTCAAGCGGCTGGTATTGCCGTAGGTCTGAAGGCCTCGGGCAAGCCCGACCTTTCCCTCCTTTTGGCGCCAGAAAGCGCCGTGTGTGCTGGCACCTTCACCACTTCTGTGGTGCGTGCTGCTTGCGTCGATCTGTGTCTGCAACGCCTGGCTGATGCCGGGGGTCATGCCAGAGCGGTGCTGACCAATTCCGGTCAGGCCAATGCCTGCACCGGGGATCGGGGTTTGATCGATAGCCTGCGTGCCACCCAGGCTGTGGCTGATCGGTTGGGAATAGCCCCTGAGCAGGTGTTGATCTGTTCCACCGGGGTGATTGGGGTCCCGCTTGCTATGGCCACCTTGCTGGAGGGTGTCGATCCTTTAGTCACCGCCTTGTCTGATGAGGGCGGTGCTGCCGCTGCCTCGGCCATTCTCACTACCGATCTGGTCGACAAGCAGATCGCCCTGGAGGCTGACTTGGGCAGTCGGCAAGTGCGCATTGGCGGGATGGCCAAGGGATCGGGAATGATTCACCCGGATATGGCCACCATGCTTGGCTACCTCACTTGTGATGCCGGAGTGCCGGCAGAGGCCTGGCAGGCCATGGTTCGCCGCGCTGTAGAGCGATCTTTCAATGCCATTACCGTCGACGGTGACACCAGCACCAACGACACCTTTCTCGCCTTTGCCGCTGGTGAGCCTCTGCCCGCTGATCAGTTTGAGCTGCTTGAACATGGGGTGACCCTGGTGGCTCAGCACCTGGCACGTGCGATTGCACGCGATGGAGAGGGGGCGACCTGTCTGATCGAGGTATTGGTGGAGGGCGCTGCATCTGAGCCAGATGCCCTACAGATCGCCCGCACGGTCTGCGGATCCTCGCTGGTGAAAACCGCGGTGCATGGTCGTGATCCCAACTGGGGCAGGATTGTTGCAGCGGCCGGACGATCAGGGGTGGCCTTTGATGCGCAGGTGGTGTCGCTCTGGATCGGTGACCATCAACTGATGCAGAACGGCCAGCCACTGGGCTTTGACCGTGCGGCGGCTTCGACCTATCTCCAGGAACGGGCCAATGGCTGTTACCTGAGGGATGACGCCGTGCTGATCCGCCTGGTGGTCGGCTCAGGGCCTGGAAAGGGTCGTTCCTGGGGGTGCGATCTGTCTGATCAATACGTGCGCATCAACGCCGATTACACAACTTGATCAATTCAGGGAGGTCATGCAGCAGCGGCCATCAGGCGCGAAGATGAGCTGCGCCGGATCTCCGGTGTTGTCGATACCTGTCGCCACGATGACAACGACTAGCTCTGATCAGCAACGGTCCAGGAGACCTCGTTTCTGGGTGGGTCCTCTTGTGGCAGGAGCTTGTTTTGCGCTCGGTTATGGCATCACCCAGCGGGTGCTGCTGATGCAGCAGGTTTGGGACAAGCCGCAGCAGGCGACGTTTCGCCAGAACAGCTTTCCCGGTGAGACTCTGGATGGTTTGCGGCGACGGTACGGTGCTGATCAACCGCTGATGGGCGACGTTGCAACGAAGGAGGCCCTTGATGCCGCGCAACGTGACGCCAATCAACAGGCCGAGGCACTTGCCAAGGAAGCGAAGCGGCGTGAGCAAGGTCAGCAGGCTGTCGTTGCTGAGCCGTTGAAAGTCAACCAAGAGTCTGAGCTCACCGCTGAGCCTGTGGCGTCACCCAATCCGGATTTGGTGGACGAAGTTGTTCCTGAAGTCGCTCAGCCTGCTGCTGTTGTGTCCCCCAATCCTGCTCCTGCTTTGCCTGAGCCCGAGGCTGTTCTGCCAAGTGCGTCGGAACCTGAATCTCCCGTCGATGCGACGCCAGAGCCTGAACCGGTGGTCTCTCAACCGCGGCCAGCCATCGACGAGTCTCTGATCTGGCAGACGCCACCAGTCACGCCTCCCGCTCCCTGAAAAGGTCGCATCCTTGTCGTCGTATCTGCCACAGTTTCAGCATCGCTAGCAAGGTCATGACTCCCCCGGACGCCCTGTTCAGAGCAGCGATGAATCGTCTGATTGCCCGGGTGGGTGAAGGGATAGCCGATGCGGCTGCGGGAATGGCTGTCGCGGCTCAGGATGCCCCCGAGAGAATCCGGCAGGAATGGGACCTGTTTCAGGAGGAGGTCAAGGCGGAAGCCGAACGCCTGCAACAGGAAGCACAACCTGATGCGGCAACAGCCCCGGATCGCACCAGCGGCAAGGATGAATCTCTGCAGCAGCGCATTGACAGGCTGCGTGCCCAAGTCGCTGATCTCAGTGCGCGGATGGAGGAACAGCCTTGAGCCGTTGGGGATCACGTCCTCTCCCCTGGCGCAGGGGTCTGCGTGCACTTCGAATCTGGAGAGCTGTCCTCATGCTGCTCTTCCTGCTCTGGTGGGACAGCTGCGGTTGGACCTACCCCGGCGGTGTTTCGCTTGCGCGTCGTCAAACGCGACAACAGCTCAGAGCACGCTGGTTGACTCAGGAACTGCTCCAGCTCGGCTCCGCATTCATCAAGCTCGGTCAGCTGCTGTCGGCTCGTCCTGATGTCCTGCCAGCGGGATGGGTTGCTGAGCTTGCCGATCTGCAGGACAAGGTTCCCGCCTTTCCTTTTGATCAGGCCCAGGCCTTACTGGAGTCAGAACTGGGCGCTCGTTGCGCCGAGATCATTGATCTCGACGAGTCTCCCTTGGCTGCAGCCTCGCTGGCTCAGGTGCATCGCGCCAGTCTGCGCAGCGGTCGTCAGGTGGTTCTCAAAGTCCAACGTCCAGGCCTGGAGTCAGTGTTCCGGCTTGACCTGGAAGTGATGCAACAGGTGGCATCTGTGCTGCAGCGCCACCCTCAATGGGGTCGTGGTCGCGACTGGGTGGCGATCGCTCAGGAGTGCCGGCGTGTGTTGTTGCGTGAGCTGGATTTTCGCCTTGAGGCCCAGCATGCAGCCCGTTTTCGACAACAGTTTCTTGATGACCCCAGAATTCGGGTTCCAGGAGTGATCTGGGAGCTGAGCACTCGCAAGGTGCTCTGCCTTGATTACGTGCCGGGCATCAAGATCAATGATCGGCCTGCACTGCTTGCTGCCGGTATTGATCCAGGTGAGGTCGCTGAGATCGGTGCCGCCAGTTATCTGCAGCAACTGGTGCGATACGGCTTTTTCCATGCCGACCCTCATCCGGGAAACCTTGCGGTTGCAAGCGATGGGTCCCTGATCTACTACGACTTCGGGATGATGGGTCAGCTTTCCGAGCGGTTGAGACGGCGGCTTGGTTCCATGGTTCGTGCAGCTGCATCCCGTGATGCATCGACCCTGGTGGAGGAGATGCAGGTGGCTGGTGTCATCTCTGGCGATGTGGATCTCGGCCCGGTGAGGCGTCTGGTTCGTCTGATGCTTCGGGATGCACTCACTCCCCCCTTTAGTGCCTCGGTGATCGACAAATTATCGGGAGATCTTTATGAGCTGGTGTACGGCCAGCCCTTCCGACTGCCTGTGGAGCTTATTTTCGTGATGCGAGCCCTGTCCACGTTTGAGGGTGTAGGCCGCAGCCTCGATTCCGGCTTTAGCCTGGTGGGGATCGCCAAGCCTTATCTGCTGCCGCTCATGACTTCCAGTGGATCCGGTTCGAACGATCTCTTCAATGAACTCGGCCGTCAGGTGGGTGCCCTGAGTTCCCGGGCTGTGGGCATTCCCCGCCGGCTGGATGAAAGTCTCGAGCGCCTCGAACAGGGGGACCTGCAGTTGCAGATCCGCATGGGTGAATCGGATCGTCAGTTCCGGCGCATGGTCACAGCCCAGCATTCCATCGGTCAGTCGGTTCTGCTTGGTGGCTTGGCTTTGGCGGCGGCCATCATGGGTGCCAGCGCCCGACCACTCTGGGCTTTACTACCGCTGGGGGCGGCTGTACCGGTGGGGATGGGTTGGCTGAAGAATCAGGTGAAACTTCGCAAGGATGCCCGCATTGAGTCCTTGTCGTCGTCTCAGCGTTGAATGAAATCCATTGCCGAAGATTGTTGGGCGGGGTCAAAAAGATGTCAGCCTGATCAGGCGTTGATTGGTATCAGATTAAGGGGTGCAAGAGTGAGCAAGTTTTGAAGACTTTCTTCTCTAAAATTTGATGTGACATTGCTTTTGAGCGATCAAGTTTCTCTCAGGAGTTTGGCTTGAGTAGTTTTTAGAATGAATGAGATCGCGTTTGCATTAATAGGGATGACTTGTGCATCCGAATTCGTGGAGATGAGTGAGTGTTGCTTGAAGACAAGGTCTTGCTTTGTCTGATGGGCAACACCCTTGCTCCATCCAGATTGGCCTTGCCATTCACTCTTGAACATCTTTGAGTGAATGGCGGCTCGATGGCGTTGTGGCTGACCGATCTAGCTTTTGCCTCGCGGACCCTGGCCCACTGCTCCGGCATACACAGCCTGGCTGCCCAGTTCGTCCTCAATGCGCAGCAGCTGGTTGTACTTGGCGACGCGCTCACTTCGGCTCAGTGAGCCTGTTTTGATCTGACCGGCGCGGGTCGCAACAGACAGATCGGCAATCGTGGTGTCTTCGGTTTCGCCGCTGCGGTGGCTGATCACACTGGTGTATCCCGAACGACCGGCGAGGTCGATGGCCTGAAGAGTTTCGGTCAGGGAACCGATCTGGTTCACCTTGATCAGGATCGAGTTGGCAGTGCCACTGTCGATACCCTGCTGCAGGCGCTTGGTGTTGGTCACAAACAGATCGTCACCCACCAGTTGCACCTTGCTGCCGAGGCGCTCAGTCAGCAGTTTCCAACCCTCCCAGTCATCTTCGGCAAGGCCGTCTTCGATCGAGACGATTGGAAATTTCTCCACCAACTGCTCGAGCTGGCCCACCATCTCGGAGCTGTCGTAGCTGCCGCCGTCAAAGGCGTAGCGACCATTTTCAAAGAATTCGGTGCTGGCAACATCCAGGGCCAGTGAGATCTGATCACCGGGCCTGTAGCCGGCCTTTTCGATCGCTTGCACCAGGATTTCTCCCGCTTCAACGTTGCCCAGATCCGGCGCGAAGCCGCCTTCGTCTCCCACCGAAGTGCTCATGCCCTTGTCCTTGAGCAGTCCCTTCAGGGTGTGGAACACCTCCGTGCCCATGCGCAGCGCCTCGCGGAAGCTTGGTGCCCCATGCGGAACCAGCATGAATTCCTGGAAATCCAGGCTGTTGGCGGCGTGGGCACCACCGTTGATCACGTTCATCAGCGGCACCGGCAGCAGGGTGGCCATCGGCCCGCCCAGGTAGCGGTAGAGCGGAATGCCCAGTCCGTTTGCGGCTGCACGGGCGTTGGCCATGCTTACGGCGAGGATGGCGTTGGCGCCGAGGTTGGATTTGTTGTCACTGCCGTCAAGTTCCAGCATTGCTGCATCCACAGCCGCCTGATCCAGAGCGGAGAGTCCGCACAGGGCGGGAGCAATGCGTTCCTCAATGTGGTTCACCGCCTGACTGACGCCTTTCCCCATGTAGCGATCGCCGCCGTCGCGCAGCTCGTGGGCTTCATGGGCACCGGTGCTGGCGCCGCTGGGCACGATCGCCCGACCGCTGGCGCCACCCTCAAGCAAAACCTCCGCCTCCACGGTGGGATTTCCGCGGGAGTCGAGCACCTCACGGGCCACGATGGTGTCGATGACGAGGTCGAGGGAATCGAACACGTGCAGTGAATCGAAGACTCGGGGATCCTATGAGTCGCCCTGCATGGGTGATCACCAGCCAGCGGAATCAGACTCTGCGACCTGCTCTGGCTCCCTTCCGCTCATCCACGGAATGCACCATGCTGGTGCCAGCGATTGACTCCGATCATGCGCATGCTCCACACCATGCTCCGGGTTGGTGATCTGGAGCGGTCGGTCGCTTTTTATACCGATGTTCTCGGCATGCAGCTCCTCCGCCGTAAGGACTACGCCTCCGGGCGTTTCACGCTGGCTTTCCTGGGTTACGGCGACGAAAAGGACCACACCGTTCTGGAGCTCACCCACAACTGGGACACCGACCATTACGACCTGGGAGATGGATATGGCCATATCGCCCTTGGCGTGCAAGACATCCATGCCACCTGTGACGGGATCGCTGATCGTGGAGGACGACTGGTGCGAGAGCCAGGCCCGATGAAGCACGGCAGCACGGTGATTGCTTTTCTTGAGGATCCCGATGGCTACAAGGTGGAGTTGATCGAGCTCTCCTCTCGATCGACAGCTGCCTGAGTGGATTCGCCTGCGATGACATCCGATTTCGGTGTGACTCCCCAACCTCCAGCAAGTCTCACGGTGGAGCCCGACCGCTTCAGCGATGAGGCCTGGGAGCTGTTGCTCTCCGCCCAGGATTCAGCCCGTCGCTGGCGCCATGGGGATCTGGATGTGGAGCATCTCCTCCAGGCTCTGTTCAGCGATCCACGCTTTGAGGCGGATGTGGCCGCACTGCCTCTGTCTCAGGACCAGTTGCTTGATCAACTTGAGGGATTCCTCGAGGAGCAGCCCATGGCCCGTGGTGATGAGCTGTTTGTTGGTGAAGACCTGGAGACGTTGCTGGAGGCGGCCGACAGGGTGCGGGGCCTATGGGGTTCGAGGCTGATCGATGTTTCACACCTGCTGATCGCCATCGGCCGGGATCCCCGCATCGGTGCCGATCTGCTGTCCCGTTTCGGGTTGCCGGCGGATCGCCTGGAGGCCGAGCTGCGGCGGCCGACAACCGCTGCGGCGCCGTCGCCCCCCAGTTCCCCACCATCAGCGGTGCGTTCAGCCGGGCCGACTCCGGTCATGACATCGCCTCAGTCCTCAACCGACTCGGTGCAGTCCCGGCTGGGACCGCAGGAGTCTCTCGATGAGCCGGCGCTTGATCCTGCAACTGAGCCTGAGTCCACAGCGCTCGATCGTTATGCCCGTGACCTCACTGCTGCTGCAGCGCAGGGACTCCTGGATCCCGTGGTCGGCCGTGATGGTGAGATCCGCAGCTTGATCAAGGTGCTCTCGCGTCGGGGCAAGAACAACCCGGTTCTGATTGGAGCGCCGGGCGTGGGCAAGACCGCCATCGCTGAGTTGCTGGCACAGCGCATCGTTGCGGGTGAAGTTCCGGAATCGCTTCAGGGATTGAGGCTTGTTGCCCTGGATGTGGGTGCCCTGATCGCTGGCGCCAAGTTTCGCGGTCAGTTTGAGGAACGGCTGCGGGAAGTGCTGCAGGAGGTGAGTGATCCCGAGGCCGGTGTGGTGCTGTTCATCGACGAACTGCACACCGTGGTGAACAGCGATCGCTCCAGCGCCGACGCTGGCAGCCTGCTTAAGCCCGCACTGGCCAGAGGGGATCTGCGTTGCATCGCGGCCACCACACCAGAGGATTACCGCCGCACCGTTGAAAAGGATCCGGCACTGAACCGTCGCTTCCAGCAGGTGCAGATCTCCGAGCCGTCGATCGACCACAGCGTTGAGATCCTGCGGGGTGTGAAGGAGCGCTATGAGCTGCATCACGGCGTGACGATCACCGATGCGGCGGTGACGGCTGCCGCCAGGCTTGCCGACCGTTACATCAGTGATCGCTGTCTGCCTGACAAGGCGATCGATCTGATTGATGAAGCGGCAGCACAACTCAAAATGGATGTGACCTCCAAGCCTCAGGTGGTGGAGGACGCGGAGATGGATCTGCGTCGTGTGGAACTGGCGGTGCTTGCTGCGGAGCAGGCTCCCGAATCCGAGCGGGTTCAGCTGCAGCGTCAGCGACTGGAAGCCTCCTCCCAGCTCACACAGCTGCGTGAGCGCTGGCAGGCTGAGCGGGAACAGCTCCAGGAACTGCGCCAGCTGCTGCAGGAGGACGAGGACCTGCGTCACGCCGTTGCAGAAGCCGAGCGCGAGGGTGATCTTGAAGAAGCTGCGCGGCTTCAGTACGACCAGCTGCATCGTCTGCAGCAGCGCCGCAGTGATCTGGAGGAAGCGCTCAACAAGGCACAGCAGGACGGCACGGCACTGCTGAGGGAGCAGGTGGAGGCTGAGGACATCGCGGATGTGGTGGCCCGCTGGACAGGCATTCCCATCCAGCGGTTGCTGGCGGGGGAACGTCAGAAGCTGCTGGAGCTTGACCAGCGTCTTGAGGAGAGGGTCATCGGTCAGTCCGATGCCGTGGCTGCCGTGGCCGCGGCGATTCGACGGGCCCGAGCCGGCATGAAGGATCCCCGGCGGCCCGTGGGGTCATTCCTGTTCCTGGGGCCGACGGGTGTCGGCAAGACTGAACTGGCCAAGGCTCTCGCCGGACAGCTCTTCGATGAGGAGGAGTCGATGGTACGTCTCGACATGAGCGAGTTCATGGAGCGCAACGCGGTGGCGCGTCTGCTCGGTGCACCTCCTGGCTACGTGGGATACGAGGAGGGTGGTCAGCTGACTGAAGCGGTGCGGCGTCGGCCATACGCGCTGCTGCTTCTGGATGAGGTGGAGAAGGCGCACCCTGATGTGTTCAATGTGCTTCTGCAGGTGCTGGATGACGGACGGCTCAGCGATTCACAGGGCCGCACAGTCGATTTCCGCCACACCGTGGTTGTGATGACCAGCAATCTGGCCAGTCGCGCCATTCTTGAATCAGCTCGCCAGGACAGGGAAGCGGGTTCATCGGATTCCTCCGCTCTGGATGTGGCTGTGGATGAGGCTCTGGGACGACATTTCCGCCCTGAATTCCTGAACCGCATCGATGAAGTGATCCGGTTTCAGCCTCTTGGACTGGATGATCTGGGCAAGATCGTGCGCCTGCAGCTGGCTGATCTGGCCATGCTGTTGCGAGAACAGGGACTGGAGCTTCGGGTCGACGAAGCTGTGATCGAGGCGCTCGTCAGCCTCGGGCATGAACCGGAGTATGGAGCGAGGCCGCTGCGACGGGTGCTGCGTCGTCGTCTGGAGAATCCCCTGGCAACTGAGCTGTTGGAGGAGCGTTTCAGTGGTGCACAGGCGGTTCGTGTGCAGGCGGGGGCGACACCCAGCGATCCTTTCCGCTTCGAGCCCGAATGAGTCCTTCGTTAGGCGTCCGGTACGATGGTCCATTGCTGTCACGTGCCCACAGAGCCGGCGTCAGCACCGGCCCAGACGACTTTGTGATCCGTCATCCGTGACCAGCCCCACTTCCGAGGACACAACCGCAGCAACGACGCAGACCCCACCAGGCCCTGAACAGCCTGGGAAAAAAGGTGGTTTTCTGCAGGCCACCTTCGAGGAGTTGAAGCTCGTGGTCTGGCCCAGCAGGCAACAGCTGTTCAGCGAATCGATTGCGGTGATCCTGATGGTGAGCCTCTCGGCTGCGGCCATTGCTGCCCTGAGTCGTTTCTACGGCTGGGCTGCGTCCCAGGTGTTCCGTTGAAGCTTCCCCGGTTTCGTCCGGTTCTGACCCCTCGTTCATCCTTCGCTCCCGCCTCGCCTCGTGTCTGATCTCGATCAAAGCCAGCCCGACTCCAGTGAGGTGCTTGATCTTCCGGCGCCGAATGACGGGGAAGAGGGCACCCTTGAAACCCCTACGGTTCGAACAGGCGTCGCTCGTTGGTATGCCGTTCAGGTGGCATCCAGCTGTGAGAAAAAAGTGAAGGCCACGCTGGAGCAGCGGGCTGTGACGCTCGGTGTGAGCAACCGCATCCTTGAGATTGAAATACCGGAAACTCCGGCGGTGAAAATCAAGAAGGACGGCAGCCGTCAGTCGACCGAGGAGAAGGTGTTCCCCGGTTACGTACTGGTGCGGATGGTGCTGGATGAAGACACGATGATGGCCGTGCGCAGCACGCCCAACGTCATCAACTTCGTCGGCGCGGAAGACCGTCGGGCCACCGGCAAAGCCCGAGGGCACATCAAGCCCCGTCCCCTGAGCCGTCAGGAAGTCGACCGCATCTTCAAACGAGCTGCCGAGAAGAAGACGGTGGTGAAGGTCGATCTCACAGAGGGTGATCAAATTCTGGTGACCGCTGGTCCCTTCAAGGACTTCCAGGGTGAGGTCATTGAGGTGTCGGGTGAGCGCAGCAAGCTCAAGGCACTTCTTTCTATTTTTGGCCGGGAGACACCGGTTGAACTCGAGTTTTCCCAGGTGAGCAAGCAGAACTGATATCAGCGGCGGCCGTCTCCCTGCGGAGGGCGGCCTGAAGGGTGGTTCGCCACCCCGCCGCACCTGCCCCAAGGGCCAGGTGATCCGCAGATGTTCAACTCCGTCCGCCGATGGCCAAGAAAGTCGTAGCTGTGATCAAGCTGGCCCTTCAGGCCGGCAAAGCCAACCCTGCACCGCCCGTGGGTCCTGCCCTCGGTCAGCACGGGGTCAACATCATGGCGTTCTGTAAGGAGTACAACGCCCGCACCCAGGACAAAGCCGGGTTCGTGATCCCGGTGGAGATCTCGGTCTTCGAAGACCGCAGCTTCACCTTCATCACCAAGACGCCTCCAGCGTCGGTGCTGATCACCAAGGCTGCTGGAATCGCCAAAGGTTCCGGTGAGTCCGCCAAGGGAAGCGTTGGCTCCATCAAGCGATCCCAGCTTGAGGAGATCGCCAAGACCAAGCTGCCCGACCTCAACTGCACCAGCATTGAGTCGGCCATGCGCATCATCGAAGGCACCGCCCGCAACATGGGCGTCGCCATCAGCGACTGACGCTGAGGCGCCAGTTCATTGTTCCCATCCAATTTTTTCGGGGGAGACCTTGCGGTCGCCTGAACCCCATCCAAGCCATGCCAAAACTTTCAAAACGCCTGGCCAGCCTCGTTACCAAGGTGGAAGAGCGTGCTTACGAGCCGCTTGAAGCCATCCAGCTGGTCAAGGACAACGCCAACGCCAAGTTCGACGAGACCATGGAGGCGCATGTGCGTCTCGGGATCGATCCCAAGTACACCGATCAGCAGCTCCGAACCACGGTTGCACTGCCCCACGGCACCGGTCAGACCGTGCGCATCGCTGTTGTCACCAGTGGTGAAAAGGTTGCTGAAGCGAAAGCAGCCGGCGCTGAACTGGCGGGCGACGAGGATCTGGTCAACACCATCAGCAAGGGTGAGATGGAGTTCGACCTGCTGATCGCCACGCCCGACATGATGCCCAAGGTGGCCAAGCTGGGTCGTGTGCTCGGTCCCCGTGGCCTGATGCCCAACCCCAAGGCCGGAACAGTCACCACGGATCTCGCCGCAGCCATCAAGGAGTTCAAGGCCGGCAAGCTTGAATTCCGCGCGGACCGTACCGGCATCGTGCACGTGCGTTTCGGCAAAGCCAGCTTTGATGCTGCCAATCTGCTCGACAACCTGAAAATGCTTCAGGAGACCATTGACCGCAACAAGCCCAGCGGTGCCAAGGGTCGTTACTGGAAGAGCCTGTATGTGACCTCCACCATGGGTCCCTCAGTGGAAGTGGATATCTCAGCCCTTCAGGACATCAACAAAGAGGGCTGATTCAGCCCTCCCTGGTGTGATGCCAGTGAGCCTCCGCCTAGGCGGAGGCTTTGTTGTAGGTTTGTGAGCTGGCGAAAGCCAGCCAACGGGCACGCGCCCGGCCAAAGACAGCAGGTTGCTCCTGGCGGTTTTCACAAACCGCATTCGGTTGCATAAGTCCTGCCGAGGCAGACGCGACGATTTCTCCCCCATGGGATTGGATCGATACGCGGCCTCGTCTCCTTCGGGAGCAATGAACGGCCGTGTGTCCAGCTTGTTCCCCCGATCCGATCCAAATCCTATGGGCCGCACTCTGGAGAGCAAGCAACAGATCGTCGAAGAGCTCAAGCAGCTCCTCGGTGAGGCCGAAATGGCATTGGTCCTGGATTACCAGGGTCTCTCCATCAAGGAAATGTCTGATCTGAGGACCCGTCTTCAGGCCAGCAACGGCGTCTGCAAGGTGACCAAAAACACCTTGATGCGTCTCGCCATTGATGGTGACAGTGCCTGGTCCAACCTCGATCCCCTTCTGAGCGGTACCAACGCTTTCGTCCTGGTCAAGGGCGATGTCGGCGGTGCTGTGAAGGCCCTTCAGGCTTTCCAGAAGGACACCAAGAAGTCCGAAACCAAGGGCGGCCTTTTCGAAGGCAAGCTCCTGTCTCAGGACGAGATCAAGGCCATCGGTGACCTTCCTACCAAGGAAGTGCTCATGGCTCAGATTGCTGGTTCCATCAATGCCGTTGCCACCAAGGTGGCTGTGGGCATCAACGAGGTTCCCTCCGGTCTTGCTCGGGCGCTCAAGCAGCACGCCGATTCCGGCGAAAGCTGAACGTCTTCGACCCGACTGTTTTTTTGATCTGTTGCTGAATCCCAACCATGTCTGCAAAAACCGACGAAATCCTCGAATCACTGAAGAGTCTTTCGCTGCTTGAAGCTTCCGAGCTTGTCAAGCAGATCGAAGAGGCCTTCGGCGTCTCCGCTGCCGCATCCGCGGGTGTGGTGATGGCTGCCCCCGGCGCTGCTGGTGGCGGTGGCGGCGAGGCCGCTGAAGAAAAGAGTGAATTTGATGTTGTGCTGGAAAGCTTCGACGCTTCCGCCAAGATCAAGGTCCTCAAGGCTGTGCGCGAAGCCACCGGCCTCGGCCTGGGCGATGCCAAGGCCATGGTCGAGGCTGCTCCGAAGACCATCAAAGAAGGTGTGTCCAAGGACGAAGCTGAAGCCCTCAAGAAGGCGATTGAAGAGGCAGGCGGCAAGGTCACCCTCAAGTGATCTGCTTGGGTCGGTGGCCTCGGGTCGCCGACCTTTCTGCTTCACCACCGACCTTCGGGTCGGTTTTTTTATGACTCGATGTCCCTGCAATACGGGAGTGATCAGTCAATAAAAAAGCTCTGCCAAGGGCAGAGCTCAGAAGTGAAACGCGTTGCTGGAGTCTGTCCTTGTTTCGACCCAGAAGAGGCGCTAAGCACTCCTCACACTTCAATAAATTAAAAAAACGCTCTGAAAAATGCCCGCTCTGCTGGGGCGCTCTCTCAACTGTCCTTGGTTCAGGGTCGGAAGGGAATGACGGTCAGGCGGATCGGCCCCCGTTGCCCTTTGAGTCGTCGCCCACCGGGTTGTGAAGGAGGCTTCGGCAGGCTGGCTGTGAACATCAGGCTTCTGTCGCGCGTGTTTGCGTTGCTGGCCGCCATCAGCGTGTTCATCGATTTCGCATTGGCGAAGTACACATGGCTCAGCGTGCGCCCCTTGTAGCTGCGGCGTTGGAGAGACCATCCCGGCTCCAGCGTCAGTTTCACAAAGGCGTTTTTGTCTCTGCGCACATTGCGGGCCCGAGCCACCGTGATGCCGCCGCCACGCAAAGAGTCCATCGCCTGCAGTGTCAGCCCGTTTCTGCTCTGGTTCAGACGCAGGCGATAACGTTTGTCGGCATCCGTGCCGGACGTGCGCAGGGAGTATCCATTGCTGTCGAGGTAACGGCTGCAGATTCCCGTGAAGTCGAAGTTGTTCAGCGAGGGGTTCATCAGCCCATCCTGACGTTCCTCCCAGCAGAGGGGCCTGGCTTTGATCTGTTCCAGAACCAGCAGTTTCCAACGATCTCGTCCCACCGCCTGGGCCAGGATCGCGAAACGATCTTGCTGCAGCGGACGGCTGTCGAACAGCGCCCGGGCCAGGCCAGGCAGGCTTCCGGCGATGGCCGCCAGTCCCACGGCGGCGCCGGTCAGCGCAGCTTTGCGGAAGTAGGTTCGGCCCATGGCCCAGTCCTCCTGGGTGTTCAAGAACCGTGTTCTACCGAAGAAGGCGTGGGGTGACCAATGGCTGAGGCTGATCAGAGAGGTCGTGTTGTGGCTGCAGCCACCGATGGTGCCTGCAGCGGCAATCCCGGTCCCGGTGGCTGGGGAGCGTTGATCCGTTTTGAAGACGGGAGTGTGGAGGAGTTCGGTGGTGCCGATGCTGCGACCACCAACAACCGCATGGAGCTGCAGGCTGCGCTGGCGATGCTGGAGAGGCTGGCGGAGCTGCCTCGGCATCCGAATCTCACCCTGCGCACCGACAGCAAATATCTGATTGATGGGCTGGGGTCCTGGATGGCCGGCTGGAAGCGCAAGGGCTGGAAAACCGCGGCGGGCAAACCCGTGTTGAACCAAGATCTCTGGCAGGCTCTCGACAAGGCCCGTCTCTCTGATGTGCCGCTCACCTATGTGAAAGGTCACAGCGGTGATCCGGATAACGATCGTGTCGATCAGATCGCTGTGGCCTTTTCCAAGGGGACATCGCCGCGCCTGAGTCGGGTTTCTCAATCCGCCTCCCCCAAGGCCGGTAACAAAGCGCTGGAGCCACAAGCCACGGGAGATGATCTGGCGCCCGAATCGTTGCAGCAGCTGCTCACGCGCCTTGAACTGGCGGATCGACTGGCCGCTGGTGGCTATGCCCTTTCCTTGGTGGAACTGGCCCAGCTGGTGGAGCAACCATTGACGCGTCTGGCTGAGCGACAGCAGCCATGGAGCTGGCGCGATTGGCAGGTGGAACCGGTGGAGGGTGATTGCTGGCGGCTGCGGCGTGCCGAGGCAGGATCGAGATAGATCGAGGAACCCAGATGGCCCAGCCGTCATCGTCCGGGGTGATGTCCACCGCAGGTTTCTATCGGCGCTGGTTGGGACCTGTGCTGGCAAAGGATGAAGGCGTGGATGCTGAACAGCTCAGCCGTGCTGCCCTGCAGGCTCTCGGTCAGCTCAGTCTTCGTCGGCAGTGGCCAGGTTTGTCGGGGGTCCTTGACGGCATGGCAGCTGAGCTGACTCGCCGCGATCTGCGCCTGGAACAGGTGCTGTTCGGATGTCGTTTCAGCAACCCTCTGGGGTTGGCGGCCGGTTTCGACAAGAACGGTGTCGCCGCAGGAGTCTGGGATCGGTTTGGTTTTGGGTTCGCGGAAGTGGGCACGGTCACCTGGCATGGACAGCCTGGTAATCCGCGGCCGCGGTTGTTCCGTCTGGCTCAGGAGCGTGCGGCGCTCAACCGCATGGGTTTCAACAACAAGGGTGCGGAGGAGCTGCGTCGCACCCTTGAGCGACAGGGTCTCCCACCTCGCGGTCAGCGGTCTGCCGTGCTCGGCATCAATCTGGGTAAGTCGAAGGTGACACCACTGGAGCTGGCGGCCGATGACTATGCCTCATCGCTGGAAATGCTGGCGCCACTGGCTGACTACGCGGTGATCAATGTCAGCTCCCCCAATACCCCCGGTCTGCGTGACCTTCAGGACGCCATGCAGCTGCGCCGGTTGGTCGAACGGCTGCGGAGACTGCCTGGCTGTCCGCCACTGCTTGTGAAGATCGCCCCTGATCTCGAAGATGACGCCATCGATGGCATCGCCCGTTTGGCTTATGAGGAAGGGCTTGCCGGGGTGATCGCTGTGAACACCAGCCTCGATCGCCTCGGGCTGGGGCAGCGGGTGCTCAGTCAGACCGGCCGTAGCCTCTCGCAGGAAGCGGGTGGACTCAGCGGTGATCCGCTGCGCCAGAGAGCCTTGGAGGTGCTGCGGCGATTGCGCGCTACCGCTGGTCCGGCACTACCGCTGGTGGGTGTCGGAGGGATCAGCTCTCCGGAGGCTGCCTGGGAGCGGATTGTCGCTGGTGCATCCCTGGTTCAGCTCTATACCGGTTGGATCTTTGAAGGTCCGGATCTGGTGCCCCGGGTGCTGGACGGGCTGCTCGAGCAGCTGGATCGTCAGGGCTTCCGCCACATCACTGAAGCGGTCGGTAGCGGCGCACCCTGGCGGTAGTCGATACCCTTCCCTCATAGTCGCGGCACCCACTGGCTCGGAGTTGCATGGCGGTGCTGACTGAACTGCGTGATCGCTTCCCAGCACTGGATGGCTGGTTGATGCAGGTGCAGGGTCTGCTGGATCCACGCAGGGTGCTGCTGGCACCGGACGATGAAGCGTTGCACCTGGCCTGGTGCTCGCAGGACAGCTGGGAACTGGCGAAGGTTGATCTTCCGCCTGATTTATGCCGCTCCGGCCAGCCGTCGAATCGCGACGCGCTCGGGGAGATGATTGCCGATTTGTTGCTGGAGAGGGGCATGAGTCCCCCCCAGGTGGAGGTTGAGCTGCTGTTGCCTCTGGCCAGCTGCCAGTGGCGTTTGCTTGAAGGGGCCGCCTCGGTTGCACTGAGTTGCGGCGCTGAGCTGCGGGCATTCCAGCCCGATCTGGGCTGGTCGCTGGCTTTGTCGGATAGTTATCTGGATGTGCTTCCCCAGGCGCAGGGCGATGCAGCTCTTGTGGTGGGGACTGAGCGTTTGTTGTTGCAGGCCTGGATCAGCACCCTGGAGGAGGCGGATCTTCGTTTATGCAGGGTTGAGTGGCTGTTGTCGGCCGCCTGGCGCGGCCTGTGCGCTGCCCACGCAAGCGCTGATGAGCCACTGATCTGGTTGGTGGAGCAAGCCGGTCGCTGGCGCCTGGTGTTGTCGCGCAACGGGTTTCCAGCGGTGGATCTCAACCTGCAGGCCTCGGACTATCCGGCGCTCAGGGAAGAGGTGCTGGAGCTGGTGGAAGCCTGGCACCCTGAAGGTTTGCCTGGCTGGTGGGTCACCGCCGGACCTCAGTGGCAGGGTCGATGGGCTGCAGAACATGATCCCCGCCAGGGTCCTCTGCTTTCCGATGCGGAGATGTCGGTGCTCGAGTTGGCTTTGACGGCGTCCAGGGGGGATTGCGATGCCTGAGCGTTCCCAACGGCAGAACTTGCCCGATCTCCTGCGGGAGCGTCGTCTTGAACTTGGGCTCCCGGAGCCTGCTGGAGATTGGCAACCCATGCGCTCGCTGCTGTTGCGCGGGGCGTTGATGGGTGGGGCGGCGTTGCTTGCTTCCGTGGCTTCGATTGTTGTGATGGGTCGGATCGAGAACCAGCAGCAACAGCAGTTGGAAATGCTGTCACCCTTCGAGCAGCGAGTGCAATCAATGGAAGGCCGCCTGCGAACTGCCAAGCGAAAAGTGGCCACGATTCGAAAAGACAATCTGAAAATTGCAGGACAGTTGGTGGCTGTCTCGGCGGGCTCACCTCTGCTCGCGCAGTTGAGTCATGTGACGCCAGCAGGTGTTCAGCTGGAGAATGTGGCTGTGCAGAATGACCAGATCAGTGTTTCGGGGCGGGTAAACATTGGCGGTGCGCCAGGACCTCTGGAGCGGATTAACGCATTAGTGCTCGGGTTGGAGCAGTTTCCGACTTCCCTGCCGAATGGCGTCAAGGTGATGAAGGTCACTCGAGAAGATGGTGAGGCGCCGTCAGTGAACTTCAGCCTCAACTGGTCGCTCGATCCCTCGGCCAAACTCTCCATCCAGCAGCTTCAGCAGCTTGGTGCGATGGGCCTCGTACAGCGCTATCGCTTGCTGGAGCAACAGGGGGTCGTTCCTTGACCAATCTCAGTCCTGATCGTCCAGCCTGGCGGCATCGAATCACAAGGGAGCGTGTGTTGGTCGCCGTTCCCGCTGTGCTGGGTCTGGCGTTGGCATCTGGTGTGTTCGCCGCAGTGGGCTGGCCGGCATTGGACCGGGTCGATCAGCAGCGGCAACGGATCGCAGAACTCGAGAGCAAGCGAGCCACTCTTCCTCTCCAAGAGGCACAGCTCAAGCAGAGCGATCAAGCACTGAGGGAAGCGATGCAGCAGCAGGCCTTGCTGGTGAATCTTGTGGCAGGTCGTGCTCAGATCCAGACGTTTCTGGCTCAGCTGAGCCGCATTTCCGCGGTCAGCGGGGTGGTGATCAATCTCTATGAACCGGTCCCAGAGAGTTCACCTCCAGCTACAAATCGCGGGGGCTCTAGGGATCAGAACAAAAAGGGCATCGACAGTGCAAGAGCGAACAAGGGTCCTCTCCAGGCTCTTGGATATCAGAAAAGCTCCGTGTTGCTGCAGGTGGAGGGGCCTTATCAGGGATTGCTGCAGTTCCTGAGAGGAATGGAACAGCTTGAGCTGTTGGTGCAACCCAGTGATCTCGAGCTCACTGCCATAAAGGACCTTGCCAACGCACCGGATCATCCT
Organism: Synechococcus sp.; assembly: GCA_047286285.1. GTDB lineage: Bacteria > Cyanobacteriota > Cyanobacteriia > PCC-6307 > Cyanobiaceae > Synechococcus_C. The sequence continues at coordinate 2,453,149 of JBJBBP010000002.1, read as the reverse complement.
CTGGTCATCGGGCTGCCCCGCACCCGATTGAAGTTGAGGCTGACCTTTTTTGATCAGGCTTCGAAGGATGCCAATCCTTCTGCTTCTGATTCGGCGACATCTGACATGGGTTCAAGAGGACAACCTCCATCCTCTTAAAACGTTTTTTGAATGCTTGGTTGAAGCTGTTTCTTGAGGACTGGCCCCGGCTCTTTTCGATCGATACCATCCGCCCATGTTCAGTGGCGTTCAGGCCCGGGTATGCCTTTCATCCCTTCTCGCCTGAGCGCACTCATGCTCGTCGCTGGCCTCAGCACGGTTGACTTAGGCCTGTTGGATGTTGCGCTGAGATCAGCTTCCCGTACTGCATTTGCCCAGGAGTCCATCTCCCTGCGCATTCGTCGCGGTGGAAGGGGTGTTGAGGTTGTCGTTGATGGTGTTGGTGCACAGCCACTGTTGGAGCAGCGGCTCAACGGCCAGGCTTGGGAAGGCAGGTTGCAGACGAAGGGAACTCCTGGTGTCATCGGTGGTCGTCAGCAGTTGTCCGCGCCCGCTTCAGGTTTGAAGAGTGTGTCCATCACCGGGTCGGGCAATGCCTATCGCCTCGAGGTGATTCCCGAGCTGGGGCAGGCCTTGCAAGAGCCGGTGGTGAGCGCTGATGGACGGAATTTGATCTTGCAGTTTCCAGGCTTGGTGTCTGTGCCAACGCTGCAGACCGGACGCTTGGATCTCACCACGCCTGGGGCGGTCCCACAGGCGCGCTATGCCCCCGCTCTACGTCCGAGAGCGGTGGCACCACCGCTTGGAGATATGGCTGTGGGCACGATGGTGCTGCAAAACCGCAGCTTTGTAAATGTGAGTGGTCCGCCGGTGACGCTTGCTCTCAACAATGCACCTGCGAAGGATGCGATTCTTTCGCTTGCAAAATTAGGCGGTTATGGATTCATATACATAAAAGATTCAGATGCAGATCAGTCTGCTGAAGGTGATTCGCGATTAGTCAGTATGACATTTAGTGATGAGACTTATCCACGTGCGATGAATTCTTTGTTGCTCGCGTCAGGGCTTCAGGCAAAGCTTGATGGTCGCACATTGATGGTTGGTCCATCGATCTCAGGTAAAACTTTTGGACCTCAAATTTCAAAAGTTTTTCGTCTAAATCAAGCGTCTGCAGGATCGGCAGCTGATTATCTGGCAAGCCTTGGTGCCCAAATCAGTAAGGTCAATGTGATCAGCATCACGACTGGTGAGTCGGCGGGTAGTGGCGGCACAGAGCTGAATAATGAGCTCACTCAAGAGAATTCGACTCTGACCGAAGTGGAGACTTATGGAGCTTCCGCTGGACCACTTAAAGGTTTAACCGGCACGACCGATTCTCGCCTCCAGACGATCACGCTTGTTGGTGATTCCAGATTGGTTGCGGTGGCCGAAAGTTATTTAAAGCAAATTGATCTACGCCAAAGGCAAGTGGCTGTCAAGGTTCAAATTCTTAATATTGATCTTGACAATATTAAGGGAGTTGAATCAAGTTTTTCGGCAAAACTTGGAAATACCTTCATTGTCAGTGAGAATGGTCGGGCTTTTATGAACTTCGGTGATTATCGGCCAGGAAATAAAGATGGCACTGGGCTACTCGCCGACGGAACTCAATATGTTGAGCCAGGTTCCTACCAGGCTGGTGTTGAACAGGTACAAGGGAATAGCTTGGTCGATCCTTTTGTAGAGGCGAGAACTCGCGGCGAGGTTGATGAGAATGGAGATGTTAAATTTATTCAAAAGCTTGATGATTTAGGGAGGCCGATTTTTGTGCCTGATACAAATCCTGCGGCTATTGATAATCTAAAGCCGACTATTGATTCGCAGGGTCGCCCGGTTTATGTGCCCGGCAAAGATCCAAGCAGATTTGCTTATCCAGAAGATTCCATTTATGGGTATCTTACGGCTGTTATAGAAAGTACTAGTACAAAAGTGCTTGCACAGCCTACGCTTCTTGTTCAAGAAGGGCAAGAAGCTGTAGTTCAAACAGGAACGAGCATTATCACAGGGGTGACCACAACGGATACTGCTAATGGATCAACACAATTTGAATACACTAGAGAAAATGCAGGGTTGACTTTGCAAGTCAATGTCAGCAAAATTGATGATAATGGTTTTATTTCTTTGAAAATTGATCCTACAATTTCAGTTCCCACTCCAAAAGTAGGTACAAGTGGTGGGGTTGATATTTTCAATATCCAATCCCGTTCACTTTCATCTGGTGCGATTAGGCTGAGAGATCGACAAACACTTGTTTTGACTGGTGTTATTACGGATCAAGATCAAGAAATAGCCACCAAATGGCCAATTCTTGGAGACCTTCCTGTAATTGGACAATTTTTTCGTAAATCTGGATCAAACCGGCGAAAAAATGAGCTTGTCATCCTTGTGACACCAGCCATTGTTGATGACGAATCTGGAGGTTCTTACGGATATGGTTACAGGCCTTCTACTAAAGAAGCTCGTCAGTTGATGAGAGGTCGCTGATTCTAAAATCCAATGGTTGGCATGAATAATTTCATGGCTATTGGTAATAATGCTTTCGAAGTGGAAATCAGCCCGCCTAGTAAGGTAGAGCCAACTCCATTGCCTGTTTCATTCGTGATCGTTTTTTCTTGGAGGGATATTGCAGCCGCCTGTAGTTGTTTTGCAGGCACGATTGAGCCTTGTTTTTCAAATAGCTGGCTGGCGTAGCTGAAGTCTTGTATTGCTAGCTTGCGCTTCCCCAGGTTTTCGCGTGCGATCGCTCTGGCAACCCAGCTTTCCGCAGTTTCAGGTTGTTTGATGATTGCTTTGCCGAATAAGCCTTCAGCCTGAGTCCAGCGTCCTGCTTTCGCTGCACTGACTCCGGCGTTGTGCAGAGCTGCGTGGCTCTGACTCTGAGGTGTAATGCCCTTCGCGCCTCTCCAGTGAGCTTCCTCGAGTGCATTGGTATCGAGCAGTGCTCCTCTGAGATCACAGTCGCGAAGATCTGTTCCGTAGAGCTTCGCACCCGTGAGATTCGATCCCCGCAGTGAAGCCCCGTGCAGGCTTGTAAAGCTCAGATCGGCATTGCTCAGGTCCGCACCATCAAGCCTTGCTTTGCTGAGGTTGGCGCGCTGCAGTTTCGCTCCGCTGAGATCGGCATCACGCAGATCAGCATGCACAAGATCGGCATCCGACAACCTGCATTCGGGGCATTGCTTGTTTTGCAGAAGCAATATCCAATCGTCCGTCGCGAGAGCTGAAGGGATTACAACTGCTTGAGTCAGCGTCAAAGCTGTCAGAAACAGACGCCGACGCAAGGCAACCATGGTGACCTGTTCACTGGTGGGGTTGTATCGGTCCCTGCCCCTCGCGTCGAGCATGACTGGGCAGGATGGTTTTGTTTGTCGCTTGCGTTGATCTTGAGCAGCGGCCTTCCACCGCATGGAGGCAATCTCAGTCAGGAGGCTCTCCGCCTCGGCCTGAGGCCATCGCAGCTTTTGGATGCCAGCGCCTCGCTGGTGCCCTTCCGCCCGCCACGGGGTCTTCGTCGTGCGTTGAAGCAGGCGATCGGAGGCAGTGGCCTCCGTGACTATCCCGACCGCGAACAGCATCAACTTCGCCAGGCGATTGCTAGTTGGCATTGCACGCAGCCGGAGGCCGTGCTCCCTGGTAATGGTGCGGCCGAGCTGTTCACCTGGGCTGCTCGCGATGCTGTCGCTTGTGGTGTCAGTGGTTTGCCAGAGCCTGGTTTTGCCGATTACCACCGAGCGCTGGCTTGCTGGGGTGGCGTTCTGTGCAGCCTGCCTCTCGAGCTGAGCTGGACTCCAGCTTGGCCCCAGCCCTGGCCCTTTCCGTTAGAAACCCAACAGAGCTTTCAGGTGCTCTGGATCACCAATCCGCATAACCCAACCGGTCAGCTCTGGAGCCGTGCGTCGCTTGAGCCGCTTCTGCAGCGCTATTCACTGGTGGTCTGCGATGAAGCCTTCCTGCCTCTTGTGCCCGCAGGCGAATCACAGTCGCTGATTCCGCTGGTGGCGACCCATCCCAATCTTGTGGTCATCCGCAGTCTCACCAAGCTGCTGGCGATTGCAGGTCTGCGTCTTGGCTACGCGGTGGCCTCTCCAGAACGGCTTCGACGCTGGCAGCAATGGCGGGATCCCTGGCCGGTGAATGGTCTGGCGCTGGCTGCAGGCCAGGCTGTGATGGCTGATCGGTCCGGCATGAATCGCTGGCTTCAGCGTGTTCAGGCCTGGGTTGCCAAGGAGGGGAGCTGGTTTCATCAACAGCTGAGCCATCTGCCCGATTTGTCTCCCATGCCTTCAAGCGCCAACTATCTGCTGCTGCGTGGTCAGGCCTCTCTGGTGGAGCTGCGTGAGCGCGTGGCACGGCGGGGTGTGCTGCTGCGGGACTGTCGATCGTTTGACGGTCTGGGTGAAAACTGGTTGCGCATCGCTGTCCAGGATCGTGGCGGTAACCGCCGGATTCTCAAGACCCTGGAGCAAGAACTCGGCAGAGGTGGTTAATCAGGGCACCAGTGCATCCAGCAGTGCCGCCAGTTGCCGGTCGGCATCGCGTACAGCCAGCTGTTGCATGGCCTGTTGCATCGCCGGAAGTGGATTGACATCGGCTTCGTTGCGGCCAAGTCTCGGTCCCAGCAGTCGCCAAAGCGTGTCGCGCAGGGCGGGATGGTTCGGATTGTGCTGGTGCACGATCACGGCGGCGCCCAGCGCTGCGGCACAGGCGGCATTGGCGTCCTGATGCTGATCCGCGGCCTGCGGAAAAGGCACCAGCACCGAGGGCGTCGAGCTCACCGCCAGTTCACTCAGGCTGCCCGCACCTGCCCTGCTGATCGCCAGATCTGCATGTTGCAGCAGCCCGGGGATGTCATCGCTGAAAGGCCTCTCCACCAGGGAGTTGTGCTCGATGCTGTTCACATCCGGGTCGTTGCTGCCTGTCAGATGCACTACCCTGCATCCCTGGCTGAGCAGCTCCGGCAGCAGCACGCGCACCATGCGGTTCAGTCCGAGAGCTCCCTGGCTGCCCCCCATCACCACGAGCAACGGCCCTTCGCCTTTCGGAATCCAGTCGGGTAATGGCTGGGGATTGAGAAAGGCATCCCGCACAGGCGTGCCTGTGACCACCGCCTTGCAGCCCGGAATACGGCTTGCAGCGCCATCCAGGCCCACGGCCACGCGCGTGCAATACCGGCCCAGCAGTCGGGTCACCCGGCCGGGGATGGCATTGGATTCGTGCAGCACCACAGGCACGCCGCACCACCGGGCTCCGAGAATGGCCGGTGCAGCGATATACCCCCCGGTGGTGAACACCGCATCGATGCGTTCCCTGCGGATCAGTCGGCGCACATCACGGCTCGCGGCCAGCAGCCGCAGCAACTGGATGAGCTTGCGTAACCCCCGGCCCTGCAAACCTCCTGCTTTGACTGTCACCAGTCCATACTGCTTGGGGACCAGGGTTGTTTCCAGTCGGTCTGGAACACCCAGCCAGCGCACGTTCCATGCGGATGGGAGCGCCTCAGCCACTGACAACGCCGGAAAGAGATGGCCACCGGTGCCGCTGGCAGCGATCAGAAGCCGGGGCATGGGAGCGGACCACGAAAACGCGGATTAACTTAGTTCGATTGCTGAAGCTGATTCATGCTCCTGCTCCTGCGAGCCTCTTTGGCGACTGTTCTGTCGGCTGCTGCGATGATGAGCGCGCTGCCCGCGATAGCGGCCAGGGGCGCTAACGCCACTCTCAGTGCTCGGCTGCAGCAGGCCCTCAACGCAGAGGATCGCGTGCAGGCCCTGTCAGCCTTAATGGCCCCAGATCAGGCGGAGACTCTGATCGAACGCTTTCGTCGCTTCAGTAAGCGTTTTCCTGAAACCCGCTGGGCTGTGAGGCCAGGCCAGTCTCTGGCCGATGGACGCTCCACGGTAAACCTGGCTGTGAGCGGTACCCGTCAGCAGGATGGACTGAGTTACTCCTTCAAAGCCAAGCAGCGCTTGGCATTCTCCACTGATGGGGGCCTGATCACTGGGCAGGAGGTTCTCAGTGATCAGTCGGTGCTCACCAGTGCCAGCAAGCCTTTGCCCATTTCGCTGCTGATCCCCGACACGGTGCTCACTGGCAGCCGCTACGACGTGGATGTGGTCTTGGATCAACCGCTGGGTAAGGCCTTGCTGGCCGGAGGGCTCATCGCTGTGACACCTCAGCAGGTTTTGGCTCAGCAAAGCCCTGATGTTCAGCTGGAGCCTCTGGGCGGCGGCGGCTTGTTCAAGTCGGTGCAGGCTCCCTTTCAGCCCGGCCCCCAGACCTGGGCTGCCCTGCTGGTGCACCCCGATGGGGTGATCACCGTGAGTAAACGCGTGCAGGTTGTGGACGACCGTTCTCAGCTCACTCCCTGAGTTGCCGAGGGGAGTGGGGGTTCGCAGGAAGACTTCTGCGCAGCGCGGACACATCCGCATCCCCGAGTCCAGCGTTCATCAATGCCTGCTCCTGTTGGTGCACGCACTCAGTGATCGGCAGTTTCAGGCCCGTCTGCAGGGCTGCGTCGAGTGCAATGCCGAGATCCTTGTGATGCAGAGCCAGCTTGAAGCCGAGCGGATAGATGTCCTTGAGCATGGCCTGGGAACGATGCTCCAGTGCCCAGGAGCCGGCCGCTCCCCGGCGCAATGCCTCCACCACTTGCTCCATGGGCAGCTGCAAGTGTTCTCCAAGGGCGATGGCTTCCGCCACGGCGGCATAACTGCCCGCCACCAGCACCTGGTTGATCGCCTTGACCTGCTGCCCGGTTCCCACGGCGCCGAAATGGTGGATTGAGCCGCCGATCACTTCCAGCAGCGGACGCGCCTTCTCCAGAGCAGCGCTTTCGCCGCCACAGAGCACGCAGAGCGTGCCGGCCCTTGCCCCTTCCGTGCCGCCTGTGACAGGAGCATCGATGTACTGAATGTCTCGTGAAGCGAGACGTTCTGCCATGGACCTGGCGGCTGCGGGACTGATCGTGGAGCAGTCGATCACCAGGCTTCCTGGTTTCAGTGCAGATCCTGCGCCCTGTTCACCCCAGAGCACGGACTCCACGGCGGCATCGTCACTGACGCAGAGAAGGAGTGCAGCGCAGTCGCGCGCTGCCGCTGCTGGGTTGTCTGCGGGTGAGCTGCCGACCAGGCCAGGATCGGACTCCGCTGATCGACTGCGGGTGTGAACCCGAAGCGTGTAGCCAGCTGCCTGCAGGTTCACCGCCATCGGTAACCCCAGGGCTCCCAGGCCGATGAAGGCCAGTTGGCTCCCTGGGGTGAGATCACATCCGGTCATGGTTGGCGGCCATCTGAGTCAGATCCTGGCCCGGCAACGGCAGCAATCTGAGTGCGTTCACTGTTGACAGTCTTCATGGCGCTCACCAATCGCTGGCGACGAGCACTTCTGATTCCCTGCGTTGCATTGACAGCTGCTGCCCTGCAACAGGTCGGTGGTTTTGCGCAAGCCGCCCCGGGTCGACGGATGTCTGACTCGAACCTCACCGACAGCCAGAAGCAGCAACTGTTCCGGGCTCGCCGCAACTGGGCTCTGAAGAGCTATGACCAGCGTTTGGCGCTGCTCAGGTCGGGTCAGAGCTGCCTTGAGCGTGCACAGACTCCTGAGGCTGGCAAGGCATGCATGCAGCAACAGCGTGAGGCTCGCCGCCGCTTGCGTTTGCAGGGAAAGCGAGAGATGAATAGGGAACGCCGTCGTTTGGGTCTGCCTGCTCTGCCCGAATTCCGAAGCCAACGACCAGGGAGGAGCTGATGCTCCTCACCGTTGCGTCAGGTCGGGTTGAATCAGGCGGCGTCGAGGGCGGAAACGCCAGGCAACACCTTGCCTTCCAGCAGCTCGAGGCTGGCGCCACCGCCGGTGGAGATGTGTGACATCTTCTCGGCCAGACCGGCTTTCTCCACCGCCGCAACGGAGTCGCCGCCACCGATGATCGTGCAGCAGCCCTTGCCGCTCAGTTCGGCCAGGGTGGTCGCGATGGCGTTGGTGCCAGCGGCGAACTTGTCGAACTCGAACACGCCCATGGGGCCGTTCCAGATCACGGTCTTGCAGTCGGCCAGTGCGTCCTGGAACACCTTGATGGAGTCAGGACCGATGTCCAGACCCATCCAGCCTTCAGGAATGGCATTGATGTCAGCGGTCTGGCTGTTGGCGTCGGGAGCGAAGTTGTCAGCCAGCACCACATCGGTGGGCAGCAGCAGCTGCACGCCCTTGGCCTTGGCTTTGGCCTCCAACTCTTTGGCCAGTTCCAGTTTGTCTTCTTCCACGAGGCTCTTGCCCACTGACAGACCGCGCGCCTTGTAGAAGGTGAAAATCATGCCGCCGCCGATCAGCACCTTGTCGCACTTGTCGATTAGGGCTTCGAGCACGCCGATTTTGGAGCTCACCTTGGAGCCGCCCACGATGGCGGCGAGGGGGCGCTTGGGATCGTCAACGGCACCCTGCAGGTACTGCAGCTCCTTCTCCATCAGGAAGCCCGCCACGGAGGGCTTGAGGAACTTGGTCACCCCTTCGGTGGAGGCATGAGCGCGGTGGGCGGCACCGAAGGCATCGTTCACATACACCTCTGCCAGTCCGGCCAGCTTTTCGGCGAAACCGGCTTCGTTCTTCTCCTCTTCCGCGAAGAAACGCACGTTCTCCAGCAGCACCACATCGCCATCGGCCATGGCGTTCACCTTGGCTTCGGCATCAGGCCCGATGCAGCTGTCGGTTTTGGAGACGGGCTTGCCGAGCAGTTCGCTCAGACGTGCTGCAACGGGGGTGAGACGCATGGAGTCATTCACCTGTCCCTTGGGACGGCCGAAGTGAGCGGACAGGATCACCTTGGCGCCCTTGTTGATCAGGTCATTGACGGTGGGCAGGGCTGCACGGATGCGGGTGTCATCGGTGATCGCTCCGGCTTCATTGAGGGGAACGTTGAAATCGACCCGCACGAGAACACGTTTTCCGCTGAGGTCGGCGCCGGAGAGGCTGGCCAGGGAACGCTTCGCCATGAGGGTTGTGTGGTGCGGTAAGAAAACGGGGTGAGATTAACCCGAGTTCTGCAGGCCCGGCGCTAGGACTGGCTTACAGGGTGTCGGCCGGAGGTTGTGTGCATGTTCGAGACCGTTCTGTTCCCGATCGATCAGAGCCGTGAGGCGCTGGAGACCGCAGGCAAGGCTCTGGAGCTCGCCCGCAGCCACAACAGTCGACTTGTCCTGCTGTCGGTGGTGCAGCCTGAACGTCCGGAGATGCATGACCATGAGGCCGTCGCCGCCTTGCTTGCCCAGACCCGTGAACGATTCGAACAGGCCGGTGTGAACTGCCAGGAGATCGAGCGCGAGGGCAAGCCGGCATTCGTGATCTGCGATGTGGCCGATGAGTTGAATGTGGATGTGATTGTGATGGGAACAAGGGGTGTGAACTTGGAAGCCGACAGCGGCAGTACGGCTGCACGGGTGATTCAGCTGGCTCCCTGCCCTGTGTTGGTGGTGCCGTGAGTTCACCACCGATTCAGTGGTATCCAGGCCACATCGCCAAGGCGGAGCAGCAGCTCCGGCGCAATCTCGACAAGGTGGATCTGGTGATTGAGGTGCGCGATGCGCGCATACCTCTGGCCACTGGCCATCCGCATCTCAATCGCTGGATCAAGGGCAAGCACCATCTGCTGGTGATCAACCGGCTCGACATGATCACCGCTGAGGCACGACTCGCCTGGGAGGCCTGGTTCAAAGCTCAGGGACAGCGCACGGTCTGGTGTGATGCCAAGGCTGGGACGGGCGTCAAGCAGGTGCAGCAGGCAGCGATCCGGGCCGGTGACCAGCTCAATGAACGGCGGCGTAACCGGGGGATGCGACCACGGCCCGTCAGGGCCCTCACCCTGGGGTTTCCCAACGTGGGGAAATCGGCGCTGATCAACAGGTTGGTGAAGCAGAAGGTGGTGGCGAGTGCCCGTCGGGCTGGTGTGACGCGCACGCTTCGTTGGGTGCGCCTTGGACAAGACATTGACCTGTTGGATGCGCCCGGAGTGCTGCCGCCCAGGCTGGATGATCAGCAGGCAGCGTTGCATCTGGCTCTCTGTGATGACATCGGTCAGGCGGCCTATGACGGTGAACTGGTCGCTCAGGCGTTTTTACGCTTATTGACGGACCTTCAGCAGCAGCAGGCTTCCGGCGTGGCCCTTGCTGTGCTGGAGGGGCGCTATGGCACGCCTCTGACCGGTGTGACCGAAGACCCTGCTCTCTGGCTGCAGGCGGTGGCCCAGCGTCACACGTCTGCAGACACTGCTCGTATGGCGCAGCGTTTGCTGGACGATTTCCGCAAGTCAGCGTTGGGCAGCATCGCTCTGGAGCTGCCGGCATGAGCCCTGCATGGAGCCGTCCACCGCTGCCGGAAGAATGCTTCACCGATGGTTTCGGTGAAGGTGAGGGGGAGTTGCTGTCGCTCAGCTACCCCAAGCCGCTTCCCATGAGGCTCGACCGCTGGCTGGTGAGTCAGCGCACCGAGCAAAGTCGCGCCCGCATTCAGAAGTTCATCGATGCCGGTTACGTGCGTGTGAACGGCAAGACCGGTAAGGCAAAAACGCCGCTTCGCCAGGGCGATGAGGTGCAGCTGTGGATGCCGCCGCCGGAGCCGTTGCCTTATCTGAAGCCTGAGCCGATGGATCTCGATGTGCTCTTCGAAGACGAGCACTTGATCGTGATCAACAAGCCGGCTGGCCTCACGGTGCATCCGGCGCCTGGAAACAAGGACGGCACGCTGGTGAACGGGTTGCTGCACCACTGCCCTGACCTGCCAGGCATCAGCGGCAAGCTGCGGCCAGGGATCGTGCACCGGCTCGACAAGGACACCACCGGTTGCATCGTGATCGCCAAAAGCCAGGAGGCGCTGGTGCGATTGCAGATTCAGATCCAGAAGCGCATCGCTTCACGCGAATATCTGGCGGTTGTGCACGGTGTGCCTTCAGGAGACAGCGGCACGATTGTGGGGGCGATCGGTCGTCACCCGGTGGATCGCAAGAAATATGCAGTCGTCAGTGGAGACAACGGTCGCCATGCCTGCACGCATTGGAGCCTCGAGGAGCGATTGGGGGATTATTCGCTACTTCGCTTCAAGCTCGATACCGGCCGCACCCATCAGATCCGGGTGCACTGCGCGCACATGAATCACCCGCTGGTGGGAGATCCCACCTACAGCCGCTGCCGCAAATTGCCGATTGAACTTCCCGGTCAGGCTCTGCATGCCTTTCAGCTGGGTCTGGATCACCCGATCAGCCGGGAGCGGATGCTGTTCGAAGCTCCACTGCCGCCGGTGATGGAGAAATTACTGATGGTGCTGAGAAAGCGCTCCTAATTGAGGTTCATTTCACTTGATTGTGGACATCATGAGTTTGCTCAATTCTTTGTTCGGCTTGTGCGCTGGTAGGCCTATTGCTTCAGCCAGATGCGACTTAATTTGGCGTGGCTGCCGTCGTAATAGCTGCGTGCGATGCCGTCATTGATGGCACTGGAGCGTGGATCACGGCTGAATTGGTCGGAGATGGCAAATGCCATGAAAAGAGTCATCAATTTGTCCGACGCCGGCGTCACTTTGGGTGTGGGAGGCATGGTTTTCAAGGCTGAACGCATTGTCAGCATGTCGTCGAGAATGGCGTCAACCTTCCCTGTCTGAAGTAGGGTGATGCAGGTTTCTGCCACATCGCAATCCAGGGTTTTGGCTCCGCTGCTTTTCAGAATCGACGTCTGGATATAGCCAGGGATTGCAGCAAAGGTGCTGTTCTTGAGGATCTCATCATTCACCTCCTCCATCTGATCAGATGATCTTGTGTTCAGTTCATTAGTGGCAAGTTTCAGGATGTACGAGGTGAAATAGGCAGTGAGCAGAACTCTCGCGAATAGAGAGCCGATGGAAATCAAACGGGTTCGGGTTTGTTGTGTGTGATCCGTCGACAGCAGCAGGGTCTTCTGCAGGATGAAGACCAGTTGGTGCCTCTTGCGCTTGTCGGCGAGATCGGGCCTTTTCCGCTCCACGAACCACACTGGCAAGGCGAAGATGCAGGCAATCAGGGCCAAACCCAAGAAGATCAGCAGAACCTGTTTGGAGACCAAAATGCGTAGCATTTTGATCGCCGTTGGTTCCTGATTGTCCAGGGTGTAGATCTTTAGATCGCTGCTGGCTGTTGGAAAGGAAAACCGGAATTCTTTGCTGCGATTTTCGTTGATCAGCACACCTGAAATGGCCAGATCAGCCTGGTTGGTTCTGATGGCTGTCAGCAGGTCTTCGAAGCTGGCTGCCTTGCGGATCCGATAAGGAATCTGGCGGGTTTCGGCGATCATTCGCCACAGATCGATTTCAAACCCTGCGGGCACGCCTTTGCGGTTGACGGCATAGGGAGGATTGGGAAACCAGATCACGTCGACAGGATCCTGAGCCTCGGCGATGCCGTCATTGGCGCGAGCCGCTTGCGGCAGCCCACCCATGCCGCAAGCCCAGAGCACGCTGAGGCTCAGCATCAAGGTGGTTCCGAGCCGTTTTGGCATCACTGGTTACAGCGCACTGGAAACCAGTCAAAGCGACGATGCGCAATCCGTTGATCCTGTGCTCGCCAGAGGTGTGATCTTTGTGCGAGCTCTGGAAGGTTCAGCGAAAAATAAGTGTCTGAATCATCCATTCAGCACTGAAAAGATGACTCAGACGTTCAGCCCTTTGCCTTGGGGCAGTTGTGTTCAGGTCTGCTTCAGATCAGGGTGATCTCGCTGCCTGGAGCTAGCAATATGTCCTCGCTCAGCGCTCCGTTCCGTTCCAGCTCCGTTCCTGCGAGCGCATTGAATCCGACAGTGAGCGACTGCCCAGCCTCGATTGATTCTGCCCAGTCGGCTCCAGACAATTCATAGCGATAGAGCTCTCCATCCAATCGCTCGGTCGTGACGTCAGCTCCCCATGCCTCGCCGTAAAACCTGTGGCTGCTTGTGAAGCTGATCGTCCAGTCTTCCAGCCGCTGCTCACCTTGATTCGTCATGGTCAGTGAGGCTGTGAATCCGCCCCACCAGAGATCGCCGCTGACTTCAACATCCAGTGGGCTGCCCGTTACCAAATCAGTTTCTTCGGGATTTCCATCGGGAACCATTGCCTCTGGAAATGGAATTGGTTTTGGTTCCGGATTGATGGCTTCAGAGCCTGACAAGCTCTCCAGATTCTTCGACAGGGGGTCACCCAGCGCCACGATTCCCTGGTAGTAGTTGATCACCGTCTGGTCAGAAACATCCAGTGCAGGCCATTGCGGCCAATCAAACGTGTCATTCATGAAGGGCTGGTTCTGATCCCAGCCCAGCACCGTGAGGTGATTGATGTCATGGGCAATCGCCACACCTTCAATGTTGAGAAATCCATGGGTGCGGCCATGCATCCAGCCCCCGTAATGGGGCTCCATTTTCAAGGTGTTGATAAACGTCTCTCGCAGTGCTGACTGCTCGAGATAGTCGGCGAATCCCTCATGGCCGAACTCACGAACCATTCCCATCACGTCGTCTTGCGACCCAAGTCGTGCCGTGCGCTGGATGTCGGCAAGGATCTGTGGGTCGTAGGCCTGATCAGCAATCCAGCCCACCTTGGCGCCCTGCATGGCGTACCAGAGGCCAACTCCCTTGATGTCATCACCCCAGGCCTGTGAATTGTTGGTGAGGCCATTGGCATAAGCCCAAGCGCCGACTTCCTCGAGGCCAACTGCCTCCAACCCGGCGAAGGCACGTAGACCGTTGAAGGCCTCCATGGCTTCAGTGGTGATGGCTGTCCGGCCTCCGACCAGTTCGTTGTGCTGGGAATTGTGATTGGACCCGTGGAAGCTTCCCCAGCTGTTGATGTCCATGTATGGACCTTCAGCTGCAGCCTGGTGCTGCATGGCGTGATCGTGGCCGGCATGGTTCACCATCTCGGCGGAGTCCATGGACATTTCGCCCATGGACGGTGTTGCCATGGTCTCGGTCGAAGTCTTGGTCGTGGCAGGGTCGGATTCGAAGCTGATGCTGGAGGCATCGCCCGCCTTTGAGATCAGCATCCCCTCAGTCAGGTTGCCGTTGCGTCCAAGGTCACTGCCTTGCGCACCATTGAATCCAACATTGATGGTTTCACCTGCTGGGATGCGGCTTCCCCAACCTGTTCCTGTGAGGGTGTAGCGCCTCAGTCCGTTCTCGAGGAGTTCGCTGTCGACGACGACCCCCCAGGCATTGGAATCGAGCTGGTGGCGACTGATGAAGCTGATGGACCAGCCGTCGAGATCCTGATCGCTGGTGTTGGTGATGGCCAGGTCAGCCGTGAAGCCTCCCCACCAGATGTCTCCACCGACAGTGGTCTGAAGTGACTCAGATGGCGTCATGGGATGAATCAAATGGACGAAATCAGTTCAGCGACGGGATGTGCTTCAGATCTGTCTCCCGAAAGTCGGGATGTGTCCGGATCATTTCGCGTTGAAAAACGTCGCTTGGGTTCTTCCATTCACTGCTGAAACTGCTCAGACGCCAATCCTGCAAATGGGGGGTTTCAGAGGTGCGAGTCAGGGAATCAGCCCCAGCCTCAATGCCGCGGAAACAGCACTGGCTCTGTTGCCGACATCCAGGCGCGTGAGGATTTCACTGAGGTGATCTCGAGCGGTATTGACAGATATGTGGAGCCGATCGGCAATTTCACGGTTGCTCAGCCCCTCGGCGACCAACCCGAGAATTTCCAACTGACGTTCGGAGAGCATCTTCGGGGTCTCCGACTGAACTCTTTCCGCATCCGCCAAGCTGGGATCCACGAAGTGCCGTCCTTGCTTCATGGCGGTCAGGGCGGCGATCAAGGCACCGTTGCGCAGTTCCACACTCCGCTCGTTCAGGCATGCATCCACGCCCAGCCTCCGCGCCAACCGCAGAGTGCTGCCACCCGAACGGTTGATGAGCAGCAGGCCGCGATGACCGGCCTGGAGATGTTTGCCATCGCGCAGCAAGTCCAGACCGCTGCCATCTCTGAGTTGTTCGGAGACCAGTAGCCAGTGAGGGGTGTTGATGCTCTTCAGATAGGTCATCGCCTCAGCTCTGGAATCGTGGAAACGCCTGATTCGCTGGCTGTGCATCCCAGAAAGCCTCAGCATTTGTTCGACTGCGAACAGATGTGGATAGAGGCAGATGACTAAATCCTGATCGTGGATGAGCGAACGAATCGTGCGTGCTTTGGCAACATCGCTCGTCTCGATTGCGTTTCTCGGCATTACCTCAATTCGGCAGGCGGGGGCAGGCTTCCACGAGTGTCCGCGTGATCTCAGCTTGCGGCTGATTCAGCAGCCGGTCACCGGGACCTTCCTCCACCACATGTCCTTGGTTGAGCACGAGCAGGCGATGGCAGAAGCCACTCGCCACCGAGAGGTCATGGGTGATGAAAATCATGGCCAGTCCAAGCTCCCGCTGAAGCGCCCGAAGCAGTGCCAGCACCTCCGCCTGGATTTCGGCATCGAGCATGCTGACGCTCTCATCACAGATCAGCACCTTCGGCTTCAGTGCAAGGGAACGGGCGATGGCGACCCGTTGCTGCTGGCCGCCGGAAAGCTGTCGAGGAAGGCGGTTCTGATAGCGCTCTGCAGGCCCAAGCCCCACCCGTTCAAGCAGTTGACGGGCTTGTTCCCGGGCCGCGGCTGGTGAGGCCAGGTTATGGATGAGCAACGGATCAGCGATCGCATCCACCACCGACATGGCTGGATTCAGGCAGGCCAGAGGGTCTTGGAACACCATCTGGATCGTCCGTCGCACCGTGCACGCTTCGCGTCCCCGCAGTCTCAGCAGATCCCGACCCAGGAGCTGCACCCTGCCGCCACGGATCGGGGTGAGTCCCATCAGGGCCCGGCAGAGGGTGCTCTTGCCGCAGCCTGAACCGCCCACCACACCGAGGGTTTCACCGGCTCGCAGCTGAAAGCTGATTCCATCTACCGCCTTCAGCCAGGAGGGGTTCCAGGGGGGGCCGCCCAGGTTGTGCCAGCAGCGCAGTTCCTGCACGGCCAGCACGGTGTCGGCTTCGGGTGCCTCGGGCGTATTGCCCCCCTCTCTGGCCCGGGCTGCGGACAGCAGCCGTTGCCCCACTCTGGAGCTGGGATAGGTCAGGACGACGTCGCTGCGATTGATCTCCACAACGCGTCCACCGTCCAGCACCGCCATGCGTTCGCACCAGCGGTTGGCCATGGCCAGATCGTGGCTGATCAACAACAGAGCGCTGCCAAGTTCCTCGCACAGCTTCCGCAAAGCAGCCATCACCTGACCTGCAACGGCCACATCCAGGCTGGTGGTGGGTTCGTCGGCGATCACCAGGGGGGGGCTCAGGGCGATGGCCAGTGCGATGGCCAGGCGCTGACGCATGCCACCGCTGAACTCGTGGGGGTAGGCGCGGAAGCGCGTGGCTCCGATACCCACCTGCTCCAGCAGCTCCTCGGCACGATGAAAGCGTTCGCTTTCGCTCATTCCAGGCCTGTGGGCACGCAAGGTGTCCAGCAGATGGCCGCCCACTGTCATCAGTGGATTCAGGCGTGTCATCGGATCCTGGAACACCAGCCCCACCGACTCACCGCGCAGCGTCCTCAGGTCGGCCAGGCTGAGGCTGCGGGGATCGCGGCCGTTCAGGCTCAGTCCTCCTTCGCAGCTGCTGCCTGGAGGAAGCAGCTGCAGCGCTGCCCGGGCCACCGTGCTCTTGCCGCAGCCGGAGGGTCCTACCAGGGCCAGGCGCTCACCCGGATGCAGGCGCAGGTCCAGTCCATCCAGCGTCCAGGTTTGGCTGCCGGGATAACGCAGCCGGAATTGTTTGAGTTCGAGGACAGTCCCTGGCGCGGTTGTCATGGCAATCGAAGCGCAGGTGCTCATGGCTACATACCATGGATTCACCCGCCGGGTCGGATGCTTAACGCCACCTCCGAGACGGTTGCAGTGCAGACCCAGGAAGGATCTGCTGCACCGGCCTGCGGTCTGGTGGCTCTACGCGATCGGCCCATCCGCTCGGCCGATGACTACGGCATCGATCTGCCTGCCTGGCTGCGTGAGTGCGTTGACCATGTGCCCCCTGGGATCGGCCACAGCTGCCCCACGGATTCAGAGGCCCTGCTCGCTGCTGCATTTGATTTCGCGTTTCAGCTGCATGAGGGTCAGTTCCGAGCCAGCGGAGACCCTTACATCGTTCATCCGGTGGCAGTGGCCGATCTGCTCAGGGACATCGGTGCCAGCGCCAGCGTGATCGCGGCAGGCTTCCTGCACGATGTGGTGGAGGACACCGACGTCACTCCAGAGCAGCTGGAGAGTCATTTCGGACCTGAGGTCCGCGAACTTGTGGAGGGCGTCACCAAGCTTGGTGGTCTTCACTTCACCAATCGCACCGAAGCGCAGGCCGAAAATCTGCGCAAGATGTTTCTGGCGATGGCCAGCGACATCCGCGTGGTGCTTGTGAAGCTTGCCGATCGGCTGCACAACATGCGCACGCTGGGGGCGCTCCGGGAGGAAAAGCGTCAGCGAATCGCCAGGGAGACACGGGAGATCTATGCACCCCTCGCCAACAGGCTTGGCATCGGCCGCTTCAAATGGGAACTCGAGGATCTCTCCTTCAAATTGCTGGAGCCTGATGCCTTCCGGGAGATCCAGCAGGAAGTGGCGACCAAACGCAGCGAGCGGGAGGAACGTTTAGGGGTCACCGTTCAGCTGCTCAGTGATCGTCTGGCAGCGGTCGGTCTTGAGAACTGTGAGGTGAGCGGCCGGCCTAAGCACCTCTTCGGCATCTGGACCAAGATGCAGCGTCAGCAAAAAGCCTTCCACGAGATCTACGACGTGGCGGCCCTGAGGATTCTCACCCCGAGCGTGGAGGCGTGTTATCGGGCCCTGGCGGTTGTCCATGACACCTTCCGTCCGATTCCCGGCCGCTTCAAGGACTACATCGGTCTGCCGAAGCCCAACGGTTATCAGTCCTTGCACACGGCGGTGATCGGACGCCATCGTCCAATCGAGGTGCAGATCCGCACGCTCGATATGCACCGGGTGGCCGAGTTCGGCATCGCCGCGCACTGGAAATACAAGGAGGGAGGCTCACCGGCTGCGGGCGGCGACACCGAACGCTTCAACTGGTTGCGGCAGCTCGTTGACTGGCAACAGGAAGGAGGTGCGGACGACCACAACGACTACCTCGCCTCGATCAAGGAAGATCTCTTTGATGAGGAGGTGTTCGTGTTCACGCCGAAAGGCGATGTTCTGGGTTTGCGCAAGGGTTCCACGGCTGTGGATTTTGCCTATCGCATCCATTCGGAAGTCGGCAATCACTGTCATGGCGTACGCATCAACGATCGGCTGTCGCCGTTGTCGACACCGCTTCAGAACGGTGATTTTGTAAATGTGCTCACGAGCAAGACGGCACACCCCAGCCTTGACTGGCTCAACTTCGTGGCAACGCCCACGGCGCGCAATCGTATCCGCCAGTGGTACAAGCGCAGCCATCGCGATGAAACCATCGAGCGCGGCAAGGATCTGCTCGAACGGGAGCTGGGCCGCAGTGGCTTCGATGCCCTGCTCAGCAGTGATGCGATGACGCGCGTCGCGGAGCGTTGCAACCTCCTCAGCACCGAGGATCTGCTGGCAGCTCTGGGTTTTGGTGCTGTCACCCTGCATCAGGTACTCAACCGCCTGCGAGAGGAGATCCGCCTGCAGGCGACCATCGAAGAGCCGCCGCTCAGCAACGAAGATGTGGCCCGTCAGCTGGTGCAGCAGGCGGAAACCGGCACTCCCCGCTCCCTCCATGAGCAACAGGATCCCATCCTCGGCGTGGAAGGGCTCGACTACCGACTGGGGGGGTGCTGCAGTCCTCTTCCCGGTGAGGCGATTCTTGGCACCGTTGCCCTCGGCAACCATGGGATCACTGTGCATCGCCAGGACTGCTCCAATGTCGAGGCGATTCCGAGTGAACGGCGACTTCCTGTTCGCTGGAATCCAGCTCTGGCGACAAGGGAGCAGCGCTTTCCAGCGCAGCTGCGCATCGAGGTGATCGATCGTGTGGGAATTCTCAAGGACATCCTGATGCGTCTCTCCGATGGACGCATCAACGTCAGTGATGCTCGTGTCAAGACAAGTCACGGAAGACCGGCGCGGATTGATCTGCGCCTGGAGCTGGCCAGTGCCGAGCAGTTGCAGCGCACCATGCACCAGATCCGTTCGATGGCGGATGTGATCGATATTGCACGCAGCAGCGGCACTTGAATTCAGCGCGCCTCTCTCCTCGGCTGCGTCAGCGTTTGCGTTGTTGCTGCCGCAGCCAGTTCAGGCTCAGCCACCAGCCCAGGGCCGCACAGACAGTGCCGGTGATGCTGGACCCCAGGATCAGGCGACTGATCACGCTCCAGCCCATCTGGCTGATGTCATCCCGGTGAAGCGCATCAAACCCTGGCCATTGGCGCCCAGGACCGAGTAGCAGAGACCCGATTCGGTAGTTGAACCAGTACAGCGGCACATAGGTGAAGGGATTGCTGATCCAGGTGCCAGCGGCTGCCAGCAGGTGGTTTCCGCGCACCACGCTGGCCATGGCGATGCCCACCAGTGTCTGCAAGCCGAAGATCGGAAAGCAGCCGCAGAAGATGCCGGCAGCCAGTCCCCGGGCGCGTTGTCCCGGGGTGCCTTCTTGCTGCCAGAGCCATTGCAGACCTCTCTGCAGGCGTCGTTGTGCCTTTCTCAGCATCCGGCCCATGGGAGTGTCGGCGGTTCTCGGATGGTGTTGAAGGATGTGATCGTAGGGAGTGGGGGAGGGCCTGTTGCAGCACCGCGATGCAGGAGAGCAACCTGGTGAGTCAAACGATCGCTGCAGTGGCCACGGCGGTGGCACCCGGCCAGGGCGGCATCGCAGTCATTCGTCTGTCAGGCCCCGACGCTCAGCGCGCCGTGCGCGACATCACGTCTTTCCCGGGCGCTCAGCCATGGGAGAGCCACCGGGTGCTTTACGGCCATGTGATGGCGGCCGATGGCCTCGAGCGACTTGATGAGGTGCTGGTGCTGTTGATGCAGGCGCCACGCAGTTTCACCGCTGAAGATGTGGTGGAAATCCATTGCCATGGGGGAGTGATGGCCGTGCAGCGGGTTCTGTCCCGCGTTCTGGAGCAGCCAGGAGTGCGTCGGGCTTTGCCGGGTGAGTTCAGTCAGAGAGCGGTGCTGAACGGACGCCTGGATCTCACGCGTGCCGAGGCGATCGGCGATTTGGTGGCTGCCCGCAGTCAGCGCGCTGCACAGCTGGCGATGGCAGGGGTGGATGGAGGCATCCAGCGCCGCATCGCGCAGTTGCGTGAACGTCTGCTCGATCAGCTCAGCGAGCTGGAGGCCAGGGTCGACTTCGAGGATGATCTACCCGCCCTCGATGGCCAGGCGCTGCTGATGGTGCTGCAGTCGGTGCGCGACGATCTGCTGCAGCTGGTGGCTGATGGGGAACGCAGTGCCGCCTTGCATCAGGGGCTGCGGGTGGCTCTGGTCGGCAGGCCCAACGTCGGCAAGAGCTCATTGCTGAACCGGTTGAGTCGCAGGGAGCGAGCCATCGTGACCGATCTGCCCGGAACGACGAGAGATCTGCTGGAAAGCGAGATCGTGCTGGAGGGTGTGCCGATCACGCTTCTCGACACCGCCGGCATCCGCAGCACCACTGATGCGGTGGAGCAGCTGGGCATCGCGCGCAGTCATGACGCCCTGGCCAGTGCCGATCTGGTTGTGTTGCTGTTTGATCTCACCGATGGCTGGACGGAGGACGATCAGGCTCTGCGCCAGCAGATTCCTGCCGACGTGCCGCATCTGCTGGTGGGAAACAAGGCTGATCTCAGTGATGCTGCCGCTGCCGCCGATGTGTATCTGTCGGCGGTCACAGGGGCGGGGGAATCAGAGCTGGTGCAGGCTCTTCTGGAGCGTTGTGGAGCCCTCTCCGACGGCTCTCTGCTGCTGGCGCTGAACCAGAGACAGGCTGACCTGGCCAGGGCGGCGGCCGCTGCCCTGAAGCGCAGTGAGCAGGTGGCTGCCGATGGTTTGCCCTGGGATTTCTGGACGATCGATCTGCGGCAGGCCATTCATAGCCTTGGGGAGATCACAGGGGAAGAGCTCACGGAATCGGTACTGGACCGCATTTTTTCCCGCTTCTGCATCGGCAAGTGAACTGCTGAGACTCCTGTCTGAACAGTCGTGACCGCATGATGGAGCGATGAACCTTGAGCAGCCCTTGCGGACCCCCCGGCTTCTGGCGCAGCTCCAGGACTGGCTCGCCGAAGACCTCGGCCGCGGCGATCTCACCGCGCCGGCGCTGAACGGATGTCGGGCTCAGGCGCTTTGGATCGCCAAGCAGGATGGTGTGTTCTGCGGTGGCGGTTTCGCACTGCAGTTGTTTCGCCTGCTCGACGCTGAACTTGAGGCGGAGTGTCTGGTTGCGGATGGCGTGGCGGTGCAGTCCGGCGACACCCTGCTGCGTCTTGATGGTCAGGCCAGTGCCCTGGTGGGCGCTGAACGGACGGCGCTGAATCTGGCGATGCGGCTCTCCGGCATCGCCACGGCCACAGCGGAACTGGTGAAGCAACTTCAGGGAAGCGGCGTGCGCCTTGCCGACACGCGCAAGACCACGCCGGGACTGCGCGAACTTGAGAAGTACGCGGTGCGCATGGGCGGGGGCGTTAATCACCGTCTGGGTCTCGACGACGCTGCCATGCTCAAGGAAAACCATCTGGCCTGGGCGGGTGGCGTCAAACCAGCCATTGCTGCTGTGCGGGCTTCAGCGCCATGGCCGGCCAGGGTGATTGTGGAAGCCGAAACGGATCAGGAAGCGGTCGAGGCCGTCACGGCCGGAGCCGATGGTGTGCTGCTGGATGAGTTCACTCCCGAGCAGCTGAGCATGCTGGTGCCCAGGTTGCGCCAGCTGGCCGCTGAGCGTGGTGGCTCCGGGGCTGTGATCCTTGAAGCCTCCGGAATTCAGCCCGGTGATCTGCGCGCCTATGCCGGTACAGGCATCGATCTGATTTCCACCAGTGCGCCGGTCACGCGCAGCCGCTGGCTTGATCTCAGTATGCGTTTCGCACCTGCCGGGAGATGATCGGGGCTTGCCAAGCCCGTTGATCCGTCCATGCTCCGCATTGCCAACGCCCTTGAAACACAGTTGCGCGGTGCGATGCAACGGGCGTTCCCCGAGGCCTGGGCTGAAGCAGGGGAGGCTTGCTTGGATCCCCTGTTGACGCCAGCGAGCAAGCCGGAATTCGGCGATTTTCAAGCCAACGCTGCTCTGCCACTGGCCAAGCCACTGAGGCAGGCGCCGCGTCAGATCGCCACGGCCATCGTTGAGCAGCTGCAAATGGATGCGGCGTTCACCACGCTGTGTCAGGAGCCGCAGATCGCCGGGCCTGGGTTCATCAACCTCACGATCCGACCGGAGCGCCTGGCTGCGGAAGTGTCCTCCCGCCTTGGAGATGAGCGGCTTGGTGTTCCGTCGGTGAAGGATGCCGCGCCGGTGGTGGTGGACTTCTCCAGTCCCAACATCGCCAAGGAGATGCACGTGGGCCATCTGCGCTCCACGATCATCGGTGACTCGCTGGCGCGGGTGCTGGAGTTTCGTGGACATCCGGTGTTGCGGCTGAACCATGTGGGCGACTGGGGCACCCAGTTCGGGATGCTGATCACCCATCTCAAGCAGGTGGCTCCCGAGGCGCTCGACACCGCCGATGCGATCGATCTCGGTGACCTCGTGGCCTTCTATCGGGAAGCGAAGAAGCGCTTTGATGATGATGAGGCGTTTCAGATCACGTCCCGCGAGGAGGTGGTGAAGCTGCAGAGCGGTGATCCGCTGTCGCTGAAGGCCTGGGGCCTGCTCTGTGACCAGTCGCGGCGCGAATTTCAGAAGATCTACGACCGGCTCGACATCCGCCTCAGCGAACGGGGCGAGTCGTTCTACAACCCCTTCCTGCCGGCGGTGATCGATGGGCTGAAGCAGGCCGGTCTGCTGGTCACCGACGACGGGGCGGAGTGCGTCTTCCTGGAAGGGGTCAGCGGCAAGGACGGCAAGCCGCTGCCGGTGATCGTGCAGAAAAGCGATGGCGGCTTCAATTACGCCACCACCGATCTGGCGGCGATTCGCTACCGGTTCGCCGAGGCTCCCGAGGGTGATGCGGCCCGCCGGGTGATCTACGTGACCGATGCCGGTCAGGCCAATCACTTCGCGGGGGTGTTCCAGGTGGCCGAGAGGGCCGGCTGGATTCCAGGTGGTGCCCGCCTGGAGCACGTGCCCTTCGGGTTGGTGCAGGGAGAAGACGGCAAGAAGCTCAAGACCCGGGCCGGCGACACCGTGCGTCTGCGCGATCTGCTCGATGAAGCGGTGGAGCGCGCTGAAGCGGACCTGCGCTCGCGCCTCCAGGAGGAAGAACGCAGTGAATCCGAAGACTTCATCCACCATGTGGCCGGAACCGTTGGCCTGGCCGCGGTGAAATACGCCGATCTCAGCCAGAACCGGATCACCAACTACCAGTTCTCCTTCGATCGCATGTTGGCCCTCCAGGGCAACACCGCTCCCTATTTGCTGTATGCGGTGGTGCGCATTGCAGGGATCGCTCGCAAGGGGGGTGATCTGGATGTGGCGGCTGATCAGTTGCAGTTCAGCGAGCCGCAGGAGTGGGCCCTGGTGCGGGAGCTGCTCAAGTTCGATGCCGTGATCGCTGAGGTGGAGGAGGAGCTGCTTCCCAATCGACTCTGCAGCTATCTTTTCGAGCTCAGTCAGGTGTTCAACCGCTTCTACGACCAGGTGCCGGTGCTCAAGGCTGAAGCCGCCGCATTGCCCTCGCGCCTGGCGCTGTGCCGGCTCACCGCCGACACACTCAAGGCCGGCCTCGGTCTGCTCGGCATTGCCACCCTGGAGCGGATGTGAGCGGATCCGGCTTGCCCCGGTTGCTGCTGCTGGCCACCGGTGGCACCATCGCCGGTCGAGCCAGTGACGTCACGGCTCTGAACCACTACTCAGCGGGTGCCATTGGTGCCGGGGAGTTGCTGCAGTCTGTTCCCCAGCTGCAGCAGCTTGCTGAGATTGAGGTGGAGCAGATCGCCAATGTCGACAGCGCCGATCTGACCTTCGCCCATTGGCAGGCCCTTGTGACCCGTCTGCGGGCGGTTCTGGCTGCGGATGCCGGCCTCGCCGGTGTGGTGATCACCCATGGCACCAACACCCTGGAGGAAACGGCCTGGCTGTTGCAGCTGTTGATCGATGATCCGCGGCCGGTGGTGTTGGTGGGGGCGATGCGGCCGGCAACAGCACTCAGCGCTGATGGTCCTCTCAATCTGTTTCAGGCGGTTCAGGTGGCAACAGCCCCTGAATCCCGGCAGCAGGGCGTTCTTGTGGTGATGGATGGCCGGATTCATGCGGCCCGGGAGGTGACCAAGGCAGTGACCCAGGGAGTTGGCGCGTTCGAAAGCCCTGGGATCGGCCCCCTCGGTTGGGTGGATGATTTCGGCGTGCATCTGCCATCAGCCTGCTTTGAGCGTCCTGCTCCGTTCGCTGACCTTCAGCTTGCTGAGCCCTGGCCCCAGGTGGCGATCCTGCATGGTTGTGTCGAGCCTCCGTCGGCCCTGATTCCTGCTCTGCTCAAGTCCGGTGTCCGGGGTCTGGTGTTCACGGGCACGGGTGCCGGTCAGCTGTCTGCGGTGGAACGCAGCGCGCTGGAGAACTGGCCCGAACCGCTGCCGCTGATGCTCAGGGCGAATCGCTGTGGTTCAGGGCCCGTCCATCGTTGCGAGCAGTATGCGCGTCTCGGTCTTCTGCCGGCTGGGCGGCTCAGTCCTCAGAAGGCACGAGTGCTGTTGATTCTGGCTCTGATGGCCGGGTTGAACAGGCCCCAGCTGGCCGAGGTGCTTGCCGTCATGGTCGGATCGGGCTGAGACGCGAGCACTCTTGACGCCACCGGCTCATGAGGAACAGCTGTAGTGAGAGATGCCTCCGGCGTTGAAGAATTGCTCGGGTTTCCGTTGGTCATATCTGGTCGCTAAGTCCAGCGGTAGGGAGACATAGGGCTTGCTGAAGACCTTCTGCAGCTCATGCACCAGGCTGTAGTCGCCTTCTGAGGCTTGCGTATAGGCCGGTGCGATCAGCCATTCACGCCAAGTGACTGCGGGATTGACGCGCTGCATGCTGTTGGATACCTCCTGCAGGTCGCTGTTCTGGTCAAGTTGACGACGCCATTGCTTCAACCACTGCATCCAGCGTGCATCAAGCTGGTCACTGCTGGGCCGGTAGAAGCTCCGCTTCAGAGGTGCCAAATGCTCAGGGATGGCTGACAGCTCTCTGAACAGCATGGTGTAATCCGCTGCTGAGTCGACGCTTAACTGCAGCAGCTCGCTCACCAATTCCGGAGAGTGATCCATCAGGCCGAGCTTGCGGCTCCACATGTTGTCGAGTGCCTGCTGCATCGCTGTTTTGAAGCCGTCCTCCAGCCTTTCAAGGCGTGTCATGGCCTCAGGCTGATCCTTCAGCAGTGGTTTGAGCGCTGATGCGAACGTGTGGTAGTTCCGCCCTGCGGCCACCGGCTGGTTGAAAAAGGCGAAATGCATTCCGCCGCCGGTCCAGGGCTGAAAGCGTGGGTCGAACAGTTCGCAGAACCCGAAGGGCCCGTAGTCGAGGGTGAAGCCTCCTGCCGCGCAGTTGTCACTGTTGAAGTTGCCCTGGCAGTAGCCCACCCGGATCCAGTCAGCAACCACTGCCGTCAGTCGTCCGCGGAACAAAGCGGCTAACTCCAGAATCTGCTCGGTGAAAGGCAGAGACGGCTCAATCTCCGAGTGGTAGTTCCGGTTGATCAGGTGCTGCACGATCATCTGCAATTCATGCAGCGCCAGTGGATGACTGTTCTTGCGGGCTCGTCGAGCAAACAGCTCCAGCTGGCCTACCCGCAGAAAGGATGGCGCTACGCGCGTGGTGATCGCGGCTGGATTGTCGGCCAGGATGTCGGGATCCATCGACGCGGATTCGCCTGAGTACCACGGCCGCCGCACGTTTTCAGCATGGCTGACGTAGAGCGTCAGCGAGCGTGAAGTGGGGATTCCGAGCGCGTGCATCAGCTCCTGAGCCAGGAATTCACGCACGCTGGAGCGCAGCACGGCGCGGCCATCGGCGCCGCGGCAGTAGGGCGTCGGACCACCGCCCTTCAGCTGCATCTCCCAGCGTTTCCCCTCGAAGAGGCCTTCGAAGATGGAGATCGCCCGACCGTCGCCGTAGCCGTTGCCGTTGCCGAACGGACATTGCTGATCGTATTCAGTGCCGTAGATCGACAGCGCATAACCAGTCGCCCAGCCATAGGGGCGCATCGGTGCTCTGGCCACACTGATGTCGCCGGAGAACAGCCTCAGGAAGCTGTCATCCTTCACTAGCTCATGGCTGAGGCCGAGCTCGCTGAACAGGCTGTCGCTGTGCGCGACGTATTGCGGTTCCGCAAGAGGCGTTGGTGTGACCGGTACGTAGTGGCCAGAGGTCACCTGGCGTGCCCGGTGATCATCCCCGGTGGCGGTGGACTCAGGATCGGGATGGAGCCTTTCAAGCAGGGAGTAATCGACGTGCTCCGCGAATTCGGAGAATGTCTGTGTTGAGGTGGATGCGCTCGAGCTGGCAGGCATCGGACCGGTCACGGCAGTTTCCCCATCATCGGCGGGATCGACAGGACTGGTTGGGTTGTCAGGGATGTCGATAGCTTGATGGCCATGACCGCACCCACTCCCTCGCCTTCAGCCCGCCCTGACGTTGAGAGCCTCAGGGCTTACAGCGCGCCTCTGGAGGGGCGCCGTGGCCTGCTTCGTCTTGATTTCAACGAGAACACCCTTGGTCCCAGCCCGGCGGTTGCGGAGGCGATTCGCTCCTTCCCGGCTGATCAGATCGCGGTCTATCCCGAATACGACGGACTGCGGGAGGCGGTGATCAGCAATCTGCAGGCTTCACCCGCTGGCCTGGCGCATGAACTGTTGCCACAGCAGGTCGGGCTGTTCAACGGTGTGGATGCGGCGATCCATGCAGTGATCCATGCCTACGGAGCAGCAGGAGACACCCTGCTCACCACCAGTCCCACCTTTGGTTATTACGCGCCGTGTGCGGGCATGCAGGGGATGGTCATCGAGGCTGTCCCCCATGACATGCCGGGTTTTCGCTTCCCGCTGGAGGCGATGCGAGCGGCCCTGCAGCGTGGACCAAAGATCCTGATGCTCTGCAATCCCAACAACCCCACCGGCACGCGGCTCTCCGCCGAGCACGTGCTGCAGCTGGCATCGTCTGCGCCCGACACGTTGGTGGTGGTCGATGAGCTCTACGAAGCCTTCACTGGTGACAGTGTGCTGCCGCATGTGGACTTCGCCGAGCACGCCAATCTGCTGGTGCTGCGCTCCCTGGCCAAGACCGCCGGCCTGGCTGGCCTGCGAATGGGATTTGCCATCGGTTCGTCGGAGGTGGTCGATCGGGTCAGCCGCGTCACCGGTCCCTACGACGTGAACAGCCTGGCTGTCACGGCCGCCTTCGCTGCATTGTCCGATCAGGCGTACACCGATCGCTATGTGGCTGAGGTGATACGTGCCCGTGACTATCTGGTAACGATGTTGACGCGGTCTGGTGCCGCCTTCCATTGCGAGGGAGGAAACTATCTTCTGCTCTGGCCTCATTCCCCCGCCCGGCAGGTGGAGCAGCAGCTGAGGGATGCCGGCATCCTGGTCCGTTCGATGGCAGGCAAGCCCCAGATCGACGGCTCCCTGCGCGTCAGCATCGGCACCCTGGATCAGATGCAGCGGTTCTGGGACTGCTACCGACAGCTCGAAAGCTGAACGGATTCACGGCTCAGCGCATCACCTCGATCACGGTGCTGTCTCCAAGATTGCCTGGCAGGGAGAGGCTCGGACCGACCTGGCGGACCTGTGTGCCGCTCATGGCGTCAAGAAACGGTTGCACCCCGCCCTGGTCGCAACCGCTTGGAGCGGCCCCCTTCACGTACTGCACGGGAATGACCCGGCGCGGGTTCAGCTGCTTCACCACAGCCGCGGCCTCGTCGCCGTTGTAAACCTTCCCGCCACCTCCAACGCCAATGATCAGCACATCGGGGCGACCTAGCAGCACCCTGTCTTCCCCGCTGAGGGGAGCGGCCGTTCCTCCCAGGTGGGCAAAGTTCAGGCCCCCCTGCTGCCAGCGCCAGATGGTGGCATTGCCGAAACGGCGGCCGCCCATGCGGTCGTGCGGAGCGGAGAATCCTTCCAGATTCAAACCTCCCACCCGATAGGACCCTGGCTTCGACAGATAGGTGCCTCCTCCGATCCGTGCCCCTTCGTCAGGAAGTTCGGAGCTGGCGAGAGTCACTGTGGCATTGACGCGTGGTTCGGCGAGGCCCTTGGCGCAGCCCACGGCTCGGAACGGATTCACCAGCACTGACTGGCCACCTCCGCGGATCAGCAGAGCACTGTGTCCATAGCTGGTGATCGAAACGCCAGCTGCATGAACGCCGCTGACGCTCATGCCGGTGAGCACGGTGGCAGTGGCCAGGGGCAAGATGGCCCGCCCAGGACCCCGGCGATTCAGGAAAATTGTCATGGGGGGATGCCTGCTGGCTCAGGAAGTTAGCAGTGTTGAATGCGCCCTTCCGCCAGTCGCAGGAAGTTGGCCAGCAGCTTGTGGCCGGCTTCCGTCAGCACACTTTCAGGGTGGAACTGCACACCCTGGAGATGGGGATGCTGCCTGTGACGCAGTCCCATCACGGTGTTGTCCTCCAGCCAGGCGGTGACTTCCAGGCAGTCGGGAAGACTGCCGCGATCAGCGATCAGGCTGTGATATCGGGTCGCCGTGAGTGGCTGGGGCAAGCCTGCGAAGACGCCTTCGCCCCGATGCAGCACCGGTGAGGTCTTGCCATGCATCAGTTCCGAGGCGCGAACGACTCTCCCTCCATAGGCCTGAGCAAGAGCCTGGTGGCCCAGACAGACCCCCAAGGTGGGAATACTTGGAGACAGCTCCTTCAGGACAGCCAGACAAACTCCCGCCTGGTCAGGATCCCCAGGTCCGGGAGACAACAGAATCGCATCGGGGCTGAGGTCGCGGATCTGGTCCACTGTCAACGCATCATTGCGTTCAACACGCAGCTCCTGTGCCACGGGGTGCTGGGCTGCCAATTCCCCGAAATACTGCACCAGATTGAAGGTGAAGCTGTCGTAGTTATCGATGACAAGCAGCATCGCTTAGAGGCCGAGGCGAAGGAACAGGGGCGGAAGCACCAGCAGCAGGGCAATCACCAGAGAGCTGATGGCTGCCACCAAAACCGCTGCCGCTGCGCAGTCCTTCGCAATCCTGGCCAGCGGGTGGAAGCGTCGACCGATGGCCAGATCCACCACAGACTCAATGGCTGTGTTGAGCAGTTCAAGCACCAGCACAGCGGCCACGGTCAGCACCAGAACCGCCAGTTGGATCGATGGCAGCTCAAGCCAAAGCCCGAGGAAAAACACGATGCTGCCGATCCCCAGATGGATGCGGAAGTTGCGTTGGCTGATGAAGCCATAACCCAGCCCCTGAGCTGCATAGCGAAAGCTTGAGGGGAGGTCGCCGGCGATCTTCCAGGCTCCTCTGTGGGCGGCATGGTGGGCTCGGCGGGTGCTGCGCTGGCTGATCTCCTCGGTCAACGGAGCTCCATCGTCAGGGTTCAACAGTGATTTCATCTGCTGATTCACAGTTGATCTCACCATGGGATTGAACGATACCGGCCATGGCAACCAGTTGTTCCTGGCATTGCAGCATGGCCTCGAGTCTCCCCTCATCGGGATGGTCCCATCCCAGCAGATGCAGCAGGCCATGGCTCACCAGCCAGCAGAGTTCTTGCTCAAGGCTGTGGTCCTGTTCGAGGGCCTGACGTTCAGCTGTGGGTACCGACACGATGATGTCTCCCAGTTCGAGGCTGGGGCTGCTGTCCAGGGGCATGGCAGCTTCCAGTGCCGAAAAGGACAAGACATCGGTCGCCTTGGGCTTGTTGCGCCAGCGGGCGTTCAGATCAGTGATCTGGGCATCATTCACAAACTGCAGACCCAGGCAGATCTCCTCACAGTTCTGAAGTTCCGTTGGAGTGCTGTCCCCACCGGCGGCAATCAGGTGTTGCAGCCAGAGACGCAGAGTTGATTCCCAGATATCTCCCTGGCTGAGCCTCTGCTGGGCTCCGATCCCGTACCCGGCATGGATCAGCTGCTGTTCAGCTGGTGTGAAGGCCAGGTCGATGGCAACAGCCCCCGCGCTGCTCACTGCGGCAGGGTTGGGCGGCCCAGCCAGGCCACCACAAGGATGAAGCCAATGAACCCCGCGGCCGTCAGCCCAAGGTGGAACAGGCTCTTGCTGCCCTTGCGGACCATGTTGCGCATGGCCTGTTTCACGAAGCTGGGTGGAGGCGCGGTCGTTACGCTCTCCGTCGCGGTCTCGATGCCGTTGGGCTCTGAGCTCATGGTCAGCTGTCCTCGTCCTGTCCGGGGCTGTCTACACCCTGGCGCAGCAGCGCCTGAATGAAGGGGTCGAGATCGCCGTTCATCACACCCTGCACATCGTTGCTCTCCTCCTGGGTGCGCAGGTCCTTGACCATCTGATAGGGGTGAAACACGTAGTTGCGGATCTGATTGCCCCAGGCGGCTTCCACGATGTCGCCGCGGATGTCGGCGATCTCGGCAGCCCTCTGTTCCTGGGCGATCACCAGCAGCTTGGCCTTGAGCAGGGCCATCGCCTTTTCCTTGTTCTGCAGCTGGGAGCGCTCCTGTGTGCAGCGCACAGCCAGTCCTGTGGGGACGTGCAGGATGCGCACCGCTGTCTCCACCTTGTTGACGTTCTGACCACCAGCTCCGCCTGAGCGGCTTGTGGTGACTTCAAGGTCTTTTTCAGGGATGTCGATGTCGACTTCCTCTTCGAGTTTCGGCATCACCTCGATGCCGGCGAAACTGGTCTGGCGTTTGTCGTTGGCGTTGAAGGGAGAGATCCGAACAAGCCTGTGGGTGCCCTTCTCATTGCGCAGGTAGCCGTACGCATAGCGGCCTTCGATTTCGATCGTGGCGCTCTTGATTCCTGCTTCCTCCCCCTCGCTGAGTTCATCGACAGTGACCTTCATGTCATGGTCCTCGGCCCAGCGGGTGTACATCCGCAGCAGCATCTGAGCCCAGTCCTGGGCATCGGTGCCACCGGCTCCGGCATTGATGGAGAGCACGGCTCCCTCTTTGTCGTACTGACCACTGAGCAGGCGCTCGAGTTCCCAGCGGTCAAGATCCCTTCTCAGCTGATCTAGGCCTGCCTGAGCCTCAGCGAGCATGTCGTCATCAGGCTCAAGGTCATAGAGCTCGAGAGTGGCCTGAGCATCGGAAACCGCGCCCTGCCACGTCGTCAGTTGCAGCAGCTGTGCTTTCACCTCATCGAGGCGACGCATCTGCTTCTGGGCGTTCTGCTGGTCGTCCCAGAAGTCAGGCTGGGCGGCAAGTTGTTCGAGGTCCTGCTGTCTGGCGTTCAGTGCAGGAACGTCAAAGACAGTCCTGGGCATTGCCCAGGCGATCAGTGAGCTCGGAGAGGTCGCGCTTGAAGTCGGTGAGGTCGAGCAACGGGTGCGTTGAACGGATTTCGCGACCTTATCAGTGCGGAATCTCAGGACGGCCTCTGGGCGTTGTCCATGGTTCCAGAGGTGATCCCCAGGGTCGGCAGGGGCATTGGCCAGCATTTCAAGGCTGAGTGCCTGCATAGGATCGATGTCCCGTTATGAGGGCTCCATGCCGAGCGTCGAGATCTACACCTGGCGCACTTGCCCCTTCTGCATCCGAGCCAAACAGCTGCTGGATCGCAAGGGAGTCGCCTACTCCGAGTTTGCCGTTGATGGCGATGAGCCTGCCCGCGATGCCATGGCGGCTCGAGGCGATGGACGCCGCAGCGTTCCTCAGATCTTTATCGACGACCGACACATCGGTGGATGTGACGATCTGCACGCGCTCGAGCGGGCCGGGGAACTCGACGCGCTGCTCTCCTGAGTTCTCTGACACGACCGCTGCTCATGCGTCACCTGTTCGTGCTCGATCCGCTGGATCGGATCAATCCGGCCAAGGATTCCACCGCTGCGCTGATGCAGGCAGCGGCCAGATCCTCCCTGGAGGTCTGGGCCTGCACACCTGCAGACCTGATCGCACTCGGCGATGAACCTGTGGCCATGGCCATGCCGGTTCAGCCTGAGCCCTGGATCTCCGCCGGAGAGCGCGAACGGCTTCCATTGGCGACATTCCAGGTGATCTGGATGCGCAAGGACCCCCCCGTTGATGAGGCTTACCTGTATGCCACCCATTTGCTCGACGTTGCTGAACGGGCGGGTGTGCGTGTGCTCAACCGCCCCGACTCGCTGCGCACCTGGAATGAAAAGCTTGGAGCTCTGCGGTTCAGTCGATGGATGGCACCCACCCTGGTCTCGGGTCGGGTGAGTGAGCTGAAGTCTTTTGCGCAGGCGCACAGCGACATCGTGCTCAAGCCGCTGGGAGGTCGTGCCGGCTTGGGGGTGATACGTGTGTCTGCTCAGGCCCCCGGTCTCAAAGCGCTTCTGGAATTGGTCACAGAGCAGGAACGCATGCCAGTGATGGCTCAGTGTTTTCTCCCCTCCGTGAGTGAGGGTGATAAGCGCATCCTGTTGGTGGATGGTGAGCCACTTGGTGCCATCAACCGGCGGCCAGCCGCCGGCGAATTCCGCAGCAACCTTGCGGTGGGTGGTCAGGCTGAAGCCACCGAACTCAGTGAGCGGGAACGACAGATCTGCGCAGCCCTGGCACCGGCTTTGAGGGCTGAAGGACTGTTTTTTGTTGGCATCGATGTGATCGGTGGCATGCTCAGCGAGATCAACGTCACCAGTCCCACCGGCATTCGTGAGGTGGAAAGGCTGATGAATCAGCCCCTTGCGGATCAAGTGATCGCTCGCCTGCGAGACCTTCTCTGACCGATCACAATTGTGATCCGATTGCCAGGGCAGGTTGTGCTGATCAAGGGATTGCGCTGGGGGGCTGCTCTTCTTGTGGGTCTGGCGGGAAGCCTGACGATCTTGGGTCGTCCGGTTGAGGCCGGCTCGCCACCACCGCTCATTCCCCGTGAGGTGTTGTTTGGCAATCCCGAAATCATCAGTGTTTCCCTCAGTCCCGATGGGCGGCGGATTTCCTATCTGGCTCCGGATCAGGGTGTGCTCAATCTCTGGGTTCAGGAGCTGGATGGGGACGCTCCCGCACGCGTGCTCACCCGTCAGCGGGACCGCCCCCAGAGGTCTGCGTTCTGGACAGCTGATGGTCGCTATCTGATCTCATCACGGGATGGTGATGGTGATGAGAACACCGTGCTGGTGAGGATCGATCCCGCCACTGGGGAGAAACGTGATCTGACGCCCGTCAATCAAGTGAAGGCCTACCTGGTCGGGGCTGACCGCGAAGTCCCTTCAGAGCTCGTTGTGGGACTCAACGACCGTGATCCCCGCTACCACGATCTCTATGTGATCGATGTCGACAGCGGTGAGAAGCGTTTGCTTTATCGCTCGACGGATGACGGCCGCCGGGTGAGCGTCGAGTGGCTGAACGGTGCATGGCACCCGGTCCTCCGTTCTCAGGTGCTTCCCGACGGAGGTCTGGGCGTTGAGCTGCGACTGCCAGGTGAGTCCAGCTGGCGCCCGTTTCTGCAGTTCGGTTTTGAAGACACCATCAGTTCAGGGCCCAGTGGGTTTACCCGCGATGGCCGCTGGCTCTATGGGCAGCTCAGCACGGGAGAAGACCTACCCAGGCTGGTGCGCTGGAGCCGGGAGCATCTGCAGTCATGTGGCACTGACTGCACTCCAGAGGTCCTGCATCGCTCGTCTGCCGGTGCATTCGGTGTCGACCTCAGTGATCTCGACACCGGGGTTCCCACCGTGCTGAAGGAGGTTGATTTGCGCTCCCGTCGGGTGGTGTTGGACGCTTCTGTTCAACAGGATGTCGACAGGCTCGAGCAACTGGCCGGATCCAACGACTTCAGTGTGGTCGATCGGGATCTGGACAATCGTCGCTGGTTGATCGCCATCGGCTCCGATCAGCAGGGCCCGCAGTACTGGCTGTGGGATCGGGAGCAGGATGAGATCCGCAAGCTTTTTTCCGTGCAGCCTCGCCTGGACGCCTATGACCTGGCGCCCATGGAAAGTCTTGATCTCAAGGCCCGGGATGGACATCGACTGCCTGCCTACCTGACCAAAACAACCATCAATGCGGACTCAGGGCCGCAACCATTGGTGTTGCTGGTTCATGGCGGTCCTCAGGCCAGGGATTTCTGGGGATTCAATCCTCTCCATCAGCTGTTGGCGAATCGCGGCTATCACGTGCTCAGCGTCAACTACAGGGGATCGACCGGCTTCGGCAAGGCCCATCTTCTGGCCGGTGAAGGCGAGTGGTACGGCCGAATGCAGGATGACCTGGTGGATGCCGTTCGCTGGGCGGTTGATGAAGGCATCGCTGATCCAGATCGTCTGGTGATCATGGGAGCTTCCTACGGCGGATACGCGGCTCTCTCGGGCCTCACCCGAGATCCGGATCTCTTCGCCGCCGCCATTGCCGAAGTCGGCCCATCCAACCTGCGCACCCTCCTGGAATCCATTCCGCCGTACTGGGAATCGGGCAGGAGGCATTTTGAGCGCATGATCGGTGTCGGGAGGGTCGATCTTGATGCGATCTCTCCGATCCACCATGTGGACCAGATCCAGCGTCCGCTGCTGCTGGGTCATGGAGCCAATGACCCCCGCGTGAAGCTCAGCGAAAGTGAAGCCATTGCGGCTGCCATGGAGGCGCGACAGCTGCCGATTGACTTCGTTGTGTTCCCTGACGAAGGACATGGCCTGGCGAATCCACGCAACGCTCTGGCGATGTATGCGCTGGTGGAAGCTTTCCTCAAGGAGCATGTCGGTGGTCGGGCGGAACCGTTCGGCACGACTCTTGAGCAGTCTTCCCTGGAGTGGAGACTTCGCTCCTTACCTCCCTCCTGACACCAGATCCAGCTGATCCGCCAGAACGGTGAGCTTCAGCCCAACTTCCTGGAGCTCGCGTTCGGCCACCGATCCGCGGACAAGTCCAGCTCCGGCCGTGAGGTCGAGCTGGGTGCCGCGGGCATGGCCGCAGCGGATGGCAACGCGCAGTTCCGCATCCCCGGCACTGTCGATCCAGCCGATCGGCGCGGCATAACCATCGCGATCGAACGGCTCCAGGCTGCGCAACCAGCCCATGGCCTCGCGCCTCGGCAGCCCGGCCACAGCTGGTGTGGGATGGAGCACTCCAGCCAGGGCAAGTGGTGATTGTCCTGGCGCCGGAGTTGTGATGGGGGTGTGCAAATGGATCAATTGGCCATGTCGGGCCAGTTGAGGGCTGCGCGGCCGACGGGGCTGCAATCCCCGGGCGCTGAGATGTTCGATGATCGCCTTGACCACCAGCTCGTGTTCGCGCCGGTCCTTGTCAGAGTTGAGCAGGGAGGTGGCATGGTCATGGCGACCGGCTGTGCCTGCGAGTGCATCGCAGCGCAGTTGCCCGTTGCGCAAGCTCAGCAGGCGCTCAGGTGAAGCGCCGAAGAAGCTGTCCTGCTGGTTTCGCTGCCAGAGGAATCGACAGCTGCCCGCCTGTTGGTAGCGCAGGCGTTTCAGCAACAGCAACGGGTCAAGAGGGCAGGTCAGGCTGACCGACTGGCGCACCGCCAGCACCAGCTTGTGAAGTTCGCCACTATTCACCAACTCCAGACCGCGCTCGAGCGCCGTGGTGTAGCGCCGCTCCCAGTCACCGGGGGTGATGCGGCCACTCACGGTGCCTGATGCCTGCCCTGGCCAGCTGCGCCATGACTGCAGCTTTTCCGCCATCAGCCAGAGCGACTCGGTCAGCGCGCGCACATCACATGTCTGTTGAGCGACGCCGTGCAGGCGCAGCCAACCCTGGCGGCCATGGCGGCTGAGTTGCCACCGAGGCAGTACCGCCTGGACCGAGGGCATACTGCCCTTGGGCTGCAGTTCACCGGTGCTCTCGAAAAAAGAGAAGGCCAGAAGGATGCGAGAGCGTGCCTGAGCCGGGGCTTCGGGTGAGCCGTCAAGGATGCGTCCAAGCGTGATGTCACTGAAACGCTGAGCCAGTTCAAAGCGTTTCGGACCTGAGAGCTCCAGGTGATGGCAGCGACCGGCCGCTGCAAAGCTGAGACCCGGTGCCCCATCCCAGAGGAAACGGAATGGGTCTGCGTCCTCGAGATCCGACAGCTGCAGCAGTGGATCAAGGCCCTGCAGTGGCAACGCCAACGCGAAGACTCCATCGTCCACCTGGCGTTGATCCCACACGTGCAGCGCCTGCTCCAGCAGATCGCTGAAGTTCACAGCAGCTGAGCTGTCGTGGGGCAGGGCCGACATCGGGACGGCAGAAGAAAGGGTTACTGCTCAAATGTATGAGTCCCGAAGAGGGCTCTACGAGTCCAGTCCATGCCAGATCATCAGGCTGTTGTAACCCTTCACTCCCGAGACGGGGATCGCCGGCGCCTCTGGAAGGCCGCGATCAAGTGGCCGATGTATTCCGTTGCGGTGATGCCTGTGCTGCTTGCCACCGGATTCCGGCTGGGCGCTGGGCTGCCTGTGCGCTGGGGTCAGGGTCTTGGTTTTCTGCTGGCGGCGGTGCTGTTGCTGATCTGGGAGAACCTCAGCAATGACCTCTTCGATGCCGAAACCGGTGTGGATGAACGGGGCAAACCGCATTCGGTGGTGGCGCTGCTCGGACGGTCTCGCCCTGTGAAGCAGCTGGCCATGCTGGCTCTGTTTGGGGGATTGCTGCTGATGCTGTTGATTGCACTCAAGAGCAGTCTTGCCGTTCTGATGCTGGCGCTGGTGAGCTGCGGTCTGGGCTATCTGTATCAGGGGCCGCCATTCCGACTCGGTTATCAGGGCCTGGGGGAACCACTCTGCTGGCTCGCTTTTGGCCCTTTCGCCACGGCTGCTGCCTTACTGGTCATCTCCCCTGCAACGGATGTGGTGCCCTGGGATGCTGCTCTGCTTCTCGGCTCCGGTCCGGCTCTGGCCACCACGCTGGTGCTGTTCTGTTCGCATTTCCATCAGGTCGAAGAGGATGAGGCCCATGGCAAGCGCTCCCCAGTTGTAAGGCTGGGGACTGCGCGGGCGGCATCGCTTGTTCCCTGGTTTGTCGCAGGCACCCTTGCTCTGGAGTGGGCCCCAGTTCTGCATGGCGACTGGCCGCTCACAGCACTGCTGGGAGGTCTCGGGCTTCCGGCGGCTTCAGCGTTGATCAGACTGCTCCGCTCACACCATCACCAGCCTGAACGCATCACTGGCAGCAAGTTTCTGGCGTTGCGATTTCAGGCGCTGAATGGCCTTGGTTTGAGTATTGGTCTGAGCCTGGGCCCGTGGTTCGGCTCCCCCGTTCTGCAGTCAGGCTGAGTCCATGACCCTGCAGCTGGCGGTGCGCTCCTATGTCCATTCCCTGTCTCGTCCGCTGCGGACCGCTGCGGGCGTTTGGCAGCAGCGGACGGGCTGGTTGCTGCGTTTGACCTGTGCGGACTCCGGGCGCGTTGGCTGGGGGGAAGTGGCTCCGTTGGATGCAACCGACCGACTCGCCTGTGAGCGGGCCCTTTCGCGATGGCAGAACGCTGCGGATGCGACCTGCACCAGAGACCAGCTGGAGGCCCTGCTGCCGATGCTGCCAGCGGCAGTTGCCTTTGCGTTGGGTGCCTCGCTGGCAGAGCTTGATGGACTGGTCCAGTCCTGGCTTCCTGCTCCGCGGTCGGCCTGTCTGTTGCCAGCAGGGAAGGCCATGCTGCCCATCCTCGAGCAGTTGCTGGCAGCCCATCCTTTGGACGAACCCATCACCTTCAAATGGAAGGTGGCCGCCACGGACCCTGATCTTGAGTGGTCCTTGCTTGCCGAGCTTCTCGAGCGGTTGCCCTGCTCAGCGCATCTGCGTCTGGATGCGAACGGCGGTTGGGAGCGATCTGAAGCGGATCGATGGGCTGGAGTTCTGGCGGCTGATCCCCGTCTGGACTGGCTGGAGCAGCCCTTGGCTGTGGATGATCTGCAGGGTCTGCAGGCCCTGGGTCATCGCGTCCCTGTCGCCCTGGATGAGTCGTTGCTCAGGCAGCCGGCTCTGCGCGAGCAATGGCAGGGTTGGCAGGTGCGTCGACCACTGCTGGAGGGAGATCCGAGAACCCTGCTGCGCCAGTTGCAGCAGGGCCGGCCGCGGCTGATGCTCAGCACCGTCTTTGAAACCGGAATCGGCTTTCGCTGGCTGGCACTCATGGCAGGGCTGCAGCAGCTGGGGCCGACTCCGGTGGCTCCTGGACTGGCCCCAGGCTGGTGTTCCGGCGGTCATCTGTTCAGTTCTGATCCCTCGCAGGTATGGGCTGCTGCTGAGGCGGTCTGCTGATGAGCAGCTTGAGGTTTCTGCACTGTGATCCCGCTCGGCCGGCGCAGGCTGCTGCGTCCCTCGAGGCGGATCTGGCCGATCACGTTTGGGTGCGTCTGCTCGCTTCAGGAGTGCTCCCGGAGGCATCTTGGCTCAATTCCAATGGCATGAACTGGCCGACAGGCCCGGGTCTGGTGCTGTCAACCGGTGGCAGCAGCGGTGGGCGACAGCTCTGTCTGCATCCCGTTGTCAATCTGGAGCGCTCGGCTCAGGCCTGCGGGGCGTGGCTGGAGCGGATTGGCATGAAGCCAGCCTCAACGCTGGTGTGGAATTCTTTGCCTTTTCAACATGTCAGTGGTCTGATGCCCTGGTGGCGTGCCCGTCAGTGGGGAGCGGATCACGCCTGGCTCACACCCTCTCTGTTGAAACAGCCTGAGCTGCTTCTGAGCCAGAGCCTTCGCCATCCAGGCTGGAAGCGGCGTCCGATGCTGCTGTCACTGGTGCCGACGCAATTGCGGCGGTTGCTGGCGGATCCCTCTGGACGCACCTGGCTGGGTGAGATGGCGGTGATCTGGGTGGGCGGAGCAGCCTTGCCAGCTGATCTGGCCGAGCAATCCAGGGATCTCGGTCTGCGACTGGCCCCCTGTTACGGCGCAACGGAAACGGCCGCCATGGTGACGGCCCAGACGCCGCTTGATTTTCTGGCGGGGCTCGGTGGTTCTGGCTCTCCCCTGCAGGGGGTTCGCCTGCGCCTGACGCAGCAGGGAGCTCTCGCGGTGCACTGCGATCGGCTGGCTGTGGCCAGGCTTGCTGATTCGGGAGACCTGGCTGCGCTGACGGATGCGCATGGATGGTGGCACTCAGGTGATCTGGCTGAGCTTCAGGGTTCCGCAACGCATCCCCAGCTGCATCTCCAGGGGCGAATCGATGGCGCGATCCATTCGGGAGGGGTCACGGTGTTCCCTTCACAACTGGAGGAGAGGCTGTTAACGGCGGCCCGCAGGGAAGGGCTGCAGCTCGACGCCGTGCTGTTGCTCGGCTCACCGCACAGTGAATGGGGAGAACGACTGGTGGCGCTTGTTCGCTGGTCATCCAGGGAGGTGCCGGCTGAAGGCTTTGAGCGCCTGCGCCGTTTGGTGTCCGAGTGGTCCGCGCCGGAACGCCCGTTGCATTGGTATGTCTGCCCAGACCTGGAATGCTCTTCGGCAGGAAAGTGGGAGCGTGCACGCTGGCAGCACTGGTTGGCATCTCAAACGCCGGCACAGCAGTCCTGAGGCACCGTTGGACATCGCTAAGGCAAGAGATATCCGCCTTGAGGTCTTGGCATTTGCTTCATCGTTGGGTTTTGAAATTGAACCTTCAGGCAGAACTGTTTGATTCCATGGATTGAAAGTCTGGTCTGCGATGGATTGTCGATTCCGGTTGTTTGCCTGATCGAAGGGGCTGAGTCTTTGTTGGTTCAGGTGGTTGAAGTTGTGGCGAGAAGACGACTGATCTGGCTCGTGTTCTGGTCGACGAAACCATGCCGGTGCTTGGGTGTCGCTTACCGCATCTTTTCCGCCGCCGCGATCACCCAGAAGTGCGCGTTTTCTTTGCAACAGCTTCGTGTATCAAATTACTTTTTGCGGCCTGTTCCTGCGCCTGAATTGTGAATTAGTTCGCGTTTTCCCTTTTTGTATCAGGGCCGACTCTTAGGGTGATTTTCTGAGTTTTGTTGGCTTTACTTCGTTGCCGGTTCCCCTTCGGCCCTTTCGGCCTACCTCTCAAAACATTCGTGTGAGCACAATCGCTGCTCCTTCAATGGAAGGGGACGTTGTTGATAATGCGGGAGACATCATTGAGCGTTGTTATCGACAGATTTATTTTCATGCGATGAGTAGCGACAGGGATTGCTATTTGGAGTCGCAGCTGAGAAATGGATCAATCACGGTCAGAGATTTCATCCGAGGTCTGCTTCTTTCAGATCGATTTCTCAGTGGCTACGTTGCCTGCAATAGCAATTACCGCCTTGTTGAACAGGTGATTGGCAGGGTTTTGGGCCGAAAGGTGCGGGATAACACTGAGAAGTTAACTTATTCCATCGTGATTGCTGAAAAGGGCTTCGAGGCTTTTGTGGATCTCGTGCTTAACGGTGAGGAGTATATGCAGCGGTTCGGTTATGACACCGTGCCCCTTGAAAGGTCAAGAGTGTTGCCAGGAAAGGCTGTCGGTGAAGCTCCTGTTTATCAGGAATTCCCTCGCTACTCCTTTGATTGGCAGGAAAAGCTGACGTCGATGGGCATGATGATGTCCATCGAAGATCATCTGCGCTTTGGCCCTAACAAGACCTTTGCAGAAAGAGTGATCTACGAGCGTCCTTCTGAGAAGGCGTTTAAGTACATTGTGCCTTCATTCATCATCCTTTCCGGAATCATTGTCGCTGGGATCCTGAAGGTATTGAACAGTGTGTTCGTTGTGGGCTGAGCTTCTTAATAAGCAGCTCTTGCTTTTTCTTCCTCTTTTTTGGCAATCAGCTCTTCAAAGCTGATCCAGTGGATGCAGTCCACTGGGCAGGTGTCGATTGCTTCATTAATCACCATTGTTGAATCGCCGTCCTGGCGTATCGCTCGACATTTTCCTGTTTCCTGGATCATGAGGAATGTGTTTGTTGCGACATGCGCGCAGTATCGACAGCCAACACAGACTTTTTCATCGACCCAGATTGCCTGCATCCTCAGTTCTCCACCAAGGCAAGGCTCTAGACCGGAAGCTGACGTGATGTCGTGAGATGTTGCGGTGAATGCGGCTGAAGTGTCAAACGTTGTTTCAGCGTCTGATGGTGCTGTAAAGGCCGCTGAGGTGTCGAACATGTCGAGGGCTTGATATCACAGGCGAATAAAAACGTCTTGCAATCTCTTCTCAGTTTTGAGGCTTGAGAAGGTCAAGATCTTGCCGAATCAGGTCGATTTTGATTGGGGCGATGAATCAGTTTTCTCGCCTTGAAAAGGGGCGAGATATTTTCAGGATGCTTGGTTGGTTTTGTATTGCTTGATTGCAACCTGAAGCTGGCCAATAGCAGCTCTTCCGATGTTGAACGCTGCCCAACCCAGTGCCAGAAGAACGGGCATTGCGACAACCAGAATTCTCAGGTCCATCGGCACTTGGAAAATGATTCTAAAATTAGCTTTTGCGCAGAATTTTTCCGTGTTCTTTGAGGGTTGCCGGCGTGGCCGATGGTTGCATCTGGCGCTTGTTCTTGAACTTCTCGATGTTGCAATTGTGTCGCGATCGGTCTTCAGGACGTTGTGGAGGAGTCGCGCCGCGCAGGGGCTCTTCTCAGTTGCTTGCTCAGAGTTCTTGAATCTGCCCGATTTGTGCGGCCTCAAGCCAGCGTGAGATCGCATCCGGCAGCAGGCAGCGTCGACGCGTTTCTGAGTGGATGGCCACCTGTCTGATCAATCCGGTGGCGACATCCTGTTCTTTCAGCAGAAATTGACTGGCAACTTCAAAGCAGCTCTGATCAATCCGTTGCGGAGCGAGCTTCACCAGGAGCTGATCTCCGCCATGCACCGCTCTTTGGAAGTTGGCGCTGCAATGCACCACCGGGAGCGCTATTTCGGGCCAGCGTTCCTGGCCGCGACATCCAGGGAAAATCGTTGTAGCTTCCACCCCATAGAGCTCAAGGCTCTCCTCCCAGGCCTCATGACACCAGCGCAGCAACTGGTGAAAATGCATGACTCCAGCGGCATCCGTGTCTCCGAAACGCACGGTCCTTGTGAGGTTGAGCCAGCTGGGCGTCGTCATCAGGAAATCATCCGGTCGCTCTGGGGTGGCTTGTCACAGTGAGATCAGTGCGCTCTCAGATCAGATCAGGAGGTTGGTGCAATCTCTTCTGGCTGGCCAGACGTTGAGACGTGGCTGCTGGTGTTGTAGCGGGGTGCTCTGCACAGATAGCAGCAATGAATACTCAGTCGTTGCTCGCAGGATTGCCTCTCTTGGATCAGCCATGTTTAACGCTGGCGGTTGAGCTGATCAGCGATCCACGGATCCCATGATCACATCGATGGAGCCGAGAATGGCCATGATGTCGGCAACCTTGTGTCCCTTAAGAATGTGAGGAAGGATCTGCAGATTGTTGCTGTCTGCAGCACGAATTTTGAAGCGCCAGGGTGTGACATCGTTGTTCCCCTGGATGAAAACGCCGATCTCACCCTTGCCTGATTCCAGCCGGGTGTAGAGCTCACCATTGGGAATCTTGAAGGTGGGTGCCACTTTTTTGGCCACATACTGATAGTCGAAGCCGGCGAAATCGCTTCCTTTGCCTTCGGCCATGCGTTTGGCTTCCAGGTTTTCGGTTGGACCACCGGGAATCATGTCGCAGGCCTGGCGAAGAATCTTGAGGGACTGGCGCATCTCCTCCACGCGAACCCTGTAGCGGGCGAAGCAGTCGCCCTCCTTTTCCCAGACAACATCCCAGTCGAAGTCGTCGTAGCACTCGTAATGGTCGACCTTGCGTAGGTCCCATGGAACACCGGATGCTCTCAGCATCGGGCCGGAGAGGCTCCAGTTGATGGCTTCTTCTCTCCCGATTACTCCCAGTCCTTCAATGCGTCGACGGAAGATCGGATTATTGGTGATCAGTTTTTCGTACTCATCGATCTTGGGCCCGAACCAGTCACAGAAGTCACGACATTTTTCAAGCCAACCCCAAGGAAGATCCGCGGCTACGCCGCCGATCCGGAAGTAATTGTTGTTGATCAGGCGCTGACCTGTGGCTGCTTCCCAGAGGTCATAGATCATTTCCCGTTCACGGAAGATGTAGAAGAACGGGGTCTGGGCGCCGACATCGGCAAGGAAGGGACCAAGCCAGAGCAGATGATTGGCGATGCGGTTGAGCTCCAGCATCAGCACTCGGATGTAGCTGGCGCGTTTCGGAACAGAAATGTTCGCCAGCCTTTCAGGTGCGTTAACGACAATCGCTTCGTAGAACATGCCCGCCGCGTAATCCATACGGCTCACGTAGGGCACGAACATCACGTTCGTTCGGTTCTCGGCGATCTTCTCCATGCCGCGATGGAGGTAGCCAATCACCGGTTCGCAATCCACCACATCCTCTCCATCGAGAGTCACCACGAGGCGCAGCACCCCATGCATTGAGGGGTGGTGGGGACCGAAGTTGACCACCATCGGCTCCGTGCGCGTTTCCAGCTGCGTCATGGGGCGATGGCAGAACATTCGTGTCGGGATCTTAGGAAGGACCCATGCCCGATCAGCCGTCCAGTCCCATTCAGGGCTTCATGCATGTTCCGGTTCTGGCCGAACCGTTGATGCAAGCGTTGGCCGAGGAGCTCAGTGATCCATGTCAGTGCGGAGTGTTCATCGATGCCACGCTTGGCGGTGGAGGCCATAGCGCTCTGCTGCTGGACCGGTATCCAGACCTGGCACTTGTCGGGCTTGATCAGGACGCAACGGCTCGTGTGGCGGCAACCGAGCGGCTCAAGCTCCATGAGGATCGAGTCTCGATCGTGGCCACCAATTTCGCTGATTACACCCCTGCACAGCCGGTTGGGTTGGTCTTGGCGGATCTTGGGGTCAGCAGTCCCCAGCTGGATGTGGCCCAGCGTGGATTCAGTTTTCGGCTCGATGGACCGTTGGACATGCGTATGAATCCAGCGGGGGGCGGGGAAACAGCTTCAGAACTCCTGGCAAGGTTGGACGAGTCGGAGCTGGCGAATCTGATCTATGCCTATGGGGAGGAGCGCTTGTCACGACGCATTGCGCGCAGGATCAAAGCGGATCTCGCGGCATCGGGTGCTTATGGCGGTACGGCGGCACTGGCCTATGCGGTGGCGGGGTGTTATCCACCGAAAGCCCGTCGCGGTCGCATTCATCCCGCCACGCGCACCTTTCAGGCTCTGAGGATCGCGGTCAATGATGAACTTGCTGTTCTGGAGCGGTTGTTGCAACGAGCTCCCGACTGGCTTCAGCCTGATGGCCTGCTGGCGATCATCAGTTTCCATTCGCTCGAGGATCGGCGCGTGAAGACCGCCTTCCTTCGTGATGAGCGCCTGCAGCGCGTCACGCGCAAGCCTCTGAGAGCGGACGACGATGAGCAGCAGGTGAATCCGCGCAGTCGCAGTGCCAAGTTGAGAATTGCTCGACGTCGTCCGCTCCAGACGAGTGCTGAAGCATGAGCTTGGCCTGGTCCTCGGACGGTTTCTGGTGGATCGCCCTGCTGGTTCAGCTTCTGGCCATTCCTGGCACGCTCCTGCCCGTGCTTCCAGGCCTGATCTGGTTGCCGCTGGGTGCTCTTGTCTGGATGGCAGCTGTTGGGCCAACTCAGGCCACACCTGAGTTGGCCCTGGCGTTGGTGTTGTTTGGTCTTGGCTTCC
This sequence comes from Synechococcus sp., assembly GCA_047286285.1. Taxonomy (GTDB): domain Bacteria; phylum Cyanobacteriota; class Cyanobacteriia; order PCC-6307; family Cyanobiaceae; genus Synechococcus_C. The sequence continues at coordinate 2,408,388 of JBJBBP010000002.1, read as the reverse complement.
TGGCCGATCTTCTCGCTCTGGGGCTGGCATCGGCTCGTCTGAAGGCCAGTCGCTGGTCAGTTGCAGGTGCTGGTGTGGGTCTGCTTGTTGGGGTGCTCGGCCTGCTGCCGGCACTCCCGTTTGGGGGACCGCTTCTCGGAGCCCTGTTTGGTCCATGGCTTGGAGCCATGCTGGTCGAAACCTGGGTCACAACACAATCTCCCCGAAATCTGGGTTGGCTTGAGGCGTTGCGTCAAGGATCGGTGGTTGGTTTGGCTGTTGTGGCTGGACTTCTGTTCAGCAGGATTGCTCAGTTTCTGATGGCCCTGGTCGGTGTTGGTGGTTTTGTGATCCTCAGCTTCCTTTGATCAGGCCTTGTTGGTCGTCAGCAAGTTTGGGAATTGAGTGGACGCTGCTTTCCGTCACTCCTGCCTAAGCGTTTGTTGTATCTGGCTCTCAGGTTTGCATTCTGTTCAATGTTTGAATCGCAGTCGTGATCACCTCGATTGCGGAATCAATTTCAGTTGCTGTGGTTTCGCGACCCAGACTCAGACGCAATGACCCTTCCGCCTCGAGACGGCTGCGGCCAATGGCCCTTAAAACATGGGATGGTTCACCACCACTGCAGGCTGAACCGCTGCTGCAGGCCAGGTGGGGTCTCAGTGTCCGATGCAGCCTGCTGACTGAGATTTCTGGAATGGTGATGTTGAGGTTGTGGGCTAGCCGAGGTTCCATAGCCCCATTGAGCTTGATGCCTGGATTCCGCTGCTTAAGCCCTTGCCAAAGTTGATCCCTCAAGGCCTTCTGCCGAGTCTGTCGATCCTCCAGATCCTGCAGTGACAGCTCCGCCGCTGCCGCCATGCCCATGATCAGCGGCACCGGCAACGTTCCGGCTCGCAGCCCCTGCTCCTGGCCTCCCCCCCACTGAAGGGGCTGAAGCTGCGTGCCCTGTCGGACCACAAGGGCGCCGATGCCTTTCGGGCCGTTGAATTTGTGAGCGCTGAGGCTGATCAGCTCACAACCCAGCTCTTCGGCCTGCAGCGGGAGATGTCCGAAGGCCTGGGCCGCGTCGGAGTGCATGGTGATGCCGTGGCTGGAGCAGACGGCACTCAGATCCCTGATCGGTTGGATCACTCCGATTTCATTGTTGGCCACCATCACGCTCACCAGCTGGGTATCGGCCTGGATGGCCTCTTCCAGTTGTTCCACCTGGATTAGGCCATCGTGTTGTGGAGTCAGCAGCGTGATCTCAAATCCTTCCTCCTTCAGCTGCATCAAAGGGTCGAGCACGGCGTGATGTTCACTGGCCACACTGATCAGATGTCCTGGTTTGCCGTCGGCGATCGCCCGTGCCCTGGCGTGGCCGAGCAGCGCCAGATTGTTGGCTTCCGTGGCGCCACTGGTGAAAATCAGTTCTTCGGAAGGGATCCCCAGGCTGCCCGCAAGCCGCTCTCTGGCTGAGCCGATGGCAGCTGCGGCTGTCAGCCCGAGGCGATGCTGCCGGCTTGAGGGATTTCCCCACTGCTCACGCCACCAGGGCTCCATCGCCTGGATGACAGAGGCATGGCAAGGGGTGGTGGCCTGGTGATCGAGGTTGATCACAACGTCTCAGCGCTCAATGTGGTGATGTGCGGGCAGCATGGTGTGACTTTCCCGATTGTCGCGATGCGTGCTGTCCGTTGGCTCTCCAGTCTGGGTCTGATTGCTGCAGCTGCATTTCAGTCAGCTTGCGCTGAGGGTCTGGATCGGGAACAGCTGCTTGAGCAGATGAAGGCCATGCGTCCGGTCGATCTGGTGGTCCTCGATCAGATCGATTCGCCTCAGGAGTACACGCTGGGGATCTTTGCGGTCTCTGGCGATGCTGTCGATCCTCAGATACGCCGGTTCAAGCTGTGGCAGGAATACGCCGATAATCTCGTGATTCCCACCGAAACGGTGAATTGCAGTCGCGAGGAGCCGCTGCGCGTCACCAGGGATGCTGAAGCCATTTACGTGCGCAAGCTCAATCCGGGCGGACCCATGCGAGCTTCCACGCGCGAAGACCACCTGGTGTGGTGGGCTGCCTGTCATCCCGACTTTGCCGGTCAGGACCCGATCGGTCTCACTGAGAAGGCCAGGGAGCTCGGCTATTCCACTCAACTGATCGAATCTCAGGAAGTGTTGCGGTTGCCGGCGCCCTAACGCCCCTAGATTCCGCCCAGATGAGGTCAGGCCTTGACAACCTCCCAGCCCGAACAGCCATCCCAGCCCGACCAGGCCTCGCAGACCGAACAGCCCGCGGTTCGTCTTCTGCTGGTGGACGATGAGCCTGGCCTGCGTTCAGCAGTGCAGGCCTATCTCGAAGACGAGGGATTCGATGTCACCACAGCTGTGGATGGAGAAGACGGTTTCTCCAAGGCGCAGCAGATGCTCCCGGATGTGGTCATCAGCGATGTGATGATGCCCCGGCTTGATGGCTACGGCCTGCTCAACAAGCTCAGAGCTGATGAGCGACTCGGCGGTACGCCCGTGATCTTTCTCACCGCCAAGGGCATGACGGCGGATCGCACCCAGGGCTATCTGGCCGGCGTGGATGATTACATCCCCAAGCCCTTTGATCCGGATGAGCTGGTGGCCCGTGTGACCAACGTGGCCCAGCGTCAGCAGCGACTGTTGCAGGAAGCGGCCCGTTTTGCCGATGCCGATATGGGGCAGATGGCGAAACAGATCACCGAGATTCGCTCGCTTCTCGCCCAGGCGGAGGCGCTCCCTTCCAGCGAGCCGGTCCAGCACAATTTCACGCCCAGGGAAGCCAGTGTTCTGCAACTGGTCGCGGAAGGGTTGATGAACAAGGAGATCGCTCGCCAGCTGGAGACATCCATTCGCAATGTCGAGAAATACGTGAGCCGGTTGTTCATCAAAACCGGCACCTCCAGTCGAACCGAGCTGGTGCGTTACGCCCTGCAGCATCGCTTGGTGGATTGAGATGTCCAAAGGCCATACCTCTGCCTGAGGGGTGGCGTCCGGCTGCTCTCAATCAAGGATGGACCTACAGGGACACCACGGATTCCGACAGCCAAGGAAAGCAGGTCAGTGCGCTGATGGCGGAGCGTTACGACCACTCCTCCGCAGAGGTCTGGCTGCAAAGAATCGCCGCGGGTGAACTGCATCTCAACGGTCAGCGGTTGCTCGACGATCGGCCTCTTCCCGATCGGGCAGAGCTGGTGTGGTGCCGGCCCCCATGGGTTGAACCAGCGATTCCCGAGACCTTTTCGGTGGTGCACGACGACGGGGATCTGCTGGTGATCAACAAACCCTCCGGGTTGCCGGTGATGCCCGGAGGTGGCTTTCTGGAGCACACGCTCGCGACCCTCCTGGATCAGCGCAGCCGTCGACTCGGAGAGCCGCTGGTTCCCAAGCCTGTGCATCGTCTTGGTCGCTTCACCTCCGGCTTGCAGGTCAGTGCGCGCCAGTCGTCGACCAGGGCCGCACTCTCCAGATGGTTTCAGCCCGCATCAGGGGGCCAGAAGCTGTATCAGGCCTGGTCCCAGCGGGTTGCGGGGCTCGAGTTCGGGACGTCTCTTGTGGTGGAAACGGATGTTGTTGAACGGTCCCATCCCCTGCTGGGCTGGCTCTGGGGTCCGCTGCCCCAGTCGGATGAGTCGATCAGGCGGCGACTGAAAGCCCGGAGTGAACTGACGCTGCTCGAGCGTTGCGCAGAGGGAGATCGCCTGCAGGTGGCCATCACCACCGGACGACCCCATCAAATCCGCATTCATCTCGCACAACTGGGATCTCCCTTGCTTGGCGATCCCCTTTACCTGAATGACCAGTGCATCAATCCGGCAGCCAGGCCGGGAGACGGGGGCTATCGCCTCCATGCCTGGCGACTGCAGCTGGATGGTCTTGATCTCAGCTGTGAGCCGCCATCAACCTTCTGATCCAGCGAGGAGCTGCTGTTCAGGCCTTCTGGAATTCGATAAGTCTTGAGAAATAGAACGGTGCTTTGTTCAGGCTGCGACGAACGGCTTGGAAGCCGCTGGCTTCCGCTGCCGCCACAATCCCTTTCTCCTTCAGGGTGTAGGCGCGGGTGGTTTTGCTGGGGCCTGGGAACAACTGGCCGATGCCCTTCAGAACTGCCAGCAGCGGCGTGTAAGGCGCGAAGCTCACAATCAGCCTTTTCTCGCTGAGAGAGCAGAGGTGTCGCACCATGTCTTCGGCAGCCTCCTGGGGGTAGTGAATGAACACATCCAGACAGCACACCGTGTGAAATGAGCCGCTCAGGCTTTCCAGGTCGCTGGCCACAAAATTGAGCTTCGACATGTCAAGACCTGCCTCACGTGCCCGGCGTTCCGCTTCCTCAGCCATGGCGGAAGAGATATCGCTGGCATTGATGGAGCCGGCTCCCATGCCTGCAAGGGGGATGCTGAGACTGCCGACACCGCAGCCGGCATCGCAGAAACTCACATTCGTCAACTGGCCGCTGTCCTTGATCCAGGCCAGCACCTCATCAACGGTTTTCTGATGTCCGATGCGGATATTGCGCTGGACCTTGTTGACGTCATCGCTTTCGCTGTAGATGCGGTTCCAGCGATCGAAGCCCGTGCTCTCGAAATAGCCCTTTACTTCCTGTTTCTCGGCCTGCTTGTCATTCAGCAGTTGCTCAGAGGCCATCAATTCACTCGCAGCGGCGGAATCTTAAGCAGCGACACGCCAACTCAGGCTGTCTTCCGAGCCGTTCCAAGTCCAGCGCAGTAGGTCGCTCAGCACGGCCCCGATCCAGGAGCGGTCATCAAGGCTTTCCCCGAGCACCTCCCTCGGCGCCATGGTGGAAGCCCAGATCGCGCCGTCCGCATCACCGCTCCAGCGCGCCAGACGGATGCTTCCTTCCAGCAAGGGCAGGGTTACGCCGGCGAGAGTCCCATCTTCCAGTCGGCAGGTGCCGTTTTTAACCAGGAGCACTCGCTCGTCCCAGCGATGCTCACCCTCCGCCAGTCCATAGGGCGCCAGGGCATCACTCACCAGCACCAGTTGATCTCCGGCGATTCGCTGCAAAAACACCGCAGTGGTGGGGTGCACATGCACGCCATCGGCAATGAGCCCCAGAGCGATGTCGCCGCGGCGGCAGGCTTCCCCCAGGGGCCCCGGGGCTCGGTGGTGCAGCCCTGGCATCGCATTGAAGGTGTGGGTGATCATGCCGACTCCCTGCTCGAAGGCACGCGCTGCCTGTTCGGCATTTGCCGTGCTGTGACCCAGTGCCACGGTGATGCCGAGTGTCTGCAGGTGGCTGATCAACTCCTGTGCTCCCGGTTGCTCTGGCGCCAGGGTCACCAGGCTGATGTCGGTTTCAAAGCCATGGATCCGTTCCTGCAGGGCCATGACGCTGGGAGCAGCGATGTGCTCCAGAGGGTGCGCGCCTCGCCGGGCTTCCGCCAGAAACGGACCTTCAAGATGGGCCCCCAGCAGATGGCAATGGCCAGCTTGGTGCAGCTCTCTTGCCATGCGCAGCACGCTCAGGGAGCGGCGTAATGGGGCCACCGCGCAGGTGACCAGCGTTGGTGCAATGGCCTCGACGCCATCGCGCCAGAGCAGCTCCAGCAGCTCAAGGAGCTTCGGCAGATCCTGTTCTGACAGTTCCGTGAAGGCCAGACCCAGCCCCCCGTTGATCTGTAGATCGATCCCCCTGCGACTGAGCGCGTCACCGTTCCAGCTTTCGCCGGCCATTGCACCCCCGGCCGGCATGGGACCTGTGGCAGTGATCAGATCCTGATCATTCAGTGTGAGCCAGTGCAGGCCTGCAGGTTCGTGGCTCCCGGGGCGGTGGGGCAGACGCACATCGGTAATCCGACGCATGCGGTTGGGCCGGCTCAGGCCGGTGCGGGACGATGGCAGTCTCGCCGTCCTTCCGGTTCTTGCCTGTGGCCGTGTTGCCATCCCCCCCTCCTGATCCAGGTTCCGCACCCAGGGTCGCCGTCATCATGGGCAGCGATTCCGATCTCCCAACTCTCCATCCGGCCGTTGAGGTGCTGGAACAGCTGGGCGTTGCGGTGGAAGTTCGTGTGCTCTCGGCACACCGCACACCTCTGGAGATGGTCGCCTTCGCTCAGGAGGCGCGCCAACGAGGACTGTGCGTGATTGTGGCCGGCGCCGGCGGTGCAGCCCATCTGCCCGGGATGGTGGCAGCACTCACCACCCTGCCAGTGATTGGTGTGCCGGTGCAGAGCCGTGCTCTTTCAGGTGTCGACTCCCTGCATTCGATCGTGCAGATGCCTGGTGGCATCCCGGTGGCCACTGTGGCGATCGGTGGCGGTCTGAACGCCGGACTGCTGGCTGCACAGATTCTCGCTGTGCAGGGTGGTGAGCTGGCGGAACGGCTGGAGACCTACCGCCAGCAGCTGCACGACACCGTGGTGACCAAGGACGCCCGCCTGAAGGACCTGGGCAGTCGTGATTACCTCGAGCGGATGGAGTGATCGCCCAACGTCACGCCCTTTGTTCCATCCCGCGAAGCGCTCGCTGAAGGGTCCAGCCTCCTGACGTTGCAGCCCGATGCCATTTCTGGTGCCATGGGTCTGTGCTGATTGCATGCTGAGCCCCTCTTGATCTGCGCTTCCCCGCATCCATGACTTCCTGGCCGGCCTGGTTGCGCTGGGGACTCGTGTTGCCGTTGCTGACCCTCAACCTGTTCGTGATTCGCCAGCTTCTCCTGCCGCTGGCTCCGTTCCCGGGCCTTTTCTTGGCTGCGGCCTTGATCGCGTTCCTGCTCGACATTCCCTGCCGCTGGCTCACCGGTCGAGGCAGCCCCCGCTGGGTGGCACTTGTGTTGGTCACACTCGCCACGATCGGCGCTCTGGTCTTCGCGGGAGTGACTCTGGTGCCGCTCTTGATTGAACAGCTCGGTCAGTTGATCAATGCGCTGCCTGCGCTGATCGTGGCAGCGCAGGAGTGGGTCAATCGTCTTCAGGACTGGGCCTCACTTCATGGTCTGCCCGCCGAGTTCGGAGACCTCAGCAGCGATCTCCTCTCCCGTGTCAGCGCTATTGCCAGTCAGCTCAGTCAGCAACTGTTGAGCCTCCTGGGGGCCACGCTCGGCACCACGATCAACACGGTGATCGTGCTGGTGTTGGCGGTGTTCTTCCTGATCGGAGGCGACGCGATCACGACGGGGCTGGCCCGCTGGTTGCCGAATGAATGGCGTGCGTTGGTGACGAGCACCATTACTCGAACTTTCCGTGGCTACTTCGGCGGTCAGGTGCTCTTGGCGCTGATCCTGGCGCTGGGTCAGATCCTGGTCTTCACCCTGCTGAAGATTCCCTATGGGGTTCTGTTTGCGGTGCTGATCGGCTTCACAACCCTGATTCCCTATGCCAGTGCCCTGACCATCGTCGCCGTGAGCGGTCTGCTGGCCTTTGAGGATCCAAGCAAAGCCCTGGAGATTCTGGTGGCGGCGATCGTGGTCGGTCAGATCGTTGATCAGGTCATTCAGCCACGGCTGATGGGAAGCATTGTCGGACTGCAGCCGGCCTGGCTATTGATCGCCCTGCCTCTGGGCGCCAAAGCCGGAGAGCTCTACGGTCTGGGGAATCTGCTGGGTCTGCTGCTGGCGGTGCCTGTCGCCAGCTGTCTGAAAACGTTTGTGGATGCCTGGGCCGAGCGTCAGGGCATCCACGAGGTCATCAGCGCGGTCAGTGCTGGGCCGGAATGATCCCCCGGGCGATCAGTTCGTTCACGACCTGATTCACGCAGTTCGCCAGGTCTGCGGCGCCGGTGTCGACCGAGAGTTCCGGAGTTTCTGGCGCTTCATAAGGGCTGGAAATTCCAGTGAACTCCTTGATCTCTCCTGCACGTGCTTTCGCGTAGAGGCCCTTGGTGTCACGTTCTTCGCAAACGCTCAGATCAGCGGCGCAGAAAATTTCGATGAAATCACCATCATTCACCAGGTTCCGTGCCTTGTCGCGATCAGCGCGAAACGGTGAGACGAATGCCGTTAAAACGATGGTGCCGGAATCCAGAAACAGCTTGGACACCTCACCGATGCGGCGGATGTTTTCCTCCCGGTCGGCATCGGAGAAACCCAGGTCTTTGCAGAGGCCGTGGCGGATGTTGTCACCGTCGAGCACGTAGGTGCTCAGGCCCCGCTCGAACAGCGCTTGATTGACGGCGTTGGCGAGGGTGCTCTTGCCCGCACCGCTCAGGCCTGTGAACCACAGGATGGCGCTGCGATGACCCCGCCTTTCAGCGCGGGCAGCCCTGTCAACCGAGGCTTGGTGCCAGGCGATATTGGTGGAAGCACCCTGGTTGGTGAGCTGGCCGTAGCTCGACGAAGCGGTCATTGGGATTCGGCGGTTTCGGCCCGCCATTGTCTCTCAGCTCGTATCTCCCTCAGCCTCCTGCGCGCTTCGGTCGGTACCCCTCTTTGCTCAGCAGGTCCAGTGCAATCTGCACCTGATCGCCTTGAAGTTCGATCAGGCCGTCTTTGGCTGTGCCTCCGCTGCCGATGCGTGTTTTGAGTTTCTTGAGCAGGATCTTCAGTGCCCCCGGGTCGAGCTCCAGACCGCGGATCACCGTCACCGTCTTGCCGCCTTTGCCACCTCGGGTCGGTTGCACCCGCACCATCTGGTCGGCCTTCGCGGTTGGCTGCTTCTCTGGGCCGCTCGGCCGCTGCAGACTGTCTGTGTTGCTGAATTCCTGCCACCCGCCCTTCGGCATCGCTCCTGCGCATCCGACACCATCCTGACGTTTTTGCGATGACCCACTCCGCGTCCACGCCTCGATGGGCTGACTCAAGCCAGGGACTTGGTCGCTGGATCGAGCGTTTGATTGGGATCGCGCTTCTGAGGCGTCCTCTGTTCTTCCAGGCACGTCAGCTGATCATCCGCACCGCCGAACGCAACGGAATTCCCTGGCGCGTTCGGCGGCGTGAACTGCGGAAGGCTGCAGCCCCGCTGTTGTCGAGCTCAAGCACTCCAGGCCTGCGGCCGCCTGACTACTACGTGGCGCGTTTCCACGCTTATGAACAGGGCAATCTCTGCTGGCAGGCGGCGGCCGAAGCGGAACAGGCCACCGATGCCATGGCCCTGCGCATCTGGCCGGAGGAGTCGCTTGCGCCGACTGTGGCGCAGACACGCCTACGGGACGAGATTCACCGTGCTGTGGAGCCCTTGCTGAGCGGATCCGTTGAACGGGTGCTGGATCTTGGCTGTTCTGTGGGGGTGAGCACCCTGCATCTCGGGCGCTGGTTGCGGCAGCGGGCTGAGCAGCGTCAGGAACCCTCACCTCGCATTCAAGGACTGGATCTCTCGCCCGACATGCTCGCTGTGGCACGAGTGCGCGATCGCGAACGGCTGGTGGATGGCTGGGTGCATGCGGCCGCGGAGAACACAGGATTGGAGCCTGCCTCCTTTGACCTGATCAGTCTTCAATTCGTTTGCCATGAGTTGCCGCAGGACGCGACTCATGCCGTGCTGCTGGAGGCCGCGCGATTGCTGCGTCCAGGCGGTGCTCTGGTCATGGTGGACCAGGATCCCGACTCCTCCGTGCTTCAACGCCTGCCTGCGGCGGTGGCCACATTGCTCAAGAGCACCGAGCCCTACATCGAGCAGTACTTCAGCCTCGACATGGCTGCTGCCCTGCAGGAGGCGGGGTTCCGGAATCTCCAAATCAGTGCCTGTGATCCGCGGCATCGCGTGATCGCCTGCTTACGCTGAGCCAACGCTTCAAAGGCCGCGCGCGCGGTCAGCTGCACCTTGACCAGTACCCTGCCACCCAAGCCCAATGCTGAGGATCTGGCCGTCAGCTCCAGGCCAGCCGCCTCTGGCCGTTTCGGCCGTTTCGGCGGTCAGTACGTGCCGGAGACTCTGATGCCTGCCCTGGCTGAGCTCGAGACGGCCGCGGCTGAAGCCTGGAAGGACCCTGCCTTCACCTCAGAACTCAACCGCCTGTTGAGCACCTATGTGGGCAGGGCGACCCCTCTTTATGAAGCTGAGCGACTCACCGCCCATTACCGCCGCAGTGACGGCGGACCCAGGATCTGGCTGAAGCGTGAGGACCTCAACCACACAGGTGCTCACAAAATCAACAATGCCCTTGGTCAGGCTCTGCTGGCCCTGCGAATGGGCAAGAAGCGGATCATCGCTGAGACAGGGGCGGGTCAGCATGGTGTTGCAACGGCCACGGTCTGTGCCCGCTTCGGTCTGGAGTGCGTGGTGTACATGGGCGCTGAGGACATGCGCCGTCAGGCCCTGAACGTGTTCCGCATGCGTCTCCTTGGTGCCACCGTGCAGCCTGTGACCGCAGGCACCGCAACACTCAAAGACGCCACCAGTGAAGCGATTCGCGACTGGGTCACCAACGTGGAGACCACCCACTACATCCTCGGCTCGGTGGCTGGTCCCCATCCCTATCCGATGCTGGTTCGTGATTTCCACGCTGTGATTGGAGAGGAAACCAGGGCTCAGTGTCAGGAAGCTTTCGGCCGTTTGCCGGACGTGCTGATGGCCTGTGTCGGAGGTGGGTCCAATGCCATGGGCCTCTTCCATCCCTTTGTGGAATGCAGCGGTGTGCGTCTGATCGGGGTGGAGGCCGCCGGTGACGGTGTCGCCACGGGCCGTCATGCCGCCACCATGACCGAAGGACGGGTCGGAGTGCTTCACGGTGCCATGAGTCTGTTGCTGCAAGACCAAGACGGTCAGGTGCAGGAGGCCCATTCGATCAGCGCCGGTCTGGACTATCCGGGTGTCGGTCCCGAACACAGCTATTTGCGTGAGATTGGTCGTGCGGAGTACGGCGCCGTCACCGATGCGGAAGCCCTTCAGGCACTGCAGCTAGTGAGCCGACTTGAAGGCATCATTCCCGCACTGGAGACAGCTCATGCGTTCGCATGGCTTGAAACCCTTTGTCCCACCCTGGCGGATGGCACCGAAGTGGTTCTGAATTGCTCAGGACGGGGCGACAAGGATGTGAACACAGTCGCTGAGAAGCTGGGCGACGCGCTCTGAACTCGTCGGCTGTGACTCAGCTGAGCAAGCGTTCCAGGGTCAAGGCAACGGAATTGACGGCTGCACGCGCGGTCGCATAGGCCATGCGCATCGGCCCGATCAAGGCGACCTGCCCTGTTCCGCCATCACCGCTGCGGTAGGTCGCCTGGACCACTGAGCAGTGGCTGAGGGCTGTCTGGGGGTGCTCCTGGCCGATCCAGACTCTCCCTGTGGAGCGGGCAGGGTCTGGGACGAAGGCTGCGGGATCGCTGTCCATCAGGTCCAGAAGGGGCTTCACTCTGGCGCTGTCACTGAATTCGGGTTCAGCCACCAGCCGTGACACCCCATGCACCAGGGGCGCCTGCTCGATCGGACGATGCATGGGATTGCTGTTCTCGAGAGCATCCTTGAGAGCCCTCCCACAGGGCTGCAGCTGGCGTGGCAGACAGCTCCAGTCCAGTGTCCCGGACTGCAGCAGCTGGTCAGACGTCCAGCGTTCCAGTGCTTCCACCTGATCGGCACTGCCGTGGGGCAGCCGCAGATTGAGATGATGAGCCTGACTGGCATCGCCCACGAGCATCACCAGCAGGCGGTCGTCACTGCGGACCAGACGAATGGTTCGGAGCCGGCTCTGCGATCTCTGTGGCGGGCTGATCAGGCTCATCAGGCCTGTGAAATCCGTGAGCCGGCGTGCCAGTTGCAGCAGCAGATCATCCAGGGCTGCCCAGCGCAGGCTCAGCTGGGTCAGTTCCTTTTCCAGGTGCTGAGCACCAGCTCCAGGCTGCGGCAGCAGGCAGTCCACATAATGTCGATAGCCCAGGGGGCTGGGCACCCGACCTGCCGAGGGGTGCGGCTGGGTGAGAAGACCTCGCTGCTCGAGGGCTCCCATGGCTGAACGCACTGTGGCCGAGCTGGCTTTGATTCCAAATCGCTGCACCAGGGTGCGACTGCCGACCGGTTCGATCGTGTCGACGTAGTGGTGGACCGTGGCTTGAAGGACTTCCTGCTGTCGTCGGGGCAGCGGCTTCACGGACGACACTTGGTGGGAGTTGATCTTACGGAGAATGCGCCGCGGCGTTCATCGCCTGTCATCAATGCACGCCGTTCCGCAGAGCGATGCCGCGTTCAGTACCGCGGCACTGTGGGATCGACTGTGGTGCTCCAGGCGTCAATGCCCCCCTCCAGATTCCACACGTCGCGTGCTGGCTGCTGCTCGAGCAGCCAGCATCCGAAATTCCAGCTTCGGACCCCGGCATGGCAGAGCACCACAATCGCTCCAGCCTGCGGCAGGACGTCGTTGAGTGTTCCCATCCAATTGCCCGCATCGCTCAGAGGCAGATGCTTGACCGGATGAGGGAACGGAGCGATAGCCAGCTCCTGCTCCTCACGCACATCCACGAGGGTCACCTCGGAATCCTGGTTGAGCCAGGCCTCCAGTTCGCTGGCTTTGAGGGGCTTGGGAGTGGGTCCTTTCATCGTTTCAGTCTGGCTTCGGGCTGGCAGAGCTTCTGAGATGGATGAAGATGAACATCATGTGCTTCACCGCCTGTCCATGAAGGGGCGCTCGTTTCTGCTGGCTCTGGTCTCCGTGGCCATGGTGCTGCTCACGCTGGCACTGGGGTTGTGGTGGGCCATGGCCCGGCAGAGTCCGCTACGGATCATGGACCGACCGCTTGAGCTGCCCCGGGCGGCTCGCTTCATGCCCAGCGATGCAGCCCTGACGCTGCACTGGTTGGTGGATCCCCGTCAGGTGCCTGCCTATGCCCAGGCCGTTGCTCCTGTGCGTCAACGTCGCCTGGTGAATGAGAGCACAAGCCAGCTCAGAGACGGTGCTTTCGCTCTGGCCGGACTTGACTTCAGCACTGAGCTGGCCGGCTGGATTGGGCCTGAGGTGAGCCTGGCTGTGCTGGATGCTCCAGCTCAGCAGGCCGGTGCACAGCCGAAGGAGGGCTGGGTCCTCGCACTGTCGAGCCGTGATCAGGACGGAGCCAAGCGCTTTCTGCAGCGCTTCTGGCAGACACGCAGCCTCGCAGGCACCGATCTGCAGATCTCCCGCTACCGCGGCATGGGACTGATCAGCGGTCGTGGTGCCCTGCTCGGGCGAGACCCGCAACCGATCGCCACAGCCCTGATCGATGACGATCTGCTGTTGCTGGCTTCGGGGCGAGGGGTACTTGAGCAGGCCCTTGATGTCTCCCAGCTCGAAAGTCAGCATCAGTTGGGTGATGCATCACTGGCCTCGGATCTCAGGCGCTTCGGTCGTGGTGCCGCTGTGCTCACCGCCAATCCCGGTGCCATGGACCGCTGGCTGGGAGTTCCTTCAGCGATCACGAGACGCGATGACCTTCAGGGGCTTGTGGCATGTCTGACGCCGCAGGGTTCGGATCTGGCACTTGATGCCGTGGTCCATTTCCATGACGCGCAGATCCCGGTTGCGTCCCAGTGGTCGGAGAGTTCTGCTCTGCTCAGAGATGCGGGCGGTGATGCCCAGACTGTTGCTCTGCTGTCGAATCCTGCTGCTCTGCTGACTGTTGACACGCAGGAGCCCATGGCCCAGTGGATTGCTCCCCTTCTCCAGAAGTCGATTGAATCGGTACGTTCCGGCGCTGCTGCTGCGGTCGTCGGCCTCGACGAGGGCCCCATGCTCTGGCAGCAGGGTCCGCAGGGCTGGGTGCTGGGCACCCGGCCCAGCCGTCCCGACCCTGAGATGGTCGACGTCCGTCTTCAGGAACTCGGGCTTTCGGGCTCGACTCTCGACAGCGATGGCCAGCCTGTTCAGGTCTGGACCCGTCTGGCGCGTCAGCGACGTCGCGGTGAGGAGTCGCTGCAGGCCGAACTCGCTGTCGCGCTTGAACGGCATTCCGGGGTGAACTGGTGGGCTGAGACCCTCGATGGTCTGCGCCGTCGCGGCGAGGCTGGTGACGTGATCCAGCGCCAGCAGCAACTTCAGCAACTTCGGTCTGAAAATCAGCTCATACTTGCTCATCAATTGGCATTCGCAGCCGATCCCAGTCGTGTGCATCTGGGCCACTGGCGTCCATGGGAACTGGTGCAGGGTGTGGCGGGGCGATCCCTGCTGCCGGCCGTCCAAGGGCTGGCCATCGCCGGCGGTGCTGACCAGGACGGAGCTTCCGGTCAGGATGGGCGTGTGAGCGACCTGCGTCTGCGTGCGCGACTCCAGCTGGGTTGATCTGTTTCTGCTGCGCCACGGCATCGCCGCTGAGCGGGTGTCAGGCCGTGATCATCCTGAGCGTCCGCTGACGGATCGAGGCCGGCGGCGGACTCTGGACGTGGTTCGCCAGTTGGGGAAACTGGATCTGCAGGTGGACGTGCTGATCAGCAGTCCTTACCGGCGTGCCAGGGAAACGGCTCAGCTGGCCATTCAGGTTGGCCTTGCGCACTCGTTCTGCCTTGATGCAGCTCTGCAGCCAGGAGCTGATCCCTGGCCGCTATTGAACGGCCTGTCAGGTTGTTGCCTGTTGGTGGGGCATGAGCCAGAGCTGAGCACCCTTGCTGCCAGCCTGATCGGAGCGCCACCTGGAAGTCTGCGTCTGCGCAAGGCGGGTTGCTGTCATCTCGCTTGGCCGGCCGATCTGATCGATCCACGTGGGCAGGCTGAACTGCAGGCATTGCTCAGGCCTCGTCTGCTGATTCCACGCTCCGTTTAGGTTGCCCTTGCGCTGTAGCGGAGGTTGGTGAGTCAGAACGATGGTGCCGAGATCCGTCATGAGCGAACGGGTCTGGTGTTTCGCCCCGGACTCGAGGGGGTGCCTGCAACCCAGTCTTCCATCTGTGACATCGATGGCCACAGGGGCTGCCTGTCCTATCGCGGCTATCCCGTCGATGATCTGGCGACCCATTGCAGTTTTCTTGAAACCACCTACCTGCTGATCTGGGGGCAACTCCCGACGAATCAGCAGTTACGAGATTTTGAGGATGAGGTGCAGATGCACCGACGCGTCAGCTTCCGCGTCAGGGACATGATGAAGTGCTTCCCGTCGTATGGGCATCCGATGGATGCTCTTCAGTCCAGTGCGGCCTCCCTGGGGCTGTTTTATTCCCGTCGTGCCATCGATGATCCTCAGTACATCTATGACGCGGTGGTGCGGCTGATCGCCAAAATCCCGACGATGGTTGCGGCCTTTCAGTTGATTCGCAAAGGCCAGGACCCGATTCAGCCCAGGGATGATCTCGCCTATTCCGCCAATTTTCTGTACATGCTCATGGAGCGTGAGCCAGATCCAATGGCTTCCAGGATCTTTGATCAGTGTCTGATCCTGCATGCGGAACACAGTCTCAACGCCAGCACCTTCAGTGCCCGTGTCACGGCCAGCACCCTCACGGATCCCTATGCGGTTGTCGCCTCCGCCGTCGGCACCCTCGCCGGCCCACTCCATGGGGGGGCCAATGAAGATGTCTTGGCGATGCTGGAGGAGATCGGCACACCAGACCTTGCTGCGAGCTATCTCGATGAGGCCATGGCCAGCAAACGCAAGATCATGGGCTTCGGTCACCGCGAATATCGCGTCAAGGATCCTCGTGCGGTGATCCTTCAGGCTCTTGCCGAAGAGATGTTCAAGCGTTTCGGTCACGATGAGATGTACGACGTCGCAAGAGCTCTGGAAGCAGCTGCGGAAACGCGCCTTGGGCCGAAAGGGATCTATCCCAACGTCGACTTCTATTCAGGACTTGTGTACCGAAAGCTGGGGATTCCAAGAGATCTGTTCACGCCGGTCTTTGCCATTGCCAGGGTCGCCGGCTGGCTTGCGCACTGGCGCGAACAGCTGGGTGCCAATCGGATCTTCCGGCCTTCTCAGATTTACACCGGCAGTGATCTTCGCCAATGGACGCCCCTGGAGGCCCGTGTTTCCACCACCACCACCTAAGTTACATTCATCACACCCATGCTCATGGTGACTTTCCTCGCCACCAGCGCACCGGCTCTGGTCAGTCCAGGCCTGGATCTTGAACGAAGTTTCAGCCAAGCCCTGGAAGGTTTTGGCTTGTCCGAACAGGCAGCCCGTCTGATCTGGTTGCCACTTCCCATGCTGCTGGTGTTGGTGGCTGCTGTGGTCGGGGTTCTGGTCACCGTCTGGCTTGAACGCAAAATTTCAGCAGCTGTTCAGCAGCGCATCGGTCCCGAATACGCGGGTGCCCTCGGCGTGCTGCAGCCCCTGGCTGACGGCCTGAAGCTTCTGGTGAAGGAAGACATCATTCCTGCCAGAGCCGACAGTCTGTTGTTCACGCTCGGGCCCGTTCTGGTGGTCGTTCCCGTGATCCTGTCGTGGTTGATTGTGCCGTTCGGTCAGAACCTGCTGATCAGCAATGTGGGAGTCGGCATCTTTCTGTGGATCTCTCTGAGCAGTGTTCAGCCGATCGGCCTGCTGATGAGTGGGTACGCGTCGAACAACAAATATTCCTTGCTTGGAGGTCTCAGGGCAGCTGCGCAGTCAATCAGCTACGAGATTCCACTGGCACTCGCCGTGCTCGCAGTGGTGATGATGAGCAACTCTCTCAGCACCGTCGACATCGTCGATCAGCAGACCGGGGCAGGCATCCTCAGCTGGAATATCTGGCGTCAGCCAGTCGGTTTTCTGATTTTCTGGATCTGCGCACTGGCGGAATGTGAGCGTCTCCCTTTCGACCTTCCGGAGGCTGAAGAGGAGCTAGTTGCTGGATATCAGACTGAATATGCAGGGATGAAGTTCGCGCTCTTCTATCTCGGCAGTTACATCAATCTGGTCCTCTCGGCACTGCTGGTGTCAGTGCTGTACCTCGGGGGCTGGGGTTTCCCCTTGCCCGTCGAATGGCTGGCCGGTTGGCTGGGGCAGTCGGTCGATGCTCCTCTGGTGCAGGTGATCACCGGGGCCACGGGCATCGTGATGACTGTTCTCAAGGCGTATCTGCTTGTGTTCATCGCCATCCTGCTGCGCTGGACCACCCCCCGTGTTCGCATTGACCAACTGCTGGACCTCGGCTGGAAGTTCCTTCTCCCACTGGCTCTGGTCAATCTGCTTGTGACCGCTGCCTTGAAGCTCGCTTTCCCCGTTGCCTTCGGAGGCTAGGTTTAATTACTTAGGCTCTGCCTTCAACGGTATCTCCGTCTCCCCTTCCTCAGGCCATGTTCGGTTTTCTCAAACAGGTTGGTGATTACACCCGGGACGCGGTCGATGCGGCACGCAATCTCACTCAGGGTCTGGCCGTCACTTTCGACCACATGAAGCGCCGCCCGGTGACGGTGCAGTACCCCTACGAGAAGCTGATTCCCTCCGAGCGCTACCGGGGGCGTATTCATTACGAGTTTGACAAGTGCATCGCCTGTGAGGTGTGTGTGCGTGTCTGTCCCATCAACCTGCCGGTGGTGGACTGGGTGATGAATAAAGCCACCAAGAAGAAGGAGTTGCGCAATTACTCCATTGATTTCGGGGTGTGCATCTTCTGCGGAAACTGCGTGGAGTACTGCCCGACCAACTGCCTCTCGATGACGGAGGAGTACGAGCTGGCCGCATTCGATCGGCACAGCCTCAATTACGACAACGTTGCTCTGGGCAGGCTTCCAACCAGCGTGACCACCGACCCATCAGTCCTGCCGCTGCGGGAACTTGCCTATCTCCCTGCAGGAGAGATGGACCCTCATGGTGTGGATCCGGATCGTCAACGCGCTGGCCAGCGGCCTGATCAGGTGCTGGCTGGTTTGAAGTCTGCTGCCGCTGTCTCCACAGTGGATGCGGGAGAATCCTCCACAGTGTCCACTGACAGTAAGGAGAGTGCCGAATGACGATCGCAGCGTCAACGCAGCTGATCTGCTTTCTGGTGCTCAGCGCTGTTGTAGTGCTCGGAGCTCTGGGCGTTGTGCTGCTAAGCAACATCGTCTACTCCGCATTCCTGCTGGGCGGTGTATTTCTCGCAGTGGCTGGCTTGTATCTTCTGCTCAACGCCAGTTTTGTAGCGGCAGCCCAGGTGCTTGTTTACGTCGGCGCAGTCAACGTACTGATCCTGTTCGCGATCATGCTCGTGAACAAAAAGGAAGACCTGGCTCCGATCCCTGGGTTGACACTGCGTCGTCTGCTGTCCGGCGGAGTCTGCGCAGGTCTCTTCGCTCTGCTCACCAGGGTTGTTCTCACAACACCCTGGGCTGAAGGGCCAGAGCCGATCGGGGAAGGCGCCACGGTTCGCATCGGTGAGCATCTCTTCACTGACTATCTCTTGCCTTTTGAGCTGGCTTCAGTCCTGTTGCTCATGGCCATGATCGGAGCCATCGTTCTGGCTCGTCGCGATGTGCAGGCCGTCGATCCAGGGACCGGAGAGATTGCCGATCAAGGCCTGATTGAGAAGGCCCGGACTCCTCTTCTGGTTGATCAACCGCCCTCCTGACCTTTTTCTGGTTTACCCATGCTCCCCGAGCTGCTGTCTGGTTCCGTTCCCCTCGAGGCATACCTGCTTGTTGCCGCCGTGCTGTTCTGCACCGGCGTCTGGGGGCTCATCAATAGCCGCAATGCTGTGAGGGTTCTGATGAGCATCGAGCTGATGCTCAATGCGGTGAACATCAACCTGATGGCGTTCTCGTCCTACGTGGATGGCCAGTTGATCCGTGGTCAGATCTTCTCGGTTTTCGTGATCACGGTTGCTGCCGCTGAAGCAGCAGTCGGTCTGGCCATTCTTTTGTCGCTCTATCGCAATCGCGTCACAGTGGACATGGAACGCTTCAATCTTCTGCGCTGGTAGGGCCGGCGCCCTCGCCATGCGTCTGCAACGGGTCTGGTTGATCTACAGGGCGGAAAGTCCTCTGGCTCTGAAAGAGGCTCAGGCCTGTGCCAAAACGCTGAAATCCCAAGGTGTTTCGGTGTCCGTGGCGATGAGCGGTCTCACCGCGGATCCTTTCCCTGGGCTTCTGGCCTCTGAACCGGAACTCCCTGACCTGGCGGTGGTCCTTGGTGGAGATGGAACTGTTCTTGGCGCTGCAAGGCACCTGGCCGTCTACGAGGTGCCGATTCTCTGTTTCAACGTGGGTGGTCATCTGGGCTTCCTCACCCATGAACCTGGCTTGATCCGTCGCGATGATCTTTGGCCGCGCCTGCAAGACGATCATTTCGCAATGGAACGCCGCATGATGCTGCAGGCCGTGGTGAATCGCGCTGATGATCTCAACTGTTCCGTCTCTGGAGATGGCGGCCTGGGCTCGGATGACTCAGAGCCTCACTGGGCTCTAAATGATCTGTATCTGCGTCCCTATCAGGAGGATCTAGCGCCCACCTGCACCCTTGAACTGGAGATTGATGGCGAAGTGGTTGATCAGGTGCGTGGTGATGGGCTGATCCTGGCGACTCCCACCGGTTCAACTGGCTATGCCATGGCAGCCGGAGGTCCCATCCTGCATCCGGGAATTGATGCCATCATCGTGAGTCCCATCTGTCCGATGAGCCTGTCCAGTCGGCCTGTTGTGCTGCCTCCCAGGTCGAGATTGGTGATCTGGCCTCTTGGCGATGGATACCGCCAGGTGAAGCTTTGGAAGGATGGTGCCAGTGGACCGGTGCTGTGTCCCGGTGAATGCTGCGTGATTCAAAGGGCCCCTCATCATGCGCTGATGGTCCAGCTTGAGCAGTCGCCCTCTTACTACCGCACCTTGTCACGCAAGTTGCACTGGGCCGGCAGCCTGGTGGACACGATGCCCTCTCCCAACTGACATTGCAGCGATGCCTCTCGAGATCGAACGCCGTTTCCTGGTGACCGGTTCTGAATGGCGAGTGCATGCGGGAGCCCCACAGCACCTCCGCCAGGGTTATCTGGCCTCCAATCAGGAAGGTTTCACGGTGCGGGTGCGACTGCGGGCGGATGGGAAAGCCTGGCTCACCCTCAAGGCCCCGGCTGAAGGAATTGCTCGCCATGAGTTCGAATACGAACTGCCGTCCGCTGATTCCGAAGCGATCTGGGATCTTGTGCCTCATCGCCTGATCAAGACCCGTTTTGCCCTGTCACTTCCAGGTGGCGACTGGGTGGTGGATTGCTTCGAGGGCGGCAATGCGCCTCTGGTGCTGGCTGAAGTCGAGCTGCGGGATGCTGCCGACAGCTTTGACCGACCGGCCTGGTGTGGCCAGGAGGTCACCGGTGACGGCCGCTGGAGCAATGCAGCACTCGCTCACCAGCCAATTTCGAGCTGGTCTCCCAGGGAGAGGCAGCTTTATGGCCTGATGAAGCAATGAGGGGAAACTGCCCCTTGAAAGAGTCTTTGGTTTTCCTTTAGATTTGGATTGGGAACGGTGAAGTGACACGTGCACGGCCTCTACGACCACGACGGAATTCTGAGGTTCATCGGACTCGACCGGGAAGCCTGTGTCGCTTATGCCGAACTGTTTGACCTGTCACTGGCCAGATGTTCCCTGATGGATCTGCCTTTGCCTCTGCCGCTGGCGGTCAGGGCGCGTCAACGGATGATTCCGGGAGCAAGCAACAGTTGAAACCATCACGGCAGATCTTGCCGTGATCCATCGCCCAGTTGAGCAGAGCAACTCTGTTCTTGGAACCCGTCTTGGTGAAGACGTTGCTGACGTGATTGTCGACTGTCCGTTTGCTGATGGTGAGCCGTTCGGCAATTTCCTGGTTGGTCAGTCCTTCTGCCACCAGTTCAATGATTTCAATCTCACGTGTCGAGAGCGAGATGCTCGAGGACCCATGTCCATCGCCATTCACCATGCCGGACACCGACGATTCCGTCTGACCCATCCTAGGCATCATTCCTGACTCGCGATCTTGCATAGTGGCCATCAGAAGCATTCGAAGGGTTTGGGTTCCGCGCTGCAGCGCAGTCTTGAGGCTGGTTCCGTCACAATCACCGCTGAGGTGATGCCGCCACGCGGGGGAGATCCCAGTCATACTCTCGCCATGGCCAACCTCCTGCGGGATTGGGTTCAGGCCATCAATGTCACTGACGGCAGCCGTGCAGTGATGCGCATGAGCAGCCTCGCGGTCTGCCGTTTGCTCCTGGATGCCGGTCTTGAGCCCGTGCTGCAGATGGCAGGGCGCGATCGCAATCGCATCGGGATGCAGGCTGACCTGCTCGGTGCCCATGCGCTTGGCATTCGCAATCTGCTCTGTCTCACAGGCGATTCCGTGAAGGCTGGGGATCAACCAACTGCCCGCCCGGTGCATGAGCTGGAATCCGTGCGGCTGCTGCAGCAGGTGAGCGCCTTCAACCGTGGGGAAGACCCAGTCAGGGACAGTCTGCCCGATGGTCCCACTGCCTTGTTCGCTGGGGCTGCCGCTGATCCCCACTGTGCCAGCTGGTCGGGGCTGAAGCGCCGGCTGGAGCGTAAGCGTGAAGCGGGTGCTCGTTTCGTTCAAACGCAGATGGTGATGGATCCCCATGTGCTAGAGCGCTTCTGCCGTGATATGGCGGCTCCGATGGAGCTCCCTGTTCTGGCCGGGGTGTTCCTGCTCAAGTCGGCCAAGAACGCCAGTTTCATCAACCAGAAGGTCCCTGGTGCCAACATTCCGGACACCCTCATCGCTCGTCTTGAGTCAGCGGCTGATCCTGCCGCAGAGGGGATCGCGATCGCTGCTGAGCAGGTCCGACAATTTGCCGGGATTGCCCAGGGAGTGCATGTGATGGCCGTCAGAGCGGAAGAACGGATTCCTGAGGTGCTGGAGCGAGCAGGTATCAGCTCGCAGCGGTCGTGAGGTCAGTGCCAAGCAATTCGGCCATCGCTTTCTGCTGAGGTGAGGGCTCAACCAGATCTTGCCGCCGGGCATCGGTGATCAGCCAGTCGAGAGCAGCCTCCTGAAGATCAAAGTGGTCGCCATTCTTGCCGACGCAGTATCGGCCGAACACCAGCTTTTCGACGAGCTGGACGCCAGCACCGATGCGGGAGTAGTCGAAGATGATCGAATTATCGATCGTGGCACCTTCGCAGATGTGACAGCTCGGCCCGATCATCGTGGGCCCAATCAGCGTTGCCCCGTCTTCGATCTTGGTCATGCCGCCGACGTAGACGGGACCTTGCACGTCAATGCGATCCCAGTTGGCCGCCACATTGAGGCCCGTGTAGACCCCCGGACGAATCTCTTTGCCGGGAATGCCCACCTGACGCACATCTCCCTGAAGCACGCTTCGGATCGCGCGCCAGTAATCGGGAACCTTGCCGATGTCGACCCATTCGAATTCCATGGGCAGGGCATAGAAGGGGGCGCCCACCTCCACCAGCCTGGGGAAAAGATCCGAGCCGATGTCGAAGGATTCCCCCGAAGGGATGTGCTCGAAGATCTCTGGTTCGAACAGATAAATGCCTGTGTTGATGGTGTCACTCAGCGCTTCATCCACCTTGGGCTTTTCCTGGAAAGCCTGGATTCGCCCCTCTGCATCGCTGACGACCACTCCGTAGCTGCTCACCTGTTCCTTCGGAACGCGCTTGGTGATCAGGCTGGCGAGAGCTCCCTTGTCCCGATGCCGTCGCACTGCTTCGGTGAGATCGAGGTCGATCAGTGCATCTCCGCAAAGCACCACAAAGGTGTCGTCGAAAAAGGTCTGGAAATCCTGGATCTTTTTCAAGCCGCCAGCGGAGCCCAGAGCATCACCGATTAATTCACCATCCTCGATGCGACCTTCAAAGCTATAGGCGATTTCAACGCCAAATCGCTGGCCATCACGGAAGTAGTTCTCAATCTCTTCGGCCAGGTGCGACACATTGACCATCACTTCTGCGAAACCATGCTCTTTGAGCAGTTCCAACAAGAACTCCATCACCGGCTTTTGCAGGATCGGAATCATTGGTTTCGGGATCACATGGGTGATCGGCTGAACCCTTGTGCCCTTTCCCGCGGCCAGGATCATCGCCTTCATCGGCGTTACAGGCTTACGACGGATAAGCCAACATAAGGGTCAGGTCAGGCGGCCACGGCGCCCTCAGCCGGCATGACAGCTGGCACGTCAAGGCTGGCTAGAGGCATCTGGGCCATGGTCCCTGGAGCGAGCAGTCGCTTGAGGCGGATTGGACCATGCAGCGAGTCCATCTGCTCCAGTTCCACCTGGCCCTGTGATGACAGGAACAGGAGCGCCCAGAACACGCCCACGCGGTCCTTATCAAGGTCCTCGTCGGCCACTTCGCCCCACTGGGTCACGAGATGTTCAAAATTGACCCATTGCAGGGCTGCTTCCCAGCTGTTCAGGAAGACTCCCATGGCCGCGGTGGTTTCCGGCAGTTTTTCCCGGTGGGCGAGAGCTGCCACCTGAGCGATCGCTTCCTTGTTGGAGTAGCGCTTCTGACGCTGACGCCGGCGCATTTCCAGCTCATCTGATTCCAGCTGTTCTGCGATCGACTCCAGTTGTTCAATCAGTTCTCCAAGCGTGACGGGGCGCCTCAGCGGTGGTGGTGCCACTGGTCGACGTTGCAGGTGCCGCTCGGGGTGACGTGGAAGGTCGAAGCTTGGATCCAGCCAGCCCTGATCAGCGAAATCCGCATCGAACATCTCCTCCACTTCCGGCTGTGGTGGAAAAGTGCTGGCTTCAAGCACTTCCGCCTTCAGGCCCACCAGAACCGATGCTGCCAGAAAAGCCTCACTGCTGTCGGCGAGGTCACGCTCATAGCTCCCTCCTCTTCGCTTCAAGGCTTCTTCGACCTGGCGCGGCACCTCGATGCGCTGCCTCAGCTGATCCAGAAAGCCATCCACCACAGCAATGACATCCACATCCCAGGGGTCAAGATCACCCTGCTGCGCTGCATCCTGAAGCAGGCGGATGGCGAGCCTGGCACCGGCATCAGCTCTCTGAGTCAGCCCGGCATTCATTGCAGCCCGCGGCCATCTTCAGGAAAAATACCGGCGATGAGTTGATCGGGCCAGTCCTTCTCGGGAAGAGATCTCCCCATCTCTGAAGCTCGATAGATCAGCCCCTCTGAGCAGACATCAGCTGGGGTGCCCTGAGCATGGCGGGCGCCAGGCTGCTACTGCGGATCAGGGGTGCAGTGGGTCGGCTGATCACCTCCATGGCTGCGACATCCCGGTCGACCAGTGCCTCGATCGCAGTGCGATAGCTGTCGGTCATCAGTCGCGGGTAGAGGCCGATCCCGATGATCGGCACCAGCAGGCAGCCGATGATGTAAATCTCGCGGGGCTCGGCATCCACCAGGTTTGTGTTGGTGGTGAGTTGGGCGTTTTCCTTGCCGAAGAAGATCTCCCGCAGCATGGAGAGGAGATAGATCGGCGTCAAAATCACACCGATGGCGGCAAGTCCATCAATGACGATGCGGAAGCTGAGTGTGTAGGCCTCGTCGGTGGCGAATCCTGTGAACACCATCAACTCGCTGACAAATCCACTCATGCCTGGGAGGGCCAGTGATGCCAGTGAGCAGACGGTCCAGAGAGCAAACATGACCCGCATTTTCTGGCCCACACCACCCATTTCATCCAGTTGCAGCGTGTGGGTTCTGTCGTAGGTGGCACCCACCAGGAAAAACAGGCTGGCGCCGATCAGGCCATGGCTGATCATCTGCAACATGGCGCCGCTTGTCCCCAGGGCACTGAAGCTGCCGATACCAATCAGCACGAAGCCCATGTGACTGATTGAGCTGTAGGCGATTTTGCGTTTGAGATTGCGCTGCGCGAACGAGGTCAGTGCTGCGTAGATGATGTTGACCACACCCAGCACCACCAGCAGCGGCGCGAACTGGGCATGCGCTTCCGGCAGCATTTCGGCGTTAAAGCGCATCAGGGCATAACCGCCCATCTTCAGCAGAATGCCCGCCAGCAGCATGTGCACCGGGGCGGTTGCTTCGCCGTGAGCATCCGGAAGCCAGGTGTGCAGTGGAACGATCGGAAGTTTGACGCCGAAGGCGATGAGCAGTCCGGCATAGCAGAGCAACTGGAATCCGGTGCTGAAGCCTTTTTGGGCGAGGACGGTGTATTCGAAGTTGGGTGTTCCGCCACCCATGAACCCCATGGCAAGAGCCGCAAGCAGAATGAACAGAGAACTTCCTGCTGTGTAGAGGATGAATTTCGTGGCGGCGTACTGACGCCGTTTGCCTCCCCAGATGGCCAGCAGCAGATAGACAGGCAGCAGTTCCAGCTCCCAGGCGAGGAAGAACAGCAGCATGTCCTGGACAGCGAAGACGGCAATCTGGCCGCCGTCCATCGCAAGAATCAGGAAAAAGAAGAGTTTCGGCTTGAAGGTCACCGGCCAGGCGGCCAGCACCGCCAGAGCGGTGATGAAGCTGGTGAGCAGGATGAGCGGCATCGACAATCCGTCGGCTCCGACCGCCCAGGTGAGGCCAAGATTCGGCAGCCAGCTGACGCGTTCGGAAAGCTGCAGACCGCTGAAGGCGGGGTCATAACCGCTGAGATAGGCCCCCACCGTGATCAGAAAGGTGATCAGGGCGATGCCCAGGGCAAACCAACGCACCTGGCGACCGTCCCCTTGATCAGGAATGAAGGGGACGATCAGAGCTCCCACGATCGGGAAGAGGATGGAGAGGCTCAGCCATGGAAACTGAGCTGGAATGATTCCCGCTGCGATATCCGCTGCAGGATCGAAGGGAGCACTGACGGCAAATTCCAGCAACGGACAGGCCTTTCACCACTCATTGGAGTGTAGAAATCCTGGCTGTGCTGGCACTGAGTCGATAGGCGTTGACACACATCACCCTGATTGATGTGCGGATCTGCTGATGAGGCCTCTTCAGAACCCTGTCAATCAACAAAAACTTGATCAAGTCGATAGTTCCAATCTCTAGGTTTGACGACTTCACCAGTGCATTTCACCCCCGTTTTCGCTTGGTTTGAGAAGTTCTCCTGTTGGCATGGCAATGATTGGGGGCATGTCGTTCTTTCTGGCACTGAAGAACAATCTGCAGCAGCAATCAAAAACTTCCGTGAGGAAGCATTCCATGTGCCATCAGTGAACAACAAACAGCAGGCCCCCCACGTGCTTCGTCGTGCAAGCTCTGTTGAGTTGCGACTCAGAAGCGAAACGAAGGCTTGGCCAGATCGCTGAACTCATTGTTTGATGCAAGCTCACGCTCAGAGCGGATCGTTGTTGTTCAAAGCGTTATTTGAGCCAGTCAACTCTGCATGGGCCTGGGCATTGGTGGATGATCAGCTGATCGGTCCACCAAGCACACCAAACAGCACCACAAGGCCGATCACCCCGCCGAACACGATCAGGGCATAGAACTGAGCGCGTCCAGTTTCAAAGTATTTGAGGCCTTCACCACTTCCGAGAGTGAGGAGGCCAGTGAGGTTCACGACCCCATCCACCACCTTGGCGTCGACTTCCAGCACCTCTCGGGCAATCTTGCGGCTGCCCCGGACGAACAACTTGTCATTGATGTCGTCCAGGTACCACTTGTTGGCCAGGAAGGAGTTGACGGCTGGGAAGCGTGCTGCCACCAGTTCACCCAGATCGATGCGACGCAGGGCATAGGCCAGAACCGCCACACTGATCCCAAGCAAGGAAATGGCAACGGAAGCACCTGCGAGGGGCAGAAATTCCCCCCAGCTGAAATGTTCAGCCATTTCAAGGGCTTCTTCAGGGTCGAGCAGGCCGGCGAAGCGGCTGTTCCACGGAGTCCCGAGCAGACCGATCAGTACGGAGGGAACGGCCAGAACCACCAGTGGCAAGGTCATCGGCCATGGGGATTCATGCAGGCTGCCCGCGTGGTGGGCATGCTCGTCATCCACCGCTTTTCCTGCGGCCGACATGAGCTTGGCCTGCATGGCCTCATCATTGCCCCGGAACTCTCCTTCAAAGGTGAGGAAGTAGAGACGGAACATGTAGAAGGCGGTCATCCCAGCGGTCAGGAAGCCAACCACCCAGAGCACCGGGAAACTCTCAAAGGCCTGGCCGAGAATCTCGTCTTTGCTCCAGAAGCCTGCCAGCGGAGGGATGCCACTGATGGCGATGCAGCCGATCAGGAAGGTGATAGCCGTGATCGGCATCTTTTTGCGCAAACCGCCCATCAGCCTCATGTCCTGGGCGAGAACGGGTTCATGTCCCACCACATCTTCCATGGCGTGGATGACAGATCCGGAGCCCAGGAACAGCATGGCCTTGAAGAAGGCATGGGTCACCAGGTGGAACATGCCGGCTACAGGAGCTCCACAGCCCATGGCCAGCATCATGTAGCCCAGCTGGGAGACGGTGCTGTAGGCCAGTCCCTTTTTCAGATCCATCTGGGTCAAAGCGATGGAGGCCCCAAGGAAGCAGGTGATCGTGCCGGTGACAGCAATGAACACACCCACGCTCGGGAACTGGCTGTAGAGCGGTTCAAGCCGTGCCACAAGGAACACGCCTGCAGCCACCATCGTGGCGGCATGGATGAGCGCAGAGATGGGAGTGGGTCCCTCCATTGCGTCTGGTAGCCAGACGTGAAGCGGGAACTGGGCCGATTTCGCCATCGGGCCCATGAACACAAATAAGCAAAGTGCCAGTGCGGCCCAGCCGGGCACCATCCCACTGCTCACCCCTGCTGAGAGGCCATCAGCGATTCCCTGAAAGTCGAAACTGCCTGTGGCCCAGAAAAGCCCGAGGATTCCCAGCAAGAGGCCGAAGTCACCAACCCGATTGACCACAAAGGCCTTCTGTGCAGCATGAGCAGCTCCATCCCGGTCGTACCAGAAGCCCACGAGCAGGTAGGACGACATGCCCACCAGCTCCCAGAACACATAGATCTCGAGCAGGTTCGGGCTCACGACCAGTCCAAGCATCGAACTGCTGAAGATGGCCAGGTAGGTGAAGAACCGCACGTAACTCTTGTCGTGCGCCATGTAGCCGTGTGAGTAGATCATCACCAGCAGGGCCACAGTGGTGACCAGAGCCAGCATGACTGCGGCAAGAGGGTCGATGACGTACCCCATCGGCAGGATGAAATCCCCAGCGCTGGCCCAAATGAACAGGTGTTCAACCGGAGGATTCCCTCCCAGCTGTTCCCACAGCACGGCGTAGCTGATCACCGCGGCAGCCCCGATGCAGCTGATCAACAGCAGGGCCACCGGTTTTCGCAATCGATTGATGGTGCGGTTGAAGCTGATCAGACCAAGACCAGTGATCAAGGCCCCGATCAAGGGCAGCACTGGAATCAACCAGGCGGAGTCGGCGGCCGAGGGCATCCAGACAAGACAGCTCGTAGCGAGTGTAGGCAGCTCAGTTCAACAGTTCTCCCAGTCGGGAGTTCAGAAATGCCATCCCTCCTCTGGGGATATAGCGGTGTGCCCACCAGAACACTCCGACGGCGATGGCGATGCCCAGCTGGGCTGGTCTGAGAAGTTCGCGCCAGACCAACTGCTGGCGGCCATCGATCACAGCGACGAAAGGAACGACGGATGTTTCGGCTTGAAGCCTGTCGAAAGCCTCACCGAAGCGGGCCTTGAGTCGTCGGTCGCCATGCCAGACAGCGAACAGATGGTGCGCGATCAGTCCTGCGCAGGTCACCAGCATGAAGCTGCTTCCGATCCAGAGGGCATGGCTCATGCACCAGAGAACCTGCCCGACAGCCTGTGGATGTCGGCTGATCCGGATGATGCCGGTTGCGTAGAGACGCACCTGAGGCTTCAGCACCGCCGGGATCTCAAGCAGGTTGTAGGTGGCTGGGTACAGGAACAGGAAGCTGATGGCTGTCACCACCCAGATGGAGGGCACCATTCCAGGTACCCCCTGGACATTCCAGATCCGGATTCCGTCGTAGCGATGAGCCAAGAAGTAGCCGATCACCACCACGGCTGAGGGAATGCTCAGGGCTGCAAACACCAGTCGCCAGGCTCGCGCCCCGATCCTGGCCTCAGCCCGTGTTCGCAGGGCTGCTCCACCGCTGTGAATCAAGGCGAAGCCAACCAGCAATCCCAGCATCACCAGGCTGCTGTGATGGATGCCTGCTGTTGCGTCAGCCAACGAGAAGATGCGGGAGCGGTGATTCTGGCGTTCGGCAGGGAAGAGGACCCCTACAGTTTTTGGGCTTCCGCTGTTCTTCGGGCAGCTCTTCATGGCCGATCTGCCCTTCACCCTGGATCAGCTGCGCATCCTGCGGGCCATCGTCAGTGAGGGCAGTTTCAAAAAGGCCGCCGACAGTCTTTATGTCACCCAGCCGGCCGTGAGCCTCCAGATCCAGAATCTCGAGAAGCAGCTGGAAGTGGCCCTTTTTGACCGTGGCGGTCGCAAGGCTCAGCTCACCGAGGCCGGCCATCTGCTGCTCAGCTACTGCGACCGGATCTTGAGCCAGTGTCAGGAGGCCTGCCGTGCACTCGATGATCTTCACGATCTCAAGGGGGGATCTCTGCTGGTCGGAGCCAGTCAAACCACCGGGACTTATCTCATGCCTCGGATGATTGGTCTGTTCCGTCAGAAATTCCCGGATGTGGCTGTGCAACTGCATGTCCACAGCACCCGCCGCACCGGCTGGAGTGTGGCCAACGGGCAGATCGATCTGGCGATCATCGGTGGTGAATTGCCTGCTGAGCTGAATGAGTTGCTGCAGGTTGTGCCCTATGCCAGTGACGAGCTGGCTCTGGTTCTGCCTGTGAAGCATCCCCTCGCTCGTCTGGTGGAGCTCAGCAAGGACGATCTCTACAGGCTTGGGTTTGTGAGTCTGGATGCCCAGTCCACCACGCGCAAGATGGTCGACCAACTGCTGGGCCGCTCCGGTCTGGATGTCCCGCGGTTGCGAATTGAGATGGAGCTGAATTCCTTCGAAGCCATCAAGAACGCGGTTCAGGCAGGCCTGGGTGCGGCATTCCTGCCAGTTGTCTCGATTGAGCGGGAGCTCACCGCCGGCACCTTGTTGCGCCCAAGCGTTGTGGACCTGCAGGTGCGTCGCCAACTCAAGTTGATTACCAATCCATCCCGCTATTGCTCCAGGGCGGCGGAAGCATTCCGTAGAGATGTCCTTCCGGTCTTTGCCAGCGCTGACAGTCCTCTACGCCAGGGAAGAACAGGACCGCTGTCTCAGGAGATCAGTGCCGAGGAGCCGCGGGAGATCGATCAGAACTGATCGGCCTCCGGAGTGATTCCGACGGTGTCATCCGCCACGCCCCTGGTGAGGAACTTGTTTTGGCTGATGTCGGTCTGATAGACGCAGCGAACCACAGGTTTATCCCTGACCGATCCGATGTAGGCGAACGTGTTCATGCGTTGTTTGCATTCACGCTCCTGGGCTGAAGTGATGGCTCCTTCCTTGCGGAGCACCGCCCAGTTCTCTCGTCGAATCACACATCCAGGCTGCAAGGTCGGCTGGGTGACGAAACTGCTGGATGGATTAAGGGTCGTGTACATCTCGATATCCATCACAAAGGCACTGGCACCCCACTGTCTGCAGAATTCCGGGTCTGGCACCGCCATGTCGAGCTGTTGGGAGCTGGCGATGTTGCCTTGATCGCCCTGAGTGGTGCTGGTGACAGCACTACCGATGCCGATCCCCACGATCAGGACCCCAGCCAGAACTGCGATGGTGGCTGTGTTCAGATTCATGCCGTTGCCACCACTCTTCGGTGGAGGTGGCCCTCCGTACCCCCGGCCGTCTCTCCGGTCATCGCGCCGAGGGGAATCACGGCGTCCTCCATTGCCTCTGCGGTCGTAGCCGGAGCTGGAGGGACGGTCGTAGGGGGAGCGACTCACAGCAGTTCAGGGGTTCTGGGGAGACCCATTGAGTAGTTGAGAACGCGGCATTCAGGGTTGTAACTCAGCTTGCCGGCCTGCAGCAGTTCGCGGATGCAGCCTTCGAGTTCCGTGCCGATGCGACGCAGGTTGTAGTCGTTGAGAGCCTGGCCGTCGTGGCTTTTGACCAGTTCCCTGAAGCGCTGCTGAACGATCTCGATGGTGTTATCAGACCAGACGAATTCGTTGTCGGGATCCAGATCAAGGGTGAGCTGACTCGGATCGGGGACCAGATCACCTTTCTCGACACGAGCCGTGAACAGGCGCACGTGACGGGTCGTGCTCTTCAGCAGGGTCTCGGCCATGAATCAAGCGGAGCGGTACGAACACCGCGCAGGCGTATTGCCGGTGACTTTAGGAAGCGAAGAGGAGACCTCTCCTTTTAAGGTTGTTTTCAACTTGTGTTCAGAAGCATGCGCGTCGCCATCGCGGGGGCCGGTCTGGCAGGACTTTCCTGCGCCAAGTACCTGGCGGATGCTGGTCATACGCCCATCGTGGTGGAGGCTCGTGACGTGCTCGGAGGCAAAGTCGCCGCCTGGAAGGATGAGGACGGTGACTGGTACGAGACCGGGCTCCACATCTTTTTCGGTGCCTATCCGAACATGCTCCAGATGTTCAAGGAGCTGAACATCGAAGACAGGCTGCAGTGGAAAAGCCACTCGATGATCTTCAATCAGCCGGAGGAGCCAGGCACCTACAGCCGTTTTGATTTTCCTGATCTGCCCGCTCCTGTGAATGGCGTCGCGGCGATTCTGGGGAACAACGACATGCTCAGCTGGCCTGAGAAGATCAGCTTCGGCCTGGGCCTCGTGCCCGCCATGCTGCGCGGGCAGGGGTATGTCGAAGAGTGCGACAAGTACTCCTGGACTGAGTGGTTGCGCGTTCACAACATCCCCGAACGGGTGAACGATGAGGTGTTCATCGCCATGAGCAAGGCGCTGAACTTCATTGATCCCGATGAAATCTCCGCCACGGTCGTGCTCACGGCTCTCAACCGCTTCCTGCAGGAGAAGAGTGGCTCGAAGATGGCCTTCCTTGACGGTGCACCTCCCGAGCGGCTGTGCCAACCCATGGTCGAGCACATTGAAGCTCTTGGCGGTGAAGTTCATCTCGACAGCCCTTTGCGTGAGATCAAGCTCAATAAGGACGGCTCCGTGGCGGCCTTCCAGATCGGCGGCATCAAGGGCAAGGAGAGCTTCGATCTCACTGCTGATGCCTATGTCAGTGCTCTGCCTGTTGATCCCTTCAAGTTGCTGTTGCCTGAGCCCTGGAAGCAGATGGACGTCTTCAAGAAGCTCGATGGCCTTCGGGGCGTGCCGGTGATCAATCTGCATCTCTGGTTCGACCGCAAGCTCACGGATATCGATCATCTGTTGTTCAGCCGCTCCCCGCTGCTCAGCGTCTATGCAGACATGAGCATCACTTGCAAGGAGTACGAGGATCCCGACAAGTCGATGCTGGAGCTTGTCTTCGCTCCTGCCAAGGACTGGATCGGACGCTCCGACGAGGAAATCATCGAGGCCACGATGGGCGAGCTCAACAAGCTCTTTCCCATGCATTTCGGCGGCGACAACCCCGCCACCCTGCGCAAGTACAAGGTGGTGAAGACACCGCTGTCGGTTTACAAGACCACCCCGGGCTGTCAGAAGCTGCGTCCGGATCAGACCACCCCGATCAAAAACTTTTTCCTGGCGGGCGATTACACGATGCAGCGCTACCTCGCATCCATGGAAGGTGCGGTTCTCAGCGGCAAGCTCTGCGCAGGGGCGGTAGACCGCAAGAGCGATCAACTGGCATCATCGTCCCCTGTCAGCGAGCCGGTCTCGGCCTGAGTGATGCCTCTCGCAGCTCCGGATCTCGACGCAGCCTTTGAGGCCTGTCGTCGGGAGACCGCCGAGTGGGCCAAGACGTTCTATCTCGGAACGCTGCTGCTTCCCTATGAAAAGCGTCGTGCCATCTGGGCGATCTACGTGTGGTGCAGGCGAACCGATGAGCTGATGGACAGCCCTGAGGCCCAGGCTCGTCCGCAGCACGAGCTGGCCGATCGTCTCAATCGCTGGGAGTTGAAGACCCGCGACCTGTTCAAGGGCCACGTTGAGGACGAGCTTGATGCAGTCATGGTTGACACGCTCGAACGGTTTCCGCAGAGCATTCAGCCCTATCTCGACATGATTGAGGGGCAGCGCATGGACCTGACCTGGACCCGCTATCCCCGCTTCGAAGATCTCAGGCTGTACTGCTACAGGGTTGCAGGCACCGTTGGCCTCATGACTCAGGGGGTGATGGGGTTGGATCAGGCCTACAGCTCCGCGCCCTGGAGTGACTGTCCTGACACCTCAGATGCGGCGGTCGCACTTGGTATCGCTAACCAGCTCACCAACATCCTTCGCGATGTCGGTGAAGATCGTGGTCGTGGTCGCATCTATCTGCCTCAAGAAGATCTTGAGCATTTCGGATATTCCGAGGATGACCTCATGGCAGGACGTCTCAATCAGGCCTGGAAGGATCTGATGGCGTTTCAGCTGCACCGAGCACGCGAGTGGTTTGATCGCTCCGAAGCCGGTGTGCGCTGGTTATCGCGTGATGCCCGATGGCCCGTATGGACCTCTTTGCGCCTTTACAGGGGGATTCTGGACGTCATTGAACGTCACGATTACGACGTTTTCAACAAGCGTGCCTACGTCGGCAAACTCAACAAATTGCTCGATCTCCCACGTTCCTTCGTGCTGGCTCAGTCTCGCTAGGTCGACACTCACAAAACAACCGGTCATCAGGGATGACCGGTTGCTCAGATTCAGATCAAGTGGCTAGTTCAGACAGCCGTTTTTTGATTGGCAAGCAGATCTTTGAGCTTGGAGAGTTCACCTGCCCAGCGGGGATCAGGCGCCTCTTCAGCCTTGGCGTCGCTGTGGACAACCTTGTTGACGGCTTTGCGTGCTGAGCCAGGTGCATGACCGCCGCTCTGTCCGCGTCGTCCGCCGCCGCCGGCATTGCTGTCTCTCCGTTCAGAGCGCTCCACGCGAAGCGCATTCCCACCGAACTCCTTGCCGTTGAACTGCTCGATCAGAGCATCGGCGACTTTTTCGTCGTCGACATTGGCGAAACCGAAGCCGCGGCAGGCGCCTGTCTCGCGGTCGAGAACAGCCTTGAAGCGAATTCCCTCCCCAACGCTGGTGAGCTGAGCCTCAAGCTCTTTGCTCTCAAAGTTCTGCGGCAGGTTGCCGATGTAAAGACGCACGCTCATGAAACGGGGAAGGGAAACGGAAGACTGCGTGTCAGGCCGATCGTTGTCGTCACTGCTAGGGCAGTTAATCACAGGACCCATCCGGGTCTGTCTGAACCGCTCGGTGGGACAACCAGGCTCGCGCTGCGAGGAGCGCCTGTTCGCGGGTCGAAATCCGACCATAAGCACGTTCGAGGCTCAAGTGTTGGATCAGAGCGCCCAGGACGGGGCCCGGCGATAGGGAGAGGGCTTCCTGAAGGCTTGTGCCATCCAGTGGTGGTCGGGGATGAAACAGAGGGTCCTGGGGGTCTCGCCATCGTTCCAGCCACTGCTGCTGCAGCGCTTCTGGCCAAGTCAGGATCAGGGCTGGCAGATCCATCTCAAGATCCTTGTGCAGCTGCAGGCGTTCCTTCTCCGTTAAATCCTCAAGGGCAGGATGTCCCTGCTGCGGAGTTGAACGCCCGATCCAGTAGCGCAGCCGTTCGCAACGTTGCAACTGCCGTCGACTGAAGCGAAGCTCTTTCAACCCCGCGTCTGTGAGCAGCCGGGTGAGTCTTGCGAGAGGGAGGGCCAGAAGTCGTTCGCTGTCTGTCAGCAGTTCGGATCTCTCACCAGTGCTAAGGCCTTGTTCAGCCTCGACGGCAGTGCTCTGTGTCGACCAGGGCTCCAGCAGCTCCAGTTCCCGGATGAGCGGAATCGTCCGTTCTGCGGCCGGGGCGGCGACGAGTCGCTGCAGTTCGGCTTGAATCCGCTCGGGAGCGGCGCGTGGAAGCAGAGAACGGTTGCGATACAGCAGGCTCAGTGTCTGAGAATCCATGCCCATCTCCAGTTCCGCGATCAGGCGCAGACCTCGCAGCAGGCGCAGTGGATCCTCCTGCAGGTTGGTTTCCCTAATCGCGACGACCCTGCCCTCCTGCAGATCCTTCAGGCCACCTGTCGGATCGATCAGCTGCGGGCTGCCATCAAAGCTCAGGGCAAGGGCATTGAGCCTGTAATCGCGACGGTTCAGATCATCCTCGAGTGTCTGTCCGTCCTGTCTGGCCAGATCGATCGTCCATCCCTCCAGCACCAGGCGGGCCATATCCCGTTGTTCATCCAGCACAACGCAGGCTCCTCCAAGCTTCTTTGCAAGTAGCCGTGTGCTTTTCAGAGCGTTTCCCGGCACCACCAGGTCCAGGTCTGGGGTCTCTGAAAGTCTGTCCAGAAGTGCATCACGAACCGCTCCTCCTACCAGCACTGACCCTTGCGGAAGCTGTGTCGGTTGCACCGGCCAGCTGGCTGGTTTCAGTCGCTGCCAGATGATTTCAGCCAGCCTGTCCCGATCTCCCGTCAGAATGGGTGACGAATCGCAGCGGGGGGGCATGTGCATCTGTGTTGACTGCCGCTGGGTAGACCGCTGTCAGGCCTATCACGCTGTGGAGCGGCAGCACGGTGCTCCCCATCTCGCTGAGACCCCTGATCTGAAGCCAGCCGATCCCCGAATTCATATCAGCGTGATGGATCTGCCGGCCGGGCAGGTCGGTGTCGAATGGGATGTGAGGGGTTGTGGGTCATTTCAGCTGGATCGTGGGCGCTGGAGCCGACTCCGGCCCGGTGAGGAGGTGCCTCGATGAGCGACTGGCTGCTCGCTCTGCACAGCTCCACTGAAACTCTTGGCATAGCCCTTGTCGGCGCAGAATCACCGATGCAGGAAGCCCGCGTGATGTGTCGCTCGCTTGGGCGAGCTCTCACCAATGAGCTGGTGATCTCGCTTCAGCAACTTCTGCCAGCTGATGAGTGGGCAGGCATCAGGAGGCTTGCCGTGGCCACAGGGCCTGGCGGATTCACAGGAACTCGCCTGACGATTGTGCTGGCGCGGACTCTGGCTCAGCAGTTGAGTGCCCCTCTTCATGGGGTCAGCAGTTTTGCCCTGATGGCTCCGAGACTCCGCAAGCAGCTGCCTGAACCACAGCAGAATCAGCCCTTCTCGATTGTGCAGACTCTGCCTCGAAGGGGACAGGTCGCCGGTCGCTACAGGATTGTGACCACGGAGGTCGAGGAACTGGAATCACCTCGCCTGCTCAGCGAAGGTGATCAGCCTTCTCCAGCCATTCCCATGGCGGTGGATGTGAATGCTGATGTGCTGCAGCTTCTGGGTTACTGCCGCGATTGTCATGCGCGCGATCTTCCAGGCCCCTGGGACCCGGTTCTGCCGATCTATCCCACATCGCCAGTGGGGCCGGTCTGATGGGTCTTGGCGGACGGTCGCTGCTGCTCTGTACCGCCGTCCTTGCTGGCGTTTGTGTCGGCGGTCCCCTGCGCCCTTTCGTGGAGGCTGCACTCACTAACCATCAGCCCCAGAGAATCCTGGTTCTTGGAGGTGATGCTGATCGCGAGCGCATGGGTCTGCATCTGGCTCGTCGGATGAACCTTCCTCTGGTTGTGAGCGGCGGGACCAATCCTGAATACGCCCAATGGCTGAGGCGTGATGCCGGTCTTGAACAGCACCGGGTGCAACTCGATTACCGGGCCAAGGACACACTCGGGAATTTCACGTCGCTCGTGGATGAACTCCAGAGGGAGGGAGTGCATCATCTGCTGCTTGTGACCAGTGAAGATCATCTGCCGCGGGCGATGGCAGTCGGCGCCATCGTTGCTGGAAGCCGTGGAATTCGCTTGACAGGTGTTCCGGTCAGCTGTCAGCCCAACTGTCGTGATGAAAGCTTCGGCAAGCGTTTCGGGGATGGACTGCGGGCTGCTGCCTGGGTGATCACCGGCCGGGATCTCAAGCCATGGGCGCGCAGGTACTGGCCACAGCTGTTCACCACTTACTGATCGATCAGTGCGTTGATCCGTCTCTGCAGTTCGCGGGTGGTGGCCTCCAGATCGGGTTTGCGCCTGCTGGCCGGGGCAGGAACCGGGCAGCCAATCCGTATTTCGAGCCTGACCAGTCGAGGCAGACTCCGACCCACTCCAAGGGC
Source organism: Synechococcus sp. (assembly GCA_047286285.1). Taxonomy (GTDB): domain Bacteria; phylum Cyanobacteriota; class Cyanobacteriia; order PCC-6307; family Cyanobiaceae; genus Synechococcus_C. The sequence goes on along the minus strand of JBJBBP010000002.1, from coordinate 2,371,644 downwards.
TCTGTGGCTGTTGAGGATGGCCACAGGCAGAAGAGGAGCACCTGATCTTGCCGCCAGGAGTGCGGCACCCGGCATTGGGTGGTTCACGCGGCCGTCCGACTGGCGAGTTCCATCGAGAAAGACGCCAATGGCCCAGCCTTCGTTGAGCCTTCCGGTGGCTGTGCGGATGGCTTCACGATCGCTTGCACCCCGTTTCACGGGATAGGCTCCACAGGCGCGGATCAACCGGCCCAGCATCGGGATGCTGAAAAGCTCGGCCTTGGCCATGAATGACACCGGTCGGCCCAGGGCATGGCCAAGCAGCGGTGGATCGAGATGGGACCCGTGGTTGGCTACAACCACCAGAGGGCCGTCCATCGGCACGTTGCCGTTCCCGCTGGTGCGTCCGCGGAACAGCACTCTGAATAGCGGAAACACCAGCAGGGCACTGACCAGTTTGTAGATCAAGCTTGGTTGTGGTGCCTTCTGGGGCTGGAGGCCGGTGGTGTTGATTGAAAGGTCGCTGCTCACAGTCAAAGGCCCAGGTCGCCGGCACTTGAGAGCTGCGAGGTGGTGACCCCTTTCATCGCACGTTTGGCCAGGCCGCTCAGTACATTTCCTGGACCGATTTCGACCAGGGTGTCAACGCCGGCGGATGTCATTCCCAACATCGTTTCGCGCCAGCGCACGCCGGTGATCATCTGACGCCTCAGTCGCTGCTTCAGCTCTTCAGCATCCCGGCTGGGGGTGGGGTCTGTGTTGCTGAGCACTGGGAAGCGCGCATCCGCGAAGGCGACGCTGTCGAGATGGGAGGCAAAGGCATCTGCGGCCTTCTCCATGAATGGGGAATGGAATGCGCCGGAGACGGCGAGGGAAATGGCCCGCTTGCAGGTGAGTGCCTCGCTCACCGCGCTCACCGCCTCCGGACTGCCTGACAGCACCACCTGAGCATCGCTGTTGTCGTTGGCAATCACCACTCCTTCAGTCGAATTGACCAGGGTGTCCAGTTGGCTGCGGTCGAAACCGATCACCGCTGTCATGGCTCCTCCCCCAGCACTCGCCATCAGCTCTGATCGGCGTTGCATCAGCTCCAGGCCGGTGGCGGCATCGAAAACGCCTGCGGCATAGAGCGCCACAAGCTCGCCAAGGCTGTGGCCTGCCACCAGGTCGGGTTCCCTTCCCTGACGCCTGAGCTCATCAACAACCAGCGACTCCACGACAAAGAGGGCCGGCTGGGTGTTGCGGGTGTCGTTCAGATCGGAGGGGGTGCTGGTATCCGAGCCCTCACCCCTGCAGATCGACAGAAGATCCCGGCCAAGCAGTTTCGATGCCAGTTCAAAGCGTTCCTCCGCACCAGGCAGGCTCAGAACCGGGTCGGCCATGCCGTTTTTCTGAGATCCCTGTCCGGGGAACACCCAGGCGATCGACATTCAATGTGGCGCAACGGTGTTGGGAGCCTAGGCGGGCCCCTGCCAGCGAAAGAGTGCCGCTCCCCAGCTCAGGCCAGCTCCAAAGCCGCTGCTTGCCAGCAGGTCTCCGGCCCGGACCCGACCATCCCTCACCGCTTCGTCGAGCACGAGAGGAATCGTTGCCGCTGAGGTGTTGCCGTAATGAGCCAGGTTGCTCAGCACCTTCTGTTTGGGAATGGCGAAGCGATCGGCCACGGCATCGAGGATGCGCTGATTGGCTTGATGAAGCAGCAGCCAGTCGACGGTCTCAGGACCGACCTCACAGCGGTCCAGAAGGCTTTGCAAGACCGCTGGGACTTCCCTGACTGCGAATTTGTAGACCTCCTGGCCATTCATCTCGATCGGGCGATAGCCACCCTGCCGATGCTGCGCACTGTCTGCCAAGACTTCACCGTTATCGAGAGCAGGCAGGTTGAGCACACCACCGCGTGTGCCGTCGCTGCGCAGCAGAAATCCAAGCAGCCCATCCTCATCGCTGGCTTCAATGGCGACAGCTCCGGCACCATCGCCGAAGAGCACACAACTGCGGCGGTCATCCCAGTCCACGAAACGACTGAGCTGGTCGGCGCCGATCACCAGGGCTCGCCGCATGGCGCCGGTGCGCAGGTACTGAGCAGCTGTCACCAGCGAAAAGAGAAAGCCGCTGCAGGCGGCTGTGAGATCAAAGGCGACTGCATTGGATGCCCCTAGTGCAGCCTGCACCGCCGGTGCTGAACCGAACAGGTCATCCGGAGTGGAGGTTGCCAGCAAGATCAGGTCAAGGCTGTCGGCAGACCAGCCGGCCATGGCCAGAGCCGATCGCCCCGCGTCAGCCGCGAGGTCATTCAGGCGCTGGTCGGGGCTGCTCACGCGACGTGTGGCAATCCCGGTGCGGCTGCGGATCCACTCATCGCTGGTGTCAACACGCTGCCCCAGCTGGTTGTTACTGATCACCTGGGCTGCCTGGGCGCTGCCGCTGCTGATCAGAGCTACGCCTCGGGAGTGCGGTGATGCTCCAGCCAAAAGAGGGTCCAAGCGGTGGCGTCAGTCAATCACAGTCCGTCAGAACCCCTGTCAGGCAAGGGGGTTGCTCATGCTGCAAAGTCTGCGGCGATCCGCGACTTCGGGCTGATCAAGCCCGGGAGGTGGTTTTGGCTCCCAGCTGGGCAAGATGATCCATCACGCCATGGCTGGCGGCTGAGTGGGCCAGACGCAGGGCACTCACCACCGACAGGGCCTTGCTGCTGCCGTGGCCGATCACGCAGATGCCGTTGACACCCAGCAGCAGGGCTCCGCCATGTTCCGCATGATCCAGCCGTTTCTTGATGCGCTTGAGATTGCTGCGTAGGAAGGCGGATCCAACCTTGCCGCGTCGACCGCGAGGCAGCTCGGCTCTGAGCACGCCGAGCAGAACGCTTCCCACCGATTCCAGAAACTTCAGCAGAACATTGCCGGTGAAGCCGTCACAGACCACCACGTCGAATTCACCCGACAAGACATCGCGACCCTCACAGTTTCCGGCGAAGTGAAGACGAGATTCTCCGAGGAGCAGCTCATGGGTGCGAACCGAGAGATCATTGCCCTTGCACTCCTCCTCTCCAATGTTGAGCAGGCCGATCCTGGGTTTGCTCACCTGCAGAACATCTCTTGAGTAAATGTCCCCCAGCAGGGCGAACTGGTGGAGGTAGGAGGGCTTGCAATCCATGTTGGCTCCCACATCCAGGACCAGCACGGGCTGTCCGGGATCTTTCGTGGGAAACAGGGCGCCGATGGCGGGCCGGTCGATGCCGGACAGTCGTCCCAGCCGGAAGATGGCGGAAGCCATCACAGCACCGGAGTTGCCTGCCGAATACACGGCCTGGGCCTCTCCTCGTTTGACCAGATCCATGGCCACATTGATGCTGGCGTCGCGCTTGCGTCGCACCACGGTGGCCTCCTCGTGCATTTCCACCGAGGTGCCGCTGGTGATCAGTTCAAGACATCCTGCATCGATTGCCGCATTCATCGCCTCACCCAGTCCTGAGGCAGCAGCAGCTTCGAGCACCCGGTCTGTTTCTCCGACGAAGCGGATTTTCACGGCCAGACGTTCGATGGCCTGAAGGCATCCCTCCAGAATCGGTACAGGTGCGTTGTCACCGCCCATTCCGTCCACGGCCACCCAGATACGGTCTCGATCGTCGATCTCGAGTTCCTCTCCAGGGGTGCCGCCCTGAAGACGCCTGAGCGGATCCATCACCGGTTGCAGCACTGAACCGGCCATGGTTCCGGCGTTGTTGACCACCGTGCCCGCCATGGAGGTGACGGAGCCGGCCACGTTGCCGGCGGCACTGGCAGAGGTGGTTGCGGTGTCCACCAGAGTGGTCACTGCGGCATTGCGCCGATACCAGATCACAAGGCGTCGAACAGCCTTGGAGCGGCGGGCTTTGATCCTCGGCGCAGCGTCCGGGGTGAGGTCAGGATCCTTCGGAGGCAACGGAATCGACGATGCGCTGGAACAGGTAGCCGGTGCCGCGAGCCGTGAGAATCAGCTCGGGGTTGGCCGGATCGTCCTCGAGTTTGGAACGAAGACGTGAAATATGAACATCCACCACCCGGGTGTCGACGTGGCGTTCAGGGGTATAACCCCAAACCTCCTTCAGGATCTCACCACGACTGAACGGTTCTCCGGAGCGGCTCACCAGCAGTTCGAGGAGGCTGAATTCCATCCCGGTGAGACGGATTCGCTCATCGTTGCGGAACACCTGCCGCTTGTTGGTGTCAATGCGTAGGTCTGAGACCTGGATGACGCCGGAGTTGGGAATGCCTGCTGCATGCTCTTTCTCCACACGGCGAAGAACACAGCGGATCCGAGCTTCCAGTTCCTTCGGGCTGAAGGGTTTGATCACATAGTCATCCGCTCCAAGTTCAAGACCGGTGATCCGGTCGGCGACATCCCCGAGAGCTGTGAGCATCACGATCGGAACATCGGATTCCTTGCGAAGCTCCTGGCAGACCCCATAGCCGTCCAGCTTCGGCATCATCACGTCGAGAACGACCAGATCCGGATTGCACTCCTGGAAGCTTTCCAGGGCCTCGGTCCCATCGCAGGCGGTCACAACGTTGTACCCGATCATCGAGAGGCGGGTTTCGAGGATCCTGCGGATGCTGGCCTCGTCATCCACCACGAGGATGGTTTCCTTGGAGGGTGCTGAGGCCGTCATACCGCCGGCAAGGAGCGAAGATAGTGCTCACACATAGGTGATTAGCGGGTTCAGTCGTTCACGTAGCGCCAACTTTCTTCATCATTCGACGTGCCCCGATCGGCCAATCTCTACGTCTGTCAGAGCTGTGGTGCCCAGACACGACAGTTTTTTGGGCGCTGCAGCAGCTGCGGCAGCTGGAATTCTTTGGTGGAGCAATCGGCACCCAAAGAAGATGGTCGCCGCCGTCGCGCAGGGACTGATCCCACCACTGCGCCGAAAGCGCGCCGCTCCACGTCGATGGCCTCGCTTGGCGATCAGCCTCTTGAGCGCATCGGCAGTGGTTACGAGGAGCTCAACCGCGTTCTAGGCGGTGGACTCGTTCCTGGATCACTGGTGCTGGTGGGAGGAGATCCGGGGATCGGCAAGAGCACATTGCTGCTGCAGAGCGCATCGGCCATCGCGCGCGATCGTTCGGTGCTGTACGTGAGCGCAGAGGAGTCCGCTCAGCAGGTGAAACTCCGTTGGCAGAGGCTCACAGCCGACAGCAGTGATCTGCAGCTGCTGGCGGAAACGGACCTTGATCTTGTGCTTCAGGAACTGGAATCCCTCAGGCCTGATGTGGCGATCATCGACAGCATTCAGGCCTTGCATGACGCCGAACTCTCCAGCGCCCCTGGTTCCGTTGCCCAGGTGAGGGAATGTGCGGCGGCTCTGCAGAGATTGGCCAAGCGGCAGAACACTGCCTTGCTGCTGGTGGGGCATGTCACCAAGGAAGGCGCTCTGGCGGGTCCCAAGGTGCTTGAACACCTGGTGGATGCGGTGCTCACGTTCGAGGGAGATCGCTTTGCCAGCCATCGACTGCTGAGGGCCGTCAAGAATCGCTTCGGAGCCACCCATGAGCTGGGGGTGTTTGAGATGCGGGGCCAGGGGCTGGAGGAGGTCGGTAATCCCAGTGAGCTTTTCCTCAGCGGTGAGCGAGCCAACGGTGTGGCAACGATCGTGGCCTGTGAAGGCACCAGGCCGCTTGTGGTCGATCTCCAGGCGCTGGTGAGTTCCACCAGCTACGCCAGTCCTCGCCGGACCGCCACCGGAATTGCCGTCAACCGTTTGCATCAGATCCTGGCGGTGCTGGAGAAGCACATGGGTTTGCCTTTGTCACGCTTCGACTGCTACCTGGCCGTGGCGGGAGGGTTGGATGTCGAGGAACCGGCAGCAGATCTTGGGGTGGCTGCGGCTGTGGTGGCCAGTTTCCGAGATCTGACGCTGCCGGCGGGCACCGTTCTGCTCGGCGAACTGGGGCTGGGCGGTCAGCTTCGATCGGTGGGTCAGCTGGAGCTGCGACTGCAGGAGGCTGTTCGTCTGGGCTTCAGGCGCGCCGTTGTGCCGCGAGGAAGCGGCCTTGGCCCTGTGGCGTCCGGCCTGGATCTGGAACTACTGGAGGCGGGATCGATCACCGAAGCCCTTGTGCTGGGGCTCGGGGTGAATCCTGAGGAGGAGCCGACCTGAGCCGCTGTCACGCTTCAGAAGTACACATCAACGTTGCTGCGGCCGCTGGATTTCAGCCAGTTTTCAATGTCCAGATAGCCCCCTGGATTGAGTCGCACAGCTTGCGTCCAGGCTTCGGCCGCTTTGTCGAGCCACACGTCCGCTTCGTCGCGCCGACCCTCCTCTTCGGCGATCCGCCCGCGCTTTTCATAGATCAGACCCATGTTTTTCAGGCATGACGGCTGCTTGGGATTTTCATCAAGGGCCTGCTGATAGGTCTCAATCGCTCTGTCTTCCTCGCCGTTGCTCATGTAGATGATCGCCATGTTCTTGAGGGTTTCTCCGCGATCCACGGGGTTCTCTTCGAGCTTGAGGCTCTCCTCATAATTTTCGAGGGCTTCGGCGTAGTCACCGTCGTTCTGAGCAGACAGGCCGTCGCGGTAGTACACGTAGGCCTCCTTGGCCCGGGAGTTGATCGGCAGCAGCTTCACGATCAGGTCGGCCATGACCGTGAAGCTCTTGTCGATGAAGTTGTCGTTGCGGTTACTGCGTGGCACGGAAAGCCGGACGGATCAAACCATCCTGAACCCAACGGGTGCTGCCTAGCGTGGAGTGGTGTGAACCGTTGAAGTGTCAGCAGCGTCTTCCCATCCCCCTGACCAGAGCGTTCAGACCCATGCGGTGCTTCTGGATGTGGAGGGAATGAAATGTGGCGCCTGCGTGCGTGCGGTGGAGCGCACGCTGCTGGCTCAGCCAGGCGTGCGGGAGGCCAGTGTCAACCTCGTGACCCGCAGCGCCTGGTTGCGACTCGACGGTGAGGCAACACCGTCCTCTCAGCCGTTGCTGGATGATGTGCTGGCGGCTTTGCAAGGCCGTGGCTTTTCTGCTCAGCCTCGCCAGAGCGGACTGTTCGCCAAAGGGACCGAGCCTGAGAGAACGAGGGGATGGTGGCAGCAGTGGCGACAGCTGATGGTCGCGCTTGTGCTTCTGCTGCTGTCAGTGCTGGGTCACCTCGCTGAAGCTGGGACGATTGCGCTGCCGATGATCGGCACGCTGCCTTTCCATGCTGGCCTGGCCACGGTGGCTCTTCTGGGTCCTGGACGACCGATTCTGGTCAGCGGCTGGTCGGCGGCCCGCAGTGGTGTTCCAAGCATGGACACTCTGGTCAGTCTCGGCGTCGGCAGCGCCTATCTGGCGAGTCTTGTGGCACTGGTCTGGCCTGCGGTGGGTTGGCCCTGTTTTTTCAACGAGCCCGTGATGCTTCTCGGTTTCGTGCTGCTGGGGCGTTTCCTTGAAGAGCGTGCTCGACGGCGTACGGGAAGGGCTCTGCAGGAGCTCGCTGCCTTGCAGCCCGATACCGCTCGGCTGCTGATGGCGGATGACACGGTTCGCGAAGTTCCCGTCGCTGTGCTGCGACCGGGCGAGTCAATCGAGCTGCTTGCCGGAGACAGGATTCCTGTCGATGGTGTTGTACGAAACGGCCGCTCTGCGGTGGACCTCTCAAGTCTCACCGGCGAGCCGCTGCCGCTCGAGGCCGAACCAGGGACTGAACTCAGTTCCGGTTGCCTCAATCTCGAGGCCACTCTGCAGATGGAGGTTCAGCGTGTCGGCAGCGAAACAGCCCTGGCCAGGATCATTGCCCTTGTTGAGCAGGCACAGGCCAGGCGAGCGCCCATCCAGGGGCTGGCCGACAAGGTCGCAGGCCGATTCTGTTATGGCGTCGTCAGCCTCGCCCTGGTGACGTTTCTGTTCTGGTGGCAGCTGGGCAGTCGTCTCTGGCCTCAGGTCCTGGAGGTTCCCGTGGTGCTTATGGATCATGGGCATGATTTCGCTGTTCATGGCGCTCTCGGGGCAGGAGCCCAGACTCCGTTCGGTCTCGGCCTTCAACTGGCCATTGCGGTGCTTGTGGTGGCCTGCCCCTGTGCCCTCGGACTGGCCACGCCCACGGTGATCACCGTCTCCTCAGGACTTGCCGCGCGCCAGGGCTGGCTGTTCCGGGGCGGAGATGTGATCGAGCAATCCGCGTCCATCGAGCGCATGGTCTTTGACAAAACCGGAACGCTCACCCTGGGTCGCCCTCTCGTGGATGCGGTGATGGCCAGCGACGATCCCGCCCGCACCATTCAGCTGGCAGCGAGCCTTGAACAGACGAGTCGTCATCCTCTGGCCCATGCGCTGTTGCAGGAGGCTCAGCGCCTCAATCTCACCCTCCTGCCTGTGACGGCCAGTCGGACTCTTTCCGGGTCCGGTATGGAGGGCACACTCGAGTCCATGACCGGACAACTCCGTGTGGGTTCCCCCGAATGGCTGCAGCGGGAAGGCGTGGTGTGGTCTGACAGCCAACAGCAAGCGGTTGAGGAGGCTCTCCGGCGCGGACAAACGCTTGTGGCTGTTGGTCTTGATGCGGAGCCGCTCGGGGTGGTGGCGATTGATGACCGCCTCAGACCGGACGCGCCTGTTGCCTTGCAGCGCCTGAGGGATCAGGGGCTGAAACTGGGGATGCTCAGCGGCGATCGTCGTCAGGCCGTTGAAAAGATTGCCGGGATGCTCGGCTTTGCCGAGGACGAGCTGGCTTGGCAGCTGCTCCCCAGTCAGAAGCTGGAGCGCCTCGAAGACTGGCGCGCCAAGGAGACTGTGGGCATGGTCGGTGACGGCATCAATGATGCCCCTGCCCTCGCTGCGGCAGATCTGGGGATCGCTGTTGGGACGGGGACGCAGATTGCTCAGGACACGGCAGATCTGGTGCTGCTCGGTGATCGGCTCGAGGCGCTGCCAGAAGCTCTGACCCTGGCCAGGCGAACGATGGCCAAAATCCGACAGAACCTGTTCTGGGCGTTCGGCTACAACATGATCGCCCTGCCGGTCGCTGCAGGTGTTCTGCTGCCAGGCTTCAACTTGCTTCTGTCTCCGCCGCTTGCAGCACTGCTCATGGCCCTCAGCTCGCTATCGGTGGTTCTGAATGCCCTCAGCCTGCGTTTGCGCTGAACATGACCGGACGGTTTCTGGTTCTTGAGGGCATTGATGGCTGTGGCAAGACCACCCAGCTCAGGCACCTGGCTGACTGGCTTCCGGGTAGTGGTCTGATGCCGCCTGGCGCGACCCTGCATCTCACACGTGAACCCGGCGGCACCCCCCTGGGTCGTGCTTTGCGTGAGCTGCTGCTGAATCCACCGTCAGAGTCCGCTCCGGATCCCACGGCTGAATTGCTCCTCTATGCCGCTGATCGCGCTCAACATGTTGAACGGATGATCCGCCCCGCCCTGGAGCGGGGAGACTGGGTGCTTAGCGACCGTTTCAGCGGATCCACCATCGCTTACCAGGGTGATGGTCGAGGACTCAACCTGCAGACCATCCTCGATTTGGAGCGCATCGCAACGGCTGGCATTACGCCAGATGTCACGCTCTGGCTTGATCTGCCTCTGCAGGAAAGCCTCCGACGTCGTGGTGCCCGCGCCGATGATCGGATCGAAGCGGAAGGCGAGTCCTTCTTGATGCGGGTGGCAGAGGGCTTCAAGCGTCTGTCGGCTGAGCGTGGATGGATTCCGGTGGAGGCTGACCAGGGTGCTGAGCAGGTGCAACAGATCATTCGCAGGCTGCTGGAGGATCACTTCGCTCAAGCTCTGCCGTGACTGAAGCACTGTTCGGCGATTTGCAGGGCCAGCCGCTGGCGCAACGCTTGCTCGTTGCTGCACTAGAGAACCGTCGACTGGCGCCCGCCTATCTGTTCAGTGGTCCGGATGGGGTCGGTCGACGTCTGGCGGCGCTTCGCTTCCTGGAAGGTCTTCTGGGTGGTGGTGACGTCGCGCCGCGCGAACGTCGGCGTCTGCAAGAACGTAACCACCCCGATTTGCTCTGGGTGGAGCCCACCTACAACCATCAGGGGCGTCTCATCCCACGGTCGGAAGCCGAGTCCATCGGGGTGAGCCGCCGCACGCCACCGCAGGTGCGCTTGGAACAGATCCGGGATCTCAGCAGATTTCTTGCCCGTCAGCCACTCCAGTCGCCCAGAGGTCTGGTGATTCTTGAGCAACCTGAGGCGATGGCAGAGGGAGCGGCCAACGCATTGCTCAAGACCCTTGAAGAGCCTGGTCACGGCCTGCTGATCCTGTTGTCCGCGGCTCCGGAACAACTTCTGACGACGATCCGATCGCGATGTCAGCAAATCCGTTTCACGCGTCTCAGTGAAGCCTGCATGCATTCAGTGCTGGCTCAATTGCCGTATGAGAAGGGCGAGCAAGCGCTGTCAATGGCGGCCAGTCATCCAGAGCTTCTGTCCCTTGCTGCAGGCTCCCCGGGGGCGTTGCTGGAACACGTCAGGGTCTGGATGACTATTCCCGAGGAGTTGAAGCAACGACTGCAAATGCTTCCAAGCACCCCTTTGCAGGCTCTCGCTCTGGCGCGAGATGTCACTGAGCAGCTGGAAGGCGACCAGCAGCTGTGGCTGATCAACTGGTGGCAGCAGAACCTCTGGACGTCCTATCAACAACCTGCACGTCTGCAGCGTCTCGACCGGCTGCGCAGGCACCTGCTGTCGTTTGTTCAGCCCAGGCTGGCCTGGGAGGTGGCCCTGCTCAATCTGATTGAGGCGTGATCAGGAACGTCAGGCGCTGGCCCGACTTTCCTGATCTTTCTGTTCTCGTTCCTGGCGTGCCTGAGCCAGCACGTCTTGGAGACCTTCGAGTTGCGCTCCGGTTGGGAGCTCCAGGCAGTAACCAGCTCCGTACACCGTTTTGATGAAGCGCGGTTTACGCGGATCAGGCTCGAGCTTGGTGCGCAGATGTCGCACGTGCACCCGAATGGTCTCGATGTCGTCGTCAGGCTCGTAGCCCCAGACTTCCTTGAGAATGAGAGATGGGGCAACGGTCTGGCCATGACGCTGCAGCAGGCAATGCAGCAGTTCAAACTCCAGATGAGTAAGACGCACAGGTCGATCAAACCAGATCGCTTCGAAGCGTTCCGGCACCAGGGTCAGGGGGCCGTAACTGAGGATTTCGTGATGATTGCTGGTGGTTCCAACCGGTGCTCGCTCACTGCGGCGCAACAAGGCCTTGACTCTCACCTGAAGCTCCTCCAGATCGAAGGGTTTGGTCAGGTAGTCGTCAGCACCGGAGTTGAAACCACTCACCTTGTCTTTGGTTCCGCCCAGCGCCGTCAGCATCAGGATCGGTATGGCCGCGGTGCGTTCATCGCGGCGAAGACGTTGGCAGAGGGTGAGTCCGTCAACCTTCGGTAGCATCAGGTCCAGCAGAATCAGATCCGGGCTGTACTGAAGGGCAAGAGCTTGACCCTTAATTCCATCGTCAGCGCTTTGCACGTCAAAGCCACTGTGCTCGAGGTGACCGCTCACCAGTTCACGCATGTCCCGGTCGTCTTCGATTAGCAGGATGCAGGGCTTCATCGACAGGCCAGCGGAGGGAAAAGGTGGACGTGGGTATGCCGCGTCATTGCTTGACAGATTCTCTCAAGGTTCTCTGTGGCCTGCACTGATGTGCTTACAAAGACCCAACAGGACCCCAGGAGGAAAAACTGTTGCTGGCACAGTGTTTTGGCGGTGTTTTGCCCTGGTCTGGTGACGCGGCCTCTACAGAAAGTCTTCGGTTTCGAAGGGTGACTGTTACGGAAATTCCATTTTTCAAGGCATTTTCAAATGGCCCTGAGTGAGCTGCGGTGACTTTCAGGGCTTCAAACCGTTGAATCGCTGCAGGGGGATGAAGCAAAAAAAGCACCACGACTCATGAAGTCGTGGTGCTCTTGCTAATGAAAACTCCCCGGGCGGGATTCGAACCTGCGACCAATCGATTAACAGTCGACCGCTCTACCGCTGAGCTACCGAGGAATGTGACGTGGAGAACTTACCCCTCAGCCATGCCGTCTCGCAAGGGGCTCAAGTTGACTTCGCAGCGACGGGCCGTTCTGCCAAGCTCCGACCCGTCCTCGCTCCATTCGGGCGGCTCCATCTGCATGGTCCAGCTCTCCCAGTCGGTGTGTAATCCATAGAGCTGTCAAGGGAGATTTGGAGCGGTGGCAGAGCTGCTGGACCGTGCTGAGGATGGCTGTCTGACTCGTGGGATCCAGAAGTGCGGTTGGTTCATCCAGAAGCAGCAGTGTGGCTTCGCTGGCGAGTGCTCCCGCAATGGCTAGCCGCTGCTTCTGCCCCCCGCTCAGGGTGTGAATCGGCCTGCCAGCCATGCCTGCAAGCCCGACCTGTTCCATGAGTCGATTGATTCTGAGCCGTTGCTCAGGCCGACTCAGGCCGGATGGAAGATTGAGCAGAAGCTCACTGCCGCAGCTGGGCAAGAGAAGTTGGTGGTCGGGGTTCTGAAAGACAAGAGATGGCCTTAGGTTCTGGCGAACCAGGCCCGACTGTGGCCTGATCAGACCGCTGATGATTCTGAACAGAGTGCTTTTGCCGCTGCCGTTGCTGCCGACAAGCATCCATAGCCCCGGGCCTGGAATCGCGAAGCTGCAGCGATCCAGTGCTTTGGTGCCGCAGGGCCAGCTGTAGCTGACTCTCTCGAAACTCAGTCCGGCCAGCGCGGCTTTCTGCTCTGAGCTCATGCAGATTCAGCCATCCAGGGAGAAACCTGGGCGCTTGCTTCCGCCGGCCGCGGCCGTTTTTTCGTAGATCTGAACAGCTAGCAAATCGTTGGTCAGAACACTGAGGCGCTTGCCTTCGACTTTTTCGCAAGTGAGCTCGAGCAGTCTGGGTTGCCCCTGCTCGAGGGCCGCTCTTACCTGTTGGTACACCCCTTCGGCAGCTTCATGGTCCTTGCGTTGCACGGACACGGGCATGGGGCTCATGCGCAGAGCCAGCTCAATCACGTACACGGTCGAGTCCATTCACTGATGCCATCTTCGCGAATGGAAGGCTGGGATGCAGTGATGGGCATTTCTACTCATGTGTCCATGAATCTTCGAATCAGTGCCCACAGAATCGCTGCCTCCAACTAGGCTCGGCACGTAAAGCTTCATGAAGCGCCTCTCATGACGATCGCTGTAGGACGCGCGCCACAGCGGGGATGGTTTGACGTCCTCGATGACTGGCTTAAGCGCGACCGCTTCGTTTTTGTCGGCTGGTCCGGCATTCTTCTCTTCCCAACGGCCTATCTGGCCATCGGTGGCTGGCTCACAGGCACCACCTTCGTGACCTCCTGGTACACCCACGGCATCGCCTCGTCGTACCTGGAAGGTTGCAACTTCCTGACTGCTGCTGTGTCTACCCCCGCTGATGCGATGGGTCACAGCCTCCTGTTGCTCTGGGGCCCTGAAGCCCAGGGTGACTTCGTTCGCTGGTGTCAGCTCGGCGGCCTCTGGGCCTTCGTGGCCCTGCACGGTGCCTTCGCACTGATCGGCTTCATGCTGCGTCAGTTCGAGATCGCCCGTCTGGTCGGCATCCGTCCTTACAACGCCATCGCCTTCTCCGGTCCGATTGCGGTGTTCGTCAGTGTCTTCCTGATGTACCCCCTCGGCCAGAGCAGCTGGTTCTTCGCGCCCTCCTTCGGTGTGGCAGCGATTTTCCGCTTCCTGCTCTTCCTCCAGGGCTTCCACAACTGGACCCTGAACCCCTTCCACATGATGGGCGTCGCCGGCATCCTCGGCGGTGCACTGCTTTGCGCCATTCATGGCGCCACCGTGGAAAACACGCTGTTTGAGGACGGCGAGCAGGCCAACACCTTCAAGGCGTTCGAGCCCACCCAGGAAGAAGAGACCTATTCAATGGTCACCGCCAACCGCTTCTGGAGCCAGATCTTCGGGATCGCCTTCTCCAACAAGCGCTGGCTGCACTTCTTCATGCTGTTCGTGCCTGTGATGGGCCTGTGGACCAGCTCCATCGGCATCATCGGCCTGGCTCTGAACCTGCGGGCCTATGACTTCGTGTCACAGGAAATCCGCGCTGCAGAAGATCCCGAATTCGAGACCTTCTACACCAAGAACATCCTTCTGAATGAAGGTCTGCGTGCCTGGATGGCACCGGCTGACCAGCCGCACGAAAACTTCGTCTTCCCTGAAGAGGTTCTGCCCCGCGGTAACGCTCTTTGATTCGCAAACGCTGATCCTGCGATCGTCGAAGGGATGCCAACTGGCATCCCTTTTTTATTGGCCGGTCTTGAATGGCCGTATTCCCCGAGTCAAGCCGTTACACGATGCGCGCTCCTGCTCCCAGGTCTGTGACCTGGCCCAGATCTGTGCTTCTGCTCACCAGCGGCTTTTGGGTGGTCACTTTTCTCATTCAGGTTTGGCGCCTCGAAACCCTTAGCGCCACGTATGACCAGGCCTTGTTCTTGCAGGAACTTTGGTCAACGTCACAGGGACGTCCGTTCGAGAGCAGCCTGTCTTCGGTGCTTTCTGGAGCAGTAACCACTGCTGGTGCACTGCCCTGGGTCACCTATCTCCACCTCGGTCAGCACGCCAATTTCCTCACCCTGGCAACCTCCCCACTGGTGGTTGTGATGGGTCGCTGGGCCCTGCCTTTCATCCAGGTTTCAGTACTCACGGCTGCCGGGCTGGTGCTCTGGCGGATCGCATCACGTCGTTTGAATGCTGATCTCGCATTCAGGATCACAGTGGCCTACTTCCTCAGTGGCGCTGTTTTCGGTCCTGCGATTGAAAATTTTCACGACCTTATCTGGATTCCACTGCTGGGTTTCCTGGTGGTGGAAGGCCTGATGGAACGACGTCGGTGGCAGGTTTTGCTGTCCGCTGTGCTGCTGTTGCTGGTGCGAGAGGACAGTGGTCTGGTTCTTTTTTCCCTGGGACTGTGGGCCCTGATCCGCCGTCCATCTGAGCGCTCTTGGGGCGTTGCGCTGATGTTGGGAGCTCTGGGATGGGTGTTGATCGTCACGGGGTGGATACAGCCTGCGGTGGACTCCTCTCTCGCCGATCGATTCCTTGCCGAGAAGTTTGGTCATCTTGTTGAGGATCCGTCTCGTGGGACGGTTGCCCTGATGCTCGCGATGCTGCGTGAGCCTCTGGCTGTGCTTCAGGCACTCGTTTCACCGCCTGGCGCCACGCTCGGTTTCGTGCTTGCACTCACGTTGCCGCTGCTGTTCATCCCACTTCTTTCACTGGATGCTCTGCTGCTGGTCTCAGCGCCATTGTTTGTTGCCCTTGTCTCGCAAGGTCGCACCGCTCTTGCGGTCACGCTGCGTTATGTCCTGGCTCTTGTGCCTGGCCTCTATCTGGGTGCTGTGTTGTGGTGGGAAGCCCATCCCAGTGCCTGGCATCAACGCCGCATGCGAATGGTTTGGACTGGTGCTGTAGCTCTCGGGCTTGTTCTCACGGTTGTCGGCAATCCTCACCGAAGTTTCTCTGCGGTGATTCCTGACAGTTTTGTTCCCTGGATTCATGTCCCACCGAGGACCATGCTTCATAGACGCGAAGCAGCACTGAAGGCTTTGTCTCAAGTGCCTGATGGAGCAAGTGTTGCCGCGGATACCCCCTTGCTGCCCCTCTTGGCACAGCGCGAAGCCCTGATCCGCTTCCCCAATTCGGTGCAATTCAAGGATCGAGAGGGTGCGGTGCGTTCAGTTGACTATGTCGTGGCCTTCCCGGACTACTACACACCCTTAGCGCCAGTGTTCAAACGTGAACGACGCGTTCAGATCAAAATTCGCGATCGGGTTCAAGAATTACTTGCCCAAGGCGATTACAAGCTCATCCATTGTGAAGCGGGGGCACTTGTGCTCCGTCGGGTGACAGACAGAGTTCCAGGCCCGAAGACCACTCCCGGCAATCCCAGCCATTGCGATGCGCTTGCTTGAGCAAGCTTGTCTGGTCGGTTTTGCTGGACCCCCAGCCGGCATCATCTGGATTCAGCAGAAGCGCCGTCCATTGACTGGTCTTGAGTGACGTGTCGTAGCTCTTCTTCGGGAAAGCAACCCATTGGCGTTGACTCAGGTGAGGTGCCAAGTAACTGGTACTGAGCACGCGTGCATCAGGCGGCACGAGGCTGATCGCCTCTGTCACGTCCTGACGCATGCCAAGCCGTTCCAGGTAAGGCCCAGTGAAGAACCAAGGTTTGGCGAGGGCCAGCCAGCAGAGAACTGCCCATCCCGCCATGAGAGAGCGGCGGCGGTAGGACAGAGATCGACCGTGTCGCTCGCCTGCGGCAAGGCCGTCGATGGCGGCAACAACGGCGATAACAGCCAGCGGCAGGCTGTAGTGATGAATCAGTGTGCGATAGCTGCTGGATGCGGAAAGCAGATTGATAACAACGAGTGGTAAGCCGATCAGCAACACCGGAAACGAGTTACGGCGCCAGAGAACCCCGCAGGGCAGTGCCAGAAGCAGAAGGTAAGAGGCTCCTCCGAGCCAGTCGAGACTGTTTAAGACTTGAACAGGGCTGCCGTTCAAGTGCCCAAACATCTGTTCTGCCGCTTTGGGTCCTTCGCCATCACGCAGCCAGGGATAAAGCCAGCGGCTGAGCATCAGCAGCCAACCTCCAGACAGCAATGTGGCAGCTGTGCTCCAGCGCCAGCGCCGCCGCCAGGCTTGTTCGATCGCCATGCCGGCAATCACCAGCAGAAGCCCGTCACGGAAGCCCAGCAACGTAAGCAGCAAGGTCATCCAGAGCACTGGACGGTCTGCCCTCTCGGCCCAGAGAGCGAAGGCCAAGACAGGCATCCCCCATACTTCCGGATGGAAATCAAACAGATTGCTGTTGAAGACCACGGGTTGAAGCCACCACAGCAGACAGCTCAGCCAGCAGAGCCTGCGTGGCAGTTGTGCCTGTGCTGCGAGCATCCAGATCGGAATCGCTGTGCAGCTCAAAGCCAGTGCCTGGGATGCCAGTAACCACTGCAGAGACGGCTCGATGGTGTAGAGCGCTCCACTCAGATACAGCCACCAAGCGCCGTGATCTGCAAGGAGGTGGACGCCTTCCATTGACGACACCGGTGGCAGTCCCTGACTCACCAACCACGCCCATTGGTCAAACAGACCCAGGTCGTAGGCGTTGCTCTGCAGAAGCCAATGTCGGACAGCAGAACAGCTCCAGCCCAGTAGTCCGATCAGAAGACTGATCAGCCAGAGTTGATTCGGCAGCTTCAACGCTTGGCTATTGCCCTTCATGGTCTGCCTCGAGGCTCTCTGGAGACAAAGGGCAGTACCACAGCTGCCATGGGTCCTCGCCTGAGCTTGATCTCAGCTGCGACTCGTTTATTTCGCATCCCTTGGGAGGCTTGTTGCTCACCACCCAGTGTTGGCCGTGCACCTGGTCCGTGTCGTCCAGCATTTTGCGATTCGCATACCAGCCCAGTGACGGTCGTGTAGGCCCATCGAGAACGACCTTGGCCTCGGCTGGAAGATTTCGGATCGAGCTGGCAACTGGGCGAGGGTCCCAGCTTTCATTCAGCTCCCAGAGCCACAGTTGGCTGTACCAAAGCGCCAGCAGAGCAGAACCCCACCCTATGAGCAGTGTGATGAACCCACGCCGGCGCTGCCGTTGTGTGGTCTGAATCAGTTGGCGACCTCCTGCGATGAGACCAGCACCAGCGCAGACCAGTGCCAATCGCGGCAGTTCAATCGATGGGCTGCTGATCATCAGCGCCAGACCTGCAAGCAGCAGAGTTGCTCCCATCAGCAGCCAGAGTTTGCCAATCCATCGGGGTCGACCGCTGATCAGCATCTGATGGAGGCCTTCGGAACAGAGCAATGCAATGGCAGGCCAGAGAAGGTGGCTGTACCAGGGCAGTTGGCTGCGAAGAGGCAGCACTAGCGCAGCGCTCCCCAACAGCAGACCCAGTTCCCAGCGTCCAGCGCAATCACTTCGCTGTTGCCAGGCCAGTCTGATCCCGAGAGGCAGCAGCAGCAGCCATGGCCAGCCGCCCTCGAGCACTTCGGTGAGCGGCATGACAAAAGCACCTGTGCTGTCGCCCACCACACCCGCCACACGTCCGAATCCCTGTCCGCCCCACATCACGAGTGCAGAACTCCCGCGATGGGCGAGGTGCCATCCGTGCCAAGCAAGCCCCGGGCTGATCCCTGCGCCAACCCAGGCAAGGGAAGTGGAGCTCCAGCGGCTTTGGCGTCGATCCAGCCAGCTGATGACTGCGGTGATCAGCAGGAAGCCAACCAGGGCAGGGGGTTTCAGCATCAAGATGCCCGTTCCCCCAAGCCCTGAGAGCAACCCATGCCAGGGAACCGAACGGCTGCTGAGCCAACCGGTCCACAGCAACAGGGAGCTGGTGACAAGACTCCCATCCAGCATGGCCAGCCGGCCATGCCGGGCCATGGGGATCAGGGTCATGAGGATCACCGAGGCCAGCAGGGCTTTGTTCTCTGCATCACGACCTCCAAGCTCGCGACGCAGCTGCAGTAGTAAAGGAATCGCCAGGCTTGAGATCAGGCATGGCATCAGTCGAACGGCCCACTCGTTCTCGCCAAAGAACTGAGTGAATGCTCCGACGAGCCAGTGCAAGCCAGGTGGTTTGTTGAGATAGGCCTCGTCCCATTTCCAGGCCATCAACCAGTCGCCTCCGGTTGAGCCCCAATCCCATCGGGAGATGGTGGAGCGCGCCACACTGGCGACCCGGCCTTCATCCCAGTCGCGCAGCGGCAGGTTCCCTAGGCCTGGCAGCCAAAAACACAGGGTGAGGAGCCACAACAGCACAGGCTTTGCGCTTCCGTTATGGTTCAAGTGTCCTGATCGCAGTGATGTGAAGGCATCTTCGACCGTCCGCGGTTGGGATGGTTTCGAAGGCATCGCCGGCGTTCACTTAGCCATCCGGGAGGAGGTGTTCATGAGTTCCAGTTCTTTGATGCAGGGTCTGCTGATCGCGGAGAACGCCGGCTGACGGCCACTTCTTCTGACTGATCAATCGGTTCCGCGCCAGAGCGGACCCGGCGAGAGCCCCCGGCTGGTTTTTCAGTCGGGGGCATCGTTTTGGGATGTTCTTTGGGCAGGAGGTGTCGCCGCGCTACGACCACATTTGGTTGCCGTTCTTACACAAAAAGCTGGTTTTGGTAGCGCTAGCTACAGGTCAAGGCCTCCGCTGTCACAGTACGCAGCTCATCGGCTTGACACATTATGCAAACTGAATGTGGCGTTTTATACGCCGGTTCTGTGTGTGAGGACCCTTCCCCATGAAATTGTTCAAGCAACTGCTGGTTGCTCCCGCAGCTTTGGGCCTGTTGGCTCCGATGGCTGCCGGGGCAACTGAAGTCAATGTTGCTGGTGTGTCCGACTATGCCTCCGTGTCTTCTGACGCGGTTGCTGCTGAGCAGGTCACCAGCATCACCCAGTTCTCTGATGTCTACCCGACTGACTGGGCTTATCAGGCTCTCAGCAACCTGATTGAGCGCTACGGCTGCGTTGCCGGTTACCCCAACGGCACCTACCGCGGTAACCGTGCCATGACCCGCTTTGAAGCGGCTGCACTGCTCAACGCCTGCCTCGATCGCGTCACCGAAGTGACCGATGAGCTCAAGCGTTTGATGAAGGAGTTCGAGAAGGAACTCGCCATCGTTAAAGGCCGTGTTGATGGTCTGGAAGCTCGCGTTGGCGAACTGGAAGCAACCCAGTTCTCCACCACCACCAAGCTGAAAGGTCAGGCCACCTTCGTGATCGGCGCCAACAGCTTCGGAGGCGATGCCAAGCAGGGCGCGATTGATCTGTTGGGTGCAACCGGCGCCGTCTCGAAAGGCAAATTCCGTGCTGGTGGGCTCGGTACTGATCGTGCTGATGCAGCCGCTGCAGTGTCAGGGGCAACCACTTTCAATTACGACCTGAGGCTATTCCTTGATACCAGCTTCACTGGTAAGGATTTGCTGCGCACCATGCTGCGGGCGGGCAACTTCGGTTCATCTGCCTTCGGTGGGGGCGGTTATGTCGGCCTTGACGGTCTAGAGACTGCCTTTGAGGGTGGAGGCGGAAAAGACGTGATCCACGTCAATCGACTCTGGTATCAGTTCCCTGTCGGATCCAGCTTCACAGCCACAGTTGGTGGAGTCGTTCGCCAGGACGACATGTTGGCGGTTTGGCCAAGTGCTTATCCCGCAGACACGGTTCTCGACTTCTTTACTTACGCGGGTGCACCTGCCACTTACAACCTTGCACTCGGTTCTGGTGGTGGCCTCTGGTGGCAGTCGGATGACTTCAGTATTAGTGCCAATTATGTGAGCTCTAATGGCAACGTAAGTGATCCCAACAGCGGTGGAATTGCTACCGATGGTGCTGCTTCCAATGGAACAGTTCAGGTTGCCTACGCACCCGACAACTGGGGCATCGCTGCTGCTTACAACTATGCCTCTCAAAACGGAGGTACTTTGTACGCTGGCAATGGCACACCCCTTGCTGTAGATGCAACCGGTTCAGGTAACAATTCCTCGTTTGGTATCAGTGCCTGGTGGTCTCCTGAAGAGTCGGGCTGGATTCCCAGCATCAGTACCGGTTACGGATTCAACAGCATCACCAACGACGACAGTACTGTTTTCCGCTCAGTTGATACTCAGTCTTGGTACGTCGGTCTTCAATGGGTTGATGCATTCCTGAAGGGCAACACTCTGGGTATGGCTGTTGGTCAGCCCACCTTCGTGACCGGGGTTGATTATCGGAATGATTTCGATGCATCCGATTTCGTTGCTGATGGCAACTACGCCTGGGAGTGGTGGTATATGTTCCAAGTCACCGACAACATTTCTGTGACTCCTGCGCTTTACTATCTCAGTCGCCCCTATGGCGATCTGACTGATGGCCAAGCAGGCTCTGGAGTTGGTGGTGATCGTTCCGATGACACCTTCAGCAACTTCGGTGGACTAATTAAGACCACTTTCAAGTTCTGATTTCTAGGTTATGGTTCGCCTGGCTGTTTGTTGAATCAAGCCGCCAGGTGATTTTTCTTTGGAACTTTCAAGGCGCGGCTTTGTCGCGCTTTTTTGATGGCTTCTGGTTGTCGTTGCTGCCGTTCTTGCGTTGCTGCTTGTAATTCAACTACAGTGTTCAGTGTCTGACAGTAGCGTTTATTGGGGTGGCTCTCTGGGGGCTGGTATTAACGGTTCGCTCCTTAGTGAGCATGAGGTCTCCAGTGAATTGGTGGTCTTATTGTAAGATTTTTTTCTGGTTTTGAGTCGATTTCAGTGTCTTCAACTCTTCGAAAATAGGCTTTTAGAATTGATTTGTTGTTGGGGGGCTGAATTGATCAAAGTTGAAAGGGCTCGAATGTCTGCGCTTGTGATGATTGGATGGAATTGATGCAGCACCAGACTCACGAACCGCATGCCGATCGCTTCCGATATCACCGCGTTGGTAGGTCGTACACCCCTGGTGCGTCTCAATCGTCTTCCTCAGGCCTTTGACTGCAAAGCCGAGATCGTTGCGAAGCTTGAGAGTTTCAATCCCACTGCATCCGTGAAAGATCGTATCGCGGGGGCCATGGTGGAAGCCGCGGAACAGGCCGGCACAGTCGTTCCCGGTAGCACTGTGCTGGTGGAGCCCACCAGCGGCAACACCGGTATTGCTCTGGCGATGGTGGCCGCAGCCAGGGGATATCGCCTCATCCTCACGATGCCCGACACCATGAGCACGGAGCGGAGATCAATGCTGCGGGCCTACGGCGCGGAGTTGCAGCTCACCCCAGGTAATGAAGGGATGCAGGGCGCGATCGCTCTCGCCAAGGAGCTGGTAGACGAGATTCCTGGCGCGTATCTGCTTCAGCAGTTTGACAACCCTGCCAATCCCGCCGTTCACGCTGTGTCCACGGCGGAGGAAATCTGGCAAGACACGGAAGGGCGCCTGGATGCCCTGGTGGCGGGGGTTGGGACGGGAGGAACCATCACAGGTTGCGCCCGAGTGCTGCGCAGTCGGCAAAAGGATCTTCAGGTGATTGCTGTGGAGCCGGCTGCCAGTCCGGTCCTGTCGGGTGGAGCGGCGGGCCCCCATCGCATTCAGGGAATCGGTGCCGGCTTCGTGCCTCCAGTGCTGGAGGAGCAACTCATCGATGAGGTCATCACCGTGGCAGATGAGGAGGCTATGGAGGTGGGCCGGCGTCTGGCCAGGGAGGAAGGGCTTCTCTGCGGGGTGAGCAGCGGAGCTGCTGTTGCGGCGGCATTGCGGCTTGGCCAGCGTGAAGAGATGGCCGGTCGCCGAATTGTGGTGATCCTTGCCAGTTTCGGGGAGCGCTATCTCTCCACACCGATGTTCAGTGCTGCAGCGGTTCTGCCGGCGCGCCGGGATGGTCAGCTATGAGCCCTGCGTTCTCTAGTGATTCCGATCAGAGCCTGGATCCGTATGCAGTGCTCGAGGTTGCCTCGAATGCCACCCAGGCCGAGCTCAAGGCTGCGTACCGACGCCTGGTCAAGCAGCACCATCCGGATGCGGGAGGCGATGAAGAGCGAATTCTTGCGCTCAACGCCGCCTGGGAGCAACTGGGAGACCCCGAAACCAGGCGTTGTTTTGATCGCGAGTCCGGTTCCTCAGTGGCCGGGCGGGAGGAGGCCCGGGCCCGCGGTGCCCGTAATGCCCGTGCCAGTCAGGCGGCGCGACGCGCTTCAGGCCAGGGAGCCAGCGCCGATCAGGCACTGGCCAACTGGCTTCAGAAGGTTTATGCCCCGATTGATCGTCAGCTCGGTCAGGTGATCAATCCCTTCACGGCGGAATTGCGCGCTCTTTCGGCCGATCCCTACGACGATGAGCTCATGGAGGCGTTTTGCGCCTATCTGGAACAGAGCCGAAACCGGCTTGACAAGGTCAAGGATCTGTTTCAGTCGTTGCCCACTCCGCCTTCGGCCCAGGGCTTCGGGCTCAGCGTTTATCACTGCCTCTCCCAGGTGGAGGATGCGGTTGCGGAACTGGAGCGTTACACGATGGGGTACGTCGACAGTTATCTCCATGACGGTCGGGAGATGCTGCGGGAGGCCCGTCAGCGGCGCCAGCGTCTTCAGCAGGAACGTCGCAGGCTGGAGATCGCCTGATGGGTGCACGACCGTTCCGTGTCGGCCTGGTCCTGATCTGGGTCCTGGCCACCGTTGCTGATCGGTTGTGGTGGAGCCATCAGGGGGGTGTGCCGTCCTGGGATCAGGCTGACTATCTCAACAGCGCTCTTGACCATGGCCGTGCTCTCGGAGTTCTGGAAGGAGGCGGCTGGCAGGGGTGGAATGCTCTGCTCGATCTCTCCCCCAAGATTCCCCCCCTGGCCTCTCTGGTGAATGGCACGGTGATGGCCATGGCTGGGGACGCTCCCGCCCAGGCGGCATGGTCTTTGAGTCTCTGGAACGCGCTGCTGCTGCTTTCAACAGCTGGTTGGGCGCTCCAGCTTCTGCGTCCGAACGGATCGGCCCGGGGCTTTGCCTTGCTGGCTGCCGGGGCTGTTGGCCTGACGCCGATGCTTCTGGAGCTGAGAACCGATTATGTGCTGGAACTGCCGTTGACCGCTCTGGTCACACTGGCACTGTGGCGCCTGGGAGCCTGGTGGAGTCCCCAGGGCGGCGGGCGTTGGCGGCAGGCTTTCTCCGCAGCCCTGGCTGTGGCCTTGGCACTTCTGGTGAAACAGAGCGCTCTTCTGGTGCTGCTGCCAGCTCTCGGTTGGGCACTGATTGCTGCGCAGCGAATCGGACGGGGCCGACGCTTCCAGGTGCTGGCAGGACTGGTCCTGGTTGTTGCCTCAGTGTTCCCTTGGCTTCGACACAACTGGATCACCACGCTCGGTGGCACCAATCGTGCAGTGATCGAATCTGCAGCCCGTGAGGGGGATCCAGGCGTTTTCAGCCTTGAGGGTTGGTTGTTTTATCTGCAACGGGTTCCTCTGCACATCGGCTGGGCGTTGCTGTGGATCGGGCTGGCCGGGCTTGTCCTGCTGATGTTCACCCGTTTTAGGTCTCCGATGGCACGGGGCTCCGCTCACCGGGATCGCCGCGATGCCTGGCGCTGGCTGGTGGGAACCCTCTTGCTGGGCTGGATCGTGACCAACCTCAGCCCTAACAAGGACCCCCGCTACATGGCTCCGTTAATGCCTCCCTTGGTCCTGTTGCTGAGTCGTGGGTGGTGGCAGTGGGGGTTGTGGATCCGTCAGCGCTGGCCCGCCCGGTCGTCCTGGTTGCCCGGACTGGCTTTGACCGCTGGAGCGCTGGTTGCGGTCGCGCCGGCGTGGTCGCTGCAGTCGGCACGTCTGCGATCTCGTCATGGCGACCCGCTTGAAGCCATCGTTGCCAGAGCGGGTGGCGCTGATCCAGATGCTGCCCCAACCACGTTGATCGTTGTGCCGAGTACGCCGGATCTCAATCAGCACAACGTCAGTTACTACGGCCGCCGCAGGGGAGGCCAGCTTGTGGGACGTCAGCTCGGCGGCAGTCGTGATCACATCCAGCCTGTGTTGGATCATGCCAACTGGGTTCTGCTTGCCGAAGGTGACCAGGGGTCGGTGCGTCGATCTGCGCGTTCCCTCGATCAGGCGGTTCGTGAGAGTGGCATTTTTGAGCAGCTGGAGGTGTTTCCGCGTCCAAAGGGAGGCAGTTACTCGCTCTGGAAGCGACGGATTGATTCACCTTCAACCGTCGGATTTGAACAACGATTCCCCCAGCTCGCAGCAGGACTGGCGAAGGGACCTGCCGGTCTCGATCCGATCTTCAGCAGCGTGGCGATCGAACACATGCTCGATGGCCACTTCAGTTATCGGGAACCACTGCGGAGACAGGCCAAGGAGGATCTGGAGCGGAATCCATCCGACGACTCCGCGCGCTGGACTCTCGCCCTGCTGGCGGTCCTCAGCAACAGGCCTGCTGAGGCAGCTCACCATTTTCAGATGCTGGAGATCTCTGATCCCGAAAGTCCCTGGCCAAGTGCCTATCGCAGTGTCGTACTGCTGGCTGGCTGGAATCCCTGGTCTGCGTCGTCGGTGGCCTCAGCCGCAGTTGATCGACATGACAGGAATCCCCTTCTGGAGAGCCTTGCATCGCTCTCAGCTGTTCTCGGTGGTGCGTTCTGGCGAATCCCCGAAGCCGTTCAGTCGTTTCCAGCAGCGGTCTCGAGAGTGGAAGAGTCCCTGAATCCTCAGGAGAAAGGCTCCAGCTGATCGATTCGCAGCCACACATCCGGGACCGGCCTCCGCCAGCGCACCTGTCCGTAGTCGCCCTTCACCACCAGCAGCTCTCCCGGCCCATCAAAGATGTAGGCCGGTGGATAGGGATCGCTGGCTCCGGCCTCCACACTGCCGGCATAGGCCGCTCGGTTGACCCGCACCAGCGCACCTTTCTTCAGGGGCGCTGGTGGCTTGGCAGCTGGTGCAGGGCTGGACTCTGTCTCTGCCATCGCGGGTCGTTATTCACTGGCCAGGCTAGAACCCTTCAAGACCGCTTCAGCAGTTGGTTTGGACAACGGCCTTTCGCTCTATCTGGTCGCATTCGGTGGGTTGCTGCTGGTTGCAGTTCTGCTGGATGATCTGGCGGCAAGGGTGAGGGTTCCTGGAATCCTCATGGTGCTGCTGCTTGGTCTGTTGATCGAGAATCACGTGGACGTGGCAGGCGGACCAGCCCCTGAAATCACACTGCTGAGCCTTGATCAGGCCAAGCAGATCACTCAGGCGGCTCTGGTATTGGTGCTGTTTTTCGGGGGTCTCACCACCAACTGGCAGCAAGTGCGTGGTGTGATTCGTCCAGCGGCTCGTTTAGCCACAATCGGCGTCTTGATCACGGCCGCTCTCATCACGCTGGTGGTCCTCGGCTTCGGTCTGTCGCAAGGCACGGAGTCGATCGCCGTCCTTCTCCCTCGCAGTCTTTTCGTCGGGGCCATGGTTGCGAGTACCGATGCCTCGGCTGTTCTGGCTCTGTTGCGACCTCTTCAGGGTCGTCTGCCCAAGCCGCTCACGGACCTGATCGAATGCGAGTCGGGGTTCAACGATCCCATCGCCGTCGTTCTCGCTGGATTGGCACTGGCACTGGCTGGTGGTGAGGGCGTCGGTGCTGGGGTGCTTGTCACGGATCTGGTTCGTCAATTTTTGCTTGGGATTCTGATCGGTTTCCTCGGCGGCAGCCTCACGGTGCAGCTGCTCGGAACGCGTATGGGACTGAACCAGACCTCGATGCTGCCGGTGGTCAGCCTCGCCTTGCTGATGGTGCTGAGCGGCGGCACTTCACTGCTGGGTGGCAGCTCGTTGCTGGCGGCCTACGTGGCAGGTCTGGTTCTTGGTAACAGTGCCGATCTTGACCAGAACTGTCTGGAGGAAGCCCATTCCAGCTACGCAAAGATGGCGGAGCTCCTGCTGTTTCTCTGCATGGGGCTGGTGGTGAGCCCTGAGGATGTCGTTCACGCCGCCGCTCTTGCGTTTGTGCTGTTTCTGGTGATGCAGCTGGTGCGTCTGCTCATGGTGCAGATTCTTCTCTGGCGTACCCCTTTCAGTTCTGGTGAACGGATTTTTGTGTGCTGGGCGGGCCTGCGTGGCGCCGTACCCATCGCGATGGCTATTCAGGCCTGGTCGACGTCGGATGTGAGCTGGGGTGCGGAAATGCCTCCACTGGCTCTGGCCGTGGTTCTGTTCGGCCTCTTCATTCAGGGTTTCGCCCTTGTGCCCATGGCGCGCCAGATGAATCTCACCTTGCCTGTAGAGGACACCGATCCCTCCATCGCTTCCTAACCTCAACGGCTTGATGTCGCCATCGCCATGCGCCTTCTCCTGATCGGATGCACGGGCTTGGTCGGCCGTGGTCTGATTCCCCTTCTGCAGGCTGCCGGTCATCAGCTCACCCTGGTCAGTCGTTGTTCCTCACCAGCGGCCTTGCCGCCAGAGGTCGCAAAAAGTCTCCAATGGATTCAGGCGGACCCTGCTGCAGCGTCCAGCTGGGCTCCATCCATGCCACTGCACGATGCCCTGGCTGCCAGTGACGGCGTTGTCAATCTCGCCGGCGAACCGATCGCGGAACAGCGCTGGTCCGTTCAGCACCTTGAGAAACTCGAAGCCAGCCGTCTGTGCACAACCAGCCATCTCGTCAGCGCAATGGCCACGCTTGCCGAGCCTCCCTCCGTGTTGGTGAATGCTTCGGCTGTTGGCTATTTCGGCACCAGTCTTGATGAGCGTTTCGAGGAGAGCAGTCCCGCCGGTGATGATTTTCTGGCGCGTCTCTGTCAGAAGTGGGAGCAGGCTGCTGCTCAAAAGCCCTCAGCAACCCGGCTGGTGGTGTTGCGAATCGGCATCGTGCTGTCATCCGAGGGTGGGGCTCTCGCCAAAATGCTGCCTGTCTTCCGTGCAGGCTTCGGTGGCCCGATCGGATCCGGTCAGCAATGGATGAGCTGGATTGAACGTGGAGATTTATGCCGCATCATCCAGAGTTCCCTGGAATCTGAATCCTGGTCAGGAGTTGTCAATGCGGTGGCTCCCGATCCGGTGACCATGGCTGTCTTTGCAGGAAGTCTTGGTCGTTGTCTCGGCAGGCCAAGTCTGCTGCCGGTGCCAGGCCCCATGCTGCAGCTATTGCTGGGTGATGGCGCCAAGGTGGTTCTTGAGGGGCAGTTTGTGAGTTCGACGCGACTTGACGCTCTTGGTTTCACTTTCCGCTGTCCGACTCTCCCCGTTGCACTCGACGTTGCCACCAGCTCCAGCAACCGCTGAGTAAGGCTGCTCCCATCAGAAGACCGATCGCTGGTGTGAACAGCGGTTCCCACAGCAGCATGAACAGGCGCATCGGTGCCTCCAGGCCCTGACTGCTCCCAATCACCGCGAGAAGGAACCAACCCGCTCCAGCGATGACCAGGAAGACATTCAGAACAAGGATGCGATCCAGCCAGAGCTTCCATGTGGGTTCGGTTTGCTGTTCACTCATTCGGACGACTGCAGCAGCTGAGAGATCGATGCCGCCATCCTGCTTCCGCCGCCGGCTGTGCCAAGGCGGTTGAGGGCTTCACGCTGACAGCGGAGTTGCAGCTGACGATCATGGTGACTGCGCTCCAGGAGATCGAGTGCCATGGCGGCTGTGCGCTCAAGGGTGCTCACAACACCTGCCTCTCCAGCTGCGCAGAACACGGTCGGGCCCAGTAACCGTCGCTGAGCTTCAGCAAATCCTGGAGTGAACTGGGGGCCTCGCCCCACCAGCTGCAGGACCGGTCGAGCCAGGCCCACGGCCTGTTCCGCAGCCGTTCCGGCCATGCATAGCAAGAGATCCGAGCTGTGCAGGACCGCTGCAAAAGCACCTCGTTGCACCTCCACCCGACGGGCGCCTCGTCGAAGCATGGTTGTTGAGGTGGTGTCCACCTCTTCAAGCTGCCAGCCAACCGGTGCAACCAGTTCTGACAATGCCGCGTTGGAGAGGGAGGAGACCAGTGCCAGCTCAAGTTTCAGCTCGCCACTGCTCAGCAATGGTGCCGGGAGTTGTTCGACCACTTTCAGCAGAAGCATCAGGTTCTGCTCGAGCTCAGGTCGCCTGCTCCCCGGTAGCAGTCCCAGTCGACGGTGCGCCTTTGGCAAGCGTTGACAGTCCTCCAGCAGTGGATCCATGAATGGATTCCCCATGAACCTGACCGGTTTGCGGAGCTGTGAGCTCAGATCATCTGCGCTGAGCTGGTCCCGACTGAAGACGGCCTGAAAACGAGGGCTTCGCAAGCACTCAGCGCATGGCCAGGGCAGCCGCAGTCGCCCCTCATAGTGACTTGAGTAGGCCACGAGGTAAGTGCTAACGGGCCGCCTGCTCAGCCAGGCCGCCATCACCGGAATCACATCGCCAATCACAACCACTTGGTCGTAACGGCTGGCAATGCGCAGCAACCTCAGCAGGCGGCGCAGCAGATAAACCACCTGTCCTTGCAACAGTTCGGTCATGCGTCCGCGCAGGCTGGTGTAACCCAGCCCTCCCGTGCTGAATTCCTGGGTGCCGCCAATCAGAGCGATTCCTGACTCCTGGTAGGGCTGTCCCTTGCCCACCAGGGGGAGGGCCTCCACCACATGTCCTTTGGACTGGAGTGCCTGTCCCAGCAGCGCACCGGAGAGGTCTTCCCCATGACCGTTGCTGAGCAGCAGCAGTCGACCCACTTCAGAGCTCCAGCCAGGCCTTCACCTTCAGCAGTGCCGGCCATTCCGGCCGGCGCTTGAGACCGTCCTCGATCGATTCCTTCAGCTCTGCTCCCACCTCAGGGGCGAGCGACAGAACCTGTTGAACCACTTCAATCTGATCTCTCACACCTTTGGCTTTGGTCTCCAGCATTGCCAGACAGAGATTGATGCGAGCCTGCGGATCCTGGTTGTTGAGTTTGACCGCCATCCGAGCGGAACGCAGGGCTTCGTTGGATTGATCACTGAGTAACTGCAGCCAGGCAAGGCACGTCCAGCCCGCTGACAGGCGTGGTGCCGCTGCGGTGATGGCCTCAAAATCAGCCAGCAACTCCTCGGCCGGAGCTCCCTGCTGGTAACGGTTCATCGCCTGCTGGAAGAGACTTTCCTGGCTGGACTCCATGGAGCGCTGTTCGGTCGGGCAATCCCTTCAGATTCCCACAGCAGCCAGATGGGCTCTGATGGATCAGACGGCGAAGGAGCTGCCGCAGCCGCAGGTCTGGGTGGCGTTGGGGTTGGTGAAATTGAAGCCACCGCCGATCAACGCGGTGCTGAAGTCCAGTTGCATTCCGTAGATGTAGAGCAGGCTTTTGGGATCACAGATCACTTCAAAAGACGCTCCGTCGGGTGCTTCGTATTGATAGCGCTCATCATCGTCCTGGATCTCCGTCGCAGGCACAAAATCCATCGTGTAGCTCATGCCGCTGCAGCCACCTGAGCGCACGCCCACCCTCAGCACCTGATGGTTCCCCTGGTCGGTGCAAAGTCGGGCCAGCTGTTGCATGGCAGGGCCGGTAATCAGGATTCCCTTGCCGTCTCTTGCGGTGTGAGCCTGGTCTGAGGTTGCAGTCTCTGCGGTGGTGTCTGGACTGGACATCGGCGGCAGGGGCACTGGATCCACTTTCCACTTTATGGATCCCTCGCTGCTTCTGCCGAAAGCAGTTCTGTCTCGTCAATTTATAGAGTCCTCCCCAGTTGCACGAGTGACGGTGCGGGTCGCAATTGTGGGTTCTGGTCTTGCCGGCCTCTCCGCTGCTGTGGATCTCGTGGATGCAGGCCATGAGGTCGATCTCTATGAGGCTCGTCCCTTCATGGGCGGCAAGGTCGGCAGCTGGGAAGACCCGGACGGCAATCACATCGAGATGGGATTGCACGTCTTCTTTTTCAACTACGCCAATCTGTTCGCTTTGATGCGCAAGGTTGGTGCCTTCGACAATCTGCTGCCGAAGGATCACACGCATCTGTTCGTGAACCAGGGCGGTGACCTGCGCGAACTGGATTTCCGATTCCCAATCGGTGCACCGTTCAACGGTCTCAAAGCGTTTTTCACGACCCCTCAGCTGGGCTGGATTGACAAACTGCGCAACGCTCTGGCTCTCGGCACCAGTCCGATTGTTCGAGGCCTGGTGGATTACGAGGGCGCAATGCGCACCATCCGAGCCCTGGACTCCGTCAGCTTCAAGGACTGGTTCGTCGGACATGGCGGCAGCCCGGAGAGCATTCGCAGGATGTGGAATCCGATCGCCTATGCGCTTGGTTTCATTGATTGCGAGACGATTTCGGCCCGCTGCATGCTGACCATCTTCATGATGTTCGCGGCCAAAACCGAGGCCTCCAAGCTCAACCTGCTCAAGGGTTCGCCCCATCGCTGGCTGACCGGTCCGATCCTTGACTACATCCAGCAGCGGGGGGGCAAGCTGCACCTCCGCCATCCGGTGAAGCAGATCGAGTTCAGCGAAGGTGACGATCCCGAGGTCACCGGCCTGAAGTTGGGGACCCCGGATGGGGAAGAGCATGTCGTTGCAGATGCCTACCTCGCTGCCTGTGATGTACCTGGTATTCAGCGCCTGCTTCCGAAGGAATGGCGTCGCTTCCCCCAATTCGATGCCATCCACAAACTCGAAGCGGTCCCGGTTGCGACGGTTCAGCTGCGCTACGACGGTTGGGTGACCGAACTCGGCGAGTCCAAAGCTGCAAGTCGTGCTGATCTCAGTCAGCCCGCCGGTCTCAACAATCTGCTGTACACGGCGGATGCCGATTTCAGTTGTTTTGCCGACCTCGCCTTGGCGAGCCCTGAGGATTACCGCAAGGAGGGTCAGGGATCTTTGCTGCAATGCGTGCTGACCCCTGGAGATCCCTGGATTCGAAAGTCCGTCAAGGACATCGTTGACCACACCGATCGTCAGGTCAGAGAATTGTTCCCTTCCGCAGCCAATCTCCAGCTCACCTGGAGCAATGTGGTCAAGCTGGCCCAATCCCTCTACAGGGAAGCTCCCGGCATGGAGCCTTATCGCCCCGATCAGAGCACCCCAGTCAGAAATTTTTATCTGGCAGGGAGCTACACCCGCCAGGATTACATCGACTCGATGGAAGGAGCCACCATGAGCGGGCATCTCGCCGCTGCCGCCATCCTGGGGCAACCGGCCCGACTCGCCGTCAACAAAGCTGTTGCCTGAACCGATGGGACGCTGGCTTGAACATTCCGTGACCACTGAGGTCAAGGCCCCCGTCCATCAGGTCTGGGCTGTCTGGAGCGATCTGGAGGCGATGCCCAAGTGGATGCGCTGGATCGAATCCGTGAAAACCCTCGACGATCCCGATCTCACCGACTGGACCCTGGCAGCCCAGGGATTTCGCTTCCATTGGAAGGCTCGCATCACGCAGAGGGTTGAAGCGCAGCAGCTTCACTGGGAATCGGTGGGAGGTCTTCCCACTAAAGGTGGGGTGAGGTTCTATGCGGAACAGTCCGAGCTCACGGCTGTGAAGCTGAGCGTCACCTACGAATTGCCGGGTGTGCTGGCTCCCTTGATGGAACCGAGCATCCTTGGTGGAATCGTGACGAAGGAACTTCAGGGGAACCTTGACCGATTCCGGGATCTGGTGGAAAGCGGCTACGCGCCGCCCGGCTGAGCTGATGGCCTCCTGCATGCCAGCCTCGGCTTCCTGGGCGGCACTGCTTCTGCTGGTTGCGATTGGCGGCCTCAGTGGTTGTGGCAAAGCTGAGGCCCCTGAGCCATCGGCTGATGCGACCTCACCGGTGCAGCCCATCGAGGAGATGCCTTTGCCAAGATCCGCCGCGTCAACAAGTGGCCTGACGCCTCTGCTGACTCAAGAGCAGGTCTTGTCATCGGTGCCGGAAGGCAGGGCTGATCCGTTCGCACCTACGGACGCGAACTCCACGGCAGGGGCTGGTCAGATCGACCCTGGCACTGCAGCAAAGGATTTCAAGGTCAGGGGAGTGATGACTGTCGGCTCTGAGCTGCGTGCGCTGGTCAGCATCTCTCAGGCAAGCGGGACCGTCTGCGTTGGTCCGCGCGGCCGATGTCCCGGAGATGCAGCGGCTCTGCTGCCGATTGGATGGTCCGTCCAGAGCATTGATCTCGGCCGAGGTTGTTTGAGTCTTTCGGTATCCGGACAGCCTCAGCGTCGCTGCATCACCTGAACACAGGCCTGCACCAGTCCCTCAAGATCATGAGGTGTCGCCTCCTGGTCGACCTTCCCCAGCAGCTCCAGGCAGCGTTTGCTGGTCTGTGGACCAATGGAAACCACCGCGGGCTTTCTGAACAGCTGCTCAGTGGAGACCCTGCCGAGGGCGCTCTGCAGCAGCTGGACCGTATGTGACACGGTCTTGCCGCTGCTGAAGCTGATCACATCCACCTCCCCATGCTCCAGTGCCTTCAGGGTGTCGTCCGGGATGGACGTTGGACAGCGAGATTCGTAGGCCGCCACTTCCACCACCCTGGATCCCGCTTCTCCGAAAGCTTCTGCCAGCACGGTGCGTCCGCCGCTCTGCACTCTGGGCAGCAGAATCCTCAATCCCCAGCCCGATACAGGGAAATGGTCGATCAGGCTGTCGGCAACGAACGTGGGTGGCACAAAATCAGCAGGTGCTCCCAGCTCCTCCAGTCGCTGAGCGGTCTTCCGACCCACTGCAGCGATCTTGAGACTCTCCGGTCGGTGTGCCAGTCCTTGGCCTCTGAGCTGCAGTCGTGACTCCACCGCCTCCACTCCATTGCTGCTGGAGACAATCAACCAGTGAAAGTTCTCCAGATCGGCGAGCGCATCGTCGAGAGGGGCCCAGCTGTCAGGTGGTCCGATTTCGAGTGCGGGCAGATCGAGCACCCTTGCGCCGAGAGCCTGAAGCAGGCGGCGCCCCTCGCTCTGCTGTTCACGGGCCCGCGTAATCACCACCGTGTGTCCCTGAAGCGGTTGCGCCTGATCGGGACTCATGCGCTGGCCTCATCGTCAAGCTTCACCAGGCCATGCACCTGCGCATGCAAAGCGGTGGCCTCGTCCTGCCGCTCCTGGGCGCGGAGCACTGCGATGGCCCGGCGGAAGCCCGTGCGTGCTCCATCGATGTCCCCGCCCATCAGCCTGGCTACGGCAAGGTTCTGATGACTTTCCGCGTGTGAAGGGTTGACGCTCAGCGATCGTTCGTAGGCCTTGATCGCCGCCATCAGGTCGCCACGCCGGCGCTCCATCAGCCCAAGGTTGTACCAGGCGAGTGCCACCTCTGGGGCTCGTTGGCAGGCGGTGGTGGTGAGCTGAATCGCCTCCTCCAGTTCATTGCGCTGCATCAGCAATGCCGCCAGATTCAAGCGTGCACCGAGGCTCAGTCGCGTCTCCAGGGGCTGCTCCAGCGCCTTGCGATAGCACTTCACTGCGGCATCACCGTCTTCGGAGGCCAGAGCGATTCCGAGATTGAGCAGCAGCTCATAGCGCTCAGCGCTGCAGTGATCACCTTCAGGCAAGTGCTCCAGGCCGCGGCGAAGAAGACTGAGACCCCGTTCGCGGTTGCCGTCGCTGACTTCCAGGGCACCAAGCTTGGCGCATGCATAAGGGTCATTGGGCTGTTCCTTCAGCCAGCTCTCCATGGATTGCCGCAGCCTGTCCGCCTTATCCGATCCAGCTAGCAGATCCGGCCGGTAACCCTCATGCAGCAGCGCTGGTTCGGTGCAGTTGGCAATCCGCCAGCCCGGCTCTTCCCTGCACACGGAAGTCACGCTTTCGTCGATCATCGAGTGGTAAGGCTTGCTCCATCGGATTCGCGGATGCCGGCGAAACAGACGGCTCACATTGGAATAAGGTGCCATGGCTGCGCCCAGTTCGTGTCGCAGCAGATTGATCACCAGCACATCCGGTTGGGCCATCAGGGCCTTGAGCTGCGGGATCGCTTCTGGGCGGAGCTCTTCGTCGGCATCGAGCACCAGTACCCAGTCACCCTTCACGAATTCAAGGGCCGCATTGCGTGCGGGCGCGAAGTCTCCAGGCCATTCCATTCGTTCCACCGTTGCTCCACAGGCTTCAGCCAAAGCGATGGTGTTATCCACCGACCCCGTGTCGACGAGAACCATCTCATCCGCGAAGCCCTGCACCGACTTGAGGCAGGCCTCGATCCGTGCTTCCTCATCGCGCACGATCATCGAGAGGCTGAGCATGTTGGTGATGAGCACTGCCGCTGAGGCTAAGGCGGTTCCAACGGTGCGTCTCCCTGGGGCTTTGCTGGTTCAGTCGGTGAAATCCCGCCGTTCGTGCACTGCCCTTGCTCCGCCGATCAGCTTCTCCAACAGCTGCTGCTGAGCCTCAGGCATCTGCCCGGGGGAGTAGCCGGCAGGAATGTTGTCTGGAACGAGCTTGCGCAGAGCGTCCCAGCGGTATGGGCATCCGAAGACCGCCAAACCCGATAGCCGCTGAGCACGGAGCAATTGCTGGATGGCTTCAGCCCAGGGTTCCGGGCGCTTCTGTCCAGCGCGGAATGGATTGCCCCTCAGGAACAGCTGCAGAAAAACGGGGCCAGCTCCCAGACGTGCCAGGTCAAGCGGAGCTGAGGGGTCTTGGTTCGTATTCCAGGGCTCAATGCCTCTGTCGTGGCAGATCAGAGTCCGGTATCCGTGGCGTTCCAGTGTGCTGATCGCTGCGGCATCGGCACGCAGAAAAGCGCATGGCAGCACTCCATCCACCCGGATCAAGTTCACCCCTTCGCGCTCCAGCTGACTTGCGGGTCCAGAGCCCTGAATCTCCAGCGAGCTTTTCACCAGCTCCATGGACAGGTCATGGTCTCCTGCCGTTTCCAGGATGGGTGCGACTTCACCCACGGGATTTCCCTCACAGCGTTGCAGCGCTTCTGCTCGTCGACTCAGGGACTCGTTGAGGCGCGATTCAGGGATCCTTCCCTCGGCCAGGGCCGCGCAGATTCCATCAATGGCTGCATCGGCATCTGCAGGCATCAGGATCAGATCCGCGCCTGCAGCGAAGGCCTGAACCGCGGCTTCTTGCGGCCCAACCCTTCGGCTGATCGCTTCCATCACCAGGGCATCGGTCACGACGAGGCCTGCAAAGTCAAGTTCCGTTCGCAACAGGTGTGTCAGCACCGTCTTCGATAAGGTCGCGGGCTGGTGCTCATCCAGGGCTGGGATCAGCAGATGTGCAGTCATCACGCTGGCGATCCCTGAGGCGATCAGTCGCCGGAAAGGCACCAGTTCCACCTGCTCGAGTCGACTCCGGTCGTGGCTGATCAGGGGAAGCTCAAGGTGGGAATCCCGGTCGGTATCCCCGTGACCGGGAAAATGTTTTGCGCATCCCAAGACTCCGGCGGCGTTCAGGCCCCGTTCAAACGCTGCAACGAGATCTGCAACGGTCTGAGGTCGATCGCCCCATGCCCTCACATTGATCACCGGGTTGTCTGGATTGCTGTTCACATCGCAGACCGGGGCGAGAACCCAGTTGAGGCCACACCGTTTCGCTTGATCGCCGGTGGTTCTGCCGTAGCGCTCCGCCAGGTTCAGCGCCCGTTGCGGGTCTCTGCGATGGAGCCTGCCCAGAGTCATCGGTGGTGCCAGCCAGGTGGCTCCGTCGAATCTCTGGCCGATGCCTTCTTCCACGTCGGCACATAGCAGCAGGTCCCCGCTGTCGCTCCAGCGCTGCAGCGTGCGGCACCGCTGCTGCAGCTCCGTGGCTGAACCACCCAGAAGGATCACTCCTCCAACACCTGCCCTCAGCAGTCTCTCCAGGTCTCGATTGCAGTGTTCCCATTGCGGATACCGGCGTTGCCCGTCTTCGGCATGGCCGCTGGCACGGATGACCAGAAGTTGGGCGACGGCCCGGCGACGCTCAGCGTCAGTCATTGCCGTCTGCATCGCCGGCTTCGTCGCTGCCGCCAGGGATGCTGCCCTTCTCCTCTCGCTCCCGTTCCAGTTCTCCGAGAAGGTGCAGAACCGACGTTCCTTTCTCGAGCCCGCGGTCAAGCTGAAACACCACCTCTGGAGCTCTGCGCATCTGCAGGCGTCGACCGAGTTCCCCTCTCAGATAGCCACTGGCAGCCTGGAGACCCTCCATCACTTCCGTGCGAACTTCGGGATCCGAGAGGACGCTGACAAAAACTTTGCAGTGCTGAAGGTCGCCGCTGACCTCAACATTGGTGATGCTCACCATCCCCTGGTGAACGCGCTCATCGCGGATGCCATTGATCAGCAGTTCACTGATCTCCCGTCGGATGAGGGCTGCCACACGTTCAACCCGACGTCCCGGGGCCATGTCAGCTCTGCGCTGCTGAAGACACCATGGCACGCAACACGAAGCTCAGGCTGAGGAAGCCACTGACCAGAGCTCCGATCAGGGCGACGGCGGTCACGGGGTTGCTGCGGCGACGAGCCAGCGGCTCCGCTACAGAATTAATCACCCCGAGGCCGAAAGCGATCAGGTAGCGCGGATAGC
Source organism: Synechococcus sp. (assembly GCA_047286285.1). Lineage (GTDB taxonomy): Bacteria > Cyanobacteriota > Cyanobacteriia > PCC-6307 > Cyanobiaceae > Synechococcus_C. The sequence continues at coordinate 2,334,873 of JBJBBP010000002.1, read as the reverse complement.
GCGTCACGTTGATGAAAAATTCTTTCATGGCCAGTTATTGCAGGGTGTCTTGAGGATTCCGGCGTTCCCGGTAGTGCTGGAACCTGCTGTACGGAGAGCACGCTGAACCAACAGGCAGCAAGTTCTCAATAAGAGAATCTTATTGACATCTTTCAGTCTATCTGGAGCAAAAACTCACAATGGATGGGCTTGCTGGCTGATGGGCTTTCGTTTCCGCGGCTTGGGCTCAGAAACGACCCCCATACAAGCATGGCTCAATTGCTACTGCAGCCAGTGATTTTTGTTGCTGTGATTAAGGAGAGGTTAACGGCCTCTAAATCACACCAAGTAAAGGAGAGTCGTGAGCGGGTCTCCTTTTTTTGGGTTTGACGCTCGGAAACATGGAGACAGATGCCGCTGCGCAACCTTGCGTTTCGCTTGGCCCTGGATCAAGGACTTTTCATCGTCGTGAACAGTCGCCAGGGTTAGACGCTGGCACCATTCGCCGCAGTTTTGGCCTGGAACCTTGGAGATCCTCGATCTGTTCCCAAGATCCATTTTCAAGGGCAGCCTTCCAGGGCCGCTGCTGAATCAGTTGCTCTGCATCAGCACTGATGTCCTGGCCAATCCGGGGTCCAGTCCGGATGCTTCCGCAAAGCTGGCCGGTCAGCTCAGTCAGCAGAGAGAGCTCAGGCCCGGGCATTCAGCGATCCAGCAGCTCTGTGCTGAGCATGTTCTTCCAGCCTGTGACCGCTGGATCAGTCATGTGATGGAGCGTCAGCCCCCGCAAGGCCGTGGCCCGTGGGTACCTGGCCGTTACAGGCTGCAGATGGTGGATCTGTGGCTCAACTGTCAGCGAGCTGGCGATTACAACCCCACCCATACCCATGGAGGCAGTTTTTCAGGGGTGATTTTTCTGAAGGTGCCTCCTCAGATCAAGGGGCAGTGCTTTGACGGTCAACTCTGTTTTCACGGTCCCGAGGATTGGCATCTGCAGTCGTTTCGCACCGGCATGGCGCATTACGTGCTGCCCGTGCCAGGTGAGTTCTATGTCTTTCCTGCCTGGCAACCCCACTCCGTTGCTCCCTTCCGGGGAGACGGCGAGCGTTGGTCGATTGCGTTCAATGTGATTGCCACTCCTCTTGCGGCAGGCAAGTCTGGTCGACCCGAGGCGGTGGCAACGAAGCAGCCTGTCCGGTCTCAGGCAGCGCAGAGAAATGTCTCATTGTCGAGTGGTCGAATCATGCCAAGGGGGTTCTGATCGAGACCTGAGTCAGTGTTGAACGCTCATTCAGAGTCCAAGCACTTCATGTCGTCCAAGCAGATGGCGAGGCGTTGAACGGGATGGCTACCCTTCCGGCTCCTGACCAGGCGTCCACATGCTGGAGCTTCATCAGTTTCGTCATTCAGCCTTCTGTCTCAAGGTGCGGATGACATTGCAAGCCAAGGGGCTGAGTTTTCGAGAGGTTGAGGTCACTCCAGGCATCGGTCAGATCGCTCTGTTCCGTCTTTCAGGTCAGCGTCAGGTGCCCGTTCTGGTTGACGGCGATGACGTGGTTGCTGATTCCAGCGCCATTTGTCGGCACCTCGAGGCATTGCGGCCTGACCCTGCCTTGATCCCTGCTGATGCCCGACAGCGTGCTCAGATGCATCTGATTGAAGACTGGGCAGACACCACGCTTGCCGCAGCGGTCAGAGCTGCCCTGCTTCAGGCGGCTGCAGACGATCCCCAGCTGCGGGATGTGTTGCTTCCTGATGATGTCCCTTCGCCGGTGCGCCAGGTGATGTCAGGTCTTCCGGGAGGCTGGCTGAGCGGTCTGGGTGAATTGCTTGGTCAGGAACAGCGATCCTCCATGCTCAGCAGTCTGTGCGCCATCGCCGACGGCCTGGACCTCAATGGCTGCCTGGTTGGCAATGCCATCACTCTGGCGGACATCGCCGTTGGAGCGCAGTTGTCTCTTCTGCGTTTTCCTACTTCCGCTGGCGATGCGCTCGCGGGGCGTGGAGTTCCTGGAATCAGTGATCATCCACGTCTCCAGGAGTTGTTCCGCTGGCGTGATCAGTTGGAAACCCGACTGATCAACCTTGATCCAGCGACAGCGGTTTGAGGATCAGCTTGAAACGGCTGCTGCGCCCCTCCAGCGTTTGATCGGTCTGAAGTCCAGGGCCTGCATGACTCACCTGTCGCTGATCAGCGCAGATGTCATCACCACAGCGCACATAGTGCGTGAGCGTTTCAATCCTGCTCAGGCGAGGAGCTCCCGGGCCGTGCAGGATCTGCAACACCAGCTCATCGCTGAAAAAGTCGGAACCTGCTTTCGGCGGCGTCTCCCGGCGGCCGATCACGGTGGTTTCGAGCACGACATCGTCTTGAAACCTCGCCAGCTGTCGATTCACCTGATCGGGATTCTGTTCAACCGACAGCAACGTCTCCCCCAGCAGTGCTTTCCCGACAGATGCAGCATTGAAGGGGCGGTCGCCGATCAGTTCGTTGCGACGGTTCACCACAAAACGGACCTCATACACGAGGGGGCGATCGTCACGAATGCGTTCGCCTGACTCATCCAGTGCCTCACTGGTCACTTGCCATTCACCGGCGAACCAGTCGGGATAGATCAGGTCCTGCTGCGCTCGTGGACGCGGCAGTGGTGCCGGCAGTGACCATTGCGGCCAGCTGTCGAAACGCTGCTGGAGAAAGGTGACTCCGCGATCACTCTCCGCCGCGACGGGCTGGACTGACACAAGCTGCAGCAGCATGGTGACCAGCAGTGTCAACAACTGTTTTGCCATGTCTGACCCTCTGATTCGATCACTTGATCACTACGTGGTTCTGGTGCCGGGTGAGCCCGAACGGCTGCTGACAGCGGCCGACACCATGACATGGCTTTCAGGTCGACTGCAGGATCTTGACCCATGGCCTGCTGACCTCATCACTTGCCAGACCCCTCAACAGGCGGCAATGCGCTTGCTGGATACAGCCTGTGAGCTGGAGATTTCTCCTGGGATCTGCCTGCAGTGGTATGCGGTGCGACTCGAGCCCCCTGGTTCCTGATCGTCACTCGGGGCGTTCCTTCGGTGGATCCTTGATCAACTTCGGCAGCAGCTGAATGATGCCGTCGGCAACGACCTCGGGTGTTTCGGATTCGATCACCACTGTGAGATCCGCCTCGTCGTAGAGAGGTCGACGCTGTTTGAGAATCGCGTCAACGGTTTCAACAGGATCGCTGCCAAGCAGCAGCGGGCGCTGAGAGGCGTCCTGTTGAAGCCTCTGCAGCAGCTGACCGCGTTCGACATCCAGCCAGATCACGATGCCCTGATGCATCATTCCCCAGTTCTGGGAGCGGGTCACAATTCCTCCACCAGTCGCCACCACAAGGGAATGGCGTTCGCTGATGGACCTGAGCACCTGCGTTTCCAGGTTGCGGAATTCCTCCTCGCCGTCACGTTCAAAAATTTCGGAGATGCTGCAACCGGCCACCTGCGCGATCACTGCATCGGCATCCACGAATCCGTAACCCAGCCTCTCCGCCAAAGGCCTTCCGGTTGTGCTTTTGCCGCTTCCCATCATTCCCACGAGGTAGAGACTGCGCCCTCCAAGACGCTGCCGCAGGGTTGGAGTGGACTCCGCCATGACTCGGAATTGCCGTTAGCTCATTAGGATGCCTTCCGGCCGGACCGTGACATGACTGAAATGAAGTCAACTGAACGTCATGGCCGCGGACGTGGCTGCGTCATCACACGGCGCGCCTGTTTCAGTGCCAGCCATCGTTACTGGTTGCCTGAATTGTCCGCAGATGACAATGCAGCGCGCTTCGGGCCCTGCGCTCTTGCTCCAGGGCATGGTCACAACTACGAGCTGATCGTTTCGATGGCCGGTGGCCTCGACCCGAATGGCATGGTGCTCAACCTCTCCGAGGTGAAGCACGCCATCCGCAGTGAGGTGACTGGTCAGCTTGATTTTCGTTTCCTCAACGATGCGTGGCCGGAGTTTGACGTGTCGAAGCCGGAGGGCTGCCTGCCCACCACCGAGGCCATCGTCCGTCAGATCTGGGCTCGCTTGAGTCCCCATCTGCCGATCACGGCATTGCGCCTTTACGAACAACCGGGCCTCTGGGCCGACTATCTCGGACATCCCATGGACGCCTTCCTCACCATTCGCACCCATTTCGCTGCTGCTCACCGTCTGGCCAGGCCGGAGCTGAGTCAGGAAGAGAACGAGCGCATCTACGGCAAATGTGCACGTCCCCACGGCCACGGTCACAACTACCTGGTGGATGTCACCGTGCGCGGGTCCATCGACCCGCGCTCCGGCATGGTCTGCGATCTGTCGGCTCTCCAACGACTCGTGGACGACCTTGTCGTTGAGCCGTTTGATCACACCTTTCTGAACAAGGATGTGCCCTTTTTCGCTGAATGCGTCCCCACCGCTGAGAACATCGCGCTGCACATCGCCGACCGTCTGTCCTCTCCCATCAAGGCCATTGGCGCCAACCTCCACAAGGTGCGCCTTCAGGAAAGTCCCAACAACGCCGCTGAGGTCTATGCCGAGGTTCCGCAGTTGGAGATGACACCTTCCTCTCTCGAAGCGGCTCTTCCTGTCTGACCCCTGCTCATTGACAGAACAACCCAGTGTTCGTCTGGTGCTGGCCGTCAGTCTTGACGGTCGTCTGGCCCCGCCTTCCGGGGGGGCAGCCCAGCTAGGGAGATCCGGTGATCGTCGTGTTCTTGAGGAAGCTCTGGCCTGGAGTGATGCCGCACTGCTCGGAGCTGGCACTCTCAGGGCACACCGCTGCAGTTGCCTGATCCGTGATCAGGATCTGCTGGAAGAGCGTCGATTGGCAGGGCGATCGCCCCAGCCAGCAGCGCTGGTCGTCAGTCGTCACGGCCGATTCCCTCAGGAATGGCCTTTCTTTCAGCAACCGTTTGATCGATATCTGCTCTGCGAAAGCGGTCTTCCAGCCCCTGGTTTTCAGCGAGCGTTGCCTCTATCGCGTGGTTGGAATGAGACGTTGACCAGCCTGTCCTCCCAGGGCTGGTCAAGGTTCGTACTGCTTGGGGGTGCTGTTCTGATCCACGCATTGCTGGCGCAGGACGCGGTCGATGAACTGCAACTGACTCTGAGTCCCAGGATTCTGGGAGGGCCCTTCACCTGGCTGCAGCAGACGGAGACTCCTCTGCCTGCTGCGCTTGCCTCTGACCAGGCTTGGTCACTGTTGGAAGCGCGTCCTCTCGGAGGCAACGAATTCCTGGTGCATTACCGCCGTAATCGCTCCATGAGCTCCTGAACGGGAAGTGTTTCAAGGCTGGAGTTGGGGAGGCCGGTCAGAGAGGCCAGGCAACGCCGAATGACCACTCTGGCGTCGTCGCCGATCCTGCCATCCAGCAGCTCCGTCAGTACGCCCAGCTCCCTGCCGCTGCGGCTGGTTTCACGGATCAGACACTCACTCACGGGGCGGGCCAGCGTCCGGCAGGGCTGCTCCACTGTGCTCTTCAACAAGCCTTCAGGAACAAGAGCGGATGCATAGCCTTCGAGTGCCTGTTCAGCCAGCTGGCGGCATTCGCTGACCAGATGATGTTCAATCTTCGGTTGCAGCAGCTGAATCAAGGGTTTCAACAACCCCGCCCTCGCGGTTGAGTCCCTCGCGCTCACGGCAATCAGCAGAGGGGTCAGCAACAAAGTTGAGAGCCATTTCAGGCTTTGCGGAGACCATCCGCTCATGTCCTCAGCCAAACCGCGAGTTCATTTTCTCCCGTTGCTGTTTCGCTGGTTAGTGTCTTTGCCGAGGCGTTTCAATTGGCCCTGGATGGCATCGCTCACGGCTCGTTGGCATCGCAGCATCCACGAGATCCCTCAGTCGCAGTGGGAAGGGTTGCTCCCCGAGCATGCGAGTCCTTTTTACCGATGGGCCTGGCTTGCAGCCCTTGAGGACTCCGGCAGCGTCGCTCCGGATCAGGGCTGGCAGCCACTGCACCTGTCGATCTGGAGGGGCGAGGACAGCCTGGTTGCAGTGGCGCCGCTTTATCTCAAGGGTCACAGCTATGGAGAATTCATTTTTGATCAGTCCTTCGCTCGCCTGGCGGGTGATCTGGGCCTGCGCTACTACCCGAAGCTGATCGGAATGAGCCCCGTGAGTCCTGTTCAGGGCTACCGCTTCCATCTTCATCCGGATGAGGATGCGCAGGGCCTCACGCTGACCATGCTGCGGCTGATCGATGACTTCGCTGTTCGCAACAACATCCTCAGCTGCAACTTTCTCTACGTTGACCCTCTCTGGCAGCCCTTGGCGGAGGCCGCGGGCTGTGCTGGCTGGGTGAATCACCAAAGCCTCTGGTCTGCAGAAGGGCAACAGGACTTCTCCGACTATCTCGCAGGCTTCAATGCCAATCAGAGACGCAACATCAAGCGGGAACGCAAGGCGGTGAGCCAAGCCGGTCTGCTCGTGACGCCGCTCACCGGCTCAGCCCTCACCCCTGATCTGCTGGTGCGGATGCATGCCTTCTATGAGCAGCATTGCTCCCGTTGGGGCCCCTGGGGCAGCAAATATCTTCAGTCGTCGTTCTTTGATCAGCTGGTCGACACCGCGCTGGCCAAGCACGTTGTGCTGTTCAGTGCCCATCGGGGAGATCCTCTAGAACCTGTGGCGATGTCCCTTTGCGTCCAGGACGATTCCCATCTCTGGGGGCGCTACTGGGGCAGTGATGAAGAGATCGACTGTCTTCATTTCGAGGTCTGTTACTACGCACCGATCGAATGGGCCCTCCAACAGGGTCTGCAGAGCTTTGATCCAGGGGCTGGAGGCAGCCACAAGCGCCGCCGAGGTTTCGTGGCTCAACCACGCACCAGCCTGCATCGCTGGTATGAGCCTCAGATGGATGGGCTGATCCGTTCCTGGCTGCCGCGTGCGAATGGACTGATGGAGGAGGAGATCGAAGCCATCAATGCCGAACTTCCTTTCCGCACCAAACCGCCTGAATTGATGGCGTGAGTCGATCATTTGTAAGGTGTGCGCATGGCAGAAGGCACCTCTTCTCTTGATGATCAGCTCTCACAGCGATTCATCGATCTCGACCCCTCTGGCTACTTCCTCATCAAGCTGGATGCCGATGCCGGTGAGCTGGTGGCTGAGCACTACAGCAATGATGTGGATGAGCGAGGCCGTGCCACGGATCCGGACACCGGTGAAGTTCTGTCCTGTCGTGGCGGTGGCCCCCGTTCACCAAGGACGGTCTTCAGGGGCAGAACGGCCAAGGAGCTGGGCATCGCGCTGACCGAAGGAGACGGTGGACTCCCGGTCAGTCGTCTTGACCATGCCCTCTATCTCGGACGCGAACTGCAAAAAGCGGAAGACTGCCTGAAAGCAGGCGTGTCTTACTGCCAGGACTGAATCAGTTCAGGCCGTCAGCAGTTCGCGGGATGCACTGGGCTCTTCGGGCGGAAGGGATTCCAGTTGCTCGCGGATCTCACGTTGCACGATCGCGCGGTATTCGAGGAAGTGCTCATTGTGGGCCAGCACAACCAGGAACTGCTCGAGCATTGCTGGATTGCGTCGCGCCATGCTGATCATGTAGCGCCAGAAGCGATTGCGGGTATCGCGTTTGATTCCCTGCCTCCAAACCACGATGGAGAGAGCCCTGATATCGGTCCAGGTCGGCAGTTTTGCTGTGCCCTTCCAGCGGGGAGCTCCCATCTTCAGGTAATACGAGTAGACCCGATCCATGTAGGCGTTGGGCTCGTAGAGCGCACAAAAAGCCTCGACGTATTCGTTAGCGATGTCTCGGATCGGGCGTGTCGGTTTGAAATTGAGCAGGTTGGTCTGATTCACACCCTTGGCGGCGGATTTGTCCTGAATCAGGCGACCCTCTTTCTCAAGGCGATGCCAGAGCGCGGTGTTCGGCAGCGCCTGCAGCATGCCCATCATGGCGGCCGGTATTCCGGTGCGGGTCACGAACTCAACAATGCGTCGCCCGGCACCGTCTTTCTCTCCGTCGAAGCCGATGATGAATCCCGCCATCACGCGGATGCCGTTGGCGGTGATTCTGTCAACCGCCGCATCCAGGGGGTTCCGGGTGTTCTGAAGTTTCCGGGAGGTTTCGAGACTGGCTTCGTCGGGAGTCTCGATGCCGAGAAACACACTTTCAAAGCGTGCCTCGTGCATCATGCGCATCATCTCCTCGTCATCGGCGAGATCCACTGATGCCTCGGTCGCGAAGCTGAAGGGGTAGCCGCGCTCTTCCTGCCACCCTTTGATCTGGGGCAACAACTGTTTGGCGTTGCGCTTGTTGCCGATGAAGTTGTCGTCGACAAGAAAGATGGATCGTCTCCAGCCCAGGTCATAAAGACTCTGAAGCTCGGCGATCAGCTGCTCAGGTTTCTTGGTGCGTGGTTTACGCCCATACAAAACGATGATGTCGCAGAACTCGCAGTTGAATGGGCAGCCCCTTGAGAACTGCACGCTCATTGAGTCGTAAGCCTCAAGCTGCAGCAGGTCAAAGCGGGGAATCGGCGTGGCGGTGACATCAGGTTTGTCACCCTCAGCACTGAATCGTCCGCCACTGTCTCCTCTCTGGATTGCCTCAATGAACATCGGCAGCGTGATTTCACCCTCATCAAGCACCTTGAAGTCGGCCTGCTCAATTTCCGGTGCATCGGGAGTGGAACTGGCGTAGGGACCGCCCACAGCAACAGGAAGGCCGCGGCGCTTGGCCTCGGCGATCTGAACCTGCATATCGTCTTTCTGGACGATCATTCCCGAGATCACGACCAGTTCGGCCCAGTTCCATTCCTCCTCGGTGATTTCCCGCACATTGCGGTCCACCAGTTTCATCTCCCATTCCTGGGGAAGCAGGGCAGCCACGGTCACAAGACCCAGTGGGGGAAGCAGCACCTTGCGATTCACCAGCTCCAGAATCTTCTCGTAGCTCCAGAAGGTCTTCGGGAAGAGAGGGTAAATAAATAGGGTGCGCATGATCCGTGGCGGGGAAGTGGTCTGTCTGTTACTTGCGGTCGACCCTGCGGACAGAACCTTCCGTTTCCATTTGATTTCGTTGTGCAGAAGCTTAAGGGGGATCGGGTGATTCCAGGCCTGATGTCTGATCTAATGGTTGCTGCAATCTGTGACAGGCATGAGCGTCCTCATCTACCTGGGTTTGGTTGGAGCCGGACTCACGACCGCAGTGACGATCAGTTTCGTTCTGCGTCGGATCAAACTGATCTGACCTCGGTCAGCACAGCTCCCCCGCGGCGCCAGATCTCGAGCAGTGCCAGACCAACTCCAAGTGTTCCGCTGATCGCGAAGGTGGCCTGGAGGCCGAACGTGATTGTGAGTTGCGCGGCAATCAGTCCGCTGAGCCCCCCGCCGCCGAGAAAGGCAATCTGGCCAAGGCCTGCCATGCGCCCTCGCAGAATCTGAGTCGAGCCCACCTGCGTAATCAGATTGCTACTGCTCAGCAGTCCTGCCGTTCCGGCTCCGATCAGCAGCGTCATCGTCAACAAGAAGGGCACGCCCCCGCTATAGGCCATCCCCAGCTGAGCCACGGCCGTGACCAGCGCAAAGCCAGCCAAGGTGAGAGAAGGTCTTCTGCAGAACCGATGACTGTTGCGTTGCAGCAGCAGTCCTCCGGCGATGCTGCCAAGAGCCAGAACGCTGGTGAAGATCGCGAGATCCATCGGGGCATTCCCCAGTTCCTGAGAGGCGATCAGTGGTCCAAGTCCAGGGTGGAAGAATCCCACCACGCACATCATTCCGGTGAACGTGAGCACGTGCCTCAGCGTGCTGCCGCATTCACGCCAGGCAACCCGCAGTGAGGCTTTTTCTCCGGGAGCACTGCGCTGTTCCAGTTCTGTTCTTGGTGTGAGCAGCCAGATCACACTGGCGATCGGCAAGAGATATGTGGCGGCATCCAGAGTGAGTGCCACGGCAGGTCCTGTCAGGGTGATGAGCCAGCCCCCCAGCAGAGGACCAACCAGTTTTCCCACGTTGAAGACCACCGAGAAACTCGTCAGGAACGGAGCCAGTTCTGCGCTGTCGTCCACCAGCAGAGCGCAGTACTTGTTGCGTGCCGTGAGTTCATAAGCTCCGGCGATGCCCACCAGCAGGGTGCTGGCCAGCAGCATCAACACCTGGGCCTGCCCTTCGAACAATGGGATCGAGAGAGCCCCCAGCAGACCTGCTCCTAAAAGAGCCCACTGTGCCTGGATCAACACCCGCTCACAGCCAACCCGATCCGTGCGCACACCAGCTGGGCCGCTCACCAACATGGTGGGCAGTGAGAGTGCGGCGAAATGCAGGGCCAGCACCATGGGTGCCTTGGTCTCATCCATCAGGATCCAGCCCTTGGCTGTAAGCCCCGCGAAAGATCCCGCAGTGCTCAAGCCTGAAGCAATGAGGAAGATGATGCGTTGGCGTTCATACCGTGAGTGACTGCTCACAGGCTGGTGCGAGCTGAGGCCACCATTTCCGTTGCTCCAACGATTTCGCCGGTCAGGTCATAGATATCGGCGCCATTGATCCGCACCGGGACCATGGTTCCTGGTGACGCCTGCAGGCCATCGGCACGTGGCTGCACCTGCACTTCGCCATCCACTTCTGGAGCAAAGCGTGCACAGCGTCCGATCATGTCTCCAGTGCTTGGGTTGTGCTGTTCGATCAGCACATCCACCGTGCGCCCGACCCATCGAGTGTTGGCTTCCGCGGAGATGGGTTGTTGCAGGGTCATCAACCGATCCTTACGGGCGATGGCGATCTCGGCCGGCACGGGATCCGGGAGCTTGGCCGCGGCTGTGCCTTCTTCAGGCGAAAAGGTGAACACACCCACGTGATCAAAACGCTGTTGTTCTAGGAAACTCGCCAGGTGTTCGAACTGTTCTTCCGTTTCACCGGGAAAACCCACGATCAGCGTGGTGCGCAGCACGGCATCTGGCAGCTGTTCACGCAGCTGATTCATCAGCCTTTCGTTGACATCCGCCTGCCATGGGCGGTTCATGGAACGCAGCACCTTCGGATGACTGTGCTGAAGAGGCAGGTCCAGATAAGGGAGAACGTTGGGCACATCCCGGTAAGCCGAGATCACTTCAGGTGTCAGGCCGGTGGGATAGGCGTAATGAACTCGGATCCAGGGAATTTCCACCTCGCCAAGCGCTCTCAGCAGATCGGCAAGACGAGGGCGTCCGTAGAGGTCGAGACCGTAATTAGTGGTGATCTGGCTGATCAGGATCAGTTCCTGAACGCCCTGCTCAGCCAGTTGATGCGCTTCCGCAACGATCGATTCAATCGTTCTTGAGCGCTGATTCCCGCGCAGATGAGGAATGATGCAAAACGCGCAGCGATAGTCACAACCCTCGGCCACTTTGAGATAGGCAACCGCTTCTCCGGTTGTGCGGTATCTGGGCAGCGTTTCATCACCCACGAATGTTGGGTTCTTGCTCACCCGGTTGACGCGTTCCCCGGCCTCGACCCGTTCCAGCACCTCCACGATGTGCTGGTAATCACCAGTGCCCACAATGGCCTTCGCTTCCGGCAGGGAGTCGAGCAGTTCCTCCTGGAAGTGTTGTGCCAGACAGCCGGCAATGATCAGTTCCTTCCCTTGCTCAGCCAGTCCCACCAGGGTGCGGACGGATTCTTCCCTGGCGTCCTGGATGAAGCTGCAGGTGTTCACCACCACCACGTTGGCGTCACTTTCGTCGCTGCTCACGCCATAGCCCGCCTGGGTGAGCAGACCGAGCATGTGTTCGGTATCCACCCGGTTCTTCTCGCAGCCCAGATGGGCGAACGCAACGGTCGGCCTTGTGGTGGCCATGCCGCGGCCGGGGGGATGGTCCGGGGACATGGGTACAACCAATCAATCAATCACCATAAATCTCGTACTGACACCTGCCAAAATCTGGGGACTCTGTGCAGTGCGCATGGGCACCACTCGACTCACCAGCCGTCGCCGTCAGGACCAGGGCTTCAAATGGGCCCGAATCAGCATGGCGGTGCTGGCCACCATCGGTGTCATTGATACGGGCTCAATCACCCTTAAAAGGTGGGGGATGATCGGCAACCTCACCTGTCCAATGGGGGCCGATGGGTGCGACAAGGTTCTCAACAGCCCCTGGGGCACGCTTTTTCAATCGGATGGCCTGAGCATCCCTTTGTCCTTTGCAGGCTTATTGGCCTATCTGGCCGTTCTGGTGATGGCGCTTGTGCCGTTGCTTCCGGGCTTGGCTGAGAACCGCAGTGAGATGTCCCGGCGCACCTGGTGGGGGCTGTTCGCCGTATCCCTGGGGATGGCCGTGTTCAGCATGGTGCTGCTGGGCCTGATGGTGTTCAAGATCCAGGCCTTCTGTTTTTTCTGCGTGCTTTCGGCAGCGTTGTCTGTGCTGTTGCTGATCCTTGCGGTGATCGGTGGTGGTTGGGATGACCCCTCTCAGTTGATTTTCCGCGGCATTCTCCTGGCCCTGGCGGTTGTTCTCGGCAGCCTGATCTGGGCATCGGTGCTCGATCCCGACCGGCCTGAGGCTGCGGTGACTGGTCCGGGTGCGCCTCCCCTGGTCACCACAAAAAGCTCCCCTGCCAAGGTCGCTCTCGCTGAACACCTCACCGCCACTGGTGCGGTCATGTACAGCGCTTACTGGTGCCCTCACTGTCATGAGCAGAAAGAGGACTTCGGTCTGGAAGCCGCCAACAAACTCACCATCGTTGAATGTGCTCAGGATGGTCTGAACAATCAACGTGAGCTCTGCGAGAGCAAGAAGATCGAGGGTTTTCCCACCTGGGAGATCAACGGCAAGCTTGATTCAGGCGTCAAAGATCTCAAGACGTTGGCTGGCCTTTCCGGTTTCAAGGGAGACACCAACTTCTGAGTGCTTCAAGCCCCTGCCTGGTTAGTCATTCACCTGGCGGGTGTGGATTCGCTGGCCTCTGATCTGCCGGCTGTGCCGTCGCCACTGAGGGAGTGAACAGGGGGCATCGATGCGGAAATGCCCCCCGCGACTTTCCACTCTGAACAAACAGGCTTCCAGAAGTAGAGCGCTGGTGCGCTGGCGATGGATCAGATCAAGCAGCAGATTCAGTTCCTGGCGACTGGGTTCCTCCAGCACCATCTGCTGTTCGTGGTGCTGGAGGTTGACAATGCGCAACAGCTCCTCCTGCTCCAGAGGGGCCATGGCGTTGGTCGTCAGCTTGAGCAGTGTCTGCATCCCTTTGGTCGACCGATTCACGCCGGCAACATCCCAGCATTGCGCACTCAGCCGGTCGATGCTGCGTGCCAGTTCACCCATGCTGGTTCTGCTGCGGGCATGGGTTTGACAGGGCTGGAATCTCTGCTCGGGAAGTCTCCAGTGCCTCCTGTCGTCTTCTGAAACAGCAGGTAAGTCGATCTCACCAAGCTGGCGAGCAAACACCAGGCATTCCATCAGAGAGTTGCTGGCCAGACGATTGGCACCATGCAGTCCCGTGCAGGCCACCTCGCCCACCGCATAGAGGCCAGGCAGTGACGTGGCAGCAGTGAGGTCCGTTGACACACCTCCCATCCAGTAGTGGGCTGCAGGGGCAACGGGGATCGGTTGCTCGAGAGGATTGAGGTCGAGATTGCGACAACGGTCCAGGATGGTCGGAAAGCGTCGCTCCGCCTGGTCGCGCGGGATGCCTGAAAGGTCCAGGCCGACATGATCGATGTCCTGGTCCCGCATGCATTTCACCAGCGCACGGCTGACCTGGTCTCTGGGCGCCAGATCAGCTCCTGGCAGGTCAGTCACCGGGCTGTTTCCCGCTTGATCTACCAGTCGGCCTCCCTCACCTCGCACTGCCTCTGAGATCAGAAAGCAGGGGGCTCCTGGAAGCTTCAGCGCTGTGGGATGAAATTGCACGAACTCCAGATCCTCGACGGCTGCACCTGCCGTCCAGGCCAGGGCGATCCCTTCGCCTGCCGCTTGCGCGGGATTGGTGGTGTTGGTGTAAAGGTGGCCACCGCCTCCAGTGGCCAGCACCACCGCTCTGGAACGAATCCATTGCAGCCTGCAGCCATCAAGAACCTGGACGCCGCAACACCGCCCGTTCTCCACCCATAACTGGCTGACACGAACGCCTCGCCGATGCAGCAATCCCGGTCTCTGCTCGGCATGTTGCCGAAGCACGTCCACAAGGGCATGGCCGGTCCGGTCCTGAACATGCAGCACCCGGTGATGACTGTGCGCAGCCTCAAGGGTGGTGGCCAGGCTTCCATCGCGGTTCCGATCAAAATCCATCCCCAGAGCGAGGAGCCTGTCGACGCACTGCGGCGCCTGTTCGACCAGAAGTCGAACGGAATCCTCATCGCAAAGGCCAGCACCAGCGTGAATGGTGTCTTGGGCATGGCTCGCGCTGTTGTCGTCTCGACGCGTCACGGAAGCGATGCCACCCTGGGCCCATCGGCTTGATGAACGCTGGCTGGTGTTGCGATTAACGAGCAGCACCTTCAGGCCTGCCGGTAGTTCAAGGCAGGTCATCAGACCAGCAGCTCCGGCGCCCACCACCACCACATCCCAGGGACCTGAAGGGATCGTTTCGCCGCCGTGGCCGGAGCGAGTCATGTCAGCACCAAAAAACCGCCGGGGTGTCCGGCGGTTTGACCGCAGTCCAATCAGTGGCGATCGGCGTTTTCAGAGGGAATCCTCAGCGGTACTGACCATCATTAATCCGATCGAAGCCCTCATTGAGAGCAATGGATGGGTCGGTGACGGTGAAATTGTCGCGGTATTTCTCGAACAGCTCTTTCTGTCGATCCGTGAGATCAAGAGCGAGAACATCATCAACGCTCTGATAGGGGCCTCCCAGCACGATCTTGCCCGCGAGGGTTGGATACATGCCAGGGAACTGCTGGAAGCGACGAACGGAGGAATTATTGAGATCCACCTTGTCGCCCCGCTCAGCGATCTTGTCGTCAGCAACGTTGCGGATGTCAGCAGCCTGAACGCTCGGGGGTAGGAACAGGCCCATCAGCAGGCCTGCCATCACAAAAATGCCGGTCAGCCAGGACAGCAGACGCTTCATGGAACTCTCCGTCTTGAAAATCGGAACGGGATAATGACCGGCTAATGCCGGCTTGCAAACCTTACAAGTGCCATTGCCAGGTACTGCCTCGAGAGGCCTCAGTTTTTTGCAGTTCGTTTCAGACCAGTCCGCTCAGTTCGGGTGCGAGCAGAGAAAGTGACAGAAATAATCCGTCGATCAACAGGGTTGTGAACAGCACCGCAGACGCCACAGACCAGGCGCTGTCAGAAGGGTCGGAGGTTTTGTTGCAGGATCTGCAGTACTGCACGAGCTGAAAGATCACGACACCTGCTGCGCTCACAATCAGTAGTGAGCCGGGCTTCAGCACATAGGCCGCGGCGTCCTGCAGGAGAATGGTTGCTTGCGTTGGGGAGGCCGCAACCACCTCAGGCCACAGGCTCATGACACCAGTCAGGGCCATGGCCAAGTCGGTGAAGGCTGTGCCCGTTAGGGAAGCCAGATAGAAGACACAACCAAGACGCCATCGGGTTTTTAAGCCGGTGAGTGCAAGCGGCAAAGCAAAGGCCTCAACCGGCAGATGCAGCAGTGGGTGAGTGGCCATCCACCCCCAGAACAGGCTTCCAGCCAGCCAGCTGCCGCTGAATCCAACCAGGAGTGCGCCGAAATCCTTCCACTTTCTCGGTGCAATCGCATTGGTGATCACGCCAACTGACAGAAGCACCAGGCCGAACAAGCAAGAGGTGAAAGGCTGCTCGCGGACCCAAGGAGCCTGGATAAACACCGGCAATACCACCAGCATCGATGCCCAGAAGGGGAGGCCGGCACCTCCGAGGCCGATGGGCTGGACCGTTGGTTCAGCAAGGGCTTGGTTGCGTATCAGCCCACTGATCAACGACCCGCCTCCGGTGGAATATGAATAAGGAGATGAAACCTTAGAAGATTTGCGCCTGGTTGAGCGTTGTTGTGGGGTCGATGATGTGATCGGGCGGTGGGTCCGGCGATAGCGTCCTGAAACTTTCAGGAAGTCGTAGGTGTCAGAACCCGGACTGCTCGAGGCCATCTGGAGAAATGTCGTCCTGGGTGTGGTGCAGGGACTGACTGAGTTCCTGCCCATCAGCAGCACGGCGCATCTCAAGGTGGTGCCTGCTCTGGCCGGCTGGGAGGACCCAGGGGTGTCGGCCACAGCCGTGATTCAGCTCGGCAGCATCGTCGCGGTGATCGCCTACTTCCGCGACGACCTCGCCGGCGTTTGCAAAGGAATCAGCGCTGCCCTGACGAAAGGTCAGTGGCGTGAGCCGGAAGCTCGTCTGGGCCTAGCCATGGCCATCGGGACCCTGCCGATTCTTGTGGTGGGGCTTGGGATCAAGCTGTTCTGGCCGGGCTATGAGACGTCGCCACTGCGCAGCGAACCGGTGATCGCTGTGGTGTCGATTGTGATGGCACTCCTTCTTGCCCTGGCTGAGCGGCTGGGCCCTCGCCTTAAACGACTGGATCAGGTGCAGGGGCGTGATGGCCTTGTGGTGGGTCTCGCTCAGGTGCTCGCTCTGATCCCTGGGGTCTCACGATCGGGCAGCACGCTGACAGCGTCGCTGTTCGACAGCTGGAAGCGTCCTGACGCGGCCCGATTCTCGTTTTTGCTTGGAATTCCAGCCATCACCCTTGCCGGTCTGGTGCAATTGAAGGACGCCTTCAGCGAGCCAAGCTCCGGCGGTGCGCTTCCGCTGCTGATCGGAATTCTTTCTGCTGCGGTGGTCTCCTGGCTGGCCATCGACTGGCTTTTGAAGTATCTGCAACGCCACAGCACCTGGATTTTTGTGATTTACAGGCTCCTATTCGGTGTGCTGCTGCTGGTGTGGTGGTACGGCGCAGGCCCAAACTGAGGGAAGTCGCCTCCTTGCTGTGTGGAATGAACCCTCCGCAGGGGTTGCTGTCACGGCTCTGGATCCTTCCAGCCCTTCTCGTCAGCCGCAGCCTGCTGTGGTGGCTTCCGTTGAGACGGGCTCAATCGGCGAGGAGCTGGGATTCGAGCCGGGGGATCAGCTGCTCAGCATCAATGGTGTGCGCCCACGGGATCTCATCGATTACCGGTATCTCATCGTTGAGGAGGAGCTGACGCTCGAGGTCCGTGACAGCGCCGGTGAGCTGCATTGCGTTGAGCTGGAGAAGGATGCCGACGATGGCCTTGGTCTCGCGTTCACCGAAGCACTGTTTGACGGTCTTCGGCAGTGCACCAATCGATGTTCCTTCTGCTTCATCGATCAGCAACCGCCGGGCCATCGAGACAGTCTTTATCTCAAGGATGACGACTATCGACTCAGCTTTCTCTACGGCTCCTATCTCACCCTCACCAATCTCAATGACAGCGACTGGGAGCGGATTGAGCAGCAACGGCTGACGCCGCTTTTCGTGTCTGTTCATGCCACTGATCCTGATCTGCGAGCAACTCTCCTGGAGAATCCCCGCGCAGGACAGTTGCTTGAGCAACTGAAGTGGTTCGGCGAACGGAATCTGCAGATCCATGCCCAGGTGGTGGTATGCCCAGGTCTCAACGACGGTGATGCGCTGCTGAACACCTTGCGCGATCTGTCTCGTTTTGCAGGTGATGATTGGCCTGCTGTGCTGTCAGCGGCTGTTGTTCCCGTGGGGCTGACGCGTTTCCGCCCACCCGGCGATGGGTTGCGAGCAGTCACGCCTGCAGACGCCGAGCGGGTGATTGATGCAGTGGAACCACTGCAGAGTGAGTTCCAGATTCGTTTCGGCAGTCGTTTTGTGTGGCTATCGGATGAGTGGTACCTGATTGCCGGCCGTTCGCTCCCACCACGGGTGAGCTACGAGGACCTGCCTCAGCAGGAAAACGGCGTGGGAACGATTCGTGCGTTTCTCGAAGCGCTGGATCAGGCCACGGAGTCACTCCCTGCGCGCGTCGCTGCACCGATTCGCAGCAGCTGGGTCGTGGGTCGTCTTGTCGACAGAGCACTGGAGGCGGTCACCGAGCGTCTGAACAGGATTGATGGCGTCTGCCTGGAGATGCACGGTCTTCCCAGTCCTTACTGGGGGCAGGACCAGGTGGTCACTGGTTTGCTCACGGGGCAGGATCTGCTCGATGGTCTCAAGGACCAGGACCTGGGTGATCAGCTGCTGCTGCCGTCGGTGATGCTGCGGCAAGGACAGCCTGTGTTCCTTGATGACATGACTTTGGATCAGGTTCAGGCGCAACTTCCTGTGCCGATTCGCATCGTGCATGGAGCAGCTGACATCGTGTCTGCGGTGCTCGGTGATCCAGAGAAAACCACCTAAGCTCCGCCAAGCCCAGGAATTGATGTGCGTCTGACTGCTGCAGGCCTTCTTCTGATTGCAGGCTTATTGCCCGTCGACCTTGTAAGCGTTGTTGTCGCGCAAGAGGCAGCTGATTCTTCGTCAGACAACGGCGCTGCTCTGATCGATCAGAGCACTCTGCCAACGGCCCTAGAAATCAAAGGATCGCGTCCGCAGGCGGACCCTTCCGTTTTGCCACCAGCAGAAACAACACTTCCTGAAACCCTTGAAGTATTAGAGGCACCACCAACCCTCGCGCTGCCAAACCAGACTGAACAGGTTCGAATTCGGGAGCTCAAGCCACTCACCCTTGGCCAAGTAGAACGATTGGCCGAGGTTAATAATCCTCAATTAAAGGCAGTTGCAAGTCAAGTTAAACAGGCTAAGTCGGGCCTCAGGGCTGCAATTTCTCGCTGGTATCCGACTCTTGATCTTAACGCTAATGGCCTTCCTCAATATCTTTCAGGAGAACAGCAAACTTTCGATTCCCGCCGCACGGAAGTCATCGATCCATCAACAGATTTACCCATGCAGGAAGGTCGGTTGACCAATACATCTGCTTGGTCGGCTAATTTTGGTGCCAGGCTTAACTGGAATATCATTGATCCAGGACGTGTTCCTGAAATCGCAGCAGCTCGTGATACCTACGAGCGCACACGAGATAGCTACCTAATCGCTCTCAGAGATCTTCGTCTTACAGCGACAACCACTTATAATAATCTCCAATTACAGGATGATTCTGTTCGTATTGGCACCCAGTCAGTGCAGGCTTCCTTGGTAAGTCTTCGTGATGCGCGTGCTCGTTATCAAGCTGGAGTTGCCACCAAGCTAGAGGTTCTAGAGGCTGAGACTCAGCTTGCCCGAGACCAACAACTTTTAACTAATTCACTCAACGAACAATTTAAGACTCGCCGTCAACTGGCTGCTTTGTTGAATCTTCCTCAGGATGTGACCCCAACCGCAGCCGATCCTTCCTCAGTTGCCGGTATCTGGGAGCCGTCATTGCAGGAAAGCATTATTGCTGCCTACGCATTCCGTGAAGAGCTTGATCAATACATTCTCGACATTTCGATCAACAACAGCAACGCCAACCTGGCTCTGGCTGCTGTGCAGCCCAGTCTGAGTTTGTTTAACACCTTCGCGACTTCGCGCTTGCAAGGTGAAACGAATGCTGTGCCACCTGTTGAAACCGATGTGTACGGCTGGAGTTTGGACAATACTGTGGGGCTTTCAGCCACTTGGAGTATTTTCGACGGGGGCAGGGCACGTTCTGAGTATCGGCGGAACAAGCAGCGTGCTGAAGAAAGTGAATTCAATTTTGCTCAAGAGAGGAATGCGATCCGCACTCAGGTTGAAGATGTTTTTTATGATCTGAATGCGAATCAGCAGGACATTCTTACTGGGTCACGAGAGGTGCTTTCTGCTACTGAATCGTTAAGACTGGCGAGACTTCGCTTTCAAGCTGGTGTGACTACTCAGCGCGAGGTGGTTGACAATCAACGTGACCTTACAAAGGCACAGATTGGTTATGTTCAGGCGATTGCTGCATACAACAACAGCATCGCTGCACTCAGGCGCTACACGGGACTGGATCAGGTCGCTATGTGTCCGGCAATCAATCTTCCAGCAGATAAACCCTTGGACAAGCGTTTCGAATCCGTGCCAATTGAGCCTTCTCCGAATACTCCTGCTTGCCAGTCATCCCAGTCGGGAATGTGAAGTCAGGCGCAACGTTGAACTCTAGATTTCTCAATCCCCAACAGTTGCTATCGGTTCATCAGCTGCTTGACCGTGTGGCTGACCGCCAACGAAACGACTTTGGACACATTGTTTCGGATGTCAAGGCGGATGGAACCTTGATCACGGCCTGCGACCGCTGGAGTGATGAGGTGTTGGTGAGTGGGCTCGCGGAGCTGGCCCCAGGTGAATTCACCCTCAGTGAAGAGGGAGAGCAACATTGCCCGTCTTCTTCTGCCTTCTGGGTGGTGGACCCTCTTGATGGCACCACCAACTTTGCAGCCGGAATCCCTTACTGGGCCATTTCTGTCGCTCGCTTTGTTGACGGCCAACCCACCGAGGCATTCCTGGAGATTCCCTCGCTTCGTCAACGCATCGTGGCGATCCGTGGGAGAGGTGCCTGGCGCAATGGGAAACCCTTGTCGGTTGAGACGCGTCAGCTGGCAGGCAGTGCCTGTGTGTCGTTGTGCAGTCGTGCGATCCGTGTGCTGCAGCGCCGTCATGAGGAGCCTTTCCCTGGGAAAATCCGTTTGCTTGGCGTCGCCAGTCTCAATTTGGTCAGTGTGGCGATGGGGCAGACCGTCGCAGCCCTGGAGGCCACACCCAAGATCTGGGATCTGGCAGCGGCCTGGCTTGTTCTCACTGAGCTGGACTGCCCCATTCACTGGCTTGCTCTGGATCCAGCGGCGCTCTCGCCAGGACAGGATCTTTCAGATGTCAGTTTTCCAGTGTTGGCTGCGGGTTCCCAGTCTGAGCTTGAGCGACTCAGGCCCTGGGGAGAGTCACTGCTCCGCTGAGTTGCGAAAGAGGGGTGTGGTGAGTTATGTTTTTGGACTGCGCGGAAGGCGGAAGCCTGAGGCGCAGCTCCTGAGCAAGAAGAGCGCGAGCTTGTAATGTTGAGGAGTGCTTACGAGGCCAGGAGGGAGAGATCCCACGGTGTTGTAAGTTTCACAAGCGGTCGCGAGACCGCACCGCCAACCGCTTCTGAGAGGAAGCGCGAAGGCAGAACCTGGACAATCGAAAAGTTTAGGAACTGACGCTTTCATCGCGTCGAGTTCTGATTGCTGAATCGCAAGGTTGAGTAGTTGGAATTTGATGAAAATGCGATGTAAGTGTGAGGTCCCGTCAACAATTTTTTAGTTGCAGAGAAGCAACGTGCTTACAAGGTCGAAAGTTTTCACGAGCTTTTGAGTTTGTCGGTGTGCGCGTTGTGGAGCAACAACCGGATCTGAGATCCTGGAAAGTCACGAAGGAGAGATTCTGAGTGCACTCTTATGAACCCTTCTGTCAGAGGAAGGTGGTTTTAACTGCGATCAGTGCGCCAGTGCTGAGATGTGGGTAAAGCAAATCAAGTTGAGGAGATGAAAATCTTTAAGAGGACTTGATCTACAACGGAGAGTTTGATCCTGGCTCAGGATGAACGCTGGCGGCGTGCTTAACACATGCAAGTCGAACGAACCTTCGGGTTAGTGGCGGACGGGTGAGTAACGCGTGGGAATCTGCCCTCAGGAGGGGGATAACGGCTGGAAACGGCCGCTAATACCCCATATGCCGAGAGGTGAAATGAATTTCGCCTGAGGATGAGCCCGCGTCTGATTAGCTAGTTGGTGAGGTAAGAGCTCACCAAGGCATCGATCAGTAGCTGGTCTGAGAGGATGATCAGCCACACTGGGACTGAGACACGGCCCAGACTCCTACGGGAGGCAGCAGTGGGGAATTTTCCGCAATGGGCGAAAGCCTGACGGAGCAACGCCGCGTGAGGGATGAAGGCCTCTGGGCTGTAAACCTCTTTTCTCAAGGAAGAAGATCTGACGGTACTTGAGGAATAAGCCACGGCTAATTCCGTGCCAGCAGCCGCGGTAATACGGGAGTGGCAAGCGTTATCCGGAATTATTGGGCGTAAAGCGTCCGCAGGCGGCCTTTCAAGTCTGCTGTTAAAACGTGGAGCTTAACTCCATCATGGCAGTGGAAACTGTTGGGCTTGAGTGTGGTAGGGGCAGAGGGAATTCCCGGTGTAGCGGTGAAATGCGTAGATATCGGGAAGAACACCAGTGGCGAAGGCGCTCTGCTGGGCCATAACTGACGCTCATGGACGAAAGCCAGGGGAGCGAAAGGGATTAGATACCCCTGTAGTCCTGGCCGTAAACGATGAACACTAGGTGTCGGGGGAATCGACCCCCTCGGTGTCGTAGCCAACGCGTTAAGTGTTCCGCCTGGGGAGTACGCACGCAAGTGTGAAACTCAAAGGAATTGACGGGGGCCCGCACAAGCGGTGGAGTATGTGGTTTAATTCGATGCAACGCGAAGAACCTTACCAGGGTTTGACATCCTGCGAATCTCTTGGAAACGAGAGAGTGCCCTCGGGAACGCAGTGACAGGTGGTGCATGGCTGTCGTCAGCTCGTGTCGTGAGATGTTGGGTTAAGTCCCGCAACGAGCGCAACCCACGTCTTTAGTTGCCAGCATTTAGTTGGGCACTCTAGAGAGACCGCCGGTGATAAACCGGAGGAAGGTGTGGATGACGTCAAGTCATCATGCCCCTTACATCCTGGGCTACACACGTACTACAATGCTACGGACAAAGAGCAGCAAGTTCGCGAGGACAAGCAAATCTCATAAACCGTGGCTCAGTTCAGATCGTAGGCTGCAACTCGCCTACGTGAAGGAGGAATCGCTAGTAATCGCAGGTCAGCATACTGCGGTGAATACGTTCCCGGGCCTTGTACACACCGCCCGTCACACCATGGAAGTTGGCCACGCCCGAAGCCGTTACTCCAACCCTTGTGGAGGAGGACGTCGAAGGTGGGGCTGATGACTGGGGTGAAGTCGTAACAAGGTAGCCGTACCGGAAGGTGCGGCTGGATCACCTCCTAACAGGGAGACAAACAACGATTTTGATGTCTGAGTACTTTTATTCTCAGGCCGAAATCCTGTCACCTTAGGTCGATCGGTACCTCAGATTTGAAGTCAAGAATTCACAGCAATGTGAGTTGCTTGATGGAGATTTTCAGTTCCTAAACTTTGTCTAGGTCACATCCCACAAGGGTTGAGTCTTCCTGGGCCATTAGCTCAGGTGGTTAGAGCGCACCCCTGATAAGGGTGAGGTCCCTGGTTCAAGTCCAGGATGGCCCATTCGGTGTTGGGGGTTTAGCTCAGTTGGTAGAGCGCCTGCTTTGCAAGCAGGATGTCAGGAGTTCGAGTCTCCTAACCTCCACTGATCGAACTCAATCTCCATCGTCGCAATGATGGAAGGTGAACTCGAGGTGATGTGATTTAGATGTGTCCGCTGGCATGACCCCAGCTTCCTGTCATTCCAAAGTTGAGTGAGATATCACGAGACATTTGGTTGATAAGATGCTGGGCTCGAACTGAGAAATCAGTTTGATGTCTAGCAGAACCTTGACAACTGCATAGGAAAAGTCTGTAAGAATAAAGCATCTCTCATGGATGCATCATTCTTTTTTAGGATGATGTCAATTCTTGAGCAAGAGCCGAGACTCCATAACGTTCTTCTAATTGTGTCGAGCAATTGGGAGTTTGATGATTGATTCAGTAATGAATCGTTCAGAATCTGTTTCAACGACAGCAAGCGTTTTGGAGATTAATGGTCAAGCTACAAAGGGCTCACGGTGGATACCTTGGCACACAGAGGCGATGAAGGACGTGGTTACCTGCGATAAGTCTCGGGGAGCTGGAAACACGCTTTGATCCGGGAATTTCCGAATGGGGCAACCCCTAGAACGGCCAGCTGAATCCATAGGCTGGCACGAGCCAACCCAGCGAACTGAAACATCTTAGTAGCTGGAGGAAAGGAAAGTAAAAACGACTCCCTGAGTAGCGGCGAGCGAACGGGGAAGAGCCTAAACCGATGGTTTCGACCATCGGGGTTGTGGGACAGCAATGTGGAAAAGGAATGTTAGTGGAAGTGTTTGAAAGACACGCCACAGAGGGTGAAAGCCCCGTACACGAAAACTGAACTGACCTAGCTGTATCCCGAGTAGCACGGAGCACGTGAAATTCCGTGTGAATCTGCGAGGACCACCTCGTAAGGCTAAGTACTCCTGTGTGACCGATAGCGAAACAGTACCGCGAGGGAAAGGTGAAAAGAACCCCGGGAGGGGAGTGAAATAGAACATGAAACCGTGAGCTTACAAGCAATGGGAGCCCGACTTATCGGGTGACCGTGTGCCTGTTGAAGAATGAGCCGGCGACTTATAGGCACTGGCGGGTTAAACCGGAAATGGTGGAGCCATAGCGAAAGCGAGTCTGAATAGGGCGTTTGTCAGTGTTTATAGACCCGAACCCGGGTGATCTAACCATGGCCAGGATGAAGCTTGGGTGATACCAAGTGGAGGTCCCAACCAACTGACGTTGAAAAGTCACTGGATGAGCTGTGGTTAGCGGTGAAATGCCAATCGAACCCGGAGCTAGCTGGTTCTCCCCGAAATACGTTGAGGCGTAGCGTCTCGTGCTCCAGCAGGGGGGTAAAGCCACCATTTCGGTGCGGGCTGCGAGAGCGGTACCAAATCGAGATGAACTCTGAATACCCTGTGTGTAGCGAGGCAGTCAGACTGTGGGGGATAAGCTCCATGGTCGAGAGGGAAACAGCCCAGACCGCCAGCTAAGGTCCCCAAATCAACGCTAAGTGATAAAGGAGGTGGGATTGCCCAGACAACCAGGAGGTTTGCCTAGAAGCAGCCATCCTCAAAGGAGTGCGTAATAGCTCACTGGTCGAGCGATCCTGCGCCGAAAATGAACGGGGCTAAGCGTTGTACCGAAGCTGCGGATTTATGGTAGGGGAGCGTTCTATGTGGGGCGAAGCGTTAGCGTGAGCGGGCGTGGACTGCATAGAAGTGAGAATGTCGGCTTGAGTAGCGAAAACATGGGTGAGAATCCCATGCACCGAAACCCTAAGGGTTCCTCCGGCAGGCTCGTCCGCGGAGGGTTAGTCTGGTCCTAAGGTCAGGCCGAAAGGCGTAGTCGATGGATAACAGGTCAACATTCCTGTACCGGTTATGTTTTGGGAAGAGGGACGGAGAAGGCTAGCCAAGCCAGATGTTGGTTACTGGTTCAAGCGTTCGAGGCTATGAGGAGCGGCGAAAACGTTCCGAGCTGAGGCGTGAGTACGAGCTGCTACGGCAGCGAAGTTGGTGATGTCATGCTTCCAAGAAAAGCTCTATACCCGTTAAGGCATAACTGCCAGTACCCGAAACCGACACAGGTGGGGTGGTAGAGAATACCGAGGTGCGCGAGGTAACTCTCTCTAAGGAACTCGGCAAATTGGCCCCGTAACTTCGGGAGAAGGGGTGCCACCGCAAGGTGGTCGCAGTGAAAAGGCCCTGGCGACTGTTTACCAAAAACACAGGTCTCCGCTAAGTCGCAAGACGATGTATGGGGGCTGACGCCTGCCCAGTGCCGGAAGGTTAAGGAAGCCGGTCAGCGTAAGCGAAGCTGGCGACTGAAGCCCCGGTGAACGGCGGCCGTAACTATAACGGTCCTAAGGTAGCGAAATTCCTTGTCGGGTAAGTTCCGACCCGCACGAAAGGCGTAACGATCAGGGCGCTGTCTCGGAGAGAGGCTCGGCGAAATAGAATTGTCTGTGAAGATGCGGACTACATACACCCGGACAGAAAGACCCTATGAAGCTTTACTGTAGCTTGGTATTGTGCCCGGGCTCTGAATGCGCAGGATAGGTGGGAGACGTTGATCTAGTGCTCGTGGGTACTAGGGAGTCAATGGTGAGATACCACTCTTTCAGAGCTAGGGTTCTAACGTTCACCCGTTATCCGGGGAGCGGACAGTATCAGGTGGGCAGTTTGACTGGGGCGGTCGCCTCCTAAAAGGTAACGGAGGCGCACAAAGGTTTCCTCAGGCTGGTTGGAAATCAGCTGACGAGTGCAAAAGCAGAAGGAAGCTTGACTGTGAGACCTACAAGTCGAACAGGGACGAAAGTCGGTTTTAGTGATCCGACGGTTCTGAGTGGAAGGGCCGTCGCTCAACGGATAAAAGTTACTCTAGGGATAACAGGCTGATCTCCCCCAAGAGTTCACATCGACGGGGAGGTTTGGCACCTCGATGTCGGCTCATCGCAACCTGGGGCTGAAGTCGGTCCCAAGGGTTGGGCTGTTCGCCCATTAAAGCGGTACGCGAGCTGGGTTCAGAACGTCGTGAGACAGTTCGGTCCATATCCGGTGTATGCGTAGGAATATTGAGAGGATTTCTCCCTAGTACGAGAGGACCGGGAGGAACGCACCTCTGGTGTACCAGTTATCGTGCCAACGGTAAACGCTGGGTAGCCATGTGCGGAGTGGATAACCGCTGAAAGCATCTAAGTGGGAAGCCCACCTCAAGATGAGTATTCCCATGGGGTAACCCAGTAAGGTCACGGGAAGAACACCCGTTGATAGGCTCTACGTCGAAGTCCAGTAATGGATGCAGCGGAGGAGTACTAATAGACCGAGGGCTTGACCATGATTTGGTTCTTGCCTGAGGCGACGTTTTATTCAATTCAGACGCATGATTAGTGATGAAAGTCGTTAATTATGTCCTATGCAGTTCTCAGGGTTCAACCTTGGGAATGTTTTCTATCCTGGTGTCCATAGCGTTGTGGAACCACTCCGATCCATCTCGAACTCGGTTGTGAAACGCAGCAGCGGCGACGATATTTGGGGGGTAGCCCCCTGAGAAAATAGCTCGATGCCAGGTAAAACATTTTTATCACGCACGTGATGCGAAGAAAGCCACCCCACTGAGGGTGGCTTTTTTTGTGCCTAGTCGCGCTAGTTTGGATTGATAACTTGACAGAATGCATGGCGCGAGGGATGCCGGGTCGTCAACTTTTTCGCTCTCTGTGGAGAGCCTATTTGCGTTGGGCCTCTTCGGATTGTGTTGACCTAAGTGCCGCTTTCGCTTATTACACTCTTCAGTCCATTTTCCCGATTCTGTTGATCTCATTGTCTCTAGCTTCATGGCTTCTGGGACGACAGGAGAACTTGGACGAGCAAATTGTGATTTATGCCAGTGGTGTACTGCCGGGGCCGGCGATTGCGATTGTGCGCAAGACTCTTCAGCAGCTTGTTTCTCAGGGATTTGGTGCTGGACTTCTCGGCGCTGCTGTTCTGCTGGTGACCGCTGGTAATGTTTATCTCACATTGCAGCGCGGTGCTGATCGTTTATGGCGCGATGTTCTGCATCCGTTGCCTGGTGCATTGCCGCTTGGAGCTCAGGCTTATCGTTTTGTACGGGTGAGAATTGAAGCCTTTTTTGTTGTAATTCTGATTGGACTCCTGATTGTTGTTGATCAGATCAGTGCCAATTTGCGCATGGTGCCCGCGGCTTTTCTTGATGAACTTGGTCGTTCCTTGCCATGGCTGGCTGACATATTGACTGAATTTCCGGTGCTTCAGTTCGGGCGCTTGTTGATTCCTTTTATGGGTTTTTCGGCAATGGCTTTGTTGTTGCAATTCCTGCTCCCCAGTCGAAAAGTACCGTTTTCGCCCCTGATTCCAGGCTCTTTATTGATTGGATTTTTGCTGACAGTCCTCAATCTTGCTGTTAGCCGCAGCATCTTCTCGCTCGGAGCGCGTTTTCAGGCTTATGGAGTGATTGGTGGAGTTTTGGTTTTGACGTTATGGATCTGGATGGTCGGCGTTGTGATTTATTTCGGGCAGTGCTGGAGTGTTGAGTTAGCCCAAATGCGTATTAAGAAGGGCGGTGATCCCTTGCTTGACACCGTTCAGGACTGACATCAATCAGTGATTATGGAGATCTTTCATTCATTGGGTTTGAGTTGAGATGGGTCGACTGCCTCCACTGGTCTGGCTCTTGGCCCTTTTTCTGTTGCTGCCGACGCCTGTGGGCAGGGCTTTGATCGATGTGCTCGGTGGCCTTGCGCTTGTGCTGCTAGCACTCCCTTTCATCCTCGGTGGTCTTGGTTGGATCGGATGGAAGGTGCTGCAAAGCCGTATGACGATCTGTCCTAGCTGTGGTGCGGCTTCGCTTCAGGCAACGCCGGTCTGCGCAGTGTGCGGATCTTCTTTCTCAGAGACCGATCATTCCCAGTGGGAGAGTTCGGGGTTCGAGGCTGAGTCCACGCCTGCCAGTTCTGCGACCATCGATGTCACGGCTGAAGATGTGGACTCCTGAAGTTTTTGGGCATCAAGTGATTGCTCCACCCGGCTGATCATTCAGTGCGTTCTCTTTTTCGAGTTGCAGCAGGCGACGCTCACGTAAATGTAGAAACACCGGTCCCCCGCAGGCGAATGACACGGTGATGCACAGCACCAGCGTGACCCACCAGCCTTTGACCTGAAGACGCCGCCCTTCCGTGGCGATCCAGATGGTGAATGCACTGGCGCCGATGATCAGATCGCGACTCAGAGATCGTGATGCCGCGGTGATGTTGGCATCCCTGATGAAGCCGCTCAGGTCAAATCCTGCACCTGAAGATGCCTGCATGAATTCCAGATTGGCTTGCCAGGGCAGGATGGCACCGAGCAAGGCCAGCACTAAATAGCCCCAGATCAAAACATTACGCATCGTTCCCCTGTTCAAAGATTTCGGTATTCAATGTATTGGGATCTAGTTGTAAAACAGTCTGTTCAGTTTCACTGAGGAGTTGTTCACAACGACTGAGGTAGATCTCTGCCCGCTGATGACTGCTTTGAAGTTCGGATAACGGTAAGGCTTCGTCCTGAAGCCTCGCGAGAAGAAGGTCTAGTGCTTGAAGGGCTTCCTCATAGTTCAGAGCTTCCGCATCCCTGCGCCAGTCCGCTAGAGGATCGTTGTTCACCGGTTGGGTCTTTTTCGGCATTGAGGATTGGGCAAAGGTGTGCGAAACGGGCTTTGTCCGCTGGAGTCAGGTCTTAGTCATGGTTTGTCTGGATCGATTGGACGGACACACCGATCTGTCCGTCTCGAACATGAATCTGCAGAACATCACTGGGATTGGTCTCAGTCACTGATTGGAGCAATGTTCCGTCGGCTTTCGACACTTTGGCGAAGCCGCGACTGAGCCAGCGATCCGGCGACAGGGCGTTCAGCAGTTGTTGGCGTTGCTGTAGTTGCAACCTGCTGCGCTTGAGAAGGTTCTGGGGATGCACATCGTTCAGCAGTTGACGTCTTTGCAGCAATCGCTCCAGTTCTCGCTTCAATCGCCATTGTTGTTGTTGCTGCAATTGCAGTCGCTGCTGGCGGACTGTCTGCAAGGCCGAGATGCGGCTGGGGAGCAGGCTGACGATGGCGGCGGTGGGTGTGGCAGCGCGGTGATCTGCCACCAGGTCGGCCACGGTGAGGTCGTCTTCGTGACCGAGCCCCGTCACCACGGGGCAGGGGAATCTGGCAACGGTGCGGCAGACCTGTTCATCATCGAAAACCATGAGGTCTTCCCGACTGCCTCCTCCCCTGGCCAGCACAAGAGCCTCCAGATTCAGCTGAGGCTGAGCCTTGCTGAGCTGTTCAAGGACCGCACAGATCTGTGCAGCGACAGCCCCCTGAACCGGGATGGGAACAACAAGAAGTTCAGTCAGGGGCCATCGTTCTGAGGCGGTGCGCAGCATGTCGGCCAACGCTGAACTTGGCGCGCTGGTTAACAGTGCGATCCTGCTTGGGATTGGCGGCAGGCTCCGTCGTGTTGATGGATTGATCACTCCCTCGGATGTCAGGAGTGCTTTCACCGCTTCGAAGCGTCGTTCGACGGTTGTGAGGCTGGGTCGGAGATCAATGGCTTGGACGGCGAGACTGGCTCTCGCTCCCCAGAAATTGAGTTTTCCCACCACCGTGATCCCATCGCCATCGGCTGGTGTGAAGTCGAGCTGATTCAGCCTGGAGGCCCAGCAGACCACGGTGATGCTGGCCTCTCCATCGGTGAGGTTCAGCCAGAGGTGTCCCTTTTTGACCTGGGGGCGGGAGGCGCTGCCTTGCACAAGAAAACGGGGCGCGAAACCTCGTTCGAGCAGGGAGCCGATTGCGTTGTTGAGCTCCTTGACGGAGTAGCTGGGGATGGCGTCAGCGTTCAAGGCGGCGATACGCGAAACCCCAGTAAATGCAGATCATGCTGGCGATGACGCTGAGGATTCGTCCCCATTGGTGGTCGAGCTGGGTCAGTCCGATCGCCAGAAAGACCAGTGCACTGCTCAGCAACCTGGCACCATCGCGGCGGTTGCCTGCGAAGAAGGGAAGCAAGGGCAGAGAACAACTGCGCATACTCTCTCGCAGTGAGGCGACCATTGAAAAACCCCATCGGCATGCCGATGGGGTTGGCGAAGGTGGTGAACCTTCAGGCGTGATGACGCGATCAGCCGAGGCCGATCTGGGACAGGATGCCCTGACCGGTGAGCAGTTCGGTGCCCAGGCCGATCACGAAGCCCATCATGGCCAGACGGCCATTCCAGGTCTCAGCGAAGTTGACGAAGCCGAAGCGAGTTGCGTTGTCAGACATGGGTTGTGATCCGTGACTTTGCTCAATGTAACAAACAATGGAGTTTTGTTGCCTGTCGTGAATGCGACATTACGCCCGCTTCTTCGACTTGCTAGTGGGCGCTGCGTTCATCGGTGATTCCGGCCATGGGTGCTTCGGGTAGCGGCCGCGCATCTCACGCCGGACGTCGTGGTAGCTGCCTGTCCAGAAGCCCGCAAGATCCTTGGTGCGTTGCAAGGGGCGGCCGGCGGGCGACAGCAGTTCAAGTGTGACGGGCAGCGTGCCGTTGAGGATGAGCGGCCCCTGGCTGCAGCCGAACATCTCCTGCAGTTTCACCGACAGCACAGCATCATCATCGCCATAGGTCACTCTGGCGTCCCTGCCGCTTGGGATTCTCAGCCGTTCGGGTAACAGGGCCTCGAGTTCACGACGCTGTTCCCAGCTGAGATCGCTCCATAACGCCTCCATCAGGTCATTGCTGTCCAGGTCCAGCCAGCTGCTGCAGCTGAGACTTGCCGCTCTGATCCACAGTTCAGGAGCCCTCTGCAGTTCTTGGAGTGTGCGTTTGGGCCATGGAACTCCCAAGTGGCTGTGGGCAATCTGAAGGCGCCGCCGCAACTGCTCGCAGCGTTCGTTCCAGGGGAGCAGTCCCAGGCCATCGTCGCGTAGGCGCTGCATCAACGCTTCACTCACCAGTTCAGCTGAGGGGCGTGGCAGCTGCTGGCGCTGCAATTCGATCGACCCGAGGCTCAGCACGCGCTCGGCGCTGATTCGTTGCTGGTTGTCGTTCCAGACGACGTGATCGCGCCACTCACCCTGTTCTTTCGCAATCTCTTCGAGATGCTGCCTGCTGATGGGAACTGCCAGGCGGATGCAAGCATCTCGATCTTTGAGGTCCAGTCGGGCGATGGCCAGAGCCTCGGCGCCGCTCAGATGGTCGGACGTCGGCAGGATCGCACCACGACCCTGGCGCAGCAGGAATGAACCTGTTCGCCCCGGTCTCGCCAGGGCAAGCCATTCGGGGAATGCCGTGCTGATCAGCCGAGCAATCGCAAGATCCTTCGGTTCGTTTGCCGCGGATTGCGCCACAGGTGTCTTAAGTGCTCGCAGCTGTTGTTGCCATTGCCGGCTTTGCTGCCGAATGCGACCGACCCCCTCGTGGTGATCAGGCTGATCGGCATCTCTGAGCCGCTGCAGGCGCTGGCCGATGTCACATCCGAGCTCACGCCACTCGGGGATGTCGCGTTCACTCAGCAATGCCGCCAGATCGCAGGCCAGTGTCTCCAGCCCCCAGCGATGTGCCTGGATCAACATCAGGCCCAGGCGGGGGTGCATGCCGAACGCCGCCACGTCTCGACCAAGGTCAGTGATCT
This sequence comes from Synechococcus sp., assembly GCA_047286285.1. GTDB lineage: Bacteria > Cyanobacteriota > Cyanobacteriia > PCC-6307 > Cyanobiaceae > Synechococcus_C. The sequence continues at coordinate 2,303,081 of JBJBBP010000002.1, read as the reverse complement.
GTCCCTGAACCGAGAGCAGGTTTAGCTGCTGCAGCAGCTGTTGCCCTTCCTGAAACAGTGCTTGAGGGGGAGGCTCCAGCCATGTCAGTTCCTCGCCGAGCCCAGCTCCCCATTGCGCCAGATCCAGCACTGTGGGTTGCGGATCAGCCCGTTGCAGCTCCGGCGGGTCCTGGGCTGGACGGCGTTGCTCGTCGGCCGCCGACCAGAGGCGTACGCAGCGGCCGGGTGCCTGACGGCCTGCTCGTCCACGCCGTTGATCCGCACTGGCCACGCTGGCTGGCACGGTCACCAACCCCTCCATGCCGGTGCCTGGATCGAAACGCGTATGGCGATTCAAGCCTGCGTCCACCACAAGGCGGATGCCGTCCAATGTGAGCGAGCTTTCCGCGATGGAGGTGGCGAGGACAATGCGTCCTTGCCAGCGCTTGTCGCAGGGGCTCAGGGCTTCACTCTGCAGTTTGAGAGAGAGCTGGCCATGAAGGGTGAGCAGCTGCCAGTGCCGCAGGTTTGGCACTCCGCTGAGCTTCTGCCGGCAACGTTCGATCTCACGCACGCCGGGGAGAAACACGAGCACCCCAGGTAGGGCTTCTCCAGCATGTCGGTTGTGTTCGAGCTCGCTCACTTCCTCCTCGATGACGCGGAGCACGTGTGTTTCCAGCCGTTCCTGTTGGCGCGCAGGGCTGTGACGGGTTTCAACCGGGAAGGCGCGTCCCTGACTGGTGAGGGTGTCGGCACCTTCGAACTGTGCAGCCAGCGACTCCAGCTGCAGGGTCGCTGACATCAGCAGCAGCTTGAGATCCGGCCTCAGCAGTTGCCTCGCTTCGCGCAGGAGGGCCAAGGCGACGTCGCTGTCACGGCGTCGCTCGTGAAATTCATCGAAGATCACGATCGCCACCCCGGGCAGGTCGGGCTGGGATTGCAGACGGCGCAGGAACAAACCGTCGGTGATGGCTTCAACGGTGGTGGAGTCTGAGCGCTTCTGTTCGTTGCGTACCGAGTAACCCACGCGTTTGCCTACAGGCTCGCCAATGGATTGGGCCAGCCGAGTGGCAGCCGCTTTCGCGGCCAGCCGCCGTGGCTCGATCAGAAGGATGCGACCTTCAGGGCTTGGCGCATCAATCAATTCCCCCATCAGCGCCAGGGGGACCCGTGTGGTTTTGCCTGCACCCGGTGGTGCCTGGAGGATCAGCGTCCCCGAGCTGCTCAAGCGTGCGCAGAGCTCGGGCAAAAGCCCATCAATGGGAAAAGAACCCAACAGCGACGATCAGCGTCAGCGGATGAAGTTGAGAATTCCCAGCAAAAGAATGCTGGTCAGGGCACCCATGGCCGCCAGTAAGCGAATGAGCGGGGCGACGCGGAGGTTGAGCGTGGCCATGAAGAAAACCTTAAGGGCCTGAATAACTGCTTTTTAGCCCGTGGTTTGTTGGCCTGGCTGTATCCGTTATCACGGCGTTACACGGGGCAGCCCCTTTTGTGCTTCGGGGTCAACGCACGTGACGAGCACCATCAACGGGGTGGTAGTCCTCTCCGGTGAGTTCCTCGTAAACAATCGCCGGCAGCCCCGTTTCGAACATCGTCTGGAGGGCTTCCTTCAGATAGGGGTTCCAGCCGCCGGTGCTCACCTGGCCATGCCTGACCGTCCAGTCCCATGTGCCCTGAAGGTCTCGAGGGATGCGTCCTTCGCGGTCACGTCGTGCGACGAGGTCGAGTGATTCAACCAGCCCTACCTGGATCGGATCTTTGCCATAGGCGGGCGTCAGGCTGAGTTCCAGGCGTACGGGATCCTCTTTCAGCAGACGCAGGCGAAAGCGAGGAGGAAGCTTCACGGATTTGATCACCGCGCCAACGATCCGTGTTCTTTGATCCACCAGGAGGTTCCCCCTACGAGTCCGAGTCGAGCTGCCGCGCAGCTTTCCTACCTAACTTATTCACCAGGCCGAACGCCCGGCTCGCCGGTTTCGTCCTCACCACTGAATCGAACGGTGAGCAGGTCTTCTTCGGTCAAACGACCCTCTCCATCAAGCAGCTCGGGATGAATGGTCACCTTCCCGGTGCGATCCATCCTCGAATCAGTTGTCCCAGGAGGACGTCCGGCTGCACTGAACCCGCGTCCCATGACCCGGAAGGCTTGCCAAAGCAGGGCCAGGAAGACCAGTCCGTAAATCAGGGGGAAAAGACTGTTGATCATGGGATGACCGTGGTTGTCGAGCTGGACGCACCGTCCCTTTCACCCATCATCGCCATTTCTTGCCCCGTTGTGCCCGTCCATTGCGTTCGGTTGGTTGCATCTAGTCACGGACTCGACGGCGATCACCCCTGTCCATGCTGGATCACCCTCACTATGTTCTGAGTCTCAGTAGCTGTCGTTGTCCTTTCCATGGCTGTGGCACCCCTCAAGGTCTCGATGGAGCCTGCGCCGTTCATCCGCTTCCGTCGCCAGGTTATGCCCCTCGTGATGGGGCTGTCGTTGCTGGCACCCGCCGAGCTGGTCCTGCAGCCGCGTGGTGCTCAGGCGGCACCTCGGGTCTCTGCTTCAGCGGGTCTGACGGCTCAATCCTTTGTGGCAGAGGCTGTGGCCAGGAGCGGTCCTGCGGTGGTCACGCTGGAAACCCAGCGAACGGTGCGAACAGCGGCTCGATCGGGATTGCCCGAAGGGCTGATGATCGATCCTTTCTTTCAGCGCTTTTTCGGCTTGCAGGGCATGTCGACTCCTCGGTCCCGAGTGGAAAGGGGTCAGGGAAGCGGAGTGATTTTCGATGACCAGGGTCTGGTGCTGACCAATGCCCACGTGGTCGAGAACATGGATCGGGTCATGGTGGGATTGCCAGATGGAAGGCGGGTCCCTGGTCAAGTGGTCGGACAGGATCCCGTGACCGACCTCGCGGTGGTGAAACTCAAGGGAGGAGGCCTATGGCCGACCGCTCCTCTGGGCGATTCAGATCGGCTGCGTGTTGGCGACTGGGCGATTGCTGTCGGTAATCCGTTTGGTCTTGAAAACACCGTGACCCTGGGGATCGTCAGCAACCTCAACAGGAATGTCTCCCAGCTCGGCATCCAGGGCAAGCGACTGGATTTGATTCAGACCGACGCAGCCATCAATCCTGGGAACTCCGGTGGCCCTCTGCTCAATTCCGCCGGCGAGGTGGTGGGCATCAACACATTGGTGCGCTCAGGACCTGGGGCAGGTCTGGGATTTGCCATACCCATCAACAGGGCGAGAACCATCGCCCTGCAGCTGGTCAATCAGGGGAGGGCGAGTCACCCCATGGTTGGGATCGGTCTCTCGACGGTTCCTGCACCCAAGCCTGGTGGCATCGTCCCTCCAGGGGCTGTTGTGCGTTCGGTGATGCCCGGTGGTCCAGGTGCTCTGGCGGGCCTTCGGGTCAATGACGTGATCGTGTCAGTGGCTGGTCAGCCCGTGCGCAATCCCGCCGAAGTGGTGACGGCCATCGATCGCAGCGGAGTGGGGCAGCCACTGGTCCTCAACGTTCAACGACAGGGCAAACAGCTGCCTGTCACGGTGAGGCCAGTGGAAATGAGTGCTTTGAAGATGCGCTGATTGTTCCTCAGGCGTCGTCCGAATCCTTCAGTTGCTCCACACAGCGTGTGATGCATTCACCATCATCCAGGGAGCAGGTTGTGATGCATTCGAAATAGGTTTCGACGGCATCCCATGTCTGCTCATGGTTGCCTGTTCCGTTGGGATGGGTCTCGTTGAGGTCATTGATGCCGGCGGACAGAGATTCTGTGTTTCTCATCAAGTGCCGGGATCAGTGATGTCAGCCTATGCACACGTTCAGGACGGGTAAAGGGAAATAAGTCTTCCTGCCTAACAGTTCGTGAAGTTTCGTCTTGCATGGCGCTCAATGTGCGTCAAGCAGCCTTCTTGCGCCTCGCATCACGCTCCTTTTGCTTGTCTCGTTTGGCCTTTCTCTTGGCCTCCTGTTCCGCCTGCCTGAGAGCTGCTTCAGCAGCAGCCCTTTCCTCGGCCTTTTTCTCCACGTAATAGGAATAGTCGCCTCGATACAGGACCAGTTCGCCATCGCGAAGCTCAACGATCCGATTGGCCACCCTGGAAATGAAATATCGGTCGTGAGACACCAGCAGGGCTGCGCCCTCATAGGCGCAGAGCGCGTCTTCGAGCATCTGCTTGGCTGGGATATCAAGATGGTTGGTGGGTTCGTCCAGCACCAGGAGATTGCAGGGTGTGAGCAGCATCAGGGCCAGCGCGAGACGTGCTTTCTCGCCGCCACTGAGCTTGCCGACTTCCTTGAAGACGGTGTCGTTGCTGAAGCAGAAGCTGCCGAGCAGGGAGCGCACCTGGGTCTGCGTCCAGTCGGGTACCGCTTCAAACATGGTGTCGATCACGGTTTTGCTCAGGTCGAGAGCCTCCGCCTGGTTCTGTTCGAAATAACGTGCGATCACGTTGTGTTCACCCAGGCGAGCCGAGCCCTCATCAGGTGATTCCATACCCATGATCAGACGCAACAGCGTCGACTTGCCTGCACCGTTGGGTCCGACGAAGGCGATGCGATCCCCCCGTTCCACCTCCAGTTCCGCTCCAAGGAAGAGGATCTGGTCTCCGTAGCTGTGGGTGAGGTTGTTGATCGCGGCGACCTGGGCGCCCGAGCGGGGAGCGGCGGGGAAGCGGAAACTCGGCCCAGCAACGCTTTCGATCGGGGCATCGACCAGTTCCACTTTCTCAAGCTGTTTTTCCCGGCTCTTGGCCTGGGTGCTTCTTGTGGCGCTGGCTCTGAACCGATCGATGTAGGCCTGCTGGCTGGCGATCTCCTTTTGCTGCCGGTCAAAGGCGGCCTGAGTGGCTTCCTGTTCCAGCTGCTTCTGCTCGAGATGGGCCGTGTAATTACCGAGATAGCTTCTGGAAATCCCCCGTTCCGTGGCCACGATCTGGTTGCAGACGCGATCGAGAAACGTGCGGTCGTGGCTGATCACGACAAGAGCCGCTGTCTGCTCCTGTAGGTAGTTTTCGAGCCACTGGATCGTCTCCACGTCCAGGTGGTTCGTCGGCTCGTCGAGCAGCAGAAGATCAGGATCCTGAAGAAGGATCTTGCCCAGCGCGATCCGCATCTGCCATCCGCCTGAATAGTCTCCAACCAGGCACTCCGCGCTCTCCGGAGTGAAGCCGATGGTGGGGAGCAGTTTGTCGATGCGGGCATCGAGTTCGTAGCCATGCAGGGCTTCGAAGCGGTTCTGAAGCTGTCCCAGCTCGTGAATCAGTTGGTCGAGATGGTCGGGATCCTCGGCGGCTTGTTCAGAACCCATCGCTTCCTCCACTTCGCGCTGACGGTTCAACACGGTGGCGGCCTCTCCAAAGGCCTGGAAAAGCTCCTGTCGCACAGAACGATCGGGGTCCACGTCGAATTCCTGTTGCAGGAATGCGATGCGGGGTTCACCCTGGCGAACGACCGACCCACTCGTCGGCTCCTCATGGCCGGCGATCAGACGCATCTGAGTCGATTTGCCCGCACCGTTGACACCCACTAGCCCAATGCGGTCGCCTGGTTTGATCTCCCAGGTCACGTCCCGGAGAACTTCCCCGGTGGGGTAAATCTTGCTGACGTGCTCGAGGCGCAGCACCGGCAAAGACGCAGACAGTCTCCATCATCTCGTGTCGACGTTTGGGCAGACTGTGCGGATAGAGAGATGCTGCGTTAATGCGAAGGCTGGAGCAGGTTGCCGCCCTGGTGGTGGCCGCAGGACTGGCTCTGGTGAGTTACTGGTTGTTCTTCAGCTGGGCCGGAGGAGGGGGCAGTCGGGATCGTCAGCCCGCTCCGCTGTCACCCATCCAGTCGAGTCGACTGATCAAAGACCGCCCCTCGCTTTAACCAGCCACTGTTTGCTGAGATCGTCATCCAGGCTGCTGATGAAGGCTTTGACCTCTTGATGGGTCACAGGAAGGTTCATTCCCTCACCCACCTGGCAGATGGCCTGAATGGCTCCTTCCGGATTCTGCAGCGCCTGCCTGAACAGGGCGCGTGTCAGATCCTTGTCCTGTTCGATTTTTGCGTAGAGCTCTGCCGCGTTGCTCATGGCGCACCAGCGTCTGAGCAAACCCTATCCATGGCCGCTGCGGGCGCCCATGGCTCAGTCCTTCTCAAGCCGCCTGATCGAGGTCGGCTTCCTTGAGGCCTGATGCTGAAGCGTCTTCCATGCTGCGGGCATCCATGCAGAGAACCTTGCGCAGCTGGGCGTAGTTGGCGGCCTGAGACACCCTGCCTTCCTGAACAGCTCCGTATTCAGCCCGCTGCAGCACGTGGTGCAGGTGAGTGAGCAGATAGGAGCTGATGACCGCCGACACCAGCACGTCACTGTTTTCAGCGGCGCGGCGTGATCGACGAGAACCGCCAGCCCTGCGGGTCCGAGGGGCTGACTGGCGTGTGCTGGTGGCCTGGCTGGTTGTACGGGGCATGGCAGTCCTGGCGGGATGAGGGGTTTGCAGTCCTGGGGTGATGAGCCGCGCGTCTGGGATCAAATCAATGACCGCATCATAGTGCTGGATACTACCCTTGCGCATCTCTGTACACTTTTAGGTATCTCTGCCTCATGGTTCGTGGCGACCCGCCAAACCTCATCCAGCGGGAAGCCGAAATCACCACGGATTCAGGTGGTGCTGCCTGAGGATCTCTGTCATCGGCTCACATCCCTTGCAGAACAGGAGTGCCGAACTGTCAGCAACATGGCCAAGGTGCTGATTCAGCAGGGTGTTCAGCGTCTTGAGCAGGCTGGTTCTTCGGTGGCAGCTCCTCCTACGTCCACTGAACGACTGCGTTCGGCGCTGGAGGCCCAGCAGCCTCGCCGACTCCGTGGCGCTCCCAGGCGTCTGCGGCTGCACCGGCCTGAGTGATCTGAGTTGGCTGTTGCGTCGCTGAGAGGGCTTAGGCCGGCTCGATGCGGACTCCGAGAACACAACAGCGTTCAGCTCCTGTGATCGAAGGTGCATTGCCGGGAAGGTCGCGGTGATGCCACCAGGCCAGCAACGCGAACGCCAGGGCTTCGCGTGACTCGCAGGGAAGCTGCAGCTCATCGCTCGGTCGTACTCGTTGGCCCTGGCAGCGGGATTGCAGCTCCCGCATCAGGGTTCTGTTGCGGCGACCGCCTCCGGCCACCACCATCTCCACCGGCCTGGGCAGGTCGAGACAGGTCAGATGCTGCAGATCCTGAGCCACCACAGCAGCTGTGAAGGCTGTGAGTGTGGCCATCTGGTCTTCGGGGGATGCCGGTTGAAGTTCGGCGAGCCTCCGTTTCAGATCCTCCCGACCGAAGAGCTCGCGCCCTGTCGATTTCGGAGCAGGCCGGTGAAAATACGGCTCGCGGAGCCAGTTCTCGAGTGGCTCAGCCATCACCTGCCCCAGTGCAGCCATGGCTCCATCCCTGTCACAGCGCTCCTGTCCTCCGCTAAAGGTTTCCATTGCCAGGTCGATCAGGCTGTTGGCAGGACCGCAGTCCCAGCCGAGCACGGGTCGCATCCGATCCGGACCAACTGACGGTGGGATCAAGGTGATGTTGGCGATGCCGCCGAGGTTCAGCAGGGCCCGCCAGCCTTGGATCCTGCCCATCAGAGCGGCATCGGCCATTGGCACCAAAGGTGCACCCTGACCTCCCAGGGCCAGGTCGGCTGCTCGGAAATCATGGATGACAGGTCGCTGCAGCAGCTCTGCCAGCAGAGGACCCTGAAGCATCTGCCAGCTGCTGCCGCGTCGGCGCGTTGTTGTTGCGTCGTCTTCAGGCGGGCGATGCCAGATCGTCTGCCCATGGCAGCCCACAAGACTGGCTGACCGATCGGGGTCGCAGGCTTCAGCGGCCTTCGCCTGTTGTTCGGTGATCGCTTCGGCGAGTTCCAGCAGGTCCGCTGCAGGGGTGGCTTGGCCCTGGGCGATGGCCACGATTCGCTTGCGAAGTTCCGAGGGATAAGGGCTCGAAGCACTGCGGATCAATGTCCAGCGTGGGTTTCTCGGTGGCCCACTGAACTCAGCCAGAACCGCATCCACCCCATCGGCACTGGTGCCGCTCATCAGCCCGAGGACGCGCATGATCCCCTTCAGGTCCGGGGAAGGTTCTGAAGGTCATCCGTCAAACCCATCACCACCAGGACATGACCTTTCATCAGAACGTGTGATGCGGGTGGATTGACCATCAGGTCTGCCGCTGGCCCGGCTGCCAGCACATTGACCCGGTAGTTCTTGCGCAGATTGAGATCGCGCAGCGAAAGTCCCACAAAGCGTTCCGGCACCTTGATCTCCTCGATCGAGTTGAGCTCATCCAGCTCCAGCCGTTCCATCAAATTGGGTCGAACCAGCTCAAGGCCAAGGCGCTCTCCCTGCATGCGGGAGGGAAACACCACGCGATCGGCACCAACGCGTTTGAGCATTTTTTCGTGCAGATCACTGGTGGCACGAGCAATCACCCGGCGCACCCTTGTGCCATCGCTGTCTTTCGCGATCAGAGTCGCTGTGATGCTGGCTTCGATCGGTTCGCTGATCGCCACGACCACGGTGTCCATGTCGAGGATGCCTGCTTCCCGCAGTGATTCTTCGTCTGTGCAGTCCAGGACCCTGGCCTCAATGGATGGTTCAAGCTGCCTGAGTTCCTCGATGGCCTTGGAGGAACGATCCACGGCCAGCACGTCGGCTCCGCTCTGCATCAGCTGGCGGCACACCGCACTGCCGAAGCGCCCCACGCCCACGATTCCAAAACTGCGCGGGTCGCTCTCCTCGGCAGGCGACCAGTGCCACCATTCCCTCATCGCATCAGCCCCAACGGATCGCGGTCAGACATAAAGATCCTCACGGGGATAGCCGATCCGATTCTGGCGCTGCAGCTGATTTCGGTCGAAGCTTTCCCAGATGGCGCTCAGAAGCAGCAGGATCCCCAGTCGTCCCACAAACATTCCCACCACCAGGATCAGCTGCCCAAAGCGGCCCAGCTGTTCCGTCACTCCCAGGTCCATCCCCACCGTGGCAAAGGCTGAGATGCAGGTGAACAACAGCTCCAGGAAGGTGAGGGGCTCTTCGCCGTTCTGATTGGTTGTGAGAGCGAGAAGCAGAGCCATCACCAAAACAAACATCAGCGATGCCATCGTGATGCTCACAGCCCTGAGCACCACCTTGTCGGAAATCTGACGATGACGAATGACGACGTCATCCTGGCCACGAAGGGTGGATCGGGTGGCGGCCATCAGCGCCGCCACCGTGGTTGTCTTGATTCCGCCGCCGGTTCCGCCAGGGCTGGCGCCGATGAACATCAGGGCCATTAGCAGCAACAGGCCCGAGTCGGAAACACTGTGTTCGGAAAGTGGAACCGTGCTGAATCCCGCGGTTCGGGCACTCACGGACTCGAACAGCGCACTCATCAGCCGTTCAGGCCAACCCATCGAGGTGAGGATGTGGCCCTTGGACAGGGATTCAGTCAGCAGCAGACCGAAGGTGCCGATCAGGATCAGCAGGATGGATGTGCGCAGCACCAGGCGTGTGTGGAGACTGAGATTGCGGCGTTTCAGCCGTTGTCGGTTGCTCCAGAGATCGCTGGTCACTCGCCAGCCGAGTCCTCCCAGAACGATCAGCAGCATGATCACCACGTTCACGACCCGATTCGTCCGGTAGCTCTCGAGGCTGTCGTTCCAGAGGCCGAACCCTGCGTTGTTGTAGGCCGAGATGCTGTGAAACACCGAGGCCCAAAGTCGTTCTCCACCTGCAGGAAGATCTGAAAAGCCGTAGGTGTAGAGCACAAAAGCTCCAACCATGATCAGCACCGCTGCGGTGACGGCAATGCTTCTGAACGTGCCGCCAACGCCGCCCACGCCGAATTGATCAAGCGTCTGGCCGCGATCCAGGCGACGCCGAAGGGAGGCTCCACGCACCACAAATCCCTGGAGGAAGGTGGTGATCGCCATCAGGCCGAGTCCGCCCACCAGGATCATGATCGCCAGCACTGCCTGGCCGACGGTGGTGAGATCCTTGCCGACATCGATCACGGTCAGACCTGTCACGGTGACCGCCGAGGTGGCTGTGAACAGTGCTTCCCAGAGCCCCACGCTGCGGCTGGAACAGACAGGGCTGGACAGAAGAAGTGTGCCGATCATGATCACCAGCAGCCCTGTCACAACGGTGAACTGAGGCACGGTGAGGCGTCGGTACCACGCCTGAGTGCGATGAATGGCCCTGGGAAGTGTCACGCGTTCAGAGTCCCCCCGCCTGGGCAAGAATCAGTGCAGGAACCAGCAGGGTCATCAGCAGCGTCAGACCTGCTCCGTAGCGGGCCACATCGAAGAAGCGGTAACGCCCCGGGCCGAACACCATCAGGTTGGTCTGGTATCCCATCGGCGTCAGGAAGGATTGGCTTGCGCCGAACAGCACCGTGAGCAAAAGAGCCTGGGGCGGAAGGTTCAAAGAGGGCGCCAACTGGGTGGCGACAGGCACCAGCAGGGCCACCGACGCAGCATTGCTCATCACGCTCGTGATCAGATTGGTGGCAAGGAAAATCACCAGTAGCGCCCAGTAAGCCGGCCAGTTCAGCAGCAGACGCTCCATGTCGGAGGCCATGGCGTTGGCCAGGCCACTGGTCTGCAGCGCCACGCTGAAGCTTGAGAGGGAGCCGAGCAGAAGGATCACGTCCAGTCTGATCGAACGTTGCACCTCGCCCGTTCTTAGACAGCCCATCAGCACCAGCAGCACAACCGCCAGCAGCACCGCTGCCACCAGGGGGATCTCGGTGACTGTGGGCACCAACAGCATCAGAGCTGTGATGGTGACGGCCTGAGGCTTGCGTCGGATGGTGGGCAGGTCGTTTTCAAGCTGGTCCAGAACCAGCAGGTCATTGCTGGCTTGCAGTCCCCGGATCGCATCGAGGGGAGCCTGCAGCAGCAGCACATCGCCTTCACGCAGCACCGCCTGGCCCAAACGCTCCTGAACGGTCTGCTGGCCGCGGCGGAGAGCCAGCACTGTTGCGTTATGGCGTTGTCGAAAGCGGAGTTCTCGCAGACTTGCACCAGCCAGTGTGGAGCCCGCCGGAAGGAGGACCTCCACGGTCTTCTGACCGTCTGCGCCATCACTGGAGAAAGCCAGTTCAGCACTCGCCATGGCCTGGCGATGGTCTGCAGGACGACGAGCTGAGGCGAGCTGAACGGTGTGCTCCTGCTGCAGGCGCAGCAGATCCGCGCGGGTGACCCGCAGCAGCAGGCGATCCTCCGCCTCGATGCAGCGGTCGGCCAGGGGCGGCAGGATTCTCTCGCCACCTCGCTGCAGCTCGAGAACGTCCACATCGAAGCGTCGTTGCAGCCGGCTGTGCCGCAGGGTCTGTCCGACCAGGGTTGATGACCTCGGAATGGTGACCTCGGTGAAATATCCGGTCAGTGACTGATTGGTGCTCAGCTGGTCATCCGGGGCACTTCTGTCTGGCAGCAAGGCGCGAGGCGCAAGCAGCATGTAGGCCGCTCCGGCGAGCCAGACGGGTACACCGATGGAGCTGAAACTGAACAGATCCAGAGAGCCGTAGCCCAGCTGCTGGCTGACATCGCTGGCCAGCAGATTCACGGAGCTGCCAAGCAGGGTCAGGGTGCCTCCCAGCAGCGTGGCGAATGAGAGAGGCAGCAGCACCCGGGAGGGTGCGATGCCTCGTTTCTGGCACCAGGTCTCCAGAACCGGCAGCAGACTGGCCACGATCGGGGTGTTGGGCACCACGCCGGAGATCGGTGCCACCACAAGGGTCAGCAATCCCACCATGCGTCTCGGACTGCGGATGCGTTCGGAGGCAATCAGTTCGCGCAGTCGATCGAGGGCGCCACTGCGGAACAGAGCTGCGGAAACGGCGAAGAGTCCCATCAGCGTGATCAGCGCTGGGCTGCCGAAGCCGCTCAGGGCCTGCAGCGGGGTCAGCACTCCACCGATCATCAGCAGCGACACGCTGAGCAGACCCACCAGCTCCGGCGCCATCGCGCCGCTGATGAACAGCACCACTGCAAGCAGCAGCACAGCCAGCGTGATCAGAGCGTCTCCGTTCTGCAGAGCGGCACTGAGCTCAACCATTGGGGGGTGCGCCTGTTGGCTCCCAGAACGTCTGTTCGAGCCATGTTCGCAGACCCCTTAGGCCTGTCCCGTGGGTGGCGGAGAGGTAGAGGGCCTCGGGCTCCAGTGCACGGATCCGCTCCAAAGCGTTTGCATGGCAGCGGTCGATCTGATTGGCCAGCACCTGGCGGGGTTGCTGACAGCCCAGATCATCGAGGATGGCGTGAACAGCCTTGAGCTGTCCCTGCCAGTCGGGATCGCCGAGATCGACCACCAGCAGAAGCTGATCCGCATTGCGTGTCTCCTCCAGAGTGGCCATGAAGGCCTGCATCAGAGGGGCCGGCAGTTCACGAATGAAGCCGACGGTGTCGGTGATCAACAGCTCGCGCGGTGCCGCTCCCGCTCTCGGCAGACAGAGCCGGCGTGTGGTGGGGTCAAGCGTTGCGAACAGAATGTTCTCAGCCTGAACCGGTCCTCCTGGGGCGCGGTCACAGAGTGCATTGAGCAGGGATGACTTGCCTGCATTGGTGTATCCCACTAAGGCCACACCGGGGAGTTCCTGACGTCGCTCCCTCAGTCGGGCTCGGTGAGCGCCCAGCTGGCCCAGTTCCCGTCCCAGGTGTTCGATGCGTCTGCTGATGGCACGCCTGTCCTTTTCAAGCTGGGTTTCGCCAGGACCGCGCGTACCGATACCGCCACCTTGTCGTGACAGGCTCAGTCCGCGGCCGGCAAGTCTGGGCAGTCGGTAGCGAAGCTGGGCCAGCTCAACCTGCAGGCGGCCTGCCGCGCTTGAGGCCCTCTGGGCAAAGATGTCGAGGATCAGTTCGCTGCGATCCATCACAGGACTGTCCAGCAATCGCTCGAGATTTCTGGCTTGAACAGGTGTGAGCTCTCGATCGGTGATGACCAGGGTTGCCCCGTGTTTACGGATTTCCAGCGCCGCCTCCTGGAGTTTGCCGGTGCCCCAGAGGGTCTGGGGATTGATCTGCCCCTGACGCTGGCGGCAGACGGCCACTGTTCTGGCTCCGGCACTGCGCGTCAGCCCCTCAAGCTCGGCTAATTCCCGCTCATTCCGGACCGGATCCGCTCCGGTGAGGGTGAGCAGCAGAACCTGCTCCACGGTTGTGTCGTGCGCTGCATCGTTCGGCTGGTCGAGTGACTCGGTCGTTTCGGTACTGGCTTTGCTGCTGCAGAGCGTCGTCAGATCGCCTGTTTCGCCGCAACGCCAGCCGCTATCGGCCCTGGGGTCTGGAACCCAGAGGGCGCCGGCACGGGTTCCGCTGCGGGAAACCGATGCCTGGTAGCGCAGCCATGACTTGGGCTGCACGTCCAGGGCGATGACCGCTTCGCGACCTTCGGGCGCCAGATCAGGAGAACGGCGTCCCTGCAGCGCGCTGATCAGGCGCCATTGCCTTGAGCGGCGCCTGGAGCCTCCCTGAAGATGGCGATCCAGTCGATCGGATTCACCAAGTGGTCCAACCCAAAGCAGGCGACAGACGCCACGATCGTCAATCAGCAGATGCAGCGAGTCCTCAACCTTCACAGCCAGTTCGGCCAGCCGCTCCAGGGTGAAGACGTCAGAACCGCAATCGTCCTGGTGGCGACGATGGCTGAGGCGCTCCAGCTGCTTGAGCTGTGATGGGCGCAGACCCCTCGTTCTTCCAGCCAGGTGAGCCTGTTTCAAGGGCTGACCAGCCAGGCTCCGGCTGCACGAAGCCCCAGTGAAAGCCCTGGTAGCCGCGTTAGATAGGTCAGGCGACGGAGCTTGAACGCCAGAGGTCCGGCCAGGGTCAGGCCGAGACCGGTGATAGACGCATCGCCGATTCCGAGGCTGAGCATTTCGCCGAGATCCCTGAACACAAAGGGGCTTGAATCACTCTGGCGGAGCTTCGCCTGTAGATCTTTGGCTGCGAACTGCCCTTGCTGGATGGCCGCCTGAGCTGAATGAGGCCAGCTGGACAGCTCATCTGCATGGGGATTCACAGCAATGTCTCCGAGAGCCAGCACATCTGGGTGGCCCTGCAGACGGAGCGCCTCAGTCACAGGTAGTCGACCTTGGTGGAGTTCCACGTTTGGAAGGATGTCCGGGAGTGTGGGACGGCTGCCGGCGGTCCACACCAATCCGTTGTGCTTCTGTTCCCATGGGCCCTGTGGTCCGCTCAGCTGGACGGAGGTCGAGCTCACCGACTCGACTTTGGTCTTGAGGTGAATGGAGACACCGCGTTTATTGAGAGCTTTTTCAGCCTGCTCGCGGTTGAAAGCTCTTGATCTGGGCAGGATTTGATCACCGAGTTCAACCAGATGGACAGCGGCGGCACCGTTGAGCAGGTCCACAAGCTTGCAGGCCAGTTCAACGCCTGTGGCACCAGCACCGGCGATGACCAGCGAGCTTGTGCCTGACGGACGCCGACGCAGCTCCTGAAGTCGCTCCTGAAGAGGTTGCAGATCGGACAGTGTGTGGAAATTCAGGGCGTTCTCGCGCACACCTGGAATACCGAAATCCTCGGGTTGGGCGCCTGTTGCCAACACCAGCTGGCTGTATTCCAGTGCTTGCCCCGAGCGAGTGGTGACGCTGCGGGCATCGAGCTTGATGGAGCTCACGCTGTCCTGCAGGTGGCTGATGCCGCGACCCTGCAGGAGGGATGCGTAGTCAGGTGCCACTTCCCATCCCTTCAGTTCTCCGCTCATCAATTCGTAGAGCAGAGGAACAAAGACGAAACGCTCGCGCGGTTCGATCAACACGACCGGTGGTCGTGGATGCAGACGACTGAAGGCAAGCGCCGTTGACAATCCGGCGAATCCACCACCGATCACCACAACCGGTTGAACTTGCCCGCTGGCAGGGGGTGTCAAGGCATTCTCTGGAGCGTGAAGAAACCATAGGCAGACCTGTGGTCACCTCGGCATTGGAGGATGGGGGCATGAGCCAGGGCATCAGCGACATGATCAGCACCGCTGGCGGTGTGGATTCGGGCACGGTGGATGCCGGTCTTGAGACCCTGCGCGAACAGCTGGAGCCGATGGAACCCCTGCAACGCCTGCAGTGGGCGCTGGATCAATTCGGGTCCGGCTTCGCGATGACCACCAGCTTCGGGATCCAGTCATCGGTGTTGCTGCACATGCTCAGTCGCCTCGCCGGAGGAGAGACCGTGCCTGTGATCTGGGTGGATACGGGATATCTGCCTACAGAGACCTATCGCTATGCCAGCAGTCTCTGTGAACGGTTAGGCACCAAGCTTGTTGTGGCTCAGTCATCCATGTCTCCGGCCCGCATGGAGGCCCTTCATGGAAGGCTCTGGGAAACGGGCCGAGAGGAGGACATGGATCTGTATCTGCGCCTTCGCAAGGTCGAGCCCCTGGAAGAAGCACTCAGTGGCAGGAAGGTGAGCTGCTGGGCCAGTGGAGTGCGACGCGGTCAGACGGATCTGCGCAAAACGATGACGCTGCTTGATCCGATTCGTGATCGCTTGTCACTGCGTCCTCTGTTGCGCTGGACCAATCGGGATGTCTTTTATTACATGCAGGAGCATGAGCTGCCGCAGCATCCGCTTTTCGATCAGGGCTACTCCACTGTCGGCGACTGGCATTCCAGTGCTCCTGATGGTCTTGAATCCGAGGGCCGTAACACCCGTTTCGGTGGACAACGTCAGGAGTGCGGAATTCATGTGCCCGGCGTGATGGGCGATGGCATCTGACCATGCCTTTGAGCAGCGCTGTCTGCTGATCGGAAACAGTCGATGGCACTGGGCTCAGCGATCCAGACGGGGTGCATGGAGTTACAGCCATGGGCAGCCGCAACCGTCTGCTTTGGCAGACTCGCCCCCGCTCTGCGCCTGGGCTGCGGTGGGGCAAGTACCTGACCATGCGGTGCTCAGTTCCGACCGGCGTGTTGGCCTTGAGGCGATTCCGCTGCGAGATGTACCGCCATGGCTCGGTATCGACAGGGCGCTGGCGGGATGGGGGGCCTGGATCGAATCGGGACGGGTGGGTCCTTTGATGGTTGTTGATGCCGGCACTGTGCTCAGCCTGACGCGGGTTTCCGGCGCCGGCGGTTTTGGCGGCGGTTGGCTGGCGGCCGGCCTGGGGCTGCAGTTGAAGGCTATGGCTGAAGGCACCCAGGCGCTGAAGATTCCAAGTGCTCAGGAGCCCAGCCAGGTCAATGGAATTCCGTTTCCCAGGGATTCGTGCGAGGCGATGCGCCGGGGAGTGATCGAAAGTCTGGTCGGTCTGATCGTCCGAGCTCAGCAACTCGATCACTCTCCGGTCTGGCTGTGTGGAGGGGATGCTCCGCTGCTGGCACCCGCTCTGCTGGCCGAGGGGCTGGAGGTGACCCATGCCCCTGACCTTGTAATGCAATCGCTGGTCAGGCTGATCAGCTAAGTCCCAGGTCGCTCAGCACTTGATCAGCCATGGAGTCGGCCTTGACCTTTCTGTAGATCAACTCGAGGTTTCCTTCAGCATCCACCACGAAGGTGTGGCGCATCATGCCCATGAATTCACGACCCATGAATTTCTTCAGGCCGTAGCTCTCATAGCTGCTGGCCACCGGGCAGGGTTCCTCATCGCTAAGCAGGCTGAAGGGAAGTTCCTGCTTGGCGATGAAGCGTGTATGGGATGCGGCGTTGTCCTTGCTGATCCCCAGCACCCTGATCCCATGGGCCTCGAGGTCACTCCATCGGTCGCGGAAATTGCACGCTTCCTTCGTGCAACCGGGGGTGGCGTCCTTCGGGTAGAAATAAATCACCACCCGCTGTCCTTTCAAAGACGAGAGTGTCAGCGGCTCGCCGTTCTCATCTGGCAGTGTGAAATCTGGTGCGGGATCGCCGATCTGCAGAGCCATGGGTCGCGTCACTGTTGGCGGCAGCGTAACTGCGTTGTGGATGCACCAGATGGGGCCTGGCGCTGAGCTGGAGCAGTTCGCTGTGACCAAACAGGAGCGCTGTTGGGCTGCAGGCTTGCCGGCAATTCGTGCCCATCAGTTCCTGACCTCGCGAGGCTGGATGCGCAGCTGTCTGGCCACGCTTTCAGGCACGTCCCCTCTGCAGGTCCCACTGGACGCACCACCGGCGGCTCCCCCGCGGCTGACTGCCGAGTGGGGGTACGTGAGCCTGAGTCATTGCGCCGACGCCTTTTTGCTGGGTTGGTCTCAGCAGCCCATTGGCGTGGACCTCGAACGAGCCGACCGCAGGCTTCCTGCTGCTGCCGCTTTGATGCGCCGTTATTTCACAGAAGCTGAGCAGAGCGAACTTGAAGTCCTGCAAGGGGACCAGTTACGCCGTCAGGTTCTCGATCGTTGGCTTGTCAAGGAGGCTGCGATCAAGTGGCAGCAAGGTTCTCTTGCTCAAGACCTGAGCTGCTGGGAGGTGAGCGCCACTCTTTGTGGTGCTCTTCACCGTGGCTTGAATGTTCAGGTTGCAGCGCAGCTGCGGTCCGAGGCGGAATGGCGTCTGGCGGTAGTCGTCGCCGAGAAACAAATTCTGCAGGGTTCTCTGCTCTGCCTAGCGTGATGCAGAGGTTTTTGGCGTTTCCTTCCCTTTGCCTGTACATCGCTGGAGGATGGTTCCAACCTTGGCCAGCGCCGCCTTGCTGATGGGTATCGGCTTCAGCGGTCTGACGCATCACGAAGGCCGCAGTGCCTTGAACACTGAGTGGCTTGGAGGTGACTCTGAGCTCGATCAACTTGATCAGCGGGAAGCAACCCTTCACCAGCGCAGAGGCGCACAGGAAATGCTGAGTGCATTCACGCGTGCGCAGCTCACCCGTCACTACTGGGGCGCTTTCGCCTCCTCGTTAACAGATCTGGGACTGATGGCCGACCCTTCACTTCAGGCCAGGGTTGTGAACGGACCAGGTTTCACTCAGCTCTGGTTAACTCCCAGGCGAGGTGATGAGGTCTACTTCTCTCAAGTTCGTGCCAATGGGGGCAACCTCGTTCGTCTTCAGTGCCGTGGCCCGTCCATTGACTCCGTCAAATCGAAGAATGTGCAGCCCAATCTCAATGAATGCCCACCTGGCTGGATTGCATTGAGCAGCTGACGTAGAAAGATGCTTCGCGTCGAGATTCATGCATCCATTGAGAACCATGAGTCTTGCTTGAGGTGATCCTTTTGAGGCAGATTTGTCCTCATTTGCGCTTTTCAAGCGGTGATTTTGTTGGCAAGTCTTTTTCCTGCGGATAGGATTAAAAAGACGTCTTTTCTCGCCGTCCGTGTTCACCCGTTTTGCAGCCGGCGCTCTCGCCGCCGCTTCCCTTTCCACTCTGGCTGTCGCCGCTGAAGCTGGCACCAAGCGCCCCGTGCGCTGGGTGTCCGGTGGTGCTGTCTGGACCACCAAGGCTTCCTCTTTCGCCAAGTTCTTCAACGACGGCGAAATCACCGATCGTGCTCTTGAAGCAGGCATCAACAACTCCGGTTGGACTGCCGATGAAATTCAAGAGGGCATGACCAAGACCTACGACGTGGATCTTGTTGGTGTGTCTCGCTTCCTGTATTCCGCCGATGGCGTGAAGTTCCTGGACGACCAGACCCGCAGTTACTTCCCTTACTGGCAGAAGAAGAAGACCGCAGTGGTCGCTCTTCGCTCCGCCATCATCCTCGATGCTGCTGATGGAGAGATTTCCTCTGCCGGCATCATGAGGCAGCTTCCCGTTGACTTCCGTCTGAACGACAACGGCACTTCCGATGGTGCTCAGAACGTCTGTAAGGACGGCCTCGACGAGCCCCAGTCCACTTCACTGCTGTCCTGGTATGTGTTCCTGCCCGCTTGCGTGCAGGCCAATCAAATTCTCCCCGCTGATCCCGCACCTGCTGCTGCTCCTGTCCGCGGCCTGTGGTGATCGTTTGGAACCCTCTGGGGTTCCTCAAACGTTTTTGCAAACCCCGGTACAACCGGGGTTTTTTTATGCGGATTCTTCAGGCCAGGCGGCCTTCGATGCGCCAGTGACGAAGACTCTGGGGTAGACGTCTCCCGCGTTGTTGCAAAAGCTCGCGGCGCAGCTCTGGCAGTGCATTTGCACTGACTTCACCACTGTTCTCAATGGCCTTGCGATAGGGGCGGTTTTCTCCGAGCCAGCGTTCGATCAGATTCGATTCAATCGACAGCTTCAATGACTCCTGCCAGCTGATCTGGTTCACTACCCAGCCAAACCGCTCAAGACAGGACAGGAGCCTTTGACGCAGTTCCGCCTGACTCAGCCAGACGGATTCCAGTTCGATCAACGTTTGCAGAGATGAGCTCGGTTTGTGCGGCTCCTCTTCGTTCATGAGCAGTTCCAACAGCCCACCTGCCGGCCCGAGTTGGGGTTCACTCAGCAACAGCCTCAGCTGGGTGTCACTGGTCGAGTGGGAGCTCACATGGCCCCAGAACTGTTCAAGCTCACTGGCGTTGAGATCCTCCTGGTTCAATCTTCCGCCGACCACCTCGAACTTGTGCTGAGGACTCAGCTGTTCCAGTTCGTCAATCTCTGTGAGGACGACCGGTTGATTGAGAGGATCCAGTAGCTGCAACTGGGCTTCCAGCCGTAACTGCTCTGTAGAGGATGAACAGAGAATCGTGAGACCACCCTCTGCGACGGCTCCGAGAGGATCCAATGACCAGAGCAGCGATCGACCGCCAAGGATCAACACGCGGTCGGTGCGTTGCCATGGGATGTCTGCCCAAAGTCGCTGTCGCAGTGTCTGCAGGCGTTCTCCATCCACGGAGAGTTGACGTTGCAGCCAGCGCTCCATCTGAGGTTGTTCGGGCCCACTGCTCACTAAAAGAGGATGTTCGTCGACCGCCTCCGCCGCTGCTGCTAGCTGAGCGGCTCGACGTTCCAGCATCCTTCCTCGACGTTCTCCCTCCCAGCCTTGACGACTTGGTGACCAGAAGGCTTCACCCTGCAAAGCACTGGGTAGATACTGCTGAGCCACCCAGTGTTCCCTGAAGGAATGGGGGTAGCGATACCCCTTGCCGTCACCAAAGGCATCGCCATCGCGGTTGGCATCGCGGAGATGGGGTGGCACGTCTTGACGATCTGCTTCACGCACCTGACGCAGTGCTTCGAACATCCCACTGGTGCTGTTGCTTTTTTCGGTGCATGCCAGGTAGAGAGCTGCCTGAGCAAGTGGATACAGTCCTTCAGGTAATCCGATGCGCTCAAAGGCCGCGGCGCAGGCCTCGACGACCACCACCGCTTGCGGATCTGCAAGACCTACGTCCTCTCCCGCAGAGATCAGCATTCGACGGAAAATGAAGCGTGGGTTTTCCCCGGCTTCGATCATCCGTGCCAGCCAGAACAGTGCCGCGTCGGCGTCAGAGCCACGCAGGGATTTGATGAATGCGCTGATCGTGTCGAAGTGCGCGTCGCCCTGTTTGTCGTAGAGCACCGCGCGTTGCTGAATGGACTCCTCAGCAATGCCAAGGTCAATCTCGATCACGCCCTCGTGATTTTCAGGGGTGCTCTCCACGGCGAGCTCCAGGGCATTGAGCAGGCTGCGTGCGTCACCCCCCGCCACATCGACGAGGTGGGAAGAGGCATCTTCACTGATCTCCACCTTGCGATCGCCGTAACCACGCTCCTTGTCGCGCAGGGCGGTGTGCAGTAGCCGAAGCAGGTCTTCCTGTTCCAGGCTCTGCAGGCGGAACAACCTGGAGCGACTGACCAGCGCCTTGTTCACTTCGAAAAAGGGGTTTTCGGTGGTGGCACCGATCAACGTGACAGTGCCGTTCTCAACCCAGGGCAGTAATGCATCCTGCTGGGCGCTATTGAAGCGGTGAACCTCGTCGATGAAGAGGATGGTCCGGAGCCCGTGGCGTTCGAGGCGCCGATTTGCATCAGTCACTTCAGAGCGAACGTCCTTGACTCCGGCAAGCACTGCATTGAGAGAACTGAAATGGGCCCTTGTGTGATTGGCGATGATCCGAGCCAGGGTGGTCTTTCCAACCCCGGGTGGGCCGTGCAGGATCAGATTTCCGACCCGATCGGCAGAGATGGCCCGGCGTAGCAGGCGACCTTCCGCCAGGATTGCCCCTTGTCCAACGAATTCATCGAGATTGCGTGGCCGCATGCGGTCGGCGAGTGGTGCCTGCCTCCTCCGCACGGCCTCGCCGTGATGACTGAACAGATCCTGTTCCAGAGGTCCGCCCACGTCATCGATGCTCGGTTCGTCGATTCTTGCCCAGGATGAGCCTTTGTCAGCATCAGCGCGGTCATAATGCGGCCGGCTGAGCCTTGTCCGTGCGTCTGAATCGACCCCTCATCCCCCTGGCACTGACGACTGTCATGGTCAGCTCCTGCGGCGTGGGTGGCGTTGCTCAGAGACCCCTGCCGGAAGTGCAGCAGGCCTCTGTGGAGGAGGCTTCATTCACCGACGATGTCGACACAGTGAGCACGCTGGAGGCCAGCGATCTGGTTCAGCTTGCGGCCCAGGCTTCTGGCCGGATCATCGAACTGAAGATTGCCCAGGGTGATCGTGTGACCGCAGGGCAACTGCTCATGAGCCTCGATCAGGCGCAAGAGAAAGCAAGGCTGGCTGGGTTGAAAGCGAGAGAGCAGAAGGATCTGCTGGAGCTGAAACGCTACGAATTCCTGGTGCCCCTCGGTGCCGCTGAAGCTTCAGAGCGCGATCAGCGGCGGGCGATCTACATCGCCTCGAGGGAAGAGGTCAGAGCTCAGGAGGCAACCCTGGCCTACAGCAACCTTCAGTCACCGATTGCTGGAACGGTTGCGGATGTCTCCGTTCAGGTCGGCGATGTAGTGAGGAACGGCGACCCATTCACCAAGGTGATCCGCAACAACACCCTGGAGGCCAGGGTGGAGGTTCCCTCCACTGTTGCCAATCGCATTCGGGTGGGCCTCCCGGTGCTGCTGAGTCTTCCCGGGCGGAACGAGGTGCTGGCCAAGAGCACCGTGATGTCAGTTGATCCTGGAATCAACTCTGGAACCCAGGCGCTCCTGGTGATTGCCAAATTTCCCAATCCAGACGGCAAGTTGCGCAACGGTCAGAGGTTGCGAACCCGTGTTCAGCTGGAATCCCGCCTTGAGCCCTCAGTCCCCTTCGCTGCCGTGACACAGACCTCCGGGCAGAGTTTCGTGTTCCGTCTCGGAACACTCAACGAGCTTGAGGCTCAGCCAGGCAAGGCGGATCTGGCCAGGATCAAGCAAGGGATCTCTCGTGGTGTGATCCCCTCCACGACATTGTTTGCCCTACAGACTCCGGTCACTCTCGGCTCTCTCCAGAACAACCGATATCCCGTCACAAGGGGGCTCAAAGTTGGCGAAAAGGTGATTACAAGCAACCTGCTCAGCCTGCGCCACGGCGTGCCCGTGAAGGTGAAGGACTGAAGGACTGAGGTATGTCCGCATCCAATAATTTCATTACGCGCCCGGTTCTTACCACCGTCTGCAGCATTCTGATCGTGATCGTGGGCTTGATTGCGATCCCGATTCTCCCGATCGAGAATCTCCCGGACATCGCACCGCCCACCGTCAAGGTGAGAGCCAGCTACACCGGTGCGGATGCCATCTCCGTTGAAGAGGGCGTCACCAGTGTTCTCGAGCAGCAGATCAATGGTGTGGAGAACATGGACTTCATTAAGTCCAATAGTTCCGCTGATGGGGTCAGTGCCATTGATGTGGCCTTCGCCAGTGGCACCGATGGGGATATCAACCAGGTCAACGTGCAGAACCGAGTGGCTCTTGCTGAACCACAGCTTCCTGAGGAGGTGCGCAAGGCCGGTGTCAGCGTCAACAAGGCCTCCAACTCGATTCTGCTCGTTTACAACTTCGGCAGTGCGGACCCCGACCTGATCACCTACAGCGCTGAGACGATCAGCGGTCTTCTCGATCGGAACCTCACCGATGCCATCAAGCGCGTGACCGGCGTCGGCGATCTGACCTATTTCGGCAATCGCAAACTGGCGTTCCGCTTGTGGCTCAATCCCGACAAGCTCACTAGTTTCGGCCTCACCTCCACGGATGTGGTCAATCAGCTGTCCAGCCAGAACAGGCTGGTTGCTGGCGGTCAAGTGGGTGGTGAACCAGCTCCAGAGGGGCAGCAATTCACGTTCACCGTGCAATTGCAGGGCCGCCTGCGCAGTGTTGAGGAATTCGAGCAGATGGTGGTGCGGACCGCCAACGAGGGCGGACTGGTACGCCTTGGAGATGTGGGCAAGGTTCAGCTGGGTGGTGAGTCCTATGCCGTGAGTGCCACCGATCTCCAGGGCGTTCCCTCCGTGGGCCTGGCCGTTTATCAGCTTTCAGGGAGCAATGCGCTTGAGGTGTCGGATGGCGTGAAGCAGGTACTCGCTGAGTTTGAGGCGGCCATGCCCGTGGGCATGAAGATGGAAAAGATCTACGACAACACCGATTTCATCACCGCATCGATTCAGGGCGTGGTGAATTCCCTTCGGGACGCGGTG
The DNA here is from genome assembly GCA_047286285.1 of Synechococcus sp. GTDB lineage: Bacteria > Cyanobacteriota > Cyanobacteriia > PCC-6307 > Cyanobiaceae > Synechococcus_C. The sequence continues at coordinate 2,279,661 of JBJBBP010000002.1, read as the reverse complement.
GTGCTCGTGGTTCTGATTCTCTTCCTGTTCCTTCAGAACTGGAAGGCCACGCTTGTTCCAGGGATCGCCATTCCCGTGGCGCTGATCGGTACCTTCGGTTTGGTACTTGGTTTTGGATTTTCCCTCAATCAGCTCACGTTGTTCGGTCTGGTGCTGGCCACAGGCCTTGTTGTGGACGATGCGATCACCGTGATCGAGGACACCTCCACCAAAAAGTCGGAGGGGATGACCGCCCTCGAGGCAGCGAAAACAACCATGGACGAGCTGTTCTCGGCAATCATCGCCACATCGCTGGTGAAGTTCGCGGTGTTTCTGCCTGTGCTGTTCTTCCCCGGAGCGACGGGCACGATCTACAAGCAGTTCGCGGCCACGGTGATCTTCTCAATCGCCATTTCAACGTTCAATGCGCTCACCTTCTCGCCGATGTTGTCGGCCCTGTTGCTGGCGCGTGAATCGAAGGATCCCGGACGGCGGACTTATGCCATCGCCGGCACGGTGATCGGGTTTGTCTATGGACTGTTGGTGGTGGGTGGTGGTGCAGGCCTGGTGCTGGTCCCCACGGCCGTCGGTGCTCTGATCGGCCTGCTGCTGGGTCGCTTCATCGATCGACCGTGCACCCTGCCGTTCACCCTCGGTGGTGCCATCACCGGGTTAATTCTTGTGGGTGTGAGCCGGGTGGTGCCGGTGGTCGTCTATCCAGTGCTGGGACTCGCTCTCGGTTGGTTCACCCCGGTCATCTTCGCCCAGTTCAACCGTGGTTACGCCGCGATGGAGCATCGCTACGCCTCCGCGCTGGAGTGGGCTCTCAGTCGAAGGAGGCTGGTGATGAGCATCCTCGCCATCGGCATCCTGCTGACGGCTTTCGCCTTTCGGGTCATTCCCGGAGGTTTTGTGCCCATCGAAGACCAGGGTTATGCGATCGGAGTCGTTCAGGCGCCGGAGGGCACTTCCACGCAGGTCACCGAGGCGATCAATCAGGAGGTGGCTGCCGTGCTGCGCACCGAAAAGGACATCACCGCGGCGTCGGTGTTCAGCGGTGCCAGTTTGGATGGCAACAGCCCCAACAAGGGTTTGTTCTTCTTCGGGACCAAGAACTGGTCCGACCGGAGGGAACGCGATCAGAACGTAGGGTCAATCGTGGAGCGGCTCAACAGGAAGTTCGCTCGCTCGGTTGATGGTGCCAGGGTCTTTGTGGTTGAACCTCCAGCCATTCCTGGCTATGGAACCGGGGGTGGGTTCGAGTTTCAGCTCCTTGATCAGAGCGGGGGGGCCTACAGCCTTGCCGATTTCTATGGAACGGCAGGCCGCCTCATCCAGGCAGGAAACGCCGACTCGGATCTAAACCGTGTCTACACGCTGTTCGCTCCCGAATCACCGCAGATCGAGATTCAGGTTGATCGTGATCGGATGGCCGCGGTGGATGTTGATTTCGGTGCGGCCATGCAGGCCTTCAGTATCAATTTCGGTGGTCTTTATGTGAACGACACCTTCCAGGAGGGCAAGGTGCGACGTGTTTACGTACAGGCTGATGCTGAAAGTCGTGCGACCCCCGAGCGTCTTTCAGCCGTCTATGTCAGGAGCACCAGCGGTGAGCTGATTCCTCTCGCGGAGTTCTTCACTGTGCGTGAAACGCTCGGCCCCACAGTGGTCCCTCACTTCAACTTGTACAGGGCGATCAAGATCGAAGGCACTCCCGCACCTGGCAAGAGCTCCGGGCAGGCGATCAGTGCGATGAAGGGGATTTTCGAGACCATCAATCCTCAAGGTCTCAGCTTCGACTGGACCGGAATTTCACGTGAGGAAGTCAAGGCCGGTGCCCTGGCTGTGGTGATCTTTGCGCTCGGAATCCTGGCGGTGTACTTGGTCCTGTCTGCGCAGTACGAAAGCTATGCCGATCCGCTGATCATTCTGATGACGGTGCCAACCGCCATGCTGGGCGCACTCATCTTTTTGGCTCTGCGGGGTGAGGTGCTCAATGTCTACGCCCAGGTGGGTCTGGTGATGTTGATCGGCCTGGCGGCGGGTAACGGCATCCTGATCGTGGACATGGCCAATCAGCGAATGCAGGCAGGCTGTGATGCTCTTGATGCCGCCCGTTTCGCCGCTGGTTCCCGTCTCAGGCCAATCCTGATGACGGCGATCTCCTCTCTATTCGGTTTCATGCCTCTGGTGTTTGCCAATGGAGCCGGTGCCCGTAGCCAGACATCCCTTGGTGCTGTGGTCTTTGGCGGGTTGTTGATTGCCACCGTCCTGTCGCTGTTTGTGGTGCCGGTGTTTTATGTCGTTCTCAAGTCTCTGCTCGGGCAGGCGGGTCGTTCATCCGAGCGATCGCCGTCAAGCGGGGACGACGGTTCAGCACTGATCAGCTCATGAGAGATGCGCCAAGTGGATTCAACGGCTTCAAAGTCCTCTGGGCTGCGTTCATCGGAGCCGGCATCGGCATTGTTCTCTCGATCTTTCTTGACACGTTCATCCGCAACACGCCTGCCGATATCCCCCCCAGCAGATTGTTCTATCTCTATGGCGTGGTGATCTTCTCCGCTGTGCTGTTCGGTTCATCGATCGAAAGCATGCGTCAGCTGCAGGAGAGTGCTCCAGACGAGGAGTACCGCTCACACAAAGGGGGGCTGCGCGGGCAACGGCGTCGTTGAGACTCCTGCCCCCTGGCAATGTCCGCTCAGGAGGTGTTCAGGTGATCACGGTCGGACGGTCCATCCCGGTGCGCTGCCGGATCTCGGCCAGAGCATTGATGCTGCTGATCATCTCCGCCAGCGCAATCTGAGGATCCTGATTCAGGTTGCCACTGCTGGGCACATAGCTCTCGAGATACACCCGAATGGTGGCTCCCTTGGTTCCAGTGCCGGAAAGGCGCATCACGATGCGACTGCCGTCCTCCAGGAGGATGCGCAAGCCCTGACCCTGGGTCACGGACTGGTCCACTGGGTCGGTGTAACTGAAATTGTCGGCTCCGCTGATGCTGCGACCGGCAAAGGCTTGACCTACAAGCCCAGGCAGGAGTGCTTCGAGGCGGTCGTAGAGGCCATGGGCGGCCTCACTGGGTACTGCTTCGTAGTCGTGTCGTGAGTAGTAGTGACGTCCGAAGCGATTCCAGTGGCTGTTCATGATCTCCGCCACGCTGCAACGGCGAACCGCCAGGATCTGCAGCCAGAAGAGCACGGCCCAGAGTCCGTCCTTTTCGCGCACATGATCGCTGCCCGTGCCGAAGCTTTCCTCGCCGCAAAGGGTGATCCTGCCGGCATCGAGCAGATTGCCGAAGAATTTCCATCCGGTGGGGGTTTCGAAGCACTCGATTCCAAGCTCTCTGGCCACCACATCCACGGCGGAGCTGGTGGGCATTGATCGGGCCACACCTGCCAGTCCTCCGGCATAGGCCGGTGCCAGGGTTGCGTTAGCGGTCAGCACGGCCAGGCTGTCGCTGGGATTCACGAAGCAGCGCTGGCCCAGAATCATGTTGCGATCGCCGTCACCATCGCAGGCGGCACCGAAGCGGTAGTCGTTGCCGTCAAGCAGGAGTGCTGCCAGGTCATGGGCATAGGTGAGATTGGGGTCGGGATGCCCACCGCCGAAATCCTCCAGTGGAATGCCGTTGCGCACGCTGCCGGCCGGTGCTCCCAGCAGATCCTCAAAGACACGCTTGGCGTAGGGGCCCGTCACGGCGTGCATGGCATCGAAGGCCAGTGGGAAATCGCCGCGCAGCAGATCGCCGATCCGATCGAAATCGAATAGACGCTGCATCAGTGCCACAAAGTCATCGACACCGTCGATGATTTCGATCTCCATGGCGCCGATGCGGTGTGTGCCTGGAGTGTCGAGGTTCAACTCGGGGGCTTCAACGATGGCGTACTGCTCCAGTGTTTTGGTGCATTCGAACACCGCATCGGTGAAGGAACCGGGTGTGGGGCCGCCATTGGCTCCATTCACCTTGACTCCGAAATCACCATTGGGACCACCGGGGTTGTGGCTGGCCGAGAGAATGATGCCCCCGATCGCCTGTCGCTTGCGGATCAGGTTGGAGGCTGCGGGGGTGGAGAGAATGCCACCTGTGGTGATGATCACCTTGCTCAGGCCATGGGCTGCACCCATGCGCAGGATCACATTGATGGCGCGCAAGTTGCCGTAGCGGCCATCGCCTCCGAGCACCAATGTTCCTCCCTGAACGCCAGGAAGTGTTCGAAACACAGCCTCAACAAAACTTTCGAGATAGTGCGGTTGCTCGAACTGTCGGCTGCTCTTGCGCAATCCTGAGGTGCCGGGCTTCTGATCAGTGAAAGGGGCTTCAAGTCGCACGAAGGTTTGAGCGGGTTCGGCCGAGGCGGAGGCAGTCATCCCTGACGGGAGCGGATAGGGGGAACCTAAACACGCCAGACGCTGCTCAGGGTTGTCGGCGCGACCACTTGTCGCAGCTATCTTTCAGGGGTCAAAGTTCCTCGGGCGTGATGGAGATCAATCACCCCAACGCTGAACCTCTGTCTGAGCAGGAACGAACCGTGCTCGAACATTTCCAGAAACGTCTGGAAATCATGATGTCCAGCCATGGGCTCATCGAAGCTGATGTCAAGGAGTTGATTCGTGAGCTGCGCTCACATCCATTGATCTCAAGCAGGCTTTGGCAGGTGGCTGGCAAGGAGCTGATGCAGCTGCTTCCGGATCAACGCTTTGACTACGAGTGGGATTAAGTCGTTGAGGGATCAGGTTTGTGTCGGAGAAGGAGCTTCCTTCGGTTGCTCAGGTTTCGTGCAGACCAACGTGAGTCGTCGAGCCGGCCGATCGATGCTGTCGCGGCGCTGAAAGGTGTTGGCACTGACCACCCTGGACGCCTGCACCAGTTCCCAGACGGTGTCTTTGCATGCGGCCGACAGTCTGGGATGGTCCATGAGTGGATCCGCCAGGCTGCGGGTTTTGTCACAGCTGTTCTGATCGTTGGAACGTGAGCAGTCGTAAGCAAGCAACTGGAGAGCACGCAGTTCCTCTCGACTCGGGTAGGGCACCTTTTTGGTCTGGGACTGAGCTGTTGCTGGCAGCATCAAAGCGATCCCCAGAAGGAACAGTGGCAGTCTCACGGGGATGGCCCAACGCATGGCAACATTCTGCCCTGAGATTGGTCATCACGACCTTTTCAGAAATCCAGTGCAGCTGTTACGACACATCGTCCACAAGGTGCCGTTTGAACTGCGGAAATCAATTGATTGCGTTGTAAAAGAGAGATTGAGAGTGTGAAAACGCACCGCTTTGTTGCGATGGGCGCGATCTTTTCATTAATTTGACCAATCCATTGCTTTTTTGATGGTTCGGATTTGGTTTGGTGGCTTAGTTGATTGATGTCAATGCTGCACGGGTCGGCCAGTATGACATCGGTGGACTTTCTTGAGCTGGCCTTAATGGTGCCTGTGAGTGTGAGACGCTGTTGAAAGATCTTGACGACTTCTACTGTTAAGTCCAATCAGTCTTTCGCTTGTGATTCATATTCCTCCGTTGGCAAGGTATGGGTCTTTGATGTCCAGCTCTTCGGCCGTATGCCGAAGCAGTTGTTCATCTGCTTCGCTGTAGATGTTGTCAGCTAATTCCTTGTCAAGTGGTGCTACTTTTACTCCTCTTGTGTTTTTAAAGCATTCAAGTATATTTTCGCGTTCGCCAATATAAAATAAAATTCTTAAGCCAAAACCTCTGTCGCTTGCGGGAGATGGATTTCCATAGAATTCATGGACACCATCGCAATGATTCAATTGCGTTGGCTGGGCCGTTGCTGCGCCACAAGCGATAGAAGTTATAAAGAATAAGCCGCGTAGGACGTCTCTTGCGAAGCTCATTGGCGCCTCAAGTGCGGAGAACATTTTATTTTAGGTGGTTAACCTGCTCGATCTGTGGTGGTTCTTTCGGCTTCGCTCCCACTCGATTCCCACTTTTGCCATCATTAAAGCCGTGAGGATCGGAGAGGCCATTGCCCCTGCCAGAGGAGTAGCGGCCACAAGCCAGCGCAGGGCTTTTCGGATTTACGGCAAAGAGCTTTGTTACTAATTATTAGGTGTCAGTTTTTCTGCTTTGATGCTATTCATGCAAAATAAATTCAACTTGCTGTTGTTAGTAACTCGTGTAATAGTTCCGGAAGCCGCCAGCGTTCAGCCTGAGCTGGTAGATGATTGATCACTTCCTGGCAATACCCATTGAGCAGTAAAGCTGTTGCTTCCGCCTCAGTGATCCCACGGCTGCGCAGATAAAATAATTCATCCTCCTGAAGTTGGCTGACCGTGGCGCCGTGAGCACATTTAACATCGTCAGCAATAATTTCCAGCTCTGGCTTTGTATCCACTCGTGCACGACTCGAAAGCATCAGGTTCCGACTGAGTTGAGCCGCGTTTGTGCGTTGTGCTTCCTTGGGGACCTGAATCGAGCCATTGAAAATTGTGTGTGATTTTCCTGAGACCAGACTTTTCTGCAGTTGATCCAATTCACCTTCGGGTCCGTCAAAACGCATGGCAGAGTGCACGCCGATTTGTTGATCTTCTGTCGCGACAGCCAATCCATTCAGAGTGGTGAACGCTTGCCCTCTCAGTTGCACAATTCTTGGCTCGATTCGCGCAAACGTTGAACCCTGAATGAAGGAGGAAAATGCGTAGCGACTGTTCGGTTCCTGTTGTGTCGCCACCGTTGCGAGCAGTGAACTGCTGCCATCTCCGATCGAGAGCATGCCATGGCGAAGATCGGCTTCCTTCCCGAGCAGGATTTCACAGAGATGACTGTGAGCTACTCCATTCTTTGATTTGAAAACCTGGAGCAGCTCGAGCTCAGCATTGGGATCAACTATCAGCAGCACACGTGTTGCCAGCAAGCCGGAGCCACAGGCACCAATGACAAGCTCCAGTGGTGGAACCCTGCCGCTGATCTGCAGAGCAAGGACGTGATGGCTGGAGGCATTGTTGAGTTCCACCGACCAGGCCTCAGAGCAACCGCAGTGATCAGTGGCGCACCCAAGAGCAATTTCGAGCTCATCCGTGGCCAAGGCTTTGATGCCGGTTGGGAGTTTCACTCCCTCCAAGGGATGCTGGTCAGTTCCCAGCAGCAAGCGCAGTCCACCTTGGGGTGGTTCCGGCAAATCCTTCAGAGATTCAGACCTGATGAGAGGCAGGTCATGAACCGCCTGGAGGCGTTTGAGATCGGTGAGCCGCCAGTCTTCCTGCCTACGGGTGGGCAACCCCAGCCGTTGGAGGGCTTCACGTCCTCGCTGCTGCACCGGTGCCAGCACACTGCTCACCATGATCAGGCCACTCCCTCAGCGGCGAGCTGCTTATCGACCCAGTCGTAGCCAGTTTTCTCCAGCTCGACAGCCAGATCGCGACCGCCGGTGCGCAGGATGCGGCCCGCAGCCATCACGTGCACGTAATCCGGAGTGATTTCATCAAGCAGCCGCTGGTAGTGCGTGATCAGGATCGTGGCGTTCTCAGGTCCCGAGAGCTGATTCACGCCCCCGGCCACGATGCGCAGGGCGTCAATGTCCAGACCGGAGTCGGTTTCATCCAGGATCGCCACCACCGGCTCGAGCAAGGCCATCTGCAGGATTTCATTGCGCTTCTTCTCACCACCGGAGAAGCCCTGGTTCACGCTGCGCTCAAGAAAAGCGGGATCCATCTGAACCACCTTGAGCTTTTCGCGCACGTGGTCTTCAAAGTCAAAGGTGTCGAGCTCGTCCTGACCTTGCTTGTCACGCCGGGCATTGGTCGAGACACGCAGAAATTCCAGATTGCTGACGCCTGGGATCTCAACCGGATACTGAAAGCTGAGGAACACACCGAGGCGAGCACGTTCTTCCGCCTCAAGCTCGAACAGGTCCTGGCCGCGGTAGCGAACACTGCCACCGGTGACCTGATAGGCGGGATGACCAGCGAGGACCTTGGAGAGGGTGCTCTTGCCACTGCCGTTGCGACCCATGATCGCGTGAATTTCACCAGCCCTGATCTGGAGATTCACGCCTTTGAGAATCGGCTGATCCTCCACAGATGCATGCAGGTCGGTGATGTCGAGAAGGAGCTCTGAATTCGGATTGATCATGGAGAGAGATGAAGAAAGACTGTGTGATTGCTTTTGTGGCTTAGGGATGCTTACCCCACTGCTCCCTCCAGGCGAAGTGAGAGAAGTTTGTCGGCTTCAGCAGCAAATTCCATTGGTAATTGGTTATAAACGTCTTGGCAGAATCCACTGACCATCATCGAGACAGCCTCTTCAAAGCCGATGCCGCGGCTCTGCAGATAAAAGAGCTGATCCTCTGAAATCCGGCAGGTGCTGGCTTCATGCTCCACTGAGGAGTTCATCTGCTGGCAGTGGATATAGGGATAGGTATTGGCACTGGCATTATCACCAATCAGCATTGAATCGCATTGGCTGTAATTGCGAGCACCTTTGGCTGAAGGGTTCACATGCACAAGACCTCGATAACTGTTGCTTGATTTGCCGGCACTGATTCCTTTGCTGACAATTGTTGAACGCGTGTGCGGACCGATGTGAATCATCTTTGTTCCGGTATCGGCCTGTTGAAGATGATGTGTTAAGGCAACAGAATAAAATTCACCGACGGAATCTTCTCCGATCAAAACACAACTGGGGTATTTCCAGGTGATCGCCGAGCCGGTCTCCACCTGGGTCCAGCTGATGCAACTGCGGGCCCCGCGGCATTGACCGCGCTTGGTGACGAAGTTGTAGATGCCTCCCACGCCGTTCTCATCGCCTGGATACCAGTTCTGCACTGTTGAGTATTTAATAGAAGCATCATCGAGAGCAATCAGCTCCACCACCGCGGCATGTAGCTGGTTTGTGTCGAACATCGGAGCTGTGCAGCCCTCGAGATAACTGACGGACGCTCCTTCCTCCGCCACGATCAAGGTGCGTTCGAACTGTCCTGCATCTCCGGAGTTAATGCGGAAATAGGATGACAACTCCATCGGGCATTCAACACCCTTGGGGATATAAACGAATGTGCCGTCGCTGAAAACCGATGCATTCAAGGCGGCAAAGAAATTGTCATTGCTTGGAATCACTGTCCCAAGGTATTTTTTAATCAATTCAGGGTGCTCTTTGACTGCTTCTGCAAAGCCGCAGAAGATTACTCCGAATTCCGCAAGCTTTTCTTTGAAGGTTGTTGCGATCGATACGCTGTCGAAAACGGCATCCACCGCAACATTTCCCAGTCTTTTCTGCTCGCTTAAGGGGATCCCGAGCCTGCTGAATGTATCGAGAAGCTCAGGGTCAACTTCTTCGAGACTTCGTTTCTTTTCTTTTGTTTTGGGTGCGGCGTAGTAAATGATGTCTTGATAATTTATCGGTGGATAGCCAAGTTTTGCCCAGTCAGGCTCATCCTGCGACAGCCAGTGCTGATAGGCCTTCAGGCGAAACTCAAGCATGAACTCGGGCTCTTCTTTTTTTGCCGAGATCAGGCGAATCACATCCTCGTCGATACCCTTTGGAATCTTTTCTTCTTCGATCTCAGTGACGAATCCATATTTATATGGTTGGTCGACAAGCTCTTCGGCTGATGATTCGCTGGCTGAGTTTTTCATGGCTTTTAACTTGTTGCTGCGCCACTTTGGGTTGGATTTTGATTAGTGGATGCTCAAAGTCATTCATTTTGGCAATGTCTTGAGCCTGCAGCTTAATTAGAAATATATTGTTCAAGCTAGACAGGCTTGTTCGAATGGTCACTGTTCATGTGATACGTACGAGTAGATCATGTTGGAATCGCTCTTGTTTGGTTGCTTTGTTTCGATGAATTAGTTCGGCTGCACCCGACTGCGCACCGGCTTCCTGGCATTCCAGCTTGCGTTGTATTCGTGGTGTGATGCCCTGCTCCAGGCTGGGCCATGTTCTGTTTATCCCGACGCTGAATTGAGCCTTATTTGCATGACGTCAGAAGGCTTTTGAAAACATATCCAGTGGAGCCAGCACTACCAAATCTGACCTCAGACCATGGCCTCCCTGATGGGTCATCGAGCTCGCCTATGACTTGCACGCGTGTCCCATTTGCTAGTGGTCCAACTATTGGTCCGTTTGGTGTTGTGCGAGCATTGGCGTAACTGTCGTTAGGGTCTAAGACGATGCATTCAGGGGTATAGCTTTGCTTGCTTATATCGCTTTTTGCTTGAATTTGTTCTGGTGGTTTTGACAATTGTTGTGTGCTGCTTGTTTCAACTTCCTGGGGATTGGATTTGTTCTGTGGCTGGCTTGTCTTGAATCCTTTAGCAATTTCTATGAGATTTGTGCAGCCTGCCGTCAGCACTAAGCAACTCGCGCCAATGATGCTCAGAAAAGCTTTCATTATTTTGAGGTTGGCAATTCTAAATTAAGTTTAGCCTCTCTGAGCTTCTCTCCATCTCTCTCCCACACTTTACAAGTTGCCGATCAAGCTTGCGTTGTATACGTTGCGTGATCCCTAGCTCAGCACTGCGCCACATCCTGTTCATCTCGCGCGTGAAATGAGCAGCAACTTTGGGTGGGGTAATCACTAGCAGTATCGCAACTGGTTGAACTGCTTCTGTGCTGTCTTTTTTTAGGAATAACAGTGCTTGCCTTTGTGCCGGACAGCAGTCAGATGAGATATTTCCCATTTACTGCCTTTATGGCATTCACCGTTATCAAAAAAGCAAAGTGAAGAGGGTTTGGCAGTTAGGAGAGAGGTTGGTGATGCCTATTCTTGCCTTCAGTTTTTGTGGATGGATTTATTCAAGGGGTAGCAAGTAATGCTGAGGGATCAACGCTTTGGTGTAACGGATGAGTGATAATACTATGTGACGTAACTAGTGCCTTTGAAATTTTATCAAGCTTAGACTTGCAATATATAAGCAATAAGCTTCAGTGCATTCACGCTTTTCTGTCATTTTTTAATGAGTTACAATGAGGCTACAGGCGCTCTGTTGATGAAGCGATTATCAGTCTTCTTTGGTTTTTTATGCATAAGTGTTTTTGGTGTGTCGACGGTTGCTGCTGAGAGTGTATTGACTGCAGAGCAGGCTAGAGAATGGCATAAAAGATGTATATCTTCAAAGCCTAAGATGAATGAAGCTTATAGAGCTCAAGACGCTATTCTTAGGCTTAGCATCAAGGTGCCAAGTGGCTACTATTTGGCGCCAAAGGATTTATCTAAAGGCGGCAATGCTGACCTGACGATTGTCAATTATAGCAGCTATATTAGTAATCAATGCATTCACGAGAGGTGGCTTCTTTATGGGATTCCAAAGTTGGGCTCTACTTCTGGGGTCCTCCTTGTTTATGAAGGCAAGCCGCGTGATGGGTTGAGTGGCACGTATTGCGATGATGTAGCCAGTTTTGGCGAAACGTATAAGGTTTTTTGTAATCGTGCTAGTAGATGGACAACAGTCATCCATCCCATCACTAAGCGAAAAATTACTCTCGATGGCTGGTCAATTCCTCTTGAGGTAATTGTCAAGACTGCGAATAATCTTAAGCCTATCTAGGTCTGGATATATTGCAGGTATTGAAATGAGTTCTTTTCTTTTGGTATCAAGGTTAAATCGTTTTCAATGCCTTTGAACTCCACTCCCGCACTTGGCTCGCTGCCGATCAAGCTTGCGTTTGATTCTTGGCGTGACCCCCAACTCAGCGCTTCGACACATTCGATTCATCTCACGCGTGAAGTGCGCAGCAAGCTTGGGTGAGTGAATGACCAGCAGGGTTTCATCATTGGTGTGGGCAGCAGCGGGTGACCAGTTGAAGCTGCCTGTGATCACGGTTTTGTTGTCGATCACGGCGAACTTGTGATGGAGTTTGTCCCCGCGGGCCAGCCTCGGCGTGCCAACCGTTTGCAACGGTGTTGTTAGAGGTTGATTGTCTGCCTCAATTTTGCAGAAACGATCGGGGAGTTCTGCTCCGAGAAGATCAAGCACCTCCGAAAAAGACCGGCTCGCGAAGCCTGGGTCCGCCAGCAACCGAATGTCGATCCCCTCAGTGATTCGTTCAGCCAGAGTATCGGTGAGTGTCTGGGCTGAAAATCAAACAGAGCTAGATCGATTCTCCGTTGGGCTGCCGATAGGTGCTGATCAATCATGTTCAGACCATGGCCTGGATCTCGCCGTGAGTGCGGGGCGAAGAGGACGTCGACTTGAACACCACTCACTTGAACTGTCTGCAGTCCTTGGCTGTCTTTGCCTCGCCCGAATCGACTGTTTTGCAGCCCTCCGGGTCCATCGCCCCACATCCGTTTGAATTCTTTCCGGAACACCTCAGCGAGCTCCGTACTCTCGATGCTGATGAGGTGATTCACATTTCCGCGGCTGCGCGATGCACCCGCATCCCCATGGATTCCTGAGCTGGTGAAGTTGGCACTGCCGGTGATGACCAGTGCTCGATCCACAACAACAAACTTGTGGTGCATCAGGCCACTGCCTCGGCTCCCGTCCTCGGTGTCGTCGATCTTCGCGATACCGCCTCGCTCCAGGAGTGCGACTGCATCACCGACCAGTCGTTCGTCGGCGCTGAGCAGGCCGTCCCGATTGCTGTCCGCTAACAGTTGCAGTTGTGCGAGCCGCCGCCTGCCGTGAGGTGTCAGATCGCTCGGATGCTGTGCTGACCACGGGCTGCTGTAGTTGTTTTCCAGCACCACCTGCACGTTGACTCCACGCTTTTTGGCACGGATCAGCGCCAGTGAGATCTCTGGAAGCGTGAGCTCCTGAACGGCCATCAAGAGCTCGTCACTGGCCGCATTGATTTGTTGGATCAAATGGTCTTCAAGGTTGTCTCCGTTTCGCCACTGTCCGTTCAGCGGCTGCCGATAGCGTCCGGCATCCCGATGATTGAAGTGGAGCTGGAACTGCGGCGGCAGTGGCATCTCAGGGTCGGCTTTTCCCACGACTTCGCCTGCCCGACTGCAGCCAACCAGCAGTGGCGTCAACAGAGGCAGCGCTGTCAGTGAAAGCAGTTGCGCTTGTTTCAGCAGCGTGTCCAGCATCCGCTGAGCTTCATGTATCGGCAGGATTCCCCTGCTGCACGAGGCACCTGTCAGTGGGGCATTTCAGAGGTTCGAAGCATGCCCACAAACCAGAGGCTGCTAAGCACGAGTGCCACCCCAACACCAGCGCCGATTCCCAGTTTTGCCATCGTTAATGGCACGAGAATCGGAAAGGCCACTGCCCCTGCCAGAGGAGTGACAGCCACAACCCAGCGCAGGGCTTTTCGGTTCACTCCCACAGGATCAGAACCACTCGGCTTTGGCTTCGCTGGCTGGGTTGCTGTTGTCTTCGGGGGTGGCGCGCTCGAAGTTCAAGGTGATGTTGCGCTTCTGTTCGCCGTCTGCGGCAATCGCTTCGATGGCATACATCTGCTCACCGTCACGGAAAGGCACCTGGACTCGGAAGGTGCCGTCGCCGGAGAGTGGTACTTCTTCTCCGCCGATGGTGAGGCGTGCGGAGGGATCGGTAGCGCCATAGACAATCAGTTCGGCGTCAGCCACCAGCCAGAAGGTGCGTTGGCGAGGTGCCACTCCACCGAGGCCAGACTCATTACGACCACTGGCCCACAGTCCAGCTCCTGAATCACTCAGGCCACGCTGATCACCGGGGATGGAGTCCTGTTCGTGCAGAACTTCCGAACCAACGCGACGGCTGCGGAAGTGGGTGGTTGCGCTCTGGTAGAGCCGCTCGTGCAAACCGCTGTCGCTGGGCTCGAATGCAGGAGTGCTGATCGGCGTAGGTGCAGGAGCAGCGGTTTCGAGGCTGAATGGCACGAACTGGTCGAGGATCTGGTCACTGGGGTGCAGTGCAGGAACCCTTGCCACAGAAGAGAAGGCCAGGGAGATCCATTGGTTGCCAGAGCGGAAGCCGAGCTCCACGCGATAGTCGCGATCGCAGAGAGGAACGGGCAGGTACCACTCGGTGCTGTGGCTATCGACAGGAACTTCCTGAAGGGTGTGGGGATGGGAAGACCCATTCTGGAGGCCTGTCACATCGGCCAATCGCAGGTTCAGGTGCGCTGCACCCTCGTTTTGTGCCCGGCGACGATCGCTGTCTGAGATTTCCCAGAACACGTAGGCCCACTGGGGGTCTCTTGGGAGAAAGACCACACGGGTCTCTGAATGGGGGCGAGACGGTGGGTTCAACTCCGCTTCGATCGCCTTGAGGTCGCCGCCGCGACGCTCCTGCTTCTCAGCAATCGCTGAGACCAGGGCTTCCTTGCTCTTGCGGCTGTAGAGCGTGACGCCGAGATCACTGGCCATCTGACGCAGCTGACGCAGAGTCATGCGGGCGAGGGATGTGATGGCTTGCGTCACGGTCGGGCTACCGGGTTTCTTTGGGATCAGTTTGCTGGAAAGTCCCGCTTTTCAGGGCCCTTAATCGCTCGTGGTCAGCATCTTCTGACTCCTTGACGTGGTTGGATCGCATCAACGTCAGCTTTGGCGATGGACATCAAAAAGCCGAGCCCATTAGAGGGCTCGGCTTGATCGTCTGGAGTTGGACCAAGGTCAGCGACCAATGCTGCGGTAGGGAACCTTCGAGAGATAATCCATTTCGACATTGCCTTCGGGGGACGCCGAGCCTGATGTGGCGATACCACGGACCCAGGGGAGATAGTCCTCGGTGAACCCACCCCGGGAGCGGCTTGCACGTGCCGGCAAGGTCTTGGCGGTACCGGTGTAGATGATCTTGGGGAATCCAAGGATTCCTCGGTAGTACTCGTCGTAACGAGGGGTGGTGATATTGAAGGGAGTCTCGCCGAGCTCCCTGCCGGGCAGGACGCGGTTGCGCTGGAAGGGAACGGTGTCGTAGCCGAAGGACTCGAGGTACTCGTCGCTGTCGAGCAGTGCATCCACAAAGCCCTCGATCCCCTGGCTGGCGATCACGATCGACCAGGAGATTTCCTCGGACTTTCCGTGGGTCTTGCGTCCCAGAATTTTCTGGACGAGGTGACGCACCACTTTGTAGTTGGAATTGAAGCCGTAGAACGTCCGTTTGAACGTGTCCGACAGGCACAAGCCACGGATGAAGTCGCGAACAGTGATCTGTCCATCACGGAGCTGTGACTCGAGGTAGGCGTCACGGTCGCTCTTGAACGCGTGGAAAAAGATCTGGCGGTAAGCCGATTCGATCACCGTGCTGATGTTGTCAGCGTCCATCGAGATGTCCATCTGGAGGGAACGCTGGTTCTCTTCAGACGCGACGCTGAGTGCTGCGACTCGATTGTTCTGCGTGGTTGGTGCGTACTGAAGAAGAGGAAGGGCCACTCGAGTCGGAACACACTGGCTGGATCGTATAAGTGGGAGCAGCCACATCCCTTGGCTGCTCTCGGCCTACTCACAGTCCGTAACAGAGGACACTCACCATCCGAAGGGTGATACCAGCGCTGTCATGCCTGATGAGCCAGCGGTTGATCCTTCGTTTTTGAGCCTGGTCTCCACGCAGAAGGACGCGTTGTTGGAAAGTCCTTCAACAGTGCTGGAACGGATGCGCACGTCCGGGCCGGAGAAACTGAAGCGCTCCCAGACGGTCATCATTTCGTAGCTCGTGCAGAGAATCAGCCCATCTCTGTCGTCCATGCTGAACGTGGATGTTGCAGGTGCTTTCTCTGCGTAGCCCTGATCTCTGAGCATGGTTCCTGACCGTGCGGACTCTCCGTCTCCAATCAAGGCAAAGCAGGTTTCTCCGTCATGGGCATCGCCATCGCGGTCCCAGGCCATTGAGGCGCTCCAGCGCACATAACTGCCGCCGATGATCAGGCCTGGATCCTGGTCATGCTGGCGTGCCATGGCCAGCAATCGCTCATCATTCAGTTTGAGATCCTCGACCACGATCAGCGAGCCGCCTGCTTCGCTGCGACGGTGCAGCAGGTGATGAACGCTCCGCTGAGAACGCCAGCTCCCGCAGCTCAGACGGAAGAATGTCGGGGCGTCGGGGATGTCCAGGGTCATCGGCTGCGGACGGTCTGTTCTGGATGATCGCAGGGGAGAGATCTGTTCGTGAGGCTCACCACGATTGCGTGGTTCTGCTCAATCAGCATTCGATAAACGATCGCGACTGTTTGCTTCGGCCTGTTGGATCAAATCGGTGAGCTCGAGCTCGAGTGGAGTCCTGTTCAACTGTTTGGCGAGCTCCTCCAGCTGGCTGGCAATCACGGTGAACTGCATCATCAACTGCTCACTGAACTCTGAGTCGTTGGCGAGCTGAGGCTGCTGATCGCACCAGTGCTGCCATTGATCTGGAGGCGGCAGAGGTCCCTGCCGCTGCGGCAGCGCGATCTGCTGAAACGTCACCAAGCAGTGGGCCTGCAGTCGTAGAAGGTGGCGGTCAACTGTGGGCAGAAGGGTGGCGTCGATGCGTTCGATCTGCTCACGCACCAAGGGGCCTGAAGCCGGCGATGGATCCATGCTCACGGGCTGATTCCAGATTTGTCGTCTGGTGAGGTTTTGCTGGCAGGACTGATCTGAAAGCCGCAGGAGTGTCCCGATTCCAGCCTCCAGTGCACCCGTTCCACATCACAGTCGGGAAAAGTCATCCGGATCAGTTGAAGCTCCTGGTCGCAGACAGCCGGGAATTCTTCGGCGATCCTCTGCACGGAGCAATGAAACTCATTGATGCACCAGCCGCATCCATTTTCGGCCGGAATCATTTCGCTCACGTATCCCTCTCGGCTTCGCAGGCCGACCAATTTGTGGATCCGATCCTTGAGTGGGCCATTGCCGAGTTGATGCCTGTATTCAGCAGCTTTCTCGTGGGCTTGTCGCCTGAGCAGCGTTGCCAGAGTTTCCGCTGGCAGGCTCTCGGCCATGGATTCGAGCAGATTCAGCGCGAAGTTGTCGCTGCCATCGGGGAAGTGTTGATGTCCCTGTTTTGTCAGTCTCCACTGATTGGATGGCCTGCCAGGTCCTGCGGCGATTGGACTGGCTTCCACCAGTCCTTCTTCTTCCAATGTGCGCAGATGGCGGCGCATGGCCTGAACCGAGATGCCCAGTTCGTTTGCCAGAGCGCCAGCACTGATCTCACCCTGCTTCAGAAGCAGGGTGAGCGTTGCTTCACGAGTGGGAGCCTGAGCTGACGCGCCCATGCATGGGATCTGGACAATAGTTTCACCATGCCACGGGATCAGGGCGGCTGCCTTGGAAACTGACTGTTGAGTGTTTGGAAACGAGCTCAGTGCATGCAGTTCTTACTCCCGCCGCCGCTGGACGTTGCTGCTGCTGCAATGCTCAGACGCCGATGAGCTCGAAGCGTTTCTCTGTTTGAGACAGCCACGGGCATGAATCGATACCTGCCAAGCCCCTGGCTGGGTTGTTGCAGGTATCACCTGCGTTTGAAAGGCCCTTGGATTGAGCGTTTTTCCACAGCTGGAGCCTGTTAGTGGGTGTCCTTTTGGAGCACCTCAGGTGGGTTGTCGGCGCGACGTCACGCTTTTCCGGCTAGAACCGACGTCCGTCACAATGGTCACATGGTCGGGTGATGGATCCGTGCTTTAGGCTCCAAATACGAAACCATTTTGTTTCGTATCTCCCTGGCTTCGACCCTCTTGCCAACGTTCGCCGCCATGACTGATGCCCTCGCCGGCAAACGAGAGCCGTCCTCGGAGAGTCTCGAAGTCATCCGCAAATTTGCAGAAACCTATGCCAAGCGGACCGGCACGTATTTCTGTAGCGATCCCGGTGTGACAGCGGTTGTGCTGAAGGGCCTGGCTCGACATAAAGATGACCTAGGCGGAGCTCTTTGCCCCTGCCGTCATTACGAGGACAAGAAGGCCGAGGTGTCTCAGGCGTTCTGGAACTGCCCCTGTGTGCCGATGCGTGAGCGCATGGAATGCCACTGCATGTTGTTTCTGACTGAAGACAGCCCTTTCCGTGGTGAGCACCGCACCATCACCACGGAAATGATTCACGCCACCGCGGGTTGAGCGATATGACCTCCACCTCCACGCGTGATCTCGTCAGCCAGCCGTACAAGTACGGCTTCGTAACTGATATTGAGACTGAAAAAATCTCCAAGGGTCTCAGCGAAGAGATCGTTCGGCTGATCTCCAGCAAAAAAGAAGAGCCAGAATTTCTTCTTCAGTTCCGTCTCAAGGCTTTCCGTCATTGGCTCACCCTCGAGGAGCCCAACTGGGCTGAGTTGGGTTACGACCCGATCGACTATCAGGACATCGTTTATTACGCAGCTCCAAAACAGCAGGTCAAAAAAAGCTCCCTCGATGAGGTTGACCCCAAACTTCTGGAGACGTTCGACAAGTTAGGGATTCCACTGAGCGAACAGAAACGCCTGAGCAATGTTGCTGTCGACGCTGTTTTTGACAGTGTTTCGATCGCCACCACTTACAAGGAAAAACTTGCTGAGCACGGTGTTGTCTTCTGCTCCTTCAGTGAAGCTGTCAAGGAGCACCCAGAGCTGATTGAGCGATATCTCGGTTCCGTGGTGCCGAGTAACGACAATTATTTTGCAGCGCTCAATTCAGCCGTTTTCAGTGATGGTTCCTTCGTGTTCATTCCCAAGGGCGTGGAGTGTCCGATGGAGCTTTCGACGTATTTCCGCATCAATTCCGGGGACACCGGCCAGTTCGAGAGAACCCTGATCGTGGCGGAAGAAGGCGCCTCGGTGAGTTACCTCGAGGGCTGTACAGCTCCCATGTTCGACACCAACCAGTTGCATGCCGCAGTGGTTGAACTGGTGACGCTTGATGACGCATCGATCAAGTACTCCACCGTGCAGAACTGGTATGCGGGTGATGAAAACGGCGTTGGCGGTATCTACAACTTCGTCACCAAGCGCGGTCAATGCCGCGGGGCCCGCAGCCGCATCAGCTGGACCCAGGTGGAGACAGGCTCGGCGATCACCTGGAAATATCCCAGCTGTCTGCTGCAGGGAGCCGATTCCGTTGGGGAGTTTTATTCAGTGGCCCTCACCAACAATCGTCAGCAGGCCGATACCGGCACAAAAATGGTGCATATCGGTCCCCGCACCCGCTCCACGATCGTGAGCAAAGGCATCAGTGCCGGCCAGTCCAGCAACAGCTATCGCGGGCTGGTTCAGATCGGCCCTGCGGCCAAGGGTGCACGCAATTACAGCCAATGCGATTCGATGCTGATCGGTGATCAGGCAGCGGCCAACACGTACCCGTATATCCGCTCCCAGCAGCCGGAATCAGCCATTGAGCATGAGGCCAGCACCTGCCGGATTTCAGAGGATCAGCTCTTTTATCTGCAGAGCCGCGGCATCGGCTTTGAAGAGGCTGTCTCGATGATGGTCAGTGGATTCTGCCGTGATGTGTTCAACCAGCTGCCAATGGAGTTTGCCGCGGAAGCCGACAAGCTTCTGGCTCTCAAGCTTGAGGGGTCTGTGGGCTGAACCCTCATCTCCAACTTCATTTTTCACGATCTCTGACCTGCTTTTTTAACTGTGATTCGCTCCGACGCCGAGCTCCTTCTCGACATCACCGACCTGCATGCATCTGTGGAGGATCAGCCGATTCTCAAAGGCGTGAATCTCCAGATCAGGGCTGGTGAAATTCACGCGATCATGGGTCGCAACGGCAGTGGCAAGAGCACCCTCTCCAAGGTCCTCGCTGGTCATCCCGCCTATCAGGTCACCGGTGGCAGTGTTCGCTACCGCGGCCAGGACCTGTTCGAGCTTGAGGCGGAAGAACGTGCTCGCCTCGGTGTGTTCCTCAGCTTTCAGTATCCGGTTGAGATCCCAGGCGTCAGCAATCTGGAATTTCTGCGTGTCTCGACCAATGCCCGGCGTGACAAGCAAGGTCAGGACGAGCTCGACACCTTTGACTTTGAAGACCACGTGCGCGAAAAGCTCAAGGTGGTTCAGATGGATCCCGCTTTTCTTGAGCGCAGCGTGAACCAGGGCTTCTCCGGTGGTGAGAAGAAGCGCAATGAAATCCTGCAGATGGCCTTGCTCGAGCCGGTGGTGGCGATCCTGGATGAAACCGACTCCGGTCTGGACATTGACGCCCTGCGCATCGTGGCCGGGGGCGTGAATCAGCTCTCGGGACCTGAGAACGCCACGATCCTGATCACGCACTACCAGCGGCTGCTTGATGAAATCACTCCGGATTACGTGCACGTGATGGCTGCGGGCCGCATCCTGCGCACCGGCGGTCGCGATCTGGCTGTCGAGCTGGAGAAAACTGGCTACGACTGGGTCGATAAGCAGCTCGCCGCTGAGGGAGTGGCCTGATCATGGTGAGCAGTGTGCTGGCACCGGTGCAGCAGCGAGGACGTGAAGCCCTCCAACGGCTGGGGTTGCCCACCCGTAGGCAGGAAGACTGGCGGCTCACCGATCTCAAACGCCTCCAGGCCATGGCCACGCTTCCTGCGGTCGCCGAGGCCCCCGACATCCGTATGCCTGCTGTGACAGATGGAGTGACGCGGATTGTGCTTAGCGCTCAGACGGATCCTCTCAACGGAATCCGTCTGCCTGAAGGGCTGACAGCACTCACTGATGCCGAGCTGAATCATCAACTCGGCCAGGCGCTGGACCACAGCGGCTGCGCTCAGAGCTGGCCTGTTGAGCTCAACCATGCACGCAGCCAGCAGGTGTTGGCCTTGCGTGTTTGCGGGAAGATCCCTCCTCTGGAACTTGTTCTCGCCAGCGGCGCTGGACTGACCGCCACCAGAGTGCTGCTTGTTCTGGACTCGAACGCTGAGATGGAGCTACTGCAGGTTGTTCCAGCAGACGCCCCATCCTCTGGTGCGCAGCGCGCTCACAGTCATGTGTTGGAAGTGCATCTCGGGCAGGGGGCCCGATTGCGTCACGGCGTTCTCGCCAGTGGAGCCGGCGACGCTTCGTTCATGGGGCATCTGGCCATCGAACAGGAGCCTCGCAGCCACTATGAGCTGACCAGCGTGTTCCGAGGCTGGCGCTTCGGGCGCCTGGAACCGCGAGTGTTGCAACTGCGGGGACAGGCCAGCACTGGTATCCATGGCTTGGCGATGACCACGGCTGACGAGCAGTTCGCGACACACAGCAGTGTGCGTTTTGAGGGCCCTGAGGGTGAGCTTGATCAGTTGCAGAAAGCGGTTGCGGCTGACCATTCACACAGCATTTTCAATGGGGCGATTCAGGTGCCCAGATCAGCGCAACGCACCGATGCGTCTCAGCTGAGCCGCAGCCTTCTGCTCTCGCGGCGCGCCCGCGTGGATGCCAAGCCTGAGCTGGAGATCGTTGCCGATGATGTCAAGTGCGCTCACGGAGCGACGGTCAGTCAGCTGCAGCAGGAGCAGCTCTTTTACCTTCGCAGCCGTGGGGTTGCTGCCGATGAGGCAGCTGCTCTGCTGCTGAAGGGTTTCTGTGGCGAAGTGGTGGATCGTCTGCCCGCAGTCGCCAACTCCTGGATGATCTCTGGCGCGATCGCAGATCCTTCTCGACCGATATGACCACACTCTCTCGGGATACAGGAATTTCGCTGGCAGATCGGACTCGTTCCGACTTTCCGATCCTCGATCAGCGATCGTCTGGGGGGAGTCCTCTGATCTATCTCGACCATGCCGCCACCAGCCAGAAGCCTCGGGTGGTGCTGGATGCGCTCGAGGCTTATTACGCCTGTGACAACGCCAACGTTCATCGGGGGGCCCATCAGCTCAGCGCCCGTGCGACCGAGGCCTTTGAAGCTGCACGGGCCACCACGGCGTCCTTTGTGGGCGCGGCTGGTCCTCAGGAGATTGTGTTCACCCGAAACGCCACAGAGGCCATCAATCTCGTGGCCCGCAGCTGGGGCGACGCCAATCTTCGTGAAGGTGATGAGATTCTGCTCACCTTGATGGAGCACCACAGCAACCTGGTGCCCTGGCAGTTGCTGGCTCAGCGCACCGGATGTGTGCTGCGTCATATCGGCATCACCGAGACCGGTGAGCTGGATCTTGATGATTTTCATTCCAAGCTCAGCGAACGCACTCGGTTGGTCAGCCTTGTGCACATCAGCAACACCCTTGGGTGTCGCAATCCCCTTGAGCAAGTGATCCCCGCAGCGCATGCCGCAGGCGCGCTGGTCTTGGTGGATGCTTGCCAGAGCCTTGCTCACCAGAAAACGTCGGTCACCACTCTTGGAGCTGATTTCCTTGTGGGTTCATCGCACAAGCTTTGCGGTCCCACCGGCATGGGCTTTCTCTGGGCGAGGGAAGCTTTGCTCGAGGCGATGCCTCCCTTCCTTGGAGGCGGAGAAATGATTCAGGACGTTCATCTGGATCACAGCACATGGGCGAGCCTTCCCTACAAGTTCGAAGCTGGTACCCCCGCCATCGGTGAGGCCGTGGGAATGGGAGCTGCACTCAGCTACCTCGAGCAGATCGGGCTTCAGACCATCGCCGCCTGGGAGGCGCAACTCACTGTGCATCTGTTCAATCGGCTTGAAGCGATTGATGGTCTGCGCATCTTCGGCCCAACGCCTCAGCAACAGCCTGGTCGGGGTGCCCTGGCCACTTTCCTGGTGGATGGGGTCCATGCAAACGACATCGCGGCCATGCTCGATCTGGCTGGGATCTGCATTCGCAGTGGTCATCACTGCTGCCAGCCTTTGCATCGCCACTACCAAGTCACCGGTTCAGCACGGGCGAGTCTCAGTTTCATCACAACGTTTGCGGAGATTGATCGTTTTGCCGATGAACTCCAGGGTGTGATCGGCTTCTTCCGCGATAACGCCTGACAGCTCAAGCCTCTGTCTCGATGAATGGTGCGTCTTGAGGGGATGCTGGGGAGCGGACAGGCAGATTGGCCGAGGTCTCTCAAGCGATCCCGATGAACATTGATGGCCAGGCCTGGCGCACCATCGGACTTGAACCAGACGGTCGCTCGGTCTGGGTGATTGATCAGACCCAGCTACCCCATCGCTTCAGCACCCGCACCCTCAGCAATTGCGGGCAGGCGGCGGAGGCGATCAGCAGCATGGTGGTTCGTGGTGCTCCATTGATTGGGGTGACCGGTGCCTATGGCCTGATGCTGGCTTTGCAGGACGATCCCAGCGATGGGGCTCTGGCGGCAGCTTTTGATCAGCTCAATGCCACACGCCCTACAGCGGTGAATCTTCGCTGGGCGCTGGAGCGTGTTCGCGATCGGGTGCTGCCGCTGCCCTCTGCGGAACGGGCGGCTGCCGCCTGCGAGGAGGCCGGTTTGATCGCTGATGAGGATGTGGCGATGTGCTCAGCGATCGGTGACCACGGTCTGGCGATCATTCAGCGGCTCGCTGCGGCCAGGCCAGAGTCTCGTCAGAGCAAGCCTTTCCAGGTGTTGACGCACTGCAATGCTGGCTGGCTGGCCACGGTTGACTGGGGGACGGCTCTGGCTCCGATCTACAAGGCCCAACGCGCAGGGATTGACATTCATGTCTGGGTGGATGAAACCCGACCCCGGAATCAGGGTGCATCGCTCACGGCCTATGAACTCGGCAGAGAGGGTGTTGCTCACACGGTGATCGTCGACAACGCCGGCGGACATCTGATGCAGCGGGGTGAGGTGGATGCGGTGATCGTTGGGACGGATCGCACCACCCGTCGGGGTGATGTCTGCAACAAGATCGGCACCTATTTGAAGGCTCTCGCGGCTCACGACAATGACGTGCCGTTTTATGTGGCACTGCCCGCGTCCACGATCGACTGGAGCCTGGATGATGGGGTGGCGGAGATTCCGATTGAAGCCCGTTCCACGCAGGAGGTCACTGCAATTCAGGGTCGTCTGCTCGATGGACCAGCGGCCGGCAGTGTCGCTCAGGTGCAGCTCACTCCCATGGACAGTGGAGGTTTCAACCCGGCTTTCGACGTCACCCCTGCCCGTCTGGTGACAGCGTTGATTACCGATCGGGGTGTCGCGGATGCCAGTGAGGCGGGGTTGAAGAGGCTGTATGGCTGTGGCTGATTTCCTGGATGAGCAGGCTCTGCGTCACCAGCTTGTCAGTGTGGCGCGGCGCATGAATGGCTCAGGCCTTAATCAGGGCACTTCCGGCAACCTCTCGGCACGGATTCAGGCAGGACTGCTGGTGACTCCCAGTTCCCTTCCCTATGAGCAGATGGATGCGGGCGATCTGGTGGCGCTGGACCTGAGCGGTCAGCCCCTGGCGGAGCGGCAGCGACGGCCTTCGTCGGAATGGCGCCTGCATGCGGATGTGCTCAGTTGCCGCACAGAGGCGATGGCTGTGTTGCACTGCCATCCCATTCATGCCACGGCACTGGCCTGCCATGACCGAGGCATCCCTGCGTTTCACTACATGGTGGCGGTGGCCGGCGGTGACGAGATCCATTGCGCGCCCTACGCCACCTTCGGAACCAAGGAGCTTTCCGAGAATGTGGTGAAAGCTCTCGAGGGACGCAATGCCTGTCTGCTGGCCAGGCATGGGATGGTGACCCTGGGGAAGGATCTGGACGCCGCTCTGCGGGTGGCGGTTGAGGTGGAGACCCTGGCGCGCATGTATCTGCAGGCACTTCAGCTTGGAGAGCCCCCTGTGCTCTCCACGGAGCAGATGCGTGCTGTGCATGCCCAGTTTCAAGGGCTTCATTACGGCCAGGCTGATTAGAGGCCCAGGTGACGCCGGAAAAATTCCTCCGTTGCCTCCAGCACCTTCACCTTCACCTCACTGTCGCGGAAGCCATGACCCTCCTCCGCAAAGGTCTGTACGTCGACCGCAAGTCCGTTGTCTTTCAGCGCAGCCGCCATGCGTTCCGTTTGCTCCGGCACCACCACCTTGTCCTGCAAGCCCTGGAAAAAGATCACGGGGCAGCGAATGGATTTGGCATGCCGAAGTGGTGAGCGCTCCTCATAGAGGGCGCGATCTTCCGGCCAGGCTCCGACCAGCGAGTCGAGGTAGCGCGCTTCAAAGCGGTGCGTTTCCGAAGCCAGAGAGGCGAGGTCGCTGACGGCGTAGCGGCATGCTCCTGCCCGGAACACCTCGGTGAAGCAGAGGCAGGCGAGCGTGGTGAATCCTCCGGCGCTGCCGCCTTCGATGGCGATCTTGTCCGGATCGGCCTTGCCAGCCTGCACAAGAGCTGTTGCCGCTGCGGCGCAATCGTTCACGTCCACCACGCCCCAGCCGCCGTTGAGTCTTTCCCGGTAGGCCCGCCCGAATCCGGTTGACCCGCCGTAATTGACATCCACCACGCCCCAGCCTCTTGTTGTCCAGAACTGGATGCCGAGGCTGAGGCCTGGGCGGGCCATTGAGGTGGGTCCACTGTGGCTTTTCACCAGCAATGGTGCACTGCTGCTGGCTCCATCCATGGGGGGGTAATACCAGGCATGAGTACGGAGGCCATTGGCGCCTTTGAACCAGAGCGGTTCGGGGCTGCTGATCGCCTCGATGGGCAGTGCGGCCTCGCTGGCTGGTGTGTGCAGCCAATCCCCGCTGGCCAGTTCCAGCTCCAGTAGACCCTGGCCGATGCGTGCATTGCTGGCGATGGCCACGGCCCTTCCTGCGTCAGCATGCAGTTCGGCGAGATCGTCGAAGGGCTGGTTGATGCGGAGCGCTGAGCCATCAGCCATCAGGCGTTTCAGTTCCCAGCGACCTTCAGAGCAGATAGCTGCCAGCAGGTGCTCACCATCCCAGGCGGTGGTGCTCATGCCAAGCACCCACTGGGGCATGGCGGTTTCCGCCTGCATGGGCCACTGCCGCTCCCAGTTGTGCTTGTCGCTGCCAGGATCGGCATGGCGCATCAGGTTCCACCAACCACTGCTGTCTTCGGCGACAACCAGGCTGCCGTCGGCTTGCCAGAGAGGTTGGAACACCGAGATCGGTTGCTCTGCATCCGGACTGCTCCCAGCGAGCGCTCGAACTTTTGTGAGTTGTCCCTCCGGGGTGATGGAGGCCCAGCGAAGCTCGCTGGCATCCCAAGGCATTGCGGGCTGGCGCCACTCCACCCAGGCCAGCTGGCTGCCATCCGCGCTGAGCGCTGGATATCCGGCGAAATCATCTGCTGAATGAAGGATCCGCGGCTCCTGATCGTGCTGGTTGAGAGCAAGGCTCACCAGATGGTCATGGCCGTTGCACTCCATCACTCCCATCCAGCGCAGCCGCTCCTGATCAATCAGGCCACCTCCAAGGGCCCTGTCACCTGGTGCGCTGATGCGCATCGGCTCCGTTTCCGCCATGAGGGCTGTGGCATCTCGCCCCTGCAAGCCTTTCCAGGTCTGCTGCCAGAGGCAGCGATCGCTGTCGTCGATCCAGGTCAGCAGCAGCCTGTCCTCCATCAGAGCCACGGCCATGGCTCCACCGCCGTACTCATGAATGCGGCAGCGCAGGTTGGCGGGGGCTGCCGTCAGCTCCTTCGCCGGCTGATCGGCCTGTTTCCAGGGGCGGATCATGGCTGTTGTCCGCCCTTTTTCCTGCGGTCGCTGTTCCAGCCACAGCACCCAGTCGCCCAGCACCCGAGGCGCTTTCAGCACCGGTTGGCGCCCGAGGGCAGTCCTCGCGGAGAGGGTCTGGGGACGGCTCATGGTTGCGATTCGATGCTCAAGGGAGGACTGCCTAAGATCAGCACAATCAGGACGGAGTTTGAGACCTTGGCCAGGAGCTTCGCCCAATTGGCGCGATCTGCGGAGAAGACCAGCTCCTCGGTGACAGTGCCCAAGAAGGCTTTGGAGACGCCTCCGCTTCAGATCCACACCATGGGTGATGAAGTGCTGCGGGTTGATGCCCGGCGAATCGGCAAGGTTGATGAGTCGGTGAGGGATCTGGCCAGAGACATGCTGCGCAGCATGTACACCGCCCATGGGATCGGTCTTGCTGCTCCTCAGGTTGGGGTCCACCAGCAGCTGCTGGTGATTGACCTCGATCCGGAGAATGCCGCCACTCCGCCACTGGTTCTGATCAATCCTGAAATTGTCTCGGCCAGTGCCAGCCTCGACACCTATGAAGAAGGCTGCCTCAGTATTCCCGGTGTCTATCTCAATGTGGTGAGACCCAGTGCTGTGCAGGTGGGCTTCCGCGATGAGATGGGCCGACCCCGCACGATGAAAGCCGATGGTCTGATGGCCCGTTGCATCCAGCATGAGATGGACCACCTCACCGGAGTGCTGTTCGTCGATCGGGTGACCGACACCGGTGGGCTCAGCAAGGAGCTGAAGGACCATGGCTTTCAGTCCACTGACGTGCGTCCCATCACCTGATCCCATGCCGATGAAACCCCTTGCAGGGCTTTTCCTAGCCCTTGCCTGTGTGCTCGGCATCGCTGCCACAGGAAGTGTGTTTGAACTCGCCTACGGCGATCCAGATCTCGGTGTCACGCTCACCCGATGGATTCTCGGGCTGACCCTCCCAGCCACTGTCGGGTCACTTTTGGTTGCGATTCGGCTGAACAAACCGGCCTGATCGGGGCAGCCGAAGCGCCTTGGCACTTTTACGATCCAGACACATTCTTTTGCTTCGATGGCCCGTTCCCGGATCGCCGCTGCCGCCCTCTCGGTCTTCGGTGCCACTGTCGCCACAGGACTGACGTCCACGGTGCGTGCCCAGGGTTCCCTGTTCACCACCGCTGAGGTCGACGAAACCAAGTTCGTGCTGGTGGCGGCTCCCATCGGCTCTAGCGAGCGATCTCAGCTGAATATCTACGAGCAACGCACGACTGCTCGCCCCTGTTACGCGGTCACAGGCAGTGCTCCAGCGGTGGTTGATCCTTTGCTGGCAACCTTTGACTTCACGGGCATTTGTAATCGCTACATCGACGGCAATGGTTACTCGCTGCGTATCGGTGGTGACGATCTCGGCACCAGTTATCGCCTGTCAGTGATCAAGTCAGCGAATGATGTTCAGTTGATGGCGGTTCCGACTCGGAACGCTTCCGAACCCACTCTGTTGGTGGCTCGGGCAGGAGGCTTCGGCAACAATTTCGTGCAACTGAACCTCGAGCCCGGCTGGCGTCTGATGCGCCGTCAATACGGAAAGCGCACTCTGGGACATCTTTATGTGTACCGCGATGCCGTTCAGTCTGAGCCGGAGAGCCCTGCAGAGACGGCCGTTCCCGAGGAAGCGGAACAGACCCCTTGAGGTCACTTGCTAGGTTAGTGCGCTGGAAATCTCTTGCTTGTTGAATGACTCAGGTCACGGTCGGCGAAAACGAAGGCATCGAATCGGCATTGCGTCGCTTCAAGCGTCAGGTCTCCAAGGCTGGAATCTTCGCTGATCTCAAGCGTCTGCGTCATCACGAAACGCCGATTGAGAAGTACAAGCGCAAAGCACAACAGCGTCGTCGTCGTCGCTGATTCGCTTCTCGATCATCGCCGCAAGTTGCAAGGCTCATCCGTTTGTGGGTGAGCCTTCGTTGTTGCAAAGGGGGTCGAAAACCCGTATTTCGGCCTGTTGGCTTCCTTGCTTCTTCTGTCGAGACTGAAGCCAGAGATGAGGCTTCAACGCATGGGTCGCACGATCAACGCATTTCGCTCCTGGATGGCTGAAACCCTTTCCCATGCCATGGGAAATCCCAGGGAGGAAAAAATGACCATTCCTCCGGCCATCGGCCCTCAGCCCTACAGCGATATTCCTAAATCAGCTCGCTGAAGGATCAGATCAATGGTCGCAATGCCGTGGTCAGCTCCACGGTTCTGCGACATCAAAGCTTCTGAACCGAAGGGCCGAGGCAAGATCCTCAACGCTCACTTGATCGCTTGCCTGCAGATCGGCGACTATCCGGGCGATCCGCAGCAGACCCATTCCGCTGCGAAGACTTAGACGTCGTACGCGCAGCACGTCTTCCCAGCGACTGAGCGTCTCTGTCCTGAAGCGTCCATGAAGCTGAAGCTTCTCTGCGCTGAGTTCCCGGTTTGCCACGCCGTGTGGGTTTCGCTGACGCATGCGCAGCCTCGCCCGATGAACTGATGCGGCATTGAAACTCGAATCCTCACTGGACGAGTGTTCAGCCGGCGATGGCCGCAAGCCGCTGGGCTCCGCTGCTTCAAGTCTCAACTGAAGATCCAGTCGGTCGAGCAGCGGGCCGGAAAGTCGCCCCCAGTACCGACGACGTTGCAGTTCGCTGCAGATGCAGCGTTGGTCGCCGGACCAGCCGCAGGGACAGGGATTGGCGGCAGCGATCAGCGTCACTCGGCTGGGAAAGCGGCAACTGATCTTCGCTCTGCTCAACCAGATCACTCCCTCTTCGAGAGGCTGGCGCAGCTGGTCCAGTACAGCTCTGGGGAACTCGGTCAGCTCGTCTAGGAAGAGAACCCCTCCATGCGCCAGGCTCAGCTCCCCCGGGCGTGGATTCCTGCCCCCTCCCAGCAGGGCTGCAGCAGTTGCGCTGTGGTGTGGACTGCGAAAAGGACGTTGCCGGATCAGTTTCCCTCTGCCTCGGGTGTGGCCGGCAATCGAGTGCAGGCGAGTGATTTCCAGGGATTCCTCCCTGTCCAGAGGAGGGAGCAGTGAAGGCAAGTGATGGGCCAGAACGGTCTTGCCGCAGCCAGGTGGACCCACCAGCAGAAGGTGGTGTCCACCAGCTGCGGCGATGGCGAGTCCCTTTCGAGCGAGCTGTTGCTCGGGAAGGTGCAGAAGTTTGTCGACCGATTCAGACGCTGTCGTGGTTGCTGGAACCGCTGCCTGTTCGGGTTGATTGCAGGGTTGAAGCGCCCCTGGTCGATGACTCCTCAGACGCTCCACGAGCGTTCGCAGCGTTGGGGCACTGTGAACCACGAGGCCTCTGACCAGAGAAGCCTCGGCTGCGTCATCAATAGATACGGCCAGGGCGCGGGCCTGTTGTTTGGCCGCTTCGCAGGCAATGGCCAGGATTCCGCGGCAAGACCTGATGCTGCCGTCCAGTCCCAGCTCTCCGGCACACCAAAGGCCGTTGAGAACTGGTGCATCAAGCTGACCGCTCGCCACCAGCAAAGCCAATGCAATGGGGAGGTCGAAGGCGGGGCCTTCCTTGCGCAGGTCTGCAGGCGCCAGATTCACCACCACCCGCACGAGTGGTCCACGAAATCCGCTGTTGCGCAGCGCTGCCCTGACGCGTTCCCGTGACTCCTGGATTGCGGTGTCCGGTAGGCCCACCAGCTGCAGGCCTGGCAGTCCTGGTGCCAGATCCACCTCAACGGTCACAGGAATGGCGTCGAATCCGAGCAGAGATGCACTCAGGCAGCGTGCCAGCATTGGAGTGATGAGCGGTGCATGGTTCTGATGCCCTGCCTGTCCCATCCTTTTTCCCCTCACGAGCCCAAGTGCCATGGCCGAGGACACGATCTTTTCCCGCATCCTGCGGGGTGAGATTCCCTGTGATGAGGTCTACAGCGATGAGCGTTGTCTCGCCTTTCGTGACGTCGCTCCCCAGGCCCCGGTGCACGTGCTGGTGATCCCACGGGAACCGATCCCGAGTCTCAAGGAGGCCGGTGAGGAGCATGCCGCTCTACTGGGACATCTGCTGCTGGTTGCGGCCAGGGTGGCAAGGCAGGAGGGGCTTGAGGACTGGCGAACGGTGATCAACAGTGGTGCCGAGGCTGGCCAGACCGTGTTTCACCTGCATGTGCATGTCATCGGCGGTCGCTCGCTGGCCTGGCCTCCCGGTTGAAGGCTGCCGAAAGCTGAACAGCCGACAACAGCAACCTGTCGCCAGAATGCTCAAAGGTGTTGGATTTCATGGCGTCCCTGCAGTCGTTTCGGGCTCAGCTGACCAGGCTGCGCAGGCTGTCTCAGCCGTATTTTCTGCCCTATAGCGAGAGCAATGCCTGGCAGTTCGCGTTGCTGCTGCTGTCCCTGTTGTTCTGTGTTGCTGCAACGGTTCTGGGTCTCGTCTCCGGGTTGATGGCCCTGCTTGGGGCCATCTGGCCTCAGCTCACCTCTCAATACCTCGGTGGCGTTCAGGGGGCGATTACCTCGATCTGGACACGTCCGATCGTTGAGATCCTGTCGTGGGGACAGTTCTTCCTTGTCATCTATCCGTTTGCGCTGGTCATCGCCCTGATCTCTCAGGAGCGAATTGGTCGGGGATTTCCAGTCAAGGCCTGGTTGTATTCCCCCAGCATCGTTCTGGCGTGGGGCATTTCAGCATTTCTTGCGGCTTCTGCGAGCTTCGCGCTGTTGGGCTGGCTGGCTCCGACTGCGGTGACCGTGTCGTTCTCAGCGGTGGTTGATCCTCTGACCGAGATCTGGTCAATCTCGATTGGTTCGCTCTCCCCCTGGATCAAAAGCTTCGGATTTGATCTGCTCTGCTGGGGCCAGTTCATTCTGTTGTTGTTTGCATTCGGAGTGGGGTGTTTCATCACTCTCCGCTCGCGTTTGCGTCAACGACGATGGATTCCCTGGCTGATGCTGGGGGGCATCATCTTGATGCTCCTCTCAGTTAATGGTATCAATGCCGGCATCACATTCATTGCCCGAGATCTCACCAATGCATTGATTGAACGGAATCCCGAATCGAGTTATCGCAATCTCTGGGTCTATGGCATCTGCTTTATGGCAGCGCTGCCAATTCGTACACTGCAGTATTACCTGACTTCCAAGTTGAGCCTGATCTGGAGAGACTGGCTGACCAAGAGTCTGATTTCTGATTACCTCAAGGACCGGGCTTATTACGTTCTTAATCCAAATGAAGGGTCGGGTGGTGACGTTGATAACCCTGATCAGAGAATGGCAGATGATACCAAGGATTTCACGAAACAAGCTCTTCAGTTCACTCTGGATATTTTTGATTCAATTCTGAGCTTTTCGCTGAATATTGCAATTCTCTGGAGCATCAGTGGAGAGTTAACCGTAGCTCTCTTGTTGTACGCGGGAATCATCTCGGCATTGATGATTTTTGCCGGACGCAAGCTGGTCGCTATCAACGCCGACCAGTTGCGCTATGAGGCTGATTTCCGTTATGGCCTGGTCCATGTTCGCAATAACGCTGAATCCATCGCCTTCTACTCAGGAGAGCCTGAAGAATCAAGAGAAGTTCGACGGCGTTTGGGAACAGTCATCAAGAATTTTGATCTTCTGATCATCTGGGAATCTTTGCTGAGGATGTTGCAGAGGTCGGGCATATACGCAAGTAACTTTATTCCTTATTTGATTTTGATCTCGCCCATCCTTGCAGGGGAAATGGATTATGGAAGTTTCGCTCAGGCGAATGTTGCGTACAACTTGGTGGAAAGTTCGTTGTTTTTCATCGTTTACAACATTGAATCGCTTGCTCGTTTCTCAGCCTCGGTTGGCCGACTCGAGGGATTCCAGTCCAATATTTCTCATGTGGACCGTGAGGAATACAGCGATTTCTTCTCGGAGGTCACACCGGCTAATTCGATTGTGCTCAAAGGCGCTGCTGTGAAGACCCCCTTCGCTGATCGCCTCTTGACCAAGGATCTGAATCTGAGCATTTCCAGCGGTCAGCGCTTGCTTGTGGTGGGGCCGTCCGGATGTGGCAAGACGTCTTTGCTGCGGGTGATCAGTGGCCTCTGGGCATCCCCCACTGGACAGGTTTCGACCCCGGCAACCGGTGATCTGCTGTTCATCCCCCAGCGCCCGTACATGACACTGGGATCGCTGCGAGAGCAGCTCTGCTACCCGCTTGACTGCGATCGCTTCAGCGATGAGCACTTGCAGGCCGTTCTCAAGGAAGTACAGCTTCAGTCGGTGCTGGACCGTTACCCATCCTTCGATGTGAGGCAGGACTGGCCGCGGCTGCTTTCGTTGGGGGAGCAGCAAAGGCTGGCGTTTGCTCGTCTGCTCCTCAATGCTCCCAAAGTTGTGGTCCTCGATGAGGCCACCAGTGCTTTGGATGTGGGTACCGAGCGCTACCTCTATCAACTGCTGGTGGAGCGTGAGATGGCGGTGGTGAGCGTCGGTCACAGGCCCACTCTGCGCGACTTCCACGACACGGTGCTGGAACTGGACGGCAACGGAGGCTGGCGCCTGGTCCCCGCGGCAGGCTATGAATTCGGCCGTGTCTGATCTTCGATGACTTCCGAGACTGATCCAGCGAAGCCGTCTGAGGCTCCTGCCGACCTCACGCCCTCGGCAACCACGAGTGATGTTCCTGCGTTCGGCTGGAGCGGTTATGCCGAGCGCGTCAATGGTCGTTTCGCCATGATAGGTTTTCTTTCCATCCTCCTTGTCGAGGCTCTGAGCCACGACACCTTTCTGCACTGGGCAGGGCTGGTGCCCTGAGCGTGCATCTTTGATCAGGGCAGACGGATCAGATCCACGTCCCAGCGACCTTGTCGGCTGACCTGAACAGCTATTAGGCGGCCTGATCCATCCAGGCTGACCTCCCTGGGGACTCCGGCGGGTTCCAGGGGTAAGCGTTGCAGGATCCCCACCCCACGGCGGTAGAGCGTCAATTCCGTTCTCCCTTCACGGCTGCGGATCAGGGCGATGCGATTGCCGTCAGCGCTGACGCTGACGCTGATCGGCTGGGCATCCGCCTGGTTGATGCCGGGCAGCGGCACCGGTTGGCCGTTGCGCAGATCCACAAGTTCGACACGTTCCCGCCCATTGCGGCTGGCGATCGAGGCCAGCCAACGGTTGCCCATGGAGGGCCAGCGTCGGCTGTCGGCACTGCGCTGCAGGGCGCTGCTGATGCCTGGTTGAGGTCGCAGGCCAGAATTGCCACAGCCCATCAGGCAGAGCCCGATGAGCAAGACGACCAATTGTGGCCACCGCTTCGTCATGGCTGAGGCTCAGCCGGGTTGCTCTCCCGCAGCCCGGCGCCGCGATCAGGCTCGAGCAGGCCGCTGAGATCAAGGAGCTCAACCTGCCACCGTCCTCGCTCGGCTGTCTGCACTGCCAGCTGGCGAGCGTCCGGCGAAAGGCTCAGACGCACTGGATTGCGGCCTGAGGGAAGCCGAAGGGGATGGGCCCGGCCGTTGAGTCGGTCTTCGATCAGAACCAGCCGTCGATTGCCGCGCTGGATGATCACGGCCAGATAGCGCCCATTCCAGCTCAGTGAGGGTGAGCTGTGAGGCTGATGTCTGTTCAGATGGCGCAAGGGGAGACGGCCTCCTCCACGCAGGTTCTTCAGCTGGACCGTGGGTCTGCCGCGTTGGTCAACAATCAGCGCCAGTTTGCTGCCATCTCCACTCAGTGCGGGTTCCTGCTGCTGCTCCGGGAGCAGGGATCCCGGAGCCCGCTGGGCCCTGCCGCTGCAACCGCCTGTCAACAGGCCGATCAGCAGGAGCAGCGCAGGGAAGCGGGTCAGTCGTCGAAGCGGGAGCTGTTGTCCCGCGGACGCGAACTGCGTGGAGGAGTTCGCCCTGAGTCTTGGGGACGCGTGTTGGGCGTCGACTCCTGGCCGGGCTGACGTCGGCTGGGGCTGTAGGCAGCATCTTCGGCGGCCTGGCGGAACGGGGTTCCCTGAGGAACTCCCGGTGGTGTTGACGTTGCCGATCGATTGATGAACGGGGAGCGAGACACGGCTCCCTCTGAATCTTCGGATGTGCGAGCAGACGTCTTCGATGGGGCGGAGGCGCGGGATGAAGCTGCATTGGGACGACTGCCGCGACGTTGATCCTCCCGTTGATTGCGTCGATCGCCGAAGCTGGGCCCTGAGGGGGGACGGTCATCCTCGCGATTGCCGAAGCGGGCCATGCGGCGCTCCTGCTCACTGTCCTGCCTCCAGCCGGGAGGCTCTTCGGGCCGGCCACGGCGTCGGCTGGCGGCTTGCTCGGGGATGGCTGCTCTGGAATTGCGGCGTGGCCGGTAGAAGTCGTCGTCCTGCCCTTCGTTGCGCTCGTAGTCCTGGCCCGCAAAGCGGCGTCTCAGTGGCTGAGGTTCGTCGAAACTCTCGTAGGCGTCGTCGTATCCCCCGCGCATTCCAGGGGCTTGCCCCCTGGCCGGCGGCTCATCATCGAAATAGGCCGAGCGGCGAGCCTGCTCAGCTGAGATGCCACGCAGGCGGACGCTTTCGTAGGCGAAGAACACCGTTGTGCCGGCCAGCAGGAACTGTCCGAACTGAAGAATCGGGTCGAGTCTCCAGCCCTGGAAGAACAGAATGCCTCCACAGAGCAAGCCAATGGCTGCGAAAAAAACGTCGTAATCGCGGGCGAGTGCAGGCTTGAAGCTGCGCATGAAGTACAACATCGCGCCGCCAACGGCCAGCACAATGCCCACAATGCTGGCCCAGTTAAGACTGGCGTTAACCACGATCAGGACCTCGAAGTGCGTTCACCGGATTGATGGAACCCGGGAACAGTTGATTCAAGTTTACGAAGTGCGCCAGGCCTGTCAGAGCTTTCGGTCGACCTGGTCTGTCTGGCTGAACAGGAACAGGGCAATGGATGCGGGAACCACCACGATCACTGCACCTGCGAGCAGGCTGAGAAGAAAATTGGTGAGGGAGGGAGTCATAGCGATCGGGCCGGAACCAAACCTTGTATTCAAGGCAAGAGCGATCTTAGGGATCGTTGGTGACTTTCTACGATGCTGATCCCGTTGCTTTGAGCTTTGTGACGCCAATGCTGCTTCAGGTTCTGCCGCTCGTGCATCTGAGCCTGGGGCTGCTGCTGGCCGCATGGAGTCTGATGTTCCTGATGCGGATCGTGCTCACCTGGTATCCGAAGGCCGACGCCGACTCAGGGCTCTGGGCTGTGGTGATCTGGCTGACGGAGCCTGTCCTGGCATTGACGCGCCGCGTTGTGGCGCCGATCGGAGGGGTGGATGTGACACCGGTGATCTGGCTTGGGCTGGTCAGCCTCGTGCGGGAGCTGTTGGTGGGTCAGCAGGGGGTTCTTTCCCAGATCCTGATGCGCGCTCAGGCCATCGCCTGAAGATCAGACCTTGATCTCAGGGCAGCATCTCCTGTTCAACGAACTTCGTGTGAACGTCGCCGTTGATGAATTCCGGTCGATCGATCATCTCCAGATGGAAGTCAACCGTTGTGGGGATTCCCGTGACGGCGCATTCGTTGAGGGCCCGCTTCATGCGCGACAGGGCATGGGTGCGATCGGTTCCCCACACGATCAGCTTGCCGATCAGTGAGTCGTAGAAGGGTGGGATGTCGTAACCGGTGTACACGTGGCTGTCCACGCGCACACCCGGGCCTCCAGGTGGGAGCCAGCCGGTGATCCTGCCCGGCGCGGGGCGGAAGTTGTGGCGAGCGTCCTCCGCATTGATCCGGCATTCGATCGCATGGCCCCGCAACTGGATGTCCTCCTGAAGCACGCTGATCGGCTCGCCACCGGCGATGCGCAGCTGTTCAGTGATCAGGTCCACTCCTGTGACCATTTCGGTAACGGGGTGCTCCACCTGAATGCGGGTGTTCATCTCCATGAAATAGAAGCCACCACTGCGGTCCAGCAGGAACTCGACCGTACCGGCGCCTTCGTACTCAATGCTGCGCGCTGCAGCGACAGCCGCCTCGCCCATGCGTCGACGCAGTTCGGGATCAAGGGCAGGACTCGGTGCCTCCTCCAGCAGTTTCTGGTGGCGACGCTGGATCGAGCAGTCCCGTTCGCCGAGATGAACGACGTTGCCGTGGCGATCGGCCAGCACCTGCACTTCCACGTGGCGAGGGCGGTCGATGAATTTCTCCATGTAGAGCCCAGGGTTGCCGAAGGCAGCTTCTGCTTCTCCCTGTGCCGCCTTGAACAGAGTGCTGAGCTGATCGGGGCTCTGCACAAGACGCATGCCACGGCCACCACCTCCGGCCGTGGCCTTGATCATGACCGGGTAGCCCATGCTGGCTGCGAGTTCGGCCGCCTCCTGAGTCCCTGACAACAGGCCCTCGCTGCCGGGAACGGTGGGAACTCCCACCGACTGCATCGTCGATTTGGCGGTGGACTTGTCACCCATCGAACGAATCGCATGGGGTGACGGTCCGACAAAGATCAGGCCATGGTCGCGGCACATTTCCGCGAATTTGTCGTTTTCGGCCAGGAACCCATAGCCGGGATGAATGGCATCAACACCCCTGGAGGTGGCGGCCGCGAGAATGTTGGGGACGTTCAGATAGCTGCGGTTGCTTGGCCCCTCGCCAACACAGACCGCTTCATCCGCCAGCTGAACGTGGAGCGCATTGCGATCAACGGTGCTGTAGACGGCCACCGTGGCGATGCCCATTTCCCGGCAACTTCTCAGGATTCTGAGAGCGATTTCGCCGCGGTTGGCGATCAGCACCTTGCCGATGGGCATCCCGCAGATTCCAGGCCAGGGCGGATCGTATCAGTGTCCGTGCATGGGAGTTGATCCGTTCCCTGCATGGACAACAGGAAGGGCATTAACGGGCACCCCAGCCGGTATGATCGATCCCCGATGAAGCCCGAGGGGCTGAATCGACCACGCGGATGTGGTGGAATTGGTAGACACGCACGTTTGAGGGGCGTGTGGCTTCGGCCTTGCGAGTTCAAGTCTCGCCATCCGCATTTCTTTTTCCAAAGCTGAACCGTTTCGCTTGACGTTCCGATCCACGGATCCAACGCTCACGGTGGTTTTCGTTTCCAACGGCCCCGGGGAGCTGAGCACCTGGGTTCGCCCACTGGCTGAACAGCTTCACAGGCAGCTTCTGCTCAGACCCAGGGCGACTGATTCGCCTCTGGGGCTGCGGCTTGTGCTGGTGCCATGTCCCAACGCCACAGGTATGGAGGCTGAGGCAGCAGGGCGCTGGGGACAGTTCGAGCGCATCATCCCTGCGCGGCATTTCTGGTCGTTGCTGCTTCAGCCGGCTCGGTTCGCTCACTGGCCCGCGCGAGGCGTGGTGGTCTTTCTCGGCGGTGATCAGTTCTGGAGCGTTCTGCTGTCGGCAAGACTGGGTTATCGACACCTCACCTACGCAGAATGGGTGGCCCGCTGGCCGCGTTGGAACGACCGCATCGCCGCCATGGCTCCAGGGGTGCAAGCGCAGCTCCCGAAGCGCTTTCGCTCCCGTTGCAGGGTTGTCGGCGATTTGATGGCGGATCTCTCCAGCCATGCAAGGGCCAGCGATCCTCTGCCTGAAGGGGAGTGGGTGGCGCTGCTGCCGGGATCCAAGCCCGCGAAGCTGAGCGTGGGTGTGCCCTTTTTGTTCGAAACGGCCGATCGTCTGTCGTTGCAACGCCCTGGCTGCCGATTCCTTCTGCCCGTGGCGCCCACCACCTGCGCTGAGGACCTACTCCGATACCTCGGCCCGGACAATCGCATCGCGGCGGGATATGCGGCCGGTGTCAGCCGTGTTCTCCCTCCTGGCGATGGCTGGCCCTGGCGGCGTCTGCTGACTGAGGCCGGCACGCTCATCCACCTTCAGGAGGATCCACCTGCCCATGGGGCGCTGAGTCAATGCTCTCTGGCTCTCACCACGGTGGGTGCCAACACCGCTGAGCTGGGTGCTCTGGGCGTGCCGATGATCGTGCTGGTGCCCACCCAGCATCTTGGTGTCATGCAGGCTTGGGACGGCTGGATGGGGCTGTTGGCCCGCTTGCCTGGCCTGCGCCGATTGATCGGTCTTCTGCTCAGTGCATGGAGGCTGAGAAACCATGGTCTGCTGGCCTGGCCGAATATTTCCGCCGGCAGGATGGTGGTGCCTGAGCGTGTGGGCGCGATCACGCCTGAGCAGATCGCAGCCGAGGCATCAGGCTGGTTGCGGCAACCCGAGTTGCTGGAGGGACAGCGCCAGGAGCTCAGGGCACTGCGCGGTCAGCCTGGAGCGGTGGCTGCACTCGCCGAGGAGGTGAGGAGCCTGCTGCCAAAGGCTCTTTCCGACTAGTTTTTGATACCAAGCCAATCGCGCGCATGTCCACTTCCTCCACTTTCGGCGGCGATCGCGTTGAACGCTCCCCAGAGGAGTGGAAGCAGCAACTGACTCCTGAGCAGTTCCAGGTGGCTCGTCAGGGGGGGACCGAACGGGCCTTCACGGGTGCCTATTGGAATCACAAGGGCGACGGTGTCTACCACTGCATCTGTTGTGACAGTCCCTTGTTCAGCTCAAGCACCAAATTCGAGTCCGGCACTGGCTGGCCCAGTTTCTGGCAGGGAGTCAGTTCCGGAGCCATCGTCACCAAGGAAGATCGCAGTCATGGAATGGTGCGCCGGGAGATTCTGTGTGCCCGCTGCGATTCCCATCTCGGACACGTGTTCAGTGACGGCCCGGCTCCGACCGGTCAGCGCTATTGCGTCAACAGCGCTTCCTTGCAGTTCAAGGATGGTGGCCAAGCCTGACCAGGCCCACTGATCTGCCGCTCTGGCTGGATCCGCTCAACCCTCATGGAGGGTCCTACCAGGGATCTTCCACAGGGTCCCCCGAGGATTGATCAGGCAGTTCGCTGTCCCAGCTCTTGCGGGACTTCGGTTCGAGATCCAGGCGTTGGCGCTCCATCGGCTCCACGTCCAGAGGTGCACCAGGGCGTTCCACAGGGCGCCTGGACGCCGGGCGTGGACGATCGTCGTAGCGAGGAGCACGTTCCTCGTAGATGGCTTGCTCCCGGTCGCGCAAGGGATTTTGGTAGCGGGAGGCATCGGGGTCCCGGTAAGACCGTTCGTCGGGTCCCGAGTTCCGGTAGCCGCGATTGTCCGGCTCGGGGTCACGGCTGAGATATCGCTCCGGTTCGCGGTACGACTCCGAGTCTTCGATGGGGAGTTCGTCGAGGTAGCGGCGCCTGCGAAACTCCTGTTCCCGGGGCTGTTCCAGTTCCACGTATTCGAGTTCCGGTTGCTCGGCTTCGAACCGTTCAACCTGAGAGGCCTCGAGCTGACGGGGTGCTGTCTCCGCGGGCTGACCAGAGCTGAGC
Organism: Synechococcus sp.; assembly: GCA_047286285.1. Lineage (GTDB taxonomy): Bacteria > Cyanobacteriota > Cyanobacteriia > PCC-6307 > Cyanobiaceae > Synechococcus_C. The sequence continues at coordinate 2,240,095 of JBJBBP010000002.1, read as the reverse complement.
TGGTTTTCGACTGGCACCACGTTGAGGCGGTAGCGCTCCCGTTCCTGCTCCTCCCAGCTTGGCCCACCCACTCCAAGCTTCTCCAGAAAGCCGCTGTTGAGCTGTTTGAGTTTGTCTTCGGCCCCCTCGTAAACGATGATCCGGTCGGCACCGCTGCTGACGATCTCGTCAACGGGGATCTCCCAGGTGCTCAGCACCCCTTCACCCAGCAGAGGAACCCCCACGGCCCCCATCACCAGGGTGGTCAGTTCACCGGTTTCGATGTCGAAGGAGAAGCCCAGGACGCGGCCGAGTTGCTGCCCCGATTCCGTGATCACCTGGCAGTTGATGATCCGGCTGTAGCGATCGGCTGAAAAACCATCGCTCAGGGAATCGGCTGAGTCGACAAGGATCACGTCGCCGACCTGGCGGATGCGGTCGAGGGGCATCCAGCGCGGCAGGCCCGGCAGGAACCGGGTGAGCGGGTTGTCGCGCAATCCCAGCGCCACCACTTCCCGGCGATCGATATCCACCACCACTTCACCCACAACGCCCAGTCGGCGGCCGCTGTCGCGGGTGATCACCTGGGTACCCATCAGTTCCGACCTCAACCAGAGGCGATCACTGGGCACGTTCACCAGGGGGTCATTCGGAGTTGACGACAAGCTCAACCGCAGGCCTCAGCCGGAGTGATTCGTGACATTTTGGCGCAAGGACCCGGCACTGGCTGTTCAGGCTGCATCAGGAAGCCCCACGACCTGGGTGTGAGCACCCCGGGCCTGGGTGACGCCAATGGTCCGGGTGGAGGCTCCGATCATCGGCCGGCGGTGGCTCACCACCAGGAACTGAGCCTGTTCAGCCTGGCGGGCAATCAAGGCTGCCAGCCGCTCCACATTGACCCCATCGAGGAAGCTGTCCACCTCGTCGAGGGCATAGAACGGCGATGGACGGAAGCGCTGCAGGGCAAACAGAAAGCTCAGGGCCGTAAGCGATTTCTCCCCACCTGACATGGCTGCCAGACGCCTGACAGCCTTGCCTTTGGGATGGGCCACCAGTGTGAGCCCCCCTTCGAGCGGATCATCCGGGTTGTCGAGCTGAAGCTTGCCGTCGCCATCGGACAGGCTCGCGAAGATTTCGCGGAAATGGCTGTCGACAGCTTCAAAGGCCTCCATGAAGGCCTCCTGTCTCAACGTGGCCACGGTTTCGATCCTGAGCAGCAGTTCCTCCCGCTCCTGACTGAGCACATCCAGCCGTTCACCCAGATCGCCAAGGCGCTGTTCGAGTTCCTCCAGCTCCTCCAGAGCGAGCATGTTCACCGGCTCCAGGGCTTCCATGCGCAGCTGCAGTTGCTGCAGGCGTTCCTGAAGACTCTCGAGACCATCCTCACGCAGCTCGTCGGGGATCTCAGGCAGTGGATCAGGCAGGGTGGACTTCAGCTCCTCCAGGCGCAGTCCGCCATTGCGCAGCTGCTCCTCCAATGAGCTGCGCTCCTCGCGCAGGCGCTCCAGTTCCCAGCGTGCTTGCTGCAGGGCCTGCCTCTGTTCAGCGACTGCCGCCTCCGCTTCATCCCTGGCGCGTCGCTCCTCCCCAAAGCGGGTTTGCAGTTCCTGCTGCTGCGTTTCCAGAGCCTGCCGGCGGGTTTTCAGAGCCTGTTGCTGTTCACGCCAGCGGCCATGGGCCTCGGCGAGTGCCTGAACCGATTGCTGCAGCGACTGCTCCTCCCGTTCGATGGCCTGCTGCTGATCGCCGAGTCTCTGTTGGCTGAGCTGTCGATCGCGCTCCTGTTGCAACAGCCCATCGCGTTGCTGTCGCGCAGCCTCAAGGCCGGAATCCGCCTGTTCCAGCTCCTGCTGCAGGGCTTGCCAGCGTTCAGCATCTCCATTGGCCTCAACCGTGGATTCCTGGGCATTGAGCTGATTCAGTTCGGTTTGCAGCGGGTTCAGGCTGGCCTCGAGCTGATCCAGCCTCTGGCGGTGGTTCTGCTGGGCCTGCTGCAGCTCGCTGACTTTGCGCTGACGCTGCTGCACCCGTTCAAGCAGTGGGCCATGGGAACGCTTGGCGGCCTGGCGTTCCGCCTCCAGGGCGGCCTGGCGCTGCTCCAGCTGACGCAGTTGCGGTCGCTGTTGCTCCACAGCTTCCGCCAGTCGCTGCTCTTCCCTCCGGCAGGCGGCGAGGGTCTCTCCCAGTTCGAGAAGGCGCTGCCGCAGTGGCGCCGCTTCATCGCCATCACTGCTGGCACCGAAGCTCAGAGCTCCTCCGCGTTGGGAGAAGCTCCCGCCTGTCATGGCACCGCTTTTTTCGAGCAATTCCCCCTCAAGGGTGACGGCCCGCGACCGTCCCAGGAACTGCCTGGCGCTCCCCAGATCCGTGAACACCTGGGTGTCACCGAAGACATAGGCGAACACATCGCCATAGATCGCTTCGTAGCGGATCAGATCGACAGCACGTCCCACAAGGCCTCCACCACCACCCTCGGGGCGTCGGCCTCGGGCGGTGGCGGCACCGCCGCCAGGAGCCCGGATCTTGTTGAGCGGCAGGAAGGTGAGTCGACCGGCGCGGCGACTTTTGAGCAGATCAATCGCACGAGCCGCGATGCGGTCGTCGTCCACCACCACCTGGCCCATCCTCGCGCCGGCAGCCACTTCAAGAGCCAGGCGATGGCGTTCATCCACTTCACCAAGTTGTGCGACGTGACCGTGGATGCCTTCCAGGCCTGATTCGAGTAGCAGCCTCAGGGCACCGGTGCCCCTGCTTTCCTGGATGGCCTCACGGCGGCTGTCGTGACGGGCAATCTCACGTTCCAGTCGCGTCTGTTCCTGCTCGAGCCGGGACCGGGTGCGCTGCTGGATCGCCACCGACTCCAGAAGTTGCTGCAGTTGTTCCCTGCCGCTGCGGATCGACTCCAGCAGGGTCTGCCATTCCTGCTCAAGCCGCTCCAGCAGGGTCTGGACCCGCTGGTCTTCCGCACCGTCCTGATCTCGTTCCTGTCCGAGTTCCAGCAGACGCTCTTCGTCCTGCCGCAGACGTTCCCGCAGTTGTTGGCGTTCCTCCTGAAGCGGTGTGACGCGATCCTGAAGTTGCTGGCGTTTGCCGCTGCGCTGCCGCTGTTCCTCGATCCAGGTGCCTGAGCGACCGGCCACCTCCCCGAGCCGACGCCGGGAGAGTTCCACGGCCGCTTCAGCATCCCTGCAGGCCTGCTCGGCTTTCTCCAGCAATCCCTGGTTGGCGTTGAGGCGCAGATCGTCCGTTTCGCTCTGGAGCTGGCCGCGGCGCGCCTGCAGCTGATGGCGCAGCCCCTGCAGGCGTTCGCCCTCCTGCTGGTGCTGGCTGGCCTGTCGCTCCAGTTCGCGGCTCTGTGGATCCAGACCCGCCAGTTCGGCCTGCACGCTGAGCAGCTGGTCTTCGCCCAGCGCCTTGACGCTCTCCTGCAGGGTTTGCAGCCGTCCCGCCGCTTCCTGCAGGCTGACGTCGCGTTCCTCGATCGAGCGGCTGTCGCTCTCCTCCTTGGCGCTCAGTTGTTGTTGCCGCTGTTGCAGCCGCTGACGTTCAGCCTGCGCCGCCTCGAAGGCCAGCACCAGCTCCTGTCGGCGGCCGAGCTGGAGCTGTTCCTTGAGTTCCTGATAAGCCCTGGCCTTGGCACAGTCTTTTTCAAGTCGCTGTCGTGCCGCCAGCAGTTCCTGCTCCACGATGCGGCAGCGCTCCTGGCGCTCCTGCACCTCATCGAGTTTGCGCCGTGTCTGTTCGATGCGGGTGTCGAACAGCGCCACGCCGGCCAGTTCATCGATCAGGCCGCGGCGATCGCGGTTGCTCATCGAAACGATGCGGGTGACGTCTCCCTGCATCACCACGTTGCTGCCTTCCGGATCGATGCGCAGTCGGCGCAGCTGGGTCTGCAGTTGCTGGAGATTGCACGGGACACCATCCGCGCTGTAACTGCTGCTGTAGGACCCTCCGGGCATCACCCGCAGCTTGCGCGTGACGGTCCATTCCTTCTGATCAGAGCGAATCCATGGACCCTCCTCCGGAGGCTCTAGTCCTTCCTCAGCGGCGTCCGGCTGCCATTCGGAGAGATCGAAACGAACGCTGACCGTGGTTTCGGCTGACTTGCCGGCTTTCAGCACATTGCTGTTGACCAGATCAGGCAGGCGATCAGCCCGCATTCCTTTGCTGTTGGCCAGGCCAAGACAGAACAGCACGCCATCAAGGATGTTGCTCTTGCCGGATCCGTTCGGTCCGGTGACCACAGTGAATCCCGGTTCCAGGGGGATCGTCATCGCCCCCCCGAAGGACTTGAACTGTGTCAGCCCGACCTGATTGATGTGTACCAACAGGGGCCACGGCTGTCAGCCGTCTGAAATTAGCGGAGCCTTGAAAAAGCTCAAGTGCTGTTTGCAGGGTCTTGATCCCAGCGTGAGCGCAGCCGGCATCGCTCTGATGAGATTTCCAGCACAACCGGGTCGCAGAGCCCGATCTTGGCCATCCCTTCCAGTTCCACCCGGATCGGCAGACCGGGATCAGCTGGAAGGCCGCTGCGCATGGTGCCCGCCACGACCCGGCGTGCCCAGCCCCTGTCACCAGAGACGTCTGCAGCCTCCCGCTCCAGCCACACCAGTCGGTGAGGCGGCAACGGCGTGGCCCTCACCGCTGGACCATCTAAGAGGGGGATCGCTTCAAGCCGCCAGCTGCGGCAGCTGTCCCCGTCTTCCAGTAAGAGGTCAAGGTGGCAGCCCCCGGGGTCGTCCGGGGCACCGAAATGCTCCAGCAGGGAGTAACGCAATGGATGGCCCACCAGTCCCAATGGGTGTCATCTCAGAGTTACCACCCTTACCCTTCGGATGGACGTCAGGATCGCCATGGATTCAGCTCCTTCTCCAGCCGATGCGCCTGAGGATTCCCAGGATCTGTCGTACCGCTTCCGTGACCGCTTCGAGACGCTTCTGCCGGAAATTCAGAAGCGTTGGCCTGAAGTCACCCATCAAGCTCTGGAAGCCACCCGCGGCAGTTTCGATGAGGTGGTCCATCTGATTTCCACCCACAGCGACAGGGCTGCCGGCATCGTCACGGTTCAGCTCGAGGAGCTGTTGCATCAGGCCGGTGATCGCACCCGGAATCTCAGTGACAGTCTCGATCCCCTTGAGGAGCAGCTTGAGCACCTGCTTGATGAGCTCAATCGCACCTTGAGGCCAAAGCTTGAGAAGCCGGTTCGCGATCGCCCTCTGATGTCACTGGCCGTTGCCGCCGGTGTTGGTCTGCTGGTGGGTGCTTTGCTCTCCGGCGGTCGGAGGTCGTCATGAGTGACCTTCCACGTTCCGAGCAACCTCGCTCCCGCGGGCTTGGGGCTGCTGCCCGTGTCACGGCACTCGCAGGTTCAGTGATGGATCTGCATGTGCGCATTGCTCTGCAGGAAGTGGATCGTGAGAAACGGCGCCTGATCAGTGGCGGAGTTTTTCTGGCCATGGGGGGCACTCTGATGCTGCTGGCGCTTGTGGCTGCAGAAGCCGCCTTGCTGGTGTGGATGCTGGAGTCTTGGGAATGGTCGCTGATTCAATCCCTGCTGGTGTTGGCGATCCTCAACGTGGTGGTCGCGGGATTCAGCCTGCGAATTGGCGGTGGGCTGGCCAAAGGGCCTTATCTGCCGCAGACACTGGAAGGTCTGATCCGCACTACACGTGCGGTGCTCGGGAAATGATCCCCTTCGATTCACTGTTCCAGGCGGGGTGAATCCGCAGAGCGCCTGTTCAGTTCGTAATGCAGCCAGCGGCAATCCAATCCACCGTTGCTCACTGGAATTCTGCGCTTGGCTTTGAGCCGCAGAGCTCCTGTCAGCTCCCGATTACCGCTGAGAAGCCAGAGATCCCAGCCGCCGTAATCCCGCTTCAGAACCGATCCCAGTTCTCGGTAGAGCTCCTGCAGTTGGCCGCTGTCGCCAAGCCTCACTCCATAGGGGGGATTGCAGACCACCACTCCCGGCTCGCCATCAGGGGCAGGCGCATCCCTGAAATCACTGGAGATGATCTTGACCACGTCCGTCAGTCCCGCTGCGCTCACGTTGTCGCGGGCCTGCTGGGCAATCGCGGGGTCCTGCTCAAAGCCCAGGATGCGAGGTGGATTGGTGAAGGTCTGCTGCCGTTTCCTGGCTCGTTGCTGTTCGCTCTCCCACAGCTCCTGGTCGAAATCCGCCCACGTCTCCAGCAGGAAGCGACGCTGCAAGCTCGGGAATCGCTGCAGCGCGATCGCTGCTGCTTCTATCAGCAGTGTTCCTGAACCGCAGCAGGGATCAGTCAGGGGACTGGTTCCATCCCAGCCGGTCAGCTGGATCAGTCCTGCAGCCAGGTTTTCCTTGAGTGGCGCATCGCCAACGGCAGCGCGATAGCCCCGGCGGTGCAGGCTGCCGCCGCTGCCGTCGAGGCTGAGGACCGCATCACCTCGATGCAGGTGCAGGTGCAGGCAGAGATCGGGTTCATCCAGGTCGATGGACGACCGCTTGCCCCAAAGATCGCGCTGACAATCGATCACAGCGTTTTTCACCTGCAGTGCGGTGAAGTGGCTGTGATTGAGTCCTGGGGCTGTGCCGGTCACATCCACCCGGAAGCTCATCGATGGAGGAAGCCAGTGTTCCCAGTCGAGGGCCTGTTGGATGCCGTCGTAGAGCGAATCACGACCGTCGCAGCGGAAGCGTGCCATTTCACGCAGAAGCCTGAAGGGCAGCCGGCATTGCAAATGAAGCCTGTAAAGACAGGCCATGTCTGCTTGAAAGCAGGCGGCACGGCGCAAGGGTGTGACCTCTTTGGCTCCGAGGGCCTCTAATTCCTGGCTGCCGATCTCCTCAAGACCCTGGGGCAACACTGCGACGCCCTGAATCCGCTGCGACGCATGTCGGTGATCACTCCCCAAAATCCTGTGCTCCGCTTCAATACTGCTGTCAGAATGACAACGTCCGGTCTTGACCGGACTAGGTGATCCACACCAGTGTTTCGGACAGCGGTTCGATTCCGCTCAGCTCCATTCCCCCTTCCTGGGGCTGCAATGGTTTCGACGGGGCATGAGGAGGGTGACTGAAGCCTGCTCGGTAAGAGCAAACCCGTAACTGCGAACAACATCGTTCGTTTCTCCCGTCAAGCAGCCCCTGTTGCTGCCTGACCCATTAAGGGAGATGGGGTGAAGTCAGCCTTATCACCCAATTGACTCACGGGGGCTGGAAGGCCCCCACCACCATTCCACCGCAGCGGATCTCAAGGGTCCGCTTTTTTAGTGCTCAGTGGTCCGTGGGCATCCCTGTGGGCATCCGGTGCTGTTGCCCATGTCGTGGGCATCCAGGCGATCGAGCACCATCGCTCCAAGCAGGCGCTTCCCGGTCACGCCCATGTGCGCCATCAGCAGCCGGATGATCAACGCTGCGCCCTCTGGATCGTCGGCGTTGAGGGTCTCGGCCCAGGGCCCCTCCAGTCGTTCCAGATCCGCCAACCCCTGCAGACAAGTCAGCTCGACTTTGAGCATGGGCGAAGTGGCAAACCATCTCAGTGTGCCGACTCCATCAAGGCGATTTAGCCCCCCTCTTTTTCAGGGCTCAAAGGCAGCACCAGACAAAAGCCGAGCGACAGGCCATGGAAGTCCGTGCTCGGCAATTGATCAGCGGTGAACTGATTGATTGGGGTGAGCCGTACTAAGGCTTTTCTTTTGCTGGCTTGTCGTTCTTGTGATGGTCAGCGTTGGGGTTGTTGCAGCACATAGGCATTTCCTGTGGGCTGCTTTCAGCTTCGGATTAGTGCACTGAATTGTCATCCCCCATTGGGGTGATGATTCGTCAACGTGGTGCCATGCCGAACAAGGACCGTCCACTTGTTGATCGCCATGCACCGAAGAATGGTGTCGGCTGGCTGGTAAACACCCAAGAAGGCAAGGTCTGCAGCTTCACCAACGCCAATCCAACCGCGCATGCTCAGTGGGTCATCGTCGAGACCAGACCGCTGCGCGGTGGAGGCCAGCCTGTCGTCAGGCGCATGCTCAGGCACAACGCCATCGAGGCATGGGAGACGATGCTGAAAACAGGCGGGTGGAAACGCTGTCAGCCCAGGTGGTGACGCTCAGCAAACCAGTGCAACAAGAGCAACGATGACGACGGTGGCGGTGATGGGTTCCATGGCGTTTCCTGTCTGGATTCACCATCGATCAGATGGCTTGAATTCACCATCCCCCTTTCGAGCGAAAGACCCTGTGACCAACCTCACAGCCCTGGTTGAGATGGGTCATCGAGTCAGCCGCTGAATCCGGGGATGGTGTGTCCATCGAAAGGAACACCCCATGACCAACACCGAACTGACCCTTGATCAACTGCAGACCATCAACGGTGGTCGCGTCCTCGGCGGCAACGCTGGTCCTGGTGGTTCGACCTTCATGACAGCAACAAAGGTCGGCGGCAACTCTGGTCCTGGTGGTACGAGCTTCTGAGCCGAGGTGTTTCAACGCAATGCCCTGCTCTCACGAGTGGGGTTTTTGTTTGCCTGCAGTGGGCGGGTGGAAGCGATGCCCGCCTAGGTGGTGATGTGTCTTTATTTGGGTAGGTAGCGAGAGGCGTCATCTACGGTCTGACAGGGGTCTGTCGCCCGCCCGCCAGGAAGCATGCTGTCGTCGATCATTCCTGTCATATAAAGCTCGCAAAGCTCTTCTGGAGGACGACTATCAACCCAGCTTTGGAAACCTTCACCGGATTCGTGAGCAAGCAATTGAGCAATCAGCAAAACTTCATGCATAGAGCGACAGTGGAGTTGATAACTATTTGACGCTAGTTGCGCTGAAGCTGTCCGCAAGAAACAACTCACTACTGAATGCGACCTAGAGCCTGATTGGCGATTGCGTCTCGCCAGATTGAAGTCATTGCATGCTTCGCCATAACGCCATCGAGGCATGGGAAACGATGCAGAAGTCAGGCGGGTGGAAACGGCGTCAGCCCAGGCGGTGACGCCCCTGTGACCAACCTCACAGCCCTGCATGAGGCAGGTCATCGAGTCAGCCGCTGAATCCGGGGATGGTGTGTCCATCGAGAGGGAACAACCCTCCACCGCGTTTAGATCCATGCCTCACTTGGTCACCTTCGTTCAACCTCAGAGCATCGATGCTCAGATGGGTGAGTTGCGTTCTGACCATATTGGAGCCTTCAAAGCACTGAACGAAACGACGAATTTTGACGACAGGGGATATAGCCCCATCAGTGGTGAAGGTGTCTTCAAACCTCAAGACATCGACACCAAAGGCAGCGTGATCTTTGGCGATAACCACTTCAAGCCAGGTCGTGTCGGTGACTCCCTGACTGGTGAAGGTCGTTCAACAAAAATCTGGACAAACGGTGGTGCCAGCACCTGCGGAAGGGGTAGCTATCAGTCCGACGACGATCTAAACGACGTGGTGATCGGCGTTAAGGAGGACATCGACTGGACTGCAGCTAATGGTGGTCCTGGTTCGAGTTACCTGACAGCAAAGAACGCCAGCCAGAGCAATGCTTATGTCGATGAAGATGTCGATGGCTTTATGAAGCTCGGCGATATCAGGGGCGAATTACAAACAACTGACCTAAGAAGCGATAACAGGTTTGTAATCGAACGCTTCCAACCACTCGCTGAGATGGATAGCTTCGGGAGATCACTGAACCCTGTTCTTGAGATCGGCGGTCAGGCTGGTCCTGGTGGTCCGACCTTCATGACAGGACAGTTCGAGATGCCCGCAGACAACCTCGGCGGCACCTCTGGTCCTGGTGGTTCGAGCTTCTGAGCCGAGGTGTTTCAACGCAATGCCCCGCTCTCACGAGTGGGGTTTTTGTTTGCCTGCAGTGGGCGGGTGGATGCGGTGCCTGCCTAAGTGGTCATGTCGATCCCGCAGCGTGCGGGGTCAGTGAATATCAAAATCCGTCAAATGCCTTCTAGAAGGTGCCCGAAGTGCTGTGATCTTTAAGGCGTTGAGGGTCTCGGCCCAGGGGCCCTCCAGTCGTTCCAGATCCGCCAACCCCTGCAGACACGTCAGCTCGACGTGGGAAGAGGTTGATTCCGGCATGCAGATCTGATGTCAGGTCTCAGTTTGGCGATTAGCTTCCGTGCTCATAGAGAGCCCGCGTGGCAAAGCAATCCACTACACACACGAGAAGCCACATGATCCGCACCACACTCACCGCTTCGGCCCTGCTCTTGGTTGGTTGCACTACTCAGATGGTTCTTGCCGAACAGGCTGAGAAAAAGCCTGAGCCCATCGCTTCTGAAGTGCTGCTTCAAGCATCAGCTTCATGGAAGGGAGATCAATACAAATATCCCCAAGGCACACCACAAATCACTGTAAAAGAAGTCGTCTTCCAGCCTGGAGCCAAATCAAAACCACACTCCCATGACATGCCAGGAGCAGCTCTGATTCAAGAAGGAGAACTGCTTTGCGAGGTTCCTGCCACGGGAGTTTCTAAGCGCTTTGTGGCAGGAGACGTTCTTCCAACAACATTCAAAAATGATCTGCATACCTGTGAAAACACAGGAACAGCAGTCACCAAGGCATTGGTCTTTTATGCGGGTGCAGTTGGTCTTCCAACCTCCTATTACACCCAGAAATGAGCGGGTTCTATGGTGCCCCGTCGGTGCTGGGCGGCGTCCGGATCGAGCGGTCGGACCATGTCCCTTGCAGGGTGGCTGATTGGCGTGTGGTGTTCGAAGAGCCCGCAGATCTGAACATTGGTCCTGAGATCCCAGAAAACGCCCTGTGGAAGCTCACGCCAACAGATCCGCACTGACTTCTTAAATCATGAGCAAAGGAATCAAAACGACCGCAGCCTTGTCGCTTGCCCTGCTTGGCTTCTCAGCTGGCGTTTCTGCCAATAATCTTCTGCCGGACCCATGGTTAGAGGGAGAGTCTCGCGGCTATCTGATGGCTTTATGCCGTATGGAACAAGCCGGTTTAATCACACCCCAGCAAAGCACTGCGTTTTTGATTGAATACCGTGAGCACTCGGGTGATTTCAATGCGAAGTATCTCGAAGGAGTACTGCGGAATTACATCGGACTAAGAACCTGCTCTTTCTCGAAAAGAGTTGTCAACGAGAAACAACCCCTCCTCCCAACAGATCCACGCTGACCCCGTTCAATTGGTGTGCGCATTAGTCACGCGGGAAGATTCCACGGGCAGCGAGAAATTCCCTCACCCCAGAACTGACCTCAATCAACTGCCTGCAGTAGCCATTTTTGCGAGTACAAGTGCAAGTAAAGCCGCATTGATTCAGTTTTCGGGTCTCTTTAATATGCACTCATTTTAGACAAATGCAAGAGAGATGGGCTCATCGCAGTTGCAGATAAATCGCTGGATATTCATAGAAACTGATCCCAATAAATTGTTCTTAAGCTATCCAGGTAAGGTTAGTATGGGGCCGCAGGAATGACTGCCATTTGTTTTTTCAGTTGCCAATAGGAAAAAGCTTAAATACAATTATTCCATAAGGGCAAAATCTATGTATCAAAATTATTTTATTGGTGAACTGCTGGGAACACTCTTTTTGGTATTGTTTGGGTGCGGGGTATGCGGTGGAGCGTCATTAAAAGCTTCAAAATCATATAAATCCGGATGGGTAGCAATTACGGCGGGCTGGGGTTTCGCTGTGATGATTGGAATTTTTATTTCGATGGCCGCTGGGTCTAGGGGCGGGGATATCAACCCAGTCATCACCTTGATGAAATATGGACTTGGCAAGTATTCATCGGGGTGGATGGTAACAGCAATCATAATTGCCCAGCTAATTGGAGCATTCCTCGGAGCAGTATTTGTTTGGCTAATTTATTTGCCACATTGGAAGCAAACGGAAAGCAGGGTCGATAAATTGTCGGTTTTTGCGACAATACCTGCGATCAAGAATGGGTTTGCAAATTATCTTTCAGAGGCTTTGGCGACCACTGCATTAGTGATTATCGCTGGTGCGCTTGCCGAATACGGTAATACTTATAATTTTTCAGACGGTTCGTTGCCATATATTTTTGGCTTTGTCGTTTGGGGGATTGGGTTGTCCCTGGGAGGGCCGACCGGGTACGCCATCAATCCGGCGAGAGATTTGGGTCCACGATTGGCGCATGCTGTACTGCCCATTCAAGGGAAAGGTGTATCTTATTGGAGTTATTCATGGGTTCCAGTGGCTGGGCCATTGTCTGGCGTGTTGTTTGGATTATGTATTATTAAGCTGTTTCTTACGAAGTAATCAATGCAAATCTAACGAAAACCTCTTTAAAGCTTTCGGGATTGATTGCTGCCGCTGATCGAGCCTTGGTCAGAGTTGCTAGCTGATGGCAAACCTGATTAGAAATTTAGACCTGTCTATCTCTGCTCAATTGCGCTCAGGCGTGCCAGGTATTGAAGGCTAATTGGCAGGAAATCGTCTACTTAATAAAAGGCATAATCACTGCCCTTATCTGTTGCTCGGAAGCGGTAAGATTGCTGCAATCATGCGTTAAGTAAGGGCTTGTAGCTTGTATGGCCGCATGGCCATTAGGAGTTGTTGTTAGCCATGTATAAGCAGGCTTAAGGTAAAGACGCTTAATTAGAGTGTCGCGGATTATTTCATATGCTTCTTCTTGCGTGCCATGTCCGTCGCTTACAAAGCATTCCGCAGCTGCAAGAAAACCAACCATCGTTATTGTGTGTGAAAACTCTGATGCCTGCCCCGGGATAACGGCAAGAGAGGTCGTCCCAACAATCAAAGCAATAGCGATTGAAGTGAAGGGTTTCATGCGTTCGATGCACGCAGGAGAGATCGTTTGTTCAGTCTGGTGACTGCTCGGTCAGTCACTTCTTTGCTAAGCGGTGGCAACAGGAACTCATGCGTCAGCTCGCCCACCGTGTCCAGACCCAGTTGCTCCAGATCCGCAACCTCTGAAGGCAGCTCGTCTCAACCGCAGGCATGGGCTTGTTATGCGCGAGCGTGGCCCTTTTTTTCTTGTTTAGCCTCTTGTAAAATCCTGATTCCACCTCTCACGATCACAACGGAGATCATTGCACCCACAATCAGATCGGGGAATCTGTTTCCAAGTAACCACACGAGAAATCCAGACACGATAACGCCTAAATTAGCGATGACATCGTTTGTGGAGAAGATCCATGATGCGCGCATGTGCACACCTGAATTACGATGGCCTGATATAAGCATTACGCAGTAAATATTAGCGACGAGAGCTGCAATTCCTATCCCCATAATCTGAAGGCTTTCTGGTTCGCTTCCTAATAAAAGCCGACGCAGTACTTCCAGCAACACACCAGTGCCAAGAAGGATTTGCAGTATTCCGCTGAGTCGAGCAGCCTTTATTTGTTTTTTTAATCCTCTGCCTATTGCATACAACGACAATCCATATACTGCGGCGTCGGCGAGCATGTCGAGTGAGTCAGAAATGAGTCCGGTAGATTCTGCTAACCAGCCCATAACAAATTCTACTAGGAACATAACGGCGTTAATTGCTAGCAAGGATATGAGTGTTTTTCGCTCTAGCGTTTCAACTTGTTCCGTTCCGCATCCGCAATTAGTCATGGTTTTGTTTATTGCATAGTGCTGGTCGCATAACCCCCGCTCAGGCGCCAATTTGGAGCCTCGAAGCGGCGGAAAATCGATCGCGGTGCAGCCGATTGTTCACACCGTAATGATGAGATCCGCGGTGGCAAGACCTGTCTACACCCCTCCAGCCGCTCCAGATCAGCTAATCCCTGCAGGTTCGTCATCTCAACGCAGGTGCTGGTGGCCTCTTGCATAGGCAACTGATTGCAGGTCTCAGATTGCCCAGCATCCGCGAGGCGGTTTCGCCATCGTGTCCGCATGGCAAACAAGGGCCTCCCACTTGTTGATCGCCATGCACCGAAGAGCACTGTCGGATGGCTGGAGAACACCCAGTAGGGAAAGGTCTGCAGCTTCACGAATGCCAATCCAGCGGCACATGCTCAGTGGGTTGTTGTGGAGACCAGTTCGCTGCGGGGCCATGGTCAGCCCGTGGTCAGATGCACGCTTCTCCACAACGCCATTGAAGCCTGGGAGACCCTTCAGAAGAATGGCGGGTGGAAACAGTGCCCGCCCAAGTGCCGAGGCGCAGCCATGCCACACATGCTGTGCAGAGGGGGTGGATGTCTTCACCCTTCGGGCAACCCTGGGGCATGCGTCGAGTGCGACGACGGGTCGCTATGTCGCCAGCAATTCACGGGATAGCTCTTCTCCTCGGCTGGGCTAACCATGGCTTTGACGTTAGTTTTGAGATCACTGCTATTGGGAGGCACTATTCGCATGAAGAGGTCTTCACTTTTTGTTCTTTTTATTGGATCAGTGATAATTGGAGATCTCCCTTCGCACGCCTTGTCTGCACGGCAACAATTTGATCTATGCCGATCAGTTATGGAGAATCGTCCATACAATCCAGCAATAGATGGTCCATACCCTAAACCTACAAATTCGATAGGTTATGGGGCCTATCCGCCTCCAGAGCAGAGGGGGATTTGGATTGATTTGAAGTGCTGGGAAATGCCGGGTATCTACGATCCATTCTGAAAAGGTTGCTGCCTCAACGGCATAATTGAAGTGATGGAAGCTCTCAAAGTCCGAGGGTTTTCTTTCTCATTGCCTGATATTCCTCTTCACTTATGTGTCTTCTGTCTTTGACTCTTTCTGGCTTTTCCAGCTCTTTTCCCCAAGGCGTGAACTTCTTCTGATTTGGCCTCTGCGCTGCCCTCTTTGATTGTTAGTTTCTCGGAGTCTGCGCTACTTGCTTGCCGCCTGGGTCTTGTTTCGAGGGTGATATCTCGGGCGAACCCTGGCCGTGTTTGATCAATAAGTCGAGCACAAACTCGTAGTCGATACAGCTCAGCATCTGCTCAATGCATCCATAGGCATTGCCGTGCCCTATCCCGAATTGCTCTGCGAATGCCTCCTCGCTCAGCTTTGCTTGCCTGGCGAGAGCATCACGCCTTATCCAGGCCGATAGACGTTCTGTTGTATGGCAGTGCAGCAGCTCTTCGTTTCCTTCATCAAGGATCAAGTCAACGATGATTAGTGCATATCGATGAGTTGCTTCTTCCAGTTCCCCCTTTTCGGATAGCTGTTTGATGTACTGCAGAGCTTGAGATCGATTCATCAATGTGCACCAGTCTTCTGTCCAGTCCCGAAGCCAACCAACTCGTTTAGAAGCAGAATTGCATCAATCGCATTCTCTCCCTTTCTGCAGTAACAGCAGCAGTGGCAATCTGCCCCAGCAGATGCTTTTCGCTGGTAAGCATGCCAGAGAGTTGGAATTGATCCCTGCTGAGCAGTTCATTCCATCACTCCGCAGGATGGAGTCATGGAATGATTGGATGCTCTCTAAAACGAGAAGTTCAGACTGAGACCTGGCCGCCGGTGATGAATCACACGCACTGGAGCCAGACGGCGACGATGGATGGGACGTACATGCACGCTGCTCACACCGCGTCTGAAGACGCAGCGGTCAAGTCGAGCGGAGTAGCGGTATCGATAGCCGCAAGCTCGATCAGCTGCCCATTGTCGCTGAGGGCTCCTCAATACATCAGATCGGCGAACACAGCGCTGCTGGCTCTGTGAAAACCGGCTGCGGGGACCACAGCCATCCAGGGCATGTGCTGGACCCGGAAGGGCAAGAGCGGAAGCTGTTCCAACCAGGGCGATGGCGGAAGCTGCAAGCATCTGTTTGAAAGTCATGGTGTGGAAGTGGAGTGGTGGCTGCGGTGGGGGTCTTGCCCGCCGATGCACTCACCATCTCCCCGTTCACGTTCAGGCTTGATGAGCTGGCTCTCTCAGGGGTGTGATGTTGCTCACACTGGCAGCACCCGAACGGTGTTGAAGCGCCTTCTGCAGCTGTGGCATCAGTTCAGATACCGGGCACCCAAGCAAATACGACCTGCGCACCATCACGACATCACCTGGTTCCATCGCTGCTGCTTTTAGCTTCAGCAAACGAGTGACTTCAACACTGATGCCAGATCCGTCGCAACCAACGGTTTGGCCGGCATTGCTGCCCACCTTCCTGTTCTTTGCAGGTTTGGGTTCCGCTGCGCTTCTCACGCAGTTGATCTCATAGGTTCCGCTCCCCAAAAGGAACACCAGCTGAAGGCCATGACACACGCTTGAAACAACCACGACTCTTGTGTTGTCCCGTTGCTGCTATGGGAAGAGTGTTTTGATTGACCGTTGTGCAGCACTATCTGATCGTCTGGAACTTCCCCACGGTTGAAGGATCCTGGGATGCCTGCTCTCCCTTTGCTGAATACATCAACGCAGGCGGGCCAGGCGACAACTTCGAGGGCTTTGAACTGAAGTATCGCGTCTGTGATCCAATCGCCGGCCGAGGCATGGCCATTGCTGTGGCGAGTGACCTTGGCAAGGTGTGGGCCCATCTCGCCCCCTGGATCAAGGGCTTTGGCATCAAATTCGAGGTAACACCTGTCGTTTCTGATTCAGAATTTGCTGCGATGTGGCCAGGTGTTCAAGCAGCTGCCAACGTTGACTAACCCGACGCTGCAATCCGCATTACGCCGCCGGGTTTGTCGATACGTACGTGGGCCTTTCACTTCCCCGCAGGGAGATGTTGGCAATCGGACTGCAGCTTCCGTGGCTCCCGATTGCTGAACTGCCCACGTCAGGGTCTGCCGTTAGGCAGACTTCACCAATGCCCAATCGCTATCGCCCCACGCATGAACCCCTGCCCAAGGCAGGGGGTGAGGGTTGGCTGGTGAATGGAGAAGAGAAACTGCTGGTGCGATTCAGCATCGACAACCCAACTGTCCATGCTCAGTGGGTGATCCTGAGCACCTACCGCTGGGAGCGGCCCCATCCACCGGTGCCCCACACCCGCAGAAGGATGCTTCGGCACAACGCGATTGAGGCATGGAACAACATGCAGAAGATCGGCTGGCGGCGCTGTCATCCACCCGTGCGCTGACTTGTTTAAGGTCTTGTCATGAGTATTCACAAGCAAGGTTGCTGCGGAGCTGGATGCACTGACTGCCCGTTTCGACCCTCGCCACCGATGCGCCGAACCTGATCGCCAGATGTGGATCAGATGTTGAAGAAGGTTGCTCGCTTCACAGGTTTGAGCTGGTGCATCGACCAGCGTTGAATGACATTGGCTCGATAAACGGGATCGATGAACCGGGGCTAACAGTCGTAGATCAGTTCTGATCGCTGTTCGCGACGATTTCCGTCACTCTCTTTCATTTGCGATTCGTCGTAGTCAATCGCACGTAGCAAACAAGCTGGTGCTCGATAGGGCAGGCGCTTGCCATCGGTGATTTCTGATCCGATGGGTCGGGCTGAAGCAGTGCAGATGACAGTCAACGGTGTGCCGCAACATCTGCGTGATAACCAGACCTGGCTGGTTTGTCAGCAGATGGTTTAGGCAGCCAGAGCAGGATCTGACCCGTCATCAATTTTCAAGTGAGTGACAAGGCAGCTGGTAATACAGTTTTGATCATTGAGATCGCACTCCGTGATGCAGACAAAATAATCTTCAAGTGCGTCCCATCGCTCAGTGATGGAACCTTGGTCGGTTGCGCTCCTTAGCTCATGCATGCCTTTTTCCCGTTTTGAGGATCTTTAGGGCAAGGAGTCTTGCGCAGTCAATTTTTCTGTTTCGCAGAATAAACTACCTAGGAAAATACTCCTGAGAGAATTTACTCACTGCTGCGCAATTGTTCACATGCCTTGTTGCCGTAAAGCTCGAAGATCTCAGTCGCGGCAAGCTCTCGCTTGCTGTCATGCTGCGCTATCAGAAAGTCTCTTTGATTGTTCTCTCGCTTTTGATCGATTCTTTAAATCACTTGTTTTCTAAGTGGTTTGTTATCAGCTTGATGAACTTGAGTCCAGGATCAACGGCCTGATTGTTGTGAGCTGTTTCGCAGGCTGGCAATGAATGCCGCAATGCAAATTCCCCAGATCACGCCTTTGACGATGATTCCATTGACATCCTCAATGGGATGGTCTGGGCGAAAGGTCGCTCCACGCAGATAGGCCTCGAGGTGCGCAAAGAAAGGCACAAACATGCCTCCTGCTGCATATCCCCAAGCTCCAGCCAGATAGATCGTGGACTGCGCAAGCTTTGCGGTGCATGCAGCAGCAGCAAGGATCAGCAAAACACCCGAGCCGTAATCCTCGAGCATTGTTGTGGCATTGATCGCAAAGTAATCAAGTCCGCGACGTGCTGTTTCTCCGAGGATAAAAATGGCTCCCATTGCATAGGCCAAAGCCTGAGTGCCTTTCATCGTGTGTGTCAGCGACGGAACTTGGCGTGTTGACGCACGCAGAAGCGGTTGCCTGTCAGGAGACATCCCTGCCCTGCCGCTGAGCCTTGGCACGCCGTTCTCACTATTGGCTTATTCGCTCTAAAGAGCAATGAGCGATTCGACCGATGCCAAAGACCACTCTGCGGGTGGAAAGTAAGAACACGAAATTCGGAGGTGCCCATGACGGCCGACACTCCACCTGAGCAGATCGTAGAAGCAGACTGACTTCTGGCCCCTGCTCCAACAGTCTCAACAATGACCTGGGTTGGTCAATTGGTTAGGTACACATCAGCTACGTCACGCCAGTTGACGCTCCGCTTGCACCGCCCTAGGTGCCCCAGGAGAACACAGCCCGACACCTAGAGCGATGGCCCCAGGGCGCCTCTAGCCAGAAGCTTCGACCCTTTCCTTTTGCCATAAGTGATGGGTTGAATCATGCACAAACGAGCGAGTTAGGCCGTCTCTCCATCGGGAGGGGCGGCCTTCCTCTTGGCGTGTCTGTCTTGCCCTGACTCTCGGTGATGGCTGAATGATGAGTGGCCATCTGAGCTTCCTGAAGTGGTGCCAGATCAGCCCATTTCAGACGATGCTGATTTGATGCTGCTGAACCAACATGAGCTCAGACGCCGATGTCGCATGGATGAGGACAGCAGCAAGACCACAAAAATTGTCTGGTACTGGGCTATTGGGCTGAACGTCATCGCCTGGGGTGGCTATTTCGTACTGACAAGAGTCATCGGCATCACGTTTGAATCAGCGCACTAGATCTTGGCGGTGGATCAATCACATCCACAGCGTCTATCGCTGAAAGCACGCAGCGCTCAACATGCGATGCGTCATGTTCAAGTCTTCGGGGCTGAGCCTGTGCCAAGGGTATGGATCTGAATGGCAAGGGTGAACTGACCCTGAATGATTCAGGTCAGTTCACCAACCTGCTTAGAACTTACGGGGGTAAGGAGGATTCCCAGCCAGCTCAACGTTGATTTCCCTGCAGATATTCATCCATGCACCCAGTCCAAAGTTCACACCGTTCGGACCGTCGATGAACTCCTGAAACTGCTCAGCGGTGATGCCCTCACGCACTTCCCAGATGCAGTAAGCAGGTCCCTGAGGAGCAATCGGGCAGAAGCAGTGGTTGTAGAAACCAGCTTCCAAATTCCTGGTGACGGCATCATCCCAGCCTCCACCCGGTGCCATAGCCGCCTGAGCGGTCTCCCACCATTGCTGAGCTTTGCCAGCTCGAAACTCATGGTGAACGTGGAAGAACTTGGAAGCCATCAATCGATGCCGAGTGCTAGGGGATCATCGCTTGTTCCAAGCGCTCTGCTCGTATCGGAAGCACCATGTCTTCACGGGTTCGCTGTTCACTAGTGCAGTTGGAGCTGCCGTGAGCTTGCGGTGGCTTTTGCGGGCTCAACGTTGATGGCCTGAGGCCCTGGGTGTTGCGTGAAGCTTCTAGTTGAAGGCCTTTGGCAATACTGTTCATCACCACCCGGCTGGTGCGGAGAGTTCTTTGGATCAGATCGCTTTCGCTTGGACGGCAAGAAAATGAAAGTGATTCTCGTTTTAGATTTTAGCCTTGGAAGTGATTATCATTTTCAATTTTGTGCTGCAATTGTGTGAATCTCAGCTGTATTTTTTCCGCCATGTATGCACTGGCTGTTAGGACTAGTCCAGATGCTATTGAACGATGCCATCCGCCGTTGTGAAGTGTGATTGCCCGCGTTGCTCCTGTGAGGTCCAGGGGCCTGCAGCTGTGTTTCGTAATGGTCAGAGTTTCTGTTCAGATGCCTGTGCAACCGGTCATCCAAATCATGAACCGTGTCATGACGGGGCAGGTGCCTGTGGTTGCACCTGTGGTTCGTGAACTCACGCATGCTTGAGGCGGATTGGAGCAGCTGTTCAGAGCATCGATGCTCGATGTGTCTGATGAGGATATGCAGGCACAGATGATCCTGCTGTTCGCTGTCAGCTCAGCAAAGTTTTTATTTCTGGACGGGAAACACCGGATTTCGTAATGAGTCCAGCAGGGCAGAGAGATGTCCCTTTCTTTTTTCCACTAGCCAACGCCAACTTGCTCGATGAGGAGGATCGCATGGTGCTGCACTTAAAAAATAGCTTTTGGTGATTCTCGCCAAAACTCAAGCATGACGCGATTGATCCTCATATCATTCCTAGTCGCCTCGATGTCGGCTGAAAAGTAGTTGTCTTAGCAATGGAAAATGACTGCATACGTGGGTATCAAAAGCGGAGAGATGGTCGACATTTTCACGACGCTGTGTGTGCACTTCTTATTGAGTTGCCAACTGTGTGATGAGAATCCACAGCTCCGTGTCAGCGTTTGAATACTGCCAGCCTATTTCTCGTTCACACATTCGCTTTGATTTTTGGCTGGAATGTTTTGCACCGCTTTCGGCGAATTTATCAAAGCTTTGGTCGATTATTTGTAATGGTCGTGCCATCGATCTTCGCCTGTTGTTTTGGGGTGTCACTCCATTGGCTGGAGCTGTTAAATGACTTTCGCGATGATTGGAATACGTCGTAGTTGATGGCTGATGCTAAATGAAATTATGATTCCCAGGATTGAGGCTCCGATAAAGATAATCCAGTGATTTAAGCCTATAAAGCCAATTAGCATTATTGCCATTACCAAGATTAATGGGTGAATGATGTAAGCGCCAAAGCTGTCTACGCCAGCTTGAGCGAGCCAAGGTCCCCATTGTGCTTCAGTCCGTTGAAACCATACGAGAATTCGAGCCATGAAACCCCAGCCAATGAATGTGTTTAAGGCCAACTCAAGCAGATTTAATTGCCTTTCATAGTCAGAAGTTTCTCCTTGAAATTTCAGTGTTAAGGTCAGTCCTAAGATGAATAAACTTAAGCACAATGAAAGCCGAAACCAGCGCACTGCTAAATGTGTATCAATCCGTTCCAGCCAATGGTGTGATGCTGCTTTGCAGCCGAGGAAGAATAAAAATGCATAAGTGAATAGATGAATACCTTGAACGCCAATTCCATCCAATGGTGAGCTGAGCAACAGACGCCAAAAATCTTGCTGGGTTGACATTCCTATCTCGACGATTGCAAGCGCTGAGGCACTGATCAACCAGGAGCGCAGCTTTGGAGTTTCGATTGATGTGTCGACGAGAAATGAAGCACCACTTAGCTTGACCCAAGTGCAGTAAATAAGATCAAAAGCAAATAAAACGATTAGAAACCACAACACCATCACATGGTTAAGCGGCCACTGGTTCCAGGGAATTGATGCAAGTGGACTGTCCGGCGAGAACCGCCCAAGGAGCAAGCTTGAATTATTGATAACCAATAGGCCAAAGGCAAAAGGGATCCCCAGGCGTTTTATTCTTTCCTTTAGATATTGTAAAACCCCTTTATTTGTAACCGATTTCGGGACAAAGTATCCTGATATTAAAAACAACATGCACATAAAAAAGCTGTTGCATGTGTAGCTGTACCACTGTAAAAACCCCTGAAATAAAAGGCCTTGCTGATCTCCGGTTGGAATCGAGACTCCGCACCACGAATATTCAAAAGCCATTCCAGCATGGACTGTAATCACTAGACCAATCATCAGAGCTTTGATTTGGTCAAAATATTGCACTCTCTTGGGCTTGTTATTGGATGAGAGCTCTTCCATGGTTATGCTTAACGCTTCAATAGCTTAGTCATGCTGATGATGAATGACTTTGAAGGTAAAGTTTTCAAGGGCTGTGTAATCTGCTTGTAGTGTTACTCAGTCTTGAGGGGTGGATTAAAATAAGCCCCATCTCTTCTGTTTCGAGTACTCAGTTCCTGCATGGTAAAAAAAGCATTCTTGGTTGCATTGCCTCAGTGGTCTTTGTTTGGTGTTTTCGAATGAATGAGTTTGCAGGATGTGCCTATTGGGCAGGCCAAAGCTCGAAATGGTTTGTGCTGGCCTTCACGAATGAACGCACCAATCGGTTCGGCATGGGCAGTGTGGATTTCCATCGGAAAACTTGCCACTAACTGAGTTCTAGAAACGCCTTGGCAGCAGTCAAGGGGAGATAATCATTTCTCCTCATGTTTCCGTGAGGATCCAGGCTGCTGTTGTCCTGATTTGTCTGTCGCTTGCTGATTGGCATTGTTTGACCAGCCTTGTCACCTTTGATCGTTGCTTGTGTAGCCAGCAGGCAGGACTTGACTGAAAAAAATGCCTAACGGGTTTCTGCAGATCCAGGCCTGCTGTTGCCCTTTTCGCTGATGACGATTTCGAACAGCCACCTAAGCCAGGAGCAGACCTTCTCAACCTCGAGCTGTTCAGCGGATGACTTCAGGTGGTGTGAGTTTCATTTCACTCGTGAGCGATGCGAGGATGTGACGGCATCAGTCAGCCCCCCCCCTGGTGATTTCAATCAATATCTGGATGATCATTGGCTTTCTGCTGGCAGCCTTCTCAGTTGTTTCCAACGATTCCCTGCAGACACTCGGAACTTATATTTCGTCTAATCGCAAGCGTACTCCCAAAATCATTCAGATGGTTTTTGTTTGTGGTGTCACGGTCTCAGTACTTTTTCTGGGTTGGTCGCTCAACAATGGGGAACCTGCTTGGGGTCGTCTTCAATCCTTTCCTGTTCCAGAACCTTTCACCTGGGCATATATCATTCCCCCGATTGCTGTGCTGGCACTCACTGCTTGGGGTGCTCCTGTCAGTACCTCATTTCTGGTTCTTTCCTCTTTCGTTCCAGAAAACATTGGAAGGCTCATTGAAAGTTCGATATCAGGCTATCTCTTGGCTTTCTGCCTGGGACTTGCTACCTGGGGACTGGGTTTATGGCTGTTGGAACGCTGGGTTTTCAGATCGAATCAGGACTCAGAAGAGATCAGGAGTGTCTGGTTCGTCCTTCAGTGGTGTTCGACTGGGTTTTTGTGGAGTATGTGGCTTGTGCAGGACATGGCAAATATCTTTGTTTATCTTCCTCGCAACCTAGACTTCGCTTCGATGTGTATTTGTACGCTGATTTTTTGCATTGGCCTCTGCATCCTGGTGGTGAACGGTGGTGGTCCTATCCAGGGAGTATTACGTTCAAAAACCAATACAAGTGATTTGCGCTCGGCAAGTGTGATTGATCTGATGTTTGCTCTCTGTCTTCTTTACAGGGCGTTCCTCAGCAGCTTCCCATTGAGCACAACCTGGGTCTTTCTCGGGCTGCTGGCAGGGCGTGAAATTGCACTACGTATTAAAGAGGCACAATCAGAGCTTGTATTTACCAACCATGCCAGCGGAAATCTGACTCAAGTTCTCGGTAGTGATCTTGGAAAAGCGTCTGTTGGCTTGGTTGTCAGTCTGATGATTGCGTTGGGGATCCAACCTTTGATCGCCTGGAGCACGACTCCAGCATTGCTGTGAGAATCTGAGTTCCTGCGCAGGACTTCCTCAAGATGCTGGTAAAACTCAGTCGCGTGACAGCAAGCCTTGGTGGGCTGTGCTCATTGAGCGGTCTGGTTGATCTTGTAAATGCTCAGCACGAGGCAGGCTGTGGAGAAGCTGACAAACAGAACGAGTAGGTTAGAACTGGTCATGGGTGCCGACTAGGTACAAATACTCTAGGCGCTTGGCCCCGTTGCTGCGAGCAGCAGAACAGCAAGACAGGATACATTCTGTGGATGTCACTAGGCTCTCAAGTCACCCAGTTCTTCTTCCTGCGTCAAGAGCAGAAACCTAGATATTGGCTTCGACCAGACCGTGTGTGAGAGCAAAGACAGCTGCCTGGGTTCGGTCCCTTACCCCAAGTTTTTGGATGGTTGTGCTGACGTGACTTTTAATTGTCTCTGAAGACAGAAATAATGTTTCTGCGATCTCAGTATTTTTCATGCCCTGGATAATGCAACGAAGCACTTCGTGTTCACGCTCTGACAGTGGATCGATGAGTTCTGGCGCTTGCTTGGTTCTCGCTGTTGCTGCTTCACGCACTGCTTTGGGGTAGTAGACGCCACCATGGTTGGTCGTAGTCAGTGCGTTGATGAAGTCACCATTGCCGCTTCCTACTGATGAAATGAACATCACGCCATTGGCCCCGGCATCCATGGCTTCATGGACCACATCAGTCGTTTCTCGTTCTAGGAAAATCAGCGCGGTGATCGTTGGCTGAAAACTTTTTGCTTTTTCTACCAGCCTGATTCCATAGCCTGTTTCGAGATCTTCGCTTGTGATCAACAGATCAGGATTGAATCTCCGTTGTAGATCAAGGCCTTCTTCTTCCGTTGTTGCCCCACCGATCAGCGATTGCAGGATTGG
The DNA here is from genome assembly GCA_047286285.1 of Synechococcus sp. Classification (GTDB taxonomy): domain Bacteria; phylum Cyanobacteriota; class Cyanobacteriia; order PCC-6307; family Cyanobiaceae; genus Synechococcus_C. The sequence goes on along the minus strand of JBJBBP010000002.1, from coordinate 2,215,569 downwards.
TGAACAAAGACACAAGGCAGTCAGTGTTAAGCGATTTTTGCTGCAGACGATGATCTTTTTGTTTGATAACAGTGCCTGACATTGATCAGCAGCTTGCTTCAGCGGAAGTTCGTTTGGTTTGATGAGCACGCGCTAGACATTTTTTTTGAATCTTACTCGCTACATTGCTCAAATGCCATTCACTCGATCTTTAGTCGTCTCGATTTGCATCAAAATTGTCATCGCTAAAAACGACACCTTTGATATTTTTAGTTCTGTTGCATGCGATATTTTTAGCTTCTATTATGTTTAGGGCGTTGATCTTCACGACTTTTAGATTGCCGTTGTCTTCTATGATCAGGTCGTATTTTGGCGGCACAGGCTTTCAGTGTCGTCTCATTCAATTATTGACTTCGGTTCTGGAGCTCGCATCCCCCATTTGGGGGATTTCCCTGCGAAAATCGAGATTGATCTTAGATCATTTTGTTTGAAGTTTGGGTGTTGGATTTGTTCGCTCACCAATAACCTTGCGAGTCAATCCTCAAACTGAAAACATGTCTGCCCTTAGATTTTTGTGATTTATTGCGCCAATTTGCCACGATTTGGCTACTTTGACTGTTGACTCCAAAGAATCCAGTACGAAGTTCTTTATCTATGTCTTTCGCACAATTGTCCACAACCACCGACGCCACACCCTATATCTGGTCACTTGTACTTTCAGCGGGGATGGTCATCCTCAGTATTGCTCCTTTATACGTCGCTCGATTTAAATCGCAGTTTGAGATGGGCGATCTTGCCTCTCTCCGTTCGATGTTTGATCGTTATCCAGATTGGGGCAAAAGGGCTTCTTGGGCTCAGCAAAATAGTTTTGAGTCATTCACACTTCATGCCCCGGCAGCTCTGTTCTCAGTTGTTGCTGTTCTGAATGGCCAAGTATTCCCTTCACTTGCTGTTGCTGCAGCGATTGCCCATCCAATTTTTCGTGCCATCTATGTCGTCGCTTACATCACAAATATTCCACCATTAAGATCATTGTGTTGGGCACTGGGTCTACTCTGCACTGGCATCCTCTATGGATTATGTTTTTCAATCATGCGCTAAATCCTAGAGCCAGTTCACGAGACTTAAGTCCTAAATATTGCCATTCTCAGCGTCAAGATAATAAGTGAAAAGTGTTTTCGATATTGTTGGTACGTCATCGAATTTCAGCCTCGAGGTCATTCGCGAATTTTCGTATGATTTCGATGCAGTATTGATGATCAACTCCATGCACGGCTTTCCAGTTTTCATGCATGATCTCAAGGTCCTCCCACATATTTTCATGAACAACAGATGGATAGTCCCATTCTTCTGAATGATTCATAATTGGTCTTAACGCGTTCTTTGATATTTTATTCCTTTTTTTGAAGTCGACTTGATTTTTAGTCCTTAGCTTGCTTTTTTAATTGATTGATCTCGATACTAGCAATTTCACCTATCCATCAAAGCTAGTTAGTAGTTTCAACTTAATTCATCGATTTGAAGAGGAAACCACCTGGATCGGCGGATCTGTCGCGCTAACCGTGAGATGTTGAGAATCCTTCATAGGCTAGGCCTGTTGAGACAAACAGAAAGCCTGCAATGAAAATTCCTGCATAGACCAGGACCACACGGTTGTTCATCGGTGCAGAGATCTTTCATACCATCCACAGCCCTAGCAAGACTCTCTTGACCGTTCATGTGTTGTTCAGCACCAACGGTTTTGAAGTACAGCTTTTATGATCAGATGCGGACTGCATAAGATGCAAAAATTACTAGCTTTGATCAGCAACTTGCTTCAGCAGCTTGGGCACCTATTGAGTGGCGGGGATCACTGGTTTTTAGTGCTTGATGAAGGGCTTGTCACCCAGGAAAATTCTGCTCGCCAATATAAACAATCTGAGTGCGCTGATCCCATGAGACTGCGCCATGAAAACTTCAATCGGCAATATGAAGCCCAACGGCAGCTTTCATCCGAAGGTTTGACAATTTCAGAAATATGGTCGGTTCTGAATCCGTTTTCGATCTTCAAATTTTTGAGATATTCTCTGAGCGATGTAATCTAAAAGTCATTTTCTTGTGACACTCATCTTGTCGAATAGTTTTTGTTCAATCTGAGAAAGCTTTTTTATTCAATATTTCCGAACGTACCCATCGCTGAGTAATGCCTGTGTCTCAGTGTTTGTGGGGTTGATTGGTTCAACTGTCTTTTCAGTGTTCAACGCTCGTTGTTTCTGACCTGCCAGCCTCGATCTTGACCGCCTACTCGCCGAATCCGACTCGACCCGTGGCGGCAAGCCGGTATCACTTGTGCTTCGCATTAGTTCATGAAGTTCTATGATGTAGCTCTTCGGGCCTGGTGCCATTACCGAACTTTCTCCAAAGCGTGTTCCTTCTCGAACTCTGAAGCGTGGATACATCAGCGAATTTCTGGACATGGCAAAGACTGTCCAGCCACAGGGATTTGCTCCTCAACCAGTGGATGATCTTGACGGCTTCGACTACATGGAAGTCGCATCGCGTCCGAGACCATCGAAATCATGAGTTTTTAAGAGGACAGCCGTTGATTGCATGCTATTAGCAATCTGTTTAAGATCAAAGTGTCGAAGCATCAGCCAATCTCTCTAGGCTCGTATCTTTATAATCTGCTTTTCTCCCGGTTTTGAGAATCTTGATTCGTGTAGCGTGCTTTTTGTCTATACATAGCTTTAAATTATTCAAGACTTCGAAATGCATTAACCGATTAACTTAACTGAAGATATTTGCCCAATTGGTGTTCTTGAGTGTTCTGATCGTATTTTGTGCTCGTTTTCATCCGCTGCCATGCATCAACATTATCCCGTCCCCTTGTATGTGGGACGTTTTAGGCAGTGTGAGCAGTTTGAACAAGATCTCACTGCCTTTCTTGCCCGCTTGAAGAAAGACGGAATTCTCAGGCATAAAATCAATAAGGCTAATAACGAAGATCATGTTGTTCAAATTGCCAAAGACGAAGGTTTTTCTTTAGATAAGCAGAGTTTTTGGTTGTATGAATCGAAAGACTTCAAGAGACACGTAGCAAGACGAGGTTTTTATGCCAAGTGCTGACAGTTCACTCAGGTTTGTCTTCAACTGTCGTTAGGTGATCTTTCGATTCATTCACTTGTTTATTTGTCTTGATGTGCTTTCTAATGATTGTGCCGATTTTGATCGTGTTGTGATGTTGATGACATAGGTGTCGTATTGCTCGCTGTGGTCTGCGTTGGCGTCAATCGCTACAAGCCTTTGCTAATTAGCGTTTGCCGATCCCTTTGAGATCAATCAATGTTCCATTGATACCAGGTTGACTATGAAAGTCTCGAAGATTAGATCTTTTCTATTGTCTCTGACTCTTTTTTTCTCTTTTTTGTTTGCATCTGTTTTACAAGTGCAGGCACTTAATCTTGAGTTGAGTCAGTTAGAGCTAGTAAAATGTGAGACTGCTGACCCTGCTTCACAACAGCCCAAGGGCTATCGATCTGGATGTTATATCTTGGAAGGTGAGGTGAATAGTGATGCGAAAAGTACGATCAAGGATGTTGATGTGTTTGCTTTTATCTATGATGCTTCTGGAGAAGAAGTGCTTCCCAATCGACCTAGGATAGGATCAATTAGTAATGTTCCTATAGGCGAAAGTCAGTTTTCAGTGCGTGTGCCCATTCCTTCCTTTGCAGTGCCCCCTTTTACAATCAAAAAAGCAAAGGCAAAAGTAGCAATTCCGGTCCCTACTATTTCCAGAGATCCATCTGAAGAAGACATCTTGCCATTGGAGCGTGGTATCGAAGGATAGTTCGATTCGTTTTGAGGCCTGATCTATTTTGCCAGTTTGGTTGCTAGAAGTTCTTGTAATCAATTGATGCTTCGTTAACGTGCTTATTTTGGCTTGACTGTTGTGTTACCGGCTGCCTTAAGACTTCCACCACGAGTGAGTCTGAACTTTGTGACACCCCAGTGTCTGTTTGATGTTTGCCTGATAGTTCTTTTCAACGTGCTGAATAGGCATTGTGAGCAACCCAGCCAAATGACAACTTGCTTGCTATCAAATTTGGATCCTTTGCCCCACAGTTTGTGACTGCAAATACTTAGCCTTGTTTGGTCGCGTTTCTGCTTTGTTTGTCGCACTAGGCTTTTTCCTCGCTTTTGGTCTTGCCTTGTTTCTTCTTTCATTATTGGAGTAGCTGTTGTATTTATCAACTGACGTACTTTGTTAGAAAGGATCTACACTTGAGCCTTCAGATTCAAGTTGACCTTTTGCTGTGTGTAGTCTGAAGAGAGGAATCTGTCTCTGCTTCGCTGGAGACTGGTAAGACCTTGAATCGTTTTATGGCTATGGATACATCCAGGTTCGATGACTGACTTGTGAATCTTTCGATTCCTGTGCGATCCTATTGCAGTTCTCGCACAGCTTCATGACTTTTCTGATGCATTGGTCTTTCAAGACCGGTTATCACGAGATAGCGGCCAAGAAATTTTTGTCGACAGGAGCACCTTTTCCTGCGTGCAAATCATGGCAGCGTTTCCATGGTCCAGGTTCAGTTGAGGGTTGGATTCTTGTTGAAGCTGATAACGCTGATGCTTGTTATGAGCACGCCGCTGAGTGGGCGGAATGTCTCGATTGGGAAGTCACCCCAGTCCTGACGGATGATCAGGCTGGTCCTTTGATTGCTAAGGCTTATAGCTGAACTGATCTGTCCGAATGATGCTTCTCTCGCTGAGAGAGAAGCATTGTTTGACCACCTTCAAGTCTGCTTTTTTCAAGCAAGCTCCAAATCTGTCAGCTGCATCACTGATTCGTGCATGACCCATGACGCTGTCTATTCTTGCTTGTAGCATCTACAGACCTTGTCGAGACTGGATGATTCGCCGTTCTGTCAAAAATGTTGAGTGGCCCTCCTGATAGGGCATCACAATAAATGTGCGACTTGGATAATCGCTGCTCTCTCAGTTGTCCTGACTGATTTGAGTATGATGCAGGTGGGCACCGGCATCGGGATTTAGGAGTTGTCGGGCTGACAGCTCCTCAATCCAACCTTAAAGCCACCAGAACCCCTCAGGCGAGTTTTGTCTGCCTATTCTAAGTTTCTTGCTTTAGATAGAACTTGAACGGTTGTCGTTCATGAGTTGAGATTTCTAGATTGTTTTGATGTTTTCCTTTGATTCATGGACGTGGCAGATTTCGTGGATTTATCACGAAGCATTTGATATCTCTCATGATTGATTTTGGCGACACGAATAAATGTTCCGAAATCGTTTGATAACTCCAACCTTGTTGGCGTAATGCCATGGCAATTCTGACGCGTTTACTACGCCATCCTTCGCTAGGACCTAGCCTCCGAGATATTTGATTGGAAGAACTAGCTGCCATGACCGGATCTTCAGATAGTTAATTATCTGATTCCGAGTCGCCTTCGAATGTCAGGAATGATTGATTGAATGGTAGAGAATGGTTTTGATGCTTATGGCAATGCTGCGATGGCTTCAAAACAGTTCGCACGTCCATATGATCTCATTGAATGTGCCTTTTGTCTGGCTGTTAAGTGCTTGCGGCCTTCCGATTTTTGCGTTGACTCAGTCCCGGTTGCCTTCGCGGGACCCAAAACCTTGTAACGCCTCTCTGGAAAACACTTGGCTGAAAGGCTTCCATCGCCTTTATAGTGTTGTTTGAGGCTAGGATTCTGATAGATCTCGATTATATTAGCTTTCGCCTTGCTTTCGATGAGTTTCTGCTTCTTTCCAGCTTTTTCCTGGTTTGAGTATTCGACATATGGCTTGATAGGGCCTTCAGTATTTTTATCTGGTAATTTACTCGCTCTGAAGTATTAATACGTTTTTTGATTCCGCTTTGGCGCCCAAGACTGTTTTGTTTCTTTTTCAATCTTTAACAATGACTTGCGCTTTGCTCTGCGAGCAACTGCGACTTTTCATGAGTAACTTGTTTTTCATGTCTTCTCTTTTGCTGCAGGCTTTCCAGCTCCTCTTTTTTAAGGCGTACTACAGGAGGTGCTTTCTACAAAGGAAGATTTACCTTTCACAAGATTGGACATTCAAGGATCACGGTTTCGCAACCAATTGTTCATAGGCTACTGCCCCATGTTAAAAAAGTGGATTTGGCCGGTCAAATAAGTTTTTTGGGTGAAAACTATTGTAAACGGATGATTAGAGCAAATTGATCGGTTATCTAGGTTGTGAAAGCCTTTCATTTTCCCAATGCAATCGTATGGAAATTCATCAGTCACATATGACTGGTGGGCGGGAAATTCTGGAGTAGCGAAGCGCTCCGGCTCTTTCATCGCTGCGCATGCTGCACATGCCGGTCTCATCATGTTCTGGGCCGGAGCATTCACTCTTTTTGAACTCGCTCGATACGACGGCTCCCTGCCAATGGGTGAGCAGGGTTTGATTCTGATTCCTCACCTTGCTGGTCTGGGGATTGGTGTTGGCGACGGTGGTGTCCTTGTCAACCAGCAGCCTCTGATTGTTGTGGCTGCTCTTCACCTTGTTTCTTCGGCGGTTCTGGGAGCTGCTGGTATCTGGCATACCCTTCGTGCTCCTAAGGACCTGTCTGAGGCCACCGGGCGCGCTAAAAAGTTTGATTTCAGTTGGGATGACCCCAAAAAGCTGACCTTCATCCTTGGTCACCACTTGATCTTCCTTGGTCTGGGTGTGATCGCTTTTGTGGAATGGGGCCAACACCACGGTATTTATGACGCCTCAATTGGGGCAGTTCGTACTGTTCAGCCCAACATTGATCTTGGAATGGTCTGGGGCTATCAAACCAATTTCCTGACCATCAGCAGTTTGGAAGATGTAATGGGCGGACATGCCGTTCTCTCATTCATCCTGACCATCGGCGGTGTCTGGCACATCATTAGTTCACCTTTCGGTCCTTTCAAAAAGGTTCTGATCTACAACGGTGAGGCAATTCTGTCCTACTCACTCGCTGGTATCGCACTGATGGGTTTTGTCACCAGCATCTGGTGTGCACAAAACACCACCATCTATCCTGTTGAGTTGTACGGTGCTCCACTGAAGTTGAACTTCGCCTTCTCCCCCTACTTCACGGATACTGCGTCTCTTCCCGGAGATACTCACACAGCTCGTGCTTGGCTTGCCAACACTCACTTTTATCTTGCTTTCTTCTTCCTCCAGGGTCATCTCTGGCATGCTCTCCGTGGCATGGGTTTCAACTTCAAGAGCGTTGGTAATGCTTTTGAATCCATGGATAAGGCTAAGATCAGCTGATTCATTTCATCACCAATTTTTTAAGCCCCTAATCAGGGGCTTTTTTTTTGGCCTTTATGAGGCTTTTCAGATTCCTTGATTCTTGTTTATACGCCTCATTCTTAATCGTGATTAAGCCCAACCTTTTTTCGCACCTTACTGTCAGCTTTGGTCGCTTGCTCGAATTTTTGCTTGGGAACCTTCTGTTTATGATTATCAGTTTTTGTTGGTGATAGTTTTGTTTTTGATCTGATGCGCTCTTGAGCGCGGATTAAGTCCTCTTCCCGGCTTCATTTGATACTTCGCCGAGCTCTCGGTGTTTTAGATTTGCTTAAGGATTGCGCGTACCTTCTTTGACTGCCAGTCACCCTGAACCGTTGCGAGGTTCTGATGTTGTTTCGCTATACCTTGCCACAACTTGCTCAGGATCCATTTCTAGTCGCACCTATCAAGCCTTGATCGGTCTGGAGAAATCTGCTGATCAGATTGAGCAAAAACTCATTCAGCATCTGAAGAACCGTGTTATGCAAGGTTCGATTTTGTTGCGCGAAGCATCCAGTTAGTTCTTCCTCACCTCACCCCAATCCATTTTATACAACCGCTTGTTAGTTGTGCCGGCTTTGAGGGACTTCACTGTTTCAAAATAATTGAAATGGTGCAACAAATGGGTCAAGCCAAGATCTTGTGGATTGATCTGCAGCCGACTTTGCATTGTCTCAATAAGCGAGTTGCCCAGTTACTCAGCAGGTCCTTTGCTGTACAGCGTTGGTCCTTCCAGCATGATCTTGATGAATCGTGCACTGTGGCCACCGTTCATGACCTTCTCAGGCAGACTCTGGAGTCTTCCTCCGAGCCCATGCACCTCATCGGTCATGGCATCAGTGGAACTGTTTCCTGTCTTTTTGCAGAAAAGTACCCTCGGCTGGTAAAATCGCTTACAATGCTGTCTGTTGACACGCTGTCAGCCAACCACTGGTCTTCCCACTACCTGGAAATGAGGAGTCAGTTGCCATGTTCGAGGGAATCCATTTTGACTCACCTCTCTTCCTTGTTGTTTCCCTCCACCAATCCTCGCGCAAGTGAGGTCTTCCCATCTCTATTGGCAAAATGTTTAGATAGTGAGTTTATTCAAGGTTCTATTGTTCATCACGAATCAACGAAAAATTTATCAGCGCCGAAAGTTCCTACACTTGTATTAAATGGCGAGGATGATTTTGTTGTTGATATTCATTCGCGCGATCGCTGGTCTCAATCGCTAAAATCTGGTGATCGTTATCTCTGCATGAAAAAAGGTCGCCATTTCTTTCATTTCGAACAGGCTAAACAGGTATCCGACTTGATTGCTTCTTTTATTCAAATGGTGCCTGAGCCTTGGATCGACCGTGAGCTTAGCGTCAATGACTTCACCTCTCTCGCTCGAGGCTGAACATGACTGAAACTTACGAAGCCGATGTCATTATTATTGGTGGTGGTCCAGCTGGTTGTGCTTGCGCTCTTTATACCTCCCGTTCTGCTTTAAAGACATACATCCTTGATAAAAACCCGGCAGTTGGTGCTTTAGCAATTACGCACAAAATCGCCAATTATCCAGGGGTTCCTGCTGATACCTCTGGTGCAGATTTGTTGAAAACAATGAGAGATCAGGCCGTGAGTTATGGCGCTGAGTATCAACAAGTTCAAGTGTACGGAATTGATCTGTCTGGACCCGAGAAAACTGTTTATACCCCTGAAGGTACTTTTAAAGGTAAAACTTTGGTTCTTGCCACTGGTGCAATGGGGCGCACCTCCACATTGCCAGGAGAGGATGAGTTCCTCGGTCGAGGAGTCAGTTATTGCGCAACCTGCGACGGTGCTTTCTATAAAAATCAGCAAGTTGCTGTTTATGGATCTAATCAGGAAGCCATCGATGAAGCACTTGTGCTAACCAAGTTTGCATCCACGGTTCATTGGATCACTAAAAGTAAGCCAAATGCAAACTGCACTGGTCTTTCTCAGCTTGAATCAGCTTCGAATGTTCAGCATTGGAAACGAACCCGCCTTCTTTCCGTTGACGGTGATGACTCCGGTGTGACGTCTGTCAAACTTCAGGAATCCGGCAGCGACGATGAATCTCTGTTGGATGTCAATGGAGTTTTTGTATACTCAACAGGTAGTTTACCGATCACCGATTACTTGCATGGACAAATTCCACTGAATGAAGAGGGTGGAGTTCGCGTTAACGATGACATGATGACCGAGCTTGAGGGAGTTTGGGCTATTGGCGATATCCGTAATACACCTTTCAAGCAGGCCGTGGTTGCTTGTTCGGATGGTTGTATTGCTGCAATGTCGATTGATAAATTCCTCAATCAACGCAAGGAAATCCGAGTTGATTGGGTTCACCGTTAATTTGTCGTTTCTTTTTACATCGTCTCTATAAGTAATAAAAAAGCGCCTCAAGGGCGCTTTATTATTACTTGGATTGGAAATTACTTATCAGGCTTCAGAATTGATCTGCTCAACCCAAGCGCTTAAGCGCTGGTCAGTCAGTTCAGACTCATTGTCCTCATCAATCGGAAGTCCGCAGAACTTTCCATCAATTACGCTCTTTGACTCGTCAAAGGTGTATCCATCTGGAGACACTTTGCCGATCATTTTTGCCCCGGACTGCAAGAAAGCTGTGTACAGCTCTTCCATGGCATCACAGAAGTAGTCGCCGTAGCCTGAAGAGTCTCCAAGGCCGAGAATCGCAACGGGCTTGCCTGCAAAATCCTGACTGGGGATTTCAGTAATCAGATCATCCCAGGCAGTACCCGAGCGTGCTTCGTCAGCACCTGTATTCCAGGTAGGGATGCAGCAGACGAGGGCTTCTGCAGAAACCAACTCGTCAACACCGCTGATGCTGTCAACATCTTTGGCATCTGTGCTCAGCAGTTCCTTCAGGCGATCGGCTATGTCTTCCGTTTTGCCTGTTGATGTTGCAAAGAAAATCGTGAAAGCCATAGTGGTTGGATAACAGGATCATCATCCTTGCTTTGGGGAGACACTGATCCTGCTTTTGACGCGCTGCTTGGTTGTATGAACTACATCCGCCTGTAATTATGCTACAACCTTGTGACATTTTGTGTTGAGACGGCTGTTTTTCCTCCCCTTCGGTCACATCTGCAACGGCATTTCTTTCTGGGATGTCAATTCTCTGTATTCAGAAAGTGCCTGATCGAATCCTGCCTCTCTGACACGTGAAAGCCAATGTTTCCGCTTGAGGGAATCGGATTCGATGTAATCAATAAATGCTTCCAGCGTCTTTTTGCCTGCCAAGGCCATGAGTACCTGCTGTTCTTTCTTGACTTTATCCTTCCTGCGTGCATTTTCTTGCCCCTGCTTTACTCCCCTATGTATCGATTGACGCGCAAGCCTTTCTGTCTAGTTGTTCTACTTCCCGGCTTGTTTTGAAGAGCCCCCATGCAATTGCTGGCATCGACCTCGTCAAGTTATTTCATAATTTGTATTGAGGGTTGATGGTGATTATTTTTTTGATTCAGGATCAAACTTGAATGGCTTCAAGAGACCTGTTTTTGCGTTTTAGAGCGTTGCAAGCCCTCCCCTGTTGCTTTTTTGCGTGATCTGAGGTCAAGCAATTACTTGTTCTTCTTTCTTCTGTGATAGTTCAAATGAGTTAGTGTGCCATCACCTTTAGAAGTCGCTTTTGGTCGACGTTTGCAATATTCCTGGTTGTTAGATGTCTTCGCTGTGCAGCCATTTTGCTGCCATGTTCAACGCCTTCTGTCTGTCATCAATCAGATGTTCGATTCCAAACTGGGCTAAACGTTGTTTTACTTTCCCGCTTGCGCCTGCGACCAACACAGTTCTTTGAGTCTGTTTGGCCTCCACAACCATTCTTTCGATTGCCAGGCTTGCTGTAACTCCGAGGTGCGGAACATCTGTGATGTCGAGCAGCAGAATTCTGTACTGCTTCACCAGCAGCATCCTTTCGCTGATTCCTTTGGCCGCTCCAAAGCTGAGTGGGCCTTGCATCCGAAACAGAATCAGATCATCACCGCAGCGTTTCAGCAGCTCTTTTTCCGTGGCTGAGAGATGCTGCGCTCCGACCTCCATCTTTTCGAGTTGCTGGTGTGTCAGCGACTCAATCGTGAGCAGATTGGCGACAAACATGCCCACGAGAACAGCGCCAATCAAATCCCAGAACACCGTCATCAGCAGCACTCCCCACATCACAACGGCTGTTTTCAAAGAGAGCCTGTGAGCTCTCAGAAGAAACCCCCAGTCGATGATGTCGAGGCCAACCTTGATCAGGATTCCAGCCAACAGTGCAGTGGGGATGCCTTCCGCCAGTGGTCCGGCTCCCAGCAACAACACCAGCAACACGACCGAGTGAGTCATGCCAGACAAAGGTGTCCGTCCGCCTGATCGGATATTGATCACTGTGCGCATCGTTGCACCCGCTCCTGGCAGTCCGCTGAACAGCCCGCTGACGCTGTTTGCAATGCCTTGACCGATCAGTTCACGGTTTGATCGATGCCTCGTCTGGCTGATGTTGTCTGCCACCAGTGAGGTCAGCAGGGAGTCAATCCCTCCCAGCACCGCAAGGACGACACCTGCTCTGAGCAACAGGGGGAAGTGCTCTGTCCAGTTCGGAAAGCTGAAGCTCAGTCCCCCCTCAGGGATCTCGCCGATGCGCGGCAGGCTGTCGGGGAATAGCCATAGGGACAGTGGGGTGATCAGCAGCAGGCCTAGCAAGGGCGAGGGGATCACCTTGCTGATGCGTCTCGGTGTAGCGAAAACCACCACAAGGGTGGCAATGCCCACCACCACTGCAGTGGGGTTTGGTGTGAAATTCCTGCTCACCATCTGAAGGGATGGCAGGACTGCGCCCTGGCTGCTGATCCCAAGCAGCGGGCCGACCTGCAAGCAGAGGATGATGACGCCGATCCCCGACATGAAGCCGGAGACCACTGAATAGGGAACCAGCGTGATGTAGCGACCCAGTCGCAGAATCCCCATCAGGATCTGGAGCAGCCCTCCCAGAACCACCGCAGCCATCACCATGGGCAGCATGTCGCCCTGGCTGAGCTCGCGGCTGCCCCCCACGGCAGCGAGTGTGCTGACGACCCCTGCAACGGTCACACTCATCGGGCCCGTCGGGCCGCTGACCTGGGCAGGTGTGCCTCCAAACAGTGCGGCTAGAAAGCCGGCGATGATCGCTCCGTACAGACCGTAGATCGCCCCGCCTGGGCCCAGAGCCGCATTGCCGAATGCGAGGGCCAGAGGCAGTGCTACCACTGCGGCGGTCACACCTCCTGTGAGGTCTCCCCGCCAGTGACGCCATTGAAAGCCGTGGATCAGGGGATGCCTCCTCGCCGTCATGGCTTCAGGGGTTCTGACGCATGCCAGACCAGATCTGGAGACTTTCCAGGGACTGAACTCCTACCAGTCGTTCACCATTAGGCAGTATCCAGGTGGGATAAGCCTGGATTTCTGCCTGCTTGCAGGCGGCTGCCTGGATAGGCAACTCCTTTGGTTTGCCGCATTCCACATAAGGAAGGCGCACAGCTGCTTCGCCGAACAGACGGCCCTGGTACTGACAGGCTGGGCATCGCCAGGAGCCGTAATAGGTGACCTTGGTTTGGCTCAGGTGATCAGCAAGAGCCCCAGGATCGGGGTCGGCATTGGCCGCAGCGTCATTGATGAGGGTGAGGCCAGCGCAGCTGAGTGAGCTGAGCAGAAGAAATTTGAACATGCGCGAAATGTACGTGTGTTCCGACGTACGGGCATCCGGCCACCTCTTTCGGTGCCGAACCCCGGACGGAACTGGGAAACTGGGATCAACCGGAGCGCCTGGAGCTCACCGATCACCATGGCCGGCAGTGGATACCGCGACTATTTCAAGGTGCTCGGGGTGGAGCGCAGTGCCGACGCCGATGCGATCAAGCGGGCTTTTCGCAAGCTGGCACGTCAATATCACCCCGATGTGAATCCCGGCGACAAATCCGCTGAAGCGAAATTCAAGGAGGTGAGCGAAGCCTATGAGGTGCTCTCCGATCCGGATAAGCGCCGCAGATACGAGCAGTTCGGTCAGTACTGGAATCAGGCCGGTGCAGCAGGGGGTGGACCTGGGGCCGGTGGTTTTGATGTTGATTTTGGTCGTTACGGCAATTTCGACGATTTCATCAATGATTTGCTCGGTCGCTTCGGAGGTCCTGCCACTGGGGGGTTCGGAGGCGCTCCAGGCGGTTTTGCCGGCGGAGGCTTTCCCGGCGGGGGCTTCCCTGGTGGTGGTTTCGCCGGAGGTGGTTTCCCCCGCGCTGCCTCCAAGCCTCCGTTGAACCTGGATGCAGAAGCCAGCGTCAAAGTGAGCTTCGCCGAGGCCTTCCGCGGTGCTGAAAGGACACTGTCCGTCAACGATGAGCGGGTGCAGGTGAAAATCCCCGCTGGTGTCAGGTCTGGGTCCAGGCTGAGGCTCAAAGGCAAGGGGAATCTGCAGCCGGGGACAGGGCGCCGTGGCGATCTCTATCTGAATCTCGATGTGCAGACTCACCCGGTGTGGAGTCTTGATGGGGATCAGCTGCGCGCAGACCTTCCCGTTTCCATCGATGAGCTTGTTCTGGGCGGCACGGTCAAGGTCATGACACCTGATGGTGAGGCTGATGTGTCGATTCCCGCCGGGACGGCTCCCGGCAGGAGTCTTCGCCTGAAAGGGAAAGGCTGGCCATTGAAGTCAGGTCGAGGTGATCTCCTGCTCAATCTCAGCCTGCAGTGGCCCACGCAATGGTCTGACGAACAGCGCCATCTGCTGGAACAGCTTCGCCAAGCCCGAACGGAAGATCCGCGTCACGACTGGCTACAGAGCGCACGTCTCTGAGGAGCTTGCGGCGGCTGACACTTACGATCGCCACCTCAGATCAAGGCTTGCTGATGGATCTCACCTACCGCCCGCGCCGTCTGCGTCGATCGCCGGCACTGCGTGCCATGGTTCGTGAAACAAGCCTCTCTCCGGCAGACTTCATCTACCCCCTGTTCGTGCATGAAGGTGCCGGGGTTGAGCCAATCGGTGCCATGCCAGGCGCCAGTCGCTGGAGCCTGGATCAGCTCACTGGTGAGGTGAGGCGTGCCTGGGATCTCGGCATTCGTTGTGTGGTGCTTTTTCCCAAGGTTGCTGAAGGGCTCAAGACCGAAGACGGTGCTGAGTGCTTCAACGAGAACGGACTGATTCCCCGTGCGATCCGACAGCTGAAGCAGGAGATCCCTGAGATGGCGATCATGACGGATGTCGCGCTCGATCCTTATTCCTGCGATGGCCATGACGGCATCGTCAGTGAACAAGGTGTCGTGCTGAATGACGAGACCATTGATCAGCTCTGTAAGCAGGCTGTGATGCAGGCCCGCGCCGGTGCTGATCTCATCGGCCCTAGCGACATGATGGACGGCCGCGTCGGTGCTATCCGCGAAGCCCTTGACGACGAGGGCTTTGAGCATGTCGGCGTGATCAGTTACACCGCCAAATATTCATCGGCTTATTACGGACCCTTCCGGGAAGCACTGGATTCGGCTCCCCGTGCCACGGGCAGCAAGCCGATTCCCAAGAACAAAGACACCTATCAGATGGATCCTGCCAATGCCAGGGAAGCCATCACTGAGGCGCAGCTTGATGAGCAGGAAGGCGCTGACATCATGATGGTCAAGCCGGGTCTTGCTTACCTGGACATCATCCATCGGCTGCGCCTGGAGTCTGAGCTGCCCATCGCCGCGTACAACGTCAGTGGTGAGTATTCAATGGTGAAAGCTGCTGCCGAGATGGGATGGATTGATGAACGCAGCGTGGTTCTCGAGACGTTGCTCAGCTTCAAACGCGCTGGCGCTGATCTGATCCTCACTTATCACGCCTGCGATGCTGCTGAATGGCTGAAGCAGGGATGAATCCGCTGATCAGCTGTTGAGCGATTGACGTTCTGCGTTCTTAGGCCTCAGTACCTGTGCGTCAACCAGATTCAATCGTCGGCCATCGTTCAGGCGCATCCCCCTCCAGAATATGGAGGCTGAATGAGGGTTTTCATGTCTGCGGTGCAGCGCCTTGGTCATGTCGCCATCCGCGTCAACGACATGGAGAGGGCCGTGGGGTTTTACACCGGTCTCGGCATGCGCATGGTGTGGGAGGCCGAAGACTGGTGTTATCTCGAAGCCGGTGACTCCCGTGATGGTCTGGCATTGCTGGGTCCCAAGTACAAGGCTGCAGGGCCTCATTTCGCCTTTCATTTCCGTGATCGTGCCGAGGTGGATGTGGTGCATGACCGCCTGAAGGCTTCGGGGGTCGCGGTGGGTGGCGTCCATGACCACCGTGATGGCACGGCTTCGTTTTATCTGCGTGATCCTGAGGGCAACTGGCTTGAGATGCTCTATGAGCCGCCGGGAGGGATCCCCACAAATCAGCCTGGAGCCGCTCAGTCCGATTGATGTCCGCTCTTGAGGAAACCCTGGAGCTGCTCGAGTGGCCTCGGCTCTGCCAGCAGCTCTCCAGCTTTGCCAGCACGCTCCAGGGCCGACGACACTGCGCTCTCGGTGCTCTGCCTGCTTCTCTGTCTGAAAGTCTGACCCTTCAGGCCCGAACCCAGGAGATTGCAAGCCTCGATGGTCTCCTCGATGGAGGCTTGAGCTTTCAGGGTGTGGGTGATCTCGACATGACTTTGCTGCGTTGCAGCAAAGGCGGTGTCGCCTCCGGCGAGGAGCTGCTCATGGTTGCCGACACCCTCGCAGCTGCGCGTCGCTTGCGCCGACAGATCGATGACCCTGAGCTGAGGCCAGTGTGCACCGCTCTGCTTGCAGATGTGGCCACCTTGCCCGAGCTTGAACAGCGACTCAAGTTCGCCATCGAGGAGGGCGGCCGCATTGCAGACCGTGCCAGTGCCGCGCTGGAGGGATTGCGTCGGCAATGGCAGGAGCTTCGTTCCAGGCGCCGCGACAAGCTGCAGGACGTGATTCGGCGCTGGTCGGCACACCTCCAGGACACCGTGATCGCGGAGCGGCATGGACGGCCTGTTCTGGCTGTGAAGGCGGGAGCTGGCGGCCAGTGCCCCGGCATGGTGCATGACAGCTCTGCTTCGGGCAGCACCGTGTTTGTGGAGCCCAAGTCGGTGGTCGATCTGGGCAATCGCTTGGCGGATCTCGACGGCAGGATCCGTGAAGAGGAGCAACGTGTTCTTGCTGCCCTCAGCGCTGCTGTTGCGGAGCAGGTCGATGGCTTGTTTGCGCTGATGGCGGTGCTGTTGCAGCTGGACCTGGCGCTGGCCCGCGGTCGCTACGGGCAGTGGCTGGGTGCTGTGCCACCAAGTCTCGAGGCCTCCAGTGATGCACCGTTCACGCTTCAGAATCTTCGCCACCCTCTGCTCGTTTGGCAGGAGCGCCGACAACAGGGACCAGCGGTGGTTCCGGTGAGTGTTGATGTGTCACCTGCTCTGCGGGTGGTCGCGATCACAGGTCCGAACACCGGCGGCAAAACCGTCACGCTCAAGAGTCTTGGTCTCGCTGCACTGATGGCGCGTGCAGGGCTCTGGCTTCCTTGCACTGGCAGCCCAGCCCTGCCTTGGTGCGCCCAGGTTCTTGCTGATATCGGCGATGAGCAATCCCTGCAGCAAAGCCTGTCCACCTTCAGTGGTCATGTGAAGCGGATCGGTCGAATCCTGGAGGCTCTCGATTCAGGACCTGCCCCGGCTCTGGTGCTTCTGGATGAGGTGGGTGCAGGAACGGACCCAAGCGAGGGCAGTGCCCTGGCAACGGCGCTGCTGCGCACGCTGGCGGACCGGGCCCGGCTCACGGTGGCAACCACCCACTTCGGTGAGCTCAAGGCCCTCAAGTACAACGATTCGCGTTTTGAAAACGCATCGGTCGCCTTCGACAGTGAGACCCTCTCGCCGAGTTATCACCTGCTCTGGGGAATTCCTGGCCGCAGCAACGCTCTCGCGATCGCCACGCGGCTCGGTCTTGATGCAGGTGTCATCGCTGAGGCGCGCAGCCTTCTTTCCCCCCGTGGTGACGGAGAGGCCAACAGCGTGATCCGTGGTCTTGAGGAACAACGCCAGCGTCAGCAGGCCGCTGCGGAGGATGCGGCGGCTCTGTTGGCGCGTACTGAACTGCTGCATGAAGAGCTGCTAAAGCGATGGGAGACCCAGAAGCAACATTCCGCTGAACGCCAGGAACGGGGCAGACAGCGCCTCGAAACCTCCATCCGTTCAGGACAGAAGGAAGTGCGCCAGCTGATCCGCCGGCTCCGTGATGATCAGGCCGATGGTGAAACGGCACGGCAGGCCGGTCAACGTCTGCGCAAACTGGAGGACCGGCATCGACCTGAGCCAGAGCGACGACAGCATCAGGGCTGGCGACCGCAGGTGGGTGATCGCATCCGTCTTCTGGCGCTTGGCAAAGCTGCCGAGGTGCTGGCTGTTTCGGGCGATGGATTGCAGCTGAACGTTCGCTGCGGGGTGATGCGCAGCACTGTTGAGCTCTCCGCTGTGGAGAGTCTTGACGGCCGCAAACCTGAACCGCCTGCGCCGGTGGTTCAGGTCAAGGCTCGTCGAGGCAGTGGCGGTGCCGAGGTGCGCACCTCACGCAACACGATCGATGTACGCGGCATGCGGGTGCACGAGGCTGAAGCTGCCGTTGATGATGTGCTGCGAGGTGCCAATGGCCCTGTCTGGGTGATCCATGGCATCGGGACCGGTCGGCTTAAACGGGGCCTGCGCGACTGGTTGGCTTCCCTCTCTTACGTGGAGCGTGTGGTGGATGCCGAGCAGGGGGATGGTGGCGCGGGCTGCAGCGTGATCTGGGTTCGATGAGCCTCGTCCCCCACTAGTGCAGATCAGGCAGCACGGGGCTGCCATCTCGCTCCGCGGGGAGAGTCGGCATGGGAATGGCGTCGCCCTGGTCGTCGAACAGGCGCCATCCACTCGGATCAGCATCGAGATGGATCAGAGTGCCCGGGACCGCTTTGAGGCCGGGATCGGCCCTCACCTGCACCAGATGCTCCCCATCGAGCAGTCTGCAGGTGATCAACTGTTCGTTCCCAAGCACTTCGCTGTGGCTCACCTGTGCCTGCAGGTTGCGGTTGGTGGCGGGTGCCACCTTCAGTTCTTCTGGACGGATGCCAGCGTTGAGGCATCTTCCTTCCAGACCTTCAAGTGCTGCGGCGAGTGGACCTTCCACGCTCACTCGGCGTTCACCCAGGAGGAGTGTCTGACTCCGACCCACCTGGACGGGCAGCACATTCATCGGTGGGCTGCCGATGAACTGGGCCACAAACAGGTTTGATGGCCAGCGGTAAAGCTCCATCGGTGTGCCCAGCTGTTGCAGCCGTCCCTGATTGAGCACGGCGATCCGATGACCCATGGTCATCGCTTCGACCTGATCATGCGTCACGTACAGGGTGGTCGTCCCCAGCTGCCGCTGGAGTTCCACGATGCGCGTGCGGGTGCTGCCTCGCAGCTTCGCATCGAGATTGCTCAGCGGTTCGTCCATCAGAAACACCTCCGGCTGACGCGCCATGGCTCGCCCAAGGGCCACCCGTTGTTTCTGGCCCCCCGACAGCTCTTTGGGGCGCCGATCGAGCAGCTGATCCAGTTCGAGGGCGCGTGCCACCTCCAGCACCCGATGCTCCACCCTTGTTTCCCGTTCAGATCGGATCTGCAGCACGCGTGGCAGATCCCGTGTGCTGCGATGCAACTGGTCGTGCAGTTGCTCCATGGCGCTGCGGCGGTGGCTGCGACGCAGTCCGAACCCCAGGTTGTCGCGAACGCTGAGATGGGGATAGAGCGCATAGCTCTGGAACACCATGGCGACATTGCGCTTGCCTGGTCGCAGCCGGGTCACGGCCTGCTGTCCCACCAGGATTTCACCGGCGCTGGGTGTCTCAAGGCCTGCCATCAGCCTCAGCAGCGTGCTCTTCCCACAGCCGGAAGGGCCTACCAGCACAAGGAACTCGCCGTCTTCAATCGACAGCGTCAGGTCACGAATCACCTCAACGGGTCCTTCACCACCACGACCTGGATAGCTCTTGCTGAGCGCTTCGAAGCGAACGCCGGCCAAGCTCAATCTCCCGTGCCCCGCGATCCTAGGGTTGGTGACTGGTCCCGATCGAAGCTTTTCGTGCAGTTCATCGACCAGGCGCGCATCACTGTCCGTGGCGGCCGTGGCGGTGACGGCATCGTGGCCTTTCGTCGTGAAAAGTACGTGCCAGCCGGTGGTCCTTCCGGCGGTGACGGAGGGCATGGATCCCACGTGATTCTTGAGGCTGACTCGAATCTCCAGACGTTGCTGGATTTCAAGTACAAGCGTTTGTTTGCAGGAACCGATGGCCGTCGTGGCGGTCCCAATCGCTGCACCGGTGCATCCGGCCAGCCCCTGGTCATCCACGTGCCCTGCGGCACGGAGGTGCGACATCTCACCACTGGCATGCTCCTTGGGGACCTGACCGCTCCCGGAGAGCAGCTCACGGTGGCTTTCGGAGGCCGCGGCGGTCTGGGAAATGCCCACTATCTGAGCAACCGCAACCGTGCACCCGAGAAGTGCACCGAGGGCCGCGATGGTGAGGAGTGGCCTCTGCAGCTCGAGTTGAAGCTGCTTGCGGAGGTCGGCATCATCGGTCTGCCCAATGCAGGCAAAAGCACGTTGATCAGCGTGCTGTCAGCGGCCCGTCCAAAGATCGCCGACTACCCCTTCACCACACTGGTGCCGAATCTCGGTGTGGTGCGTCGGCCGACCGGCGATGGCACTGTTTTTGCCGATATCCCCGGCCTGATCGCCGGTGCTGCCCAGGGTGCCGGCCTCGGTCATGACTTCCTTCGCCACATTGAGCGCACCCGTCTGCTGATTCATGTGGTGGATGGAGGTGCGGATGATCCCCTGGGAGATCTGAAGGTTGTGGAGAAAGAGCTGGAGGCGTACGGCCATGGCCTGGTGGATCGCCAGCGTCTGCTTGTGGTCAACAAACTCGAGCTGCTGGATGCGTCAAGTCGTGATCAACTGGTGGCCGAGCTGGAACACATCAGTGGACGCAAGCCTCTGTTGATTTCGGCGGTGATGGGCCAGGGGCTGAATGAACTGTTGAATCAGGTCTGGCTGGAGCTTGGGGTCTGAGCCGGTTGTCGCGAACCGTGTTGGGTGTCCCACCCGGACTTGTGCCTTCAGCGCGTCGTGGCGATAACGGAAGCAACGAGAGAACGTCCCATGACCTTCTTCACCTGTTTCGACCCCCAGGGCCAGCTGATCGCACGTTGTCAGACTCCTGAGCAAATCGAGGCGTTGCGTCGCCGCGGTCGTCCGATCGCGAATGTGCATGCAATGAAGCCTGAGGAAGCCGTGGTGTGCAGCCTTACAGGCAGCCCTGCCGACTTCAACGAGGAGCAGTAATTCAGCCTGTTCAGGCCGAACCACCATCTCTCAGCAACAAAAAAAGCGGGGACCTGTCCCCGCTTTTTCATGAGCAGCTCTTGTGTCGCGCGTCTTCAGTCGTCGTAGACGCGGCATTCGTCGGCTTCCGGATTGTTTTCGCAGTAGAGCTCAAGGGGGGTGGGGTCATGGCTGTCGCCAGGGTGCTCCTTCTTGTAGTCCTGCAGGGACTCAAGCTCTTCGCTGAAGTGGCGAACCTTGGCGTCGTTGCCCTCTGCCTTAGCAGCTTCGAGTTCGCTCTGGTCCTTCTTGATGTGCTCGTCGATGGATTTCATGGAATCGTTGGCGTGTCCCGACCAATGCCGACGCACACACCATACGGCTGTTGGGCGGTGCTGCCAGTCGTCCGACATGAGACCTCGTTTCCGTATCAACACTCATGCCGTGAACGCATGACTTCGGCTAGCAGCAAAGAAGACAGGGTTCGTGGTCATGGTGCGAATCAGGCAACGGCAGGGCCGCCACTTCATGGATGAGGAGGGGCGGATGTTCTGGATCAATGGTCCGGAAAATTTCTGCTACCTCTCGGAACAGCGTCAGTGGCGATGCGGTCTCAGCTTTCAGGAGGTTCTTGACTGGAAGCAATGCGCGCCATCCGGCTTGGTGAGTCAGCGTTTCAACTCACTTCAGGCCGCATGCGAGGCCTTCGAACACAACCAGGTCCTCTGGTCTCACGATCTCTATCTGCGTCGCATGGGCGATCAGATGGCCCTGCATCGCTCGGCAGACGATTACCGCCCAACTGTCATGAAGATGGCCGAAGCTGCGGGGCGAGCGGTGAGGCCCGCTCCCTGGAGCGGCCGCCCTTCCACTCCCTTGAGCTGTCCAGTGCCTTCGGTCGACTCCAACGCAGGTTTGGGTGCAGATTCTGCGGGCGATCTGCTGCATCCACGCCGCCGGCGCCGTTCTCTCAGGGAGCCAGTTCACTGAGCTCCAGCCAGCGTTCTTCGCTGATCTCGAGAGCTTCCAGTAAGCCCGCTAAATCGTGGCTGAGGCTGGTGAGGTCTCCCTTGCCGGTGGAGATGGCCTGCTCCAGGTCTGCTTTGCGCTGCTCCATCTGAGGCAATTCCCTCTCCAGGGATTCCAGTTCGCGCGATTCCTTGAAGCTGCGTCGCCGCGGACCCTGCGTCTTCAGTGCAGGGGGCTTGCGAGTCTTCTCAACGCTGGAGCGCAGACGGCTGCTGTCTTCTGCAGCAAGTTTCTCCTTTTGACGCTGATGTTCCAGAAAAGCGCTGTAGTTGCCTTCGAAGCGCTGGAGACGTCCTGCCTCGAAGCAGAACAGACGATCCACGGTTCGATCCAGGAAGTAGCGGTCGTGAGACACCACCACCACGCAGCCGCGGAAATCCTCGAGCAGGTCTTCCAGCACGCTCAGGGTTTGGACATCCAGGTCGTTGGTGGGTTCATCCAGCAGCAACACGTTGGGTGCCTGAATCAGCATCCGGCACAGACTCAGCCGTCGTCGCTCTCCTCCTGACAATTTGTTGAGCGGGCTGTGTTGCTGCGCGGGAGGAAACAGAAATCGCTCCAACAGCTGGGAAGCACTCAGTTGCTCCCCCCCCAGATCAATGCGAGAGGCGGCCTCTTCAACGAATTCGATCACCTTGCGCTCCAGACCACGACCTGCTGTGAGCGCATCGGTGTGCTGATCGAGATACCCGAGATGCACCGTTTCCCCAAGGCGAAGGCTGCCGCCTGTCGCCTGTCGTCGTCCTGCGATCAGATCGAGCAGGGTGGATTTGCCGCTGCCGTTCGGGCCGATGATGCCGACCCGATCCTCCGGACTGAAGCTGTAGCTGAAGTCCTTCAGCAGCACCGGACCGTTTGGCTGACCATCCGCGGTGACCATCAGATCCTCCGCTTCGATGGCGAGCTTGCCAATCCGACGGCTGACGCTGCTCATCTCCAGCTGGCTGCGATTGTTTTTCAAGGGCGCTGCCCGCATCGCCTCGATGCGCTGGATGCGGGCTTTCTGCTTGGTGCTCCGCGCTTTGGGGCCCTGGCGCAGCCAGGCCAGTTCCCGTCGCATCACGCTCTTGAAGCGGGCCGCTTCCGCTGCTTCTGAAACCTCCTGATCAGCTTTTCGTTGCAGATAGGCGCTGTAATTCCCGTCAATGCTGGAGGCTTGTCCCTTCTCCACCTCCACGATCCGGCGTGTGACCCGATCGAGCACATAGCGGTCGTGGGTGACGAGCACCACAGCCCCCGGGTAGCGATCCAACCAGCTCTGCAGCCATTCCACAGCTGCTGCGTCCAAGTGGTTCGTTGGCTCATCCAGCAGCAGCACATCAGGGCTGGCCACCAGTGCAGAAGCCAGTCCCACCCGCTTGCGATAGCCCCCGGACAAATCCTCCACGGGGCGGTGAAGCTCGCTGATTCCCAATCGCTGCAGAACTTCCTGGCATTGCTGCTCGAGCCCCCATGCCCCTTCCTCATCCATGCGCTCGCTGAGGGCACCGAGTTCCCGCATCAGCGTTGTGTCTTCTGGAGAACGGGCGACCGCTTCAGAGACCGCACTGAACCGAAGCAGCAGTTCCCGCTTTTCTCCGCAGCCGGCCAGAACCTGCTCGAGCACGGTGAGCCCTGGCTCAACCATGCTGTCCTGGCCTACCAGCTCAATTCTCAGACGGGAGGAGCAGCGCCGCTCTCCGCCCCCAAGGGGTTCCTGTCCAGACAGAACCCGCAGAAGAGTGGATTTACCCGCTCCATTCGGGCCGATCAGCCCCACCCTGTCCGCTTCACGGATGTGCAGGGTGAGGTTCTCGAACAGGGTCCGGATTCCGAAATCCTTGGAGGCATCAACCAGGCTGATCAGACTCACGGACCTGCAACGTCGCGCTGAGCGTCCAGATAAGCAAACACGCTCTTGTCGCCGACATCGGCGGCTGCCTCCATCCCGAATTTGCGCACTGCAAGCAGTACCAGCAGCAGTGCAGCGCACAGCACCAGCATCCAGCAGGGGCCGTTGGCGATCAGTCCCAGCAGTCGGCCCAGAAGAGCCAGCGGAAGCAGGAGTGTGAGGCCGACGGCCTCTGGGCGGCGGAAGCAGAAAAACTCCTTGAAGCCGACGCCGGTGAGAGACGCAAACAACGGTCCGACAGCCAGGATCCACAGCGGCTGGCTCGCCAGTGTGTCGAGGGCTTCAACGGGCGATCCCTGAAGCAGCAGCGTCAGCCATCCCAGGCAGCCAAGCAGCCAGAACAACTGCAAGGCCTGATGAAGGGGACGCAGGTAGATATGGATCCATTTCAAAGCCAAGCCGAGGCTGATGCACAAAGGCAGGACCCAGAGCCATGCCCAGTCGCTGCCAACCAGCCACCACTGCAGCAGTCCCATGCTCAGGGATGTCCCGCTGATCAGCAGCGAGATTCTGTAGCGCTGCACCTCCTGTCTATCCGTCGATGTGATGGTGAAAGGTCCATACATTCCGTCGAACTGGGGGTCGGCGGTCGTCATGGCAAGGGAATGGTGCTGTTCACCAGTGTGCTCAGCTTTGGCGAATCCGGAACGATCCCGCCTGGATTGAGGGGGAACAGAGCACCGAAATAGTCACTGCGCCAGGCTTCGGCATCGCAGGTGACCTCAACCCCTGGCAAGGCCATGAAGCGTTGGCGCCATTTCCATAGTTCGGGCAGCATCCAAAGCGGTCTGGAGCTGCAACCGAACAGCGGCGCATAAACAGTCTCCCAGCGGATCAGAGTCGGGAAAAGTCGCACATCGGCAAGGGTCAGGGTTGCTCCGCAGAGCCACGGACCGTCCCGCTCAAGGCTGCGTTCCACCTCATCCAAAGCCTCGACCATGGCGGCACTGGCGCGGTTGTAGGCCGATTGGTTCCGGGCGAAGCCACATCGGTAAACCCCGTCGTTCACGGCTGGTTGCAGGAGCTGCTGCCAACGTTCAATCTGTTGCTGCAGGTGGGCCGGTGCCAGATTCGGAACTTCGGGATCTGCTGGCCAACGATTCAGTGCTGAACTCAGGGGGGTGCTGTCATTGCCAAGAAGTCGTGGTTCGTCCTGCTCGGTGCGGCCAGGATCCACCAGCACCGGAACTGTTGCCCGCAGACTGGGCTCAGCTCCACAGCGGCGATAGAGCTCCAGCAGGCTTGAGCAGCCCAGCCAGCTGGGCTCAAGGCGCCAGCGACCCTCCTCATGGTCAGCCTTGGCGGTCAGCACGTCGAGGCTGTTTTCAAGTCCGCGCAGTTTCACGATCAACCAGGTGCGGTGTGCCCAGGGGCAACTGCGTCCGATCAGCAGCCGGGGGCGATGGTTCGGATCGCGGGCCTGTAAATCGTTGTCGTCCAGCACAACCGTCTCCATCGGGGCGCTGGTGGGTCTGAGGTAGTTCCCTTGCTGATCAGCGGGACCCAAGCCGGTCATCAGCCTTCGCCACTGCCACTGCCAGCCCTGTCGCACACTGCGAACGATCAGCGGAGGAATCGACATCACGGTTCCGTTTCCAGGCATTGTCCTTCAGGCTGTGGAGGAGTGCAGCGACCTGATGGCAAGCCCCCGAGTGCTGGTGGTGGCAGGCACCCATGGCAATGAAGTCAATGGCCCCTGGCTTCTGGACCAATGGGCTGCTGATCATGCCCTGATTGATCCCTGTGGATGTGTCGTTCAGACAGCCATTGGTAATCCGCAGGCCCGTGCGGAGGGGCGTCGCTACTGCGATCGCGACCTCAATCGTTCCTTTCGCCCCGATCTTCTGGAACAGAGCTCCAGGCATCCTGAGTTGTCGGATCGTGAAATGCTGCGAGCTCTCCAACTGCTTCGTGAGTTCGGGCCTGAGGGGCAAACACCGTGTGATCTGGTGGTTGATCTGCACAGCACCACATCGTCCATGGGCAATTGTCTTGTGGTGTATGGCCGCAGGCCAGCCGATCTGGCCCTTGCAGCCCTCATCCAGTCCGCGCTCGGCCTCCAGGTCTATCTGCATGAAGGGGATGTCGCGCAGCAGGGCTTCATGGTGGAGCGCTGGCCCTGTGGACTGGTGATTGAAGTGGGGCCTGTGCCTCAGAGCGTGCGACGGCATGACATCGTCCAGCAGACGCATCTCGCGCTGCAGTCGGTGTTCCAGGTGATTGCCGCAGTGGTCTGCGGCCAGGCCTGCTACCCACGCAAGCTCGTGCTTCACCGCCATCTGCACAGCCTGGATCTGCCGCGAGATGACTCAGGTGAGGCTGCAGCGTTGATTCATCCACAGCTGCAGGGTCGCGACTGGTTGCCCCTGCGCTCTGGAGATCCACTGTTTGTTTCGGCTCAGGGAACCACCATTCCCTACAACGGACCCGATGGAGCCATCCCCGTCTTCATCAATGAAGCTGCCTACGCCGAAAAGGCCATTGCTCTCAGCCTGACGAGTCGAGAGGAGTGGCCTCTGTCCCGCTCTTGGACGGAGGCCCTTGCTCAACTCTTGCTCAACTGCTGAAAGGAATCAGCGTGGAGCCCCGTTGTAGATGATGCCGATGACACTTCGGCCGTCAGGTGAGATCTGAATCTCTGTTTCCGTGGTCGCATCGCTGCCGTCTGAAGGCCATCCAGGACTTCCCCCCAGGAATCTGAAGGTGTAGCCGTTGGGTGATTCATCCACCAAGCACTCACCACCACCGGTGCTGGTCTGGAACATGCATTGCTGGGGCCGATAGACACTCAGTCCCCCGTTTTCCGTGACGGCTGTGTTGCGCGCCAGGTTCAACGCGCGTACCTCGGACGCTGCAACTGGGGCCTGTGCCAGAACAGGAGCGCCTGCAAAGGCTCCTGTTCCAGCGATCACTGCGAGGGCGGTTAAGGAAGAGAGGTTCATGACCTTTTGGAAGACTCTTCTATGGGAGACAGAGCGCATAGGTCTGTCAACAAATTCGTTTTGGTCTGTTGGTCGACAGATTCAGCGGATGGGCCCGTTGTAAGGAACCGCCAGGATCCTGTCTCCATCAAGCGAGATGAGCACCCTTGTTTCCAACGTGGGGCGGGGGGGCGATTGCTGCTCCCAGCCCGGTGGTCCGCCAGGGAAGCCGAACAGAAAGCCCTGCTCTGATTTGGAGATCAGGCATGACGTTGCACCGGTTTCGTACATGCAGGCCGCGGCGCGGTAAGAGGCCAATCCACCATTGAGAGACTCCGCTCTCATCCTGGCGAGGTTGGCTGCCTTGGGCTGGGCGAGCGGCAGAGCGGGTGCGGATTGCACGGCACCGATGCATCCCAGGGAGAGAACAAGCCCGGTGGTTGCTGTCAGCAATCGGTTCATGGGTTCCGTCAGTGAACGCACAGCCTGATGGCAATGCTCACTGAACGGTGTTTCCGGAGGCCTGGAAGGCATGTCGTGGTGTGACTGTCGTGGCGGCTCTGCAGGACTGGATTACCCACACGCCCAGGTTCCCTGTTCGAGAGTGCATGGAAGACTGCTGACCTTGCCGTTTTCCCAGTAAATCCTTAGCCGGTCGTCGGCAGTGCCACTGCGGAATGTGATCGACTTGACCGGTCCAGGCGGGACGCGTTCCCCACTGTCGTCGCTGCCAGGCATTCCCTCGTTGACACGGCGTTCGAGCTGGTCAAGTCGGGTTTTCAATTCACTGATCGCTTGATCCCGACTGCTTTCCGGAGACACTGAACTGCCGGGGCGGTTCTGACAGGCGCTGATCAAGGCCGCCATGCCGATGGCTGTGAACGCGAAGGCCAGCGATCGAACGGCGGGGGCTGAAAACGGAGGCATGACCGCGGGTGGTGGTGGGTTCCAGTGTGCGCGTTCAGCCGGTTTCGACCAGTCGTTCACTCCAGTAGACAACCGCACCCTGTGCTTCCAGTTCATTGCGCCTGTGACGCGCATCCTTGGTGGGGACGGTTTCCTCAAGACGCTGCCCTGCGATCAACCATCGAATCAGGACCACAAGCGTCTCCTGAGACACAACCTGAGAATCTTAAGTGATCCTTTAGGGCGCTCCTTGCGGTAAGGCTTTTGCCTGCGCCAGGTCTCAATGGTTCTTTACGTCGGCTTCATAAAGCTGCCGACATCTTGCGCAATGTTGCTTTACAATCACACTTGGCAGGGCTTCCTGCCCTTCCGTAACCGTCTCCTCGGAGACCTTCTTTCCCGTTCTCATGACCACCACCATTCAGCAGCGCTCCGGCGCTAATGGCTGGCAGCAGTTCTGCGAGTGGGTCACCTCCACCAACAACCGCCTCTATGTGGGCTGGTTCGGTGTGCTGATGATCCCCACCCTGCTGGCTGCCACCACCTGCTTCATCGTTGCGTTCATCGCAGCACCCCCCGTCGACATCGACGGCATCCGTGAGCCCGTCGCCGGCTCCCTGATCTACGGCAACAACATCATCTCCTGTGCTGTTGTGCCCTCCTCGAACGCCATCGGCCTTCACTTCTATCCCATCTGGGAAGCGGCTTCTCTCGACGAGTGGCTGTACAACGGCGGTCCTTACCAGCTGGTTGTCTTCCACTTCCTGATCGGCATCTTCTGCTACATGGGTCGCGAGTGGGAACTCTCCTACCGCCTCGGCATGCGCCCCTGGATCTGCGTTGCTTACAGCGCACCTGTGGCTGCTGCCTCCGCTGTGTTCCTGGTGTACCCCTTCGGTCAGGGTTCCTTCTCTGACGGCATGCCCCTGGGCATCTCCGGCACCTTCAACTTCATGTTGGTGTTCCAGGCCGAGCACAACATCCTGATGCACCCCTTCCACATGCTTGGTGTGGCTGGCGTCTTCGGTGGTTCACTGTTCTCCGCCATGCACGGCTCCCTGGTGACCTCCTCCCTGGTTCGCGAAACCACTGAGAGTGAGTCCCAGAACTACGGCTACAAGTTCGGCCAAGAGGAAGAGACCTACAACATCGTGGCTGCCCACGGTTACTTCGGTCGCCTGATCTTCCAATACGCCTCGTTCAACAACAGCCGTAGCCTGCACTTCTTCCTGGCTGCCTGGCCCGTTGTCGGCATCTGGTTCACCGCCCTGGGCGTGTCAACCATGGCCTTCAACCTGAACGGTTTCAACTTCAACCAGTCCATCCTTGATGGTCAGGGCCGCGTCCTGAACACCTGGGCTGATGTGCTGAACCGCGCCAACCTCGGCATGGAAGTCATGCACGAGCGCAACGCTCACAACTTCCCCCTCGACCTGGCTGCTGCTGAGTCCACTCCTGTGGCTCTGCAAGCTCCCGCCATCGGCTGAGGCTGAAGTCTCCAAGAGATTCATCTTTAGCTGAATCGGAAAGCCCTCGCCTCACGGCGGGGGCTTTTTGCTGGCGTTCATTCAGATCCGTTCACCTCGCTGCCATTGGGTCGGCCTCCGGTTCGCTGCTGCAAAACCAGATGCGTGCACTCGCTCAGGAAGCCTCGCGCTGGCCATGGGTTGGAGCGTGTTGAGATCAAACGTCGTTTCCATGACCAGGTGGCTGCTTCTCGACCACTCAAGGATGGTCAGCGATGGTGGTGCAATCACGCTGCTGCCGATGATTCGCCGTGGACCACTTCCCATGGCTCCCAGGCTGAGCAGCCTCATACCCAGCGATTCAGAGGGGTACCAGGCGTGATGATGGCCTGAGATCACCAAATCAACCCTGGCCCGACGGAGCAGACCGGCCAGTCTCTCTGGATCTGCGATGCATTCCCCGGCGCGAGCCCGTCCTTCGCTGAAGGCTGTGAGGGGGAGATGACCCATCACGAGGCAAAGATCATCGGGCTTGCGATGCGGCGAGTTCAAAGCTGTTTCGATCCACTGGCGTTGCAGGGAATCAACGCTGGCTGATGAAGCATCGAAGACGACTACAAACAGTCCGGGTCGTCTCCAGACGTACTGAAACGGAAATCGGTCCGTCTCAATGAACCCGGATTGCAGCCCTTTGCGCTGCTTCGCCCAGAACAGGGCGGCTTGCTGTCGCTCGCGCCCGTAGATCCAATGGCCTTGCTGCTTCTGACTGGATCCGTCGTGATTGCCGATTGCCGCTAGCAAGGGGATCCCTGCCTGTTGAAGCGGTGTTTGGACCGACTGCTCAAAACCAGCCCACATCGCTTTGAGCTGAGAGTTGGTCAACGCCCTTTTCTGGCCAGCCACCATGTCACCGGCGCAGAGCACCAGGTCGGGTTGTTGCTGCAACAGCAAGGTCACCCCACGCTTCACGGCGCTTCCGTAGCTCGTGCTGCCATAGGAACCGTTGAGGTCGCTGATCAATCCGAGCTTCAGGTTTTCAACGGCCTGAGCTTCGGAGGGAATCAAGATCTGTGAATCGGTCTTGCGGAGCAGGGCGTCAAGGATGGTGCCTGAGAGCGTCGCCCCAGCCATCAGCCGCAGAAATGTTCGACGTCCGGTCTGCCGCATCTGAACAGTTTATGACCGGACTGATGGATCCAGGAGGTTCAGATTGGAGTTCATTTCCTTCAAGATCTTTCTGAACTCCAGGCATAGGACCGTGAGGGCACGAGCTCTGCTTCACTCATCCGTAGAGAGTCAACTTTCATTGATCGATAGTTTTATTGGTGAGCTTCTGCTCAGCTTCCTTCTCGTCGAACTCTTCAGTTTCATTCGTTTGTTCGTCTGTGATTTCAGTGACTCCGGCCTCCTTGAGCTCTTCCGGTATTGGGATGATTTTTTTCGGTCCAATAACATCGACGGCAGTGCGTTGGACGACAAGCTGGTAATGACTCTTTAGTCGCTTGTTGATCTCCTTTTGAACAAGAGTGACCTGCTTGTAGGTCGGGAGATCAGGATCTGTCACGCGAACGACGACGCGGATAGTTCCCGCTTGCTCGTTCTTTCCATTTTTGTTTTTTCGCCAGTCGATATCGACCTGTTCAACATCCACCAATGCTGGATCGCCGAAGGTGAGTGTTTCGTTCACCAGAAATTTGCGAACCGTTTCCTCAATCATGGCTCTCCGGTTTGCGCGATTGGCTTGATTCAGCAAGCGGATGAAGCTATCGCCAAGGGGGATCAGCAACAGACCAGTGAGTGTGAAGCTCGCCACGCTGAGACGACTCCGACGCAGCACATGACGAAATTCGGAGTCCTTCCAAACCATCAGCACCAGTCCTCCCGTGAGAATGCCCAGCAGATTCGTGGTGAACAGCAACCCTGCGCCAGAGGCCTCAGTCCACTGCTGATGCGAGAGCAGCAGTCCCATCACGCAGACAGGTGGCACCAGCGCCACGGCAATGGCGGTTCCTGCCAGAGAGCTCACCGCATCGCTGCGTAACTTGGCGTAAGTTGCCAGTCCTCCAGCCACAAGGGCAATTCCGAGGTCGAGCAGGTTGGGCGATGTTCTGGCCAGAACCTCTGTTCCGTACTGAGGCAGGCCCGCGAGCGACCCCAGAATCATTGAAAGCACGGTGGTCATCAGGACACCGACAAACAAGGTCCGCAGCGATCGACCCAGCAGGCGCACTTCTCCCAGCAGGATCGCGAAAGCTGCGGCTCTTAGGGGCATGATCCATGGAGCCACCACCATGGCGCCAATCACCACGGCAGGACTGTTGGCAAGAAGACCCAGTGTGGAGATCAGGCTCGCCCCAACGCTGAGCACGATGAACACCTCATCCAGAGT
The DNA here is from genome assembly GCA_047286285.1 of Synechococcus sp. GTDB lineage: Bacteria > Cyanobacteriota > Cyanobacteriia > PCC-6307 > Cyanobiaceae > Synechococcus_C. Next base: position 2,184,360 of record JBJBBP010000002.1, on the reverse strand, counting down.
GGCATCGCGCATATGACTGCGATGGAGTCTTTTGATCTTGCGGCTGGACATGCTGCCCGTATCCATGAACTCCTCAAGGGTTCGGGCAGTCTGATTGTTAGTGCTCAAAGCAACAGGATCTGTTGCCGCGCCGCCGTCCGGTTGATCGAGGTTGAATGAAGATGCAGTCCTCAGCCTTTGGGAGTGTTCAAGGCCAAGGATTCATTCCCGAGCTGAATGCTCCGTCCATTGACAGTGAGCTGTTTGCCGCTGGTGCTATTGACGCAAGGAGATTGTGCTGCTTTTTGTCATTACATGCTTCGACGGAAGCAGCTGAATTCACCCCAGGATCAAAACCGAGCGTATTCGCGAGTACCAATTTCCGAATCATTAAAGGTTTGATTGCTGTTGTAAAGACAGATATCAGCAAGCTCTCTCCTAAGTTATGGAACCGACCTTTTCCTGATGTCGCCTTCCGACTTGTCATCTTTGAAATGGGAAGCCGATGGTGAAATGTCTGCGCAGGACACCTGGGATCTCGTGAAGCGATTGGCGAAGGTCGAAGAAGAGGAAAAAGCTTCAAGCCTGCTTCAGTTGTCTTCCAAGCACATCCATTCCAAGCGTCACAAGCCATCTCTCAAGGATTGACGTATGGCCACTTTGATCGATTGAGGTCATTCCGATTGATTGCGTCAAGGGTTGTTCAACGATTTGACTGATCATTCTTGGGTTGGAGTTTTATTCGAATTGCATTGAAGTAATCAATAGATTTCTTTTTGATATTGTTTTTTTGCTTGGCCAAACGGTTCAGGAAGGTCTGAATGGTTTGGAATGTCTGATTTATTGATTCTCCCGCTAGACATCACCATCTTGATAGGTGTTCTGAGCTGGTGTGACCTGTTCTTCTTGAGTTTGCCGCAGCACCAATGTCATCTGTCATTGGGTGCTGACGACGTTTGTAAGGGTTCGAAGGATTTACTTGCGGCGCTTTGTCAGATCGCCGAAATCGTCATCGTTGGGCTGCATGAACTGCCAGACCACAGGCACTGTGAACACAACAACCAGTCCAATGGTGGCCCAAATCGCAACGGTGTAATCGCCCATTCGTGTTGTTTCAGCGGTAGTGACCTTAACGGGAAAAGTGAGTGAGAAGGTCATCCTCCTCGGCTCAGCAATCAAATCTCTAGCTGTGCAGCCATTGATGGCGGGTAGGTCAGGGCACTCGCTTCAGCCAGAAGACCATGCTCTGACTACGCTCCAGCTTCAGCAGTCTCTGGAGGAGCTGTGTGTGGTCGTGGTTGTTTTTTCGTTTCATCGACGATCACTGTGATGTGCAGGTATCACCTCAGCCGGGACGACTGCCGAGGGCTTCGGTGATTGAGTCGGTGTTCGCGAATGATGTTGTTCGGTATTCACGTCAACCTGATCGATCGAATCGACTAGGCTTCAGGAACGTTGGCCCCCGGAGGGGCGCAGTTCGATCTCAAACAGGCAACGGGGTTTGAGACGCTGTAGGAGGTTCCCATGAACACCCTCGCAATCATCAAGGAAAAAGAGCTCAAGGCTCGTCGTCTTCATGAGGCACAGCATTCTTTTGCTGCATCGTCTGAAGGCAGTGATTACACCTCTGCACACATGTCACCCTCAAAGCTTGCGGTCGCAGCGCTCTGAGGGCTGGCATCAGAGGTTCAGTGAAAAAGCCCCGCTTTGCGGGGCTTTTTTTGTCCGCTGAAATGGACTCTGTTCAAAGTTTCCGCGGATGCGCGCTTGATTGCTGCCGTCAAAATCCTCCGAAACGAAGGCAGACTTCCAGGGCTCCGAGGCCGAATAGAAAGGTTCCACCGAGAAACGCCAATTCCTTCGGATTCTTGGCCATGGGTCGAAGGGCAGAGCCCGTGAGCAACGCTCCTGCAAATCTAAAGGAAATCTGTAGCCCCACCATGTCGAAAGATGTCCTTTTCGTTGGCCGCGAGCGCCCTCTTTGCACAGGTTCATGAAATTCGCTTCATGTCTTAGTGGCTTTGAGGCTCTTCTTTACGGATTTAAATCCTTTCCAAAAGGAATAATCTGCGAGCTTGTGGTTGTTGGAGACATTTCATCTTCCAGGTTGTCTGGGATTGGCAAGCAGGCTTCATCTTCGTGTTGCCCTGCTATGAAGAACCAGAAGAGCAACTGAACTGGTCGCAGCGGCTCGAGGTGTCATCGCGACTGGCCCCTGCCTGAGCTTGGGCAAACCGTCTTCACTATTGGATGTTTTGCCTTCGTTGGCAATGCGCGATTCAACTGATGGCAAGACGGCCATCGCGGGTGGAGAGTGAGTTCACGAAATCGGAGGAGCCCATGACGGCCGACACTCCACCTGAGCAGATCGCAGAAGCAGACTGACTTCTTGCCCCTGCTCCAACAGTCTCAACAATGACCTGGGTTGGTCCTTTGGCAGGCATTCCTTGTGCGCCACGCCAATCGCCGCTCCGCTTGCACCGCCTTAGGTGCCCTAGGAGAAAACAACCCGACACCTAGAGCAAATGGCCCCAGGGTGCCTCTAGCCAGAAGCTTCGACCTCTTTCTGTCGCTACAAGTGATGGGTTGAGCTATGTACAAACGAGCGAGCTAGGCCGTCTTTCCACCAGGGAAGGGCGGCCTTCCTCTTTGGTGGGATCACCCTCCGCAAGTGTGCATGGTTCGAGAGCAAAACAATGCATGAAAGGATGGAGTCGCTCAACATTCAGGATGTTGTATGGGAACAGATCCCTTGGGTTGATTCGTTCAATTCAAATAATTTTGATCAGTTGATCAAACTCCTTTTTAAGGAGTTCTCAATCAAGACAGCAGCACCGCTGAAGAGCAGGTTTGTGTGAGCAAATCAGTTGATTTGGGCTGATGAGGACAGGATCGAGATTGATGGTTGCGAATCATTGGAATTCAATGAATTGGTGATCTACATCAAAGAGGTCGAACCATCTCCTCAGTCATGCAGAAGCTCTGAATAGCTTCATAGTCTCCTGCGGACTTGCTTGCCGTTGATCGAAGCACTTAAGCGGCTAGCTCGCTACCACTTCAAGCCATCACGTACTGCGTCTAGGTGTGATTTTTGCATCCATCAGCAATCTGTTCCAGATCATGTGGATCACTCAGGAATTTCAGCATGTTGTGATCAGTCCCTGTGAGAGCAACTCCCACAAAGCTCATTGAAATTCAACCCAAACCAAAAATCCAGCGACAGCGGAGAACTCCTGCTGAAACTGGCTTGGAGTCTTAAGCCGATGACCTGACTTGAACAGGCGACCCACGCTTTACGAAAGCGTTGCTCTACCGGCTGAGCTACATCGGCGACCATAGGAAATTAACATTCAGGTCTACGCAAACAGCTTTTGAGCGCTGAACCTCAGGGAGATCAGGGTCTGGATCCGGCAATGCGGGAACGGCTTCTGCGCGAATCACGTACTCCCTGGAGGGGACTGCGCAGGTTGCTCTGGGTCGCCTTGTTCGCCTCCGGTGGTCTTGGTCTCTTCGTGATGAGTTTCAGCATCAGTGCTGGCAACAGCGCCGTCGGCACTGATCTCGCTATCCAGGTCGGGGCTGTAGTCCTCTTCGGGGGCTTGCTCTGGTTCGACCGCGACAGAGGCGGCTGATGACTCCTGGTCATCCTCATCCTCATCTTCATCTTCATCCTCGCCGGAGCTGAGTTCTGTGTCGTCAAGACTGGTTCGTGGCGCCTCCGGATCAGCTTTGTGCTCAGTAGGTTCGGACTCCTCAATGAGGAATGGCTCTGCAGCTAGTGGCTGATCAATGTCCTGGTCAGTGCTGGCAGTAGCGCTGTCACCACTGTCCTGGTCTTTCAGGTTGCAGCTGTCGGGGTCGTCGAGGGATTGCTCAGGTTCGACGGCAGCAGAGTCAACGGATGCCGAGGCCTCGTCAACATTTTCAGGTTCTGCAGAGATGACGTCTGCCTCCTCCTGGCCCGCCTCAGGCGCCTCTCCCTCCCCATCGCTTTCATCAGGGTCTGGTTGGGGATCCGGCGCTGAATCAGCAACGGCTTGGTTGTTCTGGGCATCGTCGGCGACAGAGGCTTCAGTCGCTGCTGTTTCGCTTCTGGCATTGGCTGACTCCCATTCCAACGGCGATGGAAGCAGCAGCCCCAGGCCGAGCGATAGGTGGCTGCTCTGCAGTTCGGCTGGGTTGAGTGGTGTAAGCGCCTCGAAGGTCTGATCGTTGCGCGTCAACAACCAGACGGCCTGGACAAGCTGTTGCCATTGCCAGAGGATCAGCGTTAGCAAGGGGCCGGCGAGCAGTAAGGCCGTGAGACGGCTGCTGTTGCTCGTAGGGGAGAAATCAATCACCAGCAGAGCCGACCGGTCGATCCACCAGAACAGCGGCAGCATCAGGGCGATCCCGATGACCAGAGCGGCCTTCAGGCCAAGCGGCTGCTGGATCGCGCTGATCCGGCGTTGATCAACGGTTCGTTGCGCGGGGGAGACGCGCACCAGGAGCAGGGAAGCCCAGTCGGCGGGTCGCCGCCACAGCAGTACTCCGGGTGCGATGACTGCAAGCCCCCAGATCAGCAGACGCTCGAGAGCAGGTGCCGGTCCGAAGCCGGGGCCGGCCAGCACGAGCCGCAGCAGCTCGAGCTCCAGTGGAATGACGGCTAGCGCCATCAACTGAAGCCAGAGCAGTGGCTCTCGGCGGCTGATCATCAGGTGGTGAGCTTGCGGCGCTGCGTGACCATTTTGAAGGCTTCGATGCGATCGCCTTCTTGCCAGTTGGCAAAGCGATCGGTGCCAACACCACACTCGAATCCGGTGGCCACTTCCTTGACGTCGTCTTTGTTGCGACGGAGTGAGTCGAGATCGCCGGCATAGACAATTTCCTTGCCGCGGTGAACCCGAACCTTGCAGTTGCGTTGAATCTTGCCGGTGGTGACATAACAACCGGCCACAGCACTCTTGCCGATGGTGAACACGGCGCGGACCTCAGCTTCACCCAGTGCTTCCTCGACAAGCTCGGGTTCGAGAAGGCCTTCCATCGCCAGCTGGATGTCTTCCAGCAGCTTGTAGATCACGTCGTAATCACGCACATCCACACCGTTGGCATCAGCAGCCTTTCTGGCGCCTGAGGCCATTGAGGTGTTGAAGCCGATGATCACCGCTCCTGAAGCGGCTGCGAGGTCCACGTCGGTTTCGGTCACTTCCCCAGGTGCTGACAGCAGAACCCTTACCTGGACTTCGTCCTTGGGCAGCTGCTCCAGAGAGCCGAGAATGGCTTCCACTGAACCCTGAACGTCGGCCTTGAGGATGAGGTTGAGCTCCTTGAGCTCTCCATCATTGGCCTGGCCTGACATCGCAGTGAGGGAGACCCTGCGGGAGGCCATCTGTTGGGCCAGGCGGGTTGCGCGGGCATCGGAGGCGCGATCGCCCACCACAGCCCTTGCCGATTTCTCATCCGCGTAGACCTCAAATTCGTCGCCAGCGGTAGGGACCTCGCTGAATCCGAGAGCTTCCACCGCGAAGGATGGGCCGGCGTCCTTCAGGCGCATTCCTGCGTCGTCGACCATCGCCCGTACCTTCCCAAGCACAGGCCCAGCCGCCACCACATCGCCTGTTCGCAAGGTGCCGTTCTGGACCAGCAGCGTGGCCACAGGGCCCTTGGCCTTATCCAGGTGCGCTTCGATCACTGTGCCGCGGGCCATGCGATCCGGATTGGCCTGCAGGTCTTCCACTTCGGTGACCAGCAGCAGCATTTCGAGCAGCTTGTCGATGTTTTCTCCCTTGATGGCGCTCACAGGCACCATCACCACATCACCGCCCCATTCCTCTGCCAGCAGGTTCTGTTCAGACAGCTCCTGCTTGACCCGGTCCGGAGAAGCACCTTCTTTGTCGATCTTGTTGATGGCCACCACGATCGGCACTTCTGCAGCGCGGGCGTGGCTGATGGCTTCCAGGGTCTGCGGGCGCACGCCGTCATCGGCTGCCACCACGAGTACCGCGACGTCAGTGACCTTGGTTCCCCGGGCACGCATGGCCGTGAAGGCTTCGTGACCAGGCGTATCCAGGAAGGTGAGCTTTCGAGCAGCGTTGTTGTGTTCGATCTCAACCTGATAAGCACCGATGTGTTGGGTGATGCCACCAGCTTCGCCGGCGGCCACGCGTGCCTTGCGGATGGCATCGAGAAGACTGGTTTTTCCGTGATCGACGTGGCCCATCACGGTCACCACGGGTGGGCGTCTGATCAAGTGTTCCCGATCCGCCTCCTCGATCATCTCGACGGTCTTCTTGGCGGCCTCCTCGACGTCGTCCTGCAGGACCGGCACACCGAACTCCTCGGCAACCGTCTCGATCGTCGGCATATCCAGGGTCTGGGTGACCGTGGCGATGATCCCCTTGAAGAAGAGGGATTTGATGATCTCTGAGCTCTCCACGCTGAGCATGTCGGCGAGCTCCTGCACCGTGAGGTTGTCCTCCGGCACAACAATCATCTCCGGTCTCACCTGCTTGGCTTCGCGAGCTGCGCGCAGTTCCATGGCCCTGCGTCGCTGACGCTGGCGAGCCGTTTCCTTGCGGCGTTTGCGCATGGCCGCCACTGGCTTGGGCGTCGTCCGCTGCTGGGATTTGGGCTTTGCGGGACGAGCCAGGCTCGCCGACAGCACCATGTTTTCCTGCTCACCGGCGAATCCGCCGGTCTGCGCTGCCAGGGAATCATCGTTTTCACCGATGATGTGGACCTTCTGGCGTTGCTTCTGAGGAGAGCGATTGCGCAGAGCTTCCAGCTTTGCGCTGTCATCCCAGTCAGGACGGCCAGGACGGCGCTGACCGCCAGGGCCTGCTCCTGGACGGAAGCCGGGACGGCGTGGGGCTGTGGCCGGAGAGGGAGTGGGTCGATTGACCGGAGGTGTGGCCTTCGGACCGTCACCACGCGGAGAAACCGGGGTTCCGTCCGGACGTCGCGGCGGTGGTACAGCAGGTCGACCGGTTGGTTTCTGGAGCTGCATGAGCTCTCCTGGAGCTACCGGCTTGCGCATGCCGGCGGGCATGGCAGGTCGATTGGAGCCAGCTCCACTGCGGGGACCGGCTCCAGGACGGCCTGTGTCACCACGATTGCCGCTGCTGTCGCGACGGATCGGCTTGCCCACCAATTCAAGGGAGCTACCAGGGCGTCCAGCACCCGGACGTCCGGAAGGTGAACCCGGACGTGAGGGGGCCCCTGGACGTTGTGCCCCTGCCGGTCGCTGTGGAGAACCGGCGCGCTGGCCTCCGGGGGCACCCGGGCGAGGCGCTCCCGGTCTTGAGGGAGCACCGGTGCCAGGGCGCTTCGGTTGCGGACGACCGACCAGTTCCGGCTTGGCCGGTCTCTGCGGGGGCGGCACCGTTCGATTCACCGGTGATTTGGGTTGCGGCCGTGAGGGCGGCGGTGGGGTGGGGCGTGTACTGCCCTCTCCAGGTGCACGTCGGACCGGGGCCGTATTGCGAGGTTTGGCGGCTGTTGAAGGCGACGGTGCAGTGGGCCGGGCCGGCGGGGAGGCCGGCCGGCTCACGCTGCGGCTGGGGCCTGGAGCTGAGGCTGGGCGAGGTGTCGGCTGCTGAGGTGTCTGGGATTGGCGCTCAACCGGTTTTTGAGGAGCCTGTTTCTGAGCAGGTTCCTTGCGAACAAGCGTCTGAGGAGGTGCCACCGGTTTCTGCGGCGGTGCCTTCTGGGGCGAAGCAGCCTTGGGGGCTGAGGGTTTAGCTGGAGCGGCAGGTCGTGCCGGTGGTCTCTGGGGAGTTGCAGCAGCACGGGTGGGCGCGGCTGGCGCGGGAGCTGATTTCGGCTGCGCCGGCTTGACCGGTGCTGGGGCATCAGCGCCAGCTGCTTTTTTCACGGAAAGAATTGACTTCCCTGGTGCCGGTTTCGAAGGCGCAGCAGCCGGACGGGATCCACCACCGCTCTTCAACATCGTGCGGATCTTGCCTGCCTCGGCTTCGCTGATCGAGCTGCTGTGGCTTTTGGCCGCAATGGACAGCTTCTCAGCGGCATCCAGCACGTCTTTGTTGTCCAGGCCTAGGTCCTTGGACAGCTCATAGATTCTGACTTTGCCGCTGCTGGTCATTCAGGTCTCCGGTCGGTCCGGGCACGGGGTGCTCGGGGCACCACACAAGGTGGGGCCAGTGTTCATCTTGCCTCAGCGACTGATGGCTTGCTTGGTTTCAGTCGCTTTCTCAGCTCCTCAAGCGCGCTGTCGGGCACCTGGCATCGCAGGGCCTTTTGCAGGCGTTTTCGGCGCTGTGCTTCCTCAAGACAGCTCTCCTTGCGACAGAGGTAGGCCGAACGCCCCATGCCCTGATCGAGGAGAACCCCATCCCGATGGTCGCGAGTGACCCTCCAGAGAATGCTGCGGTCAAACAGCTCTCGGCAGGCGACACAACGACGCAGGACAGGGCGTGAGGTGTTCACCGGGCTCCTTCCTCGTCGGATTCAGTGACAGCCTCTGCCGCGTCGCTGTCTTCCAACGTGTCTGCATCCGAGGGCTCTGGATCCACTGCTTCCTCGTAGGCAACCTCTTCCAAAGACACATCCTCCGCTGCTTCGCCGTACTCCTCTTCGTCTTCCGGCAGGGGATATAGCTCACGCAGGCGAGCATCTTCTTCCGCTCTGGCGGCCTGCTCCGCGGCAAGACGTTCCTCAGCTTCCCGCTGCAGTGCCTCCTCTTGTTCGCGTTGTGCGATCAGTTCCGAGACCACAGCATCCTCTGCAGCCTGGTCGTATTCACTGGCATTCTTGATGTCGATCTTCCAGCCGGTCAGTCGCGCAGCCAGCCGCACGTTCTGACCTTCCCGGCCAATCGCCAGACTCAGCTGATCAGGGGGAACCAGCACATGGGCGTGCTGGCCCACAGGATCGACGAGCCGAACCACATCAACACGGGCAGGGCTCAGCGAGTTGGCGATGTACTGACCGGGATCCTGGGACCAGCGAATGACATCGATTTTTTCGCCACGCAGTTCATTCACCACCTGCTGGATGCGGGAGCCGCGGGCGCCGATGCAGGCTCCAACAGGGTCCACCTCGCGTTCGATGCTGTCGACCGCGACCTTGGTGCGCGGACCGACGGATCGGGAGGGAGGGTTCGCTTCCCTGGCCACAGCAACAATGCGGACGGATCCTTCCTGGATCTCCGGTACTTCGTTCTCGAAAAGGTAGACAACAAGGCCTGCGTTGGCTCGGCTCACGAACAGCTGAGGCCCCCGCCTTGGTACCTCGCTGACCTCCTTCAGGAAGACCTTGAAAGTGGCATTGGCGCGGTAGTTGTCGTTGGGCAGCTGATCGCGTCGGGGAAGCTCTGCCTCCACTTCAGGACGCCCCAGGCCTGAACTCACAGCCATGATCACGGACTGACGTTCGAAGCGGATCACGCGGGCTGTCAGAACAGGATCCTCAAGGTCGGCGAACTCCTCCTGAATCATCCGCCGCTGCTGATCACGCAGCTTCTGGGCCAGCACCTGCTTGGTTGTGGCGGCGGCCATGCGACCGAAATCCTCCTTTTCCGGGGTCACATCGAGAACCACGGTGTCGCCGGCCTGGGCGTCTTCCGCCACCTGCATCACCTCAGCCAGTGCGATCTGATGGTCCTCGCTTTCCACCTCCTCAACGATGATCTTGCTGGCGAGAACCCTGTAGCCCTCTTCGTCTAAATCCAGGGCGACGTCGAAATTGCTGAAGTACTCCTCGTCAAACGGGTCTTCTCCGATGCCCAGATAAAGAGTGCGGCGATAGCGCTCGTAGCCCTTCAGAAGTGCTTCCCTCAGAGCGGCCTCCACCACCTGAGGGGGCAGTTTCTTCTCCTCGCTGATGTCATCGATCAGGTTGCTGAGGCCAGGAAGGAGAACGAGTGCCATGAAGGAGACGAGGAGTGAAAGAGAGGAAAATCGAGGAGGGAGGCGATCGGTTCAGCCTGTGGGGCTTGTGAGTTCAACGCTGATCACTGAATCCCTCGGAATCCGTTTGACCCGGCCGCGGATATTGATCTGGACATGGTCTTCGGTGCGTTCCAGCAGAGTTCCCGACACACGTTGCTCCCGACCTTCGTCATCCCTGTGAATGACATCCACTGGAAAGCTCCGGAAGGTCTGAAAGTCCCTGTCCGACTGGAGCCGGTCCCCGATGCCGGGGCTGCTGATCTCCAGAACATAGGCCTCCGTGAGCAGCTCAGACAGTTCGATCGCTTCCCCCATCGGTGCACTGAATCCCGCACAGTCATCCAGAGAGACGTCATCACCGTTGCTGCGACGGATCTGAACCTGCAGAGTCATGGGTTGCAGGTGTGTCAGAACCTGGATGCTGGCCAACTCAAATCCCTGGCTTGCAGCCGTGGACTTGGCCAGTGAGGTGAGATCCGGCAGGAGTGGATGGGGCAAGTGCTCGCGGAGGGTGGTCTCGGGCTCGGGCCCGATGGTGGATGCGTGATCACCCCCCGGAGAGAGGATCTCACCGGGCCGTTGAAGCAATCTAAAGGATTGCCGCACCCCTCCCTAGCCAGCAGAGTCAAGTTGCCTGCGGATCGCTGGCTGTTCAGGCCCCGGCTGCTGTTTCCAGTTTCTCCAGGAGGACATCCACAGGAATCTGACTGGAAAAACGACAGGCGCAGGTCTCGGTGGCATCCAGACTGCCGTGTTCCCAGTATTTATTGCTGCCTGTCCCGCCACCGCAGAACCCGTAGTACTGGCATTCCTGTTGGCATCGCTTCATCCCGGAGGACATGTCGCCAAGCAGTCGTTGAAAGGCTTCCGTCTGCGTAGCTTCCATCAACGACACATCACGGATGTTGCCGAGATTGAACAGCCCGTACCGTTCGGTTTCGACCGACAGCAGCTCGGGGTCGAAGGTCGAGAAGTTGCCTTTCGCGTCCACGCTGAGAATCGCGTAAGGACGGTTCATCTCGTTCTGGAGCAGGCGCTGTCCACCAGCGATCATGCCCATCACCTGATCGAACTCACGCACTTGGATCGGGAAGCCATCCGCTTGATTGCAAGCCCAGAAACGCGACAGGAAGTCTCTGTAGAGCTTTTCCTTTAAGAGGCCCTGCATGGAGGAACTGGTGTGAACCCCCTCCTGCTCCTCCACGTTGAACCCGAGTTGGTGAATGCCCTCATCACGGAAGAAGGCGTACATCCGCTCAGGTTGTTCCAGCGCATCAGCGGTCAGGACGGCGATGGCATGGAAGCTGATGCCGCGCTTACGCAGTGTGTGGATGCCTCGCATGGTCTGGGCAAAAGAGCCCTTGCCGTTTCTGAAGCGCCGGTGGCTGTCGTGGATCTCTTCAGGGCCATCGACACTCACTCCGACAACGATTCCGTTGCGTACGAAGCAGTCGCACCAGTCCTCATTAATGAGCGTTGCGTTGGTCTGAACATGTTGTTCGACGACCACCCCCTGCTCCTGCAGGCCTGCGGTCTGGCGCTGGATGATGGCGCTGGCCTGGTCGTAGAAGCTGGTTGGAAGGGTCAGCGGCTCTCCGGCGTGCCAGAGGATCGAGAGATGGGGGCCCCAGAACGGACTTTCATAAATTCTCTCCAGCAGCAGAGGAAGCTGCTGTTGGAGGTTGAACACATTGCGTCGCTGGCGATCCGGCAGGTAGCAGTAGCTGCAGTCGAGATTGCAGAGCGATGTCGACTGGATTACCAGGAGACCGATCGGGCCGAAGTCGGAATGGTTCACCAGTTGGCAAAGCCACCGCGATAGCCGTTGGCGAAGCCGCCGCCACCGTTGCCCCAGGCCCTGCGCCGGACTCCGCCGCCATTGCCCCAGGCCCGGCCACCCCCGTTCCCCCAGGCCCGAGCAATCTCCTCGTCACGCAGCAGGCCGTTGCGTTTCATCACCGCCCAGGCTTCCGGGCTCATGCGCTCGATCCGCTGTTCCAGAGCGTTGCCCAGATCAGGTTCGTTGTGGACGGCGGCTCTAGAGGATTCACAGAGCACGGCGCTCGTGGCCACGACGGCGGCGAAGGTGAGAAGGCTTGTTTTGTTCATTGGTGAGAAAAACAATGGATCAATCAGAATTCGAGTTCAGGACTGCGGATTGAATTCAGCGGCGGTGGAGAGCACGATCGTGAAGAACCTGCTGATCTGCTCGTCCTTCAGCCCCACGCTGCTGTCGGTGCCGATCCAGGTGTTGATTGCCGCGCGAACGCCGTCCTCGTCGTTGATGTACCCCGAGAGCAGACGGCCGATTCCCAGATTGCTGATGTTGAGGAGATGGGGAGTGGTGTCGGCGACCACACAACCCATTCCGGAGCGGGCATAGGGCCTGTCTGGCACGAGCTTGGAATCAGGTGCCGTTGCCGCCTTGTTGGCTCTCAGCCAAAGGCTGTCGCCGCCAAGGATGTCAACGCTGCCGTCCTTCACAGCAGCCAGCGCTTGATCAGGCGTCTCGAAAAACTGGAAGTTGGCGTCATCCACCGCTCCCGCCAGCACGCCGGCAGCCATGCTGTCCTTCACGACGCCGACCGTTTTGCCGTTCAGGCTTGCGGGTGTGCCATCGATGTCGCCTGGCGCAAGCAGTCGCACGCCACCTACAGCGAAGGGCAATGTGTAAGTCAGTGAGCGTTGTCGCTCCCAGGTGAAGGCAACACCACAGGCGATGTCAGCAGCTCCGGATCGGATCATGTCCAGTCCTTCTTTGGCCGAGCCCGCAGCGACCGGCTCGATGCTGACGTCCTTGTCTTTCTTCTTCGGCGACACATTGATCTGATCACGAATCGCTTCGAGCACCACGAAGGAGAGGCCGTCGTAGTTGTCATCGTCTTTCTGGACCATCGGCAAGGAATCCCCGATGACCACGGCTCTGAGTTCGCCGGTGTCGTAGACACTCTTGGCCGAGTCACTGGCCCCCGGTGTCTCGTTCTGACAGCCCACGAGAGCGATCGAGGAAAGAGCGAGCAGGCCTGTAGCGGCCTTCTTGATCAGGCGCATAGGGATGACACCGTCGGATCGGTTTGATCACACCACTAGACACAGCTGTCGAAAGCGGCCAGTTGGAAAAATTGGAAACCTGCCCGATCCGGATCAGCTTGAAGTCCCTCTGAAGATCTTCTTCGGATCATTCCTTTCAATACGGAGCTCGCGGCCGCACTGTTCAATCCCAGTGAGAGGCAGTTCGATGTCACGTTCAGCTGAGATGGTCTGTCCGCTCTTATGGATTCAGCCCAAATGTTCGGATCGGCCCTCCTAGCGTGAGCGGAGATATGTCTCCCCTATCTGTGGTTCCTGGCCGCACACTTCAGCACGGTGTCCACAGGTGGGTGGGGACCCTCGCTGTTCTTCTGTCTCTGCTGATGCTGCCGGCAAGGGTGTTTGCAGCATCAGGTGTTCTTCCCGGCACCCACAGCTTTGTCGCTGATGCCGTGCGCAACGTTGCACCTGCAGTGGTGAGGATCGACACGGAGCGGGTGGTTGAGCGTCAGCCGTTTGATCCCAATCTGATCGATCCGCTGCTGAGGGACCTGCTTGGTGAGCCGGGCTATGGCCCTGAGCGCCAGCGCGGTCAGGGATCTGGTGTGGTGATCGATCGCGACGGCCTGGTGCTGACCAACGCTCACGTTGTGGAGCAGGTTGAGGAGGTGAATGTCACCCTGGCCGACGGTGATCAGCGCGATGGCGTTGTGATCGGACGCGATCCGGTCACGGATCTTGCGCTGGTTCGCCTCGAGGGCGGCGTGTCGCCGAAGCCAGCCAGACTCGGTGATTCGGATGCACTGGATGTCGGCGACTGGGCCATCGCGCTGGGCACGCCCTACGGCCTTGAGCGGACTGTCACTCTCGGAATCGTGAGCAGCCTGCATCGCAACATCAGCAGCCTCGGCTTCAACGACAAGCGGCTCGATCTGATTCAGACCGATGCAGCCATCAATCCTGGCAACTCGGGCGGGCCGCTGGTCAATGCTGATGGGCGTGTGATCGGCATCAACACGCTGGTCAGATCAGGCCCCGGTGCAGGCCTTGGTTTTGCCATTCCCATCAATCTGGCGAGCCGTGTTGCTGAGCAGTTGCAGCAGGCCGGTGAGGTGGTTCACCCCTATCTGGGACTTCAGTTAATACCACTCACCGCCAGAATCGCCCGTGAGCACAACCGGGATCCCAATGCGCTGGTGGAGCTGCCGGAACGTTCCGGTGCTCTCGTTCAGTCGGTTCTTCCTGACAGCCCCGCCCAGCGGGCAGGTCTGCGGCGCGGTGATCTGGTGGTCAAGGCAGGAGATGTTGCTGTTGATGATCCCCAAACCTTGTTGCAACAGGTTGATCAGGCCGAGATCCATCAGCCCCTGACTCTTCAGATCATCCGAGGTGAAAAAGACCTCCAGCTGTCTGTCAAACCCGAACCGTTGCCGGGTTTCGGCTGAAACCCTTGCTACGGTCTCGCCGGTTTAAACCTGAGCGATGTCAGATCTCCAGAACCAGATGAAACAGGCCGTCGCAGAAGCGGCGGTTGAGCAGTTTCGTGACGGCATGATCGTGGGGCTGGGATCAGGTTCCACGGCAGCTCTGATGATCGAGGGGCTTGGCAAGCGTCTGGCATCCGGACAGCTCAAGGACATCGTCGGCGTCACAACATCGTTTCAAGGCGAAGTGCTGGCAGCTCAGCTGGGAATTCCCTTGCGCAGCCTGAATGCGGTGGATCGCATTGATCTGGCAATCGACGGTGCCGATGAGGTGGATCCTGCGTTTCAGCTGATCAAGGGCGGCGGTGCCTGCCACGTTCAGGAGAAGCTTGTTGCCGCACGCGCGGAGCGCTTTGTCGTTGTTGTCGACTCCACCAAGCTCGTTGAGCGCCTCAATCTTGATTTCCTGCTGCCGGTTGAGGTTCTGCCAGGAGCCTGGCGTCAGGTGCAGCAGCAGTTGTCTGCCATGGGAGGCGCAGGGGAATTGCGCATGGCTCAGCGCAAGGCCGGCCCTGTGGTGACCGATCAGGGAAACCTTGTGCTGGATGTCCGCTTCGATGGCGGAATCGCCGATCCTGTCGATCTGGAGAGAAGCGTCAACAACCTCCCTGGTGTGCTGGAGAACGGTCTGTTCGTGAACCTCGCGGATGAGGTGCTGGTGGGTGAAGTCAACAATGGAGTGGCCAGTGTTCGCCGACTGGAGAAAGCTGGCTGATGTCAGCCCAGCCGCACCTTCACGGAGTTGGCATGGCTGTGTAGCCCCTCGCTGCCGGCCAGTTCCACCACAGCACTCCCTGTAGCTTCCAACGCTTCTTTGCTGAATTCGATCATTGAAGTGTGGCGCATGAAGGTTTCCACGCTCAGTGCACCGCTGTATCGAGCCGACCCACAAGTCGGCAGGGTGTGATTGGGACCGGCCAGGTAATCACCGACTGCTTCGGGACTCCAGGGGCCGATGAAGATGGCCCCTGCCTGCTGGATGCGATCCGCCAGCATCCGTGGTCGTTCCACGAGCAGTTCGAGGTGCTCTGGCGCGAATCGATCGCTGAGGCGTGCGCAGGTTTCGAGGTTGTCGCAGACCACAACCAGACCCCATTGACCCAGTGACTGCCTACAAATGGCTTCACGAGGATGCTCGCTCAGCTGGGATTCAAGCTCGGCGGGCAAGGCCTCAGCCAGGGCCTGGGACGTGGTGAGCAGGATGGCGGCGGCGAGTGGATCGTGTTCCGCCTGAGCCAGAAGATCCGAGGCCACCTGGGCAACGGAGGCCGAGGCATCGGCGATCACCAGCACTTCGCTTGGGCCTGCAAGGGAGTCGATTCCCACCTGGCCATAGACAAGCTTTTTGGCGAGTGTCACGTAGAGATTGCCCGGACCGCTGATCACATCAACGCGGGGGATGGTGTCGGTGCCGAGGGCGAGAGCGGCGACCGCCTGGGCGCCTCCGATGCGATAAACCTCCTGCACTCCCGCCAGGTGGGCAGCCGCCAGCACGGTGCGGTTCACCTGTCCATCGGCCCCTGCCGGTGTCACCATCACCAGCTTCTCAACCCCGGCGGCTTTTGCCGGAACCGCATTCATCAGAACAGTGCTCGGGTAGGACGCCCGACCACCCGGAACGTACAGACCTGCAGCCTGCACCGGTCGCCACCGCCGGCCAAGTCGTTCGCCATGCACTCCCTGCACATCAAGGTCCTGTGGTTTCTGGCGCTGGTGAAAATCCTGGATTCGGCGATGGGCGAGCTCCAGCGCATCTCTGAGATCGGCTGGGCTGTTCTCCCAGGCCTCTCGCAGTGCTGTCGCTGGAACGCGCAGCGGATCAGGGAGGAAACCGTCGAACTGTTCGGTGAGTGCCATCAGGGCACGGTCACCTTCAGTCCGCACCCGTTCAATGATGGCTTCGACTGTGGCGGTTGCCTTCCTCTGGGCCTGGCCTGTGGTGCGGGTTGAAATCCGATCGAGCTCCTGCTCAGCCCTGGCAGCACTGTCAAGGCACCTGGGCAGACCGCTCATCGCTGGCTCCGTGCTCAGGGTGGTCATCAACGCCGGCCATCAGGTCTCTTCAAGCTAGGGCCCCTCGAGTCAACGCAATGGGAAGGAAAGGGGCCCTGCGTTAAGGTTGTGGGCTGTCGATGAGAAATCCGGCTCTGTGGCCAATAACAAGTCCTCAAAGAAGCGCGTCGAGATCGCTGAGCGCAACCGTCTCCAGAACAAGGCCTACAAATCGGCCATGCGCACTCTGATGAAGCGCTGCCTTAGTGCCTGTGACGCCTACACCGCAACCCCCGGCGATGATGCGAAAGCAAGTGTTCAATCCAGCATGAATGCTGCATTCAGCAAAATTGACAAGGCCGTCAAGAGAGGGGTTCTGCACCGCAACACCGGTGCTCATCAGAAGGCCAGGTTGACCATTGCCGTGAAAAAAGCAATTGATCCCGCTCCGGTCGCGGGCTGAAAACCCTGACTCAGGGCCGTCTTTGTGGTCTTGAGCCCTGCAGAATGGATCCTGAAGGCGCGTTTCAGGATCCGATGGCCATCCCGGCATTAATCGACAGTCACTGTCACATCGTCTTCCGATCCTTCGAAGAGGATCTTGAGGCTGTTGCTGAGCGTTGGCGGGATGCAGGCGTGCAGTCGCTTCTGCACGCCTGTGTCGAGCCCAGCGAGATTCCCGCCATCCGTTCGCTGGCGGATCGATTCCCGGAGATGCGTTACTCCGTCGGCGTTCATCCGCTGGATACCGAGCACTGGGGTGATGACACTCCTGAAGTGCTGCGCCAGGCAGCACTCGAAGACAGTCGGGTGGTGGCCATCGGCGAGCTCGGTCTGGATCTCTTCCGCGACAAAAATCTGGATGAACAACTGGCGATCCTGCGTCCCCAGCTCGATCTGGCTGTTGAGCTCAACCTGCCTGTGATCATCCATTGCCGTGACGCGGCGGAGCCGATGCTGAACGAGCTGCGTGCCCGACGCCTGGAAGGCCGTTGCCCTGCCGGTGTGATGCACTGTTGGGGTGGAACCCCCGAGGAGATGCATCAGTTCCTTGATCTGGGCTTCTACATCAGCTTCAGCGGCACCGTGACCTTTCCCAAGGCGGTGCCAACCCATGACTGCGCGCGGGAGGTCCCTCAGGATCGATTTCTGGTTGAGACCGACTGTCCTTTCCTGGCGCCGGTGCCGCGCCGGGGCAAACGCAACGAGCCTGCATTCGTGGCCTCGGTGGCCACGCGTGTTGCCGAGCTGCGCGAACAGTCTCTTGAGCAGGTCGCCCAAGACAGCACCGCCAATGCAAGGCGACTGTTCCGGCTTCCCTGACGAGCCTGACCGTGGGGATACGAAAGTGTAAGATGACTTATTGGCCTGGCCAAGCATGGTTCTCTGTGCTTGGGCTCCCGAAGCGTCCATTACCGTCCGGTGCATTGACGACGTCAGCCGTTCTGACCCGAGTCTTCTAAAGCCAGTGATCGCGGAGGTCGTCCCTCTCTGGGACGGCCTGCGCTGTTTTGGCTGAAAGTTTCTCCACGGTTGAAGCGGTTGCCTCCTTCAGGCCCCTCTGTCCCCTCCGATACCTGCAGGTCTCCGCATGAGCAGCAGCGCGATTCAGGTCGCCAAGACCGCCACCTATCTGCCCGATCTGGTGGAGGTACAGCGTGCCAGTTTCAAGTGGTTTCTTGAGAGAGGTCTAATCGAGGAGCTTGAGAGCTTCTCCCCCATTACCGATTACACCGGCAAACTCGAGCTGCATTTCGTCGGCAGTGAGTACAGGTTGAAGCGTCCTCGCCACGATGTGGAAGAGGCCAAGCGCCGTGATGCGACCTTCGCTTCACAGATGTACGTGACCTGCCGGCTGGTCAACAAGGAAACCGGAGAAATCAAGGAACAGGAGGTGTTCATCGGCGAGCTGCCGTTGATGACGGAGCGGGGGACGTTCATCATCAACGGCGCAGAGCGTGTGATCGTCAATCAGATCGTGCGCAGCCCCGGGGTCTATTTCAAGGATGAAATGGACAAGAACGGACGTCGCACCTACAACGCCAGCGTGATTCCCAATCGCGGCGCCTGGCTCAAGTTCGAAACCGACAAGAACGACCTCCTGCATGTTCGTGTTGATAAAACTCGCAAGATCAACGCGCATGTGCTCATGCGAGCCATGGGTCTGTCGGACAACGATGTGATCGACAAGCTCCGGCATCCGGAGTACTACAAGAAATCGATTGAAGCCGCCAACGACGAGGGCATCAGCTCCGAGGATCAGGCGCTGCTCGAGCTCTACAAGAAGCTGCGTCCCGGTGAGCCGCCATCAGTGAGTGGTGGCCAACAGCTCCTGCAGACCCGTTTCTTCGATCCCAAGCGCTACGACCTCGGCCGGGTGGGTCGCTACAAGATCAACAAAAAACTCCGCCTCACCATTCCCGACTCTGTGCGCACCCTCACCCATGAGGATGTGCTCTCCACGCTCGACTACCTGATCAACCTCGAGCTTGATGTCGGTGGTGCCAGCCTCGATGACATCGATCACCTGGGCAACCGTCGGGTCCGTTCTGTGGGTGAGCTCCTGCAGAACCAGGTGCGTGTCGGTCTGAACCGGCTTGAGCGGATCATCAAGGAACGCATGACCGTGGGTGAGACCGATTCGCTCACCCCAGCCCAGCTTGTCAATCCCAAGCCGCTTGTCGCCGCCATCAAGGAGTTCTTCGGCTCCAGTCAGCTGAGCCAGTTCATGGATCAGACCAACCCACTGGCTGAGCTGACACACAAGCGACGCATCTCAGCGCTCGGACCAGGAGGTCTGACCCGTGAGCGCGCAGGCTTCGCCGTGCGTGACATCCATCCATCCCACTACGGACGTCTCTGCCCGATCGAGACTCCGGAAGGTCCGAACGCTGGTCTGATCAATTCACTGGCCACGCATGCGCGGGTGAATGAATACGGCTTCATCGAAACCCCCTTCTGGAAGGTTGAAAACGGTCGTGTGCTTAAGCAGGGAGATCCCATCTATCTCTCAGCGGACCTCGAGGATGAATGCCGTGTCGCACCTGGCGACGTGGCGACTGACAGCGATGGAACGATCCTCGCCGATCTCATCCCTGTTCGCTACAGGCAGGACTTTGAAAAGGTCCCCCCCGAGCAGGTGGATTACGTGCAGCTTTCACCCGTGCAGGTGATCTCTGTCGCCACCTCCCTGATTCCCTTCCTGGAGCACGACGACGCCAACCGCGCTCTGATGGGCTCCAACATGCAGCGTCAGGCTGTTCCCCTGCTGCGCCCGGAGCGACCGCTGGTTGGAACAGGTCTGGAAACCCAGGTGGCTCGTGACTCGGGCATGGTGCCCATCTCCCGGGTCAACGGCACTGTCACGTTTGTCGACGCCACTGCGATCGTGGTGCAGGACGAGGAAGGTCTTGAACACACCCATTTTCTCCAGAAGTATCAGCGCTCCAATCAGGACACCTGTCTGAACCAGCGGCCGATTGTTCGCCAGGGAGACCCCGTGATCGTGGGTCAGGTCCTTGCCGATGGATCCGCCTGTGAGGGTGGTGAGATCGCACTCGGCCAGAACGTGCTGATCGCTTACATGCCCTGGGAGGGATACAACTACGAGGACGCAATCCTTGTCAGTGAGCGTCTGGTCAACGACGACCTCTACACCTCGGTGCACATCGAGAAGTACGAGATCGAGGCTCGTCAGACCAAGCTCGGGCCTGAGGAGATCACGCGAGAGATTCCCAACGTTGCAGAGGAAAGCCTCGGCAACCTTGATGAGATGGGGATTATCCGCATCGGTGCCTTTGTCGAGAGTGGTGACATTCTCGTGGGCAAGGTCACACCGAAGGGTGAATCCGATCAGCCGCCTGAAGAGAAACTGCTGCGCGCGATCTTCGGAGAAAAAGCCCGTGACGTTCGCGACAACTCCCTGAGAGTGCCCAGCACTGAGCGGGGGCGCGTGGTGGATGTGCGCATCTACACCCGTGAGCAAGGTGATGAGCTACCGCCCGGCGCGAACATGGTGGTGCGCGTTTATGTGGCCCAACGCCGCAAGATCCAGGTTGGCGACAAGATGGCCGGCCGCCACGGCAACAAGGGAATCATCAGTCGCATCCTTCCCCGTGAGGACATGCCCTACCTCCCCGATGGCACCCCTGTGGACATCGTGCTGAACCCTCTGGGTGTGCCGAGCCGCATGAACGTGGGCCAGGTGTTCGAGCTGCTGATGGGCTGGGCCGCCTCCAACCTCGACTGTCGCGTGAAGGTTGTGCCCTTCGATGAGATGTACGGCGCCGAGAAATCTCAGCAAACCGTGGAGGCCTTCCTCAAGACGGCGGCCAAACAGCCAGGCAAGGAATGGATCTACAACCCTGATGACCCAGGCAAGCTCCAGCTGATCGACGGACGCACCGGTGAGCCCTTTGACCAGCCTGTGGCGGTGGGCTACTCCCACTTCCTCAAGCTGGTGCACCTGGTGGACGACAAGATCCACGCCCGCTCGACCGGTCCCTACTCCCTGGTCACCCAGCAGCCGCTGGGCGGCAAGGCTCAGCAGGGTGGTCAGCGTCTTGGCGAGATGGAGGTGTGGGCCCTCGAGGCCTACGGCGCCGCCTACACCCTCCAGGAACTGCTCACTGTCAAGTCTGACGACATGCAGGGCCGCAACGAGGCACTCAACGCCATCGTCAAAGGCAAGCCGATCCCCCGGCCCGGTACTCCGGAATCCTTCAAGGTGCTGATGCGTGAGCTTCAGTCGCTCGGCCTTGACATCGCCGTGTTTACCGATGAAGGCAAGGAAGTGGATCTGATGCAGGACGTGAATCCACGGCGCAGCACTCCCAGCAGGCCCACCTATGAATCGCTGGGCGTCGCTGACTACGACGAGGACTGACGGATCAACGAACGAACCGACAACCGCTCCCTCTTCCTTAACCGTCAATGACCAACAGCAACCTCCGGACCGAGAATCACTTCGACTACGTCAAGATCACGCTTGCCTCACCTGACCGGGTGATGGAGTGGGGTCAGCGCACCCTGCCCAACGGCCAGGTGGTGGGCGAGGTCACCAAGCCAGAGACCATCAACTACCGGACCCTCAAGCCCGAGATGGACGGGCTTTTCTGTGAAAAGATCTTTGGCCCGTCCAAGGACTGGGAATGCCATTGCGGCAAATACAAGCGTGTCCGTCACCGCGGCATCGTCTGTGAGCGCTGCGGCGTTGAGGTCACGGAGAGCCGGGTGCGGCGCCACCGCATGGGTTTCATCAAGCTTGCAGCCCCTGTCTCCCATGTCTGGTATCTGAAGGGCATTCCCAGCTACGTGGCGATCCTTCTGGATATGCCTCTGCGCGATGTCGAGCAGATTGTCTATTTCAACTGCTACGTGGTCCTGGATCCAGGTGATCACAAGGATCTCAAGTACAAACAGCTGCTCACCGAAGACGAGTGGCTGGAGATTGAAGATGAGATCTATGCCGAGGATTCCGAGATTGAGAACGAGCCGGTGGTCGGCATCGGTGCCGAAGCTCTGAAACAGCTGCTGGAAGATCTCACCCTCAACGAAGTCGCTGAACAGCTGCGCGAGGAAATCGCCAGCAGCAAAGGTCAGAAACGCGCCAAGCTGATCAAGCGCCTTCGGGTGATCGACAACTTCATCGCCACCAATGCACGCCCAGAGTGGATGGTGCTCGATGTCATTCCGGTGATTCCACCTGACCTGCGCCCGATGGTGCAGCTCGATGGTGGTCGTTTCGCCACCTCAGACCTCAATGACCTCTATCGCCGGGTCATCAACCGCAACAACCGTCTTGCGCGTCTGCAGGAAATCCTCGCTCCTGAGATCATCGTCCGCAACGAAAAGCGGATGCTGCAGGAGGCCGTCGATGCCCTGATCGACAATGGCCGCCGCGGTCGCACCGTGGTCGGTGCCAACAACCGTCCTCTCAAGTCGCTCAGCGACATCATCGAGGGCAAACAGGGTCGCTTCCGTCAGAACCTGCTCGGCAAACGTGTCGACTACTCCGGTCGTTCCGTGATCGTGGTGGGTCCGAAACTGAAGATGCATCAGTGCGGTCTGCCCAAGGAGATGGCGATCGAGCTGTTCCAGCCATTTGTGATCCATCGCCTGATCCGTCAGAACATCGTCAACAACATCAAGGCCGCCAAGAAGCTGATTCAGCGCGCCGATGACGAGGTGATGCAGGTGCTGCAGGAGGTGATCGAGGGGCACCCGATCATGCTTAACAGGGCACCAACTCTGCACCGACTGGGCATTCAGGCTTTCGAGCCCAAGCTGGTGGATGGCCGAGCCATTCAGCTGCACCCTCTCGTCTGTCCCGCGTTCAACGCCGACTTCGACGGTGACCAGATGGCCGTCCATGTGCCCCTGGCGATCGAAGCTCAGACCGAGGCCCGCATGCTGATGCTGGCCAGCAACAACATCCTCTCCCCGGCCACCGGTGAACCAATCATCACTCCTTCGCAGGACATGGTGCTCGGTGCCTACTACCTCACGGCGCTTCAGCCGCAGATGACCCCGATCGAGTTCGGTGATCGCAGCCGCACTTTCTCCGGCCTGGAGGACGTGATCCATGCCTTCGAAGACAAACGTCTCGGCCTGCATGACTGGGTCTGGGTGCGCTTCAACGGTGAAGTCGAGGACGACGACGAGCGCGACGAGCCCGTGAACAGTGAAACCCTCTCTGACGGCACAAAGCTCGAGCAGTGGACCTACCGCCGTGACCGTTTCGATGAGGAGGGAGCCCTGATCAGTCGCTACATCCTCACCACCGTGGGCCGCGTGGTGATGAATCACACGATCATTGACGCAGTGGCAGCCACCTGAACGCTCAAGACCGACCCGCCTCCTAACCACGATTTCTCCGCGCTGTCATGACCTCCACCCCTTCCAAATCCCGTAAGTCCTCCAAGTCCTCCAAGGCTTCCAAGGCAGCCAAGGCTGCGGCTGCCGCTGCGAAGGAGTCCCGCGCCCTGGCCAAGACTCCCCCCCCTTTCCGCAACCGAGTGGTTGATAAGAAAGGGCTGAAACAGCTGGTTGCCTGGGCTTACAAACATCACGGCACGGCGGCCACATCCGCCATGGCCGACCAGCTCAAGGATCTTGGCTTCAAATACGCCACCCAGGCTGCGGTGTCGATCTCGGTGGATGACCTGAAAGTCCCTGAGGCGAAGCAGGATCTGCTGGGAGAGGCGGAGGAGCTGATCACTGCCACCGAGGAGTCGTATCGCCTTGGTGTGATCACGGAGGTTGAACGGCACACCAAGGTCATCGACACCTGGACCGAGACCAATGAGCGTCTGGTAGATGCGGTCAAGAAGAACTTCAACCAGAACGATCCACTCAATTCGGTGTGGATGATGGCCAACTCCGGTGCCCGGGGAAACATGTCCCAGGTGCGCCAGTTGGTGGGCATGCGTGGCCTGATGGCAAACCCTCAGGGCGAGATCATCGACCTTCCGATCCGCACCAATTTCCGCGAGGGGCTGACGGTCACGGAATATGTCATCTCCTCCTACGGCGCCCGCAAGGGTCTTGTGGACACGGCCTTGCGCACAGCCGACTCGGGATATCTCACCCGTCGTCTGGTGGATGTGGCCCAGGACGTGATCGTGCGTGAGGACGACTGCGGCACCAGCCGTCTGATCGTCGTGAAGGCTGAGAACGGCAAATTCGGCAATCGTCTGGTGGGCCGTCTCACCGCTGAGCAGGTGGTGTCGGCTGAGGGCGAGGTCCTCGCTGAGCGCAACACCGAAATCGACCCACCTCTGTCCCAGCGGTTCCAGAAGGCAGGCATCGAAGCGGTGAGCGTGCGCTCTCCGCTGACCTGCGAAGCCAACCGCTCGGTCTGCCGCAAGTGCTACGGCTGGGCTCTGGCTCACAACGAACTGGTCGATCTGGGCGAGGCCGTCGGCATCATCGCTGCACAGTCGATCGGTGAGCCAGGAACACAGCTCACCATGAGAACGTTCCACACCGGTGGTGTGTCCACGGCGGAATCCGGTGTGGTCCGCTCCAAGGTGGAGGGCACGGTTGAGTTCGGCGCGAAAGCACGTGTCCGTCCCTACCGAACCCCCCATGGTGTGGACGCCCAGCAGGCTGAGGCTGACTTCAAGCTCACCATCACTCCCTCCGGCAAAGGCAAAGCTCAGAAGATCGAGATCACCAGTGGCTCACTGCTGTTCGTTGACAATGGACAGACGGTGGCCGCGGACGTGACGGTTGCTCAGATCGCCGCCGGTTCCGTCAAGAAGAGCGTTGAGAAAGCCACCAAGGACGTGATCTGTGATCTGGCTGGCCAGGTCAGTTACGACCCCGCCATCCAACCCAAGGAGGTCACCGACCGTCAGGGCAACATCACGCACAAGGCCCAGCGTCTCGGCAGGATGTGGGTCCTGGCCGGGGATGTCTACAACCTTCCCCCCAATGCTCAGCCCGTGGTCACCGCTGGTGCCCAGGTGACCGAAGCCCAAGTGCTTGCGGAGGCGAGTCAGGCCAGTGAGTTCGGAGGTGCCGTCCGACTACGTGAAGCTCTGGGTGATTCACGCGAGGTGCAGATCGTCACGACGGCGATGACACTGCGTGACTTCAAGCTGCAGGGCGAATCCACCCATGCCGGTGAGCTCTGGAATCTGGAGGCCAAGGACGGCACCCGTTACCGCCTCAACACGATTCCGGGCAGCAAGATCGGCAGCGGTGAAGTCGTTGCTGAGCTCAACGATGACCGCTTCCGTACCCAGACCGGTGGTTTGGTTCGCTTCGCGCCCGGGCTCGCCATCAAGAAGGCCCGATCCGCGAAGAACGGTTATGAAGTCAACAAGGGTGGAACCCTGCTTTGGATTCCTCAGGAAACCCACGAAATCAACAAGGACATCTCCCTGTTGATGATCACCGACGGGCAGTGGATCGAAGCCGGTACCGAAGTGGTCAAGGACATCTTCAGTCAGACCGCCGGGATCGTTACTGTCACCCAGAAGAACGACATTCTGCGCGAGATCATCGTGCGCAGCGGCAGCTTCCATCTCTGCACTGAGAAGAAAGCTCTCGAGCGTTTCACCGGCGACGGTGTCATGGTCAATCCCGGTGAATCGATCGCTAAGGGCATCAGCACGGACGTCATGGTGTTCGTGCAAACCGTCGAAACGCCCGAAGGAACCGGTCTATTGCTTCGCCCTGTGGAGGAGTACACCATCCCCAACGAGGCGCAGCTTCCCGATCTTGGACATGTCAAGCAGGCGAATGGTCCCCATCTCGGCCTCAAGGCGACCCAGCGTCTGTCGTTCAAAGACAACGAACTGGTGAAGTCTGTGGAGGGTGTCGAGCTGCTGCGGACCCAGCTGATGCTTGAGACATTCGACACCACTCCCCAGATGACGGTGGATGTGGAACGCGTGCCTGACCGGCGCGCCAAGACGATCGAGCGGCTGCAGCTGGTCATCCTGGAAAGCATCCTGGTTCGCCGCGACACCATCTCTGACTCCAGTCACGGTTCCACCCACACCGAGCTGCAGGTTGAGGACGGACAATCGATTAAGGCCGGTGATGTGGTCGCCACCACTCAGATCCTTTGTAAGCAGGAGGGTGTTGCCCAACTGCCCGAGGCCACCGAGAGCGAGCCTGTGCGGCGTCTGATCGTGGAGCGCGCTGAAGACACCCTGACCATCAGCACCTCCGGCAAGCCTGTCGTGACAGTCGGTCAGCGCATTGTTGACGGTGATCTTCTCGCCGATGGGCAGCCCGCTGATTGCTGCGGCGAGGTCGAACGCGTGGATGCCAAGGCCGTCACGCTTCGCCTCGGTCGCCCTTACATGATCTCACCGGACTCCGTGCTGCACGTGCGCGACGGAGATCTGGTGCAGCGAGGAGACGGCCTTGCACTGCTGGTGTTTGAGCGTCAGAAGACCGGTGACATCGTTCAGGGTCTGCCCCGGATTGAAGAGTTGCTTGAAGCACGTCGTCCCAGGGAGTCGGCCATTCTCTGCAAGAAGCCCGGCACTGTTGAGATCAAGCAGGGTGAGGATGATGAAACCACCGTGGTGACGGTCATCGAGACGGATGACGCGGTTGCCGAGTACCCCATCCTTCTGGGGCGCAATGTGATGGTCAATGATGGCCAGCAAGTGCATGCCGGCGAACTGCTCACGGACGGTCCGATCAACCCCCATGAGCTGCTGGAGTGTTTCTTCGAGGATCTGCGCAGCCGCAAGCCGCTGATGGATGCGGCGCAGGAGGCGATCGCCAACCTGCAGCACCGTCTGGTGACCGAGGTTCAGAACGTCTACAAATCCCAGGGCGTCTCGATCGACGACAAGCACATCGAGGTGATCGTGCGTCAGATGACCAGCAAAGTGCGGGTCGAGGATGCCGGCGACACCACGTTGCTGCCAGGTGAGCTGATCGAGCTCCGTCAGGTGGAGGACACCAATCAGGCAATGTCGATCACCGGAGGCGCTCCCGCCGAATTCACTCCGGTTCTGCTGGGCATCACCAAAGCCTCCCTCAACACCGACAGCTTCATCTCCGCCGCCTCCTTCCAGGAGACGACACGGGTGCTGACCGAGGCGGCCATCGAGGGCAAGAGTGACTGGCTGCGCGGTCTCAAGGAGAACGTGATCATCGGTCGCCTGATCCCAGCTGGCACCGGTTTCAGCGGCTTCGAAGAGGAGCTGCGTGCTGAGGCCGGCCCCCACCCCGACATCCTTGCCGAGGATCCCGTCGGTTATCGACGTATGCAGAATCTGCGTCCGGATTACACCGTTGACATGCCTGCTGCTCCGGCAGCCGATGCTTCCGCGGTTCTCGATGACCCCAGTGATGCCGATCTTGAGGCCACCCGTAGCCGTCATGGCATCGAGGCGGGAGCCAATTTCGCTGCCTTCGCCCGTCCTGATGCAGAAAATGAGCTGAAGGAAGAGCAGGTGGTCGATGCCGAGGCCGTCGAGGGTCTCCAGGAGGAAGGTCTGCTCAGCGATGAGTGAGATCTGAGGTCGCCAACGCGTCTGTCACTCTGTTTCTTTCAAACTCGGCGCTGAAGCCGGTTTCGTGCATGCTTGAACCCACCACAATTCCCATTCGTCGTCTGCCTCGGTATGGGTTCCACACCCATACCGAACGGCTCAATGGTCGAGTGGCCATGCTCGGGTTCATCGCGTTGCTGGCGGTGGAAATTAAGCTCGGTCACGGCCTCCTGATCTGGTGAGCGAAGCTCTGCTCGGTCGCAGCGCGGCCGAGCTTCAGGACTGGGTGGTGTCCCAGGGGCAGAAAGCCTTTCGCGGGCGTCAGCTCCACGACTGGCTCTACACCAAGGGTGCGCACTCCCTGGATGACATCACCGTTCTGCCAAAGGCCTGGCGAGCAACCCTCAACGATCAGGGCGTCAGCATCGGTCGTCTGAGGGAAGTGCATCGCTCCATCGCGTCCGATGCCACCACCAAGCTCCTTCTGGCCACAGACGATGGTGAAACCATCGAAACAGTTGGCATTCCCACGGACCAACGTCTGACCGTCTGCGTGTCCAGTCAGGTCGGCTGCCCGATGGCCTGCCGCTTCTGTGCCACCGGGAAAGACGGTCTGCAGCGTTCACTGCGAACCCACGAGATCATCGACCAGGTGCTCAGTGTGAGGGAGGTGATGGATCGCCGTCCCTCGCACATCGTGTTCATGGGCATGGGTGAGCCTTTGTTGAACAGCCGTGCTGTGCTGGAAGCGATCCGTTGCCTCAGTGATGATCTGGGGATCGGCCAGCGCCGGATCACCGTGAGCACGGTAGGGGTGCCGAAAACCCTGCCTCAGCTTGCGGAGCTGGCGATTGAAACCCTTGGCAGAGCTCAGTTCACCCTTGCGGTCAGCCTGCACGCTCCCAATCAGCGGCTGAGGGAGGAGCTCATCCCCACCGCCAAGGCCTATCCCTATGACACCCTGCTTGAGGATTGCCGTCATTATCTGGAGGTCACGGGACGACGGGTGAGCTTCGAGTACATCCTGCTGGGAGAACTCAACGACCACCCGGAACATGCCGAGGAACTGGCTGACCGCGTCGGTGGGTTTCAAAGTCACGTCAACCTGATCGCCTACAACCCGATTGAAGAGGAGGAGTTT
This sequence comes from Synechococcus sp., assembly GCA_047286285.1. Classification (GTDB taxonomy): domain Bacteria; phylum Cyanobacteriota; class Cyanobacteriia; order PCC-6307; family Cyanobiaceae; genus Synechococcus_C. The sequence continues at coordinate 2,155,880 of JBJBBP010000002.1, read as the reverse complement.
CAGCGACCCTCACGCGATCGCATCGAAGGATTCCGTCGTGTGCTGGAGCGCCGCGGCGTCGCCGTGAGCCTTCGTTCCAGCCGAGGCCTTGATCAGGATGCGGCCTGTGGACAGCTGAGGCGATCAAGGCAGAAGTAAGGGAGACTGCGGCTATCCGCGCGGCCCCATGGCTCCGATCGACTGGATCATTCTGATCGTGTATCTGGCAGCCACGCTGGCGCTTGGTCTCTGGCTGGCTCGCCGCAACCGCGGTGAGGACGATTATTTCGTGGCGGGTCGCCGTCTCAGCGGCTGGCTCGCCGGTGCCTCCATGGCGGCCACTACGTTTTCGATCGATACCCCTCTCTATGTCGCCGGCATCGTGGGCACGCGTGGCCTTGCGGCGAACTGGGAGTGGTGGGGTTTCGGGCTGGCGCATGTGGCGATGGCCGTGGTGTTCGCGCCGCTGTGGCGGCGCAGCGGGGTGCTCACGGATGCGGCTTTCACGGAGCTGCGCTACGGCGGACCTGCAGCTGCCTGGCTGCGGGGCATCAAGGCGTTCCTGCTGGCGCTGCCTGTGAACTGCATCGGCATCGGTTACGCCTTCCTGGCCATGCGCAAAGTGGTGGAGGCGTTGGGCATTGTCTCCAACCAACCGGTGGCCGCAGCAGGTGGAATCTCCGACACGCTGCTGCTGCTCAGCATCGTGGCTGCCTTGGTGCTGGCCTACACCGTTGCCGGCGGCCTCTGGGCTGTTGTGATCACTGATTTCGTTCAGCTGATGCTGGCGCTGCTGGGTGCAGGAGCTGTTGCGTGGGCCGCAGTCCATGCAGCGGGGGGCATGGGATCGCTGTTGGATCAGTTGGATGCAATGGGTCGTCCTGAGTTGCTGGCGATCGTGCCCTGGCGCTGGGGATCGCAAGGTTTCGACTGGATCGGCGGTGCCGGCATCAGCGTGTCCACCTTCCTCGCCTACCTCACCGTGCAGTGGTGGAGTTTCCGCCGCAGTGACGGTGGTGGCGAATTCATTCAGCGGATGCTGGCAACGAAAGACGAGCAGCAGGCGCGTCTTGCCGGTTGGGTGTTCCTGGTGGTCAATTACCTGGTTCGAAGCTGGTTGTGGGTGCTCGTGGCCCTCGCCGCTTTGGTGTTGCTGCCTGATCAGAGCGACTGGGAGATGAGCTATCCCGCACTGGCGGTGCAGTTGTTGCCTCCAGTGGTTCTTGGTCTGGTGGTGGTGTCACTGGTGGCTGCCTTCATGAGCACTGTGAGCACTTCCGTGAACTGGGGTGCCAGCTATCTGACCCACGATCTCTATCAGCGTTTTCTTCGCCCGAATGCCACGCAGCGGGAGCTGTTGCTGGTGGGTCAGTTGATGAGCGTGATGCTGTTGGTGCTGGGTGTGGGAACGGCTCTGATCAGTGACAGCATCGGCACGGTCTTCCGTCTGGTGATCGCCATCGGCACCGGGCCTGGAGTGGTGCTTGTTCTGCGCTGGTTCTGGTGGAGGATCAATGCCGCTGCGGAGCTGGCGGCCATGCTCTGCGGCTTTGTGGTGGGACTCACCACCTCCGTGGTGCCGCTGTTTCAGATCAGCGACTACGGCCAGCGGCTGATGCTCACCACAGGTCTCACGGCCGTGGTCTGGGTCATGGTGATGCTGCTGACACCGCCGGAATCCCCGGCTGTGCTGGAACGGTTTGTGCTCAAAGTCCGTCCTCCAGGACCAGGCTGGAGCCGCTGGCGTCGTGGCCTCGAGATGACCGCTTCGGAATCTCTCTCAGATCTGATTGCCCGTTTCCTGCTCAGTTCCGGATTGCTGTTCGGTGCTCTGCTCGGATCAGGCGCGTTCCTGTTGCATCAGCAGCTGCTCGGTTGGTTCGGCCTTGTGCTGGCGGTCGTTTCTCTGGTGCTTCTGCGAGCGACCGGGCGCTCCGCGGCTCCCGTCTGATCGGGGTGGCAGTCAGAATGGTCTGAAATCCTGCAGTGATTTGGCTTTTTTCCGCAGCACCCTGCTCCCCATCCTGATCGTGGCTCTGTTCGCGCTGGCCTTGGTTGCCGTGAGTGCGCGTATCTGGCTGCCTGGCGACATGCTGGCGCCTGCTCCGGTCAGCTGAGATTACGATCGGTCCATGGGCGATTCATCCGGGATTCAGAACGAGGACCTCATGGCCGAGCTGGCCATTGATCCTGATGTGCTGGCCCGTGAGCTCGCTGCTGAGCTCATGGGTGATCCGCTGGATGAGATTGCGCCGGACGATCCGGAAGGGGATGCGCTGGAGGCGGTCCGTGCCTGTGATGAGGGCCTGGAATGTCTCAAGCAGGGGCATGATCAGCGTCTTCAGGGTCTGAGGGTGTTCTGTGAACACCGCGATCCACGAGCGGTGCCACTGCTTCTCCCCCTGCTGGACGAAACCTGTCCAGTGGTGCGAATGAGTGCTGTCTATGCGCTGGGCCGCAACCCTTCACTGCAGGCAGTGGAAGCACTGCTGCGGCTGCTGCAGCTCGACAGCAATGCCTATGTGCGCAAGGCCACGGCCTGGAGCCTCGGGAATTATCCGGATGCTCCTGTGATCAATCCATTGATCAGGGCCTTGCAGGTGGATGTGGCCTCCGTGCGACTCTGGGCTTCTGTCTCACTTGCGGAGGCCGGCAGCACTTCACCTGTGAAGGCGGATCTGGCGGCAGGACAGCTGTTGCTCAGCCTTCGGATCGACAGTGAACCGGTTGTGCGCAGCAACTGCATCTGGGCTCTGGGACGACTGCACGATCAGCTGGTGAAGCCCCGTCAGGATGAGCTGGTCGAGGCCTTTGTGGCCGCGCTCCTGCAGGATCGCGAGACAACCGTGCGCGATGAGGCCCGCACAGCGCTTGAGCAGCTCGATAACCCTGAGCTGGTGGATCGTCTCCAGACACTTCTGGATGAAGGACTGCTGATCTGATCCGATCCCGTTACAGGGAACTCCGGCTCCAATCACTTCCCCTTAACATGCGTTCAATTCTGTGATGGTGCATGCCTCAGCGCACAGTGCGATTTCGCATTCGTCCCGATGGTCGTGTGGAGGAGCGGGTGGAAGGAGTCAGCGGTGACGCCTGTCTGCAACTCACCGATCGTCTGGAGGCAGCGCTAGGCACCGTTGAACGGCGTCAGTCCACCTCTGAGGCCTTCACCTCCACCCAGCCCGTCACTCAGTCCCAGTCCGTCAAGCCTTCCTGATGTCTCACTTCAGTACCGTCAAGACCGAACTCCGTCAGCTGGCTCCGCTGAAAGGGGCGCTCGAGGATCTGGGCTATACCCCCGGCGATGACCAGCAAACCGTGCGCGGCTATAAGGGCCAGACCGTCGAAGCTGAGCTGGCAGTGGCGGTTGATGGTGGTGCAGACTTCGGTTTCCGCTGGAATGAATCGAATCACGCCTACGAGTTCGTGACCGATCTCGACCTGTGGCGTCAGCCCGTTCCTGTCGAACGTTTTCTCTCCCGTCTGACCCAGCGGTACGCGCTGCGCTCAGTGCTCGAAGCCACGCGTCAGGAAGGTTTTGATGTCACAGAGCAGCGGGATTGCCAAGATGGTTCCATCGAGCTGGTGGTGACCCGTTGGGACGCCTGAAGCGAACACATCCACGACATCGTTGATTCAGTGACTGATCCAGTGGCTGCCGCCTACGGCGCAGCCTCCTTTGAACGGGATGAGCGCACAGGTCTGGAGCCGGTGCTTGGTGGAGCTCTCCAGACCAAGGCTGTTTGGGTGGATGAAGCAGCTTGCATTGGTTGCCGCTATTGCGCGCATGTGGCCACCAACACGTTTGTGATCGAGCCGCATCTCGGCCGCTCACGGGCGGTTCGCCAGGATGGTGACAGCTCCGATCGCATTCAGGAGGCCATCGAGACCTGTCCGGTGGATTGCATTCATTGGGTTGCGTTCGATGATCTGCCCGGTCTGAAGCTTCAGTTGGATGCGCAGGAATTGCTGCCGATGGGAGTCCCCTCGCCGGCCAGACCACGTCGTCAGCTTCCCCGCAACAGCCATCAGGGTTGATGCGCATGTCTTCTCTGCCAACCCGACGCTTCGGGCGCACTGAAATTCCCATGCCTGTGCTGTCGCTGGGGGGCATGCGCTTTCAGCAGAGCTGGAGTGATCTGGAGGTCGAAGCGATCACAGCTCAATCCCAGCGTTTGCTACGGAGCACCCTTGAACGAGCGGTGCACAATGGCTTCCATCACGTGGAAACCGCCCGTCATTACGGAAGTTCAGAGCGACAACTGGGTTGGGCTTTGCCGGATTGTCCGGACCCTGACCGAATCCTGCAGACCAAGGTTCCTCCTCAGTCGGATCCCACGCTGTTTGAGGCCGAACTCGAACTCTCCTTCGCCCGTCTGAATGTGGATCGCGTCGATCTGCTCTCGATTCACGGCATCAATCTGCATTCCCATCTCGATCAGACAATCCGACCGGGAGGTTGCCTCGACGTGGTGCATCGCTGGCAGGCAGAGGGTCGGGTCGGCCACGTGGGCTTTTCCACCCATGGAGACACTGCAGTGATCGTCGATGCGATCGAAACGGGTGCCTTCGATTACGTGAATCTGCATTGGTATTTCATCCGTCAGGACAATGAGCCGGCCATCGCCGCCGCCAGCCTTCAGGACATGGGCGTGTTCATCATCAGCCCCACTGACAAAGGGGGACACCTGCACACCCCGAGTCCACGCCTGCTGGAGCTGACGGATCCCTTGCACCCGATTGTTTTCAACGACCTTTTCTGCCTGCGTGATCCACGCGTGCACACGCTGAGTGTCGGTGCGGCGCGTCCGCAGGACCTCGATCTGCATCTCGACGCGGTTTCTCTTCTGGATCAGGCTGACGAGTTGGTCGTGCCGATCGAATCCCGTCTCCATCAGGCGCAACGCGATGCTCTCGGTGCCCCATGGCTGAGAAGCTGGAGACAGGGATTGCCCGAATGGCAGGACACCCCAGGAGAGATCAACCTGCCATTGCTGCTGTGGCTGTACAACCTGCTCGAAGCATGGGATCTGGAGGGCTTCGTCAAGGCGCGTTATGGCCTCTTGGGCCGAGCCGGGCACTGGTTCCCAGGAGCCAATGCGGATGCGTTGGATGCCGACGTGAGCGAGGAGCTGCTGATGTCGGTTCTCAGCAACAGTCCCTGGAGGGACCGCATTCCCGGTCTCCTGCGCAGCCTGCGCGCGCGGGCGGGTGGTTCTCCTCAGGAGCGGCTGTCGTCGTCCTGAACACCAAGCGGCATCTTGGTGGGCAACCCTGTGGCGCGGGGATACTTTCCGGGAGTTGCTCCATCAGGCCCGAGTCTGATCAGTGTGCGAGGACCTCTCTGAGAGGGAAGTTCCATGCGTTGCAAGCACAGGGATCGAGCTTTCAGCAGCCTGAGTGCCGATTGCAGCTCCACTTCATCGGATTCATTCCAGCGCCCGCGATACAGCAAAGCCTCACCTTCCTGTCGCAACAAGGGCACGAGGTACTCAGCCACCACAGGCGCTGCGCCGACGGCGCGGGCCATCGCCAGATCAAAGGTTCCTCGACAGCGGGGATCCTGACCAGTGCGCTCCACCCGTTCCGTGCGCACGAACACCCGTTGTCCCAGTCCCAGTGACTTCGCCATGGCGGCCACCGCTGCGGTCTTGCGTCCTACCGAATCCACAAGAGTCACCTCTGCTCCGGGGAGAGCAATGGCTACAGCCAGTCCCGGGAAGCCTCCGCCTGTGCCCACATCGATGCAGCGGCGAGTTGTTTCGGGGCTCTTCAGCTCAGGCAACAAAGGCCAGAGGCTGTCGAGCACCTGAGCGATCCAGAAATCCTCTCCCTCCACCAGCCGGGTGAGATTGACGCGGCTGTTCCAGTCCTGCAGCAGATGTTGCAGGTCAATCAACTGCTGCAGTTGCCCGGCGTCGGGGCTCCACCCGAGCAACGACCAGAGTTCGGGGCCAGGAATGGCGAACGGCGATGTATCCGGCATGGCGGCCTGACCGTCACACCTTTCTAGAATGCCGCTGAAGCCAAAGGTGCTGCCCAACGCAATGGCCCCTCAGGCTCAGAACATCACCTACTACGAGCGCCTGGGTGTGTCTCGCAGCGCGGATGCCGATGCTCTGCGTCAGGCCTTCCGTCGCCTGAGCAAGGCGGTGCACCCCGACACCACCCGGTTGCCGGCAGACGATGCGGCCCGCCAATTCCGTCTGCTCAGAGAGGCCTATGAACAGCTCGCCGATCCGCGGCGGCGCCGTCTCTACGACGCTGCTCTTCGGGAACGGGAAGCGCCGCGCCAGGCGGTGATTCCTGCACTACCGGTGCCGCAGGCCATCGGTCAGCGTCGTCCCCTCTCGGGTGGCGAGTGGCTGTCGCTGCTGCTTCTGCTGGGGTCTCTGCTGCTTTGCCTGCTGCTTGGTGTGGGAGTGGCCTGGAGCCGAGGACTCGATCTTCAGGTGCAGCCGAGTTGGCTGGTCGAGGAGCAGACTCAGCTGAGTGAGGCGCAACCCGGTGATTCCGATGGCATCGCTCCCATCAGCGGACACGCCGCTCAATCAGCATTCCCTGCGGTCACTTGAGCACTGGTTGCAGGCGTTGGGCGCCATCCGCAGTGATCAGGATCCCTGTGACTGGATCTGGGAGCAGCCTCACTGGAGCGCGCTGCTGCGGCTGGATCAGCAGGATCTGGGAGTCACCTGGACCTCGGAGCGGCCTCCTCGTTGCTGTTCCTATCCCTATGGCCTGACACGAGAGGACGTTGAGGCTGCACTGCGTCTGGGCCCGTGACCGCACGGAACAGTGAGCTCATCGGTCAGGGAGAGCATCCAGTCCGTTGTGCAGAGCGTCGTAGCACTGATCCAGCTGGGCATCGCTGATGCAGAGCGGTGGCAGCAGATAGACGACATCCCCTAAGGGGCGGATCAGCACACCCTGATCTCTCACCAGGCGTCGAAGCACTTTGCCTGCAGGATTGAGATAGCCCTGCTCAGCTTCGGTCACCAGATCAAAGGCGGCGATGGTGCCGCAGAGCCTGGTGCGTTGCACTCTCGGATGGCAGGCCAACCGCTCCAGCCTGCACTGATGGCGTTGTTCGAACTGTTCATGCGAGGCAGGGTCAGCTTCGAGCAAATCCAGGCTGGCGTTGGCTGCCGCGCAGCCGAGTGGGTTGGCGGTGAAGCTGTGACCATGCCAGAGGGTTTTGGTGGGGTCGCTGCCGAGGAACTCCTCAAAGATCATCTCGCTGGCCATCGTGATCCCCATCGGCAGGAATCCAGCGGTCAGTCCTTTGGACAGAGCCACCAGATCCGGCTGGATCCCTGCTCGCTGGCAGGCCAGCAGGCGGCCGCAACGCCCAAAACCGGCAAGGACCTCATCGGCGATCAGCAGGCTGCCGGCGCCTCTGACCTGTTGCTCCACCGCCTGCAGGAACTGGGGGCGAACCATGCGCATTCCGCCTGCGCCCTGGATCAGCGGCTCCAGGATCACAGCTGCGGTCGGTGTTTGCAGAGCCTGCTGTAGCTCCTCGAGGGCCTGCTGTTCCCTGGCATCCACATCATCGTCATTCCAGTGGGTGTGGGGCCAAGGGACCCGTCTCACCGGAAACAGCATCGGATCAAACGGTTCACTGAACAGGCTTCGAGCTCCGACTGCCATCGCCCCGAAGGTGTCGCCGTGATACGCCCCCTCGAATGCGACCAGCTGGTGGCGTGGTTCGCCGCGGTTGTGCCACCACTGCACGGCTGTTTTGAGTGCCACCTCCACAGCCGTGGAGCCGTTGTCTGAAAAGAACACACGGTCCAGTCCAGTGCTGCGGGCAAGGCGGGATGCCAGCCGTTCCGCCTGTGGGTGGGTGAATTCCGCGAAGATCACCTGCTCGAGTGTGGCCGCCTGCTCGGCGATCGCCGCAGCAACGACTGGATTGGCGTGGCCGTGCAGGGTGACCCACCAACTGCTGATCGCATCAATCAGAGGTGGTCCTTCAGCTCTGAAAAGCAACGCTCCTTCTCCCCGCACCGCCTGCTCGAGAGGAGGGGTGGTTGTGATGGAAGTGAAGGGTGGCCAGAGGTGGGGGTGATGGTTTCGTGACACTGGGCACGCTTGATGGCCTGTTGTCATCATGGGCAAGGACTGCGAGGCCAACCATGGCCATGAATCAGGCTTCCAAAAGTCGCGTGAGGCCGTCTTCCAATCGATTTGTGGATCCGTCGCCTCAGCGGCCACGCTTTGGTCCTGGCAGCGAGAGCTGCCGAAGCATCTTTTTCGAAGGTGGCTGGCCTTTGATCAAAGCCCGGCTCGAGATGCGTGGCTGGTCGCCTTCCCAGATCGAACAGATCCATGAACAACTGCGCCAGGGATGGCCTCTGAGCATGGCCGTGCGTCACGTGGCACTGCTGATGGGGAGATGCCCACTCAGGTCGCGACCGATGGGTTGAGAGCTTCTGGAGGGCACTGCTTCCCGGAAGTCTCTACCGGCAGACATCACTGTTCTTTTCTCCGAGGGTTGCGATCGGCCCGCAGTTGAACCAGCGCACCAGCTGCACTTCAACATCCGTGAACAGCACAAGAATGCCGCCGCAAAGGAGCACAACGGCCACGGTGGCCCAGGTCTGACGGCTTGTCATCGGTTGTTCGGACGGTTCGCAAACGCCTTGAACTTAGGGCCGAGGTCCTGTTTGAGCCATTCGTTGCGGAGTGCTTCGGCGTTGAGTGGTTTCAGCGGGGGTAGTTGCGCGAGCACCGGAACATCGGCGATTTCCGCCAGGGTTCTGGGATTGTCAGCGTGGGCTGGCCCATTCAGGATCAAGCCGATCACAGGGATCCTGCGGTTGCGCAGTGCTTCCAGGCTGAGCAGGGTGTGATTCAGGGTGCCCAGCCCGCTGCGGGCCACCAGCACAACGGGCAGCATCCATTGCTGCAGTTGATCAATCTGCTGCCAGGAGCGATTGAGTGGAACATGAAGGCCGCCGGCGGTCTCCACCACCAGGGGTGTCGTTCCGGTGGATGGAAGCGACAGAAGCTTCGGATCAACATGGCTGTCTTCAAGTTCCGCTGCCCAGTGAGGTGAGACAGCTGCCTGGAATGCATAGGTCTCCGGGATCCAGCGCTCGGAGGGCAGTTCAATCAGCTTGATCACCCGCTCACGATCGCCTCCTTCCTCCAGACCGCTTTGCACCGGTTTCCAGTAAGTGGCGTTGAGACCCTGAACAAGCAGGGCGCTGACAACTGTTTTGCCCACGTCCGTATCGGTGCCGCAGACCACCAGGCGCACTGCCGCTGAAGTCGAGGTCATCGTTGGATCAGCAGCAATTGGATCACCCAGGTGAGTCTGAGCCTTCCTTCCCCATCATGGTCAGGCCAGGCTTGCTGCAGTGTGCGCCAGTCTCGGATCGGCAAGGATGGACGAGTGCTGCAGTCGGCGCCAACCCTGCGCAACGGCTTCAGAAGCCTGGGCAGGTTTTCGGCGAAGGTATGGCACTGCATCACGCTCTGCAGCCTGATCTGATCGGGAGTGACACCCTGAAACAGTGCGTTCTGCTCCGGGAAGGAGATGGCCGTGCAAGGGATGCTGCAGGCCTCAGCGGCCCGATGCCACTGAGGGAAACAGCCGTCCACCGGTAAGGCCACCGCCAGCCATCCTCCGGACTTCAGCTGATTCAGCCAATGTTTGAGGACCTCTCCTGGCTCAGGCAGCCAGTGCAGACAAAAGCTCGATGCAAGCAGGCTGGGAGCCTGCTGCCATTGCGGTAATGGGCCTCTGAGGTCCCACCGCTGCGTGTCGGCGGAGATGGGTTGTTGCCGGAGCATGGCCTCGCTGCCGTCCAGGCGCAGCACGCGCTGGTCCGGAAAGCGTGCTTCCAGAGCTTCCGCCAGATGACCGGTGCCGCTGCCGAGGTCGACCCACAGTCCGCCGGGAACGATGTGTTGCCTGCAATGGTCCGCCAGATGACCGGCGACCGCATGCTGCAGAGTCGCCGCAGCGTTGTAGTTCTGAGCCGACCGGTCAAAACGGCGGAGAACCCTGTCGCCCCAGTTGCCGATGGCACCCATCAGGTTTCTCGACCGATCTGATCGAGCCAGTGATGGACACGTACCAGCAGGTCGGGGACCAGCAGTGCGTGACCGACTCCACTGAGCTGCCAGTGATCGGGAGCATGCTCCAGGTGACTTGTCAGAGCCTGAAGTTGTTCCCGGCTCGCAGCTGGTGCGACGATCGCATCCTCTGAGCCATCCACCACCAGCACCCGGACCGTTTTCGGCAGGCCTGCAGGCAGGTCACAGGTTTCGATCAGGCGTGCCAGATCCTCCTTCAGCGTGATCCGCCCCTGCTGGGAGAGGCCCAGCTGGACCGGGCCCGCTGGCAGCCCACCCATGTCAGCCGGTTGGGCCGCGCGTTTGAGAAAGGTCCTGAGCATCGTTGCCTCTCCTGGACCGCCGATCGCTTTCTGCATGCCTCTGAGCCCAGTGCGCAGCGCTCGCCCCTCAGGGCCCTGCGGAACGAAGCGCCCGAAACTGGCGAGCAACACCAGGTCGGTGGCTTGGCAGAGCACGGAGGCCTTGAGCAGATGAGCACCCAGGGAATGGGCGATCACGACCCGGCGCTGCGTCGCCATGGCTGGGATGGGCGCGCCTTCGGTTGGTTCTGCCCACCTGGGATCGCAGGATCTCCTGTGTCCGTAGCCGCGCTCGCCGCTCTGCCAGAGCCAACCCCGATGGCTGAAATGACGCTCCCATGGAGCCCAGGCCATGCCGTCGCCGCTCCAGCCATGCATGGCGATGACCTGCTTCATCAAGCAACGCGGCCCTTCGAGAGGGCCCTCAGCAGTGATTCCAATGTCTCATCGGGGAGGCAGCGGTGCAGAACCAGACGAAGCCTTGCACTGCCTTCAGGCACCGTGGGTGGCCGGATCGCAGCGGTGAGAAGACCTGAGAGCTCCAGCTGACGTTGCAGATTCAGGCATTGCTGATCCTCTCCGACGAGCAGCGGCAGGATCGGCCCGCGACCTGTCGGCCTCACCCAGCCCGCCTCGACCAGGCGTTCACGCCAGGTGTCGCTGCGCCTGATCAGTTCATGGCCCCAGTCGGGGTTGGTCTGTATCAGCTCCAGGGCCGCAAGGGCGGCCGCAGCCAGTGGTGGTGCCAGTGCAGTGGTGTATCGGAAGGCTCCGCTTTCCTGCAGGAGCTGCTCTCCAAGTTCGCCATCGCAGGCCAGAAAGGCACCGCCGCTGCCGAAGGCTTTGCCGAACGTGCCGCTGAGCATCGTCACCTTGTCTTCAGCGAATCCCAGCCCACGACCTCCTTCCCCGAGCACACCCAGGGCATGGGCCTCATCCAGGAGCAGGCGTGCCCCGTGCCGATCGCAGAGTGCTGCCAGATCCGGCACCCGAGGACTGGTGCCCTCCATGCTGAACAGGCTTTCACTGATCACCAGCAGAGGTGCCTTCGGACGCTCGCTCCGGCACCGCTGCAGCAGATGCTCCAGTGCCTCCAGATCATTGTGGGCAAAGCGTCGCAGTCGGGCGCCACTGGCCTGCACCCCCACCAGCAATGAGTGATGGATCAGCCGATCCGCCACAACGGTGGTGTGTCGGTCTGCCAAGGCTCTGACCGCCGCCAGATTGGCCTGAAACCCGCTGGGAAACAGCAACACGCGCTCCCGGCCAAGCCACCGTGACAGCGCTGACTCCAGCTGAACATGCACGGGACGACTGCCACTCACCAGGCGTGATCCGCCTGCACCCACACCGCTGAATCGCAGTTGAGCCTCGGCCGCGGCGATCAGGGAAGGATGGCGGCAGAGGCTCAGATAATCGTTGCTGGCCAGGTCCAGCAGCTCCAGGCCGGCCTCTGCACCGCTGCCTGAATCGGCTGCGACGGCCTGCAGATGCTCCTGCTTTGCGGCGGGCGACCAGGTGCGCAGCTGACGACGACGGGCCGGATGAGTGCTCATGCGGTGCAGTCTCGGTCCACGCCGATCATGCTCGGAAGGCAGCGGATTCGCGCATTCCCCTCTGCTTGGAGGCCTTCCGGCGGCGGCCTCCCTAGGATCCACCCATGGCGGATCAAGACACCCAGGCTTCAGAGCCCGCACAGGGGGGGTCGCCCGATCCAGCAGAGCTTTTTCCCTTCCCGCTGGATGATTTTCAGCTGGAGGCGATCGACGCTCTGAACCAAGGCCATTCCGTGGTGGTGAGTGCTCCCACGGGATCGGGCAAGACGCTTGTGGGCGAGTACGCCATCCATCGGGCCATGGCCCATGGCCAGAAAGTTTTTTACACCACTCCGCTGAAGGCGCTCTCCAACCAGAAGCTGCGGGATTTCCGGGAGCAGTTCGGAACGGAGAATGTGGGCCTGATGACCGGTGATCTCAGTGTCAACCGGGACGCCTCGATCGTGGTGATGACCACCGAGATCTTCCGGAACATGCTGTATGCCGAGGCGGACGAGCATGACGACCCGCTGGCGGATGTGGAAGCCGTGGTGCTGGACGAGTGCCACTACATGAATGACTCGCAGCGCGGCACCGTTTGGGAGGAATCGATCATTCACTCTCCCCCCCCTGTCCAGCTTGTGGCGCTCTCAGCAACGGTGGCGAATGCCGGGCAGCTCACCGATTGGATCGAAAAGGTGCACGGCCCCACCAGGCTTGTGCTGAGTGATTTTCGTCCTGTCCCACTGCACTTCGGGTTCTGCAGTGCCAAGGGGCTGCATCCGCTGCTGAATGAACAGGGCACTGGTCTCCATCCCAACTGCAAGGTCTGGCGAGCTCCCAAGGGGCACAAACGCAAGGGCCGCTCCCCAAGGCCTCCTCAGCCCGAGCCACCACCAATCAGCTTTGTGGTGGCCCAGATGGCCGAGCGCGACATGTTGCCCGCCATCTATTTCATCTTCAGCAGGCGCGGTTGCGACAAGGCTGTGCGCGATCTTGGCGTGCAGTGCCTGGTGAGCGATGCCGAACAGGCGCGAATTCGGGAGCGTCTGAAGGCCTACGCCGCTGCCAACCCTGAAGCCGTCCGCGACGGTGTGCACGCCGATGCCCTCATGCGCGGCATCGCTGCCCATCATGCCGGTGTTCTCCCGGCCTGGAAGGAACTGATCGAAGAGCTGTTCCAGCAGGGGCTGGTGAAAGTGGTGTTCGCAACGGAGACATTGGCGGCGGGGATCAACATGCCCGCTCGCAGCACCGTGATTGCAGCCTTGTCCAAGCGCACGGAGCGTGGCCACCGCCCCCTGATGGCCAGTGAGTTTCTGCAGATGGCAGGTCGTGCAGGACGGCGCGGACTCGATTCCCAGGGGTATGTGGTGACGGTTCAGAGTCGATTCGAAGGGGTCCGTGAAGCGGGTCAGCTGGCAACGAGTCCTGCAGATCCCCTGGTGAGTCAGTTCACTCCCAGCTACGGGATGGTTCTCAACCTGCTTCAGCGCCATGATCTGGCCAAGGCACGCGAGCTGGTGGAGCGCAGTTTCGGCCGTTATCTGGCGAGCCTGGATCTCGTCGAGGAGGAGGAGATCCTCGAGCAGTTGCGGTTGCAGCTGGGGCAGTTGCAGGGCTCAGCCGGAGATGTGCCCTGGGAGGACTTCGAGGACTATGAAAAGCGTCGTGGCCGTTTACGCGAAGAGCGGCGGCTGATGCGCATCCTTCAGCAGCAGGCCGAGGAAACCCTGGCGCACGAGCTCACCCTGGCGCTGCAGTTCGCGAGCGTCGGCACGCTCGTCAGCCTGAAGGCCCCACAACTGCGTGGCGGTGTCACCCCCGCAGTGATCGTGGACAAGTGCGAGGGCCCAGGACAATTCCCGCTGCTGCTCTGCCTGACCCAAGACAATGTCTGGCTGATGTTGCCCTGTCAGGCCGTGGTGAGCCTGCACGCGGAACTGAGCTGTCTGCAGGTGGATGGGGTGCGACCACCCGATCTCGGCCGTGCCGGTGAGCTGCGCCATGGAGATCAGAGCAGCGGTGGTCTGGCTCTGGCAGTGGGCCATATGGCGCAGCGGCATGACATGACGACCCCTCAGTACGACCTGGCAGGGGAAGTGCTGTCCCAGGCCAAAACGGTGCAGGAGCTTGAGACTGATCTGGAAGCTCACCCTGCCCATCGCTGGGGAGATCGCAAGCAACTGAAGAAGCATCGCCGGCGCATGGAGGACCTGGAGCTGGAGATCGCAGAGCGGCAGCAGCTGCTCCATCACCGCGCCAACCGTCATTGGGAGACCTTCCTCGCGCTGATGGAGATCCTTCAGCACTTTGCAGCGCTTGATGATCTTGAGCCGACGGAGATCGGTCGCACCGTGGCCGCCCTCCGGGGTGACAACGAACTCTGGCTGGGTCTTGCCCTGATGAGCGGTCATCTGGATGATCTGCCGCCGGCCGAGCTGGCGGCGGTGTTTGAAGCGATCAGCACCGAGGTGAATCGTCCGGATCTCTGGAGCGGTTTCCCACCACCTCCGCGCGCTGAGGAGGCTTTGCATGATCTTTCGGGCATCCGTCGTGAGCTTCTGAGTGCGCAGGAGCGGCATCAGGTGGTGGTGCCGGCCTGGTGGGAACCCGAGCTGATGGGGCTGGTGGAGGCCTGGGCCAGCGGTACGGCCTGGAACGACCTGATCGCCAACACGTCTCTTGATGAAGGTGATGTGGTGCGAATCATGCGCCGCACAGTGGATCTGCTGGCGCAGGTTCCCTATTGCGAAGCGATCAGTGAGCAGTTGCGCAGCCATGCCCGCCAGGCCCTCAAGGCCATCAACCGCTTCCCTGTGGCGGAAGCCGATGATCTGCAGAAGGCCGCGGCGGCTGAATCAGAGGGCCTCAATCCCGCGACGGAACGCGCTGCCTGAGTGTTGCTGATCTAGCCCTGCTGTCGTGCCATCTCGGCGGGATCGACGATGCGGTCGAAGTCCTCGGCAGTGACATATCCCAGGTCGAGAGCGGCGTCGCGCAGGCTCAGGCCCTGTTCATGGGCATAGCTTGCGATCGCACTGGCCTTCTCGTACCCGATCATCGGCGCCAGGGGGGTGACCAGCATGAGTGATTGCTCGACATCCCGTTGAATCCTTGCTCTGTTGGGTTCGATGCCTTCGACCATGGCTACCCGGAAGCACCGGCAGGCATCCGTGAGCAGAGTGATCGACTGGAGCAGATTGAAACCGATCAGCGGTTTGTAGACGTTCATCTGCAGATGGCCGCCCGCGCCGGCCATGGCCACGGCGGCATCCAGGCCGATCACCTGAGTGCAGACCATGGCCATCGCTTCGCACTGGGTTGGGTTCACTTTCCCAGGCATGATCGAGCTGCCGGGTTCGTTCTCCGGCAGATGCAGCTCTGCGAGCCCCGCGCGTGGACCACACGCCAAAAGGCGGATGTCATTGGCAATCTTGAGCAGGCTTCCAGCCAGCTGTCGCAGCTGTGCCATGGAATGCACCAGCCCGTCATGGCTGGCCATCACAGCGAACTTGTTCGGAGCTGAGCTGAAAGCAAGTCCCGTGAGCTGGGCCAGTTCCTGTGCGGCCTGTTCAGCGAAACCATCCGGTGCATTGAGACCGGTTCCCACCGCCGTGCCGCCCAACGGCAGTGGATAGATCTCCGAGAGGCTGGAGGCAATGCGAGCGCGGGCGGCCGAGATCTGATCCCGCCAGGCTGAGGCCTCCTGTCCCAGGGTGAGTGGCACCGCATCCTGCAGGTGGGTGCGGCCGATCTTCACAAGGTCCTGCCAGAGCTCGGTTTTGGCGGCAAAGACACTGATCAATCGGTCGAGCTCAGGAAGCAGGCGGCGTTCGATGCCCTCCGCCGTCGCGACATGAATCGCTGCAGGGAAGGCGTCATTGGTCGACTGGGACCGGTTGACATGGTCATTGGGGTGAACCGGCCTCTGGCTGCCGAGCGGTTCACCGGCAGCCAGAGCAGCCAGGTTGCTGATCACCTCATTGACGTTCATGTTCGTCTGGGTGCCGCTGCCGGTTTGCCACACACGCAACGGGAATTGATCATCGTGCTGGCCTGCAGCTACGGCCGAAGCGGCGGTCACGATGGCGTCACGTTGGCTCTCACTGATCACGCCGAAGCGGGCATTCACGCGCGCTGCAGCCTGTTTGATGCGGGCGAGCGCATGAACGAGCTCCGCGGGCAAGCGGTCTTCAGCGATGTCGAAGTTGCGAAGAGAGCGCTGGGTTTGGGCTCCCCACAGTGCGTCTGCGGGGACTTCCACCGTCCCCATGCTGTCGTGTTCAGTCCTGGTCGCGTCTGACATCACAGGGCAGGTGATTGCGTTAGGGGCGTGGGCCCGCTCCGGGCCTGAGCACGAGGGCAATGATCAGCAGCATGCCGCTGACGCTCACGACCACGTAAATCCAGTCTGCATAGGGGGTCCAGAACATGGTTCAGACAAGACCTCAGAGTCCCAGTCGCTCCCAGATCACTCCCAGATTCGCTTGGTGCAGATCGGTGCTGAAGCAATCATCCAGTTGCTGCGCACTCAGCTTGGCGGTTACTTCGGGATCGGCCTCAAGATTGCGGCGGAAGTCCCCTCCATCGCTGTTCCAGGCGCTGTGAGCATTGCGTTGCACCACCCGATAGGCGTCCTCCCTGCTCATGCCTGCATCCACCAGTCCGAGCAGAACCCGCTGACTGAACACCACACCGCCGTACACATTCATGTTGCGACGCATGTTCCCCGGGTACACCCCCAGACCTGCCACAACGGCTGTCATCTCTCGCAGCATGAAATGCAGCGTCACCGAGCAGTCCGGGAGCATCATCCGCTCGGTCGAGCTGTGGCTGATGTCTCGCTCGTGCCAGAGCGCCACATTTTCCAGAGCGGCGACGACATAGCTGCGCAGAACCCTGGCCAGGCCGCTGATGCGTTCACTGCGGATCGGATTGCGCTTGTGCGGCATGGCCGAGCTGCCTTTCTGCCCCTTGGCAAAGCTTTCTTCCACCTCGAGCACATCCGTGCGTTGCAGGTTTCGGATTTCCGTGGAGAAGCGGTCCAGTGAGGCACCGACCAGCGCCAGGGTCTGCACATAATCGGCATGACGATCGCGAGAGATCACCTGCGTACTCGCGGTGTCAGGTGTCAGGCCGAGTCGCTCGCAGGTGAGACGTTCCACCTCGGGATCGGTGTTGGCGTAGGTGCCCATGGCCCCGCTCACCTGGCCGACGGCCACATCCCGTTCCAACCGTTCGAGGCGCTCGGCGTTGCGGCGGGTCTCCGCCAGCCAGCCTGCCAATTTGAATCCAAAGGTGATCGGCTCACCGTGGATGGCGTGGGAGCGGCCGATCATCACGGTGGTTTTGTGTTCCGCCGCCAGTTTGGCGATGGCGTCGTCGAGGGCGCTCAGTTCCTTGCGCAGCAGTGCGACGGAGGCCTTGAGCTGCAAAGCCAGACCGGTATCCAGCACATCGCTGCTGGTCATGCCCACATGGATGTAACGACCTGCGTCACCGACGTACTCATTGACGTTGGTGAGAAAAGCGATCACGTCATGACGCACTTCGGCTTCGATCTCCAGGATCCGTGCCGGCTCAAAGGCCGCTTTGCTGCGGATGTCCTCCATTGCTGCTTCGGGAACGCGTCCCAGGCTGCAGTTCGCTTCACAGGCAGCCACTTCAACATCAAGCCAGCTCTGGTACTTGGCCCGGTCGGTCCAGATCGCGCCCATTTCGGGCAGGGTGTAGCGCTCGATCAAGGGATCGCAGACAAACGGTCAATCCCCGACCTTACGGTGACGCAGGTTCGTCTGCGCTTGCTCAGGCAGAACGCAGGCGACGGTGTTCAACTGCCCATTGCACGTGCTGCCCCCAGGCCTGCTGGCGCACTGTGCAGAGTCCGCCTCGGCACTCGATCACCTGGAAGGGAGGCAGATCGCTCGGGTGATTCTCGATGGTGACGAAGGTTCCGGGATGCAGGAGCTCCACCACGTTGCGAGGGTTGGGGCGGTGGCGTGGATGCTGCTTGGCGGACATGACCGAGTTGCGGCTCGGAACGATCCTCAAGGAGTTATCTGGTCTCCAGGGCGAACCACGCAAGTTTGTTCGGATTTCGCCTCTGCTTTTATGAAGAAATGGCTCGCAAACGCCGCCTGGATCTGCATCTGCTCACTTTGGGTCTGGCCACATCACGGCAGCAGGCCCAGCGGTTGATCCGTGCCGGCAAAGTCCGCGACGCCCATGGACAGCGTCTCGAGAAGCCCGGGCAGGAGGTGGCGGAAGAGGCCCTTGTTGAGGTGGAGCAACCGCCGCGATTCGTCTCAAGGGGCGGAGACAAGCTGTTGGGTGCCTTGCAGGCCTTCCCGGTTGAGGTGGAAGGGCGTGTTTGCCTCGATGGTGGAATTTCAACCGGTGGGTTCACCGATTGCCTGCTTCAGCACGGCGCCAGCCGTGTTTATGGAATCGATGTCGGCTACGGCCAGACTGCCTGGCGTCTGCGCACTGATGAGCGGGTGGTGCTGCGCGAGCGCACCAACCTCAGGCGACTGACACCTGAGGAGCTTTACCAGGCGGGCGACCAGCGTCCAACACTGGCCGTCGCCGATGTGTCGTTCATCTCTCTCGCTCTGGTGCTTCCAGCTTTGCGCGGTCTGATGGCCATAGAAGGTCTCGATGTCGATGACTGCCAGGCCATCGTGCTGGTGAAGCCTCAGTTTGAGGTGGGTCGGCAAAGAGTTGGAAAAGGCGGAGTGGTGCGGGACCCCCTCGCCCATAGGGATGCCATCACTGCTGTCATCGAGGCGGCCAATTCCGTCGGGTGGAAGCCTGCAGGGCTTGTGGCTTCTCCCCTCACCGGCCCTGCCGGTAACCATGAGTATCTGCTCTGGCTCACTTCGCTGGGTGAGCCTCAGATCGAAAGTTCGGTGATCGAGAAGGTCGTCTCTGAGACCTTGCGCGATTGAAGGCCAATGGCCCTCGTCTCAGAGAGCTGAGCTGTCCCGGTCGCCGGTACGGATGCGAACGACGGTGTCCACAGGCGAGATAAAGATCTTGCCGTCTCCAATTTCGCCTGTCTTCGCCGCTTCCGCGATGGCGTTGACCACGGTTTCGACCCGGGAATCATCGATCACGACTTCGATCTTCAGCTTTTGAAGAAATTCAACCGTGAATTCGGAGCCGCGATAACGCTCAACCTGACCCTTCTGGCGACCAAAACCACGAACCTCGCTCACGGTCATGCCGACAATTCCTGCGTTCACCAGGGCCAACTTGACGTCTTCGAGCTTGAAGGGGCGAATGATCGCTTCGACTTTTTTCATGGCTGATGTCCGGCTTTGGAAAAGCTAAGAGCTCAGGCGTGTTGTGTAGCAGATAGGGAAGGCAGCGAATTCAGGTTCAATCCAGCTTCGGAGGCATCAAGCATGAGTGTTTCCGCATCCACACGGTTCACGATCACTTGGCCTTCGGAGAGGAGCTCCCAGTGCTCGGACTCGAAGTGGGTTTGAAGCCAGAGGATTCCATGAACGCTGGCAGGGACCAAACGGAAAGAGGGTCCTTCAGCGAGCAAACGGAGATCCATGAAGAGGCTTCAGAAGTCCTCTCTATTACGACTTGCCGATCCCTTCGCGGATGTACGCGTTGATACCGAATCAGGAGTTGACCGGCTGACGGGCCTGTTCCCGGCGGTGCTGATAGACGCTGCCGCGATAGTGGAGTTCCACGGTTGTTTCCGCTGCTGCTGCATGGCAGAGAGGGGCGTCGTAGTGCTGGCCGCGATAGGTGTGGTCGACCCTTTCCGGGCTCAGACGCTCATGTTGCGCCGGGTCGTAGGGGATGCCGCGGTAGGTGCGCTGTGCTGTGGTCATGGGAGTGGCCTCGAAGGGGATGGTGAGTGCTCCGATCGGTGATCGGGACCGCTTCGTGGGAAGGAGCGTTGCTTCGCCTGCGGGTGGCTACTTCCGGCTGGAAGGGTCTGTGGGAACAGGCCCGAGCTCAACGGTTTGTCCTTCAATGCATTACTACCGCATAAATGTTGTTCATGGTGAACAGTTTTTGCTGAATCAGGGGCGTTATCCCTGATTTCTCAAGTGTTGCTCTGGGGTCGCGGTGGTCAGGTCGGGTTTTAAGGTCTTTACAAACCGTTGTGTCGCTTCACGCTCATGAGTGCATCCTCCGCGGAGACCACCCGCACGCCTCTCTATGGGGAGCGAGCCATCGCCGAGGCCGAGTTGATCTGTTTTGACAACCCACGCCCGGGCCGTGCTTATGAGGTATCGATCGAGCTGCCGGAATTCACCTGTCTCTGTCCCTTCTCCGGTTACCCCGACTTCGCTGTGCTGCGGCTTCTCTATCAACCGGGGCCTCGAGTTGTTGAGCTCAAGGCCATCAAGCTCTACGTGAACAGTTACAGGAATCGCACCATCTCCCATGAGGAGGTTGCCAACCGCATCCTCGATGATCTGGTTGAGGCCTGTGATCCCGTCTGGATGGAATTGGAGGCTGATTTTCATCCCCGCGGCAACGTGCACACCGTGGTGCGCGTCAGCCATGGAGGGCGTCAACCCTGCTGATCAGCTGGGGAAGCTCTGTGGCAAAGCCCGCAAGGTTCCTGTTGCAAATTCCGCCCACGTGAAGCCTGGCCTGCTGCGTTTCGGAAACAGCCCAGAGCTGGCGGGTGGCAACCATGCTCAGCCCTCCTCCCAGCAGGGTGATTGCGAAGCCCGCGTACACAAGCGGCACTCCTGGATCGCGTTTCAGCAGCAATCCGCTGGCGGGCATGATCTCGGCCACCCTCAATGGCAGGCCTTGAACCTCAGCACCGGCTCCGCCGGGTCTGAGGTTCGTGATCAGAGTCCCGTCGGCATCAAACACCTGCACCGGTCCCTGTTCGCTGCCGGTGCTGAGAAAGACCGGTTGACTTCCATCTGGACGTGTGGGGAGCACGAGTCCCCAGGTCTGCTCGCCGAGTTCAGGAAAGCTGCTCAGTGGAAGTTGAAGCAGCGGGCTTCGTCCGATCTGCACGGTGATGGTCGCCAGCGACCAGTCGGCCTGGTAAACGGTGATGCCCTGGTAGCGCAAGGGATGATTGACACTGATCTTGCGTTCCTCTTGTGGATTGCCCGGGGGGCTGAGCAGCAGGGTGGAACTGAACTGTTCAGGACGACCAGCAGGATCCCTTTCAATCGCGAAATCCTGCAGGGTGAGGCTGAGTCTGTTCTCGCCAGCCGGACTCAGCAGATCGAGGGAGCGACCAGGGGCGAGAAAACGCTCCAGCCGCTGTCCTGCCAAGGCACCCCATGCTGCTCCGATGAGAAGAAGAACCAGGCCTGTATGAACCAGCAGAGGACCCACTCGGCCAATCACCCCTCGTCGTGCGGCAAGACGTCCGCTCTGCTCTTTCACATTCCAGCCTTGCCCTCGGAGTTCTGAGGCCAGCTCATTGAGGGCGGCGCTGCTGTCCGAGCAGGCGACAGTCTCCGCCAGGGCAAGTTTGCTCAGCTGGCGAGGTCGGGAGTAATCGGTCCAGCGCAGTGCTGCCTTCAATGCTGGCCACTGACGCCTCCAGCTGCAGAGTGTGAGTGCCAGGCCAAGCAGGGCCAGCAGAGAGAGAAACCAGATGCTGGAATAAACGTGATTGAGCTGCAGCTGCAGCATCAGGTTGCCGTTGATCAATCCCAGCCATGGGTCGGTATTGAAGCGTTCCAGGTAAAGCTCAGGCGCTTCCTGCTGAGGGATGATCGTGCCGACAGCGCTGGCCATTGCAATCAGCAGCAGCAGCAGAATGGCCAGGCGCAGGCTCGAGAGCAGTGCCAGCAGTCGTTTCAAAAAACGCATGCTCAGACCAACCTTGTCAGCAGGGTGAGGGTGCCGATCGTGAGCAGCACGACACCGCTGATGCTGGGGATCCAACGACTGATCGAGCGCATGGCCATCAGTTTGGGAAGAGACGCCGCCATGCTTCCCGCAAGCAGTAAAGGCAGCACCTGACCAATGCCGAAGCTGCTGAGATAAACCACCCCAGTGAACGCATTGCCACTGGCAGCGATCCAGCCCAACAGAACTGCCAGTACAGGCGTCGTACACGGAGATGCCGCAAGACCGAATGCCAGGCCGGCCGCAATCGGCGCCAGTGGTGCAGGTACTTTTCGGCTCCATGCATTGGGATCTGGCCCTGTTGGCAGGGGCAGTCGCACAACACCAAGCAGGTTGAGCCCCATCACCACGGCAAGGAGTGCCACCAAGGTTGGAATCAGTCCTGGGACCTGGCCGTATATGCCACCGAGCAGTCCACTCAGGCTGCCCAGCATGACCAGTGCCCCAACGATGCCGCTGCAGAAGGAAAGGCTGCGTTGCCATGCCGGTTGATCGCTTTCAAAGCCGGCGAGGTAGGCCAGCGTGACCGGCAGCAGAGACAGCGAACAGGGCCCAAGACTGGTCAGGGCTCCCACGACCAACACAGCGCCAAGGCTCAATGGCCCAGGTTGCTGAAGAGCATGGTTCAGCAGGTCTTCACCGCTTCGGGCCAGATCGGACAGTGCCAGGTCAAAGAAGGCGATGGTGAAGCCGTTTCAGGAAAACTCGAAGTTCAGCCTATCGATCAGGACGTTGACGGCGTCGATCAGAAACCGGTCGTTGCGCATGTCCGCGCTCGCCGATCAACCCTGTTGATTCCAGAGAGCAGCGAATCAGAAGTCCCACAATCATCAGGCTTGAGAGCAGTGAGTTGCCTCCGTAGCTCACCAACGGCAATGGCAGCCCGGTCGTGGGCATGGCCCCAGATGCCACGGCAACGTTCATCACGGATTGCCCCACCAGAAGCGCTGCACAGCCAATGGCAACGAGTCGTGACTGATTGCTTCGGCAGCGAAGGGCAACGCGCAGACCCAGATAGCCGATCAACATCAGAAACAGGAGCAACAGCAGCGACCCCACCAGTCCGAATTCCTCGGCATAAACAGCAAAGATGAAATCGGTGCTCTGAATCGGCAGATATTGAAGTTTCTGGGTGGAGAGACCAAATCCCTGGCCGAAAACACCGCCGGAGCCGATCGCCAGCAGGCTCTGAATCAGTTGATATCCGTCACCCTGTGGATCCTTCCAGGGATTCAGAAAGGAGATCACACGCAGCCGCTGATATTCATTGATCAGGATGCTGGCGGTGCCCAGCATTGCGCCTCCGATCGCCGTTCCGAACAGTTGGAACAGTGGCAGTCCTGCTGAAAAGGCCATCAGCCAGATCAGAAGGCCGGTCAAAGCTGCTGTGCTGAGATTGGGCTGCTTGAGAATCAGCAGCACAAGCACCCCGAAACTGCCAAGCCAGAGAAGCTTCTGATCCAGTCCTGTGCGTTTCCAGTGTGCGAACAGGTTGGCTGCCTGCAGCACCACGAACGGTTTCACCAGTTCGGAGGGTTGGATCTGGATCGGACCGATGACCAGCCAGCGGCTGGCTCCGTTCACGGTCGTTCCCATCACCAGGGTTGCTGCGATCAACAGGCAGCCAATCCAGAGGGCCGGCCCCGCCAGTTTCAGCCAGCGCCGCAGATTGATCGATGCCGTCAGTGACATCAGACTCCAGCTGGCCGTCATCCACACCAGCTGACGCTTGAGGTAGTAGGCACCTTCGCCCTGCTCACGGGCAGCCACCCACCAGCTGGCCGAAGCCAGAACCAGCAGGCCAGCCAGGCTCCAGATGGCCGTGAGCGTCAGTAGAAGGCGTGCCTCGGCCGGCCAGAGCGACCAGTCGAGTGGTAGGTAACGCTGCCAGTAAGGCTTGGGTTCAGGTGCAGCACGATCCCGTTTCCGCAGGCTGCCCTGACGTGAGGATCGACTCCTTCTGGAGGTCACGGTTGGGCTGCTCAAGACGATCGAAGGTGTTGCATGTATTGAGCCGTCCTGGGGACGATTTGCCAAGGGCGCTCAACAAAAAACCCGACCAAAGGCCGGGTCTGAGCAGTCTTTTGAGAATGAATTCAGTTGCCGACGTTGACCTGTCGGCCGCCGGTGCAGAGTTCCACCTTGATGATGCGTCCGCCCTGCTTCTGGATTCGCTGTTGTTCAGCAAACCAGCTGTCGTAGGGCACCCACTTGGTGAAGAAGGTGTTCTGTAATTCGCGCTGCGTCCGCACCTTTTCAGGACTGGGGATGCAGGCGGTGACTTTGAACAACCGCATGGAGATCAGTTGCCGAGACCGGAGCAGATGTAGTCGAAGTAGACACCCATTTCCTTGCCGGCATCAGGTCCGACGAGGGAAGCGGTGACTTCCTTCATGGCTTGGATGGCCTGCACAGTGGCTCCGATGGGCACGCCCAGGGAGTTGTAGGTCTCCTTGAGGCCGTTGAGGACGCGCTCATCAAGGATGGAAGTATCACCGGCCAGCATGGCGTAGGTGGAATAGCGCAGGTAGTAATCCAGATCGCGGATGCAGGCTGCGTACCGACGGGTCGTGTACATGTTGCCGCCCGGACGAGTGATGTCCGAATAGAGCAGAGCCTTGGCGACCGCGTCGCGGATGATGGCGGAAGCGTTCGCACTGATGGTCGCGGCAGCCTTCACGCGCAGCTCACCACTGGCGAAATAGCTCTCGAGGTTGCTCATGGATGCCGTGTCCAGGTAGAGACCTTGGACATCGGACTTGTTGATGACGTTGGTGATCGCGTCTTGCATGGACTCAGGAGTGACGTGAAGGGGCGTTGGTTCCGGTGATCAGGCGAGAGCGCCCACCACGTAGTCGAAGTAGAAGCCGGCTTCCTCGGCATCAGCACCACTGAGGATGCCCATTGCCACGGTTTTCATCTCGCGAACGGCTTCCGCCATCGCTTCGAGAGGGGTGCCGAGTGACCGGTACAGCTCACGGGCTCCGATCACGCCGATCTCTTCGATCGGAGTCACGTCACCGGCGACGACGCCGTAGGTGACGAGACGGAGGTAATAGTCCATGTCGCGAAGACATGTGGCGGTCATGGCTTCACCGTAGGCATTGCCTCCGGGAGAGATGACGTCGGGACGCTTTTGGAAGAGCTGTCCGCCTGCAGTCTTGACAATGCGCTCACGGCTCTCGCTGAGAACCTGAGCGACTCGCAGGCGACGTTGCCCTCCGCTGACGAAAGCCTTGATCTGGTCCAGTTCCCCTGGACTGAGATAGCGGGCTTCGGCGTCCGCGTTGATGATCGAGTTGGAGACGATGCTCATGCAGTTCTACCTCGAAGCAAGCGGCCGCCCGTAGGAGACCGATATCCGGTGAGTGGTGTGGTGATCTCGGTGGAGATCGAGATGCAGCTTAAGGGCCGCAGGGCCTCGAATCGCTGAGATTCGAGTGGGAAGGCCTCCAGATGTTGTATCTGTTGATCTTCCGTTGTGGAATTTGCGATCCTCGCTGGGCCAGGAGCACACAAACCTCCCGGATTCTCAGGCAGCAGCCTGGAGAGTAGGTGCCCCGGTAACAGATCTTCATTGCCAGTGTGGGCCGCTCAGTTTGATTTTCCCGTTGGTGATTGGGAGTTGTTTTTTATAAACAAACAGCAAAAAAACCGGAGGTCCTGATAACTCCGGCTAAAACGTTAGTTGATGACAATTGGCTGTGAATCTCTCTCCCTGATGGGGTGTTCAGAGAGCTTCATCCGGACGCGGTGTCAGTCCGGCATTGCCGCTGTACAGACTTGCCGTGCGGGTGAGTGTTGACTGCGGCACACCGCTGCGTGAGTTGAGCGTGCTGAGTCCGGGCACGTCGGAGGGCTCCGTGCCGATCTCCGCACGGAGTTCCAGCAGGTTGCGGACAGCAGTCGGCTGACCGGAGGCTGCTCTGACCTGAAGGAAGCGGCTGGTTTCCGAAGGGGTTGAGGCTCTTCCCAGAATTGCAAGGCTTGCCGCGGTGGCCGCTCGCAGCGGTGCCATCCTGAACAGGCGATCCTGGAAAGGCTCGCTTAGTGCAACGGATTCCACGAAGCCATCGAGATCAATCTGGCCGTCTCTCAGCAGTGACTCTGCTGAGGTGAGGCGTTCCGTCTCCAGAGGGACGCGGTTGAGCAGTTGTCGATAGGTCGCATCGAAGATTTCGCGCAGTTCGGATTCGTTGGAGACGCGCGCCAGAGAAATTTGGCGGGGCAGACCTTCACGCCGTTTGTAACCGCTGGCATCGCCCAGGGGCAAAGCGGCTTGAAGACCGGCTTGGGGGCGGCTTGACTGCGATGCACGGGACAGCTGGTTCAGCGAGACACCGGAACCGGATGATCGCCGCAGCATGAATGCCGCCAGCTGTTCAGGTGGAGTGAATCCCTTGATGTCAGCTGTCCACTTGCCGCCTGAGATTCTGCGTGGACTCTGATCAGGAATATTTCTCTTGGTGATGTCACCAGTTGTGCGTAGGGATTCGCCACGAATGGCTTCGGGCCTCGGGGCCGTCGACACGTTGACCGATGCTCCGATCGAAGGATCCAGGGCTCTGCGCAGTGCAGGCGCACGACGGGTGTTCAGGTCTTTGGGAGTGATGAAACGCTCATAGGGAACGGTGTCATCGCCGAAGCAGTCGCTGTAGTCCTTGCTGTCGATCAGTGCATCAACAAGGCCGTAAAAACCGCGTCTGGCAGCGGTGTCGAAGAGAGCGTCGATCTCCCAGCGGCCAAACGTGGGCCTGCCCAGCAGGCGGCGGTGCATCACTTCGATCGACTTGGCGACATACAGGCCTTCCCAGTAACGACGACGGAAGGCATCAGAGCGGGCAACGCTGCGAATGAAGTCGCGGAGGCTGATATCTCCGTTTTCGAGCCTGGCTTCCTCGGAGCCGAGACGTTCACCGTCGTATCCGGTGTTCCCGAGCACCTGGACATACACAGCTTTGATCACCGCCTGGGTGCTCGATTCGGTGTTGCGAATGCTTGGCTGGCCACTGCGGCGAGGAATGGCAGCACCGCCCGTCGAGATCTGCTGGAGTCTCATCACACGCGGACCGACCTTGCGTGGACGACTGCCGCGGAACTGAGGACTGTCCATTTGTCCCGGTTGCGCCATGCCATTGCTCACCAGCAGGCGGCGCGTGTCATAGCTGAAGGGAGCAGGACGCGTTGTCACCGATGCGGTGTCGGAAGGGAAAATCGCTCCGTATTGATTGCCGACCGGATCATTGCCACCGCCATAAACGTGTTGATCAGCGAGAGGCTGGCGATAGGAGGCATACAGCGTCACGTACTGGGGAGCGCCCTCGAACGGTGCGCTGAAGCGGAACAGTCGACGGTTGGATCCCCAGCCAGCACTCTCCTGTGCCTCTTCTCCGAGATCGCGCAGGTAGGGAACGGTTTCTTCCCCAAAAGTCTGTGCGTATTCGCTGCTGTTGACGATCACATCAACCAGGCCGTTGAGGCCCTGGTCGCTCACGATCGAAAAGGCCTTGCGGAATTCTTCGAGCGAGCTGACACCCCGTCCGAGGAAGTGGCGATAGGCCAGTTCCACGACCCGGCTGTTCACGAACCGACCGTAAAACTGATTTCGATATTCCTTGCTTCGACCGAGAGCCCGAATGAATTCCCTCATGGAAATCTTGCCCTGCACCAGCTGACTGGCTTCTGCACGGCAGGGGTTCTGTGAATAGCCCTTGGCGATGTCGCGCTCGAACACCTGCCTGTAGGCGGCTCGGATCACTTCCGATTTCTCGGCGCCGGAAAGACCGGGGCGCATTTCGAAACGCTGCGCGGTCTCCGATGCCAGGGCATAGATCGCAGGAAGCTGAAGCCCCTGGCTGACGCGGCTGCCGAGTTTCTGCTTTGTGGAGGGTGTGGCAATGGCGAGCTCTTTCAACAGCACGTTGAAACAGTCGATGGTCAGCCGACGAGCTTCAGGGCGCTCGCGTAGCAGCTCCGCACAGGCCCCTCGCATTTCTTGCAGGGCCACATTGGTGGCCGCGAGAGAACAGTTCTTGAGCAGGATGTCGCGCAGCCCGCGCGTGTTCACAGCAAGGATGCTCGGATCTCCAGCCACGAGTGCGTAGCCCACATAGCGAAGAAACCACCCCAGGTCGCGCACGGATTTGCGCATGAATGCCGGGCCGTACTTGGCCACACTGATGGCTGTAAAGCCGGTTGGCAGAACGACCCTGACATCAGCATCACCACCGCCGACATCGAGCAGCCGGCTGAAGAAATTGCCTCGCTTGGTGATGCCGCTGTCGCCTGTGAAGGTGCGGACGGATTGTTCGAAGGCGGCCTGGTCAGCAGCGAGCGGGGCGGCATCGATGGCCTGAGCTTGGGCCCCGGACACCTCGCCTGTGCTGAGAGGGGCATCGAGGAATGAAAGGGGAGTGCCTCCGACGAAAATCCTGTTGGCTGCTCGGGCAACGATCGCCTCAGCATTGCTGGCAATGATCTTTGAAGCTTCCAGGCGGTCATTGCCGCTGCGGAAGAACGTGATCAGGGTGTCGAGTTCGCCCCCGTCCGGAAAACGGTCCTGTTGCTCCGCCTGGCGAACGCTGGAGAGCGGCAGGGTGTCGAACAGCTGTGGGGAAACCCTGGGGCTGCCGCTGCTGGCGGTCACGGTCATGAACGGGAGCAAGCCGGATTGGGCCACGTTACGGCTCGTTCTGAAGGCTCCCGAACAGGCATGAACAAATGTTTGCAGGGGTTGCTCCATTGAGCCTGTTTTCGGAGGCCACCGTGAAATGCTCCAGACCAACCCATTGCACCCGGTGTACCCGGAAACCGACGCGCAGATGAACCCCATTCCCTCGGACGCCGCCACACCCGTGGTGAGCAATTTTTACGACCGGTTCCCGTATCCGGGGGACCCTCTGCAGGACGGACCGCCTCCCGGTTACAACTGGCGCTGGTGCCATGAAAGCGTTCAGGCAGCTGTTCATGGTGCCGTGCGCTCGCCTGCTGCTGAAGCCGCTCCTTTGCGAATTCTGGATGCTGGATGCGGGACGGGTGTCAGCACCGATTACCTCTGCCACCTCAATCAAGGAGCTGAGGTTCTGGCGGTGGATATCAGCGCCGGCGCTCTCGAAATCGCCCGTGAACGCCTGCGCCGATCCGGTGGAGCGGAGCAGGTGCGCGAGCTGCGCCAGGAGCAGAGAAGTCTGCTTGATCTCAGCGGCGAGGGACCTTTCGACTACATCAACTCTGTTGGTGTCCTCCATCACCTGCGCGAGCCGCTGGCTGGCCTGAAGGCGTTGGCTTCATTACTGGCCGAAGGAGGGTTGATCCATCTTTTCCTCTATGCCGATGGCGGACGCTGGGAAATCCACCGAACGCAGAGTGCTCTGTTGCGCCTGGGGGCTGGCAATGGGGCAGATGGTCTGCGTCTTGGACGCGAATTGTTCCAGGTTTTGCCGGAGGGAAATCGTCTGCGTCAGAACCATGAGCAGCGCTGGCTCATCGACACCGCTGCCGACTCCAATTTCGCCGATATGTATCTGCATCCGCAGGAGACCAGCTACGACCTCACACGACTGTTCAGCTTGATCGACGCTGCCGGCCTGCAGTTCGCTGGTTTCTCAAACCCATCCGCATGGGATCTGTCCCGTTTGCTTTCGGGCGAACTGCTGGAACGGGCGCAAGCACTTTCCCAGAGAGACCAGTGGCTGCTCGTGGAAGACCTCGACCCCGACATCAGCCATTTCGAGTTCTTTTTGGCGAGCCGTTCAATCCAGGCTGAACGTTGGGAGGAGGATGCCGCGCTGCTTCAGGCCACTGGAAGAAGGCAGCCCTGTCTGTGGGGATGGCCCTCATCCAGCCTGCTGGGTCCTGATCTGGAGCCGGTCACGCTCTCGGAATCCGAGCTGGCACTTCTGGAAACCGTTGAGCGGCAGCCGACAACCTGTCTGGGTGACATGGATTTCGGCACTGAGACGGCCTCGGTTGCAAGAGCTCTCTGGGCTCGCAGGCTTCTGCTTCTGGAGGCTTCCAGCACCTGAGCCTGAGAAAACGCGTGATAGATTCCGCGCGCTTCCTCAGGCACTGTTTGCTGGCTAACGACTCCACCGAATCATCCGCGGCATCTGTTGCGATCGACTCGGGAATGGCCGACTACGCCAGACTTCAACAACGCCTGATGCTGGCCACCCTGGCGGTTTCACTGGTCGCGGTTTTTATCGCGCTGGTTGGTTTCGACGTCATGGTTGCCCGCAGCCTGCTGGTGGGTTCATGCGCTGGTGTTCTCTACCTGCGCCTCCTCGCCCGCAGCGTGGCTCGCCTCGGCGGAGGTTCCCGTCAAGTGGGTCGTTTTCAGTTGGTTGTGCCAGTGCTGCTCATCGTTGCAGCGGCCAAGTTTCCCCAGCTCGAGCTGCTTCCCGCTTTTATCGGCTTCCTTCTCTATAAACCCGCCTTGATCCTTCAGACCGTCATTGACGCCTGAGTTCGCGCATCCCCTTCTGCTTTCAATGGCTTTGCTGCCTTACACACTGCCTTTCGCCGAGCTGGAGGTTGGGAACCATCTGTATTGGCAGATCGGCAATCTCAACATTCATGGCCAGGTTTTTCTGAGTTCCTGGATCCTGATCGGTGCACTTCTTGCTGTCGTTCTTGTCGGAACGCGCAAGTTGAACCGCGACCCCATGGGCCTTCAGAATCTGCTCGAATTTCTCTGGGACTATCTGCGTGATCTCGCCCGGGATCAGATCGGGGAAAAATATTATCGAGACTGGCTTCCGTTCATCGGAACCCTGTTTCTGTTCATTTTCGTCAGCAACTGGGGTGGTGCTCTGATCCCCTGGAAAGTTTTTGAACTTCCCGAAGGTGAACTCGGAGCTCCAACAGCTGATATCAATACGACCGTGGCCATGGCCCTGCTCGTATCTCTCGCTTATTTCTATGCCGGGCTGAGCAGAAAGGGTCTGAGGTTTTTCGAGCTCTATGTGGAGCCGACTCCGATCATGCTCCCTTTCAAAATAATTGAGGAATTCACGAAGCCTCTATCTCTCTCTTTCCGACTTTTCGGAAATATTCTCGCTGATGAACTGGCGGTTGGAGTGCTTGTTTATCTGGTTCCTTTGATCGTTCCCCTGCCTGTGATGCTGCTTGGTCTCTTTACCAGTGCTATTCAGGCTCTCATCTTCGCAACATTGGCAGCCTTCTACATCGGTGAAGGTCTGCACGAACACCACTAGGTGACGAATGTTCGCCGTTGAGGCGATCTGCTAAACACTTCTGCGCGTAGGTCCGACGCTCATGACTCGGGCCCGCTCTCTTGCAACAGAGAGTGTCCCTGCGCAGGGGGAACCAATCCCCACTTCATTTGCTCAGCGCTGTTCAGCGCACCCCCCCCAACGCACTCAACATGGATTCCATTACTTCCGCAGCTTCCGTCGTTGCTGCTGGCCTTGCTGTCGGCCTGGCTGCTATCGGCCCTGGTATCGGTCAGGGCAGCGCTTCCCAAGGTGCTGTTGAAGGTATTGCCCGCCAGCCTGAAGCTGAAGGCAAAATCCGCGGCACCCTGCTGCTTTCACTGGCATTCATGGAGTCGCTGACGATTTACGGCCTGGTTGTGGCTCTGGTGCTTCTGTTCGCCAACCCCTTCGCCGGTTGATCGAAAACGGGGAGGCGCCCTCGTCTGATGGTTGCCTCCTCGTTGATTCTGCTTTTCTTCATCCGCTTTTCCTCAGCGCCCCTCATCCATGACCTGGCTTCTGCTTGCTGAAGCAGCGGTTCCGGAGGGAGGTCTTTTTGACCTCGATGCCACCCTGCCTCTAATGGCTGTACAGGTGGTTCTCCTGACATTCCTGCTCAATTCCCTCTTCTTCCGTCCGGTCGGCAAGGTCGTGGAAGAACGAGAGGGCTATATCTCCACAAGCCTTGCTGATGCCAAGCAGAAGCTTGAGCAAGTTCAGCGTCTCGAAGCTGAACTCACTGAACAACTCCGAGGTGCGCGCCAGGCTGCCCAGGCCGCAATTCTCGAAGCTGAACAGGAAGTGGATACCCTGTACCGGGAAGCCATCGCGACCACGGAGGCTGAGTCCAATCGCACCAGGGAACAAGCCCGGCGTGAGATTGAGTCCCAGCGTGAGCAAGCTCAGTCGCAGCTGATGAGCAAGGTCGATGAGTTCAGCGCAAAGATCATTCAACGACTGCTTGCCGTTTCATGATGTCTCTTCTCACTTTCTTTGCGGCAGAGGGTGGTTTCGCGATCAACCTCAATCCCCTTGAGACAAACCTGATCAATTTGGTCATTGTCATCGGGTTGCTTGTGTATTTCCTCAAGGGCTTTCTTGGAGGAATTCTTGAGCGTCGTCGTGAGTCGATCCTTAAGGAGTTGCAGGATGCGGAAACCAGGCTCACCACTGCCACCGCAGAGCTGAGCAAAGCGCAGGCCGATTTGGGTTCTGCCAAACAAAAGGCTGAGAAGATCCGTGCTGACGGCAAAGCCAGAGCAGAGGCAATCCGTGCAGACGGTGAGCGGCGCACGATTGAAGCCATGGCAGCCCTTAAGCAGGATGCCCTCGCCGACCTCAGTGCTGAGGGTGCTCGTCTGACCGAGCAGCTCCGTCGTGAAGCTGCCCTGGCTGCCATCGACAAAGTGATGGCTGATCTCCCTGGACGTCTTGATGATTCGGCGCAAGCCAAGCTCATCGACGCCTCCATCAACAATCTGGAGGATGCCTGATGCCCCTTCTCAATACCCTGGCCACCCCCTACGCAGAAGCGTTGCTGCAGGTGACCAATGCCAGAAATGAGTCCGAGGATGTGGCAACCCAGTGCAAGGAGCTCATCGCTCTTTGGGACAGCAGCGAATCGTTGCGTGATGCCATGACATCTCCGGTGCTCGAACCCTCGGCTAAGAAGAAAGCTCTCGAGCAACTTCTCAGTCAGCAGATTCAGCCTTCCTTGCTCAACCTGCTCAAGGTTCTGGCCGATCGCCACCGCCTCACGGCGTTTGATTCCGTCCTCGGTCGGTATCTCGAGCTTTACCGTGAATCCCGCAACATTTCACTGGCGAATGTCCGCTCGGCCCAGGCCCTGACTGACACCCAGAAAGCAGCACTCACCACCAAGGTTCAATCCATGGTCGGCAGTGGCTCCGTTGAGATCGATCTCACCATTGATCCAAGCCTGATCGGTGGCTTCGTGATCAATGTGGGCTCACAGGTCATCGACGCTAGCCTTTCCGGCCAAGTCAGGCGACTCGGTCTTGCGCTTGCCAAGGCGAGCTGACCGCTTCTTTCTTCACCCTTCAGATTTCTCTCTTACTCCCCGTCAAAGGGTTCACCAGCCATGGTTTCCATCCGTCCCGACGAGATCAGCGCGATCCTCAAACAGCAGATTGAGGACTACGACAAGTCTGTATCAGTCAGCAACGTCGGTTCTGTCCTGCAGGTGGGTGATGGCATCGCCCGTGTCTACGGCCTTCAGGAGGTGATGGCCGGCGAACTCGTCGAATTCGAAGACGGCACCGAAGGCATTGCCCTCAACCTCGAGGATGACAATGTCGGCGCTGTGCTGATGGGTGAAGGCCTCGGTATCCAAGAGGGGAGCACCGTTCGGGCGACCGGCAAGATCGCTTCGGTTCCGGTTGGTGACGCGCTTCTCGGTCGCGTGGTGAATTCTCTTGGAGTTCCTCTCGATGGCAAAGGTGACCTGGCAACAACGGAGACTCGACTGATCGAGTCTCCTGCTCCCGGCATCATTCAGCGCAAGTCCGTGCATGAGCCCATGCAGACCGGCATCACCGCCATCGACGCGATGATTCCCATCGGACGCGGCCAACGTGAACTGATCATCGGTGACCGTCAGACCGGCAAGTCGGCCATCGCGATTGACACCATCCTGAACCAAGCCGATCAGGATGTGGTCTGTGTGTACGTGGCGATCGGCCAGAAAGCTGCTTCCGTGGCTCAGGTCACCGAGGTTCTGCGTGAGCGTGGTGCTCTCGATTACACGGTGATTGTTGCTGCAAACGCTTCCGATCCCGCAGCGCTGCAATACCTGGCTCCTTACACGGGTGCTTCCATCGCTGAAGCCTTCATGTACAAGGGCAAGGCCACCCTGGTGATCTACGACGATCTTTCCAAGCAGGCTCAGGCTTATCGCCAGATGTCATTGCTGCTTCGTCGTCCGCCCGGACGTGAGGCCTATCCCGGTGACGTGTTCTACTGCCACAGCCGTCTGCTTGAGCGTGCCGCCAAATTGTCCGATGCCATGGGCAAGGGCTCGATGACCGCTCTGCCAATTATTGAGACCCAGGCGGGTGACGTCTCCGCCTACATCCCTACCAACGTGATTTCGATCACCGACGGTCAGGTCTTCCTCAGTTCCGATCTTTTCAATTCCGGACTGCGTCCCGCTATCAACGTGGGCATTTCTGTGAGCCGGGTCGGCGGTGCCGCCCAGACCAAGGCCATCAAGAAAATTGCAGGCACCCTGAAGCTGGAACTCGCTCAGTTTGATGAACTGGCTGCGTTCTCTCAGTTCGCTTCCGATCTTGATGCAGCCACTCAGAAGCAGCTTGGACGAGGCAAGCGCCTGCGTGAGCTCCTCAAGCAGCCTCAGTTCAGCCCACTGATCCTGGCAGAGCAGGTCGCCATCGTTTACGCAGGCGTCAAAGGCCTGATCGATGACGTGCCTGTTGAACAGGTGGTGCAATTCTCCCGTGAGCTTCGCGAGTATCTCAAGAGCAATAAGCCTGAGTTCATCAAGAAGATTCAGGATGAGAAGGTGCTCAGTCCCGAGGCCGAGACCATCCTCAAGGAGGCCATCGCCGAAGTCACCTCCACCATGTTGGCTTCTGCCAACTGAGGCACTGAGACATGGCAAATCTGAAAGAGATCCGCGATCGGATCAAATCGGTTAAGAACACCCGCAAGATCACCGAGGCCATGCGTCTGGTGGCTGCGGCCAAGGTGAGACGTGCTCAGGAGCAGGTTCTACGCAGCCGTCCGTTTGCGGATCGTCTGGCGCGCCTGCTGGAGAATCTCCAGGCACGCATGCGGTTCGAGGATGCTGATGCTCCTCTGCTTGAGCAGCGCAATGTCGAAACCATCACGCTTGTGGCTGTCACTGGTGACCGTGGTCTCTGCGGCGGTTACAACGCCAACATCATCAAGCGCACTGAAACCCGTTTCGCTGAGCTCCAGGGCAAGGGCTACAAAGTTGATCTGGTTCTGATTGGTCGTAAGGCCATCAGCTATTTCACCAATCGCAGCTACCCAATCCAGGCCACCTTCACCGGCCTTGAGCAGGTCCCGACAGCTGATGAAGCCGGTGGCATCGCTAACGAAGTATTCGCGGAATTCCTTTCCGGGAGTACCGATCGTGTTGAGATCATCTACACGAAGTTCATCAATCTGGTGAGCTGCAATCCGGTCGTTCAGACACTGCTCCCTCTGGATCCTCAGGGCATCGCAGAAGCAGATGATGAAATCTTCCGTCTGACCACCAAAGATGGTGAGCTTCGGGTGGAAACCGGCTCTGGCCCCGCCAATACGCAGCCCGAGCTTCCCTCGGACATCGTGTTCGAGCAGAGCCCGGATCAGTTGCTCAATGCGCTGCTGCCTCTCTACCTCCAGAACCAGCTGCTGCGTTCACTTCAGGAAGCTGCGGCCTCCGAGCTGGCAAGCAGGATGACTGCGATGAACAACGCCAGCGACAACGCCAAGGCTCTCGCCAAGACGCTCACCCTTGATTACAACAAGGCGCGTCAAGCGGCCATTACTCAGGAGATTCTTGAAGTGGTCGGTGGTGCAGCTGCGATGGCTTGATCCGATCAAAAGATTGTTTCGTTCAGCGAGCCGGCCATTGTGCCGGCTTTTTTGTAGCTGTTGAACTGCTGCTGAGGCAGCCTTGCTGATTCAGCGGCCTCTACGCTGAGAAAGTGCCATCGATTGGAATAGTCCCAGCCCAATGAGCGATCCCACTCCTGCTGTTTATACGATCACCCTTGAGCTCAATGGCGAGCAGCACCAATTTCAGTGCCGGGATAATCAGACCGTCTTGTCTGCCGCCGAGGACGCCGGAATCGCAGTGCCAAGCTCCTGCTGCGCTGGCGTCTGCACCACGTGTGCTGCTTTGATCAAGCAGGGTGACGTTCATCAGCCTGATGCCATGGGAGTCAAGGACGATCTGCGCAAAGACGGATTCGCTCTTCTCTGTGTTTCCTTCCCTCGTGCTGACCTGATGGTGGTGGCGGGTCAGGAGGACGCGCTGTATCAGGCTCAATTTGGTCAGTACCAGAGCTGATTGATGTGCATGTTTTGAGCTGTTTTCCTTGAGAGATGCTGGCTGAAGTGCCATTGTTCAGGCTTGCTGGTGTGTGCAATTGGCTCGTTTTTGGTAGTTATTAATGGTGTTCTGTTGGTCGCTTAGAGGCTGTTCGCTGCAACTATGTTCTCGGCTTTTTAGTGTTTGCTCGCTTGGCAATTAAGGATTTTCTTCTGATGGCCTTGATGCTGTTTGGTGAAAAATATGATGACTCGCTTTAGGGTTTTGTGTTGTCGGGTTTAGTGCAGGCTTTTGATCGTTTTCTGCTTTTACCCTCGCTGTCATTTTCATTCTGCTTCTGGTTTGCTTGTTTGCATGATCGAATGGTGTAGTTGCTCCAGGTGTCTCTCCCCCGCTGGCTATTCGCGAAGATTGGAAGTCTGAGGTTTGTGCAATTCCTCTGTGAAAATCATTTTCAAGCGGCTTTCGTTGACTGCCCCTGAGTCATTCGCCATGAGCGGATTGCGTCCCTGGGTTCTCGAGCAGCTTCAGCGAGAGGGTGAGCCGCTGCGCTGGGCGATCACGTCGATCAATGGCTCCCCTGGAACATCCCAGCTTGCGCTTGAAGTCGAAGCCGTGCTGATCAACCGATGACAGTCTTCGCTGCACCGTTGCCCACGCTCATGGTTGTGCCGACGGGCATCGGCTGCGAAGTTGGTGGTTTCGCCGGCGATGCCCTGCCCAGTGCACGCCTGCTGGCAGCGGCCAGCGGTTGTCTGATCACCCATCCGAATGTGATCAACGGAGCCTCGCTTTACTGGCGCGATCCGCGGATTCATTACGTCGAGGGGTACGGCCTCGACCGTTTCGCCTCAGCTGCCTGGGGGCTGCGCCCCGTGCGCAGTCAGCGCATTGGCCTTTTGCTGGATGTTGGGATCGAATCGGATCTGCTGCTGCGACACCGTCAGGTCGCTGAGGGCTGCAGAGCCAGCCTGGGGCTCGATATCTGCTCGGTGGTGACCACTGATGAACCTCTCGGAGTGCATCTTGCTGCGGGCGACAGCGGCACGAGCTGGGGCACTCTCGATCGACCTGATGCGCTGCTGAGATCGGCGGAGCGCCTCAAGGCAGCAGGCGCTACTGCCATCGCTGTGGTGGCTCGCTTCCCCGATGATCTGGAAAGTGGGGCGCTGGCTGCCTATCGCCACGGCACGGGTGTGGATGCTCTGGCCGGAGCTGAGGCAGTGATCAGCCATCTTCTGGTTCGGCATCTGCAGATCCCCTGCGCCCATGCACCGGCGCTGGAGGCGCTGCCTCTCGACGCTGACCTTGATCCCCGAGCTGCCGGAGAGGAGCTTGGATACACCTTCCTGGCCTGTGTACTGGTGGGGCTCAGCAGGGCTCCTGATCTGCTGGATCTGTCATCTGGTTGTTCGATCAAGCGTGATGACCTTGTTCCGGAGCAGTTGGGTGCCGCTGTGGTGCCGGATGGTGCGCTTGGAGGCGAGGCCGTGCTTGCTTGCCTGGAACGAAACGTCCCTGTGATCGCCGTCAGCAATCCAAGTGTGCTGTCCGTTAGTGCGGAAGCCCTGGGGTTGGGGAATCGGGTGCTGAAGGCCGGTTCTTATGCCGAAGCCGCGGGCCTGGTGACCGCCCTGCGCGAGGGAATCGCTACCGCTTCTCTTACCCGACCTCTGCCTGCCATTCAGGAGCTGAATTGATGGCGCTGGGCTTCGCGAATTCCAGCGATCGTCTGTGTCCATGCGGAAGCAGAGAATCACTGCTTCAGTGCTGTGGCCCGCTTCACCGAGGCCGGCTGAAGGCTGAGACTGCGGAACAATTGATGCGATCCCGCTACACCGCTTATGTGCTCTCGGAAGTGGATTACCTGATCGCCACCCACCCTGATACCTCGAGTGCCCCCGATGAGCGTCGGCGTCAGCTCCAGGCCAGTTGCCGGCAGACCCGATGGCATGGCCTCAAGGTGCTGGCCGTGGAGGCCGGCCGCTCGGATGATCTTGAGGGCAGGGTGCGTTTCGAGGCCGTGTTCAGCGTCGGTGGGGAGCGTCATCTGTTGCGGGAACACGCACTGTTCCGCAGACGTAATGGTGCGGCGACAGGAAAATGGGCTTACATCGGCCCCCTGGACTGACCTCTCAGCGCAGGCAGGCCATCGGGTGCCGAGGAGGTACCCCAAGGGCTTTGGCAACGCCTGGATGGCAAACCGCCCCCTTCACGGTGTTGAGACCCGAGAGCAGCTCTGGACGTTCCGCGACGGCCTCTTCAAGGCCACGACCAGCTATGCCGAGGATGTAAGGCAGGGTCACGCTCACCAGGGCCTCAGTGGAGGTGAAGGGCACGGCACCCGGCATGTTGCCGACGGCGTAGTGCTGTACACCATGGATGAACACGGTTGGATCGGTGTGCGTGGTCTCACGGCTGGTGGCGACACATCCGCCCTGGTCAACAGCGACATCGACAATCGCTGATCCCGGTGTCATCTGCTTCACCATCTCCTCATCCACCAGCGTCGGTGCCCGGCCGCCGGGGGTCAGCACGGCACCGATCAGCAGATCAGCGGTTGGAACCAACCGCTCCAGCAACCCGCGACTGCTCACCATGCTGATCAGGCGCCCGCGACGGTCTGCTTCAAGGCTGCGCAATCGCTCGGGGGATCGATCCAGCAGCAGCACTTCGGCATCCATCGCCGCAGCGAGTCGTGCCGCATTCCAGCCCACTGTGCCGGCTCCCAGCACCACAACACGAGCCGGACGCACGCCTGTGCAGCCACCGATCAGGACACCACGTCCGCCATTAGGGCGCTCCAGCAGCCTGGCTCCCACCTGAGCTGCGAGTCTTCCTGCGATCTCGCTCATCGGGGCCAGCAGCGGCAGGCTGCCGTTCTCCAGTTGCACTGTCTCGTAAGCCACCCCTGTTGTGCCGGCATCCAGAAGGGCCTCTCCCACCTGGCTGTAAGCCGCCAGATGCAGGTAAGTGAACAGCACCATGTCGTCCCGAAGAAGACTGAACTCCTCCGGCTGCGGCTCCTTGACCTTTACCACCAGGTGGGCCCCCCAGGCCTCCTCGCGATTCACAAGCCGAGCCCCTGCTCCAGCAAAGGCGTCGTCACTGATGCCAGCACCTGCCCCGGCACCGTGCTGGATACGTACCTCAAGCCCCTGGGTCACTAGTTCACGGACCGCATCTGGTGTGAGAGCCACTCGCTGTTCATCGGCCTTGATCTCAGTGGGAACGCCGATGCTGGCCATCGGGGCCGTCAGAACGGAATGGGCCATGGAGGACGGAGTCGTCTCCTCAATGTGGCTCAGACGGCCGCGATCGGCAGCCGCCAGCCACTGCCGAAAGCCTGGGCACTGACCTTCAGCAATGGCGGTGCCTGCCTGCGCTTGAACTCGGCTCTTCGGAACAGGCGCTCGATCCGTTGCACCTCGGCGGGATCATGTCCAGCAGCCGTGAGCTGTTGCCCGCTGAGGCGATGTTCGATCATGTCGATCAGCAGAGGGTCAAGGCGGCTGTAGTCGGGCAGTGAGTCACTGTCTTTCTGATCCGGCCGCAACTCGGCACTGGGGGGTTTCTCGAGAATGGCGCTGCCGATGAGTTCTCCCTCGGCAGGCAGGGCCAGCTCCGAGCGGCACTCCCTTGCCTCCTGGCTGTCAAGCCATCGGCATAGACCAAACACGGTGGATTTGTAGAGATCGCCTATCACGGCCAGCCCGCCGTTCATGTCGCCGTAGAGGGTGCAGTAGCCCACGGCGAGTTCCGATTTATTGCCTGTGGTCAGCAGCAGCTGTCCCTGCTGATTGGCCATCGCCATCAGCAGGGTTCCTCGGATGCGCGACTGCAGATTCTCTGCCGTCACGCCAGACGGAGCACTGTCGAGAGCAGGGGTCAGGGTCGCCTCGAAACCGTCTATCAAGCTTTCAATCGGAACGATGGTGTGGGCGATTCCCAGTCGATCAGCAAGGTTGAGCGCATCCCTGATGGAGCCTTCCGAACTCCATGGGGAGGGCATCAGCAGCGTTTGCACTTGATGGGATCCCAGAGCTGCCGCAGCGATCACCGCCACCAGAGCTGAGTCGATGCCCCCGCTCAGGCCGATCAGGGCTTTCTGGAAACCACATTTGCCGGCGTAGTCCCTCACGCCAGTGACCAGGGTGCGGAACAACGGCTCCATGTCCCCTTGTTCGTTGAGGATCTGTTGCGTTCTGGCCGATTCCTGGTGTGCCGATGGGGTTCTTTCTGAGGCATCCCAGATCTGGGTCGCTTCACGGCAGTCCGGCAGCTGAAGAAGCGGCGTTTCGGAGGTCTCCCCCATCACGAAGCTGGCGCCATCGAAGACCAGCTCGTCATTGCCACCCACCTGATTGACGTAAACCACCGGGCATTGCAAGCGCTGAGCAGCACGGGCAGCCAACAGGCGACGCAGGTCGGCTTTGCGGCGGCCAAATGGCGAGGCAGAGCAGTTGATCAGCGCATGGATCCGCGCCGGAATCAGATCGGCAACAGGGTCGGGTCCCACCAGGCGATGACCATGCAGCTCTGCCTCCACCCAAAGGTCCTCGCAGATGGTGATACCCATCCGCCAGTCGCGGCCGCCACTGTTCAGGGTGATCTGCCCTGCGCCCTGGCTCGGCCTGAAATATCGCGTCTCGTCAAAGACGTCGTAACTGGGTAGCAGCTGCTTGCGAGCCACAACGCGACATTCACCGGCCCGGAGGAGGGCCATGGCATTGAACAACGACGGATGGAGGCCATCCTCAGCCGCATCCGCCACTCCCACCAGCAGTGCGATGTCCGACTGACGAGCCGACAGTCCACTGCGGAGCGTGTCGAGGGCGGTCTTCTGCTGTTCCAGGTGTGTGGGGCTGAACAGCAGGTCCCTTGGCGGGTACCCCCAGAGCGACAGCTCGGGTGTCACCAGCAGTTCCGGTTGAGTTCCCGTGGTTTGGATCAGGCTGTCGAGTGCCTTCAGGATGCGAGTGGCATTGCCCAGGAGGTCGCCCACAACAGGATTGATCTGGGCCAGGGCAACACGCATCGGCACT
Source organism: Synechococcus sp. (assembly GCA_047286285.1). Lineage (GTDB taxonomy): Bacteria > Cyanobacteriota > Cyanobacteriia > PCC-6307 > Cyanobiaceae > Synechococcus_C. The sequence continues at coordinate 2,114,813 of JBJBBP010000002.1, read as the reverse complement.
CAGGGGTTGGGGGCAGTGAATCCATAGAGATTGTGCTTCAGCAGAAGTGGCCATAGGCATTTGGGCACCTGCTGCCGTTGCTGCGTCTGCCGCACATGGGAACTGGCAGTGGCGGGAATGGTCAGAGGAAGCAGTCGCACCGAGGCTCCAAGCTGCTGAAGGTTCTCCACAGTGCCCTCTTCCAGCGGCCAGCCCTCGCGGGGCACGATGCCGAGATTGCATCGGCTCACCAGTTGCTGAGCGTCTTTCCACTGAGGGATCTGTGGGATGAGATCGCTCCCCACCACAAAACAGAAGCGGCAACCAGGCCAGCGTTCGCCGGCCTGCTCCAGTGTGGCGATGGCGAAGGGGCTGCTCAGATCCTGGACCAGCTGCAGCCTTGGATTGCCGATCGAGTCGACAAGGGTTTTCAGCAGGCCATAACGCTGGTCAAGATCAGCGTTGTGGCGCTTCATCGGGTTGTCACTGGCCCAGGTGGCAACCTTGGCAAAGTGGACCAACAGCCCCTCCAGCAGCGCCTGGTGCCCCATGGTCGGTGGGTCGGCACTGGTCCCGAGCAGTGCGATTTCAGGCTTGGTCCTGTCTGTCATCGTCAGGGCAGGAGTGAGGGCAGTGGTGGCCGCGTCTGTGGTTGAGGCCATTCCTGCATCAGCTGGACGATGCCGCCATCCGACCGTGCCAGCCGTCGCATCAGCGTGGCTGGTCCGGGCTGATGCCTGCGTCCACGCCCCCGTTCTTCCAGCAGCCAGCGTGCGGTCATCCTTCCTGTGCGGCGTGTCGTGTGTACCGCCAATGCCGCCTGGGCCAGAGCCACAGGAGCGGCAGGAGCCAGTGTTAATCCAGCACTAAAGGGTGCAGCCAGCAGCAACAGCTGGCGCAACGTGCCCAGGGCCATCTGGAGCCCCAGCTGCGCGCCCCCCAGCAGGGCGTTTTGTCCGCTCAGCTGGCGGATCAGCTTGCGGGCTGCGGGTCCTCCTAGAGGGAGTTCATAGAGAGAACAAAGCTGGCGCACCAGGGCTGCATCACAGGCCAGGCCACCGGCAAGGTCGAGAAGCATCAGCGGGTTGGCGGCCACGCCGGTGGCCTTGAGGGCGGCGTAGCGGCCAATCAGCCCCTGAGCTTCTCTTCGACGCCGCTGCAAACGCCCGTTCTCCAACTGCTGCTGAATCCCCGTTGCTTGCCGGAGGCTGTTGAGCAGCAGAAGACTGTGACCATGCTGTTCCAGGAGATGGCTCAGGCTGATCGCCAGCGCTTCCACCTCCGGGGGTTGCTTGCGACTGCGGACGCGTCCGTCACGCAGCTGAACGGCGCGGCGTGGTGCCGCGGATACCGCCAGAGGTGCGGGTAGTCCTGCAGGGAGACGGATACGGATGCTGCGCAGCAAATCCGGCAGTTGATCCTTGGACCAACAGTCGCTGCGGTTGAGAACAGTCAGCACCGGTTTGCCAATGGTCTGCAGCGTCTCCAGGGCCTCCAGTTCCACACGTGTGATGTCGGCATCCAGCACAAGAAGAACCACATCGGCATGCATGGCAACCCTGGCTGCCAGTCGTGCCCGGGCCGGTCCCCCTACCTCATCAATGCCGGGGGTGTCGACGAGTTCAACAGTCTCCAGCCCTGGAACCAATCGCGGCCAGAGCACCGCCTGCTGTTGACGCGTGCAGCCGTGGGCCACATCCGTGGCCATCAGCTGTTGACCAACCAGGGCATTCACCAAGCTGGACTTGCCGACCCCCACCCTGCCGAAGACGGAGATCCGAAGGCTTCTCCGCTCCAGGCGATCAAGCTGGCGATCGAGCAGCTGGAGCGCTCCGGCCAGCAGTCCCTGTTCGCGTCGGTTCAGTTCCAGCCGTTCCCTCCAACACTGCAGCAGGTCTCGGCAGTGTTCCTCCATGGCACTCATGGCGCTGCCTCTGCTGATGCTTTCCGCCACCAGCCAGCCAGCACCGCCAGCACGGCCTCCGGGCCAATCACGCCAACGAAGCCACCGAATTCATCAACCACCACGCGCACGCCGCTGTTGTCGCGGTGGAAGGCAGTGAGCAATCTGTCGGCTCGGATCATCTCAGGAACGAACTCGGCCGGTTCACTCAGATCAGCCGGAGTGAGATGTCCCTTGTTGCGCACCAGGGCGCTGAGCAGCCGGTCCCGGTTGGCGACGCCCAGCACCTTGTCGACCGCGTCGCCCAGCACCACCCACCACTGGGCCTCATTGTCCAGCAGGTCAACGCGCAGCTTCTCGAGGTTGGATGCGCCGTCGAGCGTGGGAGCGGCCACGCGCGGTGTCATCAGATCACGTGCTGTGAGGTCATTGAGTAGAAAAACCTTGGAGATCATGGCGGCTTCATCAGCCTCGATCTGCCCTTTCTGTGAACCGAGTTTTGCCAGCAGCCGGATCTCCTCCTCGTCCGTGCTGATCTCACTTTCCTCGGTGATCGCGGGAAGCAGTCGCTCCAGCAGCAACACAAGCGGTCGCATCATCACGCCGAGCCAGTGAAGAACCGGAGCGCTCGCCAGGGAGACCGGCAAGGCCAGGCGGCTTCCGATCGCCTTGGGCAGGATCTCCCCCAGAAGAATCACCAGAACCGTGAGGCTGACCGAGAACAAAGCGAGTGCTCCATTCCCCGCATCCATCTTTTCGGTGAACACCCAGGAGGCGTAGCCACCGAGCATCAGGCTTCCAAAGATGTTGAAGCCGTTGTTGGTGATCGCCAGCACCGATAGGGTCCGCCCAAGACGCTGCCGCAGCTGGGCCAGTCTGCGGGCTCCCGCCACAGGCTTCGGCCGGGCTGCGAGTTCGTGCACTCGCACCGGATTCACCGTGAGCAGTGCGGCTTCCACGCCGGAGCAGAGGGCGGATCCGGTCAGCACCACCACCACCAGCAAGAGAAGGATCAGCAAGTCGGAGGTCATGCGCGGTGGCTTTGACTGCCATCCTGACGTTTCTCCGGTGCTCTGTCTCTGCCGTGGCTGATCTCGCCCTTGTTTCTGATGCCCAGCTTCTCGCGGAACGTCGCGAGCGGTTCATGGCCGAACTCGGTGGAGCTGCTGCGGTGATCCCTGCAGCGACACTGGTCACGCATCATGCGGATACGGAGTGGCCGTTCCGCCAGAACAGTGATTTCTGGTACCTGACAGGGTTTGACGAGCCCGATGCGGTGGCACTGTTTCTGCCGCATCGTCCTGAGGGTGAGCGCTTTGTGCTTTTTGTGAATCCGCGCGAGCCCGCTGCGGAGGTCTGGACAGGCAGGCGTTGGGGTTGTGAGGGCGCGGTGGAGCGCTTCGGTGCTGATCTTTCTCATCCCCGTGTGGAGCTCGATGCACTGCTGCCTCAGTACCTGGAGGGTGCGGAGGGCATTGCCTTCCGCGTCGGCACTCATCCCTCCATCGAACCGCTGGTGTTGCGCGCATGGGCAACGCAGCTGGATCGGGCATCACGCTCCGGACGTGCTGCACTGGCGTTGCTTGCGCCTTGCCCGCTCCTGCATCGGATGCGATTGCGTAAGCAACCCGCTGAACTGGAACGTCTTCGTGAAGCCGGACGGATTTCAGCGTCGGCTCATGAATTGGCAAGGGCTGCCGTTCGTCCCGGAATGAACGAACGACAGATACAGGCCCTGATTGAACAGCATTTTCTTGAGCTGGGAGCTCGGGGAGCCGCCTACAGCTCGATCGTCGCTGGTGGAGATAACGCCTGCGTGCTGCATTACATCGATAACAGTGCTGTGCTGCAGGACGGCGATCTTCTGCTGATCGACGCGGGTTGCTCGCTTTCGGACTACTACAACGGGGACATCACGCGGACATTCCCTATCAGCGGCAGCTTCAGCGGGGAGCAGAGGGAGCTTTATTCCCTTGTCCTGGAGGCGCAGGAAGCGGCGATTCACCGTGTTCAACCCGGACAGACCGCCGAGGATGTTCATGACACGGCTGTGCGGGTGCTGGTGGGGGGGCTGGTTGATCTGGGTCTGCTCGCCGGAGAGGTGGATGGTCTGATCGAGCAGGGGGCCTATCGCCATCTGTACATGCACCGCACAGGGCACTGGCTGGGTCTGGATGTGCACGACGTGGGGGCTTATCGACTCGGCGAGCATCACGTGGTGCTGGAACCAGGCATGGTCCTGACGGTCGAGCCTGGTCTGTATGTGAGCGACCGTCTGGCTGTTCCGGAGGGACAACCTTCGATTGACGACCGCTGGAAGGGCATCGGCATTCGCATTGAGGACGATGTCGCGGTGAGGGACGTCGCTGAAGTCGCCGGCGGTCATGAGGTGCTCACTGCCGCAGCTCTCAAGGCTGTTGCCGACATGGAGCGCTGAGAGGGCGGCATTCTGAGCACGCGGATCACAGCTGTCCCCATCTCTGGGCTAACTGCGGTTGACGGACCAGTGGATGGCTTCCTCGGTGCAGGTGAGGATCCGATCCGCACCAGCGGACTTCAACTGTCGCTCATAGGCGCTTCTCTCCGGGCTGCCGGGCTGAAGATGCGGTGGTGAGACGGCCAGACTGATCCAATCCCTGTCAGGCCGTTGGGCTCTGGCGTTGAGAACGGTCTGCACATCGGCGACGGTATCGCCCAGATAGGCGACGATGCCTCCGCTGGGAGATGCCATGAGGCTGTCGCTGAGTTGTATGAGTCCGCTTGGGTCTGGCTTGTCAGGGGCGTCGCCCATGGCGATCAAAGGGGGATTCAGCAGCCCGAGTCGCTGTTCCAGCACAAAGCGCGCGGATGGTGGTTCGGCGCCGCTCACAAATCCCCAGCGCCAGCTGTTGTGATCTAGCGCGGCAAAAAACTCTGGTTCCACCAGCAAAGGCTCATCGCCGATGTAGCCCTTCCAGCCTCCTGGATCTCCATCGGGATCTCCACCGAAATAGAACCGGCTGAACACATTGATTAGATCCTCTCTGGCCGGGAGGGCTGCTCCGTGTCGTCGCAGCAGTTCGAGGCTTGCGTCCCAATCGTTGTTCCAGCGCCCTTCGCCTTTGAGGGCATCGATGCAGGCCGGTGTTGGCTGCCAGCCGCTGTAGTGCTCCACGGTTGCCTGGAGCGCCTTCCGGTAGCTACCCGACACATCCCGGATCACTCCATCGATGTCGAATAGGAAAACCTGGCTGGTCGATGGATGCCGTTCCAGATGATTGGGATTTGGCGGCTGGTAGGTTAGTCCTTTGTCATTGATTCTTGAGCGCTGACACCATGACGGTTTCCGAAGGCGCTGCCGTCGACCAAGAGGTCGCCACAGAGGCAGCAGCAGCTGATCAGGCCCCTCAGAGCACAGAAGCCGATCAGCAGCAGGAGCCGAAGGAAGGTCGCCCGGTGATGCGTGGCGGCAGTGCAGCACTGGCATCAGCCACCATTGATGCCGATGGTGTGCCGTCTGGCTACACCCCCAAGGCCGATGAGGGACGTTTCCTGTTGAAGATCCTTTGGCTGCCCGACAACGTGGCACTGGCTGTTGATCAAATCGTTGGCGGTGGTCCCAGTCCATTAACGGCCTACTTTTTCTGGCCTCGCGAAGACGCCTGGGAAACTCTCAAGAGTGAGCTGGAAGGCAAATCCTGGATCACTGACAACGAGCGCGTTGAAGTGCTGAATAAAGCCACCGAAGTGATCAACTACTGGCAGGAAGAGGGCAAAGGCAAGAGTCTGGATGACGCCAAGCTCAAGTTCCCTGATGTGACTTTCTGCGGGACTGCCTGAGTCGAGTCCGGGCAATTTGGTTCATAAAAGCAGGCACTAATGCCTGCTTTTTTATGTCGAAGTAAGGACTGATCTTCAATGACCGCTCGTCTCGATGGTTGTGAAGATGTCTGGCAAATTATGGTGCCATTCTGCATGAGTTGTTCGATCATTTTTTGATGGAGATTCATGCAAGTTCAGGGAGGTAAAGGCAGGGTCGCTTCTTCTGGCAGCGCTTTCAAGCTGTGTGCTTGTTGGCTCGGTTGACGCTTGATCTTTCGGGGTTGGACTTGGAGGTTTGGTCTGGAAAGATTGCCATTGCTATTCGGGTGATATGAATCCGTAATGCATCAAGCTTGTCGGCTGATTGGTGCAAAAGATATTCATCACCATCGTCGGAACTTTTGCTCATCCGGGCTCCGCAATATTCTGTTACACTCTGACCAAAGGTATTTGCTGGATTGATTTCTTTCGCTTCTTTCGTTGGCCTTGGTTTGTCATCTGCGACTGTTGCGGTGATCTCAAATATTGCAACTTTGACTAGCCAAGACCAGCTCAGGCTTCAGGAGGTCGATCTTTCGGCTGTTCCCTTAAAGAGTGGAATGGGGTTTTCACCGGGGCCTCATAAGCTGTTTGGCACGCCAGTAACGATTGCCTTGTTCGAGCAAGTTTGTATGCCTGAAATGCTTTCTTCCTCGCGACGGCCTGCCAGCAGCTTTGGTGTTCAGTCAGCTTCTCCTAATCAGGTCTGTTCGTTCTGGTCATTTGCTGACTATTTGGATGAGTTGTCATCCAATGTTTTTTCTCTTCCGGCCTCAGGGGTTTTCACTTCGGGTTTTGGACCTCGCTGGTCCCGACATCATTCTGGTATCGATATCGCCAACAACGTTGGAACGGCGATTCGTGCTTCACGGAGTGGACGTGTGGTCTTTGCAGATTCTTTAGGCGCTTATGGATTGATGGTCGAAATCCAGCATCCTGACGGTTACAAAACGCGTTATGCGCACTGCAATGAGCTTCTCGTTGCTGTTGGTGAGCGTGTCGCTCAGGGTGATCTGATTGCCAGGATGGGTAACACGGGCCGGAGCACTGGGCCCCATCTTCACTTTGAGATTCGTTCTCCAAAGGGTATTGCGATTGATCCGCTGTCTTTTCTTGGAGGCATGACCATTCAGCAGCAGGTCTGAATCAAAAAGAATGTCCCTCTTGTTTCAGCTTGTGGCTGGACTCAGAGGGACAAGTATGAAATACTTCCGAAGAGCTATCGATGAAGTAGCTCTTGGAGATTGTTGTTAGTCACTGTTGATTAACAACGACCAGAAAGAGGCTTTTCGTTTCTGGCTATTTGGTGTGTGTTGAGCCTAGGTTAAGTCTTGATTGATGGCGGCCTGGGCGCGGGCACGTGCTCGATTGAAGCTCTGTTGTGCCTTGACTTTTTCGGGAGATGCAGGCTGGCCTTCCATTTTGGATACAGCGTTGCGTGCTGCCTGCAGTTCGGTTTCAGCTGCAGAGCTGTCGATGGAACTTCCCAGTTCAGCGGAGTTCACCAGAACTGTGACGTCATCGGCTTCGACTTCCGCGAACCCACCCATCAGTGCGATGGATTTCCAGGATCCGTCCGCACGCACGCGAAGCACACCGATATCAAGTGCTGCCAGGAGGGAAACGTGACCGGGAAGGATGCCCAGCTGCCCAGTCGTGCTGGGGAGGATTACCTCATCAGCAGATCCATCGAACACGCTCTGGTCTGGTGCCAGCACGCGGAGGGTGAGGGACATGGATATGAAATGTTTGGGTTAAAAGCGTTGAACGAAGTGAAAGTTCGAGGGCATGGTGTTCATGCCCTCGACGTCATCACTTGCCTTCTTCGGCCATCTTCGCGGCCTTGGCCTTGACTTCCTCGATGTTGCCAACGAGATAGAAAGCCTGCTCAGGCAGGTGATCAAGCTCACCAGCGAGAATCTGGTTGAAGCCACCGATGGTTTCCTCGAGCTTCACGTACTTGCCAGGCATGCCGGTGAAGATTTCAGCCACAAAGAAGGGCTGGGAGAGGAACTTCTCAATCTTGCGAGCACGATCAACGGTTCGGCGATCATCCTCGGAGAGCTCGTCCAGGCCCAGAATCGCGATGATGTCTTGCAGCTCCTTGTAGCGCTGAAGCGTGGACTGAACGCTGCGAGCTGTGCGGTAGTGCTCGTCGCCGACAACGGCTGGCTGGAGCATGGTGCTGGTGGAGTCCAGAGGGTCCACAGCTGGATAGATGCCCTTGGAGGCCAGGCCACGATTCAGCACCGTGGTGGCATCGAGGTGAGCAAAGGTGGTTGCTGGTGCAGGGTCAGTCAGGTCGTCAGCAGGGACGTAGACCGCCTGAATCGAGGTGATGGAACCCTCCAGAGTGGAGGTGATCCGCTCCTGAAGTTCGCCAACGTCGGTGCCGAGGGTGGGCTGGTAACCCACAGCGGAGGGCATGCGTCCGAGCAGGGCGGACACCTCGGAACCTGCCTGCACGAAACGGAAGATGTTGTCGATGAACAGCAGCACGTCCTGCTTGTTCACGTCACGGAAGTGCTCAGCCATTGTCAGAGCCGAGAGGCCGACACGCATGCGGGCGCCGGGGGGCTCATTCATCTGGCCGTAGCAGAGCGCCACCTTCGACTTTGAGAGGTCGTCGGCGTTGATCACGCCTGAATCCTTGAATTCCTCGTAGAGGTCGTTGCCTTCACGGGTGCGTTCGCCCACACCGCCGAACACGGAAACACCACCGTGCTCCTTGGCGATGTTGTTGATCAGTTCCTGAATCAGAACCGTTTTGCCGACTCCGGCGCCACCGAACAGGCCGACCTTGCCGCCCTGACGATATGGGGCGAGCAGATCGATCACCTTGATGCCTGTTTCGAAGACTTTTGGCTTCGTTTCAAGTTCGGTCAGCTTTGGAGCTGAACGGTGGATGGGGGCAGTTGCGTCTGTTTTGACAGGTCCCTGCTCATCAACAGGCTCTCCAAGCACGTTGAAGATGCGGCCCAGGGTTCCTTCGCCGACAGGCACTGAAATAGGGGCACCTGTGTCGATGGCTTCCATGCCACGAACCAGACCGTCGGTGGCACTCATCGCCACGGCGCGGACACGGTGATCACCGAGAAGTTGTTGAACTTCTGCAGTCAAGGCAACCGCCTGTCCGGCGGTATTGGTGGCCTCAATACGGAGGGCGTTGAGAATTTTGGGCAGCTTGCCGGCGGGGAATTCCACGTCCAAAACCGGGCCAATCACCTGGCGGACAACGCCCTTGGTACCGGCGGAGGCGGGAGCAGCAGCGACCATAAGTAAGGGAGTGTGAGAGGGAAGCGTGTAGAGCCATCCCTTCCTGAGCGGGGCAACGATACCACCGTCACGTGGGAGGGGGGAGTGGTTCGGTCACCCGCACGCTGATCACGTGGCCGAAGTGATGATCGCGGACATAGGTTGGCACTCGGCGACCTTGAGTGCCAGCTCGAGTCGCATTGGCGCTTCGGCGCACTGTCCCTGCTCCTGCAAGAACCCATGGCAGCTGTTTCTCTCAGCGTCTCCACTGTCAAGCCCCTCGGCGACCGCGTCTTCGTCAAGGTTTCCGAATCGGAGGAAAAGACCTCCGGAGGCATCCTTCTTCCCGACACCGCCAAGGAAAAGCCCCAGGTGGGCGAAGTCGTTCAGGTCGGCCCCGGCAAGCGCAACGATGACGGCTCCCGCCAGGCTCCTGAAGTGGGCGTCGGCGACAAGGTCCTCTACAGCAAGTACGCCGGTACCGACATCAAGCTCGGGGGCGATGAGTTCGTGCTTCTTTCCGAGAAAGACATTCTCGCCATCGTCAACTGAGCGGTTCCTGACTGACCCGAGCCTTTGAGAGGCCGGCAGTGAACCAAATAATCCCCCCTACCAATTTCCGCCCCCATGGCAAAGCGCATCATTTACAACGAGAACGCACGTCGCGCTCTTGAAAAAGGCATCGATATCCTCGCGGAGTCCGTTGCAGTCACCCTCGGCCCCAAGGGTCGCAATGTCGTTCTGGAGAAGAAGTTCGGCGCTCCCCAGATCATCAATGACGGCGTCACCATCGCCAAGGAGATCGAACTCGAGGATCACATTGAGAACACCGGTGTCGCCCTGATCCGTCAGGCTGCATCCAAAACCAATGACGCAGCCGGTGACGGCACCACCACGGCCACCGTTCTGGCCCACGCCATGGTCAAGGCCGGTCTGCGTAACGTGGCCGCCGGTGCCAATGCAATCACTCTGAAAAAGGGCATCGACAAAGCTTCGGATTTCCTGGTCGACAAGATCAAGGAGAACGCCAAGCCGATCGCCGACAGCAATGCCATCGCTCAGGTGGGCACCATCTCCGCCGGTAACGATGAGGAAGTCGGCAGGATGATCGCCGATGCGATGGACAAGGTCGGCAAGGAGGGTGTGATTTCCCTGGAAGAGGGCAAGTCGATGACCACCGAACTGGAGGTCACTGAGGGCATGCGCTTCGACAAGGGCTACATCTCTCCCTATTTCGCCACCGATACCGAGCGGATGGAAGCCGTCCTCGACGAGCCCTACATCTTGCTCACCGACAAGAAGATCGGTCTTGTACAGGATCTGGTGCCCGTGCTTGAGCAAATTGCCCGCACAGGCAAGCCTCTGCTGATCATCGCTGAGGACATCGAGAAGGAAGCTCTCGCCACTCTCGTGGTGAACCGCCTCCGCGGCGTTTTGAATGTTGCTGCAGTCAAGGCTCCAGGCTTCGGTGACCGTCGCAAAGCCATGCTTGAAGACATGGCTGTGCTGACCAACGGTCAGCTCATCACTGAAGATGCCGGCCTCAAGCTGGAAAACGCCAAGATCGAGATGCTTGGCACTGCCCGTCGCGTCACCATCAATAAGGACACCACGACCATCGTGGCCGAGGGCAATGATGTGGCCGTGAAGGCTCGCTGCGAGCAGATCCGCAAGCAGATGGACGAAACAGAGTCCACCTATGACAAGGAGAAGCTTCAGGAGCGTCTGGCCAAGCTCGCCGGCGGCGTGGCAGTGGTGAAGGTGGGAGCTGCCACCGAGACCGAGATGAAGGACAAGAAGCTTCGTCTTGAAGATGCCATCAACGCGACCAAGGCCGCTGTTGAAGAGGGCATCGTTCCAGGCGGTGGCACAACCCTCGCGCACCTGGCTCCTACCCTTGAACAATGGGCTTCTTCCAGCCTCAGCGGTGAGGAACTGATCGGCGCCAACATTGTTGCTGCAGCTCTGACTGCACCTTTGATGCGTATCGCTGAGAATGCAGGCGTGAACGGTGCTGTGGTGGCTGAAAACGTGAAGGCGAAGGCTTTCAACGATGGCTACAACGCTGCCAACGGTGAGTACGTCGACATGCTGGGTGCCGGCATTGTTGACCCTGCCAAGGTGACTCGTTCCGGTCTTCAGAATGCCGCCTCAATCGCAGGCATGGTGCTCACCACAGAGTGCATCGTTGCTGATCTACCTGAGAAAAAGGAAGCCGCTGCCGCTGCTGGTGGCATGGGTGGTGGCGATTTCGACTACTGAGTCGATCGCAATCCTGCAGAGCCGCTTCAAGGGCTCACCCAACCCCCGCTCTGCGGGGGTTTTTTTTGTGCTCAGGGCAGGATTGAATGGATTTTTCTCAACAGTTCGGAATGCCTTTTCGTCGTTGGTTACGTGAGTTCAAGGAGTTTTTCTTTCAGAAGGGCAATGCCCTGAACCTGGCCATTGCTGTGGTGGTCGGCACTCAGTTTCAGCAGATCGTTGACGCCATCAGTAAAGATCTGTTGATGCCACTGCTGAATCCTCTGGTGCGAGGTGGAAGCTGGCAGAGCCTGGCGATTCCCTATTTCGATGGTGAACTTGCCATCGGCAAGATTCTCGATGTCATGCTCAACTCCCTGCTTGTGGGCTGGGCCCTGTTCTTCATCATCAAGGCGATCAATCGCACTGAGCGTATGGCTTCATCCGGTGTGGAGCAACTGCGCGGTCAGGCGGCTGAGAACAGCGACACCTAGCAAACATGGGTCAACCCTGATGGCTCGCAGGGCTGAACGCATTTGAGGTGTTGCGAGCCGCTTTTTTGCCTGCGTGAACCGATCTCTTTCCTCTTTCATCAGCAGGTAGCTGGCTGAATCTCATCTAGGCAGATTTCGTCCTGCCGGTTCAGCTCAGCCAGCCGGCACTCAGGATGACGGCCAGGGTCAGAAAAATGGCGAGGGTGGTCCAGGTGATGCGGTTGAGGGTTGCCTCCGCACTGCTGGCACTTGTAAACGAGGTGCTGCCGCTTGCGGCGAGTCCACCCATGCCATCACCCTTCGGGCTGTGCAGCAGCACAAATAGGATGAGCAGCAGTCCGCTGCCGATCCAGATCCAGGAGAGAACGGTGGTGATCATGACGCGATCCTATGTCCGGATCGATCAGACCGGTTGAGGCAGTCTCGCCGTCGACGGTACGGGTGTTTCGATGGGTTCGATCAGTGTGCTGCCGGTCATTGCTTCCGGTTTCTCGAGATCGAGAAGCTGAAGCAGTGTGGGTGCGACGTCAGCTAGCCCGCCGTTGTCACGCAGGCGGATCGCGTTGCCCATTCCGCGCAGCTTTCTTCTCTCCCCTTCCACGAGGATCAGAGGAACAGGATTGGTGGTGTGGGCCGTCCAGGCCTGACCGTCATCGCCCTGCATTCGCTCGGCGTTGCCGTGGTCAGCGGTGATGATCATCGTGCCTCCCATCCGACCCACGGCATCGAGCAGTCGTCCGATGCAATGGTCAACGGTCTGAATGGCTTCAGTCGCAGCTTCCATCACGCCGGTGTGCCCCACCATGTCGGGATTGGCGTAGTTGATCACCACCAGGGAATAGATCCCCTTCTCGATGGCTTCAATGCAGCTGACTGTGAGGGTTTCGGCATTCATGGCAGGCGCCTGGTCATAGGTGGCGACGCGTGGCGAGGGAACCAGATGACGATCTTCACCTTCCAGTGGCTGCTCAACCCCGCCGTTCATGAAGTAGGTGACATGGGGATATTTCTCTGTCTCCGCAGTGCGGTACTGACGTAACCCGCGCGAGGCCACGACCTGGCCCAGTAGATCATCCAGAGATTCGGGTGGGAAGGCAATCTCAACAGGAAGACCTGCCTCGTACTGGGTGAAGGTGACCACGTCCAGCTGAGGTTGGTGGGGACGTTCGAAATCGGCGAAATCAGCTTTCGCCAGACACTGAATGATCTGTCGTGCTCTGTCAGGCCTGAAGTTGAACATCAGCAGGGCATCACCGTCGTTCAGATGGCAAGCACGCAGGCGTGTCGGTTCGACGAACTCATCAGTGGTGCCGCTGTCGTAACTCGCTTGCAGCGCTTCAGCAGCCGAGAGCTGACTCACAGGAATGTCCGGCGAGGTCAGCAGTTCATAGGACCTGGCCGTTCGCTCCCAACGCCGATCCCGGTCCATGGCCCAGTAGCGACCGCAGAGGCTGACGATTTCACCCACTCCACTGGTCTGGATGGCGTTTTCAACCTTTTTCAGGTAGGTGGGAGCACTCTGGGTGGGGGTGTCGCGTCCATCGGTGATTGCGTGGATCGCCACATGGTTCAGGCCTTCATCCGCCGCCCAGTGCAGCAGTCCGCAGAGGTGATCCACGTGGCTGTGCACGCCGCCGTCTGAACAGAGTCCCAGCAGATGAAGAGTGCCTCCGCTGGCACGCAGACGTTCGGCAAGCTCGCGCAGGCTCGGAACATTTTTGAGCTGGTTATCACGAACCGTGTCGCCGATCCGAACAAGTTCCTGGCGGATGATTCTGCCTGCTCCGATTGTGAGATGGCCCACCTCGGAGTTGCCCATCTGTCCATCAGGCAATCCCACGTAGGAGCCGCTCGCCTGAATCAGGGTCTGCGGGTAGGCGTGACGCAAAGCATCCATGACAGGAGTGCTGGCGGCTCGTATTGCGTTGTGGTCTGTGTCTGTGCGCTCACCCCAACCGTCAAGAATCGCCAGAACAACGGGAGCAATGGACCGCTCCTTGTTTGGACGACCGGTATGGCGCTCAGCAACATTCACTCCGCTCTATCCGTTCTTAAGGTCTTCTCTAGATTCATAAGCTACCTCCGGATCAGGCCCGTGGTGAACTGCTGAGCTCACCACGGTCAGCTTTTGCAGATCTGGATGGTGATATCCGACATACAGTCGCCTCTCGCACTCCATCGGTCATGGTGACGCCCGGGAACAGTGAGCGCATCGAGATTCTCTCGGCCGACGATGTCGGGAGAACCTTGTCGCGACTGGCGTCACAGGTTCTTGAATGCGTCGGAGAGGTGGAGAAGTTATTGCTGCTGGGGATTCCTACGCGGGGTGTTCAGTTGTCAGCAGTCCTGACGCGCTTTCTCGAGGAACAGAGCGGCCAGACCGTTGCCCAGGGCACGTTGGATCCAACATTTCATCGCGATGATCTCGAGCGTGTGGCCATGCGGCCTGTTCAGGCGACTGAGTTGCCTGTGAGCGTGGAAGGACGTGATGTGCTGCTCGTTGATGATGTGATTTTCACCGGACGCACCGTGCGTGCTGCTCTGGAGGCGATCCAGGCCTGGGGCCGTCCACGTCGCGTGATGCTGCTTGTGATGGTGGATCGCGGCCATCGGGAACTGCCGATTCAGCCTGATTTCTGCGGAAGGGCTGTTCCAACGCGGCGGACCGAGACTATCGAGCTCAGACTGCTGGATGTGGATGGGGAAGAAGGGGTTTTCCTGCGGAGAGTTCAGCAGGAAGACTGAATCTCTTCTCCTCTGAAATGGGCCTTGTAGCGACCGAAGGCCACGAGTACTGGCAGGGTGGGGCTGATGGGACGTCCTTTCCATTCGGTCAGAACACTGACGACATCCCCTTCACTACCTTTCATGTCAAAGGCCTCACCCCGGTGTTGGGGGTGGTTGTAGACAACCACCGATGAGGTCACAACCACCTTGTCGCCAGGCTGCATCAGCATTTGATCACATTGGGGAGCATCCTTTCACGGTCTCTTCACCTTGCAGAGGCTTTCGGGTCCCTCCTCCACGAGAACGCCTCCGAGATCAGCACATCCAGCAACGAAGGCACTCCAAGGATCCATGCCACTGGCTAATCGATCCTCGACCGCTGCATTCAGGCGCTCAGGGTCGACAGTGTGAGCAGGCAGGGCCCCATGGCTGTGATGCTCTTGCTGGTCCCGCAAATTCTGGATGGCCTCTTCAACCTGGCGGCGCAGAGGCAGGGCGTGGTTCTGCCACCAGGGGTGATCGAGTTGATTGAGCAGGCTGAGCGCTTCCCACCACTGCTGTCGTTCCACCCTGTCCTTCAGCTGTTCATGATCAACTTTGTTGCGGTTCCAGGTCTCGCGGAGACTGTCGCTGAGTTGCGTTCCAGGTCTTTGTCCCTTCTTTTCCAGTGGTTGGAGAGTGATGAGGGCTTTGTCGAGATCGCCCGCACGGAACTGTTCCAGTGCTCGCTTGCGAAGTGTGTCGCGCCACTGACGCAACCTTGAACGATCCTTCTGTCTCTGCTCTTCGCTGCCAACATTGGAATTCACCAGCTGAGATTGCAGGTTGAGTGCCTGGACGCTGTCACCGGCTTGCCAGGCAATTTCAGCCTGGCCGCGTCGGCAGATCGCTTTTTCAATCGGGGCTTCCCGGTCCAGCCAACGGAGTGCCGCCAGCTGTTCGCCGTAGCGCAGGCAAGCCTGGAGATCTCCTCGCGACGCGGCTTCACGCAGGCGATCGGGCAACTGCTGTTCCCACCAGTACGCATAACCGCAGAGAGCTGCGACACCACCCAGCGTGGCGATCAGCCAGAAACTCGGAAGATGGCGACGCAGCGCCAAGGGTGGCCTGGGAACGACAGACACCTTTCTATGGATGTCGCCGGAAACACACACGCCCTTGTGGACGGCCCGATCACCGCACGGTCCCGAGTGGCCGGGACTCCAGGCTCTCGCCGGTGCGCAGATCCTCTCCCTCCAGGATCAGTTCAGCCTGATCATTGAGATGGAATCGGAGTTTCAGGCAATCCTCCCCGGGTTGCCCAGGAGGGTCCAGGGGGAGCTCGCAGGCGGTGTCCGGGCGTCTTGTCACGTCATCCCATCCATCGTTCTTTTCGACAACTCGCGGCAGGCCGTTGACCATCACCACTTCATGTCTTGTCTCCCCTCTTGATTCTCCAAGCACCAGTTCGAGCGATTGCTGATCCGGTCCGCTGGCACTCAGAATCAGTTCCAAGGGCTTGCTTGAAGGCCAGGGCTGACCGGGAAGAAACAGCGGATGCCAGTGGTGAGAGTTGCTGCGCCGGTTCCAGCAGCGCAGAGAGATTCCCCGCTGTAGAAGGTCCTGCATGCGCACACCTGGAGTGAGGCTCAGGGCGCCGCAGGCCACCGCTTCCATCGGAGGGGGCGTCAGCAGTGGTGTGGGCGCAAGCTTTTCGGTGAGCCAGTCGCGCAGCTGCGGTAGATGGGCTCCGCCTCCAACAACAACCACAGCGTCCAGCTCGTCGGCTGGACAGCCGTTGAGTTCCGCATCACGCAATGTCTTACTGAGCAGTCCTTCAAGCGCATCGAACAGCCCTCGCTCCTGCAGAAGTCGCGTGAACTGTTGTCGATCCATCGTCAGAATGCTCGGCGCTTCGAGCTCCGGGCCATTGGCGGCTTCAGAGAGGCTCTCGCGATTCGGGATATTGGGATCGCTGAGACGACATTTCAGCCTTTCCGCTGCATTCAGCAAAGCCATCAGACCCTCACCTTCCTCCGGCAGGCCGTCTGGACGGAGCTCATCAAGAATCCAGCGGTCGAGATCTCTGCCGCCCAGGCTGATGCCTGCTTTGCCCAGAACCTTGGCTTGTCGTAAGGCCTGGCGGCTGTTGGTGAGGTCCTGGCCTCGGAAGCGAAGCAGCTGGGCCACGGGGGCCGCACGGCCCTCTCCTCCTTCGAGCGCCACCAGGGACAGGTCCAGAGTTCCGCCGCCAAGATCGACGACCAGAAGTCTTGATCCGGCTTCCAGGCCAGCACCGAGTGCTGCTGCCGTGGGTTCATCCACAAGGGCGATTTCGCCGACCTGCATGGGTTCGCAGGCTTTGAGAAGCCAGTCGCGATAGTTGGAGCCCTGATCCACCGGTGCTGTGAGCACGAGTCGCTCGATGCTGAGTTCCGGTGGCATTCGCTTCCAGATTTCCGTCAGAAGTCGTGCACCAGCCTGTTCCGGGCTGAGTCGCCTCTCGACTGTCTGTGGCTCTGCTGCCAAGCCAATCCAACGTTTGAAGTCGCGATGCAGCTGAGGGGCATCGCGTTCGTGCAGGCCATTTGCCAGCACTTCATGGCCCACCAGGACAGGACCTGAGCCGGCATCCTCCGCCCAGATGAGCGATGGGACCGCGCCTGTCTCACGGGTGATTGAACGCAGATCGAGCAGATCCACCTCAGATCGCTCAGCAGACTGAAAAGCCACCACCGTGGTGGTGCTCCCAAGGTCGATCGCCAGGGTGCCGACGTTGTGAGACGCGTCGGAAAGATGAAGGTTTTGTTCGGCAGCGAGGGGCTGAACCACCGCTATGGGCAGGTTGGAGATAGGTGGAGGCTACGGGGAGCAACGATGGATCGGTTAAGGAGGCTGGTGTTTTCCTTCTATCGGGAGGATCCTGAGATCGAGGCGGAGCTGGAACCTCTTCGGGACTGCAGGATGTCACGCAGCTGGGGCAGCATTCGTATCGAGTGTGTGGATGCGCAGCACCTTGAGGAGGTCAGTGCTCTGCTCAGTCATCTGCGCAGACCTTTGGTGGCGATGGGATTGGGGCGTCAGATCGTGCTGAGAGTTCCTGGTCGCCCGCAACGCTGCTATCCCATGCACGTTCCTTTCCATAGCGATCTGTTCACATAGAATTAGGAATTAATGCGTTGTTGGCATGCTCACGGCCGGAGTCGATCATCAGGATCTCGCCAAGCGTGGTGAAAGCTTGATCCGTCAGTCCAGCAATCGCTATCTGACCACTGTTCGGATCGCCTTTCGTGCCAAGCAGCGTCGCTTCGACGACTTTGATGGTCTGCTTGAGGAATCAAGCGTGAAGCCTGTGCAGCGCGCAATCGTTGAGCTGAGCGACGAACAGGATCAGCCTGATCTTCTTCCTGGATGATTCAACAGGAGGGTCCCGGCTGGAGATTGGCCCGGGACCCATCCCGCCCTCAGTTCTCCGTTCTGATTGGTGGAGAGCACTGGGCCCTTGAGCTGATGGAACATGAAGCCTGCGCGCTGGCTTCGCTGACCAATGATCTGACCGATCAGCACCAAGCCATCTGCGACCAGTTGATGGCGGATGAATCCATCAGCCTCGAACTTGAGCGATCCGGTTGGTGGGCCTGCCTGGAAGGTGATCGATCCCGATGGTCGCTGCGGGTCATCCGCAGCGGTGAGCATGACCAGGCTCGTGGCATGGAATTCTGCTGGCCTGATCCTGCTGCGAGGGCCATTGCCGGGGCGATGAGAACGTTGTGGGACAGCAGCACTGATCAGAGCAGCTAATCAATTCGCTTTCATTGATTCCCCCCAGGGTTCCCCACGCTGAGCCGGACGTTTTCCACAGGCATGCATGCGTTTTTGCAGATGGGGGCCGCTTCTGTGGAAAACTTGGACTCTGATGTTGGTTGTGGTTGACGATTCGCACCTTTTGCTCTTTTGGGTGTAGCGCTGAAGATCGCTGGCTGGAAAAGGTTCTGGTGCCTGGAGTCTTACCGGGAGAGTCAGTGAGAATGCCCCTTGAGGCCCTCCTTGACGCAGGCCGCCGGATGTGGAGAACTGGTTGGCATTCGAGGCGTTTGCATGCAGTTGGCCGATCAGATACAGCACTCACCGGTGCAAGCACCTGAGCAATCTGGCGAGGCATCTCAGACAGCTTCAGGAGCTGATGCTGCTGCCTCAGCCGTGAGTTTCCACTCCGAGCTTCCGCAACCACTGCAGCAGGCCATGGTGGCGTTCATTGAGCGTTGTCCGAACTGGGATCAGTACCGCCTGGTTCAGGCTGCCCTCGCTGGTTTTCTGATTCAGCACGGAGTGGAGTCCAGAGATATCACCCGTCTTTACGTCGGCAATATGTTCCGCCGCGAATCGCTCACCCAGGGCGTCTGAGTCCGGCAGCTCGCCATCAGCAGCAACGCGCTGAAGGGAATGCTCAACAGCAAGCCGATGAAGGCTCCCAGAAGGCCGATCAGGTTGATTCCGATCAGCAGGCCCAGTAAGGCCAGGGCTTTGAGCCGATTGGTCTGAACAAGACGCCGACTGTGTTCCATCGCCGCCAGTGGCCTGTGGCCGTGGTGAATCAGCAGCGGAAGGGCCAGGATCTGGCTCAGGGCCCAGAGCCCCATCGTCAGTGCTCCAGCGACAACGATCAGGCCTGAGAGCACCCCGCTGTGCCGGGCAATCAGTGTTCCTGAGACCTTGATGATGTTCAGGCCTCCGACGAAAATCACACCCTCCAGAAGTGCCAGAGCCGCTGACTGTCTGAAGATCCAGCGCAATCGTCGACTCTCCGGTGCCGACACGGTCTTTTGCCTCGTGGTCACCGACGGAAGGAAGTGGTCAGCCATTCGCAGCAAGCCCACCAGCGGCAGAAGCGTTGCGGGGATGGTTACCACGAGCAGCACATCTCCAGTGGTCGTCTGCCACCAGCCACCGCTCTGCTGAAGATCAGTTGAGATCACATTCAGGCCCGTGATGCTTGTCAGCATCAACGCTGTCAGGCCTACAAATCGCCAGGGCGCCAGACTGAAAGCAATCCAGGCCCTTGGAATGATTGTTGAAAGAGGAAGGCGCTCTGGCAGGCGGCGCTCCGTTGGTTCACTGGATGGGGCCAAGCCGATCAAGGAGATCCTGAGCGATTCGCTCATCCACAGGAAGAATTGAGAGTCGATTGCCGCGTCGCACGACGGCCAGTTGTTCCGGTTCGTAGGTCTGACGTAAGTCCTCAAGACTCAGCATCTCGCGAAATCTGCCTCGGTAGCTCAGACGCACGCAATCCCAGCGTGGTGTCTCCGGTTTCGAAGCGGGGTCGTGATATTTCGAGGAGGGGTCAAATTGTGTTGGATCCACCAGCCCTGTTTCGACCACTTCCATCAGACCGACGATCCCAGGGGGCTTGCAATTCGAGTGATAAAAGAAGGCCTGATCGCCAACGTCCATGGAGCGCATGAAATTTCGCGCTTGATAGTTGCGAATTCCGTCCCAGAGCGTTGTCTGCTCCTCTGCAAGGTGATGAATCCCGTAAACATCGGGTTCGCTTTTCATCAGCCAGTAGGCCACGCGTCTTACAAGATTTTTCCCACACTACGTTGACTGTCTTGTTTCGATCAGTTCGCGGAAGTGATTGCCACGAGCTTCAAAATCTGAATACTGGTCAAAGCTGGCGCAAGCCGGTGACAACAGCAAGCTCGCAGCCTTTTGCTGCCGGGCGAGCTGGAGTGCATGGGGAACAGCCTCATCCAGACCATTGTGGATGGTGACATCACCTGGGAATTCTGAAGCCTCGATCAGGCAACGAAGTTCTTCAGCCCCTGCGCCGAAGAGCACAACGGCGCAGCTTCGTTCATGAAGCAGTTGCAGCCAGGACTGGGCGTCACCTTGTTTGGTCTGACCGCCTGCGAGCAGCACCACGGGCTCGGGCACGGATTGCAAACCCACGGCTGCAGCGTCGTAGTTGGTTGCCTTGCTGTCGTTGTAAACAGGAATGCCCTGAACGCTGCCAAGAGATTCGAGCCGGTGCGGGACCCCCCCGAAGCAGCGCAATGCCGATTCAATCGTTTCCGGTCGCAACCCGGCTTCCAGTGCGGCTGCTGTGACAAGCAGCATGTTCTGAAGGTTGTGCGCCCCTGGCATGGCGAGAGCATCGGTGGAGAAGAGTTGTCGCTCTCCTTCGCAGACCCAGCCCGCTTCGCTCACATGTAATCGAACCTGGTTGCTGTTTGCACCGTCAGGCACCGTGCTGACCCAGTTCACCCGGCTCTGTCCCCAGCTGCAGCGAGTTCTGCTGATGTCAGGGTCATCGCCATTGAGGATCGCCAGTTCGGATCGTTCCAGCAATCCCCGTTTGATCGCTCTGTAGGCGTCGAGAGATCCATGTCGTTCCAGGTGGTCCGGGGTCAGCGTCGTCCAGATGCCGATGCGAGGGGCTACAGCAGCTGCCGCTTCAATCTGGTAGCTGCTCATCTCCATGACCACCCAGTCGGGCTGAGGAGTGGATCCTTCAAGGCATCCCAGAGCCAGTTCTGCAGCTGAATAGCCCACATTCCCGGCCATCGGAGCCACCAATCCGCCATGGCTGAGCACGTGGTGGAGAAGATGGGTGACGGTGGTCTTGCCATTGGTCCCCGTGATGCCAATCCACGGGTGCTCACTGAGGGTTTCCCAGGCCAGAGCCATTTCTCCCTTCACTTTGACCCCGCGCTTTCGCAACGCTTCCAGGGTCGGATGCGTCCAGGAAATTCCAGGACTGATCACCACCTGATGCATCTCATCGAGCCAGGGTTCAAAACTGGTGATCTCCAGAGGTTGTCCCAGTCGGACCTCAATCCCCTTTGCTCTCAGCTCCGCTGACCTTTGCTTGCATTCCTCGCTGTCAGCTTGTTCAAGGACCACAACTTTTGATCCCTGGGTTTTGAGCAGACGCGCTGCTCCTGTTCCCGAGCGACCCAGTCCGACCACGACGCTCAGGGTCATGCTTTTCGCTCTCATCTCATTAGGGATATGGGCGATACTGGAATCGAACCAGTGACCCCTACCGTGTCAAGGTAGTGCTCTACCTCTGAGCTAATCGCCCGCATTTTCACCCTTCAGAGGATCTGCGGTGACGGTTGAGCATCCTCAACCGGATGCGACTGAAATTAGCAGTTCACCGGCGCAGCATCTCTACCCTCCAGCGATCGCGTTTGGTCAGTTCGAGGCTCAAGACCTCCACACAGCCCCGGTCCTGCAGTTGCAGACAGTCACCCACCTTCAGGTCCCGGCTTGCCTGACGAACCGAATTCCAGTTGAGCCGCAATCTGCCATCCCGGATCTGACGGGTCACCTTGGCTCGGGACAGGCCAAAACCCGCTGATGCAATGGCATCCAGTCGGCAGGATGCCTCCACGCTGGTGAACCGCTTCGGGAGTCGCTGGGCAGGCCATTGCAGGCTGTCGATGGTCACCGCCTCCAGCGACAACGTCACATCACGAACTCGTCCTGTCTGTCCGTTGAGATTGTCTGCTGCCTCAGGTGTGCAGACGGCCTGGGCTCCACGATCCCCCCGGAGCCAGAGATCGCCGAGCTGATCAGCTTTCACTCCCAGCTCAATCAGTGCCTGACGCATGTCTTCCGGTTCAGCCCGATCAAACAGGAAATTTCCCTCGAGCCGCAATCCCGAGATCGGAGCCTGTTCAGGTTGCAGTTCCTGATCGCTGCGGCTGAGCTGAACTCGGCAGCGCTCCGTGCCCGGTCTTCCACCGTCGCGAATCATGCGCAGTTCAGTCAGTGCCTCCAGGCGGCGTGCGTCCTCCAGTTCAGGCCCACTCAGGAAAGGACTCCAGCTCGGCTGCCAGGTGCGCAAGACCTCTTCCGCCTGGTCGATGAGGCGATGCATCGCCTCCGGATCAGCTAGGCCCTCCAGCAACGGCGCACGGGGAAGACTCACAGTTCACTCAGGCGAACAACCTGCTGAGGACGCACTTTCTGAACCAGTTGCCAGGGCACTTCGAGACCTGCCCGGGTTTCCAGAAGCAGCAACCAGAACCGTTCGTTGTGTCTGTTGCGCAGAATCCGGACTCCGTCTTCGTTCTCGGAGGGAACACTCGCTGCTGCGGCAAAGCTCCCCATCAAGCCCGAGCCCATTCCGAGCAGGCCTCCGATCAGTGCCTCGCCGACCGTGCCGAAGCGCGCAAACGTATCGAGAGTGCTGATCTGTGTGAAGGTGACTCCCGCCATGAACCCGAAGGGCATCAGCCAGCGAGACATCGAACGCTGGCGTCGGCTGCGGGCCATGGCCGGATTGAGCAGGTCGACATTGTTGAACTCTTCTGCCTTGAGCATCCCTTCATCGCTTCCAGATGGGTCCGGTGAGACCAGCGCAAAACGGATCAGTGGCGTGCCGGAATCCTGGAGGTCCTGGATCAGGCTCTCGGCGGCGGCGCGTTCCTTGAGCACCAGGACGCAAACGGGCATGGGCGGATCGGTGCGGACTGCCATTCTCCATGGCAAGCCAGGGATTCAGCGAAAACTCTCACTAACGAACAGGTCAATCACCCTGCTCATCAGTGATGTTCGGACCGATCTCTAAACTTCTGAACGGCTTTCTCTCCGCCGCTGGATGACCAAAGTTCTCGTTTCAGACCCCATTGATCAGGCGGGGATCGACATCCTTGGGCAGGTGGCCCAGGTGGATCAGCGGACAGGCCTGTCTGCCGATGAGCTGAAGTCGATCATCGGTGAATACGACGCCCTCATGATCCGCTCGGGCACTCAGGTCACGGCGGATGTGATCGAGGCTGCAGATCGGCTGCGCATCATCGGTCGAGCCGGTGTGGGAGTTGACAATGTTGACGTTCCGGCCGCCACCCAGCGGGGTGTGTTGGTTGTGAATTCACCCGAAGGCAACACGATCGCCGCTGCAGAACATGCGTTGGCGTTGTTGCTGTCTCTCTCCCGCCACGTGCCTCAGGCGCATGGATCCATGCGAGCCGGTGCCTGGGACCGCAAGAAATATGTGGGCAATGAGCTCTACAAGAAAGTGCTCGGAGTTGTTGGTCTGGGCAAGATCGGCTCCCATGTGGCCAAGGTCGCCAAAGCCATGGGCATGGAGGTGATCGCTTTCGATCCCTTCATCTCCGCTGACCGGGCTCAGCAGATGCAGGTCCGACTCACGACCTTGGAGGATCTTTTCCGTCAGGCCGACTACATCACCCTGCACATTCCCAGAACACCTGACACTGAGAATCTGGTCAATGCGGAGTTGCTCCGCACCATGAAATCAACGGCCAGGATTGTGAATTGCGCCCGGGGTGGGATCGTCGATGAGGCCGCCATTGCCGAAGCCATCGACAACGGTGTGATCGCCGGGGCCGGCCTGGATGTGTTTGCGTCCGAACCTCTGGCCCAGGATTCTCCGTTGCGTGCAGTCGAGCGTGGACTCGTGCTGACGCCCCATCTCGGAGCCTCGACCGAGGAAGCTCAGGAAAACGTTGCCACCGATGTGGCGGAGCAGATCCGAGACGTCCTGCTGGGCCTCCCCGCTCGCAGTGCCGTCAATATTCCCGGCCTTAGTGCGGAGATCATGGAGCGACTGAAGCCCCATCTGCAGCTTGCGGAAACTCTCGGTCTGCTGGTCAGTCAGCTCAGTGGTGGACAGGTTCAGGAACTTGAGGTGCGTCTTCAAGGTGAGTTCGCCAATCATCCTTCCCAGCCACTGGTGGTGGCAGCGCTGAAGGGACTGCTGACCAGCGCTCTGGGAGAACGCATCAACTACGTCAATGCCTCTCTCGAAGCCAAGGGACGAGGCATTCATGTGCTGGAGGTCAAGGATGATGCCAGCCGTGATTTCGCCGGTGGCTCCCTGCAGCTCACCACCCGCGGTGGGCAGGGAGGCCACAGTGTGACGGGTGCGGTGTTCGCGGATGGTGAGCTACGCGTCACCACCATCGATGAATTCCCGGTGAACGTGCCCCCGAGTCGACACATGCTGTTCACCCGTCACCGGGATATGCCGGGAATCATCGGCCATCTCGGCTCTCTGCTGGGAGAGCACAACGTGAACATCGCCTCGATGCAGGTTGGTCGCAGGATCGTGCGGGGAGATGCCGTGATGGTGCTCAGCATCGACGATCCGATTCCTCCTGCGCTTCTGGCCACCATCAACGGCATCAATGGGATTCAGGAAGCCCATCCCGTCACGCTGTGATGTGGTGGCGCCTTTCTCTGCCGGTTCAGGCTGAGCTGGAGGAGTCTCTTCTCTGGAAGCTCAACGATCTCGGTCTGCACAGGGTCGCCGTCCAGCATGCTCCCGAGACACCCGATCGGCGCACTCTTCTGGCCTGGTTGCCAGCCCATGAATGGCCTGAGGATCAGCGATCTGAACTGTTTCTCAGTCTCATGCCCCTGGCTGAGACCTTCCATCTGACTCTGGCTCAGCCGGTGTGGGACGAACTGGCCGATGAAGACTGGAGCCGCAGCTGGAAACAGCACTGGCAACCCGATCCTGTTGGCCAGAGGCTTCTGATCCTGCCGGCCTGGCTTGATGTGCCCGATGAGCATGCTCAGAGACTGGTTCTGAAGATGGATCCAGGCAGTGCATTCGGAACCGGCAGTCACCCCACAACCCGTCTGTGTCTCGAAGCGCTTGAGCACAAGCCACCTTCGGGTCTGAGAGTCGCTGATCTCGGTTGCGGAAGCGGAGTCCTAGGCGTTGCCGCACTCGCTCTGGGGGCTCACCAGGTGGTGTCTGTGGACACCGACTCGCTGGCTGTCAGGGCCACAACCGATAACGCAGAACTGAATGCGCTGTCTGCTGATCAGCTCTGCGTGACCCAGGGATCCGTGGAGGTGCTGGGGGATCTGCTCCAGGGGCAGCCGGCGGACCTGCTGCTCTGCAACATCCTGGCCCCGGTGATCGAGGCCCTTGCGCCTCAGTTTGAATCGGTGCTTCGTCCTGATGGACGTGGGCTGCTCAGCGGTCTTCTGGTGGAACAGGCGAAGAGGCTCACGCAGGTGCTGGAGAGTCTGGGATGGATCGTCGAGCCCCTTGCAGAGCAAGGTCGATGGGGCCTGCTTGAAATTCGGCGCTAGCCTGTATAAGCGGGCCTTATAAATGCCCCTGGTTTGATTGGCCTTACATGCAAACGGGCTTTAAAGCGTGTGCCTTGACGCCTGGACGATGTAGAAATGATCAGTCCGGCAGGTTCGTTTGTTACGAGCCTCTGCAAATTCACTTCATCCATGGCTTCTTACAAGGTCACCCTGGTCGCCGAAAGCGAGGGTCTCAACAAGACCATCGAGGTTCCCGACGATCAGTACATCCTCGATGCCGCTGAAGAGCAGGGCATTGATCTTCCTTACTCCTGCCGTGCCGGTGCCTGCTCAACCTGCGCTGGCAAAATTACTTCCGGAACTGTTGATCAGTCGGATCAGAGCTTCCTGGACGATGACCAGATCGAAGCTGGTTTCGTGCTGACCTGCGTGGCCTACCCCACCTCTGACTGCACCATCAAGACGCATGCCGAGGAAGAGCTCTACTGAGCTGCCAGGACTTAATCCTGAATTTTGACGACAGCGTCTTTTGCCACCTCTCCCCAGGGGTGGCTTTTTGCTGTCAGTGTGGTCCGACATGGCTCTCCTGCCGATGACTGCCGTACCCGCTACTTCGCTGAGACCTGAAGTGGAACAGTTGCTGCAACACGGCACTGTGCACACCAGTCAAGGAGGTCAGTACAGCTTTCGTGTGATCGGTCCCTGTTGCCGTCTCTATGACCGCGAAGAACTCCCTTGGCCCTGCTGTCGGCTGGCCTGGCGCAGCAAGGAACCAAGCTGGCGGCGCGTGGGTCGTCGTTTTGTCGCCGATATGGCGTCGCGGCGTTGCCCCTCTTACTCCGTTGAACTGCTTCAACCTGGATCGAGGCCAACCGTCACTGTTCTGACGCTGTTCCCACACCGGTTCACAGCTGAGATGCAGGAGTGGTGGTACAGCCGTCGCCCCAGGTCTTTTGATCCCAGCAATCTGTCGCCTTGAAGACTGCCGGACAATCGCGCTGAACCACCTGATACATCTGGTGGTTCAGCGCGGATGATGAATGGGTTCAGATCAGAAGTAGATCTTGCCGCCGCCCCATTCCTGTCCGAGAACCTTCGGAGCAACCAGGATATAGGCCGACATCAACTCCAGATCCTCATCGGTGAGATCGCGCATCGCTGGATAGAGGTCACGGCTGCGCATGCTGGGATGCAGGTCGGCAATGCTGTATTCCCCGTCATAAGAAGTGGGATCCTGCAGGTAATCCACCAGCGCAGCGATGTTGTCGCGTGAAGGTGTGGCCAGTGCCAGGGTCTCAGGATCGAGGCCAACGTTGTGATTGGTCTTGGTGATGCCGCCGGCATGGCAGGTGCCGCAGCTGGTGTTGAACACCTTGCGACCTGCCTTGACCTGCTGTTCGCTGAAGGTCACCGCAGTGCCCTCGGAGTCAGAGGGCACGGTGAGAGTCTCGGTATCCCACTGGGCAGCCTGAACGGGGGCGCTGATCAGCAAGACGGTCAGCACCGGCAGGACGATCAGCAGTCGACTCAGCGACTGTCGCAGGTTGGAGAGAAGAGAGACCATGAAGGATGCCAGAGACTGATGGATACAGCGCACCAAGCTCTTGTATCACGCTGCGGTATCAAAGCGACGGTGTTCAGGCTCCACCGATCACGAACTGTTGCAGCATGACGTCCGGGATGATCCGCTGACATCGAGACAGAGGAAGTCCTTGGCCAGGATCGTGTTCGGGAAAATGGCCCTGGCTTCCTCGAGCAGATCGTCTGCGGTCACTGCATTCCCTGGGGCATAGCGGGGGCTGAGGTGGGTGAGAACGAGTTGGCCGACACCTGCCTCAGCCGCTGTCTGGGCCGCCATCGTGCTGGTGGAGTGCTGACGCTGAAAAGCCATGTCGGCTTCGGCGTGGGAAAAGGTGGATTCGTGGATCAGAAGGTCGGCCCCCTTGGCCAGGGTCACGGCTGCTTCACAGAACACGGTGTCTGTGCAGTACACGAGGCTCGCCCCAGCCTGTTGTGGTCCACACAGCGTGCGGCCGTCAATGCATCGCCCGTCCTCCAGAGTCACTGTCTCTCCTCGTTTCAGCGAGGCGTAGATGGGGCCCGGAGGGATCGCCAACTCCCGAGCTTTGTCGATGTCGAAGCGACCAGGTTTCGGTTTTTCCTCAACCCGGTAGGCATAGGCCGGAACGCGATGGTGCAGTGGTGTCGCTCGAACGGTGAGATCCGCGTCCTCAAAAACGATGCGGTCTGCCTCAGCGGCATTGCGCACGCGATGCACCGCGAGGGGATAGCCGATCCTGGTCGAACTGGTGCGCAACACCCCTTCCAGATAACTCTCAAGTGGATCGGGGCCGTATAGGTCCACACCACCGCTGCTGCCGCTCAGTCCGAGGCTGGCAAGCAGGCCAGGAAGCCCGAAGACATGATCACCATGCATATGTGTGATGAAGATCCTGCGCAGCTGAGAGAGCCGCAGGTCACTGCGCAGAAACTGATGCTGGGTCCCCTCTCCGCAATCAAACAGCCACAGTTCCGATCGCTGAGCGAGTCGCACGGCCACCGCTGAAACGTTGCGGGCTCGGGTGGGAACTCCGGAGCTGGTGCCGAGAAAGGTGACCTGCACTGCGTGGTGGGCTCAATGGTCAATCTGCCATGAAGGCCTGGCTGCAAACAGCAGGACGGGGCACACTGAGCGACCATTGACCTCCTGAGTGTTTCTGAACCTCTCCACCGGTCGGGCTGCTGCTGGAGCAGCTCTGGGGCTACCACTGGCCGTGCTGACTCTGGCCAGTGAACCCAGGGCTGCCGTGACAGCTCAGGAGCCGCAGATGCGCGTTTTGGTGGCCGAAGGCTCGGAACTGATCCTGCGCGCGGATGGAGATCAGCCTCTGCAGGTGCATGGACTGGCAAGGAATGAACGCCACTTGCAGAGGCTGCAGGTTCGGTTGCGTCATGGTCGCCTCTCGCTCGCGAATGGTGAAGGGGGCGGCCATCCCTCGCTTCGCATCAGCTCCAGCGACCCCCGCGGCATCTGGCTCGGACAGCGCCGCTATCGCGGAGATCTGTTACTGCTGGTCCGCAACGGCAGGATCCAGGCAATCAATCAGCTGGGCGTTGAGACCTATTTGCCCAGTGTTGTCGGCAGTGAGATGCCCGCAAAGTGGCCGCTCGCAGCTCTTCAGGCCCAGGCCGTCGCCGCCCGTACCTATGCCTTGCGCCAACGGGGACGGAAAGGCGATTTCGATGTGAAGGCCACCGTGAGCAGCCAGGTCTACAAAGGCATCGAATCCGAGACTCCACGAACCAGGGAAGCGGTTGCCACAACCCGCTCGCTGGTTCTGGTGCATGGCGGTCGTCTGATCAACGCCGTTTTTCACAGCAGTTCGGGTGGGTCCACCGAGCCGAGCGGAGAGGTCTGGCAAAACCAGCTGCCCTATCTCGTGAGCGTCAGGGATCATGACCAGCACAGTCCTGTGCATCGCTGGAACCAGCGCTTCGAGGCCAGTGATCTGCGCCGTCGTTTCCAGGAGACCGGTGGAGTGGAGAGGCTGAATGTTCTCAGCAAAAGTTCCACCGGGAGGGTCCGTTCAGCGCGGATTCAAGGCCCTCTGGGATCCCTGGTGCTGACAGGACGCCAACTGCGTCAGCGCCTCGGCTTGAAGAGCACGATGGTGAGCTTTTCCCTGCTGCAGGGCGCTCGCTCAGATGCCGTCGACCCCATAGCCCCCTCCCAGCCTCTGTCGGAGTCACAGCCGCAGCTGATCGGACTCTGGAGTGATTCAGCCAGCGGGCTCAGCGGAGCGGAGCCCCCGGTTTCGGCCGGGCGTGCTCTTGCTGTGGCTCCCTTGCCGCCGCCGCCGATCCCTCAGCGCTCACCGACCGGTCACGCTCGACAAGCTTCCGGCGGCTCGATCGTGCTGGAAGCACAGGGCCAGGGCTATGGACATGGCGTGGGAATGAGCCAGTGGGGCGCCCACGGTCTGGCCAGCAAAGGGGCCGATTTCCGGGAGATTCTCCGCCACTACTACCGAGGGGCAACCATCAGGCCCTACCGACCGTCGGATGATCCATCAGTGGCATTCAGCACCCGTTCGGAGCCAGCCTTGGTGGGTTGAGCTGCCGCGATCCCTGCGTGCCCCAGTTTCTGTCCAGACTTGCGGTTCAGCGTCGCCGTGATCCGGTTGCATTGAACGAGGCGATTGTGGATCACGTCGTTGCTCACCTCGCCGAGGCTCTTGAGCACGGCTGTTTCAAGCCGCTGGGGATGGCCACGGGGCGAACCATGGAGCCGTTGTATGCGGCGTTGATTCGTCGTCTTGCGGCATGGCCTGAAGCGCGTCTTGAGCAGTTGAAACGCTGCTGGCTGAGTTTCAATCTCGATGAATACGTGGGGCTGCCGACCGGTGACAGCCACAGCTTCGCGGCTTTTATGCATATCCATCTCGGCCGCCATCTCGATCTCAGTCCCTGTCAGTTGCGGCTGCCGGATGGAGCGGCCGAGGATCCTGTCAATGAAGCCCACCGCTATGGAGCCGCTCTGCGGGATGCGGGAGGGATCGGTCTTCAGCTGCTGGGTCTCGGCGGCAATGGTCACGTGGGTTTCAACGAGCCGCCGTCACCACCCGGCAGTCGCTGCCGGGTGGTGACATTGCTGGACTCCACACGGATTCAGAACGCCGGCGCTTTCGGGGGACATCCCGAAGCTGTTCCTGAGCGGGCGATCACCCTCGGGCTGGATGAGATTCTTGCCGCAGATGAGATCCACCTGATCGTGACCGGCGCCGCAAAGGCCGAGATCCTGCGTAGGGCTCTGCTCGATCCCTGCAGTGCACAGGTGCCCGCCAGCTGGCTTCAGCGCCATTCCAGAGTGCATCTCTGGGTGGATGATGCAGCAGGTGCCCACCTCCCGCAGTTGACTTGAACCGCTGGCAGTTCTGGATTGACCGTGGTGGCACGTTCACCGATCTGGTGGCGCGTCATCCCGCTGGTCAGCTGGTGGTGCGCAAGGTGCTTTCCGAGCAGCCGGGTGTGCCCGGGGATCCTGCCGTCGCGGCCATGCGCGAGTTGATGGGTCTTGCTCCAAACCAGCCGATTGAGCCTGGATTGATCGAGGAATTGCGGCTGGGCACCACCGTTGCCACCAACGCTCTGCTTGAGGGCGCCGGCGAGCCTGTTCTGCTGGTGACCAATCGGGGCCTGGCGGATCTGCTGATGATCGGTGATCAGCATCGACGTGATCTGTTCGCGCTGGCCATCCCCATGGCTCCTTCACTCGTGGCCGCCGTGGAGGAGGTGCCCGGTCGTCTGGATGCGGATGGCAGGGAAGTGGAGGCCTTACGGCTTGAGGGCGATTTTCTGCAGAGGCTTTTGGGTCATCACCAGGCCGGCATCCGTTCCTGTGCGATTGCTCTGATGCATGCCTGGCGTGATCCCAGGCACGAGAGGGAACTGGCCAAGGCGGTCCGAGCTGCGGGATTCAGCACGGTGGTCTGTTCCCATGAAGCAGCTCCACTGCCGCGTCTGGTCCCAAGGGGGCAGACGACTGTTGTGGAGGCTGCTGTGCAGCCCGTTCTCTCCTCCTATCTGGCGAAGCTGCAATCCGCTTTGGGTGAGCCAACACGCTTGCGGGTGATGACCTCCAGTGGAGCTCTGCAGCACCCCGGTGCACTGCTCGCCAAAGACACCATTCTTTCGGGGCCGGCGGGGGGCATGGTGGGAGCTGTTGCATCCGCTCAACAGGCCGGTCTGGGGGCTTTGGCCCTGGTGGGCGTTGACATGGGGGGGACCAGCACGGACGTGTTCTGCCTTCCATCAGGTGCCGCTGACCGCGACTGGGAACGCAATGCAGAGACTGAAATTGCGGGTCTTCAGCTCACAGCGTCACGACTGCCCATTCACACCGTCGCGGCGGGCGGAGGATCGATCGTTGCTGAGGATGGCGGTCGCCTGATGGTTGGCCCATGCTCGGCTGGTGCTGATCCAGGCCCTGCCTGTTATCGACGTGGTGGTCCCCTGACCATCACCGATGCTCACTTGCTGCTGGGTCGATTGCAGGTGGGGGCTTTCCCGGCGGTGTTCGGACCGGAGCGCGATCAACGTCCTGATCCCCTGGCGACCCAACAGCAGTTTCAGGCGCTTGGGCAACGACTTGGTCAGAAGCCCGAGCAGCTGGCGGAAGGTGCTCTTGACCTCGCTGTGGAGGTGATGGCGGGAGCAATCCGACAGGTCTCCCTTCACCGTGGGCATGACATTCGTGGTGGTGTGCTGATTGCCTATGGCGGTGCTGCAGGGCAGCTCGCCTGCCGACTGGCTGAAGCTCTTGGTCTGACTCAGGTGTTGCTGCATCCTCTGGCGGGGGTGCTCTCGGCTTATGGCCTCGGGCAGGCGCGGCAGCGTCAGCTGCATCAGCGGTCAATCCGTCGCCCGCTGAATGCGGCGCTGTTGGATCAGCTGCCGGCGATGGTCAGATCTGATCTGGCCAAGGCAAGCCTGGCCCTGCAGTCACTTACGGCTCGTTCATCGACAGCACCTGAGCCTCTGATCAGGCTTGAGCTGCGTGATGCATCTTCGGAACAAGGGCTGACACTCGCCTTGCCATCAGGTTTTGAAGAGCTGGACGAGCATCGGCTTGAAGCCTGGTTTGATCAGGCCAATCACCATCGCTTTGGCTATGTGCCGCCGCGCACAGCTCCTCTGATCGTTGAACGGCTCGAGGTGGAGGTGCTCGAGTCGATGGCGGAGAGCTCCTGCCAGTGGTCAGCTGAAAACGACAGTGCGGCTGCCATACCCGCGGCAGAGGTTCAGCGGGCCCGGGTGCACTGGAGAGAGCAGGGCTGGTGTGAGGTGCCTGTGCTCGGGCGCGGGCAGCTGGAGCGTGATCAGCATCTGCAGGGCCCTGCACTGATCATCGATCCCACCGCGGCGATTGTTCTGGAGCCAGGTTGGACGGCTGGGCTGCTTGATCACGGCAGTGTGCTGCTCGAGGCGCCTTCAACTGCTGGAGTTGTGAGCTCGCATGCCGGCGCCGAGCAGGATTCGGTCCCCGATCCAGTGGATCTCAGCCTCTTCCATCACCGTTTCATGCAAATTGCCGAACGCATGGGAGAACGGCTGCGTCAGACCAGTCGTTCCGTGAACATCCGCGAGCGGCTCGATTTCTCCTGTGCGCTGTTCGACTCGCAGGGAGCGCTGGTCGCCAATGCGCCTCACATTCCTGTGCACCTTGGGTCGATGGGTGATGCGGTTGAGGATCTGCTGGGGCAGATCCGTCGTGGAGAGCGGCCGATGCTGGCGGCTGGGGACACGGTGATCAGCAACGACCCGTTTCATGGCGGCACCCACTTGCCTGATATCACTGCGATCACGCCTTGTTGTCTTGAGGGAGATCAGGTTCCCTTCGCTTTTGTGGCCTGTCGCGGGCACCACGCGGATGTGGGCGGTCTGACGCCTGGTTCCATGCCGCCCTTCAGCTCCAGTATTGATGAGGAAGGTCTTCTGGTGCGCAACCACTGGTTGTGGGTGAGGGGCGAGCCGGACCGGCAGGGCTGGGATCAGTGCCTGCAGGGGCTGCGATTCCCTCCCAGAGACCCTGCGCTGCTCTGGGCTGATCTGCAGGCACAGGCAGCTGCCAATCATCTGGGGGTTGAACTGCTGGATCAGCTTCTGCAACTGGAAGGTCGGCAGCGTGTGCGGCGCTATCTGCAGCATGTTCAGGACCATGCGGCCAACACCGTCAGTCGGCTGATCGGACGTTTTCAGGACAAAACCTTCCAGGTGCAGCTCGACAACGGTGCACAGCTCCAGCTGGCACTGCAGGTGGACAGGACACGGCGACAGGCCGTGCTCGATTTCAGTGGAACCAGTGCGCAGGCCCAGCACAACTTTCATGCACCGCTGGCGGTGACCAAGGCTGTGGTGCTCTATGTGATCCGCTGCCTGGTTGAAGAGCCGATTCCTCTGAATGCGGGCTGTTTCCGGCCGCTGACCCTGATCGTGCCCGAGGGTTCCCTGCTGAATCCGCGCTCACCGGCTGCTGTGGTCGCCGGCAATGTGGAAACCTCACAGGCCCTCTGCAATCTCCTGTTTGCTGCGCTCGGTGTGATGGCCGCGGCCCAGGGCACGATGAACAACCTCACCTTCGGGGACGGTCGCAGTCAGTACTACGAGACCATCGCCGGTGGAGGGGGCGCAGGCAACGGATTTCCCGGTTCCAGTGGTGTGCAGACTCATATGACCAATTCCAGACTCACTGATCCTGAGATTCTGGAAGAACGTTTCCCTGTGAGGCTGGAACGCTTCGGCTTCCGTCGGGGAAGTGGTGGCGCGGGTCGGTGGTGCGGTGGAGATGGGCTGGTGAGGGAGTTCCGCTTCCTAGAACCGATGACAGCAGCCCTTTTGTCTGGTTCCAGGACCGTTGCCCCCTTCGGTGTGCAAGGCGGAGAACCCGGCAAAACGGGAACAGCCCTGTTGACCCGGGCCGATGGCACAACGCTTGAGCTGGATGGCTGTGTGCAGCTTCAGGTGAATGGCGGCGATCGACTGTTGATCGCCACTCCCGGAGGCGGGGGGTGGAGCGCCCTCGGTGCGGAGAACTGATCGCCTGGGAGGTTGATCCGTTCAAATGCTCAGGTCATCGCTTGGCTCGCTGGTCAGCTCGAGGTTGGCGCTGACACTGCAGATGTCATCAAGCTCTTCAAGTGATCCAAGCAACTTCAGGCACTGCTGTGTGCTCTCTTCATCGTGCGGTGTCACCTGCGTGAGCGGCTGCCAGCAGTGCGCCCATTCAGCGACTGTCCAACCCTGGTCGTGAAGCCCTTTCTGCAGAGATTCGAGCGCTTCGAAGGGTCCATGCACCAGGGCCTCCCCCGGGCTTGTGAGCTCATAACCGTCCGCATCCAGATTGAGGAGGCACTCCAGGAGTGCCTCCTCGTTGATGTTCGTGTGCTGGATGCGCACTTCACTGCGGTGCTGGAAGAGATAACTCACGCACCCGCATTCACCAAGGTTGCCTCCGTGTTTGCTGAAGGCCAGGCGTACATCGGCTGCGGTGCGATTGCGGTTGTCGCTGAGTGCCTCCACCAGCACGGCCACTCCTCCTGGGCCGTAACCCTCGTAGCGGATCGCCTCGAGGTGTGCTGCAGCACCACCTTGTCCGGAGCCTTTGGCGATGGCTCGTTCGATATTGCCTGCCGGGACTCCCGCCGCCTTGGCCTTGGCGATCGCCGTGCGCAGCTGGAAATTGCCATCGGGGTCACTGCCCTGGCGGGCAGCAACAGTGATTTCCCGTCCAATCCTGGTGAATACGGCACCGCGCCTGGCATCCACCACTGCCTTGGTTCGCTTGATCTGTGACCATTTGCTGTGGCCGGCCATCGGATGCTTCAGCGTCCGTGTGTTCCCAAGCAAATTACCGAGTTCGCCGCATCAGCCCCTCGCCTCGAACACCACCTTCGGTTTCACCCCACCCTCAGCATCGGGTAGGCCGAGGCCGAGCATGCACCCACTGTCACTGAGCACGATCACGGCATCAGCGCAGCCGTCGACCCCAGGAGTGATTCTGCGCCCACAGCTCCAGTCATCCTGCTCACTCGAAGTGAGCGTGCGCTTCGGTAGATGCGCCAGAGCCAGTTCGGGTCGCAACAAGGTCATCTCGCCTTGGCCAACAGCTTCGGGAGCATCCGGCAGAGGGACCGCCTGGTCGTCATGGAAACCCAGGGCCTGGGTTCGCCGCAGGCTGGCCAGGCAGCCGCCACATCCGAGCCCTTTGCCCAGATCTCTCGCCAGTGAACGGATGTAGGTGCCTGCTGAGCAGTGCACCTCCAGGTGCAACTGCGCGCGCGATGCATCCCACTCCAGCAGATGCAGCTGGTGGATGGTCACAGGCCTTGCCTGAAGCTGCATCACCTCGCCGCGACGGGCCCTGGCGTGGGCTCGCTCACCATCCACGTGCACAGCAGAGACCTGAGGGGGATGTTGGGCAATCGGGCCACGGAACTGATCGAGTGCCTGTTCCAACGCCTCTGGGCAGAGTTCGGGAACGACCTGTCTGGACAGTTCCTCGCCTTCCAGATCGTCGGTGTTGGTGGTGACTCCCAGTTGAATCACTCCCCGATAGGTCTTTTCACCAGGCAGGTAAGGCAGCAACCTGGTCGCCTGTCCGACGGCAATCGGCAGGACGCCTGTCACCGCTGGATCAAGCGTTCCACCATGGCCGACCCTTCGGATGCCCAGCACCCGCCTGATGCGGGCCACGCACGCGTGGGAGGTGATGCCCGCCGGCTTGTCGATCACGGCGAAGCCAATGGGCGCAGTCAAGGTGCAAGCCATGTCCAGCTGTCGACTGTGGCACCCTGCCGTTGCCCTTAGTGGGCACACACGTAGGTTTGCCCGATCAGTTCCTGACGGTCCATGCAGTCAATCAATGCCCCCGCAGGTGTGGACATTCAGGATTTTCTCGACAGCGGTTTTTCGGTCAAAGACCACCTGGCCTCCTTTCTGTCGCTCTCAACAGCAGAGGTCGCCGAGCGTTTGCCGCAGAGCACCGAGGATCTGGCTGCGATGCATCCGGGAGCCTTCGACCCCGAACGAGCCTCTGATTTTTATGAGGACACCGTGGGGACGGGGCATCTGTTCGAGTTGGCGGCCTGGCATCTCAGCAGTGCCGACTACATCGCAGACACCCTGCGCCTGCAGCAGCAGTTTGCCCACGGGGACGTGCTTGATTTCGGTGGTGGAATCGGCACCCATGCCTTGGCAGCTGCCGGTCTCGAGAGCGTTCGACACGTCTGGTTTGTGGATCTCAATCCTCAGAACCGAGCATTTGTGCAGGAT
Source organism: Synechococcus sp. (assembly GCA_047286285.1). Classification (GTDB taxonomy): domain Bacteria; phylum Cyanobacteriota; class Cyanobacteriia; order PCC-6307; family Cyanobiaceae; genus Synechococcus_C. The sequence goes on along the minus strand of JBJBBP010000002.1, from coordinate 2,078,522 downwards.
CGTGCGGCACGTCTGGGACTGGCTGACCGTGTGAGTGTTCATCGCGACCTCGACAGTCTTCCCGGTCGGCGTTTTGACACGGTGGTCTGCCTCGATGTGCTGGAGCACCTTCCCGATCCCTCCTCGCAGCTGTTGGAGTTCCATCGCCGTCTCGCCCCCGGCGGTCGCGCCCTGCTCAACTGGTATTTCTTCAAAGGGCATGACGGTGAGTATCCCTTTCATTTCGATGACCCGGTGCTGGTGGAAGACTTCTTTCGCTGCCTGCAGAGCCGCTTTCTGGAGTTGTTTCATCCACTGCTGATCACAACCAGGGTCTACCGTCCGATCGAAGACAGCTGAGCTGAACGATCGATGGCCCAGAGCTCAGGACAGGGTCGCTGGCTGATTCGCCTGATTGTGGTCAAGAAGCTCTTCCTGGCAGGCGCTCTGCTTGCGATCAGCCTGGCTGCTGTGTTTGGGGATGTTCACTACGCCGAGTTGTCTGATTTTGCTGAAACCTGGGGGAAGGCGGATCGTCAGCTCCTCTCGTCGCTGGCAGAAAAGGGGACTCTGCTGGGCCCAACACGCCTGATGCGTCTGGCTTTTGTCTCTGGGCTCTATGCCGCCCTGATCATGGTTGCGGCCTGGGCCACCTGGGTGGGTCGCCGCTGGGGCGAGTGGTTGCTGGTGGGCGTTCTGGGTCTCGCGCTGCCTCTGGAGCTCGAGCACGCCCTGTATGAACAAAGCCCCAGAACATGGTTTGTTCTGGGGCTCACAGTGATTGGTCTGATGTTGACAACGCGTCTGGCGCTCAGTTCGCAGCGCCGCGAGTGACGAGTGACATCAATCTGTTCAGACGGCAGCCGTGATGTTGATGCGCTTGCGGTTGCGAAGTCCACGGCGAATGGTCTCGAACTTCACTACGCCATCGGTCAGAGCAAAGAGGGTGTCGTCCTTGCCATGACCCACATTGACTCCGGGCAGCACTGAGGTGCCGCGCTGGCGAATCAGGATTGAGCCGGCTGTGACGGATTCGCCGCCGTAGGCCTTGACGCCCAGACGCTTGGAGTTGGAATCACGGCCGTTACGTGTTGAACCTGTGCCTTTCTTATGTGCCATGGGGGGGTGAGGAGATAGGGAAAACTTGGCTGTGGGTGATTCTGTTGATCAGTTGATGGCTTTTCCACCGACGGAAATCGACTGAACCATCACCCTGGTGAGCTCCTGGCGATGGCCATTCTTGCGTCGAGTCTTTTTCTTGGGACGCATTTTGTACACGATCACCTTGGGACCGCGTCGGTGCGCCATCACCTTCAGTTCGACACTCGCATCCTTGACATAAGGTTTGCCCAGGGTTGTGCCCTTGGCATCCTTGACCAGAAGGACGTTGTCGAGGGTGACGGTGCTATCCACCTCGGCATTCAGTCGATCAAGGTCGTAATAACGATCGGGCTGCAGCCAGAACTGCTGACCGGATGCCTCGACGATTGCGTAGGTCCCTGTTTCAGGAGCTGCAGAGGTTTTGGTACTGGTTTCGGCCATGTGCTGAAAGACGCGGTCAGGCTCGGGCAAGCCGATTTGGCCTGAACCGCAATCGAAAGACAAACAAAGATCTTCGGCCTTCTCAGTCCCTTTCGTCAAGATTCAGCTCAGGACCCTGTCGCGGTGGATGGCTCGTCCGGCACTCACGATCGCTTTGCTGCTCCAGACCAGAGAGCTCGTGGATGTCTGCCGTCAATGGTTGCCAATGAACCGTTATGCGCCCGTTGATCTCGGTGCGGTTGAGTCCGGCCAGGGGGTTGTGAAACTGCTGTCCCGCCAGCGCGAAGCGGTGGATGCCGTCGTCATCGAGCAGGCGTTGCTCGATGAGGAGACCCGTCAGGCGCTCGCCTGTGAGGGGCTGTTGTTCCCCGCGGTGGTGGTGGGCGAGTTGATGGGCCGGGTCGATTACCACCCCGAAGAGGTGCACCTGCCCGGAGATCAGCTGGAGCAGCTTGGCTACAACGTAGATGCCGCTATTTCACGTTTCCTGCGCCAGGGGCAGAAGGATGCCAGGCCTGAAGACGGCGCTGAACAAAACGCCATGGCGGCGGTGGAGGGCAACGCCTGGAAACTGTCCAGTCGTCTGCAGGAGCGACTCGGTTATCTGGGGGTGTTTTACAAGCGGGATCCCTCCCGCTTTCTCGCCAACCTGCCCCCCGATGAGCAGCGGGACCTCGTCCAGTCTCTTCAGCGCACCTACCGGGATCTGTTGATCAGCTATTTCAGGGATCCGGCCGCGGCCAACCAGGCGCTGGAGAGTTTCGTGAACACAGCCTTCTTTGGTGATCTGCCGATCACCCGCGCTGTGGAGATCCACATGAATCTCATTGACGACTTCTGGAAGCAGCTCAGACTTGAAGGGCATAAAAACGATTTTCTTCAGGACTATCGCCTCGCCCTGCTCGATGTCATGGCTCACCTCTGCGAGATGTATCGGCGTTCGATCCCTCCTGAGGTCTCCCTGACACCCGCGTCCGGGGAACGTCGCGTTCTCAACGATCCGGAGGTGGCCCCATGAGCCCAAGAAAGACTTACATCCTCAAGCTTTACGTGGCAGGCAATACGCCGAACTCCATGAGGGCTCTCAAGACTCTGCGCAACATCCTTGAGACGGAGTTCAAGGGCGTCTATGCCCTCAAGGTGATCGATGTGCTCAAGAATCCACAGCTGGCTGAGGAGGACAAGATTCTCGCCACACCGACTCTCTCCAAGATCCTGCCTCCTCCGGTGCGGAGGATCATTGGCGATCTGTCCGACCGGGAGCGGGTGCTGATCGGTCTGGACCTTCTCTATGACGAACTCGCTGACAACAATCTCACCTCATCGCTGATGGATGCGTTGGAAGAGGCGGAGACAGGCGGCGCAGATTCTTAAGCCGGCCCGTGCACCAGCAGGTGATGACTCGTTTTTTCCTTACCTTGCAGCCATAAGAGCGTCGTTATGCAGATCTCCAGCTCCAGTGGTTCTCCACAGATGCAGGTCCAGAAGCTTCCGACAGGGATCGAAGGGTTTGATGACGTTTGCCAGGGCGGCCTTCCCATTGGTCGCAGCACGCTGATCAGCGGCACCTCCGGCACCGGCAAAACAGTCTTTTCTCTGCATTTCCTGCACAACGGCGTCGCTCATTTCGACGAACCGGGAATCTTCGTCACCTTCGAGGAGTCGCCGCTCGACATCCTCCGCAACGCCGCCAGTTTCGGTTGGAATCTGCAGGAGATGGTCGAGCAGGACAAGCTGTTCATTCTCGATGCCTCTCCTGATCCAGACGGTCAGGATGTGGCCGGAAGTTTCGACCTGTCAGGTCTCATCGAGCGGATCAACTACGCCATCCGTAAATACAAAGCCAAGCGGGTGGCGATCGACTCGATCACCGCCGTCTTCCAGCAGTACGACGCCGTGTTTGTCGTGCGTCGAGAGATCTTCCGTTTGATCGCGCGCCTCAAGGAAATCGGCGTCACCACGGTGATGACCACGGAGCGCATCGATGAATACGGACCGATCGCTCGTTACGGCGTCGAAGAGTTCGTCTCCGACAACGTAGTGATTCTGCGCAATGTTCTTGAGGGCGAACGCCGTCGGCGCACCGTGGAGATTCTCAAGCTCCGCGGCACCACACACATGAAGGGGGAGTTCCCCTTCACGATGGGAGCTCACGGCATCAGCATCTTCCCTCTGGGTGCGATGCGACTCACCCAGCGCTCTTCCAACGTCCGGATTAGTTCCGGCGTGCCCCGTCTCGACGAGATGTGCGGCGGAGGGTTCTTCAAGGATTCGATCATCCTCGCCACCGGCGCCACGGGCACCGGCAAGACCCTGCTGGTGTCCAAATTCATCGAGGATGCCTGTCGGAATAAAGAACGGGCCATCCTGTTCGCCTATGAGGAGTCGCGTGCCCAGCTTCTGCGTAATGCAACAAGCTGGGGGATCGATTTCGAACAGATGGAGCAGGACGGACTGCTCAAGATCATCTGCGCCTATCCGGAATCGACAGGCCTGGAGGATCACCTGCAGATCATCAAGACGGAGATCAGTCAGTTCAAGCCTTCACGCATGGCGATCGACTCTCTGTCCGCGCTGGCCCGCGGGGTGAGCCACAACGCCTTCCGGCAATTCGTGATTGGTGTGACCGGCTACGCGAAACAAGAGGAGATCGCCGGCTTCTTCACGAACACCTCGGAGGAGTTCATGGGCAGCCACTCGATCACGGATTCCCATATCTCCACCATCACCGACACGATCCTGCTGCTCCAATACGTGGAGATTCGCGGAGAAATGGCGCGCGCCGTCAATGTGTTCAAGATGCGCGGCTCATGGCATGACAAGGGAATCCGTGAATTCGTGATCACTGGCAATGGCCCGCAGATCAAGGATTCCTTCTCCAACTTCGAGCGGATCATTTCCGGTGTTCCCCACCGCGTTACCACCGATGAGCGCAGCGAACTCTCACGCATCGCCCGTGGCGTGGCGCCTGATGCCTGATCAGGTTTCCGTGTTCGGGGTCAATGCCAGCCGCTCATCGTCGCTCTGACGTTCGGCTCTCCACCTCAGTTCCTCAGGATCTTCCTGGGCCAGGGGCAGTTCAAACCAGAAGGTGGTTCCCACCTCCAGCTCGCTGGCCATGCAGATCCGGCTGCCGTGCTTTTCGAGAATGCCTCTGACGATGGACAGTCCGAGTCCCGTGCCGACCTCGGTGTGAACGGCATTCTCAACCCGGTAAAAGCGCTCGAAGATGCGTTGCTGGCTCTCCTCACTGATGCCGTAGCCGGTGTCGCAGACCTCCACCCGGATCTTCGGCAGTGGTGAGCTCAGAATGCAGGTGGGGCCATCGGTCATGCTGCTGTCGGCTTCTGTGGGTGCCATCTGACAGCTGTCAGGCCAGGTATAGGCCCTGATCATCAGGCGGCCGCCGCTGCGACTGAACTTCAGTGCGTTGCCGACCAGATTGTCGAGCACCTGCAGGATCAGATCCCAGTTTCCCAGCACGTCGGGGAGATCCGGGTCGGCTTCGAGGCTCAGGTCAACCTGCTTATCGCTTGCATTCAGTTGGTAACTGCGCAGGGTCTGCTCCAGTCCCGGTCGCAGATCAATCGGTGAGAACTGAACGACGCGGTTGGACTCCAGCCTGGAGAGATCGAGAACGTCATTGACGAGGCGGGTGAGGCGATCTGTTTCCGAATTGGCAACATCCAGAAACTCCTTCCGATCCTCCTCGCTGAGTTGATCCCCCATGTCGTGGAGAGTTTCCACGTAACTCTTGATGTTGAACAACGGCGTGCGCAGTTCGTGGGAGACGTTGCTGATGAAACGGCTCTGAGCGGCATTCAGCTCCACTTCGCGCGTGAGATCCTGGATTGTCACGGCGATGCCTTTGAGGGTGTCACCGCTGGGTTCGCGAACGGCCTGAATCACGAAGCGCAGAGTTCTGGGCGGATCACCAACACTGCTGCGCAGCTCGTTGGTGTCCGTCTGTTTGGAGAACACGGCATCGATCGGTTCGTGCAGTTCAACGGCCAGCAGCTCCGGCAGTTCGTTGAGAAAGTCCTGACCTTCGAGATTGCGCCCTTCCCAGCGGAACAGTCGCCGTGCGGTTGGGTTGACCAGCACGATGCGGCCATCACCGTCCAGCAGGACGGCCCCGTCAGCCATGGTGGCGATCAGCGATGCCTGCTTGACCTGGGCCGCCTGAAGTTCCTCGATGTTGGCTGCGTCATAGTCCTGAAGCTGCGAGGCCATGGCGTTGAACCCATCCAGAAGCTCACCCAACTCGCCTCCCATCGGCAGGCCGATGCGAGCCCGGAAGTCACCATCCCCGATCGATCGGACACCTCTCAGCAGCTCCTTGACCGGACGCGTGATGGTCAGCGCATTGAAGACAGCGCCAAGAATCACCAGAACCCAGATGGAAATGAACACCGCAACCGTGACTTCCCGGGTAAGGGCTGCACTGGCGAGAGCGGTTTCATTGGGGTTGACACCGAGTGCCAGCACGCCGAGGTAGTTGTTGTTCTCCACCAGCGGCACGAACACGTCCGTGACCTGACCCTGGGGAGTGATGTGCTGGCGAACCAACGGGTTCTGTGTGCGGTTTCGCAGCTCATCAGGCAGTTCAAGACGGCGGCTGAGGCGCAAGTCAGCATTGCTGGCGTCGTCACTGCCACTGACTGGAATCCCCAGATACACAATGCCGTCAGGGTCGGCGAAGAAGATGTAGCGAAGGCTTCTGCTTGAGCGCCAGAAGGTTTCGGTGACATTGGCGAGCTCGCGATCCCGGCCTTCCGCTACCAGCTCACTGACGTTTCCCGCTAGCAGCAGACCCAGATCCCTGGCGTAGCGGGTGTCGTTCATCGCCGTGTCGCGCTGGATTCCGTTCAGCGCGAAAAAGGTGATGCCCGTCATCATCAGGCTCACCACGAGGGTGGCCACTGCCAGCAGTTTGGTTTGAAGGCTGAATTCGGCCCACCAGGAGCGAGCCTGCGGCCACAGGCCCCTGGCGGTTGTTTCGTCAGCGCTGGCCACTGAAGTGGCCCATTCCGCAGGGGCCTCATTCTGAGCCGTTGCTGGATCGCTGGCCATTCAGCCGGTGCACGTCACCCCAACACTAGGACCGGCGCACCTGATGCCCGATGTCGCGGCGGAACTGCATGCCGTTGAACCGCACCAAGGCGAGGCCCTCGTAGGCGCTGGCGAAGGCCTGGTCGAAGTCCTCCGCCTGGGCCACCTGCGTGAGCACCCGTCCACCGGCGGTCACCACTTGGCCATCCTTCTGCCTGAGAGTGCCGGCATGGAACAGCTGTCGCTTGGGCTCCGGATCCGGCTGGAGCTGAATGAGATCCCCTTTGCGTGGAGCCTCGGGATAGCCCTCAGCGGCAGCGACCACACACGCGCTGCATGTCCCGGCAACCGAGAGATCAGGGGCAAGATCCAGACAGCCGAGTGCACAGGCCTGGAGAACCGTCGCGAGTTCAGGACCCATCAAGGGCATCAGGGTCTGGCACTCAGGGTCACCGAAGCGACAGTTGAATTCGATCACCTGGGGGCCTGCAGCGGTGAGCATCAGGCCGGCATAGATCACTCCTCTGTATTGAATGCCCATGTCCCGCAGGGCCTGCAGAGTGGGTTCGAGCACAAGCTGACGGACCTGCTCCAGCCCGGCTTGATCGAGCAAGGGAGCAGGGGCATAGGCACCCATTCCGCCGGTGTTCGGTCCCCTGTCACCCTCCGTCAACCGCTTGTGGTCCTGAGCCGGCGGCAACAGCACCATGCGTTCTCCATCACAGAGCGCGAAGACGGACACCTCTGGTCCCTCAAGGCGTTCCTCCAGCACCAGTCGCTCCCCTGCGCTGCCAAAGCGTCCCGCAAAGGCGTCGCGGATCGCTGCTGCGGTTTCCTCGAGATTTTCAGCGACGGTGACCCCCTTGCCGGCGGCCAAACCATCGGCTTTCACCACCAGTGGCCGTTGAAGCTGGTTCAACATCTCCAGGCCTTCGTTGGCGCTTGCCACAGTCCAGTGGCCCGCCGTGGGGATTCCGGCATCTCGCATCAAAGCCTTGGCCCAGGCCTTGCTCGCCTCAAGCTGTGCTCCTTCGGCGCTGGGTCCAAACACCGCCAGCCCTGCATCGCGCAGACGGTCGGCAACCCCTGCAGCCAGCGGAGCTTCCGGTCCGATGACCACCAGGTCGATCGCCTGCTGACGACAGGCTTCGATCAGGCCTTCAGCATCCTGTTCACCGATCGCCAGTGATCGGCAGTCGCCGAGCTCTTCGGTCCCGCCGTTGCCAGGGGTGACCCATACGGCCTCAATTCCAGGGCAGCGGCGCAAGGCCCAGGCCAGAGCCTGTTCGCGGCCGCCACCACCCACCACGAGCAGATGGCGGAGCGGCGGCAGGGTCTGAGGACGGGAGCTGGAATGGGCCATGGAGGCAGGCGTTTTGGGCGAAGACCCTTAGGTTTGGACGCCGCTCCGTTGTTGTTGATGCCGGAGCGATCGTTCCATCTTTGTTGAACGCCTGCCGGCCCATGGGATTGCTCCCCCTGCCTCTGTCACTTCTGCTGGCGATGGTGCCTGGCGCTGCAGCGCCGGTCTCCGCTCAGCCTGAGTCCTCAGTGCCGATGGCTCAGGAGGCTTTTGAGACGGTTCTCGTTGAAGGAGGGCTCCGGGAGTTGACGCTGGCCTGTGAGGACTCAGCCCGCTTCGGTGCCAATGAACGCCTCCAGCTGCTGCGTGATCGGCTCATGCTTGTTGCGCCGGCACCCCAGAGCTTCGAGGTGGTGATGGCCAATGCCAGGGGTTTGATGTCCTGTAAAGCGCCGGACAGCGCGCAGGTGGTGCTCAGCCGCTACGGCCCCGGTCCGGGAAGCCAGCGCCGGGAATGGCTGCTGTTGTCCTGGCAGGCAGCCAGTGCAGCGTTGGATCAGGAACGCATCATTCTGGCTCTGATGCGTTTGGCGGATGGTGAACCCGGCAGGCTGGATGGTGAGCAGCTTGTGGTGGGGCGTGACGAGGGCGGACTGCCTTCCACGCGTTCCGCTCTGGACCTCCTGGCGGAGGCGCAGATCGCTGTCGGACAGCCTGAGCAGGCTGTGATCACGTTGCTTGCCGGACGTACATCCGGAGTGATCGCAGCACGCCGTCTTGGGCTTGCGGCTGAACTGCTGGATAAGATGGAAGGTGAGCGCAGCATTGCTCTGCTGGAGGTGGCTCTGGATCAGGCTGCGGCCGCGCAGGCCTGGAATCAGGCGGAGGATCTGCTGCGGCTGCAGCTGCGACTGGAGCTGGCCGATGGCGGTAGCGGTGAGCGTCCGCGCAAACGTCTGCGTCGCCTTGCAACCAGGGTGGATGATCGCTTCACGCTGTTGGAACTGGATCAGGGACTGTCGGGTGTTGCTCTTGAGCGACGTCAGCTGCTGCAGCAGGAACTGCGTTCTCCGCGTTCTCCGGGGGGCCATGCCGCGCTGGGAGAATCAGCAGGAACTGAAACCGGCGCGCCCGGTGTCGATGAGCAGCCATGACCATTTCCCACGGCGATCTTCTCTACGAGGGCAAGGCCAAGCGCATCTATGCCGGCTCTGATGACCAGCGGGTGCTGGTGGAGTTCAAGAACGATGCCACCGCGTTCAACGCCCAGAAAAAAGCTCAGCTGGACGACAAGGGGCGCCTCAACTGCAGGATCTCAGCCTGTCTCTTCGAATTGCTCGAACGGAAGGGAATTCCCACCCATTACTGCGGGATCGCTGACGAAACCTGGATGGTTGTGCAGCGCGTCGAGGTCATTCCGATTGAGGTGGTCCTGCGCAACATCGCCACCGGCTCGCTCTGTCGCGAGACGCCAATCGCCCAGGGCACGACCCTTGAACCCGCTTTGCTGGATCTGTATTACAAAGATGATGGCCTCGGTGATCCATTGCTGACGGATGCCCGTCTGGCGCTTCTGGGTCTGGTGCCCACCGAGCTGCGCGATCGGATCGAAGTTCTGGCCAGGGATGTGAATGCGGTGCTGATCCCTTTTTTCAGAAGTGTTGGTCTGCAGCTGGTGGATTTCAAGCTGGAGCTTGGGATGAATGCCGCCGGTGAGTTGCTGGTGGCTGATGAGATCAGTCCTGACACCTGCCGGCTCTGGGATCTGTCGTGCATCGATGCGGAGGAGCGGATTCTCGACAAGGACCGATTCCGCAAAGACCTCGGGGGTGTGATCGAGGCCTACGGGGAGGTCTGCAAACGGGTACAAGGGGCCTGCCCGACACCCCGCAACTGCAGTTAAGTTCACCGACGTTTGTGGCCGGCACGGCCGACTTCCGTCTCCTCCCCCATGGTCGCTTTCTCCTCCAGCCGAACCAAGAACGCCGTTCGGCGAGGTGCCGTGGGATTTGCGCTTGCCCTGCCATTGCTCAGCGGCTTGCCCGGAAAGACCCAGGCTCAGTCAGATGGGGTCGAGGCTGAAGGCTCGCAGGTCGAGGAGGTGCAGGTTGACGTTGAGGCTGATGCAGCTGGTACTGAACTGATCGAGGAAGAGATTGACGTCGAGCAGATCGAAGTCACCCCAGCTCCTGAAGCCACTCCCGCTGCCCAGCCGATCGAGGAGGTCCCAGAGCAGCCCAGGGTGTTGATCACTGAGGTGATCATTGAGGGCATCGACGGACACCCCGAGCAGGAGCGTCTCGAGCTCGCTGCCTATGACGCCATGCGGGTGCGACCCGGCAGCAGGGTGACCAGGGACGAGCTGAAGCTTGATCTAGATGCGATCTATGCCACCGGCTGGTTTTCCGATGTACGGATCGAGCCGATCAACGGTCCACTGGGAGTGCAACTGGCGGTTCAGGTGGTTCCCAATCCGGTGATGACCAAGGTTCTGCTCGAGCCAGAGGACAGCAAGATCGAGCCTCAGGTCATCGAGGACACCTTCAGTTCCGATTACGGCCGCACGCTCAACCTCAATGAGTTGCAGCTGCGCATGAAGGAGCTGCAGAAGTGGTACGCCGAGCAGGGGTATTCCCTGGCGCGCGTCAGTGGGCCCACCAGGGTGAGTCCCGATGGCGTCGTTCAACTCAAGGTGCAGATCGGCACCGTTGCAGGTGTCGAGGTGAAATTCATCAACAAGGAGGGAGAGGACACCAACGAAAAAGGCGAACCGATCAAGGGCAAGACCAAGCCCTGGGTTGTGAGCCGGGAAATCTCCATCAAGCCTGGCGAGCCCTTCAATCGCAACCAGCTTGAAAACGACATCAGGCGCCTGTACGGCACATCCTTGTTCAGTGACGTGAAGGTCACTCTGCAGCCTGTGACTGGTGAGCCTGGATTCATCACCATTGTTCTTGGCATCGTCGAACAGTCCACCGGTTCGCTTTCAGGTGGTCTCGGCTACAGCCAAAGCCAGGGCGTGTTTGGTCAGCTGCAACTTTCGGACAGCAATCTGTTCGGGCGTGCATGGGATCTGGCGCTCAACATCACCTACGGCCAATTTGGCGGCCTCGCCAACCTCACCTTCTCCGACCCCTGGATCAAAGGAGATAACCACCGCACATCTTTCAGGACCTCCTTGTTCCTGAGTCGTGAAGTTCCTCAAGTTTTTCAAAGTCAGAACGACGGAGACATTGTCAGTCTTCTTGATTATGAGGACAATAATTCCAAATATGCCTATTCAATTGACACAAGTAATAACCCTGCCGATAGTAGATTTAACAATGTTGAAAAGGCTGGTGAAGAATTTCCTGATTTTAGTTGGTTTGAATTTGAGGGAGACTCCATTGCTCTTGAGCGGATTGGCGGCAATGTCATCTTTGCGCGACCGCTGAATGGTGGTGATCCTTTCAAGAAGGTGCCCTGGCAGGTACTGGCAGGGTTGAATTTTCAGGCTGTTCGTCCGATTAATTACGGTGGAGATACCAGGCCGTACGGTATTCCCCGCAGGAAGATTAAAGACGGTCGCATCAAAAATGATGAGATTATTTGCACAGCTTTTAACTGTGCTGATCAAAATACCCTTGCCAGTGTTCGCTTGGCCGCCACTTACAGCACATTGAACGACGGTCGGAATCCGACCTCTGGCAACTTCTTTAGTTTTGGAACTGAGCAATATGTGTCGGTTGGAGAAAATTCACCGACTTTTAATCGTATTCGCACCAGCTACACCCACTTCATTCCAGTGAAGTGGTTGAAGATCGCGAAGGGATGCCGACCGAAGGAAGGTGAAAAGGAGAATTGCCCTCAAGCCCTGGCTTTCCAGATCAAGGCCGGCACCGTTCTGGGTCAGCTGCCTCCTTACGAAGCTTTCTGTCTGGGTGGATCCAACTCGGTTCGGGGTTGGTTCGATTGCGATCTTGCGGTCGGTCGCAGTTTTGGTGAAGCCACCATCGAATATCGTTTCCCGATTTTCAGCATCTTCGCCGGTGAGGTCTTCATTGACGCCGGCACTGATTTCGGCTCCCAGGCCGACGTGCCCGGCAATCCCGGACAGCTTCTCGACAAACCTGGCTCAGGGGTCTCCCCTGGTGTTGGTGTGATCGTCACCACGCCCGTTGGGCCTCTGCGTCTGGAGGTGGCCAGTCAGGACTTCACAGGGGAGTGGCGCTTCAATCTGGGTGTCGGCTGGAAGTTCTGATGGTCCACTGGCCTCATGATTACGACGGCGCCTGGACCCTTAAGGGGCAGGCCCGTCGCAGTGGGATCGGACTGCACAGCGGCCAGCAGGTCTCCGTCACTCTCCAGCCCTCGCATCAGCCTGGTGTCTGGGTGAGCTGGCCTGCAGACGGATCTGATCCCCTGAAGCTGAAGCCCTCCCAGGTGCGTGACAGTCCGCTGTGCACGACTCTGGAGCTGGGAGAACGGCGGCTCGCCACAGTCGAGCATCTTTTGGCCGCTGTGGCCGGTTGCGGGCTCACCCACGTTCATCTTGAAGTTGAGGGAAGTGAGGTTCCGCTTCTTGACGGCTCTGCTCAGGGATGGGTCGAGGCCATCGCCGAAGCCGGGATGGCCCCGGCCTCAACACCGGCAACGGCCAGACCACTGCTCGAGCAGCCGATCACCCTCCACCGCGGCAGCAGCGTGATCACGGCCACTCCCGCTGAGCAGTTCACGCTGGTTGGCGTGATTGATTTCCCGCAGCCGGCAATCGGTCGTCAGCAGTGTGCTCTGGCGCTGACGCCTGAGAGCTTCGTTGCGGAAATCGCGCCGGCCCGCACCTTCGGCTTCCGAGAGCAGGTGGACCAACTCCGTGCAGCAGGCTTGATTCAGGGGGGGGCACTCGATAATGCCCTCGTCTGTGATGGCGATCATTGGGTGAATCCCCCTCTGCGCTACCCCGACGAACCGGTGCGCCATAAGCTTCTTGACCTGATCGGTGATCTGGCGCTTGTCGGTTTTCCGCGTGCGCAGGTTCTGGTCTACCGCGGCTCCCATGGTCTGCATACAGATCTGGCAGCGGTCCTGGCCGATCGATCCGATGCACAGCTCTGAACCGACTTTGACTTCCTCCTCCGCCACCGCAGCATCCGCAGCTCAGCCTCTGCTCACTGCGGAGCAGATCATGGGACTGCTTCCGCACCGCTATCCCTTCGCACTTGTGGACCGAGTCCTTGAGCATGTGCCTGGAGAAAAAGCCGTGGCGATCAAGAACATCACCTTGAATGAGCCTCAGTTTCAGGGGCATTTCCCAGGGCGTCCGTTAATGCCTGGGGTGTTGATCGTGGAGGCCATGGCGCAGGTGGGTGGTCTGATCGTCACCCAGATGCCTGATCTGCCGAAGGGGCTGTTCGTCTTTGCCGGCATCGACGGTGTTCGCTTTCGTCGTCCGGTGATTCCCGGTGATCAGCTGCTGATCACCTGCGAATTGCTCAGTCTCAAGCGCCAACGCTTCGGCAAGGTGAAGGCTGAGGCCACGGTGGAAGGTCAGCTGGTCTGCTCCGGCGAGCTCATGTTCTCGCTGGTGGACTGACCATGATGAGTGAACAGCGTTCCCCCGCCGTGACTGCAGAGGACCGTCCTCCCCAGATCCACCCGCTTGCGGCGGTCGATTCCCGTGCCGAGCTTGCCGCTGGTGTCGTAATCGGTCCTGGTGCCGTTGTGGGGCCTGACGTCCGCATAGGTGCCCAGACCTGGGTCGGCCCCCATGCGGTGCTGGATGGTCGACTGATCATTGGCGAGCACAACAAGATTTTCCCTGGGGCCTGTCTCGGCCTCGAGCCGCAGGATCTCAAGTACAAGGGCGCCCCGACGGAGGTGGTGATCGGAGATCACAACTCCATCCGCGAATGTGTGACCATCAACCGGGCCACCGATGAGGGTGAGCAAACCCGGATCGGTAACCACAACCTGCTCATGGCCTACTGCCACCTGGGACACAACTGTCTGCTGGGCAACGGCATCGTGATGTCCAACGGCATCCAGGTCGCCGGCCATGTGTTGATTGAAGACAAGGCTGTGATCGGTGGATGCCTTGGGATCCATCAATTCGTGCACATCGGTGGGATGGCGATGGTCGGTGGCATGACCAGGGTGGACCGGGATGTGCCTCCCTACTGCCTCGTTGAGGGCCACCCTGGAAGGGTGCGAGGCCTCAATCGCGTGGGTCTGCGCAGGCGGGGGCTTGATCGCAGGGATCAGGGTCAGGAAATCAAGCAGCTCCAAGACATCTGGGCGCTTCTCTACCGCTCCGAGCATGTGATTGCCGAAGGCTTGCGGCTGGCTCGTCAACAGACCCTGTTGCCATTGGCGGATCATCTCTGCACCTTCCTGGAGGGATCGATCAGTCAGGGACGACGGGGCCCCATGCCGGCGGTTGGTAGTCGCTGATGGTGCGTGTGCTGATCAGCACCGGTGAGGTGTCTGGTGATCTTCAGGGCAGTCTTCTGGTGCGGGCGCTGCATCGCCAGGCCCGTCACAGGGGGCTTGACCTTGAAGTGCTGGCCCTGGGGGGACCACGCATGCGCGCAGCAGGTGCGGAACTGCTGGCCGATACGGCCGCACTGGGTTCGATCGGGCTCCTGGAGCACCTCCCCCAGGTTGTTCCCACGTTGAAGCTGCAGTCGCGGGTTGACCGGGAACTCAGTGACCGGCCTCCTGATGCAGTGGTGCTGATCGATTACATGGGCGCCAATGTGCGTCTTGGCAAGCGTCTGCGCCGCAAGTTGCCCCAGGTGCCCATCACCTATTACATCGCTCCCCAGGAATGGGCCTGGCGCATGAATGACAGCGGCACGACCAGCCTTCTGGGGTTCACCGATCGCATTCTTGCGATTTTTCCCGAGGAGGCATCGTTCTATGCCTCCCATGGTGCGCAGGTCACCTGGGTCGGCCACCCTCTGATCGATCTTGTCGGTAACCGTCCTGACCGTGAGGAGGCCTGTCGTCAGCTGGGCCTGGATCCGGAGGGCCGCCTGCTGCTTCTGATGCCCGCATCCAGGCCCCAGGAGTTGCGTTATCTCATGCCTGTGCTGGCGGCGGTGGCGGCACGTCTGCAGGCGCGTGATCCCAGCTTGATGGTGATGGTGCCTGCAGGTCTGAGTCGTTTCGAGCATCAACTCCAAGAGGGGCTGGAAGCCGCCGGGGTTCGAGGACGGGTCATTCCGGCTGCTGATGCGGATGCTCTCAAGCCTTCCCTGTTCAGCGCAGCGGATCTCGCTCTGGGCAAGTCGGGAACCGTCAACCTCGAGCTGGCTCTGCAGGGGGTTCCCCAGGTTGTCGGGTACCGGGTGAGCCGTATGACGGCCTGGGTTGCGCGCCATCTACTTCGTTTTCATGTGGATCACATCTCACCGGTGAATCTGCTGCTGAATGAGCGTCTGGTGCCCGAGTTCCTTCAGGAGGACTTCAATGCCGACCAGCTGGTGGAGCAAGCCATTCCTCTGCTTGAAGGCTCCAAGGCACGACAGGCGATGCTGAGTGGCTATGAGCGGTTGCGTCAAACGCTGGGGGAGCCGGGGGTGACCGATCGCGCCGCCGCCGCCATCCTCGATCAGCTGTCTTCCTGAGTGCTCCTGTGATCCGCGTTCTGTTGTCGTTGTTGGCCGGAGCTTTGCTCCTGATCTCACCCAGCGCCGTGCTTGCAGCCGAGCAAAGCGCTGTGCTGGCCGGTGGTTGTTTCTGGTGTATGGAGAGTGATCTGGAGAAACTTCCCGGCGTGATCTCCGTGGAAAGCGGTTACAGCGGCGGCCGCGTCCCCCAGCCGACCTACAACCAGGTGAGTGCTGAAACCACTGGCCATCAGGAGGTCGTGGAGGTGCGTTTCGATCCGGCCAGAATCAGCTACTCAAAGCTGCTTCAGTCGTATTGGCGCAATGTGGATCCCCTCGATGATGACGGTCAGTTCTGTGATCGCGGGGACTCCTATCGACCGGTGATCTTCACCAACGATGCTCGTCAGAGCAGCGATGCTCTGGCCAGTCAGTCGGCGGCGGCAAGGGAGCTGGGGATGCCTGAGTCGGCACTCAAGGTCGAGATCAAACCGCTCGAAAAGTTCTGGCCAGCCGAGGACTATCACCAGAATTTCGCTGAATTGAATTCCGTGAAATACAAGTACTACCGCTGGGTTTGCGGACGAGACAGGCGACTCGATGAGGTCTGGGGTGACAACGCACGTACAGGCAACTCCTGGTCGAAGTAACCAGCTGCTCGGAATTGCCACAGTCTGATGGCTCAATGAAGCGAATCTGAGGAAATTCTGTAGCGATCGTTGCGCTCTGATTCAGCAACTTTTCAGTGAAGGTGCGGCTTTTACGCTATCGACGACACAGATTGGGCTGCGTACCATTCACTGGTGAGTTGTGAAAGGTCTGTATGTATCTGCTGACCATCAAAGACGGTCTCGTGACGCGTCATGTTGGTCCGTATCCATCTCCGAAGCAGGCTTCCGATGATCTTGAACGGGTCATGGCCAGCTGCTCGGAGAGGGCCCGCTGGCAGATTCATGCCCTCGAAAACCCCCATTCCCTCTCAATGGTTGCAGCATCCTGAGCAGGATTCGGCTGCTTTTCTGTGTTCAATTCTCTGTTTCTGAGCCGCTTGTCCTGCGCCCGGGATAACCACGAAGCAGACCCGATTCAATCATCAGCCCCACGCCGGCGTTGATCGCGATCAGGCTGAGTGTTCCGTACCACCACCAGGGACCGCCATCACTCCCGGCCAGCTGCAGTGTTCTGCGGCTGACCGCCTCGCCGAACAGGCAGAGACCTGCGGGCAGGAGCAGAACACCCAACTGGGCGCGTACATACCAGCGAAAAGGGCTGGAGGCCATGCATCTAGATCCGTTGTGGCTGAAATTTAGGCCTCGGTGGTTGAGGCCTGCTTCACCACCCAGTTCACCAGCGTGCGAACCCCGTAGCCCGTGGCACCTGAGGGATTGAGGCCGCGGCCCTTGTCGCTCCAGACCGTGCCGGCGATATCGATGTGGGCCCAGGGAATGCCCGCATCTACGAACTCCTTGAGGAACAGTGCGGCGGTGATCGATCCTCCGGGGCGGGGCCCGGTGTTCTTCATGTCGGCCAGGAGGGATTTGAGTCCCTTGCGATAGGAGCTGTGAAGAGGCATGCGCCAGAGGCCTTCTCCAGCGTCACTGGCGGCTGTCTCCAGATCATTCGAGAGGGCATCGTCAGAGGTCCAGAGTCCGGCGATCTCATCGCCGAGGGCAACCACACAGGCACCTGTGAGCGTTGCCAGATCCACAATCGCATCGGGTTTGAGCTTGGAGGCGTACACCAGTGCGTCGGCAAGGGTGAGCCGGCCTTCAGCATCGGTGTTGTTGATCTCGATCGTGGTGCCGTTGGATGCGGTGACGATGTCGCCGGGATGGACGGCGGAGCCGTTGATCATGTTTTCGCATGCAGCGACCAGCATGTGCACCTCCACACCGGCGGGCCGTAGTTCAGCAATGCTGCGCATCGCTCCGAACACGGCGGCGCTCCCGCCCATATCGAACTTCATCATGTCGATCTGGGCGGCACCGACCTTGAGGTTGTATCCGCCGGAATCAAATGTGAGCCCTTTGCCTACAAGCACCAGGCGTTTCTGCACGGCGCCACTGGGGCGATAGGTGAGGTGGATGAACTTGGGATCCATGTCTGAGCCCTGGCACACCGACAGGTAAGAGCCCATGCCTCGCTCCTCGCAGTCGGAACGTTCGAGAACGGTGAGTTCAAGACCGTGCTCATGGGCGAGGGTCGCCGCGGTGCGGGCCAGTTCGTCCGGGGTGACGCTGTTGGGGGGGGCCGCCACGAGCTCCCTGGCCAGCTCCACGCCGGCGCAGACAGGAGGAACCGTTTCCAGTATATGGTTCAGGTCTGCTGGCCAATGGCCCAGCAGCTCCAGCTGTTCAGGTCGCGGGCTGGGTTCGGGTTTGCTGCGGAAACGCTGATCGCTGTACAGGGCCAGTCGCACAGCTTCAGCCGCGGCAGCGGCATTCCCGGCAGGGTCTTCGGAACCCCAGGGCAGCAGCAGACCGAGAGAGCCGCTCTGCCCCAGGGCCGCTCGGGCAGCGGCGGCGGCGGCCATGCGCAGGCTGTCCCGGTTCACAGTGTCCGGGTCCCCCAGCCCCAGCAGCACTAGGGTTGTGCAGTCACCGCGCAGCAGTTGAAGACTGGCCAGATCACCGCTCTTGCCTGTGAAGGGCTTCTGCTTCAACCACTCCGCCAGCTGAATGTTGAAACGCTGTTCCATCGCCTCCACCAGGCCCTGGGGGTCGTCCTGAGGAATGCCGAGCGCCAGAACGGAACCACTCCAGGCCTCAGGGGTGGCCGGAGAGAGGGAGATTTTCATGGGGAGCCGTTGCCTGAACCGATGCTAGAAGCTGTGCTCAGGCGGCCTGGAACGGTGTGGCCCATCGGTCACGCGATTCCTTGTTGAACGGCGGTTGCCACCGGCGGATCAGGGTCTGTTCCAATTGCCGACGTGCCCTGGTGTCGTGGGGCACGTCACCCCAGAAACGAATGCTTGTTCGGCAGGCCAGACCGCAGCTCGCACAAGCTTCCTGGTAGGCGGCGAGGTAGGCCTTGCAGTCGTGCTCTCCCCTCCAACGCCGATCGGCCGCGATGGTCTCGCCGATGTAGAGCAGGATCGGATGCTCTAGACCGGTGGGTCGGTCCATCACCCAATAGAGCGCTGCTCCCTGATGCGGGCTCTGAGGCCAGCGCCAGAAACTCAGAGGCAGAGGTTTGAGCGACAGCGGCTGAATCTCGGCTGCCGGAGCGGGGTTACTGCCGAAAAGACTTCCCTGCGACTGGCTCGGCGGTCCTGTCAGAAACAGAGCGCTCTGAAAACTGTGGATCCGCTGCTGCCAGTTCTGCAGCTGCTGGACAGTCAGCGACAACTCGGCTGGTTCATTGCCTGGACCTGTGGACGCCGGCTGATCGAAAAGACTTCCCTGGCGGGGAGAGGAGGGCATGGCGATCACCCCCGCGGCGGCAGACTTGGGCCGGCCCGTCTCGCCCCGAAGCGGACGCGTCCGATCAGAGTCTCCACTGTTGCAGGGGGCAGGCAAAGACGTTCCTGCAGGTCGGCCAGGTGCTGAAAGGGCTCGCGTCGTCGCTCGGCAATCAGGCGTTCGATCCGCTCATTCGGCCACTGAAGCGATTGGGCCAGCAGGGTGGGGCTGGCGGCATTGAGATCCACCGGTGCCTGTTCCGGCAACGGCGGTGCATCACCATGCCAGCGGAAAATCAGATGAGGTCTCCACTGCTCGCAGAGGATTTCAGGGAGGTCGAGCAGCTGGGCCAGATCCTCGATCTGACTGAACTGAACCCCGCCCTGCTGAAGGCGCAGGAGCTGGTCGACCATGACGTCGCTACAGCCGGGCAGCTGGCGCCACTGCTCCGCTGTGGCCCTGTTCACGTCGATGCACCAGCTCGGAGCAACCTCTGGCATGTCGGCGGGCCAGCTGTCTGCTGTGCTGCGCGCAGGATCCCTGGGTAGTTCACCCATGGCCTGAAGCACTTTGCGGGCCAGTGGATCGAGCCAGTGCCGGCGGGCCATCGCCGCGTTTCTCCAATGCAGGCTGGCCAGGACCCTAGGTCCAGCGGGGCGGCCTGGTGGGAACTTGCACCAGGCCCTCACGAAATGCGGTGACCACGGCCATGGTCCGGTCCCGGGCCGGCAGCTTGCGCAGCAGGCTGCCGACATGACTTTTGACGGTGTCGATGGACACCACAAGAGCGTCGGCGATCTCCTGATTGGTCATGCCTCGGCAGAGACCGCGCAGCACGTCCTCCTCACGCATCGTGAGCTCCTGGAGTGGCACCTCTTCGCCGCTGCGCCGCAGTCGGCTGTGGTGCAGCACTCCACTGATCAGTGGATCGATGTACTGCCCATCGGTGTCGATGGCTGTGAGTGCGGCAGCCACCGTTCCCGTCCCCGTGGCCTGGGCCGAGCACAGTCCGTGGCAGCGGGCATCAATGGCCTCGAGGATCGTGCGCGGGATCGGACGCTGAAGCAGCATCAACACCTTCAGGTCAGGGTTCTCCTCTCTGGCACGGCGCACCAGGCTGGTGCCGCTGCCGCCTTCCAGTGCATCTGTACAGAGCAGAAGATTGGCAGAACTGCTGCGCAGACTCAGCAGGCAGTCATCCTCACTCGTGCAGGCAGCCACCAGAGGTCCCTGGCCCTCGAACCACACCGTCCAGCTGCTGAGCAGAACGCGGTCTGCAGAGGCAATGGCGGTGCGACTGCGCCTGAGCAGGCTGTGACCCTGGCGGGACCGTTGTTGCAGGGAAGGGATCCGTTCGCTGAGATCCAAGGAAGGGAAAGGCTCTGGGCCGTTGCCGCTGGCAATCCCATGTTGACCTGAATCAGGGGGCGTGGATCCGCACTGTTACGGGGCGCTCAAATTGTCCAGAATTGCTCAAGTTGATGGGTGGGCCATGGCGTTCTTCGACTCCGAGATCGTTCAGGAGGAGGCCAAGCGTCTGTTCGGCGACTACCAGCAGCTGATGCAGCTGGGATCCGATTACGGCAAGTTCGACCGCGAGGGCAAGAAGAAGTTCATCGACACGATGGAGGAGCTGATGGAGCGATACCGCGTGTTCATGAAGCGCTTTGAGCTTTCGGAAGATTTTCAGGCGAAGCTCACGGTGGAGCAGCTGCGCAGTCAGCTCGGCCAGTTCGGGATCACCCCGGAGCAGATGTTCGAGCAGATGCAGGGCACCCTGGAGCGAATGAAAAGTCAGCTGGATCAGCCACCCAGCTGAAGCGGCCCGTACGATTCAGCCCGCAATCGTTCTGCATCCATGGCCCCGACCCCGTCTCTGCCGGCCTGGCTGTCACGTGGCATGGCTGATCTGTTCCCCGCAGGGGGTGGTGAGGACGCCGATCAGTCGCTGGCAGCGAGGCTGGCTCAGGCTGACAAGGAGGGCAGGCCCCTGCGGATCAAGCTCGGCATCGATCCCACCGGCAGCAACATTCACCTTGGCCACAGCATCCTTTTCCGCAAACTGCGGGCCTTTCAGGATGCGGGACACACCGCTGTGCTGATCATCGGGGACTTCACGGCCCGCATTGGTGACCCCACGGGCAAGAGTGCAACCCGGGTTCAGCTCACGGCCGAGCAGGTGGAGGCCAACGCGACCACCTACCTGGCTCAGCTGGGCCAGGGTCAGCCGAAGCAGACGGCCCTGCTCGATTTCGAGACTCCCGGTCGACTGGAGGTGCGCCGTAACAGCGAGTGGCTGGAGGGTCTTGATCTGCCTCAGGTCATCAACCTGCTGGGCACCGCCACCGTGGGCCAAATGCTGGCCAAGGATGATTTTTCCAAACGCTATGGCAGTGGCGCTCCGATCGCCCTGCATGAATTCCTTTATCCGCTGCTTCAGGGTTACGACTCCGTGGCGGTGAATGCCGATGTTGAGCTGGGCGGCACCGATCAGAAGTTCAATGTGGCCATGGGTCGCGATCTGCAGCGCCATTTCGGTTCGGGCACGCAGTTCGGTCTGCTGCTGCCGATTCTCGTCGGTCTTGACGGTGTGCAGAAGATGAGCAAAAGCCTTGGCAACACCGTGGGTCTTGAGGAGGACGCACTGTCGATGTACTCCAAGCTCGAGAAGGTTGGTGATGCGGCCATTGATGACTATGTGACCCTGCTGACGGATCTGAGTCCGCAGGCTCTGCCGGAGAACGCTCGTGAGAAGCAGAAGGCGATGGCTCTGGCGGTGACCGCCAGCCGGCATGGCATGGAGGCGGCCACCAAGGCCCAGGCTGATGCGGCCACACTCGTGAGCAGCGGCGGTGATGCCGGCGCGGATGTGCCTGAGGTGTCACTGTCGGTGGTGAATTTCCCTGCCAAGGCGTTCTATCTGCTCAGCGCGGTGGGAATCTGTGCCAGCAGCAGCGAGGCCAGGCGTCAGATCAAAGGTGGCGCTGCCCGGCTGGAGGGAGAGAAGATCACTGATCCCAATCGGGAGTTCGCATCAGCTGCGGAACTGGATGGCAAGGTGCTGCAGCTCGGCAAGAAAACCTTCCGCAGGCTGGTGGCCTGACGCCTCCCAGTGGCTTCCCTGCAGCGAAGCGCTTACAGGTTGCGTAGCACTTCCAGATCCTCCGGTTCGAGGTCCGTTGGGATGCTGTTTTTGAGCAGTTCGGAAAATCCTTCGTCGTGATTGAGCACGGTGAGCAGATAAAGGCGTTCAGGGCCGGGGTTCTCGAAATCGTGGGCGGCGTCGGCTGGAACTACCACGAAGTCGCCAGTGCAAGCAGTGATCGAACGATCCTCGATGTGAAAGAGCACCGATCCGCGCAGCACGAAATAGAACTCGGCTGAATGGTGATGGCAATGCAGTGGAACGCGGTCGCAGGGGTCGTGAATCTCCACGAACAGGCTCATCGCTTGACGACCTGCGCGGTCATCATCGCCGTCGGCGGGCGTACTGAGCAGAGCCAGTCGGCAGTGGTCCTGTTCGTTGAAGCGATATCCCTGCAGCTGTTCCGGATGAATAATGCGCGGGAGCATGAACACGGCACGGTCTGAGCTCAGGATGGGTGCAGTTGGTGCAGTTGCCTTGGCTCCGTTGCTTTCTGCTAATCCGGCTGATCGGATCATCGTGGCCCTTGACGGCATGGTCCCAGAGCAGGCATTGGCCCTTGGCGCTCAGCTGGAAGGGCTGCGCTGGGTCAAGGTGGGTCTGGAACTGTTTGTTCAGGCAGGGCCTGGAGTGATCAGCCAGCTGCGTGACCAGGGCCTGAGAGTGTTTCTGGATCTCAAGTTCCACGACATTCCGGCAACCATGGCTGGAGCCTGTCGTCGGGCCGCAGCGCTGGGTGCAGAGCTGATCACCGTGCATGCCTGCGCGGGCAGTGAAGCGCTTCTGCAGGCCCAGGCCGCGGCGCAGGAAGGTGCGTGCAGTTCCGGTTTGGCAGCTCCGACTCTGCTGGCGGTCACCGTGCTCACCAGCTGGGAGGAGCGTCGGTTGCAGCGGGAACTTGCTGTCTCCCAGAGCGTTGCCGAGCGGGTGGAGGGGTTGGCGGCGCTGTCGGCGACTGCCGGCATTGGTGGTTGTGTGTGCTCCCCTCTTGAGGTTGCGGCTCTGCGGGCACAGCATCCAGCGCCCTTCGCTCTGGTGACACCTGGGATCCGTCCGGCGGGTAGTGCGGCAGGAGACCAGGTTCGGGTGATGGGCCCTGCCGAGGCGATCGCTGCCGGCGCCAGCCAGCTGGTGATCGGTCGGCCGATCACAGCCGCCTCAGATCCAGGGGGTGCCTTTTTAGCCTGCTGCAGCGAGCTGGTGAGCTGATCCAGGCGTTTGGTTTGTCGTGGTGATGGCGCAGGCTCTTTTCAGCTCTTGTTGCCCACCTTGGGCTCGGTTCCATTGAGTAGCCGCTGGATGTTGCTGCGATGTCGCCAGAGCACCAGTGCCATCGCCACCAAAGACACCAGGAGATTGGCATTGCTTGCCGAGTCGGCGGCCATCAGCAGCGGCAGGCTGATCGCTGCAACCACGCTGGCGAGTGACACGATCCGACTGAGGCTGAACACAGCCATGAACATCCCGAAGCAAGCCAGCCCCACCGGCCAGGCCAGGCCAAGGAACAGACCAAGCCCGGTGGCAACGGCCTTGCCGCCTTTGAAGCCCAGCCACATCGGCCAGATATGACCGGCGAGGGCCGCAAGACCGGCCAGTACCTGGATCCAGTCGTTGAGTGGATTGTTCTGGGTCAGGGCGCTAGCGATGAGAACCGCGGCTGCTCCTTTGGCCACATCCACCAGGAAGACAACCAGGGCAGGGCCTTTGCCCACGTTGCGCAGCACGTTGGTGGCGCCGGTGGAACCGGAGCCGATCGTGCGTAGATCGATGCCTTTGCACCATTGGCCGGCCAGATAGCCGCTGGGAAGGGAGCCGAGCAGGTAGCCCAGCAGCAGCGTGAAGAGGGGCATCAGAGCAGGTCGTCTTCGTAGTCGTAGGTTTCGCCTGGTCCGGCTGCAAAAGCCAGCCAGAGCGGGAACTGAAGCACGGGAATATCCACCACCCGTTCCGCTGCATCGATCAGGATCAGGGGAACTTCACCGCGTTCCTCCAGTCGGTCAGCCCGCTCCACGAGAGCATCGCCGCGTTCAAACAGCACAATGCCGCTGCTCGGGCCGAAGTCTTCCCTCCCCAGGCCGAGGGCATCCTGCAGACCTCTTCTCCAGTCACCCAGGCGTTCAGGCTGGCCTGCCAGCACCAGAGTCTGGAACTGATCACCATAAAGCTCGCCGATGATGGCGATCAGGGCTGCACCCAGAAGCACATTGCGAGGTCGACTGCCGCGACTGGCCTGGGCGCCCCTGCCTCCCTGATTGAAGAACCAGTCTTCCAGCAGTGCAATGTCGCTGTCGTCCAGGCTGCGGCGCAGTTTCCAGGGTTCGGCATAGAAGTCGGGCTGTTCCAGGAAACGCCTGAGGTTGGTTCGAATCAGCTCTTCGTCGGGTCGGAAGGTGTCCGCCAGAGCAGGTGCGCCACCAGCCGATTCCATGGCCTGATCGGCGGCGGCTTCAGCTGCTTGTGCATCCAGTGGTGAAGGTTGCACCATCACCGGCTGCGCCACCAGCTCCAGTGTTTCCACCGACTGGGCCAGCCCCTGCAAGGCACCGCCCAGATACTCCTGAAATCCCTTCACCCGCCTGGCGATTGCATCGGACTGTCCAGCAAAGCTGGCCGTCATCTCCTGCTCCAGTTGCTGCTTGCGCTGTTGGAGCGTGTCAATCTCCTGTTGCAGGGTGTCTCGACGCGACTGCAGGTCGGTGAGGGCCAGATGGATCAGGGCGTCTGAAGTGGCGCCTCCGTCATCCTTGAGCACGGTTGATTCCTCGCCGGGCTCCTCGGTGGCCTGCGGCGCATCCTCGAGTGGCAGATCGGTGTCGTCTGGCATGGTCGGCTTCTCCTGGACTCATTTCAGCGGATCGCAGGGCTCATGGCCCAAACACAATGCTCTCGTTGCTTTCCCGTGATCTTTCTGTGAAACGGACACTGCCTGGAGCTAGGTCTTGCTCCGTTTAGGGCTTGGGTGCTTCCAGGGAGCCCACACGCTGTTCCAGTTGCTGCCGCAGTTCAGCAGGATTGAAGAGGATCGGCAGGAAGTGAATGCTGTTGATTTCGCGGAAATAGAACAGCCCAGGCAGCCAGAGGGCAAACAGCCGCCAGCTCTTCCATTCGGCGTAGGGGAAACTGCGCAGCTCCTGCTGGCCACGCCAAACCACCAGGGTGTCGCCGGTGAACTCAAGGCGCAGGCTGTAGGTCTGCACCAACAGGAATATCCCGAAAAGCCCCACGACCAGGCTGGGCCATGGGCTCAACGGCAGAGGCAGCAGGCAGGCGCTGAACAGAATGATCAGCAGCGCAAGCCTTGGGCTGGGGCTAATGCTGACAGTGGCTGGGTCGGGGTTTGAGATCGGTGTCGTCATGGAGTTGAAGGGGTTCGTCAGCCGCCGAAGAGAATCTGAGTGAGCAGGGTGTCCATCAGGGCGACGGTCACGAGAATCATCACCACCGCGCCAGTCGTACTGGTACCCACCTCCTTAGGGCCTCCCTGGGTGGTCATGCCCCAGCCACAGGACAGCACTGCGATCTGCAGGCCGAAAATCAAAGCCTTGACCAGCATGAATGGCAGATCGTCAGGCATCAGCCAGGTGCGTACCGAAGTCCAGAACACCGCTGGAGGGATCTGGTAGATCTCGGTACTGCTGATCTGACCGCCGAGGATTGCCACGCCGAAGAAGAGGAGGCACTGCACAGGTGCCATCACCACCATGGCGATCAGGCGAGGCACCACCAGATACTCCACAGGATCGGTGCGCAGCATGGTGATCGCATCGATCTGTTCGGTCACTTTCATGGTGCCGAGCTGTGCCGCGTAGGCAGTGGCCACCTTGCCTGTGAGCAGTGTTGCGGTGAGCAGAGGAGCAATCTCGCGAGCTAGCCCGATGGCCAGCACGCCACCCACGGTGGCGTTGGCTCCCATGCTGCTCAGTTCCTTCGCCACCTGGATGTTGAACACCGTCCCTGCTGCCAGGGCGGTGATGATCACAATCAGAAAGCTTCCCGGTCCCGCTTCCTGCAGTTGGTCCAGCAGGTCGATGGTGTTGATTCGACCCTTGGCGGCCGCCGTCACCGCCTGGCCACCGATGATCAGGCTGCTGCCCAGCCGGTTCAGCCAGCGGGGCGATTTCAACTGAGTTCGGAATCGGAAGGAGGTCATGCGCGTTGCAGGTGGGCGCCGCGGTCGGGCCAGCGTCGCATCACCAGGAGGCCTATGACCACAAGGATGGCGGGAATCAAACCCATGCTCATCCGGATGGCGAACAGTGCCGTGTCCGGCTGCTCGATGAAGGTCATGGCGCCATCGCAGCTCTCGCTGGAGATGTAACCGGTGGCGGACAGCAGCACGCCGAATACACTCATGCTCAAGCCGATGATCAGCTTCTGGCCAAGCACCATCCAGGCCGTGTAGAGACCTGCGGGATGGGTGGGGTCAGCGTCGATTGCATCCGGCAGGAGCGACCAGGGGATCAGATAGGCCGTGGAGGCGCCGATCCCAACCAGCGCGATCAGGCCGATCAGGGGAATCAGTTCCGCCGGGGTCCCACCGTTCTGCATCGCTGGGAACATCATCGACAACAGGCAGGCCACTATCCACAGTCCCGCCCCCCAACGCAGTGCCACCAGTCGCCCGCGGCGGTTTGAGAGCAGGCTCCAAAGCTGGAGACCTGCCAGGGCGCTCAGCTGAAAGGGAAGAAGAATCCAGGTGGAGAGGTTCGGGGGGACATGGACAACCTGGACCAGCCAGATCAGTGCCACCACCTGCATCAGCTGCAGGCCGAACCAAAGCGCTAGGTAGAGCCCGAGCACCATCAGAAAACGGGGATTGGCCCGAATGCGCCTCAGCTGGTCAAGAATGGGCTCAGCTTGATTCCTTGGTCGCTGGGCGCGTTTGGCAAATGGGGCCAATCCCCAGCAGCAGGCCAATGTTGCCAGGGAGGCGATGGTGCCGGTGATCCGTCCCATGCGCAGATAACCGTCAGCCCCGTCGCTGAGCACAAGTGAAGCGACGATCAGGCCGCTGAGGCCAGCCAAGATCGATCCAGTGAAGCGTGCTGCGTTGAGACGGGTGCGGATGGCGGTGTCGCTGGTGAGCTCCGTCGAGAGCGCTGCGTAGGGCAGGTTGACGCTCGTGTAAGCGGTCATCAGCAGGATCGCCATCACGATGTAGTAGAGGGTGCGCTGCAGGTCGTCGCCCTCGGGAACCCACCACATCGCAGCCAGGCTGATGCCAAGGGGCAGAGCTGCTCCAAGCATCCAAGGGATGCGCGGACCCCAGCGGCTGCGGGTGTGGTCACTCATCCAGCCGATCAGTGGATCGTTGATGGCGTCCCAGATTTTGATCACCGTGAGCAGTGAGCCGGCGATGAAGGCAGGCAGGCCTGCGGCACAGGTGAAGAACGGAAACAGGTAAAAGCCAAGCTGCGTCGCAGCCAGTCCCGTGCCTGCATCTCCCAGTCCGTAAGCAACCATCAGGCGTCGGCGGGATCCCCTGGGAAGGGTGCTGGTGCTCATCAGGCAGGGAGGGGCAGACGGAACGCCATAATGAATCCGCACAACACCTGGAAACGCCGCTTCCAAGGCGGAGTACAGATGTATTTGCGCGGGCGTAGTTTAGTGGTAAAACCTCAGCCTTCCAAGCTGATGATGCGGGTTCGATTCCCGCCGCCCGCTTTTTCCTCAGACCCGAGCTTTCAGAGCCGAAGGGTGTTGGCATACTCACGCGCCACCATCACCACCAGGCTTCTGGCTTCGAGCGGCACGCCGTCGGGGCTCCAGGGTTCCAGCGTCTTGGGAAGATCCTCCCCGGCTGGTAATGCTGTATCGATGAGGCGGTGCCAGGGTGATGCCGCCGCAGGAAGGTCAAAGTGCATGGCCTTGAAGTATGCGTTGAAGCCTGCCCAGAGCACGGCTCCGCGGCTGCCACGATGCAGGCTCATCGCCAGACAGTGTGACCAGCTGGCCCAGTCCGGTCTCCCCAGTTCCACCCCATGCCACTGGCGCCACCAGCCATCCGGATCGTTGCTGCGGCGTTGTCGCTGTTCGCTGTGACCAACCACCGGGTTCAAGAGCTCTGTCAGTTGTGATCGGACTTTCAGCAGTCGCTGCACGTAGGTGAGTAGCTCCCGGTCGCAGTGCCCCTCAGACCAGATCATCCAGCTCAGCGGGGTGTCCTGGCACCAGGTGTTGTTGTTGCCTCCCTGGCTGCGACCCACTTCATCGCCCATCAAGAGCATCGGTACGCCGCGCGACAGCAGCAGGGTGCTCAGCATGTTGCGTTGCTGACGTTTTCGCAGGGCGGTGATGGCATGGTCACTGCTGGGACCCTCGACTCCGTGGTTCCAGCTGTTGTTGTGATTCTCGCCATCGCGGTTGTCCTCGCCGTTGGCGAGGTTGTGCTTGCTGTTGAAGCTCACCAGGTCGATCAGTGTGAAGCCGTCATGAGCTGTGAGCAGATTCACGGAGCGCCCCAAACCCGCCGGCTTGCCGTCATAGAGATCAGGACTGCTGCGCAGACGCTGCGCTAGCGACCAGGTGGTGTCATCGTCACCTTTCCAGAAGCGGCGCACTGCATCACGGAAGTGGCCGTTCCAGGTTCCAATGCGCCGAGCCGGAAAGTCATTGAGCCGGTACAGGCCGCCGCAGTCCCAGGGTTCGCTCACCAATTTCAGGTCACTGAGCAGGGGATCGGCCTCCATCGCTTCGAACAGCGCAGGTTTGTCCAATGGCTTCAGTCCCTCTCCCCGGCTAAGGGCGATGCCGAGATCAAAACGAAAGCCATCCACTCCCAGTTCCACTGCCCAGCAACGCAGTGATTCCAAAATCAGTTCTCGGCTGAGTGGGTGATGGGCTGCAATCGTGTTGCCGCAGCCACTCACGTCCAGATAGCTGCCCTTGTCGTTCTGGTGGTAGTAGCTGCGATCGGCGAAGCCTCGCCAGCTCAACGTCGGCCCGTCCGCATTGCCTTCAGTTGTGTGGTTGTAGACAACATCCAGCAGCACCTCAATGTCCGCGTCGTGACAGGCCGCTACCAGCTCGCGCATCTGGTTTCTGGCCTGCATTGGGTCGTCGCCGCTGATGTAGCCCTGATGCGGAGTGAACCAGCTCAGTGGGCTGTAGCCCCATACGTTGTCGCGGCCGGGGGGAGCATCCTGCGGATCGAAGGCCTGGACCGGAAGCAGTTCGATCGTGGTGATTCCCAGTTGCTTGAGATAGGGAATCTTGTCGATCACTCCCAGCAGGCTGCCTTGTCGAGCCGGTGACACATCGCTGTCGCTGCGTCGGGTTAAGCCGCCGACATGCAGCTCGTAGATCACCGTCTGTTGCCAGCTGTGCCGAGGCCTGGGGTGCGCGTTGAAATCGAAACGATCCCTGTCACAGACAACTCCCTTAAGGCAGCAATGGGTGTTGGGTGACACGCCGGTGGCGCCCACACGTTCGTAGACCGACCAGCCGGCAATGGCACGGGCACAGGGATCCATCAGCACTTTCGCGGGCCGGAAGCCATGCCCTCCGGGTGCGAGAGGCCCGAAGACCCTGTATCCGTAGCAGCAGCCTGCTTTCAGTCCCTCCACCTCCACGTGCCAGTAGTCGCCAGAGCGGTGGTTGCTGTGGTTCAGATCAATCAGCTGTTCCGGATTGGTGGCTTCGCCTGTGGCGAAAATCAGCAATTCCACCCGGTTCGCGCCTGGAGCCGCCACCGAGAAATTCACGCCATCGGCGGTGATGCTGCTGCCAAGAGGCCATGGTCTGCCTCGCCGGATCGTGCTCAAAGATCCACTCCCGGGCGGCAGGTGAAGCCTTCAAAGTAGTGATAGCGCCGGTGAATCATCGTGTCTGTGATGACCTCCTCGCTGGAGCCAGGCCGTCCCCCCGTGCAGATCAGGCCTGATCTCTGGCTGTTTCCACCCAACCGTGATTGCCGTGGCGGCTCGTCCTGGTGGCTCGACGTCGATCCTGAGCCCGTTCTGGTCGACTGTCCGCCATTGACCGAAGCCTCCCTGGAAGCCTTACTTCGCCTGGCCCGAGGCCGTTTCTGCAGAATCCTTCTGACCAGCCGTGAAGGTCATGGCCGACTGCGCCGTCTGCAGGAGCGCATCCAATGGCCGGTGCTCGTTCAGGAACAGGAGGCCTATCTGCTGCCAGGCGTTCAGCAGCTCGAAACGTTTGCTGAGGAGACCACCACTGTTTCCGGTTTGCGATTGCTGTGGACGCCGGGGCCGACTCCCGGCCATGCAGTCGTGCACGCTCCAGGAGAGGTGAATGTGCTGTTCTGCGGACGTTTGCTTGTGCCGGTCGCAAAGAATCAAGTTGCACCTTTGCAGCATCGGCGCACTTTTCACTGGCCCCGACAGCAGCGCAGCCTGCGACATCTGCGCCGGTGGCTTCCTTCAGAAGCCACTCCAGCACTGGCATCTGGATCGGGCCTTGGAGCTCTGTGTGGTGACCATCTGGCGCCGTTTAGCAGCTGGAGTCGAGAGGCTGAAGAAGCATTTGACACGGTCTGATTGACAGAAAATTCGGTGAAAGCATTGCGGCACGGTGTTTTTCGGTTGCCGCGGAGCGATTGTCTCCATACGATTGGCGCGCTCAGGGAAGCCGTGCGGATGTCGACCTCCGCATCGTCGTTCCAACCGCTTCCGCCACTTTCCCCCACCCAATGAACAAAGCCGACCTCGTCAACCTGGTTGCTGCCCGCACCGAGCTCACCAAGACCGATGTGTCTCTGGTCGTGGACGCCGCCATCGAAACCATCATCGATTCCGTCGTGGAGGGCAAGAAAGTCTCCATCCTCGGTTTCGGTTCCTTCGAGCCTCGCGAGCGTTCCGCCCGTCAGGGTCTGAACCCCAAGACCGGCGAGAAGATCAAGATTCCCGCCAAGCGCGTGCCTGCCTTCACTGCCGGCAAGATGTTCAAGGATCGCGTCCAGGGCTGAGTTCCTACCGCATGTCTTGATTGGGGTGGTCCTGCGGGGCCACCCTTTCTTGTGTGAACCTCCCTGATCATCTCCAGACCGTTTTTGAGCAGGGCCGACAACGGCGTCTGCTCGGCTACAGAGGGCGTTTTGCCCCAACTCCCTCGGGTCCTCTGCATCTGGGCAACCTGCGCACGGCCCTGATCTCCTGGCTGCGGGCCCGACTTCTGAACGGGGAATGGTTGCTGAGAATTGATGATCTCGACACTCCGCGCATCCGCGCAGGGGCGATGCAGGCGGTACTTGCAGACCTGCGCTGGCTGGGACTGCACTGGGATGGTCCCGTGATCATGCAGAGCCAGCGTCTCGGACTCTATGAATCCTGTTTGTCAGCACTTCGGCGTGAGCAACTGCTTTACCCCTGTCGCTGCACGCGTCGGCAGCTGGTTGCTGGCCAGCGTTACCCGGGAACCTGCCGGAACATGGCGAGGGGATGGGGGCTGAAGGATGGACGTCTGCCGGCCTGGAGACTGAAGGTGACGCCCCTGGATGAACCCCGATGCGGTGATCTGGTGCTGCGTCGTGCTGATGGATATATCGCGTATCACCTCGCTACGGCTTTCGACGAGCTTGCGCTGGGCATCACGGAGGTGGTGCGGGGTTCAGATCTCGCACCGGTCTGTATCGCCCAACAGGCTGTGATCGCATCCCTGGAGGAGCAATCCCCCAGCTATCGGCACACACCGCTGCTCTGCGATCCAGAGGGACAGAAGCTCTCAAAACGTGAGCAAGCAGCAGGACTGGCACCGCTAAAGGACCAGCAGTGGTCCCCGGAGCGAGTGGTGGGATGGCTTTCCGCGTCGCTCGGTCTCGTCGATCAGGACTGCGTTTTAACGGTTTCGGATCTGCTGCAGGAGCTCCGTGACCGGCCTTCGCCTTTGAAGGGTTGCCTGGATTGATCGAATTCTTAAGGAAGCCTTCGGGATCGCACTGGCTTTCAGCTCCCACACTGAAGTGGCGTTCAATGATCGGCGATGGCGATCTGCTCCAGCTGCGGCGGCAGCGGCATCAAACGCATCAGTGAGCAGCGCTTCCGTACCTGTCAGGACTGCCTGGGTAGAGGTGAGCTCAATCCTCCCGAACCCCTTTCAAAGTCCACATTGTGTGGTCATTCCTCGATGCGTTCCCTCGAGGAGAGACATGAGCACTCTCCTGAGGTGGTCATCAAGGCAACGGTGTCTTCCTCTTCTGCCAGATGAAGAACGTGGCTGTCACGACGACTGCCAGTAGCGGTACCGCGGTGAACAGCAACAGTGCAACAGCAGTCCAGTCGGTATACATCTGATCATCGATCGAGTAACAGCATTCTTTCAGCTGAGCTTGGGCTCCACCTCGAGGATTTGCTATGCGTGCCTGCAGCGTCTCAGGTCATCGTTTCGGCAACGCATCAGCTGAACAGCCTGCTCAGGGCCTTCTTGCTCACAACGTTCGGGCTTCTGCTGGGCAGTGTTGGACGACCGTTGCATGCAGCATCTCTCAATGGTGTGAGGCCACTCCTGGTCGAATGTTTCCGCAGCGCCCATGCAGCCAGCTGTGACAGGGCCCTTCTGCGCACGGAAGCGATGCAGCGTCGTGCAGCCGATCGTGAGCTCTATCCCTGCCAAACCTTGTTGCTTGGGCTGCAGGCGGAAGTGGTGATGGCTCAGCTTGCTGAACAGCGTGGCGCGAAAGCTTTGGAGACGATGCGGGAGGCTGAGCGTCTTTGTGCAGGCCTCTGACTGGAGAGGCACCAACGCGGTCAGAATGGAAGCCAATGCAAGAGGCGACGTGGGCGGATTTCTGGTGGGGATCGTGGCTGTCGTCACGGTCAGCGCAGGGCTGGCCAGTGCTTTGAGAGCACAGGTGCGTTTCGATGACTGCAAGCCTGTTGCCGGTGGGGGAATCACTTGCAACACAGTCCCTTACGGCAACACGCGTGCCGACATGATTGATGGTGAGTATGGCTTGATGGACCAGGCCAGTCCCGGCTGGGCCGAATACAACCCTTACGAGGGCTACGACGACATGCTCGGTGGCAATCAAACCTGATCTGCGGTCTGACCAATCCTTCCAGCGACGAAGTCGTCAATCCGTCGGCATTCGTTATCCCGCCATCGTCAGCCTGCTTAGAAAGTCATTGATGTGCTCCACAGCCAGATCCAGGTTCTGTTCTTCATCGCGCCCTGAGCGTTGGCGTGGCTTGAAGCTGTGATCGCCGTCGGGCATCCAGGCGAATTGCAACTGCTTGGAGAGTGCATAGGTTTCGATCTGCTCCCTTGTGCCCATGGCGTCACGTTCACCTTGAACAATCAAGGTGGGAGTTCGCAGCTTCTGCAGATGTTCCACTCGGAGTTTCTCCGGTTTGCCGAGTGGATGAAAGGGATAGCCAAGACAAACGCATCCCAGAATTCTGTTTTCTTTGAATAAGCCATCGGCCAGAAGGCTGGCGATCCTTCCCCCCATGGATTTCCCTCCGATGATCAGCGCTTGATTTGCGGGTAGAGACTGCACCTGGTTGACGTATGAACCCAAAAGGATGTCGGCTTTGTTCGGGGGTGTTCTGTTGCCAGTGATTCGCTGTTTCGTCATGTAGGGAAATTCAAAGCGAATTACATGCCATCCCTTCTCAGCCAGCCCATTGGCGATCTTCTCCATGAAAGGAGCCTGGATGCCGGCTCCGGCGCCATGAGCGAGCAGCAAGGTTGCGGGGCTGGTCTCAGGCCCACACACCAACATGTTGTCCATGCTTTTCGGACCTGAGTTGAACCTTGGCCTAGCAAAGAAGGATTGCCTTTATCGCATGGATCAGCATCGATGATCCCAAGGCCCTCTCGCTGATGATTTGGTCGCGATGTGCCTTTCATTTCATTGCTTGCTTGTCAATCAGTTAATACGTTTCTTCAAGAATGTCTGACTTCCTTGCTGCACGAGTCTCTGCGATTGGAACATCTGCATCGATTCCTCGTAAAATCATGAGTCCGAATTCTTTTTTATGTTGCTTGTCAAAGCATCATGATTGGCGCTGTGAGAGTTAATCGGCTGAGGGACCATCAAATCAGTCTTTGCTCGCAGGGCAAATGTGTCTTTCATCGATGAATATGCCACCCCTTTAGCCATCATTTCGGTTGACAAAAATGAATGGATGTATGTGCAGCATTAAGGTTGGAATAGCGCATCAATCAATACTTGGAAGAGTCAACATCCTTCTAAGATTCTTCAACGTCGAGCCGTTGTTGTGTTCAATTACAAGATTCTGCTTGTTGCCTCACCTATCATTTTTTCTGTTGTCAGTACAGCGTTCTGGTTAACGCGTTGGGAGATCCTTGTCTGGGGTAAGCAATTTTTTGGTGTTCCTTCGATTCAGAATCGTAAAGAATGGATTGATAGCCCTTTGGCACCTTTCAAAAGAAAAGACGGCGGCTACCCTGTCTTTACTGTAAGAACTCTTGCTGTGAATGCTCTGGGCATACCAACGGTTTTCTTTTTAGGCTCGCTTGCGGCAATGCAGTTTATTCGTAGAGCAACTCTTTACTGAAAAGATGAATTCATTTGAATTTGCAGAAGAATTTGTTTTTGCAGCTGTTTATTTTTCTGCGTTGATCTGGTTGTCGATGAACCTGGTGACAGGTTATATCTATCTTGCTGGTTGATTCTTTAATGAATGAACGGCTCGTAAAGCCAAGGCCTAGCTGTTCGGCTTCCATTCACTCGAATTAAATACCTGAATTAGTCAATATTGCTATTGCATGGTTGAAGCAATATTTTCAATGATATTTTGTTCTTGTAGAGTGTAAATCGCTCTATACAGCGCTGAGTCAACTCCTGCTTCTCCGCTGTGAATTCTCAGAAGAGCTTGTCGAATCAGCTCTGCAAGAAGAGCTTGAGTTTGATCTTCCACAGCATGAAGAGAGCTCTGCATCAATATTACTTCGCTCATTTTTTTCAGCTTTTCATTCCAGGCATGGCGAAGAGATGAATGAGATCGGACGCGGTGAGATTTTTCCCTCCTCATTGCTCGATTTGTATCACTTCGGGAGGTCATGTTGTCAAGGTGCCCCACTTGCTTGCCTTAGGTTTTTCAATAAAAGGAGTGCTTGATGAAGTCAGTGAATCGCATGGTCAGGCAGTCATTGCAGGTAATCACAGCAGTTCTGCTCTGCGCGTTGCTATTGCTGCCATCAGAAGCTTTAGCGATTTACCCAAGTGGGGGTGGGTTGCCAGATATTGGGCTTGATCGAAGTCTGCAGGGAAGTGATCAGGCAACTGAGGCTTTCAAAGAGAAATATCCCTTCTACGAGCGAGATGAAGATGGAAAGCCCATTACAAAGGAATTTGTGAAATATGATTTGTCTAATTATGATCTTTCGGGCCTCGATTTAAGAGGTGCATTGTTCAGTGTGGCAACCCTCAAGAGGGCAGATCTTGAAGGTGCAAATCTTGAAGGTAGTATTGCCTATGCTACACACTTTGAAGAGGCAAATCTAACCAATGTCAATTTCAGAGATTCTGTTCTGACAAAGAGTTTCTTTATGGCCACGACCATTGATGGTGCTGATTTCTCTGGCGCAATTATTGATGACCCTCAGAGAGAAGCCATGTGTTCAAGGGCAGCTGGTGTCAATCCAGTGACTGGTGTTGAGACTTACGATAGTCTTGATTGCCTGAGTCTGAATATCCGACCGGGTAAGTCTTAGGGCCTCAGCTTGAGGCATTCAGGTTGGCTGACGGGTTATCTGTTTTTCTGAATTTCGTGTGAGGTGGTGTGCCTATTCAATCATTCGTCCGAGGCGTAGTTGACGTTGAATGATTTTCTGCAGATGCTCGACTTTTCTTTCCAATTCTTCGACGCGTTGTTTCAGGTCGCCATTCTCACGATGACTGTCAGCGTTCATTGTTGGCTTGCCTTCGTTCATCATTTCCGTGTAGGTCAGAGCTCTGTTTGTGTCAGTGCAGTCTGGATTTGACATTGGCTTTTGAATCTGAGCAATCCTTGAGTTTGTTTGAATGAATGCTCAGGGGAGCATACTCCCGTCGTGAGTTGGTTAACGTAATACAATTGTCAAGATGATGCCAGCCAGCACTCCCTTCGCAAAGGCCAGCCACAGAATCTGATAATTAGAAAGACCTGCTTTCTGTTGGATCTGTGTAATCCATTTTTTATGAGCACGAACTAAGCGGTTATTCATCAAGGGTGGTTCCTACTCTGACCATCATTGGTTTGACCCTGCCCATAGCGCAAGCTTGTCATCACGACTTGTGATTCTTTGTGCTGGGATTCCAAAGTTTTCTTGTTCAGCTGCCTGCTCGATTTCGATCAATCAATTGTCGATTCTTAGAATCCCTTTTCAGGGGTTTCAAATTCTCTGAACAATGCTCCGGCATCTTCAGTTTGATTTTGCTGCATCAGATGGTGAATGCGAGCTTCCCACCAAGGACCAACTCTGGCTTCAGCATGTTGCAGAAACACTGGATCATTGAATTGTGGCTTCGCGTCTTCAGATTCCCCGAAGTGGCGTGTTGACAAAGAAAGACTCTAATGCGGTTAAAAAATACTGTCCCGTTCAAAATTAGATGTATTGATCAAACCATTTTCAAGTAGCGATTGAAAGTACTGCGTTCAGGTTCTGACCTGACTGCGGCTTGGCTCCTTGATCTGCTTTGCTGCAACTGATTGGTGTCGATGTTCACGTAGCTCGCAAGAGATTGGAGACAAGCGTTTGGATCGATGCTATGAAGCTTCTGGTTGCTGCTCTTCATTGTCGTATGAGGCTTATCAAGTCCATCTCCGGGTTTTGGGCGCTGCTCATGCTTGCTATCAGCTTCAATGGACCAGCGCGAGCCAATATCAAGGATGAGTTTCAACGGGCCCAGCATTGTGATTATTTTAAAGCTGAGTATATCAGCGACGTTGGTATTTTTAATGATGAGAAAGTGCGTTTCTGTATTAGTCCTGATCAACAAGAGCTGATTTATGTTATGGCGATGGGGACATCATGGGTGGTTCCCTTCAATCGTCAGTATCGTAAGAATGGAGTGCTTAGTTTCAATACTTTGGAAGATAATCGCCTTGTGCTCTATCGCAAGGAAGACGGTGTGGTGAAGAGGAATGTGATTGGACGCAGGCGTTGATGCAGATCAGTGATGGTTGGTTTGTTCCACGATTCAATCGCCTTCTGCCTCTCCGTTGACCACTTCCTTAGCAGCAGGCTTGCCTTGCTCAGTGAATCTTTCCGTTTGCTGCGTCTGGTTTGAATGGTCTCGGGGTTGGCGATTTGACAGTCTCGTCTCCCTTGCGATGAA
Organism: Synechococcus sp.; assembly: GCA_047286285.1. GTDB lineage: Bacteria > Cyanobacteriota > Cyanobacteriia > PCC-6307 > Cyanobiaceae > Synechococcus_C. Next base: position 2,041,267 of record JBJBBP010000002.1, on the reverse strand, counting down.
AAGCTTTGCTAAAAGCGATCAACATGGCTTACCAATCACGAAATTCCCAGCCGCCGCGGCGAGGATCGTCCATGCCTCCCAAGCATCAGGATTCGGCCAATCTGAAAATTGCGTCCACAACCTCATTCACACAGGAGTGGAAGCCCAGTCAGTCACAGCTCGAAAATCAAATCAATACTGCGATTGAGGATATTCGCTCGACGATCGAAACTCTGCAAAGGGACATAGGGGCTAGTGATCGTTACGTCTTAGGCTTGCTGGACGTTGTTGCTGACGATTACAAGGCACAGCTGCCTGCTGGTAAGTCTTGAGTGCACTGAGGCCACTCGTCAGTGAGAGCATGCGAGAGGATGCTTGAGTCAGGTGCTGTTGTGCTCCCGATACGCTGAATTTTTTTGATGCTCAGCCTGCATTGATTGATCACAGCAAGACGCTTGGATTGATACGCCTGTCTGTTGATTTTTTTTGGCTGCCGGTGGCTGGCCTCAAAAGATTTTTTATTTGGACTCAAATGTCACTCGCCTGTCTTCCATTGTGGCGATGATTAGATATCAGATATTCAGGCAAGAGGTTTTGCAGTATGGAGATGCTCAGCGCACTCGTTGGAGTTTCATTGGCTTTCTGGTTCATGATTGGGCTTTTCAGCCATGCGAGCTGGTTTCAAAATGCTTTCAGACGTGAGTCCGAGAAGATTGATCGTCAGCAGCTTCAGAGTCAAAGCCAGGTCGTCGTGACAGGAGCAGGTAGCCTTTCGGCTAAAAAAGGTTTTGTTGTTGCCTACTGGGATGACATCAACAAATCCTTCTCTGGTGAACGTTCTGGGCAAGTTGAGCGTAGTCCGCTTGTCTTTGATATTGCTGTGATTAATCTTGTGGCATTTACTTCGATTTGTATGCTTGTTTTTGTGAGCAAGGGCCTTTTCCACTCTTTAGGCTTGTCTTAAAAGCGACCGCAACTTGTTTTCGCTGTCAGCGTTGGTTTGAAGTTTATTCATTAATCCTCTGCGGCTTCTTTTTCATCTTCGCTGTTCATGACAATCTGATCAGTCGTCAATACGCTCTAGGATGATGTTGCATTTTAGATCCATTTTGATGTCCCGTTTTTGATTGTTCTTAAGCGCTTCAAACTCGTATAGGTTGTCTTCAAGATCTCTATCAAGGATCGTAAAACCTCTCGCGCTCAACTGTTGGGAGCATTCTGTGATTGGACGTGCCTGTGCGTGGCTGCTGATGCCTGTGAATCCATTCAAGCCGGCCCCAATTAACAAGGGGAGAGTCAAAAAATGGTTCATTTCGTTAGAAACTTCTCTAATCCTTCCCTAGCAAAAACTCCCTGACCTTGCTGTGAGCGTAGGATTCAGACCTCTAATGGTTTGTGCATCTTTCTCTTGCTTTGGGGTCAGGGTTGGAGTATCAGAGGCTGACCTCTTTTATTTTTTGCGGCAATACCCCGCGCCAATGTTCATCCAGCCTTCCTTGCAGGCTTCCCCATTGGTTGGCGCTACCTGATAGTAGATCGGAGAAACACATGTCGTTCCCAGGGTGTTCACATAACCTAGAGGGCATTGGTTGTGGCCCTGGGCTTTGGGGATTTTTTTCTGCGCCAGAGCGGTTCCAGGAGCGACCAGAAGAGTGAGCAGGAGCAGGAGTGATGGGCGCATAGGAATCTTTTTGTGTGTCTAGAAACAAGTTTTAAGCCAGTCTTGCAGCAACTGGCAACCATCGTGGGCTCGTGCTTCACGATCCATTGCCATCGACCCTTTCCCCAGGTTTAGTCTCTTTTGTGATTGCCTCGATGGACCGATCCGGCTACGGTTCATTGTGAGCAATGCTGAGTGGATTTGGTGGGGTTGTGATGGTGGGATTGATGATCGGCAACCTTGAGCTTGATGCACTGACTTCAACGGTCTTTGTCATTGCAACAGTTGTCTTTCTGGGAAGTTTTATTTTCGTTTCTCAAACGAATGACATGATTGGTGCCTTGAAATCGTTGTTGCCGAAAAAGAAAAACAGAACGCCACTGCCGGGACCGGATGAGCCACTTTGATGTTTTTGCAATGTTCACTTCCTGTTGGTTGCTGCGATCGACAGATTTGACGCAACGTTGAAGTCAGTCCTTCAGAAACGTGTTCCGCACCGAGCTGCGTGAATCTGTAGTTCGTTTTGAAAACGACTGCTTGCAGAGCTGTAGGCGTAGGGCGCCTTGTTCCCTGTGTCAAGTACACCCGCTGAGCAACTCAATTCCTGTTGATCGATTTTCAGCTGAAAGGTTTCCATTTGCATCATCCCCTGCTGTTCTTCAGGGATGGGTTTTTGGATTTCCAATGGAGGTGTTAGCGGCGGCACAGGCCCTGAAAAAAGAATCATGCTCCAGATCAGTTGGTTGAGGATTCGGTTTTTGGCTCTCTCAGCTGCTTGTGGAAGCCTGTGGTGCCATGTCTGTGATCTGCCACGGGACTCTCGCGCAATCCTGGATGGGATTGGCGCTCCCTTCAAGCAGCGATGAGCTCAAGCCAGAGCAGTCCGCTTAGAGAAAAGGCTGCGATGGCCAGTGAAAGCCAGTTCTCTCTGAGCACGCGTGTCATGCATCTTTTGCATCTGCATCAATAAAACGATGTCTGGCTCCATGAGCAAGTGTTTGCGCCTCACGGTTGTGAGTTGAGATCGCTTTCCGTTAGTTGATGCATCAGGGTGATCGGATCTGTTCCACCGGCCAGACTGGTCGTTGCTGCGCTGTGTGCATGTCGCGTGAGATCCCTCTTCAGGAACAGGTGCGGAAATGGTTTCGAAGCCATTTGCTCGGGCGGGAGGTGGAACTTCAGGACCTCTATGAACTGCCTCAGGCTGAATTAGATCTGCTGATGGCAGAAACCGCAGAGATTCGCTCGGACACTGAAAACCGTGCTCGCAGTCATGGTCGCTGGTGTACAGCCGGCTACATGCTGCAACTTGCCAGGATCATTGATGCCAGGCGAGACGGGCAATGATGACCTTCAGCGCCTGGTGTTTCAGCGGGAACTGCTGTCCATCACTTTGTTCAATACCGCTTGTTTGATGCTCGCGCGGTCTCGTTCCACGTAGATGGCAGCCCAGTGATCTGGCTTGTTTTTCTTGCGGATGGCACGAATCTGATCTTTCAGTTGCTCAAGAAGCTCGTCCACAAACGCTTCAGGAGCATCTCCGAAAGTGTTTTGCTGATTCAGCAACTTGTCGAGCTTTTTGATGAGTTGCGTAGCGCGCGACATGAATCAGAGCTGAAAGCCTCACGATCATGCCGCCTTGCTTCATTGAGAAGGGGTGTTGATCTGGGATTGCTGATTGTTGCCGCTGTTTTCAGTGCATCAGCTGTCGAGCTGTGGATCATTTGTAAGGTGAACGCTCTGCTTTCATCCTTCATGCATGTCCAGTGATTCATCCAAGGCCCCAGGGTTCAACCCACTCGCCATGGTCGACATGTGGCAGGACATGCGAGCTCTGGTCGAGCAATGGGAATTAAAATACAATTCAACTCCTGCGGATGCTGCAGCCGCCTTCCAGGAGTTTTCCGCTGCGTTGGTGGATCAGCCGACCACAAGATGATCGTGGTATTTAATGCTGTTCAGGAGAAGCTTGGGTGATTGATTTTGTTGATTGGCGACTTTGCCTGATTCTCGATTCCAAACGGCTTGGACAGACAAAGGATGGTTCACAAATTCAGCTCCATGTTCTTCTGATGCATCCATAAAGTGATCCTTCTCGATCAATGTGTCGCTCGACTTCAGAGTGACCCTCGTGGCTTGTTGTGTCGACTGCTCAGACGTCGTCACCTACTCAGGTGCAACATCTCCAAGGTTGTCAATTTTTTCACTTCTCCACCATCACAGGTCTGTGAGTTGATCGACTGCTCGACAGTTCCTGAAACCGAACCTTTCTGGCCGGATGCCCCCTCTTTCGAGTGCTTTTAGGCAGGAATAGACCGATCAGGTCCCAAGCGGAGACACTCATGACAACAGCAACTCTTCAAGCTCAGGAGTTTTATTGGCAGGGCCTGGCAGCGGCGCAGATTCGGCGTGAGCGTCTGGCTAGAGCTGAACGGTTGAATGGACGCTTGGCCATGCTCGGCTTTATGGCTCTGCTCATCACGGAGGCATCACTTCATCAGGGCTTGCTGCAGGCGCTTGGACTTTGATTCGGAGCGCGGATGGTTATGGCAGTGGATCTGGATCTCAGATGCCAACCGCTTTTTTATTCAGGTCGTTACCAGAGAAAGCTGCTCTTCGGCAATGAGTATGTGACCTCAGGCACATGTTCCTTGCGATACACATACTGAAGACAGGAGAGGCGTCGAGCACTTCTCCTTTGGTGATAGGTAGATGGAGGCCGCGAAGGCCTCCTTTTTTTATCCGGTGGATGGTCTGTTCAATCCCCTAATCCTCGAATCCATCCCAGCCTTCCTGGCCAATTCCATCCAGCCCATGCAGAACATGGGTCACCTGGGTGGGATGGACCCAGCGGATGGCGCCGTCATCAACGTCAGCGACCTGAAAGAGCTTGTTTAGCTTGGAATGTTTCACAGCTCCCTCGCAGAAGATGACCTGCCCGAGCCACCAGTCTCTCTCTGCATCAGATCTCTCGCTGGCACTGGTCAGCTCTCTGACAATGACGAATTGACCAGGTTTCACTGACAGGAACGCTGAAGCTGCATTGATCACATTGGAGCTGGGCGGTCCAAGTGGAGGATAGATCGGCATGGAAGTACGTTTGTTCTTTCTTTGGTCTAACCCCGGTTTGTCTGCCAAGGAAAGAGTAAAGACACGCACTTGCATGGATGAGGTCTTGCTCTTTGCCGCACTGTTGAGCTCAGAGCCTGCAACGTTGTTTGGGTGCCGAAGCAAGCGTCAGTCGCATGCCGAGCTCTGCGATTGGTGGCTGGTGTCGGAGTCGCGTTTAAGCGACCCTCGAGCTGTCAACGATTGTGTGGTCTGGCAGCCTTGGGTTCGCTCGCTTGGGGGCTCTGAATCACATGCTCATGAAAGGAGAATGACTTGAGTCCAGATTGATGGAGTTGGGAACTCTGGGATCCATCAATCCGCAGGATCCCAGGGTTGCTGCTGATGCCTGAACAAGTGATCAATATCCATTCTGAGCGGCCACGGTCCAGGCTTTGGCTTTGATGAATCCTGTAGTTGAAGAAGTTCGCCTCAGCAGGCTTCGAGTTCCTGACTGCGTGTTGGCGTCTCCCAGATCATCGTCTCTTCGCCATCAGACCAGTTTTCTGACATTGTGCTGAGCAGATCTCGAATCGCATGATTTGAACAGGCCGTGTTTCGCATCAGGCCATCGAGGATCTCTTCGATCTGATCACATGCTTTGTTGGCCTGTTTGAGTTCCTCCTCAACGGGCCAATGGTCTTCCATCGACAGGATTGATTCGTCCATTTCAGGATGGCCACGGCATCTCGACCGATCGTCACAACCATGGGGCCATCTGTCGACCCGCATCTCTACCGGTTCATGAGCTTTGGACTTAAGCCATCAGCACTGCTGGCTCTGGAGTCCAATCCTCTGGCCGGTCCTGGTCCTTGCTCTGCAATGGATCGAGGCCAGCCTGCATCGAGCGCAAAGCCAGGCGAAGAACGATCAGGCGGCGTTGTTATGGCCCTCGGAGAGCTTCTTGTGAGCTTTATCGGCTTTGCGAATAATTTTCTGGGCTTGCTCTCTTGTCAAGCACTCCTCAGCCTTGACCTTGAGTTTGACCAGTTTCCGGTGCTGTTTGTCGGGGTTCATCGCTTCGATCTCAATTCAGAACCACAACGCTGATCAGCGTTCAGTTGTGCTCTTAACCTAGTCATAATACAGCCATTCCCAGCGCAATCGTGCCGTCATTAAGCACTGTTTGTTGATTCGGAGATCAGATCCTCTGAGTGTGGCGAGGCTGATGCCATGGGCTGGCATGACGCCTCATTGATGTGAATGGCTGCCAAGATCCCATGTCATGACTGTGTTGGCCAAGGGACTGCTTCGGGAAGATCCTCGGTGTTGGTGTTTCTAATGGCAAGAATGTTCAGAAAAGTCTGAAGTTCTTCATTCAATCTCTTGGCTGTGCTTTGGATGGCTGTTGTTGGCGTTTTCTCTGCACAGGCAGGCCTCCTGCGATCTTGTTCGGGCTTTGTCAAAGCCTCCAATGGATGATTGCCCTGCTCTTCAAGCCGCTGAGTGTTTCAGCGCCGATCTCTTGATGTTCTGCTCAAGCCGGAGTGTGTACAAGTCTGGCAAGGGGTTGTGGAGTGACGGCTGCCATCAAGCCTTGCTGTCTCGCCAGTGAGGGACTCATTGCCATTTGTGCGCGTGACCCAGAGGGTTGGGTTCGTCGCTGTGCAGGGGGCTGCATCGGAATGTCGTGCTTCGCTCGGGAACCGTTGTCCAGAAGCCAAGAGCGTGGTTTCTTATCACCCCTCAGTCCTGCCATGTGGTCGGTCCTGCCCATCGTTCTGCGATGCATTCGATTGGGAGTCCTCTGAAGTTCGTGAACGTTCGCGTTGGTTCGTTTTCATGACCGTTGTTTTTTTATTCCGCTCTCTAGAAAAAAATTGTGGAGATTGGTGCGTGGCCCTGATCGGCCAGGTTGTTGTATTTGCTCACCTGGATGTGCATCGTGTTGTCGGCTGACTGGTCAAATTCGCCTGTGTCCGGCCGATTGAATGAACGAAGAAAGGTTAATACTGTGGGCTCTTATTGATGGCAATTGTGAATAGCTTGCGCAGCAATCGTTACGGCGCACGATCTTCGGGTGGTCAGAATTCAGGTAGCGGCTGAATGTTGATGGAACTTGTCAATCACAACCTGTCTGCTTATTTGATGATTGGATCACTAGCGGTGTTGCTGATGGGAGCCCTTTTGTATGGCATCTACGCCGCGTTTGGGGCTGGCTCTGTGAATCTCACAGATCAAATTGAAGAGCATTCGAGGCTGCATAAGCTTGGCATCGCCCATTCCCATCAGGGAAATGGTCGAGCTGTTGCTCACGCTGGCCATCTTCACTCAAGTCGCGACATTGTTGAATCATGACTGCATAAGTTCTCTTTTTGTTCGCGTTGCGCCTCACTTGTTTTGGCCCACGATCCCCGCGTGCCAAGGTTTCTCAGGCTTTCTGAGGTGATGCAGATGACAGGTGTTGGGAAAACGTTTATCTATTCTCATATGGGGAAAGGTAGCTTCCCAAGGCAAATTCAAATCAGCTCAAGGACAGTTGTTTGGTTAGAGCAAGATATTATTGAATGGATGCAAAAGCAGATGAAGGAGCACTAGCTGCCCGGGTTCGCAAGGCAAATTCCTGGTTCCCTCAGACGCGTTGACAATTCAATATCTTCGATAGCGCTGAGCGTGATGCATTCGTCTAATCCGGTACTGCAGAGGATGGCAGTACCGGGGTGCCCTAGACGACCAATCGCATCCTGTCGAGACCGCAATTGGCCTTTCAGATTGGCATGCACTTCTGTCGCAGTCTGCATCACTTGCAGCATGGTGATCGACGAAATGACCTTCCGTTATCCGCGGTTGGTTTCATTGGTTTTTGATCCCGCAAAATTCATGATCACCAACTGAGCTTGTTGCCTTGTTCAACGATGATCAAATCTGTTCAGTAGCGTGATGGCTGCAGCTGTAAACCTTGAATATTTTCGGACAATCCTTGTACTTGATCAGACTTGCTTTTGCCGTCACCGCTCAATGTCCGAAAGGCAGAACGAGAGCAGCAGCAGCAGTGCTACAGCGATCCACATCAGCCGTCGATGTTGATTTCGTCATCCCGGAACCGGAAATACACCGCGAGCACAAAGATCCAGAACAGTGCTAGAAACGCAATCATGGTCAGATCGGAAGTGCTCTCGTGCGTGATCGAAACCGATTATGCGTGCAAATAAGTATTTATACTGTGTTCTGCGAAACCTTGGCTCTTGGCTTGGTGCTAGCTCGCCAAGGGTTGCTTGGCCTGAGCCAGCCGGCGCGGCTGGCCAAGGCCTGAGAATCTGGCTGTTTGGAGATCGCGTTGGACGTGGCTGCACGCCTTGCTGGTGTTCAGCAACAGTCGCAACTGTTGCAGCATTGTTCGTTGCTTGCATGGCCATCGGCGCATGGCTGTGAGCAATAAACCTTGCCGTCTCTCTCAACAGCGGTCTGAGGCACAACCTTGCAGCCACAGGGTTCGCAAGCGCAAGTTGGAGGGGTGATTGCCATTTCAGTGTCCTGATCCTCCTTCTTTCATAGATCAGAACGGCATTCTGTTCAATCACCCATCTGGGGGAATGGAACACCTCTCGCTGACGTCGACCAATCAAGGCGCGGTCTTCACTGCTTGCTCAGCGTTTTTTGGGAGCGATCTCCAGCCGCTGTCCTGTTTTGTGTTCGATGATGATGGTCTGGCTTTGTTTGGTGGCGATCTTTTCCAGTGGTTCATGGATTAATAAGCCAGCTCCAAAAATGCAAAGCCCCGTGAATGCGATTGAAACAGGAACTACCCACGTTGCAGGTGCCTTCGGTTGAGATCTTTCCATGAGCTCGCACAGCGGATTGAATCAGTATTGAACAGGGTCTGACGGACTTGCAGTGGACAAATTGGCGCTCTCAGAGGTAGCAAGAGGTGGGGCTGGAGCGGCGTCATTGGGCAGTCTTGTTTCAACCCATGCCCATGACTTTTCTGTAAGCAGATCTCTGGTTGGTCTCTTCAATAAGTGCTTCGATTCTGGGGTAGGGGCTGAGATCCTCGTTGGGGAAGAACAACTTGATGTAAGCGAGGTAGGCGGTCACAGCGCAGTCAGCAGCTCCCCATGAATCACCCACTAAAAAGTTCTTGGAAAGTTTTTCGTTGAGTTGATTTAACAATCTTGGAAGTACTTTTGCTTTCTGGTCGGGCACAAAGATGGCAAATGCAAGAGTTGAATTGGCGAAATGAGTCCACTGGTTGATCATGGACCTCTCATATGCTGTGGTTGCTTCACCACCATGATGTTCAGCAAGGTGAAGAAGAATGGCACCTGATTCAAACAAGATCATGGGCTGACCAGTTGCATCGAGGACAGAGTCATCACGCATGGCAGGAAGCTTGCCAAAAGGATTAATCGCCAGAAAATCAGGCTGCATGTTCTGGCCGGCTCCCAGGGAAATCTCGACAAGCTTGTAGGGAATACCCTTTTCCTCCAGATACCAGCGAGGCATCGATGCTCTTGTTTGTGGTCCTCCATAAATTGTGATGGTCATTGCGTTTCAGGCTCCTTGACGAGGATGAGCGATTGGGTGAGCAAGCAGCCGTGAATGGATCGATGCTGCGATGACTCTTCTTATAGCCAGACTGGGTCTTGCGCTGAATGGTTTTTTGAGCCTGATCTTTTGACTCTGCAAGGCCGGTTCTTCGTTGATCGCAGGGTGTTGCTTTATAGCAACAACTTTTTGTGTTTGTGACTACCCATTTCATATGTCGGGGGTCGAGGATTGAAAGCCAAAAATATTCAGCATTTGATTCCTTAATATCGCTGCTGTCTCAAGCGCTGATGTTAAACGTGCTTTTTGAGCCGTATTTTTTTTCATCACATACTGGATATCTTGTAAAACCATGTGAATCATGTTGATGGCGATTACGCATTGTGCATCTTCGCAATGATTTTGTCTTGTATCTGTATACATAGCAACTACTTCTTTGATGTAGTCGACAAAAATAATTTGCGACTGGTCTTTGCTGATGACGACGTCGATTTCCCACCCTAACTGCTCGATCAATAAGGTGCAGTTGTTCAAGGCTTTTTGGGTTTGTTCGCTCTCTTGAATCTGCTTCTTGATGAAATGGTAGATATTTGAAATGCAATATTGCATTCCATAGACTAAGCTGTCTTCTTGTTCCAGATCGTTTTGGATTCTGGACCAGACCAATCGTGCGATCCGATCATCAGGGGCCATTCTCGATAACTCCGCCAGTTCAACTGAGCGGTTGGCTAGTTCTTTATTTAGATTTTCGTTCATGGGTTTGATGCGGCCTGAGCAGCAATCGAGCCTGAAGAGTGTGTCGAAGGAGCTTGACTGAATCGTAGCCCAGATCAGTTGAGGGCAGCCCGTCTTCTGGGCTTTCAATGTGTTCTTGCCACGCAGTTCTGTTCAAGTGAATCGATATTGTCTCAACAACAATCGATTCCCCCTTCACCAGCCTTGTGCTGTGCAACTGATCTGTCTCTTTGTCTTTGTGGAAGGCCCGAGATCTGGTTGCTTGTTGTCGCTCCTTCTCTGGGATGAACGGTCGTGACGAATCTGATCAATCACTACAAAACTGTTGTGGCTCTGAATGTCATCAGATGGTTGCTTAGGTCAATTGTGGCAGGTCTTTGCCAAGTCTTCTTTTCGTTTCAGGGTTGGTTGTGTTGTTAAGTTGCTGAGCGTGGGATGCCTCAAGGCGGAGTCTCTGAATCAGCTTGGCGATTGATCCCGCTGGTGGTTGGAGCGTCTGGTGTGTCTTTCTGGGCGCCGATGGGTCAATGATTCATGACAGGCGCGCTGGAAGTGCTGACGGATCAAACTTTTATCACTAATTAGTGGAGGAGTGAACAAGAGCTCAATGGATTTCTCATCGCTGTCCGGCCTGATTTTGGTCGTGGTTGGTGCCGTTTTGTTTGTGACTGCAATTCAGTTGTATACCTTCTGGGCGAGTGAAGCGCTCCTGGATGTTGTCAAGCAGCGAGTGGTCGTGAAGGTCTCAGGTATCAGCCGTTCCATTCCATTCTTCTCCTTTCGACGACGCAAGACTGCTTAGGACTGCTACCGCTGTGAACCATCGTGATGTTTGAGACCCTGCCCCTCTCGTTGTTTTGACCCAGTTCCAGCTCAACGTCGTTCTTTCAATAACAGAACTCTTGCATCTGGGCTTCTTGATCTAACCGTCTGAACTGTGTTGATCCAGCCTTCTCAGTGATTTTGTGCCTCTTCGCATTCTGTGGATGCCGTGATGTCTGTAATCCAGTGGATCTGGTGATCCTCTGCGCTTTCCCTTCTTGCTAAGACCAGCATCGGCACCGTCGTGATGTCGCGTTCAACATGAGCTCGGTAAAGGCTTACGAGTTCTCGGTAGCGGCTTGCTGTCCAACCATGGTTTGTTTGCGTGCGGCTTTGCCAGTACGCGAGAAGTGCTCGCTGACAGTCCTTCATTCCAAACTCCTGCCAGCAAGTTTGTTGAGCGAGTAGTGGGTCGATTCCTTCAGCCATGAGCAAGCGGTAGTGCGTGAGCTCTGGGGCTTCGTCGCGTCCATCGGGGGGTAAATAACGCTGCAGATGCCTGAGTGGAATGCGGTCAAGACGCAGCCAGCATCGATCTCGTACAAGCACAGGCAGCTCCCATGACCAGGAGTCGGCTTTGCGAACATCAAGCAGAACATCGTTCAGGCCGAGGAGCTGGGTCTCGGTGAGTCCTGCCAGAGGCGAAGAGTTGGATGACACCTGACCTTTGTCTGCCTGCCTGTTTCTTCATGATGATGCTTCCCAGGAACGGGTCCTGTGTCGGCAGTCCGTACTGTTGCGTGGATCATTCGGTCATCTACATCAGGCTGCCCGTGTCATTTCTGAACGACTTGGAGTCCCAGACCGGCTTCGAGCCAATGTTACGCGGCTCCTTCTGTGGAGCCTTGATGCCAATTTTTTCAGGGCATTGCTACGCAACGAGTATCGATTCCTTGCGGTGTTCCTTCCGAGTTAGAAGCTCTTATCTATTCCAGGTCGGCGGTCAGCCAGTTTCGTCGAAGTTCTGGTTGGATTGATTGAAGTGTCGCTGAATCTCCTCGGCTGCAGTTTCACTGCGAAAGTTTTTTTCCGAGTGAAGCTTTGATCGGTGAATCTTGCATGCATCTCCCGAGTCTCTATATGAGTGTAGCTTGTTGTTTTCCAGGTTCGCTATCCCATTGAATAGAGAAATAGTCAGAACTGCAAGAAGAAGCAATGCCGCCAGGGTCAAGAAAAGGTGGCTAAAAGTGATTCCTTGCTGTTTGACGTTTGGCGTCCTATGGACCTACGATCACATTTTGTATTCCAGTGGTTGTTGTCTGTTGATTGCTCGCGCTCAACAGCTGCGTACGAGTGGAACGACCTTATTGCTCTCCATGCCAGCCAGATTTAGACGCGTTGTTTGTTCTGCGTTTACATCTCGGATTTCACCGCTGTTGGTATCGATGACTTTCAGTGTGGAGGACCCATCCATCAAGTTGAACTGATCTGGGGCTCCTACAATCCATCCAATCCACCAGCTTGTGTCAGTTGGACTGGGATTCATGCTTGATTGCACAAGTACTAAATCTCCGACTTTGATTCCCACAAATGGGGTGCGCTCATTGATTGATGACATGGTTCTCCAGCTGGGCTGATCAGAACCTCACACCTGTATTACGCCGAAGGCGATATTTGCTTGTTAAGGCGCTGGCCTGGTGTCGTCCATAAGCAAAACGACTTATTGAATAGGGTCACTGGCTTTTGGTCTCTGGCCTTCTTGTCTTGGTTCCATCAATGTTGGTTTGGCTGGTCTCATACGGTCAAACCATCTTCGACGTCCTGCGATAACAATGTAGTTGTTATCACTTTTTTGATTGTCATCTGCCATGGCCTTCAGCAACTAAAACAAATGCTGTCAGTCTTGATAAGAACTCTTCGTAATTTAACGATGATCTGCTTTGCATCGTGACTCAGCTCTGCTGTCCCATCATGGTGCTGATCAATTGCCTTTGTTGTCTGAGTCACATCTTGTCTTTTATCTCTGCAGTTCGTGGCTCTGGCTCATCAAATCTGTGCTCACCAAGGAAGAACAAGAGCAGTTGCTTGCTGTCGGCAGGCCAGATTTCCCTGATGATCCCGGCTTGGGTTGCGTTGACAACAGAAAGGTGACGATCCTTGTTCAGGCCTTGCTCAAGATCTGCAGGGCTGAGATGCAGCATCAGCAAATCGCTGCTCGTTCGTTCCTCTGAAGCGCCTCCAGAGATCGGTTGGACTTTCGTTTGTCCATGGTCCGAGCGTGGTTTTGCAGTACTCGCGTGGGTTGGCTGCAGAGCTCGACGCAGTGAGCTGCCGACAGTGAGGGCAGATCCCTGAGAAAGTCGGTTGAATGACTTGAGTTCATCTGCGACGAAGGGACTAGCTCGCCTCCGGTTTCAACAGGGGCAGGCCCAAGACTTCGGTTGTCGTGATGAGAGTGCGCGGAAGTTCCTTTGAGAGAAGGCCTCATGGCTTTGAAGACACGTCTGTTTTGTGTGTGTAACTTTTGAGAGAGGCCCCATTGAAGACCATGGCATTCGAAGCAAAAGACAAGACAGAGCGGTTCATGGATGCAGCCAAGGAGCGTGCCAGAGCTGCGCTGCACGAAACATCCCCCAAGCTCACATCCCTTGAAAAAGGAATGCTCAAGGCGCTGAAAAGTCGCCAACGACACGTCAAGGACAGGCAGCCAACCTCGGTTCGCCGTTGAGGTGTGGGTCAGGTTTGGAAGAGTCGCACCGACTCCTGTCGGGCATGCGATAACTCTGTTTGCTTCCAAGCTGAGCATCAGCAGAGTCTTTCGCTGAACCGATGAAGGAGGTCATGGGAATGCTCCAGGGCAGAGGTGCTGGCCGATCGTTGGGCTCAGTCACCGTCTGTGGTTCAGCGAACTGCAGCTCTGCGGTGGATCAGTAAAAGGTCGGCGATATCGAGTTTTTCCATCTCTTCCAGCAGCTCTTCGTAATCAATGTCTGACACAGCCTGAGTCGAGCGAGGGCGAACCACCTGAGTAGAGCAATGTGATGGAGTCGATTCTAAAGAATGCGTAACGAAATGTAAAGGGCCCAGTGTTGTGGCTGGCCCGCTTGATCAAAGGTCTGGAGTTTCAGTGCTGCGTCGATCTGGCTCAGTGGCTTTCCCCCGATTACCTTGGTTTCATACGTTGCAGGCTGTTGTCTCACGAAAGGTCATTTGGGGAGCGCGCCAGCAGCTAACGCCTCTCGAGTTCTGTCGCAGATGCCATAGGTGAGGACTGGCGATCTTTCTTGTGCGTTTCTTTGCAGGGCTAAAACCCAAAACACAACCATGCCCAGTCGTGCTCTCACGCGACGTTCTTCTGTTGGATCACGGGGGAGAAAGCGCATTTCGTGGTGATGGGGGTTGTGAATGACTCATGCCTGTAACTGGCGAAGAGCTATCACGTCTCAACACAGTTGGGTGTATCGAAGACGTGCCTTGTTCATAACAACGCGTCGTTGTCACCACGGCATCAGTTGGTTTTGTTGGCTTCAGCGTTCTGCAGAAACCCGACAAATGGACGATTCCCTTCTCTAGAGACTTCGGCGACTGTGAATTGAGTGCTGTCTCAAGCCGATGAAATCATGTATTGGGATGACGTTTTCTGCCTTCGCTGGGCTGGTCCTTCTGACGATCAGTCCTCTCTCAAAACAGTCGCTGGACAGGCTCATTCATCGATCAGCCGAGAAACTGCAACGGCTTCTCTGTAAGAGTTCAGTTGAGAAGAGCCGTTTTTCTCCATGGTGTCTCAGGAAGCAGCCCAGTCGTTCCTGTTGGCAGGCTTCAGGGACTGGTTTGAGATGAATGATCGTTGCCTGGAAACACGGTGTTGGCTGAGTTCACTTGTTTTCAGAGTGCGCAGGCTGGTTCATCTCTTGGCTTCAGGGCCATCACCAAACATCAGGGCAGCGCGATGTAATCGCTGCTGACAAGCCGGTAAAAAACAGCTTTGAGCCTTCAGGCGGTGCTTTCGCCACTCCCGCTTCAAAGCGCAAGGCCTGTGTCTTCTTCACCCATGCATCATTGAAAGCTGAGAGTCCAAGCTGATTGGCCACCGCTCCACGTTCACAGTGGAACTGCATCAGTTCTGGATCGCCGTGAAGGAAGTCATCTCTGACGTTCTGCCAGTTCTTCTGTTGAGGGTTGGCCATGCCTGGTGCGATCGCGACGAAGACCATCCCAACCACTAGGAGCAGCGATCTCAACGGGTTGCTCAGATGACTGATTTCATCCTGGGCTGAGATTCCAGCTTCGTCCACAAGCTGCTTTGGCTTGGTTTCATTCCGCCTAGTCCGGCGCTGAGTTCCATCAGCACCGGTCCCACCCGGGCGACCAATCGACCATCGAGATTGGACTCACAACGTGGCACTGGCTGCCTCAGAAGCCCTGCATCACTTGGATCAACAGGACTGTCGAAATGCGCCCCATCCTCTGGATCATTTGACAGTCTTGGTTTCGTCCGGGCGCTGAAACCCACCAGCGCCTGAACGACCAACCAGCCACCTCTGACCAATTGGATGTCAACGCTGACACCTCAGCTGGCTCCTTCGATGTGTCGACGACATCAACTGGTGAATGAAAATTCCCTGCCAGCCTTCGCAGGTGTCCTTTGCCTCACGTCATCGACGAGTGCATTGCATTGCTGTAAGCCAGTGGTCGCTTTCTGTGCTCCGAGAGCATGCTTGGAGAGAGCGCTGTTCGACGGGACGGATTGCGTGTCCACTGAGCCATGCCTCCCTTCAACGTCTTTGATTGGATCAGCCAGGAACTGCGCACCTGGCTCATGGCCAATGGCGAGACGGTTTCGCTTCAGTCCGATCAAGCTTTGATCAAGGAGGGTGAGCGCTGTCCTAATCCGCTGCTGCTGCTGCTGTCAGGTCGTCTGATCGTCACCACCTCCAGCCTGCAGCACCGCCAGGAGCAAGTGGCGAGCCTGACAGCTGGAAGCATGGTGGGTGAAATGAGCTGGCTGGAGCAACGACCAGCGGTTGCAACCATCACCACATCAGGTGATTGCTCGGTTCTGCAACTTTCGCCTCAGAAGCTTGAGCGCCTGATCAAGGAAGAGCCATTGATGGCTGCGCAGCTTTTTCGGGTGATTGCTCAAAAACTGGCTGTTCAGATTCAGGGGCAAAACGCCTGGGCGCATCGACTTCACGATGCTCATGCGCCAGTGGAGGCTTTGCGCAAGGTGTTGACCCTGTTCGCCACTCTGCAGGAACAGGATGTGTTCACGCTCGCTCGCCTCGGCCGGGTGCAACGTGTGCTGCCCCAAACGGTGCTGCTGAATGAGGGCGATGAGGTAACGGCTGTCTATCTGGTGTTGAGCGGTGAAGCGGAGGTTGTGCTCACTCTTGATGGCAGAACCCAGCTTGTGGGCAGCTCAAGACGGGGCGAACTGCTCGGTGAAATGTCCTTGCTTCTGAGTGATCAGAAAGGTGCTGCGGCAGAGGTTCGTTCTGCGCTGGGAATGGATCTGCTCGCGATTGAGTTCAGTGACCTGTGCGCAGAACTCAAACACAACCCCGCTCTGGGCTCCCGCTTTTATAAAGGCCTGGCCTGCATGCTTTCGCGACGTAGCCGTGATCAGCTCCTGAGCCATCAACGAGCTTGGCTGAGTCGGCGAGCTGAAGAAGAAGCGTTTGATTGTCTCGACGTCGATCAACTTGCGGCGATCACGCGCGCAGCGCGTCATTTCGACTGGCTCTGCCGACACTTTCAATGTGGAGAGCCCGCCACCCCATGATCTGGACTGCTGGCAGCGATTACACGTGGCCCTCAGAGCCCTTCCGCATCACTGCCGGCGAGCTGTTGCTGGTGTCGCATGGCGACCAAGCATTCGGCGTTCTGCGTCTGAAACAGAACATTGTCTACCCAGGCCTACCGGATGCAGCCCTCTCCCCGATTCGAATCACACTGCAGGCCATCCAGGAGACCCGTCTGAAGATCTCTCCTGAGGATTCCTTTCAGCAAGGTCTTTGTTGGCTCGATGAGCAGGTGAGCCAAGACCTGGGAGTCTCCCCTTCTCCTGTGCCAAGCATCGATCAATGGCTGAGCAAACTGACAATGCTGCACCGTCAGTTCGAGCGACGTCATCAGTCTCTGCTCGATGGCCATCGACCGCTGAATTCCAGCGCCACCAAGGATCTTGTCCTGGCGATGGAACAGGGCCAGTCTTCAACAGCACTGACGGACGATCCAGTGCTGCTTGCCCTGACCCTGTTGTGTCAGGACCAAGGGGCCGTGCCGCCGTTGCCAACCCGGCAGTCGGAGCTCGAACCGCGGCTTCGACTTGCGCAATTACTCTCTCGAACCGATCTGTTCGCCCGTGATGTTCTGATCAATCTTGCTGATCTTCAGAACGACTGTGGAGATCTGATTGGCTTTCGGGAGACGGACTCGGGTGATCAGGTCGAGGTGGTGGTTCTCCAGTCGACGGCCAAGGGCTATCGCGCCTGGGTGCCGAGTGAGATGTCTCATCCCCAGCCGTTGGCGCATTGCCATGGCTGCTTGAACCGGCTATCGCCGCGCATGCTCAGTATCAGTCCAGCTTTTCAAACCAAGGATCTCAGCACTCTCGGGCTGCTTCGCTTCGCCTATGGCCAACCCCGAAACACCACCAGCTTTGTGATCGGTGGGCTGCTCCTGGGCTTGGCACTCGGCTTCCTTCTTGCGGTCGGTCGGGATGTGGGAGCGGCTCGCTGGATCTTCGGTATGGGTCTGACAGGTCTGCTTACGGGTGCCTGCTTGGGGGTGTTGAGCGGTGGATTCCGCCTTGGAGTCGGCGTCATGCTGATGTCGACTCTGCTGTCGTTGCTAACACCCACGTTCAACACGGTGATCACGAATCAGGCCCTCCCTGATCGCGATCTGGGTCTGCTGCTGCAAATCAGCCTGATCCTGTTGGCAGCTGGAGTGACCCGAGTCTGCTTTGAATGGGTTCAGAGTCGGGCGGTGCAGCTCAGCCAGCAACGGGGTGCGGCACGCTCTCAGCTGGCCGGGATGCACAGATTGCTGCGGCTACCCGTTGAATTCTTTCGTCTCCGCAACGTTGGCGATTTACAGCTGAGGTTCGGTGCCCTCGATGAACTGCGAGGTGAAATTCAGCAGCTTCTCGAGGGAGGGTTGCTCAGGCTTGTACTCACCAGCATTTACATCCTGTTCATGCTTCGCATCAGCGTGAAGCTCACGGCCCTTGCCCTCTTAGTGGCAGCGCTGATTCTGTTGCCCACTGCTCTGATCGGTCTCCAGTCTCGACCGCTCCAACGTCATCAGGAAGAAGCCGAGGGGCAGGCTCAGAGCCGCAATCTTGAACTGATCGGTTCCGTCTCCAAGTTGCGTCTGGCAGGCGCTGAGACTGCTGCTGCTCGCTGGTGGGGGCAAGAATTTCAAAAAATCGTCGAGTTGGAGAATGCCCTTGATGCCAAGGAGGCAACGGCGGCGCTTCTCAATGGGGTAATGCCGAACCTCGGCACCCTGCTCCTTTACATCGTGATCACCAGACTGATTGCGGAGGCCGCCAACAGCCCCAGCCTCAATGCTCCGAATGTCGGTCAGCTGCTCGGCTTCTTTTCCGCCTTCGGCACTTTCATTGGCGCAGCTGCTGGTTTCGCGGGATTGCTGATCGGGGCCTTTGATATGCCGGTGATCTACGAGCGGGCCCGTCCGATCCTGGAGACTGCTCCTGAAACTCTTGACCTGAAGGAGGATGCAGGCGCCCTTCAGGGCCAGATCCAGCTCGACAGGGTTAGCTATCGCTACGCCGATGATCTCCCCTTGGTGCTGGATGGCGTCAGTCTGGAGGCAGGAGCCGGAGAACATCTTGCCATCGTGGGCCCGTCGGGGTCGGGGAAATCGACAGTGGTTCGACTTCTCCTCGGTTTTGCGGCCCCTGAGGATGGCGAAATCCGATTCGATGGCAAACCTCTGAACGGTCTGCGGCTCGACAGCATCCGTCGCCAGATCGGCACGGTTCTGCAAACCAGCACCTTGTTCACCGGCACTTTGCTCGAAGCGATTGCCGGGGGCAGTGTGGTCGAAGAGGAGGAGGCCTGGCATGCCGCAGAACTGGCCGGCCTCGCTGATGAAATTCGAGCAATGCCGATGGGCTTGCAGACGATGATTCCCGAAGGTGGAGGCACCCTTTCAGGCGGTCAGTGTCAGCGGGTGGCCATTGCCCGTGCGCTGATCCGCAAACCTCGGATTCTGATCTTCGATGAGGCCACCAGTGCTCTTGATAACCGCACCCAGGCCATTGTCACCGACAGCCTTGAGGCGATGGCCATCACAAGGGTTGTGATTGCCCATCGCCTCAGCACGATTCGTCATGCCGATCGGATCGTGGTGTTGGACCAGGGTCAGGTGCGGGAACAAGGCAATTGCGAGACCCTGATGCAGAACGAGGGTCTGTTCTTTCGGATGATGCAGCGTCAGATCACATGAGCTTGTTCCGCAAGAACGCACTCGACGCTCTCTCCAGTCCGGAAAAACTGGATCAGCCTCTTCGCCTTCTTCGACCTGGGCAATGGCTGCTTCTGCTGTCGCTGGGAGGGTTCTGCTTCAGCATTGGCATCTGGTCGGTGTTCGGGCGTCTGCCTGTCCGCATCAGTGGCAAGGGCGTGCTGATCCGCTCCAACAGCCTCACGGTGGTGCAAAGCGAAGCAGCTGGCAGGATTCTGGAACTCAAGAATGCCATCGGTGACTGCGTTGCAAAAGGGCAGTTGATGGCTCGCATCGATCCTGTTTCGCAGGAGATGAGTCGCAAGGAAGCAGAGCTGCAGCTCGAGCAATTGATCAGCCAGGACCTTGAGGAAGATGCCCTTGGAGCGATCCGAGTCCGCCAACAAAAAGCTCAGATCGCCCGTGTCGAGAAGCTGGCGCGTACCGGAGGCATCTCGTTTGACGAGCTCGCCAAGCGCCAGCAAGAACTCAGCACCCTTGTGGATTCTCTTGAAGCGCGGAATGGGCAGCGCCAACAACAGATCAAGCAGCAACAAGCCCGCATCAAGGCCCGTAGCGAGGAGATCGATCGCATCGCTCAGATCAGGGCACCGATCAATGGCTGCGTGATTGATCGGAACGTCCACCGTGGCGAAGTCGTGCAACCGGGCAGCACCTTGTTCACGCTGGATAGGGGAGCCAGCCAAACCGGTTTGGAGAGCCTGGCTTTCTTCTCCCCTGGAGATGGCAAGCGACTGAGGGCGGGGCAGCGGCTGCGGATCACCCCGACCAGTACCAAACAGCAACGCCATGGAGGCATTGAGGGTCAGGTGCTCAGCATCCGGCGACTTCCTGTGAATGATCAGGCCCTGATCAAACGCCTTGGCCTGGAATCGCTTTTGGATGCCGTCCGCAAGCAACCGAAAGGTCCCCTGATCGAAGTCAAGACTTCATTGAAGCGAGATGCCGGTACCTTCAGTGGCTATGACTGGGGTGGCGGCCCCGGGCCGGCGATCGAGATCACCGCAGGCACCCCAACCGAGGTGAGGGTGCTCGTCGAGGAACGACGCCCGATCAGCTACGTGATTCCGATTCTGCGGGATCTGACGGGGGTCTACTGATGGTGCGCACGCCCACGGTGCTGCAGATGGAGAACACCGAATGCGGTGCTGCTTCACTCAGCATTGTTCTTCAGCATTACGGCCGCTACGTGCCGCTCACCCAACTGCGTGAGTTGTGCGGCGTGTCGCGTGACGGCAGTGATGCTGCCAATTTGATCCTGGCGGCCCGAAGCTTCGGACTGGACGCTAAGGGGTTCCAAAAGGGGCTTGAAGCGCTCGAACAGTTGAAGCCACCGGCGATTCTGTTCTGGGAGTTCAACCACTTCCTGGTCTTTGAGGGTTTTCGAGGCGATTCCGTTGCGCTGAATGATCCGGCCCTTGGCCCCCGCACTGTGAGCCGAGAAGACTTTGACCGCAGCTACACCGGGATCGTGTTGACGATGGAACCTGGTCCTGCATTTCAACGTGTCGGCAGGGCTCCGTCGGTCTGGCCGATTGTGTTTAAGCGGATGGCCAGCGAGCCGATGGGGGTGGCGTTCATTCTCACCGCTGGATTGCTGCTCATTCTTCCCCAGCTGGTGATGCCGGTCTTTGCCCAGATCTACCTGGATGAAGTGATCGGCAATGCAATGAACAGCTGGCTGAAGCCGATGCTCTGGGCCATGGCTCTCACCATTGGCCTTCAGGTGATGTTGCAACACCTGCAGTTGGTGGGAACCCGCAGCCTCGAAAAGCGCCTGACACGCCGTTTCGCCATTGGCTTCGAGCATCAGATCCTCGGCCTTCCCGAGCGTTTTTACAGCCAACGCCATGCGTCGGATATCGCCGGGCGGATGGCTATCAACCTCAGCATTGCCGAGTTCATCGGTGGGCGTCTGATCCCGATGCTCACGGGGTTGGTCCTGCTGGTTTTCTACCTGATCCTCACCTTCCTCTACAGCCCCTGGCTTGGACTGTTGATTCTCACCACGACTGGCATCAATGCTCTCGTGGTGCAGTGGAATTTGCGGGCGCAGAAAGACGCCAGCCTGACGCTGCAAAAGGATGCCGCCAAGAGTGGTGCCGTGGTGGTCAGCGCAATGCGCGACATCGAAACGATCAAAGCTGCTGCGATTGAACACGATGTGTTCCGCCGTTTTGCGGGTTACCAAAGCCGCCTGCTCAACACGCTTCAAGACCTTCAGCTGCGCAACGCCCGTCTGCGACTCGTTCCCAATGGTTTGACCACGTTGAATGAAGTGGCGGTGCTGCTGCTTGGCTTCTTTCTGGTGATCCGGGGTGATCTCACGCTTGGCATGTTGCTGGCGGCTCAGACCATCGCCTTCAGCCTTAAGGGTCAGATCGAGGCTGCGATCGGCTTCGTGCAGCAATTGCCAGGTTTTTCGGCTGGGGTTCTGCGCCTTGAGGATGTGCTGGAACAACCCCAGGACCCTCTTCTCAACGGTGATCAACAGCACGAGGCTGGGTCCGGCCTCATGCGGCTCAGCGGCAGGATTGAAATCAAGGATCTGAGTTACAGCTTCACAGCAATTCAGGCTCCTTTAATTGATGGCTTGTCGCTCGAGATCCATCCAGGCATGAGGGTTGCTTTGGTGGGTGGTAGTGGCAGCGGAAAGAGCACGCTGGCCAAGTTATTGGCAGGCCTTCATCAACCCACCGGTGGCTCGATTCGGTTCGATGGCAGAACCTTGCTGGAGCACCCCCGGTCCGTGGTGGTCTCCTCTCTGGCGATGGTGCAGCAGGACATCCAACTTTTCGGTTGCAGTGTGCGCGACAACCTCAGCCTGTGGAATCCAGCGATTGGTGACAGCGCTTTGGTCGAGGCTTGCAGAGAAGCCGAGGTTCTGGAGATTGTGAGCGGACTACCGGAGGGACTCGACACCCTTCTCAACGAAGGGGGTCGAAACCTTTCTGGTGGTCAACGTCAAAGACTGGAGCTGGCCAGGGCTCTGGTGTGTAACCCGAGCATCCTGATTATGGATGAAGCAACATCGGCACTCGATGCAGAGACTGAACGCAAACTGATCACCAATCTCACCCGTCGTGGCTGTACGCAGGTGATTGTTGCTCACCGTTTAAGCACGATTCGTGACGCTGATCTAATCCTGGTGATGGATGCAGGAAAGGTGGTTCAGCAGGGCACCCATGAGAGTCTGTTGCGCGATGCAAATGGTGCTTATGCTCAGCTCATCAGTGAAGCCCATTAATGCGATCAATGCTTCCCCGCAGACGATTTTCAGCGAAGTTGATTCAGGAATAATCGCATTTAAGAATTTCTTTGCTTGAACAGTCTTCAAGTGCCTGGTGGGTTTCGTTGACGCTGTCGCTCCTGATGAGCGCTGTAAAGTGTTCAAAATGTTTATCACTTAGTGCCTTGTGCACATGTTGGTTGCCAGGGATTGTGAAGCCTAAAATGGTAGCATTTGTGACCAGTTATCTGTGCTTGTCTTGTCAGCAAGGTCGGCATTCCCTTGATGAAAATCATTGACCTGGAGCGTTATTGAATAGGTATTTTTGAATCCCATGGCATATTCTTGATTGCGCTTTGAGTGAATGAATGAGCGGCAAATTGATCAGCTTTCTGCCGTTTATGGTGGAAGAAAATTGAATTTAGTCTGCTTTGCCAGTGAGCCGGATATAGATGCGTCGAACAAGAAGAAATAGACCAAAAGCTAATCAAAGAGTCAAGGCAAAGTCGTGATCAAACACCCGCGGCCGAATGGCTGCATCTCGATACTGGATGCCAACGTGTTCCCTCGGGTGAACGGTGAATACATCGATTTGATCGGCATTTCCGCTCCAGCGAGCGTAGGTTTTTGTTGTCAGTCAGTTATTCATATCTTGTACGATCGCGCCGCTCAATGCATGCCAGGTTGAAGTTGAGCAATCCGTGCTGACAATTCTCTCAGTCGATCTGCAGCGCTTGTAAGAAAGAATTGATCGAACTCCAGATCCAGCTCTTCACAGCAGCGCTTCAAAGTTTCCGTATCACTGTTGCTGAGTGCATCAAGTGATTCCAGGATGAGGGTGAGGTGACGGCTGGTCCGCCGGCAACGGTGACTGCTGAGGGCCAGGAGTTCCATCACGAGGTCGCTGTCATACATCGCCGCTTGCAGCAGGTCATTTGCTTTCACTTCCAGAAGCTCGGCCGGACCTCTGCTCACGATGACGGTGGCACTGTGACGTTGGTCACCCATCAGCGCCATCTCTCCCGCCATTTCGCCGGGACTGAGCGTGGCAATCAGCCGTGGCTTTCCCCCTGCTTCCGTTCGCTCCACGCTCAGTTCACCTGCCTGGACGACCAGCACGTGTTCAGCGGGAGTGTCCTGTCGAATCACCACTTCCCCGATGGCAGGGCGAAGTGTTCTGTGGCCCAGGCCAGATAAATGGGTGCTCAGCAGCATCGGCAAGCGCACGCGCACTTTGCTCAGCTGTCCGGGCTTGCTCTCATTCACCGACTGGGAGCTGCTGCAGCCATGCTGACCAGTTCAGGAGAAACAGGCAGCGCAACCTTGCTTAGCGTCATGTTTAGATGCTGATTAGGTCGTGCTCGACCGGTCCGGCCTGCTCTTGTCGCGTGTCTTGGTTGAGCGCACGAAGAATCTTCCTTGTATTTTTTTGTCCTGGGGTAGGCGTCAGGGAGCACAAGGTTCTATCGATAGGAAGAGGCCAACAATGGTGAGGAATGTCGGACGCCTGGCTTGAAGACCCACAGACGCATTGGGCCATGAGGTTCCATCAGGAATCTGAAAGCACGGATGGTGATGTCCACGTTGTCGTGGAGAACGGCAGGCCGATGCCTCATAGTCAGCCGGCTCTGATCAAATCCCGCATTCACATGGCTTATGAGGATGCTGTTTCCCTGTACAAGGAGCTGCAGCAGATCGGCTGGTTGCATTGTCCCGCTTTCTGGTGAGGCTTCTACATCATTGAAGAGTTGATCTTGAAAGGACACCATTTCGGGTGCAATCTCTCTCTTCCGTGAGCCCAGGGGATAGCAAAATAGTCAGCCAATGACGATCGATCCAGTTTCTGCAGTGTTGGAGGGCGTTGTGCTTGGAGCTCATGAGCTTCAAGGCACTCATCCCTGGAAAGCAAGTGCAGAAGACATCATGCAAGCCTGCACTCGTCTTGTTGAGGACTATGGAATCAAGCTGGAAGGACGTGGAAGAATTTGTAGAGAATCAGTGTTTCGTCTTGGGGGTGACGATGAATTTGTTTACCTCAAGGATCAAGACGACAATGGAGATCCAGTCATTGTGATTGAGTGGGTGCAGGACTAAATCTCACCCCAGAGTTCTCAGGCTCAGGCTTCCCTTCCAGTTCAACGTGCACGACCCAACAGAAACCTCATGTTGGATTTTGTTTGGAGGTGGACGAGACGTTAACTTCTTCGAGGTCTTCGGTGTTTCCACACCCTCGTCAGCGGGGATTCCAAATCGGAAATGCAATGATTTGGTCGGCCAGGCTTCAAGCTGTGCCATTCAACGCACTGGTCATGAAACAACTGGCACAGTGCCACTCGCGTGGCTATTGTTAGAAGTGAGGAGTAATGCTCACGGAGTGGAAACAAGGTCACACATCCGTTGAGTCGTTGACCCCTGCCTTAGGCGGGGGTTTTTAATTGAACACTGCTGACTGAATCAATCTGGGGCCTGACGTTCAGTCGTTGGCTTGTCGCCGTCTCAATTGATCAATCCAGAAGGCGAATTAAGCGATATCACTCTTTTGTGGCGGCCAAGTGACCTTGCTGACACGAGGAAGCCGAACGTTGAAGAACTCGTCGCTTGACTGGCAATTCAAGATCTTTTGATGTTCTTCAGCGTCTTGGTGCAGCACTTTGATTTGTGTTTCGTCCATAGAGATCAAATCGATTGCGAAACCACCTAAATCTGAGATTATTGGAAGGGAGACAGCTTGCACCGAAGAAAAACTGAAGGTTTTCAGGCTCAGCGCCGCGTCCAGATCAGAAAGTTTTCTTGGTCTACGTTGCAGACCGTATCAATTAAATGTTTTGTGTTGATAGGTAGAAGG
Organism: Synechococcus sp.; assembly: GCA_047286285.1. Classification (GTDB taxonomy): domain Bacteria; phylum Cyanobacteriota; class Cyanobacteriia; order PCC-6307; family Cyanobiaceae; genus Synechococcus_C. Next base: position 2,015,968 of record JBJBBP010000002.1, on the reverse strand, counting down.
CAATGAATAGGAATGCCAGCAAAACAAAAGCTTCCATAAGGTCTTTGCTTTGAAGTGGAGACCTTGGATGCTTTTGGCTGTTGAATCCGTATTCCATGAGACTGTTTCCGAAATAAGCCTTACGGATCTAACGGAAAGGTCGGAGCAAGCCGACCTGAATGCTCTTTTCGAAAAGAACTAGCGTTTTGAGCCCCTATTTGGCATTGGGCACACAGGTTGAGGCTGAGGCATGGGACAGGCTGGTTTTTGCTGTTGGCTCATAGGAGTCGTTGGTGGAAATGGTCTCAGTTCTTTGAAACGCAAATTCTGCAACCTTCAATAGGTAGAAACGCTGTATCACCATTGATTACAAAAAGAGGTCGGATTACTCCGACCTCAGATCTATCTCGAATGTTCTTCATCTTGCCAGTTCTGTGTTGCGATGCAAGCACTTCCTTTTTAATCCTTTTGGTTGATTCGTAAAAGCTCCATGCTTGATCAATGATTCCTTTTCCGTGCACCTTCCCATGGTGAGGCCGATAACGAGGCGAAGTAGGCGGCACGGCCCTTGATCTTTTCACTGAACACTTTTTGAGGGTCTGGGCCTTTTTAAGGATGTCGCTGAGAAGGTCAAAGTTTTGCTTGTTTGATGTGGATCAATGTGACGAATGCATGAGCTGCTGCCGGCCTGAGGCGGATGCGCATCTCAAGCCTGTTGGACCAGCGATGAACGCGCGACTCAGGTGGCTCTGTCGATCAGGGACAGGATCAGGCATGTGCACCAGGAATTCGCTCAGAGACGGAATGGTTCATTGTTGATAGTTTTAGGGTCTAACTCGCGCAATCCAATTTGGTCAGAACTCGTTTGGTCATCGCTGTTGCTGCTGCTGCGCTCTTGGCAGAGATCTCTTTAGAGGCATTTGCTCAGCAGCAAATGTTTCCAGCGCGTCAAGGTCATTCCTGCCCAAGCGGCTCCCAGTACAAAGGTTCTGGATATTGCCAAGCACGTGAATCAAACCAGCAGTTCTTCCCAGCTAAAAATGGAACTTCTTGCCCTAGTGGTTCGATGTATGCAGGTTCTGGTTTTTGCAAGACGCGCTGATTCTCACAACGATCTCAGTTTGGCTCAATTCATTTTCAATTTCGGCTCCCGCACCTGGGCGACTCGGTAGTCGTTGATACTCTCGTTAAGTATCTTTAGCGATGTGGAATTTTTTGCTCGAAGGCTTTATTATTTCCGTCCTCTCTTAAAATCCGGAAATATGAAACGACTGCTGCAAAGGCTTGGCTTCTTCAAGAAACAATCAAATGAAGGCAGTTCTGACCTTGGGGAAGCCTCTTTTCTTCGCGTTTCCCAAGTGGGTGAAACACTGGTCTGTAAGTGGAGGATAAGAGATGCAAGTAAAGCGATGATTGCTCGGGACTTTGGATCGAGATTGTTGATCAGGATTAGAGACGTTACGGGAGATGGTTCGACTTCTTCCAAGATGATTGAAGCGTCGTTAGAGCAATCTGAAGTCAGTATCGGCTTACCTTCATTTGCAGGAAGAATTCTTGTTGATATTGGTTATCAGTTTGCGTCCGATTTTATAACACTTGAGTATCAATTGCTGGATCTTGGTCCAAAGCTGCGTGAGGTGCCTAAATACATTGACTGGTTTACTCAAGAGTCGTCTCAGATACATCAGGAAATGTATGAAATGGCAATGGGTGGAAGGCTTTTGGGCGGTTCGGAGATGGCGCAGCGGCCGGAATAGCTTCAGGGTTGGGCGCAGCCACTCTGAGGAGTAGCAACCTATACTTGATACAAGTTGCGCGTCAATTGTCTGCCGGTTGATGTTGCCTGCATGCGAAAGATATTCCTTCCATGACAGCTCAATTAAATTCCCCACAAACTACTGCTTCTCCGCGAACCGGAAGCCATGGGCGGTCTTCTTCATTTGTGAAGTTTGATGGAATCAATCCGGAGTGGATCTATTCAGTGAAACGCTTCATTGATGCCCAGATGGCATGAGAAAAATCGACTGCCAAAGGAGGTGATGCGGCTCTTTTGAGGTTGGTAGTTCTCTTTCAATGAGTCCCATCAGTTGCGAAAGCGTGTTTGGATGTCAAAGGCTAGAGGTCGGGTTCAGTGTCTTTGTTTCAGGCCATGGGTCTTTGTTGGCAATCAATTCCTGACGTCCTTGCTTGATCGAGCTCCTCACTAGTCCACTCCTGGGGTCGTTCGTTCGGAGACTCTCTGCTGCATCAGTTGTTTGAGAGTTGCATCCAGCGCCGAATCGATATTGCTGTGGTCTTCCAGGAATAAACGAAGATATCCACCGAAGGTTGAAGCGGCATATTGACTTGCTTCAGAGGTTTCAAAGTTTGATCGGTATTTGTTGACAAACAGGTCGTATGTTTTTTTGAACTTTGCCGCCAATTGCTTGTCTGCAGAGACTTCTTGCTTATAAGTCTCATAGCTTTTCAAATCCCTTTCGTGAATTGACCACTCTGCCTCCCACTTTCCAAAAGGATCGAAACGAATGCTGCGATCCTCTGGAGTCGTGAGGCGATTGCTAAAGGCGGTCATGGTTTCAAACCCTGTTTCGCCAAGGTTGAGACAGCAAGTCTCACACTGCAATTCATTCAATACAAGAATTATGTTCCGCTGAGGGTTGCGATTACCCGGATGCTTGATCAGATGGCCGACGTGCCGGCCCAAATCCGAGCCAGCACCCCGCCGTCGCTGCATTACATCCAAGCTTCCCTGCATACAGGCCTTGCTGCTGCTCGGAGCTCATCTCTTGTACAGGCCTAGAAAAGCCATTACTCCCTTGAGGCTTTGAAGGCGTGCTCGCCACCGGCAGGTGGGTTGTAAGCGGTGTGCTCCTTGGCGTTAACAGCTCTGTGACCCATATCACAGACTCTGCTGAGCCAAGTCATCGAGTCAGAGGCTGAGCCCGGAGATGGTGGTCTGAGTTGGTACTCCTCCCATGAACCGTATCGAGAATCTGGCAGCCCTGAAAAGGGTTCTTGACTCCATGAGCCGGGTCAACCCTGAATCTCAGAGCATGGAAAAGCTGCGCCGAGCCGCTTATCTCCACGTCATCGTTGAAGCAGTTCTGAATGAGCAGGTGAGATGCCTTCCTCAAACGACCGAGGTCTGTCGCTAACCAGTGTGAATCCCGCATGACAACCGCCCGATGGCAGGTGTTGTTGGCTCAGAAGCACTGCTGTAATTAACTCCCTCTGTTGTCATCGGTCTGTCGAAGGTCGCCGGTCTTTGCCGGCCGTCATGACTGACTGCTTTCAAAGCAGTCGCTCTCTCCTCTGCATCCAGCCGATCCAAGATCATTGCGCCAGCCAAACGTCTGTCATTCATGGCCTGTGGGACAGAAGCAGTTGTCTGATCAGCTCCACTTCCTTTGGGTTGCCGGCACTCGGAGCCTCGAGCCTTGTCATCTTCATCTGATCCAGATCAGATCACGCCTGGAGACAAGTCAGCTCGACTTTGAGCATGGGCGAAATGGCAAACCATCTCAGCGTGCCGACCTCATCCAACTGATTTCGCCATCGTGTTACGTGCCGAAAAGGGGCCGCCCACTGCTTGATCGCCATGCATTGAGGAGCGGTCTTAAGTGTTCGGTTAACCACCCACGAAATGGTGCCCTAGAAGTCATAGACCGAATGGGTTGTTGCCGAGAGTTTTGTGATGACTGAAGCTCTGCTTTTGTGCGACTGCTCGCTTTGTAAGTGCAGCGTTGAAGAATCGCGTTCAATCAGGATTGGTGGGCAGCACTTCTGCTCTGAGGCTTGTGCCAATGGACATCCCAGTATGGAGCCATGTCATGGTGAGCAGGATGGTTGTCACTGCGGCACCGGAGAGTTGGCACTGCTTTTAGCGGTTACTCACTAACTCCGCCTCCGCCGCGGACTAAGACTCAAAAAAGGCGAATGCTCCTGATGCACTTTGTGCTCAACATCCGCTGCCATTGATTATTCGCCTTGGAGATAGCCAATCACTGCTTTATCGAAGCCAGTGAAACCATGCAGACATCAGGCGGGTGGAAGCCTTGTACGCCTCAGTAGTCAGCTTCACTCACATACCCCAACGCACACGAAGGTACCTGGATCACTAAAGGCAAGAATCATCAACACGGCCACGATACTTCCAGTAATCAGCACAACAGGCCAGATTTCCTCTTCAGGACCCATGTTAATAAAAAAACTAAGTTGATTGTGAATGCACGAACTGTCGCCGAAAAGTTGATGAAGGTGCATCCCCCAAAAGGACCAAAGTCATTGATGTGGTGTTCGCCCAGGTCGTGAGGTTCAGCAAGCCAGTGCCACAAGAGCAACGATGCCGATGCTGGCCAAATCACCCAGAGGCGGTCGGCAACAACCTGTTCAACTCAATGACCGCTTTTCCGGGCTACTGATAGAGATTTGGCAGCTTCAGTTTTCTGCAGTATTCCGTGAACTTGTCAGCGAGCGCAACTCGGCTATGCAAAGACATGCACGGTTCGGAATTGTTAAGCCCATAGCGTGCAGGCTCTCTGCCACACGCTTCCCAGATCTGCCTGTCGGCTAAGTCGGTAGGAACGCAGTAGTTGTAGCCCTCAGGCGCTGAAAAACCTCTAGGGCATCGGGCGTGAGCTGTAGGCACCAGGAAGAGGAACGAGAGGATCATGAGCCGTTTCATGCCATCAGTGTCGTAGTGGCCACCAGAATCAGCTTTAGCCCACGTTGAGCTGACGTGTCGACATGCGTTGGCGGATCTTCTAATCAGAATTTGTTCGCTCTCAGCCAACCAATTGCACCTTCTTGTGCATTGGCGGATGCATTTTGCGTGGATTGATTGTGCACGACACGTACCTCATACCAAAGCCCTTTTTGGCCTGAAAGAGTGCGGTTCACGCCCTGCAGAAAAATGACTGTTGATCCGCTGCCAACCAAGCCACGCTGCACATTCGGGCAGTCTGAGTTGATCGAGGCAACTGATGCCGGCGTTTGCCCATCGCAGTCGTGCAGAAAAGCGGCTGAGCGTGTCTTTTGATGCAGATGGGGTTCATCGCATGCATAGGCAGCACCCAGGCCGGTTGCGACTAAGCAACCGATTGCGCCAATGCGGAGGCCTTGTTTCAGCACAAACTTTGCGGAGATCAATGGGCGATTATGAGCTGACTTGTCGACACCAAGGCTCAGCTCCTGGCTTTCAGTGTATTTGGCTTCAGTCATTGTGTCTGTTGCGTGAGGGAAGGGACAGCAGGAGCGTCTGCTCCGATACAGCTACCATCTCCGGAATCACTGGCTAACCCGTTGACCTAGATCAAGGGGGACTGTGATCTTGATCACGCGTTGTCACTACTTCAGATAGCACTGCTTTCAATCGTTTGATGTTTGCATCGTTTTGCAGGAGTCGATGGCCAGTGCTGAATGCCCTCTTTCGAAGCGCAACAGCACATCAACTGCTCGAGAAATATCATGCAAGAACTAGATGATCCTTGCGATCGTTGGAATACGCCTGAGTTGATGAGTGATTCCAAAAGAGATCATGATTCCCAGGGCCGATGCAGCTAAAGCAATCAGCCAATGATTGAGGCCGATGAAACCAATGGCTTCTAGTACCACCACGAGCACAAGTGTGTGAATGATGTAGGCCCCGAAGCTGTCGACTCCAGCGGTGGCTAACCACTTCCCACAGCGGTTTTCATTGCGCTGAAACCACAACAACAGATAGCCGATCACTCCCCAACCGATGAATGGATAAAAGAAGGATGCCAGAAGTAATAGCTTTCCAGACTCAGTTGACATGCTGCCGTTGAAGGTCAGCACTAGGGAGATTGCCAGAAGGCAAAGAGCTGACGCAATAGAGAATCGGAACCATCGCACAACCAGATGGGTATTGAGCCGCTCTAGCCAGCGATGGGATGATGCCTTGCACCCGAGAAAAAACATAAAGGCATAAGTAAAAATGTGCATGCCCTGAACACCCAGCCAATCCAGTGGTGAATTTCTCAAAGTCGCCCAGAGTTCGGCCCGTGTCGACATCACCACTTCAAGAATCGCGAGAATCATGGCACTGATGAGCCAGGAGCGCAGCTGCGGCGCGGGAACAGAGGAATCGACGGAAAAGTGATCTCCTCTCCACTTAACCCATGCGCAGTAGAGCAAATCGAAGACAAACAGAACGACCAGAAACCCCAGTGGCCCAACGCGGTTAAAAGGGATGTCGTTCCAAGGCAATTCCCCATACGGACTTGCCGGGGAGAGTCTGCCCAAGAGCAATGAGACATTATTGATCAACAGCAGGCCCACCAGAAAAGGTATGCCAATTCGTAGGAGGCGATCTTTCAGGTAATCCGCGATCCCCTTCTTGTGTACGGAACGCGGTACGAAGTAGCCTGAAATTAGAAATAATATATACATGAAGAATGTATTGCAGAAATATCCAAAGAATCCGCATGCAACTTTAAATAAAGGATCAGAAGTGCCTTCCATGGGAATACGTACGCCAAGCCAGCTTGGGCCAAAGGCAATTGGCACATGGACGGCAATGACCAGCGCAATCATGAGCGCCTTGATCTGATCAAAGAAGAGCACCCGCGTGTTTGTTCTGGTTTGTTGGTCAACCATTGGTCTGGCGTCACCAGGAATTTCCAAAGTCTTGCCATTCGAGAGTGATGCAATGGCTTCTGGGGAGTGAGACAAAACTGAGAATTTGGTGTGAATCGAGGAGGCTGTCCCTCCGGTGTATTCACCATCGCTGTACTGAACTCATCCCACATCACCCGATCAGGTGGTCTTTCAGGTGTTTGCCTCCCCCGTTTGGGGTGGCCCTCAAAACAGTGCTCCCTTAAGGGTGCACAAAACTCAGACTCGTCAGCCCCAGTCTTTCGCGCACGATCAATCCCTCTCGCTGTCAGCTTCCGCCACGCGCCCACGCTCTCAGACAATCCCACATCCTGACTACGCAGTAATCATGCGCTATCCCTCCAGTTCAGGACGACGCAATCGTCAGTAACAACCATTCCCCGCTTGATGCCAGTTCCCTGAAGTTCATTCCTGTGTTTATTGACTAAGTGGTGTCCCATCGTCTTCTCTGTAAGCAAAGAATCTGATGATTTTCATTTCAATGGGATTTGGCATATTGTTGTAGTTTTTAGGCTCAATTGATGGGTCTTCCATTCCGGTGATCTCTTTTGAGCCGTATTCCTTGCTCCCATCCACGCACATCCTGTTGTTGTCTTCAAGCCATGCTCCTTCGTCATGATAAGTGTATTTTGTGCCTTTCTTTAGCCAGTTAATGCATGCCTTGATGGCTTCTGATTTCAACTCATGGCGTTCAATCGTACCCGCTTTTGATTCGGCGATTGAGACTAGTAGTGTGAATGAAGCGATGGATGAAATGCTGGTTGTTCGGAGTCGTTTTTTCAAACTGTTTTAAAGCATTGATAGGTTGAAGTTACTCATTTTGGTTTGAAGCGTCTAACACCACGCTCTCGCGGACAACGCCCCTCCCGGTGACGCCTCTGGCAGTAGTTCGCTGCAGATCGCTACGTATCAGTGTGCGTATGCGTCGTTGCCGTCAGATCCAGCAGCTCAACTCCCTTGCTCTGCCGTGCCAGCCCAAGTGGTGATGGCCCTGTGAGCAACATCACAGCTCTGTATGAGGCAGGTCATCAAGTCAGACGCTGAACCCGGAGATGGTGTGTCCATCGAGGGGGCACCCCTTCACCGCGTTTAGATCCGTGCCTCACATTCTTTCCTTCGTGAAACCTCAGGCCATTGATGAGCTCACCGGCACCTTCAATGCCCTGAACGAAACAACCAACTTCATGCCCACCCAAGGCGATGAGATCGGGGTCATTCATCCGAGCTACAAGCCTGATCCTCGTGGTTACGATCCTGGCCCGATTGGCTCTCTTTCAGAGACAATTGGTGAGAGGGGATATAGCCCCATTAGCGGCGAAGGTGTCTTCAAGCCTCAAGACATCGATGCCAAAGGCAGCGTGATCTTTGGCGATAACCACTTCAAGCCAGGGCGTGGCGGCGACTCCCTGGCAGGTGCAGGTCGTCCAATGAACAGCTGGAGAAACGCTGATCCCAGCCCCTGTGAAGACCGAATGGCTCTGGACTTTGATGGAAACGACCTGGGGTTCGGCAATCGGATCGATGCTGATATTCAGCGCCCGACTCATCCAAACGACAACGTCGGCACCAATTCTGGTCCTGGTGGTTCGACTTTCATGACTGAAGTCTTCGAACCAGCCGCTGGGATGGACAGCTTCGGGAGATCACTCAACCCTGTTCTTGAAATTGGTGGCACTGCTGGTCCTGGTGGTTCGACCTACATGACAGGACAGTTCGAGATGCCCGCAGACAACCTCGGCACCAACTCTGGTCCTGGCGGCACGACCTTCTGAGCCGCGGTGTTTCAACGCAATGCCCTGCTCTCACGAGTGGGGTTTTTGATTGCATGCAATGACTTCTGCCGGTGCAATTGCAACCAACACTCGTCGATAGTCCCAACACCAGGCAAGGTCATGAACGCAGCCATCTAAAGCGGTTTTCATAGGAAGTCACAACGATCATCATCCAGATCCGACTCATAAGCCTGAATGGCCAATGCTGAAATAGGCAGTAACAGAGCAATCCCAATAAAGATTTCCATTTGGTTTCGGAGTATCTTTAATGAAGATGTCATTGGCGCGAAATTATTTTTGCGCGATCGAATACCCTTCGCGAAGTGTATATATGGCGACAAGGTGTTTCTGCATCTGAGGGAATTGTTTGGGAGTTGATCTACTGCCTTGCGTTTGTGGATGAAGTGCTTATTTTCTCTGATCAATCCTTTTTGCTGTGTTCTGTCGAAAGTGTGAGTCGGCAGCTGGGACCTATTGGGCAAGCTAAAGCGCGAAATGGCTTATGAGTGCCCTCGCGAATGAATTCGCCAATAGGTTCAGCATGAGCAGTGTGGATTTTCAAAAGAAAAACAATCTCTAGATATGTTCTAGAAATTTGCTGTGGTTCGTTGTGGTGCGGATAGCTACATCCCCAGCCTTTACAGTCGACTCAATCCACGGCAGTCGTTTCATGCCGTCAGCGTGCATGGGGGAACGTTGCAAGGCCATCGTCCGCTCAGGGACTCACGCAGCAAATGCATCATTGCCGTAGCTCTCTTTGGGTCGCCGGCGCTCATGACCTCGAGTCAATCCGCCTCGATCTGATCCAGAACAGATCAAGCCTGAAGACACGTCAGCCCGTAGTTCACAGGATGCTCAGGCACAACGCCATCGAAGCCTGGGAGACCATGCTGAAGTCGGTCGAGTGGAAGCCTTGTTGGCCCAAGTGGGGATGGTCAGTAGCGCTGGCAAGCGCATCCAGGCAAAGCTCGGCATCATGCGCGGACTGACCTCTGATCCATGCTCCGACGCCTTTTCATCGGACTGCTGGGCTCTGCGGTTGCCATGGCCCCACTGCCAGCTCTCGCTGAGTACTGCGACAACCAACCCACAGCTCGGGCTCTTATTGCCCCATGGAATGCTGCCGATCAGGAGTTCCTTGGAGGACGCACATCGATCCGCTACTTCTTTGAGATGCGACGACGTCGCTATCAAGTGGTGTTCGGAAATGCAAAGGGAGAAATCATCCCCGGCTCCCAATGGCAAATTATCGAGTCGGATCCCTTCTATGACGAAGAAAAAGACTTGGGCATCCAGCTGATCAGAGCCACTGATCGGTTGATCAGTCTTGATTTCAGGGAAGTTCGTGATGCCCAAGATGCTGACTTAGTCATTGTTGGATACTGCGATAAGAACGACGAAAAAGAGGGAGCTGTCGCTCAGAACGCTCAAGGCAATCAATACTTCATGATCTTGAATGGGTGTCGAGGAATAGCTACAGGGCAAGAAGATCCCGTCTGGCTATTTCTGCATGAATTTGGCCATGCTCTTGGCCTTGAACATCCCTTTTCAGATGAAGATGGGGATTGTCTTTATGACAACCAGCCCTTTTCAAATGCTTCTGCACACGCAGGGGTGACGGTGATGGCTTATAAACCTCGGCCAGGTAGTCCACCTCGTTTTTTTACTGATTACGATATTGCCGTACTTCGGAGAATCTGGGGCTCTGAATGACCGATCTTTTGGCGTGATCAATGCGGGAAAAAATTGATCAGACAGTGCCTGATCTTCAATGATGACATGGCATCTCTGGACGCGAGTCGCCGTAGAAACCAGACCGCTATGGGGCAACGGTCAGTTGGTGATCAGACGGATGCTCAGCCACAACGCAGTCGTTTCTGAATCGGTCTGGGTGAACTCAAGCTCACCAACCGCAATACTCCACAAGCCAGTCATAAGCATCGGCACGTGATAATCCGCGATACTCCATAGGCCAGCTTGCTGTTGCTTTGCAGGGGCCTACAACTTCAGCTCCGTCATTCCAATAAATCCCCAAAAACACTTCGCCCCCCCTGAAAACACCCCTACAGACATTGGCAACCCTGTCGGCTCCATCGATCACCGATTCACATTGGTCATCCCGCCAGTCATCGCCAGGTTCCCAAGCAATGGCTGGCATTGCAGTGGTGAGAACGCAAATCAAGCCCAAGGCAACGTGTTTCATGGTGTCGAGCTTTGCTGGCTTATGGGGTTCAAAGCTGGTTTTAGCCACTCTCGCACCAGCATTGCATCTGCCCATAGAGCCCACCAGATCCACCGGATCAGAGCCGTCATCGTGTCCAGATGCCGAAAAAGGACCGCATCCAGGTTGAACGGCTCCCACCAAAGAAGGGTTTCGGCTGGTTGATGAATGATCAGGAAGGCAAGCTCGGCAGCTTCACCAATGCCAATCCGACTGCTCATGCTCAGCGGGTTGTTGTCGAGACACGGCCCCTATGCGGTGGTGGTCACCCGAAGTTTGGCCATCCACGCTGAAGTCAGGCGGGTGGAAGCGTTGCCCGCCTCGATGGCGACTCAGACCGTTGCTATGACTGCTGAACAGAGGTGATGCCTATGACTGAAGAGCAACCAACAACAAAAAGCGGGAAAGAGCTATCAGAAGAGCAGTTGAAACAAGTGACGGGAGGGATCACTTCTGAGGCTGCCGAGGAAGCAGCCAGTCATCAATTGGGCAAGGTTCAGAACCAAAATGTTGGGGGCAGAATTGCTGCTTTAAGAGCTGGCGCTCGTGGTGTCAGTGCCCAAGGACTGACATCAGGTTGATTGCAGCGCACCGAAGAACCTTGTCAGCGGCTATGAGCTGCGGAGCAATCGCTGTCCTATCCAACGGTTGCATGGTTGACGAGATCAGGGAGCTAGTTCAGTGCGATGTCATCAAGAACCAGTTCAATGACTTCCAAGCAATGATCGCGAAAGGGGAAGTGATGTTTGGCGTCAAGGTCTACGAAACCGAGGCTGAAATCAAGGAAGCTCTCGAAGCCAACGTTGAGCACTACGGCGCTTTCTGGGAGGAATACAACTGTCCAGGATCCCTTACCGATCCAGATTGATACTGGTGTCAACAGCTCCTGTTCAGCGGGTCCCTGCGTCGTCGACACCGCTACGGGGCAAGGACGATTCTCACAGCTGGTTTTGATTGGTCAAGCTGGGGAGGCATTTGCCTGTTGCGGCCACGCATAAGTGCACGTCAATCCGAACCTCAATGGTCGGTCCTTCTCCTGTTGAGACACCTTCCCCAGGCATAGAACAGAACTGTTCATTCCGGTATCCACCATGACGACAGATCTCATCAAGTGCCAATGCACTGCTGACTGTGGATGCGAAATCGACGCTGCGAAAGCAGTGATGAGCGCTGGCAAGGCTTTCTGCTCCGAAGCATGTGCTGAAGGGCATTCCTGTGGTTGCGAAAGGTGCTGGTGGTTTCATGTCACAGGCGAGGAATTTGACCGGCGTCACCAATTCGCTGTCCCATATTGAAGAAACAGCGCACAAACTCCACTGCCCAATTAGGTCAATCCGTGCTCCAACGGCTGGTCATGCACAACGCCATCGAAGGCTGGAAGACCATGCTGAAGACAGATGGCTGGAGACGGTGCCAGCCGAGGTGGTGATCGTCAGCACTCCTGTGACCCTTATCTCGGAGGAGAGTCAATTGCACTCAGTACAGCTGTAGGTTTCTGATGCCTTGTCTCGGCTGAGCTTTGCCCGGCAGCGACCTGAACAGCACCTGGCATCCGCACGTTTGGGCGTGAACGTGCAGCCACAGCAGCAGCACTGTCGCGGAGGATGGGCTGGCTTGAGAGCCCGGCGGCGGCGGGCGTCAGCAGCACGTCTTTCAAGTCGATCATCGAGCTGGCTCTGACGCCCTTTCTCCAGCAGATCCAGCAGTGATTCGGTTTCTTCAGGGCTAGTTGCTTTGCTTGCGTGCCACAGCTGATCGCCAGCGACGAACCATGGTGTCCTGCGCCAGCGGCGAGCACCGAGAGGCGCCCACCAGAGCTGACCTGATGCGGCAAGCTTCCACCAGCCTTCACTGTTTTGCCAAGGCGTTCTGGTCAGTTCCCGGCGGTGCTTTGCAACGGGTCGCAGACAGACCTCGTAGCCAGTTTTTACTGGCTTTAACTGAGGCGGCTTGTGACTTTTTCGGCTATGCATAAGTGCACGTTAAACCGTACCTCATTGGTCGGTCGTCCCCCTGTTGAGACACGGTCATCAGGCATAGAAAGGAACTGTTCCATACCGGTATCCACCATGACGACAGATTTCATCAAGTGCCAATGCAACACCGACTGTCAGTGCAGCGTCGAGGTCACAAAAGCTGTGATGCGCAATGGCAAAGCCTTCTGCTGTGAACCATGCGCGGATGGTCTCGGCTGTGGTTGCCGTTGATGGTCTGACCCCTCACACCTCAATGCCCCGCTTGAACGAGTGGGGTTTTTGTTTGCCTGCAGTGGGCGGGTGCAAGCGATGCCCGCCTAGGTGGTGATACCCCTGTGAGCAACCTCACAGCACTGCATGAGGCAAATCATCGAGTCAGGCGCTGATGCCAGAGATGGTGCGTCCATCAAGAGGGAACAACCCTCCACCGTTTTCAGATCCATGCCTCATTACGACGACTGGACTTCGCCATTCCATCCCAGGGCACAGCTCGGCAAAGAAAGGGCCGGATTCACCCCAGTCGCCAACCGAAACGGAACTGCAAATGCTGCTGACGGAGGCGACATCCTGACCGGCACTTTTGATGCCCTAAACGAAACGACCAATGTCAGACCCGCCAAAGGCGGAAGCATCAGCATTGTTCATCCAGCTTTCAAAACGGGTTACGACACAGGGCCGATTGGCTCAGCCGAAGGCATTGATCGTTCCATTAAGGGCATACCAGTTACTTCCTTCGAGGACATCGGATCTGGCGACCAAGACAACAACGATGTGGTGATCGGCGTTAGGGAGAACGTCAGCGGCGCTTTTGCTTTTGAAACGGGCCTCCCTGTTGAGGGATTGCATGACTCTGTCCATTGCATCACCGCCGGTTGTGGTTCAAACGTGCCTTTTGGTAGCCGCTTCCCCACCGACAACGTCGCCACCAACTCTGGTCCTGGTGGGACGACCTTCATGACTGAAACCTTCGAACCAGCCGCTGGGATGGACAGCTTCGGGGAATCACTGAACCCTGTTCCTAAAGATGGCGGCTTCCAACCTCTTGCGGGGGCTTCAGTCGAGATTGGTCGGCCACCTGATCCAAAACTCTGGTTCCAATCCTTGGGCTGACCGCTATTGGAGCTCGCGCAGGAACTACCGAGCGACAACGTTTGAACGCAATGCCCCGCTCTCACGAGTGGGGTTTTTGTTTGCCTGCAGTGGGCGGGTGCAATCGGTGCCCGCCTCAGTGGTGATGCCGCTGTGAGCAACCGCACAGCACTGCATGAGATGGGTCATCGAGTCAGCCGCTGAATCCGGAGATGGTGTGGGAGTCGATAGGTCTCAAGCAATGAATGCTTTCTTCAGAGGGTTAGGCGGTGTTTGTCTCGGTACTCTTGCTGGTGCTGGTCTGGGTGCGGCGGCGTTTTTCACCACCGAAGCGCTCTTGCCGAAACAAGTCGACGCGGCACCTGCACACACCGTTGCCAATACGATCAAGCATGAGCCGAAGCTCAGTTCCAAGCAGACCATCCTTGAGGCGAACCGTCACCTGATCGCCAATGGCTGGCGTCCCGCGCCGGAAAAAACGCCAACACCGGAGGAGCGGCGCTTGGCCTCTGTAGCGCTCGAAAGCCTTTCGGCCTGTTCCGATACGGGCGTTGGCTTCTGCCGCTTTGATTACCGCCGAGATCTGCAGCGGCTGTCGGTGGTGACGGTGCCCAGTGAGCCGGGCCGTCCGTCCGTTGGTCGCGTTGACCGTTGGTGGTGATCAAGGATTCAACGGCTGCTCCCGTCAGCAATGGCGGGGTTTTTGATTGCCTGCAGCAGGCGGGTGGAAACGGTGCCCTCCGAATTGGTCAACTCGCACTAAGTGATAATCGCTTTTTAAAAAGCGGCTGATGGCTATTTCCAAAATTGCAGCAATCACTTCTGCGGCTGTGCTCGTTGGAATGCAACCCCAGCACGCTGCAGCAAATAGTTTTGTGGTGCAGTGTAATGACAGCACGAAGGTTCAAATTCGTGAGCTGTATGCCGAGTCATCGAAGCGTTATCCATTAGGTGATTTGATTGAGGTTAGTCTCAGTAATGAACGGACCGGAAAATCAGGCATCTACCGACTTGCAGCCGCTGGCACGGGCAGTTTTGGCGGTCGCTGGGTTTATACGGGCCCACCAGGTCCAAATTTTTCACTGTTGCTGTCAGGTAAGTCGCCTGTTTGGTATTTGGACTTTGATGGCCAGAAGCCATTGAGCTGCGCCAGTATTTGATAGATAAACGCCAATCCGACGGCGCATGCTCAGTGGGTTGTGGTTGAAACCAGGCCAGGACTGCCTTAAGCCACTGCGACTACAGATTAACCAAGGTTATTTCTGAACACTTCAGCCTTCAGATCCCAATCAGAACCAGATTCTGGAATGCGAAAATCAATAGCATCCCAAACTGGAATAGATAGATAGTCAGCAAGTATTGACGCGTCTTCCCGGATTGCACGCAGTGCACCGTGGTCAATAATATTGATACGCTCTCCATTCATGCATACAAGATTCAACTCATAGCTGTAATAACTGCTTTTATTTCCACTCACGTATTCTCGTAATAACTGGATGGCACAGATATCGTCAAAGCCGAAAGACTTTTCATTCTTGTAAAAAACTCGTGACGAACCATTGAAGACTGATTTTTGCTTCACAAGGCGCCATAAGGACCAAACTCCAAATCCTAAAAAGGATAGGCTAATCAATACGCCAATATCCATTGATCCTGTTGAGAAGGCTAAAAAACAAAATATTAATCCAAAAACAGCAAATAAGATTGAAAACAAATATGCAACAAAAGTTGGCCTAAACTCGATCGAGCTGTTCATAAGCCCAGGCATTTTCTGTAACCTGTGCGTGCAGAAATTTGTACCGCCCCCAACGAGTGGATCCCACGAAATCCTGAAAGCCAATTCATCGTTAAAGCTTTCCAGATCAAGAATTTCACGCTTATCCTGAAATAATGAGAAGAAGCCTCTGAGAATGCCCATGCCGAGGAAAATTGATAGAGCCTAGGCTAAGAGCAAAAAAAAATTAATGACATAATCACTCAACATGTATCAACCTGCTTTCATTTTGATTGTATTGACAATACAAAGGCCCGGGATTCCCAGCCCCCAGGCCAGTGCTGCGCCACATCGCGATTGAGGCATGGGAAAGCATGCAGAAGTCAGGCGGGAGGAAGCGTTGACTGCCTAGGTGGTGATGCCCCTGTGAGCAACCTCACAGCCCTGCATGAGGCAGGTCATCGAGTCAGCCGCTGAATCCGGAGATGGTGTGTCCATCGAAAGGAACACCCCATGACCAACACCGAACTGACCCTTGATCAACTGCAGGCCATCAACGGTGGCGCTGCGTTCATGAAATTGGGGGACATCAAAGGTGAATATCGCCAGATCGTTCACCCCGCTTTCAAGACGGGCTTTCATACACCCTTTGGCACCGCCAGATCCAAAGAGAGCTTCGGCAGCTTTCAACCTCGTGAAGTGAAGTCCGTTGAGATTGGAGAGCCACCTGAGCCAAAACTGTGGCTTCAACTCCTGAAGTGATCTGCAATTTCGACCAAACCTCATTCACTCAACACAGAACAATGACCAACACTGAGTTTCTTGATCAAGAATTGACATTGGATAATCTTCAAATGATGAATGGCGGCTGGTCATGGGGGGTGTTTCGAGCTTGGAAAAGATGGATCAACGATGAATCCGATGATGTTGTGAATGCTCTTGATGAGCTTAATAATTATGCCAAAAACAACACCAGCCATGATCATATGGAATGAGGCTGATTAATTAACTATCCATACATTTTCCATCTTCATTAAGCAGCCTCGCCATGGTGCGGGGCTTTTTATTGTCTGCAGTGTGGGGGTGGAGCTGGTACCAGCCCAGGTGGGGACTTTGCCCCGGATGGGGGATGTGTTCCGGATCAATCCCGGTGAGGGTGTGATGGGAAGGAATTGATGAATGGACAAAACAACCAAAAACGCAGGCTCTCTGGCTGGGGGCATCGTTGTCACCACTCTGTTGGCAATGGTCTCTGCCGCTGCAATTGCTTTTGTGGCCCACAGCCGCTCGCAGCAATACAAAGACTGCATCGCGAGCAGTGATGTGAGCAGCGACCAATGCAGCCTGCTCTACCCCGCACAGCGATGAACCGGATCACAACTGTTCTGCTTGCCCTGCTGGTGGCAACGCAAGTTCCCAACGGCATCGAGAAAGGCTCGGAACTGGTCGAGAAGTGGAAGTGCCAGTCGAAGCCGAGGATTTCGATGCAATCGCCAAGCTAAAGCCGCACGGGGTAATCGACAGCCGCGATCCCGAGTGGAACGACGTAGTGCGATTCACTTCGCGGTGCAAAAGGCATTGGCCCAAAGCGACCGTCGTAATACGCCTTACGGCAACAGCATCATTTCTGCCCGTACAACTCCACCCAATCCACGGCAGCGACACCACCATCAATCGACCCTGCATCATTGATTCTGTTTGCCTTCCAGGGCTTGCAGCCGTTGGTTGATCTCAAAGATTGCAAGTGAATTCTTGCCCTCTGCCTGCTGCAGTTGACTCAACACATGCACTGCTTCATCCCTGACCTGTGTCACCTCTGACAGCAGCTGATTGGCAGCGTTTCAGGGGTGAGTAACCGTGCATCACCCACTCCGGTCCAAGCCCCCTGGCACCGTGTTTCGGGGTCAATCTGTCCGCATTCGCCTTTCGACATCAAAAAAGGGCTCCAGGTATTCCCGAGAACCCTTGGTGTGACTGACGCCCCCTGATGGATTCGAACCATCGACCGACTGCTTAGAAGGCAGTTGCTCTATCCAGCTGAGCTAAGGGAGCTTGGAGGCTCATTCTTGCAGTCAATCTCCCTTGCAGCGCTTAAGGTTGATGGCTGCGCAAATCCTGCGATGGCACCCAGCCGGCTTACCGACAGTCAAAAGCAGGAGCTTCTGGTCCGTTACCGCGCCGGTGAGTCCAGCACTGCTCTGGCAGGGGTTTATGGCTGCAGCGTCAACACAGTCAGCCGCACAGTTCGCACCCTGCTGACCCCTGAGGAGTACGAAGCACTCAAATCGGCTCGTTCCCGTGCGGGGACGCCGCAGCCGTCCGTTAGTCCCCCCCTCGAGTCTGCGAGGCAGAGTGTGGCTTCCGCCGTCAGTGTTTCTGTCTCTGATAACGCCATCGACGTGCACGATTCGCCGTCTGATGAGGACGACGGGAATTCCACGCTGGCCCTTGAAGACGCTGACGATTTCGGCGATGGCGACTCCGATGAGATCAGCGATGACGATGGCTTGGACATGTCGCCTGATGATGTATTTCAGGAGATCGCTGTTCTGCCGGTTGATCTGCCGCAGGTGAGCAGAGAGCAGGTCAGCTGCCGCCCCTTCGCATCCGGCGTTCTTCCCGAAAGCGTCTACATGCTGGTCGACAAGACGGTCGAATTGGATCCAAAGCCCCTCAGCGAGTTCCCCGAACTGGGTGTGGTGAATCCCGATGAGCTGGCACGCCAGGCGTTGTGCCTGTACGCCAGTCCGCGCTCAGCCAAGCGTCAGTGCGGGCGAAGTCAGCGTGTGATCAAGGTTCCCGACACCCAGGTGTTTGAGCGCACCTCACGTCACCTGCTTGCCAGAGGAATCACCCGCCTTGTGCTCGAAGGCGCGTTGTATTCGCTGGATCGCTGATCACCGCTCAGAGTTCGGCATCAACACCACCGCGAGGCTGCCGCCACTGATCACCCCCAGAACAGTGCTGACGCCAACAATGAAGCCTGCCGGCAGAGGAGCAGTCGTGCCAATACCCAGTTTCAGCCTGTAGCGCTCACTGAGGTTCTGCGCGCCAAGGCAAAGCACCACAAGCAGAGCGGCACTTCCTCCCAGCGTGATCAGCAGCAATCTCAGGCGCAGCAACATGCCGCGGAATCCATGAATCTCGTTCAGTCTGCCTGGTTCTGCTGCTCATGCAGCAGGGCGTAGAGCTCACGCCGTGATCGGCCGGCGC
The DNA here is from genome assembly GCA_047286285.1 of Synechococcus sp. Lineage (GTDB taxonomy): Bacteria > Cyanobacteriota > Cyanobacteriia > PCC-6307 > Cyanobiaceae > Synechococcus_C. The sequence continues at coordinate 1,997,368 of JBJBBP010000002.1, read as the reverse complement.
TTCTGGCCAGATCCTTGGCTGCATCAGCGGGCTTCATGCCCTGTTCGATCCGAGTTGCCAGTTGCTGACGGCACTGCTCGTCGTTCAGGCTGACGGGCTCCTGTTCAGGCGCACCGCCGAGAACCAGGGTGAATTCACCTTGGGGGGGATGCTTTTGGAAGTGCTCCACGGCAGCAATCACGGTCGGGCCCACCTGTTCTTCGTGGCGCTTGGTCAGTTCACGGGTCACCTGCAGCGCTCGCTCAGCGCCGCAAAGCTCATGCAGCTCCTCCAGCAGTTTCATCAGTCTGTGGGGAGCCTCGTAAAGCACCGTGGTGCGTTGTTCGGCGACCACTGCTGTCAATCGATCGCGTCGCTCTCGTCCCTTGGCAGGCAGAAACCCTTCAAAGCAAAAGCGACCACTGGGAAGGCCACTGCTGACCAGTGCCGTTGTGGCTGCGCAGGGTCCAGGGATGCAGATCACGGCATGGCCGGCCTTGCGTGCAGCAGCCACAAGGTCTTCTCCGGGGTCACTGATGCCCGGCAGTCCGGCATCGCTGATCACGGCAACGCTGTGGCCGCTAGTGAGTTCCTCCAGCAACTGGGGAATGCGCCCATGCGTGTTGTGCTGATGGAAGCTGCAGCGTCGAGCTGTGGATCCCAGAGCAGTCAGCAGTTGACCGCTGTGGCGGGTGTCTTCGCAGGCGATGGTGTCCACAGCGACCAGCAGAGCCCGCGCCCTCGGTGACAGGTCGCCGAGGTGGCCGATCGGTGTGCCCACCAGATAGAGAACACCACCTTCCGGTTCGGCGCGCTGCTTCACAATGGCTCCGCCCAGATCATTCCCATGATGCCGACTGCGATGAACCTGCCTGCCGGCATCAGTAAGGACCGCCTGCTCGAGGCACTCCGCCCTCTTTGCTGGGGAGCTGCCGACATCCTGCGAGCCTATGCCCGCGGTGAGCAGCCGCCCCACGGTTTTTCCCGTGCTCTGAGTGTTGACAACGGTGGTGAGGGGCCAGTGTCGGCCGCTGACCTGGCGGTGAATCAATGGTTGCTGGATGGTCTCCGTTCCGCGTTCCCAGATGCCGATTGGACCTTGCTCAGTGAGGAGACGGCCAAGGAGCAGCTCACGGCTGGAGAGCCCTTGCCTGCCGAATGGCTCTGGATTCTTGACCCTCTTGATGGCACCAAGGATTTCCTTCAAGGCACCGGCGAATATGCGGTTCATCTGGCTCTGGTGAAGGGGCAGCGTCCGGTCCTAGGCGTGGTGTTGCTTCCCGAGGCTGATGAGCTGTGGTTCGGTTTGGTGGGAGATGGCAGCTGGTGTGAAAACCGCACGGGCGAGCGCAGCCCTGTTCGCTTTAGCGACCGTTCAGCCGACGGCGAACTGATCATGGTGGCGAGCCGCAGTCATCGCGATGATCGCCTGGAGCGACTGATCGCCGCTCTCCCGCTGGCGGGTTCCAAGGCGGTGGGCAGTGTTGGCTGCAAGGTGGCCACCATCCTGCGAGGTGAGACCGATCTCTACATCTCACTGTCCGGTAAGAGTGCCCCCAAGGACTGGGATATGGCAGCGCCTGAGGCGGTGTTGCTGGCTGCTGGTGGCGCCTTCACCCATGCGGATGCTCGTCCGCTGACGTACAACACCGGCGATGTGCGTCAGGCAGGGTGTCTGATCGCCAGTCATGGAAAAGCCCATGCCGCGCTTGAGAAGCAGGCGGCACGGGCAATGGCGACGATTGATCCAGGTTTTCAGGTCTGAGCAGACCTTGCGCCCCTCAGGAGAGGGGGGCAACCGGTGTGGGCGCAGGTTCCGGCTCGGTGTCCTCACCGTTCTGGGGGACACCGCGCAGAGTCAGATTGATGCGGCCGCGGTTGTCGATTTCGCGAACGCGCACGGTGACTTCGTCGCCAACCTTCACCACGTCTTCCACCTTTTCAACCCTTGCTTCTGACAGCTGGGAGATGTGGATCATGCCTTCCTTGCCGGGAAGGATTTCCACAAAGGCTCCGATCGGAATGATCCGGGTGATCGAACCGCTGAAGACTTCGCCTTCGTTCACCTTGCGGGTGAGACCTTCGATGATCTTTTGTGCTTCGTCAGCCGCTGCTCCGTCATGGGAGGCGATGGTGACGATGCCGCTGTCCTCGATATCGATCTTGGTGTTGGTGCGCTCGGTGATCCCTTTGATGGTGCGTCCACCTGGACCGATCACGGTGCCGATCAGTTCCGGATCAATGCGGAAGCTGAGCAGTCGAGGGGCATGGGGTGACATGCCGTCGCGGGGAGTGTCAATCGCCTCAAGCATCTTCTCGAGGATGTGGAGGCGTGCAGGACGGGCCTGATTGATGGCTTCGGCAACCGTGTTGATGGCCAGACCGGTGATCTTCATGTCCATCTGCAGGGCCGTGATGCCCTTGTCGGTGCCCGCCACCTTGAAGTCCATGTCGCCGAGGAAGTCCTCGATGCCCTGGATGTCGGTGAGGATGCGCACCTCCTTTCCCTCTTTGATCAGACCCATGGCGGCGCCGCTGACCGGTGCTTTCAGAGGCACACCGGCATCCATCAGGGCGAGGGTGCTGCCGCAGACCGAACCCATTGAGGTGGAGCCATTGGAGCTGAGCACTTCGCTCACCACCCTCACCACGTAGGGGAAGGTGTCTTTCGCGGGCAGCACGGGCAGGATGGCCCGCTCCGCAAGGGCTCCATGGCCGATTTCGCGCCGTCCAGGGGAGCGCATCGGTTTTGTCTCGCCCACGGAGTAGGGAGGGAAGTTGTAGTGATGGAGGTAGGTCTTCTCAGTGTTGGGATTGAGATCGTCCATCTCCTGGGCATCGCTGGGAGTGCCGAGGGTTGCGGTCGACAGCACCTGCGTGAGACCACGCTGGAACAGACCAGAGCCATGCACGCGTTTGGGCAGCACCCCGGCTGCTGCGCTGATCGGACGCACCTGATCAAGAGTTCTGCCGTCGACGCGTTTGCCGTCCTTGACGATCTGCTGACGCATCAGCTTCTTGGTGAGGGCTTTGAAGCTGTTGGGCAGTGCTTTGCCGTTACCTGAAACCAGCTGACGGACGGGGTCACTCTCTTTCAGCCCCTCGATGGTTTCAGCGGTTTTCTCGCGGATGGCATCGAGCTTTTCGTCGCGCTCGGCCTTGCTCTGATCGAACTGGCTGAGCACCTCGCCGATCGATTTACTGCAAGCTTTCTCCAGATAGACCGGCAGCGTTGTGTCTTCGCTCGGAGCCTCTGGCTTCACCTGCTCGATGCCAGCCTCCTTGAGGATGGTTTGCTGCGCTTTGATCAGCTCGCAGACCGCTTCGTAGCCGAAGTCAATCGCTTCAATCACATCGCCTTCAGGCAACTGATTGGCGCCCGCTTCAACCATCACCACACCCTCGGGTGTGCCGGCGACGACCAGATCGAGATCGCCTCGTTCGATCTCACGGAAGCTGGGGTTGAGCACGAAGTCGTCGCCCAGAAGGCCCACGCGCACCGCGGCCATCGGACCCTGGAAAGGAATGCCCGCCAGCAGGGTCGCCATCGAGGCTCCTGTCACCGACAGCACATCCGCAGGGACGCGCTCATCCAGGGACATGCAGGTGGCCACGATCTGGATGTCGTCCCTCATCCAGCTGGGGAAGAGAGGACGCATCGGCCGGTCGATCAGCCGGCAGATGAGTGTGGCCCGCTCAGGTGGTCTGCCCTCCCGACGCATGAAGCTGCCTGGAATGCGTCCTGCTGCATACAGGCGTTCTTCGTAGTCGCAGATGAGCGGAAGGAAATCGATGCCTTCGCGGCCTTTGGAACGGGTGGCAGTGACAAGCACCGAGGTGTCACCGCATTCGATCATCACCGAGCCACCGGCCTGGGGGGCATACCGCCCCGTGGTCAACCGAATCTCCCGACCGTCGAAGGAGATCGACTGTGTCTGACCTTGCACTGTTGTTTATGTCTTTCTGTCAAGACCAATTCTGGCACTTCGCAGGATTGAAACGTCAATCCCACCGAATCCAATTCGATTCGGCGAGCTGCATCCAACAAAAAAGGAGGTGTTGAACCACCTCCTTGCCTGCATCACTCGTGATTCAGAGTCTCGAGGAATCACCAGCTGGACTTGACCACTCCGGGGAGTTCACCTTTGTGGGCACGCTCACGAAGCTGGTTGCGGCACAGGCCGAAATCGCGATACACCCCTCTGGGTTTGCCGGTGGCCCAGCAGCGATTGCGCATGCGTGTGGGGGCACTGTTGCGAGGCAGGGCCTGGATCTTGCGGTGGATCTCCAGACGCTCCATGGGGTCTTCCGCTGCATTGAAGGCGGCCATCAGGGCAGTCCGCTTGGCTGCGAAGCGCTCAACCATCTTCTTGCGCTTCGCATCGCGGGCGATCATCGACTTCTTGGCCATGCAGCGATTGAAAAGGAGCAGTTCGATCAGCAACAATACAATTTCATTGGCCGATCAATTGACGCACCACCGGAAGTTGGCTGGTGTCACGCACGATCAGCAACACACTGAGACCCAGCACCAACAGCAGGCTGGACTGCATCACGGCCAGTTGAAAGCGTTCCGGCAGGGGCCTTCCGCGCAGTCCCTCCAGCAACAGAAACACCAGCTGTCCGCCATCGAGCAGCGGCAGCGGCAGCGCGTTGAGAACCGCCAGATTGATCGAGATCAGAGCCAGGAAGAGGGCTAGACCCGATCCACCCTGACTGGAGAGCTGAGCACCCATCTCCACAATCTTCACCGGTCCTGACACCTGCTGTGCTGTGGCACCGAAGTTGGTGAACAGCCCCGCATAGCCGGACACGGTGCGGCTGAGCAGTCCACTGAACTGCTGGCTGGACACGCTGATCGCCTCCAGTGGTGAGCGCACAGGTCGGCTGGAGCCGCTCACGACCTCCTGAAGCTGGGCGCCGATGCGGCCGACACCCTGCTGATTGGCAGGCGTGAGCTGGATCGGAGTGAGCACATCGTCACGCAGCACTTCGAGCGTGAGGGGCTGCCCTGGACTGTTGCGGATCGGCTCGACAGTGGCCTGGACGGCCGGTTCGCCACGACCCAGCTCAACGGCGTCGATCGACAGGATGCGGTCACCGGGTTTCAGACCCGACAGCGCAGCAGGTTCACCGCCCTGCACACTCATCACCATCACTCCTGGTCCGGGTTCGCCAGGCACTCCAGTGGCGGCGGTATGCCCTACAAGAACCAGCCAGGCCAGAAGCAGATTGGCCAGTACACCGGCACTGATCACCAACACCTGCTGGGGAATTGGTCGGTTGCGCAGCAGATCAGGATCGTCTTTGGGGATGTCGCTCTCCTCATCGTCGTCGGGAAAGGAGACGAACCCCCCCAGGGGGAGCATCCGCAGCGCATAGGTCACGCCGCCGCGCTCGGTTTTCAGCAGAGCAGGCCCAAAGCCCACCGAAAAGCCGTTCACGCGGATCCCCTGCAGTCGGGCCGCCAGGAAATGGCCCGCTTCATGAATGACGATCAACAGCCCCAGAGCCAGCAGTGAGGCCAGAACGTTCATGGAACCCGTTTCAGTCCAATCATTCTGGCTGGATCCGCTCCCCACCGAAGTAAGGCACCAGCGCCTGAGGCAGCAGCACACTGCCATCGGCCTGCTGACCGTTTTCGAGCAGGGCTGCCATGGTGCGGCCGATTGCCAGACCGCTGCCATTGAGGGTGTGCACCAGCCGGGTCACTTTTCCCTCCTTGGTGCGGATCGAGGAACGCCTTGCCTGGAAGTCTCCGCACACGCTGCAGCTGGAGATCTCCCGGTAGGCACCGGCGCCTGCCAGCCACACTTCGAGGTCGTAGGTGCGTGCCGCGGAGAATCCCAGATCACCGGTGCAGAGCTCCAGCACCCGGTAAGGGAGTTCCAGTGCCTGGAGAACCGCTTCAGCGTCTGCTGTGATCTGGGCGTGGGCTGCGGCTGAGTGGTCGGGGTGAACGAACCAGTAGAGCTCCACCTTGTTGAACTGGTGCAGTCGGATCAAGCCTCGGGTATCCCTGCCGTAGCTGCCAGCTTCCCTGCGAAAGCATGGGCTGTAGGCCACGTATTTCAGGGGCAGCTGATCAGCTGGGATGACCTCATCGCGATGCAGGGAGGTCACCGGCACCTCTGCTGTGGGTGTCAGCCAGAGGTCGTCGTCAGCACAACGGAAGCTCTCCTCGGCGAACTTCGGCAGCTGCCCTGATCCTGTGAGACTGGCGCTGTTGACCAGAACAGGTGGCAAGACCTCGCGGTAGCCCTTGGCGCCATGCAGGTCGAGCATGAAGTTGATCAAAGCGCGCTCCAGTCGCGCACCCTGACCGAACAAAGTGACGAATCGGCTCTGGGCAATGCGCACTGAACGTTCGCTGTCCAGCAGACCAAGACGGTCGGCAATCGCCCAGTGTTCCTCCAGTCCCTCCTGCTGGCGGGGGGTGCCCCAGCGGCGCACTTCGATGTTGTCGTTTTCATCCCTGCCGTCTGGGCTGTCAGCCGAGGGAAGATTGGGAAGCGTGAGCAGCTGAGTCTTCAGCTGTGAGGCAACCTGCTTCTCTTCGTCCTCCAGGACGGAGACCTTCTGCTTGATGGCGTTTCCCTGCTGACGCAGTTCAGCGACTTCGCCACCCTTCGGATCCGCTCCCCCTTTGATCTTCAGGCCCACTTCCTTGCCGATGCGGTTCCCTTCGGCCTGAAGAGTGCTCCGCTGTTGTTCAAGGTCCAGCTGATGCTGAGCAATCTCCTGAAGGGAGCTGAGGTCCACATGCATGCCTCGACGTCCCAGCTGCGTGGCAACCAGCTCAGGGTTCTCTCGCACCAGGCGCTGATCGAGCACAGGGATTTCGATGAGGGCGCGGGCAGCCTAGGCGTCCGCTGTCAGCGGACTATTGGCGTTCAGACAACCTGTCCCACCATCACAGCCGCCACGGCTGAAAAAAGAGTGATCCCCAGCGCGGTCAAGGGGTTCTGGCCCTGAGCAACGGCCACCGTGGTGATCACCCCTGCTCCAAGACAGGCAGCTGCCAGCTGAGTGGTGAGTTCGGAGGAGCGGTTCAATTCCGGTCGTTCGGCAGTCCCTGGAACTTACGGACTCTGACTGGCTTCGTCCGGCGTTGGGTGACCGGATTGTTACGCCGCGTCAGGGTTCGTTACGGCTCGCAATGATGCGGGTCTGGCTCGCCCGGCACTGGCCCATTGCTTGAGGCTGTCCATCTGCTCTCTTGCTGTGCGCGACAGCGGCACGAGCTGGGAGGCGGCCAGGATCAGATCGCTCTCTGTGAGTTCGCGGATTTCGGCGAACGCCAGGTGCATCGCTTCAATCACCACCTGCTCCAATTCCGCGCCGGAGTAGCCATCGGTGCGATCAACCACAGTTGACAACGGCAGGTTGAGGCCGGGGCGCCGCCGCTGCAGATGCAGGCTGAGGATGCTCTGGCGTTCATCCCGAGAAGGGAGATCCAGCAGAAAGATCTCATCAAAGCGACCCTTGCGCAGCAGTTCCGCCGGTAACCGCTCCACTCCGTTGGCGGTGGCCACCACAAACACCGCCGATTGCTTTTCCGCCATCCAGGTGAGAACGGTGGCCAGAACGCGCTGACTGGTACCCCCATCGCTGCGACTGTCATTGCCGAAGCCCTTGTCGATCTCATCGATCCAGAGAACACAGGGAGCCATCGCCTCCGCCCGTTGGATCATGTCCCGGGTCCGGGCTTCACTGGCACCCACCAGGCCCGAGAACAGGCGTCCCACATCCAGTCTCAGCAGAGGCATCGACCAGCTGTGGGCGATGGCTCGGGCTGTGAGTGATTTGCCGGTGCCCTGCGGACCCACCAGTAGAACGCCTCGGGGCAAAGGCAGCCCGAAGCGGCGTGCATCGTCGTTGAAGGCCCTGTGTCGCTGATCCAGCCAGTGCTTGAGCGTTTCCAGTCCTCCGATGTCGCCGGGTGTTGCATCCGTCCGGCAGAACTCCAGCACTTCGCTGCGGGCCAGGGAAAGCCGTTTCTCTTCCAGCACATCGACAAGATCCTCGCGGCTGAGCGATCCACGCTGGGCAAGCGCTTTGGCGGCCACATGCCTCACTCTGGCCTCACTGAGGCCGCAGCAGGCATGCGTGAGTTCCTCGAGCACATCAGCCTCGAGAGCCCGACCGCTGGCCCTGGCGATGTTGGCAAGCAAGGTGCGCAGCTCCTGCTCCTGGGGCAAAGGCAGGTCCATCAAGGTGAGCGCTTCATCGAGGTCGGCGGGAGGTGTCCACTGCCCGCAGGTCACGATCAGGGTGTGGGGTGTGGTGCGCAGTTGACTGGCGAGATTGCGCAGCATTCGCGCGATCCCAGGGTCTTCACAGAAACGATGGACATCCTTGAGGAGCAGAAGGGTCGGCGTGGAAGGTGAGCGCTCCTGCAACCACTGGAGCACCGCCATCGGCTGTCGGGCGCCCAGCTGTTCCTGTCCGAGTGCACCACTGAGGCCACCGACGAAATCCCAGCAGGTCAGTGTGCGATCAGGCAGTCGTTCCGAGGTCTGACGCAGCAGCGTTTCCACGCGCTCCTCCTCATGGCTGCGGATCCAGATCAACGGTGTGCCCGATCGGATCAGCAGATCCAGTTGTGCGATCCAGTTATCAGTCATGGTTCTTTCCGTTGCGTTGCATCGACGACTGCAGATCCTTCAGGGCCTGCCAGCGAGGATCCGGACACTCCTCACCACGGGTTGGAACAGCATCCGATGGTGGTTGAGGCATGCCTGGGCAATGCTCGCCGCAGCGATTGACGACCGACATCTGCAGGCTCAGCTGTTCGAAAACCCAGCGTTCCGGTTCGAAGTCACCTCGTGGATCCAGGCATTCCATCAGTCCGTCCGGTGTTGAGGGGTCGAGCCCCGCTTCACTGAGATGGTCATCACTGGGTTCATCGCCAAGCCAGATCAGTTCTTTGGCAACCGCGTTCAGCTGGTGGTTGAAGTTGCCGAGGCAACGGTCGCAGCGGAGGCAGACGATGGTCTGTACCGACCCCTCAACCTGCAGAAGATTGCCGAGATGCTCGGCTCTGAGAGTTCCGCGCACCGGAGTGAGGCTGGGCATCTCATCGAGTTGACCATCCACTGACCAGACCCTGGAGGCTCCCAAAGCTTGTAGCTCCCTGAGCGGTACCGGCTCAAGGCCGGGAATCATTTGTTGCCGCCCTTTGGCTCGAAAGGCAAGCGGCTTCCCGGTGGGCCACCGGCTGTTGCGGTTGCCGGTTGTTGCTTGAGCTGTTCGTCAAGGATGGCTTGCAGATTCTCAGGCAGAGCCTCGCGGGTGAGCAGGAAAGTCTGAAGAGCCTGGAAGATGTTGGCGATCACCATGTAGAGCAGAACGCCGGCCGGAAGCGGGAAGAACAGGAACATGCCGGTGATCATCACCGGGGTGATCTTGTTGGCGGTGGACTGCTGGGGATTGGCCGGCATGCCCATGCCCGAGAGCAGCTGGGAGATGAACAGGCTCAGGCCGAAGGAGCCCACGAGGATGGCGATGTCCCAGTTGACCGCTCCATCGGTGTAGAAGCCCACCTGGCCCAGGGCCTTGATGAACAAGAAGCCGCTACGGGCCGCCAGGCCTGGGATCTTGCCCTCAACCGTTGCATCACCGGCAGCCAGCGCCGTGATCTCACCGGCTTTGGAGACGGACACGATCGACTCACCTTTGGTGACCGTCCAGGCAGGCAGGAAGGACTGGCCATTCTCCACCTCTTTCACCACATCACCGAAAGCTTGACCGCTCTTGGTCTGGAGCTGGATCTGAACGTTCTCGCCAGTGCCGATCTTGGTTCCACCAGGAAGGCTGGCGATCACCGGGACGTGATCGGTCTCCGTGACGAAGATGGAATGACTGGCGCTGGTGAAGGGCTTGGGTTCAACCGCAGCGATCTGATCCGCGGGCAGGACCTTCAGATTGAGGGTGTAGGGAACGTCTGCGAACGGTGACCCACGCAGAGTGGCGAACAACGCGAACAGGATCGGCATCTGCACCAGCAGTGGCAGGCATCCGGCCAGTGGACTGCCGAACTCCTTCATCAGCTTGCCCAGTTCCTCCTGCTGTTTCTGAGGGTTGCTGGCGAAGCGAGACTTGATTTCCGCCTGGCGCTTCTGCATCACCGGCTGGGCGATGCGCATGCGTCGTGCGCTGCGGATGGATCCTGCGCTCAGTGGGAACAGCGCAAGCCGGATCACCACCGTGAGAGCCACGATCGCGAGTCCGTAGCTGGGCACCAATCCATAGAAGAAATCCAGGATCGGCAGCAGCAGATTGTCGGAGATGTAACCGATCACGATGGCGTTCCGATGGGCGGTGAAGGGTGATGCCAGTGTGCAACAGCGTCGAGGCCGATGCGTTGATGGGCAGGATTAAGCCGCGAAGCCTTTGCTCGGAGCGCTGTCGGTGCCGTCAGCGTTGGAGTCGGGCCTGCGCTTGATGCGTTCCTGGATGTAGGTCTCAATCTCCCGGAAGCGAGGCAACGAGCGAAGCTCGAGTCGTGATCCATCCGTGAGCACAAGCACCATGTCGCCCCACGCCCCAAAGCCACGGGGTACGCAGCGCACCTCCCGGATCTGGCTGTAGACCACCTGGCTGCGGTCCTTGCCCATCCAGCCACCGCTGACGGAGACACGGCGGCTGGTGATGCGGAAACGCAACCACAGGGCACGCACGATCGCTCCCACGGTGAATGGCAGGGCGATCAGGGTGAAGCCCAGAAGAATGTTGAAGATGAGATCCCCCTTCGCAGGGCCTCCCTCGTAGAAGGTCTCTTCCTGGATGGAGCTGGTCATGGCTTCAGGCCCGCCTGTTCAAGCAATCTGTCGCATTCTTCCAGCAAGTCGTGATCCTCGGTGGCTGCTCCGGGTTTCAAACTGACCAGAAGCCAGAGCTGGGAATGTTCCGGAGCATGTTCCAGTCTGGTGCGCAGATGGTCGTGAAGGCGTCGACGCAGTCGATTCCTGACGACGGCGCGCTTGCTCACTTTGCTGCTGATCACCACCGCCACCCTGCAGGAGTGCGACGCACAAGGGGAGTAAGCCCCGTTCGGTTTCTTGGTGCGTTTGAGCAGCGAATCGCTGGCTGAGGCCTTTCTCAGCACCATCAAGGTGCCGTGGAACCGCTGGCCTCTCCTGTGAAGGTGATCAAAACAGCGATGGCCGCGCAGACGCATGGAGGCCGGCAAGACCATCGCTGGGATGCGAAGGAATCAGACGGACAAGCGCGAGCGTCCGCGCTTGCGCCGACTGCGGATCACACGACGGCCGGTGTGGGTACGCATGCGCACCCTGAAACCGGAAACGCGCCTGCGCTTGCGGCTGGTGCCTCCGAGAGTTCGTTTCGTCATGGGATGTTTACGGCGTCCGGCCTTTCGTCAAGGGGCGAGTTTATCAGCCGGGGTCAGTCGATATCCACGATCCAGCTGCCTAGGTAGCCAGACACAGGAATGTCGCCGGGGGCCTGTGCCAGGGCATTGAATTGGAACATTCCCCCTTGGCTGGGATTGAAGACGTTCATCACAACCGCGTAGGTGCCGCCAGTGGGGATGGGTGTGTCAGGGAACACTTCGATGGCAGTCTGTTTTTTATTCACTTCAAACACCGCCGGTAGCACCTCTAGGCACTTGCTACGCGAAAGCATTCCTCCCAACTTCATCTTGCAGAGGGTGAGATCTTCCGGACGGATGCGGGCATTGAAGTAGCTGGGCACCGTGATACTCAGCTTCAGAATCGCGGTCTTGCGATCTTTTTTGCGCAGCATGAAGTAGTACTCCGAACGATCACTTCGGCGTTTACTGCTTTGCACGAAGTAAAGCTTCCGATAGCCGGTGCCTGAATCCCATCGGAATTCCAGCAGGGATGGAGTGTTCTGTGCGGCCGCGGGCTGGGTCAGGGGTTGCAGCAGAGCGGCTCCGCCCATGGCTCCGAAGCCGATCAGTGCCGCAAGTCCTGCGCTGATTCTGGGCGTTAGAGGAAAGCGTCGTTTCATCGTGGTTCGGGAGCAGTCGGCATGGATGCCTTGGGTCTTGACTGAATTGTCGTGAGTATCTCCCAAACGCAGGTGCTTCGGGGGTCGGCCCCTGATCTGTCAGTTGTGACCAGATCGGTCCGGGCGCAGCCGTGATGCACCCCTGAGATAGGGGTGATGGGGTGGTTGATCCGCAGGAAGCCAGGCATGGGCCAGCAGGCGGATGCAGCGAGCCAGATCTCCCTGGACGGCCATCTGCTGAACATCCAGAAGGGCAACCTCCTCCCAGCCTGATCGGTGACGAGCCGTCGCGGCGGGAAAACTTGCGTCAAGGTCGGCGGTGACCGAAAACGTCACCGAAACCAGCTGATCCGGATCCAGTGCGTTCTGATCCATCAAGGCGTCAACAAGCTCGCCCACAGCCTCGCTGATGGCATGCGCGCTGTTTTCAGCGCTGGTGGTGGCACCGCGCAGGCCCCGCAGCAGCCGAGGGGCCGTCATGGTCTGTGCATCCACAGAGGCTGCCCGCTCAGCTCAAGTTCCGTGGTCAGTAGCTGATCCAGTCGCAACAGCAGGTTGGATCCCGGGAGACTCTGCAGGAGGCGCTTGCGAGGTTTGCCGAGGGTCACGGGTCGGCAGCGCTCCTCATCCAGTTCGGCCAGGCGGGCTGCCACCAAGCGAGCCTGTTCCTCATCCCCCAGTTCATCCACCAGGCCCAGATCCTTCGCCTGCGCCCCACTGAACACCCGTCCATCGGCGAAGCTGCGGACGGTGTCACTGTCCAGTCCACGGCCCTCGGCAACAGCGCCAACGAACTGTTCGTAGCTGCTGTCAATCAGGCTCTGGAGCAGTTCACGTTCCTCAGGGCTGAGGGCCCGGTCTGGGGAAAGGATGTCTTTGAAGGCACCGCTCTTCACGGTTTCAAAACGGACACCGACTTTCGCCAGCAATTCCGACAGGTTGTTGCCCCGCAGAATCACGCCAATCGAGCCGGTGATTGTGCCTGGATTGGCCACGATCGAATCGGCTGCAACCCCGACATAGACGCCTCCGGAAGCGGAAATGTTGCCGAAGCTGGCCACCACCTTGCAGCCTTTCTCGCGAAGGCGCAGCAGGGCGGCATGGATCTCCTGGCTGTCTCCGACCGTTCCTCCGGGGCTGTCGATGCGCAGCAGCAGAGCCGGGAATTCCCGTTCCTGCACTTCGCGAAGAGCTTTCAGCACCCTGCGTCGAGTCGAGCTGCTGATCGCGCCCTCAATCACGATGCGCGCCATGCGGCGTTTGGACTTCCGGCGCCAAAGCCACCCCATGATCCTCCGTTCAACTCGCCGGATCTTAAAAAGGACCCTGTCGGCTGACTTTGATGACGACGCTGCAGCGCTGGTTGCTGATGGTGCTGCCCTTCGCTCTCTGGGGCACGGCGATGGCGGCAATGGCCCCTCTGGTCCAGTCGGGCGGTGCCCCACTGGTGGCCTCTCTGCGCTTGCTTCCCGCAGGCATCGTGCTGCTGCTTGCCGTCCCCTTTCTGCGGCGACCTCTCTCCATCGCTTCGGCGGATCGCGGCTGGTTTCTGCTCTTCACTCTGGTGGATGCCGTTCTCTTTCAGTTCTTTCTGGCCAAGGGACTTCAGGGAACCGGTGCCGGCCTCGGATCGGTGCTGATCGATTCGCAGCCACTGATCGTGGCTCTGCTTGCGCGTTGGTTGTTCTCGGAGTCGATCAATCCGATCGGCTGGATCGGCCTTGTAGTGGGACTTGCCGGAATCGTCTGCCTGGGGGTTCCGGCACCTCTGCTCCAGCACTGGTGGTTGCAGGCCGATCTCTCCGACCTGCAGGCGGGTTGGCAGGAAGGTACAGGCTGGATGTTGCTGGCGGCACTGGCGATGGCCCTGGGCACCGTGCTGTGTCGCTTCGCCTGCAGGAACAGTGATCCTGTGGCGGTCACGGGGTGGCACATGGTGCTGGGCGGCGTGCCCCTGCTCCTCTGGCATGGCCTCGATGCCAGCTCAGCGCTGATCCCTCCCTGGACGGCCGTCGACTGGGCTCAGATGGCCTACGCCTCGTTCTTGGGAAGTGCTCTTGCCTATTCCCTCTTTTTCTGGTTTGCCAACAGGGAGGATCTCACCGGTTTCAGCACCCTGGGCTTCCTCACGCCCGTGTTTGCACTTGCCTCCGGAGGGGTGTTGCTGGGAGAACGCCTGGAGACCCTTCAATGGCTGGCAGTGTTGCTGGTGCTGATGTCGGTGCTGCTGGTGAGCCAGCGACAGCGTCTTTGGGAACCATGGCTCTCGGCCTCGATTACGCGTCCCGGAGACCTGAAGGCATGACTGATCGCTCGCTGAATCTGGTGCTGGTGAGCACACCCGTCGGACAACTCGGCAGCGGACGGGGTGGCGGTGTTGAACTCACGCTTGCCTCCCTGGTGAAGGGACTCGTGCAGCGTGGTCATCGACTGCAACTTGTTGCTCCTGAAGGCTCTTGTTCACCGGTTGCCGATGGCAGGGTGACGCTCCATCCCGTTCCCGGTGTTGACCAGCCAAGTTGGCAGCATGCCGACCGCGACGCTTCGATTCAGATCCCCGAAAACGCCGTGCTGCCTCGTCTCTGGGATCGAGCACTTGACCTGGTCAGCGGCGTCGATGCGCTGGTCAACTTTGGATACGACTGGCTGCCGCTTTGGCTCACACGCCATGTGGAGGCTCGAATTTTCCACCTGGTGAGCATGGGATCCGTCTCCGCGGTGATGGACCAAGCCGTGGCCGATGTGGCCCGATGGGATCAGCGCCGTCTCGCTTTCCACACCCGTCGTCAGGCCGATGACTTCGCTCTTGTCGAGCCCCCGGAGGTGGTGGGAAATGGATTTGATCTGTCGCGTTATGACCTGCAGCTCTCGGCGGATGGCCCCCTGGGCTGGGCTGGTCGCGTAGCACCCGAGAAGGGGCTTGAGGATGCGGCAGCGGTTGCGGCTCTGCTTGGCGAGAGGCTGCGGGTCTGGGGACTGGTCGAGGACCATGACTACGCCAAGCGTGTGGAAAGTGCTGTGCCCCCTGGAACGATCGAGTGGTGCGGATTCAAACCCACCGCTGAGCTGCAGCGAGAGCTGGGCAGCTGCAGAGCTCTGCTCAACACCCCGAAATGGAATGAGGCTTACGGCAACGTGGTGGTGGAGGCATTGGCCTGTGGTGTTCCGGTGATCGCCTACGACCGCGGTGGTCCCGGAGAAATCATTCAGAATGGCCAAACAGGCTGGCTTGTCCCCCCGGATGATCGGGAGGCCCTCGCTGAGGCCACTGTCCGTGTGGCGGCTATCGATCGTCATGCCTGCCGACACTGGGTGGAGCAATGCGCGAGCCAGGAGGGATTGGCAGCTCGGGTCGAGGCCTGGATCCGCAGAGGGCTGACACCGGCGGATGGCACCATCTCCAGATGACAGCGGATTCATCAGCCCCGACTTCTTCAGTCGTCCTTCCAACCGCTCGGCAGCGCCGGCGGGGGATGCTTCTCATCCTTGCCCTGGCACTGGCGATCTTCTGCTGGCAGCTCGGCAGCACTGGTCTGGTTGATGAAACGCCTCCTCTGTTCGCGGCGTCAGGCCGTGCCATGGCGGAGACTGGCGACTGGCTGACACCACGGGTCAATGGATTGCCCCGTTTCGACAAGCCACCACTGGTGTATTGGCTCATGGGCCTCGGTTATGCCCTGCCTGGAAGAGACATCTGGGACCCGCTCGGCACATGGGCGGCTCGTCTGCCCTCGGCCCTGGCTTCAGTGGTCACCATGCTTGCTCTCGGTGACACTCTGCTGCGTCATCCCTTTCAAGGCGATACGCATCCCCGTCGGACGGCCATCGCTGCAGCGTTGGCTTTTGCACTGTCTCCACTGGTGTTGATCTGGAGCAGGACCGCTGTGAGCGATGCACTGCTGAGCGGGACGCTCGCTCTCAGCCTGCTCTGTCAGTGGCGCTGCTATGCAACTGGGTCAGGTCGACGTTGGTGGCTGGCCTGGATTGTTCTGGCATTCGCCGTGCTGACCAAAGGCCCAGTGGCGGTGGTTCTCACAGGCATCACCCTGGTGTTGTTCGCTTTGATTCGCCGTGATTTTTCGGGTCTTTGGGTCTCTCTGAGGCCTCTGCAGGGACTGCTCATCACAGGCCTGATCAGTCTTCCCTGGTATGCAGCTGAGCTGTTGGTGGAGGGGCAGCCCTTCTGGGACAGCTTCTTCGGCTATCACAATCTGCAGCGCCTCACGAGCGTTGTGAATGACCATCTGCAGCCCTGGTGGTTTTTCGGTCCCGTGCTGGTGGTGGCGTCGTTTCCCTTCACCCCGCTGCTGTTGTTCGGACTGGGGAGAGTGATTGCCGCTTTCTCAGGTGGCGCCTCTCTGCAACGCATTCCGCGCCGCGACAGCCTGGCCGATTTCGCAGGTAGCTGGTTGCTGGCGGTATTGCTGCTGTTCACGGCCGCGGCGACCAAGTTGCCCAGCTACTGGCTGCCAGCGACACCGGCCGCGGCCTTGCTGATCGCCTGCACAGCCCGTCCTGCGTCCCTGCGGCAATCCAAAGGTCTTTTGATCGCCTGGAGCTGCACCGCTGTCTTGACCGCGATCCTTGCGGTGGGCTTGCTGGCGTCGCCTCTCTGGATTCCCCTGATCCAGGACCCGGAGATGCCGACTCTGCCCGCTGAACTGATGGCCAGTGGGCTGGTGATGAGGGCTGCTGTGTGTTTCCTCGTCGCCTTGCTGATTGGACTCTGGAGTCTGAGGGGGGCTGTCAAAGGTCGGCTGTTGGCCTGGCAGGGCCCGATGGTGCTGTTTCAGCTCATCGCCCTGGTGCCGATGATCCAACTTGGGGACAGGGTCCGCCAGAGGCCCGTCAGGCAGATCGCTCAACAGGTCGTGGAGCAACGACGGCCAGGAGAACCCCTGGCGATGATCGGCGTGCTCAAGCCCTCACTGCACTTTTACACCGATCAGGTGGTTGTCTACGAAGGCAAATCAAGGTCTGCCCTTGCCAACCTCGCTGATCGCCTCAGCCATGAGCGGCGGCGGGGATTCCAGGGGTTGCCGCGCACCGAGGAGGATGCTTCCCCCTCTGTCTTGGTCGTGATCGACCGCGGCACGGCATCCAGGCAGCATTGGTTGGGCCTAAAGCCGCAGAGACTGGCAAGCACAGGCATCTATGACTTGTGGCGTCTCGACCGCTCCCGGCTGGATCAGCGTGCTTCGGATCTGCTGGATGAGGGCGTGGATCTCACCTGGAAATCACCACGGCCTGAGCGTTACTGATCGCGATCGTCCTGCGCTGAAAGCGCACTCAGCTCCAGACGGCGGCAGAAGCTGCAGTGCCCCCACTGCGCCATCTCTCCCATGGGCGAGGGGGTTCCGCAACGCGGACAGGCATCGATTCCATGCACGTCAATCCGGCTGGGGTGACGCTTCCATTCCTCGAGGGGATCCCCAGCCAGCAGCCGCGGAGTCGGGTGGTGCTGCTGTATCCGCAGATCGCGAACCGAATGACCGGCCGCACGGATGGCCGCCAGCAGCTGAGGTTTGCTGTAGAGCAGTGCCTGTCTCCACTGGGGATGGCTGGCGCCCACGACCAGCACCCCATTGCGCAGGGCAAGCGGCTGGCAATGACCAGCGAGTGAATCACCGGCCAGTTTCGGCCAGTCCTGCCAGAGCCCAGCCAGTGAGCCTTCCTGCCTCCACCTGTTTTTGAGAGCTTCCAGGCAGCCGCTGACCGACTGCGCGGGTGCAGGTTCGGGTGGCATTAGCACTTCACCCTTCCCGAAGCGGCGCCGCTGCGATTTCGGGGCCCGACCCATGCCAATTGCCGATTTCCGAATCGACCTTAGGCAGGCGCTGTTGATTTGCTCGCTACCCTCAGGCTGCTGCTCGCCCCGATCCATGGGTTTCTTCGACCGGCTCAGCCGACTGCTGCGCGCCAACGTCAACGATCTCGTGAGCAAGGCCGAGGATCCCGTGAAGATTCTCGACCAGTCCGTGGCGGACATGCAGGAGGATCTGGTGAAGCTGCGCCAGGCGGTCGCCATGGCGATCGCCAGTCAGAAGCGTCTCCGCAATCAGGCCGATCAAGCTGAATCCCAGGCCCGCACCTGGTACGAGCGTGCAGAGCTGGCTCTCAAGAAGAATGAGGAGGATCTGGCGCGGGAAGCACTCACCCGCCGCAAGACATTTCAGGAGACCTCGGTGTCTCTCGCCAAACAAGTGCAAGGCCAGGACGCACAGGTGGTGACCCTGAAGAAGAGTCTTGTGGCCCTCGAGGGCAAGATCGCCGAAGCGCGCACCAAGAAGGACATGCTCAAGGCCAGGGCCCAGGCGGCCAAGGCTCAGCAGCAGCTTCAGAGCGCTGTCGGAAATATGGGCAGCAACTCCGCCATGGCCGCATTTGAACGGATGGAGGATAAGGTTCAGGCAATGGAAGCCAGCAGTCAGGCCGCGGCGGAACTGGCGGGTGCAGATCTCGAGAGCCAGTTCGCTGCCCTTGAAGGAGGTGATGATGTCGATGACGAACTGGCTGCATTGCGTCAGCAACTGGCCGGTGGCCCTGAAGCTGTTGCCCTTCCTGCAGCTGATCAGACCAAGGCTGAGGCCGTTCAGCCTGTGAATGTGTCAGAGGTCGACAACGACCTCGAGGAACTGCGCCGATCCATTGACAAGATCTAAACCAGAGCGAGGGGGCGACCGTCCGCTCTCCATCGCCGACGTCTCTGGATGATCACCTCTGATCGCCTTGCAAGGCTCGGGAGCGGTGTCTTTGATCGCAACGATCGACGTAAAGCGGCCTATGTCGAGAGCGAGCGGCAGCAGGATCAGGCTCTGATCGATCTGTCCCTCGGCTCCACTGATCTGGCGCCTCCCCCCGCTGCCGTTGAGGCCATGGCTGGGGTGCTCAGGCATCCTTCCAGTTCGTCCTACTGCCTGCATGCCGGGACGCAACCGTTCAGGCAGGCCGCTGCCGCCTGGTGCCAGCAGCGCTTTGGTGTGAGCGTGGACGCGGAGACCGAAGTGCTCCTGCTGGTGGGATCTCAGGAGGGAACGGCACACTTGCCCCTTGCTGTCCTTGATCCTGGTGATGCGGCCCTGATCCTCGACCCCTCCTACCCCTCTCACCGTGGCGGGCTGGAACTCGCGGATGCTGAGATCCACACTCTTCCACTGAAGGCCGAGCAGGACTGGTCTCCCGACTTCGATGCGCTTTCCGCGGAGCAGTGGCAGCAGCTGCGGCTGATGGTGCTCGGATTTCCCCATAACCCCACCGCCTGCACCGGCAAGCAGCACTGGCTGGATCAGGCCATGCACCGATGCGTTCACCACGATCTGGTGCTGGCCCACGACAACCCTTACGTGGATCTGGCGCTGGAAGGGGATGCCCCTTCACTGCTTCGTTGTTCCCATTGGCGTGAGCGTGGGATCGAATTCTTCTCTCTGTCCAAGGGCTGGTGTCTCGGTGGGTTCCGGTTGGCGTTCGCGGTGGGGGCTGCCCCGTTGATCAAGGCCATGCGCCAGCTGAAGGGTGTTGTTGATTTCAATCAGTGTCAGGCGCTTCAGCGGGGCGCTGTGGTGGCGCTGGATCAACATGCCGACTGGCCGTCGCGTCTGCTCCCGGTATATCGCCAGCGTCGCGACAGGATGCGTGATGGATTGGCCGATCTCGGCTGGATCGTGCCCAAGCCCTCGATGGCCCTGTATCTGTGGATGCCTACTCCTGAATGGGCGCGTTCCAGGGGCTGGAGCGACGAGCAGCTGGCGGCTGAGCTGCTGGAGCATTGCGGCGTCGCCCTCACGCCTGGTTCAGGTTTTGGTGATGCGGGGCGTGGCTGGTTGCGGCTGGCCCTCGTTCGCCCGGTCGAGGATCTGGAAAACGCCGTCACGCGACTGCGACCCTGGTGGGAGAAGCACCGTTGAGGTCAGTGTCAGCCGGGCGGGGGCGATTGCTGCATGACTTACGCCGCCAAGGTCATGAGTTCTGGCGGCTCAGGCGGCTGGGTGTCTGTCCAAGCACCGAGGCCGTGTTGTCGCAGTGGTTGACCCAGCAGCCCTGGTGTGGCGTCCAGCCAAGAGCTGTTTTGGCTGATCATCAGATCCGCGGTCGTGGTCAGTACGGACGCCCCTGGATGGCACCTGTCGGCGGAGTCTGGTTGAGTGCAGCGCTGCCCTGGCCGCAACAGGAGTGCTCGACAGGGCTGTTCGGGCTCACTGTGGCTCTCGCCCTGGCGGAACAGCTCGAGTCGGCCGGCCTGGAGGTGTCCATCAAGTGGCCCAACGATTTGCTCATCGATTCCCGCAAGCTGGCAGGGCTGCTTCCGAGTCTGATTTTTCGAGGACACCGGGTTCGTCTGGCCAGGGTCGGGGTGGGTCTCAACGTCAACAATCCGGTCCCCGCTGGAGCAGTCTCACTGCGGGAGCTTCTTTCTCCAGGGCGATGCAGACTGCGTCTCTGGCAAGGGGCTGTGCTGAGGGCGCTCGACCGGTCCCGCGAGTTGGCGCTTGAGCCCAGCAGAGTTGTCCGCCAGGCCGAGCAGCGTCTCTGGGCTGAATCGGTGGCTGATCCTGGAACAGGAGAGCTCTGGAGGGTGCGTGGCATCGGGATGGATGGATGCCTGCTTCTGCAGCGGGGGACCCGGAGGATCAGCTGGACCCGTTGGACAGACAGTCCTGATCAGGATCTCTAGAGTCTCGCTCGATGAGATCGGTGTGACCCGTTGGTTCTGCGTTGGCTTGCCGCACCGGTTCTGCTCTCCATTCCCGCCCTGCAGGGGCCGGTGACGCCTCCTGACTTCAGGCCACTTCCGTCGCCGCTCACGTTTGATCGCTCACTGGAATCTCTGGAGCGCAATCGCGTCATCACACCAGGCGAGCGCCGGCAGCTTGAAACCGGAGACTATGCAGCTCCCATAAACGTTCCCGCGTTTCAGCAGGCCTGTCGCAGCGGCGCCCTGTCGCAGCAGGAATGCAGCAGTGGTGTGGCGGTGCGCCGGCGTGGCTCCCGTCTGCAACCCCGAGTTGTCTGGAAAGGTCGTGATGAAACACTCACCGGATTGCCCAGCCGTGGCAGGGATGGCAATCCACTTCCGCCGATCTCCGTCCCTG
This sequence comes from Synechococcus sp., assembly GCA_047286285.1. Taxonomy (GTDB): domain Bacteria; phylum Cyanobacteriota; class Cyanobacteriia; order PCC-6307; family Cyanobiaceae; genus Synechococcus_C. The sequence continues at coordinate 1,976,303 of JBJBBP010000002.1, read as the reverse complement.
TGAAAGCGTTGCTGGCCGGCCCCTCTGCCGGCTTCCGTCTTGAAGAGGTCTTTGCTGTTTCGCCACGACCCGCGGCAATAGTCGGCAACGGCGACCGCCAACTCCTGTTCCCGATCATTGGTTCAGCCATCACCACCAGTGAATTCGGCTGGCGCATCCACCCGATCATCGGGAGATGGTTGATGCATGCCGGCAAGGATCTTGCTGCCCCTGAAGGGACGCCAGTTGTCGCCGCTCTTTCAGGAACCGTGCTGAGCAGTGGTCTGGCCGGTGGTTATGGCATTGCTGTTGAGCTGGCTCATGATCAGCCCAAACGCCGCACTCTCTATGGACATCTTTCCGAGATCTACGTGAAGTCGGGTCAGAAGGTTCGTCAGGGTGAGGTGATCGGCCGCGTCGGCAGCACAGGTCTCAGCACAGGCCCCCATCTGCATTTCGAATTGCGCAGGCCTGAGGCCGGCGGCTGGGTGGCTGTGGACCCTGGCGATCTTGATCTCAACCCGCTCACGGCTTCAGGTGCAGATGCCGTGTCGCTGCTGGTGGGGCAACTGATGACCAGTCTCGAACGTTCCCAGGACTCATGACGTCTCAGGCTGGCGCTCCTCCCGCAGGATGAAGCCGACGCCTCTCACGGTGTGGATCAGTGTGGGATGTTCACGCGATTCGATTTTCTGGCGCAGATAGCGGATGTAAACATCGAGGAGGTTGTCATCCCCGTAGAAGTTCTCACCCCAGACACCGCGCATGATCTCGGCGCGTTCAAGCACTTTTCCCTTGCCACGCATCAGGAAATTGAGCAACTCGTATTCCTTCACGGACAGCTGAATCAGCTGGCCTGAGCGGCTCACATCCCTGGTGCTGGTGTTCATCGAGAGGTCACCCACCTGGAGCGTTTCAGGGTGCAGTCCGTCGCCGCCCGCTGCTGAGAAAGTGCTGGCACGCATTTGCATGGCCCGCAGCCGTGCCATCAGCTCCTCAATTGAAAAGGGCTTGACCAGGTAGTCATCCACACCGGCATCCAGGGCGGTCACACGATCAGCCACGTCGTCGTGACCGGTGAGCATCAGGATCGGTGTGGTGATGGCGCTGCTGCGAATGCGCTGGCAGATATCCACACCACTGAAATCTGGAAGATTCCAGTCGAGAACAATCAGGTCCGGAGCTGGTTCCGTGCGGGCACGGATCAGGCCAGTGGCTCCATCCGCTGCCACATCCACCTCGTAACCCTCCACCTCCAGTTCCATTTTCAGGAGTTCCGCGAGGCGGACCTCGTCATCCACCAGAAGGAGCCTTGTCTTCGGAGTGTCTTCGGAGACCATGCAATCCGGTTCACTCACAAACCAGGTTAATCAGTCTGCTCCGGTCGGCTTTGCATTGTTGGCACGATCATCCCAGCGCTCGACCCTGCCGTCACGGAAATGAGCCACCCGCTCTGCGCGAGCGGCCACGTCGTCTTCATGGGTCACCAACACCAGCGTGATGCCCTGTGCATGCAGGGCATCGAAGAGATTCAGCACATCATCCGTGGTCCGTGAATCCAGGGCTCCTGTGGGCTCATCAGCCAGGAGCAGGGCAGGTTGGTTGATGATGGCCCTGGCGATCGCAACCCTCTGCTGCTGCCCGCCAGACAGCTGGTTCGGCTTGTTCTCCATCCTTTCCGCCAGCCCAACGCGTTCCAGGGCTTCGCTGGCTTTGTCGCGTCTGCGCTGTGCTGAGAGCCCTGCGTAGATCATCGGCAGCATGACGTTCTCCAGAGCCGTCGCATGGGGAAGCAGATGGAACTGCTGGAACACGAAACCCAGCTGCTGATTGCGCAGATCCGCCAGCGCATCGTCGTCGAGGTCTTCGACCGCCTCCCCATTGAGGTGATAAGAGCCGCTGCTGGGGCGGTCGAGACAGCCCAGGATGTTCATCGCTGTGCTTTTGCCGGAGCCGCTCGCACCCATCACGGCGAGATAGTCGCCTTTCCTCACCGTGAGATCGAGTTGGTCCAGGGCCCTGACAAGGCCTGCGCCGGTGCCGTAGACCTTGTCGACGCCACGCAGTTCGGCGACAGCAGACCGTTGGTTCGTCTGCCCGTCAGCCAAGGGTGGCTCCCGAGGCTGCGGCGATTGCCTGTTGCAGGATCGGGGTTCCAGCCACAGCGTCGCTGGCCCACTGGAAGAGCGGATTGGAGAGGATGCCGCCGACGGCCGTCACAACCACGCAGGTCACCAGAGCGACGCGCAGCGGCGGCAATCCCAGAGTGTTCCATTGGATCGGCGGATAGGCCTTGACCGCATCCGAGGCTTCCTGGGGCTCCTTGACGACCATCATCTTGATCACACCGATGTAGTAGTAGATCGACACCACTGAGGTGATCAGACCCACCACCACCAGCAGATACTGGTGGTCAGCCCAGCCGGCGAAGAACAGATAGATCTTGCCGAAGAAGCCAAGCATCGGCGGGATTCCGCCCAGTGAGAGCAGGCAGAGGCTGAGCCCCAGCGTGATCAACGGATCCTTCTGATAGAGACCGGCGTAATCGGAGATGCGATCACTGCCGGTGCGGATTGAGAAGAGGATGATGCAGGCAAAGGCACCCAGGTTCATGAACAGGTAGGCGGCCATGTAGAGGACCATCGCTGCGAAGCCGTCCTCGGTGCCGCAAACCAGGCCGATCATCACGAACCCGGCCTGACCGATGGAGCTGTAAGCCAGCATCCTTTTCATCGATGTCTGAGCCAGTGCCACGACGTTGCCGAGGGTCATGCTCAGCACAGCGAGCACGGTGAACAGCAGTTTCCACTGGGTGTCGAAACTGCCGAAACAGCCAACCAACAGTCGAAGGGCCAGTGCAAAACCGGCAGCTTTCGAACCGACGGAGAGGAATGCGACCACCGGGGTCGGCGATCCTTCGTAAACATCGGGTGTCCACTGGTGGAAGGGCACCGCGGCGATCTTGAAGGCCACTGTTGCCAGCACAAACACCAGTGCCAGCGCAGCTAGCGGTGTGGGACTGGTCAGCAGTGACTGACCGATGACCTCCAGGTTCGTGGAGCCGCTGAGTCCGTAAAGCAGCGACGATCCGTAGAGAAAGACCGCAGCTGCAGCGGAACCGACCAGCAGATACTTCAGCGCCGCTTCGGAACTGCGCGCATCGCGCTTCATGTATCCCGAAAGCAGGTAGCTCGCGACTGAAAGGGTCTCAAGAGAGACGAAAACGCTGACCAGATCCGTTGCTCCGCAGAGCAGCATCCCTCCAAGGGTTGCCGCAAGCAGGATCGCGGCATATTCACCGACGGGAGTCCCTCCCTGTTCGGCATAGCGCCAACTGATCAACAGGGAGAGCAGCGTGGAGCAGGCCACCACGGCCCGAAAGGCGATCGCCAGGTGATCGGACAGGAATGCGCCCAGGAAGGAGGGTTCAAGTGGCGCGTTCCATTGCAGGGCGAGTAGCACCAGGGCTGTGCCCAGTCCCGCGTAACAAATCGGTGGAACCCAGCGCACGGAGACTTTCTCGCCGGCCAGGTCCACCAACAGGGTGGCCAGCATGGCCAGCAGCACTGCGCCCTCCGGAGCAATCGCTCCGGCATTCAGCGCAAGATTGAGCAGATCACCCGGCGCTGACATCGGCTGGGTGTTGAGAAGCAAGGCACCCATCTCGGGCATGACGCGCGCAAGGCAGAGCAGGTTGGGGCGACTTTAGCCGCGCTTCCGTTCCTCCTTGAGGCATCACGCGTATTCGCTGCAACTGGAGCGGCGGTGCGATAAAGAGGGGGGACGGTTATCTGCCCTCCTTTGGCGCAAACTCTGGTCATCGTTGAGAGCCCCACCAAGGCCCGCACCATTCGTGGATTCCTGCCCAAGGACTTCCGTGTGGAAGCCTCCATGGGGCATGTGCGCGATCTTCCCAATAACGCCAGTGAGATTCCAGCGGCTCAAAAAGGTCAGAAGTGGGCCAATCTCGGTGTCAACACCGAGTCGGACTTCGAGCCCCTCTATGTGGTGCCGAAAGACAAGAAAAAAACAGTCAAGGAATTAAAAGACGCCCTCAAAGGTGCTGATCAGCTGTTGTTGGCGACTGATGAAGACAGGGAGGGTGAAAGCATCAGCTGGCATCTGCTGCAGCTGCTTGCACCCAAGGTGCCGGTGAAGCGGATGGTGTTCCACGAGATCACCAAGGAAGCGATTGGTCGGGCTCTGGAACAGACACGCGAGCTCGACATGGAACTGGTTCATGCTCAGGAAACCCGGCGGATCCTGGATCGTCTTGTCGGATACACCCTGTCGCCCCTGTTGTGGAAAAAAGTGGCCTGGGGATTGTCAGCAGGTCGCGTGCAGTCCGTTGCCGTGCGCCTGCTGGTCCAGAGGGAACGGGCGCGTCGGGCATTCCGCAGCGGCAGCTACTGGGATCTCAAGGCTGCCCTAGAGCAGGCCGGCAGTCGCTTTGACGCCAAACTCACCCACCTCGAGGGGCAGCGCATCGCCACCGGCAACGATTTTGATGAAAACACCGGGGACCTCAAGGAGGGAAGCAAGGTCCGCCTGCTCAGCGAAAGCGATGCTCTGACCTTGTCCAAGGCTGTTAAGTCAGCGAAATGGAGCGTCACCTCCGTGGAGGAAAAACCCACGGTGCGTCGCCCCGTTCCTCCGTTCACGACCAGCACACTCCAGCAGGAGTCGAACCGCAAGCTTCGGCTCTCCGCGCGGGAGACCATGCGCTGCGCGCAGGGTCTCTATGAGCGGGGCTTCATCACCTACATGCGCACCGACTCGGTGCACCTCTCCGATCAGGCCATCAGTGCAGCGCGCAGCTGTGTGGAATCGCGTTACGGCAAGGAGTATCTGAGCAAGGGGCCCAGACAGTTCAGCACCAAGTCCCGCAACGCACAGGAGGCACACGAAGCGATTCGCCCTGCCGGTGAGAGTTTCCGTGCCCCGCAGGAGACCGGTCTTGATGGCAGGGATCTGTCTCTCTATGAACTGATCTGGAAGCGCACGGTCGCCAGCCAGATGGCTGAGGCCCGCCTCACCATGCTTTCGGTGGATCTGAATGCCGCTGATGCGGTCTTCCGTGCCAATGGAAAGCGCATCGATTTTCCCGGCTTCTTCCGCGCCTATGTAGAGGGCAGTGACGATCCCGATGCTGCTCTGGAAGGTCAGGAGGTGTTGTTGCCGGCACTCAAGCAGGGGGATTCGCCGAAGCTGAACGATGTCGAAGCACTTGGACACCAGACTCAGCCTCCGGCACGGTTCTCGGAAGCGTCGCTGGTCAAGATGCTTGAGAAGGAAGGTATCGGCAGGCCTTCCACTTACGCCTCAATCATCGGAACGATCGTTGATCGCGGGTACGCCACGCTTCAGAACAACTCCCTCACGCCCAGCTTCACCGCCTTTGCGGTGACTGCGCTGCTTGAAGAGCATTTCCCCGATCTGGTCGACACCTCCTTCACCGCCAGAATGGAGAACACCCTCGATGAGATCTCACACGGGAAGGTGCAGTGGCTGCCGTACCTGGAAAGCTTCTACAAGGGCAACGAGGGACTGGAGTCCCAGGTGCACCTGCGCGAGGGTGACATCGATCCAGGGGCCTCCCGGACGATCGATCTCGAAGGTCTTCCCTGTGTGGTCAGGATCGGTCGTTTCGGCGCCTACCTCGAAGCCAAGCGTGTGGGTGACGACGGTGAGGAGGAGCTGATCAAGGCCACCCTGCCGCGTGAAATCACTCCGGCTGATCTCGATCACGATCAGGCCGAGCTCATCCTCAAGCAGAAGGCTGATGGCCCTGAGGCCCTTGGTGAAGACCCGGAAACCGGAGATCTGGTTTATCTGCTGTTCGGTCAATACGGGCCGTATGTGCAGCGCGGCCAGGTCAGTGATGAGAATCCCAAGCCCAAACGTGCGTCACTGCCGAAGGGGGTGAAGCCTGAAGACCTCAGCCTCGACGATGCTCTTGGACTGCTGCGACTGCCCAGGTTGCTGGGAGAACATCCTGATGGTGGCAAGGTTCAGGCCGGCCTGGGTCGCTTCGGTCCTTACGTGGTCTGGGACAAGGGCAAGAGCGAGAAGGACTACCGCTCGTTGAAAGGGGATGACGATGTTCTCGCCGTTGGACTGTCCCGGGCTCTTGAGCTGCTGGCCATGCCTAAACGTGGCCGAGGTGGCCGCACGGCACTCAAGGATCTGGGCAAGCCCGAGGGCAGTGATGAGACCGTGCAGGTTTATGACGGCCCTTACGGCCTCTACGTGAAGCAGGGCAAGGTCAATGCTTCGCTTCCGGAAGGGAAGGGGGCTGATGACATCACCCTGGAGCAGGCGATCGAGCTGCTGGCGGCCAAGGCAGCCAGCAAGAAGGGAGGGCGCAAGGCTTCCTCCACCAAGAAGCCCGCGGCCAAGAAAGCTGCAGCCAAAAAGCCCGCCGCCAAGAAACCGGCGGCGAAGAAGCCTCCTGCCATGACCAAATCAGGTCGGTTGCGTGCCAGTGCCGTTCGCGTGATCCGCCCCGCCGATTCCTGATGGGCATCAGGCTGTCAGTTTTCTCTCTTCTGCCATTGCTGATGCTGTTGCAGGCGTGTGACGGAACCCCCTTCGGGCAGAAGTTGTCCGAAAGCTTCGATGCTCAGTCCGGCGACGTCAGCTCCGTTCTGCCGAAGTCGGAACCAGCAGACAATGCCAACGCATCGGAGGCTCCTGTGAAGGCCGAGACGCCCGAACCGCAGGCTCCAATCATCTCCAAAGCCAAGACCGCAGCCAACAAGCAGGATGAGGATGGGACTGCCGCCGAGCCGGACCGTGCTCAACCTGCATCCCCGGGTGTGGCGACGGCCCGCCCTGCTCCGAGAGCGGCTCCGGAGCGCACGCTCCCGTATCGCATCATGATTCGCCTTTCAGCAGCGGATCCTGCCGCTCCAGCTGAGGGGGTCACGGAAGCTCTCAGGCGTGCGGGCATCGGCTTCGAGGTGGAAACCATCGAAAAAGTGCCTGTCAGCGAGATGAATCAGTCATCCACGGTCCAGCCGAAGCCCGCCTCCTGATGCGCCCTGCTCTCAGTCATCGCCAGGCCCTGCGGATGATGGAATCCTCCTATCTGGCGGCCGCCGCCGCTTTGATCTGGCTGGCCCTTTACTACCTTCCGGTCGGAGGAGCTCTGTTTCGCCTGGCTCTGCCTCTGCCACTCGCCCTGTTGGCGGTTCGTCGGGGTGCCCGTGCCGGTGTGGAGGGTCTCGCCGTGGCGATTTTTCTGCTGATCGCCTTGATGGGTCCCGTCCGAGGGCCCTTGATGCTGTTTCCCTACGGACTGCTCTCCGTTTGGCTGGGTTGGTGCTGGCTGCGTCGATGCAGCTGGTGGCTGAGCTGGGGAATCGGCCTGCTGATCGGTGCTGCCGGATTCCTTGTGCGGGTGGTGGCCCTGTCGCTGCTGGTGGGAGAAAACCTCTGGGTGGTGATCACCCGTGCCGGCGCAGGCCTGCTCGACAGGTTGCTCGAACTTCTGCAGGTACCGCTCGCGCCTGATCTTCTGCTGGTTCAGCTGATGGCTCTCGCTCTGGTGCTTATTCAGCAGCTCGTGTACGTGCTGGCTCTCCATGCACTGGCCTACTGGATCTTTCCCCGTCTTCAGGCTCCCGTCCCCGAGCCTCCCCCGCTGCTGCATGGATTGGTCGCCCTCGACCCTCTCTGACCCTCAGTTCGGGGTGTGTCGTCTGACCGCATCGCCGGGCAGCGCTGATGCGAGGCGCTTTGCAACGGTCTGGACCGACGCTGCGCAACCGCTGCCAGATCTGCTGTTGGTGCTCGCATCCACAAGGACTGCGGAACAGCCGGGGATCTCTGCTGCCGGCTGTACACCCGCTGCCCGACGCACAACGGCCCTCGCCGATGCTGAACTGCTGCTGAAGGGGCCCTCCGTTGCTCCGCGCTGGTGCTTGCCACCGCTGCCGGCCGGCGTCTCACCGGCCTTGATCAGCTGGGTGGTGTGCGAACAGCTCGGTCTCGATCCGCAGGTTGCTGCTCTTGGATTGCCGGTGCCTCCCCACTTCCCCCATCTCCGCTTGGAGTCCCCGGGTGCCGGTCCGGGTGGATGTGTTTCCAGCGGCGCTGCGATGGAGATCGAACGGGTGCAGCAGTTGCTGTATCGCGGTCGGCGCTTTGGTCGAAGGCTGAACCGGCCTCTGGTGCTGGCTGAATGCGTTCCTGGCGGAACCACGACAGCCCTGGCGATTTTGACGGGACTGGGATTGCCTGTGCAGACGCTGGTCAGCGGCAGTGCCCTTCATCCCCCCATGGCGCTCAAGCAGCAGCTGGTCAGCGAGGGGTTGTCGCGCCTTTCCTCTCACGGACAACTGGATGCAATCTCGCTGCTCGCCGCCGTGGGTGATCCCTTTCAGGCCTTCGCCACCGGATTGTTGATCGGCCTGCTCGATGGAGATCAGTCCGTTCTGCTGGCCGGCGGCAGTCAGATGGCCGCAGTGCTTGCGCTGGCCCTTGATGCGCTGCCATCCGACCGTCGTCAGCGGCTCTGCGACCGGGTTCTGATCGGCACCACCGCGTGGCTTGCCGCGGAACGTCTGCAGGCAGACACGCTTGCCTCCTCATTGATGGCGTTGCTGAGCAACCTTGAGCAGCACTACTCCGTTTCAGTGCAGGCCTATGCCGCCGGTCTGCGTTTTTCCGAAAGCCGTCAATCCAAACTGCGCGACTTCGAGCTGGGGCACGTCAAGGAAGGTGTTGGTGCCGGTGGTCTTGCCTTACTGGCCCAGTGGCGGGGTGTTTCCGTTCATCACTTGGTGCAGGCCTGCGATCGGGCCGTCGACCAGTTGCTCGCGACAGGTCAAGAAGGCACTGTTGCCCCGTAGGTTCGGACCATGCAGCCAGTTGTCGTCTCGACACCACCGTTGAACCGTCGTCGGTTTCTCCAGCTCGCCGCCTTCACAGCTGCGGCTGGCCTTGGCGGCTGCGGTCGGGGAGGAACCGTTCCCACACTGCGTGCCGTACCCGAGATCCTTCCGTCTCTTTGGCGTCGAGGTCTGCCGTCACCCTGGCGTTTCGCTCCGCTCTCAGGATCAACTCCTCTGGAGAGATCCTGGCCGCTGCCCACTGATCTGCTGGCTCTGAACGACGGCTGGTTGTCGCAGGTGAGTCCCCAGCGGTTGCAGGCGATCGCTGCTGACACGCTCCTGAACAGGATCGGTCCTGCTGGACAACGCTTTCTCCGCGAGGCCCCCCTGGAATGGAGACACCTGCTGTTGCCTGTGGCCTTCAGCCCTTGGGTGATGGTGATCCGGCGAGAAGGGAATGATGGGCCTGGGCCTGATGCCGGCTGGGACGCTTTGCTTGACCCGGCGCTCGAGGGCAAGCTGCTGCTGCCTTCCAGTCCGAGATTGCTGATCTCACTCGCCGAGCGGATGGGACATCCCGACGCCCTGCGCCGTTTGCGGGCTGCGGCCCTCAGTTTTGACGATCGCTTTGGTCTGAACTGGCTGCTGCAGGGTGATGCACGGGTTGCCGTGCTGCCGCTACAGCGCTGTATGACTGCTCTTCAGCGTGATCCCAGGCTCACCGCCGTTCTCCCGGATCAAGGTGCTCCACTGCACTGGACGCTCCTGGTTCGGCCCGCACAGACCGCCGAACCGATCCCGCAGGAGTGGGTGTTGGAGTCCTGGAATCAACCGTTGTTGTCCCGACTGTTGGCCAAGGGCTGGATTGCACCGCTGCCCAGGGATGAGCTCATCGCTGCGGAAGGTCGAATCCCGTCCAGGCTGCGTCCGCTTGTGCTTCCGCAGGACTCGGTTTGGCAGAGGAGTTGGATGTTGTTGCCGCCGGATGCTGCCGAGTCGACCCGGCTGCAGGAGCTCTGGGATGCTTCAGCCCCATAGCCGCCGGCGGGGCGCTGCTGCCAGCAGGCGATGGGTGTCCGCCAGCAGGTCGGGGATCGGTAGTTGGTGCGGACAGCGTGGCAGGCAGTCTCCGCAGCTGCCGCACTGACTTGCATCGACCGTTTCCCACCAATGCCCGGCCCGACCGATCAGGTTGTAGCGCTCGCCTGCGAATTCCATCAGATCATGGCCACGGGCAAGGTTGCGCAATCTCAGCAGGTCGGGGATCGGCACGTCGTTGGGGCACGGCAAACAAGCACGGCACTGGCTGCAAAGGTCGTGTCCCAGTCGCCGCTCACGCTGCGCGTGAAGCTGAGCCAGGACCCTTTGTTCTTCGACATCCAGTGGCCCGTCGCTGGCTGCCAGGGATCGTGCCAGTTGCAGGTCATCGGTGCTCTGGGCTCCCACGGTGAGGGTGCTTACGCCTGCAGCCAGCAGAAAGCGATAGGCCAGCTGCAAGGGCTGGAACGGACTGCAGTCCGCTTTCAGCAGGTCACTCGGTGCCTGCAGGCGCCCACCTTTGTCCGCAGGTGAAATCGCCAGGACGCCCATGGACCGCTCCAGGGCCTCACGTGCCAGCGGCATGCGCGTGGGATCTAGCAGATGCAGATGTAGGCAACAGAAGCTGAAGCGATCACTGGTGATTGCCCGCTCAATCAGGGCATTGGATCCATGGCTGCTGAAGCCCACCTGCCGAACCCTGCCAGTCGCCAGGGCCCAGTCGATCAGCCGGGCTCCCTCTCCGCTGAGAACCCAGTCGAGATGGCTCTCCAGGTTCAGCCCATGAATGGCCAGATTGTCCAGCGTGCTGATGCCAAGCCTGCCGAGGCTGGCGTCGAGTGCCTCACAACCGGAGAGAAAACTCTGTCCGGGCAGCAGCTTGCTGGTGATCACCCAGCCACCGTCGGCCGGTTCTGTTCCCTCTTCCTTCAGCTGGGCCAGGGCCTGGCCCAGAAAGGCTTCGGCTGGCCCATAGGCAGGCGCTGTCTCCAGATGGTTGATGCCAGCGGCATGAGCTGCCCGCAACACGTCGAGCATCTGCTCCGGTGACTGCAAGGCCCGCATGGTGCCAAGCGTGAACAGGCTGACATCGGCCCTGCCGCCGAACGGGCGACGCAGCACCGGTCGGGGGAGTGTGCTGCTCAAGGGGCCTGGGTGTCGCCCTGGGAGTCCCGGGGATCACCTGGCTGGCGCGATTCCAGGTGTCGGCCCAGCGCGGCAGGACTGATCTTGTCGAGGAAGCGTCGAAATTCATCACGATCCTCCGCATCCGCTTCCGCATCCACGGCGATCGAGGCCTCCGCTACGACCTCCTCCAGCATCCAGATGCTGCTGCCGGTGCGGATCGCCAGTGCGATCGCATCGCTGGGACGCGCATCGATCTCAAGCAGGTTCTCGTCGCCATCGACAGCAGCCTCAACGTCCTCCTCAGAGGGGTCGACGGTGTTGTGGTCGCTGTCACACAGACGCAGCACAGCCCTGAAGGTGCTGTCTTCAATGGCATGGATAATCACGCGCTCCAGTTGAAGCCCCCCCGCCTCTAGCAATGCGGCCATCAGGTCATGGCTGAGGGGCCTGGGCTGAGGCGTGTCGTTCAGCCCGGCCATGATGTTGTGCGCCTGAGCCTGGTCAATCCAGATCGGCACCTGACGACTGCGGGACGGGTCTCGCAGCAGCACGATCGGACTGCGACTGCTGGCATCCAGGGCGATTCCCGCCACGCTCATCTCGACCAAGGACGGCTCCGCCGCTGTCTCGATTATGACCAGTGCAGAGGGGATGGAGTTGGGCAATGTTCACGGGACTGGTCCAGGCGGTTGGTCAGGTTGAACGACGTGGTCGCGCTCTGCTCGTTGAGGGCTGCAGCGCTTTTGCTCCGTTGCAGCTCGGCGACAGCGTCGCGGTGGATGGTGTCTGCCTCACGGTGGCGTCTCTGGTGGGTGATGGATTCCTGGCGGATGTGAGTGAGGAGACCCTTCAGCGCACCACCCTTGGCGCCAAGGCCACTGGTGGTGGATCCGTGAACCTGGAACCCGCTCTGCGTCTGTCGGATCGTCTTGGAGGTCATCTGGTTAGCGGCCATGTGGATGGCATCGGTGAAGTGGTTGCCGTGGAGTCACTGCCCCAGTCATGGCACCTGGAACTGCGGTGGCGGGATGCGGATTTCGGCCGATATATCTGCGATAAGGCAAGTGTTGCGGTGAACGGCATCAGCCTCACGGTGGCTGGCTGTGCCGAAGGCGGGGCACGGTTCTGGCTGGCTGTGATCCCTCATACGTGGTCGGTCACGGCGTTGCGTGATCTGCAGGTAGGAGATGCGGTGAATCTTGAGATTGACCTACTGGCTCGTTACACGGAGCGGCTCATGGGTGCCAGTGCTGATCAGGGTGAGACGCCGCCCATCAGCGCGACCTGGCTTGCTGAGAACGGCTGGGGCTGAGCCGTAGCCGCAATCAATGGCGGGATTGGTGAGCTCTCAATACCGTTCGGTTGTTGTTCACTCTGAACTGTTCATGAATTCCGAGGACCGCTCCGAATCCCTGGGCACCTTCAAAGCCTTTTCCATCGCAGAAGGCATTCTTCTGATCGTTCTGGGGGTCCTGGCCCTGATTTTCCCAGTTCTGGCCTCGTTCTGGACCACCGGTGTGATTGCCGTGCTGTTCCTCGTCGGCGGTGTGGTCGGCTGGGTCAGCAACCTTGCCCGTTCCGGCCGTATGGGCCGCTGGATCTGCTTCTGGCGCCTGGTGGTGTCCACTCTGTTCATCGTTGCCGGCGGCTCGATGATCAGTAACTTCCGAGATCCCGGTGAAGCTGCGGAGCAGGTTGCCGCATTTGCCTTGGCGATCGGAATAGTCTTCCTGGTGGAAGGGGTCGTGGCCTTCGTTAACGGATTAGTCAACAGCGGTCAGCCGGGGGCTGGTTGGGCGATCGCCAACGGTGTGATCACCTTCATTCTTGGTCTACTGATCGTTACCCTCAAGTTCTGGGGTCTGCTCTGGGTGCTCGGCACGCTGGTGGGAATCAGCTTCCTGTTCAGCGGTATCGAGCTGATCGCGTTCAGCTCCAGCATCAATGACAACCAGGATCCCCCGGCAATCGCCTGAAAACATTCTGTACAAACAACCCCAAGGAGCTGCTGACAGCTGTTTCCTTGGGGTGATTGACTTCAGTCACGGATCTACGGACCGCTGGGTCAGGAAGATTCGGCGAGCGGCAGAAGCGTAATCGTGCCGGAGTCCTTGTTCAGCTCGATCCTGAATTCCTGGCCGGGAACGAGATCAAGCCGTTTGGTGTAGGCATGGCCGATCAGAAGGTTGCCGTTGCCATGAACGCGCGTGCGGAACTCGGCCTGGCGTCCTCTGCTGCCTCCACCTGAACCACCGCTGCTGGAGGGAAGTTTGTAGCCCTTGGCTTCCACCAGAGCTCTGTAGAAACTTTTACGCATCAGACGACCGCTCGGGCCGACATAACCGCAGCCACGTGCGATTTCATCTTCAGGGCGGTTGCTGAGAGCCCGCGCCTTGTTCAGTAATTCCTCTCCAACCAGCATGTCTATCGGAAAAGACACATCAATTCTGACTCCAGACTGCAACCCGGGCAAGGATTTCGTCGAAGTTCTGTCACTGGGGGGCGATCCAGATGGGCTTCAGATCAGGTAGAGAATCACAAAAAGAATGACCCAGATTCCATCCACGAAATGCCAATAGAGCTCTGCGGCTTCAAGAGGAAAATGATTGCTGGCGCTGATACGACCTGACGGAGTGCGGCATTGCCACCACACAATCAGGATCATCAGAGTGCCCAGGGTCACGTGCAGTCCGTGGAATCCGGTGAGGGCATAGAAAGTGCTGGCGTAGAGGTTGTCGGTTAGGCCGAAGGGCAGCGTGAAGTACTCCACCATCTGGCTGGCGAGGAAAGCCAAACCGAGCACTGCGGTCAGCATCAGCCAGAGGCGACAGCGTTCGTTGTGGCCTCTGCGCAGGTTCAAGCCCGCCCGGTGAAAGGTTGCACTGCTCACCAGCAGGAGAACGGTGTTCAGGGTCGGCAGCGGCAGTTCAAGCTCGTAGATCGCACCGGGCAGTAGAGGATTGACAGCCTTGAAGGTGAGATAGGCGGCAAAGAATCCCGCGAATGTCATGGCGTCAGCCACGAGGAAGGTCGCGAGGCCGAACATGCGGTGATCAGGGTGTTCCGCAGCGTGATCGTCGGTGTGATCGATTCGCTGCTCGTGGGGTGTGAGTGATGTCATTCACCGCTTCTCCAGAGATCACTGCCGCTGGCCGAGTTGAGATCGATTTCGTCAGCGGGGGTCCCGTAGCCATACGGATGGGTCACCAGTGGTGCCTCACCTTTCCAGTTCTCAACCGGTGGTGGCGACGACGTCAGCCATTCAGGAGTGAGGGCTCTCCATGGGTTGTCGCCTGCGATGGCACCGTTGAAGGCACTGGCGATCACATTCCAGAGAAAGGGAAGGGTGCTGATGGCCATCAGCAGTGCTCCCGTGCTGCTGATCTGGTTGACCAGTGCGAACTGCGGGTCGTATTCGGCAACCCGACGCGGCATCCCGTTTAGGCCGAGCCAGTGCTGTGGGGCAAAGCAGAGATTGAAACCCACGAAGGTGAGCAGGAAGTGCAATCGGCCGAGATGCTCATTGAGCATGCGCCCGGTGACTTTGGGGTACCAGTGATAGATCGAAGCGAAAATCACGAACACCGACCCGCCGTAGACGATGTAATGGAAATGGGCGACTACGAAGTAGGTGTCATGAACGTGAACGTCAAAGGGCACTTGGGCAAGTGCGACACCCGTGATTCCACCGAGCACGAAGTTCACGATGAAGCCGCAGGAAAACAGCACGGCACTGTTGAGACTGATCCGTCCACCCCAGAGGGTGGCCAGCCAGTTGAAGAACTTGATGCCAGTCGGAACGGCAATGAAGGCCGTCGCGATGGTGAAGAAGAGGCGCATCCAGGGTGGCGTGCCGCTGGTGAACATGTGGTGGGCCCACACCACGAGCCCCAGTCCGACGATGGCCATGATCGAATACACCATGGTTGTGTATCCGAACAGGGGTTTGCGACAGTGAACCGGCAGTATTTCACTAACTAAGCCGAAAGCAGGCAGCACCATGATGTAAACCGCCGGATGGGAATAAAACCAGAAAAGGTGCTGGTAAACCACAACATTTCCACCCAGGCCAGGATTGAAAAATCCGGTATGAGCAACAATATCGAAGCTCAGCATGATCAGTGTTCCTGCCAGCACCGGTGTTGATAGAACCACAAGAATGCTGGTGCCCAGCATCGCCCAGCAATACATCGGAAGCTGCATCAGCTTCAGGCCTGGACGACGAAGCTTGAGAATCGTGGCGATGAAATTGATGCCGCCAAAGATTGAACTTCCGCCCAGAAGAAGAACACTCAGGATCCAGATGATCTGACCAGCGGCCGGCGATGTGATGCTGAGGGGTGGATATGCCGTCCAGCCCGATTGTGCAGCACCTGTGATGAAATAACTGCTGATGAGCATCAGGCCCGCTGGAGGAATCAGCCAGAACGCAACTGCATTCAGCCGCGGATAGGCCATGTCCCTTGCTCCCACATAGAAGGGGATCAGGTAATTACCGAAGGCTCCGTTCACCACTGGAACGATCCACAGGAAGATCATCACCGTCCCGTGCAACGTGAGGATCTGGTTGTAAACATCCCTGGGCATGAAGTCTGAGACCGGACTCAGCAGTTCTGTTCGGATCGCACCTGCCATGGCGCCACCGATCAGGTAGAAGGCAAATCCGCAGACCAGATACTGCAGGCCGATCACCTTGTGGTCGACGCTGAAGCTCAGATAGCGAAGCCATCCCGTTGGTTGCAGGGAAACAGACGGCGGCGCCGATGTCTGGGGAGCTGTGATCGTCATGCTTCGGTTGCAGGGGGCTTTTGATTGGACTGAAGCCAGGTGTCGAAGTCATCGGCGCTGTCGACCACAACGCTCGAGCGCATTCCTCCGTGATAGGGCCCACAGAGCTCCGCACAGACAATCGAGTAACTGCCGGTGCGGGTTGGGGTGAAATCGAGAACGGTCGGCTGGCCTGGGATGACGTCCTGCTTGAGACGGAATTCCGGAATCCAGAACGCATGAATCACGTCCTTGGCTTCCATTCGCAGCGACACAGGGCGATCGACCGGCACATGCAGTTCTCCGGAAATGAAGTCTCCCTCCGGGTAATGGAAGAGGAATGCGAACTGCATTGCTGTCACCTCAACAGGGAATGGCGTCACACCTGTTGTTGTCGCTGTCTGGGAATCCTGTGTTGAGCCAATGCCGCCCCAGACGCGCTGATCAGCAGCCATCTCCGAACTGTGGTTGCCATGACTGAGCGGAACCATCCCTCCCATCCGTTCATAGATGTCGTAGCTGTAGAGCCCAACGAACAGAACGACGATTGCAGGAACAGCGGTCCAGAACACTTCCAGGGGCAGATTGCCCTCAAGGGCGAGCCCATCACCGAGCTGGCCTGGGCGACGACGGAAACGCACAAGGCTGAAAACAATCAGCCCGACGATTCCTACAAAAAGGATTGTGCCGATGCTGAACAGAACGCGAAACAACTCGTCGTAAATGGGCGCGTTGGCACTGGCATCAACTGGAAGAAGGTTGATGTTCTGGCCAATCCATAACCCCCCGAGCACGAGGAGCATTCCTAGGCACAGGGTCAGAATTGCTGAGGGGATGGGCACCCCGGACCTCAACTTGAGTCTCTTCAGGCTATGGAGGTTGCTTAACAATCACCACGCGCTGATTGTTAAGCAAGCCTGAAAATCCTTCGTCTTTTCTGAGTTCAAGCGTGCTCTTGTCAGCAAAGTCGCATCAAGTCCGAGATTGCAGATGTTGCACTCGGCTACACATCGTGTCGTTCTGAATCAAACGGCTACGTTCCGTCAATAACCATCTCCATCAAGGAGGCTGCGTTGACTGCATCGTCACTGAATTCGATCCGTCTTCGCCTCGCTCAGCTGGCTGCTCATCTTGTGGTGGCGCTTGTTGCACTGGTGGTGATCGGAGGTGCGACGAGGGTCATGGAGGCAGGTCTTGCCTGTCCTGATTGGCCTCTTTGTTACGGCTCTTTTCTCCCCGGTCGGCAGATGAACGTCCAGGTTTTCCTGGAATGGTTTCATCGCCTCGATGCCTTCGTCGTTGGCGTGGCACTGCTGGTGCAGCTGGCTGTGGTCTGGTGGTTTCGCCGAGATCTTCCGCGATGGTTGCTCCCCCTCAGCGCTTTTCTGGTGCTGATGGTCGTTCTGCAGGGAGGCCTGGGAGCGCTCACGGTGCTGCAGCTCTTGCCCTCTGCGGTGGTCACGGCACATCTGGCCCTGGCTCTCACGCTGGTGATCACGGTCAGTGGCCTCACCCAGACGCTTCTGGCAGCTCCCCGCTCCATTGCGGCTCCCCGCTGGTGGACCCTGCTGGGTTCGGTCAGTGTGCTGGCGGTCTCCGCCCAAAGTCTGCTGGGTGCACGCATGGCCACGTCATGGGCCTCGCAGCGCTGCCTCGAGGCCGGTCAGTCCTGTCAATGGCTCCACTGGCATCGTGCCGCTGCCACGCCTGCAGCACTTTGCGTGTTGCTGTTCGTGCTGGTTGCTCTGATCAGCGGCAGCTGGGCCCGAGCTCAGTGGCCGCTGCTGGTGATGGCGCTGCTGCTGGTGGGAACGCAGATCGGTCTTGGTGTCACAACCCTGCGTCTTGGCCTCTCACAACCTGCGGTGACGGTGGCTCATCAGCTTGTGGCCTGTCTTCTGGTTGCGGTTCTGGCCGGCCTGACCTGCAGACGTCAACCGGCCCCATCAGATCCGTTGCCTGTCGTCCTCGACTCTTCCTCTCTGGAGGCCTGTCATGGCTAGTTCCACCACCGCTCCATCCCCGGGTCAGCTCACACGCGAAGAGGTTGTTCCTTCGCGCAAGCGCATCAAGCTTCCACCCTGGCTTGAAGTGGCCAAGCCGCGGCTGATTCCTCTGCTGCTGGCCACCACACTCGGTGGAATGGCCCTGACCGAGGGCTGGCCGCTCTCCTCTCCAAGACTTGCCTGCACGCTGGGTGGTGGCGCACTCGCTGCCGCTGCCGCAGGAGTTCTCAACTGCCTCTGGGAGCAGGACCTCGATGGCCGAATGCAGCGCACAAGCGGTCGTGCACTTCCCTCGGGCCGACTGTCGCCCACAGCCGCCTTCGCTGGCGCCGTCTCCTGCACCCTGGCGGCGGCGACACTGCTGGTCAGTGGTGTGAACTGCCTGGCCGCAGGCCTTTCACTGCTTGGGCTCTGCAGCTATGTCCTGCTCTACACCGCACTGCTCAAGCCAAGGACGACCCAGAACATTGTTGTTGGCGGCGTTGCCGGCGCCATCCCTCCTCTGGTGGGAGCCGCGGCAGCCACAGGGCATGTCGGGCTGGGGGGCTGGTGGCTCTTCGCGTTGGTGATGGTCTGGACACCGGCGCATTTCTGGGCCTTAGCCCTGCTTCTGCGCGACGACTACCGAGCGGTCGGCATCCCCATGCTCCCGGTGGTCGAGGGACCTGTCGTCACGACCCGAGCCATCCGTCGCTATGGGTGGGCCACCGTGCTGATCAGCATGTTCGGAATCTGGGCTTTGCCGGAAGGAGGGCTGTTCTATGGCCTTTTGCTTTTCCCCTTCAATGGACGTCTGCTGCAGATGGTCGGCAAACTTGCGCAGGAGCCTGACAGCAAGGAACGCGCCAAGGGACTGTTCCGGTGGTCGATTCTTTACCTCTTTGGGATCTGCCTGCTGCTGATCCTCAGTCGTCAGTCCGCCCCTGCCCTGTTTGATCTTCAGCTCAGGGGATGGCTGATGACGGTTTCAGCAGGATTCCCTGGGATTGCTCCCTAGATTTCAAAGGATTGTTTCCGTGGGCGGGATGTCACTGCTTGAGCTGGATCAACTGGAGAAGTCCTATGGGTCCGTTTCGGCTCTGAGCGGACTCAGTCTTTCCGTTCCAGCAGGCTGCCTCTACGGACTGCTTGGCCCCAACGGCGCGGGGAAGACCACAGCACTGCGGATCCTTGCCACCCTGCTTGCTCCCGATCAAGGGAGTGTGATGGTTGCTGGCGTGGATGCGCTGCAGGAGCCCCGCACGGTGCGTCAACTGATGGGCTACGTGGCGCAGGAGGTGGCGATTGACAAAATCCTCACCGGTCGCGAACTGCTTGCTCTTCAGGGAGACCTTTACCACCTTCCGCGGCAGGACCGGAACAACCGGATTGATCAGCTGGTGGAGCGGATGTCGATGGGCGATTGGATCGACCGTCGCTGCGGCACCTATTCCGGAGGCATGCGGCGGCGTCTCGATCTCGCGTCCGGACTGCTGCACCAACCCAAGTTGCTTGTGTTGGATGAACCGACGGTGGGCTTGGACATTGAAAGTCGCGCTGTGATCTGGGAGGTGCTTCAGGATCTGCGCGATCAGGGAACCACGATCCTTCTGAGCAGCCACTACCTCGAGGAAGTCGAAGCCCTCGCTGATCGTATGGCGATCATCGATGCAGGTCGGGTGATTGCGGAGGGTGCTCCTGAAGCTCTCAAGCAGCAGCTCGGCGGAGACCGGGTGACCCTGCGGGTCAGGGAATTCAGCGACCAGCCAGAAGCGGAACGGGTGTGTCAGCTCCTGGAAGTGGTGGAGGGCGTGAGGCGGATCGTGATCAATCGTGCGCAGGGCTATTCGCTCAATCTCGTCGTGGACGGTGAACATGTGCTGCCAACGCTGAAGGAGCGCCTGGCGGCTGAGGCGCTGGACGTTTTCTCCCTTTCGCAGAGTCGTCCCAGCCTTGATGATGTCTATTTGCAGGCCACCGGTCGCACCCTGATGGATGCAGAGCTTGCCGTGGCAGGTCAGCGCGATCCCAAGCAAGAGCGACGCCAGTCGATGCGTTGAAGCCTTTCCTGATCCTCTTCCTTATTCATCCTTTTCATGACCAGTCCTGCCTTCGCCACAAGCTCCTCTCAGTCCGACAACCGCTCGGCCTTCGCAGAGCTTCTGCAGGAGACCTTCGCGCTCACGCGCCGTCTGTTCCTCCAGCTTCAACGACGTCCGTCCACGTTGGTGGCGGGGGTTCTGCAGCCCTTGATCTGGCTGGTGCTCTTCGGTGCTCTCTTTTCCCGGGCTCCAGAGGGATTGTTGCCTGGAGGCATGAGCTACGGCCGATTTCTCGGAGCTGGAGTCATTGTCTTCACCGCCTTCAGTGCGGCGCTCAATGCAGGGCTTCCGGTGATGTTCGACCGTGAATTCGGTTTCCTGAACCGACTTCTGGTGGCTCCGCTGCGCAGTCGCAGTTCGATCGTTCTGGCCTCTGTGATCTACATCACATCCCTGAGTCTTGTGCAGAGTCTGGCGATCATGGTCACCGCATCCCTGCTCGGCTATGGATGGCCCGGTGCAGCCGGTCTGCTGCTCGTGGTGGTCACGTTGCTGTTGCTGGTGTTTGCCGTGACGGCTCTCAGCCTGGGATTGGCGTTTGCCTTGCCTGGACACATTGAACTGATCGCAGTGATTTTTGTGGCCAACCTCCCCCTGCTGTTTGCGAGCACAGCGTTGGCTCCTCTCAGCTTCATGCCTCCCTGGCTGGGCTGGCTTGCATCGCTAAATCCCCTTACCTTCGCGATTGAACCCATTCGTGCCGCCTATTCCGGCCCGCTGGATCTGTCTTCGGTTCTGCTTGAAGCGCCGTACGGCTCTGTCACCGGTACCACTTGTCTTCTGGTGTTAACGCTGCTGACGGCTGCATTGTTCCTGCTGATCCGCCCTCTGCTCAACCGCAAGCTCGCCTGATTCCGTGAACCATTCCCATTACCAGCATCAGGATCCCCGCCAGATCAGTCTTCAGCAACTCATCGAACAGGCGCTGCAACAGGACGACCGAGAACTGTTGACTCGACTGGAGCTGCAGTGGGTGCATCGCTTCGGTGTCGACTCGCTGCCCGCTGGATTCATCGCCGCCGATGAGCATGTGTCATCGGCGGCGACCGTGTCAGGTGCCGAGGCTGTCATCCCTGCATCAGAAGCCACTGCTGAGCCTGTGGCTGAGGTTGAAGAAAGCACCGCTGTGGAACCCGAAGAGGAGCCGCTCGGGCTGACCAGGGTCACCTCCTTGCTGAGGGACTGCCTGGATGATGTGGGGCGTGCTGTTGAAACCGAGACCCCTGCAAATGCCGCGGCTCCGAGCCTGCGTCCGGTCCCTGCCGCTGGTCCTCAGCGACTGCGCCGCTGGCTGGCACCCGTCAGCCAGGACGATCTTCCCAGGGCCTCCTGAGGCGTCATGGTCGTCTCGCCTTTGAATCGCCTCGACCGCAGTCATCTTCAGGGCGGCCTGATCATTTCCGTTCAGGCTCCGGAAGGCTCCCCGATGCGGCATCCCGACGTGATCGCCGCCATGGCTGAGGCGAGTCTGCGGCGAGGTGCCATCGGGGTGAGGCTGGAGAGCCCTGAGCACATCGGGGCGGTTCGCGAGCGTTGCCCGGATGCGCTGATCGTGGGCCTCTGGAAACGCTCCTTCCCTGGGAGTTCCGTCTACATCACTCCTCGATGGGAGGAGATCAGAGCTGTCTGGGCAGCAGGTGCAGATGTGGTTGCTCTTGACGCCACAGAGCGAGTTCGCCCCTCCGATGAACAGCTTGAACAGCTGGTGACGCGAGCGAGAACAGAGCTTGGTGCAACCCTGATGGCGGATGTCGATACCGTTGAAAACGGTCTGAGAGCTGCCGCCCTGGGATGTGAATGGGTCGGAACCACCTTGTACGGATACACGGAGGAAACGTCACTGCTCTTGCCGCCTGCCATGGATCTGCTGCATCCTCTGAGGCAACAGCTTCCGCAGGCCACTCTTCTGGTCTGCGAGGGAGGCATTTCCTCGGCCGCGGCTGCCGTTGATGCCATCAAAGGGGGGGCGGACGCGGTGGTGGTCGGGACAGCGATCACCGGTGTGGATCTGCAGGTGGATGCTTACTGCAGGCAGCTCAAAAGGCAGACTGAGTGAGTCTCGCGAGACTCATGCCATGTTGCGCCTGATTTCCCTCCCGGCGATGGTCGGTGGACTGGTCCTCGCTCTGCCGGTTGCAGGTTTGCCGATGGGGGAATTACAGGCTCTGAACAGGGAGCTTGGGCATCTTTGCAGCAACCCCCCGCGTGAAGCTCTGGCGGTCTGCCGGATCCATGCGCGCCTGGTTCGGGCTCTCTGAGCGAGCCAGGCGCGCGCAGGCGGCTTCACATCATGCCGGGCATGCCCATGCCGCCCATGCCACCCATACCGCCCATTCCACCCATGGGATCTCCGCCCGGTGCCGCCGGGGCAGGGGGCTCGGGCTTATCGGCCACAACCACTTCGGTGGTGATCAGCAGCGATGCGATGGATACAGCGTCCTGGAGACCGAGGCGCACCACTTTCGCGGCATCAAGAATGCCCGCCTGCAGCAGGTCTTCGTAGTTGCCGGTGACGGCGTTGAAACCCTGGCCGGAGCGCTGCACCTGTTCCACCACGACATCGCCGTTGGCGCCTGCATTGATGGCGATCTGCTTGAGGGGAGCACTCAAGGCACGCTGCACAATCTCAACCCCCGTCCGCTGATCGCCCTGCAGCTGAGCAGCCACGGAATCCAGGGAGCCAGCCAGTTGCAGCAGCGTGGAGCCACCACCAGCAACGATGCCTTCCTCAACGGCTGCCCGTGTTGCATTGAGGGCGTCTTCAATGCGCAGCTTGCGGTTCTTGAGCTCGGTTTCCGTAGGGGCGCCCACCTTGATCACGGCCACGCCTCCGGCGAGTTTGGCGATGCGTTCGGTGAGCTTTTCGCGGTCGTACTCCGACTCGGTGTTGTCGAGTTCACGACGGATGGAGGCCACCCGTTCCGCGACGGCGTCCCGGCTTTCCTCGCCGGCGACGATTGTGGTGCTTTCCTTGCTGATCGTGATCCTGCGGGCGCGCCCGAGGTCGGCGAGTGTGACCTTTTCGAGGGTCATGGCCCGGTCTTCACTGATCACGGTGCCACCGGTGAGGATGGCGATGTCGGCCAGGGCTGCTTTGCGGCGCTCACCAAATGAGGGAGCGCGAACCGCTGCGACCTGTAGAACACCGCGGTTCTTGTTCACCACGAGAGTGGCCAGAGCTTCCCCATCCACTTCCTCGGCCAGGACCACAAGGGGCGAACCCGACTGCTGAACGGCTTCGAGTACAGGAACGAGGTCTGCAACCGCACTCACCTTGCGGTCGGTGAGCAGCAGCAGAGCATTGTCGAACTCACAGATCTGACGATCGCCATCGGTGACGAAATACGGCGAGCTGTAGCCACGATCGAAGGCCATGCCTTCGGTGACGTCGAGTTCAGTGGCCAGCGATTTGGACTCCTCCACGGTGATCACACCGTCGACGCTGACCTTGTCCATGGCTTCCTTCACCATCTGGCCCACTTCCTCATCGCCGCCGGCGCTGACCGTGGCCACCTGACGGATGGCATCTCCACTCACGGCCTGGCTTCGCTCCGCCAGGCCCTGGACCACATGGGCAACCGCCGCTTCCATGCCGCGACGAAGTTCGATCGGGCTCGCTCCAGCTGCTGTGTTGCGGAGACCTTCCTCCACCATGGCCTGTGCCAGAACGGTCGCCGTGGTGGTGCCATCACCAGCTTTGTCCTTGGTCTTAGAGGCCACCTGCTGAATCAGTTTGGCGCCGATGTTCTCGAAGGGATCCTCCAGTTCGATCTCCTTCGCGATCGTGTCGCCGTCATTGATGATGTCGGGCGCTCCGAACGACTTCTCAAGCACCACGTTGCGACCGCGCGGGCCGATGGTGACGCGCACGGCATCGGCGAGAGCATTCATGCCCCGCTCCAGTGACGCGCGGGATTCATCCGAAAAACTGAGAAGCTTGGCCATGATCGACACTTACCCGTTCGTCAATGTCCCACAACGACAGGGCTCCTGACTCGTTGCCGGAAGTGGGGAAAGCCGAATCATCGGCCGCACAACCGCTGCTGGATGTGCTTTTGATCGTTAGCGTGACCACATGGCCAATTCAGGGGCGTTTTTTTTCGTTCTGCTCGCCGGTCTGGCCGGGATCATGGCCCTTGTTTATGTGCCTTTGCGCATCTTCCTGACGGCAACTGAGCGAAGTCGTCGGTTCAGATTGCTGCAGCGGATCAGGAAACTGAGGGATGAACTGGGTCAGCCTCTCGAACGTTGATTCAAGGGGCCGTGGCTGATCTCGATCAGCCCATCACCATGCCGCCGTCAACCTGAAGAACCTGGCCGGTGATGTAGGCGGCAGCGGGGTCAGCTGCCAGGAACCGCACCGCTCCTGCCACCTGCTCTGGTGTCCCGAAGCGTCCGAGGGGGATGGCCGCGAGGATCCCCTCCGCATCAAGATCCTTGGTCATGTCAGTGGCGATGAAGCCGGGAGCAACGGCATTGACCGTGATGCCTCGGCTGGCCATCTCCTTGGCGGTGCTTCTGGTGAATCCCACAACACCTGCTTTGGCTGCGGCGTAGTTGGACTGGCCGGCGTTGCCCATCAGGCCGACGACGGAGGTGATGTTGATGATCCGCCCACTTTTCTGTTTGAGCATCGGGCGCGTCACCGCCCGGGTGCAGAGGAACACACCACTCAGGTTCAGGTTGATCACCGACTGCCAGTCCTCGGTCTTCATGCGCATCAACAGACCGTCGCGTGTGATGCCGGCGTTGTTGACCAGAACGTCGATCCTGCCGCTGCGCTCGATCACCGTCTTGATCAGATCGTTGACGGCCTCCTCATCGGCCACATTGGCCTGAACGGCATAGGCCCGGCCTCCAGAGCCCGTGATCTCACCCACCACCGAATCGGCTGCATCAGGAGAGCTGGAGTAGTTCACAACCACCTCGGCGCCGGCCTCTGCCAGTGCGAGGGCAACGGCGCGACCGATTCCACGGCTGGCTCCTGTTACCAGAGCGATCTGGCCATCGAGGGTTCGGATGGTGCTCATGCAAGGACCTGTGATGGGCTGATCGTACGGACCTGCAGGACCAGCTCTTAATCCAGTGGTTGCATGCCGCTCATCGGTTCCACGGCGTCGATGGCGCCACCAAGAATCTGACGGAGGTCCTGCAGTTGCTGTTTGCTTCCCATCACCACAAGCATCTGGCCCGGAGCCAGGGTGAACTCACCATTGGGATTGGCGGACAGGGTGTTGTTGTCCCTGATGGCGAGCACCATGGCACCGGTGCGTCGTGCCAGATCCAGTTCCTGCAGGCTGCGGTGGGAGATCTCACGCATCAGGGCTGGATCTTCACTGAGGCGGAATTCCTCGATTTCACAATCGGATCCGGCCAGCAGATCCGTGAAGTCGACCGCCAGCGGACGCAGGGCAGTGGTGGCCATCACTCGACCTCCGGCCACATACGGGCTCACCACCACGCTCGCGCCAGCTAGCTCAAGCTTCGCTGCCGCTTCCTCGCTATCAGCTCGGGCGATCAGTCGACATCGTTTCTCGAGGCCACGGGCGCTGAGGATCACGTACAGGTTGGCTGCATTGCTTGGCAAGGCCGTCACCAGACTCCGGCAACGATCCAGTCCTGCCTCCATCAGGGTTTCATCCAACGTGGCGTCTGCCTGGAGCACTTTCAGGCCGCGTTCTTCAGCCGCCTGTTTGCGGATGGGGTCCAGTTCGACCACCAGCACCGGCGCATTCTCGAGAAGCAGCTGCTCCCCGATCTCACGACCGATCCTGCCGTAGCCGCAGAGGATGACGTGGTCTTGCATGCGCCGCACCATCCGGCGGAATCTCAACTCCCGAACCTGGCGGAAGTACCCGGATTCTGACAACCCCAGAACGCGCTGAATCGACAGCTGAACGACCAGCAGGCCCCCAGCAATGATCAACACGGTGACCAGACGCCCCGGCTGGGAGAGAGGTTCTACCTCCCCATAGCCGATGGTGCTGATCGTGATCAGCACCATCCAGAGGCAATCCCCCCAGTCCCATCCTTCGGTGATCCGGTAGCCGAGGGCTCCACCAAGAACGAGCACGGTCAGTGCCAGACCAGGTAACAGCCAGGGTCGTGCGAGGTGACTGAGTTGACGGGGACGGACGCCGATCAGCCCCTGTTGTCCGCTGCGCCTGGGGCGCACCATCAGAAGCCGAGTGCCTGCATCACATCGGCGACGGACAGGGATGCCAGATCCTTGCTTTCGAGCCTGCGAATCACATCCCTCTGGGGCAGCTGATCCGTGGTGGCCCCCAGGGCAACCAGAGGCAGTCCGCAGTAGGTGGCAATCAGCTGCGTGAGTGGACAGCTGCTGAGCACCACATCAGCGCAGGCCACCGCAGCGGAACGCTGCGCGACGGGCAGGTCCGCTGGCAGCACAAGGCTTCGCAGCTGGGGCAACTTGGCGCGAATGCTCTCCGGGAGTGACGTCCAGCGCTCTTCTGGCCAATCACCGGGGAACGCTCCTGGAGCTAGCAGCAGCAGGGGGCCATCCCCAGGAGGTTGCGCACTGCGGGCTTTCTCCATGGCATCCGCTGGCAGGCTGAGGCGGAAGGCGTCGGCATTCAGGGACACGCCCATCGGGGCGAGGAATGCTTCAAGTTTCTGTGGCGTCCAGCCTGGTTCGACCCTGGCGGAGGCCGTGCTGGCAAACCCCTCGGTTGCCACCCGCATCGGGATATGGCTCATGGACAACATGAGGTTCACCTGACGTCCGGTGGCGAAGTTCAGGCAGGCCTGGAAGTCAGGTTCCCTGACCAGTCCGAGCAGGTTGGCCCAGTCCGAGAGATTCGGATCGGCGTCGAAGGGGAAGGGAATCACTTTCTTCACCGCGGGCAGCATCGACCACAGCGCGCGGTGGGATGGATCACAGGCCACCTGGAGGCTGGCCTCGAGCTGTTCGGCGGCGGCGGCAAGAGCTGGCAGGCGCTCAAGCTGTTGCTGAAGGCTTCCGGGGCTGAGAGCGAGAACACGCATGAACCAACAGCACAGGTGGTGCGAGCTGATTGTATGGAGGCCGTTTCAGCCTGCTGGCAGCAGGAGTCGCTTGTGCATCTGTTGATCGCCGCAGCGGGCAGCGGCCGGCGTATGGGCGCTGATTGCAACAAACTCCTGCTCAATCTTCGAGGCCGGCCCCTGCTGGCCTGGACCCTGGAGGCGGCTTGCGCCGCTGAGAACATCGGCTGGATCGGGGTGATCGGCCAGCCTGGGGATCACGACGAGATTGCGCCCCTGCTGCAGGGATCGCCCAAGCCGATCGCCTGGATCGAGGGCGGCAGCACGCGCCAGGAATCAGTGGAGCGCGGGCTGGTGGCCCTCCCTGGAGATGCAGAGCATGTGCTGATTCATGACGGTGCCCGCTGTCTGGTCGATCCCGGTTTGTTCGATCGCTGCGCTGCTGCAGTGCTGGCTGGCGATGCGGTGATTGCTGCGACGCCGGTGACCGACACGATCAAGCGAGTGAATGGGCTTGGGCTGATCACCGACACGCCGGATCGTGCGGAACTCTGGGCAGCCCAGACACCGCAGGGTTTCGCCGTTGCCGATCTTCGCGAAGGGCATGCCCAGGCCAGGACACTCGGCTGGTCGGTCACCGACGATGCCTCTCTGTTTGAACGACTGGGCTGGCCGGTCAGGGTGCTGGATGCTGGGCCCGCCAACATCAAAGTCACCACGCCGTTCGATCTCACCGTTGCTGAAGCTGTGCTTGCTCAGCGTTGAACCGATGGCTCCAGAGTCAGGGTGCCGGCGGTTCCATCCAATTGCGCCGCAACGCCCATCGGCAGGGCCGCATTGCCGCCGCTGCCATGACCCACGGGCAAATTAGCGACGACTGGGCAACCCAGGTCCTGACTGCGTTCTCGCAGAACCTGCTCCAGGCTGAAACCGTGCGCTGGATCACTGCTGTCCTCAGGCTCGCTGCAACCGCTGAACCGTCCGAATCCAAGGCCTGCCAGATCCTGCAACGCACCGGCGAGACGCCAATGGGTCAGCATTCGATCGAGGCGGTAAGGCGCTTCGCCCACATCTTCAATCACCAGAATTGCTCCACGCAGATCGGGGAGGTGATGGCTGCCGAGCAGGTGGGAAGCCACCGTCAGATTCACGGTCAGCAACGGGCCACTCACCTTTCCGCCCGACCAGCAGGTCCCCTCAAGGGGTGCAACGGGATGACCGAACAGAAGATCGTGAAGACGCTGTCTGCTCCAGGCGGGCTCGTCAGCCAGGGTTGTGACCAGAGGGCCGTGGATCCCGCCTCCGAAGCCTCTTGCCATCCGGCTGCACAGCAGAGCTGTGACATCTGAGAAACCCAAAAACCATCCCTCACGCCAGGGAACGGGCTGCTCCAGAAGTCGTGCGGCTCCCCATCCACCACGCGCACAGGCAAGCAGAGCACTCCCATCGTCCTCTGAAAGATCACTGATCCGCTCGCTGTCGCGACCTGCCAAATAGCCCCAGCGCCGTCCTTGGCATGTGGGAGGGGTCACCTTCAGTCCCCATGATTCGAGAATGGCGATCCCGGCCGAAAGGTGGGTTCCGTCACAGAGGGCCGAACTGGGTGCAGCAATGGTCACCCTGTCTCCCTTCTGCATCGGTGATGGCATCGGCCAGGCAGTTCTGAAGTGCTGCATCAGCCCAGATGCGAGAGCACAAGGCCGATCAGCAGCAAGGTCCCGATCTGGACCTGCCGTCTGAAATGGCGGGCATAGACCGAAGCCGGTTGCTGTTCGCTGGCTCGCAGAGTTTGTGTGGAGCGCCAGAGCCCGATGCTGGCAATGACCCAGAAGGGCCAGAAAATCGGCCCTACCTCGGCGGCGGCCGCCGCCACAGCCAGCGATGCCGCGGTGAGGCCATATCCGGCTCGAACGGTCCTGATGGCATTGCGTCCAAGCGTCAGTGCACTGCTGCGCAGACCGAGGCGGGCATCATCCGGTCGGTCGGCCATCGCATAGACCGTGTCAAAGCTGAACGTCCAGCAGAGGGTGGAGAACCAGCAGCCGATCAACGGTGTTGACGGGGTGATGCTTCCTGTGAAGGCGGCCCATGGGATCAAGACGGCGAACCCCCAGCAAATCGCCAGCAGGGCCTGGGGGAAGGGGAACCATCGCTTCGCCGACGGGTAGATCACAATGGGAGGGAGTGCCAGCCCTGCCAGCAGCAGGCAGAGCTGCATCTGGGACGAGAGGCTGAGCACCACTCCAAGGGCCAGGACCAACAGCAACACCATCACCCCTGTCGCCTGATTCCTGTTCAGCGCGCCGCTGGCGAGGGGCCGTTCACGGGTGCGCTCCACCTCTCTGTCGATGGACTGGTCCCACAGATCATTGGCGATGCAGCCAGCCCCGCTGACAGCCAGGCCTCCGATCAGGATCTGAACCACCAGCGCCGAAGAGGGTGGAGCATCTGGAGCAAGCCACAGGCTCCATCCTGCGGGGACCAGAAGGATCAGGCGACCGGTTGGTTTGTTCCAACGCAGCAGGGCCACCCAGGGAGACATGACGCGAGAAAAAGTCGTGCCTGTCACAGTGCGCAGAACCAGAGTCTTGGGTTTTCGGAACCTTAATCAGCGGCGACCCGCTCTGGTGCACCGATGGCAGAGTGGGCTCGTCTCCATCACGGTGCGCCATGTCAGGTGCAGAGCCTTCCCCAGCGACCGCGGTGGATCTCAATCATCAGGCTGCAGGGCGGCCAGTAATCCACGATTCGGGCGGATCGCGAAAAGTCAGGAACGTCGCCGCAATTGATGTCGGTACCAATTCCACTCACATGCTCGTCGCTTCAGTGGATGTGGCCTTGGGGACGTTCAGCATCGACCTTGCCGAGAAGTCCAATACCCGTCTTGGAGAAAGGGACCCCGACACAGGAGAACTGACACCCGAGGCGATGGCCAGGGGGTTGGAAAGCCTTCGCCATTTCCGCGAGCTGGCGATGAGCCATCAGGTGGAGCAGGTCGTCGTCGCCGCGACCAGTGCCGTTCGGGAGGCTCCCAACGGGAGGGACTTTCTTCAAAGGATCAAAGATGAACTTGATCTGGATGTGGACCTGGTCAGTGGTCCAGAGGAGGCCCGTCTGATCTATCTGGGTGTGTTGTCCGGCATGCCTTTCGGCGATCGCCCGCATCTGGTACTGGATATCGGTGGTGGCTCCACCGAACTGATCCTTGCCGATGGTCGGGATGCCCGCGCACTCACCAGCACACGGGTGGGTGCCGTGAGGCTGCAGCGGGATTTCGTCAAGGATGATCCGATCCCGCCCCAGCGCCGCTCCTTTTTGCAGGCTTTCATCCAGGGTTCGCTCGAGCCTGCCGTGGACAAGGTGCATCGACGGATCAAGCCAGGGGAGACCCCAGTGCTTGTTGCGACCAGTGGCACGGCCATGGCGATCGGGGCGTTGGCCGCCAGTGAGGACGACCGACCACCGCTGAAACTTCATGGTTACAAGGTTTCAAAGCAGCGACTGAACCGCGTTGTGGAACGCCTTGCGGCCATGACACCCGAGCAGCGACGGGGTCTTCCCACCATCAATGACCGCCGCGCGGAAATCATCGTGCCCGGTTCGCTCATCCTGCAAACGACCATGAAGATGCTCGGTGTGGATGAATTGGTTCTGAGTGAGCGGGCGCTGCGCGAAGGACTCATTGTTGACTGGATGCTTCGCCATGGTCTGCTTGAAGACCGCTTCAGTTTTCAGAGCAGCATCCGTCAGCGCACGGTGATCCATCAGGTGCAACGTTTTGCCGTCAATCAGGCGCGTGCCGAGCGGGTCGCCAGTCACGCGCTCGACCTTTACGAGAGCACCCACAAGACGTTGCACCGTGACGATGGATCAGGCAGAGATCTGCTCTGGGCTGCCGCCATGCTCCATGCCTGTGGTCAGCACATCAACCTCAGTGCCTATCACAAGCATTCCTGGTATCTGATTCGCCATGGGGAACTGCTGGGTTATTCAGAATCCGAACATCTGATGATTGCGGCCATCGCCCGATATCACCGCCGTAGTCTCCCCAAAAAGCGCCATGAGTCGTGGCAAGCACTCCAGACCCGGGATAATCGGCGGACGGTGTCGGAGATGGCGTTGTTACTTCGCCTTGCTGCTGCTCTGGATCGGCGGCCGGATCCCGTGGTGCAGAAACTGAAAGCTGAGGTGAAAGGTTCTGATCTGATTCTGCAGCTGGTTCCCGAGCGTCTGAATCAGAACCTCAGCCTTGAACAGTGGAGTTTGGAGAGCTGCTCATCTCTGGTGAAGGACGTCACCGGTCTGCATCTCAAGGTCAGAGTTCAGGACTGAGCTTGTACCAACGCACCTGATCGATGGGTCCCAAGATCCTTGGTGCGCCATTTCCATGACTGATCAAAACAAGGTCGGGCCGGCCGGCGTAGATCTCGAGGTCTGAATTTGCAGGCAGGGATTTGCTGTCGGAGAGGGTGCCCTCGAAGACAACCTCGCCGTCGCTCTTGCGGATTGAAAGCCAGCTGGGTTGCTTGCTGCTGATCGAGATCGATCGGGAGCCATCCTCATGAGAGGCAGCGGGTTGAGAAGCGGCAGCGGGTTGAGAGGATACTTCTGTTGGGGCCTCCAATGCCGGTGCAGCCGTGATTGAGGCTTGCTGGAAGGATCGACGCTGACTGGCCACCACCATGGCTCCGCCGGTGACAGCGGCGATCGTCAGAGCTGCCAAGCTCAGGCGCTGCCATGGGATGACAGGAGAGTTTTGTCGTTCTGACCTGACTGCAGCAGAACCCTGCAAGTTGTTGACGGCCTCGGGCGCGGGAAGAACGGTCTGCAGCCTGATGATCAGGGCGTCGCAATCCAGGCTGAGCTTGGAGGCCACTCTTCGGGTCATCGCTTTGATGAAAACCGGTTCAGGAAGCCGCTCGAGATCACCCTCCTCCAGGGCCTGCAGCTGCTCGCTGCCCATTTTCAGCGACTGCGCCAATTGATCGCAACTCAGCCCCTGCTCGATGCGTGCCTGGCGGAGCAGGCCTCCGATCTCCTGCAGGGTGGAGACGGTTGCCTCATTCTTTGCCTGTTCGGAATCCGACAACCACATCTGACCCTCGGCAACAAAGTTGGGCTGAAATTAGGCTTGATCTGAAGTTCTGTCAGTGCCACGAGGCACACAGCAAGAGTTGCCACAAAGGAATGCAGTCCTCCATCACAGTTTTCAGCCGCGTTTAATTCCGCGTCACCATGGCCTCCCCTGACACCCAGCCACCCTGGCCGATCCCTGCAAGTATCAACCGAGACTGTTCTGTCAAGAGATCGATGAGCAGTGAACGTTCACTCGAGCGTGAGAACAAGCGCTCAGCATCATGAAATCCAACAGGATCACTCAGATTCTTTTGGCTGCTCTGGTGATCACTCAGGTGCCCAACCTCTTCAGTTTTATCCAGGCCTTGAGCCGTTACGAGTCGCCGGAGTCTGCCTTAAGGGCCTGCACACTTTGGGCTGAATCTGCAGGCCGTTACAGCGTGACAAGAGCGGGATTATGGACCAGCACCGCGCATTTCCCGGTGCGATCTTGCAAAAAGGAAGGTGATCAGTTCGTTGGCTATGAGGTTCCTCTGGAGGGAGCTTCCGAGACCATTGAAAGTGACACCGCCCCGAGCGGGTTCATGGCGGGCAGTGTTCCTGAAGCGAAGGACACAGGCAATCGCTGGCGATTCAAACGCAAGCAATGGTCACTCGTGATTCCCTTCTGAACAATGGATCCAGAGGTTCGCAATCTGGTGATCGGTCAGTTGCTGGTGATCGTGATTCCCGTTGGGACACTCTTCGCAATCTGGCTGTGGATGCTGACGCTTCGGCGGCGTTGATCTCCTTCGTTCAGAACAGTGTCAGGCGATTCCGATCACTGGCGCCAGCCACTCCGCGTGCAGTGATGACAGAGCCGACATATTGAATGCATGCACAGCCGGGTTGGTTTTGTCAGCGATCCAAAGCAACGCGAAAGGAGCATTGAGGGCGATCTGCATCCGCCAGCGCCAGGTGATGATTGCCCAGATTCTTTGGAGAACCGGATTCTTCATCAGCAGCATCGAAACATGAAAGCAACCGTGAGTTTGGCGAATTTGCTCGTTGACCTGCGAATCGGCAAGCATCAGCTCAAAAAAAAGGAGGGTCCCACCCCTCCCTGGTTCGACGCATCTCCGGTTTTCACCCGAAGACTTTTCGATCTTGCATGAAAATCACCAAAACATCCGTAGTGATCAACACCCGGGAGGCTCAGGCAACCAATTCCTCCGAAATTGTGAGGGTGAGATCCGAGTGGGGAGTTCGCAAGGCAATCAACGACTGGTAATCCGTCGACTCATAGGCCGACACGGCTGCCTCCAGTGATGGGAACTCGATGATCACATTCAAGGAACCAGGAGAACCTTCGCGGATGTCACAGTTGACATCACGGATAAGGAATTTCGCCCCGACGGTTGGTAGCCAGTCTGTTAATCGGCTGATGTAGGGGACCATGGCCAGCGGAGTGTGAATCGTGCCAGTGCTGATCCAGTAGCCCTTCGCCATCACAAAAGAAATCTGCTGCGTTGAATTTAGTTGGTAGTACCCAGGTTGAGACCCAAGAGCTGAGCTCCGCGTTGATGGATAAACGTCTTTCCATTTGCAGCTTTCCCACCGCTGAACATGGTTTCTTCATCAGCGTCAGAGGATATCCGTCCTGATTGCATGAATCTTCGAGGATCGGCAGACCCTTTGCTTCACGTTTTGACAGTCTCTGACTGCCAATTCAGAACTGTTGACAGGACAACCTCATCTGTCGATGGCTGTTCCGCTTTGATAACACAATTGCTGGGAATCAATCCACGATTTGATAGGTGATTGCGGATGCCTTGATTGACAGAAACCATCATTGTCCGAGCAATGGTTTGGACGCTCAGATCCCAGATCTTGCAGTCAATGAGAGCCTTTTCAATGGGCGATACTGGATTCGAACCAGTGACCCCTTCCGTGTGAAGGAAGTGCGCTACCACTGTGCTAATCGCCCGCACTTAAACAGTCTAAAACACCAGGTGTCCGGATTTTTCAGCTCCTGGGACGGAACAGGTGGTCATGATCAGGTGAATACAGTTTTGAGCGCTGAGTGGTTGATCCGAAGGCTGGACTGACCACATACAAGGTGGTTCTGATCAGGTTGCGTTGATGGGTGATCTTCGCCATCTGATCAAGAGGAACAAGATTCAGCCATTGATCAGGCCAACTCACCCGGTACCCGATCGCCACCGGGGTGTCGGCAGGGTAGTGCTCGAGAAGCGTTGCCTGCACCTCGTCGACATGGCGGGCGCTGAGATAGAGACACAGCGAAGCCCGCAGGCTTGCCAGGTGCCTCAGTTCCTCTCGTTCCGGCACGCCTGTGCGACCTCCGGTTCGACTTAGCACGATCGTCTGCACGAGTCCGGGGATGGTCAGTTCCGCCTTGAGTGCAGAGGCTGTTGCCTGGTAAGCGCTGATACCAGGCACCACTTCAACCTCGATCCCAGCTTCGGCGAGTCCACAGATCTGTTCACTCAGAGCTCCGTAGAGGCAAGGGTCGCCATCGTGAAGGCGCACCACGTTTTTGCCCGCACCTGCGCGATCGATCATCAGGGGGAGAACCTGTTCAAGCGTGAGGGTGCTGGTTCTGACCCGTTCACAGCTTTTTGGTGCCAGATCAGCGATCTGAGGAGACACCAGAGAGTCGGTCCAGATCAGCACATCAGCATTGACAATCCGGTCTTCCGCCCTGCGCGTCAGCAGATCAGGTGCTCCCGGTCCAGCACCCACGATTGAGATTCTGGTCATGAAGCGTCTGCCTGCCGTAAGCCTGGATCGGGAAGGGGGGCCTTGCGTCCATAGAGCCAGAACAGCCCGAAGCCTGCAATCGCCATCAGACTGAGGCTCATCAGCTGAGCGATGCGAAGTCCGCCATCACAGAAAGGAGGTTGTCCGCCCAGGCAGAGAGGGTCAATCCTGAGTCCTTCGATCCAGATGCGCCCAAGGCTGTAGCTGAGCAGATAGATGCAGCTCAGAGCCCCAGAAGGTAGCGGGATCTTCCCTTGGCGGCCGAGTCTGAAAAGCACGATCAGCACCACAAAGACACCAATGTTCCAGAGAGATTCGTACAGGAATGTGGGGTGGAAGAACTCAGAATCGACAAATACCTTCGGCCGGTTTCCATAAGGAATGAACAGTTTCCAGGGCAGATCGGTCGGTACTCCAAACGCTTCGGAATTGAAGAAGTTGCCCCAGCGGCCAATGGCCTGTCCCAGGACCACCGAGGGCACAAGCACGTCCAGCACATTCCAGAAGGACACTCTTCGCCAACGACAAAACAGGATCACGGCCAATGATCCACCCAGCAGTGCGCCATGGATGGCGATGCCTCCTTTCCAGATTGCAAAAGCCTCCCACCATGAACGCTGGTAGGAGCTCCATTCAAAGGCGACGTAATAGCTTCTTGCACCGATCACAGCTGCCAGAACAAGGATCGGCAGAAGGTCACTGATCAGATTGGAGTCAAGGCCTCGCTGCCGCGCCAACCAGCTGGACAGGTTCAGTCCGATCAGGACCGCGATTGCAATCAGCAGCCCATACCATCGCAGCACAAAAGGCCCGAGCTGAAACAGCTCGGGCCCTGGGGACGTGAAAATTGCGGGGTTCAGCACTGAAATCAGATGCCCTCTGCGGCTTGCACCTTCTCAATCTGCTTCTTCTTCAGGACCAACATGATCTGAGCGAGTGAAACAGCTGCGAAGAAGGCCAGCAAACCATAGATGCGGACAGGGTTCTGAAGCACAACTTCAGCATCAACCTGTCCGAAACCACCCACATTCGGATCGTCGGTAAGAGGAGTGCCGGCTTCGATGGAGTCGCCAACGCCAACAATCAGAGCAGGCCCCACAGGAATGGTTTCAGTGCTGCTTTCACCGTCAGCGGTGTTGATGGTGACGATTTTGGCGCCATTGTCGCCATCCTCAATTGAGGAGATCGTGCCGCTGGCTGCAGCTGTGTAGACGGTGTTGTTGCTCTTTTCGCCAGTCGGGTAAACCTGACCTCTGCCTCGATTGCCGCCTACAAAAATTTGATATTTGCCGAAGTGGATGTTGCTGTCGGTCGCAGGGTCAGGTGAGAGAACCGGGAAAACGATTTCCTGGTGTTGATCACCGGGGATGGGGCCCACCAGAAGGATGTTGGGTTGATCGTCGCTGTACTGCGTGAAATAAACACCCTCCGTTTCCTCCTTGATCTCGTCGGTCCAGCGGTCCTGGGGAGCCAGGGTGAAGCCATCAGGCAACTGGATCACGGCCCCAACCTGTAAACCGACATCACTGCCGTCGGCACCGATTTCCTGAAGACCCTGTTCATAGGGAATTTTCACCGCAGCCTTGAACACCGTGTCGGGAAGAACAGACTGGGGAACTTCTGCCTGGGTGATTTTCTTGGCCAGGTGGCAGTTGGCGCAGACGATCTTGCCTGTTGCTTCTCGCGGAGATGCATAGTTCTGCTGAGCCCAGAAGGGGTAGGCCCAGCTGCTGGAAGGAGCCGTGAAGACGGCAATACCAAGGATCAGGGCTGCGAACAGTGAGGGGAGAATTCGGCGCATCGGAAGCGTGTGTTGGAGGAGAGCGGTGGGAGAAAGGTCGTTGATCAGCCCCACCAGGGCTTCTCGCCCGTGCGGAAATCGGTTTCAGTCCACTGGCTCACGAAAACGTTGTCGTCTTCAACGCTGACATTGGCGAGGGCAAGCGAGAGAGGAGCCGGGCCCCTGACCACTTTTCCAGTGGCGTCGTACTGGCTCCCGTGGCAAGGGCACATGAATTTGTTGGCGCCGCTGTTCCAGGGCACAACACATCCCAGGTGGGTGCAGATGGCGTTGATGCCGTAACTGCCGATGGCGTCTTCACCTTCAACAATCAGATAGGTGGGGTCTCCTTTGAGACCCTGTACCAGGCTGCGATCACCGGAGGGGTGGGTGCTGAGCCAGCCGCTGGCTGTCACCGGGTTGCCCAGCTCATCCTTGGCACTTGTGCCCCCTCCGCTTCCAGCGGCCCGGGGTGGGATGAAGTAGTTCACCACTGGATAGAGAGCACCAAGGGCAACGCCTGTCACGGAGCCGAAGGTCAGCAGATTCATGAACTGCCTGCGACCCATTCCGGGCACATCTGCTGCTGGCATCTGTGTCATGTCTGACGTTCGTTGGGCACTGGATGGGGCCCATTATGAACGCTGAAGGTCGTGTCACACTTTGCGGAGACTGGATTTTCATTGATGTTCAAGGTCTTCGTCAGTGCTCGCTGATCACCCCTCCTCGAGCAACTCCGGACCTCTCGGCGTTGAGGAGGTCATCGACCTTCTGCGCTCTCGCTGGCAGGCCAGCTATGACCTTCAGCTGGTCACGCGGCGCAGGCGTTTATACCTCCAGGTGATGTGGGCATTCCTTGAGCAGCAGTCCTTCCCTTTGGATGAGGCCGACTACCGTTCTCACATCGCGGAAGTCTTGGAAATCGTCAACCGATTGGGTGAAGCGGAGACCGTTCGCAACTGGTTGAGTACCACCCGAGACAAGCCACGTCTCGGCAAGGCGCTCAGTCTGCAGCTGCAGGGGGAGGGGAGGCTGGAGGAGTTTCTGCTCTGAACCTCTGAATCAAAGCAACAAGCAGAACCCCAATCAGATAGAGGGCTGTGATCGCTCCACCCAGCAGCAACATCGTGACCGGGTCTGTTGAAGGTGTCAGCACGGCACCGGCTAGGGCAGAGATCAGCACCACCCAGCGCCATGCGGACAGCATTCGCTGCCAGTTCACCAAGCCGAAGACTCCCAGCAGAAGCTGCAGAACGGGCAGCTGAAAGGCCAGCCCTGTCGAGAGCATGAGCAACAGAACGAAGTCCAGATAACGCTCGATCGACCAGATGGGTTCCACGACGTCGGCGCCGTAGCTCACAAGAAAATTCAGAGCTGCAGGCACCAGAGCCCACCAGGCGAAGGCCAGTCCGGCCAAAAACAGAACAGCCGATCCAGCCACGGATGGCGCAATCAGGCGGCGCTCGCCTCGGGTGAGGCCCGGTAGAACGAAGGCAAGACCCTGATAGAGCACATAGGGAAGTGCCAGCGTGAGGCCTGCATAGCCGGCCACCTTGAAGGACACGAACAGAAATTCGCCAGGAGCCAGCTGCAGAAAACGGATCGAGCCGGCCGGCTCCTCCAGAATTCTGACCAGCGGACGCACTGCCAGAAGGCAGGCCAGAGCACAAACGGCCACTGCGACAAGACTGCGCAACACCCTCTGACGCAGTTCCTCCAGGTGGTCGACCAGAGGCATTTCCACGTCGTTTGCAGGGCCGTCCTGGACTCCGATCCGAATCGGCGGTGGCGGTGACAGCTTCGGGGACTCTTCAGGCTTGATCGGCGTCAGAGGTGAGTGAGCAGTTGACTGGGATCAGGCTAGGGGGTCTCTTGCTTCAAGGTTTCTCGCGCACGGTCGGGTTCCGCCCAGAGCAGCTCGGCCTCGCGATGTCTCACGGTTCCCGGTGCAGTGCCAGGAATCCTCTGAAGGTGTTCCACGGCAGACATCACAACAGGCACACGTCGGTTCCCCTTCGCCCGGCTGAACCAGGCCGCAAGGTCTGCCGCCAGTTGCAGGTCTTGCTCCGAAGCGACCGCTGCCGAGGCCTTCAGCACCACATGGCTACCCGGACACTCCTGGGCATGGAACCAGAGATCCCCAGCCCGAGCCTGACGCAGGCTGATCCATTCGTTCTGCCGGTGATTGCGTCCCACCTGAATCACCAGTCCATTCCTGGAGCGGATCTCCAGCGGCTGAGGCTGCCCCTGTGGGGGGCTGCTGCGGCGACGTTGGCGGCGTGGGGTCAGTAAATCCTCCAGTTCGACTTTCAGCTCGCGCAGTTGGCGGCTGCGATCTTCGGCATCGTCCCAGTCCGCCTGCATCAGGTCTGTCAGAAAGCTTTCGCTGCCTTCGATCAGCGTGAGGCGTTGATCGTGATGGGTCAGCCGCTCTTCGATTAATGGTATGGATCGCCGCAGCCGTCTTGCGCGCTGGTAAAGCTTCTGAGCCTTCTCAATACTCTCTCTGTCGGGCGCGGCCTGGCAGAGAATGGCATCCGCCTGATTTTGCAGGGCATCCGCATCAACGCTGTCATTCAGTCGTTTGACCTGCTCCTGGCGCTGGGCCTGCTCACGGCTCCTGCTCTGGTCCAGCAGCTGTCGCAGCTCCTGGCTTTCCCTGCCCAGTTGTTGATGGTTGAGATGATCCCGGTAGTAGATCCCGAGACGCAGGCTGAGCGGTTGCTTGGCGCTGGGTGCATCGGCCGGATCATTCCAGACTCGGTAGCCACCTGCATCATCGAAGCGAAGGACGAAATCGCCTTGATTGAGGCTCTCCAGCCACCGTGTCCAACGCCGATGAAGCTGAGCCCACTGGCTGCTGCAGATCTCCGTGACAGGCGTGGAGGCTGATAGCGGCGCTGACGAGGCGTCCTCGGCAGGAAAGTCGATGAGCTGCCGCGTCAGTGCAGGGCTGATGCCTTGATAGGTCTCGCGCAGGGCTTTGCCTAGATCGACCGGGACCAGGCCCAGCCGGCGCTTCCATTGCTCGATGGGCTCTTCACGTGTTGGTGGAA
The DNA here is from genome assembly GCA_047286285.1 of Synechococcus sp. Lineage (GTDB taxonomy): Bacteria > Cyanobacteriota > Cyanobacteriia > PCC-6307 > Cyanobiaceae > Synechococcus_C. Next base: position 1,936,808 of record JBJBBP010000002.1, on the reverse strand, counting down.
GGCTCTGAAGTGATGGTGGTGGGACGTACGGATCACCGCTGCTGAGGGGTCTGACCCTTGACTGGTGTTGTCTGACCTGTCGGGCAATGGCCGTGATTCGCTTCTGGTCATCCAGCAGCAGCACATTGCTGTGGCGCCCCATCAGCTCAAGAACCAGTGTGCGAACGGTGGACTCCCCCGGCCGTGGGGCGAACTGAAACAGCACAACGCGTTCAAACCCCCGCTGCTCCATGGCCACCAGGGCCAGTTGCTTCAGGCCGTGCTGAACCTGCTGGGCCAGGGTGCTGCCCCCGCCGATCTTGTTTGGTGCAGGGATCTGCACCAACCTCGCGGCATCCGCCTGCCAGCTGAGTTCAAGCCAGATCATTCCTTTCAGGGTGCGGAAGCCAAGTTGCAGGCTTTGCTGGTTCGGCTGTTGTGCTTTTTCAAAGCGGCTTGGAATGATCTGCGTTTCCAGATCCCCCAGGACTGCCCGAAGGCTGGTGAGGTCCATCACCTGAAGCGTGCTCTTAGCCATCGCGCTCTGGTGGCCTTGCGACTGGGGGTGCCTTCCTACCCTGCTGCCTGAACACACACAAGCCATGGCCACGACCGATCGCCGCGCCCGGCTCACTCTGTTGACTGGTCCTAGCGGCGTTGGCAAGGGAACGCTGGTGGCTCGCCTGCTGGCGCGACATCCGCGGCTCTGGCTTTCGGTGTCCGCCACCACCCGAGCTCCCAGGGAAGGTGAACAGGATGGGGCTCACTACTTCTTCCATTCACGGGACTCATTTGACCATCTGGTCAGAAACGGGGGATTGCTGGAGTGGGCTGAATTCGCAGGAAATTGCTACGGAACTCCTCGTCAGCCAGTGATCGAGCGTCTGGAAGCGGGGACCTCCGTGCTCCTGGAGATCGAGCTGGAGGGTGCGCGTCAGGTGCGTCAAAGCTTCCCCGAGGCCTTGCAGATCTTTCTCGCGCCGCCCACCTTTGCAGAGCTGGAACAACGGATCCGTGGCCGAGGAACTGAAGCGGAAACGGCGATTCAGCAACGTCTGGAGCGAGCCCGAACAGAGCTCGCAGCTCAGCAGGAATTTGATGCCGTTGTCGTGAATGATGACCTCGAGACAGCCCTCGGCGATCTTGAGCGCCTGATGGGTTTAGCTGACAGTTGATTTCCACATACAAAAAAGCCCGGATTCAGCACCACTGAACTGGTGTTGATCCGGGCTTATGAGATTCGACTCGTACCAGGCGATCAGCTGCGTGATTCAGAGGGGGTGGAAGAGAAGGTCGGGGAAGAATCGGTTCCACTCAATCAGGATGCCTGCAGTCAGGGTGAACCAGATGGCAGCGACCACAGGTGCAGTGGTGAGGAATTTTTTCATCGTTGAACAGCGGGATAAGCGAAGTTGTGTAATCAGCGGGGAGAAACCGTGATTTTGGAATCACTTTCAGTCAGCTTGCCACTGTTGAACTCTCCAATGGCTGCAATCGGCCATGTTGCAGCTTTCACAACCGAGTTCAAGGCAAGTTTCGTGTCCAGCTGAATCTCGAGCATGTTCTGATCCTTGCGACCACGGATGGCCTTGAGGTACCCACGACCAGCCCAGCCGATGCATCCGGTGATGTAGAGAAACATCAGGCCGGGCAGGACGAAATCACCAGCATGATTCCAGCGACCGTCAACGATCAGATGGGGAAGGCCATCTTCACCGCAGGAGGCTTTGCTGTACATCTCGAAGCGGGCTTTGGCCTGCGGTGTTGAGGCTGCACTTGCACGTTGCTGGAAACGAGCACTTTCAGAACAGGGTGTCAGGCCAGCCACGTCGGCTTTGGCGACGGGTGCAAAGCCAAACACCAGCAGGGCCGAAAGCGCGAGAGCGAAGAAACGACGCATCGGAACGGATCCTGTTGAGCCTGCCCTTGAGAGGCAGGATGTATCAAATGGACATTAGTGGAGGCTGTTGACAGGCATGCCCAAGGTCCTTGCCCTCGAAACAAGTTGTGACGAGTCCGCCGCTGCCGTTGTTGCGCACAGCGACGGCCGGCTCGAGGTGCTCTCACATCACATTGCGTCTCAGGTCGAGGAGCATTCCCGCTGGGGCGGTGTGGTGCCGGAGATCGCCTCCCGACGACATGTGGAAGCACTCCCTCACCTGATTGAAAAGGCGCTCCACGATGCAGAGATGCCGATCAGCGATCTGGATGCCGTGGCGGCCACGGTCACGCCTGGTCTTGTTGGGGCCCTGATGGTTGGTTCGCTGACGGGCCGCACGTTGGCGGCACTGCACGATCGGCCGTTCATCGGCATTCACCATCTCGAAGCCCATCTGGCCTCTGTTCGGCTGGAGGCGTGCCCTCCCGAACCTCCTTATCTGGTTCTGCTGGTGAGTGGCGGCCATACGGAGCTGATTCGCGTCGATGAATCCGGAGTGCTGGAACGCCTAGGACGCAGCCATGACGACGCTGCCGGTGAAGCCTTTGACAAGGTGGCCCGTCTCCTGGGGCTTGCCTACCCAGGCGGACCCGCGATTCAGGCTGCGGCCGTCGATGGTGATGTCGCCCGCTTTGGCCTGCCAAAGGGGCGTGTCTCTAAACCGGAAGGGGGCTACTACCCCTATGACTTCTCGTTCAGCGGTCTGAAAACGGCGATGCTCCGCCAGGTGGAGGCCTGTCGGACCTGGGATGAGCCTTTGCCGCTGGCAGACCTCGCTGCCAGCTTCCAGCAGGTCGTTGTGGATGTTCTGGTTGATCGGAGCCTCCGCTGCTGTTCCGATCTCGGCCTGTCAACGCTGGTGATGGTGGGCGGAGTGGCTGCCAATCAGCGCTTGCGTGAATGCATGCATGCCCGAGGTGCGCAACAGGGTGTCGATGTTCACCTCGCGCCCCTCACCTACTGCACTGACAACGCCGCCATGGTTGGTGCTGCGGCTCTTGGGCGTCTGGCATCTCAATCGATCTCCAGTTCTCTGTGCCTGGGTGTTTCAGCGCGTTGGGCTCTCGAAAACTGCGCTCCTCTGTATCAATCGAATCCGCCCTTCTGAGATTGAGTGCATAGGGTGTCGCGATATGCGATTCGGAGATGTCGATGGAGGTCGAAACTCAACAAGCAAACGTGGTTGAACAGGTTGACTCCGGTGAATTGAATGCCTGGCGCAGAGGCTTCACGCCCCAGGCCGAAATCTGGAATGGGCGACTGGCCATGCTCGGTTTGTCGATTGCGATCGGAATTCTGTTCGTGATCAGGATTTCAACCGCCGGCATGCCTGCCAGCTGACGACCCGTGTGATCGTCATCCCCGCCCCCTCAGGGCCTGAGCCAGTTCATTCGGTTTCAGGCTCTGAGCCACAGCCTGGTCCGCCTCGACTTTCTCTTGCTCCACAAGATTCTGCAGGCATTGATTGGCAGTGACCATGCCGTCGAAACCGCTGCGTTCCATGATTTCCTCCACTTCATCCAGGGCTCCGCGCTGGATGTAGTCCTTGCAGGCTTCCGTGTTGATCAGGATGTCGTGAAAGGCTGCCCGCTTGCCATCGGTGGTTCGGATCAGACCCTGTGAGATCACACCAAGCAGAGACTCCGAAAGAGATCGACGCACGCTCTCCTGGTCTTCCGGAGGGAACATGCCGAGCACCCTCTCCACGGTTTTGACGGCTGAGTTGGTGTGCAGTGTTCCAAACACCAGATGCCCGGTTTGAGAAGCCTCCAGCGCTGTGCTCAGGGTTTCCTGGTCGCGGATCTCACCGACAAGGATGACGTCGGGGTCTTCACGCAGTGCCGCTTTCAGAGCGTTGTGAAATTTCAGGGTGTGCAGTCCGACCTCCCGATGTCGGATCAGTGAGCTCTGGCTTGTGTGCACGAACTCGACCGGGTCCTCAATCGTGAGGATGTGGCGACTCTGGTTTCGATTGATCCAGTCGATCATCGCCGCCAGTGTTGTGCTCTTCCCGGATCCGGTCGGACCGGTGATCAGGACGAGACCCTTGGGGCGTGAGGAGAGCTCCCGCAGAACATCGGGCAGTTTCAGTTGCTCAAGGGTCAGGATGGTCTGGGGAATCAGCCGCAGGACCATGGCTGGCCCCCGCAGGGAGTCCAGCAGGTTGATGCGCACGCGCACAAAAGGAAATGCGTGAGCACCATCGAATTCCTTGATCTGATGGAAATCATCGATCTGTTGCGGGGTGAGGATTTCCCTCAGCCAGCGCTGGAAGGTTTGTTGAGTTGTGCAGGGCCACTCGGTCGTCAGCATCTCGCCACGGGCCCGGTATCGAGGGATTTCACCCACGCCGAGATGAACATCTGAATGGCCCTTCTCATGGGCGATCCGCACGATCTGCTCCAGGCTGGGCGCCCCATCCTTCCCTTCACTGATCGCTGTGGCGGCTGGTGAGGGATGCCCCGGCGGGGACGAAGCGCCAGTTGGAAAGCCCGGTGGAAAGATCGGCTGGCTCACACAAGTCCTGATCGTCTTTGCTCAGCTTCGCCACACCTGTGCTGTTGGCAAGTGAATGCTTGGGAAGAGCTGCCTGAAACGCGCTTAGGATCTCGCCACCAACCCTCTGTCTATGGCTGCCAGGCCCCGCGTCACCATCGTGCTTGGCACCCGACCGGAAGCCATCAAGCTCGCTCCGGTGATTCAGGAGTTCCGGAGCTGTGCCGCTCTGGATACTCGCGTTGTGCTCACCGGGCAGCATCGCGAGATGGTGACGCAGGTCATGGATCTCTTTCAGATCAAAGCGGATCAGGATCTTGGTCTGATGGCCCCGCGTCAGACGCTCACGCATGTCACCTGTGCGGCTCTTCAGGGCCTGCGCGATGATTTCCAGGCTTTTCCGCCTGGACTGGTTCTGGTTCAGGGCGACACCACCACAGCCTTCGCTGCTGCTCTGGCAGCGTTTTACGAGCAGATCCCGGTGGGCCATGTGGAGGCCGGGCTGCGCACCGACAATCTCCTCGACCCATTCCCTGAAGAAGCGAATCGCCGGCTGATCTCCCAGGTGTCCCAGCTGCATTTCGCTCCCACCGAGCGCTCAGAAGCCAACCTGAATGCTTCAGGAGTGGTCGGTCGGGTCATGGTCACCGGCAATACGGTCATCGATGCCCTGCTGCGCATGGCTGAGCAGGCCCCTGCGCTTTCCGATCTGCCCATCGATTGGGCCAATCAGCGCGTGATTCTGGCCACGGTCCATCGGCGTGAAAATTGGGGAGAGCGTTTGAGCAGCATCGCTGCCGGCATGCTTGAGGTTCTTGACAGTCACCCTGACGCTGTTCTGTTGCTGCCCCTGCATCGCAACCCCACGGTGCGGGAGCCTCTGCGGGCTTTGCTCGGCCATCATCCAAGGGTGGTGCTCAGTGAGCCTCTCGACTACGACCGACTGGTTGCAGCAATGAAGGGATGCACCCTGCTGCTTACCGATTCAGGAGGCCTCCAGGAGGAGGCTCCCGCACTGGGTAAGCCGGTGTTGGTTCTTCGTCGCACGACTGAGCGTCCTGAAGCGGTTGATTCCGGTACGGCTCGACTGGTGGGAACCGACAGCGCCACCATTGCCCGAGAGGCCTCCCGCCTCCTTGATGATCCGAAGGCTTATGAGCAGATGGCCAAGGCTGTGAATCCCTTCGGAGACGGTCGAGCCAGCGGCAGAATTCTTGAAGCTGCTCTTGCCTTGCTCAACAGCTGAAGCTGCCTTCAGTGCCTGCGGTCATTACCGCTGGGAGCTGCGCCGTCCCCTTCTCGCGCCGTCGGGGGAGGATCCCTTCAGGCTTCTCCTGTTCGTCGGTCTGAATCCTTCCCGGGCGGATGGTGATCGTGATGACCCCACCTTGAGGCGGCTGCAAGGTTTCGCTCGAGCCTGGGGATATCACCAACTTGTGGTGCTCAATCTGTTCGGGAGGATCTCCCCTTCCCCGGCGGCCCTCCGTCATTGCAGAGATCCTGTGGGGCAGGAATCAAACCGAGTGCTGACCAGCTGGTTTGCGAGATGGTCGCGCTCTCCCTCCTGGAATCTCTGGCTGGGCTGGGGTGAGGCGGGTTCCCTGCACGGACGTGACCAACAGGTGGTGATGATGCTCGCGGGCGCTCTGGCCCAGCGTGCGCCTGCTGCACCTCCCCTGGTCATTGGCACCACTCGCAGCGGTCAACCTCGTCACCCGCTCTATGTGGCTGCGGGACGGCTTCTTTCCCCCTGGGCCTGTACGGTTCGCTGATGACACGCACCCCTCGCCGCTACAAGATTTCGCTTCACCTCTCGGGAGGTCAGACAGAGGTGGTGCATTTCCCCACGCTCGAGACATTTCAGGAGTGGTACCAAGCACTGGCTGGCGGCGGGGGCGGTCAGGCTTTCGTGAATATCCCTCTGGGGGATCTCCAAGGGGAATACCTGGTGATCCGCCCCGAAGCGATCATCGGCGTGCGCGTGGAACCGCAATTCGCATCCATCGATGACGCCTGAGAGGCTCGGACTGCTCTGGGGCATCACGGTGTTTGCCGGTGCAGGAGCGCGATTGCTCGCTGCCCTGTCAGGACTGCCTGGAGTGGTGCTGCTGCTGTTGTCAGGGCTGCTGATCGGTCGATCGGGGCTTGGCCTGGTGGAGCCCCTTGATCTGGGCGAGGGCCTTGAAACAACCGTTGGACTGCTCGTCAGTCTCGTTCTTTTTGATGGGGGCCTGAATCTGCGCTTGCCCGGCGACACCATCAAGGCGACCGTGCTGCGGATTTCCGTGCTGCGTTTGTTGTTGTCGCTTGGAGCAGGGATGCTCGCCGCGCATTGGCTGGCAGGTCTGGGGTGGTCTGTGGCTGCGGTTTACAGCGCCATTGTTCTGGGCACAGGTCCCACGGTCGTGACGCCGATCGTGCAACAGATTCGCCTGGTGTCCCCCCTTGGTGATGTGCTGGAGGCGGAGGGACTGGTTCTCGAGCCTGTGGGAGCTGTTCTGGCGCTGCTGCTGCTCGAGCTGCTGCTGGGTGATCTCTACGGTTGGAGAGGCCTGGCAGTTGGGCTGCTCTCCCGTCTGGGAGGAGGGGTGCTGATCGGCGTCGCTGTGGGATGGATGCTGGCTGAGCTGCTCAGACGACTGCCCTCTGAGCATGCCGTGGGTTTACGCCTGCAGCTGACGCTCGGGATCTTGTTCCTCATGTTTGCCATCTGCGAATGGCTGCTCCCGGAATCCGGTCTGCCGGCGTCGGTCGCTGCGGGTGTTGTGGTGGGGCGCCGTCCCTCAACGCAGGCGGCTCAGCTCGATGAGCTCATCCGCGAACTGGCCAGATTGGCAATCACGATGCTGTTCCCGCTGTTGGCCGCTGATGTGTCATGGGCTGAACTCAGTCCGCTCGGTTGGGGTGGTGTCAGCTGTGTGTTGGTGCTCATGCTGCTGGTGCGACCGGCAGCTGTGGGCGTGGCCACGATCGGATTGCCACTTGACTGGCGTCAGCGCCTGTTCATGGGATGGTTGGCACCAAGAGGGATTGTCACAGCCGCCGTGGCATCGCTGTTTTCAATCCGACTCGAACAGGCTGGAGTGCTGGGGGCAGGACGTCTTCAGGGTCTGGTGTTTCTGACCATCCTGATGACCGTGGGTCTGCAGGGGCTCACGGCTCAACCGCTGGCCCGGGCTCTGGGCCTGATTCAGTCCGAGCCTGAGGATTCAGATTCAGGCGAGGCAGCGTTTCAGACGGGGCAGGTCCTGCCCGATCCTGGCCAGCAATGACCAGGTCGTGATCAGATCGGGTCCCTGAAGACGGCCGAGGAGAGCTGCACGTAACGACTTCATCAGAACACCTTTTTTCACACCGGCTTTGGTCGCGGCATCGGCAAGCATGGACTGGGCTTTTGCACTGTCAGTGCCATCCCACGGGTCGTTTGTGAGCGATTCCATCAGGTGCTCGATTGCGCTCCTGGCACCATCGGCCTCCAATTGTTTGCGTCCATCGTCCTGCAGTTCAGGACAGACGAAGAAGGGTTGGGCCTGGTCAACGGCATCCTTCAGCAGGGTGAGAGAGGGGCCGAGCAGTTCGCACAACGCCAGACTCCAGCTCTGGTCGTCAGGAAGCACCCATCCCTGCTCGCGCCAGAGAGGAGAGGCCTCTTCCAGCAGTTGCTGAGCAGTGAGCTCGTGCAGGACCTGCGCATTGAGCCAGTTCAGCTTGTCCCAGTCGAACCGGGCACCGGCTTTGTTCACCCGATCGAAACCGAACACCTCAGCTGCCTGGGGCAGGGTGAAGCGTTCCTCCATTCCTTCAGGCACGGACCAGCCCAGCAGGGTCATGTAGTTGGCAATGGCCTCCGCCGTGTAGCCCATGGAGCGGAAATCATTGATCGACGTGACCCCGTCGCGCTTGGAGAGTTTGCGTCCCTCGGCATTGAGGATCAGAGGAGCATGGGCAAAGACAGGCTCTGCCAGTTCGAGCGCCTTGTAGAGCAGCAGCTGTTTGGCCGTGTTGGCAATGTGGTCTTCACCTCGGATGACATGCGTGATTGCCATGGCAGCGTCATCGACAACCACAACAAGGTTGTAGAGGGGATCGCCGATCTGGTCGGCAGGGGCGCGTCGTGCGATGACCATGTCTCCGCCGAGATCAGCTCCACGCCATTGCATCGGTCCGCGAACCAGGTCTCGCCATTGGATCTGCTCACTGTCATCGATCCGAAACCGGATCACCGCTTCGCGTCCCTCAGCCTGGAACGCTGATTCCTGCTCAGGCGTGAGATTTCGGTGACGGTTGTCGTAACGAGGGGCTTTGTTCTGAGCTTTCTGGACGTCTCGCATGGTGGCGAGCTCGTCTTCACTGGCATAGCAGCGGTAGGCGAGGCCACGGTCGAGCAGCGTTTGGATGGCAGAGCGGTGCTGCTGAATCCGTTCGCTCTGAATTATGGGCTCTTCATCCCAGTCGATCCCAAGCCATGACAGGCCCTCGAGGATGTTGGCGGTGAATTCCGGTTTGGAACGCTCCTTGTCGGTGTCCTCAATTCTCAGCAGGAACTGACCGTTCTGGTGACGCGCGAACAACCAGTTGAAGACCGCTGTTCTTGCCGTCCCGATATGGAGAGTGCCCGTTGGACTCGGGGCCAGACGAACACGCACCATGGTGTGGCTCGGAGTGAGGAACGGGACCGACGGGATTCGAACCCGCAACTTCCGCCGTGACAGGGCGGTGCTCTAACCGGTTGAACTACGGTCCCAGATCGGATTCAGATCGACGGTGCTCGTCCGTTGGAATCTGATCTGTATCGCTCTCGCGACTTGGAAAGTATCGACTGTTGCCCCGCCCTCCGTCAATACGCGTGTTGATCAGTTTGATCATGCGCTCGAGATCTGAATCCCTCTATCAGTTTTGGCAGGGACGAATGTCGTTTCTCCACGACGGCGGTGCGGCCCTTAAAGCTCCACACGCGAATCTTGAGAGAACAGTTTGTGGATGGAATCAGCAGTGGGGGAGCAGAGCGCTTGATCAAGCGCAACGGTGGCTCTGTCACTGACATCACAGCGCAGCGTTGGCACTCTCAGGCATCACCAGGAAAAGTGATGCCTGAGAAAGACCCCAGTCAACATAAAAAGCCGGTGGCGTCGACCACCGGCCTTATTGATCCCTCGGAGGGATTGATTCATTCAGCTCAGGGACGGAAACCTGCAGGCTCAATGAGACGGACTTGGTTGCCACGAGCGGTGAACTCACGGCCTTGGTCGCTCTGAACGACCACACGCCCACCGGATTTGACGCGAATGACACGGGCACGAACCCAGCCGAGAGCGGCTGATTCGAGGACCTTGACCACATCACCAGGTTGAAGATCCAACTCCATGCTCGAAACTAGGAAACTGCAGAAGGGGCCATCGGACGCGCCGTGGAGGACTTGAACCCCCGACATCAGGTTTTGGAGACCTGCGTTCTACCAACTGAACTAACGGCGCAAGGCGATGAACCCCTCGACCATCACAAAAGCGATGGCATTGGATTGAACGAGGCCTAAGCCTCAGCGATCGAAGCGCTGCTTCACGCGGGTGGCCTTGCCCACCCGTTCCCGCAGATAGAAAAGCTTCGCCCTGCGTACCTTACCGCGGCGCTCCACCTTGATGGAGGCCACTTGAGGACTGTGCAGCATAAAAACCCGTTCAACACCGATGCCCTGGAAGATGCGGCGGACTGTGATGGTCTGATTGACACCACCGTGGCGCTTGGCAATCACAACGCCCTCGTAGGGCTGAACACGCTCCTTGTTGCCTTCGCTGATCCGAACGCCGACCCGAACGGTGTCGCCGACATAGATGTCAGGGAGGTCCTGCTTCTGCTGCGCCTGCTCAAACTCCTTGATCAGGTCGGCGGGGCTGAGGCGTTCAGCTTTGACCGCTGGAGTCGCAGCCTTCGGGGACTCGCTATCGGTGCTCACAACCTCTGCGTTGTCCTGTACAGATGTGTCTTTCTGATCCGCTGCCATCCCAGCTCCGGGTAATCACGCCAAACAAACACTTTACCCTGCCGACCCGCCGCCGACCGAGCGCTTTTTCCAAGCGGTTCTCCAGGACTGCACCATCATCCCTCCGCCGGTGATCAGCATCCACAGCACCCCCAGTGCGTTGAGGACGACCACCACAGGCTCCAGCTGTGGCCCAAGCCATTCCCCTTCGTGCAGGCTCATCAACCAGTGGGCGCTGTCGCGACTCACTCCGAACCAGTCCCGTGCCACCCGATAGCTCAGGCCCGTGATCACCGTGGTCATCAACGGCAGCAGAACCAAAGGTGCCACCCTGCCGTGCCATCGACGCAGTCGTGCCATCCAGAGAGCCACCGGCATTCGCCCTTCACGATTGATAGCGTGACAGGAGGACGTCGGGACTGCCCGAAGGAATCACCGATGAACTTGTTCGCTGATCTGCTCGCCTCGACCAAATCCGGCGGCGTGACCGCCACCGGACCGCGCATTCAGCAGCGGCGGGGAGTTGAGATCAAGTCGGCGAGAGAACTCAAGGTCATGGCCAAAGCCAGTCGCATTGTGGCGACAGTGCTCAGGGAGATCATGGAGATGGTCGAGCCCGGCCAGACCACCGGCGATCTCGATGCCCATGCGGAGCGACGCATCCGGGAGATGGGGGCCACCCCCAGCTTCAAGGGGTATCACGGCTTCCCCGCCAGCATCTGCGCCAGCATCAATGACGAGGTTGTGCATGGCATCCCCAGCAACAAGCGTGTGATTCATGCCGGCGATCTGCTCAAGGTGGATACCGGAGCTTTTTTTGAGGGCTACCACGGAGACAGTTGCGTCACCATCTGTGTTGGGGAGGTGAGTGACCAAGCTTCCACGCTCAGCAGGGTGGCTCAGGAGTCGCTGATGGCTGGACTCGCCCAGATTCGCTCCGGCAACACGCTCCTTGACATCGCTGGAGCTGTCGAGGATCGCGTCCATGAAGGTGGATTCAGTGTGGTGGAGGACTACACCGGGCACGGTGTAGGCCGCAATCTTCACGAAGAACCCTCCGTCTTCAACTTCCGGACGGACATGCTGCCCAATGTGAAACTGCGTCCGGGTATGACTCTGGCCGTTGAACCCATCCTCAATGCCGGCAGCAAGTCCTGCCGCACGCTCAAGGATCGTTGGACGGTGGTTACCCGTGATGGCAGTCTCTCAGCGCAGTGGGAACACACCATTGTGGTCACGTCCGACGGATGCGAGATCCTCACGGATCGTGGCGATTGATGCGCAGGATTCTGTTGTAGATCCACCTCCCCATCTCAATCAGAGGCATCGCGATCAAGGTGATCGGGTTGGGGGTGACGATGATCAGAGGGAGGCCCAGGTCGGCTTGCCAGAGAATCTGTTGAGCGACGAAATCCGCTGACATCACACCGATCGGATTGAGATCTGATCGGAAAGGGCCCAGCACGAGTTTTCGCAGTTTGGGCAGATTGCTTCGCTCCCGACTGGGGGCACACCAGCGCAGGCTCACCAGCTGGCCGATCAGGCGCTTGCTCAGCTCATAGGCGGGGCTCAGTGCTGGCTGAATCTCGGCTTCGGACGTGTTCACCCAGAGCTCAGCAGGTTGGGCTTGTTGATCGCTGGCCCTCTGCAGTTGCTCAAAACGCTGTAAGAGCCTCCACTGGCTCAGGGCATTCACCTCAAGAGCCTGGTTCAGACCCTCGGGGCTCTGATCACCTCCAGGATTGATGCCGTGGTTGAGCACGAGCACATCAAGACCACGCAAGGTGGGATCGAGCTCTTCTTCCTTCCCGCAACTCCAGCGAATCCACTCCTGAGGACCGGTCAAGCTGTCCTGACCGGTGGGCTGTGGTCGGTGACTGAGAGCGACCACCCAGGCACCGCGCTCTCTGAGATGGCGTGTCAGTGCGCGGCCCAGCTCTCCGCCAGCGCCTGTGATTCCCACACGGCGGCCTTTCCAGGCCTCTGAGCCGGAGCTGGAGTCGGTCGTCCTCGGCACGGGCTGGGCCATCGCGGTGAACTGATGCATGCTTGGGACAGCTCGACGGTATGACGTTGTCCAGTCCGTCAGGAGAAGCTCAACTGGCGCTGTTCGCTCCCTACTGCGGTGGGCTTCGGCGGGAGCAGGCCTTGCGTGATGCACTCGATCATCTGCCCCTGGGCCAGTTCGAGGGAGAGCGTGCATGCCTCAATGCCCAACCCCATCGGTTCGTGCTGAGCTGGAGTCCTGCCACGGCCCCCCTGGAGACGTGCCGCTGTGACCTGCTCCTGAAGGAGCAGCCTCAGCAGAGGTATCCCTTCGAATGTCCTGCCCACCAACTGCTGGATTGGCTGATGCATGCTCTGGAGGCTGGTCGGCGGGATTTGCCGGACTCCTTCTGGCGGTGGTTGTTTCTTGAGCGGGTTGCGGAGGATCGTGCCCCTTAAATTGTGGGCATCAACATCAGACCACCCGGATGGGCTCAACGCTGCTGATCGGATCCTGTGAACCCTTCAGCGGCAAGTCTGCACTTGTGCTTGGGATCGCCAGGCACCTCCGCTCTGGCGGCACGAGGGTCCTTTTCGGTAAACCGCTGGCAACAAGCCTCGACTGGGCATCCGGTCAGGGCACGCTGCCATCGCCGCTGATCGATGATGATGTCCGGTTCGTTGGAGAGACCCTCGGTCTGCCTTCGCAGGACCTGATTCCGTCCCTGCATCTGCTATCTCCGGAAACAGCACAGCAACGACTGGCGAAGGGGACCCTGGCTGCAGGTGAAGGGCTTGAACAACTGAAGGCCAGCCTTCAGCAGTCAGAAACCTGTGTCACTTTGCTGGAGGCGGCCGGCAATCTCCAGGAGGGCCTGCTCTATGGCCTGAGTCTGGTGCAATTGGCTCGCGACCTTGATGCACCGGTCGTTCTTGTCCATCTCTGGGAAGACAGCCGCAGCGTTGACGCGCTGCTGGCCGCGAGTCAACAGCTGGGAGAGCGGCTGCGCGGGGTGGTTCTCAATGCCGTCACTCCGGACGATGTGGAGAGCCTGAAGCGTGATGTTGTGCCGTCGCTCCAGGCACTTGGCATCGAGGTGTTCGGCGTGATGCCCCGCTCTCCTCTGCTGCGCAGTGTCACGGTTGGAGAACTCGTGCGTCGCCTCGACGCGCGTGTGATCTGTTGCAGGGAGAAGCTCGACCTGCTGGTCGAAACCCTGAGCATCGGAGCGATGAATGTGAACTCCGCCATGGAGTTCTTCCGCCGCCGCCGCAATATGGCGGTGGTCACGGGTGCAGACCGCACCGATATTCAGCTGGCGGCGCTGGAAGCATCCACGCAATGTCTGATTCTCACAGGGGCAGGAGACCCTCTCCCCCAGCTGATCAGTCGGGCGGATGAGCTTGAGGTGCCATTGCTCAAGGTTGAGCAGGACACGCTTGGGACCGTTGAAGTGATTGAACAGGCGTTCGGTCATGTCCGTCTGCATGAGGCGGTGAAAGCGACCTACGCTTTTCGTCTTGTGGAGGAACACTGCCGCCTCGCGGACCTGCTCAGGGCCGTGGGACTGGAGGACCTTGCAATTGGCTCAAAGTGATGGTCCCGACAGGGTTCACCGCTGCTAGCTTCTAGGAACGCTCGCAGGTAATCATTGAGCCGATCCCTTGATCTTCCTGCATTGGACAGGGTGGATACCCTTGCCCAGGAATTGGCCTTGCTCCAGGACAAGGGAGCACGGAGGATTGCCATCCTCGGCAGCCGCCATGTTCCCGTTGTTGCCATTCATCTGATCGAGCTGATCGCTCGCTCCTTGGCTCAGGAAGGCCATTCCCTGGTCACCTCGGGTGCTCAGGGGGTCAACGCGGCAGTGATCCGAGGGGTCCTCGCCGTTGATGCCTCCAGGCTGACGGTGTTGTTGCCTCAGAGTCTCAGTCGTCAGGGGCCTGAGATCCGTGATCAGCTTGAGCGTGTTCTGCATCTGATTGAGAAGCCCGAGCATGACGATCTGCCTCTGCCGATGGCCAGCAGCCTCTGCAACCAGGACATCATCAGCCGCTGCGACCAGTTGATATGTCTCGCTTTCCATGACAGCGAGACGCTTCTTGCCAGCTGTCGGAATGCCGAAGACATGGGCAAGGTCGTCAGCCTGTTGTTCTTCGACTGACGCTCAGAGCGAGGGCAGGGTGGGCAGGATCTGAAGACGTGTTCCCTCCCTGCTGATCACCAGCACCCGGTCTCCAGGCTGCAGTGGTGTTTCCACGTCGAGTGAACTGGCAGCCCAGCTCTGCCCATGCCAGCGAACCCTCCCTTCGCCTCCGGGCTGGATCGTGTCCAGCACCTCCGCGGTGTCCTCTTTGAGCCTCCGGCGTCCTGGCCGTGGATTGCGTCGGGCTGACCAGCGGCTCAACCACAGCGTGCCAAGCACGGTGATCAGGCCGAACAGCAGGATCTGCATCCAGATCGGCAGGGAGACCAGAGCCGTCAGCACGGAGACGACAAGTCCGCCGAAGACAGCAAACATCAGGCCGTCAAAACTCGGCTGCACGAGCTCCACGACCAGTAGCACTCCCGCCACCAGCAACCAGATCAGTGGAATCCAGAGTGGTGACATGTCTGGTTGGTGGTTCGACTCACTTTGGTGGCTAGCGTCGCCTCAGACATCTATTCGTCATGGAAGCGCTGCTGAGCCTGCCTGCACTGGTCTTGATCGCACTGCTCGGTAGTGGCAGTGTCAAGGTCACCAGCGGAGGCCGCTCGCGTCTCGTTGAGCGCCTCGGCAAGTATGACCGTGAGCTCCAGCCGGGTCTCTCCATCGTGATTCCCGTGGTGGAAAGGGTGGTGAGTCACGAGTCACTCAAGGAACGGGTGTTGGATATTCCTCCCCAGCTCTGCATCACCCGAGACAACGTGTCTATCGAGGTTGATGCGGTGGTGTACTGGCAGCTGCTTGAGCATTCCCAGGCCTATTACGCCGTTGACAATCTGCAGGCGGCGATGGTGAATCTGGTGCTGACCCAGATTCGTGCCGAGATGGGCAAGCTGGATCTGGATCAGACCTTCACCACCCGCAGCGAGGTGAACGAGCTTCTGCTGAAGGAACTTGATGAAGCCACCGACCCCTGGGGCGTGAAGGTCACCAGGGTTGAAATGCGCGATATCAATCCATCACCGGGGGTGAAGCAGGCAATGGAGGCTCAGATGACAGCTGAGCGGGAGAAGCGCGCAGCCATTCTCCGTTCTGAAGGTGAGAAGGAAGCCCAGTTGAATGAAGCGCGGGGTCGAGCTGAAGCGCTCGTCCTGGACGCCCGCGCCCAGAAGGAAGCCATCCTCTTGGAGGCCGAGGCTCAGGCCAAGCAGCAGGGCGTGATGGCGGAAGCCAAGTCCCAGGCAGCTCTTGTACTGGCCAAGGCGCTAGCTGAGAGCCCGGAGGCTGAAGAAGCGGTTCGACTGATGCTGGCTGAGGATTGGATGGCCATGGGTCAACGCATGGCCGATTCCCCTGCGGGCAGCGTGCTGATGGTCGATCCGCAGTCACCTGCATCGCTTCTGACAGCACTGAGGCAGTTTCAGCAGGGCAAGGATTAAGCCAGGACCAGGGCTTTGGCTGCCTCCAGGTAGAGAATCCCTGTGCAAAGCAGCGCTGAGGCCCAGCAGAGTCCCCTCAGCGGGGCAACGTTGGCGATGTAGGCAGGCAGATACAGCAGGCGCAGCAACGGCTGAAGCAGGGCTGCGGGCACGGCGAGCCCCTGGAGTGCACCGGTCTGGGTGACGGCAATCAGGGCAAGAAGCGCCGCTGGTGCATGCAGGCTGAAGGCTTCGAAGCTGTTCTGATGTGCCCAGCTTGCCCGTTTCCCCCACGCTGGAAGGCGCTCGAACATGGCTCTCGGGGCCTTCATGTCGTCCATGGTGAAGTTCGCCTGTGAACGGGCGGCACCAAGGGGAATGATGCTGGTGATCACGACAGCCCCTGCGAACACAAGTGACAGGGCATAGGGCGCCGCTGGTGTCCGGGTGAGAAGCTCCGTGAGCAACACAAGAAAGAAAATCGCGACTGTCAACCATAGGGATCACCTGTCGATCGATGTGACCACCTGGCCTACTCCGCTCCACCGTCCGTGCAGTGACGGTTGCCGATGAGTTTGCACTTCAAGGTGCTGATTGCTGATCACAAGTTGATCAATAGCTATCACTTGCCGCTGCCTCTGCGGAGATTGGTTTCATGAGCGTTGCTAGCCTTCAGTCACTGACGATTGATCAATGGCTTCGTATTCATTTGATGTGGTCTCTGATTTTGACCGTCAGGAGTTGGTGAATACGCTTGATCAGCTGAGAAGGGATGTTTCTCAGCGCTATGACCTCAAGGATTCCGGGACAGAGATCGAACTTGAAGACGCTGCAATTGTGATCACGACTGCCAGTGATATGACCCTTCAGGCTGTTGAAGATATTCTGCGAGCCAAGGCGACCAAAAGAAATCTTTCTCTGAAGATTTTTGATTTTCAGCCTGCGGAGACAGTTGGCGGTAACCGTGTTCAGCAGACGGTTAAATTGAAGAAAGGACTGACTCAGGAAATTGCCAAGAAAATGAGCAAGATTGTTCGCGATGAGCTCAAAAAAGTAACTGTTGCTATTCAGGGCGATAGCTTGCGAGTAACGGGCAAGAGTAAGGACGATCTGCAGCAGGTTATTCAGTTATTGCGTTCAAAAGAGGACGAACTTGATGTGCCTCTTCAGTTTGAAAACTACCGTTGATCGTCAAAGACTCAGATTAATTTGCAGGCCTCCGGCCCAAATTCCGGGAATGTTTCCGCCGCCGCCGGGGTTGATGATCCATTGCATGACTGGCTGAATCTGGATGGTCTCTGAGAGATAGAGCGAGTAATTCAATTCAATGGTTCCTTCATAGCTGAGCCCTGGGCTGATCGTCGGGCTGAAGCTCGTGCGTCCAAGACCCAGAGCAAGCACATCGAGTGGGCGGCCTGTAAAAACTCCCTGACTCAACCACCCACCTCCGATGAATGTCGGATACGGGTTGTTTGAGGGGTCGAGACTCACTGTTCCACCTGCCCACACACGATTGTCAAGACCGACAGGTAGATCAATGGGCCAGGTCAATGATCCATAAAGCCCTCGGTTGATTCCCTCTCCCAGGTCACTTGCGTTATCGCTCAAGAGACGCGTTGATGAGAAATAACCACCCACTTGGATCTCAGGGAGTGGTAACTGTCTGATCACGCTTTCAGGGGTGTTTGGCAGTGTGATCTCTGCTGAGAGATCACTTCTTGATCGGAGAGGATTCGTTGCCCATTGCAGCGCTTGAACACTTCCTTGTACATCGGGAATCCCTGGGTCAACTCCAAGGCTGGCAGCGATACTTGTTTGGGGGTTCAGGTAGAAGTAGGCATATTCCAGAGAACCGAGAGACTCTGAGTGAGCCTGAAGTTTGATTCCCGGTGCCACGAAGGGATCAATTGGTACGCCTGCTATCAGCAGATTGAAGGTGTTATTCAGCACTGAGCTGATGTAGCTGTCCATCACCGGTACAGACAGAAAACCTGGTTCTCCAGGCATGACTGGATCCAGTGACATCACACCCAGTTCCGCCTGCCACCAGCCCTGTCCGCGATTTCTCACCACGGAGGCTTCGGTGATCCAGGTCCCTACAGGATTCACCAGAGTCTGCAGGGTGAACGCGGATCCCAGCTCGGTGTTCAGATCGGGGTTGCCGGCATCGTTGGTCAGCTGCAGATTGAGCTGCCAATGATCCAGTTCATTCCAGTCCTGCTGGTTTTTCCCGAAGCCGCTGCTCAGCGACAGATCGAGCACGACAGCCTGGTACCAGCTCGCCGCTTCAGGACTGACGCCACCGGTAATTCCGACCATCGGCTCTGCCGTGTAGCCAAGGCTGAGATCGAGCCATTCAGGCAGCCCGAGCAATGTCTGCAGAGGGCCGCAGCGACCTGGAGACCCTTGCAGTGTTGTGACTGCGACGGCCACACCGAGCAAGGCCCGTCGAAGCTGAATTCCCATGCCGATGCTGGTGCTTGGCACAGAGATTCAGTCTGAGTGCGAGATTCAGGCCACTGCAGCGAAGCTTTCGCGGAAGGCCTGAATCGTGGCTTCGATATCTGCGTCTGAATGGGCCAGGGAGGTGAAGCCTGCTTCGAAGGCTGATGGAGCCAGATAAACCCCACGCTCCAGCATGGCGCGATGCAGTTTGCCGAAGCGTTCGGAGTCTGTTGCTTTCGCCTCTTCGAAATTGCGGACAGGTCCTTCGCAGAGGAAAAATCCGAACATGGCGCTGACACTGCCACCGGTGATCGGCAGGCCTGCAGAAGCCGCAGCCTCTTTGATTCCGGTGATGAGCTTCTCGGTGGTTGCGGAGAGTTTTTCGTAGCTGCCGGGCTGTTTCAGCAGTTCCAGGGTCTTGATGCCCGCCGTCATGGCGAGGGGATTGCCGCTCAGAGTGCCGGCCTGGTACATGGGGCCTGCCGGAGCCACCATCTCCATAATCTCCCTTCGGCCGCCGTAGGCCCCCACCGGGAGTCCACCGCCGATCACTTTGCCCATGGTGGTGAGGTCAGGAGTGACCCCGAAATGGGCCTGGGCTCCGCCATAGCTGATGCGGAAGCCTGTCATGACCTCGTCAAAGACCAGCAGAGCGCCGTTCTCCTTGGTGAGTTCACGCAATCCCTCAAGAAAACCAGGCTCAGGCTGGATGAACCCTGCATTACCGACGATGGGCTCGAGGATCACACCTGAGATCGCATCAGGATTCTCAGCAAACAGCTGCTTCACCGCCTCCAGATCGTTGTAGGGCGCGGTCAGGGTGTTGGCGGTCGTGCTGCGGGGAACACCAGGTGAGTCAGGCAGGCCAAGAGTTGCGACACCGGAGCCGGCCTTCACCAGGAACATGTCCGCGTGGCCGTGATAACAACCCTCGAACTTGATGACTTTGTCGCGACCTGTGAAGGCGCGCATCAGGCGCAGAACGGCCATGCACGCTTCGGTGCCGCTGTTCACGAAGCGAACCATCTCCACGCTTGGAACAGCCTCGATCACCATCTCAGCGAGAGTGTTCTCGAGAGCACAGGGTGCTCCGAAGCTGGTCCCTTTCTCGATCGCTTCCTGCAGTGCGCTGATCACTTCGGGATGGGCATGGCCGCAGATCGCAGGCCCCCAGCTGCCGATGTAGTCGATGTACTTGTTGTCATCGACGTCCCAGGCATAGGCGCCCTTGACCCGGTCGAAGACAATCGGCTGGCCACCCACAGATTTGAATGCACGCACTGGGGAGCTCACGCCACCGGGCATCAGAGCCTGGGCGGCACTGAACAGCTCCTGGGAGCGACTGGTGTTCAAGCTTGGTGCTGTCACGGGGGCGGAAGCCAAAGGGCCGATGCAAACCGTGCCACATCCTGACCCAAGAACGTGCCAAATCGGCCGATCTGTGTACGAAGCAGAGAATCCTGAACTTGTGATACCAGGATTCGCATCGTCTTTCAGCGTTCAATCGACCCCGCCTGAACCGCGTCTGAACAGGGTCTGACGCGGTTTCAGTCCTTCTGCGGGCCTGAAAGGGTGCTGAAAAAAAACAGCTTGTTTACGACTGTGACGGACTCACCACTTCAGCGATCAATCCGAGCATCGAGCAGTGGCGCCGCCTCACTCAGCCAGGAAGTCCGATTCTTCGCCGACTTCCTCCTCCAGCTCCCAGGAGAGGTCCACAACCACCGGCGCATGGTCACTCGGTTGCTCGCGATCGCGCTCCTGTTTGTCGATCTGACAGCTGAGGGCTAGCTCCTGAAGATCACTGCTCAGGTAGATGTGATCAATTCTCCAGCCACTGTCACGGTTCCAGGCACCACTGCGGTAGTCCCACCAGCTCCAATGACCGCTGCCTGGTTCGAACAGCCGAAAGGCGTCCTTAAGTTCTTCCCCAAGCGCCTGAGACAATGCATTCCGCTCGGCATCCGAGGCCATGATCCCTCCGCTGAGGCGATCAGGGTCATGCAGGTCTCGGGCTTCCGGTCCGATGTTGAAGTCCCCTAGAACACACAGTGGTTCGTCCCTGCTCTGGGCTACGCGTAGATACCTTTCAAGACAGGCGAGCCAACTGAGTTTGTACCCGTATTTGTCGGATTCCAGGCTGGAGCCGTTCGGAACGTAGAGGTTGATCACTCTGATCCCATCCACCAGAGCGCTGATCACCCGTTTCTGCAGGCTGAGTGCCTCGGCCTCAGGGTCAGCCTCCAGTTCTCCCACGAACCCCATCCGTACGTCCTCCAGAGGATGCCGGCTGATCAGAGCCACCCCATTGTAGGACTTCTGGCCATAGAAGCTGACTTCGTATCCCCTTGAACGGAACGGCTCGAGGGGAAAGAGTGGATCGTCGACCTTTGTTTCCTGCAGTGCCAGCAGATCCACTCCGCTGGTCTCCAACCATCGGACGACATGCCCCAGTCGTGTGCGGATCGAATTGACATTCCAGCTCGCGATCTGCACGGAGATCCTGATGCACCTGCTCGGAGACCCTTAGCATCCACCGGAACCGAGCATTCAATCTCATGCAATCGCTCCGTGTGACCTCCGCTCTTGCGATTGCCGCCTGCAGCACGCTGATTTCGGTTTCGACTGCTGTCCATTCCCAGACAACGATGTCTCAGCCCAATTCCCTGGAGCTCAACAAGGATCGGGACATCTACAACACCCTGCCAGGTGAATCCAACAAGAAGGGATCGATTCTTGATGTCACCAATCCCATGGAGTTGATGAAATCTCTGCGTCAGGCCACATCCATGAACGATGCCACTGATCCCGTTGACGCCATTGATGAGGCCCTCAGGGAGTTGTCACAGCCCTGAGACCTGATCTGATCTGACTGTTTCGCGCAGCCTCAAGGGCCCAACGCAGTTCAAGGGTCTCCAAATCGATCTCCGGGGACTTCAGGCTTTTGCTCAGTGTCATCGCTTTGCGCAGCAGATCGATGGCTTCTTCTCCCTGCCCCTGATCCCGCTTCAGCAGTGCGAGGGCCAGGAGCGGTTCTGGTTGTTGGGGATTGTCTTTGATCAGACTGCGGTAGCGATCGGCAGCGGCTTGCGAGTCGCCGGACATCCGCTGAAGATCTGCCAACAGCAATCCCAGGCTCAGTCGCCGTTCAGCCGGAAGGGCTGCGACACGCTCATTCAGGTTCTTGATCAGCGCATCACCCTGGTTGGATTCCAAGGTCAGAAGCCCCCACAGGGCCATGACTTCAGGGCGGTCGGGATGCAGGAGCCGCAAGGGTTGGAGAGTTCGCACGGCCGCTTCTCGATCTCCGTCATCGTGCTGTGCATGCGCCAGCAACAGCGACCAACGCCAGTCCCTTGGATGGTCCTGCACCTCGGCTCTGAGAAGGTCCAGACCCGAGACAGCGCTTTTAGAGATGTGCTCCTCGCTGGTCGCCAGGGAGTTCTGTTGAGTCCAGAGCTGGGTCACCATCCATCCAGCGACCGCACACACGCCCGCGACTGCGCCGACCCTGGCCAGTGTTTCTGTGCTCTGACGCCTGAAGCCGGCCACCATGTTGTGGGAACGCCCGATCAGTCTGAGGCGCTTTGCCGATGCTGGCTAGAGTTGCCGCGGGCCAGTGGATGCCCCTGAAACTGATGCGCGACCATCCCATTCCCGCGGTGACCGAGCCGCTGCAGTACCGGGCAATCGGTGTCGTGCGCGGGGTCTTCCGGCCGGAGTCTGAAGATCAGAGCACCCGTGGTCATCTTGTTGATGCCGAGGGCCAGGAGCTTGACGCTGTTGTTCTGGGTCGCATGCTCACTTTGATGCGCCGCCATCTCGACATGGGGAAGCCTCACCTCTGGGTGGTGTACCCACGATGCAGGGAAGCCGGTCAGCTGCATCTCCAGATCGCCGGCATCTGGGAGCCCAGCACTCTGTCCACTGCGGATCCAGACGCCGATCCTGCAGATACAGCCATTGATCATTTGCCGGAAGGGGACGATTACTTTTCGATCCGGGGAGAGCTCATCTACACCAAGCCGGAAGCCTCCGAGGTCGTTGTCAAGGTTCGTCAGCAGCCCCGGTCGGATGGCTTCCGGCCCTTGCCCTTCAAGTTGCAGCTCAGTGGTGATGTGGAGCTTGCCCATCTCCGTCATTTCGTCAGCCTCGATGTGCGTCGTGAGGGGCAGACGCTGCAGGTCCAGTCCGCCGAGGTGATCGCACCCATGCCAACCCGTGGTGGCAAGGGGCGAGCTGGTGGATCCCGTCGTCCTGCAGACCGCAGTCGCTCGGCTCGAAACGGATGAACGCATCACCCGTCTCCACCACCACTGCAGGGCTGGCGGTGGCAGGTTGCACAGGTCTGGCGGTCTTCGGACCGCTCGTGGGACTGTCGCCGGCCTGGATCGCCCTGCTGGTTGGAGGTGGCCTGCTGGGGCTGACCCTCGATGCTTCCCAGCTGGAGGGGATGGGTGGTCATCTTCTGGCGGAGGCTCTTCCAGGAGGCCGGATGCGTCTGCGCAGGGTTGCGCGCCACGAGGCCGGCCACTGGCTGGTGGCCAGAGAAGAGGAGATGACGGTGCGGCGGGTGCTGGTGGGCACCCGGCCTTGTCTCGAGGCAGGGCTGCGCTGCAATGGTGCCACCGAGTTTGAACTTCCTGACCAGGTCCGCCTGCCAATGGAGGATCTGCGCCGTTGGAGCCGAGTTCTTCAGGCTGGAATGGTGGCGGAGACCCTGTTCGAAGGATCGGCTCGTGGCGGCGCTGATGACCGAGCACTGCTGGGGAGAATCTGGGGATTGTCCGGTCAGGATGTGGACACCGCACAACGTGAACAGCGCCGTGCTCGACGTGAAGTGGAGCAGTTCCTGAGGAAGCGACTGGATGATCTGGACGTGATCGCTGAAAGGCTGCTGGAGGGGCTTGATCCGGAGGTGGTATGACCCCTGGTACAGCCGCCTCTTACGTGGTGGATTGCCCGACGGGGCTGGCCGGCGACATGTTGCTGGCCTCCTGTCTTGATCTGGGGGTGCCCTCTGAGGTGATCCACGCACCCCTACGAGATCTGGGCTTCGAGAACGCCTATGAGCTTCGTGTGGAGGAAGCCCTCAGTGGGGGGTTACGGGGTCTTCGTCTCGAGGTTGAAGGGCGAGACTCTCGCCCACCCCATCGTCACTGGGGGGAGTTGCGCGAAAGGATTGGCAACGCGTCGCTTGCGCCGTCTCTGAGAACGAGGGTGTTGTCGGTCTTCACCGCGCTCGCTGATGCCGAAGCAGCCGTTCACGGCATCTCAGCCGATCAGGTGCATTTTCATGAGGTGGGAGCCATTGACAGCCTGGTCGATGTTGTCGGGGTCTGCGCTGCCTTTGAGCATCTTGAACCTGGCTCTCTCTGGTGTGTTCCCCCTCCAGCGGGACGGGGCACGGTGGCCACGGCTCATGGGCTGTTGCCGGTTCCTGCTCCGGCGGTGCTCGAGCTAGCGCGACGCCATGGGGTCGAACTGCGTTGGGGTGATGACTGGCCGGAAGCTGAGCTGACGACGCCCACGGGTCTGGCTCTGATGGCCGTTCTTGCAGACGGCTTCGGATGGCCTGAGCACCTGTCCCCCGAGGCGATTGGAACAGGACTTGGTCATCGGCGGCTGGATCGCCCCAACCTGCTGCGTCTCATCCGACAGCGTCCGCAGGACTCTGTTGGCTGTGACCAGCCCCAGTGGCAGGAACTGATGGTCCAGGAAGCCTGGATTGATGACGTCTCGGCCGAAGCGCTGGCATGGCTGATTCAGCAGCTGCGTGATGCCGGTGCTCTGGATGTGGCCTGTTCGCCGCTGCAGATGAAAAAGGGTCGCCCGGGAACCGCCATCACGGCGCTTGTGCTGCCCGGGCAGGCCAAGGGGCTGCGCGAGGTCTGGTGGAAGCACAGTCCAACCCTCGGACTGCGGGAGCGCTGTCAGGGGCGCTGGGTGCTGCCGCGTCGTCGTGGAACCCTCCTTACACAGTGGGGGGAGCTGGCTGCCAAGCAGACGATGAAGCCGGATGGAACCCTTTCAGTCAAGCCCGAACGGGATGCTCTGCAGCAACTCGCATTGAGCGCCGGTTTATCCCCCGAGATTCTCTCGCAGCAGCTTTCGCGGGAGAGGCCTCAGTTCAACGCAGAGCAGCAGTGGACATGGTGAAGCGTTTGCGAGCTCTGCTGACGGTGAAACTTCCCGGAGGCCTGAAGCTATGGGTCACTCTGCTCACGTTTGGCTTTGTGGGCTGGGCGCTGGCAGGCCATGCCGCGGGGATCCGCTCCCTCGCGATCACGGCCAACGGGTGGTGGTGGCTGGTGCTTGCTCTCGGCCTCAGTTGGCTGAGCATGATTGTGAATGCCGGCGCCTGGCAGGTACTCGTGGCTTGGCTGGGACACGGCAGAGCCCCGACACCTCTCGTGCCTCTGTACCTCAGCAGCAATCTGCTCAAGTACCTCCCCGGCGGAGTGTGGCATTTCCTTCAGCGTGTGCGGGTCATGGGGCCCGCCATCGGCACGGGGCCAGCCCTGGTCTCCGTCTTGCTTGAGCCCATGTTGATGGCTGTGGCTGCCCTGCTGTGGGTGCCCCTCGGAGGCTGGCAGAACGGCCTTGCCCTGCTTGCTCCCCTGCCGGCACTGCTGCTGCTGCCACGCTGGAGAGAGCCCCTGCTCGGCAGGCTCGAACGCAGTCGTTTGCGGCAACTCAACCGCTCCGACGCCACTCTGGCCTCCCTGCCTCCCCTGGAAGAGTTGGGAAGTGGCCGCGAGGATTACCCCTGGGGTCCACTGATCGCCGAGCTGGTCTTCATCGCCTCACGCTTCTCAGGTTTCTGGTGCTGCATCCAGGTGTTCGGACTGGCCCCGTTGCTGCCGATCGGCAGCTGGATGGCCGCCTTTGCCCTGGCCTGGGCCACAGGACTGGTGGTTCCTGCAGCTCCTGGAGGCCTGGGTGTGTTTGAAGCGGTGCTGCTTCTGCGGCTGGGTTCATCGGTGCCGGAGGCGGCTCTCCTGGCCGTGGCACTGAGTTATCGCCTGGTGGTCACTCTCGCGGATGTGCTGGCCGCGGCAGGCGTGAGGCTGGATCGCCTGCTGGCCGTTCGCATGGGAATGTTGAACCCATGATTCAGCTCTGTCATGAGCTGTCGAGGACCATCCGGCTTGGATCAGCTGAGTGTTTCGCCGCAGTCTTCGTCGAGCTTCTCAAGCTGAACCGTGCAATGTTCGATTCCCTTGAGCTGCATGACCTGCCGAACCTTGCTGAGCAGCTGTGGATCCTGATGGCTGAGTGCGGCATCCCGTTGCAGATGAACCGTGAGAGCGACGCGCGTTCCGCCGATGGACCAGATGTGCAGGTGATGAACACCCTGGACACCTGGCATCGCCTGCAGATCGGCCAGAACGGCTGCGGGATTGATCCGGCGCGGAACTTCATCCATCAGTTCGGCAAGGCCGTCACGTAGCAACATGATTCCGAGCCATCCCAAGCTCAGACCAACTCCAAGACCTGTGACGGGATCGATCCAGGTCCAGCCTGTGAGGCCGGCCGCGAGGGCGCTCAGCAGCACTGCTGCGGAGACGGCGGCATCCCCAAGCAGATGGAGAACGGCAGCTCGGCGGTTCAGATCGTCATGGTGATCTGAACCGAACAGATGGGCGGAAAGCAAGTTCACCACCAGGCCAACCCCTGCGGCAATGGCGACTGGACCGGTCGTCACCAGCTGAGGTTCTCGGAACCGTTGCAGGGCCTCCACGCAGACCACTGCTGAGGCCATCAGGATCAGCACAGCATTGGCGACGGCAGCCAGTTGGGTGGATCGCCCGAAGCCGTAACTGAATCGTCCCCTGGCCGGCTTTTTGCTCAGGCTCTCCGCTCCCCAGCCCAGCAGGAGCCCCATGACGTCACTGACGTTGTGCAGGGCATCACCGATCAGTGCGATCGATCCGAAGGCAACTCCCACGACGATCTGCAAACCGCTGAGTGCTGCATTGAGCAGCACGGTCCAGCGGAATGCCTGGCGGTTGTGGCTGTGGTGGTGATGATGTTCCAGTCGACCCTGGCACCTAGAGACATGATGGTCTCGGCACTGCCGTCTTTGCCATCACCTCCACTGGCATTGCCCTGTCCCCTGTCCGCCGGATGGGAACTGATTCACAACCTCGACCTACCGGGCAAGGGTGTGGATGGAGTGCAGCTGGGTGGCTTCTCTGCAGTGGCCTATCAGCGGGATGGGGACCGTCTCTGGTTGCTGAGCGATGCCGCGAAGGGCTATCTCGTGTCTTTCAAAGGCCTGAGCCGCTTCCTTCAAGGTATGCAGGGGCCGCTTCAGGGCGGGCGACGCCTGCTGTTGCGGGATCGCGAGGGCTTGCCACTGCCACAGGCCTTCGACGGTGAAGGTCTGGTCCTCGACGGTGACCAGATCTGGATCGTCCGTGAGGGGCGACGAGGTCCGCTGCGCAGGGCCAAACTGCAGAGTTACGCCCTTTCCAATGGACGACTGCAGCGCGAGGTGCCCCTGCCTCGAGCCTGGCAAGAGATCGAAGGGCAGGGGCTCGCCTCCAACAAAGGGCCCGAAGCACTGACACTGACGGCCACGGGGGATCTGCTCATGGCCGCCGAGGCTCCGCTGATTCAGGACAGGGCACACCTGGGCAGGGACTGGGTCCGGCTTGCCCGTCTTCGCCCTAGGTCTGATCAGCTCACAGAGCTCCTGGTGGGGGTCGAAATCGGACCTGCAGGTGCTGCATCCACGCGGAAACTGGGCCTGACCGAACTGCTGGCGCTGGACGATGACTCAGCTGTTTTGGCTCTGCTGCGCAGTTTTGCGTTTCCAGAGGGGTGGTCTGCCCACCTGCAGGTTCTGCGGCTGCCGACCGAAGAACCTGCAGCGCCTGCTCCTCCGATTCAACCCTTGTACAGCTGGGATCTACTGGCCGCAGGGTTGCCAGCCTCCAACTGGGAGGGAATGGCCTGGGGGCCGCAGCTGAACGATGGTCGAATCACGCTTTTGGTGGCGAGTGACGACGGTTTCAACCCTCTCCTCAGCAGCTGGCTGTCCGTTCTGGCTCCGCGGCGTGGGCCGGACTGTATGCCAGATCGATTCGCCTTCTGATGACGACGTTCACTCCGTATCCCGATCCAAGCGGGGCACCAGAGCTGATGAGGCAAGCAGACCGAGGACCAGGATCATCAGTGCGGGCCAGACCGCAGCGGCGAGGCGTTCATCACCGGCGTACTGATAGACCCTCACGGCCAGCGTGTCGAAATCAAAAGGCCTCAGCGCGAACGTGAGTGGAAGCTCCTTCACGGTGTCGACGAACACCAGCAGGCTGCCGACCAGGATTGGGCCTCGTAGAAGCGGGAGATGAACGCGTTTAAGCACTGCCGGCCAACGCAGGCCCAGTCCTGTCGCTGCCTCGTCAAGGCTTGGTGAGAGTCGCTCCAGCGCAGCATCGATCCCACCTTTGTTTACTGCCAGGAAGCGATCGCTGTAGCCCCAGAGCAGCAGCACAATTGGTGAAAGCTGCCAGGGTCCGCCGATCACGAGCAGCGCCAGCGCCAGCACAGCTCCAGGAATGGCGTAGCCCATGCCTGCCAGAAAAGTCACACCTCGGAGCCATCTGGCAGAACTCCAGCGTTTGGCAATGGCCAGCAACAATGCCGCCAGGCCCGCCAGCAGGGTTGCTGCCAGTGCGAGACCCAAAGTGCGCAGGGTGAGCAGCAGCAGTTCGGGTGTCAGGCCGGTGGTCAACTGCTGCCAGTTCATTGCGCCCCATAACAGCGGAATGCCCAGGGTGATCAGGGGAGGTACAACTCCAAGCACTTGGGCTGCAAAGGCCCGTCCTCCGCTCAGCATCCATGCGGGAGATTCGCCTCCCGCAACGCCTTCTGACCAACGGCGGCTGCGGCTGCGCAGACGTCGCTCCCCAAACAGCAGGATCAGCACAATGCAGAGTGTGATCAGGGCGAGTCCCACCGCACCAGCCGGGTTGCCCTCGATTCTCCAGGCTTCGATGATTCCGGCCGAAAGACTCGGGATGCCGAGCAGTTGCACGGCACCATATTCATTCAAAACCTCCATGCCCATGAGGGCAATGCCTGCACCGATCGCCGGCAGTGCCATGGGCAGAGCGATTCGGCGAAAGCTGTTCCAGGGACCGACTCCAAGGGAGCGGCAGGCCTCCAGCTGACGACGTCCGCAGATGGTGAAGCTTTCGGTGCTGAGCAGGAAAACGTAGGGGTAGGTGGTCAGCGCCATCACAACAATTCCCCATCCCATCCCGTTGATGGTGATTCCCTCCAGACTGCCGATATCCACCAGAGTCGCTGCCAGTAGATACGACGGATTGGCCAGCGGTAGCAGCTGGGCAATCCGCAGCCAGCGGCGGCCTGGGAAACGGCAGTTCGCCAGCAGCCAGCCGTTGGCGGTGCCGATCAAACCTCCTATCAGGCTGGTGCCCAGCAACAGCACCACCGTGCTGCGGATCTGGAGCAGACCGTCCGGCCTGAGGCTGGCATTGCCGTTGCTCAAGCCGCTGAGTCCTTCGCCCAGCAGCCCGATCACCGGAAGCAGGGCCAGAAACGCAATCGCGACGGCACCCGACACCAGCAGGAGACGGCCGGAGAACCAACGTCGTGCGTCTGCAAGGACTCCTGCCTGAAGCCGGGCCGTCATCGAGGAACTGTCGCTCTTCACTCTCGGATCACTCACAACGACAGGTGAATTGCAGCTGAGCAGCCGCTCGGGCCTGTTCGCTCAAGCGAGCAGAACTGTCGGGTTCAATGCGGGACCAAGACGGTGGGTGGATGGAGAAAGGCTGGGACAGCACGCGCAGCAACGATTTTGAGAATCGTATTCAATAACGCTGTGGTGTGCATAAAAAAACCTCACGAAAGTGAGGTTTCTGAAATGGAACTTGCTGAAACTTTCCAGTTCAGCGATCGTTGCGACGCACGGGAATTGGAACAAGGGTTGGCTCCATCAAGCCGCCACCGCCGTTGTCGTCATCGGAATCAAGGAGCAGCCAGAAGGCCAGTGCAACAGCCATGACCAAGCTGCTTGCCGCGAGAACTTCAACCATGCCCTCTCCTTGTTGCTCGCCACCCTAATCAGGTTTGCTCAATCCGGGGCGATTTCGCTTCCGTTCTCTAATCGACAGAGACAACAACGCAGTCCTGCAGTTGGTGTCTCAGCTGGTCGTGGTCGAGGTCGCGACCGATCAACACCAGCTGGTTCTTGCGGGCCCCCGTCCAGTCGCTGTCGTCAATGGAGAAGCGTTTGCCCGCCAGGTGGAAAACGTGCCTGCGCTCGCTTTCCTTGAACCAGAGAATCCCTTTGGCCCGAAAGACGCTTTCGGGAAGGTGGTTGTCGAGAAAATTCTGAAATGCCCTGAGATCAAAGGGTTGAATGCTTGAAAAAGACAGCGACGTGAAGCCCTCGATGGCCAGATGATCGGCGGACCCATGGTCGTGGCTGTGCCCATGGTCGTGGCTGTGCCCATGGTCGTGGCTGTGCCCATGGTCATGGCTGTGCGGGTGGTCGTGGCTGTGCCCATGGTCATGGCTGTGCCCATGGTCGTGACTGTGGCTGTGGTCGTGATCCTGGATCTCGTTCACCACCCGATCGGATTCGAACAGGCCCACGCTCAACAGAAGCGGCAGCGGTACATCCCCCTTCACCGAGCGCAGGATGCGCGCATCGTTCTTGACATCGCGCAGCTGTTGTTCGACCTCGTTCAGGTGACCCTCATCCACAAGGTCCGTCTTGTTGAGCATCAGAATGTCGCCGTAAATCACCTGTGACCGGCCGACTTCGCTGGCGATGGCTTCCGCTCCGAAGTTCTCGGCATCGATCAGGGTGATGATCGAGTCGAGTCTGGTCTGATCACGAAGCTCGCTTCCCAGAAACGTCATCGCAACCGGTAGGGGGTCAGCCAGGCCCGTGGTTTCCACCACCAGATACTCCACCGGTTTGGGTCTGCTGAGGATGCGATCAACAGCTTCAAGCAGTTCTCCATTGATGGAGCAGCAGATACAGCCGTTGCTCAGCTCAACCATGTCCTCGTTGGTGCTGACAATCAACTCGTTGTCGATGCCGATTTCACCGAATTCATTGACGAGCACGGCCGTTTTGAGACCCTCCTGATTGCTCAGGATGTGGTTCAAAAGGGTCGTTTTGCCGGCTCCGAGAAAGCCAGTGAGAATCGTCACCGGCACGGGTGCGGTTCGCTTCACGCTGGTTGTCATTGAGAATGTTCGAGCCTCTTCTGCATTCTGTCAGTGCCCTAGTGCAGGTCGTCGATGGATCGCGCCAGCTCGGCATCCAGATCGCTCAGTCCTCCAAGGTCATGCGTGGTCAGTTCGATCGTCACCCGGTTGTAGACGTTGCTCCAGTTGGGATGGTGCTGCTTGGTTTCAGCCAACATCGCGACCCTGGTCATGAAGGCGAAGGCCTCACTGAAGTCCTTGAACTGCCACTGGCGCCTGAGGCGATCATCGCTCAACTCCCAATGAGTCAGTGTGTTTCGCAGGTCCTCGCGTTCCTGAAGGCTCAGCAGTGCTGCCATTGACCATCGTCCCTGAATTTCAGCTCTAGCCTGGAACAAAAGCGGTGATTCCGATCAACAGGATGTTCAACAGACTGGTCTGGCTTCTGCTGATCGTTGTGCCCATCATCAGTGCTTCACCGCTGCCGCTGAGAGCGCAACGCGTGGTGAAGAAGCTCACCTCTGAGTGCCCGATGGGCTACATCGACATGTCGAACGGCAAGTGCAGTGCGCTCGGACTAATGAGCTACACCCTCCGCCCAGCCATGAAGGAGCACTGTCCATCCGGCTGGAGTCCCATGGGTGGCGGCTATTGCCGCAGGGAATAAAGGCGTTGCTCTCGACCGTGCATCCACTGTTTCCGCCGTCAGGCCAGATGCGCGGCACAATGCGCGGACCGCATGCACAGCTTGCGTTGGAGGTCTTGGCTAATGACGGACGTCGACTATCTGATTCAGCGCTTTCATGAACTGTTCAGGCGTCAGGACGTGCAGCGACGGCTGACACAGCTGACACGTCAGCAGGAGAGTGATCAAGATGCCGCTCCTCCTGTGGATGGAGAACAGCTTCAATAACCGGCAGGTCTCACCAGACCCCTCTCGCAAACCTCTGAGTCCATTAGAACTGCCAGACCGCCGGATCTTGGGAGATCATGCGACTCCTGTATTTCGCAGCTGTCCTGGCCACGGCCTCATGGCTGATCCTGCTGCTCTGGCGCAAGTTCGTCGCGGTGAGGCAGGTCAACGTCATTGTGGAATCGCCTGAGAGAACGGCCCAGGTCAATGCCCTGGAGAGAGCTCTGCGCGCAGACGCTGGAGATCCTGACCCCAGTGCGGGGGAAGATCAGGAGTCGTCCTGACGGCTCCGTTGGATCTCTATCCGGAGCTGCCAGCTGGTTAGGGTCTTTTCAGATCGATGAAGCCAATGGCTGCCGGGAAAACGGCTTGGGATCGTCTCGGCGCGCACCTTCAAGAAACCCAGGTTATGGATTCCATAACCAGGACGCTGTACTGGGACCAGAACACTCGGATGCCAAGCGGTGGGGCAGCCTGGCGGGGGGAGCAATTGGCGCTTCTGGCTCGCCAGCTTCACGCCCGCCAGAGTTCCGCGCGCTATGCGGAGCTCATCGCTGAGGCCCGTGAGGAGTGGCGAATCCGCTCCAAGAGCGTTGATGGGCCTGAGGCCACAAGTCAGGCACGCAACCTGGATCTGCTGGAGCAGGATCTACGGCGGCAGCAGGCACTTGATCCTGATCTCGTCAGTGCGCTCGCCACGGCCAAATCCCGGGGCTATGACCTCTGGCAACAGGCACGCAGTGCCTCCGACTTTTCGCTCTTTGCGCCAGCGCTTCGACGAATGGTCGGGTTGCGGCAGGAACAGGCGCGTCAGCTGGCGGAACCGCGAAGTTGCTGGGAAACCCTCGCTCAACCGTTCGAACCCGATCTCACACTTCAGCGGCTGCAGGAACTGTTCGCACCTCTGCGCAGTCGCCTGCCCGAGTTGCTGGAGAAACTCAAAGGAAGCCCGAGACCGTCGTCTCTCAGCTGGGATCTTCCCGCATCCACGCAGCAGCAGCTCTGTGATCAGCTCCTGCTCGAATGGGGCAGGGATACAACGATGACCTGTGTGGCGGCTTCCCCCCATCCTTTTTCGATCACGTTGGGGCCCCGCGACTTCCGCATCACCACGCGCGTGGTGGCTGGTCAACCTCTGTCCTGTTTTCTGGCCACTGCGCATGAGTGGGGGCATTCTCTTTACGAACAGGGATTGCCGACCTCTTCGCATCAGTGGTTTGCCTGGCCTCTGGGACAGGCCACCTCCATGGCCGTTCATGAAAGTCAGTCGCTGTTCTGGGAGAACCGGGTAGCCCGAAGCCAACCCTTCTCCGAGCTGTGGTGGGAACGTTTTGCAGCGGCCGGTGCACCTCTGGGGTCGTCGGCTGATCTCTGGAAAGCGATGAATCCGATGGCGCCGGGATCCAACCGGGTCGAAGCGGATGAACTCAGCTACGGACTCCATATCCTTGTGCGGACCGATCTCGAACTGGCTTTGTTGGAGGAGGGCCTGCCGGTGGAGGATCTCCCGGACGAATGGAACCGCCGATACCAGGAACTTCTGGGCGTCACCCCCGCTGATGATGCGGAGGGTTGCCTCCAGGACGTTCATTGGAGCGAAGGCCTGTTCGGTTACTTCCCGTCCTATCTGCTAGGGCATCTGATCAGTGCTCAACTGAGCGAAGCGATGCAGGCAGCCATCGGTTCGCCCGAAGAGCATGTTCGCCGAGGTGATCTAAGCGTCATGCTCGGCTGGCTGAGGTCGAACGTCCATCCGATCGGACGTGCACTCAATGCAGAACAGCTCGTGGAAGAGGTGTCCGGTCGCTCTCTTTCCAGTGCTCCATTCCTGAACTATCTCGAAGCCAAGCTGGAGCGGTTGTTCAGTGCGAGCGCCTGAGCTCTTATCCGCTCTGAGACGTGCCTCGTAGTATCACCGCTCCGAATGCCGTCTTCCATGGCCAATCTCGACCAGGCTCCGAGCCGCAGCATGCCGAACCTGCTGCATGTGCTGCCGGCCTTTGCTGACGAATCCGAGTTGCGTCTGAACACGATCGTGGAGCTCAACTCCAACACGATCAACAAGTACGAGCTGATCACCGAGACCGGTCACCTGAAACTCGATCGGGTTGGTTATTCCTCTCTGGCCTATCCCTTCGCCTATGGCTGCATTCCCAGGACCTGGGATGAAGACGGTGATCCGCTCGATATCGAGATCGTCAATGTCACGGAGCCTCTGATCCCAGGGTCGATCGT
The DNA here is from genome assembly GCA_047286285.1 of Synechococcus sp. Taxonomy (GTDB): domain Bacteria; phylum Cyanobacteriota; class Cyanobacteriia; order PCC-6307; family Cyanobiaceae; genus Synechococcus_C. The sequence goes on along the minus strand of JBJBBP010000002.1, from coordinate 1,903,075 downwards.
GGAAGCGCGCATCATCGGCATCATGACTTTTGACGATGGTGGAGAAGTGGATGACAAAGTCATTGCGGTTCTGGCCGATGACAAGCGCATGGACCACATCAAGAGCTTTGAGGATCTGGGTGAGCACTGGAAGAAGGAAACCACCTACTACTGGGAGCACTACAAGGATTTGAAGAAGCCAGGAACCTGCACCGTGAATGGCTTTTTCGGTACGGACAAAGCCATTGAGATCATCAAGAGCTGTGAGGCTCGTTACCTCGCTGAGATTGACCCGAAACTGGTCGACTGATTCAGCATCTGCTCTGAGCTCAATGTGATGTTGCTCCCGACGCATCCAAGGATCAGCCAGGTGCTGATGCAAGTCACCTGGCTTGTAGGTGGGATCGGTCTGTTCTTTGGATTCACGGACCTCTCTTCAGACCAGATCTCATCCGCAGCCCATTGGGTTGCGGTCTGGTCGGTCGGTGGCGTTGGGATGTTGTCGTTTGTGCGTCATTCCGTCTTTCATCGCAGCGATGCGGTGCGCATGGGTTGGGATCTCGGCAAGCGCAATGACTTTCAGCTTGAGGTGGGATTCGCCAATCTCGCCTGGGGGGGTCGTGGCTTTGATCGCCGCGTGGCTTGACTGGGGGACCATGGTCCTGGCTTCGCTCATCCTGGTGTTCGGCCTCTACATGCTGCAGGCCGCTGTGCTGCATCTGTTTGAGGCCTGGCCGTGGGCGAAGGGCCTGAAGTCAGGGAGCCAGCTCACGAATCTTGCGTTTGCCCTGTTTCTAATCAGGTTTGCCGTTGCGGCGATGTCCTGAAGAAGCGCTTTGTCGCAGGCTTTGCTCCAGTCGTTGATCGCCTGAGGACGTTTCTTCAGAAAGTCCTCCACTGGTGTGCGGTTTTTCCTCCGGCTGATGGATACGTTGAGACTAGTGAGTCTTGGCTGTCTAATGGCGCGTCTCAAGTGCGTTGGCTTCTCTTCTCTGGCGGTTGTGGGAGTCGTCTCCATGGCGATGGCAGTCTCAGCCCCAGCACTCGCTTCACCTCAGCTTCAGTCGCCGCTGCTTGCCTCAGCACGTGTGCGGTCATTGGAGACTCAGACAAGTATCCATCTCGATCTCAGGCAGCGACGCATCAGTGTGATCCGCGATGGTCAGTCGATCGGGCGCTGGCCGGTCGCCATCGGTGATCCCAAGACTCCAACCCCGACGGGTGTATTCCGAGTGGAGACCAAGCTTGTTAATCCGCAGTACGAAAGCACTAAGTCGGGCACGGTCCATCCGGTGACCGGCCCTGCAAGCCCTCTCGGGCATCGCTGGATCGGTTTTCTGCAACAGGGACCCAACCAGTTCGGCATTCATGGAACGCCATGGCCTCACTGGGTCAAGATCCGTGCGGCGGTCTCAAACGGTTGCGTGCGCATGCTCAATGACCACGTTCAGAAGCTCTACGAACTGGTGGAGGTGGGTACTCCGGTGATGATCACCCAGTGAGCCCAATGCCCCTTAGCACCGGGAAGCCTGCACTTAGGCCGGAAAACAGCATCTGTATCGCGATGGCTGTGAGCAGCAGCCCCATGATTTTCGTGAGCACCTGAAGCGCAGACTCGCTGATCTTCGATGAGAGCAGTTCAGCGGCATTGAAAATCAGGTAGACGAGCGCAGTCATGGCGAGCACCACCAGGCTCAGGCTCAATTTGCCTCCCATGCTGGCGGCGCTGGGATCCGCGATGACCACTGTGAGAGTGCCTGGACCAGCCAGCAGTGGGATGCCCAAGGGCACAATTCCCTTGACAGCTGAGTTCTGGTCGCGTTCTACCGAATTGGGGTCGTGGTGGACCTTGGATGTTTCGGAGCGCAGCATCGAAAGGCCGATCAGTACCACGATCAACCCGCCTGCCACCTGGAAGGCCGGGCGGCTGATTCCAAAGAAGCTGAGCAGGTCGTTGCCCAGCCAGGTGGCAAGAAGCAGAGAGATCAGAAAAGTGAAGGCGCAGCTCCGTGCGATCGCCCTGTCCTGACGCTTGTTGCCACTGGTGAATGACAAATAGATCGGCAGATTGCCGATCGGATTGGAAATGGTGAAAATTCCGACCGCTGTATGCAGCAGTGACATCGTCAGGCTTCCGGACGAACCGAGGCAAAGATTTCCTGCAGGATCTCGCCTGCACCGCGGGATTTCAAGTCGGCGGCGAGCTTCAGGCCTACCTCCTCCGGATTGGTCAGCGTGCCGCGTTGTTCGTCGCGGATCAGGCGCTTGCCATCCAGGCTGGCCACCATGCCGGTGAGCACCAGCTCATGGCCGTCAATACGGCTGTTGACCCCGATGGGCACCTGGCAGCCCCCTTCAAGTTCACGGAGGAAGGCTCGTTCCGCCAAGCATCGTCCGGCTGTGGGGGCATGTTCGAGAACCTGGATGATCTTGAGAACGTCCTGGTTGTCGGTTACGCATTCAATCCCGAGAGCTCCCTGGCCAACGGCGTGAAGTGAGATATGGCCAGGAATGATCTGATGGATCCGATCGCCGAAGCCAAGCCTGGTGAGACCCGCTGCCGCGAGGATCAGGCAGTCGTATCCGCCGGCATCCAGTTTTTCCAGTCGCGTGATCACGTTGCCACGCACGTCTTTGAACTGGAGATGGGGGAAGTGGTGGCGCAGCTGGGCGAGCCTTCGCAAGGAGCTGGTGCCGACGACGGATCCCTCGGGCAGCGTTTCTAGGGTGTAATCAGCGTTCTTGCTGTTGACCACTAGGGCATCCGCCGGATCCTCCCGCTCTGTGATGCAGCCGAGCATCAGTCCCTCTGGAAGGTTTGTCGGCAGATCCTTGAGCGAATGCACAGCGATCTCGGCTCGACCCACCAGCATCTGGGCTTCCAGTTCTTTGGTGAACAGGCCTTTGTCGCCGATTTTCGCTAAGGCGACGTCCAGGATCTTGTCCCCCTGAGTGGCCATGGCTTCCACGGAGATGGCCAGTCCTGGATGGGCTTTTTCCAGCTCAGCTTTTACCCAGTTGGTCTGCACCATGGCCAACTGGCTGCGGCGGGAAGCGATGCGCAGTTGCTCGAGAGCCATGGGCAGGGAGAAAGAGCCATCCAGCCTACGGAGTCGAAGGCCCGGATTCCCCCAAGATTTCACAGAATGCAGGCCCTTCATACCTTCTTGGCCTGATGCGCTGCAGGACTGCCCGGTTGCTCACTCTTCCAGGCTGGCAGCTTTACGATCTACTTGTCTGAGGGTGGCGTCATGCCTGGGCCTGTGGTTAACGGGGTGAAGGTGAGTCATTCATCTGCGGGTTCGTCGTTTGCTCAGGCCAGCGAATCCACTCCGTTTCTCCCCTTACTGAGTGAAGGATCGATTCGTCTGGTGCTGCTCACTAGCGGTGTGATGTTGGTGGCGCGTCTCCGTCAGACCACCGACTCGGACGGTGATCGCGCTTATCAGCTGATCAGGCCTCTGCGGCTGGAAAAGCAGGATGATTCGGGACCATGGTCTCTGCATCCCTACCTGTCTGGACTGACACCCCAGCAAAATGTGGTGATGCTCAAGGCTGCTGTTGCTGCTCTGCTGGAACCTGAGGCAAGAATTCTTCAGGCCTACACCCGCTCGACCAACCAGGAATGTCCCCCCTCAGAGACGCCGGTGGAGCGACTGAAAAAAGCATTCCAGGAATTCACCGACAGCATTGAGTCACACTGAATCCATCAGAATCAAAACGCCAGGTTCATCAAAAAAGGAGGCGAAAGCCTCCTTTTTTGATGGGTTGAAGAGCTGATTCTCAGGAAATCACTTGATGTATTCCTTGAGAACACCGTTGCGGTTGGGGTGCCGCAGTTTTCTCAATGCCTTGGCTTCGATCTGACGGATCCGCTCGCGGGTGACATCGAAGATCTGGCCGATTTCCTCCAAAGTCTTCATGCGTCCGTCATCAAGGCCGTAACGCAGACGGAGCACATCGCGTTCCCGCGGGCTGAGGGTGGCCAGCACGCCTTCAAGATCCTCACGCAGAAGATTCTTCGCTACGTCCTGCTCAGGGTTCTCGATGTCAGCTTCGATGAAGTCTCCGAGGCGTGAGTCCTCCTCTTTGCCGATGGGTGTCTCCAATGAGATCGGCAGCTGGGCGCTTTTGGCGATGAAACGCAGCTTCTCAATGGTCATTTCCATTGATTCGGCAATTTCCTCTTCAGTCGGCTTGCGGCCGAACTCCTGACTGAGCACCTTCGTGGTCTTCTTGATGCGGGAGATCGTCTCGTAAAGGTGAACAGGAAGGCGAATGGTTCGACTCTGATCCGCAATGGCCCGAGTGATGGCCTGTCGAATCCACCAGGTGGCATAGGTGGAGAATTTGTACCCCTTTTCGTGGTCGAATTTCTCTGCTGCGCGAATCAGGCCAAGGCTGCCCTCCTGGATCAGATCCTGGAAGCTCAGGCCCCGATTCATGTACTTCTTGGCGATCGACACCACCAGCCGCAGATTCGACTGAACCATTTTTTCCTTGGCCCGACGACCGAGCATCAGGCGACGCCGGAAGCGGATCAGTGGCATCTCCACGAGAGCCGCCCATTCCTTGTTGTCGGGTTCACGCCCGTTGTCACTTTCGAACTGGGCAGCCAGTTCTTCGAGGTAGAGGAGATCGGCGATTTTTCTCGCCAGTTCGATTTCTTCGTCGGGACGCAGCAAGCGGATTCTGCCGATTTCCTGCAGATAAACCCTGATGGAGTCTTCGGTGTAGACCCCCTTGGGACCGACCTTGATGCTGGCCAGAACCTTGGCTTTGGCATCCGCTTTGGCTTTCTCTTCCTTGCCTGCCGCGGGTTTGCCGCTCGCTTTGGCCAGTAACTGATCAGCTGCGGCATCAAGATCTGCGGGCTTGGCGGCTGCGGATGACTTGGCTCGGCTGCCAGAAGCAGGTTTGGTGGTCTTGCCAGCTTTGGTCGACTTGGCGGCAGTCGCGCTCTTGGCGGCTGGTTTCGACTTCGCGGTGGACTTCGTGGCTGATGACTTCGCGGCCGGTTTCGCCTTTTTGCTCACATCCTTGGCCAGTCCTTTGGAGTCCGCCAGCATCACAATGGATGGAGCCGCTTTAGAGGCAGCCTTGGATGAAGCAGTCTTGGGCGAAGCAGCCTTGGGCTGAGCTGACTTGCTCGCAGCAGGACTCATGGGGATTGGGATGGTGAGGGTGTACTGGGCTAACGCAATCAACTGGAACGCAACCAGGCGCGACCTGGAAGCGCATCACGGCTTTCGAATCTCCCCAAGACGAGGGGCAGACATCTCAGGTCAGTGATCGGGATTTGAATGGTGGGCTTTGGTCAGTGGCAGGGCTGTCAGGGGCGTTCGCAGACCGGTCGGCCGTCGGGGTGAACCCTGGCTCGAGCTTCGTGTCTTCCCTCTGGACGGAACTCTGCTCTGTTCCGACAACAGCTGTTGAGCTGTCCAACATCTGTATCTTAAGAAAAACATGTGATGTCGGCAACCCCCGTCGATCAATCCTTGAGCCCCTCTGCCCCGCAGGCGATTTCAGAAGTTGATGTCTGGCTCGAGGCCGGTCGCGACGGGCGTACTTTCAGCTATTGCGACAGCCATGGTCTCGGAGTGGGACTGGGTGATCTCGTGGCTGTTCGTCTGCGTGGCCGTCGGCTGCAGGGGCTGGTCACAGGTTGCAGGCCGATCGAGCAAGCAGGCCATTGTTCTGAGAGTGGTCTTGGTCGGCTGAACCCCGTCGAGGAGCTGGTGCAGCGCGCCGCTGTCGACCCATCCTGGCGGTCATGGCTTGATGCCATGGCTGCCCGATGCCATACCAGTTCCTTTCGCATGCTCAAGGCGGCATTGCCACCAGGTTGGCTGGGCCAACGGCCCCGCTCGGCTGCCACCGTGAGGCAGTTCTGGTGGGTTGAGCGGAAGGGTCTCGCTGATCTCAGCGCCCTGCCCAAGGCCCCAAGGCAGCGCGCACTGCTTGAGGAACTCGAGCACAGGGGCGGTGGAGCATGGCAGCGCGATCTGTTGTCGTCGGGTTTCCAGGCGGGCACCGTCCAGAGCCTGGAGGCCAAGGGGCTGATTCGCCGGCAACAAAAGCCGGACGTTCAAGTCATGCGCTCAGGCCAGCAGGCGGACTCCACCGACGGGCTGGAGTCACCCCAGCTGTTGACCGCTGAACAACAGTCGGTGATCACCCTGTTTGAGTCTCTCCCAGAGGGGGGCGAACTGCTGCTCTGGGGCATCACAGGCTCGGGCAAGACCGAGGTCTATCTGCAGCTTGCAGCTGCTGAACTTGAGGCAGGGCGCCACGTTCTGCTGCTTACACCTGAGATCGGTCTGATTCCTCAGTTGGTGGATCGCTGTCGTCTGCGTTTTGGATCCCGCGTGCTCGAATATCACAGCGGCTGCACTGCCCGTGAGCGCGTTGGTGCCTGGCGTCGCTGTCTTGAGAGCGACTCTCCTGTGGTGGTGGTGGGTACGCGCTCCGCGGTGTTTCTGCCTCTGCGCCCGCTGGGTCTGGTGGTGCTGGATGAAGAGCATGACAACTCCTACAAGCAGGACTCGCCAATGCCCTGCTACCACGCAAGGGAGATGGCTTCCGAGCGGGTGAGGCTTCAGGGTGGTCGCCTTCTTCTGGGCAGTGCCACACCTTCGCTCGAAAGCTGGAGTCGTCTGCAGCCAGATGGTCCTCTGGTGCTCGCCCGACTGCGCTCAAGGATCTCAAGTCAGCCACTGCCCCCGGTACGAATTATCGATATGCGCCATGAACTGGCGGAGGGCAACAAACGCCTGATCAGTCGCGCTCTGATGGACCGTCTCGCAAAGCTCCCTGAGCGAGGCGAACAGGCCGTTGTGCTGGTGCCAAGGCGTGGATACAGCACGTTTCTGAGCTGTCGCAGCTGTGGAGATGTGGTGATGTGCCCCCATTGCGATGTTCCGCTCACTGTTCACGGCAGCCGGGGTGCGCAGCAGTGGCTTCGCTGTCATTGGTGTGACCACCGGGCGCCCATTACACCTTCCTGCACGTCATGCGGTTCTCTGGCCTTCAAGCCTTTCGGTGCGGGAACGCAACGGGTGCTGGAGCGCCTTGGTGAGGAGCTCAGTGATCTGCGCCTGCTGCGTTTTGATCGGGACACCACCGGAGGACGTGATGGCCATCGCCAACTGCTGGCCCAGTTCGCCGACGGTGAGGCGGATGTGCTGGTCGGAACCCAAATGCTTGCCAAGGGGATGGATCTGCCGAAGGTGACTCTGGCGGCCGTACTGGCCGCCGATGGCCTCTTGCATCGGCCCGATCTGAGGGCGGGAGAGCAGTGTCTGCAGCTTCTGCTTCAACTCGCTGGCCGGGCAGGCCGTGCTGAAAAGCCTGGAGAGGTGTTGGTCCAGACCTACAGCCCCGAACACCCCGTGATCCGTCATCTTGTGGACGGTCGCTACGAGCGCTTTCTGGAGGAAGAATCGGCTCTGCGCCGTGAGGCGGGACTGGTCCCTTTCGCGCGGGCCTGTCTGATTCGGCTTGCAGGCGATTCCGCTACTGACACTGCGACGGCTGGAACCTTGCTGGCTGAGCGTCTGCGTGATCGCTGTTCCTCTGCGGGGTGGCAGCTGCTAGGCCCTGCGCCGGCGCCTGTGGCTCGGGTGGCGGGTCGCTGTCGGTGGCAGCTGCTTCTGCACGGTCCTCAAGGCAGCGAGATTCCGCTGCCTGCAGGCACAAGCCTTTGGGAGGGGCTGCCCAAAGACGTTTCACTTGCCATTGACCCAGATCCTCTGCAGCTCTGAATCAGGATGGAAGCTCCGGGAAGCCGAAGCCGAGCCGGAGCCGCACGGACTGGAGCAGAAAACTCAGCAGCAGCAGCAGGGCGATCAGCACACTGCCGAGCCCGAGAGGACTCCATTGCCAGCGCTTGACCTGCAGTTGATTGATGCTGCCGCTCTCGAGGGACCAGTTCAGAACATCTCCCTGCAGCTGGCCAGTCGTTGGGCTGGTGTTCACCTGTTTGAGGTCATGCACAGGGGTGATGCTGACCCGCAGATCGCCGGCGGGGAACTCTGCCAGGGGTGAGAGGTCCAGCTGCAGAGTCAGTTGCTGCTGCACTCCGATCAGCCAGTTTCTCTCCACAACAGACAACTCAGGGGTAGGGAGGTTCAGACCGGCGCTGCGGCCCGCCAGTTCCACGCTGCTTCGCATCAATTCCGCGGCCCCATCTGCTCCCAGCGTTGGGCTGATCAGGTTCAGACCTCCAGTTCTGCCCTGTTTGACCGCCCAGCTGAGGCCTTCGGAGCGCAACGCCTTGGCGAAGTTCTGCTGCCAGGGAAGACTGTGGCCACTGAGGCTCTTGATCTGCCAGCTCATGGCCAGGCGATCCGGACCAGCCAGTTCAATCTCGGCACTGACGCGCACGCAACCGCTGAGCAACAGGGTCAGTCCGAGCAGAACTGCCAGCACCAGAGCCGCAAAACCTGCGGAGGGTGCCTGAGTTGGCCCCGTTGGGGGTGGCGGCGGTGGCGGCGGGCCACGTCGCCGCCGGCTTGTGAGGGTCCCTTTCCCCATCCGGGGAGCCATGTCCAGTGTCGGTAACTGCATCGACCAGCGTGCGGGTCTCTCAAGGCTCGGAGCCTCAAGAACACTCAGCAACTGACGGGCTCGGTTGCGCAGATCAGGATCCTTGCAGCGTGTGAGCAGACGACAGGTGGAGATCGCCTTGCGCTCGTCGCCCTGCCCCATCCAGGCCGTCACCATCACCATCCGGATGGCAGCTCCCTGGGGATCTGTGATCGGGCAGGCTTCAGCCAGAGGCTCCAGCAAACGCAGGCAAAGCCCGTAGTCACCACGCTCGAGTGCCCGCTCGGCTGCTGCTAGCCCTGTGCTCATCCGTCAGCTGCGTCCCACCACCATCGTCCCGATCCCGGCGTCAGTGAACACCTCGAGCAGCAGCGCATGAGCCACGCGCCCATCAACAATGTGCGCGGCGGAAACGCCCTGGGCGAGTGCCCTGATGCAACATTCGGTCTTCGGTGTCATGCCCCCGGCCACCACGCCGTCATGAATCAGCTGCCTGGCTTCTGAGAGCTTGAGTTGACGGATGAGTGACTCTGGATCTTCGCGGTTGCGCAGGATGCCTGGCGTGTCAGTGAGCAGAATCAGCTTCTCGGCTTCGAGAGAAGCAGCCACTTCGCCGGCCACGGTGTCGGCGTTGATGTTGTGGGCCACACCATCAAGGTTGGCGGCCACACTGGAGATCACGGGCACGTAGCCACGTTCCAGGAGCGGCTCGAGCACGTCGGGATTGACCTTGGCGACATCTCCGACCATCCCGTGGCTGCCGTCGCCCCAAGCGCGTGCCTCCACCAGGCTGCCGTCGCTGCCGCTCAGGCCCACCGCCTTCGCGCCCAGTCGGTTGAGCCCGTTGACAATCTGTTTGTTGACCCGGCCGACCAGCACCATCTCCACGACGTCCATGGTTTCGGGATCCGTGACGCGCAGACCGTCCCTGAATTCCGGTGCAATCGCGAGTCGCTTCAGCCAGTGGTTGATCTCAGGGCCGCCGCCGTGCACGACCACCGGTTGGACTCCGACACTGCAAAGCAGTGCCAGGTCTCTGAATACAGCTGTTTGCAGATCGGCATGGGCCATGGCTGCACCGCCGTACTTGACCACGATCCTGCGGCCTGCGAATCGCTGGATATACGGAAGAGCCTCACTGAGAACAGAGACCCTGAGGGCATCATCCATTCGCCAGTTCTCCGGATTCGCCTTGCTGATCCGATGCCGAAACACCCACTGGCAGAAGGATCAAATCCAGTCGCTCTCCACTCAGAGGTTTGATGGTGGCCTCAAGGCCCTTGGCAAAAAAGCGGCTCAGTCGGTCGCGTCGCTCCTGCCAGATCTCAAGGGGAACGTCCTCGCAGGCGAAACGTAATCGCAGTCCGTAATGACCGCTCTGCATGATCTCCTCAATCTCCAGCAGCTGAGGAGGGTTGTCTTCATCCCAGAGCTTGAGCGATTCCAGTGAGCTTTCCAGATGGGCTTTCTGGCCATAGCGCCAACGAGTGACATCGCCGAGAAGTTTTCCCAGTTCTGGAGTGGCAGCCTCGCGTTCTCCCTTCAGTTGCGCTTTGGGCGTCACGCGCTTGGCCGGTGGTAATTCCGATGACTTCAAGGCCAGTCCACCCAGCAGGATCGGAATGCCATAAAAAATTGTCGGCAGGCTCAAGTTGGCGGCGCCGGTCCCGTAGGCCACAGCACCCACCACGGTGAGCACACCTCCGGCGATGGTGACCAGGCTTCCTGGCGAGAGCAGATCGTTCATGCGGCATTGGAAGTGGCGCCATTCTGACCGTGCGGGGTTCAGGATGGATGGGCCCGTGGCCGCAGTTGATGGACAGCACCCAAGCGCAAGACCAGGATCAGAACGCCATGGAGGATGCAACGGCGCTGATTCAGCAGCTTGAGCAGGACAGGGCCTGGTTGCTGGAACAGATCGATCGCGGACGCTGGCAGGAGTTCCGCCTTGACCTTGCGGCGCTCGAACGTGAACTCGGGCAGCTATTGCTGCGTGCTTCCGAGCATTTCAGTCCCGGGGCGGGTCAGAACTAAGGCGACTGCCTTTGTCAGAACGGAATGTCGTCCGTGTCGGGGACCAGCGGTGCGGTGTTCCACTGAGCTGCAGGCTCCTTCGCAGGAGTGCCAGCTGGTGCGGAAGCGGTGTCCGGCCGCTTCGCCGGAGCGGAACCTGCCGGTTCGGACTGAGCCGCAGATCCTGCTCCACCTGTCACTGGGTGAAGACGCGCCAGGGTGAATTCAGCGCGCTTTTCCTTGGTGCCGTCTTGGCGGGGCACGGTGTTCATCCGCAACCTGCCTTCGATCAGCAGTCGCTGACCAACCTGGACCCGGTTCTGCAGGTCCTGGGCGAGGTTTCCCCATCCCACCACTTTCAGCTGACCTCTGGGGTCATCGGGTCGCAGCGCATCAAAACCAACCTCCATCTCCGCGATGGGTGTTTGGTTGTCCTGGGTGTATCGCAGGGTGGGAGCCTGAAGAACATCCACCTCAAGTACGCAGTGATTCATCCTCGGCCCGGTCGGTGAGCGCCATCTTGATGCACCGATGGCGGAATCGCCAGAACCATGTGCTGGTCTTCGCCGGCACCGGTGAGGGCCCTTCCATCGCGAGAGCCCTGCTGGAGTTCGGCCACCGCGTCAGCATCAGCGTTGTCAGTGGAGCTGCGGCCAGGGCTTACGCAGGCATGCCTCTGGATCATCTACACGTGGGCCCGTTCCCCTCGGGGGAGTCACTCGGAGACCACTTGTCATCACGGGGTGTGACCTTTGTGGTGGATGCGACCCATCCCTTCGCTCTGCAGATCAGTGCTCGGCTGCGGTCGGTGTGCTTCACCCGGAATGTGCCGCTGCTTCGATTTGAGCGGCCTGGTCCCGCCGTGTCGGATGCGTCAGTGCTGAACACAGTGGAGGATCTCGCGGATTGTGATCTGGCTGATCGTCGTCTGCTTCTTGCCTTGGGAGCGCGTCAGCTGGGCGCTGCTGTTTCTGCTGCCAGGCGTGCAGGGGCAAGGGTGCATGCCAGGGTGCTTCCTACTCCTGAAGCCATCCGCCTGGCAGGTTTGTCGTGCTTGTCTGAGGATCATCTGGCCGTATTGCGACCGGGCAGCGGGTCATCTCCTGGGCGATTGGAAGCTGCGCTCTGTCGCCGTTGGCAGATCACTGATGTGGTCTGTCGGCAATCGGGGGGAGCTGCAGATGAACTCTGGAGTGGTCTGGCTCGAGACCACTCCATTCGGCTCTGGAAACTGCGACGACCTGACCCGATGCCCGCAGTTGACGCGGTCCATAGCGTGAAGCAGTTGTGTGAACAGCTGAATGGGTATGTCGACGGACCTGCGACTGGTCCTCACCACGGAGGCTGATCAGAACAAGGCCGGTGAGCTTGCCGAGCAATTGATCAAGCGAAGGCTGGCCGCCTGCATCACCTTGATGCCGGTGCAGTCTTGTTACCGCTGGCAGGGGGAGATTGAGCGATCGGAGGAGGTGCAGTTGCTGATCAAGACGAGCTCTCAAGGCCTTGAGGCACTGCTTTCAGCACTCGAAGCACTGCACAGTTATGACACCCCCGAAATTCTCCACATGGCAGCCGAGGCTGGAGCTGCCTATGGGGCATGGGCGCTCGGGGCCCTCAGTCCAGATGCGTTTTGATCAGCTCAGGAAGAGAAACCTGGGAGCGAGCGCCAAGCTGGGTGACGATCTGACCGGCGCAAAGAGCTCCCAGCTGTCCGCAACGCTCCAGGGAAGCACCCTGAGTGAAGCCGTGCAGGAATCCGCCGGCGTAGAGGTCACCGGCACCGGTGGTGTCGACCAGTTCGCCAAGCCCATAGATGCCGATGTCCCAGCGCTGATCGCCGCTGAGCACAACCGATCCTTGACTGCCGCGGGTGATGGCTGTCACCGAGCAGCAACCCCGCACCTTCGCGATTGCCGTGTCGAAGTCTTCGGTCTGATAGAGGGATTTGATTTCCACCTCATTGGCGAACAACACATCCACGTGACCATTCACCAGCTCGAGAAAGCTGTCCCTGTGACGATCCACGCAGAATCCGTCCGAGAGGGACAGTGCCACCTTGCCGCCGGCCGCACGGCATGCCTCCGCTGCGGCGATGAAGGCCCGTTTGGCTGCGGGGCTGTCCCAGAGGTAGCCCTCGAGATAGAGCACCTTGGTTTCCTTGACCATGGAGAGATCGAGATCCTCCGGCTCAAGCTGTGTTGATGCACCGAGAAAGGTGCACATGGTGCGCTCCGCATCCGGGGTGACATAGATGAGGCAACGTGCAGTCGTGGCTCCACTGGTGGCGGCAGGTGTCTCGAATCGGGCTCCCACAGCACGGATGTCGTGGCTGAAGATTGATCCAAGCTGGTCATCACGCACCCGTCCGATGAAGCCTGTTCGCCCACCCAGCTGAGCGATGCCCACCATGGTGTTGGCCACTGAGCCACCTGAGGTTTCCAGGCCAGGACCGCTGGATTTGTAGAGATCCTCGGCCTGCTGCTCATTAATCAGGCACATTCCTCCTTTCTGAAGGCCTTGCTGACTGAGGAAAGCGTCCTCGGTCTGAACGAGCACATCGACAATCGCGTTGCCGATGCCCACCACGTCCAGGGACGCATTGGGCTGGAAACGGGAGGAATCGGCCATGAACAAATCTGTGTTGACAGCGGCAGTCTTACGCCCGGCTGGGGGCTGGCGGAATCAGGCGCTCAGAAGAGCCCGCTTGGGACCGTGAATCGGATCCTCGACAACGATGGTCTGGTCGCGACCGGCACCCAGAGAGACGATGGCGATCGGAACCTCCATCAGGTCGGCAAGAAAGCGCAGATAGGCCATGGCCTTCTCGGGGAGATCCTCGAGAGTGCGGCATTCAGCGGTGGAGCACTGCCAGCCCGGAAGCGTTTCGAAGATCGGTTGGCAGCGCGCGAAAGCCTCTGCACAGGAGGGGAAGTGTTCGATTCTCTCCCCATCAAGCTCATAGGCCACACAGACCTGAAGCTGATCGAGTTCGTCGAGCACATCCAGCTTGGTGATGGCCAGGCAATCAAGGCCGTTCACGCCGACTGCGTAACGCCCGATCACACCATCGAACCAGCCGCAGCGTCGTCTTCTGCCGGTTGTGGTGCCGAACTCACCACCTCGGTCGCAGAGATGGTCATTGAGGCTGCCGTCGAGTTCGGTGGGGAATGGCCCTTCCCCAACGCGTGTGGTGTAGGCCTTGGCCACGCCGATCACCCGGTCGATCAGAGTCGGCCCCACGCCAGCGCCGATGCAGGCCCCCCCTGACACGGGATTGGAGGAGGTGACATACGGATAGGTGCCGTGATCCAGGTCGAGCAGGGTTCCCTGGGCGCCCTCGAACAGGATGTTCTTGCGGCCGCGTGCCGCCTGGTGAATCTCCCTGGTGCAGTCCACCACGTGGGGAGCGAGTCGTCGGCCGTAGGCCAGGTATTCGCTGATGACCGCTTCAGCATCGAGCGGCTCCACGCCGTAGATGGTCTGGAGAAGTTGGTTCTTCTCATTGAGCGGTCCTTCGAGACGGTCACGCAGACGCGCTTCATCAAGAAGATCGATCACCCGGATGCCACTGCGCTGGGATTTATCCGCGTAGGTGGGGCCGATGCCTCGACCTGTGGTGCCAATGCGCCGATCGCCTCGCTGCTTTTCCATCGCCTGGTCGAGCAGACGGTGGTAAGGCATGGTCACGTGGGCCGTGGAGGCGAGTTTCAGCCCGGCAATGTCGATGCCGTTTTCGATCAACATGTCGAGTTCGCCAAGCATCACCTTGGGATCAACGACGGTTCCGGAGCCGATCAGACAGACAGTGTCGGGATAAAGAATTCCAGATGGAATCAGGTGCAGCTTCAGAACCTGATCGTCCACCACGATGGTGTGGCCGGCATTGACCCCGCCCTGATAACGAACCACGACATCAGCGGAACGGCTCAGCAGATCCGTGATTTTTCCTTTCCCTTCGTCACCCCACTGCGCACCGATGACGACAACATTGGCCAAAGACACCGCGGCCCGAAGCCGCCATTCTGCACAATCCGCAACTCTCTCAGATTCACCTGCCTGAGGTCAAAGAGCGTTGCGGAATTGTGATTGGTGCCCGGAAACCTTCGCTGGATCAGGTTCCTCTAAGAGCGGCTTTCTCTGCTTTGCCAAGCTCTTTCTCCACGCGAGTGCGCAGGGCTTCGGGAACAGGGCGGTTGGTGTAAGTGTTGTAGTGACCCTGAAGAGAATTCAGGGCGGTCTGCATCGTGGTGAAGGAGCTCAGTCCATTCACCTGAGGCCTTGGCCGATACCTCGACATGTAGTCATTGATGAGATCGTGCGCTTCCTGCTCTGATGCCTGCAGACCTTCGGCATCAGATGGCAGAGACAGTGTGGTCTGCAGCGTGTGTACAACTGCCACTGTGTCTTCGACGTAGTCGCCGGTCAGCGTTGAAACGGAGTCACCGCAGGCAGTGAGCAGCAGGCTGAGACTGAGGCACAGAGCCAGGGTGAGCCCCCTGAGTTGGCGGCTGAAGCGTTGCAGCGCGATTCGCATGGCAGGTGTTGTTTGAGGAACTTTAAGGCTGGGCAGCGTTCGGTCAGCGGCGAGGGCGGATGGCCTCGAGCACGTTGCTCAAGGCATCCTGATGCGGCACGGTGCTGGTGGCGCGGGTGGTTCTCTCGACCAGCTCGACCCGTCCGGACTCAGCTTCGCGGCCAACAACGATTCGCCAGGGGATCCCAATCAGATCCGCATCCTTGAATTTGACGCCGGCACGCTCGCTGCGGTCATCGAGAAGGGCATCCACGCCTGCGTCCTGCAGTGATCCGTAAAGAGACTCACCCAGCGCAAGCTGGGTGTCGTCCTGAACATTCGCCACCACAACGATGACCTGGTAAGGCGCAATGCTCACAGGCCAGCAGATCCCTGCTTCATCGTGATGCTGTTCCACCGCGGCCTGAGCGAGGCGCGAAATGCCGATCCCGTAGCAACCCATCAGCATGGAAGCCTGCTTGCCGTCCTTGTCGGTGAAGCGTGCTTCGAGCGCATCTGAGTATTTGCGCCCCAGCTGGAAGATGTGGCCCACCTCGATGCCCCTGCGTTCCTCCAGGACTTGTTCCTGGTTGTGGAGCGATCGTTCCCCGGCCTTGGCGTTACGGATATCACCGCGGATCTGTTCGGGCATGGAGGTCCATGTCGTCCCCCAGCGATGTTGGTCTGGGCTGTTGGCACCGCAGACGAACCGATCAAGATCGAGGGCCGTTGGATCTGCAAGACGGTGAAACCGACTTTCCCAGCTTTTGGCTCCCTTCAGTGAGGCGTCTTCAAGATCCGGCCCGATGGAGCCGAAGGGCAGGGGGGCGAGACCCTGTTGCCGAAGCTGCTCGGGGGTGATGGGAGCAATCTCCAGCGCAGGGGAGCCCAGATGCTGAGTCACGGCATTGGTGAGCTTGACCTCATTGAGTTCCTGATCCCCTCGCAGGCTGACCAGAAGCGGCTGATCCCGACCATCCTCCAGCCGTGCGAGCAGCACCAGCACCTTGACGGTCTGATCGGGGGAGAGCCCGTTGGCTGTGCAGAGATCCTCAATCGTGGTCTGTTCAGGAGTGTCAAGCAGTCGCTCAACGCCCGCTGACAGGGCTTGCGCTGAGGATGGGATCGACACCGCTTTCTCCTGATTGGCCGCATAACGACCGTCGGGTGTGGAAAGGATCAGGTCCTCCCCGGCGTTCGCCATCACCATGAACTCCTGAGAAGCGGCACCACCGATGGCGCCGCTGTCGGCATCCACTCCCACAGCGTCAAGACCGCAGCGCTCGAAGATGCGGGCGTAGGCCCCCGCCATCAATGCATAGGTCTGCTCGAGATCGGCCTGATCGCAGTGGAAGGAGTAGGCGTCTTTCATGATGAATTCCCGACTGCGCATCAGGCCGAACCGAGGCCTGATCTCGTCGCGGAACTTGGTCTGGATCTGATACAGGGTGACCGGGAGTTGCTTGTAGGAGCGCAGCAGGTCTCCAGCCAGCTCCGTGACCACCTCCTCATGGGTGGGCCCCAGCCCCACGCGACGACCCTGTCGATCCTCCAGATGAAACATGATCCCCTCTCCGGCGGTGTAGCCCTGCCATCGACCGCTTCGTTCCCAGAGTTCCGCGGGTTGAAGCTGAGGCAGCAGCGTCTCAAGTGCCCCAAGCTTGTCAAGTTCGTCACGGACGATTGTGCTGATCTTCCTCAGCACTCTCCACATCAGGGGGAGGTAGGCGTAAAGACCGGGACCAACGCGTCTGATGTATCCACCACGAACCAGCAATTGATGAGAGGGGATCTCGGCATCCGCGGGCACGTTCCTCAACGTCACCAGCGAGAGGCGGGAGACGCGCATAGCAGATATTTATATGGGGTCTGGAAGCTATCACCGGCAAGAAAACGGTCGATCCGGGAACTGTCACTTTGGCTGTGATCGATGCTGGCGTCCTGAGTCTCAGCTGCTATGTTCTGCGAAATCCAAGCTGTCCCAGCGCTGTCTCATGTTTCCTCGGCCGATCGACGTTTCAGTACCGGCCGCGATCGAATCAGCGGATCTTCGAAGTGATGCTGGCGCTGTTCTTTCCCAATCGGACGCACTTGTTGGAATTGATGATGTTCAGAAATCGCTGAATCGATCCCGCGCATCTGTTTACCGCTACACCAACACTGATCCGCGCAATCTCAACCCTCCTTTCAATCCTCGCAAGCTCAATCCTGAATACAGAAGCGATCAGAAAGATCCGCTGCTGTTTCATCCCAACGAGGTGGCCCGTTTCGCCAAGGACGTGTTGCGGATCAAGGAGGTCACCGTTGAAGTGCTCAACTCACCTTCCACGGCCACTCAGCAGGTTCTCGGGGCGATTCTGGAGGAGCTGCGCCTGATCAGGTCACGATTGGATGGCCTTCCTGAAGCCCCCTCTGATCTCGCGTCCAGGCGCGATCGTCAGGATCGTCCTGCTGCATAAGGCTTGCAGTGGTGGCAGAATGTTTTTGAAATCAGGTCTTTCGGGATCTTTTTTCAATCTCTCGGCAGAACGACTTTTTGACGCTCTGAACCACTCCTGAGCCTGGTGCAGGGAGTCCGGGATGTCCCCGATCACCACTGAATGGACCCTGAGCCTGCCCCCAAGCCTCCTGTGCATGCAGCACAGATTGTGGCCATACCCGCTCTTGCTGTTCTCGGGTTCACCCTTGCCATCACAGGCCTAGGCATTCCATTGGCCGCTGTGCTGACCGATCGCCCCACCCACTCCTCCGTCACTGCCAAGGAGAGTTATGGATCTCAGGGCTCTTACCCCATCTCCGTCTCCAGGGCTGGTCAATCTGATCGTTGAGATTCCAGCCGGTAGCAGGAATAAATACGAATACTTCGCAGAGGCCGGCGTGATGGCTCTGGACCGAGTTCTGCATTCATCAGTCAGATATCCGTTTGATTACGGGTTCATCCCCAATACCCTGGCCGAGGATGGTTCACCCCTGGACGCCATGGTGATCATGGCGGAACCCACCTTTGCCGGATGTCTGATTCAGGCACGACCGATCGGCGTGCTGGATATGCATGACATGGGTCATTACGACGGCAAGATTCTCTGCGTGCCTGTGGCAGATCCACGCCAGCAGGGCATCAACAGCATTCTGCAGATCGCTCCCAGTCAGCTCGAGGATGTGGCGGAGTTTTTCCGCACCTACAAAAACATGGAGGGTCGTGTGACGGAAATCGGTGGGTGGCGTGATGTCGAGGCCGTGCAGCCACTGCTGGAAACCTGCATCAAAGCGGCATCCGCCTGAGCCGCTTCGCGCTCATCGACAGCCATGCTCATCGGGGATTCCACTGCTGGATCCCCGCTCGCAACCGCGAGGCTTGTAAATTAAGTGACATTCATAGGTAAATGATTCGTGCCCACCATCCGTTTTGAGCAGGAAGACCAGCAGGTCGGTTGCATTGAAGGTGCCAATCTGCGCAAAGCGGCTCTCTCCGCAGGAGTCAATCCCTACAAGGGTCTGAACAATCTCAACAACTGTGGTGGCGTCGGTCAGTGCGGAACCTGCGTGATCGAAGTTCTTGAAGGTGCACAGAACCTCTCCCCACTCAGTGATGTTGAGGAGGTTTACCTGGCTGACCGTCCTGCCAACTACCGCCTCAGCTGCCGCACCACGGTCAATGGTGACGTGACGATCCGGACGCGTCCCGGAGACGGTGTGGGTCAGGGTTCCAACAGCCTTGTCGGCGCTGTCAAGAGTCTTCTTGGTCGCTAAGCGTGGCTGAATTAACCGTCTTCAGCTATCCCCGCTGCAGCACCTGTCGGAAAGCACTTGCATGGCTTGAAAGTGAAGGCCTGGATCACGAGGTGATTGACATCACCTCAGTTCCACCATCCCCCGAGCTTCTCCATCTCGCGTATCAGCAGTTCGGTGAGGTCAAGCCGCTTTTCAATACCAGCGGACAGAGTTATCGGGCTCTGGGAGCTGCTGCGGTCAAAGCGATGTCGGCCGATCAGGCGCTCGAAGCCTTGGCGGCCGACGGCAAGTTGATCAAGCGGCCCTTTGTTCGATGTCCTGATGGACAATTCCTGGTTGGTTTCAAGCCCGAGGTCTGGTCTGAGCTGCTTCTGAACTGAAGTTCAAACCGTCGAGTTCCGTGATCAGTTCATCGACATCCTTCTGAAGTCGTAGCTGACTCATGCTGCTGCGCTTGAGATCTTCGAGAAAAGCGGCCACGAGCTCCTGACTGCGTTCCAGGACAGGCCCTTGCTCCAGCGTCCTGGCCAGCTCCTCCCAGAACCGGTCAATGGCCTGAACCCCCAGCTCTTGAAGCCTGGGGTCCTTCTGTGCAAAGCGTCCTCCGGCGTTGCGGGAGAGATTCAACAGGGAATCAACCAGACCGGTCGAAAGCTGAAGGCTGAGTTGCGTTTCAGCTTTGTCGATCCCGGGCAGCGCTCGCAGAGGAGCGGGAATGGCGGTTTCCTCGAGGTTGCGACGCAGTGCATGACTCACCAGGGCAACCAGCTGGGGCCTCATGCCAGGTCCCACCTGGGTCAAGACCAATGGAAGCCAGAGACGCAGGAGTTCTGCGAGTTCTCTTTCTCCATCGGATTCGATGCTCTGGTGACTGCACAGACGGCGGATTTTCTCGGGCCAATGCGGAGACCGCACCGCATCCTGGGCCGCATCAAGGATTCGCAGGGTGATCACCTCGAACAGCTCGAGGGCGAGTACGGCGACCACTCCACGGCTGACCGCTGCTCTGAGCGGTTCCAGCTGGATCAAGCGGGCGCTGGACAGACGTTCCGTGACGGGCACGATGCGCAGCAGCCTCCAGAACGGAATCAGCAGTGGCACATCAATCCATCGGCGCAGCAGTGCATCTCTCCATGCAATGGCCGGGTAGCGCTGCTTCAGCCGAACGGCGCGCAGCATGATGTCGAAGAGGAAGAGAATCTGGAAAGGAAGATCGATCCTCCAAGAAAGATCGACCGGCTGTCCGTTTTCATCCGTGCCTCGCCAGTAATTGGTGGCAGCGAGCGGAAGAATGCTTCTGCGCCAGAAGCGTTGTTCGGCTTCCCATCTCTCGGCGGTCAGGTAGCGGTCGCCCAGCAGGTGGGCGGCGGATTGTTTGGCTGAATCCATGCCTGCCCTGGACCGCAGGCGACTCTTGATTTTCTCCAGCGTTCCTGTTTTGCCTGAACTGACAAACGGGTTCTCATCGATCAGCTGGCTGTTGCGCACCACCATCTCCAGACGCAGCTGTCTGGTTTCAGCACTGTTGATGCCGCTGGCCGCGGCACTCTTCTCCAGTCGCTGAAAATGTCGGATGTAGGCCTCAGTGTCCCGATGGGGCTCAATTCCCTTGACCGGGTCATAGAGGGGTGTGATGTCGGGAAGCCAGGGCAGAGGAACCGCAAGGCTGATCGATGGCAGAGGAAAGAGTGTGCGCTGCAGCCAGAAGTTGCGCAGTGGCACGTAGGTCACGTCGAAGACGACCCAGATCAGGTTGAGGGCTGCGATGCCTGCGATCAGTCGGTCCCAGCCAAGCCAGAAGCGAAAGCTCGCCGAGGGTTTCACACCTTGCCACCGAGGTCTGACCATGGGTGTGAGCGTTCTCAGCCGAGGCTAGGAGGCCATCGCCATCAGGCCTATCTTGGGTGCCCCATGGCCAGCAAGGTTTCCGTTGCCAGACGCCCAGCACGACGCTTCGCCTCCACAAGCTGATTCTCGATCGGATTCGGCTTCCACCAAGTCGCAGGGCCAAAAGGGACATCCCTTCTGGGATTTCTGGGGGCCTGTGATCTTCACCCTGGCGCTTTATCTGGGGATCCGTCATTACGTTGCGGAAGCACGCTTCATCCCATCGGGATCGATGCTTCCCGGCCTTCAGATCCAGGACAGGCTGCTGGTGGAGAAACTCACTTATGCCACACGAGGCCCCAAGCGAGGAGAGATTGTGGTGTTCAACTCACCGCATGCCTTTGATCCAGCCTTGAAAACCGCGGGCTCCCCATCGGCTTTCCGCTGTGCCCTCGCCAACTTTCCTCTTCTTGGTCTGATACCGGGTCTGGGCCATCCAGCTTGCGATGCCTACATCAAGCGGGTTGTTGCTGTTGGTGGAGATCAGATCTCCGTGAATCCCCGTGGAGAAGTGCGCGTGAATGGAGATCCGCTGGACGAGCCCTATGTGACCAAGTACTGCCCGGTTGATGAACAGGGGATGAGTCTCTGCCGCACGTTGAACGTCACCGTGCCCGAAGGGCATGTCCTGGCGCTCGGCGACAATCGCAGCAACAGCTGGGACGGCCGTTACTGGCCAGGGGGCCCCTTCCTTCCTGAAGATCAGATCATCGGTCGTGCCCTCTGGAGGTTCTGGCCTCTCAATCGGACGGGCTCACTGGGGTCCTGAGTCCGGATTGCATAACCCGTCCCTTCAGAGGACGGTCGAGGCAGGGTTGATTGGCCGCCTTCGAGCAGCTGGGGTCCGATCGAGTTGGCGTCCAGATCACATCCGGATCAAACAACAGCCAGCGATTGCTCCCCGGGACCAGCCGTTCCTGTTTGACCCCCAGCAATCTGGAGGGGCCGAAACTGAGCACGTCCCAAAGCTGTTCAGCTGTCCAGCCGCAAGACACCACAAGGGTTTGCCAGAGAGAAGGCAACACATGTTGATGGCCTGCAATTCCCCGCAGTCGTTGATCGGGTGGCAACAAGCACTCCTCATCATCAAGCGGTGATGCATGGACAGCCACCGCCTCGATCAGACCCTGGCGCAGGCCTGCAACCAGTGCTTCACGATCCTGTTCGTTCCCCAGTGAGGGTGCGACAAACCAGGAGGCTGCCGTGGCAACGCTTGAACCTGTGCTGGTCAGAATGTGCCACCAGCTCACGGTCGCTGCAGGACGCGACTTCATCTGCAGCAGAAGCTCGACCCCAGCTGCGGTGGACAGACCCATCAGCATCAGCTTGCGCTCTGGGTGTTCCTGCTGCAGCTGGCCAATCTGAATCAGGGGCAGCGTTTCGCTGCTCGTCGGGTCAGTGGGCCAGCCTGCCCTGAGTGCTTCGGGCCCTTCCCGCAGCAGACCCTCCCCCCGCAGAGCGATGTCCAGAGGGGGGATCAGAACCGGTGATGATCCCGATTCGCCAAGGGTGAGAGCGCGGTCCAGCAAAGGGACCGGTGGCATGCGTGCGCCATCCGACAGGCCCACAGCCCCGGCTTCGATCAGGTCGGCATGGGGAGTCAGTTGTTCGCCATGCCCTCCCTGACTGAAGCCGGCCCAGAGATGCACAGCCACATCACAGCCGGCCAGCTGAAACCCTTGAAGTCGATCAGGCAGTTCGCGCCTGCTGCCTGAGTCATCAGGCAGCAGAGCGATCTGGCCATAACCGCCTGCTGCGGCAGATCGCACAAGGCTCTCGAGGGTTTCGCCCTGGCCCTGGAATGGCTCTGGTAGAGAGGAATGAGCATCAACGAGGCATGGAGCCAGGAGCTGATGCCCGGCATTGCTTGCGGAGAGTCCCGCTGAACGCGCTGCTTCACGGGCAGGTTCGCCGAGTGCCTCGATGCGACCCCCTCGAAGCAGGGCTGCACCATGGTCCTGCAGTGGCTGGTCAGGGCCGACCAGCACCCTCACGGGATCGAGCAGGATCATCTCGGTCATCGGTCTCAGTGTCAGAGCGCTCCAGCTGCCGTGCGATCGAGAACACCGCCGAGGTGGGAGGTGAGGTTCAGGCAGGCAACCACTGCAGGCTGGCCCGATTCGGATGGCATGTCGACCACCGTGACTCCTCCGTTGCCCTGTTTCACGGCCCAGATATCGGCAGGGCTGAGGCCCAGCAGATGGCAGAGGATCGTTTTGTTCACAGCGTCATGGGCGACTACCAGTGCGGTTTCCGTGGAATCAAGGCCGGATGCAATCGCGTTCCAACTGGCCACGGAGCGTTCCCAGACGTCCTGGATGGTCTCACCCTCAGGCATCTGCACGGTTGCAGGGGCGCGCTTCCACTGCTCCAGCAGATCTCCCCAGTCCGCCTTGATTTCCGACTCAAGCTTGCCCTCCCAGAGGCCATGACCGATCTCCATCAGCCCGTCCGTTTGCGTGATGGCGATGCCAGGGTGAGATTTGAGGATTCCCTCAGCTGTCTCGCGCGGGCGTGACATCGAACTGCTGTAGGCCTTTTGGATCGAAACGTTCTGCAGAAACCCACGTGCCGCTTCCGCCTGAGCATGCCCGTTGCTGTTGAGGGGGATGTCGATCTGTCCCTGGAAACGCCCTTCCCTGTTCCAATTCGTCTCGCCGTGTCGCACGAGGATCAGTCGTGATCCAGCGGTTTTGGCAGGTAGCGGGGGGTCCAGATGGGCGGTGCTGTTCAAACACTCGATCTGCACCTGATGGCCATCGTCTTGTGGGCTCAGATTGAAGATCGACAGTGAGGCATTGTCGAGGCGCAGTCGACGGAAACCCTGGTCCGGATCTCCCAGAAGGCTAACGATCAGGCAGCGCAGGATGGCGTTGTGGCCCACCAGCAGCACGGTGTCATCACCGTTGACGGGGTGCCGCCTGACCAGCTCATCGAGGAAGTTGCGAGCCTGCTTCATCAGCTCCACATAGGGCCTGTATCGACTGCCGTCCTTCCTGGTCAGCTCAAGGCTCTCCGGTGTCCGTTTCCAGGTCGCGAAGTCTTCTGGGAAGCGTTCCGATCGCTCGGCCGCCGTCAGTCCACTCCATGGTTCAAGATCAATCTCCAGCAGGCCTTGATCAAAGCTCGGGTCGAGGTCGTCATGTCTGGCCTCCAGGATTCCCGCAGCGGTGGAGGCAGCCCGTTTCAGTGGCGAGCTGTACACCGCAGTGATGGGGACATTCGCAAGAGCCTGCCCGAGCCTGCGCGCCTGGTTCTCTCCTTCGGCAGTGAGTGTGGAGAGATCATCACGCCCCTGGATCCTTCGCTCCACATTGAAGCTGCTGAGACCATGGCGAACGAGGAGAAGACGCAGGGACACCGCTTCATGCTGAGAGAGCGCCGCCATCGTATGAGCGTGGCCACGGTGCACTACTGATCGTCCGGGTCACGCGCTACCGACGAGAATCCGACGCAATTGCCCGTTCTGTGTGACCAGCCCACCCTCCGGACGTTCGAAGGCGGCACCGGCCTGGAAGGTGCTTCTTGCCCTTCTGTCACTGGTGCTGGCCACCACCGTGTGGGCTCTGGGCCTGGTGGACAGTTTCGCCAAACCCTCTGTCGCACCAGCGCTGTCACTGGACCAGCAGGAACTGACCTTGCTGGCACAGCCACAAATTCCCGCTCCCCTGCGAACGCTTCTGCT
Source organism: Synechococcus sp. (assembly GCA_047286285.1). Classification (GTDB taxonomy): domain Bacteria; phylum Cyanobacteriota; class Cyanobacteriia; order PCC-6307; family Cyanobiaceae; genus Synechococcus_C. Next base: position 1,878,719 of record JBJBBP010000002.1, on the reverse strand, counting down.
GGGGGCGGACGCCTCTGAATCCCTGCTGAACAGTCTGCGGGACATCCCGCTGGAGCGGTTGGATGACCGCCAGAAGGTCTTGTTCACAGCACTGGAAACGGATCCAGATCATCTGAGCAGTCTTCAGAAGGTGGAGCTCGACTCCACTGATCTCCTTCAGCTTCAGAGAGCCCTGGCAGACCGCGATAACCGCAGCCTCACGGCTGATGATCGCTCAAGGCTCCTGCTGCTCACCCCGGACCCTCTCACCCGTCGACTCACCTGCGAAGCACTCGGTGGAGGCGATGTCAGCTGCATCGATCAGGTTTCAGCCACGAATGCTGCACGCCGACTGGTCATCAGTGAGCTGCTGCCCCTGCTGGCCCTGCTGATCGGGGGATTGCTGCTGTTGCGTCATCTTTGGCAGCTGCTGCGACGCCGACTGCCGGCCTGGCCGATGCTTCTGGCGCCTCCCCTCGATGTTCTCGACATGGTCCTGCTGGTGGCGGGAGGATTCGTGGTGCTGGGGGAGGTGTTGATGCCCCTGCTGGTGCTCCCGCTCTCCTCCGGACTCAACCGTGGTCTTTCAGAGCCTCTGACACAGGGCCTCAATGTCTTTGTCGGCTATGTGGTTTTGGCGGCACCTCCACTGTTGATTCTGCGTCAGCAGCTTCGCCAGCTGGACCGCGCGCAGATGCCTTCCGGAGGATGGCTTCAGTGGCGTCTTCGGCCTCTGGCAACTGCCGTGCTGCAGGGGGCCAGAGGCTGGCTGATGGTTTTGCCTCCCGTCGTTCTGAGCGGCTGGTTGATCACGCGTTTGCTCGGGGATCAGGGAGGTAGCAACCCACTGCTGGAGATCGTCCTCAACAGTCAGGATCCTCTGGCTCTGTTGCTGCTGTCTCTCACCGCTGTGGTTCTTGCCCCGCTTTTTGAAGAGACCATCTTCCGGGGAGTTCTGCTGCCCGTGCTCGGCCGTTCGCTCGGGCGTGCAGGAGGTGTGCTTGTCAGTGCTCTGGTGTTTGCTGTGGCTCACCTCAGCATCGGCGAACTTCCGCCGCTGCTGGTGCTTGGTGTTGGTCTGGGCCTTCTGCGTCTCAGCACCGGCCGCCTGCTGCCCTGTGTGGTGATGCACGCGCTCTGGAACGGGGTGACCTTCCTGAACCTCGTGTTGTTGGGCAGCTGATCCAATCTTCAGTCCTGGTCAAGGTTTCAGGCTTGCGATGTCCCCTCTCAGGTGGTTCACTGGCGCATTGATGAACCTTCTCCGTGGTCGCGGTTCCGCAGTCACAACCGTCTTCCGCGCAACGTCGGGCAGCCACCGGCCCGTTCGAAGTCATTCAAGGTTCGCTGTCGGCGCGTCGTGTTGCACGTAAATCGCCATTGCTGGCAGGTCTCCATCGCATGGCTGATGGCAGCCTGATCGGTGTGTTCGCTGCCGTTCTCGTGCTCAGCGGGCTCACGCTGCACTGGCAACATCGCTGGACCCTGGCCTTCCGTCAGCTTGAAATGACCAGGGAGCTGGCTCATCGTCTGACCGAATCCACGGCGATGCTCGAACGCCATCTCCTGGAGCGCTCCAGCACACCCAAGCAGATGGTTCCCACGACAGTGGCGAATCTGGTGTATCTCGACCGCCCCTCCTCGGTTTCGACGAAGTCAGCCAACAATCATCTGGCCATGATCGGTTCGCTCATGGAGCGAACCATTCATCACGGCTACTGATCCATGGGACGTTCCGCCAATCCCCCTCGGCCCGGTGCCCGCCGTCAGCGCAGACGGGTTGTGCCGCTCGAGCCTGTCCCTCCAGGACGGATGCGCGCCGTGTTCGCCCTGCTGTGCCTCGGTCTTGTCGGTCTGATGGGGCGCATGGCCTGGCTGCAGGTGTTTCAGGCCACGGAGCTCGAGGCTCGGGCGCGCTCGGTGCAGACCCAGCGCACCAAGCCGCTGGGCACCCGACGACCGATTGTGGATCGAACCGGACGCCTCGTCGCACTGGATGAGGAGCGATATCGCCTCTGGCTGCATCCCCGCTACTTCAATCTCCCTGGCGATGCGCCGACGTTGATCAGGCCCCCTGCCGATGTTGCGGCTCGTCTGGCTCCGCTGCTGTCGCTCACCGAGCAGGAGATCCTCAAGCGAATGGGTGATCGCCCCTCGGGAATCAAGCTGATCGAGGGTCTGGATCCGGAGACTGCTTCAAGGGTCCGATCCGCAGGGATCTCCGGTGTGGATCTCGAGTCCTATCCCCATCGGGTGTATCCCCAGGGTGACCTGTTCGCCAATGTGGTCGGCTTCCTGAATCAGGATCGAGAACCTCAGGCAGGGCTGGAACAGAGCCGAGACGACGAACTTCAACGCCATGAACAGGCTCGAAGTCTGCGCCGTGGAGCCGATGGCACTCCGTTGCCCGACAATCTCGATGCCGGGGTCTTCTTCGGAGACGACCTGCGCCTGCAGCTCACCCTCGATGCTCGCCTTCAGGCCGTTGCCGCCAAGGCCCTGGCCGCTCAGATCAAAACCTGGAAAGCAGAGAAGGGGGTTGCCATTGTCATGGACGTCACCAACGGTGAGTTGCTGGCGCTGGCATCCGTTCCCACTTACGACCCGAACAGCTACTGGAGTTTTCCGGCAGGCCGTTTCCGCGAATGGTCCGTTCAGGATCTCTATGAACCTGGATCCACGTTCAAGCCCATCAACCTCGCCCTCGCTCTTCAGGAGGATGCGATTCAGACCACAGGACGCGTTAACGACAGTGGTTCCGTCACGATCGGTGGATGGCCGATCAATAACCACGACCGGCGTGCCAACGGGCTGATCGACTTCGCGACGGTGCTGCAGGTGTCCAGCAACGTCGGCATGGTTCAGGCCATGCGCAATCTTCCTTCCTCCACTTACTGGGACTGGTTGAGTCGTCTCGGTCTGGATGCACGACCCGACACCGATCTGCCGGGAGCTGTTGCCGGTCAACTCAAGACCAAGGAGCAGTTCACCACCCAGCCGATCGAGCCGGCCACGGCCTCCTTCGGACAGGGGTTCTCTCTGACACCGTTGAAGCTGGTGCAGCTGCATGCCTTGCTCGCCAATGGTGGCCGCCTCGTCAGCCCCCACATCACCCGAGGATTGAGAGCCGGCGATGCATTGGCTCCCCCTGGATCACGTCAGGGCAAGCCCCTGCTTAAGCCTGAGGTCACACGAACCGTGATGGCGTGGATGGAATCCGTTGTTGAACAAGGAAGTGGCAAGGGTGTCAGAACGCCGGGGTATCGCATCGGCGGCAAGACGGGAACCGCTCAGAAAGCGCTGAACGGCGTTTATGTTCCCGGCGCTCTGATCTGCAGTTTCGTGGCGACCCTGCCTATTGATGATCCGCGCTATGTCGTGCTGGTGGTCGTGGATGAGCCTCAGGGAGATAATGCCTATGGCTCCACCGTTGCGCTTCCTGTCGCCAAATCCATCATCGACGGGCTGTTGGTGATTGAAAAGATTCCGCCCAGCACCGCACGACATCCAGCTCCAGCGCAGGCGGGTTGAAGCGGCGAGAGAGGGCGCGCTCCGCTTAACTTTTTCGCGGGATGCCAGCTCTGAAAACGCCGCTACGTTACAGGCAACAAGCCTGATAGAGACATGGCCACTCTTCTTGAGCAGCTCTCTGCGATGACTGTCGTGGTGGCGGATACGGGCGATCTGGAAGCGATCCGTAAATTCACGCCACGGGATGCCACCACCAATCCATCCCTGATTCTCGCGGCTGCGCAGATCCCCGCCTATCAAAGTCTGATCGACGAGGCCCTGCGTTCCTCCCGTCGTCTGATCGGCGACAGCGCTCCCGTCGAGACAGTGGTGCGGGAAGCGCTGGATGAGATCAGCGTGATTTTCGGTAAGGAGATCCTTAAGGTCGTTCCTCGCCGTGTGTCTACCGAAGTGGATGCCCGGCTCAGTTATGACACGGCCGCCACCATTGAGAAGGGCCGCAAGCTGATTCGTCTTTATAACGATGCCGGCATCAGTAACGACCGCGTGCTGATCAAGATCGCTTCCACCTGGGAAGGCATCAAGGCCGCTGAAGTTCTCGAGCAAGAGGGAATTCACTGCAACCTCACTCTTCTGTTTGGTTTTGGTCAGGCTGCAGCCTGTGCTGAGGCGGGTGTCACGCTGGTCTCCCCATTCGTGGGTCGCATCCTTGACTGGTACAAGGCTGAGACCGGTCGCGATTCCTATCCAGGTCCTGAAGATCCCGGTGTGATGTCGGTGACCAAGATCTTCAACTACTTCAAGACCTACGGCTACAAAACCGAGGTCATGGGGGCCAGTTTCCGCAACATCGATGAAATCACCGAGCTGGCTGGCTGTGATCTGCTCACGATCTCACCCAAGTTGCTGGATCAGCTGCGTTCCAGCGACGCCACTCTCACCCGCAAGCTCGATGGTGCCAACCCTTCTAGCACTGAATCCCAGATCCATGTTGACCGAGACATGTTTGATTCAATGATGGCCGCTGACCGCATGGCTAGCGACAAACTTGGCGAGGGCATCAAGGGCTTCAGCAAGGCGATCGAAACCCTGGAGAGCATGCTGGCCCACCGCCTGGCGGAACTCGAGGGTGGACAGGCCTTCGGGCATGCGGTGCAGGAGATCTTCATGCTCAATGACATGAATGGTGATGGCTGTATCACGCGAGATGAGTGGCTGGGCAGTGATGCTGTTTTCGATGCCCTGGATGCGGACCATGACGGCAGACTCACTCAGGAGGAGGTCCGTCGCGGTTTCGGCTCTGCTCTGTCACTGACCAGAGCCTGATCATCCTGATGTCGCCGACCGTCTGTTCGTGAATGCCCTCGACACCATGCGTGCCCTCGCTCAGAAGAGTGAGGTGCACGCCGTCAAGGCAGGTGACGTCATCTTCAAGGCTGACGACCCCGGTGCATCGATGTTCGGTGTTCTCCAAGGAACGGTTCGATTGTTCTGGACCAACGCGAACGGTCAGCAGGGATATGAACTGATTGAGGCCGGCAATGTCTTCGGTGCTGGGGCCCTAGTGATGGATGGTCATTGCCGCCTCGGCACGGCACAGGCCGAGACCGATTGCCGACTGATCGAGATGAACCGCGAGAAATTCCTGTTTGCAGTCCAGGAGTCGCCCATGTTCGCCATCGAGTTGCTGGCCTCTGTTGACGCGCGTCTGCGCGATCTGAAGATTGCGACCCAAGCCTGATCCCAATCTGATTAGTTTCGTGGAAGTTCGGTGGAGCTGTTCCGCATTCGATGGCTGTGCAGCTGGTCTGGTTCAAGCGCGACCTTCGGTGGGTGGATCACAGGCCGCTGGTTGAGGCCCTGGCCAGGGGCCATGTGCTTCCGCTCTACATCGCTGAACCGGAGTTCTGGCATCAGCGGGATGCTTCAGCGCGGCAGTGGGAGTTCTGCAGGGAGGCCCTGCTTGATCTCCAGCAGGCGCTGGCTGAGCTCGGGCAGCCGCTTGTCATTCGCTGCGGCGATGCGGTTGAGGTTCTCGAGCGAGCCAGGCGTCAGTTTGGCGTCTCGGGTCTCTGGAGCCATGAAGAGACCGGGAATGACTGGACTTATTCCAGAGATCGGCGGGTGGCGGCATGGGCCAGGGAGTGGAGCATTCCCTGGCGGGAAATTCCGCAGTTCGGTGTGATCCGTCCGCTGCGCAGCCGAAAGGGGTGGTCCCAGCGCTGGGAAGGGCGGATGGCGGAACCGATCACTCCTGCGCCGAGCCATCTCGAGCCTCTGCAGGGTGTCTCTGCCGGAGAACCGCCAACAAGCGGTGAGCTCGGGCTTGCTCCTGATGCCTGCCGGCATCGTCAGCGTGGAGGCCGCAAGGCCGGGCTGGAGGAGCTCGACCATTTCCTGGAACATCGGGTCGCGCAGTACTGCCGCTCCATCTCCAGTCCGAACAGGGCGTTCACCGGATGCTCCAGGCTTTCCACTTATCTCACCTGGGGCTGCCTGTCCATGCGGGAGGTTCTCCAGCGCAGCCGTGGAATTCAGGGACGTGGTGTCCGCAGCTTTGGCTCAAGGCTTCACTGGCACTGTCATTTCATCCAGAAACTCGAGGATCAGCCCTCGATCGAGTGGCAGGATTTCCACCCTTTCATGCGGGGCATCCGAGAGCCAAATGCCGAGCGACTGGCTGCCTGGACTGACGGCCAGACAGGAGTGCCGTTCGTGGACGCCTGCATGCGGGCCCTGAAGGAGAACGGCTGGATCAACTTTCGGATGCGGGCGATGTTGATGTCGTTCGCGAGCTACAACCTGTGGCTGCCCTGGAGAGACAGCGGTCTGCACCTGGCGCGTCAGTTCGTGGATTACGAACCCGGTATTCACTGGAGTCAGTGCCAGATGCAGTCGGGTAGCACCTCCATCAATACGATCCGGATCTACAACCCGATCAAACAGGGGCGCGACCACGATCCGGACGGCGTGTTCATCCGCCGCTGGTGTCCGGAACTGACCGATGTTCCCGCGGTGCACCTCCATGAACCCTGGGTGTTCAACGGCACCATGCCGATCGTCGATTGTGCTGAATCGGCCCGAGAGGCCAAGGACAGGATCTTCGCGATCCGACGTTCGGCGGGATTTGATCGTCATGCCGATGCCATTCAGCAGCGCCATGGATCCAGGCGGGCAGGTCTGCCGTCGTCATCCCGGCGACGCTCCCGGCATCGCGTCAGTGATCCATCCGTGCAACAGCTGGCGCTTGAGCTCTAGCCGCGTTGAAGCAGCAGCCTGCGAATGACACGCTGCGCGATATCGCCATATCCCATCTCACCTGAAAGGATCTGGGCGATCCGTCTTGGAGCTGTAGGCCGTTTGACTCCCAGCTGATAGCCCACCCCGGGAAAGCGGTAGAAAGCCTGGGCGATCCTGCGCCCCCAGGCCATCGAGTCTCCCCAGCGCTGTCGCATCGCCCTTGAGTAACCCTGCAGCGACGGCTCTTCGCCGATGAGCCAGCGGTTGAGGTGTTGTGCTGCCTCGCAACCACTCATCAGAGCCGGTCGCAACCCCTCCGCAAGAAAGGGATCGCAGAGCGATGCGGCATCGCCGACCGCCACCACACCGTCGGCATGCAGTGGGCTGTGACCGTTCCAGACTCTCAGGCTGGCCTGTTGTCGTAGACCTGCGTCGGCTGCAAAGCCGAGGTCAGGCAGCAGGGCGCTCAGAATCGTCTCTGAATCGGTGACGTCACGACCGATGAAGGTACCCACTCCCACATTGATGCCGTCCGCCAGGGGGAAAGCCCAGGCGAATCCGTGGTGAACCAGGCCGAATTCGAACCGTGCCGTGCCCGGCGTGAGCGTTCCGAGACCCTCCAGGCGCACCGATAGTGTGCTGGCCATGTGCAGAGAGCGCGGGCCGATGCCGACCTGAGCCGGCCAGGGGGATCCTGATCCGTCGGCGATCACCACGGCTCGGGCCTGGACGACTTCTCCTGTTTCCCCGGTCAGCGTCCAGCACTGCCCAGTGCGTTCCAGCGTCGTCACGCGAAATGGCTGGTGCACGCTGGCACCGGCGCTCAAAGCCTGTTCAAGCAGCAAACTGTCGAGGTGTTCGCGTCTGACAATCCAGAACGGAGCTTCCCCGGGGAGCTCGGCGACGACGGGATCCTCCAAGCACCAGCTGAAGTCGACACGGCGGATCACGTCATCAACGGCAGGACTGAGGTCGAAAGGAAACCAGTTCTGCACGGAAGAGGCCATGCCTCCTCCGCAGGGTTTGATTTGTGATCCCGTCTTCGCTTCGAGCACAGCGACCGCATGCCCAGCATTGGCGAGGTGAAAAGCTGCTGCGCTGCCGGCTGCACCGGCACCGATCACGGCAACGTCGGTTTCAATCACACCTTGAGGATGTCGGCCTCCTTGTCGGCCAGGTGTTTCTCCAGCAAGGCGATGAACTTGTCCAGGGTTTTCTGGATCGTGTCCTGTTCGTCGCGGCTCTGATCCTCGGAGAACTCCCCTTCCTTCTCCTGTTTCTTGATCTTGTCAATGGCGTCGCGGCGAATGTTGCGCAGGGCCACCTTTCCTTCCTCGGCGTATTTGGAGGCGAGTTTGCAGAATTCCTTGCGACGCTCCTCGGTGAGCGGGGGCACATTGATGCGGATGATCTTGCCGTCGTTGTTCGGGGTGAAGCCCAGTTCACTCATGGCGATTGCCTTTTCGATCCCCGCCAGTGAGCTGATGTCGAAGGGCTGGATCTGGATGGTCTGGGAGTCAGGAGTTGTGAGCGTCGCTAATGATTTCAGTGGTGTGTCGGCGCCGTAGTACTCGACCGTAATGCGATCGAGCAGAGACGAGTTGGCGCGTCCTGTTCGAATTGTGTTGAACATGCGCTGGGTGGATTCCACCGACTTCTGCATGCTTGCTTCGAGGTCCTGCTTCGACATAACGGTTGTCAGTTGTTGATCCGGGAACCGATCGGCTCTCCAGCCACGGCTTTGCCGATGTTGCCAGGTTCAAACAGATTGAAAACAACGATCGGGATGTTGTTGTCTTTGCAAAGGGCGATGGCCGTGCTGTCCATCACGGCCAGTTCACCGCTGAGAACCTGCTGATAGGTGAGGTGTTCCTGCTTCACGGCATCAGCGTGCTTGGCGGGATCCTTGTCGTAGACCCCATCCACCTTTGTGGCTTTGAACACCACATCCGCATTGATTTCGGCTGCCCGCAGGGCCGCAGTGGTGTCGGTGGTGAAGAAGGGATTGCCGCAACCGGCGCCGAACACCACCACACGGCCTTTCTCAAGATGTCGGATGGCTTTACGGCGGATATAGGGCTCCGCCACTTCCTGCATGCCGATGGCTGTCTGCACGCGGGTCGGAACACCAGCGCGTTCCAGTCCGTCCTGGAGCGTGATCGCATTCATGACTGTGGCCAGCATGCCCACGTAATCGGCTGTGGCCCGATCCATGCCTGCGGCCGATCCCTTGAGGCCTCGGAAGATGTTTCCACCGCCCACGACGATGGCCAGTTGAGTGCCTCCGGCGATGACCTTGGCAACGTCTTCGGCGATGGATTGAACGATGGCGGGATCGATTCCGTAGCCCTGATCTCCCATCAGCGCTTCGCCGCTGAGTTTCAGGAGTGCACGCGCGTAGGCCATTCATCCACCTGATCCAGCTGACAGTAGCAAGCAGGATCGGACGGTCCCGCCACTGGCGCGCACCCGATGGAACCGCTTGGATGGAACAGCTTCAGAGCAGCCATGTCAGAGCAGAACGGTGGACGCAGTTCGGTGATGGCGCGGCTCACCCTCTCCGCTCTGGACCGTGCAAGTCAGGATCCATCCTGCTGGCGTGATCCCGTGGTGCATCGGGCTTTGCTCGTCAGCGGGCTATCGGTGTTGACCGCTGCATCGAGCCTGATCAGAAGTGACCTAAAGCAGGACTGAAGTTCAGTATTCGATCCCTGCCTGTGCCTTGACCCCCTGCTCCCTGAACGGGTGTTTGTTCAAGCTCATTTCCGTGACCAGGTCGGCGGCCTCGATCAGTGCTGCCGGTGCTCCGCGACCGGTGACGGCCACATGGCTGAGCTCAGGTCGTTCTCTCAGGCCGTCGATCACCGTTTCGGGGTCGATGTAGCCCAACTTGATGGCGACGTTGAGTTCATCCAGCAGAACCAGCTTGATCCGGTCATCGCGCAGGTAACCCAGGGCCGTCTGCCAAGCCTCCCTCACCAGCTGCTGATCCCGCTGCCGGTCCTGGGTCTCCCAGGTGAATCCCTCCCCCAGGGCGTGCCAGCAGACCTGGTCGCCGAAGGCCTTCAGTGCCCTGGCTTCACCTGGTTCCCATCCGCCCTTGATGAACTGCACGATCGCCACCCGTTCCCCGTGGCCGAGGGTGCGGAGCACCAGTCCAAGTCCTGCTGTGGTCTTGCCTTTGCCATGCCCTGTGAAGACGAGGATCAACCCCTTCTCCTTGTTGCGTTGTTCGACTCGCTGGCGCTGCACCTCCTGGCGCCGTTCCATCCGCTTTCGGTATCCGGCGTCGTCCTGTTCCGGTGCGAGCTTGCCTCCCATGCCGAGCTCCGCTGCCGTCTGATCGAGGTTGGGAGTGCTCATGGAGGAGGTGCGTCAGTGGTTGGGCGAGCGGCAGTGATCCGCTGCAGGGCCTGGCCCGCCAGCAGCTCCTGCTTCACCGCTGTGAAGCCGAGCCGCTGCAGCTGGGCTGGTAGGTCGTCCTCCAGCATGGACGTGGCCGTGTCGGTTTCGAACAGGGCGCAGAACAACTGCTGGGGCAAACGAAGCCATGGGCCTGCGGGGTGCAGGTCCACAATCACCAGCCAGCCTCCCGGTTTCAGTAGACGCAAGCTCTGGCGCAGCACCAGCTCACGCTCGTGGCGAGGGAATTCGTGCAGTGCAACGCTCATCTGAACGGCAAGGAAGCTTTCATCGGGAAGCGGTGGCTCTTCGGCTAATCCCTCCACCCGTTTGAGGCTGGGATGTCGCCTGGAGGCCAGAGACAGGGCGAGTGGAGAGATGTCCAGCCCTGTGACGCTGAATCCCGCCGCCAGCCAGGGTGCTGCGGCTTCTCCGCTACCGCAGCAGAGATCCAGCACCGGTCCACCCGGTGCAAGCCTGGACCGCAGACCCTCCAGTCCCAGGTTGCGCAGACGATCCACTCCTCCCACGCTCAGGGAGGAGATCGCCGTGACCGTGTCGTAAATCCAGCGGTAGCGGTAGGCCAGGGGGCGCAGAAACGACGTCATCAGTGTTGATGTCGGGTGTGATCGCGGGGGTGATCCGAGGCGATCATCCTGACGCTGCTGCCCCGGACTTTGTCGAACCGAAGCCGGCAGGCAGCAGAGCTGAGGCGCTCAGATCAAGCGTGTTGCCGCGCCAGGGCCGCGTCCACAGCTTGCTGCTGATCACGACGGGTGATCCAGTGGTGATAGGTGCGGGTGTGAATGGCCACTGAGTGGCCCATCATTCTTGCCGAAACCGTGTCAGGCAGGCCGATGTGGATTGTTCTCACGGCCCAGGCATGGCGAAGGTCATAAGGAGTGAGAGGCAGTTCATAGCGGCGAAACTGCTCGCTGACCCGACGCCCCACCTGCTGCAGGGTGGTTTTGCTCAGATCGGTGCTGATCACCGGCAGAGCGTCCGGCTCCGTGCCCAGCCTCAGCAGGTCAAACCGCTCCACCCAGTCTGGGTTGAAAGGCCATACCTGATGTTCACCAGTTTTTGTGGTGGGCAGCACCCTGATCACCCGATCCCCCCCTCTGCACAGAGCGGAGAGGTCGCTGAAGAACACCTCATGGTTGCGGAGGCCATAGGTGGCCATCAGGCCATAGGCAAGGCGCCAGCGTGGATTGGGAATCCGCAGGATGCTCTCGAGAATCTGGTGATCGCTGGGGAGCTGGCGGAACCGGGCTCGATGCAGGCCATAGCCGGCTGCTTCGGCTCGCCAGTCCTCGGGCAGCGCAAGGTCCAGATGCCTTGCCAGGCAGGCCAGCGCGGTGCTGCATTGCTGGCGGCTCCGGCTTCCATCTGGATAGCTGTGCAGGGTCTTCATGAGCAGCTCTGCACCGATCGCACCGGCGTCCTCGCCCGCCAGTGTTCTCAGACGACGCAGATAGGGGTTGTAGGCACCTGTCCAGGTGGTTCGACTGCCTGACGGGGATCGACGCCGTCGGGGATCGGCGAAAAAGTCTTTCTCAAAGGTCTGCAGCTGCTGGTCGAGCAGGGCGCTCGTTGTCCCGCTCGACTTGGATCCGGCCGTCTTCTTCACCGCAGGTGCGATCCACTGATCCCAGCGGAATTGATCGCGCTTGAGCTGGGAATCGATCACGCGGGCGATCTGCTCCGCCTCGAGCAGGCCGTCTCGGCTGATCTCAAGACCGAGGCTGAGTCTTTGCACAGAGCGCTTTTCGGGGTTCTCCCTGCCAGGCAACGGGCCGCGAAGGTTCAACCGGCGGCCGCGACATTCGATACGCAGGCTGATGCCAATCGATGCAAGGGAAGCATTCGCTTCCTGCCTGTCCTCTTCAAGCTCTTCGCTGCGAATCATCCTTTCCTTCAGGACAGCGTCAACATGCCGTTAATGCGGGTTACTCTCAACCCCTGCAATCGCTTCCAGACATGTCTCGGGTCGGTGTCGTACTGCTCAATCTGGGTGGACCTGAGCGGATTCAGGACGTGGGTCCTTTCCTGTTCAATCTTTTTGCCGATCCGGAGATCATCCGGCTGCCGATTCCTGCTTTGCAGAAGCCTCTGGCATGGCTGATCAGCACGCTGCGTAGCGGCAAGTCACAGAGTGCTTACCGGTCCATCGGTGGTGGTTCTCCTCTGCGTCGCATCACTGAGCAGCAGGCCAGAGAACTGCAGAGCCTGCTGCGTCAACGCGGCATCGAGGCCACCAGCTACGTGGCCATGCGCTACTGGCATCCCTTCACCGAGTCCGCTGTTGCCGATATGAAGGCTGACGGGATGGATCAGGTGGTTGTGCTGCCTCTCTATCCACACTTTTCAATCAGCACCAGTGGGTCGAGTTTCAGGGAGCTCCAACGCCTTCGTCAGGGTGACGGTGTCTTCGAGAAGCTGCCGATCCGCTGCATCCGCAGTTGGTTCGATCACCCCGGCTACGTCAAGGCGATGGCAGAGCTCATCGCGGAGGAAGTGCGCAACAGTGATGACCCCAATCAGGCGCATGTCTTCTTCAGCGCCCATGGTGTGCCAAAGAGCTACGTCGAAGAGGCAGGCGACCCTTACCAACAGGAAATCGAGGCCTGCACAGGCCTGATCATGAAGAAGCTCGAGGAGCTTCTGGGATATGCCAATCCCCATACCCTTGCCTACCAAAGCCGGGTGGGTCCGGTGGAGTGGCTCAAGCCTTACACCGAAGAGGCCCTCGAGGAGCTCGGCAAGGCCAAGACCAATGACCTCGTTGTGGTGCCGATCAGCTTCGTCAGCGAACACATTGAAACGCTGGAAGAAATCGACATCGAGTACCGCGAACTGGCCACCGAGGCCGGTGTCGTGAATTTCAGGCGTGTGCGTGCTCTCGACACCTATCCCCCCTTCATCGAGGGGCTGGCAGATCTTGTGGTCACAAGCCTTGAAGGACCTGAAGTCAGCCTCGATGCGGCGGCGGAGCTACCAACCAAGGTGAAGCTCTACCCCCAGGAGAAATGGGAGTGGGGTTGGAACAACAGCTCCGAGGTCTGGAACGGCCGACTGGCCATGCTCGGCTTCTCCGCGTTCCTTCTCGAACTCATCAGCGGCCAGGGACCGCTGCATGCTCTCGGACTGCTCTGAACGGCGGCAACCTGACGGGTCGGCACTTAATCTTGAGGGTCAGTCCCCCGTGAACACCCAGTGACGCTGACCTCCGCTCCCACGGCCGATGCAGCGTCCAGCAGTGGTGGTAGCCGCCGGATGAGCGGAGCCCAGGCATTGATGGATGCCTTGCATCGGCATGGGGTGGATACGATTTTCGGTTACCCCGGCGGCGCCATTCTTCCCATCTACGACGCGCTCCACGTGGCGGAGACCGAAGGCTGGTTGCGTCACTACCTCGTCCGTCATGAACAGGGAGGCACCCATGCGGCAGATGCCTATGCGCGTGCCACAGGACGAGTCGGCGTCTGCTTCGGCACATCCGGTCCCGGCGCCACCAATCTGGTGACGGGCATCGCCACCGCCCAGATGGATTCAGTGCCCATGGTGGTGATCACCGGACAGGTGCCAAGAACGGCGATCGGAACCGATGCCTTCCAGGAGACCGACATCTTCGGGATCACCCTGCCGATCGTGAAGCATTCATGGGTTGTTCGAAACCCTGCAGATCTCGCCTCCGTAGTCGCCCAGGCCTTCCACATCGCCGCGTCGGGTCGCCCAGGCCCAGTTCTGATTGACATCCCCAAGGATGTCGGCCAGGAAGAGTTTGATTACGTCCCGGTTGCACCCGGATCGGTGGTGCCTGCGGGCTTCGGCTCCACGCCATCCCCTGATCCCCAGTCGATCGAGGCAGCTCTTGCTCTGATCGCCGCAGCCAGTCGCCCGCTTCTCTACGTGGGTGGCGGTGCAATCGCGGCATCAGCCCATGACAGCATCGCGGTGCTCGCCGAGCGGTATCAAATCCCCGTCACCACGACGCTGATGGGGAAAGGGGCCTTTGATGAGAATCATCCGCTGGCTCTCGGCATGCTCGGCATGCACGGCACGGCCTACGCCAATTTCGCCGTGACGGACTGCGATCTGCTGATTGCAGTCGGAGCTCGCTTTGATGATCGGGTGACCGGCAAGCTCGACACCTTCGCTCCGCGAGCCAGGGTCATTCATTTTGAGATCGACCCGGCTGAGATCGGTAAGAACAGGTGCCCTGATGTCGCCGTTCTCGGTGACGTTGGCATCAGTCTCGCCGCCCTGGTGGATCTGAGTCTGCGTCGTTCTCCTGAACCGCAGACCACGGCCTGGCTGGAGAGGATCCGGGATTGGAAGCTGCGCTATCCCTTGGCCATCCCGCCCCAGGAAGGACCCATCTATCCCCAGGAAGTGCTGATGGCTGTGCGCGATCTGGCTCCGGGAGCCATCGCCACCACGGATGTGGGTCAGCATCAGATGTGGGCCGCCCAGTATCTGCGCAATGGGCCTCGCAGCTGGATCAGCAGTGCGGGACTGGGAACCATGGGTTTCGGGATGCCTGCCGCTCTGGGTGCTCAGGTTGCCTGCCCTGATCGTCAGGTGGTGTGCATCGCCGGTGACGCCAGCGTGCTGATGAATATCCAGGAACTGGGAACCCTGGCGCAATACAGGCTTCCAGTGAAGGTGGTGATTGTGAACAATCACTGGCAGGGCATGGTTCGTCAGTGGCAGGAGAGTTTTTACGAAGAGCGCTATTCCGCTTCCGACATGCTCGGTGGCATGCCTGATTTCGAAGCTCTCGCCAAGGCGTTTGGCGTCGAGGGTATGAAGATCGTTGATCGCAGCGATCTGCGCACCGGTCTGGCTGAGGCGTTTGCCTCACCCAATCCAACCCTGGTGGATGTGCATGTTCGCCGCGGTGAGAATTGCTATCCGATGGTTCCACCGGGTTGCAGCAATGCTCAGATGGTGGGTCTGCCTGCCCATCCTGAGCTGGCTTTTCAGGATTCCGCTCCAACCCCTGCCAACAGCTGATGCGAGTGAGATTCGGCCTTGTTCTCGCAGCTGCGCTCAGTTTGATGCTGCTGCTTGTGCTCCCTCCGCAGGCCTTTGCCGCTGAGGTTCTGCAGGTCCGCTCGGCGACCCTTCTTCAGGTGGGTGATCGCAACCGCAACTACACCGTTCAGCTGGCCTGCGTGGAGGTGGCAGCTGACGATGAGCCGCAGGCACAGGACTGGATGCGCAGCGCTGTTCCCCGGCGTCGTCGCGTGAACCTCAGGCCGGAGGGCAGTTCAGACGGCGTTCTGCTGGCACGGGTCACTCCGATCGGTGACGAGCTTGATCTCGGTGCCGCCCTGGTGCGTGAAGGCCTGGCCCAGGACACTTGCTCTGAGGCATGAGATGGCTCGTAATCGCATTGCCTCTGGAATTGTCATGGTCCCGTGTGTTCTGCTTGGGTCGGCCTTTCTGAGTACGGCCATCTGGGGCGATGCAGCGTCGAGCAACCGATCTCTGGCCATCGGCATAGGCAGTCTGCTGGTGATCGCAGGGCTGCTCTCACTGGCGATCCAAGGGGGCAGCCCCGAAGCTGTGACAAAAACGGACGAACCCGAACAGCCTCTCTAGGTTTCGTCGGTCGGGTCCTGTTGCCATGACCCATCCCTCAGAAGTGCCCCCGGACATGAGCACTCCAACTGAAACTGTGGCGGCTGCATCAAGAGATCGCTTCAAGTCGTTGCTTCGCATGCTTCGTGTCACCGTTCGTCCCCTGGGAGTGCTGGCTGCCACCCTGCTGGGCTGTCAGGCCCTTGCGGCCAGCACGGCGTCGCGTTCGGCTGTTCTGGCATTGCTGCCCGACCATGCGTCCGGAGCCAGATCAGCCTTCCTGAAGGGCTTCGCCCTGGGGCAGGCTGAGGCTCGCAACTGTGGAATTGATCCGGTCAGTGTCGACTGGCGAACTGTCGGCAGTGAGCAGGATGTTTTTCTTGCGCCTGGATCGGCAACAGCGCTTCTGGTGGCACCCTTCGCCGCAGACCTTCGCAGCTTTGCAAAAATCGCTCAGGAGCAGAAGCTGGGAGTTCTCCTCCCCTATCAGCGTGGAGATTCGTTGAAGTCGCTCGCAGAGCTGGATCCGCAAGGACGTCTGCATCCCGTGCTCCCACCTCTGCAGGTGGACCTCAGGAAGCTGGCCTCCGACACCCTTGATCAGGGTTGGCGAAGGGTGATGGTGGTTGCCGATCCAGGCGATCGCAGTGCTGATCAGGCGCAGGATTTTGTCGAGGCATTCGAAGCTCTTGGCGGCCGGGTTGAGTCCTTCGACAGCCAGGTGGTGCAGATGGTGGCCCCTGATGATCAGGCTGCTCTGGATCAGTTTTTCCAGGATGTGTCCTGGAAAGGGCCTGATGCCATCGTTCTGGCAGCAGCCCCAGAAGGTGATCTGGCTCGTCGATTGGCCAGGGCTCAGGAGCAGGGCGACTTTGTTGTCAGTTCCGCCATGCCTCCCTGGGTCTGGATGCTGCCGAAGCACCGTGTCGGAAACCTGGCTGAACGTCCCTGGCATCAGCTGGTGCTTGATCAGTCAGCCCATGGCCCCGGGTGGTCAGCTTTCCGAGAAGGATTTGTTGAACGGTACGGCCAGGATCCCGATCTGATCGCGGCCTCGGGCTTCGATTCCGCCCGCATGCTCAGCCTCGCGTCGGTGGCGCCTCCTCCTGTTTCCTCCGAAGGAACACGCGATCCCCTCGGGTGGATGGATGCGGACCAGGAACCCATCTCGATGTGTGCGGCAGTCCAAACACGCCTGGAAGGACGCTCTGTTCGCCTTCAGGGGGCTGCCAGTGATCTCATCCAGCGTCCGGGGCAGGCCCCGTCCGGTGTGGCCTCAACCCGTCTGATCGCAGGCCGGTAAGGTTTTCCAAGGGGTCAGGGAAGGAGAGAGCTCGTGCTGCGACTGAGCGAGCTTCGACTGGATCTGGATCATTCGGAGGATGATCTTGAACAGGCTGTTCTGCGTTGCCTGAGAGTCCCACGGGAGCAGCTCATCTCCCACCGTCTGGTGAAGCAGAGCATTGATGCCCGTCGGCGCGATCGGATCCGGGTCATCTACAGCGTGGATGTCCAGGTGCAGGGGGAGAAAGCGCTGCTGCGTCGATGCTCGTCTGACCGTCGCATTCGTCGCAGTCCCGATGAGTCCTATCGCTACGTGGCTCGTGCTCCGGACGCGCCTGTCGATGCTTTGCCCTCCCGTCCCGTGGTGATCGGAGCCGGACCCTGTGGTTACTTCGCAGCACTGCTGCTTGCCCAGATGGGATTCCGGCCGCTGCTGCTTGAGCGCGGGCAAGCCGTGAAGCAGCGCAGCCGGGACACCTTTGGATTCTGGCGTCGTCAATCGGCGTTCAAGCCTGAATCCAATGCTCAGTTCGGAGAAGGAGGAGCCGGAACCTTCTCCGATGGAAAGCTCTACAGCCAGGTGAGTGACCCCGCGCATTACGGCCGGAAAGTGCTGGAGGAGCTGGTGAAATGCGGCGCCAACAGCGACATCCTTACCCGTCATCGGCCCCATATCGGCACCTTCAAGCTGGCGACCGTGGTCAGGGGCTTGCGGGCTGAAATTGAGGCTCTCGGTGGCGAGGTGCGCTTCGGCTGCCGGGTGGAGCAACTCCTTCTGGAAGCAGCCTGCGCCAGTGACAGCAAGCCCTTTCGGATCACCGGCCTGACACTGTCTGATGGCAGCCGCCTTGACTGCAGTCAAGTGGTTCTGGCCCCTGGACATTCCGCTCGCGACACCTTCGCGATGCTCGATCGGGCCGGTGTCGCCTTGGAGCGCAAGCCCTTTGCGATTGGGATTCGGATCGAGCATCCACAGTCCCTGATCGACAACGCGCGCTGGGGCGATTCCGCTGGCCATCCATTGCTAGGTGCAGCTGAATACAAGCTTGTGCATCACGCAGCCAATGGTCGCTGCGTCTACAGCTTCTGCATGTGTCCAGGCGGGTTTGTGGTGGGCGCCACCTCTGAGCCAGGCCGTGTGGTCACCAATGGCATGAGTCAGCACTCCCGCAATGAGCGGAACGCCAACAGTGGTCTGGTGATGCCCGTGTCGGATGCGGATCTGGAAGTTCATGAGCGATGGCCTGGGGATCCACTCGCGGGTCTGGTCTTCCAGCGCCAACTTGAATCGCTCGCCTTCAGCCTCGGCGGATCGGATTACAGCGCCCCTGTTCAGCGACTCGAAGACTTTGTGGCCGGAAGGCCTTCCACCTGTCTCGGATCGGTCAGGCCCTCCTATCAACCTGGTGTCAAACCCTCCGACCTTGCCGAACTTCTCCCGGAAGCGATGGTGGAGGCACTGAAGGAGGCGCTGCCGGCCTTCAGCAAGAAAATTTGCGGTTACGACCATCCCGATGCCGTGCTGACGGGGGTGGAGACCCGCACCTCCTCGCCGCTGCGCATCCCTCGGGATGATCAGCTGGAGTCACTCAATGTGCAGGGTCTCACTCCGGCCGGAGAGGGTGCCGGTTACGCGGGGGGGATCCTCTCAGCGGCCATCGATGGCATTCGTGCGGCTGAAGCCGTCGCCTTGCGTCTGATGGCGCTGAGAGCAAACTGATGCCGTAGAAGATCAGATCACCGCCTGGCCGACGATTCCGCTCCACTGAACCGCTTTCACCTGATCCCGTCGCCAGGAGTGAAACAGGCTCGGTTCATCGATCGTGCACAGCGGACATGTCCTGATCCTGCTGCTGTCGATGCCTGCCGAGACCAGCTGCTGGACAGCGGCTGCCCGGATATCCAGACGGCAGCGGCCCTGCTCGGGATCGGGATGAATCACGGCCTCCCTCCGCAGCTGCTCCAGTGATCGGGGCTCAGCGGCCAAGGCTTCCCCCACCTGGAGAGCCACGGATTCCTCCACCTGATAGTGCTCACCACCGACAGCAGGTCCGAGGGCAATGAGCAGCTTCTCTCTGATCGCGCCACGCTGCTCGAGCCTGGCGATGGCCTCAGGCAGGATGCGGCAGGCCACCCCCCGCCAACCTGCATGGCAGGCCGCTACATGGCCGCTCTCGGGATCAGCCAGCAGGACTGGGGTGCAGTCGGCGCCGCAGACCCAGAGACTCTGCCCGCCGCGGTCGCTTACCAGTCCATCAGCTTCGGGCCAGGGGGCTGAGCAAGCCGAGGAGGCTTCGAGCACAACGTTGCCATGGACCTGCTGGGGACGATGAACGGACACACCACACGACAGGTAACCAGCCAGCTCGTCGGGACCACGACCATGCCAGCGGCGCGTGAAGAATCCATGCTCGAAACCCGCGTCATGCAGGTGATCCGCTGTCAGGTAGTAGCCGCCATAACACCCCACCCATGTCCAGCCCGGAAGGCTGTTGAAGCGGCTGTCGGGTTGAGCGAGCGGGTCGTCTTGGGCCATGCCTGGCTCAGCTCCCTCGGCGGTGCTCATTGTTGTGGTTGATCCCTCAGCATCCAGAAGCCCTCGAATCGCTCACTTTCGGGAGCGCTCTGCACAGCGATGAACTGCAGGCCATGAAGGTTCAGGCACGATGCTTCAAGGGCGGCGGAGATCTGTTCAGCTTCCTGCTCGCTGAGATCACTGACCAGCCAAGAATCATCCTGACCGGCATCAAGGACCAATTGCAGGGCGCTGACGCGCAGACGGACGGGTTCAAGCCCTCCAAGCCAACCGGCAAGTGCAAGGGCCCTGGTACGACTGAAAAGACGCAGGCCTGGTACCTGCAGATCCGGCTCGAGAGAGGGGGGCACCGGAACCAGTCCGTTGAAGCCAAGAGGCCATTCACTGGCATCCTTCAGGCTGCCGACTGGGAGTCCGGCCCATGTCCAGGCGTCGCCCCGGACCGCTTCGGGCAACGGCAGTGGTGGGGTTTCAACTGGGGAGGGCGGCAAGGCAAGCGGTCCAGCCATGAACCCCTCCTCCTGGGGGTAAACGGTCCGCTCGCGTTCATCGAGCCAGTCGAGCAATGCATAGGTGCGCCTGCTGGGGACCACTTCCAGAAGCAATTCCGAGGCAGCGCGCTGCACCATTGTTCTCATGGCACTGCGCCAGGCTCGCAGCCTTTGCGGTGGCTGCCAGCCCTGGTTCTCGGCTTCAGCAACTGCTTCGCGCAGGGCCGCGGCCAGCCAGGTTGAATTGACTTCGCTTGCGGGGCAGAGCTTGGCGAAGCGAAAGCACTCTTTGTGGCTGATCTCGGGGGTGCTGATGATCAGCAGTTCCCAGCGCTTTTTGCCATCCTTCTCCAGGATTGGTCTGGAATAGAAATCCAGTTCCCAGTCGGCCTGACGCATGGACCGCGACTGGGAGCCGGAATCACCGGCAGACGTGGAAGCGGTGATCATCCAGCTGATTGTTCCTGTTGTCTGAGGACGTTACGAGCTCTGTTGGCTCGATCGGCAGCTTCGGCCATCACCGTGTCCTTGTCGACGAGAAGCTCCCCAGGCTGTCCTTCCAGCAGAGCGGTGTTGAGCCCGATTCGGCCACGGCCCGGATCCAGTTCGGTGATCAAAGCCTTCACGGTGTCGCCCTGCCCGAACACTTCCCGCATGGATCGGAGGCTTCCACCGGTGATCACCGACTGATGCAGCAGACCACTGATGCCGCCGAGGTCGATGAACAGTCCATAGGGCTTGATTGCGGCGACCTGACCTTCCACCAACTGCCCCACTTCAAGCTCCGAAAAACGAGCTGCCGTAGCGGCACGCTTCTCTGAAAGAACCAGTTTGCGGGTTTCGGAATTGACCTCCAGAAAAGCGACCCCGAGGGTTTTGCCCACGAGTGATTCATGGTTTTCACCGTCCTGAAGCTGGGAACGGGGAATAAATCCCCGCAAGCCCTCGAGGTCACAGGTGACTCCCCCACGATTGAAACCGGTGATCTTGACCTGAACGACCTTGCCATCCTTGGCGAGCTGTTTGACCTTGTCCCAGCTCTTGCGCAGGGCCAGGGCACGGCAGCTGATGGTGACCATGCCGTCGGCGTTCTGTTCCCGTGTGACCAGCACTTCAACCTCGAGCCCCTTCGGGAAGCGTTCTTTCAGGTTGGTGATCACCCCCAGGCCACATTCGCTCTTGGGCATGAAGCCTGGAGCCTTGCCACCGATGTCGACATAAACACCATCGCTCTCCATGCCGATCACGGTCCCGGTGACCACTTCGCCAGTGGTGCCAACAGGCTCATTGGCGTCGAGAGCGGCGAGGAACGCGTCCTCATCAAAATCAAAATCATCAACGCTGCGGCTGGCGGTCGTTGCTTCTGAGGCTGCATTGTTCAGCTTGCGTCCCTGATCAGCAGGGCCGAGGAGATCGGCCATGGTCATGCCGGCCAGATCATCATCGTCGGGATCCATGGAGGGAGCCGATGTCGCCTGTGATCCCCGCGGAGGTGCGGGGGGTCTGGGAACGACGGACTGACCTCCTTCAGCGGCAAACGCCGCCTGCTCGAGCTGCGCTGCGCGTGCAGCAGCGGCATCTGCGGCTGCACGAGCTTCCTCCGCTTCCTTGCGCAAGCGTTCCTGTTCCTCCCGCTTGCTGATGTGCATCACCTGAAGCGGTTTTCGTGGTGGCTGCGCCGAAGCGGCAGCACCTTTGCCACCATCCAGTCGGGAATTCTGACGTTCTGTTCCGGCCATGGGACCCATCGTCCTTGGCAGGACAGTCTGACAGCAGGAGGTTGAATCAGGATGAGTGGCGATGGCGAACAAACTTCCAGACGTCTGGAGGTCATGCACTGGCCCGAGGCGGCTCTGTCTCTTGAACGGCGCGGTTCAACCCTGGTCTGGCCCTTCGGTGCCTTCGAGCAACACGGGCCGCAGCTGCCTCTGCTGACGGATGCGCTGTTTGCCGAACGTATTCTCGACAAGGTGCTGGAAGGTCTTCCCGACGACCTGCCGATCTGGGCTCTACCGACCCAGAAAATCGGTTTCTCTCCAGAACATCGCGGCTTCCCGGGAACGCTCAGCCTGAGCGCAGAACTGCTGATCGGTCTCATCAGGGAAGTGGGGAAGCAGCTCGCAGGCCAGGGGGTTCAGCGCCTGGTGTTATTCAACGCCCATGGCGGTCAGATCGGTCTTCTGCAGACCGCTGCCCGAGAACTGGCCGCGGAAACACCGTCGATGGCGGTCCTGCCCTGTTTCCTCTGGAGTGGTGTCTCCGGTCTCAAGACCCTTTTGCCGTCTGATGAGCTTGCCCATGGATTGCATGCGGGGCTGGCAGAAACAAGCTTGATGCTGGCGTTGGAACCGTCTCTCGTCGGCACACAGAGGCCTCTGGATGGCGACCACGTCAGCGATGCGGTCGCTGCCACACCTCCAGAAGGCTGGAGTCTTGAGGGGCCTGCTCCCCTCGCCTGGTTCACTGCCGATCTGAGTGAGTCAGGTGTCGTTGGGGACAGTCGTGGTGCCGATGCGAGTCTCGGGCATCAGTTGGAGAGAGCCCTGGTGGCCCACTGGCGTCAACTGTTCACGAGCCTGATGGCGTCGAGCTGGCCACCTCGTGGCGATCGGCGACGCATCTGAGGTACTCCCAAGCGAACACCGATTTTTGGTGGCAATGGTTACAATCCACCGCGCTGTTCGTTACCCAGAGATCAGTGTCCGGTTCATCACCAAGGACAAGGTTCCAGGGCTCGGCTGATCGAGAGGGGCATATCGACACCCCAACGACGTCTTAAAGTCCAATCGATGCACGATTTCCCCTCATTCGTCGACTTGCTGCGGGAGAGGGCTGCTGCTCACCCCGATCGACTTGCCTTCTCCTTCTTGCAGGATGGAGAAACAGAGACCGATCGGTGGACTTTTGCCGAACTTGATCGAAGGGCCCGAGCAATTGCTGCAAGCCTTTTAGAACGTGGATTAAGTAAACAAAGAGCACTTCTTTTATATAACCCAAGCCTAGAGTTTGTCTCCAGTTTTTTTGGATGCCTTTACGCGAATGTTATTGCGGTTCCTGCTTATCCTCCACGATCCTCTCAGCTGGTAACACGGCTTAATTTGATCATTCGCGATGCTCAGGCATCGATCGCGCTAACAACATCATCCCTGAGGGATTCTATTGGCAAACATTTATCCGGTGACGACAGTCCCAATATAGATTGCATTGCGACTGACAACATTGCTCTAGAAAGAGCAAATCAATGGTCTTATCAAAATATTAATCCTAGGGACCTCGCCTTCCTTCAGTACACCTCGGGGTCAACGGGGTCTCCTAAAGGGGTGATGGTTGGGCACGGCAATCTTGTTTCTAACACTGAATTTATTAATCAATGTTTTGGGGTTGAAGCAGGAGCTACGGCAGTTTCTTGGTTGCCTCCATATCATGATATGGGGCTCGTCGGAGGAATACTTCAGCCTCTATTCATTGGGGCATCGATGGTATTGATGCCACCTGTTGCTTTCTTGCAACGTCCTTTTCGCTGGCTCTCTGCAATCTCCCGCTTCAAGGCAGCGGCTAGTGGAGGCCCTAACTTTGCCTATGACCTTTGTTCTAAACAAATAAAGCCTCAGCAGATTGAAGAGCTGAATCTTGAAAACTGGTCTCTGGCTTTTAGTGGAGCAGAACCAGTACGTTCTCAAACAATTGATAATTTCAGTGAAACATTTTCACAGTGCGGATTTCAGAAACAGGCCTTCCTGCCCTGTTATGGTCTTGCAGAGAATACGTTAATTGTTACTGGGGGAAGTCGATCCAGTCTTCCTGTCGTTCGACACTTTGATACTGAGTCACTCTCAAAAAATATAGCTGTTGAGGTTTCTCAAAATTCTGATGCATCAGTTAGCTCGTTGGTTGGCAGCGGTGTTCCAGTTTCGGATCAAGTTGTTGTCGTTGCTGATCCAGAAAGTTGTAAGCTTCTGAAGGATTGTCAAATTGGTGAAGTTTGGATTAGCGGAGATAGTGTCGCTCAGGGTTATTGGAGAAAAGATGAACTTAGCCTTTCGACATTCAAAGGTAACCTTGAAGGTAGTCAAAAGTCATATCTGCGCACTGGTGACCTGGGATTTTTTCATCAAGGTGAATTGTTCATTACTGGCCGACGTAAAGATCTTATTATTGTGCGTGGGCAAAATCATTATCCCCAGGATCTTGAGGCAACAACGCAAGCCTCTCACCCAAGCTTGAGAATTGGTTGTGGTGCAGCATTCTCCGTTGAAGATTCTGTGCAGGGTGAACAGCTTGTCATTGTTCAAGAAGTAGAGAGATCTGCCTTACGATGTTTGGATGCCTCTTCCATTGTTTCGGCAATTCGTGAGGCTGTAGTTTCTACACACAATCTCCTTCCTTCGGCAATTATCTTGTTGAAGACAGGAAGCATTCCTAAGACATCCAGTGGCAAGATTCAGCGTTTTGCATGTCGTCAGAAATTTCTTGCTGGTGAATTAAATGTTGTCGGCTCATGGGATAGAAGCTCAAACAAATCTCAAGTCATTAATACCAAGAACAAAATTGCATTGACCGGGACAGGGAGTGTTGAAGCTCTGGTCGATGCTGGAAGTCAACATTTTTCTGCGGATGAACGACGTCTTCATGATTGGTTTATTAATTACTTATCTGTGAATCTTGGCATTGAGCCAGATCAAATTGACATTGACCAGCCACTCGCCTCATTCGGCCTTGATTCGTTAGCAGCCGTTCGCCTTACAGCTGATTTGCAGGATTGGATGACCGAGAACTTGGCAATGAGTTCCTCTACAAGCATTAGTCCAACTCTTGCCTACGACTATCCAACAATTACAAAGATCGCCAAATACCTGCTCAACGACGAGCTTTCAGAGGATTCTGAGGAGACAACATCA
Source organism: Synechococcus sp. (assembly GCA_047286285.1). Lineage (GTDB taxonomy): Bacteria > Cyanobacteriota > Cyanobacteriia > PCC-6307 > Cyanobiaceae > Synechococcus_C. The sequence goes on along the minus strand of JBJBBP010000002.1, from coordinate 1,853,829 downwards.
GCTCCCATTAACTCTGATGAGCCAATTGCAGTGGTGGGTGTTGGTTGTCGTTTCCCAGGAGCATCCTCCCCTCAGTCTTTTTGGGAACTTCTGAATAATGGCGTTTCGGCAGTTGTCAATAGCAGTGATGGGGAGTGCTGTCATGCGTCAGAACGTTTTAGTGTTCAATCGGCAAGTCAATTTGGTGGTTATCTTGAAAATGTAGATCGTTTTGATTCAGGATTTTTCAGGATTGCCTCGAAAGAGGCAGATCAAATGGATCCACAGCAAAGGATTCTTCTCGAAACTTCCTGGGAGGCTTTTGAAAATGCTTCGATTGTTCCTGACTCGTGGTCAGGAACACGCAGTGGCGTTTTTGTAGGAATTAGTAGCAGTGATTACTCTCAGCTTAATAATCAGGGATCAAGCACTGTTTACACAGGAACAGGTAATGCCCACAGCGTTGCGGCTAACCGTCTTTCATATCTTTATGACCTGAGAGGACCTTCGATGGCCGTTGATACGGCCTGCTCATCGTCATTGGTGGCTATTCATTTGGCATGTCGCAGTATCTCCAGTGGTGAATGTGATCAAGCAATCGCTGCAGGTGTCAATGTTTTGCTTTCTTCTGAGTTGACCAATACTTTTCAACAGGCAGGCATGCTCTCTCCTGATGGCGTTTGCAAAGCGTTTGATGAAGCTGCCAATGGTTATGTACGTGGTGAAGGCTGCGGCGTTCTTTTGCTGAAAAGGCTCAGTGAAGCAGTGAATGACTCAGACAATATTCTTGGCGTTATTTCCGGATCCGCAATTACTCAAGACGGCCGTAGCAATGGACTCACTGCACCCAATGGTGATGCGCAGAAACGTGTTGTGAGGAACGCTTTGAGTCAAGCTGGAATCAAGCCGGAGATGATCAGTTATGTAGAAGCACACGGAACAGGTACCTCTTTGGGAGATCCAATTGAGATCAATGCACTTCGCCAGATCTTTACAGACAATGTCGTCAGTCAATCGCCATGTTGGGTTGGTTCAGTAAAAACTAATATTGGCCATCTGGAGGCGGCAGCAGGAATCGCTGGGGTTATCAAAACTCTTCTTGCAATTCAACATAATGCAATACCACCGAACTTAAACTTTAATTCCCTGAATTCATTGATTAGTCTCAATGGAAGTCGAATTAGTCTGCCAACCGAAAGTGTGCCATGGCCAGATGAGACAAAGCATGCTGGGGTTAGCTCCTTTGGGTTTGGTGGTACAAATGCACATTTAATTCTTTCGTCTCCTCCTCAGAAATTAGTTTCCTCGCATCCGGAAACGGTTCAATTAACTGATCGTTCAGTTCATCTCCTCACACTTACGGCTCGAACGAAGGAAGCACTTGATCAACTACGTTTGCGTTATGCAGATTTAGCTGCTGCAGCTGTGAAGGGGCTGTCCGATGTTCGCCTCTCCGATCTTTGCTACTCAGTCAATACCGGACGTGCTTTATTGCCCTACCGATTTGCTTGGGTGGGCTCATCTTTTTCGGAACTGGAGAAGGATCTAGTTGATTTGCAGTCTGATCAACATCATGTTTTCCAAGGTGAGTCACCATTAGTGCTCCCATCGATTGCGTTTCTATTTACTGGTCAAGGTGCACAGTATGTAGGAATGGGCAAGGAGCTATATAACACTCAAGCACCTTTTAAGAATGTTATTGACTCTGCAGACGCTTTTTTAAATCAGTCGACTCATGGGGAAGCTCTTGGAATGTCGCTTCAAGAGCTTATTTTTGGTGAATCAGGTCATCAGCTCAATGATGAAGCTGATTCTGCGCTGCATCAAACGCGTTATTCACAGGTTGGACTGTTTGCACTAGAGGTGGGTCTGTGCAGACTCTGGCAAAGCTGGGGTGTTCATCCTGATTGGCTGATGGGCCATAGCGTCGGTGAACTTGCTGCTGCTTGTATTGCAGGTGTCTTCAGCTTTGAAGATGGCTTGAGACTTGTCTCTGCAAGAGCTCGTCTGATGAGTACTGTTCAGACACAAGGTGGAATGCTGTCTGTTTTTGCTGAAACCGAGGATGTTTTATCTGTTGTTCATCAACATTCCTTAGATTTGGTTGTGGCTGCTTTTAACGGCCCAACTCACTGTGTTCTTTCAGGCGATATCAATTCGATTGAAAAACTTGCAGATCTTCTTGATGATCAAGGAATTGTTTGTCGCAAGCTTCGTGTATCACATGCATTTCACTCTCCACTCATGAAGGAGATGATCGAAGAGTTTGCGGTTGTTGCGCGTACCATCCAATATCATCAACCATCGATACCGTTAGTTTCAAACATCACTCACTCACAAATCGGCGAAGAGATCGCAACGGCTGATTATTGGTGCAGTCATGTTTTAGAACCTGTCCATTTCTCTCAAAGCGTGCAGTATTTGGTCGACCAAGGCGCACAGACTTTTATTGAGGTTGGGCCGAGCCCAACGTTGTTGAAGATGGCGCAGTCATGTGTCTTGTCTGAGAGCTCTACTGAAAGCACCTTGAATACAAGGTTACTTTGGTTGTCCAGCCTTCACCCACGCCGATGCGGAACCACGCAGATTCTTGAAAGTCTTGCGACACTTCACTGCGGTGGTTACTCCATTGACTGGTCTGCTTTTGATCAGTCCTTTCTTCGCAGACGAGTTCCGCTTCCTACGTACCCCTGGCAACGCAGGCGGCATTGGTTGAATCGGCCTGATGATCATTCTTCAGCCATCTCAGAGGTAGTTGATACGAATACAGGTCAGGTTCAACTAGTTGAATGGCACCAATCAGATTCGGATCCAGTTCTGAACTCTGGAGACAGATCTGCTGGCTGCTGGGTTCTTCTCGCATCAGAGGCCTGGGCGGCTGCTTTTGCAGAACATTTGCCGACTGATCAGACTTGTTTAATCGTCTCGCACTCTTATTCCTCTTCTCTCCAGCAAAAATCAGACCACCATTGGGAGCTGGATACAAATGAACATCATCACTGGGAACAATTATTTTCATCTCTGTCTTCTGATTTAGCACGGCCAATTCTTGGAATCATTGATGTTCAGGAGGCTTCTTATTATTCGGAAGATCAGGAAATACTGTCTTCAGTCAGATCGTCACGTTGTCATTTAGCGCTTTCGAAAGCTCTCATTTCTATCCGCTCTTCGCAGTTTTCTCCACGTCTTTGGATGATTTCTGCATGTCACCGTGATGACTCCTTTGGCCAAGCTCTACAGCAGGGCTTTGCACGTAGCCTGACGATTGAACATCCAGACTTATTGGCTGGAATTATTAATCTTCCCAACTCTCAGACTTCAGAAGCTCAGCGCCAACTTCAGTGCGAAATCCAGCAGCCTCAAGGAGGGCCTGCTAATGAACTTCAAATCCTCCTGGAAGGAGGGCACCGTTCAGTTGCCCGACTTGTACCTTCGCAGCAGCTTCATCAACTTTTGGCTGGCCAGATTGCACCTCTAAGTGAGTCCTTGACTCATCAGGATGGTGTTGTGCTGATTACTGGTGGCTTAGGTGCCATCGGTCAGCAGCTTGCTCAAAATTTGATTGAACAAGGTGTACGGTCTCTGATTTTGGTGAGTCGTGGGGACGGTGATTCAGAAACTCGTCAGCGACTCGAACGTTGGCGTCTTGAAGGTTTAAGAGTGGATGTCATCAATGGGGATATTGCCAATTCAGAAATCATTTCCCGTATCAATAGTTTTCTTGAACAGTCTAATCAGACTCTTTCTGGAATTATTCATGCGGCTGGCGTGCTTATGGACGGAGCAGTCCACTCAATCGGTCGTGAAGAGTGGGATTCGGTTATTCGACCAAAATTGATAGGTGCGTGGCATCTTCATCAACTCAGTTTGAACAATCCTGTCGACTTCTTCATCCTGTTTTCTTCGGCTTCGGCAGTTCTTGGTTCTCCAGGTCAAAGTCACTATGCAGCAGCAAACGCTGCACTAGATACATTTGCTGTTAAACGCACCAAACTTGGCCTTCCAGCCCTAAGTATTCAGTGGGGGCCTTGGGCTCAAACTGGAATGGCCGCCCAATCTGAGAAGAAGGATGCTCTTGAGGCAGCTGGGCTCGAAGCTTTCACACCTGCTGAAGCTCTGAGCTTATTTTCACAGTTTTTACGGCTGCTCATTGCTGATCCCAGTTGTTTGCCTCCTGTGGTTTCAGCGATTCGCGCAGATTGGGAAAGGCTTCTCAAAACCCTTGGTGCGCGATCTCAAAAATCTTTCCTTGAGGCGTTTCAACATAGAAAGGGTGCATCTGAGCTCGCTACGGTTCCATATAAATCTTCTACAGCCGCTGCTTCAACACGTCATGCGACAGATAAGCAAGGGCTTTTAAAGTTGTCTTTGGACAAAAGAGTCGCTTTTTTCTCTGATTATTTGATATCGACATTGAATGAGTTGATTGATCATTCTGATGAATTGGTAACACTTGAGACTCACCTCATGGACTCCGGGGTTGACTCGTTGATGGTGATGGATGCAATTAGTCGAATACAGCAAGATTTTGACCTTATGGTTTACCCAAGGGAGGTTTACCAATATCCAAGGATTGATGATCTTTCTCATTACCTTGCTAGCGAATTTCAGCGCATTCATTGTGCTGAAATTCAAGATATATCTCTTGTGCGTCCATCTACTCAATCCGGGTTGTATTCAGCTGATCGGTGGTGGTCTGCTTTTAAGCCCCCGATTGTTCTTGAAAAGAAACTGCCCAAAGCCTGTTTTATTCTTTCAAGCCCAAGGTCTGGTTCAACTCTTTTAAGGGTGATGTTGGCTGGTCATCCACAGCTGCTTTCTCCTCCGGAACTTCATCTTCTGCCTTTCTCCACAATGAGAGAACGCAAGGAAGATCTTGAGCATTCTCATCTTGGTGAGGGGCTGCAGCGATTGCTAATGGACATCGATTCTCTATCTCCTTCTGAAAGTCAAAATCTTGTAGAACAATGGGAGAGTGAATCTTTACCTATTTCTGACGTTTATCGTTATATACAATCGAAGGCCAGCGGCAAGGTTCTTGTTGACAAGTCTCCTAGCTATGCGATGAATCTATCGGTGCTTAATCAGCTTGATGGCTTGTTTGAGGAGGTAAGAGTTGTGCATTTGATTCGTAATCCTATCCCTGTGATCGAGTCATTTGTGAAAATGAGAATGGATAAGTTACTTGGCTTTGCTGATCAAAATCCTTATGAGCTGGCTGAAGAAATATGGAAAAATTCAAATTCAAATATTGAATTTTTGGGCCAACAGCTCGGTCATCATCAGTTTATGAGTCTCCGGTATGAGGACCTAGTGACCTCTCCCGAATCATCGCTTAGACCACTTTGTGAATTTCTTGATATTCCCTTTGATAAGCAGCTCTTAAACCCTTATCAAGGCGAACGTTTGACTGATGGCTTGCATCAGCAGTCGATGGGTGTTGGTGATCCCAATTTCCTGCAGCATAGTGCTATTGATCCATCTTTGGCAGCTAATTGGAATTCAAATGATCTCAGACACCAGCTTTCTCCTGAGACTATTGAGCTCGCTAATAGTTACGGTTATTCGTTGAAATCTCAATCCACTAATCCTATTATTCCTCCAATTTCTGTTCCAGATCCTACTCATTTAGTTAGAAGGTCATTCACTTATCAAGGTATCAGTGGACTTGAGCTTCATGGCTGTGAATGGGGCCCAAGCAGTGGAATACCTGTGGTTTGCTTGCATGGAATCCTTGATCAAAGCCTCATCTGGGAGACAGTTGCTCAACCACTTGCTTCCGCGGGTCTTCGACTGATTGCTCCAGATTTGCGAGGGCATGGGCTTTCTGCATCAACGAATGATCTAGGTTCGTACCAACTCATTGACTTTATCTCTGATATCACATCTCTCTTTGAGCAAAGAATTGACCAGCCTGCAGTACTTGTCGGGCATTCATTTGGATCAGTCTTGGCTGGTGTTGTCGCCAATTTGAAGTCAAATCAAGTTCGTCATCTTCTGCTAGTAGAGCCAGTACTCCCCAGCATGTCTGATGAATCTGATTCGCTTTCTACGATTCAGACTTTGTTGGATTATCGAAAATCAAATCCTCAACACCTGATTATGTCGTCGCTCAGCGAGGCTGTCGCCAAACTGAAGAAAGTGATGCCGCGCCTTTCTGATCAGTTTGCGACTGAGTTGGCCACCCGTGGCACCTGTGCTGTCAATGAAGGGTATATGTGGCGTTGGGATCCGGTTCTTAAGTCACGGACTTGCTTGAATTTGCAGGCAGGACCTGTCAATCGTTCTGCATATACTCATCTTCTTGCTAATACGTCTTGTTCGATTACCTCGATCTACGGTAAAGATAGTCTTTTCAACCGTCCAGAGGATCTTGAAGAGCTGCATCTGTCTCTTAAGGGCGCACGCAGGCTTGTTGTTGATGGTGGGCATCATTTGACAGTTGACTCACCTAGCTCAATTGTTGCTGATGTACTGGATGCACTAGGGCTCAGCGATTCAAAAAGATCTGACCGGAACCTTGTTGCCAGCCAACAAAGACAGCTTTGACGAACGATTTCAACTCTCCCTGGACCCTTTCAGTTCGAGGGTTTTTCAGCATCATCAGTCTTCTATGGGAAATTCCTCTTTCATTCTTTTCCTTCTTTTTTTATAAATTAAATCGATATTTGATAAGCCGTCTCTATCGACGTTTTTTGTCCAGTTCAGTGAAGCGTTCGACGACATGGCGCTTGCTTGATCGAAACACATTGTTGATGCCGATCAGTCTTCCAGTATTGATGACGACAGGTCCTCGATGGAATACCCATGCCTTGATTGGCACTCTTGGTCCTTTGAAGGTTTCTCGCAGTGTTTCCCTGTGCACCTCCATGTGCATGAACAGCGCTTCTTCCTGGACTGGTGTTATCTACCGGTTTCCCGATTTCCATACTGTTTCACAATTCAGTTCATTGAGTAATCCTGCTTCGCAGGACTGGTCATCGATTGCACTTCCTCCGGGTCGGTATGTTCTTGGCATTCGTTACTACGGTCTCTCTGCAACTCCACAGATGCCCCATGTGTGTGTAGACGATTCTTTCATGATTGATGGTGTCAAAACTCCCCTTGAGACTAATCAGGTCTACGCAGACTTGATTGATCGAAGTGGTTTCTACTATCACTGTCTCCATTATTATATTTTTAATCTTCTCCGCTTTCGCTCTCTCTTTTCTCCCTCATTTGTGAGGCGTGAGTTTTTGCCTGTCGGTGATCCTGATACATTATTTCGTTATGGAATCATCCAAAAGCACCATTGTTTGCAGGTCTCTTTGAGCGCAGAATTGTTTGCGGGTTATAGGGTTTTTCTTACTGTTTATAATAGAGCTAGTTTGCCATTTTTATCGATTGAATTATACTCTGAGCATTGGCAGTCAGGGCCTTTGCCCTTTGATGGATTCTATTTATTCCGTATAAGACCTTTGAGGCTTGGTTTGCCGTCTGTTGGTCCTGATGATGTTCAGGTATCCCTTAAATAGCTGATCTCAGGTTGGCTTTTTTGCCGGTATCACTTGATGACTCTTGATGCATTCTCAGCCTGCATGTTTGATTGAGGGCTCATTGGTTATCACTTGCCTCCAAGCGCAATCGCTGCCTTGAAATCTTTCGGCGTGTCAATTGAGCAAGCTGAAGTTTCCGCCTGTTTGAGCAGAGTATTTGAGTTTTGTAGGTTTGTCAGTCCTGTCCCCTGGCATTTCAGGACTGCTTCGAATTTGCACCAAAGACTGAAAAATTCCTCGATCTGCTGATCCTTCGCCATTGACTTCAACTCACTTGTAATTTCTCCTGGGAACCATCGTTCAGCTATCGACTGCCATTTGATATTCGAGTTAATTCTTTCTATATCGACTCCGATGCTGAGTTCTGGATGTATTCCTATCAGTGTTAGGCCTTTTGAGTGAGATGTATTGAATTCGATTGTTTCCTGAGTGTTGACATATGGTTTTCCATATCTGTTGCGGCTAAAACTGATGTTTGATGCCTCATGGTCAACGGCTATGCCCAATAGCACTCTAAGCAGTGCTGTTCGTTCTAGGTAGTTTCTTTTATCATCAACAAACCTGTAATGATTGAGTCTTTCCCTTTCGTCCGATGAAAGTAATTCCTCATTTTTCTTCAGGACCGGTTGGCTGAACCCGCCAGTCCTGTGATCGATGATGACAAGGTATGGCTCAAGGGCTTGCTTGCTTCTTTGCCAGCCCTGTGCAAAATCATGCTTTGACTCTTCTTTGAACCACTCAATTGGCGACTTTGTTAATGGAATTGGTTTCATTGATCATGCAGAAACCTGTTTTGTCTTGGTATTGATTGTTTTATCGCGATGTGTTCCTGTTTGTGATCTTTGTCCATGGAATAGCTCGCTTGTGTTGGTGTTCGATCATTCGGGTTGGCTCTGTAGCGTTAATCGACCTCAATTCACTGACAGTTGTTGTCTTAATGCTCGTTGATTGCTTGAAAGCTTGTTGGTTAACAATATGGCTTGAATGAAGCTTCCTGTTGAGCCTCAGCGTCAATGATTGGTGTTGCTTCTTTGTTTTTTCAAGCCTTGACGATGCAAGTTGAACTGCAGCATCAGCTTCCGCATTGTGCGAGGGTGTGAATCGGTCGACTACCCCGTGTTCAAGTAATCATGCCTCGTCGCCCTCTGCTTGATTTCGAGAAGCCGCTGGTGGAGCTCGAACAGCAAATCGAGCAGATCCGTCAGCTAGCCAGGGATTCGGAGGTGGATGTCAGTCAGCAGCTGCTGCAGCTGGAAACGCTCGCAGCTCGCCGTCGTGATGAGATTTTCCGTTCCCTCAGTCCGGCTCAGAAAATTCAGGTTGCTCGCCATCCTCACCGACCCAGCACCCTCGACTTCATCCAGATGTTCTGTGAAGACTGGGTCGAACTGCATGGTGATCGTCGTGGCAGTGATGACCAGGCATTGATTGGTGGCATCGGGCGTCTAGGCGATCGTTCCGTTCTGCTGATCGGCCATCAGAAAGGACGTGACACCAAGGAGAACGTGGCCCGGAACTTCGGTATGGCCACTCCCGGTGGCTATCGCAAGGCTTTGCGACTCATGGAGCATGCCGATCGCTTCGGGCTTCCGATCCTTGCCTTCATTGACACGCCCGGTGCCTATGCCGGGCTTCTGGCAGAGGAGCAGGGACAGGGTGAGGCCATCGCGGTGAATCTGCGCGAAATGTTCAGGTTGCGTGTTCCGATTGTCGCCACCGTGATCGGCGAGGGCGGTTCAGGTGGTGCTCTGGGGATCGGAGTTGCCGACCGGTTGATCATGTTCGAGCACAGCGTCTACACCGTGGCGAGTCCTGAAGCCTGTGCATCGATCCTCTGGCGTGATGCGGCGAAGGCTTCCGAAGCGGCTGCTGCCCTGCGCATCACCGGAAAGGATCTGCTCAGCCTGGGTGTGGTGGATGAAGTGCTGCCTGAGCCGGCCGGTGGTAACAACTGGGCCCCCCTCGAAGCCGGTGAAACCCTGAGGTCAGCTCTGAATCGTCATCTCGATGACCTGCTGGCTTTGTCAGTCGACGATCTCAGAGATCAGCGCTACAGCAAATTCAGGGCCATGGGGCGTTTCCTCGATGCCACCTCGCCGGAAAGCGACTTCGCTGCCTAGGGTGCCCCGGATTGCACGGATTTCTTGCCTTCCGTTCTGATCACCGGTGCATCGCGTGGGATCGGTCATGCCGCAGCCAAGGCTTTCGCTGAGGCCGGATGGGATCTGCTCCTCGTTTCCCGCAGTGAGGCTGCTCTGCAGTCTCTCGAGTCGGAGCTGAGTGCCAGTGGGGTGCGGGTCGTCTTTCAGGCGATCGATCTCACGGATTCAGCCTCCATCGCTCCAGGGATCGATGCTCTGCTGAGCCAAGGGCTTCGCCCTTCAGTGCTGATCAACAACGCCGGTGCGGCCTGGACCGGGGAGTTGCTGGAGATGCCTCTGGATCGCTGGGATTGGTTGGTTCAACTCAATCTCACCAGTGTCTTTCAGGTGTGTTCAGCTGTCGTCCCCTCCATGAGACCCGCCGGTGGACTGGTGATCAACGTGAGCAGCCATGCGGCCAGAAACGCTTTCCCCGGTTGGGGGGCGTACTGCACCGTCAAGGCGGCTCTGGCGAGTTTCACTCGCTGCCTGGGTGAGGAAGAACGTGCACACGGCATTCGTGCCTGCACTCTGACGCTTGGTGCGGTCGATACCTCCCTCTGGGATTCCCCGACCGTCGACAGTGACTTCGACCGACGTGCCATGCTGCCCGTCAATCAGGCCGCTGCCGCTCTTCTTCATCTGGCCCAGCAACCTGCCACTCAGGTTGTTGAGGATTTAACCCTCATGCCGGCTACAGGCGCTTTCTGAACTCTGAATAGAGATGACTTCTACACTTCCTACCCCCACTAACGGAAATAGCCCTGCTGCACTCAGTGAGCTGAGCTCGCATGCAGCGCTCGCTCATGGCCGTGGTCAGTTCGGTATCACTGACGCCAAAATTTCCGATGTGATCCGCGAACGTCTCCAAGAGCGAGGCGCATCCTTCCTCGCTAACGACAACATTGCCGATCACATTCTTCCCGGGGAACTGGAGGAACTTCAGTTGGAGGTGGCTGATCGCTTCCGCGATCTGCTCCACAGTCTGGTGATTGATATCGAGAACGACCACAACACCGCAGAGACGGCGGAACGGGTCGCGAAAATGTATCTGCAGGAGGTCTTCAAGGGCCGTTATCACCAACAGCCCAAGGTGGCCAGCTTCCCTAACGTGAAGCAGCTCGATGAGATTTACACAGTGGGGCCTCTGACGGTGCGTTCCGCCTGTTCCCACCACTTTGTCCCGATCATGGGGAACTGCTGGATTGGGATCAAGCCAGGTAAGCGTGTCATTGGTCTCTCCAAGTTCACCCGCGTGGCGGACTGGGTCTTTTCACGACCTCACATTCAGGAGGAGGCCGTGATGATCCTCGCGGATGAAATCGAGCGTCTCTGCGAGCCCAAGGGGCTCGGAATTATCATCAAAGCCCAGCACTACTGCATGAAGTGGCGTGGTGTGAAGGAGCCTCAAACCAGCATGGTGAATTCTGTGGTTCGGGGAGATTTCCGTCACGATCCCAGCCTCAAGCAGGAGTTCTTTGAGCTCGTGCGTCAGCAGGAAGCTCTGCTCAGTAACTGAGCAGAGCTGTTGATGCTGTTGGGTGTGTCTGTTCTCAACCAACAGCTCAGTTGAGGATCGGACCGATCACATTGCTGCTGATCCGTTTGATGCTCCCGTCGCTGTCGCGTACCACGAGCACGGCCATGATGCTGTCCTCTTGATCTTCAGGTCCGATCCTGTAGAGGTTGCCACTGCTGGACTGCACCAGTTCCCAATTTCCTTGGGCACTACGGCGGTACCAGTGGACATCCAGTTCATCCACTGAGCTTCCTTCGAGCATCACTTCGGTTTTCAGCAGTTCACCTTCTCTTGCTTCTCCGACCAGCACGAAGCGCTTCAGACCTTCGATGGCCTGTTCGAGATGACCTTCCTGCTGCAATCCTTGATCGATCTGCTGATCAAGCACCTGAATCTGCTTTTCAGGACTTGCCGTCAAGCCCGGCACGCATTGAAGACTTCCATTCTCCAGGCGACATCCTGGCAGCATTCCCTGTGCTGAGACGCCTAGATGGACGCCGGCCAGCACTGTGAAACAAAGCGACGTAACCCTGAGCATGGGTCCTGTTCTGGGCAGCTTCAACCTATCGCTGATGGCCTGATCTGCCCCTCACCGCTTCGACCAGTTCCTTGACGCGACTGAGATCTTTCACCCCAGGACTCAGTTCAAGTCGGCTGGAGGCGTCCAGACCAAAGGGGCTGACCTGGCTCAGCACGGTTGGAACCCATTCAGCACTGATTCCGCCCGCCAGCCACCAGGGCAGATCGCTGCAGATCCGCCTTCCGAGGCGCTCAAGCCAGGCAGGGTCGAGGCGGTGTCCAGTTCCTCCCAGCTGCGTCGGACTCCAGGCATCCAGGAGCAGAGCATCCACACCTGTGGCATAGGCGTCGAGGCAGTCCAGATCCGCTTCACCCCGCAGACGCAGGGCTTTCCACCAGCTGATCCTGGGATGGAGCCGTCGCAGTTCGGCGCATCGCTGTGGTGATTCCTCGCCGTGAAGCTGCACCACCGTGGGCTGCCCTTCTCCTGCCAGCGCTGATGCGATCTCTTCATCATCCAGGTCCGCGACCACCCAGACCCGCTTCAGCTGGGGATGTGCCTGGGCCAGTCTCTGAAAGATCTCCCTGCGTCGGGTCGCTTCAACGAAACGGGGCGTCTCCGGCACCCCGATCACTCCGACCGCCTGAACACCCATGGCTGCGATCGCACAGGCCTGGTTGCTGTCGGTAAGACCGCAGATCTTGAGGGACAGGCCCTGATTGACCATCGGGAAGCAGTGTTGGGTGTCCTTTCTAGGATTGAGACAACACTGCCGGCCAGCCCGCCGGAAAAGCATTTGGGTGATGGCTGGCAACTGATGCGAATCGGCGGGATTCCTCTGAGGGTGCATCCCAGTTGGTTCATTGTGCTGGTGCTGTTCACCATGGCCTTTCAGCAGCAGGTCGCCAAGCTCCCTGAAGCTGCAGGTGCTGACTGGATCAGTTGGTCGATGGGTCTGCTCACCGCGCTGCTGTTGTTCGTGTCGGTGCTGCTGCATGAACTCGGTCACTCCCTTGTGGCATTGCGCGAGGGTGTGAAGGTGAGCAGCATCACGCTGTTTCTGATGGGCGGCGTGGCCCGGGTGGAACGCGAATGCTCCACCGCCATGGGCTCCCTGAGGGTCGCTGCCGCAGGACCTGCGGTCAGTCTGATTCTTGGAACCGTTCTGTTGTTCAGTGTGCATGCCGCTGAACATGTCAGCCCTCTGCTGGGGAACCTGGTGGGCCAGTTGGGAGGACTCAATCTGGTTCTGGCTCTCTTCAACCTGCTGCCTGGGTTGCCACTTGATGGGGGCTTAATCCTCAAATCCCTGGTCTGGCAGTGGACCGGCAGTCAACGTCGGGGCATCCAGGTGGCGACCGCCAGTGGTCGTTTCCTGTCACTTCTCGCTGTGATGATCGGTTTCTGGATTGTGCTCAGGGGTGGAGGATTCGCCGGTTTATGGCTGGTGTTGCTCGGCTGGTTCGGAATGAGTGCGTCCCGCAGTCAGACCCAGACCCTGGCGCTCCAGCAGGTGCTCAAGCGAGAAACTGTCGGACCCGCGACCTCCCGTCGCTTCCGTGTGGTGGAGGCGGATCAGACCCTGCGCAGTCTCAGCAAGCTGCGTCTGGGGGCCGTGGATGCTGACGATCCCACCATCCCCGACTGGGTGCTCGTCTGTCGAGGTGGTCGATGGATCGGATTCATCACGGATCAGCCGCTTAAGGATCTGCCTGTTCAGCAATGGGATCGTCAGACCATCGCCGATCATCTCCAGCCTCTTGAGGGTCTGCCTTCGATTCAGCAGGCTGCACCTCTCTGGGAGGCCGTTGTGGCCATGGAGGCCACAGAGCATGGACGTTTGCTGGTTCTCGGCCCCGCCGGCCTGCCCGATGGAACCCTTGACCGGTGTGATCTCGGCGAAGCCGTTCTCAAGGGGTTGTCGGTGAAATTGCCTGAGGCCATGCTCAAGGCGGCGCGTCGTTCCAACACCTACCCATTCGGCATGCCGCTGGCTCAGGTGGTCAAGAGCATGCGTGCCTCCGGTCTTCTGGATGATCAAAGTGCTGAAGGGTCGACTCGATAGCCCTCCGCCCGTTGCAGCATCAAACGTCGTTCCTCGTCACTGAGGGCTCGATGCGTCCACTCGGACGTTGACAGCCCCTCGCTGAAACTTGCGAGCAGGGCCTCCGCGACTGCGGAACCGTCGGGAGGAGTCTTCGTCCAGCCAGCTGGTGTGGTTCCAAACACGGCCTGCCAGAGCTCCGGAGGTGGTGCCAGGGGGATTTCGCCGTGCTGTAGAAGATGGCCGTGCTGCCAGAACTGAGCACTGCCAATGCGTTTGGTTTTGTCCGTATCCACCAGGTCGGCTGCAGTGGAACGGGCGAAGCAGTCGATCTCATCTGCCTGTGCCGGGGCGTCACCTGCCCGGAGGCTGATGCCGAGCCTGGCAAAGCCTCGGCTGATCCAGTGGTTCACCTGCCGGTAGGCCTCCCGTCTCTGTCGAGGCGGGTTTGGCCAGATCAGGGCATACGTGAGTCCACCTGCGTGGAGTACGGAACCTCCACCGCTGGGGCGTCGAATCAGATCCAGCTGGCCTGTACTGGCGAGGCTGAGCCAGCGTCCGGGAATCTGCCGCTGATGTCTGCCCAGCGACAGGGATGGCCTGATCCAGCGGTAGAAGCGCAACACCGGCTGGGTCAGCTCCCGGCTCCAGGACTGCTCAAGCAGCAGAGCATCCAACGCCATCTGTTCGGCACCGCCCAGGGTCAGGTTGGGCAGCAGGAGGCCTCTGCTTGTTTGGTCGGACCGGCAGGATGCTGGCAGCGTCATGGCGGAGATGACATTGGCGGACGTGCTGCTGGCCGTGCCGTTGGGCCTCCTGGCGGGAGCTCTGGCCGGTCTGCTTGGAATCGGTGGTGGTCTGATTTTCGCGCCTCTTCTGCTGTGGATGGGCCTCAGCCCCCATCAGGCTCTGGCAACGAGCACCTTCGCCATCGTGCCCACGGCGATTGGTGGCAGCTACACCCATTGGCGTGCGCGCACTCTTCCGCTCAAGCCAGGTCTGGCCATCGGTCTCTCGGCCTTCGCCACTGCACTGGTGTTCAGTCGCCTTGGCCGGCTGGCCGCCGGCTGGCAGCTGCTCACGCTGCAGGCCATGCTTTATCTGCTGCTGGCGCTGACGATTCGCGGCGATCGCGCTGATCAGGAGCCTGGAGGGGATGGGCCTTTGCCCGTGGCAGGGCTGACAGCCGTTGGTGGCGTTGCTGGGCTGGCGGGAGGAATGCTCGGTCTTGGCGGCGGGCTGCTCATGGTTCCGTTGATGGTGAGTGGCCTGTCAGTTCCGATTCGTCAAGCAATCCGTCTCAGCACCCTGGCTGTGGCCTGTTCGGCCAGTGCTGCCTCGCTCCAGTTTCTCCATGAGGGGCGGGGTCAGTGGATGCTTGGTCTTCTGCTTGGGGCTGTTGCGGCTTTCGCTGCTCAGTGGACGGCGTCACGCTTGGATCGTGTGAATCCAGGCACCCTGGCTTGGCTGCTCAGACTGCTCTCGCTGCTGCTTGCAGCTGACAGCGGCAGAAGGGCTGTTCAGCTGGCATTACTAGGGAGCTGATCGCGTGGCATCAGTTCAGAACCCTGAGGCGCTTCAGCTCGACCACCTCCATCCAGGCTTTGAGGGCCAGCAGTGATGCACGATCCGGCAGGCAGACACAGCCGCTGCCTGGATTGCAGTGGTGAATCCCCAGTCCACTGCGGCTTGTGTCGAAACGGGGGGTGAGATTGATCCAGATGTCTTCACCCCAGGTTTCCGGTGCGCCGAGGCTGTAAGCACCTTGTGGAAGGGGGGCTCCATTGCCTGGAGACCAGCGCCGATCGAGGCGCTGGCTGCCTGGTCTCCCGCTCACGGCTGGCCAGCTGGCCAGCAGAGTGTCGGCCTGATGCAGCTCCAGCAGCCACTGCTGTTGTCCGTCCTTGGTAGGACGTTTGTGATGCAGGGCTCGGAGTTGAAGCGTCTTGTCTTGCAGGCTGGCTAGCAACTCGGGGTTTGGTCCGTCCTGGCCGGGTGGCCTTGGCTTCGATGCAGTTGCTGTGGGTGCCGGTTCAGGACGATGGACGTGCGAGCCCGGTTCTGTTGCGAGTTCGCAGCCTCCTGTCATGAGAGCCAGGATCAGCAGGGGTAATCGTGGCCATCCCAGCCTTTGCGGGCTGATCACGACCGATCAAGCAGCTCCCAAAAACCGCCATCCAGTTCGAAGCCGAGGCTGGCGGCCATCAGACCGAGATTGCCGCGCTGACTGCCTGCGAGGTCTGAGGAACTTCTTAGATCATTGAGAAGCATGAGGCGATGGGTGATCCACAACTCCAGAGCCTGCGGGTCGAATCGGATGCCCTCGCTGGGGCTGAAATTGTGGGGAACCAGCATCGCCACGTGCTGCGCCAGGCTGCCGCCTGTGCGCTCAAGCACCAGAGGCATCCATGGATAGCGGGCATCCGCGCGCAGGGCCCAGAGCCGAGGCTCGGGACATTCACTCAGCTCTCTGGGGTCATTGGCCTCGCGTGGCCATTCATAGTTCAGTTCCAGAACAGCGCCGGCATCGAGAAGATCCTGAAGAGGTCGGTCCATCCAGGCTGAAAGTGCCTGCAGATTCAGTGTTCTGATCGCCTCTGCGTCGATATTCACCGGGGAATCAGCACTCAAGGCTTCCATGCGGGTGTGACAGGCCTTTGCGAATGATGGCGCCCCGAGGCCTGCGCAGGAAAGAATGCAAGGGTTTCAAGCTTCCGTCATGGTCAGCACCCTTACCCAGGCCGAAATCTTCATCGCTCTCGTGGTGGCTGCTCACGCCGGTGTTCTGGCGGTTCGTCTCTGCGTGAGCCTCTATCGCGCCTGAGCTGAGCAGTGCCTCTTGGCACAAACGGTTCGCCGCGTTACAAGCGGATATGCAGAAAGCCGTTTCTTCAGCGCCTGACGCCGCGTCTCTAGCGGCTTTGCTCCAGCAGCAGAATGATCGCAGGGAGCTGTTGTGCAGCTCTCTCGCTCTTGCTGTGAAGGGCGGATTGATTTTCCTGGGCGTCGTCAGTCTGGTGAGGCTCTCCATGGCTTATCAGGAACGGCTTGACAGACATGGGGAGCTCGCGGCCGTGGTGGATGTGGAAGCCACCAAGCTGCAGGGGCTGCAAGATCGCTTCGACACCCTGTTCACGCTCGGTGGGGACGAACGTTTGATGGACGAGCAGGAGCAATGGATTGCTCCCAATCGCTTGCGGGTGATCTGGCGCTGAATCTCTCACCCCCACGTTGATTCTGGCCGCTGAGATTCGTGACCGCAGGCGGTTCTGCGGATGGTCAGACCGGCAGACTGAGCGATCCCCATAGATCCTCCCGATGCCCGTTCCAGGCACTGTTCTGATCACCGGAACCACGTCCGGGGTAGGCCTGAATGCCACACGCGCTCTCGTGCAACAGGGCTGGACTGTGATCACCGCCAACCGTTCTCCCCAGCGTGCTGCTGCTGCCGCTGATGCGCTCGACCTTCCCTCCGAGCGGTTGAAGCATGTGCTGATGGACCTTGGCGATTTGGACAGTGTCCGCCAGGCGGTGGATGGATTGCCTGGTCAGATCGATGCACTGGTCTGCAACGCCGCTGTCTACAAACCCAAGCTGAAGCGACCGGAGCGCTCACCCCAGGGTTACGAGATCTCGATGGCCACGAATCATTTCGGCCATTTCCTGCTGGTGCAGTTGCTGATGGGGCGTTTGAGGTCGTCGTCTCACCCCTCACGACGCGTGGTGATTCTTGGAACGGTGACGGCGAATTCCAAGGAGCTTGGAGGCAAGATTCCGATTCCGGCCCCTGCTGATCTTGGTGATCTCTCCGGTTTCGAGGCCGGTTTCAAGGAGCCTGTCTCGATGGCCAGCGGCAAGTCCTTCAAGCCCGGCAAGGCTTACAAGGACAGCAAGTTGTGCAACATGATCACCACCCAGGAGCTGCACAGACGCTTCAGCGGCGAGACCGGCATCAGTTTCACGTCGCTCTATCCGGGGTGCGTCGCAGATACTCCGTTGTTCCGCAACACACCCAGGGCTTTCAGGAAGATCTTTCCCTGGTTTCAGAAGAACATCACCGGCGGCTATGTCTCCCAGCGGCTGGCGGGTGAGCGTGTTGCCCAGGTGGTATCCGATCCGGATTTTGCAGAGTCCGGAGTTCACTGGAGCTGGGGGAACCGTCAGAAAAAAGACGGACAGCAGTTCAGTCAGGAATTGTCCGACAAGGTGACCGACTCCCAGACCGCGGACCGCGTCTGGGATCTGTCCATGGCTTTGGTGGGGCTGAGCGCCAGCAGCTAGTCGTCAGTCAAATCCGAGCAGGTCGAAGATCTCCCGATCCTTTAGGGAGGTGGCCTCCAGGGGTTCGACCTTGTCGAGCATGTTCTGCGCGAGATTCAGATACTCCTTTCGGACCGCCTGCACTGCCTCATCGTCGTCGTCCATTTCAAAAATGGTGCACTTCTTCAGCCGAGAGCGGCGAATGGCATCCACATCCTTGAAGTGAGCCATGGTGCGCAGACCCGTGCGCTGGTTGAACTTGTCGATCTGGTCGGTGTCGGCCGAGCGGTTGGCGACAACCCCTCCCAGACGCACCTTGTAGTTCTTGGCCTTGGCCTGGATCGCCTGCACGATCCGGTTCATCGCGAAGATTGAATCGAAATCATTGGCGGTCACGATCAGGCAGTAGTTGGCGTGCTGCAGCGGCGCCGCAAATCCTCCGCAGACCACATCTCCAAGCACATCGAAAATCACCACATCGGTGTCTTCGAGCAGGTGATGCTCCTTGAGGAGCTTCACGGTCTGACCTGTCACATAGCCACCACAGCCAGTGCCGGCCGGCGGCCCTCCGCTTTCAACACACTGCACGCCGTTGAAGCCGGTGAATACGAAATCCTCAGGCCGGAGCTCCTCGCTGTGGAAGTCCACCTCCTCCAGGATGTCAATCACCGTCGGCACCATCTTGTGCGTGAGGGTGAAGGTGCTGTCGTGTTTCGGGTCGCAGCCGATCTGCAGCACCCGTTTGCCCAGCTTCGAGAAGGCCGCTGAAAGATTTGAGGAGGTGGTCGATTTCCCGATCCCGCCCTTGCCGTAGACGGCAATCACCAGGGTCTCCTCCTGGATGTTCAGCGAGGGGTCCTGAAGGACCTGCACACTGCCTTCTCCATCCGCCGGTCGCGTCAGGGTCGTGGTCATGAACCGACCTTTGCAAGAGGAATCAATCTCATTCAACAGCAACAGATGCACCAGTGCTGATATTCACCAAGAAATAAAAGATCTTCTCCTCGTGGTTGCTTTGCTGTCGTAATTTTTCTGATTTTATAAAAATAAATGAGTGCTTTTGCTCATGCTTTGTAGTGGGCTTTTGCGTCATAGAGCGTTTCGCTGCTGATCTCATGGCGACCCACCTCGCGCGCATAGGTTTCGGTGTTTCGGCGCACTTTGCCGCGAACAAAGAAGGGGATTTTCTTCAGCTCCGCTTCTCCATCAACGGTCCATCTCGGGCCAGGCTCCTCCCCGCTCATGACCACGGCGGATGTCTTGTGGCTTTCAGCTGCTGAATCCGTACCGCCGCCATGACCCAGGTGGCTCTGATGACCATCCACGAACTCAAAGTCATGGCGGAACATGCCGATCAGATGCTCCTCCAGCCCCATCATCAGCGGATGGACCCAGGCGTCGAAAATCACATTGGCGCCCTCCCATCCCATCTGAGGACTGTTGCGTGCGGGAACGTCCTGCACGTGCATCGGTGTGCTGATGACGGCGCACGGCAGTCCCAGCCGTTTGGCGCTGTGGCGCTCCATCTGGGTACCCAGCACCAGCTCCGGTGCTGCTTCGGCCATCGCCGCCTCCACCGCCAGGTAGTCATCGCTGATCAGCGCCTCAAGGCCGAGCTCCTTCGCTGCTGCGCGCACCGGCCGCGCCATTTCACGGCTGTAGGTGCCGAGGCCCACCACCTTGAATCCCAGCTCCTCATGGCAGATCCGTGCTGCCGCCAGGGCGTGGGTGCCGTCGCCAAAGATGAACACCCGCTTGCCAGTGAGGTAGGTGGAATCAACGGATTCCGAGTACCAGGGCAACCTTGAACATCGGTATCCCTCCTCATCGGTGGGTGGCTCCATGCCCAGAAGCGTGTGCAGCTCCACCAGGAAATCGTGGGTAGCTCCGACGCCGATCGGCACCGTGCGTGTGAAAGGCATGCCGAAGTTCCTCTCCAACCAGCTGCAGCTGGTTTCGGCGATCTCCGGATAGAGGCACACATTCAGATCCGCCTGAGGCAGCCTCTGAAGATCACTGACACCTGCTCCAAGTGGAGCGACAACCCCGACATCGATGCCATGAAGGGTGAGCAGTCGCTGGATTTCGAGCACGTCATCACGGCAGCGGAATCCCAGCAGCGACGGACCGATCAGATTGACCCGAGGGCGACGTCCCATGGCCATCCAGGCCCTGGGGTCATGCTGAGGTTGCTCGGGGACCTGGGCTTTCAGCAGATTTCGAACGAGCTGATACAGCGTTTCCGCGGCTCCCCAGTTCTCCTTCTTGCTGTAAGCGGGCAGTTCCAGGGTCACCACCGGCATGCTCAGCCCCATGCCTTGCGCCAGGGCGCCGGGTTGATCCTGAATCAGTTCCGCCGTGCAGCTTTCGCCCACCAGAAGAGCATCCGGACGGAAACGCTCCGCAGCCTCATGAACCGTGCGTTTCACCAGTTCGGCGGTGTCGCCTCCCAGGTCCCGCGCTTGAAAGGTTGTGTAGGTCACGGGAGGGCGTTGACCACGCCGTTCGATCATCGTGAACAGCAGATCTGCGTAGGTGTCTCCCTGAGGTGCATGCAGCACGTAGTGCACCCCTTGCATCGAGGCGGCGATGCGCATGGCCCCAACATGCGGCGGGCCTTCATAGGTCCAGAGCGTCAGTTGCATGGGAATCAGGCGTGAATGGAGGAATGGGCTGTCTGCGGATGCAGTGCTGGATGAATCAGCTGCCGCCGGCGCAAGGGGCGTGAAAACAACTCGGCCAGGTCTCCGGCCTGATCGATGCCATGGATCGGGCTGAAGACGAGCTCAATCGACCACTTGGTGGTGATCCCTTCCGCTTCCAAGGGGTTGGCCAGACCCATCCCGCACACCACCAGATCCGGATGCCGCTCGCGTACGCGGTCCAGCTGCTGTTCCACGTGCTGACCTTCCGTCACCTCGGTGCCCTCCGGAAGCAGCTCCAGCTCCTGAGCCATCAGTTCACGGTTCAGATAAGGCGTCCCCACCTCCACCAGTTCCATGCCGCATTCGCGCTGAAGAAAGCGTGCAAGGGGGATTTCCAGCTGTGATTCTGGGAGCAGCACGATGCGTTTCCCGCTCAGTTGAGCCCTGTGAGGCTCAAGAGCCATGCGTGCTCGCTGTTCCAGAGGATCGAGCACAGACGCCACCCGATCTGCGGGAAGGTTGAAGTCTCTGCACGCTGCCTCCATCCAAAGGCGGCTTCCCTCCGCTCCAAGTGGGAATGGTGAATTCAGCACCTTGGCGCCGCGTTCCTTCAGCAATCGTGCGGTGCTGCTCAGAAAGGGTTGGGTGAGAAGCACCGTGGTGCCCGGCCCCACAGCCGGCAATTCCGTTGACTGTCGTGGCGGGAAACTGCACACCGTCTCGATGCCGAGGCGGGCAAACAGATGAATCAGGCGGTCCTCAACCGCATCCGCCAACGTTCCCGCCAGCAGAAGCTGGCGCCGGTCGGTGCTGGGTAGCAAGGGCACCAGGGAGGACAGAGCACCGTCCTCTCCTTCGGTGAAGGTGGTCTCGATTCCGCTGCCGGAGTAATTGACCACGCGAACCCTGCCTTGTAACTCCTCGTTGAGGCGTTCCGCGGCGCGGGCCAGGTCGAGCTTGATCACCTCGCTCGGGCACGAGCCCACCAGAAACAGGGTGCGGATCTCAGGACGGCGGCTCAGTAATTCGCGGGCTACACGGTCCAGTTCGTCATGGGCATCGGCCAGGCCTGCCAGGTCTCGTTCGTTCAGGATGGCTGTGCCGAACCTGGGTTCCGCAAAGATCATCACGCCCGCTGCGCTCTGGATCAGATGGGCGCAGGTGCGTGATCCCACCACAAGGAAAAAGGCATCGGGCATGCGTCGATGCAGCCAGACGATTGAGGTCAGGCCGCAGAACACCTCCCGGGGTCCAGCTTCCTTACGCAGATTGGCGCCCATCGGGATTCCTGAGCTCTCTGTTCCTTCACCATGACTCCAGATCGGCGCAGCGGACCAAGTGTCTGAAACTCTTCGGGATCAATTCGGTCCGAATTTGGCAATCTGAGTACATTTCAGCCGTCGACACCGCTCCAGTCATGTCCACGCTGCGTGTTCTCCCTGCCGCACTCGCACTGAGCCTGGCCCTTGTGGCCTGTCAGTCAGCCGAACAGAAGGCTGACACCGATGAAGTGAAGGTGGGCCAAGGTGTTGAAGCCGTCTGTGCCGCGCAGACTGATGTTGATGAGGCAGTGGCAACGGTCAACGCACTCACCCCGCAATCCACGGTTGCGGATGCGCAGCAAGCGGGCGACAAACTCAAGGTTGCTCTCTCCGCTCTGAATAAAGCCGAGGGTCAGCTTGAAAAGGCTGAGGTGAAGGAATACCGCGATCAGGTGGAGATTTTCCGCAACGCCGTCGATGAGGTGAGCCAGAACAAGGATCTGACCCTCGCCGAGGCTGCTGAACAACTCAAGAGCAAGGCTGCTCCCCTGATGGCGGCAAGAGAACAACTGGCCTCCACAACCGTTTGCATCGAGGCTGTCGACGCTGATTCGACCGATGACAGTGAGACCAAGTCAGAAGACAAGGCAGAATCCTGAAGCTCCCCAATGACTGAGGACCGCTTGAGCGTTCGCCTCAGAGGCGGCGGCGGAAGCGATCATCCGCAAAGCTTCCGCCGGACCGTGCATCGGAGTCCTCCAGACGGCTGAGTCGCCAGACGTTGCGACTCACTCGACGGGCCCTGAGGCCACCGCGCTCAACGGATTCGGTTCCCGGCCTGGCACCCAGGAGATAAGTGACCTCATTGGTCGTGAGGGGGGCACCGCTTTCGATGGCCAGGGCTGTGAGTTCCAATCTCTGCCGAAGTTGTTTCGCCATTCCGGCATGGCTGCTCTGATCGTTGTCCAGCAAGGGCAATTCGCTCTGCCCTTCGGCGGCAAGTCGCTGCATCAGGGTATAGCTGACGAGTCCAAGAGCCTGTTCGGCATTCAGCTCTGTGGTGAGCTGGCCAGGTTCCTCTGTTTTTTTGCGGGTGGAAGCCATGGCTCAGCAACGAAATTGGGCTGAAGTTATCGGCTGTGTGCAGCTGTGCAAGCGTTTACGCACCGTTTGCTGAGCAGCGTCCGGTAAGATCCGCGCCATGAATCGTTTCGCCGGCTTCGACGCCAGGGAGCGGCGGGTTGGCGGAAGCGCTCTCGTCACCGGTACGGAGGTGAATCCGTCCGCGAGCGGTGCCAGCTGCGTGGTCACCACGGATTCAGAATCCTCACGGTTGCAGCGGCGCAACAGCCATGTGCAGTCGATCGAGCTGCGCACCCATGTTTTCATTGATTCGCTGCAACCTCAGCTTGCTGCCTACATGGGGTCGGTGAGTCAGGGATTTCTGCCGATCCCTGGGGATGCCTGCCTCTGGATGGAGGTATCGCCGGGGATGGCGGTGCATCGGGTCACCGATATTGCCCTGAAAGCCAGCAATGTCCGTCTCGGTCAGATGGTTGTGGAGCGGGCTTTTGGCTCGATGGCGCTCTATCACAGAGATCAGAGCACCGTGCTCCATTCCGGGGATGTGGTGCTGGAGGCCATCGGCAGCACCGTTGATCAGCGCAGCCCCGCCGATGTGAGCTGGACCGAGGTGATCAGAGCCATCACCCCTGACCATGCCGTGCTGATCAATCGCCAGAACCGTCGTGGTTCGATGATCGAAGCGGGAATGAGCATGTTCATTCTGGAGACCGAACCCGCCGGCTATGTGCTGATTGCAGCTAACGAGGCTGAGAAGGCCTCCAATATCACGCTGGTGGATGTGAAGGCTGTCGGCGCCTTTGGACGGCTCACCCTGGCCGGCAAGGAAGGCGATGTTGAGGAGGCCGCGGCTGCGGCCATGCGCGCCATCGAGATCGTCAATCGCAGCTCGGCCATGCGTTGAAGGCTCAGTCCAGGGCCAGCTTTCTGCGAAGTCCGGGGGCCAGTGCGCGTGCGGCTTTCCCTCGACTGCCGAGTTTGGAAAGCTGGGATGGGCTCAGTTCTCCATAGCTGCAGCCGGCTTCACGCACCCAGAACAACGACTCGATGCCGCCACCGGGATAGGCCGGTGCACTGAGAAGTTCGCCCCAGCAGATCCCCTCCGCCTGCTCATCGCAGACGCCCTCCGGTGAACACAGCACCATGGCGCTCCGGAACCGGGCACTGCGATAGGGCACGTCCGCCATGGCCTGCATCAGCTTCGACAGCTTCTCCTCGTCGCTGGGGGCGAGTCGAGCCGTATAGAGGCCTGGCGCCCCATCGAGCGCATCCACTTCAAGACCGGAATCATCGGCCAGAGCCCAGCAGCCTGTCCTGGCTGCCGCAGCACTGGCCTTCAGGCGGGCGTTCTCGAAATAGGTGGTACCCGTCTCTTCGACATCCAGGTCGGAGGGCTGGCGTTGGACTGACACGTCAATTGGGCCGAGCATCGACTCGATTTCGGCAACCTTGTGTGGATTGCCGCTGGCGATGATCAGCGTGCGCAATGCACTGCTCCAGAAATGGAGCACCATTGTGTGTGATCAGGGGTAAGAGGTTTGAACTTCAATCGTCAGCAGGAAGCCTGAACAGGTTGAACATCCCACCCGGAAAGCCCGGATTTCAGGAATCCCAGAGGCACGCTATGGACCTTTGGCGGTCTCGCCAGCGCATGTGTTGGCCTGCTGACGCCCGAGCGCACAGTGTTTTAGATCAGTCCCTGACAGGGTGATCAGCAGGGCTTATCAGGTTCACTACGGACAGTGATCCCGAGATGGGGCATTAGCTCTTGACGATGCGCCCTTCGACAGAGCAATCTCACCGGCGAACATCCCCCCCCTATTCCCGGTAGGTAATGGCTAACGAAACCATGGGCATCGCTCTCGGCATGATCGAGACACGCGGCCTCGTTCCTGCGATTGAAGCGGCTGACGCCATGACCAAGGCTGCCGAAGTGCGCCTGATCGGTCGTGAGTTCGTCGGTGGCGGTTATGTCACCGTTCTGGTGCGCGGCGAAACCGGTGCTGTGAACGCTGCTGTGCGTGCCGGTGCCGATGCTTGTGAGCGCGTTGGCGACGGCCTCGTGGCGGCCCACATCATTGCTCGCCCTCACCGTGAAGTGGAGCCTGCACTGGGCAACGGCAACTTCCTTGGTCAGAAGGACTGAGATCGACTGAACCTCTGAATCTCGAGGTTTCAACGACTCACCCGCCTTCAACGACTTAACGGAGTTTTCTTATGAGCAAGAAGTACGACGCCGGGGTAAAGGAGTACAGAGACACTTACTGGACTCCTGATTACGTCCCCCTAGACACAGACCTGCTGGCCTGCTTCAAGTGCACCGGCCAGGAAGGGGTGCCCAAGGAAGAAGTCGCCGCTGCCGTGGCTGCTGAATCCTCCACCGGCACCTGGTCCACCGTGTGGTCCGAGCTCCTCACCGATCTCGACTTCTACAAGGGCCGCTGCTACCGCATCGAGGATGTCCCTGGAGACAAGGAGTCCTTCTATGCCTTCATCGCCTACCCCCTCGATCTGTTCGAAGAGGGTTCGATCACCAATGTTCTGACCTCACTGGTCGGCAACGTGTTCGGTTTCAAGGCTCTTCGTCACCTGCGTCTCGAGGACATCCGCTTCCCGATCGCCTTCATCAAGAGCTGCTACGGCCCCCCGAACGGCATTCAGGTCGAGCGCGACCGGATGAACAAGTACGGCCGCCCTCTTCTGGGTTGCACCATCAAGCCGAAACTTGGCCTGAGCGGCAAGAACTATGGCCGTGTTGTCTATGAGTGCCTGCGTGGCGGTCTGGACTTCACCAAGGACGACGAGAACATCAACTCCCAGCCTTTCCAGCGTTGGCAGAACCGCTTCGAATTCGTTGCGGAAGCCATCAAGCTGTCTGAGCAGGAGACCGGCGAGCGCAAGGGCCACTACCTGAACGTGACCGCCAACACTCCCGAGGAGATGTACGAGCGCGCTGAGTTCGCCAAGGAACTCGGTATGCCGATCGTCATGCACGACTTCATCACCGGTGGCTTCACAGCCAACACCGGCCTGTCGAAGTGGTGCCGCAAGAACGGCATGCTGCTGCACATCCACCGCGCCATGCACGCGGTGATCGACCGTCACCCCAAGCACGGCATTCACTTCCGTGTTCTCGCCAAGTGTCTGCGTCTGTCCGGTGGTGACCAGCTCCACACCGGAACCGTGGTCGGCAAGCTTGAAGGTGATCGTCAGACCACCCTCGGCTACATCGATCAGCTGCGCGAGTCCTTCGTGCCTGAAGATCGCAGCCGCGGCAACTTCTTCGATCAGGACTGGGGTTCCATGCCTGGTGTGTTCGCCGTTGCTTCCGGTGGTATCCACGTCTGGCACATGCCTGCACTGGTCGCGATCTTCGGTGACGACTCCGTTCTGCAGTTCGGTGGTGGTACCCACGGTCACCCCTGGGGTTCCGCCGCGGGTGCGGCTGCCAACCGTGTGGCCCTCGAGGCCTGCGTCAAGGCCCGCAACGCCGGTCGCGAGATCGAGAAGGAAAGCCGCGACATCCTTATGGAAGCCGGCAAGCACAGCCCTGAGCTGGCCATCGCCCTCGAGACCTGGAAGGAGATCAAGTTCGAGTTCGACACCGTCGACAAGCTCGACGTTCAGAACTGATCGCAATCACGGCCGGTTGATGCAACCGGCCACCTCTTTTACTTACAACCAGGATCCCCATGCCTTTCCAGAGCACCGTGGGTGACTACAAAACAGTCGCCACCCTGGAGACCTTCGGCTTCCTCCCGCCGATGACCCAGGACGAGATCTACGACCAGATCGCCTACATCATTGCCCAGGGTTGGAGCCCGCTCATCGAGCACGTCCATCCCAGCAACTCCATGGCCACTTATTGGTCCTATTGGAAGCTCCCCTTCTTTGGTGAGAAGGACCTCAACGTTGTTGTGAGTGAGCTCGAGGCCTGCCATCGCGCCTACCCCGACCATCACGTACGCATCGTGGGTTACGACGCCTACACCCAGAGCCAGGGTGCATGCTTCGTGGTTTTCGAAGGCCGCTGATCCTTCGAACCCTTGGTTCCGAGCCCTGATCTCAACTCAGGGCTCCAGCTTTCTTTCGGGAGCACGAGCTCCCAGATCTTCGACGACTTCACCGGGCGGACATGGCAAGACTTTCCAGTCGAGAACTCGCACTTGAGCGCCGTAAAGCGCTGACGACCTCCGGTAAGAAGGCGTCTGCCGCAGCCGGTGGAAACAACCGGGTACGCACCGTGATCGATGCGCGTCCCACCCGCACCGACGCCTCCGCTGCTCCACAGCCGGTTGCATCCGCTCCTGCTGCCAGCGCTGCACAGCCTGCCGTGACTCTCACGCGCACTGCCGCCCCATCACGCAGCTCCCAGGTGAAAGCAAAGCGTCATCCCAGCCGTGAGCTGGTGCTGTCTCGTCGTGAAGCTCTGTCCCGCCGTGGAAAGACCGCGGCCTCCAGCAGCGACCGCAACCGCGCTGATGTTGCCCGCGAATCCTCCACGCCTGTAACCGCAGTTGCTTCAGAGAAGAAGTCCTGTGGATGCGGCGGTCAGCGCGCTGCTGAGAAGGCTGATCGTCCCGCACGCACTGTTGAGCTGACTGCTCGCTCCAGTGATCGTCGTGCCGGCGAACGCCGTTCCGCAAGTCCTAAAAGACGCTCGATCGACAATCCCAGTCGTGCGCTCGTGCTGGCCCGTCGCGATGCCATGTCAAAACATGGCAAAACGGCTGGTAAGCAGCCCACCAGTGCAGCGGCTGTGGCCCGTCAGGCCAACCCCGATCTTTCCAGCCGTGAGATTGCACAGCAGGTGCGCGAGCTGCGTGCGAAAGCCGGTGCGATCAGCAAGCACAATGCTGGTGTTACCCGTCCCAGCGGTCCGAATCGTCATGGAGCCAAGCAGGCTGCCGCCGCTGATGCCCATTGGAAGGTGGGCGAAAGCACCACGACTTCCGGTCAGACCGTAACCGGAACGCAGGCCAACCGCTCGGTCAATACCACCGGCAACGAAGCCAGCACCTGTCGCTCGATCACGGGAACCGAGTATCTCGGCACCGAAGTCTTCCAGACCTTCTGTCAACAGGCTCCCGATCCCACAACGCCGGCCAAGGTGCGTGTCACCTCGACCAGTCACGGCAACCGTGTGACCGGTAATGAAGTGGGGCGTTCAGGCAAGGTCACCGGTGATGAGCCCGGCACTTGCAAGAGCGTGACCGGCACGGAATACATCTCCGCCAATCAGTCCGCTGCCTACTGCGGTGGCTCCACACCTTCACCTCGCAAAGTCGGCCACAGCCTCACTCTTGAGGGGCGTCCCGTGAGTGGTGTGATGGTGGGTCGCTCCGCCAGCGTCACCGGTGATGAGGCCGGTGCCAACCGCAGCCTCACCGGCGATCAATATCTCGGTTCAGATCCTCTGCCCGATGGCCGCCCCGCGGCCAAGGTCGGTCTGTCCGCAACTCTTTCCGGCACTGGTGTGACCGGCACCATGGTGGGCCGTTCGTCCCAGGTGACCGGCGATGAGTTCGGCTCCTGCCATCGCGTTACCGGAGATCAGTACATCAGTTCCGAACAGGTGAATGCCTTCTGCGGAGGCACTCCGGATCCTGAAGCTGCGAAAGTCGGCTTCAGCATCACCAACCGCAATCAGGTCGTCAGTGGCACCCGAACCGGTCGCTCCGAACGGGTGACCGGAGATGAGCCAGGGAGTTGTCAGGCTGTGACCGGCACTCCCTATGCAGGTCTTGAGCAGGCAGGTCAGCACTGCGGAACACCTGCAGTCCAGGCCATCCGTGAACGGACCCCCGTTCGACCCGGCACCCCTTCCGCCGCCATGACGGGTCTTCAACCAGGCGTCGGTGGAGTGATGACCGGCGACAAGCGCGGTGCTTGTGAAGCTGTCACTGGAACTCCCTATGTGGGAGCCGATCAACTGGCTGCAGCCTGTGGTGCTGATGCTCCCGCTGGTACTGACACCCATGGTCAGTCCCCAGAAGGTGCTGCATGGACTCGCTTCAGCGTGACGTCACCGGCCCGCGCAGCGCAGCAGCAGCGCGATGCACAGGGTTCCGTCACCGGGACGTCCTACGAGCAGGGCAATCGCATCACCGGCCCCTTTGACATGGCTGGCGGCAAGGTGACCGGGACCGAACAGTTCCGTTTTGACAATCGCGACTTCCAGCGTCGTGAGTTCCAGCCCACCGTGGCCGTTGTCAGCGAGCCGGCTGAGCAACCAGCCTCCCGGGTGACTGGCGAGGGATCCGCCACCAAGGTCACAGGCGATGACTGGGATCGTGGCGAGCATGTCACCGGTACCGAGGGTGCTTCAGCTCGCCGCCGCAACCCCAGCCGTCCTGGGCCCATGGGTGCGATGGCTCCGTTTGAGCGCAAGCGCAACGAGCAGGCTGAGTGGCCCGTCTGTCGCGTGACGGGTTCCCATGGCAACACCGACAAAGGTTCTCTGATCACCGTCTCAGGCGGCGCAAGGGGCTGATTCGCAAATGGTTCGCTCCATGCCTCCCCGCGGCGGGCGACCTCTTGCGCCCACAGCTCCCACCCGGCGACAACTCCAGGCCGCTCTTGCTGAGGACACCTCCACTGCTGAACCCCTGGCAACAGAGGAGAGCACATCCTTCACCGGCAGCTCAACGCGTCAGTCCGCTCTTCAGCGCCGTCAGGCCCTGACCAACTCGGGCAAGGCCGCTCTGCCGAAAGGAGGCAGCGTTTCGGGGGGGCGCATCCGCTCCCAGGCCGACCGTCGTCGTCCCACTCCCCAGCAGCCCGGCTGGGTCAAGCGGGGAGAGTCCAGAACTTCCGTTGCGGTCAATCTGAGCAGAACCTCTCTTCCCTGGTCGGTGGACTGTCATCCATTGACTGACCAAGGAGCCAATGATCGGCTCAAGGATTACGAGCTTGAGGTGAAGGGCCGGTTCGATCGGATCGTCCCCCTGCTGAAGCGGGTGTCAGCACTGCAGCATGAATCCGACTTCCTGCCTCAGGCCCAGCGTCTTGCACGCTCAGAGCTGGGTTTCGATCTTCCCGATCACATCCTTGAGAAGTCGTGGGTCAGACCTCTCGACATGCGTGCCCTGTTTGCCTGGTGTGTTTTCCAGTCGCATCAGCTGTTCAGTGAACGTTTCTTCCAGGACGACCCCCTGGAGGCAGCGTCCGGCAGTCGCGCCTCGAAGGAATTCGACAGCTTCCTGCTCGACTGCGGTTTCCACCTGCTCGACGTCACTCCCTGCGCCGATGGTCGACTTGCTCACACCATCGCCTATGCGCTGCGGATTCCTTTCAGCGCTGTACGACGTCGCTCCCACGCCGGAGCAATGTTCGACATCGAGAACACCGTCAACCGCTGGGTGAAAACTGAGCATCGCCGCTACCGCGAGCAGGTTCCCAATGAGGCGCATGCTCCAACCCGATACCTGAAGGTGGTTGCTTATCACTTCAGTTCCCTGGATCCCACGCACCAGGGCTGTGCGGCCCATGGCAGTGATGATGCCCTGGCGGCTTCTTCAGGTCTTCAGCGTCTTCACGACTTCCGTGAGGCCGTTGAGAACAGCTTCTGTTGTGGCGCATCCGTTGATCTGCTTTTGATCGGTCTGGACACGGACACCGACGCCATCCGTGTCCATGTTCCCGACCAGAACGGCGGGATCCGACTGGACCAGTGGCTCTGTGCCAGGTCGCTGTACGAGAGCACCGCTCCACTGACGGCACAGCAGGCCCGCGATGCCGTTCAGGCTGCTGTGCAGACCCACGTTGCATCAGCGCCCGATGAGGGCATGGTGCGGTTCATCACTCGCCTGCTGGTCAACAACATCTCCCAGCAGGACTACGTTCGCTCGCTTCATCACGGCCCGTATCCGGATGCCGGCCATGCCGAGCGCTTCATCGGCGTCGGCATCGGCTTCAAGGAGGTGCATCTTCGCAACCTCACCTACTTCGCCCATCTCGACACCGTTGAACAGGGAGCCCCGGATCTCGACGTCGGTGTGAAAATTTTCAAGGGTCTCAATGTCTCGCGCGATCTGCCGATTCCCGTTGTCGTGCGCTTCGACTACTCCGGCAAAGTCCCCGGTGCACGGGAGCGTGCCATCGCCGATTGCCACCGGATTCAGAAGGCCATCGATGAGCGTTATGCAGAGCTCGTCAATGAAGGACTACTGCACACTTTGCTCACCGTGCGGGACCGCGACCAGCCTCTGCCGGCTGTGGCTGTAGGTTCCACACTCGATCCCGTCCAGCAGGAGGCTCACTGACCATGCTGATCGTCAAGGTCCTGAAGCCACTCGTCTCGACCAACCGGATTCCGGATTTCGAGCACAAGCATCTCCAGGTGGTGCTGGACGGCAGCACCAAGAAGGTGGCCGTGGATGCGGTCGGTGCGAAGCCGGGCGACTGGGTGATCTGTGTCAGCAGTTCCGCCGCCCGCGAGGCTGCAGGCAGCAAGTCCTATCCCAGCGATCTCACGATTGTCGGGATCATTGACCACTGGGAAGCCGATGCCCCCAAGTCGTCGTCGTCATCCCCCTCCGCGCCTACGGCTTCCAAGCCATCCACCTCGCCCAAGCCAGGAGATGGGGCCTGATGGAGATCATGCAGGTGATGGGGACATTGGTGTGCTCCTACCGCCTGGGGGGGCTGGATCACATGCACCTGCGCATTCTCAAGAACAACAAGGGCAAGAAGCTGGTCGCTGTTGACCCTGTGGGAGCCAGGGAGGGCAACTGGGTCTTCACCGCCAGTGGCTCAGCAGCCCGTTTCGCCTGCCCCAACAGCGCCGTGCTCACCGATCTGACAATCGGTGGGATCATCGACCACTGGACGCCGGATGGATAACTGACCGCTTCCCGTTTCTCCAGTTCATCCACCCAATTTTCTTGTTATGGCCACCCCAGCTCCCCGTCGCCGCTCTTCCGCATCCGCCGCTGCAGCGTCAACCAAATCCGTGACGGCCAAGGCCTCAGGTCGGGCGTCCGCTGGGGCTAGGGCCACCTCTGGATCCAAAGCCGCAAGCGCCACGTCTGAACCTGCAGCCTCCTCAGCAACTGTGGATGTGACACCTGTCGCCAGCAGTCGCACCACAACCACCCGGCGCAGCACGTCCGCGCGCAGCGGCTCCGGTCGTTCCGTGGCGGCGCGTAGTGGCAGCCGTCGCTCCAGCTCATCTTCCGCCGGTTCATCGGGCTCCGGCCGCACGTCGAAGTCGGTTGCAGCAGCCCAGGAGCCTGCGGTGCAGGGCATCGCTCTGGGCATGATCGAAACCCGCGGCATGGTGCCTGCGATCGAGGCTGCTGATGCCATGACCAAGGCCGCAGAAGTGCAGCTGATCAGCCGTGAATATGTCGGCGGTGGCTACGTCACGGTGATGGTGCGCGGCGAGACCGGGGCTGTGAACGCTGCCGTGCGTGCCGGTGCCGATGCCTGTGAGCGTGTCGGCGACGGCCTCGTGGCGGCTCACATCATTGCCCGCCCCCATCAGGAGGTGGAGCCAGCGCTGGTGCCGACCAATCTGCGCCGACGGGGTTGATCAATAACGTCCGTGTGCATCATTTCGGACTAGATTCCCCGGCCAACACGCACCACAACGGCCCTTCAGGTCTCGTTGCTTTTGACTCCAGCTCTCTCGCTGCCACTTCAAACCGCCTGGCTGATTCCGCTCTACGGATTTGCCGGGATGCTGGTTTCCCTGCCATGGGCCTTCGGCTGGTTCCGTAGAGATGCCCATCGTCCGCCGGCGTATCTCAACATCCTGTTGACCCTGCTGGCCGTGGTTCACGGCAGCCTGGTCCTCAGGGATGTCATGGCCAATGGTCCTGCCCTGATCGGCATGCCCTGGCTCTCCGTGGGTGATCTGAATCTGGAGATCAGCTTCAGCCTCTCGCTCACGAATGTTTCAGCACTTGAGCTGATCACCGGCCTGAGCCTTCTCTCCCAGATCTATTCCCTGGGTTACCTCGACAAGGAATGGGCGCTGGCCCGCTTCTTCGCCCTGCTCGGTTTCTTTGAGGGCGCCATGTCCGGCGTCGTGCTGAGCGACTCGTTGTTTCAGAGCTACTTCCTGCTGGAGATGCTCACCCTTTCCACCTATCTGTTGGTGGGTTTCTGGTACGCCCAGCCCCTGGTGGTCACCGCTGCCCGTGACGCCTTCCTCACCAAGCGCGTTGGTGATGTGATGCTGTTGATGAGTGTGGTGGCCCTGACGGCCTGGTCAGGAGTCACGAGCTTTGAGGATCTCTACAGCTGGTCTGCTCAGGACACACTGACCCCACTGGCGGCAACACTTCTAGGTCTCGGTCTGGTGGCCGGGCCCACCGGTAAGTGTGCTCAGTTCCCCATGCACCTCTGGCTCGACGAGGCCATGGAGGGACCCAATCCCGCATCGATCCTGCGCAATTCCGTGGTGGTCACGTGTGGTGCCATCGTGCTGCTCAAGGTCATGCCGCTGCTCCAGCACGCGCCGGTCACCCTGGTGGTGCTGCAAGTGATCGGCACGATCAGCGCCATCGGCGGCTCTCTGGTCTCCATTGCTCAGGTGGACATCAAGCGAACGCTGTCGTACTCCACGACTGCCTATCTGGGTCTGGTGTTTATCGCGATCTCTCTCCAGGTGCCTGTCCTGGCTCTGTTGTTGCTCTACGCCCATGCGGTGTCGAAGGCGCTCCTGTCGATGAGCGTGGGTGGGGTGATCGCCTCGACGAACTGTCAGGACATCACTGAACTCGGTGGTCTGGCCAGTCGCATGCCCGCGACCACAGGCTCCTTCCTGATCGGCGGCGCAGGCCTGGTCGGACTGTTGCCTTTGGGAGGATTTCTTTGTCTGGCCCAGGCTGTTGAGCTGGTTGGTGCCAGGGGGGTGGTGTTTGTGCCGGTTTTTCTGATTACCAATGCCCTCACGGCTCTGAATCTCACCCGTGTGTTCCGTCAGGTGTTCCTTGGACCTTCACTCGCCAAGACCCGCCGGGCTGCGGAGATCAACTGGCAGATGGCGCTCCCCATGGTTGCTCTGACCGTCATCGTGGTGTTGACGCCATTTCTGCTGATCCGCCTGGAATCCTTGGACGGCCTGCTGGCGTTCCCTTTCTGGGCCGCGGCTCTGGTGGTGTCAAGCGGTGCCGCAGGTTTGCTTGTCGGGGCGCTCTTCCCCCTCAACAAGGCCTGGTCTCGCTCGCTCAATCCGATTCTGCGCTGGTTCCAGGATCTGCTCGCCTATGACTTCTACACGGAACGCTTCTACAGGGTCACCATCGTCAATGTGGTGGCTTTCTTCTCGCAGCTTGCCGGCTGGTTTGACCGCAACGTCGTTGATGGAGTGCTGCATGGTCTGGCGCGCTTCTCCCTATCGAGTGCCGAAGGTCTGAAGCTGAGCATCAGCGGTCAGACGCAGTCGTACGTCCTCACCGTGATCGGTGCGATCGTGCTGCTGCTCATGTCGCTCAGCTGGGTTCTGCAGTGAGGTCATCATGCTGACGATTCTTCTTCTGATTCCCTTCCTCGGAGCTCTCCTGGTCAGTGTTCTGCCTGGCAGCGACAGTTCAGGTCGTAGCCGGACCCTGACCCTGGTCACTCTTGCGTTGCAGTGCATTTTCAGCTTCGGCCTGTTGATTCCTTTCTCAGCGGTCGAGCCTGGTCAGCAGCTTGTGGACATCCTTCCCTGGCTGCCTCAGATGGGCCTGGAATTCAGCCTTGGGGTTGATGGTCTTTCGCTTCCCCTGGTGCTGATGAACGGGGTGCTCTGCCTTGTGGCCGCTGCGGCCTCACGCTCGGTTGAAAACCGTCCCCGCGTTTACTTCGCGCTTCTGCTGGTGATCAGCGGGGCTGTCAATGGTGCTTTTCTCGCCCAGAACCTGCTGCTCTTTTTCCTGTTCTACGAACTGGAGCTGATTCCTCTCTGGCTGCTCATTGCCATCTGGGGCGGCGCGAACCGGGCCTATGCATCCACCAAGTTCCTGATTGTCACAGCGGTGTCAGGTGTGCTGATCCTGGCAGCCTTCCTGGGCATCGCCCTGGTGACCGGAAGTGTTGATTTCGGAATCAGGCCAATCCTCACGGCGCAGATGGGAATGACCAGTCAACTGGTGCTGATGGGCTGTCTGCTGATCGGCTTCGGCATCAAGATTCCACTGTTCCCCTTCCATACCTGGCTTCCCGACGCGCACACCGAAGCATCCACTCCAGTGTCGGTGCTGTTGGCTGGCGTGTTGCTCAAGCTCGGCACCTATGGCCTTCTGCGCTTCTGTCTCGGACTCTTCCCTGAAGCCTGGTCGGTGGCTTCTCCATGGCTGGCAGGCTGGGCAGCCATTTCGGTGCTTTACGGGTCGTTGGCAGCCATTGCTCAGACCGACATGAAGCGGATGGTGGCCTACAGCTCAGTCGGTCACATGGGATATGTGTTGCTTGCCGCCGCCTCGGCCACGCCACTGGCACTGATCGGAGCGTTGTTCCAGATGGTCAGTCACGGCCTGATCTCAGCGGTTCTCTTCCTTGCTGTGGGAGTTGTTTATGAGAGAACCGGCACACGTGATCTGAATGTGCTGAGAGGGCTTCTCAATCCCCAGCGGGGTCTGCCTCTCACTGGAACACTGATGATCATCGGCGTGATGGCCAGCGCCGGTATTCCCGGCATGGCCGGATTCATCTCTGAATTCCTGATCTTCAAGGGAAGTTTTGAGATGTTCCCAGTGGCCACCCTGCTATCCATGGTGGGTTCAGGCCTCACTGCGGTGTATTTCCTGCTGCTGGTTAACAGAGCCTTTTTTGGCCGGCTCGCGGTTGCTCCCGGCGCCAATCAGAACCCAAGAATCCTGACCCAGGTGCCTTTCGTTCAGCAGATCCCCGCGCTTTCGATGTCTCTGCTGATTCTTCTTCTTGGTGTTGTGCCGAATCTGCTCGTGGGTCTGAGCCAGCCAGCCACCGCTCAGCTCAGTGAACTCGCCACACTGGTCCAGCCTGGAGGGCTCTCATGACCACCACTGCCCGACCTCAAGCCACCGAACCCGCGCTCCCCGATCAGGAGGAACTGATCAGACGCCTGCTTTCGGATACACCGCTTCTCGCAGACACCCCCGACCATCTTCTGCAGGTGGTCAATGTGCTCGAAAGCTATGGCCTCGTGCTGGATGCCTACAGCTGCAATCTCGTTTACCAGGGCAAGACACAGCTGCTCAATCCGTTCCCTGTGTTGCGCTTCTTCCATGAGGGATTGACTCCCAAACGCCTCTGGGAGCACCTGATGGGTGATCGCATCAATTTCGAATACGCCGAGTACTGCCAGAAGGCGATGTTCTGGCATGGCACCGGTGGGATGGACGCCTACTTCGATTCGGAGCCTTTTCAGGATGTTTGTCGGCGCGTGATCGCTCTGCGCTCCAAGAGAGATCCGCTGCTTCGTCTGGTGAATACCCTCTACCCCGGATTTGCGCCGGAGGCGATCCGCTCGATGACCACCATCTATGCGCTCGGCTTGTTCTGGCGGGTGATGAGTGACATCTTCATCGATCTGGCACGCCGATACCGCATTGGTGAAGTGGCCTGTGTACTGGATGTGGTTCATCACATCCGTGATGGTCTGGTGACGGCGGCAGGCAACCCGATCAACTATGAAGTCGAGGTGGGTGGAGAGTCGGTCTGGATTCTTCCCCCCGAAGCCGGCCTCACCTTTCTTGTAGATGTTGCCGTGCCTTACGTGGAAGCGGTGTTCTTCCGAGGCATGCCCTTCCTGGGAACGGTGTCCTACAACGCTCAGGCTCGTCAGATCGCTGCTGACCAGAGCCAATTCAAATACGGAGCTCTTTACGCCGACCCTGTCCCGAGCATGGGAGCTGGCATTCCACCCAGCCTCTGCATGTCTGACATGTTCCGCAATCTCCCTGAGGAGCTCAGCCGCTGGTACGACCATCACGGCCGCGCCCAGGCGGATGCTCATGTCCAGATCTGCATCAGTTTCCAGAAATCGATGTTCTGTGTGACCAATGCAGCCATCGCCGGCACGATGCCCCATCCACTGGATACCCAGGATCCTGAACAGCAAGCAGCGAATCATGCATACGCCTCTTCCTGGTCGGAACGGTTGATGGGCTGTCAGAGGGTGGCTCTCCTCTAGGTTTCGGAGAGGCCCGAAGGGTGTCGATGGAACCTTGGAATGAACGCAAGCGTCCGGTTTGCCTGGAGAAACGATTCGAGTTCGACAGCTACAGCTCAACCCGTGATTTTCTTGATCGGCTGGGCGAGTTCAGTGAACTGCAGAAGCGCTATCCCGACATCAGTTTTGGCAAAACCTACGTGAACATCACCTTGCGGCCCGAAGAGGACGCCGATGACGCTGTGCTCACGGATTCAGATCATGCCTTCGCTGCGGCGATTGATGGACTTATCGATTGATCTTGAAGCCAGTTTCATTGCTTCGGGTGTCGG
This sequence comes from Synechococcus sp., assembly GCA_047286285.1. Taxonomy (GTDB): domain Bacteria; phylum Cyanobacteriota; class Cyanobacteriia; order PCC-6307; family Cyanobiaceae; genus Synechococcus_C. Next base: position 1,816,423 of record JBJBBP010000002.1, on the reverse strand, counting down.
AGAAGTCCTCGAGCAACTTGACACTGAACTGATCGGACTGCGGCCAGTCAAAACCAGAATCCGTGAGATCGCCGCGTTGCTGCTGGTGGATCAGGCCCGTCAATCCCTGGGTCTGATGAGTCAGGCTCCGAGTCTGCACATGTCGTTCACAGGTCAACCTGGAACTGGAAAAACCACCGTTGCGCAAAGGATTTCACAGATTCTGCATCGCCTTGGTTATCTGCGCAAAGGGCATGTGATCACCGTGACCAGAGATGATCTCGTTGGTCAATATGTGGGGCACACAGCTCCGAAAACCAGAGAGATGATCAAGCGCGCCCAGGGTGGCGTTCTTTTCATTGACGAGGCTTATTACCTCTACAAATCTGAAAATGAGCGTGACTATGGAGCTGAAGCGATTGAGATCCTTCTGCAGGAGATGGAGCGGCAGCGCAATGATCTCGTGGTGATCTTTGCTGGTTACAAAGACCGCATGACAGCTTTCTACCAGTCCAACCCTGGTCTCTCATCGAGGGTGGCTCACCACATCGATTTCCCGGATTACGGCCAGAGTGAACTGATGGCGATTGCTCAACTTTTGCTGGACCAGCAGCAATACCGACTCAGCGAAGAAGCTGTCGAAGCCTTTGAGGGCTACATCCAACGCCGCCGTCAATTGCCGTTCTTCGCCAATGCTCGCTCGATCCGCAATGCCCTGGATCGTCTGCGGCTTAGGCATGCCAATCGCTTGTTCTCACAGCGTGATCAGGTTCTCGATCGAGATGCCCTGATCACCATTGAAGCCGTGGATGTACTTGCCAGTCGTGTCTTCCAGGGGGAGGTGGATGGAACCGATCCGGCTCAGCCGCACAGCGAGGGAGCGCACTGAGCAGTGCTCGTCATCGTTCAGCCCGGGCTGGCCTGCTCCAGGTCTCGTCGGATCAGGGCCATCAGGTAAGAGGGCGCCTTGTAACGACCCGGAAGACAGCGGTTGAGGGTTTCCAGATGGCCCCAGCACACGGTTTTTTCAATGTCCTTCACCTCGCGACCTTCCTTGAGGAGGCGTCGTAACGCCTTGCAGTACAGGGGATAGCCCGCTTCCAGTTCGCCGATGGTCAGCTTGGCCTGGGCCATGAAGGTCGCTCGGTGCATCTCTTAACTTATGAAACCGTCGGATCGCCCTATCCGAGCCAGGCGATGCAGTCGATTTCCACCTTGGAACCCTTCGGCAGTGCTGCCACCTGAACGCAGGCTCTGGCTGGGCTCACGCCGGCTCCGAACATTTCGGCGTAGATCGCATTGACAGCTTGAAAGTCAGCGAGATCAACCAGATACACCGTCGTGCGAACCACCCGAGAGGCTTCGGTTCCAGCGGCAGTCAGAACCGCCTGCAGATTGCGCAGCACCTGTCTGGTTTCCGCTTCCACATCGCCGCCCCCCACCATTTCGGCTGTGGCAGGGTCCAGCGGGATCTGGCCGGAGCAATAGAGCCATCCTCCAGCCTGGACGGCCTGGTTGTAAGGCCCCACCGGAGCCGGTGCATCAGTGGTGGTGACGGCCTGATGGGTGGTGGTCGACATCAAGAGTGATCACAATGGGTCTGCATTTTCGCGCTTCGTGTCGATGGGGTCCCTTCCAGTCGAGATCGATGGTCTCTGGCACAGCTATGACGCTTCAGGTGCTCACTGGACTCTTCAGGACATCAATCTCGGGCTGCAGAGCGGAGAACTTGTGGGGTTGCTGGGTCCTTCCGGTTGCGGCAAGACGACGCTTCTGCGGTTGATCGCCGGTTTCGAACGTCCATCCCGTGGCTGCGTTCGACTGCATGGCCAGGAGGTGGCCAGCCCCCAGCACTCGGTGGCCGCAGAACGCCGAGGTGTGGGCATGGTGTTTCAGGACTACGCCCTGTTTCCCCACCTGAATGCTTGGGACAACACGTGTTTCGGGCTGCGCCGCGGGCAGGACACCGCTCGGGCTGCCTGGTTGCTGGAGCTGTTGGGCCTGGAACAGTTCAGAGAGCGTTATCCGCATGAGCTCTCCGGCGGACAGCGTCAACGCCTGGCTCTGGCCAGGGCCCTGGCACCGGCCCCGTCTGTGGTCCTGCTGGATGAACCGTTCTCCAATCTCGATGTAGAGGTTCGCCTACGCCTTCGCAGTGAGCTGCCGTCCGTCCTCAGCGCCTGCAGCGCCAGCGGTGTTCTCGTCACCCATGACCCGGAAGAGGCTCTGGCGATCTGCAGTCGGGTGGCTGTGCTGCGTGACGGCCGTCTGCACCAGTGCGCCAGTCCGAAGGAGCTCGTGGAATCGCCGGCAACGCCGTTTGTGGGCAGCTTCGTTCTGCAGCGCAATGTCCTGCCTGTCTGGAACGACCCTGCCGGTGGTTGTCTGCGCTGTCCCCTGGGTGACCTGGAGAGACCTGGTGATCTCAAGGCCGACAACCTGCCCGAGGAGGCAACGGTCCTGGTGGCTCCCGAAGCGATCTCGCTGCTGGAGGATTCCGAGGGTGAGGATCAGGTTGTGGGCCGGGAGTTCCTGGGTCATAGCTGGATGTACAGGGTGAAAAGCGGTGATCGGCAGTTGCGGCTGCTCAGACCTCTGAGCGAGGACTACGAACGCGGTCAGAACTGTCGTCTGAGCCTTCAGCCTGGTTGCTCTGTTCTGCTGCATCCTCAGCGGCGCACGTTGTTGACCCGTGCCTGCTGAACGTTGCTCAGCCGCGCCAGCTGTCTTTGTGAAGCCTGAGGTCTCGAAGTTCCTCTGCTGAACGCGCACGCACAAACAGATTGGTGCGGCGTTCCTCGCCCATGGTGCTGGGCAGTGAAAGCTCATCATGGCGGCGCAGTTCAGTGACGCGGCTCAGGCGCTCGGCAATGGCCTGATCATCCGGTCTCAGGGCATGGGCCCAGCGCAGGTTCGCTTCGGTGTACTCGTGCGCGCAGTAGACGATGGTGTCGTCGGGGAGGTCCCCCAGGCGTTTCAGGGCCAGATGCATGTCCTCGGGTGATCCTTCGAACAGGCGGCCGCAGCCTGCTCCGAAGAGGGTGTCACCGCAGAACAGCACTGGTGTCGGAAGGTCAGGGGAGCAACCCTGCGGCAGGACATAAGCCAGGTGCGCCCTGGTGTGGGCGTGCACGTCGATGACCTGAATGGGTTGCCCCAGCAGCTCGAGCTGCATGCCCGGCTCCACGGACACAGTCTGGAAAGGGATGCGTACACGGTCTGCGGCGGAAGCAATCACGGCGGCGGCAGGCCACTGACGAAGCAGATCCGGCGTGCCACCGATGTGGTCTGCGTGGTGATGGGTCTGCAGGACCGCTGTGAGCTCCAGCTTCCTCTCCACCAGCCATTCCTGCACAGGTCCGGCGACGGCAGGATCCACCACCACCGCTTCACGTCCCCTGACCCAGATCCAGATGACGTTGTCCTGCAGGACCGGCAGTGACTCGATTCCGTCGCTCTGACAGAGGTGGCCCATCGTTAAAGTTTTGGGCGATGCAAGCTTCCATGATCACCGTTGCACTGGCCAAGGGCGCGCTGCTGCGGGAGTCCGTTGAACGTTTCAGGCTTGCCGGTCTTGATTTTTCGGCTGTTCTGGATCCCGACAATCGCCAACTGATGGTGCCTTCGGTCTGTGGCCGGGCCAGAGCTCTGCTGGTCAGAAACGGCGATGTTCCCGTTTACGTGGCCTATGGACAGGCCCAGCTTGGAGTGGTCGGGTACGACGTGCTGCGTGAGCACCAGATGCCTGTGGCCCATCTGGTCGACCTTGGCTTCGGCGGTTGTCGCATGTCCGTCGCGGTCAAGTCCAGCAGCGGTTATCGGAGGGTCACCGATCTGCCGCCGCATTGCCGTGTGGCCAGCAAATTCACCCGATGCGCGCGCCAGTATTTCGATTCAATCGATCTCCCTGTCGAGCTGGTGCATCTCACCGGATCGGTTGAGCTGGGTCCGATCACCGGGATTGCTGAAGCGATTGTCGACCTGGTCGCTACAGGCAGAACGCTCAGGGATAACGGTCTGGTGGCAATTGAGGATCTCTTCGAGACCACGGCACGGCTCGTGGGTCATCCGCTCTCGCTTCGCCTGGATCAGGGAGAGCTGCAACAGGTCATCGAGGCTATGGATGCTCCCATGAGGGAGACGGTGAGCACGGCCTGATGGCAGGTTCCGATCTTCAGCGCATCGGCCGGCTGGGGCGCTACCTCGGACGCGATCGTCGCCGTCTGCTGCTCACCCTGATCCTGTTGATTCCAGTGGCACTCGCCGGTGCGATTCAGCCTCTCCTCGTCGGTCAGGCCATTTCGATTTTGCGCACCGTGTCCGGTGCCACCAATGAAGCGGTCGCTCCGATTCTTCAGTCGCTGGACAGCACGCTGGCTCTGCGACTGATCATTGCTGCCCTGTTGATCTCGGTGCTGGTCCGCCTGGCCCTGCAGGGCGTGCAGAGCTTCAACATCCAGTCGGTGGGCCAGCGACTCACGGCCAGAATCCGCCGCGATCTCTTTGCCCATGCGATGGACCTTTCGCTGAGGTTCCATGACCGCATGCCGGTGGGCAAACTGCTCACACGTCTCACCAGTGACGTCGATGCGCTTGCCGAAGTCTTCGGCAGCGGGGCCGTGGGGGTTCTCGGTGATCTGGTCACGCTCACCGTGATTGCGGTGACCATGTTGCTCATCGAGTGGCGACTGGGGCTTCTGCTTCTGGTGTCCCAGGTTCCCGTGACCCTGGTGGTGTTGTGGCTCCAGGCCCGATATCGCAAAGCCAATTACCGAGTCCGTGAAGAGCTTTCGCAGCTGAATGCTGATTTTCAGGAAAATCTTCAGGGGCTGGATGTGGTCCAGATGTTCCGTCGTGAAGCATTCAACGGTGCCCGCTTCGAAAGGACCGGTCTGGCCTATCGCAAGGCGGTGAACGGAACAATTCTTTTTGACAGCAGCATTTCTGCATTCCTGGAATGGGTCTCTCTCGGAGCGGTGGCCGTTGTGCTCGCTCTGGGGGGATGGATGGTCACCTCAGGAGCAATGGGGCTGGGCACCCTGACCACCTTCATTCTTTATTCGCAGCGTCTGTTTGATCCGCTGCGGCAGATGGCCGAACGATTCACTCAGATTCAGGGCGGCCTGACCGCTGTTGAGCGAATCGGAGAATTGCTGGAGGAACCACTGGAAATCAGTGATCACACCGCTGAGGCCCCTTCCGCCACCAATGAGGCCTCCAGCGCAGCGCTGCCTGCACCGCTTCAGGTGATGCCATCAGGACGCGGTGAGGTGATCTTTGACGGTGTGCACTTCGCCTATCGACCGGATGAACCGATTCTTCAGGATCTGAGCTTTCGGCTTGCTCCCGGTGAACACGTGGCGTTGGTGGGCCCCACCGGTTCCGGCAAGACCACAGTGATCCGTTTGCTCTGCAGGCTCTATGAACCCCAGCAGGGCCGCATCCTTCTTGATGGTCGGGACATCCGCAGCCTCTCCCTGCCCGATCTCCGCCACCAGCTCGGTGTGGTTCTTCAGGACACGTTTCTATTCAGCGGCAGCGTCGGCGACAACCTTCGACTCGACCGGGAGATCGATGACCGGCAGCTCAAGGATGTCTGCAGGGATCTCGGCCTCAGCTCACTACTGGACAGGCTTCCTCAGGGGCTTTCCACGGAGCTGCGCGAACGTGGGGGCAATCTCAGCTCTGGTGAACGGCAGCTGCTCGCCGTGGCAAGGGTGGCGATCAGGAATCCCAACGTTCTGGTGATGGATGAGGCCACCGCCTTCATGGATCCCTCGACCGAAGCGACCCTGCAAAGGGACCTCGACCGTTTGCTGGAACGTCGAACCGCCATCGTGATCGCCCACCGTCTAGCCACGGTCGAGGCTGCTGATCGCATCCTTGTTCTGCGTCGAGGGCGTTTGATCGAGCAGGGAACCCATCTGCAGTTGCGGGCACAGGGAGGCCTCTATGCCGAACTCGCCGAGCTTCAGGAACGGGGTCTGGCCAGGCTCTGATCCTCGACCCAGCTGAACAGCATCTCGCGAAGAATCTCAGGCTTCTGCTGCATCGGCAGATGGCCACACCCTTCGATCTGGCGGTAGTCATGGGTGGGGCTGTAAGCCGCAAGATGGCGGACATAGCCAGGTTCCATGACCTGGTCCTGGTCGCCGCTGATCCAGAGGCTCTCCACTCCCAGATCCGACACCAGTCCGGGGAGATCCCGAACAGCACCACGACTGGTGCTGTTCACCAGCAGCCCTCGTGCTGCTCTGCGTTCTGCCCTGAACGGTCCCAGTTGTCCAATGGGTGGCGGCAGTTGCCCCAGGGCATCGGGACGAAGTTCGAGAATCAGGCGCCCGAAGCTTCGCAACCGGCGAAAAGGTCGTGGTTGATAGATGCCTCCGCCGGCTGCCAGCAGAACAACACTGGTCAATCCGGGTTGGTTCTGCTGACGCAGATGCGCTTCGGCATGCAGCACCACGCTGCCGCCGAGGGAGTGGCCCATCAGCAGGAACGGTCGTCCCTGCGCCCTGCCAATCGCTTCCTCCGCCAGCCAGCGGCCATAGGCCGACAGGTTGGGCAGCATGCCTGAGGGGCGCTCAGCGTTGCCGAAGCCGGGTAGATCAGGGCACCACAGCTCGATCTCGGGGTGACGCTCTCTCCAGGATGCGGCGAACGGAGACCAGACCTGCCTGCTCAAAAGCCAGCCATGAACAGCAATCAGCAGTTGAGTTGCAGGCATCGTTGCAGAATTTGCCCACCCACCTTGGCGCTCTTCGCACCTTCCGTGCGCCAGGATCGTGACAATGCAGCATCGTCAGTGACCGAGGACACTTCCCTCACGCCAGAGACACTGCAAGTGATGTACGGCGAGCAGGCGAAGCTTTGTGCGACACCGAGCAGCCAGCTCACGCTCGTGTTCAGCCAGCACCGTGAGTTCGATCTGGTGGAGCTCGAGCAGCTTCTTGAGGCTGTGGGCTGGAGTCGTCGGCCAGTTCGACGGGTTCGCAAGGCTCTCGACAACAGCCTGATCCGGGTCGGACTCTGGCGTCATGACGCCCGGATCCCTCGGCTGGTGGGCTTTGCGCGCTGCACCGGTGACGGTGTGCTCGAAGCGACCATCTGGGATGTTGCCGTTCACCCCCTCTATCAGGGCTCCGGACTCGGCAGTCAGTTGATGGATTACATCCTCGATGCCTTGCGTGCCCTTGGCACTGAACGTGCAACGTTGTTCGCGGATCCAGGGGTCCTGCCCTTCTATAAGCGTCTGGGCTGGGACCTTGAGCCCCACGGGCACCGCTGCGGTTTCTGGTACGCCAACTAAGGCCCGTAATACGCCTTCGCGAGCTGTGCCGCGGACTCCCCCTGCCTCCAGCGTCTGCGGAGCCGTGCATTGCGCCAGCTGCGTCTGAGCACACCGTCTTGCTGCCAGCGCCGCCCATCGGTGGTCAGCGGCAGGCCGATCCGTCTGAGCTCAGCGATGCGGCTCAGTCGCTCCACCAGCTCCAGGTCTTCCATCAGCGGCAGTTCGGCAAAGCCGCCACAAAGCTCATACAGGCCGCGATGCAGCAACAGCCCCTGATCCCCGTAGGGACGTTGAAGCCAGCGGCTGCGCAGGCCCACGGCGCGCTCAAGCAGTCGCCGCGCCGGTGTGGAGGGAGAGATGCGCAGATCGAAATACCAGGCGGAAGCGTCTGCGGATGAACCTTGCAGCAGGGTGGTGAGCCATGCCGACCACTGCTGGGGCAGTCGGCTGTCGGCGTGAAGGAACAAGAGCCAGTCACCGCGCGCCCGAGCTGCTGCGGCGCGTAGTTGACGGCCGCGGCCTGCCGGGTGAACTCCGATCAGATGAGCGCCGACGAGGCCTGCGATCTGTGCTGTGGCATCGCTGCTGCCCCCATCCGCCAGCAGGATCTCCAGTGCGAGTTCGCTGCGGCGCAGGTCCGCCAGTAGCAACGGCAGCCGGGCTGATTCATTCAGGCAGGGAATCATCACGCTCAGCTCCGGTGCCTTGTTCATGCGAGCCATGCCTCCAGATCCTCGAACTGGTCGATGTCATTGCGCATGTCCAGCTGGGCCGGTGTCAGACCGTGCTCGCAGGCTCGATCCCAGGTGAGTCGGAACACCTGGTCGGTCCCCCATGGGATCGAATGAAAGGGCCAGCGAGGGACATCACGTTCCGTGGCGGCGAGGCCGAACAACCAGTAGCCACCATCCAGTGAGGGGCCAAGCACCACGGATGAGTTCCGCAGATGTTCGATTGCTCTGATCAGGTCACCTGGGGCAAGGTCGGGCAGATCCGTGCCGATCAGAATCACCGGGGCACCTGGATGCAGGGAACGTGCCCGCAGGACTTCCCTGTGCATGCGGTTTCCAAGATCTCCGCGGCCCTGACCACTGATCCTGGCCTCAGGCACTGAGGCCAGCCAGCGGCGCCAGGCCATTGGGCCGCCGCCGCTGATGGCGATGTGTAGCTGAAGCTTTCCATCCCGGGCGAGCACCTGCGCCACAGTCAGGGTGTGACTGATCAGCCTGGCCTGAATTCTCGCTGCAGCTGAGGCACCCAGAGTGCGTGCCAATCGCTGTTTGCAGCGCCCGCTGGCAGGCCAGCGGGTCATCACCACGAGAACGGGCTCGGTCATTGGATCAGCCCTTAACGGATCACTGCTGCCGCGGAAGTTCCTCAGGTTTCACCATGAGCTCAACGCTGTCACCATCACGCTCCACAACGATGGGCATTTCCTCCCCGACGCGGCCACGGTCGACCGCCAGCTGCACCTGCGAAGGGTCCTGAACCTTGGTGCCGTTCACTTCACGAATCAGATCACAGGGGCGGATTCCCGCCGCCGCTGCAGGGCTGTTCTCCACCACTTCGATCACCACCACTCCATTCAACTCCGGCACCTTGCACAGATTGCTGTTGGCAGCGGCATTGATCTCCTTGGCAAGCTGGGGCGTCAGGCTCTGGAGCCGGACACCGATGAAGGGATGAGAAGCCTGGCCGGTGCTGATGATCTGCTGGGCAATCCGTTTGGCCAGATTGATCGGGATGGCAAAACTGAGACCGGCCCCGGGGGCCTTCTTGATGGCGGTGTTGATGCCGATCACCTGACCTGCGGCGTTGATGAGGGGGCCGCCGCTGTTGCCTGGATTCACAGCGGCATCGGTCTGGATGTAAGGCACTCTCTGGCCCTCCCCGATGGCATTGGTGCGATCCACGGCGCTGATGATCCCTGCTGTCACCGTGTTGTTGAGTCCCAGAGGGTTGCCGATGGCGATGGCCCATTCCCCGGGCTTGAGATTGTTGGAGTTGCCAAGGGGAGCCACCGGCAGCTTGTCCGCAACCACACGCACCACGGCGATGTCCGTGAGCGGATCACTGCCCAGAACGCGCCCGCTGAAGCTGCGACCGTCGGGCAATGTCACCGATACCTGATCTGCGCCATCGACAACGTGTGCGTTGGTGAAGATCAGACCATCGGAGCGGGTGATGAATCCAGACCCCTGCCCCGCCTGCTGCTGGATCGGTGCTCTGCCGCCGAACAGGTTCCCCAGCGGGTTCACCACACGTTTGACGGTGTCGATTCGCACCACTGAGGGGCCGACCCTGTCGACTGCTTCAACAATGATGTTCTTGCCCGGTTGCAGGGGGGCAGAGCGGGGGCCATCGCTCACTTCCGGCAAGGGGTCGCTGGCAGGTGCTTGATCCAGTCCGATGCGCTGCTTCCAGGCGTTACCGCAGCCGCTCAGACCAGAGGAGCTGATCAGGCCGACGCCGATGACAGTGAGGGTTCGCTGCAGGGAACGCTGGATGGCGGGGGCCATGAAGGTGTGTGTTGTCGTCGGCACCTCATTAAAGACGGACCGATCCGCCTGAGGTGCGTAGATTCAGCCACCTGGAATCGGAGGATGCAGTGCTGACGGGCAGTGAGCTTTGGAGCAAGGTTCAGCAGGCCCTTCAGAGCAACCTCAGCAAGCCGACTTTCGAGACCTGGATCCGCCCTGCCCAGTGCAGCGGATTCCGGGAGGGGACTCTCACGCTGCTGGCGCCTAACAGCTTTGCCAGCAACTGGTTGCGCAAGAACTACGCGAGCACCATTGCGGATGTGGCTGGCGAAATCGTCGGCCAGCCGGTGACGGTGTCCGTTCTGGCCCGTGATGGTGAGGATCTTCAGGCGGGTCAGGGCCCTTCCGGCGCCACGTCTGCAGCCACAGCTGCGGCGGTGCCTCCTCCGGTGGCTTCACCATCGCCCGCCGCGAAGGCGCCTCGGCGTCTGCCGGGGCTGAACATGCGCTACGTGTTCAACCGATTCGTGGTGGGGCCGAACAGCCGAATGGCCCATGCCGCCGCCCTCGCTGTTGCCGAGGCTCCAGGACGGGAATTCAATCCATTGTTCATCTGTGGAGGTGTCGGTCTCGGTAAGACCCATCTCATGCAGGCGATCGGTCATTACCGCCTCGAGATCGATCCGGAGGCCAAGGTGTTCTATGTGTCCACCGAGTCCTTCACCAACGATCTGATCGTGGCCATCCGCAAGGACGGCATGCAGGCCTTCCGAGATCGTTACAGGGCTGCTGATCTCATCCTGGTCGATGACATTCAGTTCATTGAAGGCAAGGAATACACCCAGGAAGAGTTCTTCCACACCTTCAATGCGTTGCACGAGGCAGGTCGGCAGATCGTGATCGCCAGTGATCGTCCTCCCAGCCAGATCCCCCGCCTGCAGGAACGGCTGATCTCGCGTTTCTCCATGGGATTGATCGCAGACATCCAGGCACCGGATCTGGAGACGCGTATGGCAATTCTTCAGAAAAAGGCTGAGCAGGAACGTGTCTCCCTTCCCAGGGATCTGATTCAGTACATCTCCGGTCGTTTCACCTCCAACATTCGCGAGCTTGAAGGTGCGCTGACCAGGGCTGTTGCCTTCTCCTCGATCACCGGTATGCCGATGACCGTTGAATCGGTGGCCCCCATGCTCGATCCCAGTGGACAGGGGGTTGAAGTGACGCCTCAGCAGGTAATTGACAAGGTGTCGGAGGTCTTTGGGGTGACAGCAGATGACATGCGCAGCAGCAGTCGCCGACGAGCTGTGAGTCAGGCTCGGCAAGTGGGAATGTTTCTGATGCGTCAGGGCACAGGACTCAGCCTGCCGCGGATCGGTGAAACTTTCGGTGGAAAGGATCACACCACCGTGATGTATGCCATCGACCAGGTGGAGAAGAAGCTTGGCACCGATCCACAGCTGGCCAGTCAGGTGCAGAGGGTTCGCGATCTCCTGCAGATCGATTCACGCCGCAAGCGCTGACATTGTTTGTTCAGCTGACGGAGACCTCAGTACACGGGTTCGAAGATCTCCATCTGAATGACTCCCACCATCTGATCGATGGGATTGGGGCCTGCAGGAACTGCTGTGACTGAGAAGGTGTAGAGGTCTTCCGGTGGATTCACTCCGGCCTGAAAGGCGATTGTGACTGTCTCTCCAGGCGTCACCGCCCTTGTGAACCGGACGTCGACCGAGCGTGCGTCATCACTGAATTCCGCTGTGGCCTTGATGGATTCTCCCTGATTGCGTGGGGTCCCGATGAAGGCCTTGACAGGCACGGCTCCGTAATAAAAAGCGGCCTGGGCTCCACGAATCTGTTGAAGATCGATTCCTCCCAGGTCGGCGTCAGCCCCCTTTGGGAATTCCAGGGTCACGTAGTAAACGGCGCAACATTCAAAGGCGTACCAGCGGTAATTGGTGAGTTTTGCCTTTGTCGGCACGGCAACGAAACTGGTCTTGCCGTTGATCTCCACGGCCCCCCCGGGTGTGGTGGTCATCAGAAGGGCGGCAGCCAGGGTGGAGGTCAGCAGGCGCATCGGTCGCGGTTGGATCGGTGAATTGTCGTTGAAGCGTGTAGCCGTGAGGACAGCCGTGCTGAATGCTTCAGCTTTTTCCGGTCCAGCCGGCCAGATGGGACGCAGCTGCTGACTGGGCCAGGCAGCGGGATGCCGGAAGGGCCGGATCCAGTTGGGCGGAACTGAACGGAGGTAGGGGTCGGGTCCTCAGCCACGCCCCCCAGCGGAACTCGTGATAGGGGATCAGGCGCTGCGGTTTGATGACACCCTCCTGTTTGAGTTTCCATACGAGGCTGCGGTAAGGATCGTCCTCAAGGCCCAGCAGTGAGCGAGGCAGCTTCGCGGGGCCCCAGGGACCATTGCCGCGTCCGTCATGGAGATAGAGCCAACCCCGTTGCTGCAGAGCCGTCAGGGCTTCGTCGCGGCCCTCGCTTTCAAGCTCGGCGACCACGTAGCCATAGGTGGTGACCTCGGGATCCATCTCCAGCAGTGCCCTGAGGCGGTGGTGTCGATCGACCATCCAGAGCTGTCCAAGGCGGTTGCGCACCAGGGGAACCGGCTTGCCGCGCAGATAGTCGAGCCGTTCTTTTCTGCTTTCCAGGCTGAAATCTCGCTGACGGCTCCGAACTTCAGCCAGCCCAACGCACATCTGGGTGGGTTGGAGGTCATCCACTCTGACCTCGATCAGATTGCGATCGTCGTTGTGGTCAGGAATCCGGTCGTAGCGGGCCAGGTGCACACCGGACTCCAGGGGGTGATTGACCCAACACTATGCGGATCTGCCGGATTGGTTGGCTTGGAGATGTGGATCGGATCCTCTGAAGAACTGGCCACAAAACGCTTCAGAATGAGCATGAGTTAAGCCTCAGCTGCGGTGGACCAGTCGTTTGATCTTGTGGTGCTCGGTGCCGGTTCCGGGGGCCTGGCCGCCGCCAAACGGGCGGCACGTCATGGAGCCAATGTGGCCATTGTGGAGGGTGATCGCGTCGGCGGCACCTGCGTCATCAGGGGTTGCGTCCCCAAGAAACTGCTGGTCTACGGATCCCAGATGGCTGAGCAGATGCAGGAGGCTCCCAGCTACGGCGTCCATCCGTCAGACGTTCGGATTGATTCGGCACAGTTGCTGGCCAATGTGCGTGCTGAGGTGGATCGCCTCAATGCGATGCACATCGAATTCCTGGCGAAGGCCGGTGTCACCCTGATCAAGGGCTGGGGGCGCTTCGAGGACGACCATCACATCCTCGTTTCCGCCGACCCAGGTGGGGAACCGGAACGACGTCTCCATGCTGAAAGGGTGTTGATCGGCGTAGGTGGCCGACCTCAGCGCCCCGACATCCAGGGGGTCGATCTGGGCTGGGTCAGCGATGACATGTTTCTGCTGGAGCGTTTCCCCGAGCGGATGGTGGTGGTGGGTGCCGGCTTCATCGCCTGTGAATTCGCCGGCATTCTCAGCGGTCTGGGTGTTGAAGTGACCCAGCTTGTGCGTCGTGAGCATCTGTTGCATGGCTTCGATGCCGAGCTGGCTGCGGTGGTTCAGGAGGGTATGACCGAGAACGGCGTGAATCTTCAGTTCTCCACCGGCCCTGAGGCCATTGAGGGCAAGCCTGGGGATCTGGTTGTGCGAACGAATCGTGGCGATCGCATCGCCTGTGGTGGAGTGCTGCTGGCGACGGGACGAAAACCTTTTCTGCAAGGTCTCAATCTCGATGCCGCGGGGGTCACGACCCTTGGCCATCGCATTCCCGTGGATGAGGATCAGCGCACCAATGTGCCCCACCTGTTTGCTGTGGGTGATGTGACCGATCGCATCTGCCTCACACCTGTCGCAGTGGATGAAGGGCGTGCCTTCGCTGACAGCGTTTACGGAGATCGTCCTCGACAGGTGAACCATGAGCTGGTGGCCAGTGCCGTCTTCAGTCAGCCTGAGCTCGCAACGGTGGGGTTATCGGAAGAGGAGGCCATCGCCCGATACGGGGAGGATGGGGTTGTGATCCACAGAGCACGTTTCCGTTCGATGGCACAGGCTTTGCCCAAGCGCGGACCGCGCTGTCTGCTCAAGCTGGTGCTCGATGTGGAAACCGAGCGAGTGCTGGGCTGTCACATGGTCGGCGAACATGCCGCGGAGATTATTCAGATGGCGGCAATCGCCGTTGGCATGGGGGCCACCAAAGCCGACTTCGACCGCACCATGGCGCTGCACCCCACGGTTTCTGAAGAATTCGTCACCATGGCCTGATGCCCGTTGAAACCTGGCTGTAGTCAGGTCCTGATCAGGTCTGGAGGCGCCGGTGCAGTGTCTCTGCCATACGCAGGGCCAGGGCGATGGTGGTGAGCCCCGGCCCCACGCTCGGGCAGCTTGGGAACACGCTGGTGTCAGCGATGTAGACGTTGTCGAGCTCATGGCACTTGCCCGTTGCATCCACAACGGATGCAACGGGATCGTCACCCATGCGACAGGTGCCGCAAGCAAAGCCCACCACGCTGAGAGGAGCTTCACCACGGGGATGCACGGGTTCCGCCGTCACGACCTTGGTCACTGGATCGGCCTCCAGGGATTTGAGCGTGTCGATCCAGCGGTAAACGAGTCGGTCGTGGGCTTCCCTGTTGTTGTGGAGGTAATTGACGCGGATCTGTTCCTTGTTCAGCCAGATCTTGTTCTCCGGATCAGGAAGCACCTCGGTCATGGCCCACCAGGCCACTGAGCGCGAGGCCAGGCGCTCCAGGCCGAAATCGGGAATCAACTTGCTGACCAGCGATAGTACCGGTGGTGATTCGGCGAACAGTGCGTCCTGCAGGACCCCACCTGCGGACTGGATGTGCCCAAGTGGGAAATCCACATTCTTGTCTCCCCAGTAGTAGTCGTTGATGCCGTATGAGCGGCCATAGCGACCACTGTTCGGTTCCGAGGAACGCTGCAGGATCGAGGTGAGTTGAACGTTCATCAGGTTCCTGCCCACCTGGTCGGACTTGTTGTTGAGACCTCGGGGATGCCGTTCATTCCCTGATCTCAGCAGGATTGCCGGAGTATTGATCGCGCCTGCAGCCAGTACGACCAGATCGGAGGAGAACAGCCAGATTTCTCCGTCCACATCCGCCTCAACCCGCTTCACCTCCCGTCCAGTGGGGTTCACATGCAGGCGCAGAACCTTGGCCAGGGTTCTGACTTCCAGCATCTCGGGGTTGGCGTTGTCCAGGCCGAATAGCTGAGCGTCACCACTGGGATCCTCTTTGCTGTCGGACCAGCTCAGGGGCAGGGCATAAGGCTGGCAGCCATGACGTTGCAGCCCTTCGCGAAGTTGTTCAAGAAACGGCACCACTGGCCGCGGTGCATGATCAAAGTCTTTGCTGCGTGATGGCTCCGTCGGGT
This sequence comes from Synechococcus sp., assembly GCA_047286285.1. Taxonomy (GTDB): domain Bacteria; phylum Cyanobacteriota; class Cyanobacteriia; order PCC-6307; family Cyanobiaceae; genus Synechococcus_C. The sequence goes on along the minus strand of JBJBBP010000002.1, from coordinate 1,801,253 downwards.
CGACATTGGCCTGACCGTGAACCTGGTAGAGCGTCTCGGCCTGGTCGTAGTAGGGAGCCAGATAGGAATAATCGAATGGCCAGGCCGGTGACACACCTTGCTGGAGAGACAGGTCCGTGAAATCCCGCTCGCGCATGCGTTCAAGAACGGCTCCCCAGATCTTGGTGTTGCCACCGAGGTTGTACGTGGTCTGTGGTGCGAACGGGTCTCCATCAGGACCGAACCAGCTCTCATCCTTTGGGTGATAACGATCCTTGCGGAGCAGATCCACATCGGCCACGTTCTGATCATTGAGAGCCATGGCTTCTCCTCGCTCTAGCAGCAGAACGCTCCTGCCCTGACGACTGAGAGCTCCTGCGAGCGTTCCCCCACCTGCCCCGCTGCCGATGATGATGATGTCGTAATGGCGGTCGTCGATGATCATGGATGGCTCATGTCGTTGAAAACGGAGTTCTGCAGTCGGCGATCAGCTGGTTCGCTGCCACACATAAATGAGCACATAAAGGATGATCCAGATCACATCCACGAAATGCCAGAACAGGCTCACAGCAGTGACGCCCATTTCTCCCCTGGCGTAATTGTTCGGCCGGAAGGAACGCGCCAGCATCAGCCCCATTAGGAGAATTCCCGTAATCACATGCAGTCCGTGAAAACCGGTCAGTAAATAAAATGTTCCTCCGAATACTCCGCTGCTCAGGCTAAAAGTCAGCTCCGACCATTCGACGTATTGCCCATAAACGAAGTAGCTGCCCATGGCCATCGTGAGCATCCACATGCCGCGGAATCCCCAGAGATTTTCTCTGTGCAGATAGCGCTCGGCGAAATAGGCGACGAAGCTTGAGCTCACGAGAATGACCGTATTGATCAGGGGCATCCGCGTTTCCAGACCTTCGACTCCCTCCGGAAGCCACTCAGGACTGGTGATCTTCAGCAGTGCATAACCAACAAAAAATGCCAGAAAAATGATGCTTTCCGAGCAGAGGAAGATCACGAAGCCGGTAAGGTTGTGCCCGTCATGCTTGATGTGTCCGGGCTCATGCTTCAGCTCCAGATCAGCATTGGCGCTGGTCATGGGTCAGGCCTCCATCGAGCGTCGGACATAGAACTCCTCATCTTCGACAAGGGGTTTCCCCAGGCCGTAGCCATAGGGCTCGCTGATCACGGTGGGAACATCATCCTCGAAATTTTCAGCAGGGGGTGGTGAGGGCAGCAACCATTCCAGGCCGATCGCTCTCCAGGGATTGGCCGGTGCCTTGGCACCTCTTGCCCAGGAACTCACAATGTTGAGGATGAAAGGAATGGATGCCACTCCCAGCATGAAGGCCCCAATGCTCGCGATCACATTCCAGAGAGCGAATTCAGGGTCATAGGAAGCGACCCGTCTCGGCATCCCGTAGAGGCCTGCCCAGTGCAGAGGAAGCCAGTTGAGGGTGGCGCCGATAAAGGTGAGAGTGAAGTGAACTTTCCCTAATCCCTCGTAGTACATCCGGCCCGTGAATTTTGGGAACCAGTGGTAGATGCCGGCGAAGATTCCAAACCCGATCGTGTTGAAGATGATGTAGTGAAAATGAGCCACAACGAAGTAGGTGTTCCCCACGTGGATATCAATCGGAACCGTCCCGAGCATGACTCCAGTGATGCCTCCAAAAATGAAATTGACCAGGCCTCCCAGCACAAACAGCATTGGCGTGGTCAGACGGATCTTTCCTCCCCAAAGCGTCCCCAGCCAGGCGAATACTTTCACGCCTGTGGGCACCGCGATCAGCATCGTGGTGACCATGAACAAGTTGCGCATCCACTGAGGAGTACCCGTATAGAACATGTGGTGCACCCAGACAATCAATCCCAGGAAGGTGATGATGAACGAAGCCAGAGCCACGAACTTGTAGCCGAACAGAGGTTTGCGTGAATACACCGTGATCAGTTCCGAGAAGATGCCAAACACGGGAAGCACCATCACGTACACCGCAGGGTGTGAATAGAACCAGAAGAAGTGCTGATAAAGCACGGGGTCCCCTCCTCCTTCAGGCCTGAAGAAGCTGGTATCAAAACTGAGATCAAACAGCAGCATGATCGCCCCGCCTGTGAGTGCTGGAAGCCCGATCAGCTGCAGGGTCTGTGCGGCCCACGCGGTCCAGACGAACACGGGCATCCGGAAGTAGCCCATGCCGGGAGCTCGCATACGGATGATTGTGGTGACGAAATTGATCGCGCCCATGATTGATGAGACCCCGGAGAGCGCGACGGCCAGGATCCAGAGGAATTCACCATTGATGAAATGTCCGAGTGGGTTCTGAATGCTCATGGGTGGGTAGGACCACCAGCCCGATGAGGCCGGTCCACCAGGTACAAAGAAGCTGCTCAGCAGCACGACGGCAAACACAGGCACCAGCCAGAAGGCCGCGGCATTGAGCTTGGGGAAGGCCATGTCGGGAGCACCGATCATGGTGGGAATCAACAGGTTGTTGAAGCCATTCAGCACTGGGAACAGAAACAGGAATAGCATCACTGTTCCGTGCATTGTGTAGAGACCGTTGTAGACACTCGGGTCCACCAGATCCGCTGGCGGAGTGATCAATTCCCCGCGCATCACCATGGCCAGTAATCCACCCACAAGAAGGAAAAGCAGCGAGAGGCCGATGTACTGAATGCCGATCACCTTCGCATCGGTGTTGAAGCTGAAGAAGCGCTTCCAGTTGTCGGGAGCCCCTGGGACTGGATGGGGCGCCTTGAGCACCCTGGGGTCGTATTTGGTGGTGGTCATCGGGGTCAGGCGTCGTGGGGCGCGTCAGGATTGCCGGGGTCGTTGACCATCGGAGGCGGGGCTGGCGGAACCGTGGCCCAGCCACGATCACCGTCCTTGAGGCGTTTTGCGTAGAGAGGGGTGCCCGGGCTGAGGCCCTCGACAAGGGGACGCTTCGCTGTGGCCGACAGCCAGCTGTTGTATGCCTCCTCCGACTCGACAATCACGTCCGTCTGGTTTTTGGAGAAGTACGCGCCGCTGAACATGGCGTCCCTAAGTCTGAAGCGGCCTTCGCGGGTCGGTGTGATGCTGTAGGAGATCACGCTGCCTGGAATGATGTCCTGCTTGAGGCGGAATGCTGGGATGTAGAAGCTGTGAATCACATCTTCGGAGCTGAGCAGAAAATTGGCACGTAAATCGTTCGGAAGATGCAGTTCGGAACTGCGTACTCCATCGGGGTAGACGAACTCCCAGGACCACTGCCTGGAAATCACCTCAATGGGGCCTACCTCTCGGCGGACGTCCAGTGTCGCAACTGCTTCGGGGTCTTGATTGATGGCGACGTCGTATTTCTGCTTCGGCCCGAGCGTGGCGAGTGTTTCATTCACATTGATCGAGTAGAAAGCCAGTGCCATCACAATCACGAAGGGAATCACCGTCCAGGTGATCTCAAGCTTGGTGTTGCCTTCGATCGGCAGACCATCACTCTCGTCGTACTTCTCAGCGCGGCTGAACAGGACGGACCAGATGATGAATCCCACGCAGCCAATGAAGATGAAGGCTCCGATTCCCACCTCCAGGCTGAAGAGATCATCGACATAAGGTGCTGCCGTAGATGCCGGCACCGGCAACCATCCGTAGGCCCAGCGTGAGACCTGAAAGCTCACCGCCGCATCAAGCACAGTGGAGATCAGGACCACAGTCAGGAGCCTGAGCGGCAAGCCCTTCTTCGGACTTCGGCGAGCCGATGTCATGGAAGCGCCTCCTTGAGATCGGCTCCTGCGGCCAGAAGCTGATCAGCCGTGATGTGCACCCCGAACTCACTGGCGAGCCATGCACCGAGGCTTCCATGAACCCCCATTACCAAAAGGATCGCAGTCCCACAGACGAGATACAGCCAGGTCACCTGGCGGCCAAGGTCCTTGCGCCAGACGAAGCGCTGGTAACCGCGCCAGATCGTCATTATCACGATGATCAGCAGCAGGGCCACGCCTCCGATGGCATGCCAGAGCATGGTGTTGATGGCGTTCTGCCCGATCACGGTGCGAATGTCTCCTGGAATTGGCACGGCCAGGAGCATTTCGTAGAAGCCAGCAGCCACCGTGAAAAAGGTGATCACGCTGCAGGCCAGGACGTTGTACCAGCCCACGTCGTGGAAGCCGGTTCGCGTTACCGGCAGAGCGAGGAAACGGAACACCCGTTTCTCCAATGGGTAGAACGCACCGGCGAAATCAAAAGCGATTCCGATCGCAAACAACCCGATCGTGAAATGAACCAGGTTCGGGTGGATCGGAATCGTGTAGGGGAGGTCGTTGGCACCGAGCTGATCGACGATCTCGTTGATGGGCGATGGAATTGCCAGCATTGGCAACGGGATGGTGGAGTCGCTCATGACACCGCTCCGCTGCGGATGGCTTCGACAACCGGCACGGTGTGAAGCCCGTAAACCCAGACGAGCATGTCGCCCAGGTACACCTGGCAGAACACCAGCGTGGCGAGCACCCCATCAAGAACCAGAAAGCCTGCCGGGAGCCGGGTGGGGTCCTGCTGACGGACCACATAGCGCCAGCCGGTGAAGAGACCGAGCACCCCGGCCAGGGACCAGCCGATGGTGCTGTGATAATTGAGGATGTCGCGCGATGCTCCGTAGGGGTTGGCCAGGCCCGCCTCAATCTGACCAAAAATGATGGCTACGAAGATGGAGACTGTGGCCACCACTAGATTCCAAAAGCTCACCTCGAAGAGATTGCGCTTTCTTGTAATCACACCAAGCAAATCGAACACAACGGTGATCAGCGCCATCGCGATCACGAAGTGAACGATGATTGGATGAATGACATCCAGCCAGGGAAGATTTTTATCGTTGAGAGGTGGAAGCAGCTCGAGCATCAGCAAGCCGCGCAACGCTCTCCAAGGATGAACAGCTTTCAGAGAGCAGTCATCCTTTCGTGAACGAATGCTCGCGATGCTGTGATAGGTCTCTCAACCCGAGCCTTGCAATGTCAGCTCAGCTCGGAGGGTTCTTCAGTCGCTTGCGTTGCAGCTGTTTCCAGTAGAGACCAGCTTGAACAACGATCACGACAATCACCGCCGGGACCACAAGGCAGAGCATCACCAGCCGGAATTCGTCCTGCCAGGTGGGCATCGTGCGGGGCAGCACCTGATCCACCACATAGAACACGTACAGGGCCAGCAGGATGCCGCCCTCCAGTCGGGTGATCCGACCTTTGGTCCAGAAGATGGGCATGCAGGCCAGTGCGGTGAGCAGCATCACCGGCATGTCGCGCTGAATCAGCAGGGGACTCACCTGCAGTCCGCCGGCCCCCGCGGCCGCAAGCGCACTGGCTCCCAGAACCAGCAGCTGGTTGAGCAGGTTGCTGCCCACAACATTGCCGATCGCCAGATCGGTGCGGCCTTTGATGGCAGCCACCAACGAGGTGATCAGCTCCGGCATTGAGGTGCCGGCTGACACGATCGTCAGTCCGATCACCGCTTCACTCACTCCCAGATAGGCAGCGGCACCGCTAGCACCGCTGACGAGAATCCGAGACCCGACGCTCAGAAGAAGAACACCGAGCAGCAGCGACATCACGGCTTTCAGGATGCCGCGCTTGCCCTGGTCGGGGTTCACATCGGGTTCAGCTTCCACCACATCATCGGGTTCCTCACGGGCTGTGCGGATCTCCCAGATCGAATTGATCAGCAGAGCAAGCAGCAAGGCCACGCCCGACTGCCAGGTCACCCTTCCGGCCGACGCCATGCCCCAGACCGCCGCGGACACTGCAATCATCAACGGCACATCCCTGCGCACCAGACGGCTTTCCACCCGCAGTGGCATCACCACGGCACTGCTGCCAAGCACCACCATCACGTTGAAGATGTTGCTGCCCACCACGTTGCTCACGGCCAGGGAATCCAGTCCACGCAGCACGGAACTGATACTGACGAACAGCTCCGGAGCACTGGTTCCGAAGGACACGACCGTCAGGCCGATCACCAGCTGTGGGATTCCAAAGATCAGCGACAGTGTCACCGACCCCTGGACGAACACTTCGCCTCCCGCAAACAACAGGCCGATCCCGATGAGGACCTCCAGGGCGGATGTCAAAAAGTCGGGCATTGGTGGCTGCGTCCACACCTCATTCTGCGCTGCCACCAATGCCCGCAAGGCTGCGAGCCCGGATGTCAATCAGCCCATTTCGTGGACCGGCATCTATCATTCCGCCACTTCTAACGGTTGAGTGTGTTTCTGAATCACATCAGCACACGCAACGTGCGCGGGGATGTTTTCGGCGGTGTGACGGCAGCTGTTGTGGCGTTGCCGATGGCTCTTGCCTTTGGTGTGGCATCAGGTGCCGGCGCCGCTGCGGGACTCTGGGGGGCTGTGATCATCGGCCTGGTGGCATCGCTCTTCGGCGGGACCCCCACACTGATTTCCGAGCCGACCGGTCCGATGACGGTGGTATTCACGGCCGTCATTCTCAGTTTCACAAGCCAGATTCCCGACAAGGGCACTGCGCTCGCTATGGCCTTCACCGTGGTGGTGCTGGCCGGAGTGTTCCAGATCCTTTTTGGATTCTTCCGCCTGGGCCGGTACATCACGATGATGCCCTACACGGTGATTTCGGGCTTCATGTCCGGAATCGGTGTGATCCTGGTGATTCTCCAGCTGGCTCCCTTCCTGGGCCAGAACAGCCCTCCCGGTGGAGTGATCGGCACGCTGAGTTCTCTTCCGCAGCTGGTCTCCGGAGTTCAGCCCCTGGAGCTCGGATTGGCCGTGATCACGCTGCTGATTCTCTGGTTCACACCTGAGCAGCTCAAGCGGTTCTGTCCTCCTCAGCTGCTGGCTCTCGTGGTTGGCACGGTGCTGTCCCTCACGCTTTTCGGTGACATTGAACTGCGCAGGATTCCTGAGTTCACCGCGGAATTCCCCAGCTTTAATCCCCCGACCTTCTCTGGTGATCAGATTCGTCTGATGGTGGTCAATGGTGCCGTGCTCGGCATGCTCGGTTGCATCGATGCCCTGCTCACCTCGGTGGTGGCTGACAGCCTCACCCGCACGGAGCACGATTCCAACAAGGAACTGATCGGTCAGGGCCTTGGCAATGTGATGTCGGGTCTGTTCGGTGGGTTGCCGGGAGCCGGCGCCACGATGGGCACCGTGGTCAATATTCAGGCTGGTGGTCGTTCGGCCCTCTCCGGGATCGTCCGCGCCCTGATTCTGATGCTGGTGATTCTGCTGGCAGCTCCACTGGCCTCCATGATTCCTCTGGCGGTTCTGGCGGGAATCGCTTTGAAAGTGGGCTTTGACATCATCGACTGGAGCTTCCTTCAGCGCGCCCACCATCTCTCGATCAAAGCGGCATGCATCACTTACGGAGTGATCGCTCTGACCGTTCTGGTCGATCTGATCTGGGCGGTGTTCATCGGGGTGTTCGTGGCCAATGTGCTCACCATCGAACGCATGACAGCCTTGCAGGCCAGGGGGGTGAAAACCATCAGCACCACGGACGATGACGTGGAACTCCCTGAGGATCAGCAGGCTCTCCTGGATCAGGCTGCCGGTCGTCTTCTGCTGTTTCAGCTCACCGGCCCGATGATCTTCGGAGTGGCCAAGACCATCAGCCGTGAACACAACGCCATCGAGGATTGCGAAGCCGTTCTGTTCGATCTGTCAGAGGTTTCCCACCTCGGTGTCACTGCATCACTGGCCCTTGAAAATGCCATCAAGGAGGCCGTTGAAGTGGGGAGATCTGTTTATCTGGTGGTGATGCAAGGCTCCACCCGCAATCGTCTCGAGAAGCTCAAGCTTCTCGAGCTTCTGCCCGAGAATCACGTGAGTGAGGATCGGGAGGAGATTCTCCGTCGTGCGGTGGGAGAGCTCCCTGTTCTTCAGGAGGTCTGAACTTGGCGGAGGTTCCAACGTCCCTGGTGCTGCGCCGTCCGGATGACTGGCATGTGCACCTCAGGGACGGAGCCATGCTCCGTGCCGTGCTGCCAGCAACGGCGAGAACCTTTGCCAGGGCCATTGTGATGCCCAATCTGCGGCCACCGGTGACGTCCGTGGCCGCGGCTGTGGCTTATCGCAGCAGGATTCTCGAGGCCCTGCCGGATGGCATCAGTTTTGAACCGCTGATGACGGCCTACCTCACGGATGATCTCGACCCTGATGAGCTGGCCAGGGGGTTCACCCAGGGAGTGTTCCGGGCGGCCAAGCTTTACCCCGCCAATGCAACCACCAATTCAGCCGCCGGTGTGAGCGATCTCTCCAAGATCTCCGCTGTGCTGACGCGCATGGAGACCATTGACATGCCCCTGCTGATTCATGGTGAAGTCACCGATCCTGATGTGGATGTTTTCGATCGCGAAGCCCTCTTCATCGAACGGCATCTGAAGCCTCTGCGTCAGCGCCATCCCCGCTTGCGCATCGTGCTGGAGCACATCACCACCGAGGAATCGGCGACCTACATCCGAGAGGCTTTTCAGAGCGGTGATGAGCGGATCGCCGCAACGATCACTCCCCATCATCTGCATCTCAACCGCAACGCGATGTTCATGGGTGGTCTGCGCAGTGATTTCTACTGCCTGCCTGTGGTGAAGCGTGAATGCCACCGAAGGGCGTTGGTGAAAGCCGCGACCAGTGGTCTTCCCTGCTTCTTCTTGGGCACGGATTCCGCCCCGCATCCCCGATCCGGCAAGGAGTCTTCCTGTGGGTGTGCGGGCATCTTCAATGCGCTTCATGCCCTGGAGAGTTACACCGCTGTCTTTGAAAAGGAGGGAGCGCTCGACCATCTCGAGGGCTTTGCCAGTGAGCATGGACCGCGCTTCTACGGCATGCCGCTCAACACGGACACCGTCAGACTTGTCCGTCGGCAGCAATCCGTTCCTGCACGGCTGAGTCCACCTGAATCGGCTTGCAGCGGAGATGATGCTCTGCCCGACAGTGAGTTGCCTTTGCTGTTCCATGCCGGTGAAACACTGGCATGGTCTGTTGAAGCGCCTGGTGGGAGATGAATTGAATCGACTCAGCTCAATGTGTGGGTGTTCCTCTGATTGAGTGTGTTGATCAACACTGAATTGAATGGTCGGCGCAATCGTGATGTGTCTTGTGAATTGTTTTGGTCTGAAGAGTTTGTATTTGGAGAGGCCTGCCCAGAGTTCTGTTCAATGGATGGATTGACGGTTTCTCGTGAATGCATGGCGTGATGCCTGTTTCGGATGCCGGTCGACGGAGAACTTTGGAATGGTGATCATGATCTGACCATCTTTTCCTCTGAATTTCAATTGTGTTCCTGTCCTGTCTTCACTCAGCTGAACTGTTGTTGGTCATGACTGTCAGCTCGATTGTTTGGCTGATTGTTTGACTATTTGCTTGAAAATTGAGCGCTTTGAGTTTAGCGTTGCAGCTTTCAATTCTTTTAATTAAAGCCCCGGGCTGCTCATCATGATGCCGCCGTCTGCGAAAACACTGGTGGCAGTCATGTAGCTGGCGCCGTTGCCGGCGAGGAATGCCACCACTGATGCAATCTCCTCCGGCTCTGCCATTCGACCTATTGGAATTGCGGAATTGAGTTTGGCGAGCAATTCGGGGTTCTTCATCGTGGAGTCGTTGATTGGTGTGGCTACGGCACCGGGACCCACATTCACGATTGAGACACCTTTGCTGGCCAATTCCACCCCTGCTGTGCGGGTGAGCATGCGGACTCCTCCCTTGGAAACGCAGTAAGGCGTGTTGTTCGGCATAGGCCAGTCCTCATGGACTGAGGAGATGTTGATAATGCGACCACCACTGCCCTGCGCGATCATCTGCTTCGCTGCGTACTGGGTTGCAAAAAATACCCCGCGCAGATTGACATTGAGCACCTTGTCAAAATCATCAGGTGTGGTGCTAAGGATCGAGGTCCTGGTCTCAATGCCGGCATTGTTGACCATCACGTCAACCTTCCCAAAGGTGTTCACGGCGGTGTCGACGAGGCGCTGAAGGTCTTCCAGTTTTCCAACATCGGCCTGAACACCAATGGCCTGACCACCCAGCTCGCCAATCTCCTCCACCAGTTCTTCTGTTCGATCTGGGTGTGACCGATAGTCGATCACGACCTTGGCCCCAAGGGAGCCAATCGCTTCCACAATTGCCTTGCCGATTCCGGAATTACCGCCCGTCACGACGATCACTTTGTCGCGCAGACACAGTGACTCCAATGCATTGGGGACAGGAGTGGTCATGGAAGTCAGGGCAGTTCATCTTTTCGATAGCTGTTTTTTCTGAGCCTGTCAGTGTTGGCTGCCATTGATGACGTTATGAGTCTTGAAACGGCTAATCGGTAGTCGTTGGACTTCTGTTGTTATGAGATGGTTTTGTCGCTTTCGAACCAATCGTCTCTGATTCAGACGCTAATGCGCAGTCAGGCGATTTGCACTCTGCCGTCAGCGCCAGCGGTGAAGTTGAGTAATCATCTTGGCAACAACAGCTGTCCAGCCCGTCTGGTGACTGGCTCCCACGCCAGCACCGGTGCAGCCGTTGAAGTATTCATTGAACTGGAACAGATCGCGCCAGGCGGCATCTGTCTGGAATAGATCCACATCTCCGTTGAAGGCGCGTCGCCCTGCTTGATCACGCCTGAAAATGCCAACCAGACGTTGTTCCAGTTCAAGTGAGATCTGCCAGAGGTTCAGTTCACGTCCTGAACCGGTTGGAAATTCCATTCTGAAGTCATTGCCGAGAACATGGCCGAATTTCTGCAGGGCCTCGATCAGCAGAAAGTTGATCGGCATCCAGACCGGACCTCGCCAGTTGGAGTTTCCCCCGAACATGGCAACTGGACTGTCGGCGGGGCTGTAGCTGATCGTCGCGTAGTCGTCACCTTGCTGATAGGAATAAGGGTTTTTCTCGTACACCTTCGAGAGGCTGCGGATGCCGTAAGGAGAGAGAAACTCTTCTTCGTCGAAGACACGAGTGAGAATCCGTCGAAGCCGATCGGGGGGCACGATCGAGAACAGCACTCGATCGCGATGCCAGGATCCGAGATGGCTGATGGCATCAAAGGGTGCTCCTCGCTCTTCACCCAGTTCGCTGAGATAGCTGTGCACGTCAAGGGATGGAATGTCTCTGACAGTCGCCCGATCAAACGTTGCGATAGCAAGTAGCGGAATCAGGCCACTCAGGGACCGTGTTCGCAGGTAATCACTGCTGCCGTCCGGTCGCTTGAGGACGTCGTAATAGAAACCATCCTCTTCGTCCCAGTTGACGTAACCACGGCCCGTGGGACTGTTGAGGGCGTAAGTCAGGCGACTGAAGTCAGCCACGAAACGTTCACACAGGCTTCTGTATTCCTCCCTGTCTTGGGCAAGCAGAACGCAGGCCTCCAGCATGTTCAGACTGAGCATCCCCATCCAGGCCGTACCGTCCGACTGTTCGATGCGGCTGCCGTCTTTAAGCGGATATCGGCGATCAAAGATCGCGATGTTGTCGAGCCCGAGGAAACCACCTTCGAAGAGGCTGTCGCCGTTCCGGTCGGTGCGATTGGCCCACCATCCGTATTCGAGTAGTAGTTCGCGCAGGCTTGCTCGCAGAAAGGGGTAGTCCTTGCGTCCGTAGCAGCGCTCGGAGATCTGGAAGATGCGCAGTGCTGCCCAGGCCCCGATCGGCGGATTCGCATCGGAGAGAACCCATTCATAGGCAGGGGACTGGCCGTTGTTGGCGGTGTAGGAAGCCTGGCGCAGCATGCGCGACTGGCGCTTGGCTTCACCGGGATCAAGTTCTGCAAAAGCCACTGCATGGAACATCAGATCCCATTGGCAGAAATAGGGATATTCCCAGCAATCGGGCATGGAAATGATGTTGCGGGCCCGCAGGTTGCGCCAGTACGCATTGGCTGTGTGCCAACGCTCTGCAGGCGGTTTGGCTGCGTTGCTGTCACCGCGCAGCCAGCGGGCCACGTACCAGTCGTAGAACTTGCGGCACCAGAACAGACCCGCTGCTGCTGCGGCATGAATGGCTCTGGCCTCGTCGTCGAGACCCGGGGCCACCCAGTGCAAGTGGTCCTGCCAGTCCTGCCGGCGCTGCTCGATCAGAGCACTGATCTCTGTTGACCCGATGCTGCCCTGCGCCGTGCTCCCTTCACTGGCATGTCGGCACAGTCTCAGATCCACCTGCCAGCCCTCGCCTGGCTGGAGATTTCGCTTCAGGAGAACAGCCGCTTTGCTTCCTGTCTGAGCCGGGTTAACAGCGCCGACCTCGCCCTCAATCAGATACCGGTGAAAGGCATCTTTGACATAGGGCTGTTTCAAGGTCTGGTTGTAAAGACGCTTGGTGTTGGTCTCGTTCTCGGTGAACAGCCAGGTTCCTGTTTCGCTGCAACTCAGGGTGTACGAGCCAAGCCCCTCCACATCACTGCTGATCAGCCGATCGTTCTGCAAGCTGAGAGTGGGTCTGTTGCTGTCGCTCTCTCTGCTCTTCCCCCAGCTCCAGGTGTTCCGAAACCAGAGGGTGGGAAGCAGATGGAGTTCCGCTTGATCCGGTCCGTGGTTGGTGACTGTGAAACGGATCACCACATCTTCCGGTGAAGCCTTGGCGTACTCAACCTGCAGATCAAAGAAACGGTTTTCATCAAAGATGCCAGTGTGAACCAGCTCGAATTCGTTCTGGTCACGACCGCGGCGTCGGTTTTCGTCTCTCAGCTGCTGGTAGGGGAAGCTCTTCTGGGGATAGCGGTACAGCGCTTTGGCGTAACTTCCCGTGGGTGTGCCGGCCAGGTGATACATCATGTCTTTGATGTCTTCACCGTGATTCCCTTCGGGATTGCCGAGGCCGAAGAGGCGTTCTTTCAGAACCGAGTCTTTTCCGTTCCAGAGCACCGGGGCGAAACAAAGCAGCCCCTGCTCATCACTCAAGCCGAGCAGGCCGTCCTCGCCCCAGCGGTAGGTGCGCAGATGACTGTGATCGAAAGGGAATGATTCCCAGGCATTGCCATCGGCTGAATAGTCCTCGCGGACCGTTCCCCACTGCCTGTCACTTAGATAGGTGCCCCATCGGTCCCAGGGTTGATGTCCGTCGTCGCGTTCACGGCAGCGAATCAGCTCCGCGGGTTCCTCGCCCAGTTGAGCGTTGGAGATCACCGAAGTTGACATGAACGATTCACTCTCATGTTCCCGAAGCTAGTGAGAGTGATCTGGAATGCCCATGACGGAACGGCTTTCAACACTGCCGGTGGTGGGGGCGGGGGGACTTGAACCCCCACAGGATTTTCATCCCAAGCGATTTTAAGTCGCGTGCGTCTACCGATTCCGCCACGCCCCCGATGCCACCAGCACCGTTGCGGCATTCTAGATTCCACTGAGATGGCCCATTTCGCAGCCCATGGAGACTCTTCTGAACGTGGTTTCCCTGGACACCCTTCTCGTGATCGGTGCCTACTTGGCTCTGGGTGGCGCCTATCTGGTGGTGGTTCCGCTGTTGCTCTACGCCTGGATGAGTCGTCGCTGGACTGTGATGGGGAAGTACGAGCGCCTTGGCATTTATTCCCTGGTGTTCCTGTTTTTTCCAGGAATGATTGTGTTTGCACCATTCCTCAATCTCCGCTTCAGCGGTCAGGGCGAGGTTTGATCCTTGACGCGTGCCGGAGTGCTGAAACTGGGCCTGGGTCTTCTGATGGCCGGAGGACTCGGTTACTGGCTGTTTGAAGCGCTCGGATTGGAGGGCTTCTCCGCCGGCATCGCCGCTGAAGCCCTTCTTGTGGTGGTGGTGGTGGTCTGGACAAGCTCCTATCTGTTCCGGGTGGTGACGGGTCGCATGACTTACATGCAGCAACGTCGTCGCTACCGCAGCGAGTATGACCAGCTCACCGCACAGCAGCTTCAGGAGCGCTTCGATGCCATGACTCCAGAGCAGCAGCAGGCCCTGATGGCTTCCATTGCTGAGGAGGAGGCCAGCCCGTCGCCTGACTAGTTCTAGCTGACCTTTAGGCTCGCCTGCATCACAGTTTCAGAATCCGTGACTGAACAGTCCTCACGCATTGCAGAGGTCTTTGTGAAGACCGCCCGTGAGCAGCGTTTGGCACTCATGCCCTTTGTGATGGCCGGTGATCCTGATCTGCAGAGCACGGCTGATGTGTTGCTCAGTCTTCAGAAGCATGGAGCCGATGTGGTTGAGCTCGGCATCCCTTACAGCGATCCCCTGGCAGATGGACCGGTCATCCAGGCTGCAGCTCACCGCGCACTTGAACAAAACACCACACCAGCAAAAGTGCTGGAGATGTTGAGTGGCTTGCGTGAACAATTAACAATGCCGGTTGTGCTGTTCACTTACAGCAACCCATTGCTCAATCGAGGACCGGAAAAATTCTTTTCAGAAGCTGCCGCGGCAGGTGTTGCGGGTTTGGTTGTGCCTGACCTTCCACTTGAGGAAGCTGAACGACTGTCTCCCCTAGCAGCACAACAAGGTCTCGATCTTGTTCTCCTGGTTGCTCCCACCACGCCAGAACCGCGCATGAAGCGGATTGCTGCTTCAAGTCGTGGGTTCACCTATCTGGTGAGTGTGACCGGTGTCACTGGCGAACGCTCATCCCTGCAAGAACGTGTGGGTCTGTTAGTCACTTCTCTGAAGCGATGTGAGGCCGGTCCTGTTGCTGTGGGATTTGGTATTTCAGGTCCTGAGCAGGTTCGTCAGGTTCGTGAATGGGGTGCGGATGGAGCGATCGTAGGCAGCGCTCTAGTTAAAAGAATCGCCGCTGCGCAAGAAGGATGCGCAGCGGCGGAAGCAGGTGAGTTTTGCCGGGAGCTGCGGACAGCAGCCGGCTGAACATCACTCTTCGTCTTCGTCTGTACCGCCAACGGGAACGAGGCGAATCTGTTTGCGTCCAAGCTTGATCTCGAATTCATCGCCAGGCTTGAGATCGAGCATGGCGGTGTAGGCCTTGCCGATCAACAGATTGCCATTTCCCTGGACGGTTGCCACATAGGAAAGTTTGCGACCGCCTTTGCCAATGCCAGCGGAACCGCCGCCAAGTTCAATGCCCTTGGCATTGAGAAGAGCTTCATAGAAAGCTGTGAAGTTAACCCGATCAGATCCATCCTTCTTTTTCGAGACATACCCACAGGCAGTCGCCAGGTCTGTCTTGGAGACGTCACCTAAATCCTTGACCTTTGCAAGGAGTTCAGCACCAGTGAGCATCATCATTAAAGAAATCTACTTCCCAAACATAGCGCTTAATGTGCAGTATGTGCCATCCTTTCGGCGCAGATTTTTTCAACCGGAGGTGAAACTATGGCCCGATTCGTTCTCTGGGGTACGTACTGCGACAACGCACTGGAAAAAAGAGCTCCTTTTCGAGATGAGCATCTGGAGCGGCTCAACGCTCTGAAGGAAAGTGGGACGTTGATCACCCTTGGGCCGACTGTTGGCAGTACACACGTTTTCGCAGTGTTTGAGTCCGACAGTGAATCAACTGTGCGTGCACTGCTTGAGGCCGATGTCTACTGGCGTGAAGGAATCTGGACTCAACTGGATGTTTATCCCTGGATCCAGGCATTCTGAGCCTGTTGCCAGATCCATTCGGCAACCACAATGTCATTGCCTTCCCCGAGAGCATCGGCATAGCCACTCATTTGACCGATACCTTCGCGGGCGATCTGTGCGATCGCCTGGGGATTGTTCAGGTCATGTTTCTCTAAAGCCTTGAGCTTCAAGGTTCGTCCTCGACGAATGATGTTTCCGCCTTGGGGATGGCATCCAGCACAGTGCAGATCAAACAGTTGTGCTCCTGATCCACTCAGGGCCCATGCACGTGAATCCTGCAAAAAGAAGCCCTGACACAAAAGCGTGATCATCAGTAGCGCACCTGCCAGGAGTTGTTTCATCCTTCAATCAGCAGGGGATTTCAGTCTGCCTTGGTGGCTGCCCCCAACCTGATCGCATCTGATCCGCGGGTTGTCAGGATCACCACAGGTGTCCATAAATCGATGGCGGAAGAAGATCTGCAGCGTTTTCTCTTGAAGGTCGAACAGCTCAATGCCCTTGTCAGCAGCATTGATGCTGATCCTGAGCGTCGTCGTCAGTTGGCTGCCTGCACGGACCACAACGCCGTTGTGCAACTGGCCCTGTCCTGGGGGTTCAGCATTGGCCGGCGCTGGGGGGAGCCGACAGTTCATGCACCCAGTCCAGGCAATCTGCTGGATCCCGCGAAAACAGCGCCGGGTGATGAGATCGAAGAGGAGCTGTGTTCAGGTCAGAATTGGAGGCTGGTGAGGATCAGCTCCAACGGGTCGCGCAGCCCCGATGGTTTCTGGTACGAGCAGGCTGAGCATGAGTGGATCGCCTTGCTGAAAGGGAGTGCTCTGCTTCGACTAGACGATCCTGCAGAATGCTTGGAGCTCAGTGTGGGGGATCAGCTGACGCTGCCAGCCGGTCGACGTCATCGGGTTGAGAGGACGGATGTTGATCCAGGAACGGTGTGGCTTGCTCTCTACTGGAGTGGGATTCCGGGCGAGCATCGGGTTCAACCGATCGTTTGACCAGCCAGTAAGCCCCGGCCAGAGCGATGGCGGAGACGCCAAGGCCGATCAGCAGCTGGGGTTTGTCTTCCGCTCCTTTCGGTAGAACAATCACTTTCCTGGCTACGGCCGTCAGTGCCGTGACAAGAACCAGTTCGATCTGGACGACGTGGCGGCGCAGGTAACTGGTGATGTTTTGCAGCACCTCCAGGGCAATCAGCACGGTCAGCAGATCCCCGAGGATGCGAATCAGCCCATCTCCCAGCCAATAGGAATCCTGTTCATTGGTGATCAGCGACAGACCAACACGGATGGTGAGTTGAACGATCGAGGCGGCGATCACGACCGCCGTGATCGCAGTCAGAAGAATGGCGACCTGTTTCTCGCCCGCATCAACCCATTGCAGGAAACTTCGACGCTTGGGACGGGATTTGGTCACTGGGCTCAGTTGCTGCTGAACGGGTTGAAGAAAGGCTTGGCGGGCGTGTCGCCGGGAGGGTTTTCGATTTTGGTGTTGCAGGTGATCGAGCCATCAGCTCCTTCAACGCAGTCGGTGGGCACCACGGTGCTCTGTTCCCCGGTGCGGCTGCCTGGACCCAGAAGCCAGACCTCTGATTGAGCCAGGGCGACCTGAGGAAGCGTCACGCTGACAGCGCTGAGGAAGCTGATGCCGAGCAGTCTTTGCGGGACAGAGGCCATGGCAGAAGGGATTGATACACCCATGTTGCCTGCGATCGCGGTCAGCTGGTGCAGTCGTCTCTGATTTCACGGAGCAGCAGATCCAATTGTCCGAATGGATCGCCACTGCTCTGCGTCGCAACCGTATCGAAACCCCCATCTTTCTGGGGAGAGGTCCCAGGATCAGTGGCCCATTCGGCCTCGATGGCACAAAGTCGCTCCGCCAGTCGTGGCATCCCTCCGAGGACATGCTCACGTTCCAGAACCTCCATCAGTGCAGACATACGGGTCGATGTCGCTCTCAGGCTGCGGCGCAGATCCGATTGGGTGCGCCCCTGCTGCTTCAACCAGTCCTTCAGCAGCGCTGCAAGGTCATCCTCCAATTCTTTTGACCAGCGGGTCATGGGCGGCCGATCGGGAACCATTGATCCAGTCTGCGTTGCGCCCGTTGCCTGATCTCGGGAGTGATGTGGTTCCTGCACAGACCCAATACAGCCGTGATGGCCACCAAGTCATCACTGAAACCAGCCACTGGCAGCAGGTCCGGAATCAGATCCGTGGGAATTAGAAGATAGGTGAGAGCTGTCAGCAGGGTGAGCCTGGTCTGCGCAGGTGTTGCCGGATCAAGCAGCATCTCCAGCGCTTCAACGGCTGGACGTGCAACCGATCTGCCGGCTCGCTTCAGCAGTTGCCTGAATGCAGATTCATCGATGACGTCGCTGTCGAGCACTTCGGCGTCGATCACATCCGCATGGATTCCAGCGTTGAACCCCGTTGTGCCAGGAGAGGAGCCAGAGGTCATGTGGATGACAGGGCAGCGGTCAGTCGCTTCAGTTTCGCCCCTTGCATCGGATTCAGCAGGAGGAGATCCGAATTCTCAGCGGGCGGGTTCCCGTTCAGGCATTCATTTCAACCAGCCCATGCTGGATCCCTGTCTTGCGCAGTTTGCGCAAGGCGCGTTGAACGACCTGGCGACAGTACTCACGGCTGCAGTTCATGTGCCTGGCGACTTCGGCAAGCGTGCGCCATTCATGGCTGCCGTCGAGACCAAATCGCAGCATCACCACGGTCCGTTCCTTGGGAGTGAGATTCGACTTGTCCAGCAGCTTCCAGGCCGAAGCGGTTCTCTCTGCAATTTCTGCTCTTTCCATCGGCGGAATTTCATCGCTGGGCAGTACATCAACCAGCTCTGATGGGTCGGATTTTGACTTCACGACCCCCTGAAGACTGACTGTCACACTGCGTAATTCACAACCGAGTAGATCTTCAACCTCGCTCATCGAGATTTGCATCGACTCTGCAAGTTGTTCTGATGTTGGAGGCAAGCCATTGCTCTGCATCAGTCGAGCTTTGGCTGCACGCAGTTTGGTGAGCTTTTCATTCACATTCACGGGGATGCGAATGGTGCGGCTTTGTGTAGATAGAGCACGGTTGAGTCCCTGGCGAATCCACCAGTAGGCGTACGTGGAGAAACGATGACCGCGAGTGGGGTCGTATTTCTCCACGGCGCGTGTGAGTCCCAGGGTGCCTTCCTGGATCAGGTCCAGCAGGTCAAGACCCTTGCCCTGATATCGCTTTGCAAGATTCACCACCAACCGGAGGTTGGAAGTAATCATCTGATTCTTGGCCCTTTCTCCTCGTTTGATGGTGCGCTTCTCTTCGTCGTTGTAAAGACATGCGGGACCACTTCCACCGGCCAGCTGACAGCGCTCAACAAGAGCAACCATCGCCTGAACCTTGCGACCCATGGTTAGCTCCTGTTCAGGAGTCAGTAATTGATGCCTGCCGATTTCGCCCAGAAATGCACTCAGTGAACTCACCATCACATGTATGCCCGATTTCTTTGAACCTAGGGCGAAAGTCTTTTTATCTGGTGCGTGTAATGAAGACTGCGGAATTCATATTTCAGACGTAATTTTGAATTTGTACCGAATTCAAGTTTTGTTCATAGTGTGATTCGTTTTGCTTCGCATTTGTATTGGATTGCGTGTGTCCGGCCAGAGCTTGAAAGCGACGGAGGTTTCCTCTCAGCCGCTACTGTCGCCTGCAACAAATGTTTCGCCCCCATGTTGCTGGCCACCGCGCTGACTCCGGAGATTGCCAAGAGTGCTGGAGTGGCTTACGTCCATTACCTGAGCTTCATGCTCTGCTTTGCAGCACTGGTCGTGGAGCGCCGGCTGATTCGTCCGGATCCTGATCGGAGGATAGCCACGGCGATGGTGATCACTGACATCATCTATGGAATCGCCGCTCTGGCCTTGCTTGTCAGCGGAATTCTGAGGGTGCTGTATTTCGGACAGGGCAGCGAGTTCTATACAGAGAATCCTTTGTTCTGGTGGAAAGTCGGTCTATATCTGAGTGTGGGGGGGGTGTCGCTCTACCCCACGGTCACCTACATCCTCTGGGCAATTCCATTGCGCAAGGGTGAGTTGCCCAAGGTGGGCGAGGCTTTGGCAACGCGTCTGGGATGGATCATCAATGTGGAGCTGGTGGGCTTTGCTCTGGTCCCGATGCTGGCCACACTGATGGCCAGAGGCGTTGGACTCTCTGCCGCCTGACGGACGCGTCCGATGCTTGATGACCCCTGTCCACCGGTTCAGCAGGTCCGCAAGCTGGAGGGTCAGCCCTTCACCGCCGCTGCTGCAGAAACAGCACCGGGCTACGGGGCTCGTTTGGCCACCACTGCTTTTGGGATTCCCTCTCTGCCCCGCTGGTGTGTGTGGGTTCAGCCTGCGGCTGGTGAGGTGGCGGATCGATGGGAGCAGCGCTGGCTGAATGCCGTTGATGCAGCGCTGGCTGATTGGATGCCTCTCCTGCCGATCACGCGTGTTCACGATCCCAGCCGGGCCCACATCCGGGTTGAACGACGGCGCCCGCCTTTGCGTCAGCTGGCGGGTGGCTGGCGAGCCAGCAACGGTCGTGCCGTCCTGCAACTGCTGGAGGTGCGACGTCAAGAGATCTGGCGACTGGAACCAGGAGTGACGGTGTTGGTTTCACCGGAGCTGCGTGCCCAGGCCCTGCAGGCCACCGCACTGCACGAACTGGGCCACGCCTTTGGACTCTGGGGGCACAGCAAGGATCCAGTCGATGCCCTTGCACCGGTGCAGGGAGCCTCACCGGTGCTTGTGCCATCCGCAGGGGATCGACGCACTCTGGAGTGGTTGCGTGATCAGCCCACACGCTTTGGTCAGCCGTTCAAACCTGCCCAATCGGCAGACAGGTGACGGTGTTCCATGGCCATGCCGTCAGTTTCTGACAGGCCACTGAGAACTCGGCATGCTGACTCCATTGAACGATTGCCTGGCTTGAGGATTGCAACGTTGCTGCGCTCACAGAGTCTGAGGCGAGCACTGCTTTTGGGTGTTGTGCTCGTCTCGGTTGCCGGTTGTGGTGCCTCGACTTCACTCTCCGGCCAAGGGCGCGCTGCCAAGCAGAGCATCCGCATTGAGCTCGATGGAGGTCAGCCATCAGCAAGCACAGGAACCTTGGTCGATGGCCCTGAAGCTGTTCGCTTCACGGTGGGTTACGGGCGCAATGGCATCGCCTGTGCTGGCTCCAGGTTCGAGGAGGGCTGGACTCCTTTGGGGACGTTTCGCGTGAATGCCATCCTCAGCGAGGATCATTTCGAGATGGACCCCGCTTTGGTGAAGGAGTCCGGAAAGAGTGAGGCTTATCTGCGCGAGAACCTGTTCCGCAACATGAGTTCGATCGATTTCAAGGGTGATGGTGAAACCGGTGAGTACGGCCTTGGATACATCAGCCTCTCTCCAGTTCCTGCAACGCCACAGCCGTTTCGCTTTAACACCTACGACGGCACGTTCCGCTGGTACAGCTTTGCCATCCATGGCACCAACGATCCCAGCAGAGTCGGGCAGTCGATCACCGGTGGCTGCATCAATGTTGATCGCAAGGCGATGACTGACCTGCTCAAAACCGTGAAGCTCGGAGATGAAGTGGTGATCAGTTCCGAGTCGCCCTGCACGCCCTGATCAGTGTCTGCGCGGTGCTCCTCGGCGGGCTGCCAGCACTTCCTGAACCTGGCGCCAGCTGACACCGTGGTGCGCCAGGGCGACCTGCAGATGAAACAAGATGTCGGCGGCTTCGCCGGCGATCTCGTCAACGTTGTCGTCCTTGCAGGCCATCACGAACTCGGCACTCTCCTCGCCGATTTTCTTGAGGATGGTGTTGTCACCTCCTTCGAGCAATTTGTTGGTGTAGCTGCCTTCCTCAGGATGATCTCGGCGGCCTTCGATCACGCGCATCAGTTCCGTACAGGCGTCTGCGGGGGGTTGAAGCGCATCAGCTCCACCCGGAGCTCGTTGATCACTGTCTTCGTAGAAGCAGCTTCGCGCTCCGGTATGGCATGCCACGTCTCCCGTTTGCTCAATCGAGACCAGGATTACATCCGCATCACAGTCATAACGAATGCATCGGACCTTCTGGGTGTGGCCGCTGGTGGCTCCTTTGTGCCAGAGCTCCTTGCGTGAGCGGCTCCAGTAATGCACTTCTCCAGTACTTAGTGTCAGTTCAATGGAGTGCCTGTTCATCCAGGCCACCATCAGCACTGCCCCATCCAGCCAGTCCTGGGCGATGGCAGGGATCAGGCCCGCATCATTGAAACGAAGCTGATCAATGAATGCTGAGGTGAGGGGCTGCATCGGTCGGCGCTTGCTGCAGATGTAGACAGGAAGAATCCTGCCGCAGTGCCGTCCCTTTTCTCTGCCCGATGCCTCAGCCTCCCGCTGGTCACACCTGCAGCAAGCATTTTGAGGGGTATCCCTGTTGTCACAGGCAGTGGCAGCACCCCGGACACTGTCGGTTCGTTCATGGTTACAGCCGCAGCTTCACCGTCTGGTTCGCCGCGGCGCATCTGGACCCATGCGGTTTTGTGGTGGACTTCTCCAGTCTCAGGCCTCTGGAGGAGCAGCTCAGGCGTCAGTTCGACCACACCTTTCTGGTGAATGCCGATGATCCTTTGATGGAGCAGTGGCAGTCTCTCCACGACCAGGGCGCGCTCGATCTGCGCGTGATGGACAACGTCGGGATGGAAGCCACGGCCCAGTTGGTCTGGGGATGGGCCAACGCTCTGCTGCGGCAACGCGATGGTGGGCGCAGCTGCTGCTGGAAGGTGGAAGCCCGGGAAAACCGCGCCAATGGGGCCAGCTATGAGGCACTGCCTGAGTGGTTCGATCCTGCGAACCGGCAACCAGACCAGTGATCAGCGCAGCACCAGTCTCAGCTGCTCCTCGTTGCCGCCGCCCGGCTGCACATCCACCGTGACGTCATCGCCATCGCCGTAACGTCCGGCCAGGATGGCCTTGGCGATGGGTGTTTCCAGTTCGCGCTGGATAGCTCGCTTCAGCGGTCGGGCACCGTACACCGGGTCGTAACCAGCATCTGCAAGCCAGTCGGTGGCGTTGTCACTGATGGTCAGACCGAGTTTGCGTTCCGTGAGACGACCACGCAGGCGTTCCACCTGCAGATTCACGATCTGGCGTAGTTCGTCCTGGCGCAGGCTGTGGAAGATGATCTGATCATCCAGCCGATTGAGGAATTCAGGCCTGAAGTGGCCACGCAGGGCTTCGTTCACTCGCCGTTCCATTTCGTCGTGCTGCCCGTCATCGCCGCCAAGGTCCAGGATTGACTGGCTGCCGATGTTGCTGGTGAGAATCAGAACGGCATTGGTGAAGTCAACGGTCCGGCCCTGACCATCGGTGACTCGACCATCGTCGAGGATCTGCAGCATCACGTTGAACACGTCAGGGTGTGCTTTCTCCACCTCGTCGAACAGGATCACGGCATAGGGCCGACGACGCACTGCTTCAGTGAGCTGACCACCTGCCTCGTAGCCGACATAGCCAGGAGGAGCACCGATCAGACGGCTCACGGTGTGTTTCTCCATGTATTCACTCATGTCGATGCGCACCATCGCGTCCTCGCTGTCAAACAGCTGAGCTGCCAGGGCCTTGGACAGTTCGGTTTTGCCGACACCAGTGGGACCGAGGAACAGGAAGCTGGCGATCGGTCTGTGGGGATCACTCAGCCCGGCGCGTGAACGCTGAATCGCATCGGCGACAGCTGTGACGGCCTGCTGCTGGCCCACGACTCGCTCGTGCAGCTGGTTCTCAAGTCCGAGCAACTTGGCCATTTCCGATTGCACCAGCTTGGCGACTGGAATGCCGGTCCATTTGGCGATGACCTCAGCGATGTCGTCTTCGGTGACCTCTTCACGCAGCAGGGATTTCTCCTGGCCGTTGTCATCGTCTTCGCTCAGTGCGGTCTCTTTCTCCGCAAGCTGCTTCTGGAGTGTGGCCAGGGTTCCGTATTCCAGTTCAGCTGCCTTGTTGAGGTCGTAACTGCGCTTGGCCTGATCCACCTGCAGCTGCACACGCTCGATCTCCTCCTTGAGGTTGGAGAGCTCATCAATCGCTCCCTTCTCCTGCTGCCACTGAGCATTGAGGGTGCTTTGCTGCTCTGAGAGTTCTGCGAGTTCCCGCTCGAGCTTCTCCAGCCTCTCCTGGCTGGCGGCATCTGACTCGCGCCCTAGCGAGAGCTTCTCCATCTCAAGCTGCAGGATCTTGCGGTCGATTTCGTCAATCTCCTCCGGTTTGGAGGTGATCTCCATCTTCAGCCGCGCGGCAGATTCATCCACCAGATCGATCGCCTTGTCCGGCAGAAAGCGGTCCGCGATGTAGCGGCTGCTCAGCACGGCGGCGGCCACCAGAGCGCTGTCAGCGATGCGGACACCGTGGTGCACCTCATAACGCTCCTTCAGCCCCCGCAGGATTGAGACCGTGTCTTCCACCGTGGGCTGGTCCACCAGGACCTGCTGGAAGCGGCGTTCCAGAGCCGGATCCTTTTCGATGTGCTGACGGTGTTCGTCGAGGGTTGTTGCGCCGATGCAGCGCAATTCACCGCGAGCCAGCATCGGCTTGAGCAGGTTGCTGGCATCCATGGCGCCGCCGGTTGCGCCGGCTCCCACCACGGTGTGGATCTCGTCGATGAACAGAACGATCTGTCCCTCGGAGTCGGTCACCTCCTTCAGGACCGCTTTGAGCCGCTCCTCGAACTCACCGCGGTATTTGGCACCGGCGATCAGTGCCCCCATGTCGAGAGCGATGAGCTGTCGATTCTGAAGAGCCTGAGGAACATCGCCGTTGACGATGCGCTGCGCCAGTCCTTCCACAATGGCCGTCTTGCCCACGCCAGGCTCACCGATCAGCACAGGGTTGTTCTTGGTTCTGCGGCTGAGGATCTGAATGGTGCGGCGGATCTCCTCATCACGCCCGATCACAGGATCCAGTTTGCCGTCACGAGCAGCTGCCGTGAGATCACGTCCGTATTTCTCCAGCGATTCGTAGGTGGCTTCCGGGTTCTGATCGGTCACGGTCTGGCTGCCGCGTACGGCATCAATAGCGGTTTTCAGGGCTTTGGCGTCGGCACCCACCTGGCTGCACAGACGTTGGCCGCAACGGGCATCCTCGGCCAGTGCCAGCAGCAGGTGTTCAACGGAGATATAGCTATCTCCGTACTCCTGCTTGAGAGACTCGGATCGATCCAGAAGGGCACTGAGACCCTTGCCCAGGTAAACGGATTCCGGTGGAGACTGCAGCGCTGGTTGCTGACTGAGGTGGGATTCCAGGTTGTTCTGAAGTGCGGCTGGAGTGACGCCGGCTTTCTCGAGAATGCGACTGGCGAGTCCGTCCTGTTCCAGGAGTGCCAGCATCAGATGCTCGGTTTCCAGTTGCTGATGGCGTCGCTTCTGGGCCAGGTTCTGGGCCGAGAGGATCGCGGCCCAGGCCTTTTCAGTGAATTGTTCGGCCGTGGGTTGCATGAGTCCGTTAGTACTGCGGTCACCGTATGGGGCCTGAGCTGATGACAGCTATGGAGAACCGACCCAAGTGCTTCGGTCTGCACGCCAGCATGCGGTGAACCGATCCGGATCGGTAGGGTCCACCGCATCGTGAATGATCAATGGTGGAAGAAAACGGCGTGAATCCAAGTCTGGTCACGAAACTGGTGACCAGAGTTCACGAGCTCTATGGAACTTCGCCCTCGGATTTGGAGAGGATGTGTTGGACCGTGGTGCACGAATATCACCATGATGCAATGCCTTCTGAGTACGACATCCGGGAGGTTGATGAAGATCTCTACCTGGCTGTGCTGACCGCGGCTCGTCAGCCTGAATAAGCAGTACTTGAATGGGGTTGTCTTTTTTCAGTGTTTGAAGTTGATTTCGTAGAGATGCAACCTGATTGGTTTCTGGAATCTCCAGGCCACTGTGTTCTTGGCTTGAAGATTGAGAAAGAACTCATCAGCTTTTTTAAGGCTTCAGGATGGTGACCTTTTGCGGTTGATTAAGTGCCATCACTTTGATGGATCCACCCGATAGAGGCATATCTGAAAACCGCATCTGCCTGACATCGGGATTCTCAAACGTTCTGATGGAATAGGTGCCATTCTTCTGGTCGGAAACGACTGACCACTCCGTAATTTCATAGGTGGCTTTTGAGCCACCTCCCCCAAATGCGCCCCCAGCTGGAATGCCCTGGCTTCCCGGAGGCAGATTGAATTGGTCGAGCAGATGGAAGGCTGTTTTCACTTGCTCGGCTGAGCTCAGATTGGTGGGTGCATTTCTGCTGAAGATCAATGCCCTGATGAACCTTGATGTGGAGAGGAAATCGCCTGGCAGACCCTGCAATCCCGCGCCTGCGCTGACAGGAGGCAATGTCAGTCCGTTCACTGTGATCTCTGGCGGAGGCATGGCGTTGAGGTTGCCATAGTTACCTGCTGCAATCAGTTGATAGGGAAGCGGTGGTGAGTTGGTGTAAACATTGGTCGGGTTATCGAGCATGTTCAGCTCCCCTTTGATGTATTCCACGGAGAGGCTGTTGCCTTCCTGATCGTGCAGGATCATGTGAATGGGAACACTCGCGCCAAAGGCCTGCAGTACTGATCCATTCACCAGAATGTTCGGGAGCGACTGTTTGACTTCGGCAATGGACTCGAAATTGCTCAACACATAAGCGAGTAATTGCCAGCTGGCAATCGAGCGATCGCTCTGATCGGGCGGAACATTCTGAAACTGTGCGTAGCCCTGGAAATACAGCAATCCTCCGGCCATTCCCTTTTCATTCATGCCATCGACGAGCGCGTCGTTGACTCCTACGGCGTTCAGGCCAATCACCGCGTAGCGGCTTGTCCAGCTCAGACCGCTCCCCTCCTGGCCTGATGGCCCCGCTCCTTGGATCAGGGTGCCGCGTTGGATCAGTACTGCCTCGCTGTTCAGTGGTTTTGCAAATTCCATTGTGCGGCCGTACACCCTTCCACCGTCATTGCCTTTCAAGGTGAAGCTGGTGCAGGCGGAGGCTGCGCCGATGCTGGCGCTGGCGATTCCGATACCAAGCCCCATGGCCAGGGCTCGTTGCATCGTTAAGGCCATGAGATTTCAACAGCTCTTACTGAAAGCGTGTGAAAGGGCCAGGCCCAGTCGCTCCGATTCCAGGTTTTCTTAGGCCCTGCGTTTGCTCGACCATCGTTGGCATGTGAACTCAGAGGCGGCATCGGCTCACCATTTGAGGGTGATTGGGAAGTCCTGTTGTTCGCGAGGTTGCATGGCAGCCAACACCTGAGTCATGGTTAAGACAATCTGAAGGAGCGGGTTTTGAAAGCTGCCCCATCCTGTCCTCTGCATCTGGGGATTCTGGATTCACCCGACTACTGGACGGACAATGCCCTTGTCGATGCTGTTTCTCCAGCCTCTGCTCTGGAGTGGAGGCAATGGACGCAGCAAGAGGATTCCTTTCGCCGGACGAGCAATCGAGACCCACAGCCGTTTTCCCGTGGCTGAACTCTCTCGCATTCGTCAGGATGAGTGCATGAAGATCAGGTCATGGCTGCATCGGATCAGTGCCCACCTGCTGGGTGTGGTGGATGAGTACTGGGCGATGCGCGAACCCGCTCAGTATCACCAGCAGCTTCCCTGCTGCGAGCTGAAAACGGATGTGGAGAACCCAGGCTCGAATGGTCAGCATTGAGTCGGCGGAACCCTGAAGGGAATCTCCCCAACTTTGGAAAAGGATGATGTCAGCAATTCGGGGCTAGCTGCCACTCTCCCTCGCTCTGGCTAGGGGTTGGTGAAGACCCCCTGGATGGTGAGCTGCATGAGTGTGATCAATATCTCGGGCGACAAGGCTCCCAAGCTCGATCGCGTGTCCGAGTACTGGCCGCGCACAATCCAGCAGTACTGGCGTCATCAGGACAATCGCCAGAAGTCTCTTCAGGCCAGGCTGTTGTCTGAATCGATTCGTCTCCAGGGTGCGTCCAGGCCCCGGAAGCAGATCTTTGTCAAGCGGCAGAGCTTTGTGTCTCCTCGCCATACTCTGCGGGTCTAACAGCCCTATGACGCTTTTCAGTTCGCCTGCCCCTGGCTCAGCGGCAGGCAGCCAGATGGCTTTTTGCGGCTTCCAATGCGTCTTCGCAGGCGGCACGATCCTCCTTGTCGATGTCTCCCTGGCTTCCGTTCAGGCGAGCTTCAAGAAAGGCGATTTCTTCAATCCAGTGTTGGCGGTCTCCGGGTTCAGTGCTCATGGCTGACTCAGATTGACTGTGGCTGTTCCACTTACCATCCCAGCATCGAGGAGGGTCGGATGTCGGTCGTGCTGCCTGAGGATTTCGACTACTCAGCTTCGATCTCATTTCTTGAGATCAGGGATCAACTTCCTGCGATCGATCCTGAAAGCCTGAATCGACAGGACGTGTTGGCGATCCTTCTGCATCTGTTTCATCAGAAGCCTGGTTTTGTGGATCGCGGTCACGATGCCAACAACACCGAGACGGCCTGGGTGAATGCTTACCTCTTCAGACTCAGGTCAGCGACCGTCGACGACGGGCTGGAGGGCTACGTCGTCGAATGCATCGGATCCAGTGTGGATCGCATGGCCGAGCTGATGTGATGCTGCTGAATCAGTTCTTCAGAGGACGGTCACCAAGGTCACACTGATTCAGCCCCTGAGCATTGGGATCGGCTTCCTGAAGTCGATGCAGGATGTTGCGCAGATCAGCTCCGGCAAGCTCACCGTTGGACTCCCATTTCAGGCTGGTGCCACGACGATTGTGAACGTTGTCGTTCATGAGCCTTCTCGATCCAGTGCACTTTCGTTGATCGCGTGCGCCCCAAAAGGGGCTCACGCCAAATCCTTAAAGGAAGTTTAAAAATGTGTTGGTTGATACCATTTTTAGTGGAGTGGCTCAGCCGAAGCCTTTCGCTCTTGCCTGTCGGGACAGGTTGCGTTGTTGACCGCTGAACAGCACCTTGCGTTCCAGGGCTTCTCCCACATGAGGCGCAATCTCAACGCCATGGGCCTGCATGGCCCCATGCTTGTGTTTCTCATCACTTGATCCCGTGTCACTCTGCAGGTACGCGATCACGCTGGCCTGGGCGGTCTCCGTTGGCGCGTAGTACAACGTCCCAGGCCCCCTTCGACGGCGGGTGAGATTTCTGGCCAGCCGTCGCTCTTGCATGCCAGCCCAGAGTTGGCTCGGCGCTCGGACCATGTAGCTGTTGAGGTTTGGCGCATCGGTGTCCTCGCTCAGAACCATCGAGGTTCCGTCGATGAAGTCGCTCAGCAGGGTGACCACCGGCATGGCCTGTGCAGCAAAGGATCAGTCTGTTCTGCCATGTGGGCGAATGCCCAGAGCGCTGCGCTGGAACCAGGTCTCCATCGACGAGACCTGATCGTCCGCGATCAGGTCGGATGTTTCCAGACCGAAGTCGAGGCTTCTTGCCAGAGAAACGATCTCGGCGTCATCTGAACAGCCTTGTAGTTGTCGTCTGAGCGAGGCGCTGTGCTCAAGAGCATGCAGGAAGGCACTCAAGGCTGCTCTGCTCATCGTGACCAGCCTTTCTCAGCCTGCTTCTCAACGAATGCCGCCACATCATCGATTTCCCTGATGCTCAGCTTGCCCTCGTAGGAGGGCATGGCATTTTTTCCGTTCTCGATCTGGTGCTCGATCGCTTCAATCGGATCCTGAATGTAGGAGTCGAGGTGGGCCTGCAGATCTGCCTGGCTGAGGGTTCGGCTGGCTGTGATCACGTTGCCTCCACCCATATGACAGGCCGCACAGTTGCTGGAAAACAGCTGGGCTCCGTGAGACAAATCCGGATTCACCGCTGCTTCAACCGCTGGAGCTGCGCCAAGGGACAGGCAGAGGCTGAGAATCAGGGTCAGTACGGAAGCAGGATTTGGCATCCCGTGCCATGCATCTCTGCATCAACCCTATCCATCATCGACAGCATGAAAAGACCCCGGAGTGAACGTTGACACTCCGGGGTCTGAATATGTTGAATCCCGAAAATTCAGGAGTTGTCAGTGACAATCACTCAACGATCACCTGGCCAACCATGCCTGCGCCACGGTGAGGCTCACAGTAGAAGTCGTAGGTGCCGGCTTCGTTGAAGGTTTCTTCCCAGGACTCGCCGGGGGAGAAGGCCAGGTCGGGGTGGCTGTACTCGTCGTGACCTTCGAAGACGGCATTGTGGGGTGCCATCTTGTTGTTGACGAACTTGACGGTGTCACCGGTTTTGATGGTGACGGAGCTGGGTTCGAAAGCCAGCATTCCGGAGTCTGCACCAAGCTTCACCTCAACGGTGGCAGCACTGGCGGAAGCAACGCCCACAGTGCAGGCCAGCACGAAAGCGAGGGCGGTGTAGAAGATCGATTTAAGGCTCTTCAGCATGACGGCTGTTGAAGTTGATTCAGTATAGGCGCATCTCATGGGGTTCCCCGCCTGGGTAAACCCGAATCCTGCAGCACTGCTTCAAGGTTGGCCGCATGGCTTCTGGCTCCGAAGCGTTCCGGTTGCGTGACGGGGTGATGAATGAAATGTCGCTGTCGGATGGAGAAGCGATCCCAGGCATTGACCTCGATCGGCAACACTCGGATCAGCGTTTCGATCAACCAGGGCCATAGCGGTACCCCAGGGGTTCGCCTGAGTCCTCGCCAGCGGCAGAGGCTGGCCACCGTGTTGTTCACGCTGATCGCTGGTTGCCCCATCACGATCCTGCGAACGGGACCTTGACCTGGCTCGGGGTTGCGCTGATGGGGAGTGGTGGCGAGGTGACCGCAAATGGCTGCGATATCCGCGGCATGAATGAAGTGGAAGCTCGCATCGGCGCGTAGGAATCGAGCCAGCCAAAGCCACCGGCTGGCCTCCGCAAGTCCTTCGGTGAGGTAGCTGGTGGGAAAGGGGCTATGGCCGTCGACCCGGCCACCGAACACCAGGGTGGGAAAAACGGCAACGATTTTTTCGGCGAGTGGATGTTCCTCGAGATCTTTCAGGCACTGAGCCTTGGTCTGGATGTATTCCGTTCCGTAGGCCAGAGCCTCCTTCAGCGGTTGCAGATTCCGATCGAGAATGCTGGCGGTTGAGAAATACGTGATCTGCTCGATCAATGAGGGATTGAGCAATGACAGCATTCGCTTGACCGCCACCACATTCACCTGTTGGGCTCGTTCGGGATCTCCCCAGGCGGTGGCTGTATGAATCACGCGGTTCACGCTTGCCAGTTCGGTGGCGAAACGATCCGTGTCCCGAAGGTCGCCCACCAGGAGTTTGATCCGCGGATGGTCTGCGGGTACAGCAGTGAGTTTGCTGGGATCGCGCAGCCAGAGCAGCAGCTCGGCGTTGCTGTTCTCCAGTAGCCAGGACGTGGTGTATTGACCGACGCATCCGCTGGCACCGGTGATCAGGATGCGCGCCGGAGTTGTTGTCTGACTCAAGCGAGAGCCCCGACCCTGTCCATCACGCTCTTGCCAGCAGTGAAGAAGGCCGCACCGTTCTCCTCAGGAGTGCCGGGGAGAATTCCATGGCCCAGGTTCAGGATGTGGCGGCGGCCGCGGGCCTTGCGCACGCAGTCATCGATGCGCGCTTCGATGGCCTCTGGTGTTCCGAACAGCAGGCCGGGATCCACATTGCCCTGCACGCCGATGTGTTCAGGCAGTCGTGCACAGGCTTCAGCCATGTCCACGGTCCAGTCGAGGGAAACGATGTCCACGCCGGTCTGGGCCATGCGTTCGATCACACCGGCGCTGCCAGAGATGTAGAGGATGAACGGTGTGTCGGGGTGGGTCTGCTTGACCAGATCGACCACTTTCTTCTGATACGGGGCGGCAAAGACGTCGTAGTCGGCGGGGCTGAGCTGGCCGGCCCATGAGTCGAACATCTGCACTACCTGGGCCCCCGAATCGATCTGATAGCGCAGGTAGCTGGCAATCGACTCAGCGAAATGGTCAAGGAGTTTGTGCAGCAATTCGGGTTCACGAAAGGCCATGGCCTTGATCACCGCGTAGTTCTTGCTGCTTTTGCCCTCCACCACGTAGGCGGCCAGCGTCCAGGGAGCGCCGACGAAGCCCAGCACCGCAGCCTCGTTGCCGACGCTTTCACGCAGACGACCCAGCACTTCTCCGACGAAGGGCATGGATTCGCTTGGGTTCAGGGGGCGCAGAGCATTGACCTGATTGAGATTGCGGATCGGATCGCCGATCTGTGGGCCCTTGCTCTCGACGATGTCGAAGTCAATGCCCATGCCTGGAAGGGGCGTGAGGATGTCGGAGAACAGGATTACGCCGTCGGGCTTGAAGGCCCTGAAGGGCTGCATGGAGATCTCATAAGAGAGATCGGGGTTCTCGGAACGCTCGCGAAAGCTGGGGTACTGATCCCTCAGGTCGCGGTAGATCTTCATGTAGCGGCCGGCCTGACGCATCATCCACACCGGAGGACGCTCCACCACTTCACCGCGGGCTGCGCGCAGCAGCAGAGGCAGAGAGTCGCTCATCAAGCCGAAATCAGATCAGTCGAAAACCTACCTGAAGAATCCATGCAAAAGCATTGGATTCCAGGCATGCTGAGCGGTTCGTCACATCGAAGCTCCTCTTCAGTCCTTGTTGGGCTGGTCAAGGGAGCTCAAGCTGCGTTTCGCATCGTGTCGGAAGACCATCAGGCTCAGGGGTGGCAGGCAGAGGTCGAGGGAGTTCTCGTAGCCATGAATCCCCCATTCATCTGTGGGCTTTCCTCCCATGTTCCCGAGATTGCTGCCCCCGTACTTGGCCGCATCGGTGTTGAAGATCTCTTCGTAGAAACCAGCCAGCGGCACACCCACTCTGTAGTGGGAATGGCTCTGAGGGGTGAAATTGGCGACCACCACAAGCCATGTTCCACTGGCGCTTTCCCTGCGCATGAAACTGATCACTGAGTGGCGATTGTCGTTGCAGTCGATCCACTGGAAGCCGAACTGATCGAAGTCATCCCTCCATAAAGCCGGTTCTTGCTTGTAGAGAGCATTGAGATCACCCACCAGTCGCTGCAGCCCCTGGTGAGGCTCGTGATTCAGCAGGTCCCACTGCAGATCACCCCAGACATTCCATTCGGCCCTCTGCCCGAATTCCATGCCCATGAAAATGGTTTTCTTGCCTGGATGAGTCCACATGTAGGCCAGAAGTGCGCGTGTGTTCGCATATTTCTGCCAGTCATCCCCTGGCATTTTGTGCAGGAGATTGCTCTTGCCATGAACCACTTCATCGTGGCTCAGAGCAAGCATGAAATTCTCGGTGTAGTTGTACCAAATCGAGAATGTGATGTTGTTCTGGTGAAACTGACGGAACCAGGGGTCAAGCTCGAAGTAATCGAGCATGTCGTGCATCCAGCCCATGTTCCACTTCAGATTGAAGCCAAGGCCTCCGATGTCGGTGGGCTGAGTCACCATCGGCCAGGTTGTGGATTCCTCCGCAATCGACAGTGCCCCAGGGAAGTTCTGGAAAAGTACATGGTTGGCCTGTTGAAGAAAACGCACAGCCTCCGTGTTCTCACGGCCACCGTTTTCATTCGGTAGCCACTCGCCATCGGGTCGCAGATAGTCGCGGTAAAGCATGGACGCCACTGCATCCACCCGAATGCCATCGATGTGGAACTGGTCGAACCAGAACACAAGATTGGCCACAAGGAAGTTGCGCACTTCATTGCGGCTGTAGTTGAAGATCAGGGTGCCCCATTCCTTGTGCTCTCCGATGCGTGGATCGGCATGCTCGTAGAGATGGCAGCCATCAAAGAAGGCAAGACCATGACTGTCACGTGGGAAATGCCCTGGGACCCAGTCGATGATCACGCCGATGCCCTCGGCGTGACAGCGATCGACGAATGCACGGAATTCATCCGGCGTTCCATACCGGCTTGTGGGGGCATACCAGCCAGTGACCTGATAACCCCATGAACCGTCGAAGGGATGCTCGGTGATCGGCATCAGCTCGATGTGCGTGAAGCCCCGCTCCTTCACGTAAGGGATCAGTCGATCAGCCAGTTCCGCATAGGTGAGCAGGCGAGCACCGGGTTTGAGGTCCGCTGCAGGCACCGGTGGCCGCGTGCTGCCATCGGCCTGAATGAAGGGCTCCTCCGCTGAGGCATGGATCCAGCTGCCGAGGTGCATCTCGTACACCGAGATCGGCTGATCCAGCGCATTGCTGCTGTCCCGTTTCTGCATCCAACTGCTGTCGGTCCAGTGGAAACCATCGAGATGGCTGACCAGCGAGCTTGTGGCTGGACGAACTTCGTGCTGGAAGCCATAGGGATCGGCCTTCTGGTAGCAGTGACCGTCCTGGGTGCGGATTTCGTATTTGTAGAGCTCACCTTCCGGCAGCCCAGGGATGAACAGTTCCCAGATCCCCCCAAGGCGCTGTTGCATGGGGTGCTGGCGACCGTCCCACGCATTGAGGTTGCCGATCACGCTCACGCTGCGGGCATTGGGGGCCCACAGGCAGAACATCACCCCGTGAACTCCGCCCTGCTCACAGGGGTGGGCCCCCATCCGCCTCCAGATGTGGTGGTGGTTGCCTTCAGCAAACAGATGGCGATCCATTTCACCCATCCATTCCTGTCGGAACGACCAGGGATCGTGCTGCTCGTGGGTGATTCCGCCGCGGTTGACACGCACCCGGTAGTTGCAACCGAGATCACTGCTGAGACTCGCTTCGAAAATCCAGGGATGGTGGGGAGTGGCCATGGCAACTTCCCTGTCTTCGACCAGAAGCGTGACCTCCTCGGCTTCGGGCATCCAGACCCGGGTGACCCAGCCTCCGTCCTGCAGCGGCTGGGGGCCAAGAATCGAGAATGGGTGGTCATGACGGCATTCCGCCAGGCGCTGTGCGTCCTCAACCATCCAGTCCTGCACAGTGATGGTCATGCAAACGCAGTCTTGATAGGCCGGGAGCTTAAGCGGAAAGTCCCCTCAAACTCCGTTCGTGCCAGGGATTCAGACCAGATCAGGTGAGAAGTCGACGTTGATGATTCGTCCCTCGCTGTTGAAGATCACGAAGAGGTTGTCGGTCACAGCACCGAATTCGATCGTGACCAGCACCAGCTGCTGTTCGCTGCTGCTGCTCGCCACCAGCGCGTTCTCGATGCCCTTCACACCTCCGAGAACCCTCGCCAGCTTCGACCACTTGCGCTCGAGATCAGCAGGAGAAATCTCCCTCTGAAAGTCGAGGTCGAGGTAATAACGCGCCGCCACCCAGCGACCTGCCACCAGATCCTTCACGAAGTCGAGTGCGGTCTGCTCGATCGGCAGGACCGTGTCAACCCATTTCCAGGCCAGCAGTTTGCCGTCGTCATCAAGCACGAGGATGAGCGGTAGTTCACGGGTGCCGCTGTTGGTCATCGCCACGGTTTCCACCGTGGTGTCGTCCAGGCCGGGGTTGATCTCGACCACCCGGAAGGATTCGATCACCGGAGCGCTCTGCAATCGCTTACTGATGGCGTCCACGCTGGTCGCCGACTTCAGTGGAGAGGCCAACAGGTTGTAAATCCCTTGCGCACTCCTCGTCTGGATGGCTTGAAGCAATGCGCTTGCGGATGCATTGGCTTTGGCAGGGGTGAGGCTGGTCCTCGCCGCATCCTGCACTTGTGCGAGTTGAACGTCCGCTTTGACGCCTGCCGCGGGGATCATCTCCACACTGCAGGTGGCCATGGCAGCGGCCAGAAGACAGGAGGTGAACTTCACGGCAATCGTCAAAACAATCGCGGTCAGTCTGCCGGAGTTCTCAGGCTCTGGGGCGTTAGCAGCGGCAGCATCCTCAACTGCGCCATGACCAGATGCAACTCGATGCTGACCACGCGGCACTCCGGGCCTGGTGCGGTGCAGGCAACGGCCGTGTGTCCGGGATTGATTCCGATGGCTGGCCAGGCGGCACCAGCGATCGACACGCGCATCCTGTCGCCGGGCTGGAGGGTGGCTTGCAGAGCCTGAAGTTCAACCTCCCGTTCGCAAAGCCTGAGGGCTTCCTGTCCGCGGATTCTCAAGATGCCTGTCGACAGCTGCTCCACAGTTGCCGCGCC
This sequence comes from Synechococcus sp., assembly GCA_047286285.1. Taxonomy (GTDB): domain Bacteria; phylum Cyanobacteriota; class Cyanobacteriia; order PCC-6307; family Cyanobiaceae; genus Synechococcus_C. The sequence goes on along the minus strand of JBJBBP010000002.1, from coordinate 1,765,741 downwards.
AGCCGGCAGTCGCGACAGTGCCACGCACAGGTCGAACCCCGGTTGATCGGCGCAGACCTTCAGTCGCAGCCTCGGCTTGCCGCTGAGGTTGAGTTCGTCTGACAGGGGCGGGCCGGTGAACACCGCCACATCACTGCGTCGATCCAGGGAAGTCCGATCGCAGGGACCGGCGCTGGGACTGAGATGCCCACCGATGGCCGGCACCGGTCGCCAGGGGTCATGCACGATCACCACCCTGCCGGGATGCTCAGTTGCGGCGGTGAGAATCTGACCTTCTTCGGGGTCCAGGCAGGCGAGGCCACCACTGCAGAGATGCCAGGGTTCCCCTGCTGTCGTGGTGATCGAGGGGTGATCCAGTTCTTCAGGACCGCACCATTTTTCGCTGACCTGATCCCACAGCCGCAGATCGATGCCTTTGAGAGCGGCATCATGCTGAGCCTGTGCCGCCTGCACGCGTGGGGAGATCAGATTCCTCTGGAAGAACTTCAGCAGTAGGACGCTGCTTTCAGGCCACCACTGCAGATGGGTGGCAGGACCGATATGAAGTTCCGGTCGACCGCCCGCCGCTTGCGCACGTTCCGCCAGATCGATCAGACCGCGGAGGTGGGGATCCCACCATCCGCCGAGTAACAGCATGGGTTGTTGAAGCCAGCGCTCCGGTACGGAATGGCGTGTCCAGCCGCTGTCCTGTTCCGTCGCTTTGGTCAGCCAGCGCAGGGCCATGCCCTCCGGGTCATGGCGTTTGAGCAGTGAGAGGCCCTCACGCAGATAGCTGCCGTTTTCAAGGCTGCTGCGCATCTCTTGCCAGCCGGCATGATCTCGTCGCCGTTTCGCCTGGAGACAGGCAAGCTGCAACCCCCAGCCCAGCCCAAGGTGCCACCAGTGGGCATTGCCTTCGCAGCTCCAGTGATCCCTTTCGTTGAGGCCGCACATTGCCGGTGCAAGACAGTCGGGTGGCGGGCAGTCCATCGGGGCCAGCAGTTGTGTCAGCCCCTGATAAGAGAAGCCGTACATCCCAATACGACCATTGACATCTCGCCTTTGCCTCAGCCAGGTCAGGGTGTCGGCTGTGTCCTGCGCCTCCTGCGTGAATCCCCGGAAAACGCCTTCCGATCCCCCTTGTCCGCGCACATCCTGAACAACCACCAGAAAGCCGTGACTGCACCACCACTCGGGGTGAGGAAGAGTGACGGTTGACGCGATCGCCCTTCCGTAGGGCTGTCTCATCAACAGCGCCGGCCAGGGACCATCTCCAGGGGGGTGCCACACCCGCGAGACGAGCTCAACCCCGTCGCGGGTGATCAGTGACGCATCAGCGAACATCCGGACAGTTCAGTCCGATCACGTAGGTCGCCACGATTTCGGCTTCCGTTTTGTTCAGATTGCGCTGGCCCGCAATCACTGCAATCGATGCGCTCGACAATGCAGATTCACCTCGGGCGTTGATCGATTTGAATTGTTGGCAGAGAGCCCGGGCCTCAGCAGGATTGCGTTTGACGCTCTCCAGCAGGGACGACTGGGCTTGGCTCGCAGGGGTTGCCGCCATCAGGGTTGAGACAGCAGCAACGGCTACAAATGTGAGGTTGTGGTGGAATCGCATCGGAACCTCTGTCCGAATCTCACCTCATTTGAAACGGGTGAGACGGCCCTGGCTGGTCGGGACGGTCAGTTCGTGTTTTGCCTCTCCCTGGCCAGGAGGATCCAGCGTCGAGCCAGGGCCAGATCCACCACCGGAGGTTGCCCGCTGCGCAACTGCCGTTCCAGTCGTCCGGTTCGTGTGACCAGTTCCTGGGGAGACGATCCGGCGATCGCTGCCACGGTGGCCAGTCCGGCATGCATCAGCAGGGCGGCATCCTGAGGGGCCAGATCCAGTGCACAGCCAAGTTCGGCCATGCCCTTCAGGCGCCTCAGATTGCGTGCTGAGGCACGTCCGCTGCCTGCCAGCCGACTGATCTGCTGCTCGTCGAGATCCTTCACTTTTCCCCAGGTGGTGATGCCGGAGGCAAGCAGCTGGGTCTGTTCATCGCGCAGGCCCTGGGGAAGATCCTGCAGGGGGGCATCTGGTCTCATTCAGCGCGGAAGTCGCGTACGGTCTCGCCGAGAATCACGGGTCTTGATCCCCCCTCACCGGCGGGTTGCAACTGACGCAGTCGAACCGTTACCTCCGGACTGATGCGGCCACCGGGACGCACGTTTCCTGCGAGTTGCTTCAGGGTGGGTTCAATGGCTTCCTCTGGAAAATCAGCCTCAGCCTGGGCAACAAGAAGGTCATCACCGTTGTCAAACACCACCGGTGCATGCAGCGCTCCTTCCACCTTGATCGTGGGTGTGTAGCTGAGCCCAAAGGCCCAGCAGCTGACCGACAACAGCAGCGTGAAGCTGCTGACTCCCACCAGCCGGAAACGAATTCCCCAGCGGGCGATGAAGGCAATCAGGGTCAGCACGAACAGCGCCACGCCGCCCTTGGCCAGCCAGATGGTGGCGGTGGAGAGCAATTCCTCTAGCGGCATGGGCTGGTGTCCTCGGAAGGTGGTCCTTATATTGCGTCGACTTCCGGCGTATTGACGGGCATCGATGCGTGGAGGTCTCCCCAGCATGCGGCGTAACAGGCTTGTCCTGTCAGTTCTTGGTGGGTCACTTGTCGGTGGGTTGGCTCTCTGGATTGCCGCAGATCGCTGGGTGGGTTCGCAGTTTGAACGTCTTCGCCCGGATCTTGAGGCTCAGATTTCCACCCCCCTCGGCCATCCCGTCAGCGTGGGCCGCTATCGCGGTCTGGGTCTGCAGGGAATTGCACTGGGACCTGTTCAACTCAGCAAAGGACCCCTTGATCAGTCGAGTGCCCGGATTGAGCGCCTCAGCATTGGTCTCGACCCTCTGGCCAGCCTGCAGCGGCTGAGGCCGGTGCTCACGGTGCGGATTAGGGGAGCCGACCTTGATCTGCGCCGGAATGCCGATGGCGCTTACTGGGTGCCAGGTCCGTTCCCAGAGGGCAATGCCCCTCCCCGCCTGGATGTCAATGTACGTTTCACCGATCCGGCCAGGATTCGGATCGCTCCAGCAGGACTCAGCCTGACCGCCTCTGGCTGGAGCGATCTCCGTCTGGATGAGCACAAGGCGAAGGTCGCCGTGCAGCTCGCTCTTCCGGAAAGGGGCCGCATCAGCATTCAGGGTCGGGGCCGATGGGTGCGCCCTGAGTTTGAGCTCACCACAAGGCTGGAGCGCCTTCAGCTCGCTCGCTATCAGGGTCTCCTGCCTCTGACGCTCCCACTTGAGATGCAGGGGCAACTGGGAGGCAACCTACGCCTGGGGTGGCGTCAGGGACGAGCGACCTGCAGCGGTGGTTTGTCACTGCAGAGAGCGGCTTTCAGTGGCCAAGCACTGGAGCACACGCTCGAGTCACCGCAGCTGCGGGTCAGTTGTCGGGGCGACATGCTCAGGGTCCCGAAAAGTCGATGGATTTACGGGCCTTACCGGGCCTCCCTTGGGGGAAGCGTGCGTCTCAACCGCTCCATGGATCTCAAAGGTGCCCTGAAGCACCTCAAGCAGGAGCGCACCCTGGCCTTTGAGCTGGATGGAGACTGGCATCAACCGAACTTGCGCGTTCAGGGGCTCTGGGCCTTGCCTGATTCCGCTCCTCTGGGTGGACCGCTTCGTCTGGCCGCTCAGTTCAGTGCCGATTGGCGAGACAGCAAGGCATGGTCGGCCAACCTCGATCGGCTGGCTCTGAAATCCCCCGGCCTGGATGTGAAGGCCCAAGGTGCCCTGCACCCTCAGCTGAAGATTGCGACCCAGCAGCTGGAGCTTTCGGGGGCTGCCTGGAAGCAACTTCCGCTTGTTTCGTCGCTGCTCGGGACGGCATCTCCTCTGAAGGGAAAGCTGCAATTGAGTGGTGCGTCACGCAAGCCGGAGTTGTCACTGGACATGGCTCAGGCCAGCAATCCCTTGCTGCAGTCGTGGTCGCTTCGGGCCGGCTGGACTGCGCAATCAGGACTGCTGAAGCTTGAGCGGTTCCAAAGTCCTGATTTCAATGCCACAGGGCAGTTGCCGCTCAGTCTTGGTGCAGGCGGTCTGAAGAGTGGGCAACTGGAGGCCGATCTGAGCCTGGAGTCTTACCCCCTCAAGCGACTGGGGCCACTTCTGGGCACCGAGATGGATGGAACAATCGCTGCGTCGGGGCGGGTTTTCGGTCCCCTCGATGCGCTGCAGCCCGATCTGCGCCTTGCGCTGAATCATCCGCGGGCGGGGGCTTTGCGCCTGATGGAGGATTGGAGTGGAACGTTCGAAGGGCGTTCCGGCGGTGGTGGCGTGCTGTCGATGACCTCCCTCGGAGCTGTCATTGCAGGCTCCCTTGAGGCTCGCCTCGGTGCCAACTGGCTTCCCACTGATGTGCTGCTGAGACGACACAGGGGAAACCTGCAGCTGACAGGAACGCCGGCTGCCTATCGATGGACAGCCAGTGATCTCACGGTCGACGGACTGGAGTTGGCAATGCCACCACGGCAGCGCTGGGAAGGCATCTACGGCCGCTTGAGCGGAAACGGCACACTTGGACTGCAACCTCTCGCCATGACGGCGGATCTGAGCATCAGTCGTCCTGGACTGATGGGTTTGCAGCTTCGGCAGATCCTTCTCAGAGGCAGATATGCGGATCGTCGTTATGCGATGACCGGAGAACTGTTGCCACCTGATACCGGCCAGATCACCTTGGAGGCTGAAGGCCGGCTGGATGGTCCGTTCAAGGGCCAGGCCGTGGCAAGAGGGCTCAGCGCACGCTGGCTCAGCAACAGTGCCCTCAGCCTGCCCCAGCTCAATCAGGATGCTCCGGAGCAGCCGGGTTCGTCATCCGATCTGGGCACCCTGCTAGTGAACACCTTCGGCGGCAACTTGGATGGGCAGCTGCAGGCCCTTCGAAACGCCAGGAATGCCTTGCTGCAGGCGCGGCTTCAGAACCGCGACAGAGAAACCTTCCACCTTGAGGATCTCCGCGGACAGGTGGATGCGGTGATTGATCTGAACGGCCCCCGGTTCAATCGTCTCAATCTCGATCTCAATGCCCGAGGTCATCTCTGGATTGAGGGTGATGATGCGGATTACGCCCTGCAGGTGAAACCCTTCACCGCCCGGATTGAAGGTCCGATTCAGGGTGGTGAGGGGCAGTTCTCCCTGGCGCATCTTCCCTTCAGCCTGTTGGCTCTGGTTGCGCCTGTGCCGAGGTCCCTTTCGGGTGCCATCGGCATGAGAGGTACCTATCGACTCAATGGTGCCAAGGCACAAATCAGCAGTGAGCTTGTGCTTGAGGATGCGCGGGTTGGCCCCAATCCGATCGCCTTCCAACGCGGCGAGGTGCTGCTCAGTGATCAGGCGCTCAAGCTTGACTTGGCGCTTGTCTCAGAGACTTCGAGCGAGCCGGTGACCGTCACCGGCCGGATTCCCTTCGCTCCTGATCAACCGCTCGATGTTCGCGTCGTGAGTCTTGGAGATGGCCTGAAGTTTCTGACCGGGCTGACCAACGACACCGTGGCCTGGAACAAGGGTGAGGTTGACCTGCGCCTCCTGCTCGGCGGCACGCTTCTGACACCGAAGGCCAATGGCTACATCGTGATCAAAGACGCTGCTTTCAAGACACAGGGTCAGACCTTGGCCAAGGTCAATGGGTCGATGCTCTTCGACTTCGACCGCCTTGAAGTGCAGTCGCTCAAAGGTCGTTTTGCATCTGGTGGTCAGCTGAATGGAAGTGGTGCGCTCGCGCTGCTGCGTCCCGAACCCGAGCCCAAACCCCTGCGTCTTCAGCTTGAGAAGGTCCGCCTGAAGCTCCCCAACGCCGATGTGGAGGTCGGTGCTGACCTGATGATCACCGGCACTGTGGTCAAACCTGACTTCGGCGGGATTGTTCAGCTCAGCAACGGATCGATTCGGCCCAATCGCTCGGTTCTCTCTCGGGCTCGAAACAAGCAATCGCAGAAAGCTGACTCATCAGTGGTCGTTTCTGCTGAAGAACTGCTGGAGGAAAAGTGGGACTTCAAGGAGCCGTTGATTCTTCGTGGTGCGGATGTGGAGGCCGCGACCAGTCGCTCGATCAAGTCATCGCTCCCGAAGCTGCCTTTTATCGGATTCCGCGATCTTCGCCTCACGCTCGGTCCCAAGCTCAAGGTCGAGGTGCAGCCGCTGGCAGCTTTCACCACGGCAGGCCTTCTCAATGTCAACGGTGCGCTTGATCCAAGCCTTGAACTGAGAGGCGTTGTGCAGTTGCTGTCCGGTCGTGTGTCGCTGTTCACCACGACCTTCAGCCTCGATCGCCAAGCGCCGAACGTCGCAGTGTTCACCCCTGCCCTCGGATTGATTCCCTACGTGGATGTGGCCATGGTCACAAGGGTCTCCGACAACGTGACCATCAGCAGCGACAACAATGCATTCACAACTTCGATCTTTGATTCCAATGGCCTGGGCAATCTCGGCGCCGGAGGTCAGCTGCGGCTGATCAAAGTGATGCTCTCTGCCAGCGGCCCGGCCGATCGGCTTGCCCAGAACCTCACTCTGCGCAGCACGCCTGCCCTCCCTGAGCCGCAGTTGTTGGCACTGATCGGTGGAAATTCGCTTGCCGGCCTCTCGGGAGCTGGTGCCGGAGCTGCGTTGGCAGCGGTGCTGGGCCAGTCTCTCCTGTCCCCTGTTCTGGGCACGTTGACCGACTCCTTCAATCAGCGACTGCAGTTCGCCCTTTATCCGACCTACGTCACACCGATTGTTCAGAATGACGAGGAGCGTGTTTCGGGTCAGGTTCCACCTCGTCTTGCCCTCGTGACCGATGTGGGCGTTTCTCTTACGGATCGCTTCGACTTCTCTGTGTTGGCTGCTCCCGACCGCAATGACATCCCCGCACAGGGAACGGTCTCCTATCAGATCAACCCGAACATGAGTCTGTCCGGATCGGTCGACTCGCAGGGCACCTGGCAGAGCCAGCTTCAGTTGTTCATGCGGTTCTGATCCATGGCCGATCCATGTGTTCTGGGGGTGGATCTCGGTGGAACCGCCATCAAACTCGGTCTGTTCAGCCTTCAAGGGGAGTTGCTGTCGGAGCACCAGCGTCCGACTCCTCAACCCGCCACGCCCGGATCGGTGTGTGTGGAGATTGTCGATGCGATCGATTGTCTTGACCCTGACGGCCGAGCTGCCGTGGTCGGCATCGGTTTGCCGGGTCCGATGGATGCCGAAGCCAGGGTGGCCCGTATCTGCATCAATCTGCCCGGCTGGGAGGAGGTCCCTCTTGCCGCATGGCTGGAACCACGCCTCAAGCGCAGCGTCACCCTCGCCAATGACGGAAACTGCGCCCTGGTTGGCGAGGCCTGGAAAGGTGCGGCAGCTGGCTGCAGTGATGTGCTGCTGCTCACTCTCGGAACCGGAGTGGGTGGCGGGGTGATGGTTGGCGGCCAGTTGTTCACAGGCCACAACGGAGCCGCAGCGGAGCCGGGGCTGATCACGTTGTTTCCCGATGGGCCTGATTGCAACAGTGGCAACAGGGGGTCTCTGGAACAGTTCGCGAGCATCTCCGGGTTGAAACGACTCAGTGGCGTTGAACCGTCCTCACTGGCCATGGCCGCATCCTGTGGTGATGCCAAAGCTCTGGCCCATTGGGAGCGATATGGCCAACTGCTGGGAACCGGGATCAGCTCGCTCATCTATCTGTTCACTCCTCAGCTGGTGCTGGTCGGGGGAGGTCTTGCTGGCGCCAGTGAATATTTCCTTCCTGCCGTGCGTCGAGAGGTCAGCACCCGTGTGCAGGCGGTGAGTCGCGAGGGGCTTCAGATCAAGGCGTGTGCTCTGGGTAACGGAGCGGGGCGTCTGGGCGCTGCATGCCTTGCGATACAGCGGTTGCTTGAAGCACCGTCGCCCCAGGCGGGATGATGGGAGCCGTTTTGTCATGTTGCCCGTGCAGGCTGTTCCAGATCCTTCCCCGGAGCTCCTGTCTTTGGCGGCGGGCCTGCGCCGTGCCGCCACGGATCTGGGCCTGACGAGCAACGGCCAGCGCAGGGAAGCTCTGTTGGCGATGGCGGAATCACTGCGAGCCCACACCGCTGCCATCGTTGCCGCGAATCGAGCGGATCGTGACAACGCCGAGAAGAGCGGCCTGGCTCCGGCACTCATGGCTCGCCTTAAGCTCGATGAATCCAAACTTGATGGTGCCATTGCAGGCGTGCGTCAGCTGGCTGAGCTGACTGACCCACTCGGCCGACGCCAGTTGCACCGCGAGCTTGACGACGGTCTGGTGCTTGAACGCGTCAGCGTCCCTCTGGGTGTGGTGGGGGTGATCTTTGAGGCACGTCCTGATGCCGTGATCCAGATCGCCTCGCTGGCAATCCGATCCGGTAACGGCGCGATTCTCAAGGGCGGGCGTGAAGCCGAATGCACCAACAAGGCCGTGATGGCAGCACTGCGAGAAGGACTGGCCTCCTCGTCGGTCTCCCCCGATGCCCTCGCGCTGCTCACCACCCGGGAAGACAGCCTTGCACTGCTGAAGCTGGAGGGGCTGGTGGATCTCATCATTCCAAGGGGCAGCAACGAGCTGGTCCGTTTCATTCAGGACAACACCCGCATTCCCGTGCTTGGTCACGCCGATGGGGTCTGTCATCTGTACGTGGATGTCGAGGCGGACCCCGATCAGGCTGTGACCATCGCCCTCGACAGCAAGGTGCAGTATCCGGCTGCTTGCAATGCGATTGAGACGTTGCTGGTTCACGCCGACATTGCTGGCAGCTTCCTGGAGAAGGCCATTCCCGCTTTTCAGGCAGAGGGCGTGAAGCTGCTTGGCGATCCCGGCGCCTGTGCCTTCGGAATCCGCGAGGCCGCGGCTGATGAAGACTGGAGTACGGAATATCTCGCACTGACCCTGTCCGTTCGCATCGTTGATGGTCTCGATGCGGCGCTCGACCATATCCGTCGTTACGGCTCACGCCATACCGAGGCGATCGCCACACGCAACGTCTCGACGGCTGAGCGATTCTTGTGCTCAGTGGACAGTGCCGGTGTCTACCACAACTGTTCCACGCGATTTGCCGACGGCTTCCGCTACGGCTTCGGTGCGGAGGTGGGAATCAGCACCCAGACTCTGCCTCCGCGGGGGCCTGTCGGTCTAGAGGGACTGGTGACCTATCGCTACCGGCTGCGTGGTGACGGTCATATTGCTGCCGACTACGCCTCCGGTGCGCGTTGCTTCACCCATAGGGACCTGCCGGAATGAGCCACAGCCCCTATCCGCTTGACATCATCAGGGTCGATAATCTTCGCCTCTGGGCCCATGTGGGGGTGCTTGATCATGAGCGTCAACATGGCCAGTGGTTCCGTGTTGACCTTGCGCTGCATCTTGATCTGAGTGAATCAGCCCAGGCTGATTCACTTGCCGCAACAGCTGACTACAGCCTTGGTGTGCAGGCTCTGCAGCGTCTTGCCGCCGAGATCAACTGCCATACCCTCGAACGGTTCAGTGAGCGCATGTTCGAGGAGCTAGAGGGTCTCTATGGCCCATTGCCTATGCATCTTCAGCTGAGTAAGTGTGATGCTCCCATTCCAGGGTTCACAGGTACCGTGAGCCTTGAACGCTGGCGCCGGAAGCCGTTCTGACATGCCCTCCACGGAGCCTCCATCCACGCGGCGTCCGCTGGTTCTTGTTCATGGGCTTTGGGATACGCCTCATCTTTTTCGGCGTCTGGTTGATCGTCTGGATGTGCATGACGTTCCGCTGCTCGTTCCCCATCTTCCGCATCGTCTCGGCGCTGTTCCCCTCCGGACCCTGGCGCAACAGCTCGACGATCACATCCGCCGTTGCTGGGGTGACGACACGGAGGTGGATCTGCTTGGCTTTTCGATGGGTGGCATCATCGGACGTGTCTGGTTGCAGCAGTTGGGTGGGGCACGACGCACCCATCGCTTCGTCAGTGTTGGTAGTCCGCAGCGGGGCACACTCACAGCGCAGTGGATCCCTTCCTGGTTGTTTGCCGGCCTTGCTGATATGAAACGAGGCAGCCCCCTGCTGCGTGCTCTCAATGCAGACGTGCAGTCGCTCAAGCGACTGGATTGCGTCAGTTATTACTGCCGCTGGGATCTGATGGTTGTTCCGGGATGGCAGGCCCACTTGCCTGTTGGGAGCATGAGCAATGTTCCGGTGCTGACCCACCAGCAGCTGATGTCGCATCCGCTCGCGTTGGAAGCACTTGTGAAAACGATTCTGATTGACTGATTGACTCGCGGCCACTGACAGTTTCTGTGTCGCTGTGCACACTTCGGAAGTAGTCAGTCCATTGCCGCGCATGTGCTTTTCTGCCTCGGCAAGTTTCACGGCATCAGCCGTGCTCGTTCCTCTCGGTCTTTATTCGCATCATCTGGCGACGCGTCATGAGCGTCCTGATTACAAACCTCTTGCCTTGGTTCCCTTCTTCTTCGGAGTGCAGCAATTCATCGAAGGACTCGAGTGGACGGCCATCGACGGTGGCAACATTGAGCCACTTGGAACGCTGGCCGGACTCGGCTTTCTCTTTTTCGCCTATTGCTTCTGGATGATCTGGATTCCATGGAGCGCCTGGTCCATCAGTCGAAGTACGGACTCCACAGGTTTGCAACGACGGCTCAAATGGGTTGCGATCGTGGCCACGGTGCTCGGCATCGCCTTCTACACCCCAATGCTCTTCAACCCTCCGGCACTCCAGCCAGCGGTGCACAGCAACGGGCGTTTGCTTTACGACATTTCCAATCTGCACAGCATCCTGCATAACTTCGTGAATACCGAGCCCGTCGGTGAGTTGACGTACTGGGCCTTCATCGTGCTTCCGTTGATTGCCTTGAGTGACAAGGCGGTGAAATTGTTTGGTGTGCTGATCTTCGTGTCGATTTTCCTCACCTGGGCGACTTACAGCGCAACCTTCAATTCGGTCTGGTGCTTCTACTGCGCCGTGCTTTCGATCATGGTGATCTGGATCGTGAACCGTCCGCATCTGCGTCAGGCCTGAAGTCGATGGCCGACCAGCTGTTGGCATCTCTTGAGTCGATGGGACAGTTTCTGCTGGCCATGGACACCGGCGTCGGTCTGCTGATCGGCGTCGGTCTGTCGATGTCTGCCTCGCATCTGTTCTCATTGCTTGCCAATCGGCTGACACCGGTGCAGATCCTGATGCACATGATCGTGGATGCTCTGGTGCTCAGCCTGGCCTTCCTGATCGGAATCCTTTGTCACAGCCTGATGCTGATGTTGCTGGAAGGGGTCCCTCTGCAACCGATCACGTTTGCCAACCACATGGGTGTCGCGATGTGGCCAGGTTTGTTTTATGTACTTGCTGCAGCCCCGTATGTGAGTGATGTGATTGCAGTGACCTTGCTGGCCTGGATCCACCTCAATGTGCTGTTGTTGCTGCAGGCCGTCTATGACATTCCCCTTCAGTCGAGTTTGGTCGTCGCGCTTCCCGGCTTCGTGCTAGCACTGTTGCTCGTTGGTTTGCTGTTTGCTCAGCGCTGGCGAACCAGTTACGACATGCTCGCCAGAGAGGTGTCAGCACTGACGCCTCCATGACCGTGCCTTCGTCCTCAGAAAATGCTGCCGCAGTTCAGCATCAACGTCGTCGTCTGAGACAAGGACGTCGCTGGGTGGTTGTGGTGCTCGTTTGTGTGGCGATGATCGCACTCCTCGGTCTGACGGCGGTTCGGCGCGATGCGGCTTCGCTTCTACAGCCGGAATCACTGCTGGAGCTGCTCACCTGGTTCGGGTGCGTTCTGGTGGTGGTGGTCGCCCTGGTTGGGGTTTATTCGGTCATGGTCGACTTCGTTTTTTGGGAAGGCTGGATGCATGGTCTCCCCGACCCCAGCAGCCTGTTCGTATCAAACAGAAGGGCTTCGGTTCAGCATCGTCACTATGTCGTCTATCTCGATGGCATTCATCAGAGTGAGGAGAGCCATCCCCCCCGTGTCAGCGATTTTCTTGGCTGTCTGGAGGAGTCGATTGCCGATGACACGATGCTGGTGAAAGGCATCGAGGCTTACACGATCACCAATACCGGGTTGCGTTCGACCACATTCGCCGGATGGTTCTGGCAACGACTGTTCGCACTTCAGGAGCATCACCCCAATGGTCTGATTCGCTTCATCTGCGCGTTCTGTGTGCAGGCGAACAACGTGATCAAAGTCGGTATTTCCTCGGATCGTCGTTATGGCCCGGTGATGAACTACGAGCTGGCATTAAAGATTGCCCGTCATCTCGATTCGATCGGTTTCCATCCCCACCATGCGTCTCGCATTGTGCTCGTGGGGTACAGCGGTGGTGGAGAGATGGCGATCGGAACAGCAGAGATCCTCCAGCAGCTCTGCCGGGTGAGAGTTCAGGTGATCACTGTTTGTGGAGTCTTCAGCGGCAACGGCGAGCTCGAGTCGATCAATGATGTTGCGATGGTGGTGGGCAGCCATGATCCGGTGGCTGCTCTGGGACGGATCGCCTATCCAGGTCGTCTACCCCTGCTCCTTTTCTCCAACTGGAATTGCTGGCAACGCCGGAATGCCTTGCAGCGTTACACGATCGAGGGAATGAGCCACAACGGCTCGTCCGGGCCGTTCTCCATGGCGTTCCGTGGTGCGGTGGTCGAGGCCATCTGCAAGGAACTGGAACGGTCAGTGCTCACTCCTCCGCTGAGAACTCCCCGTTAAGAGCGCGCACGAGCGTGAAAGGGCTGTGTCTGGGTTGACTCGCGGTCAGCCGTCGGTAAGCCTCGTTGCGTGAACCGCTGTCATGGCAGAGGTCCTGGGGCAACTGGTCCAGGCTGTGCCGGTAGCGACTCACGCTGTCATCCGTGGCCTTCAGGCCCGATGCGAGCTGTTGTTGCAGTTGGCGATCGAGTCGCTGACGCCAATGGTCTCCGAGCGTCAGTGGGTACAGATGGGTCTGTCCGGTGATGGCCTGCTCGAGCAGGGCTGTGGAATCAATGCAGAAACCCAGAGCTCCGTAGCCGCCCATATGGAGATGACTGAACTTGGCTTCGCTGTTGTGCACCGCTCCCATCAGCTCGCAGAAATCGAGTGTCTCCCCCAGCTGTTCTCCCCTGAGCTCGTTCCCGAGATAGGCAACGGTCCCATTGCTTCTATCGTTCTGCCAGGGACGATGCAGTTCATTGAGGGCTGCCCAGCCGTTTAACCCCTCAACGCCCTGGTAATACTGCAAGAGAACCGGTGAGCTGTCGGGAGGCTGCAGTTCCAGCTCCAGCGACGCATGGGGCATCAGCGCCTGGATCTCCATGCCGCTCCCATCCAGAAGACCGGTCCGATAGGGAACCGCCAGCGGGATTTGCATCCATTGATCGCCCGTGTGGGTGCTGGCCCCGAGACCAAAGCTGGCCACGCTCGTACGGATACGTGCTCGCGATTGCCAACCCTGATGATTCAGCAGCTCCAGCAGCTTCCGGCCGCTGCTGACACCCTCGAATCTGAACGGTTCGCAGCCACTGGCTGGTGTCTCCAGTCGGTTGCTCCCCAGCACATTGAGGATCTGCGCCAGCAGACGGTTGCGCAGCCGTTCAGGGTCCCCCTGGACGTTGGGGAGCCCGTGATTCCTCCAGGTCAGGACACCTCCCATGGCACTGATCTTGGCCAGCGTGCTCGATGGTTTTTGTGGTGCGGCAGGCACTGGTTCGGCCGCTGTTGCTGTCATTGACCAGAGCGCTTCGAGGGTCTGGGGCAGCGCCAGAGTTCGTTCAGCGCTGATGGAGATCTGTCGCTGACACCAGCGCTCAAGGGCGCTGAATCCAGAGGGTTTTGAGATTGCGGGCAACATGTGCTGCAGGTCATCGGCCAGGGTCGCCAGCAGCAGTGGGCTGACCAGAGTGTTCTCCAGCAGACTTCCCAGGCCGCGCAGATGCTCAGGCAGGCTGGCCTGCCGCCCGCGCCATCGTCGGGGAAGCATCAGCAACAGTGGCATCAGCCGTTGATGGTGAAGATCGCTGAGCAGTTCTCTGAGAAATGCTTCACGACTGATCCCATGGCGCAGGCTGCTCTGTTCGAGCGCCTGATCGAGGGCGATCAGTGGAGCAAGTCCGGTGCCGTCGTCAGCGGATCGCCCCCAAGCTGAACTGAGCCTGAGCTGATCGTCTGCCATGGCTCAGGCCTCAAGCCGATCAGGATGCCGATGCTGCCAGCCCGGAGTGTCGGATGAGTGCGGCGCTGGTTGCATCCCTGCCGCGGAAGCGGCGGTACACCTCGGCTGGCCGCAGGCTGCCGCCCAGACTGAGGACGGTGTTGCGGAAGCGTGCACCTGTGGCAGCGACATCATCGTCTTTCTCCAGACCCACCTCTTCAAAGGCGGCAAATGCATCGGCGCTGAGCACTTCCGCCCACTTGTAGGAGTAATAGCCAGCGGCATACCCACCGGCAAAGATGTGGCCGAAAGCGCAGAGAAAACGGTCGTCCTCGACGGGCTGCAACACGCTTGTTGTTTCAGCAATGCCGCGGCGAAATGCATCAGGGGTGATCCCCAGCTCCGGGGTCCACTGGCTGTGGAGGCGCAGGTCGGTCAGGGCGAAATGAACCTGCCGAAGCGTGCCATTGCCCTGCATGAAGGTGCGGCTGCTGCATAGTTTCTGATAATCGGCCTCCGGCAGAGGTTCTCCGGTCTGCCAGTGGCGGGCCATGCCCATCAGGGTGCTTCGATCGAGACACCAGTTCTCCATGAACTGGCTGGGAAGTTCAACGGCGTCCCATTCCACATTGTTGATCCCTGCCGCTTCAGGGTGTTCAACGGTGGTGAGCATGTGCTGGAGCCCATGGCCGAACTCATGGAAGAGGGTTTCCACCTCTTCGAAGCTCATCAGGCTCGGGGTGTCTCCTGCCGGAGGTGTCTGGTTGCAGATCAGGTAGGCCACGGGCAGGGTGAGATCGCCGTCGGCATTGCGTTGACGGTTCAGGCACTCATCCATCCAGGCACCTCCACGCTTGCTGGCCGGTCGGCTGAAAGGATCCAGATAAAAGGCTGCCAGGGCTTCGCCGCTGCAGTCCATCACCCGGAAGAAGCGAACATCCTCGTGCCAGATGGGTGCTTCACCATCCGCCGCTTGGATGCGGATACTGAACAGGCGTTCGCAGAGTCCGAACAGTCCTTCGAGCACCTGGGGAAGAGGGAACCAGGGCCGCAGAGCTTCCTGATCGAGATCGAAACGCTCGCGTCTGAGCTGCTCCGCCCAGTGGCTGACATCCCACGGAGCGAGGTCATTGGCTTCAGATGCACCGTGGCTTGAAGCGCATGCGCGCAGTTCTTTCAGTTCCTGTTGAGCCACCGGCATCGCCGAGGCTCTCAGTTCCTCAAGCAGCGACTCAACGGCGGGGACATCATCCGCCATTTTTGAGGCAAGGCTGAGTTCCGCCCAGCTGGCGTAGCCCAGTCGGGATGCCTGCTCACGTCGAAGCTGCAGGATCTCTTCGATCAGCGGCGCGTTGTCCAGATCACCGCTGCTGGCGCGGCTGACGTGCGCTTTGTAGAGGGTCTCACGCAGCTGGCGGTCCTCTGCGTGGGTGATCACTGGGATATATCGGGGCATGTCAAGCCCCAGACGCCAGGGACCTTCGGATGCGGTTGGAGCTGAACCGTCCGCTCCCTGATCACCGGCTTCAGCGGCGGCGGAAGCGAGGATCTCCAGCGCACGGTTGGGAACTCCCCTCAGCTGTTCACGCTCGTGGATCACCAGGCTCCAAGCCTGAGTGGCATCCAGAACGTGGTTGCTGAAACTGGTCGAGAGAGCAGCCAGTCGCTCACTGGTGCGGTTGAAATCCGCCTGCTCTTCACCTTTCAGGCCAACGCCGCGATGCTGCATCGAAAGCAGCTCTGCATCAAGGATGCGTGTCTGGGTGCTGTCGAGCGGATGGGCCGGTCGGGATTTCAGTCTGCTGAGTGCTTCATGCAGCACCTGGCTCTGGCCAAGCCGATTGCTGAAGCGCACCACCTCGGGTTGCTGCTGCACATGGGCTTCGCGCAGTTCCGGCGTGTTGCGAACACCCGTGAGATGGCTGACGACACCCCAGCTCCAGCGGAGGCGCTCACCGAGCTGATGCAGGTTCGGCATCAGCTCGCCCCAGCTCATGGGTGCGGCATCGGAGAGGCGCTCCTGGAGTGATGTTTCCAGCGTCTCCAGCTGATCGTTCAGCGTGGTCAGCAGGGAAGGGATCTCGTTGTTGACCTGCTCGGGGTCAATGGCATCGAAGCGAGGCAGGCCTTCACCGCGCAGCAGTTCTGAAGTGCTCATTCGGAATCAGCCGGTGGGGAGAAGGGCACGGGCGGCAACAACCGTCTGGCTGGCCAGATCGGATGCGAGGGCATCGGTGGAGGCCTCATAGAGATCCATGGCGATCCGAGGCCAGATGCCGATCACCAGGGTTGGAACCAACAGCGTGAGACCGATCACCACTTCCCGGGGCCGCATGTCCTTCACGTAGGCGAGGGCAGGAATCCTTGGGCCAAAGAACACTCTTCGAGACATCGAAAGCAGGTAGATGGGAGTGAGGACAAGCCCGATGGCTGCAAGGACGATGGTGGTGACCCTGAAGAATGTGGTGAAACTGTCCTGGCTGGTGATACCGAGGAACACGGTGATCTCGCTGATGAAGCCGCTCATGCCCGGCAGGGCCAGCGAGGCTAGGGAGCTCGCCAGGAAAAATGCGAAGGTGATCGGCAGTGCCTTGGCCAGACCTCCCATGTTGGGGATCGAGAGAGTCTTGGTGCGTTCGTAGAAGCAGCCTGTGACGAAGAACATCGCTGCCGCGATCAGACCATGACTGATCATCTGCAACATGGCGCCGCTCAGCCCGAGAGCATCAACCGCACCGATCCCAACCAGCACGAATCCCATGTGACTGACTGAGCTGCAGGCGATCCTGCGCTTCACGTTGTCCTGGGCGAAGGCGTTAAGAGCGCCGTACACGATGTTGACGATGCCCAGAATGATGAGGGCTGGAGCGAGCAGGAGATGGGCTTCAGGCAGCATCTGCACGTTGAAACGAAGCAACGCGTAACCGCCCATCTTGAGCAGAACTCCGGCCAGCAGCATTGAAACCGGTGCATTCGCCTCACCGTGGGCATCCGGAAGCCAGGTGTGCAGCGGGAAAATCGGCAGTTTCACACCGAAACCCACAAGGAAGCCCAGATAACACAGCAATCCGAAGCTTCCGCCAGGAGAGCGTTGGGCCATCTCCGTCATGTTGAGGGTGAAGCTGTCGCCTGAGTTGGCGATGGCCAGGCCGCTGATCAGGATCAGCAGAGAGGCCAGCGCTGTGTAGAGAATGAATTTGGTGGCCGCGTACTGACGGTTCTGGCCTCCCCAGATCGCGATCAGCAGATACACCGGCACCAATTCCAGTTCCCAGGCAAGGAAGAACAGCAGGAAGTCCTGGGACAGAAACACCAGAGCCTGCGCCGAAGCCTGCACCAGCAGCAGTGCGAAATAAAGCCTTGATTTGTGTGTGATGTTCCAGCTGGCGGCCACTGTCAGCAGGGTCACCAGACCACTGAGCACAACCAGTGGCGCTGAGAGTCCGTCAGCGCCAAGCGACCACTCCAGGCCGATCGCCGGCACCCAGTTGACCCGTTCCACCAGCTGGAGCTGGCTGTTCAAAGGGTCGTAATGACGGCTGAACGCAGCCATCATCAGCCCGAGATCCGCGAGCAGAACCGCGAGGGTGAGGTTGCGTGGAATCGGTGAAGAGTTCTGATCCTCCCCGGGGAGGAGAGGCATCACCAGCGCCGCTGCCGCAGGAAGCAGCACGATCAGCGAGAGCCAGGGGAATCCTGCGTCGGACGCAGCCGACAGCGGCAGGTTTGCGTCCATGGGGCTCCCAGAATTGTGATTGAACTTATCAGCTCCGGGACCTCTTCTGAGTACTTCTACCCAGCTTTCGACTCAGGTGTTGTCCTTGGGCTGCCAGTGACTGCCTGCGGTCTGAAGGTTGAGAAGCGGTGCACGACTGGCCACGCCCACGCTCTCCCACGCCTTCACCATTGCCTGGCTGACAGCCGGACCATTGTCTTCGGAACAGAGCGCCAGGATGCTCGGTCCGGCCCCGCTGATGGCGCAGCCCCAGGCTCCTTCGGCTAGAGCTGCGTCCTTGACTTCTTGGCCACCCTTGATCAAACGCCAGCGGTAGGGCTCATGCAGCCGGTCGTGCATCCCATCAGAAATCAGATCGCCGTTGCCGGTGCGCAATCCCTGGAGCAACAGCGTCAGTGCACCAAGGTTCACCACCGCATCGCCGACGGGAACAGCCTTCGGCATGGCTCGACGGGCTTCGCTGGTGCTGAGTCTGATTGCCGGGATCGCCACCACTGCTTTGACACTGTTCATCCATTCGCAGCGCACCACCCGCCAGCGCTGAGAGGCGGCCTTGGCCGTCATGCAGAGCCCTCCCAGGAGTGATGGCACCACGTTGTCGGGATGCCCTTCGATGTCGATGGCCAGCTCCAGCAGTTTTTCCCGGCTCAGCGGTTCGCCAACCAGCGCATTGGCTCCCACAAGCCCTGCCACGATTGCCGTGGCACTGCTGCCAAGCCCCCTTGCGGGAGGCACTGCAAGCCGCACTCTTGCCTCAAGTGCAACAGGTTCTTCGCCGGCCGCTTTCCAGACGCGCTGAGCGGCGCGATAGACGAGGTTTTCAGCTCCGCCGCGCAGGTGAGATCCCTCTTGGCCTTCAATAATCAGTTCAAAGCGCTCCCCATGGCCTTCGATCCGGCGCATCGTGAAGCGATTGTTCAGATCCAGGGCGGCGCCAAGGCAGTCAAAGCCAGGCCCAATGTTGGCAGTGGTGGCTGGGACATCCACCACCACGGTCTGGCCTATGCGCGGCTGCGCCATCCCTGCAGTTCTACTCAGGTCAGTGTCCCACCCGACTCCGCCAGATCACGAGCACGGCAGGCGGCGCTAAACAAACCTGCTTCCGGATCGATGATCGCGCGAATGGTCAATCCCTCGATCAGGGAGCGAAAACGACCCTTGGACCGCAGAGGTTCCAGAAAATGGTTGGAATGCAGCCCTTCAAGGTTTTTCTGGGCTGTTCCTCCTCCAATCCAGAGGCCGCCGACACAGAGTTCCTGCAGGGCCAGGTCCCCTGCGACGGATCCATAGGCTCCAAGCCAGAGCTTCAGAGCCTCAGTGGCGAGCGGATCACCATCCGCGGCTGCTTTGCCGGTGATGGAAGGCAGATCCTCGTAACCGGGTTGGTCTGCCCTGATGGTCCGCCAGGCATGGGCGTGAGCCCGCAGACAATGCTGGATTCCGCTTTCACGGTGAAGCAGCCAGTTCATCACATGCCCCAGCCCGGTGCCACTGACAATGCGCTCGATCGACAACCGTTGCAGTCCGAGGTCCTGCTTGAGCCACTGAGCCAGGTCCCATTCCGCTTCGGTGCGTGGTGCGAATTCCCGGTGACCGCCTTCGCTGGGCATGGCAAGCCATCCATCCGCCGCAGGCAGTCCCCGGGCCATTCCAAGCCCTGTTCCTGCTCCGAGAATGGCGACCGGTCCGTTGTCGACACCCACCGGGGCGGGGCTTGATCGATTGCTACCCATCTGAAGCACCATCTGTTGCTGATCATTGAGATGGGGGAGCCCATGAATGAGCACCGCAAAGTCATTGACCAGTTCAAGCTTCTGCACCCCTGTTGCATCCGATAGAGATGTCTGACTCATCTGCCAGGGGAGGTTCGTGAGCTTCGCTTTGCCTTGATGCACAGGACCGGCCACCGCAATGCAGCTGCTCGCCGGTTTCGGCAGATCGTCAGGCGCTTGATCCAGAAAGTGGCGGAGCATCGACTCGAGGTCGGGCCAATCCGCTGACCTGTAGCGCTGGCCGTGCTCTTTCCGCAGCTGCCCGTCTATTTCCCTGTAGGTGCAGAGAAGCGTTTTTGTGCCTCCAAGATCGCCTGCCAGGTAGGTCTTGGCTGCCATGGGTGCGGATCAGGGCTGCTGTCTTCAGGCTGGAGCCCGCCTGGCAACTCCGCAAGCGATTGGAATGCCTCTCTGCATCGCTGGCGAAACTTCAATGCGTGGCGTCAAAGAAATCCAGTGGCAGAGGTCCCCAGGTTTCGCTGTGCTGCGAGTTGTCTCTCCCGTGACCACTGAGCAAGATCCCTTCGCCCAGGCCATGTTCGATGCGCATCCTGGCGGTCATGGTCTGCTGATTGGCTTTGAGATACACGGGCCCATGAAGGTCTGGATCGGCGATCAGTTGATGAGCCGACCAGGCCTGATGCTGCTCAAGCTTGCGAAGACAGCTGACCGCTTGATCGGCGGATAAGGCCATGATCCCAACGGTGAACCAGAGGTACTGGTGCATCTGCAGATGAAGTTCAGCAAGGATCTCGTCTTTCTCGTCTGCACTGAGTACTGGTGCAGTCCTCAGGCGATTCAGATCACTCAGATTCATGCCTGTGGTGTTTTCGCCAGAGCTTCTTCTGATTTTTTGTCATTCGCTTGAATGCAGTAATTCAGTAATTCGTCGACAGAAATTTCGCCCAGATCTCCATTCTTTCTGCTTCGAAGACTGACGGTGTTGTTTTCGGCCTCTTTGGCACCGATTACCGCCAGCACTGGGATTTTGGCTTTTTCTCCGTTGCGAATCAGTTTGCCAAGTCGCTCACCGGACTCG
Source organism: Synechococcus sp. (assembly GCA_047286285.1). Lineage (GTDB taxonomy): Bacteria > Cyanobacteriota > Cyanobacteriia > PCC-6307 > Cyanobiaceae > Synechococcus_C. Next base: position 1,745,099 of record JBJBBP010000002.1, on the reverse strand, counting down.
TCAACTGTCGCAGCAATACCTTGACCCAATAGTTTTCTCTGAACTGTTTCCGAGAAGCTCCTCGCGTCATCACTCACCGGAAGAATTCTGATCTGCTCCGGAGCAAGCCAGAAGGGGAATTCACCGGCATAGTTTTCGATCAGAATGCCGATAAAGCGTTCAAAACTGCCAAGAACGGCTCGGTGCAACATCACGGGAGTATGACGTAATCCATCCTCTCCGATGAATGTTGCATCGAGCCGCTCAGGCATTGAGAAATCGACCTGAATCGTTCCGCATTGCCACACCCTGCCAAGGCAGTCTTGCAATGAGAACTCAATCTTGGGTCCATAGAAAGCGCCTTCACCGGGATATAATTCCCACTCCAGATTCTTGTTTTCTAGAGCATCCTGAAGCGCTTTCTCGGATTTGTCCCAGACTTCATCGCTGCCAACTCTTTTCTCGGGACGTGTTGAAAGCTTGATGGAAATCTTTTCGAATCCAAGTGTCTTGTAGACCTCAAAAACAAGGTCAATAAAGTTTGACACCTCAGACTGAACTTGGTCTTCTGAGCAGAAGATATGTCCATCATCTTGAACAAAGTTCCTGACTCTCATCAGTCCATGAAGGGTCCCTGAGGGTTCATTCCGATGACAGGATCCAAATTCGGACAATCTAATTGGCAGATCCTTGTAGCTACGTAATCCCTGGTTGAAAATCTGAACATGACACGGGCAATTCATCGGTTTGACCGCGTAATCCCTGTTTTCTGAAGAGGTTGTAAACATGTCTTCTTTGAATTTATCCCAATGCCCTGATTTCTCCCACAAGGTTCTATCAACAATCTGGGGAGTGCTGATCTCCTGGTAGCCGGTATTCAGTAGCTTTCTGCGAATATATTGTTGCAACTTCTGATAAATGGCCCAGCCCGCAGGATGCCAGAACACCATTCCAGGTGCGTTGTCCTGAATGTGAAACAGTGAAAGTTGTCGGCCTAGGCGTCGGTGATCCCTTTTTTCAGCTTCTTCGAGCTGTTTTAAATGCGATTTAAGTTCTTTCTCCGTACTCCAGGCGGTTCCATAGATGCGTTGAAGCATCTGGTTGGTGGAGTCTCCTCGCCAATAAGCCCCTGACACTTTCATGAGCTTGAAATGCCTTAAATGCCTTGTGTTCGGCACATGAGGGCCACGACACATGTCGGTGTATTCCTCATGGTGGTAGAGCTTGATGGTCTCGCCTTCAGGGATTTCTTGAACAATTTCCAGCTTGTAGGGCTCGTGCCTTGATTCGAATGCTTGCTTCGCCTTGCTGCGATCGACAACCTCTACGTTGACCTCATAATCCTTGGCGATCAACTCTTTCATTCGATGCTCGATCGCCTCTAGATCCTCAGGTGTAAAAGGTTTGTCGTATGCAATGTCGTAATAAAAGCCGTCTTTAATAACGGGGCCAATTGCCATTTGAGCTTCTGGGTAAAGCTGTTTTACGGCATGTCCAACTAAGTGGGCAAATGAATGTCTTATGATGTCGATTCCTTCGTCATCTTTTGCTGTAATTAAGCGCAGTTCAGCATCTTTTTCGATCGGCATTGCCATATCCAGAGACTCACCATTCACCACCCCTGCGACAGCTGCCTTGGCCAGACCGGGGCCGATGGATGCTGCGACATCTGCGATGGTGACAGGTCCGTCGAAGGTCTTGGTGGTTCCGTTTGGAAGGGTGACGACGGGCATGGAGGCGGGAGTCCTGAGAGCTGATCGGATGGCTGATGCCAGGGCTGGCAGGCCTCGGGCATCCTATTAGTGGATGTACGCTCGCAAAAGAACGAGGCACGTTGAATTGCCGTCTGATGTTGAAGGTGGTGACTTGCTTGGGTCACTCCTTGCTTCGTTGCTTGCTGATTTCGACCACTGGTTCACCAAAGGCCAATCAATACTTGAAGAATGCCCCGACAATGTTCTGTCCCAGGGCGATCGTCATCAGCTGGCGGAACGTCTGGCTGAGGGAAAACGTTCGATCGCTGCTACCCGGTCTCTTTTGGAGGCTTCCTCAGAACCGGTCGCTGTTTCAATGAAAGCGATGGCGCCCTGGCACCAGCTGGTCATGGAGGTTTGGGCTCTCTCGGCGCGTGTTTCGCGTTTGTCGAGATGAGACCTGTTTCATTGAGGAGACGTAGGAGTGGGCTACTCAGTTTTGGACTCTTGGCTGCGTTGTTGTTGCGCTCCAGAGGATTGCCACTGCCCTTGCCTGGGTGTCCTCTAAGAGCGTTGACAGGTGTTCCCTGTCCCACCTGTTTCCTGACGCGCTCGATTCTTGCAAGCTTGCATGGTGATCTCGGCGAAGCTCTTGAGCTTCATCTTTTTGGACCTCCAATGCTGGTCGGCCTGGGCTGGTCTGTTTGGTGGCAAGGCGTGAAGGCTCAGCCGTTTCCACGTCTCACACGCAAACGGATGATTCTTTTTGCCTGTCTGGTCGCGGCATTGATGACCTATTGGTGCGTGCGTCTCGTGCTCTGGCTGGGGCTTGGCCTGCCTCAACCGAGTTGAGCTCCATTAGGCACCCTGACGCAGTTGGCTGAGGTTGGTTCTGTAAAAGGCAACCAGTTCGGCGTGGCTTTTCACGGGTTGTCCGTAGGCGCTGTGACCGGCATGGGTTGGAAAGGAAGCCCACTCCGGTGCGAGGCGGTTCATGGCCGCCTTGGTCAGGCCGTTGCGATCAATCTCCTGCAGCGCACCGCGCTTTTTGACGAGATGCAGAGCGGCCTGGTCCTGGTGCTCAGGGGCAAAGCTGGGCAGATCGAGTTTGAGGGCCACTTCCTGCCATGTGGTGGGCAGGAACTGGTATGCCCCGGCTGCGGCGCTGGAGTAGCGCTTCACGACCACGCGGTCAGGGTGTCGTGAGAGGTCCTGGAACTGGCCGCCTCCATAAAGAGTGCGGTAACCGAGATCCTTGCCGTCCTTCCACGTGCCTTCAGCAAAGCGGATGGTATTGAGCAGTGCGCGGCGTTCCGGAGTGATGGCGTAGTGAGACGCAGCTTTGCCGGAGAGAGTTGCTGTGGAGGTGCTGGCGGAGCGCTGCTGTGTCAGGGCTTCTGTCACTGTCTGGTTCTGCTGGCTTCTTTCGCTGGAGCGCTCCGCCTGAAGGCTTGGTCCCATGGACAGCATCAGTCCCAAGCCGATGGCGCCGAGACCGATGGCTTTCGGTGCAGCCTCCGCAGTGAGATTGATCCGCTTGGTGAATCGATGCAGCAACCCGGCGAACTCCAAACAAAGGAGTCGCCACCCTCGTCAATGCCGTGCCTCTGTGGCGAGGGGGGCGCCCCCTCGCTTGACGAGCGGTCGTTGATATGCCTAGGCAGAAAAACCCAGGCAAATCTCGGAACGGGACTCGCGAGACCGGCCTGATGACGCGCAACCCCTTGGCCCAGTGCTCTTTGATGCGGCCAAAGCTCTCATCAAGCTTTAAAGATTAGGGAAACTTTTTAATTGCTTTGGCATTGATCAGCTGGCGCGCAGGAATCCCATCGCCTCACGGGTCCGTTGGACGGTGCTGTCAGCAACGGCGCTTGCCCGTTCTCGGCCCTGGTTCAGGACTGTTTCCAGTTGAGCCTTGTCATCCATGAGCAGGCGGTAGCGCTCCTGGATCGGTTCGAGCGCGGCAACCGCGGCATCCGCCAAAAGGGGTTTGAACTGGCCCCACCCCATCTCGATGCATTCGCTGGCAACGGCGTCACGTCCTTTGCCGCTGAGGATGGCGTAGAGCCCAAGGAGGTTGTCGGTCTCGGGGCGATCGGGATTGTCAAACTCCAGGCCGCGCTCAGGGTCTGTCTTGGCCCGTTTGATTTTCTTGGCAATCAGCTCCGGTGGATCAAGCAGGGTGATGCGGCTTCCCTCATTGGGATCGCTCTTGCTCATCTTGCTGCGGCCATCGGTCAGGCTCATGACCCTGGCGCCCTCTTTGAGAATCAGTGGCTTGGGAACCTTCAGCAGAGGCGCGTCCGCCTGGCCGAAGCGGGCATTGATGCGCTGTTGAGCGATGTCACGCGCCAGTTCCAGATGCTGTTTCTGGTCTTCACCGACAGGAACCAGGTCCGCGTCGTAGAGAAGGATGTCGGCTGCCATCAGCACGGGGTAATCGAGCAGACCCACGGAGACGTTGTCTCCCTGCTTCACCGCCTTCTCCTTGAACTGGATCATGCGTTCCAGCCAGTTCAGAGGCGTCACGCAGTTCAACAGCCAGCAGAGCTCGCTGTGGGCCGCGACCTGGCTCTGAACGAACACGGTGGAGCGCTCGGGATCAAGGCCACAGGCCAGATAGAGCGCTGCGGTGCTCAGGGTGTCCAGAGCCAGTCGATCCGGATCATGGGGAACCGTGATCGCATGCAGGTCCACAACACAGAAAAAGGTGTCGTGATCCTTCTGTAGATCAACCCAGTTGCGGATCGCTCCCAGCCAGTTGCCCAGGTGAAGGGCGCCCGTTGGCTGGACGCCCGAAAGAACACGCGGCAGCCCCATGCCTCAGGCCTCTGCTGCGGTGTCCTTGTTGGCCTCGTCAGCGGCTGCAGGCTGTTCAGACGTTGAATCAGCAGGCGTTGAATCCGCCTGGGCAGCGACTGTTTCAGTGATCTCTTCAGGCTCGGGCTCTGGTGCTGGAGGCTGGGGCTTGGCCGGACGTGCGAAAGGATCCGGACGGGATCCGCGACCGCCTTCGCCCCGTCCTTCACGGCGACCGCCACGGGCGTCATCGCGTCTGCCACCTCCCCGGTTGCCCTGGGCGCGCTGTTGGGCAACCAGCTCTTCCAGCTTCCCGTCTTCGAGCATCTGGCCGAGGGTGCGCACAGCAAAGCCGAGGACGGCCACTGTTGAGCGCAGATTGAAAGCCTCCTGAAGTGCACGCGCTGAGCGCATTTCGTTGTCGCTCAGCCTGATTCTGAAGCCGCCACCCTCGCGGTTGCCCTGGCCGCGACCACCGCGCCCTCCACGGCCGCCATCGCGGCCGTTGTCACCCTGTCCGCCCTGATGGCGGGAATCGCTGTAGGAATCAGTCATGGCCTGGGGCCTGGAGTCAGGCGCAAGTGTGACGCATCACCGTTCTTCCGGCATTGTTGTGGGCCCTTGATTCAGGCAAGACTGACTTGTTGATCGATTGCAGGCTTCGGATTCTCCGGGCTTGATCACTGGAGGTGAGCTAAGAAGGCCAGATCTGGAGAATCCCGGTGCCGTTTCCGGTGCAATTGATCCGTTCGCTTCCGCTTGGTGATGGAACCACGACATCCAGCCTGATCGGGCGCGTGGTCCTGTCTGTCGGCGTGATTGGAACAGGACAGTGGTTGCTGTCGGATGTGTTGCATGTCCCTGGTGGTGGCCTGGGAGTTCTTGTTGTGGCAGGGGGCTTCTGGTGGCTGTCCAGACCGCTGAAGCAGCCCAGCTTCCGCGAGCCTGCGTCTCTCAAGGGATGGATCCAGCGCTGTGAAGAGGTGCTGAATCAGTTCACTGAGCTTGAGCTGGCTCTGGAGCTGCAGGGATTGCGTGAGCCCCGCGAAACCGAACTGCGGCGCATTGAAGCGTTCGATGCACCGCTCAGCCTCGGCGTCGTGGCGACTGAAGGTTCCGTTCTTCCAGCGACTGCCAAGTTGCAGGCGGGACTTGCAGGGGTGAGTGCGCTCGACCTTTGCATTGCCAATCCTTTGCCGGTGACCTCCACCTCGTGGCACTGGCCTGAGGATTTGCAGGAGCTGGATGTGCTTTTGCATGTTCTGCCCATGCCGCTTCGTGCTGCCGATCTGCTCTGGCTGGATCAGCTGCCTGCCGATCGACCTGTTTGGCTGCTTCTCTGTGCCTCAACAGAGATTTCAGCAAACGACCAGTTGGAAGCTCTGCGTTGTCAGTTGCCTGAGCGCTGGCATCAACAACTGCTGCCCTGGTCAGGTGAGATTCAAGATCTGCGAGATGTGCTTCAGCCGGTGCGGCAACAGTTGATGCGATCGGACCGGGTTCGTCAGGGCACGCGTCAGCGCTTGCTCAGCACCTTGCATCGCCGCTGGCAGGCTGATCTGGAGTCGCTGCGTCGGGAGCGATTCCGTTCGCTGCTGCAGCGCAGTCAGTGGGTTGTTGCTGGGGTCGTGATGGCTTCACCCCTCCCCAGTGTTGATCTGATGGCCGTCGCCGTTGGCAATGGTCTGATGGTCAAGGAGATGGCCAAGATCTGGAACTGCTCCTGGAGTGCGGACGTCCTGCAGGTGATCGCCCGCCAGCTGGGCACGGCGGCCCTGGCCCAGGGTGTCGTGGAGTTGAGTGGTCATGCGTTGCTCGGGCTTGCCAAGCTGGATGGGAGCAGCTGGATCGCTGCCGGTGCAATGCAGGCCTTGAGCGCTGCCTATCTCACCCGTGTGGTGGGCGTCTCCATGGCCGACTGGATGGCTTTGAATGCAGGGGTCACTGAGCCCGATCTGGAGGAACTCAAGCGACAGGCTCCTTTGCTCGTGGCGCGTGCCGCAGAGCAGGAACGCCTGAATCTGGGCGGTTTTGCCCAGCAGGCCCGTGAATGGATTCACGAGCGCGATGGTTGGACCACAGCATGACCCCCCCACACAGACTGCTTAAAGCTTGTTCATGAAGCCTTCATGAAGCTGTCATGAACGAATGCTGCGAGTTGACTCGAATGATGTGATTCGCAGGTCGGGAGTCGACACTTCCATAACCTTGAGTCGAATCATGGCCAACCTCCTGGAAAGCCTGATTCATCTCCGTTCTCATTCCTTTCATGGCTACTGCAATCCGCAGCGGTCGCCGCGGCAGCTGGGAAAGCTTCTGTCAGTGGATCACCGACACCAACAACCGCATTTATGTGGGTTGGTTCGGTGTGCTGATGATTCCTTGCCTGCTCGCAGCCACCATCTGTTACATCATCGCCTTTATCGCTGCTCCCGCAGTTGATATCGACGGCATCCGTGAGCCCGTCGCCGGCTCTCTGATCTACGGCAACAACATCATCTCCGGTGCTGTTGTGCCCTCCTCGAACGCCATCGGCCTTCACTTCTATCCCATCTGGGAAGCTGCTTCTCTCGACGAGTGGCTGTACAACGGCGGTCCTTACCAGCTGGTTGTCTTCCACTTCCTGATTGGTATTTCGGCCTATATGGGTCGTCAGTGGGAACTCTCCTACCGCCTCGGCATGCGCCCCTGGATCTGCGTTGCTTACAGCGCTCCGCTGTCTGCAGCCATGGCTGTGTTCCTGGTGTACCCCTTCGGTCAGGGTTCCTTCTCTGACGGCATGCCCCTGGGCATCTCCGGCACCTTCAACTTCATGTTGGTGTTCCAAGCCGAGCACAACATCCTGATGCACCCCTTCCACATGCTTGGTGTGGCTGGCGTCTTCGGTGGTTCACTGTTCTCCGCCATGCACGGCTCCCTGGTGACCTCCTCCCTGGTTCGCGAAACCACTGAGAGTGAGTCCCAGAACTACGGCTACAAGTTCGGCCAAGAGGAAGAGACCTACAACATCGTGGCTGCCCACGGTTACTTCGGTCGCCTGATCTTCCAATACGCCTCGTTCAACAACAGCCGTAGCCTGCACTTCTTCCTGGCTGCCTGGCCCGTTGTCGGCATCTGGTTCACCTCCATGGGCATCAGCACCATGGCGTTCAACCTGAACGGTTTCAACTTCAACCAGTCCATCCTGGATTCCCAGGGCAAGGTGATCAACACCTGGGCTGATGTGTTGAACCGCGCCAACCTCGGCATGGAAGTCATGCACGAGCGCAACGCTCACAACTTCCCCCTCGACCTGGCTGCTGTTGAGTCCACTCCTGTGGCTCTGCAAGCTCCCGCCATCGGCTGAGGCTGAAGTCTCCAAGAGATTCAGCTTTAGCTGAATCGGAAAGCCCTCGCCTCACGGCGGGGGCTTTTTGCTGGCGTTCATTCAGATCCTTTCACTGAGTTCCCTTCATCACGCTGCCATGGGGTCGGCCGCCGGTTCGCTGCTGCAAAACCAGATGCGTGCACTCGCTCAGGAAGCCTCGCGCTGGTTCTGAGATCGAGTGATTGATCAACAGAGTGCTCTTTCTGGTGAATGCGCCAGCGCAGTTGTTATGAAGGTGATCGATTCAGCCAGAGATCATCAACATGAGATCCCTAAGAACTTGCTGATTGTCTGGCCTAAGCCTCGATAGGTATCTGGATTCAATTGAATTGGGGCAGATTCAAAAAATCTGCCTCAATCCATGGTCCTTGAAGAGATGACTTGTCGAATTTGTCTGTCGCAGCCTCGTTGTTGTGGGGCTACCTGATCAATATTTTTGCCCCGATCTGAAATCGTGTTCTTCTTCCTTGAGCTCAGAAGAACTGCAGGTGGATTGAGCGTAGTGAATCAAGTTCTTGTAACCCTCAGGGACCAGCTTGGGGCAAAGAATTCCCACTTCGATGGCTTGAGGGCAGAAATAAACACCAGCCCAGCGATTGATGAATCGGCCTTTGATCTCGTCGGAGAACATGAACCCGTTGCGAGCTGCATGGTCGATGATTTGTTGCGGGCCAAGATCAGCTAATTGCTCGCGAAAGACCTGATCCTCTCTGGCTCTATCGATAAAAGCATGCAGCGCAGCCTTAGTCATTGGGCTCCTGGATGTTTTGATCAATTTACTGCTCTGTCATTCTCTCCTGGTAATCAAGCCCGTGATTGCAATATTTGCTTGCACAAGCGTGCTTGCGGAGATCCTGATTGCGACGCCCTTGTCTTTGTTTTGATCGTTATTGCTTCGTGGCAAAATGTAATTAAAAACTGTAACGCATTCTCCTGGGCGCTCTGGCTTTGTCTGGTTTGGCGATAGTTTGATTCTCTTTGTTAAGTGCTGCAGGGGTATGGCAGAGCGTTTTGATGTGTTGGTGCAGGGAATATCAAAGTCTGATGCGCTTCAATTATTGTTCGCCAAAACCGACTCTGTTGAAAGACCGGCTGATCGCTACTTTGCGGCCACGCGATTAGGTCTTTGTGATTGCGAAGAAACTCTAGATGCCTTGATCAGGGCGACGAGCGATCTCACGGTTGATGAATTGTTTGACAGGATCACTCGTCGTAAAGCTGTCGAAGCTCTTGGTCGAAGGAAGGATGTCAGGGCCATTCCTGCGTTGGTTGAAGTTCTAAAATGTACTGACACTGAGGCAGTCATTAATGCATTGTCGGCGCTGTGTCGAATTGGTTGGTCCCCTAGTGAAGATGATGAAAAACATCTGCTGAATTTGTTGGATGGAGAAGTCACGCAAGCACGTGCAGTGATTCAGCTTTTCACCAGGCTTCACATCAAAAGTGCTCAGTCAAAAGAGCGGATTGGTGCTTTGATTGATCACGAAAGCCTTTTGATCTCCGGCGCTTCAAGGGCCTGTATGGCATCCCTTTACGGCGAGGTCGATTTGATGCAGCCATTGGTGGCATGTCTGACCGATCTTGTCGCTGGCAAGAGGCGTTCCGCGGTCATTGATATCGGAGACTCTGGCGATCAAGCCCTCCTTCCAGACTTGATTCGTGCGCCTGTATCCATGTCGCTGAGGGCTAAAAGTTTCTTGCAGATCGTTGAAGCCAATAACTCGGTCTCGGATCACCAGCATCAGGTTTTGCTCAAGCAGCTTTTGCGAGATGACCCGCTGTTGTTGGACATCAAGAGCGAGTGGCAGTGTGGCGACGACCCTTCTGAGATTGAGCGGAATCTCAGTCACCGTGATGAAGCTCGTCAATATGGTGCAGCGGCCAGTTTGATGAGAATTGAACGTAACGAATGCTTGAATGTAATTGAGAGTATGCAGGAAAGGCTCTGGTCTGATTACGTCACTCACTACTACCTAACTTGTATTGTTGGCTTGCGTAAAATCAAAGAAAAAGATGATTTAATCCGATCCGCGCTTGCAGAGACAACTCCGCAATACACCAAGTCGAGAATTGCAGCTGCCTGGGCTTGCGTTGATTTAAAGCTTTTTGATCAGATGGATTTACTCGAGGAACTGTCCAAGACTGCGGCTTGGGCTCCACTTCGCTGGTCATGTCAGCAATCGTTGGCCAATCTGCGAGAGCAGCAAACAACTGCTGCCCCGACTTAAGGCTTTTTTGACCTCGGCCTGGCCGGGCTTCGATGGGTGACGTGAAGGCTTCAGTCAGCGGAATGCTTGGCCATGTGCTGCATCAGGTCAATGCATTTGCAGCTGTAGGCCCATTCATTGTCGTACCAGGCGACAAGCTTCATGAACTGATCATTGAGAGCCATGCCTGCTCCTGCGTCAAACACCGAAGTGCAGCTTTCTCCAAGGAGATCATTGGAGACGATCGGATCTTCGGTGTAGCCGAGGATGCCGGACAGACCGTTCTGAGAAGCCTGCTTCATCGTTGTCTTGATGTCTTCATAGGTGGCTGGCCTGGCCAGATTCACGGTGAGGTCGACCACGGAGACATCGGGAGTCGGCACGCGGAAGGCCATTCCCGTCAGTTTTCCATTCAGCTCCGGAATCACACGACCCACTGCTTTGGCTGCACCGGTGGAGCTGGGAATAATGCTTTGTCCCGCTCCACGTCCTCCACGCCAGTCTTTTAGCGACGGGCTGTCCACTGGCTTCTGGGTTGCCGTGGTGGCATGCACGGTGGTCATCAGTCCACTGACGATGCCGTAGTGATCGTGCACAACCTTGGCAAGCGGCGCCAGGCAGTTGGTCGTGCAGCTGGCGTTGGAAACAATGTCTTCTCCGGCGTAGGCGTGATGGTTCACTCCCATGACGAACATCGGGGTGTCGTCTTTGGAGGGAGCACTCATCACCACCCTTTTGGCACCTGCCTCGAGGTGTTGCCGGGCGGTGTCATTCGTTAGGAAAAAGCCGGTGCTCTCCAACACATAGTCCGCTCCGACGTCTCCCCAGCGAAGCTGGCGAGGATCACGTTCGGAAGTCACACGAATGTGATTTCCGTTCACCATCAAATGGCCATCCACGACCTTGATCTCACCGGGGAAGCGACGATGGGTTGAGTCGTAGCGCAGCAGGTAGGCGAGATAGTCGAGATCGATCAGGTCGTTGATGGCAACCACCTCCACGTCAGGGCTGGCCATGGCCTGACGGAAGGCAAGGCGCCCAATGCGACCGAAGCCATTGATGCCGATACGGATGGACATGAAGGCGAGCCCTTCTGCTTCCCTGATTTATAGGGCCCATTTCAGTTAAAAACCCCTTCCTTTCCGGGGACGCAGACAGAGTGAGCTCAGGTTGTTCCTTGATGCCGGTGGTTTTTCTGCAACGTGAGGCGTCCTGCGCAATCTGTGCCCTCCACGTCGATGATGGCGAGCTGGCCGCCCATGAGGTCTGGCGCAATGAGCTCTGGCTTCTGCGTCACCACCCTCAGCCTGCACCACTGACCGGTTGGTGTCTGCTGGATGCCAGGCGACATTGTGGTGGCCCGTTGGATTTTGCCCCAGATGAAGCGCGTGAGTGGGGAGTGGTTGTTCAACGCGCCTCCCTGCTTGTCAAGCAGGTCACCGGCTGCGAACGGGTGTACGCCATCGCCTTTGGTGAGGGTGCCAGACATCTCCATTTGCATTTGATTCCACGATTTGCTGAGGATCCACGCACAACTGCCTGGAAGGTTGCTGACCTCTATCGCCATGTCGAAGCGGGACAGGTCGCTGCAGCCTCCGGTGATCGTGTCAATGACTGGTTGCAGCGAGCCAGAGCCATGGCGCCCACATTGCTGAATGGATGACGTCGTCCTGGCATGCATCCCGAAGTTGTGTCGAGATTCAGCGATGCCAGTCTTCGCCGGTGGCGGTCTTGTATCGCTCGATGAGCATGGTTTCGATGCGTGAGAAGCGTTCGATGTTCTGTTCCAGTTCGACTGCGTTGTGCCTGAGATATGCATGATGACCAACTTTCCATAATGTTCTGGCTTTTTTCCAGCGAATGCGAGCTTCTTTTGCAGCGGCGATTAAGTCGTCGAACTCTTGTTTCGTGAAGTCAAATTTCATAGGTTGTTGATGTTGACCGCAGTTTTTGAAGGTCTTAGCAGCGTTTGTTGGCAATGTCTTTCCGCCTTGTTGAGGCAATGACGACAGGCCTGTTGATTGCTGTTTCATGAGTGCAAATTCCATCAGCGCAGATGATGTTCACGGTCTGATGGTTCTGTCGCGGCGCCGCAGTTCCGCTCCTCAAGCTGAGGCATTGATCCCTCGCCCTCCGGCCTGTTCTGTTCAGCCGTAAGGCCCGAAACGCGTTGCACAGGCGGCACCACAGCGCGCCCCCAGACCAACGGCCTGATGGATTGACCAACCTGCGCTCAGTCCAGCCGTGACGCCCGCAGCGAAGCTGTCACCACAGCCGTAGGACTCGATCATCGGGCCCGGTAGCTGCACGGCTTCAAAGCGACCGCCAGGGATCAGGACTCCGCCGGCGTCACCTTCCGTGGCAATGCGAACTGTGGGTGCAGGATTCAGGCACTCTTCAGGAACCTGTTCGGAGGGGTCGAGTCCACTGCCGATCAGGGCGTCCAGTGGCAAGGAGGCTTGTTGCAAAACAGGCAGCCCCAATCGCGGTGTTGCGCTCAGCACCCTGGAGCGGCGGGCACAACGCAGTCCATCGGAGTCTGTGGCTGTAACGAAGACTCCGTCACAGTCGGCCAGTCGTTCCCAGCCAAGCGCGTCAGCGCCTAGCGGCATCAGTCGTTCCCCGATCACTGTGATGGCCCGGTCACCGCCTGGATCAACCAGGCTGATTCCACGGCGACTGGGCTGCTCACGCCAGGCCACCACCGGTTCAACACCCAATTCCTTCAGGCGTTGTTCGCTTCGTTCGCCAATGGAATCCCTCCCGAGTGCCGTGAAAAAGAGAACCCTGCGACCCGTGAGTCGTGCCAGCTGAACTGCGACCACTGCTCCAGCACCAGCAGGTTCCTCCAGATCTCGACTGGCTCTGCCGATCCTGCCGGGCCTGGGAAGCTCATCCACCTCCAGGAAGGTGACCCACTCCTGGTGACCCACCACAGCCAGATTGAGTGACTTCAGGTCGCTGTCCAAGGGGGTGAACATGACGTCAGGGGATTGGCAGGACTGACTTGGCGGCATCGCGTAGCTGCACGTTGATCCTGCCTCCAACTGAATCCACCTTCACTCCGCCGGTCACACTCAACAGTTCACCATCAGGAGTGCCCACAAGGACAGCTCCTCCATCGGTGCCGTTCACGGTGACCGGTGCCGTCACTTCTGACACCGTGACAGGGGTTTCCACAGAGACTCCCCCTTCGACCTCGACAGGCTGTGTCACGGTCACACCTTTCGGGACTGCCACATCACCGGCGACAGGCAGTGGTTTGGCCGCTTCGATAGTGAGAGGTTCTTCACCCTTCACGCTGACCGGTGCCGAGAGCTTGTCAACGGTGATGCCTCCAACGAGACGGACCGGGAACGGCTGATTGAGAGGCAGTCCGATGGGGATCGGCTGGCGAAGGATCTGAATGGCAGCAACGGCAATGGCCCATGCCGCAATCACCAACGCCAGCGGCCACCGACTGGCCATGAGGAATACAAACCAGCGGGGATCAGTGCTGGGAGAGGGTGTTTGCCCCTGATCTGCCATGACTGTCTGAATCAGTTGCACCGGTTGTACCGGCTTCCCGAGGCGCGGCCATGGGAAGTGGTCAACGATGAGGTCTGCATCAGAGTTCGTATTCCTCTTCAAACCTTGCCAGCAGACCTTTGTAGAGAGCCAGAGTGCCCTCGCTCTCCTCAGTTACCCCTTCACTGACGTACAGCTGAGCCAGATGCGTGCAGGAAGCATGGACCTGCGCAAAAGCCTCTGCATATTCGTTCTGGATGTCTTCCTCACGAATGTCCCGGATCATGGCCGAAACAAATTCCACTTTTTTCTGGGCTGATTTGATTTCAGCCTCCATCTCCTTGCTCAGTTTGCGCCGCTTGCGAGCCATGGCTCAGGTCTGACTGACTTCAACCTAGGGGTGAGAGCCGCAGACCCTGAAGAGACTCAGAAACAGAACGGAAGATACTTGGCACTGCAGGCGGCATAACCGTCAACCAAGGGGCCAAGACCGATCTGATGAACAATCCCCTGACCTGTGATGGCCTCGGTGAGGACGCCAATCACGATGCCCAACATGGCAGCGCGACCGTTGAAGCGTTCCACCTGCTCGAGCTGTTCCTTGTGGATGGCGTGGGCCGCTGAATCCTGAAACCACTTGTCGTTGGCCTGCTGCCCGTTCATGGATCAAATGCGGATGTTTAGCAATGTAACAGGTTGTTGACTTTTGTTCAACCGCCCAGCTTTTCCGACTCGGCTTCTGCCCAGTGACAGATCGGACCCTGCCCCTGACCGATCGCCAAGGCCTGCTGCAAGCCTTGTTTGACGTAGTCACGCCCCAGCGCGATCGCCTGCTCGAGCTCCTGCCCGCGAGCTAGCCCTGCGGTGATGGCGGCTGACAGAGTGCAGCCTGTGCCATGGGTGTGGGGAGTGTCCACCCAAGTTCCCTCAAGCCAATGGGGTTGGCCGTTGAAGAGCAGATCTCGTCCGCCCTGGGAGCGTTCGCTGCCGCTTTTGATCAGGACTGCTGCAGGTCCCTGCGCATGAATCAATGCAGCGGCTTTCTCGGTGTTGTTGTCGTCGCTCAGTTCAAGCCCGCTGAGCAATCGCGCCTCATGGCGATTCGGCGTCAGCAGGGTTGCAAGCGGCAACAGGTCATGGCGTAGCGCGGCAATCGCCTCCTGTTCGAGAAGCACGGCTCCTGTGCGGCTCACCATCACCGGGTCGATGACTTTGGGAATGCTCCAGTGCCGGAGGAGTTCCGCGGTGGTCTGAATCAGCTCGGTGTTGAGCAGCATTCCGGTTTTCAGGGCATCGATAGCCAGGTCGCTCTGCACCGCCTGGAGCTGCGCTTTCAGGCCTTCAGGCGGTATCGGATCGACTCGGATCACTCCGCAGGTGTTTTGCGCGGTGACGCAAGACAGCGCACTGCAGCCATGGACCCTAAAAGCCATGAAGGCGCGGAGATCAGCCTGGATTCCGGCCCCACCTCCTGAATCACTGCCAGCGATGGTGAGGGCAATCGGGGGAGTGATGTGTTGTGCCTGCATCAGGGTTTTCGCCAGGTCACTGGCTTGCGGCGTTTTGGATAGAGCTCCCTGCACAGCTTGCAAACCGTGCCATCACATCCGCGTGCGGTGCAATGTTCGCGTCCGTAGAAAATGATCTGCAGATGCAGTCGATTCCAGTGCTCTCTCGGGAAGAGAGCCTTGAGATCAGCTTCCGTTCTGACAACGCTGTCGCCTTTGCTCAGCCCCCAGCGCTGGGCGAGGCGGTGGATGTGGGTGTCAACGGGAAATGCTGGTACATCGAAGGCCTGGGCCATCACCACACTGGCGGTCTTATGTCCCACGCCCGGCAATGCCTCCAGTTCCTCAAAGCTTTCTGGCACCTCACCGTCATGGACATTGACGAGGATGTGGGCGAGTTTGTGAATGTTGCGAGCTTTGGTTTTCGCCAGGCCCAGCTGACGGATGTGGCTGTAGATCTCCGTTTCCTCTAGTGCTGCCATGGCAGCGGGGGTGGGTCCAGCGGAGAACAAAGCCGGAGTCACCTCATTCACTTTTTTGTCAGTGCACTGGGCACTGAGCAGCACGGCAATCAGCAGTGTGAACGCATCACTGTGATCCAGGGGGACCGGCGTCTCGGGATAGTGCTCGTTCAGCCGGTCGAGGAGCACTCTCGCCCTTTCGCTCTTCTTCATCACCGCTCATGATCGAACGTCATGATTGCAGCGCCGTTGATGGGATGAGAGATTGGCGGGCGGTCGAACTGAGGTTTCATGGGCTCTGAAAAGCGCCGGATCAGCTCTGATTCAGGTGATGCCTATGCACGGGTGGTGCGCAGGGAAGAGCTGCAGCAGGAGCTTGAGCAGAAGAGGTGTCAGGACGACATCACTCAGCCCGTTGCTGAAGAGAGTGCTGAGGGTGGTGATATTGATGAGGCCAGTGATCTTTTCCGTCAGCACAGTCATCAACAATCGATGGAAGGAGGCTAGGACTGGCTTAGAAGCTAAGCCTGGCTGCCGCTGTACGAGTATTGGCCGGAGATCCTATTTGATTACTAATTAAGTCCTGGCTATCTCTACTCAACTGCGCTCAATCGTGCCAGGTATTGGATAGTGTTTAGCCGTGATTAGGCGGCGACCATAGAGATGAAAATTCCTACAAAAGGTTTTGAATAGTAAGCTTCAGCGTTAGAAAGAGATTTTGGCATATAGTAATCTTCCTTTTCTAGTTGTAATTGGTTTAATTGGCTTGTAGCTCTAGAGTGCTAGATTGCCAATGCAGCCAGTCCATTCGAGACCATCGAATTTGGGATAAAAACGCGGCAGTAAATTCATGAGATAGGTCCAACCGCCTTGAGGGGGGTTGTCTAAATATTTTCCTGGCACCAGAGTGGAGTTAGATGATCCATCTAGCTTCAGCGGCTTATTAAGATCTATAGACTGCTGTGTTAAGCATTCTTTTGCGGCAGCGGAGAGGCTCATTTCATCGTGAAGTCTTATGCTCCTATTAGCAATGCTTGATGACAAGGCTTTAATCACAGGCAATTCAGCTATTTCTTTTTTGTCGACTGTCTTTCCTGGTCCTCCAAAGCGATACTCGACATCCGCAGAAAATCGAGTTTCAAAGGCTTCGTCATAGGAGAGATTGACTCCAGCGATCAAGCCGTTTGTAATTTCATAAGCCACGCGGCCTAGAACACCTGATCCATCAGCTTCTGAGCCATCACCATCCTGGTAGTAGTAGCCAATAGATGCGGTTAAATCGGGAGTGATGTTGTAGCCCGCATCAATGCCATAAGTTGCCAGTGAACCTGCTAGGTACAGCCAGTTGACTCGTTGCTCCTTATCTCCTGTTGGAATCAAGCCATAGGCATTGAAGTTCCAAGTATTGGAGACTGCTTCCAAATTGACGGCTGCTTGCTGGAAGAAGACTGATTTCTCAGTGCCAAACAAAGACACTCCTGAATCAGCAGCACCCGTTGCGATGGGTCTGGTGTCATAACCAGCATTCAGCCCATACATCCATGAGCGATCACCATTCAGCCAGCGATAGCCAACACGGGTTGAAGTGCTGATGGTCGCTCCAGCCACGTCGGTGTTGATGATGCTGCTGTAGCCCTCGCGATCAGCGAAGTTGACGTTGGCGAGAGCATCAACGAACCAGACGCTGTTATCGCCAACAGAGAGAGGCAAGAACCCACCAATACCAGCCTGATTCGGCGTGCCAGCACCCTGCAGTGCGCCCTGGAAGCCAAGAGTTGGCTTCACCACATCCTTGAGGCTGATGCTCATCACATCACCCAGATCCTCTGCACTGCCGTCCTGCGCCTTCAAAGGCAGCGGGGCGATGGCAACAGCAGAAGCCAGCAGTCCAACGGAGAGGCGGCGGAGCATTGGGCTGGCGTCAGTCCGCGCATGATGCCGGGCTTATTGGAGCCGTGCCCGCAGCTGCAATGCTGGTCAATATGAGCAGCCCTGCGGCACCAATGCCAGGGAGTCGGAGTCGATTGCTTCCGCTGAACGAGTATTGGCCAGAGTTGCTAGTTAGCAAAAATATTTTTGAAAAAAAATTTGTTATTCGGGAGGGCTTGTTGGAAGTCCTTTGAATCTTGGAATAATGCGCTTAGGGTCGCAAAGCCTAATAACATCTTTTGGGAAAATTATGTAATCGCTAAATGCTGAAGACTGCGTATATATTGCCATTTCTCTTTCCCTCTCTGGGACATCGTAAACTTGAAGGTAATAGAGGCTTAAAAGTTCATCAACTTCACTGGGTTTTACGATACCTTTCTCGACCAATTTGCAATTGTAGATTGCAAGCGAAATGACATTTTCGACGCCCAAAAAATTCATCAGCTCCTTGTCCTCAGCCAATTCATACATGGTGTCTAAAAAGTTTTTATTGAACTCGGCCATCTCTCTCTCGCTAGGCGCTTTTTCTTGTGCCCTCAAAGGCAATGGGGAGATAGCAATAGAAAAGGTCAGCAATGCGATGGAAATGCGGCGGAGCATGGATCAGACGTCAGTCCGCGCATGATGCCGAGCTTTGCTTGGTTGCGCCCGCAACCGCAATGCTGGTCAATATCACCTTTACTCACGGCACCACCTGCCTTGATCAGACCAGGAGGGGCTCCAGTAGTGGCAGTGCTTGCTCAACCCCTTAGAAATTTCCAAGCTTCTATTGCTTAGCTACACGGACGCCGAAAGACTCTCACGTCCACCTTCTTTGCTTTCAGTAGCAGGTTTGTGCTGTTCGTGATTTGTTCATTGATCCGGCCAGCGGCTGATCAATGCATGTCTTCAGCCAGCTGTTTGCGTTCAATCGGCGTCATCTTCTCAAGGACTGCTGCAAGGCCCTTCGTGAACTCCAGAATGTTCCAGTCTGGTTTTAGTCTCAGTTCTCAATCCAGTGAAAATCATGTCAAAACGGCGGATCGCTTTATTAATTGGGACTGTGGTTGGTTTGATTGCGATCGTTGCCTGGGTGGCTGAGATTGATCTCGTCTTTGAAGAGTCTGCCGAGGAGCAAGAGCCCGCTCAGAAGTCACTGGTGATTGAGGAGTCTTCGTCTCAACAGCAGCCCATCCAAAAGTGACAGCCTGTTCCTGCTTGATTAGGCTGGTCTGAGCCGCTTTGCTTGGATGACACAGACAATTGTGATTGTTTGTCTTGCTCTGGCGTTGGCTATCTTTGTCAGGAAAACACAGTTAGATTCGCGCCGTCTGCGGCGTCGGATTCGAGAGTATCAATTGCAAGAGCAGGCTGCAATTAATTGGTGCTGTTGTGCTGTTCAGCGTGCTGAGAATAAAGATGAGCTGTTAGTAGCTTTTCGCCAGTTTGTGAATACTGGCCGTGAAATTATTGATGATCCAGATCGTCTCGCTGAATTCATGTCTATCAACGGCCTCACCGAGGTCCAGCACATGCGCAATCTCATTGCTCTTGACAAGGTGATTCAAGCGTTTGATCGGAATTGACGCGTGAATGCGCATTAGGGCCTGCAAGCTGCCATCAAGATCCAGGTTTGATGGCGTCTTTGACTGTTTCAACGCCTTTCTGGATCGCTTCTGCAGGAACCCTGAGTTTCTGCTGCTGAGTATTGGACCACACGTTCACGGAATACACGATGGCGCCCCCCACGATCAACGCGGCCAGCACAAGACCAACCCCGTTGCCTCCCTGTTGGATCACCACAGGTTTTTGCTGGTCCTGATCCGTCATTGAGTCTCCGCGCAAACGTTCACCACTGCAACGGTTGTAGCCATTGTTGGTGTGTGTGACCGCTGCTGTCTGCACTTCCGTGAACGGGTTTGATCCTTGGCAACGTTGCCGCTATGACGGAGCACATCGTCGTCAGTTCGGAGGGATCGGGTCATGCTCACCACCAGCACCCGTCTGAAGCTGCAGTCAATCCTCAGACGCCTCGCGCAAGGTTCCAGCATCAGCCTCTCGGAACGCGTTTACCTGCAGAAATTCGCCGACTGTGATCGCACCGTTTCTTCATGGCTGCGACAGGCCCGTCGGCAACAACTTGCAGGCCACCATCGTGGCGGTCTCGACAGTCTTCTTGACGACCTCAACCTCGGTGACGCTGAACCGGATCAGCAACACCGACCTGATAGCGATGATCTCGGAGATTGGTTTGGAGGTGCCGATTCCTGGCTGAGACGCGACTGAAGTTCGCCTAGCGTTGATTCACATTTTGCCCTGGACTCTTGAACGACACCGCCCGCGGAGTGATTTACGTCTCGGTCTGGGTAGTGATCTGGGGAACGGCATCCTCACTGGTGGACTGGTTGTTGCTCAACGCTGATCTCTATCAGTCAGGGAGTTTCGGCCAGGCGTCCACCTTCATTGGTTATGGCGCTGCTGCCTCTGTGCTGGGCGTGCGCCTCTCCAGCCGTTTCCTGTTCAAGAACGCAGAAGCCGAAGAGGGTGGCAACGACGATCAATCCTCCAACTGAGCAGAGGGCCTCTGAACCGCCATCGCTGCAAGCAACCCGGCCACAAATCCTGAGGCATGTCCGATCCAGCTGACTCCCGCTGGAGTGGCCCAGGGAAGTAGGCCCGGTAGGGCGCTTCCGTAGATCAACACCGTGACGATGCTGAGCAGGATCGGCAGTGGTCGACGCTCCAGAAAACCGATCAACACCAGATAGCCCAGTAGCCCGTACACCACTCCAGACAAGCCGTGGGCGCCGACTGGCCAGATCAGCCATATCGGTATCTCCAGCACGATCACCGCAATCCAGATGCTCAGATAGGCCCGGCTGCTGCGCGCCAGGACTAGGTAACTGAGTGGAAGGAACACCAGGCTGTTCGCGACGAGATGGCCAAGTCCCTCATGGCTGAAGGGTGCGGTGATCAGCGTCCACCAGGGGCTCCCCGGCCCCATGGCGAGGTTCCAGCGACCGCCAAAGATCAGCTGATCCACAAGTTCCTGAAGCCAGGCCAAGCCGAGCAGAATCAGTGGCAGAACAATCACTGCTGGAACAGTTTCCCTGCCATCACTGAAGCAGTCCTTGGCTGATTCAGCTCTGCGGCGTTGCTGACATCCGATGGTCAGGTGACGGAATCAGGCGCCGCCTCGCTATGAACTGTCCATTCACCGAGCGGATCACACCATGACCACCAAGTGTGAGGTGATCGTGATCGGCAGCGGCATCGGTGGTCTCTGCTGCGCTGCGTTGTGTGCCCGGGCCGGACATGAGGTGATGGTTCTCGAGGCCCATGCGCACCCTGGGGGGGCTGCTCATGGTTTCGAGCGTCAGGGATATCAGTTCGAATCGGGTCCTTCTCTCTGGAGCGGTCTCGGCCGATGGCCCAGCAACAATCCGCTTGCCCAGATTCTCAAGGCCCTGGATGAGCCGCTCGATGTCATCCACTATCGGGACTGGGATGTGCTCTTCCCGGAGGGTCATCTGCGCATCGGTGTCGGCGCTGACGGGTTTGAACAGGTTGTTGCTGAGCTGCGTGGAACGGCAGCGGTGCAGGAATGGCGTCGTTTCGCTGAGGTGCTGCAGCCGATTGCAGCGGCGGCAGATGCCCTGCCTCTGCTGGCACTACCGCCGGGAGGCCTCGAGGGGCTTGGACCTCTGTTGCGTCGCAGCGGTCGTTTGCTTCCCCATCTGCCGGCCCTGCGTCATCTCAGCGGTGCCTTCGGGCCATTGGTGGATCGACATCTTCAGGATCCCTTCCTTCGCCACTGGGTTGATCTGCTCTGCTTTCTGATCAGTGGCATGCCCATGGCCGACACCAATGCAGCAGCCATGGCAACGCTGTTCGGTGAGTGGTTTGATCCGCAGGCTTGTCTTGATTTTCCCCGGGGAGGCAGTGCTGCCGTCGTGCAGGCCCTTGTGCGTGGACTCGAGAAACATGGCGGCAGTCTGCGACTCGGAGCCCGTGTCCAGCGGGTTCTGCTGGATGGAGATCAGGCTGTCGGTGTCGAGCTTGTCAACGGTGAGCAGTTCAGGGCGGATCACGTGGTCAGCAATGCTGATGCCTGGAGCACTGCGGCCCTGCTGCCTGAGGCGGTAGTACCCAACTGGCGACACCAGCGCCTGCAGACTCCGGCCTGTGGCTCCTTTCTGCATCTGCATCTCGGCTTTGATGCGAGTGGACTTGAGGATCTGCCCATTCACACGGTCTGGGTTGGTGACTGGGAGAGGGGAATCGATGCTGAGCGCAATGCCGTGGTGGTCTCGATTCCGTCGGTGCTTGATGCCTCGATGGCGCCCGCCGGTCAGCATGTTCTGCATGCCTACACACCAGCCAATGAGCCCTGGTCGGAGTGGTGTGATCTGAAACGCTCAACGGCTGCCTACGAGATACGGCGTGAGCAGCGCTGCTCAGTGTTCTGGGAGGTGCTGGAACAACGCATTCCCGACCTCCGCAGTCGATGCCGGATCGTGATGGAGGGCACGCCTCTCACCCATCTCCATTTCCTCTCTGTGCATCAGGGAAGTTATGGACCAGCGCTTTCGGCGGCTCAGGGTTTGTTCCCAGGTGTGCAGACACCTCTGAAAGGTTTGCTTCAGTGCGGGGCCAGCACCTTCCCCGGTATTGGCATTCCACCAGTGGCCGCCAGTGGCGCGATGGCAGCTCATGCGATCACTGGTCAGCGAGCTCAGAAGCAAATGCTGGAGGATCTGGGTCTCTGATCAGTTCGATCATCTGAGCCATCTGAGCCATCTTCGGCGGTAGGAAACGCGCTTCGCCGCTGGTTTCTCTAGGTTCCGGGTCTCTTGGACAGCAGGACTTCCCCGTGGTCGTACAGGTCTTGAACGACAACGAGCGCTTCAAGCTCGATGACAGCGATGATGCGCTGTTCTACAGCGATCCCCGCTTTGTTCAGCATCTCGATGCCGCGTTTCGTCAGAGGTTGACGCAGCTGTACCGCCAGCGCATCCCCAGTTGCGCGGTCGTCCTTGATCTGATGAGCAGCTGGGTGAGTCATCTGCCGGAGGAACAGCGCTATGAGCAGGTGATCGGTCATGGGCTGAATGCCCAGGAATTGCAGGCCAATCCGCGTCTCGATCGTCACTGGGTGCAGAACCTGAATCGCGATCAGCAGCTTCCTCTGGACGACGCCAGTGTCGATTGCACCTTGATCGTCGCCGGTTGGCAGTATCTGCAGCAACCTGAGGCTGTGGCTGCCGAGCTGCTGCGCATCACCCGACCGAAGGGACAGGTGATCTGTGCCTTCAGCAACCGCATGTTCTTCACGAAAGCGCCTCAGATCTGGACTGATGGCGGGGATGGCGATCATCTCCGCTATGTGGCGGAGGTGATGATGGCTCAGGGTTGGCCCAAGCCTGAATTGATTGCTGAACAGACACAGCAATCGGGCCCTCTTGGCTGGGTTGGCGCGAAGGGCGATCCATTCTTTGCGGTGATCGCAACCAAAGCGTTGCCTTCAGACGTCGTCTGAGGGAGTGGGGTCGTCCGGAGGGATCGGCTGCCAGCCGCTTTGCCACTGCGTCTTGTCCTGAAGCCGCGTCCAGCGCTCTCTCAGCCGCACCTGGGGATTCAGCAGTGAAACCAGCTCCACCCAGCGATCAGCACCGCGTCCACCCTGAAGAATCACCCGGAAATGGCGGCGACCTTCCCGTGGGCTGAGGCTGGTCCAGGCTTCGGCTGGTTTCCAGGGCACAGATCTAGGCAAAGGTTGGATTCATGATCATGCCGTCAGGTCGGGTGGATGGGCGACTTCAAGGGGTAGAGCCCCCCATCCCTCAGCAGCTCGTAATGGCCTCCTGCAGGCTCACCACAGGTTGTTGCTTGGAACTGGTGATTTCCAGGATTTTGCCGATCGAATCGGGGGTGTTGAGGGCTTCGATGCAGCAGCGCGCCACCAGTCGGCGCGGGATTGAATCGCTGTCTTGCTTGTCCGCGCCTGTCCACAGCACGCCTTCTTCCTCCAGGTCGTCCTCGCGTTCACTCAGGCCACCGGGTCGAATCACGGTCCAGTCGAGCCCACTGTTCTCCAGATTGCGCTCCCCAATGCGCTTCCAAACCAGAATCAAGCCAAACAGGTTGAGCGGGTGCTTCCAGCGCCCTGCGCACAGGGAACTCACCAGCACCACGCGCTTGACACCAACCCGTTGGCAGCTTTCGATCTGTCGCTCCACACCCCAGGCATCGACCTTCATTGGCCCCGTCAGATCCACAGAGGGACGGGCGCCGGTTGCAATCACCAGAGCATCGACATCGCGCAGAGAGTCGTCCAGTGCGTTTGCATCCATCAGAGTGAGTCGATGCTGTTCGCAACCCTCGAGTGAAGAGGGAATCTGCGATTGGGGACGGAGCAGCAGCCTGGCCTGATCGCCGGCAGCCAGCACCTCCTCAGCAATGCGAAAACCAGTCTTTCCGGAGGCACCGCTTACGGCAATCGTGCGCGTCATCTCTGATCCAAGCGAGCACGAAACGATAGCCACAAAGCCCATGTTCAGGCTTCACCGCTGATACGGCAGTCGACCTGGATGCTCTGATGCCGTACTGCCGATTGACTTCGCCAGCAGAGCCGAGAACAGCGAGGAGCCTGCCGCGTTACACAGCTTTACAAATGAGCTACCATTCTTTGCAGAACTTCACGCTGGCGTCCGTGACTGATTACTCCGCTGCCATCTACGGGCTCATCGCATTCACCGCTGTTATCACTGCAGGTGTGGTTTACGTGCTGGCCCAGTCAACTGACCTGCCTTCCGTCAAAGCAAGAGGCTGACAAATGTCGATCGATACGCGTTGCCGAGAGCAGCAATCAGTTGCTGATCAAATGTTCATGGATTTCAAATACACCAGGCCTGGTTCTCAGGAACAGATACGCGCTTTATCCACGCTCAGTTTTCTGGTGGGGATGTGGTCTGATTTTCTGGCAAACGAAGAGCGCAGGATGACTTCTGCCTTGACACTTGAAGCTCGTTCATAGCCGGCGGGCACAGCTGCCAACAGCCTGTTGATCTCGACATTCTTTTGTGCGAGAACCATCCAGGTTTTTCTTTGCAATTGATGCTCACATTTCAGTGGTTTTGAGTATCGATTCCTACGGCGCCAGAGCATGATCCACGCGATAAAGAGCTTGCACGGAGTTCTGCTCCGGGAAGCGCTTAGGGAGAGTTGAGACGGGCCGCCACCCGTCTTTTTTGTGGGTCATTCAGAATCAGAACCTCCCTTTCAGAGTTCATGCCCGGCAAGGATGTTGATCTTGCGGTGATCGGCGCCGGATTGTCCGGTTGTGCCCTGGTGGCCGCTTTGAGAACACGTGGCTGGGCTGGGACCATCCAGCTTCTGGAGGCTGGACGAGGTCCCGGAGGACGCTGTGCCACCAGGAGACGCCGCGATGATCCTCTGTGGAGGCTGGACCATGGATCTCCGACTCTGAGCTTTCAATCCGAGCCGCAAGGCCAGTTGCGGGAGCTGATCAGATCACTGGAGCAACGCGGTGTCATTCGTGTGGATGACGATGCGGTCGTCGGTCTGGATCACCATGGTGCCGCCGTCGAGCCACCTGATCACCCTCTGCTGCGGGGGCCGCGATGGCGCGGTCTCCCCACCATGGCGACAGTGGCGGAGACGTTGCTTTCCGATGGCTCTGAAGGAGTTGATGTCTGCTTCGGGGAGCGGATTCAGACCCTCTCCAGAGAGGATGAGAGCTGGGTTCTTCCAGGCGGTGTGCGTGCCGGCACTCTGGTATTGAGCGGCACACTGCTGGCCCATCCCCGTTCTCTGGCCATGCTCGGTCGGAGTGATGTGCCCTTGCGTGATGCAGTTCCAGAGCATCAGGACCCTGTTCTCGATCAGGCACTCGCCTGGATTGCCGACCTCAACGCAAGCGTGCGCTGGAATCTGATGCTGGACTGTTCAGCGGTGGATCTCGATCCATTACCCCGGCAGATCTGGCTGACCGCTCAAGCCCAGCAGCAATTCGGGGTGGAGCGTGTGGTGCTGCAGGTTCAGCAGCAGGATCGCCTCGGTCTGGTGATCCATGGTCTGGATGATGGTGCCTTGATCACACCGGAAACACAGCCACAGCTGCTGAAAGCTCAGGAACAGCGATTGCTCGCCGTGCTTCCTGAGCTTCTTGGCCCCTGGCCCTCACTGAGGCGGATGCTGTCCAGTGCTCGTTCGCTTGGCGTGATGCGCTGGGGTGCAGCTCAACCCTTGGATCAGGGCATGCCGCAGGAGCTGCAGTGGTGCAGCCAATCCGGTGTGGGGTTCTGTGGCGATTGGATCGCGGGATCAGGCTTTGGTATGGCGGAAGGGGCGCTTCAGAGCGGTCTCGATCTGGCGGAATTGATGGTTGCCGCACCATGACCTTCCCCGCTTAAGCCATCGCTCTTTCGTGAGTTAAGGGAATCATCACAGGATTGTGATAACTGCTGGCGGGGATTGGAAGAGCGCGTCACAACAGAGAAAAGGTCGTTTCCGATGAGCAGTCGATTTCAGCCTGTCCGGGTCCATTCCAGCGTGCACGATGACGAGCCATGCCAGTGCAGCGAGTGTGTGGCCTTGCGTCGTCGTTTGAGCCAGATGGTTCGTCAGACCAAACCATTCCCTGGGTCGCACCAACCTGTGTATGCCTGCCGTTGAGGCAGGACGCTGAAGCTAGTTACTGGTTTGAGATATCAGTTATGGAAAGGATTGGAGCAGGGTCTGAGAGGGTGTTGGCTCGTGCCTGGTCAGCCTCTTCGCCATCCCCTGATCTGACTTCCGCAGGTTGTCCTCAGCCCAGAGGCCCTGCAGCTGCCAAGGACCACACTGTTTGCATGGCAAAAGATCAGATCCAGATCAGCATCCCTGCTTCTGACTACTTAAAGCTGAGAGCAGCTCTCTGCAGGGTCGGTTGTGGCAACACGCCAACTCCCGAGGAGGCAGCCTTGCTTCACGATCTGATGAAAAATCTTGAATCTTCTCCTGGGCAACTGCTGAGTGGAAGCCTCATGGATGGAGTCAACCCAGGACTGGGCTGAGCTGGATCGGGCTTAGCCGTACTCCGGGCTCCACCCGGCTTGATCTTGCCAGGTGGGGCACCAGTGGCGACAGCGTTTGGTCAGGTGATCGCCCTGCTGCAGCTGCTGTTGGCGGAGATTGCAGGCCACCATCGTTCGGCAGTGGCCATCAACGCCATAGGCGAAGTGCTGACAAGTCAGGCAGATCCGAGCTCCTTTCCAGTTCTGCAACTCGCTTTCATCGACAAAACTCCACTCCTCCATCGGATTTCCGCGATAGTACTTATGTACTAAGCCATGGGGAGTGGGTTGGTCAAGGGGGCTTCGAGGCGTCTTGGCGGTCTGTTGAGCGATGGAGATCGCGGTGTTGGATACCCCTCCTCGTGGGTGAGGCTGGGTCGTCGGGTTGGCTCGGCAGGAATGTTCTTTGCTGGTCACGACCCTTCGCGGTCCAATCAGCGAGGCTTCAGACTCCGGTTTCCTGGCTTTGGGCGATGCGAACGTTGCTGCTGGCTCTGCTTTCTCTGGCAGCGTTCAGCCTTGTTTGGACAAACCCAGTCAAGGCCGACTATTCGATTCATGTCGGAAGCAGAACGCCTCCCGCTGAAGCCCACTGTCATCGGGTCGGAACGCACAGCACCGATGAAGGCAGGGCTCTGAATGTCTATCACTGCCGGTCATGAAAAAGGGGCAGAGTGCCAGCCCTGCCCCTGAGTTTTCTCGACGTGCCACCCAAGGCAGGCAGACATGCGAACCATCTCGTCATCCAGGCCATCTGGTCGTGTGCACGGACACCAAATCAGCCGCTCATTCCGTTGACTTGGTCTTCGCTCGAGTTGTTAGGCCCCAAAGCCCTTCTTAGGCGACTGCTTCTGCTGGGCCTTTTTGCTGGATTGAATAGTTGTTTCCACAGGAGCGCTCTTGAAAAAAACACCATCCAGCCACACCGTGATGATGTAAACCACGATCAGAACTGGAATAAGGACAAGCCATTGATTCTCAAATTCATAGGGAAGTTGCTGAACTCCAAAGATCGCCAGGTATCCGGTGATCAGAGTGAAGACAAATCTGCGAATGCTGGCGGGATTCAAAGCAGGCTCATGATTTGATTAAGCAGGCACATTGCGCCAGACATCCTTGGATCGGATGGGTGGTTGTCACTGTTGCCATTGATCAGGAGTGATCTGGCGGTGTATGTGAATTGGAGCTGCTCAAGATTCCAATCATTCAACACATGAGCAGGTCTTAAGGCATCCAGCTGTAACAACAGTGTGTATTGGGTGCAGTCTTTATTCACTCTCAAGCGCCTTGCCCAGGTCCTCTAAGCGTTGTGCATTCACGCCGAGGTCCGACTCTCCGAGTCGCGAGATCGAGCGTGCCTCAACCGTGACTGCGTCCTTGACGTGCAGTTCAAGGTCGTCAACGAAGCCAAAGATTCTGCTGCTGTAAGTGGCATGCAGGTAGTTGTCGCTTTGCTCGATGATCTCTGTACGAGGTGTGTTCTCGATCCATTCGGAGAGCTGCTGCAGGGAGGCTGTAGCGTCGCCAAACTCCCACAGGACGTTCGCGCAGTGGGCTGGGCCTGGGCAAGGACTCAGATGTCCAGCATGAATTCCCAGATCGGCTGGAACGGGGCCAATGAAATGAAAGAGGGCCAGTACAAACGGGATGGTGATCTGCAGCAGAATGTGTGGCATGCTGATCCGAACTTCTGGAGATCAGATATCTTATGTGATCTCGCTGATAATCAATTGGTGATCTCGATCACTGAGGTGATCGAAACACAATGACCATTCTGTAATTGTTTGCTTGGAGCGATTGCAAATCCTGGTTGTACGGCATGTGTAAAATATTCTGCCAGTTTTTTGCTTCGTGGCTAATACGTGGTCAGTGATTTTCTGGCAATGAGAATTCTGAGTGCAATTCTGTTGAGCCTTTTTCTGTTGGTTTTTGGATCTGCGGCGTTTGCTAGTGATTTGTCCATCTCAGGTAGTGGTCGTAACAGGGAAGTGACGATCAATCAGCTGCTATCAAAGGTTCCTGAGGGTGCGGCAATCACAGATGCATCCTGTAAAAGGATTGGCATTGCAGGATTGAATTATCAGTATCGCTGTTCTGTTGCCTGGGAATTCAGTAATCAATACCTAGGGGCACTGTGAGAGGAGCCTTTGAGCAAGAGTTGTCTGCTCAGGTCCAGCGCGCCGGATCATCTGATCTCAGATGTTGCACGCGCTCTGTCGCATGATCGAGCAGGTCATGACTGATGGTTAGGCAGATGCTGTTTGGAGGGAGAGAAAAACTGCTGCAATCTGCTTCAAATGGGCCATCCACATAGGCTCTGATGCGTTCCGCCATCAGAAACAGCAGCGTGATCACGACGCCCCCAAAAACGGGTTTGAGAGTCTGGCCCCAGGCCGTTGTGATCAAGAACAGAGATCAGCAGCAGTTGCAGCAACACCCGTGCGTAGTCCTGCCATCGCGTCCTGGGTGGATAGCTGTAATCGCCTGAGTCGATCATGGGCTTCTCCTGCCGAGACTCAGGCACAGCCTTGATGATCGCTGGTGAAGCTCATGCTCATGACCGACCTGGTCCTGCGCCGCGCAATCATGGTTTTCAGCTGCCGCGACCGACACCGCGATGATCTGTGTGACCTCCAATTGCCCGGAGAGTGTGATCCTGGCCCTGGGTGTTCGCGACTGGCCTGTCTGGGCCTGTGAAACCAGTACGTTCCCGTGGCATTACGACCAGAGGGAAACCTGCTTGCTTCTTGAGGGTGATGTCACTGTGACGCCTGAGCAGGGTGAGCCCGTTCGCTTCGGAGCCGGTGACCTTGTCGAATTTCCGGCAGGAATGTCATGCACATGGGAGGTTCATCAACCCGTTCGTAAGCATTACCAGTTCGGTTGAGGGGAGGGCCTGAGCGTGCATTGAGCTGCCTGTTCAGAATTCAGCGTCAGCTGCCCACTGGGGCCTGCATGGCAACCATCCGACGCGAAGGAGTTCAACCCAGAGGCCTTCTGCGGTCTCTCTGCTCAGATGCAGCCGAGTCGTCAGCAGCGGTGGCTGGTCTGGAAAAGGTCTCCCTGAATCCACGAACACCCTCGGGTCAATCTCCCAGTTTTTTTTGTCGGCATGGAAGCGTTTCGTCTCCTGGGTGCTGGGATCCTGGATCCAACCATGGTGGGACATCGTTTTCGTGGATTGATGAGGGACGCACGCATCCACTCCTCGGCCTTGAAGGGTGCATAGGGGGAGCTGGGAGCCATGAATCCTCTGCTGATACACCTGTTCTAGTGGAGTAGTACAGATGTGTCAACGCGTTGACGTCTCCGGCTTGGAGAGGTTCGCGCGCTCGTCGCCTGCGGGTACATTGATCAACCCTGGAATGGACCTTGCCCTATTCGGGTCTGAGTTTCTGCGACACGATGATCTACCTCGCATTCCGTTACGGCAATCTTGAGATGAGCAATCTCAGCGTCGTGGTGATTGCCGCTGCAGGTGTGTTGTCGATGGTGTTTTTTGTTATCGCTTCCCTGAACACCGATACCCAGGGATTGATTGATTCAGCCGTGCAGAAATTTGATGATGACAACCCCAGTAAGCCTGGCTGACCTGAGCGCTTTGGCTGGAGTCAGGGAATCGCGGTTCAGACAGGGATCTCCGCCTCGATTTCCCAGCCCTGATCAGTGAGTTCCTTCACTTGAAGGGCCGCCTCCTGAGATGGAACCTCGACGAGGAGGAATTCCTTCCCCTGGTGGCAGTAAATCCTGGTTTGACCGATCACGGCGGGGGCTCCCGGGTGACACACCGTCATCAAACCCGGTTTTGTTCTTCGCGACAAGGGAGCTGACTGCTGGTTCGTGATTTGCTCACATCCTCAGGAGATTTGTCTGGCTGCTCATGCCGCCCTGGTCTCAACGGAGCCGCAGGTGATTGATGTCACGAAGGCGAATCCTGCGTGTTGTGGGGGGATATGGCTGGTCGGGTTTGATTTCAATTCAGGGACTGCGATCGTTGAGGCCGAATGGATCGGGGCGCTCGTGAAGAGCTTGTCCGCAGGGGATGGTCTTTCTTCGTCTGATGCTTCTCTCCGGCCTATGAGGATTAATGCTGGGGGTTTGATGTTGCCGTGTCATGCATTTCTGTTCATTCTCAGTATTCATCGGTATGCGCTTATTGCTTGACATGGTGTTGAATTCATTGCTATTGCGGCGTTAGTGACAACTTCATCAATGTCTCAGGCGCGTGAGCTGATCAATGCACATCTCTATCCAGTGCTTCTGGTCTTTGCTGTTATCTATGGCGCAATCCAGGTCTCTCCAGTGGCCAATCAGGCTAGGTATTTTAATCACTGTGTTGATGAAGTGATTCGCGATATCAGTGTGGAAAAGATGTCATTTGCTGAGAAGCGTGCGCGTGGTGTGAGGCTTTGCAACGGATCATCTTTTTAAGCTGTTGTTTTAATGATGTTGATCCCCCATGGCTGGTTCAACGGATCTTGAAACGGTCCAGAGGCTTTCGGTTGGAGATGATCATTGCCGACTCATGAAGGTGTTTGTCCAGGGGGCAAGCCTCAGTGAACACGCACGATTCAGATCAGTGCTGGGGGTTATGCGTCAAAGTCTCGATGAAAGTAGTTGGTTGCGATCTCTTCGGGCTTAAAACCTTCCAGCACGAGTTCAGCAAGTTCGATTAACCACGTCCGTCTCATCATCTTTTGATGAGCTTGCCCATCAATCGTGCAGGGAAAGACAACGTCATACCCACGATGTCCGGCAGCGCTCTTCGCCTCCCTGCGTGTGATCTCGTAGCCAGCTTCCTCGAGAATGTTGCGCGACAGCTCGTAGGGCGTGACCTGTCGCTGAGCTGCCAACCTGTGGACCCGTCCCATGGTCGGTCGTGACTGTTCTGCATCCAAGCTGCACTGAACAGGGCTTCTCGGCAAGTTTCAGCTGTCAGACGGTGGGAGTCATTGTTCACCGTTTGTGGCTCCAACAGTCCATGCTGTCGTTCGTCACAAGGTCCTGACGCTCAGTGTTGTCAGTGGAGTCATGAATACACCAGAAGCACTGCTCGAACGCATTGGCAAGAGCCAGACCAATGCCGATGGAATCAAGCGCTTGATTCTGCTGCTGACGCAGCTCGGTGATTTTGATTCGATGGAATATGCCCAGGCTCTGGTTCCTGAATTACCCAGGCTGGAACAAGCAGACATCCGGCCTCTGGCGATTGCCATCGGTGATCAGGCAGGAGCTGAGCGCTTTTGCGAGTTCACCGGCCTGCCGCGTGAGTTGCTTCAGGTGGAACCGGATGCGCGCTTGCATCAGGCCCTTGACCTCTCGCCCGGACTGCAGGCTCCCGGTGGCCCCTGGCCATCGCTTCTGCTGATGTGTGCCGGCATCGGTTCTCCCGGAACGCTTGCTGAGGTGTTGCGGGGCTACACCGGCGACCGTTCAGCGCCTCAGCGCTTCAGTGCTGATGAAATCGTCTCCACCGGGGTGTTGCCTCCCATCCCGGCTGGATTGTTTCGGCGTGCTGGCGGGGAAGGCTTTCAGCGGCCTTTTGAACTGGCCACTGTGCGGCTGCGCAACATGAACGAGGTGCTGCGCAACTGGAGTACTTACGTGCCGGATGATCGATTCATCACACAGCGGGGAGGAACGTTCCTCCTCGACAGCGATGATTCACTGCTCTACGTCTACCGAGACAGAGGCATTCTTGGCTTCTCGGCAACGATGCAGCGACCACTTGCGTTTCTTGATCCCTGGCTGAACCATGCCGAGTGATTCCGAAACGGCGATGAGCTTTCCCCCCTGGCGTGCCTTGTTGCGTGGTGCTCGACAACGTGAGGGCCGTTCCGCCGGCGCCACCTGGCTGCAGCTTGCCACCACTGCACCAGATGGCAGTCCCCGGGTGCGCACCCTGGTGTTTCGTGGCTGGAGTTCTTCGGGGGAGCTCGAGCTGCTCACCGACATTCGCAGTGACAAGCCCGCTGAGCTGTTCAGTGAGCCCAGGGTGGAACTCTGCTGGTTGTTTCGCAAGGCCAGAGAGCAGTTCCGACTGCGTGGCACGGCGGCTCTGGTCAGTGCTGAGCAGGACCCGGAGGCGTTGCTCGATCATTGGCAACGCCTGTCTCCGGCCGGTCGCAAGGTCTGGTCCTGGCCGTCTCCGGGTGAGCCCTTTGCTTCGTCAGGGCCCTGGCCCCAGGAGGTGGTGGATGACGAGCCCATCTCCGCTCACCTGCTGATCATGCGCATTGCCCTGGATCGTGTGGAGCAGCTCGACCTCAAGCCCCATCCCCACCTTCGCCGTTGCTGGGCACTTCAGGATGGTTGGGCCGAGCAGCGTCTCAATCCCTGAGCGTCCACAACGCCAGCCCTCCACCTCTGCCCCGCGCGGCCATCCATCCCTCTGGGCTGCGTTTGATCAAGGCAAAAAATGGCTCCCGACCGTTTTCCGGTGTTGGCAACTCTCTTTTCAGCAACGTCAAGCGGCCGAGCAGCAGTTCCACCTGCTCAAACCGAAACTTCAGCAGCGGTTGGCGGCCCTCCAATTCTCCTGGGCCTGTGAACTGAAGGGTGAGACCTGCCAGGTTCACGGCATTGCGCAGTTGAAGCCCGTCGGCTGATTCCCTGCTGATGTCGAGGCAGGCGCCGAGGCTGCGCAGCAGCCAGCCGTTGAGGACGTTGGCTTCGGTTTGTCCCTTGGGCCAGATGGTGTTGAGTTGCCAGCAACCCACCAGATCACTGGCTGTTAGCCCTGAACCGGAACGTCGAGCCTGCTTCTCAAGATCCAGTAGTTCGCTGTGCTGCATCTTCACGGGAGAGCCGCTCTGGCGATGATCATGCAGCGGTGCTGCATGAATGTCATGACAGAAGTCCTAACTGGTGCAGAGGCACTCAGCTGGTCTGCATTGGCTGCACTTGCTCCGCCTACCGCCGAGCGCATCGAGGGCCCGGCCAATGCCCAGGCCACCTTGCGTCTGTTCGGTCAGCCTGAGGCATCGGTTCGGGTCACGCTGTTCCGCGATCACCATGCCTGGTGTCCTTATTGCCAGAAAGTCTGGCTTTGGCTGGAGTTTCGCCGGATCCCCTATCGGATCCGCAAGGTGACCATGCGCTGCTATGGCCCGAAGGAGCCCTGGTTCACATCGCTTGTGCCTTCCGGGATGCTGCCGGCCCTCGAGCTCGATGGACGGCTGATCACTGAGAGCGATCGCATCCTTGAGTCCCTGGAACGGGCTTTTGGTGCCGTTGGTGCTCCCATGACTGATCGCAGGGTGCGTCGTCTGCGGGATCTGGAGCGTCTGCTGTTCAGAGCCTGGTGCATCTGGTTGTGCACTCCTGGTCTTGGGGAGCGCCAGGAACGTCAGGCCCGAGATCAGTTTCAGCAGGTGGCCCGTCAAATGGAGAAGGAGCTCGCCAGCGCAGGTGGACGCTGGCTGGATCCCGATGCGCCCGATGGTGTGACCCCCGGCACAGCTGATCTGGTGTTCATTCCCTATGTGGAGCGGATGAATGCCTCACTCGCTTACTTCAAGGGCTTCGCGTTGCGTCACGAACATCCCGGCATCGATCGCTGGCTCACTTCACTGGAGCAGCTGGAGACCTACCGAGGGACTCAGAGTGATGTGCACACCCACGCTCACGACCTGCCGCCACAGATGGGTGGTTGCTGGGCCAATGGCAGCGAGGCTCAGCAGCGCATGGCTCTGGCGGTCGATACCGGTGCAGGGCTTGATGAACTGGAAAGTCGCTGGACCTCTTCAGCTGCTCAGGTGTCAGCGCGGGAACGTGCTCTTGAGAGGGTGCTGAAGCATCACCGCACGCTGCTGGCCAGGAATCCTCTGGGGGATCGCTTCGACCAACCACTGAGAGCCGCACTGACAGCGATGGTTCAGGAACAGCCCGTGACACCGGAGAAGGGCTCAGCCGCAGCGCTGCGCTATCTGCGCGACCGCATTTCCGTGCCCCGCGACATGCCCTTGGAGAGCGCCAGGTTGCTGAGGCAGGTTCTCGAGTCGACGGCCGCTCTGGATGGTGATCAGCAGCCTGAGCCACTGCCGTTTGAGCATCGCTTCGACCAGGACCCAAGACCATTCCTGGATTGAGGTCTGTCCGCAGCCTGTTGCAAGGTGGAGGGGATTTTCCTGCCGCCTGATGACGACCATCACTCTTCTGGGCACCGGTCTTCTGGGTATGGCGATCGGCCAGCGTTTGCTAGATGTGGGTTTCAACGTTCAAGTGTGGAATCGCACTCCCGAGCGCTGCTCGGGGCTGGTGAAGGCAGGGGCTCAGCAGCTCAACCACCCCGCAGAGGCTCTTGAAGCTGCATCCGCGGTGATCACCGTTTTGCGCGATGGTCCCGTTACGGCCGAGGTTGTTGACAGCCTTGGCCCTCTGGGGGGGAGATGCATCCTGCCGATGGGCACGATGGGCATCAGTGAGAGCGTCGCCCTTGACGATCAGGTGCGCCTTCGGGGCGGCTCCTATCTGGAAGCTCCTGTGCTCGGAAGTCGTCCGGAAGCCTTGAAGGGCAGCTTGTTGGTGATGGCCGGAGGGCAGCAGACGGTGTTTGACGCTCAGCTGCCACTGCTTCGGCAACTGGCATCAGAGCCTCGTTTGATGGGCGAGGTGGGCACCGGTGCAGCCGCGAAGCTGGCACTCAATCAGCTGATCGCCAGCCTCACCCATGGCTATTCCCTTGCGTTGCGTCTGGTGCAGGCCTCCGGTCTGGACGTGAATCGTTTCATGGAGGTGTTGCGCCCATCGGCTCTCTACGCTCCCACCGTCGACAAGAAGCTGGAGCGGATGCTGTCCCATCAGTACGGCGATCCCAATTTCAGCACCGGCCTGCTGCGCAAGGATCTTCTGCTGTTTTTGCGGGAGGCGCGATTGGCTGGGGTGAATGCCAGCGCACTCGAGGGTCTCGCCAGCCTGCTGGAGCGTGCTGATGGCACGGATCTCGACCGTGGCGACTACTGCGCTCTTCATGAACTGACCGACGGACGATGACCGGCGGGTTGTGTTGAGGCTCAGCTCAGGTACCAGCGGATCAGCGCCATCACTTGGCCGGCAGGGCCATGGCCGGTGATGTACTCGCCGATGATCGCGGCTGCAAATCCCACCATGGCGGTGCGTCCATTGATGCGCTCAACGATTTCGAGTGCTGAGGTGTTCCAGGGGCGATTGGTGGTGAGGCTTTCTCCGAAGGCTTCGACGGGTTCGTATTGATAGTGCTGATCGGGCATGGAAGACGGCCTTCGTGCAGCCCAGGAGCTTATGCAATCTCCGCAGAAATCTGAATAGTGTGCGGTCCTCTTTTTGGGTTGCCGCTGTGAACGCCGATCGTCTGCGTGAACTGTTCACCAAGCCCTACGGTATGCCCGCGCCCACAGAGGCGCAGTGGCGAGAGCTCTACGACGAGAGAGTGCGCTTCAAAGATCCCACTCAGGAGCGGGAAGGAATCAAGGCCTATATCGAGGCGCAGGACGGATTGATGCGGCGATGTGATGACGTGTATCTCGCACCCGCTGCGATCGCTGTTGAAGGAAACACGGCTTTTGTTGAGTGGGAGATGGGTCTCAAGATCAAGGGCATTGAGTTCATCTATCCAGGCACCAGTCGCCTGCGTTTCAACGCGGAAGGCAAGGTTGTGGATCACAGGGACTATTTCGACTTCGTTGGTCCGACTTTCGAGCCGGTCCCTGTGGTGGGTGGGTTCGTGCGCTGGCTCTACAAGCGCTTTGTTGACTGAGGGCGACTCACTTTCCACATCGCCAGGCTGACCATCGCTCCCCCGAAACCGAGGAACAAAGTGATGAGAGCTTCACTGTCCATGTCAACACTTTGTAACTTTGCTTCATTATGTGACCCCTGGCTCTGCTGCGCGAGGGGGTTGAGCTGGGTATATCTGCTTATTTTTCGCCTGATCCGTTCTTTGGGCACACAGGATGGGGCGAGAGTCTCTTACGTTTCGTAAACTATCTTTTAGTTCTGTGATCAGGGCAATTCTGACTCGGCCGTTCCTTGCAGACGCCGGCCTGCTTGTACTTCGTGTCTTCACTGGAGTGCTCCTGATTCATCACGGTTACGAAAAGCTCGCCAATATCAACAACTTCGCGGACGCGTTTGTGCGTCCCCTCGGCCTTCCCTTCCCAATCACACTTTCTTATCTCGCAGCTTTCTCCGAGGTTGGAGGTAGCTGGCTGCTGATTACAGGTCTGCTGACCCGATTTGGTGCCTTGGCCATTCTCGGCACCATGACTGTGGCGATTTATCACGCCGTCAGCACTTCAGGTTTCAACATCTACCTGCTCGAGTTGCTTGGTCTGTATTTCGCCTCAGTCGCTGCGATTCTGGCGGTCGGCCCCGGACGTTTGTCCGTGGATGAACTGATCGTTCGCCGTTTCGCTTCTGATGTTCGCTCCCAGACCGACCGTCTTGAGGCGGCCTATGAAGCTGGAGCCGAATCCGGAAACGAGGTCAAGGCTGAAGTCATCGCCGATGGTGTGAGCTGAAGCTTCTGTTCTGCCTCAGTACACCGACTGGGGCAGGGTGAATCCGCTCTGCATGTGCTCGAAATCGAGCATCACCCATGTGAGCCAGACCACAACAGCGATCACTCCTGATACCGCTGCAAAACGGGCAAAATTGCGGACTATCAGCTCAACGATGCTGATCTCCTTCATGGGTCTGCGGCGGGGTCTTTCATTTTGCTCGATTTACTGCTGCGCTGATGCCCTTTCATCTCGACGCACCCACGCTCAGTCTTCTGCTGATTGGTTCGGTCTTTGCAGGTCTTCAGGTGTGGTGGATCGGCTCTTTGATGGTGCGCAATCGCCGTCGTCAGGGCGAGCGTCCTCTCAGCAGTCAGCAGTTTCGACGCGATCTGGAGCGTATTTTTCGACAGGAATCCTGATCGAGTCGAGCTGACATGTGCGGTCGTTATGCCCTCTCGACCCCTCTGAATGAGTTGCCCTCTGTTCTGTTGCGCAGGATGGATCGCGAACATCGCCGTCGCTACGCACCTCGAGACCTGATTGTTCCGGGTGAGCCATTGCTGGCATTCCGTTCCGATCAGTCAGGTCCAGAGGCATCGTTGATGCTCTGGGGACTGATCCCCGGATGGCTGAAGGATCCCTCCAAAGGCCCCAGACCTTTCAATGCCCGTGCGGAAACGGTTGCGGATAAGCCCAGTTTTCGAGGGGCCTGGCGTCATCGGCGTTGTCTGGTTCCCGCCAGTTGTTTCTTTGAGAAAGGTCGCGCAATCCGGCGTATTGATCGTCAGCCCTTCTGGCTGGCTGGCCTGTGGGAACGCTGGCTGGGGAGTGACGGGAGTGAAGTGGACACCTGCACCGTTCTCACCACAGTTCCCAATGCCCTCGTGAAACCGCTGCATCCAAGGATGCCCGTTCTGATTCCGGAAGGGTTGGAGGAGGCCTGGATGGCCCCCCTCGATGGCCAGCAGCTGAGAGCACTTGAACCGCTGCTCGATCCGTGGGATCCCAGCGGCTGGGAAGTGGTTGCAGACCCCGGTGACGGCCAGCTTTCGATGTTGTCCGCTCTGCAGTGTTGATGAGCATGAACACATGTCCTGCACTCCTGGGTGGGCTGTTGCCAGGCCTCCCCGATGTTTTTCAGGCCGCTTCACTGTTTGGCCTGATTGATTGAATCGTTCGTTGGTTGTTCAACAGTGCCGATCAAGCCTGAGCCGAGATTCCTGAATCAATTGAGCTCTCTTCCTGACCCAGGAGACCTTTCTTCCTGGAGCAATTGATACGACAGTCCGACGGCTGAGTATCAAAATCTATACGGCACTGATGATTATGGCTAACACTCAAGCAACAACCTTTCAGCGTCGTGTTGGGGAAGTGCTGATTGCTCAGTTCTCCTCGAAGCTGCTGCTCAATCTGATTTTTCTCCTCACATGGACTTGGGGAGTTTTCTGGATTGTCAATGCTGGACAATCAGATTCCAGCGTTTTCTTCGCGGGTCTGCCGGCGATGCTTCTTGTAGTTGGCGCCTGGTTCGTGTTCCTGAACAGAGGTTTTAACAACAAATGAACAGCTCACAGCAAGGCTCATTTGAGTTGCCCAAATACTTTCGGGCTTATGGCTTTTTATTCTTCATGGCAGGTGCGTTCTTTCACTGCATGGATTTTCTTGGTGTCGAAGACACCGTGATGTGGGGGATGGGGCTCACCTTCCTTGGGGCCCTTCTGCTGTCGTTGCTGTTATGGACTCGCTACGCAATTAACAGAAAAGTCTGGAAGTATCTGGTCTAGTCAGGACCAACCAATGGCTTGAATGTGGGGGATTGACCTTCCGCATCCGTTGTGATGAGTGGAAATATGCTTGTGAAGACGTGATTGTCTTCAGGTTGCCTTTCATGATCAGGCTCTGGTGAGCAAGCAAGAACTGTCTTGCTTGCCAGTTCTCGTTGAAATCGTTGTTGGTTTGTGCCTGGACTGAGTGATCTTGCTCAGCAGCCCGATTGTTCAGTGTGAATTGCGAGCTAGGGTTGAACCCATGCTCACATACAGATTCCGGGATGGTGTGAATGTCAGCTCGGATCAGAGCTGTAGTGATGTTGTGATTGAGACTCCTTATGCAACGCGATTAAATTCCATTCGACATTGCGTGAGCATTGGTCATCCAGATGATTCCTTGAAGAATCTGCTTGCAATGTTGTCGAAACAAGGAGTTGAGAGGTCACATTGTTCTGGCTTTCAAGCTTCGCCTGGATTGGATTCTGTTGATCCAGGTGTGGATGCTGCGCTTGGTGATTTTCATGCGCGGGGGCTGCTGATCACCGAAATCAGTGGGTTGAAGGGGCGTGCAATCTGTCTCAATCCTCTAAGACCTTCGCTGCATCAACGGTTTGCTCCAGAAGCCTTTTTTCGCATCAAATTTTCAAAATTTGTCAGGATCGACCCATGTGCTGATGGTCTTGAAATCAGCACACCTGCGGCTTCTGGCAGTCTTCTCCTCCTTGATCAAAGGTTATTTCCTCTTCTGATGGTGCTTGTTTCGCCATGCACTGAAGACTCAATCAGGCAGTGCCTTCCCAAGGATCTACTGATGCATTGTGCGGATCTGATGTCTCTGCTGCTGACTTCAGGTGTGGCAGGAGTCTGCAATGACCATGGTGTTGCAGACATTGATCAGACAGCAGTTGATTCCGGTTGGACAGAGCAGGATCTTGCCTTTCACTGCCATACCCGGAACCACACCATTGATGTGAGTCGCTCCGAACGAGCCCCGACTGTCTTCATCAACCGGCAGTTGCCTGCGAAGCATCAACGCATTGTTCTTGAAACGGTTGCTCTTCCAGATCCATCCCGCATCAACCACAGCCTGAGTTTCTTTCAGGTGATTCGTGATCGTCAGACCGTTCGTGTCTACCAGGAACAGCCAATTACTGCTGGATTGTTGAGTGATTTCCTCTGGCACTCCATGCACATCCGGGAGGAAATCCTCTGCGATCCCGGTCTGTCACGTTCGTACCAAGGCTTGTTGAGGCCTGTGGCCGGTTCGGGCGCTCTTCACTCAATCGAGCTTTATCTCTGTGTGCACCGCTGTGCCGGTCTTCAGCCGGGGTTCTACCACTACGACTCCTGCGGGCACTCCCTGGGAAAGCTGAGTGGTCTCAGTGAGCCCTGCCTGCGGATGTTGGAGCTTGCGGCCGCCTCCACGTGCCGTGCGCCTCAGGCCGCTTCTGTTTCGCCGGGCCAGGGGCAGCAACCCGACGTTCTGGTCGTCATGGCTGCCCGCTATGCACGTCATGCAGCCCTTCACCATCAAACCGGTTTGTCTTATGCCCTGATCCTGAAGGATGTGGGTTCGATTTATCAGCAGCTCTATCTGGTGGCGACAGCGCTTGGGATGGCGCCTTGTGGTCTGAGCTTCGGCAGTAGCGAGTTGTTCGCGCAGGCCTCGGGGCTGCCCAGCGATCTGGAGTGTTCGGTTGGTGAGTTCATGATCGGCAACCCGGCTTGACGCGACTGGGTTGGCATCAGTCGCGGCTTTAAAGCCTGTCCTCCCGCAGACGCCTCATGGTGTTTCTGGGCATCATGCGGTTCTCCTTCAGAGACGGCATGACTCTCCCCGGCTGTCGCGCTCGCGGGTGATAGCTGATCAGCACCATGCCGATCATCATCAGAACGATTAGCACCCCGGCTCGCAGCGTCGGCAGCATCAGCTGATCTCCGCCTCCAGGCCGGGTTGCACAACGCCTTGCTCGAGCGGCAGCAGCTCCTCGTCATCGCCTGCCCTGCTGCGGACTGGTGCACTGAAGCCTCGTGCGCGTGGGTTCTTGACCACAAATGGCCCTGGTGTTCCTGCGGGGACCGCCAGTCGCAGGGCAAAGGGATGATCTCCGGGCAACACATCGCCGATTGAGCCCACCCGGGTCCGGTTCTGGAGCACCGGTTCGCCGCTGCGATCCAGAATTCGGGCATAGACGTCTGTGTCCACCACTGGGTTGCGCCCAGGATTGCTGACGCTTCCACTGAGGACGTAACAGCTCGCTCCTTCCGGGCTGGTGATGTTGCTCCGCTGCATGGCGCTGGCCGTGGGTTGGGAGCCGGGATCAGACGCATCGCATGGAGCAAGGTTCACGGAGGTGAGCCGCAGATCTGCTGCCCACGCCGGTTGCGCCATCAACAGAAGGGCAGCAAACAGCAGTGAGAACAGGCTTCTCAGCATGGGACCCAATCAGGATGGCCGGACGCTATCAGGGCTCGATCAGGCCTGCGAGCAGAGAGCGTCGCCGCTCGCTAGAAGAAGGCGAATTCGAGCGTCTGACGCATTCCCTTCATGCAGAGCCCTTCGTCGATGCGATCGGTCAGCCCAGGAGGCCCCGAAGGCGGCCTGGTGGCCATCGTTGCCATCGTTCTGGCCGGCTTGCTGCTTCTGGGTCAGGCCCTGTTCGTGGTTCCTGCCGGCGAGGTGGCAGTGATCACCACCCTTGGCAAGGTGAGCGGTGCTCCGCGTCAGCCTGGCCTCAACGCCAAGCTGCCGCTGGTTCAGCAGGTGTGGCCATTCAGCATCAGAACGCAGGTGCGGCCGGAGAACTTCGCAACACTCACCAAGGATCTTCAGGTGATTCAGGCCACGGCCACGATCAAGTACGCGCTGCGCCCTGATGAGGCCGGTCGGGTTTACAGCACCATTGCCAGCAGCGATCGCGATGTGTATCCGCGCATCATCCAGCCCTCCCTTCTGAAGGCGCTCAAGTCGGTGTTTTCCCAGTACGAGCTGGTCACCATTGCCTCCGAGTGGAATGACATCTCCTCGCTGGTGGCTTCAACAGTCGCGGAGGAGCTCGATCAGTTTGATTACGTCAAGGTTGTGGGGCTCGACCTCACCGGTCTGGAAATTGCAGAGGAGTACAGGGCTGCCATTGAGCAGAAGCAGATCGCTGAGCAGCAACTGCTTCGCGCTCAGACCGAAGTCAAGATCGCTGAGCAGGAAGCGCTTCGCTACGACACGCTCAACAAGAGTCTTGATGACCAGGTTCTCTACAAGCTCTTCCTGGACAAATGGGATGGTCAGACTCAGGTTGTACCGGGACTGCCCGGCGGTGCCGGAGGCACGCCGCCGGTGATCGTCGGCCGCAAGTGATGCTGTTGGAGGTGCGGACATGAGTCAGCGAGCTGCCACAGGCCTGCTGCTGGTGCTGCTGCTGGGTCTGATCACGCACTGTGCGGCTCGGATGCGCGTCAGGGTGCATTACCGGGTGCTGCCTCAGCAGGGCCCTCTGCCTCAGCGCCCCGCGCCTGCACAACAGGGCCGTTCTCTGCCGGGCGTGCTCCTCTGACCCCGTCTGCACTGGGGAAGAAAAACCGATGGATTCGGATGTTCTCCCCAGGTCTGGTTAGCGGTGAGGAATCCCTCTGGAGGTTCACCATGTCCATGAAACAGCTGGAGACGTTTATGGCCAGGGCCAACGGCAACGACAACATCCGCCGTGAAGTGGAGCAGTGCGCTGGTGATACAGCCTGTGTGGCCAAGGTCGGCATGCGGCATGGCCATAAGTTCTCCGCTGCCAACTTCAGCCGCTGGCAACGCGAGCACAAGTGATGTTTCGGGCCGCTGCCTGATGAGCTAGCGGCCCTCCATGTAACGGCACATTGACGACATCCACGACTGTTCGCTGAGGGCTTCTAGAACCCCTGAGTTCAACTCGTGAACGGTCCATGCAGATCAGCTTCAGCCGAGAACTGGCGCATTCACTGGCGGTGATGCTGCTGGAATTGCACGCTGAACTGGAGGAATTCGCTTTCCAGCACGACCACGCATCAGAACGCGCTGAGCCTCTCTCCACCAAGCTGATGGGCAGCTCAGCTCAGGCCTGATCAGGATCTACGGGCAGTCCACGCAGACCGAGTGCGATCTGTCTGGCCGCCAGCAGGCCTGGATACAACAGACGGGCTCGCCCGGAATTGCTGAACACACCATTCAGAAGACTCAGCAAGGGATCGCTGGGAGAAAGCTGCTGACAGAGCACTGAAATGGCATCACTGCCATGCCAGATCGTCCCTTCATCGATTAGTACGGCACCGTTGCTGAGATTGAACCCCTTCTTCCGCAGCATCCTTCTCAGCTCGTGGTCACTGCGTCCGTCCCTGATCACAAGGTCGGGCAACCCACCCACCAATTCACTGCGCAGGGCGAAGTGCCTGCAAAAAGGACAGCCGCCGTCGTAGACGAGAGTCAAAGCCATGGACACATCCTGGCGTGTTGAGATGGCTTTCAGAGGCTGTTCTGGTCGATTCTCTGACCGCAGAGCCATGCTCAGCGGGAGCACGATCCACTCTGAAGGGTAAGTTGATGCGATTGATTAGATGAATCGCATCCGGCTCGAATGGCAGACAAGGAACTCCTCAGAGAGGTAGCGCTTGAGCTCTGGGGCTCAGTCAAGAAACTGCGTCCCGGGCTTCCAAGAGAGTCCCGGCTTGAGCTGACGCTCAAAGCTCTGATGGTGATCGGAGATCTGCATGATCAGGTTCAGGCGGCCGTTGTGGTCGGTGTGATTGCGGAACAGGAGCCACCTGAGAACGAGCCTGAAGGCCAG
Organism: Synechococcus sp.; assembly: GCA_047286285.1. Classification (GTDB taxonomy): domain Bacteria; phylum Cyanobacteriota; class Cyanobacteriia; order PCC-6307; family Cyanobiaceae; genus Synechococcus_C. The sequence continues at coordinate 1,701,534 of JBJBBP010000002.1, read as the reverse complement.
GATGTGACCAAGTCTGCCGATGCTGCTCCCGAGGTTGAGCAGACACCTGACGGTCGCAGGGTGGTGCGTCGTCGCTCCCGCGCGGCTGGCTGAGTCGACCAATTTTCAGAGCGTTGGTCGCCACCTCCTGAAACTCTGGGGGCTGGGGCCCCCACCTCTGCAGTGCTCGGTTGAGGGAGTCTCATGCGTTGGTGAGGTTCATCACACGTCGCTCAGTGATTTCGGGTTGACTGGTGACTTGCCCCAGGCATCACCGCAGATGGACACACTGTTTGGTGTACGGCCTTTGCCATGTCATTCCCGCGGATCAGTGCGGCATCTTCTGCTGTTGCTCAGCTCTGCTTCGCTCCATGGCAGCCATGCGGTTGATTGGAGATGAGCGGCCTCTCGCGTGAATCGCTGAAAGAGCGACAGCGCTATGCAGATTGGTATGAGGCCAAGCCACCCGATGAGCAATTGCTGATTGATGAGATCGCTGACAGTACTTTGTACATCCTTGGCGAAGACCAGAACAACTCCTTCATCCGTCTTTTAAGCCAGAACGGGATTGAAACAGCTGAACAGTTTGTGGATGCTTTCTGCGTTGAGTATGAGGGAATTGTTGAGTCTGATGGGTTTATGGTGCTTGTTTTCCAGGAAAATTCATATTTTTTCAAAAGGCTATGTAGTCGCTCGCAATAAAGTTTCCTGTTGAAATAATGAGTCCATTCAGTTCAATGATGTCTGATTTGATTGCTGGCTATCAGCCTTTCAGATTGAACTCTGAAATGCGGGTTTTATTCCTGAGGTTGCTGCCTTGATGACTCTGACTGAGTGACATCTCAACCACTACAAATGGGCTTTTGATGCCGAATGCTGATTCAACTGATCCAGGCGCCAAGGACGATGCCGATGATTAAACCTGTGAACCAGACGAGTGCCCCCATTTGGTACTCGCTTAGGCCGAGCTTTTTTTTGATCCAGAAATAGGCATCACGATCTGCACCCACTAATGCTGTGAATGGATTCTTTGTCATTGTCTTGGGTGTTGTTACTCGGATGGTCGCTCACACAGGTACAGGATGCCACCCCTGATCGTTGCCTGATGAACAGATAAAGGCTTTCAGGGTTGGGTCTGAGATGCCTCTGCAGTGATGGTGATCATTGTTCTGTGATCTGATGTCCTCGAGAGAAGCTCCAGTCCGACCTGAGTTCCGTTTGCTTCTGGGCTTTATGGGCAAGCGTACCGAATCCACATATTCCAAATCGAGTTGGGATTGGGCTTTTCCCATTGGTCTGACGATTTCACCAATCCTTTTGCGCAGTTGATGCCTCTTGTAAGAACAAAATCTTTGTCGTCTGTATCGGGGTCATCGACAACTCTGATCTCCAAAACGACTTGGTTGCCAATTCTTGACTTTTCATGTGCGAAATAGGTCGTTCCGTCAGTGGCCACGCCCATATAGTCCCAGTTCTTGGAGATCTCTTTTTGAGCGTTCACCATGGTTGGTATCGCAACAGTCAATGCGAGAGCCGAGAGAAGAGCACGTTTCATAGCTGGTGACAGCGCTAGCCAACTGATAGCTACGAATGGTCTGCCGGCACCATTCAGGGAGCTCGGAACCGCTTGTCGATCAGTTCAGAAACTACGGATCAGCAGTAACAAGCCCATCATCAGGGCGAGCCATTCGAAGGCACGCTTCACCACGGCACCACCTTTTTCGAGCGACAGGTGAGCACCGGCATATCCTCCGATCAGAGATCCAATGATCAGCGGCGGCACCCAGCTCCAGCGGATTTCATCGCTGAATCCAAGGACCAGAGCGCCTGTGCCATTCCAAGCAAGACCCACCAGGATCAGTGTGTGGGCAATGGCTCTCGGATAACTCAGGCCGTACCAGCGAACCAGCCATAACGTGACGAACAGGCCTGAACCTGAGGCGAGTGAGCCGTTCAGTACGCCGATCGCAAAGAGCACAGCGACGCCGATGAGCCGTTGCTGTCGGTTGTGGTTCACCGGCTGTTCGGTTTGTCCGAGTTCGGGGCGACGGGCGGAATACAACGCGAGGGAAAGAGTGAGCAGACCAAGTGCTGCCGTAGCGAGCTGATCAGGCAGAGTCATCACCCCGCTTGCACCCATCCAGACTCCGGGTAGACCCGCCATCAGAACCAAGAGGCTGATGCGGGACTTAAGGCTGCTGGCTCTCAAGTGACGAGCAGCGGCACCAAGGCCCAGCGCAACGCTGGCGAGTTTGTGGGTAGCCAGCGCTGATGCGAAGGGCAGACCCAGCAGGATCAGGGCAGGCAGCTGCACCAGACCTGCACCGCCTCCGGCAAAAGCCGAAAGGGCATTGGCTACTAAGGCAATTGCGCCGAGCGCTAACAGCAGCTCAGCGGCCATGGATGGACATCAGTTCAGGCATGGGTGCAACATATTTCTCCTGGTGAACCAACCCATTCATGGCCAGCACAGGCGCTCTCGTTGCATGGTGATGTGGATTGACCACGTGATCTGGGTACGCCTCAGTGAGACAGGCCATTGTTGGGGATGTGGCTCCGTGATGAGGCTGGCTGTTCTCCATCGCTGTCTGAGAGGCAAGTGCGACAAAGCTCTGCTTGATGAACAGCAGCTTCCTCGCATTGGCTTATGTGGGAAGCCTGCAGTTGGAGGAGTGAAGACATCACTTTGCTGACGAACAGGGATTCCAGGGAGGAGGTTCTTGCACTTGAATCAGAAGCAGCTCAGCCGGTGTTTCGCCAATAGCCCAAGAGCGGTGTCCTTGTCTGTTGTTTGTCCCCTGATCACCACCAAAACTAATCTCTCCAGCACCCATTTCCACGATCACACCATCCATCGTCTCCACCCCCCAACGTCCACGTAAGGGAATGATCCACTGAGGATTTGGATTCTCGTGCCACTCACCGATTTCCCCTGGCATCAGAATCAATGTGATCAACGTGGCATTGCCCTTGTAGTGCACTGCACTCCAAATTGGAGCTGCTCCTTCCGCAAAGACAGATTGCTGATGTCCTTCCAGTGAATGAAGGCTCTGACAGCTTTCCCCTTGATCATTAACCCATACACGCCAAAACTTGATACCTATGTTTTTCATGGTCTGTTAGCAGATTCTGATTCGATTTCGTCAAACACTTCTTTCGCGGCCAAGAGCGCATTCGTTGCCGCAGGGAAACCACAATAGGCAATCATTTGGGTGATGATTTCAAGGATCTCTGATTGGCTATTCCCGGTATTCAGTGCGCCCTTGATGTGCACCTTTAATTCTGGTCGAGCAAAGCCTTGTGTCGTCAAGGCAGCTACGGTGCAGAGCTCGCGTGTTTTGTCGTCAACAATATCTCGACGGTAGAGTTCGCCAAAAGGAAATTCGACATTGACTTTCGCAAACTCAGGATAGATATCGTGAATTGTCTGGATCCACTCTTCAGCCGCATTGCCAAAATGCTTGCGCATTTCATGCATTCCTTGAATGTATTTTGCTGATGACATGGCGATTTAAGCGTCATTAATAATGAAGAACTGATTATAATCGAAGTTTAATCGACCAGCAAATTGATTTGATGGTGACGTTTAATAATTTTGTGTACTGCATTAATTCAGCTACTAATCCAGCTGGTAAACTGAGCATTAAGCGCCCAAACTGGTGCTTATTCTGAATCTGCAGAGGGCTGACATTCAATCCAAATCAGCCAAAGAGGACCGAGAAAGGGGATTAGCAGCAACAGAATCCATTGCCATTGACGACCGGTGTCTCGAATCCGCCGAATATTCATGGCAAGGCCAGGGCAGATTGATGCAATTGCAAATAGGTAATAAAGGGCACTAGGAGTGAATTTTAAAAGAATTATTCCTAAAATGAAATTGACCAGCAGAATCTTCCAGTAATCAATTCGCTTGGTCCGGCCTTCAAAGTCGAAGGCTTTCGTCCAGAACTGAGGATAAAAGTCGAGCATGAAAACCCTGTTGGAATCATTGCCATTTTGTTCCTGATTTTGTTTTTGGCAAGATTTATTAGCAAAAGTCAGCACTCATGCTTCGAGCAGGTACCCGTCAAAGGCCTTATGGGCAGAACAAGCTTCCCATTTGCACCATGCCTGGCGCCCTCATGCGTAAGCACTGCAACGATCCATGGGAATAGAAGACTTTTGCAGGGTTGTGAGCAACATCACAGCCTTGCCTGACTCAGGTTATCGATCCAGGCTCTTGGACCTGAGATGGTGTGTGCATTCGGGGGAATGACCCTCTACCAATCTCAAATCAATGACCAACACTCAATTCCAGCGCCATCAAGACAATCTTGATCAAGAATTAGATCTTCATCAGCTAACTGAATGCTCGGGTGGATTTCATTGGAGACTCCTTAAGGAGTTTTTCAAAGCTGTCAAAGAGGGGGCTGAGGAAATTCAGGAAACCGAAAGAACAGGCCAACTTCCCGATCGATTTTTTATGCCAATGACCGATGTAGGAGGAGGCTCTGGTGTTTGGAGTCCCCCTGGTGGCGAACAGGGTGGCGATGGGGTGAATCATTAATCAACTTTCATCTGATTTCAACCTCACTCTGACGAGTGAGGTTTTGATTGCCAGCACCTCCTCCTGCTTTGGCAACTCGATCCAATGCCCGTCAGTGCCATCTTTGTTTCGGATACAGTCTGGTTCGCTCTTGCCAGGCAGTGCTGCTCTCGCTTGTTGAGCATCCTTGAAGGATTCTTTTCTCTAGAGCTGGAGTGATCAAGGATTCATTTCTGTCTGAGTTGATACGAATTGGCAATCACTTTTAAATAATTTATTTTGACTCTAAAAATGTGGAGAGTTAAGATGAGAACATTAGTCAAATGTTCCTGATTCCATGAAGCCTTCCTGGAGGTCTAAGCAAGGTTTTTTACGCCCTGGTGAATCAAGCATTGATTCGATCCAAACTTTGATGGGTGATTTCCTTCGTGACAGGGATTCTCCACATTTGCTTGATAGTTTTAATGATCTCATATCGGATAGCCATATTTCTGGTGGTTGGGGCGAGCAAGCTCCATTCGAGAAGGTTGTGAGGACTAACGATGATCTTCAGCTATTACTTGAAAATGACCACCTTTTAAGGCACAGTCTGTGTATTCTGGAGCCCGCCGATCATGTGGGATTAAACAGTTGTGGCGAATCCGTAAGGGCATCATTAAATGTTGCTTATCTCGCGCAATCCATTGCAGACTGTGATTCAATTTTGATTCCATTGTGGGATATCGATGATGTTGATAAATCACTCCTTCTTCAGGTTCTTAGCCGATCACTGGCGATCATTATTGAGGGTGGCCACCCCACGGTTCGAGATTCTTCGACTTTCAAGGATCTAAAATGGAGTCTTGTTGAATTACAGCGTCTTTGTGAGGAGTTGATCATCTCAAGGCAAAGTAGAACCCCTCCAGTGGTTTTTATATGCTTAGGGCATCAACTTGCGGCACAAGCGCACATTAGACTGATTCAGAAGGCAACTGCTGAAATTCAAAGAACTTATCTGGATATCTTTAAAGAAGAAACCTATCTTGCTAAAAGCTTGATTGATGCTTGCAATGACATATGCCAGGTTGGAGAAACTCTTGCTATTGTAAAAAATGAAAATAATGTTATAGCGCGTGGATGGAATGATCCTCAATTTGCTGTTGGCATAAACGAGATTCCAGAAGCTGGACACTGTGAGTTAATGCATTATGGGAATGCAAGAATGCATTCACGCGAGGATCTGTCTGAATTGCTGATTACTCACGCGGTTTCTAGCGAAGAATACGATGGCATTATTGAAAACTCTATAAGCTATGAGAAGAACCTCAATATAGTGATGTTTCACACGGATGAGGTTAACGAAGAGGCGATCTTATTTGCCAATTGGGCTTATAGAAAGCTGCGCAGCAGTCTTGTGCCCTCACGGAAGATTATTTCAGTATCATCACTCGCTTGGCTTCTTAAGCTTCCAAGTTCCGTCGAAATTCTATGCTCTACAACAGTTCAGGGCAAGCTATGTACTGAGACTGCGGCAACGTGTATCAGTTACCTTGATTTCGAGACTAAGAATGTAAGAAGATCATTTTCTTGTCAATTTCATCCGGAACTCCTTGATGACCTTAGAGAATTCAGTCAAAGTGGCCTGCCTGAATACTCCGCTCTGAAGCAAGATGACGGCGTTCGATTGCTCGTGCGAATTTTGTATGAGGCGATTAAAGAGTAGCCATCAGCGCATCGAAAGATTGATCAGGTTGGTTGACTCATGAAGTCACACTATCGATGTTCGCTTGTTTGAGCTGTGCCCCTCTGATACACGAAGTATTCTAGAAATAAATAAATTCATCAGTAAAGGCAGGTAACGCTCAGAGAAGTAGAACACCCATGAGGATTGGGAGTTTCATTGCTTTTCTCGATTCATCAAAACGGATGCATCAATCTCTACACAAGTACCCATGGCACCAACTTCCATTGAGTTGATGGCTGTCTCTGAACGGGTCTTGGCCAAAGTTGCTCGTTAAAAGCATACTGAGGAGGCGAAACCCAAGAGTCAGCCAAAGATGGCCAATACAGCAAGCCACGCCACACTCCTATTGATTGCACAGGTGATCGCTCTGAGCGACGGCTCTATCTCTAAGGAAGAAGAAAAAATGATTTTGGATTTACCGGATTGCCTGGGCTTAACAGCTGTACCTCGTATTACCCAAACGAACCTTCCGCAACTATCTAGCCTCGGCAAACAGCTCAGCACTCACGGAGACCGCTGCCTTGCAGCGCGAATCGCGGGATTAGTGGCAGGAGTTTCGCGTAACCCCGAAGATCAACAGGATATCAATGCGGATGAGCGTACGGCATATAGAGAACTGATAGAGACCTTGAATCTCGACAATAATGAACTTGAGGAAATTGAATTCAGCGTCCGTCAGCAGTTAAGTGAGGGTAAATCGCTATTGCAAACCATCGGAGATGCTTTATTTGGCAAAGATCAGTGGCCTGACGAAGCACTACTTTCAATGAATTTGGATATCCCTGGAATGATTTAGGGCTTTGCTCGCATGCAGCAAGTTATATGACTAATCATGCCTCTACTATCTCTTCTGAATTGTACCCAAGTGTGACAGGTATTGGATGGCATTTCGGGGTGATTGGAAAGTGATCAAAGAAATAAAAAGCCCCTGTGGTGGCAGGGGCTTTGAGGACTAGGGGCTTCTCAGAAAGCCATATAGTCACTGCCAATATTTACATTCCCATTTATTGAATTGCTTGACAATTTGAATTTGCTGTGCGCGGACAGCATAAGGTATCTTATGTATCTCGGCCGTTCGTTTAGGACACTCATCTGCATCGTGTACTCTCACGTCCCGATTGCTTGGTGATGTCGTTAAAGCATTAATTACAGGTAATTGTTGAATATCTTTGCGCTGCGCTGTTGTACTTGCACCACCAAAACGTACTTTTATATCGGCTGAAATTCTTGTATCGAATGCTTCGTCATAGGAGATGCTCACTCCTGCTGTGACTCCACTGGTCATTTCATAAGCCAAGCGTACACGCACACCAGAACCATCAACATGTTCTTGATCACGGTGTTGGTAGTAATAACCAGCTGATGCTTTCAAGACTGGTGTGATGAAATACCCAGCATCAAATCCATAGGTGTTCAATGCGCCGCCTTGATACACGCTATTGAGATTTTGCTCAACATCACCCACAGGGATCAGTCCATAGCCGTTCAATGTCCAGCTGTTTGAAACTGCTTCTGCATTGACGGCCACCTGCTGGAAGAACGCACTTTTCTCTGTGCCGCTCACATTGATGCCGGTATCGGTTCCTCCAGTATTCATTGTGCGGCTGTCATATCCAGCATTCAGTCCATACATCCATGAGCGGTCACCATTCAGCCAGCGGTAACCCAGTCGAGTGGAAGTACTGACAGTGGTGCCAGCGACATCGGTGTTGATGATGCTGCTTTCGCCCTCACGGTCAGCGAAGTTGGCGTTGATCAGGGCATCAACGAACCAAACGCTGTTGTCGCCAACAGACAGAGGCAGGAACCCTCCAATACCTGCTTGGTTGGGTGTGCCAGCACCTTGCAGTGCGCCTTGGAAGCCAATCGTTGGCTTCACCACATCCTTCAAGCTGATGCTCATCACATCACCGAGATCCTCAGCACTACCGTCCTGCGCCTTCAAAGGCAGTGGGGCGATGGCAACAGCAGAAGCCAGGAATCCAATCGAGAGGCGGCGGAGCATGGATCAGCCGTTAGTCCGCGCATCATGCCGGGCTTGTTGGAGCCGTGCCCGCAACTGCAATGCTGGTCAATATCACCTTTACACAAGGCACCATCTGCCTTGATCAGAGCATGGGGTGCTCCAGTGGCGTTAGCGTTTGATCAGGTGACTACCTAAATCCCATTAGAAATTTCCGAGGACCCATTACGTACCTGCACGGACGCTGAAGGACCCCCACGCCCCCTTCCGTGCCGGCTGATCCAGGTTTGTGCCATTCGCGATCTGTTCCGCTTTTTTCTCGGGGCGGTTCGCTGTCGACTTTGGCTAGGGAGGCGTTCCTTTGAATCTCGTCTACCCAAGCCAAGCCAATCAGTGGTCGATGTCGATGCAGTGCTTTGACAAAGGAGGTCAACTCTTTCACGCCGCCAGTGATGCAACCTCTTGCTCGACCCATGAGGTCACACTATTAGGCACACTGAAGGTCATACTATTGATCCAAAAGCCGCATCCCTTGAGCGTAGATGTCAGTTGCGTACTGGGTCCATTGACCTTGACCCCAGTATCTGAAGCAGCTGGTTTCCAGAAGCAGCAGATGCATCAGTGCATCGCGATATGTCGGTGACGCTGTGAGTGATGGCTGATCAGAAAGCCGCTGATCAAATTGTTGATGAAAGCGGGCACTCAACGATTGCATGGGTTGGAGCACGTTGTCGTATCCCTCCACCCAGCTCAGGTCGTTGGTCCATGAGGCACCTTCCATTGAGAATCCGTCATTTGCATTGCTGAGCTCCGCGATGCTTTCAACAATGCTGTTGCCATCACTTGAATCACCAGCTCTCTGCCAAAGACGATGCTGATGCACGGCTTGGATTTGGGGAAGATCCCCCCAGTTCACGCCCAGCGCGTCGAGTTGTTCGAGATATTCCGATCCGTTCATGGCTGCTGTATTGGGTCCCCGGTCCCGCACGCGGCGATTGGCCTGCCGGAAAGCTTCCGGGAACTCATTCATCATCACGCCACCGTTTTCTCCGTCTGCGATCTGGCTGACGAGAGAGGGAATCTCGACATCTCCAAGCCGTTGCAGTCCGATTCCCAGCGCCTCCTCATACGGTTGCATCTGACCGACGAGTTTGGTGTCGGACCCCTGGGTCTTGATCAAAGCTGTGATGCTGATTGTCTCCCCTGATGAGGCGCGAGCCACCAGAGTGTTGGGGAGAAAGCGCTGTTCGGAATGGAGGGGCGAGCCATCCAGCTGCTCCACGCTGTGCTCCTGCACAAGCAGCCAGCGATAGCCGGCTTCGAGCAGGCCATCGACCAGCGCAAACAGTGTGTCCGGGTGGTTGGGAAGGTGCATTTCAGGCAACGAGAAACCGCGTACGCGCTGAAGAGCTTCATCGCCGAAAAGATCGGCGAACTGGTGTTGCCAGGCGCTGATCTGCAGGCTCAGATCGGGAATGGGTGTGGAGGGTGCAACGGCATGACTCCAGAACGTGCCAAGCCATTCCACGTGCCGCTTCATCTCTTCGTCACAGGCCAGAAAATGAAGAGCGTCAGTGATGTCCTGGCGTTGCATCTGCGTGACGCCCCACAGCAGATTTCCTGAGTAATCGAGCATGATTCGTGGATCGCATCCCTCTCGGATCAACTCCGGGATCAGATCAGCCATGCGTCTGTAGCAGTCAGCGAACGGCTCTGCGTTGTGGTTATCTCCCTCGCCCGGATGTTCAAGCATGTATTGCAGGTGTGAGATCAGCGCCCCATCCGGTCCTGCTGGCACAGTCGGCTGATGCATGTGCAGCGCACAGGCAAAGGCGGACTTGAGCCCTTTCATTGTTTGATCAGTGGAGGATGGCCAGTTTCGGGTTGACTGCTGCATCAGAGCGCGCAGTTCCTGCTCTCTTCCGCAAATCACTGGATGGTGCGCTGAACGGACCGCCATGACAACTTCGCTTGATGAGCAGTGACGAATGGTTCACCTTCTTTGCGCTCCATCAATGCCACGTCCCAGTGGAGAGTCAGTGAGGCCTCAGCAGCGATTGGAAGGTTATTTCGATGGACATGAATGAACCCCCGGAATTCAGAGTTGGTGCTGAATCCCGGGGGTTTTCACCAGTGTGTTCACTGGTTTGTTGACCGCACCATTCCGATGAGTGGAGCGGCCTATCTCGCTCGTTTATTCATTGGCTTCCTGTCTGAATCTGAACGTGAATCGTTGTTGAATCCGTTGCAAAGGACAGTGATTGAAGCAAAGAAAGCAGAAGCGAACAATTCAGCTGTGGACCCCTGGGGCCAGGTTTCAGTGAGGCTTGGCTACAAGGATCATCGTGATGATCCATTGAGCACCAGCACAGTGTTGGTTGAGAGAAACGTGGAGCAGGGGCTGATAGCCGAATCGCTTCTCAGATCTGCTCAGGTGGAGTGTCTGCCGTCATCCGGTACCTCCGTTTGGATGTCTCCAGTGTTGATGGTCTTCAGGCTGTTCGGCAATCAGTGGAATCACGCATTGTGATTGCCCAGCAACTGAGCAATGGTGAATACAGCGTGTCTGCCCTTTGGCCAACCCTGGTCAATCCTTGGCCCAGCGCTGGCTGCAGCGGCTTGAGCAGTTCATGTCGCCATCGGGGTAGCTGAAGCCAGCCTTGCGAGCATTTTTTTCAACCTCGGCAGGGCTGGAGCCGCTGAAGCTGCGGGTGGTCTTGGCATCAACAGCAGGGGTTGCCGCAAGCAATCCCATCGCTGTGAGCAGAGCAATGCTGAAAGGGCGCATGGTGAGTTGACAGATGAGTTGATCCTGCAGATCCCAGGCGTTCAGGTCAAGAAATGGCAAGCAATGTTGTGATCGGGGGCAATCGATCCGAATCTTGGCCGATGGGATTGTTTCACTGTCCGCTCTGTATCGGCCTGGCTGTTCTATCGGCGCTTCGTTTCTCTGCACATGCCGTGATGGCATTCCAGCTTGAGCGACAGCGATTTGAGCAAGCTGCTCAACACGATGTCCCGATGCGCATCCTGATGCGAGTCTGAGCTCGCAGAGGCGCAACATTCATCAGCACTGAAGAGTCAGAAACAGCACTCTCATTGCTCTGAGACGACCCAGGCGGTGGCAGCACGCTGGCGCATGTAGAGGTCTGTCAGTTCACGGGCCAGCGACTGCAGTTCTTTCACATCGGTTGTGGCGTCGATCATCCGCTTGAGCGACTCCGCTTCGAACTGCTGAGAGAGATTGACCAACATGGAACGGCGAATTGTTGACATGAGCTTAAAAAAATGTCATGCCTCTCTGCGTGCCCACTGTCTGAAGTGATGGCGTGCTGTGCTCGCAGTGTCGTGAGCCGGGCGCCATGATGTAACAACTTCGTTACATACATCCGATGACGTTGGGGGAGCTGTTCCTGGAAAGCCTGTCCAGCGGGGTGATTACGGAAGATGAGGTCGATTGGCTTGCTTCTCATCAACACGTGTTTTCACGCGCAGAAGAAGCTGCTGCGGTTCGACTTGGCCGCCTGATGGACGCAGGTGTTGTGAACCTCGGTTGCCGGGTTCCCTCTCAGTGGCTCCAGCACAGAGATGTGGTGGAGCACTGGATCGAGCCGCTTGGTCGCCGACGCCATACCGCCCAGCTGTGATCAAGCCTTTCTATGGGAATCCTGCTGCAGGCATCTTGTGCTTGCCCAGGCATTAAGGCGGCAGTATTAGGGGGATTGCCTGAATGACTTGTGTTGTTGAATTCCGATAATAAATTGTCTTCGTAAGACTTTGCTTTGTTGGCTGATGATGCATTTTTACCTGTATCTCCGTCGCTTGAGCTGAAATTTGCTGGCGACTGTTGATTGGCTTCCAGTTGTTCGTATGGTTGAAAATCTTACTACCCTCAGCTGGATGCGTTCGGAGTAACGGGGCTAATTTTGTAAGCTTGCCTCTAAATCGGCAAAAGCTTAGGATGGCATTGATGATGTACATCCTTTGGCTTCTGTAAAAGAAAAAAAAGATCCATTACTGGCTTATGCGCTTTGGTGTCTTTCATTGGTCGGCATCTGTGGAGTTCAGCGGATGTATCTCGGTCAGGTTGGCTTGGGTCTGATCATGCTATTTACGTTTGGTTTATGTGGCATCGCGCAGCTTTTGGATTTGTTCTTGATCCCCAGTGCTGTTCAAAATTCCAATCGTTTGATCGCCGGTAGCAAACAAGCCGAGAGTGGTGATCCTGGTACGCAAAATGAGGCTGATCGATCTTCGGCAGGATCGCGGAGTGACTCTTATCCTTCCAGGGATGCTGCTCAGGATGCCGACTTGGAGCTCCTCCTGAAGCAGGCGGAGAAGTCTGTTGAGCGTACTGAGGCTATTTCAGGAGATGATTGATTATGGATGCTGACAGGCTTGTTGATTCAGTCAAGTTTCTTCTAAAAAGCGTTCGCCAGCTGAGTGATCGTTTTGTCGAAACCCATGAGAATCTCTCGCGAAGCTTTGAAAGTGTCAGTGGCGATGTCTCTCAGATTGAAGCTCGTCTGAAGAAGCTTGAGGATGAGCTGGTTAATCTTAAAGACCAAGTTCTTATTGCGGCTGATCAGCAACGCAAGCCGCCGGAGCTTCCGGTGAAAGAAGAGCATCAAGGCCGGCTGATTCCTGCTTTAAATCTTCCCCATGATTCTGTTCTTGATGTCTATCGCATGACCCCAGCTCTTTTAGAGCCATTTTCTCGCTCGGTCAGTGTGAGTGGCCGAACACTAAGTGGTTCGATTGATGAAGTAGAGCTGGAAGTCTTTGCTCAGGGCACGACCTGGGTGATTGAGTTGCAGGATGGTGAATGGTTGTTACTTCCACGTCCTGGGATGCTGGAGCGTCAGGCTCAACTGGAAAGCCTTTCGAGATTATTCGAAGTCTCGATGGATGATCCATTGCCTGGTCAGGTTGATCTTCTTCAGCCAGGTGTTGCAGTCGTGGTTGAGCATGGGCGTCGTTGGTATCTCAAACAAAAAGGATGCGTCGGTATCCAGGCTGATCCATTGCAATCGAGCCTTGAGAGTAGGTTAAGGTCAATTGAGGATCGTCTTTCAGCGATGTGATGGTCAGTGCATGTTATGTGTTTGGATTCTGCTGATCATCAAGTTCAAGAACCTTGCTTTTGTCTAAGCACAATCGTTTGTGTAGATAAGGAAATTAGCTTCGTATTTTCAGCTCGATAGGTATTGAGAATGCGCTGGGATTGTCTCCTGAGTCATTGACTACAATTTCTGCGTTTTGACAGTTCCTTGGGAATGCTTTCAGGGTGTGCCGATGAGACCCATGCTTTGTACGCTCCAACGCTTCTCCGAACCTTCCAGAGCCGCAGGCTCGAGCAGTTGTGGTTTGGCAATGGTCTGCTGTTCGTAGTGAAACAGCCCTTTGGAAGGCTGTGCCGCAGCGAAGCCACTGAGGGTGCGTTCTGTTGGAAACAACCAGGCTTGCCCTTGAAGCATCACGAGCCAGTAGCTGCCACCCCCAGGCACCACTTCCAATTCGGTGGTGATTGATCGCCCTGTGGCGATGGCGTTTTCCGAGTCGCTTGTGATGTTGAGTTCGGCTGTTGCTGCTTCTCGCAATTGTTGGCGGTCTCCGCTGTTGAGAGCGTTGATGAGTCCTGCTTTGCTGAAGGCGGGAACTGCAGTTTCAGAAGACGTCGGTGAAGCATTATCCGAGACGATCTTCCGTTGTGGTTGAGTGGGCGTTACTGGCTCTGGCGTGGGCGCCGGTCTGGTGATGGCTGCAGCCCGTTCAGCTTCTGCTGCTCGGTTTTTATTCAGGATGAGCACCTGCTCCAATTGCACCTCCACTCCGCCCAGCCTTGTGATCAGTGATTGTGATCTGCGGTTCAACTCTTTAACGGCGGCCCTTTGCTTCTCAACACGAAGGATCGCTGTGATGGAAAGTATGAGCCCTAGCAGGGCGATGAGTCCGCTGCCTCCAGCAAGCAGCAATGGAAGTGGAATTCCCAGTAATCCGGCATTGGCCTGGCGCTGAGTTGCCTCCACTTCTTTGATTCGTTGACCCAGGTCAATCAAAGGATCCTGATCCGGTCCAGATGATTGGAGCACGTCGTCGTCGTCGTCAACGACGCCTGAATCGGAATTTTCGAGAGTTTCAGCGTCATCGCCCAGATTGGGGGGGAGACCTTGATGATGGCTGCCCGCAGTTTCTCCCTCTGGCAGAGGGGCCTCTTGTGCAAAACAGGTTCCTGCCGTTGTCAGTAACGACAGGCTGAGCAACAGGGGAGCGACGCGATTCATGGAGGACATTGACATCAGACAGCAGCGTTCAGAAACGTTCGGCCCAGAGACGACCCAGGGTGTTGGTCAGTGCTCGGAGACCAAGAATGAATCCAGGCTCAGGCTCGAGATCACTGGCTTCCTGACCGACTTTCGCCAAGCAAAGCGAGCGCACTTCGGTTTCCACCTCAGCCCAGAAGGTGTCGAAGTCACAAAGCTGTCGAATCGGCAGCAATGAACGGATGCGCAGTTCAGCAATGCTGGCGTCGTAGTGATCCACAAAGGTGCGCAGCGCGTCGAGGTTGGGTAACTCATATCTCTCGATTTGAGTCATGGAGTGGGGGAGATCGACCCGGTCTCCTGCATTGAAGGTGAGATCGTTGATGGTGAGCGCAGCTCCGCAAACCATGACATCGTCACGTGGGTCGAAATCACCGATCAGATTGACTCCGGAGCTGATCAGTCCGCAGGACGTCTCATCTTTGTAGGCATCCGACATCGTGGTGGATGCTGTTGCTGATTCGCACCCTGAGGATTTGACCTGAAGCATCTCCATCAAGCGATCGGGATCGCCGCCTCGTTGGAAACTGGAGCTGGCATCGATCCAATTGATGAGTCGTCCGCCATTGCCACCCAGGTAGACGGGCGTGGGTGTGTTGCGAGTCAGTTTCCCTTCATCTCGCAGTACCTTCTGAACCTGGCCCAGGTAGTGGTAGAGACCACCAAAGCTCACACTGAGCAGGCTCAGGAATTGTTGGAGAGGCACCTGGATGGAGGAGTCCTGATTCACCAGCATGTCCAGACGGCCAGACAGCAACTCATCGGAGCCGTAGCGCATGATGTTGTCCAAACGGCTCGTGAAATTGCGGTCTTGCCGCGCGCGCGCTTCATCGTCACTGATGTCGGCTGTGAGGCTCGGGGGGAAGAGTGATTTGAGGAAAGAGGGTTTGCGTCGCAGAAGTTGGGAGCTGATGTCACGTCCGGCGAACGGCACAGACACCTGATGGATCAGTCGGTTGTCTTGCCAGATGGAGATGTCTGTGGTTCCACCGCCGACGTCCAGACAGGACGTGTGCACCATTTGGCGGTTTTGGAAGTTGCCGAAGTAACTGGCAAAGGCCACGGCTTCGGTCTGCAATCCTCCTTCACCGGCTTTGCTGTTGAGCGAATGCTCCAACCCTGTGAGTTCATTGAGATCATCACAGAGCTCAATCCACACGCGTCGGTATCGCGCAACCTCGTTGGGAGAGAACGCGCTGGGGTATGACACTGACCACTGCAGTTCCCTGGCACCATTTGCAGCGGCATTGGCACTGATCAACAAGGCCAGTTCCTTCAAGAACGGCTTCTGATATTGCATCTGCTCCCACTTGAAGCCCGTTCGCAGCTCGGCTCCACCAAATTCCCCCGGGCTGGGCACACGCAAGCGCGCTTCGTGAAACAGCTCTGGCACCTGGCCGATGACCTCTTGCCAACCACGCAGGCTGATCGCGGTTGCGGTCGGTGGATTGCCGCCGTTGTTCGCATTGGGAAGCATCTCTTCCGGCACGAAGTATTGGTTGAGCAATCGCTGGCGCTCTTCCTTCTGCGACAGGGTGAGTGAGATCACCCTGGTTTCGAGATGGCGATTCTCAGGCCCAGCACCCTCATCGATGAAGAAGTTGGTGAAGGAGGTGCCGAAGTCGATGCCCACCTGCCACTGGTTGCCCGTTTCCGCATTGCGTGCGGGAGGTGTGACCGGTAGCAGGCCACGGTCCTGGCCTCGTTCACTCAGTCGCACCAGATCAGGGAAATGGCGAGTGGTGAAGTACTTGACGGTTTGCTGTCCATCACGGCCGAGTTTGCGGTCGTAATCAGCAAAGCCATCCACGGTCAGATTGGTGGGATTGTCGTCGCAGAAGAGGTAGTAGAGGCTCCATTGTTCATCGCTGACGTAGGGCCAGAGGGTGATCACTGGTAGGTCTTCAGCCACGAGGTTCTGTTCCTTGAGTGGATAGGACCGTGAGATCGAATAGCCATCGCGCTGCCCTTGAAGTGGCAGGGTCAGACGCACTTCCAGTTCGCTGCTGACACTCGACTGGATCACGCGGAGTTCGCAGCGATCCTGTAATTCACGGCTGCTGAACAGGCTCCTGATTCTTGGATGGAAAGGCAGCAAAGGCGTGACGGGCGTGCCGTTCACGGTGGGAACACCCTCCAGCCTGCTGTTCAGCCAGGAGTGCATGAGCGCTTTCTCGCCGGAAACGAGATAGAGCTCATCCAGGAAAATCTGTCCGGGGGTGAGCACAGCAATGTCTTGGCCGTACTGACGTTCCAGCTGTTGGTGGTCAAAGCCGATCGATTCCAGGGTGGCGGATTTGTACAGGCAGATATCGGCCGCACTGACCCCGAGCTTGTTGGGCATGTCTGGATCCACCAGCACCACCGGCTGACTTCGTGGGGTGTCAGGGAGTGGCGCCTTCAGGCGATCTGCGAGTTGCAAGGTTGCCTGACTGGCGCTGACACCGCCTTTGGCCGGTCGTGCCAGCAGTGACAACGCCACAGGATTCGCAGGCAGATTGGCCACGCGCCCTCGATCCGACAGAGTCGGTGTGCCCAGCCGCCCGCCACTTAAGCGGTTGATGAATTGATCCAGTACCTCAGCCATCTGTCCGGCCGTGGTCTGGCTTTGTAGATCCTTGGCTTGCAGCATCCCGTTGCGAACATGGCTGAACCAATCCGCGAGCGCTTGTCGCTGAGGTCCTCCCAGGAATTCAATGGGATCACTGAAACGACCGCCAGCAGTCCAACCCATTCCCTGAATCGGTTGAGGCAGGTGAACTGCAGGACAGAACAAGGTGCTGGGAGAGCTGAAGCCCACCACCGTTCCCTGCAGGGTGAACACGTACACCACCTGCCAGGGATTGCGTCCTTCCGGGTCGCGGGAGAGTGCCGTGCTGCCATCGGGCAAAGAGCTGGCCAGGCTGCGCGAGAACGGGCCCACGGCTTCGTCGCGCAGATCGGCCTGGTCCAACAACGCCACGCGTTCAGCGTCCATGCGGAGGCCGAACATTTCCCAGAGGCCGAGACAGGCCATCCCGCCGAAAAGCTCTTCCAGCAGGGAATCGCGCGTGGGGTAGCGGGAATTGAGCACTGCCTGCTCAAACTGGAGGGCCCGTGACCAGGGGGATGGAAGTGAGTTCACCCGGGTCGTGGAGACCTCATAGACGAGGCTTTTCGCAATCGTGCCGAGGCTTTGTTGGTCTCGCCCCTGCCACTCGCCAGCCTGGGCTCCCCCAGTGAGTGGTGGATCGGTTTTGGGAAACCAGGGGATCTGAACAATGTCCTGCGGCTGCGATGAAGTCATGGGGAAGGTGATCGGGGTGAAGGACGTGACGCGAACGTTCGGTTCAGACCACTTGGGTCCAGAGGCAATCGGCTAATCCGGCCATGCCGCGATGGGGAATCGCCTCGCTGGACAGGTTGTCCATCCGGAACTTGATGCTCTCCACGGTGTCGGAGCTTTCAGGTCGTCGTGGTCGTGCTTTCCCTTGAACGACCCGGCTGAGATTGTTCTCGTATCGCTCGTCAGCCTTCAACATTGAGGCCGTGAGCAGTTCCTGCCGAAAACCGCTGCCAAGGTTGCTGCTCAGCTGATTCAGCCACTGCAGGAGCGTGTCGCAGTACTGATCAATCGCACTCTGAACAGTCAGTTCCTTCTGATCGCGGATGCCAGGGCGGCCGGCCTGATCGGCATTGCGCCCGCCAGGGTGGAAGAAGCGTCGTGCCCATGGCGCACCGCTGACGAAGGTGCGCATCGAGACCTTCTGAGCGTCGTTGATTTCGAGGCTGATGTTGTTTTTCCACGCCACAGCGAAGCGAGCCCCGCGGGCAATGGCTTCACCCACCTGTTCATCGTCGGGTAGATCTTCCCAGCCGATGCACTGCTGTGAGGAGCGGCTGATCACATGCGCATAGCCTCCACCGGTGGTTGAGGGATGTCTCACGGCCAGAGCGGCCAGCATCTCAACGATGTGTGCCGCGTTGCCTTGTGATGTGCCGCCGATGCTGAAGCCATAGCGGGCTTTGATGTCACTACCGACGAGAAACACACGGTCGAAGCAGCTGCGCCCGCTTGTGCGCAGGTACTGCAAAGCCGCATCGGTATTCAGCTGGAAATTGCGTGATTCCGCATGCACGCCGGTGTCGTCATCGGCCATGCCCTCGAAATCGAAGTAGGGCAGCAGCAAGGAGGCCTGCACCTGGATGCTGGTGAGCCCCTGGGTCTTGAGCCAGTTCTTCAGCAGCTGACCGAGTGTTGGAACGCCGGAAGCTCCCGTTCCCCCGAACACACTTCCGAACAGATGGATCACCGGTGGATCTCCACTTCCTGCAGCGGTCTGGATGTCTCCGAGCATTTGCTGCCACTGCCCAACCTGTGCTTCCTGTTCCAGGTTGATGCGGCTCATGACCGCCGAGCCGATGGGAGGGCGTCCGCGGAAGCCGACTTCCAGATCCGCGCTTTGTTCTTCAGGAGGGAAAAGGCAGTCAAACAGTGCAGCAACGCCAGGGGCCTGGGTGCGAAGCACCGCTTTCGGGAACACTTGATCAAGGCTGATCGCGCCTGATGCCGTATTGAGCGGACTCCACTGGCCGTAATCGCGCAATTCGCCACGTGCGAACCGGTCGGTGTTGCGGCCGATGGCTCGCCGCATCGCTCCATAGCGGTTGATGGCGATCTGGGCTCTGGTGAGCAATGCACTCTGCTGATCGGGCTCCACCAAAAATGCACCGAGGCGAGCCGGCGTTCCGTCTGGCTCGGCCAGCAATCCGCAGGCGTGGAGATGCACGAGGGCCTCCACACATTTGGCGCCGGTGCCGCCCACGCCGATGGCAAAAATCTGTCTCATGGTCAACGGCTCCCCAGCAGAGTGACGGCCCCAGGTACCACCAGTCGGTAGGTCCTTGGTGAGGCGAGCAGGGTCGGCAACCAGAACAGCAGGATCACGTCAAGCAGCACGAAGCCCAGCAACACCACCCAACCTCCTGTTGGCACGGGATAGAAGTTTCCTCCTCCCTGGATCGGACTGGTCCCGGTGATTTGCCATTGAAAAATGGTGAACCAACCCAGACAGAGCCAGCCGTAGATCGTCAGCAGGATGGCGGCCAGCCACCACATCGGTTGCATCCGCCGGGTCTGGCTGGAGCTGCGCGGCTTCGCAGACCAGGTGATCGCAATCCAGATCAGCAAAGCTGTGATGCAGCCTGCCCAGAACACCGTGAAAGCTGGACTGCTTCCAGTTTGCAGATAATCATCCAGTTTCAGTCCCGGTCCAACCATGATTCCCGGGAAGAGATTGAGAAAGATCCAGTTCTGGCCAAGGAAGATCCAGGCGATTCCAATCGCGACCGAGGCTATTAACAACAGCCACTGCAAGGTTTTCATCGTCAGAACGTGATTAGGAGCTTGTGAGCAAACAGAAGGCTGCTGCCGGTGTTGTTCCGCGAGCCACCATAAGCTTCCCGAGACTTGTCATCAGCAACATCAACCCGTCTGTCTGGTTTTGCGGAGTGTCAGTGCCTTGACCTGATCGGTCCCACTGCAGCCACCATGTCTCTGGAAGCTGTCCGCGTGGAACCGATGCACGAATGCCTTGCCCTGTGATACCTGATGAGAGAGCAATTTTGACATGGAGATCAGATCCACTCACGGCAAATTCACCTATGGATATTCCATTCAGTGAGCCTGAATAACCCGGCAATGAGATTGTCTCAAGCTGAATGAGTCCTAGATCGGATTGCCAAGTTTGAGGGCTTGTGTTGTTGCTGCTGCTCAGAATCAGACCTTTGGCATTGTTGAACAGACGAGCGAATTGATAATCAGAGTTTTGTGAAGGGCTGTAGGTGGTGCTGCCCAAGCGAATGGGAACGCCTGCCCCAACAGCATCCGCTGGTACCCCACCAAGGGCTTGAGCCTTGAGCGTGCCGCGGTTCACCTGATCTTCGAGATGCGTCAGTTTCATTGACCCGGCAGGGACGCCGGCAAGCGCCGCCTTGGTTTTCACGGATTGCATCAAGGTGTGCAGCTGGTTACGGGGCCCTGTGGCAAGCAGAAAGATGGGTCTGCTGGCTTCACCTTGATGAATGACCTCCCCCTGGCTGTTGAACACACTGCCTTGAAAGGGGAGTTGCAGTGCCAACACTCCAATGACGGCCCCTGCTTCCACGTGCGGTTTGATTGCACCCACCAGCTTCGCGATGTCACCGTCGTTGACCTCGAGATCACTCACGACCATCCTCAGCGGGATTTGTCCGTCACCGAGCTTTGCTTCCTTCCATAGTGAGTCCGGGCTGGATGTCACTGGAGTGAAGCCTTTGCAGCCTTGGAAGAAACAGGGATCGGCAGCCTTCAACGGGCTCTTGACGGCGCTGCTGGTTCCGGACCCCACGCGTTTGGTCTGAAGTGTGAGCCCCTCTGAGGCGGCGGCCAGGTTCAGGCCTTTCAGCAACGATTTCCAGGTGTTCAGAGCTTCAGGTGATCCAGTCAGCCCGAGCATCGATCCGCTGCCATCGATGGCCAGATCCAGTGTGGTGGCAGCTGGTGTGTTGTTCCAGAGGGCTTGCTGTGCACTCGTCGGAGTTGTTGCGCCCACCACGCAGTCCGGCAATCGGGCACCGCTGCATGCACTCAGGAGGAGCGAGGTCAGTGCGAAACCAAACCAGGATCGCCCTGAAAAGTGTTGGTGACTCAATCGATCCTGATCGAGAATTGGATCACATTACGTAAGCCAGAGTTCTTGGCAGCGTCTCACTTCGGGTCTGCATCGGCGTGAACATGACTCCCTGGCTGATCTCCGCTCCCATCGCAGCCGTTGCCCTCGTGTCTGATGCCCGGGTTGACGCGCCGAAGTCCGCTTCCGTGCCCGCCGCAGAGGCTCCGATCACGGCTCCATTGATGCAACCGACCGTGCGGCCCGCTCCTGCAGTGGTGGAGGGGACGCGCGAGCGATTTGAACAGGCTCGTGCTCTGATTCAAGGCTTGACGGTCAATGCGGCGATCGCGCGACTGGCCGAGTCGTTTCTGGGAAGTCCCTATCTGGCGGGGTCTCTGGATGGTGCAGGCCCGGAGCAGCTGCGGCTTGACCTGACCCGCTTCGACTGCATGCTGTTCATCGAGCAGCTCTTGGCATTGTCTCTCTCCGACTCTTTTGATCAGTTCGTCGAGCACACGCGGGATCTTCGCTATCGAGATGGTCGGGTCAGCTACTGCACACGCCAGCATTATTTCCATGACTGGGTGCGATCAGCGCAAAGCCAGAACCTGCTCGAAACAACATCTGGTTGGCCTGGCGAGATCACGCGCTCTTTGCCATTGAATTTCATGTCGGAGCAGCGGCAGCTCTATCGGCCGATGCAGTCAGAGGAGCTTTTTGATTGCATTCGTCGCAGAGAGGAAAGCCGTCAGGTTGTTCAGCACTACGTGCCCCTTCACGCCATTGAATCTGTGCTCCCCCGCATTCAATCCGGCGACCTTTTTGCCATCGCCACGCGGATTGAGGGGTTGGACGTCAGTCATACCGGTGTTCTGGTCCGGGAGGGATCAAGCGTGGATGCCATCCATGCCGCTCCAGGCCGTGGGGTGATGCGTTCGAGATCATTTGGCCGTTATCTGCGTTCGATCCCAGATGCCATCGGCGCTGTGATTGTGAGACCCGTTCACCCAGAGCGCATGTCTCAGGAGCAGCCCGGCACCTGATCCCGGATCGCTGTCCAGATTCGAATCATCGCTGTGTTTCCGGCTTGGATCGTGCGTCCGCGCATGTCAGGAAAGCGTTGATAGAAGCGATCGTCGACGATGGCCTCGCAGCGTCGGATTGCGGCCCATTCATTGGCGAGGTCTCCCTGCTGGTTGCTGAGCTTCACCCCCCGCAGCGAAGGATGGCGTCTCCAAAAGATTTCATCGGCGAGGGCATCGATCGGATCCTGGGGTTCAGGGGCGCTCACTGGTTGTTTGGGCTGCCGATAAATCGGCTCCGTGAGGGGCGCTGGCACTGATGGTGTGGCTGTTGCTGGCGCCTTGCCCTGAGGCTCTGGTCGTGACAAGTTCATCCCGATGCTCACCAGGATTCCCAGGCCGATCAGCCCCAGAGGGAAAGCCAGAACGAGCACCAACAACGCCTGTTGGTTGGTGAATCCCTGCGTTTGTGCTCGTGTCACCAGTTGTCTTCCCTTGCGCGGCTGAGCATCGCTACCACGCCAGCAACCATGGCGACAACGAGACCTGCTCCAAGCATCAGTCCTACGACTGGAGCCGCACTGGCTGGTGGACGCTCCGTCTGAGGGTCGGGTGTCGGGAATGTTGGTTGATCCGGTCGAACTGGCGCACTGGGTGTTGATGGCTGCGCAGGGGTCGCGGCGGGTTGTTCCGAGGCCTTGGGTTGAGGGTCCCCTGGAAGCCTGAACCCCTGCAGATAACCGTCTTCGAAAGCCTTGCGGCGCTCCATTGGAGTTCCGTGATGATCGTGGTGATGGACCTCATAGTCTCCAACGCTGGCAAAGGTGGCCCGGGCTTCATCGAGATCACCTGGCTCAAGAGTTCCTCTCGCTTCTGCATAACGGGCGAAGCCTCCGGCGAAAGCATCGGCTGCCAGTTCACCCTCTTTTCCCACCGGGTGTTGATTGCGTTTGAACATGTAGGCATGTCCGAATTCATGGGCGATGATCGATAAAGCACCGAAATCGCCATAGCGTTCAGCGACCTGGTTGCCCAGGCCCAATTCCAGATAAACCGTGTGATCAGCAGGGCAATATGCAGGTGCGTCAATTCCCGTATTCGGGCATCCACGCGAATAAGCTTTGCCTTCGAAGAAAAACAATCTTGGTGGTTTGATTGTTCTGCCGTCAGGCAGTGTTCTGATGTATTCAATTAACAGATCCTCAACTGCTGCAGCATGATCCAGATCCCATGCTCCTCGGGCCGGTATCCATGCCTGCACAGTGCAGAGGAAACATGCTGTTAAGACAGCTCGGCAACAGGCTGGTTTGGAGGTACGTTTCGGTCTAAATATTTTCTTGCTCATGGCTCCGGGGATTTCTTTTCAGGCAGGTAATGCATTCAGGGACGGTTGGAAAGGATTTAATCGCAATGCGGGAGTTTTAGTGGGCTTCACGGTCCTTGCCGCTGTTGTGTTTGCCTTGTTGCACGCCATTCAGTACGGCCTGTTAGCTGCATCGATTAATAATCCCGATTCTGCCGGTGGTGTGGCAGTTCTCCTTTTTGGAATCGCACTTTTGCAGGCGATTGTTGGCCTCGTTTATTCCATTGCTTTGCTGGATGGTGGCCTCAGGTCTGTCCGTGGTCAGAGCATGTCTTTTTCGGAGTTGTTTTCCAAGGTTGCCGAGGTCCCCAACCTGATTGGTCTTCAGCTGTTCGGGAGTCTGGCTGTGCTGCTGGGTTCCTTGGCATTTGTCCTCCCGGGAATCTATCTGGGAGTGGCCTATGTGTTCGCTGGGATGGCCCTTGTGGACAGGCCTCAATCATTTGTTGATGCCCTCAATCTCAGTCGCAGGCTGGTAACCCCCCACTGGTTTGATGTGACTGTCTTCCTGCTTGTGGTGGTCGGCATTGTCTTGCTTGGCTACCTGGCTTGTCTGGTTGGTGGTTTCGTCAGCGTGCCTGTGGGCTTCTGCATGGTGGCGGCCGGTTACCAGCAGCTGCTGACCTTGGCAGGGCATAGTTCCGATGTCGATCAAAGCTGAGCCCTGAATCATGTTGCGACGTCTGAGAGGCCAGTCGGGTTTCAGCAATCAGCAGGCTTTGTTAGTCCTGCTGATCTGCTTCCCGGTTGGATTGATTGGAGTTGGTGTCTTGGTGGTTCTGCTTCAGAGGCCTTCTCCAACGGTTGTCCAGGCACCTCAGTCGGAAGCCAAGCCGGAACGTCGTGATCAATCCACGACGATCCAGCCGTTGCCGCGTTCCAGCCAGACGTTTGTCCAGCCAACAGGGTTAAGTGAGCAAGAGGCGCGCTCGGTGGTCGAGCAATGGCTCACTGTGAAGTCTCAGATCTTCGCGCCTCCTTTTAATACAGATCTTGCCGATCAAGTGGTGGCCTCCGGTCCTCTCTGGAGAGATCTGACCAAAGAAAATGGTTCGATTAACTGGCTGAAAAAGGAAGACAGCTATTACACATATGACGTCATACGTGTCAATAGAGTCTTGCGCTATCTGCCGTCTGAAACCATGCCTTCGATTGTCGTCTCTGTGACTGAAAATTCGGTACTGCATTCGCCGAATGGCAATGAAAAATCATCCAATACCAACAACTGGATGTATACCCTTCAAGAGGAAAATGGTCGATGGAAAATCTGGGATTACCGTAAACAGTGATAGCTATTTCGCTACATCGATTACAAGTTGTCTTTTTGCTGTTGCTGTGTGGATGTTCTTCGCTCCCTCCCCAGCTCAGTTGGTTTTCAGGCACAGATCAAAACGATGATTCTCGACTGAGCGAGCCATTTGAGCATCGAACTCAA
Organism: Synechococcus sp.; assembly: GCA_047286285.1. Taxonomy (GTDB): domain Bacteria; phylum Cyanobacteriota; class Cyanobacteriia; order PCC-6307; family Cyanobiaceae; genus Synechococcus_C. Next base: position 1,676,569 of record JBJBBP010000002.1, on the reverse strand, counting down.
GTTGAAGTCGATCCAAAGCGTCCTCCGCTGATGCGTCTTGGCGATGGTCGGGTTCAGGCGGCGACCCCATTGGAGATCCAGGAGTGTGAAGCACGCCTGCAAATCCCAGGAGAAGAACCTCAACCAGCTCACCCAACCAATTTTGGAGAGCGAAAAACCAAGGATTCATGGGGACGTGAGTTGCAAGTCACCCCAATGGTGATTGTGCTGCATGAGACCGTGATCAGCGAATCCCAAACGGTCGGTCTGTTTCAGACCAATCACCCTGAGGACAACCAGCAGGTCAGCTATCACATGTTGATTGCTACCGATGGTCGTCGTATCCGGGTAGTTCCCGATGAAAAGCGTGCGTATGGAAGTGGGATGTCTGCTTTTGGCGATGTCACGATGCGGACCCGTCCAGGAGCTGTTGGCTCGATCAACAACATTGCTCTCCACATCAGTTTGATCACACCTCCAGATGGCCGCAGTGATGTTGATGCGCATTCCGGCTACACGAACGCGCAATACAGATCGCTGGCTGAACAGGTGTTGCTTTGGCAGGCCAAATTCGGCATTCCCATCACTCGACTCACAACGCATGCAGCGGTAGATCGCAGTCGCAGCCGTTATGACCCCCGAAGCTTTCGTTGGGATCGTTTTGATCCCTACTATCGGAAAGCAGCCAATATCTGCGCGTTTCATCAATACGACAACGAGCAGGCGGGCCCATGACCGACCAGCCTCCTGATCTCAGCGATATTCGGCAGACAGGAGATGATGCTGAACGGCTCTTGCGATTGCTGGATGATCCAGATCGTGGCGACCGTGCGGACATGTCGTCCGTTCAGGCTGATCGAGAGCAACGAGCCGCTCATCCGCTGCTGATTGTTCTCATTGGGGCAGTGCTTCTCGCTCCTCTGATTGTTTTCCTTTGGGCAGCAAGTCGCCCCTCAAGTGTTGCTCCAAACGGTGCCCTTCGCTGGCAGGCAAGTTGTGGTTCGATTTCGAGCCCTGGCGGACGTTGGTGGCCGGTGCTGGGACCGTCATCACGATCAGTGTTGAACCGCGTCAAACGCAATTACTGCGGTGATGCTTATCTCAATGCTGCTGGGGCTGTGCAGGTCGCTAGTTTCGGCAGCCGAGAAGCAGCCGTACGCTTTCGTGATCGCATCAGCGACGCGACGGGTTTGCGTTTCCGTGTCGGCAGGGGGAGATGATCATCAATTGGGTGTGAATGCAAAGGTGCCGCCTCCGACAGTCACACGCACGTCACCATCGCTGTCCGTCCTCCAGTTGCCGGTGTATCTCGTCCCCTCCAGGAACACTTCGGCTTCAGTGTTGTCCCAGAGCACAATGGATCTTCTCAAACCCGAGGCTTCGATGACGTCAAAAACTCTGTCGTCGTTGACATTTTTGCGAGAGGTGATGAAGCATCGGTTGCCCCGTAGTGGGCCGCCGGATTCCATCTGAAACCAGCAATTGACACCTCTCTGTCTGCGTGTTGCCGCTTCACTGGCGAGCGGCTTTTGTCGGGTGGTATTTGGTTCAATCGCTGGCACAGCAGGTTCGCTTGCCGTGTCATTCTCGGGGCGGTCGGCACGGCCCGCTGCTTCATCCGGGGTTATCTGCTCAGCTGGTGTCTGTGAAGCGAAACGGTCTGAGTGATTATTGACCGCGGTCAGCACCAGGCCCAGCCCAATCAGGCCAACAGGGAAAGCAATCAGCAGTGCTAGTAAAGCCTGTTGATTGGAGAAGCCAGCGGCTTCATGACTCAATCGGCCTGACATGCCATCCACGAATTGATCGCTTGAATTTTAGACAGCAAGCTTTTCCTGAAATTGATGCAGCTACCGAAGTGAGATCCTGGGATGGTTCTTGACGAGCTACGAGTGCAAGCTGTTGAGGCAAGGTGCTGATCGCCTTGGACTTGTTGATCACTTTTGAGCCCTATGGGCGACGACTCAGACAACTCTGCTGGTGCATAATCACGCGCTCGTTTGTTGTTGGCCTCTGCTTGGTGGGCCCGTGTCATCAGTGGCCATCCAAGTGGCCAGATTCGAGCCCTTCCAGAGTGATTCGACAGACGTCGGCGGTAAGTCGACTGTTGTTCGTCTTTTAGGCTCGCTATGTCAACCTCCCGCTTGGATGCCAGGGCTGATCGATTGTGGTTTGCTGTTACGCCTCGAGATGAATCACCCCGCTGAGATAGGGAATGACGCGGCCACTGATGAGTACGCGTTCATTCACCAGTTCGCAGTGCAGCATTCCGCCCCGACGCGACAGCTGGCGAGCAACAAGGCTTGTGCGGCCGAGTTGTTCAGCCCAGTAGGGAGTCAGGGTGCAGTGGGCTGATCCGGTCACTGGATCCTCCCCGATGCCGCAGGACGGCGCGAAAAACCGGCTGACGAAATCAACTTCGCATCCTGCTGCGGTGACAATCAGCCCCCGCCCTGGAAGTGATGCGATGGCTGTTAGGTCAGGCACCAGTGTTTCCACGTCGCGCTCATGGGGGACAACCACCATCAGATCCATGGCCTGCTTGCAGGCAAGGGCAGTCGTGCCGAGCATTTGGCTGAGTCCGTCCGGGAGGGGGCAGGGAGCGGCCGGTTGCGCCGGGAAGTCGAGCGTGAGCTGGAGGCCCTTACGACGAACCGTGAGCAGGCCGCTGTTGGAACTGAACTGCACCCGATCCAGGTTGGGTTCGCGCTGGAACACCACATGCCCAGCAGCCAGTGTTGCGTGCCCGCAGAGATCCACTTCGCAGCTGGGGGTGAACCAGCGCAGTGCATAACGCCCCTGTTGTCCCATGTAAAAGGCCGTTTCGGAGAGATTGTTTTCGGCGGCGATCGCCTGCATCAGTCGATCCGGAAGCCAGCTCTCTAAGGGACAGACGGCAGCTGGGTTGCCTTGAAATGGACCTTCCGCAAAGGCAGCCACCTGTTCGATCGGAATGGAACGGCTCATCACCCTGGCAGGCGTTTGCTTGTTCATCGTCAGCCTGCGCTCAGGGGCATTCTCGATGCAGAGATCTCGTGCTGGATCCGGAGTGGCCGCTCAGGCCTCATCGACCTCGCGCCCCTGAATCCTTTGATGCACTAATGGTTTGCAGCTGATCCACACCGGCGCTACACAATCTGTTACAAAGGGTGCAGTCACGCATTGATTCGATGGACAACGCAAAGTTCGGCTTCTCCTCCTTCGCTGAGCAGTGGAATGGCCGGCTCGCCATGATGGGCTTTGTCATCGGTCTCGGCACCGAGCTTCTGACCGGTCAGGGAATTCTTTCCCAGGTGGGCCTCGGTTGAAATCCATTCAGGAGCCCGATGTCTGGGCACCGGAAGATCGAACGGGTTATGCCCAATTGATTCTTTTTGGTGCATTCATCGCTGTGCTTGGGGTTGGTGCCAACATCGTTGTGCAATACCTCTGGTCATCGCTGAACGCTCTCAGCAACTATTTCTGAGGCCTCTCTGAACACAAGTTTCGGAATTGTTCTTGTTGAGTAACCCCTGCCTGGCGGGGGTTTTTTGATGGAATGCTCCACTGCCGTTTCCTCACCAGGGCAGCACTGCTCCGTTGGCGTGCCAGAAGCTGCCGCTGGTCTCCAGAGACAGTTCGTCAATCCTGGCCATCAGCCCCCTTACAGACTCACGTGGGCTGATGCCGTTGGGGTTGAATCGGATCATCCGGGTCTTGACAAGACCTGGATGGAGAATCGCCACGGCAATGCCTTTGGCCCGCAGGTCCACGGCGAGTGATTTCCCCGCAATGTTGAGCGCAACCTTGGACATCCTGTAGCCGTAGGAGCCTCCGGAGGTGTTGTCGTCAATCGAACCCATCCGGCTGGTCATCAGGACCAGCTTGGAACCCTTAGGCATCAATGGAATCAGCGCTCTGGCGAGAAGCAGGGGAGCCAGGGCGTTCACTTCGAATTGCTGGCGGATTGCATCAGCGTCAAGGTCACTCAGCCCCATCGATTGCAGGATCCCTGCGTTGAGGATCACACCATGCAGCTGTTGACCCGAGAGTGCATTCACCAGTGTGGCGATGGAGTCTGAGCTGGTGAGTTCAATCCCCGACTCCACCCTGATGCCGAGGGCATCCAGTTCATCGCTGGATTGACGGCAGACTGCAATCACGTCGTCTCCACGGCTCTGGAGCTGTTGGCAATAGGCCAGACCGATCCCTCGGTTGGCACCAGTCACGAGATAAGTCGCCAATGGCTGAGTCTGTGCAGAACACCATCCTGGCGCCGGCAACTTCTGATGGTCATCTCAGTGGCCGCTTCGGCTCGTACTCTCTTGCCATTCTTTGATCCGCTGGCTGCTGCGCGATTTTCATGGGCTTTGATCCGCGCCAGTGGTCCCCGTCCTCGTCTGCCCGTGACGATCGGGAGCGGCAGCAGAGCCATGAACGTGTCACCAGCAATGTTGAGGCTCTGCTGCGGGAGAACGATGCCTTGCGCAGGGATGTGCAGCGGTTGCATCAGGAGCTCGATCGTTTGCGCCGGCAGCAGTGGCATCGTCCTCAGCGGGATCCTGGTCGTGACTGGAGCAGGCAACAACAGGCTCGTGTGACCTCCGAGCAGGTGCAGCGTTGGGGAGATTCTCTTTCCATGCAGCCTGGCTGGAGTGTGCTGCGTCAGCGCGGCCTGGACCTGCTGATCGATCAGCTCAACCGCAGCAGCTTTCATTCACAGCTCAATCTCAGGCAGAGGCTTGACCGGCTGGTCAGCGATCTTGGAACTGATCTGATGGCTGCCGTGGGGTCCAAGCCCACCAAGAAAACCGCAGCGGTGCAGGCAGCGTTCGCGCTGTACGGCGTGCGGGCCAGTGAGTGGCTGGATGAGGATCCTCGCCGCGTTGTTTCAGAGCTGCGCCAGCGTCAACGGCAGGCAGGCAACAGCAGCGGGAGACGGACCCGAAGCGATCAGCGTGCGACGGATCGTGAGCCAACGAATCAGGCGCGCAACGGCTGGTCTGATCCGCGTTCACAAGCGCTTTCCGTACTGGGTTTACAGCCTGGCGCGTCACAGCAGGCGATCAAGCAGGCTTTCCGGAAACTGGTCAAAGAGCATCATCCCGATCTGGGTGGATCCGCGGATGCCTTCCGCCGGATCAATGACGCCTATCAGTTGCTGATGGCCTGACCCCACTCTGCTCTTGTCTCATTTCCACAGCACCTCAAGCGTGAACCGTCCGGCGCGCACGAAGCGGATGCCCGTCTTGCTGTTGCTGCGGTGATAAAGCACGCCATCTTGTTGGTAAGGGAAGTTGTAGTAGCGGTCGCGAAACAGGATGGTGACGTTGCCCTGCCGCTGACTGAAACGACACGGGCCTGTTTCGACCGGCACGGATGGGGTGTCACCTTTCAGCCGGCAATGGGCGATTGTGCTGTCAGCGTTGACCCTCATGGCTGCTTCAGTGATCAGGAAGCAGGCGCTGAGCAGCAGGAGCTGGAGTGTGTGTTTCTGCAAGTGAGAGACCCTGCCGCTCATCTTTCCGTGTCGGAGGCTGGTTCGGAGTCATTAAAAAAGCCCTGCCGAAGCAGGGCAAGCTGCCGGAAGTCGGCGGAACTCATCTGGCCACTTTCTGGCCCCGGTACACGAGCTCAGGACGCTCGCTGCGCTTGGCAGCGGCGTTCTTCTGCGCGTACTTCTGGCCGCGGTAGGTCAGTGTCATGGTGGTTCCTCGAAGCAAGCTCAGGTCCCCGTTCCATGGCCTGAGTCGAACTGCGCCCCGTCAAAGACGAGGTGAACGTCGTTGAGAGACTCAACAAATTTTTTATAGCAGGCCTGTCGACAGACATGTCGTTCATGCCGCTACAGGGCGCGCAGTGAACCTCATCCAGCCTGCTTATTTGTCGTTCGGGAGGGGACAGGGCATCAGGGGGAGATCATCGCCTTGGGGATTCAGCCATTCCTCGAATTCACGGTTGATCGCGTCGGCGTCGACACGACGGTCGTTGGTTTGGAGCAACTTGCAGCGTTGGCGGCTGTAATCCACGGCAGCTCCAATCAAGGCGATGGCCTGTTCGCTGGTCATGGCGTGTGCGCTTCTGCAGGCATGATTGACGTCCAGTTCTGTTTTGGGCGTGGCAATCGCCACAGTCCTGGCGTCGTCTCGGATCCCTGCGCTTGCTCAGCGCCTTGGGACAGCTTCTTAAAATCCTCTCAACACGAATGCTGTTATGAACCCCAAGCAGGTGGGTGCCCTCCGACGAGCCGTGATCTACTTCGTGGTGGGATACGGCGGACTTGCCGTGATCAACAACAGCGGTCTGCCCTCCGAGAGGATGTGGATTGCTTACACACCCTTATTTGTAGGGGTTTATTTTTTCGCACGCTGGGCGGACGCGAGGATTGCGGCCTCCGGTCAGACCAAGGACGACTGAACGAGGTTTGATTTCTGTTCAAACCAAAAACCCCCGAAAAGAATGATCCGGAGGTTTATTGGCGTATTCAGTTTTCAGAATCCGTGATCAACCCAGACCCAGAACACCAAAGGTGATCTGGCTGACGATGCCATGGCCGGTCAGGGCTTCCGTGAGAACTCCCACCACGAACCCGAGCATGGCAACACGACCGTTGAGTAATTCAGCTCGGGTCAAGCGTTCACCCTTGATCTGACTCGCGGCCGCTTCCTGGTACCACTGATCCTGCGCGGAGGTTGAGGAACTCATGAGGGCCTTTTCGTGTAAAGCAACGTTAAGCCATAGTGTGAAGGAATGCAAAGGGCTTGATTTTGGCGCTTTGCCTCGCCATGGCACGTGCCGGGAGGCCATATCCCAAGGGGCGCCGAGATGGCTTGCAGAGCAGAGGATCCGCCTCAAAAAACCCGATGGATCAGTTGCGTCATGAGGTGAAGCAATTCCAATAATTTTCCGTCGCTTCTGGACAAGTCTGTTGGCAGCACACACCTTGATCTCAGATTCGAAGCTGATGTTGTGTTTCAGATTGAAGAGCTGACTGATGCGGGCTGGCAGCAGACCGATCTGCATCAAACCAGGGACCACGCTCTCTGGCATGCGAGATCCAAAAGTGATGCCGATGGTCATACCTATCGGGTGATCAGCAGGGAGTCTGGGCTGGTTTGTCTGATGACCCGGAATGGCAGTGAGTGCTGGGAACTGGACTGAAGGGGTGGTGAGAATGTCTTCATGGCTCATTGCGCTTGCTGTGCCGCTGATGGCCTTCGGTTCGCTGACGCCTGCAAGGGCTGAACAGTGGTCGCGCTGCCTCTACAACAACCAAAGCATTGATTGCCGGCGAACCTTTCTTTGCAGCGGTGCTCCCTGCGGCGTGTTCAAGCTGGAATGGAAAGACGGCGCGAGTGATGTGTTCACGCGCTACAAAGATGGCGTTGCACGCAATGTTGGCTACTACAAAGACACCCGGAGTGGTGAATGGATTCTGCGTGGATTTGCAGGTTCCTTCAGTCTTAGGAATGTCGACAATGGGAACACCATTGTTTATGACATGACTCTTTCTGAGTGCAGACAATCCATGCTGGCGGATGTCTGCAGTCGATGACCCCCTGAGGCTCATCCAGCTTTGCCGCAGATCTGACGTCGCAGCCATGCCTCCTCAGGGCCAGATATCGGTTTCTGAAAGGTTCTCGAGGTATCCGTTGGCGTCATAGCGACGCACGATTTGATGAACCTGACCATTGGAATTGGTCCAGCGCAGACCACAGGCTGTGGCATCTCCCATCTGCCGGTCTCGTGCATCGAGTAACAGCTCCACATTCGGCTCGGGCTGCCAGATCACCCAGGGACCGCTCTCCCTTGTTGAACATTGCAGTGGCGGAGGCGGCGTGATGGGTTCTTTCTCTGCCTTGGTTTCCACGATGTAGACCACCTGATCCAGGCCATGGAAACCGTGGCGTGCAACAACCCTGCGTCGTTCATCGCCATGAACGACGCTCAGCTCCCCAACCCAGGCCAGCGGAGTGATTGCACTCGGACCAAGTGACCATCCACCACTGGAACTCACCTGCATCGTGAACGGCACGTTCTCAAAATTCATCGATCGCTGCTGGCCGGTCGCCAGATAGGTAAGGCAGTTCTCGATCACGCCTTCGCGTTCCTGCACCTGCAGCGATGTTGGGAAACGATCTTCCTCCCTGCCACTGCCTCCCAGGCGAATGAAGCAACCCTGCCAGTTTCCGCGGTTGTGTTGCAGCAGAGCTGCGCGAGGGTCATGCATGGGCTGATGTGGTCGATCGACTGCCAATCGTGGCGTTGGGAGCAGGCCGCTGTGATGCAAGCTGAGACGGAATGCCGCCCATCCTGGGCTGCAATGCAGGAAGATCCGATTATCCAGGAACAAGGCTGGTTGCAGTTGCTGCATCACCTCGCCATTCGGTCAACTCACCCTGCAGGCACCAGGTTCAGGTTTTAGTACGGTTGATATTCTGACAATTTCACGCATAGTCATTTCTATGTATATGTTTTTTGGTGTGTTGATTTCCGGTCAATAGTTGTTCCCGGTGACATTGAATGGATGGGCTGCTGTGGCGATGTTGGCAGTCATCTTTCAAATGATCGGCAGGGGTCGATGATCATTGCGCTGGAAAAGCTCTCGGCCAAGCTGGCATCAGTTCTGCTGCTTCTTGATCCAGTTTTTGCGGCAATTTTCGCATTGATGCTGTTCGCGGAAGCTCTGACGCTGTCAAGCTGGCTCGGCCTTGTGGTGTGCGTGATTGGTACATCGATGTGCACTCCTAGCCAGTCCAGATCATGAAAAAGAACATTCGAGCCGACCGATCGTAATCGCAATGATTGCGATTGATCGATTCCGGTCTAACTACAACGTGAAGAACGATGCCTCTTGTTAAATACCGAAAGGTTAAATTGTCTTGACAGAACCTAGCTTTGATGGGGATGATTGACCTCAATTTGACATTGATTGTCCAGGTAATCTTGCTTTTGAAGCACTATGTTCTTATTGATGCATCGCCTGATTACAGCTGCAACATCGTTATTAGTGGTTGCGGCTCTCATTGGCTGTGAGAAAGGAGTCGACAGCCCCACGTTGCCGAGTCAAGCACAGAATCAGGACAGTGCTGTCGACCCATCAGCTCAGCTTGAACAAACTCCGGCAAGCAGCAAGACGACAGAGAACCCATCAGCTGATCAGGCTCCTGCTCTGGCGGTAGAGCCTTATGAAATCGAGGGAATTGAGGTTTCACTCCTCAAGGTGCAGCGAGCAAGTGGTAAGACACTCAATGTTTATTGGAAAATGACCAACCAATCCTCTGAGGATAAGACACTGGTGAAGTGCAGCACATCTTGGTATTGCAAATATCAATTAGCTGCAGGGGCATTTGGAGATGGTATATACATTATTGATAGTGCCAATCAGAAAAAGCATATGGTTCTCAAAGCAGATAAAAAACCTGTGGTGAGTGCCGTTAAAACACCACTCAAGATCTCGCCTGGATCCAGTATTAGGCTTTGGGCAAAATTTCCAGCTCCGCCTGCTGATATTGAGAGCGTTTCTATTTATCTTCCGGGCGTGGCCCCAATGGAAGATATCCCTATATCGGAGTAGTACTGTGCATCACGTTTCTCTTTTGCGTCACGGCCTGAAATGGCCTGTATATTTTGTTGGATTGCTTATTTCTCTGTATACATTCGATTTTGCTTCTGGCCCCGCCAGAGCCAACAATCCGAGGTCAGAAACTGATCGACAGCTGAGAGCTCAAAATTCACTCAAATCTGATTCAGATGGAAGTGGATTAGATGAATTCATTCAACCTCTTGAGTCCACGATTATTGATCTTGATTATCTCGTAATTGATCTCAATACTACAACCAAGTTGGGTAATGAAATACTGATTGAGATCTCTTCTGATATTCTCTTTGATTTTGATGAGTCAACCCTGAAATCGTCGGCTTTTTCCTCGCTTCGGAGTGCTGCCAAGAAAATTCGTGACTCGGCTCGAGGTGATATTCGCATTGAAGGGCATACAGACTCCAAGGGTTCAGATTCATATAATCAAACTCTTTCAGAAGCAAGGGCTCGATCCGTCCGAGATTGGCTTGTCAAGAATGCTCAGTTGTCTGATTTCACCTTCATTGTGAGTGGGCGGGGTGAAACAAAGCCTGTTCAACCGAATCAAACAGATCAGGGAGAGGACAACCCTGCTGGACGACAGCGCAATCGTCGCGTTGAGATCATCATGAAGACCTCAGAATAATCATCGTCCTTGCTTTCTGGCTGCTCATTGCCTGCCGCTAATCCTTTGGACGTGGATCAGCGGAGTTCAAATTCGACTCACCCTTCCTCTGCTTCGACAAAGGGCAGTCCTATGCGGCCATGTTTAATTTCAGCCCCAGAGCTGTGGCTGGACCGTTGCTGTGGCTCGACCGTTGATGAGGCTGCTTGGTAGCCCCGCAACGACTCACCATTGAAGGCTGACTGATGTGCTGATTGATTGGGTTGGCTTTGAGCCAGACCCCTGTTGCTCCTTGCAGTCGATCCCATAGAAGAAGGCCGCCCCCTCCCTGACAGAAGAGACGGCCTTGGTCGCTCGTTCGCGCATGTTCACTCCATCACGTCGGGATGAAAGAAGGAGTGAGAAGCAACTGGCTGTGGCGTCCCTGGGGCCATGACGTCCAGAGGTGTGGCTGATGCAGCTCCGGGGCACCTGTGGCGGTGCAATGGAGTGTCGATCGACGTGGCGCACCGGATGTTTGCCTGTCGAAGGACCAGCCTCACGGATGGGTGGAAACTGTTGGAGCAGGGGGCCGGAAAGTCAGAAGGCTTCGGCGACCTGGTTGGGTGGAGTGTCGGCTGTCATCAGCGCCTCCGATCTCGATGCGCATAGTTTTGGTGTCGGACGCTACAAAAGCAATGAGCATGAAGGCGCATTGCCTGAACCAGGTAGTGCCCTAGAGAGTGAAGATGGCGTGCCTGGTTCTGGGATGAGGCCACTGGGTGTTCGAGTGTTGTCTCATGCAGCTGCTGTGGGAGCAGTGCTTCTGCTCGCTGCCTGCACAGGTGGAGAAGCTCTGAAGCGTTTTGAGTTCAAGTCCAATGCGATGGGCTCTCAGGTCGCCACGGTGAATGTTCCTGCAGGCGTAAAGCTGAGTTTCTGGAACAGTCTTGATCTCAGCTATGAGCCAGGCAGTTCTGTGGTGTTCAGGGTCTCCATCCAGTCGCAGGATGCGTCTAGTCCCACAGAGGTGGAGTGTGATGCCCTCGACCCATCGATGACAGTGATGTCAACGACGACTCAGTCGCAGGATCGGGTCAATCAAGCCTGGAAAGTGGCTCGAATGCGATGTGGATACGGTCCGGTGGCTGAGGGGCAACGGCTAGAGGTCACCGTGGTGCCCGTTCTTGTCGGTTCTGTTGAGATCAGGCGATTGGTGCTGGAGCTGAAGCGCTGAGTTTTACGCTCCACTCCTATGAGACAGCCTCTTTGGTTCGGGGTGCATGGCTTTGCAACTTCATTCGGCTGAGTTCCTTCATGACGATGGACTCACCTACTGCATCAAGCGTGAGTCGTTGGATCAGGATTTCATCATCTATGAGAAACACGATGACGCCTGGGTTGATTGCGGCCTTGATCAAGCTGTGAAAGACCTCAATTTCGCTGAGTTCAAGCGCCTTGGACTGCTGATCAAAATGATCATGGACGCTGACCGATGGATTGCCTGACGCGCCGATCTGAGGACGTTGGCTCCCTGGCCTTGGTCCGGAGAACCGACCCTCTTCTGCCGGTTCTCTCTCTGTCGAGATTTAGTCGGTTGGACCAGTGTTGATGTGGTTGACAAGTTCATGAGAGCACCAGTTCCCGAGGCGCCAGCCTTGGGAATTTTTTTATGAAGCTGTGATGTTTTTCAGGTGTTGGGCGACGACGATGGGCGCCTGCTGCGGCACATCCCCTTGCCTGACCAGGAGCCTGTCACTCCGCTGACCGCTCTCACGATCGATTCGAGCGGTCGGCTGACCTATATGGGTCAGGACGGGTGTCGGCGTGTGATTATCGGCGACCCTGATTTGCTGGAAAGACTCAAGCAGCATGAGCAAATCACGGATGAACCGTGAAGCGCAAAGGCTTGTTCTGCTCGGGTTGGTATTCATCGATCAACAGCACTGATGTTCAGGGCCTTGACGGTGACGTTTAAGTAGGGAAACGATTTTCCCTTCCATGATTAAGGGCATACTTGACTTTCTGAAGTCGCTGATTTTCGGAGAATCCGGGAATCAAGCCTCGTCACAGACCGTTCAATCATTGAAGGAGCGAACCATTCAGGCTGTCGAATTGGAACAGCCTGATGCGATTCACAAGGGTCCTCGTGGTGGTCTTTATCGGCTGGATGCCAAGGGCAGGAAGATTTATCTCAAGCAGAGTTCTTCGACAACCGGCAAGCCACGACGCGCCAGGCGCCGGCGCCAGCCGATGTCGAAAGCTTCCTGATGACCTCGGCGAGCAGTCGTCACAGAGTTCGATCAATGGGGCACCACCGTCACCAGCAGTCCATCGCGTGGCGTCGGGCTGGGGATCTGCTGCAACGAGAGGTCCTGATCCGGCGCCAGCTGCAGCGTCAGTTTCTGCAGTAGCCCCACGGTCATCAGCCGGATTTCCAGTTCAGCCAGTGCCTTGCCCAGGCAGACTCGCTCACCGCCGCCGAAAGGCAGCAGGGTCCGGTTGAACGTGCCATCAAGATGTCGCTGCGGTCTGAATGCGTCCAGATCGTCGTGACTTCCGGCGGTGGTTGCCGCCAGAACCACCTGAATGACGCGATCTGCGGGAATTTCCACATCTGCCAACTCAATCGGTTGCAGGTTCCGGCGGAAGAAGCCTCCCACCGGTGGGGTGAGTCGCATCACTTCCAGAACCGTTGCATCAAGCTTCGGAGACCGATGTGAAGCCTCGAATGGCCAAGGTGATGCCATCAGTTCCGGGATCAGCCAGTTCTGTACGTCGGGGTTGAGCAGCAGTGCGCGGAACAGACAACTCAGCGATGACGCGGTTGTTTCGTAGCCGGCGAATAACAGCAGTAGTAATTGCTCCACCAGGTCGTCGTCATCGAGTGGTATGTCGACTTCATCCAGTCCATCGCTGAGCAGATCCAGTCCCCCCTTGTTGGCGTTGCTCTCCTTCAGCACAGTTTTCAGACGCGTCAGCAAACGCTCCCGAGCAGTCATGGCGCGGGCGAAAGGGGTTCCAGGAATGTTCAGCGGGATCGAGAACAGAGCCTGGGTCCAGATCTCGAAATCACTGAACAAGGCATCGCGGTCGCCTGCATCCAGTCCCAGAACGGGGCCTGCGATCACGGCAAAGGCGAAACGTCGCATCCTGACGGCCAGTGGCTGAGGTTCCTCCGCCTCTTGCAGCTCAACAACCAGCTCTTCGATGAGCCCCTGGATCGACGGGGTGTAGCGACTCAGTGCTCCGCTGGAGAACAACTGCCCCACCACCCGTCGGCGTGCTTTGTGGGCCGGGCCGCTGCGGTTGGCCAGCGACTTGCTGCCGAGCAGTTGCCGCACACTGTCAGGCCACCAGCCCTGCAGAGCACTGCCCTGTTTGAGCAGATCGGAAATCGCCCGTTCTCCTCGGATGAACACGATGCGCTGGGCGAGCAAGCGCGTCTCGAAGACATCGCCGAGAGCCTCAAAGCGCTTGGCGGAGAAACCGGGGTCACGGAAGAATTCCAGCGTTTCCCTGAGACCTGTTACAGCACCGGTGCTGGGACAGGTCGCGATGGTCATGGAACCCGATTCTCTGGTTTGAAAATCTATCGACCCGCTTGGGTGACCGGGTTAGTTCGAGCCGTTGATCGTCAACGACTCAGCAACAGGCCGTTGCCGCCGCTGGAACAGGCCTGAGCTCAGGATCATCGCCGCCAGGAATCCCAGGAACTGCACCATCACCACAGAGGGCCCTGATGGCAAATTGGTCAATCCAGACGCCAGCAGGCCGAGCAGTGCGCAGCTACCGCCCAGCGCTGCTGAGACACACACGTAAACGGGGAAGCGACGACAGAGCAGACGACCGGCACAGGCAGGAATCACCACAAAGGCACTGATCAGCAGCACACCCACCGCCTTGATCGAGACCGCCACAACCACGGCGAGCAGAACGATGAAGGCCAGCCGATGCCACCGCGTCTGGACGCCGACGGCTCCGGCAAGATCCTGGTTCAGGGTCAGCAGTACCTGAGCGCGCATGCTCAGGCTCAGATAGATCAGCGCGGCGACCAGCAGCAGACCAATCACGATCAGATCCAGCGTGCTGACCCCGAGGATGTCTCCGAAGAGCAGTTGTCGAATCCCCCCGCGATAGGTCTCCACCAGGCTGAGAAAAAGGATGGCCGCTGCAAGAGACGTTGAGTAGACGATGTTCAGCAGAGCATCGGTGGGAAGCGAGCTGCGCTCCACCAACTGATTCACCAGGATTGCGAAGACCACCGCAAAGGGAATCAGCACCAGGGTGGGATTGACGCCGATCAGAATTCCCAGCGTGATGCCCAGAAGGGCTGAATGACCGAGCGCATCACTGAAAAAGCTCAGCTCCCTGAGAACGGCCACGCTTCCCAGGAGACCACCCAGGGCGCCAGTCAGCAGCCCGCCGACCAGGGCTCGCTGCATGAAGGGTTCAGCGAGCACCAGCGCCAGCGACTGGGTGTCAACCATGGCACTGGTGCCGGTAGGGCACCACGTTGGGCCCGTAGAGATCAATGAGCCGTTCGGGCGTCAGGGTTTTATCCGGTGACCCACTGCAGCAGAGACGGCGATTCAGGCCGAGCACCTGATCGCTGCTGCGACGCACCATGTCGAGATCATGCGAGACGTGCAGCACTGTCCATCCTTCCTGACGACGCAACTGGAGCAGCAGTTGCTGGAAGCGTTCGTTGGAGGGCACATCCAGGCCTGCCTGGGCTTCATCCAGCACCAGCAGCTGACGAGGGCGTACAACGCAGAACGAGAGCATCACCCGTTTCAGTTGCCCACCGGACAGCTCGCTGAGGAGCCGGTTTCTCAGATCGATGCAACCGGTGCGATCCAGTGCCTGTTCGATGGCCTGCTGACGTTTGCCGTGATCACGCCATGGCCAACGGGGACCCGGTGGGTCAAAACCAAAGCCGACGAACTCGGACACGCTCAGCGGGAAACGTCCCTGAAGGGCGAGGCTCTGCGGGACGTAGGCGATCTGGGAGCGGATCTCGCCGGGCAGGTTGCCGCTGTCCGACAGAGGCTGTCCGAGAATCTGCACGTCGCCGTTGCTGCGCGGCAGCAGACCGAGGATGGCCGCCACAAGAGTGCTCTTGCCGGCACCGTTGGGGCCGACCACGGCGGTCTCGCTCTCGCTTGGGAGCTCGAACGAGACCTTCTCAACGGCAAGACGACCTGATCGTTCGACCGACAGATCGTTCACCACCAGAACCGGACTGTGCATCAAACGTCAGTCCCCGATGGCCTTGACCAGATTGTTGACGTTGGAACGCATCACCTCGAAGTAGGTACCGGGCATCCTCGCTGACTCTGCCGAGCCTGTTTCGAGGGGATTGAATTCAACGATATTCACCCCCAGGTCCTTCGCCAAGGCATTGAAGGAACGTTTGCCGGCCTGGGGTTCACTCAGCAGGGCCTTCAGCCCGGAAGCCTTGACCTGCGCCGCGACGCTCTGAAGATCGGCTGGGCTGGGATTCATCTCAGGCAGATCCACCAGGAATTCAGCCTTCAGTGAATAACGATTGGCGAAATAGGCGGCAAAATCGTGAAAAGCAACAAATGTTTTGCCACTGTACGGTTTTAATTTAGTGGTGAATTCTTCGTTCAGTTCTTTTAACTGAGCTGTGTAGAGTGCGGCGTTCTTGGTGTATCCGTCGGCGCAACTTGGATCAGCCTTCACCAAGCCGTCCCGGATGTTTTCAACTTGTTCGGCGGCGCGTACGGGATCAAGCCAGATGTGCGGATCGTATTCGCCATGGCTGTGTCCGTGGCTGTGATTATGCGCATCAGTGTGATGATCTTCATCATGGTGATGTGCATCATGGTGATCATCATCATGGTCGTCATGATGATCTTCTTCGGTGGCTTTGATGGTGGCAATGCCTTGGCTGGAGTCGATCACCATCAGATCCTTGTTGTCAGCGGAGCTGATCAGATCATCGAGGAATTCCTCAATTTCCAGACCGTTCTTGACCAGAACTCTGGCACTTCCGAGGTCGGCAAGATCAGAGGGTGTGGCCTGAAAATCGTGGGGCCCCAGGTTGGGTGGGATCAAGGCTGTGACCTCTGCGCAATCGCCGGCAACAGCTTCTGTGAACAGGGTGATCGGCAGGAACGTGGTGACCACCTTCAATCCCTTGCTCTCGGTTGAGCTCTTGTCTGCACTGGGGGATCCGCAGGCGACCAGTCCAACCAGAAGAGAGATTGCGCCGAGGCGCGAAAACACAGATGCCATACGGGTGCGTGAACCGGGGAGAGGGGAGAAAAGAGGGGGGCTCGATGCGCGCTTCTGAAGCCCACTTCCGGGAATGATAATCATTCTCTCAAGCGCGGACCGAGCTCACTACTATTCGGAAAGCTTGTCAGACGCTCGCCATGTATCAAAAAGTACCTGTCACAATTCTGACGGGCTATCTGGGATCTGGAAAGACAACTCTGCTGAACAAAATCTTAAGCGAAGAGCACGGCAAGAGAATTGCTGTGATCGAAAATGAGTACGGGGAAGTTGGTATTGATCAGGGACTTGTCATCAATGCGGATGAAGAAGTTTTTGAAATGTCCAACGGTTGTATCTGTTGCACGGTTCGAGGTGATTTGATCCGGGTGCTCGGCAACCTGATGAAGCGTCGCGACAAATTTGATTATGTCCTGGTGGAAACCACCGGCCTCGCAGATCCCGGTCCGGTGGCGCAGACATTCTTCATGGATGATGAAATCCGAGCTGAATTCACGCTGGATGGCATCGTCACGCTGATTGACGCGGCACATATCGATCAACAGCTCGAGCGCAGCAACGAAAGTTCCGAACAGGTGGCCTTTGCCGATGTGCTGATCCTCAACAAGTCTGATCTTGTGCAGGAGGATTCACTGGTCAAGCTGGAATCGCGTTTGCGCGATATGAACACCATGGCCCGGGTGGTGCGCAGCACGCAGGCTGATGTGCCGGTCGACACCGTGCTCAATCTCAGCGCCTTCGATCTCGATCAGGTGCTTGAGCGTCGACCCACCTTCCTGGAGCCGGAGTACCCCTTTGAGTGGACCGGTGTTTATCAGCTTGACCCTGGTCGCTATGCCATGACCCTTGAGGAGGGTCCCGACCCAGAGATGTCTCTCGTCGCCATCCCCGGACAGAAAACCGACGAGGAGTCGCTGAAGGAGAGCGCCGAACAATGTGTTCGCCTGTATGCACTTCCCTCCAAAACCCTCAAGCCCGGCGATGCGATTTCTGCCAATCAACACCTCAATCTTGATCTGGAAGCTGATGGAACAAAATCCTTCGTGTTCGACGTGCAGGACCAGCAGACTGTCGGTTTCTATACGCAACACACCGCTGAAGAGTTTGATCTGAAGATCATTCCCGCAGGGCAGGCTGAATCAGCTCAATCGGTTTCATCGGGAGCCGCTGTCAGCCCAGTCAAGGAGCGAGTCTGGGTGGCAGAGCACGAGCACGATGATGAAGTGGGTTCGATCGCGATTGAACGTCTTGGCAATGTGGATCCGGAGAAGCTGAATGAGTGGATTGGTCGTCTGCTGGCTGAAAAGGGAGTCGATATTTTTCGTACCAAAGGATTCATCAGCTACGCCAATGAATCACGTCGCATTGTCTTCCAAGGCGTGCACATGTTGTTCACTGCCCAGCCCGGTACGGAGTGGGGTGATGAACCACGCCGCAACCAGTTGGTGTTCATCGGCCGTAATCTCGATGAAGAGCTGATGCGCAAGGAATTCGATCAATGCCTGATCTGAAGGCGTTTGCCCCGCAGGGCATGCTTCATGAGGGCTGGGCCGCCCAGGTTGATGACTATGCGCTCGATTGCGGATGGCTCTGCAAGGGGAGCTATCTAGTGGTTGCCGATGTTGCTGGTGGTCTGTCTGCATTTGCAGGCGACAGCGGTGAACGCATCTGGCAGAAGAAAGGACTTCATCAGGATGGTTTGCTCGCTGTTTCGATTCATCCAGACGGCGATCGATTCGCGACATCCGGCCAGGACGGAACTGTGCAGATCTGGGACAGTGAACAGGGCGAGCTGATTCATTTGATTCAGCCTGGAAAAGCCTGGGTTGAACATCTGGCCTGGTCTGCAGATGGCGCTCACCTTGCAGTTGCAGCCTCAAAAACCGTTCACATCTACACAGGTGATGGAGAGGAGCGTTGGCGCACCGAGGAGCATCCGAGCACGGTCAGCGCCATCGCCTGGTCAAGGCCTGATGAGCTGGCGACCGCCTCCTACGGTCAGGTCTGCTTCCACGACATCACCCGACAGCAGGTCGCTCAGAAACTGCAATGGCAGGGATCGCTGATCTCGATGGTGTTGAGTCCAGGAGGAGACATCGTGGCCTGCGGCAGTCAGGACAACTCCGTTCATTTCTGGCGCCGATCAACCGGGCTGGATGCTGAGATGACTGGCTATCCCGGCAAGCCCAGTCAACTGGCGTTTGACCAGAGCGGTCGCTTCCTGGCCACCGGTGGCAGCGATCAGATCATTGTCTGGAATTTTCAGGGTGATGGTCCTGAGGGGTCGTTGCCCGGTCAGCTTGTGCTGCACCCCGAGCCCATTTCCACGCTGGCTTTTGCCCATGAGGGGTTGATCCTCGCTTCAGGTTCACGGGATGGCTCAGTGTTTGTCTGGCTGCTTGATCAGAATGGGGATGGCAATCCACTCGGTGGTGCATTCACCGGTGAACGCATCAGTTCGGTGAGCTGGAATCCGAATGACACCGTTCTGGCCGCCACCGATGCCAATGGAGGCGTTGCTGTTTGGCCATTCAAGATTCGTGGGTGATGATCACTGTTTGTACTGACAGCTTTGGCTGATCTCAGCGCCAACGACCCGATCGTGCATTCGCAAGGGCATGTTTGAAATTCCGCGGCCCATTCAACGCAGCAGGATTCGGCAGCTGCTGGGTCGGGAATTTCATATCGCAAGACGAAAGATCAAATGGCTCATCGGGGGACAGGTCTGGGCAGGTCGGTTGGATTCCCTAATCACCCCGTACGCGAAATTCAGGCATCAGTCGTTGATCCTCCGTCCACTCAGGGGTGTGGATCTTCAGCTTCAGCACAACAAGCGCAGGAATCTGGAGCTGGCTATCGCCAGGATCGATCAGGTGGTGATGCGGCCCGGCCAAACATTGTCGGTGTGGAAACTGGTCGGGCGTCCCACCCGAAGAAAGGGGTATCTCGATGGTCTGGTCCTGAAGCAGGGAACGATTTC
Organism: Synechococcus sp.; assembly: GCA_047286285.1. Lineage (GTDB taxonomy): Bacteria > Cyanobacteriota > Cyanobacteriia > PCC-6307 > Cyanobiaceae > Synechococcus_C. The sequence continues at coordinate 1,657,183 of JBJBBP010000002.1, read as the reverse complement.
CAGTGGTCCGGGAGGGGGGCTTTGCCAGCTGGGAAATCTGTTGTTCTGGATTGCAGGGCACAGCCCGCTTTCGATCACGGAGCGATGGCGCCACGGATTTGATGTTTTTCCGGATGTGAATCGTTCGATTCCTTTCGGTGCGGGAGCAACACTGGCTTACAACTATGTCGATCTTCAGTTGACGAATCACACGCCCTACTGCTTTCGCATTCATCTGTGGCTGGATGAAACGCATCTGCATGGTGAGCTGTTCTGTGATACCAACTATCCCGCGACGTATAGCCTCGAGGAGCGTCATCACCAGATCAAGCAACAGGTCTGGGGTGGCTATTCCAGGCACAACCAGATCGTCCAGATCCGACAGAACAGCGATGGCTCCACGTCGGAGAAGCTGCTGGTGGAAAATCACGCGCTGATGATGTACGAGCCTTTGTTGACGTCTGCTTGAGCAGTGTGTTGGTCGTGGCTAGCTAGTTGGGTGAGCTGACTCCCTGGCCATGGACTGGATGCTGCTGCTGTTGATTGGCGTTTCACATCTGGTCAGCGCTTTCCTTGCGGCGACGATTGCCCGTCAGAAGGCTCGCAACAGCCGCATGTGGTTTGTTGCGGGCCTTCTGTTTGGTCTGCTGGGACTGATTGCGGCAGCCGGTCTTCCCGATCGTCACCAGATTGTCTACCTGCGCCATCTGGCTGAAGCACAGGGGTACCGACACAGACGCGGGTCTGGCAATCAGCGCGGCGGCACTGCTCGCAGGAGCTGAAGCCTGGCCGCTCATCGGCCGTGAAGCGTGACGATCGCTACCGGCCGTCGATGCCATTTCTCGCCGGTTCGCTGATCGGTTGTGGATCGCACATTCCTGCGTGAGCAGGCACGGTGTCATACGCCCATCTGTTTCCATCCGATGGGTCCCGCTTCCCGTGTTCAACGCAGTTCAACCGCTCAGCCCGTCAGTCACGTGGCTGCCGAGTCGGTGTGTCTGCGCTTCTGGATGAACGGCTGTTCCCAAGTGGTTCAGGTCAGCGCCTCCAGTGCCAGTCGCTACCGCCGTGATCTTTTGGCGACAGGCGCTGTGCTGCTGAACTGAATCATGGGAGCATCGGCCGTGATGTTGACGCAGCTGTCAGGTCTTGCTGAACATCTCTGGGTTGATTCCAGTTTTATGGAAGGTCTGGTTTGTGTTGAGGCTGATGCCTAGAGATTCGTTGACTCGGGTGTGATGTACTCACAGCTGATTTGATCGTTGATGATTGGTTCAATCACAGCGATTGGAATGGGAGAGTCGGGAGCCTCAGCATCAAGGTCGATTTCAAGAGAGTCCAGATTGAGCGTCAGAGATATGAAGCCATTCACATAAATTGGCTCGGCTGGGGACATGGTGAAGACAAAAGCATTATCAGATATTTCTGTTTTGAATTGAACTGTCTTAAGGTAGCTGTAAATGTAATTGTATTGGTTCTTCGGGATAAACGAAGCGAAAGGAATTTCGTCGCCCAGGTTGAATCTGACAAGAGAATCAGTTTTTTTGTTGTAGCTGTAGGTTTCTCCTGTCCTGCGGTCAAAATGGAAGTCAAACCCGATCGAGTTGGCAGAGCAGTAAACGCGTTTGATTGTTCCGATGTTGAAGACGCCGTTCTGGTTTGGGATTGTGCAGCCTGCGCATAGCAGTCCGATCATGCACGCTGACCATCGCAGGATGTTGCTGAGGCTGTTGGTCTTCACAGTGACTGGCTTTGAGTGTTGAGCTTTGTTTTGCATGACCATACCATTTGTTTATTTTTCCCTTTTCTGTTTCTTTTGAAAATCATCTCTGATTCTTGGATCGTAAATGATCTGAATCAGCTTGTTTTCCCTGTTGGATTTTCTTGTGTGCTGCCGTTTTCGAACGATCGTCCAAGGCTCCGGAGTCAGTTTGAGCATCTCTCCAGGATCTGGGGGTGGGGCTGAGCTGCCCGCCTTTGTGATCTGGATACGACAGGATCGTCAGCAGGACTTTGGCTTGGTCGAGGCGTCGGCGATGGACTTACAGGCTCTCGAGCAATCGGTTTGAACCGGCGTGATGGATCTGGCTTCCCCCATGGACCTCTCGCTGATCATGGCGCTGTTGCCGGTGGGCACCGCCTTTGCCTCCTGTTCGGGTCTGCTGATCGTCCTGCTGGGGTTGCGGAGGGTGTTTGCGGTTGCCCCCTCACTGGATCCGGTGCCGCAGGATGATCTGCCGGATACCTCGCTGTGCGTGGTGATCCCCGCTTACAACGAAGCCGACAACATCGGCCCCTGTCTCGCCAGCGTGCTCGCCAGCAACACTCCCTGCCGTGACTGGCAAGTGCTGGTGGTGGATGACGAGTCGCGCGATGTCACCGCCGAGAGGGCCATGCTCACGGCAGCTGAAGCCAAGTCGGCAGCCAAGTCGGCAGGGCCGTCGTTTGAAATGCTCAGGGCCGGTCCCCGCCCCATCGGTGAGCGCTGGGTGGGCAAGAACTGGGCCTGCTCCCGTGCCATGGAACAGGTGACCAGCGACTGGGTGCTGTTCATCGATGCCGATGTGCGCCTGCGGCCCCAGACCCTGCGTCGTGCACTGGCACAGGCGACCCGTGAGCAGGCCGATTTGTTCAGCCTGGCGCCGCGACTGGTCTGCGGCTGCCTGGCGGAGTGGATGGTCCAACCGATCATGGCCAGTCTGCTGGGACTTGGCTTTCCGATGCAGGCCACCAATGATCCGAGCTCGGATGTGGCCTTCGCTGCAGGGCCGTTCATGCTGTTCCGCCGTGACGCCTATGAAAGCGTCGGTGGTCATCGTGAACTGGCTTCAGAGGTGGTGGAGGATCTGGCTCTGGCCCGGCGCATCAAGGCCGCTGGTTACCGCCTCAGGTATCAGCTCGGCCTGGATGCCGTGGATCTGCGCATGTATGCCGATCTGCCTTCACTGTGGGAGGGCTGGACCAAGAACTGGTTCATCGGTCTGGATCGCGATGTCAGCAAGGCTCTTGGTGCCGCCGGTGTGGTGGTGTTGATGTTCAGTGCACCCTGGTTGCTGTTGCCTTCAGCACTGGTGCTGCTTGCGGTTCTGCCGCAGCTTTCGTTCTGGTGGTGGCTGCTGCTGGGTCTGTCGCTGCTGGCGGTTCTGGAGCAGCTGGCTCTGCGTCTCTGGCAGCGCACGCGTTTCGACGTGCCCCTGAGTTACTGGTGGCTGATGGGTGCCGGAGGTCTGTTGTTGGGGGCGATTGGGCCGGTGTCGGTCTGGCGCACACTCACCGGTCGCGGCTGGACCTGGAAAGGTCGTCAGCTGGCTTGATCAGCACTTAGTCATCCAGTATCTGCGATCGTTTTTGATCCTTTTCACCAGCCTTTCTGCTCTCGGCCTGCCAGGCCTCCAGCACTTCCGGAAAGTGCTCTTCAATGCAGCTGTCGCAGATGCCGTGGGAGAAGCTCAGCGTGCTGCGCTTGGAGAGGTATTGATCGAGATGCACCCAAGCTCCTTTCTCATCCTTGGCTTTGCGGCAATAACTGCAGGTTGCGATGATTCCGGAGGGCTGGCTTTCGGAGCAGAACGATTCGAGCAGATTGATCGAACGTTTTCTCAGATCCAGAAAGGCCACCACCTGGCGGGACAGTGCCTCCATGATCTGGAGTTGATTGTCTGAAAGCTGGCTGGGCTTGCGGTCAATCACACACAGGGTTCCGATCCGGTGCTCAGCGTCGTTATTGAGTGGGAAGCCGGCGTAGAAGCGGATCTTTGGGTCGCCGCAGACCAGTGGGTTGTCGACGAAGCGCTCGTCGCGAAGCGCATCGGTCACGATCAGCGGTTGATCGGTGTGGATCGCATGGGCGCAGAACGACCAGTCCCTTGGCGTTTCCTCGGCCTCGATGCCCACCTTGGATTTGAACCACTGCCTGTCGCTGTCCACCAGGCTCAGCAGCGCAATCGGTGTTCCACACACCAGTGAGGCCATGTGGGTGATGTCGTCGTACGACTGCTCAGGGCGCGTGCCCAGAATCCTGTATTCACTCAGGGCCTTGAGGCGTTCCTGCTCGAATTCAGGGATGAGAGCGGTTTTCATCGCCTGGCCCGGTTGCCCCCCAACGTATGTGTTGTTGACAAACCGTGCTGATGCAGCAATGGAAGTTCATGGCATGGCAATGCATCTGTGAAGTTTCAAGATGAATGATTGAAAGATGAGCTCTCATGTCTTCCCCCGTATGGGGGATGGCAAAAGAGCGTTACACGACAAAGCTGAAATCGTTTCAGTTTTGTGTTGTTTGATGGAGACTCTTTCCGGCTGCCTGAGAGGGTTTCTCCAGGATGAGCTCAAGGAAGAGCCCACGCCGCTTGTCGGCGGCCCTGAGGCCTCTGTTTATCGCTTTCAAGCTGCATCCTCCGAGGTGCCTCAGGTTCTGAGGATTCTGCAATCCCGGCAGTCAGCGGTATCACTGAAACGGATGAAAACCATCCTGGAAGCGCTGACTTTTGCGGGTGTGAAAACACCTCAATTGCAGAAAATCTGTGACGATGAAACGGTCTTCGGTGGCGTTGCCGCCGTGATGGATTTTGTTGAAGGATCGCCGCTGGAATTTGGCAACATCCGGCATGGCCAATTGCTGGGTGAATTGCACGCAGAACTGCACAGCAGAGACGTGAGCCCGGTGATTGAGCTCCTTGAGGCGCGTGGTCTGCCGCGTGATCAGTGGCTGTCGCCTTACACGATCGATCAGGCTTTCTTTCGCTGGAGTCAGGATCATCCCTGGCTGCAGCCGGTGATCACCTGGATGGATGAGAACTTTGATCTTGACCAGGATCTCTCCATTTGCCACGGTGATTTTCACCCCGACAAGATTCGGGTCAGAAACCATGATCTGGTCGGCATCCTCGACTGGACCTTCGGCATTGCCCCCGCTGTGTTTGATGTGGGGTTCACGCTGACCTGGATGGAGATTCTCACCAGGGATCTGCCGCTCCAGTGCAGCAAAGAATCGCGTCGTGCCCATGCAGAGGCCTATCTACACGCCTACTGCCAGGCCAGCGGTCTGCAGCGCAGCCAGATCCGCAGGCACCAGGTGTTTTCGGCGGTTCACTTCCTGCTGGGTTCGCTCTACACCGAGATCGCCGCACTGCAGGGTCCTGCCTTGGTCGGCGACCTGTTGTCGATGATCGAGACCACCACCGGTCTGCAGCTGAGCGTGCCCGGGCAGGAGCGGCGGACGGCTCAGACGCGGCTGTAACCCAGACGGCTTTCGAAAATCTTCAGCGGCAGTCCGAAGGACTCCATCAGGGCACGGCATTCGGCTCCCACGGTGCCGTACACCTCCACAGAGAAGCCATCACCCAGCTCAGCGTGTTTCTGCAGATAGTCCTGCACCGGTGGGTTGCTCACATGGGCCGCGAAGGCGGCGTCGTTGGCATACACCTCCGACCACACAAAGCCCTGGGGATCGTCGGGGTCCTGATCGAAGGTGTGATGCAGCATGCCGGGTTCACTGGCCTGCACCGCGGTATCGGTGGCTTCGGCGAGCTTCAGGTAGGCGTCCACGCAACCTGGCTTCACATGGATGCGTGCCAGCAGCATGAACGGGGTGGAGGCATCAAATGGGGCCATCACTTCACGGATGAATGATCGATTTTTGCTTGAACAAGGCCCGGACGCTGGATCAGGGTCACACTGATCGAGGTGTCTGTTTCGACGTCCGAATCCATGCGCAACATTGTTTTTCCCGCCCTGGCGGCAGCATCTGTTCTGATGACAGGTGTTGCTGGTTGCACGAACCAGGGGAGTGAGGCAACCAAGACCTCTGCGCCAGCCTCCGCGGAAGCCGCTTCCACCGAGGTCAAGATCGACGAGGTGTTCAGCGGGACGCAGACACTCAACGGCACGCCGATCAAGTACCCCGAAGGCAAGCCCGAGCTGCGTCTGTACCGGGTGGAAATTCCTGTGGGCGGCAAGATCCCCCTGCACACCCACCCCGCTCCGATGCTGGTGTATGTGCAGGGTGTTGATTCCGGCGATCTGCTCAACACGCGTGTTCAGCCCGATGGCACGGAGGTGAGCGGTGTGATCAAGCCCGGTGAAAGTTTCATCGAGGGATCCTCCGAGCCGCATTTCGTGGAGAACAAGAGCGACAAACCCACGGTCGTGTGGGTGATGGTGGCGTCTGTGGAGGGGATGCCCACCACCGAATGGATCAAATGACGCACTGAGGCCGCCGCAGGGTCAGGCCCGGGTGGCTTCGATCAGGCAGAACGGCGGTGTGCTCATGATTGCTGACCAGTAATCGGCTCCCATCGCCTCGATCCCTTCCGCAGCCAGCACGGGCTGCGGCCAGCGCACCTGTTGCAGGCCGCAGTCTTCCATCAGGGTCTGCATCACCTCGCGGCTGATGTAGTAGTCGGTGAGTTCGAAGACACCGCCGTCCTCCAGCGCGAAGCGGTAGTGGATCGCTGCCCCCTCCACCAGAGGTCCGTTGATGCTCTTGCTGTAGCCGTAGGGACGACCCGCATCGAAATTCGACGGAGGGTCGTCGGGGTTGTTGTTGAGTGCCACCAGCCGGCCTCCGGGGCGCAGCAGGCCGCTGACGGTGTTGAACTGGGCGCGCAGTTCGTCGCGGTCGCGGGCGTGGTTGAACAGGTAGCCGGCGAACACCAGGTCTGCCTTGGTCTGCAGCTTCAGTGCACAGGCATCGCACACCCGGTAGTCGATACCGAGGGGATGACTCCGTTCCTGTTGCCGTGCCAGCTCGATCATGTCGGAAGACAGGTCAACCCCCAGCACCTGAGAGGCCCCGAGCTGCTTGAGCAGACGCGTGTAGTAGCCCTCGCCGCAGCCCAGATCCAGTGCCGAGAGGCCGTTGAGATCCCCCAGCAATGCCAGCGCCGAAGGCTGTTCCAGGTAGGTGCGCCAGGGCTGTCGCTTGGCTGTCTGATACCCGCCGGCATGACCCTGGTAGTCGCTCACGCTTGCCGTCCTGCTGCTGTCCAGCCTATGGATCCCTGGTTTAGGCCGTCAGGGCTGCATCTGCGGAACGAGATCGATCACCACGGCTGTGGCGGGTTGGTCGGAGTCGTTTCTCCAGCCGTGCAACACGCCCGTTGATTCGAACACGGCATCCCCGGCCCGACGCGCGATGGTGCGGGGCCCCGCGCCGTCATCGCGGATCTCGATCAGGCTTCCCTTGATCAGGTAGGCAACGCCCGGACGCTGCTGATGCTGATGCCAGGCCACGGACCCACCAGGGTTGATGGTGATACGCCGGGTGCGCAGCATCCGGCCTTGCAGAGCGGCGAATTCCTTCGAGAGATCCAGACTGCCCAGAGGTTCCACGCTCACCTTGGTGGTGGTGGACGGCGCCTCCCGGGGGGCTGTTCGCTGCTCGCTGACGGGAGTCACGCCCTGGGCCTGGTGGTTCCCATGCGCCAGTGTCGCTGCACCGGGACACAGCAGGCCGGCGAGGCTGATCAGCGACAGGATCTGAGTTCGCATGGCCTCTGGGGAATTGGTCACTATTGTTTCAACCACTACCAAAGCGGTGCGCGCGACCGCCCGATCGACATGAGTACTCCTGTTTCGCCTTCGCGGGTTCTGGATTTTCTGGGCCGCCTGTGTCTGGCTGCCGTGTTCGTGAACGCAGCGCCGGGAAAACTCACCGACTTCGCCGGCAATGTTGCACGCATTGCGTCCAAAGGCATCCCTGAACCGCTGGCGACTCTGCTGCTGAGCGCCGCGATTCTGGTGCTGATCGCCGGATCGATCCTGCTGGTGTTCGGCGGTGACACGATCCTTGGCGCGTCGCTGCTGCTGGTGTTCCTGGTTCCCACCACCCTGATCTTCCACGCGGTCCCTTTCGAGACCGTGCCCTTTCTGATGAATCTGGCTCTGATTGGCGCCCTGATCCTGGCGATCACCCGCTCAACGGCCAATGCCGCGCCCAACTTCCGCAAGCTGCGCGCTAAGGCCTCCGACAGCGTTCGCTGAGCGGCGGCCGGCCGGTCGAGCCATAAAAAACCCCCACCGGAGGGTGGGGGTTTGATTCTGTGATCAGATCCTCACTCGTCGAAGACCTTGCACATCGGTGAGCCGGGGTGGGTATCGCAGATTTCGTCGAGCACCTTGTCGCGGTGACGGTTGTCGGGGTTGTTCACCCCCGCATCCTTTTTGGGGTCGAACTCTTCAGGTGAGTGCTTTTCGTTGGTGCCGTAAGGGAGTTCATACTCCTCGAACTTGTGCTTGCCTTCAGACATCGCGCAATTCCTCCTACAGAACGAATTCCTGATGTTCAGACCTTAGGGAGGCTGGAGGAGGAACGGAGCAACTTTGGCAATTCTTCGGTTGGCTCAGCTGCCCGAGGGGCGACCCGGTGTGCGCTGCATGCGTAGCCGCTGGGGAAGTTCGCTGGCCCGAGGCAGCTGCAGCTGGGCTTCGGCCCAGTCCTGCATCAGCGCTTCCAGCAGAGATTGACGATCGCCGAACAGCCGAAGCATTGGCCTTGCATATGAGATTCACTCTCAACAAAGCATGGCCATTCTGCTTGGAGCAAGTGATTCTCATTAGCGTTCACATTGTGTTGCCAAGGCTGTTCAGTCCTTGTCTGTGGCCTTGTTCGGGTTGATCACAACGTCCTTTCCATAGCCCTCGCACAGCGTCAATAGCTTCGGATTGGGAAGCTCGGCCTGCTCCCAGTCTTCGGCTACAGGCCTTGAGATCCAGCAGGTGGGGGTGGCTGATCCGTCGATGGGCCCCTTGAGATCCACGTTGTAGAGCAGGTCCTGTTCGATGATGCCGCGGGGCGTTTCGGGCGCTCGGTAAATCTGATGTGTCCAGGAGCAGCAACTGGAGCGGCCGCTGGGCACCAGGTATCCAGCGATCGGCCGAAACAGGGAAAAGCCACCCTCGAAGAACAGATAGGCCTTGTGTTGCTCAGGATTCAGCTTGTGAATGCGATACCAGCAGTTGGGACCGGCTCCGCAGAACATTCGCTCCACAAATTCCATCTGGCCATCGCCATCCATGTCGTCGAGGCGGCCTCCGCCGCGTGGATACTCGGAGAGCACCTGACTGCTCTGCAGAAGGATTGTGTAAGGAGCTGATGCTGAAGGGCTGACGTCGATTCGGAACACACGCCTGTCGCCTGCTGTGTTGATCTGCTGGGTCAGCCTCAGCCGTGAGCCATCCGGATTGCGTTTCACCTCCACGCCGGGAGGATCGGCGGCCATGGCCGATCCCGACAACAGCAGCAGTGCTGTGAGCAGCAGGCTTGGCACCGATCGTCGTCCACTCGTCGTCCACGGTCTGAAGCCTGGCAACAGATCGGCAATCAGGCTGACACCGCCAGTTTCCCCGTTCACAATCGCCTCAGTTGCGCAACCAGGCGCTGATGGGGCCATTCCGCCTCGAGCTGATCCGCAGGCATCGCATCGGGGATGCAGGCTTCGGCCTCAATGAACCCTCGGGTCTCACCCTCAATGCCGATGCCACGGCGCTGTACACGGTCAGCGACGACACCCGAGCCATCTTCTGCCTGGATCTCAAGGGCAGGGTGTCGGCCAGCGAGTCGTTCTTTGTGAGCGCGACCGATCTGGAAGGTCTTGCCCTCAGCGGCGACGGCCGCCGGCTGCTCGCCGTGCAGGAAGAGACCAATTGCGTGATCAGCGTTGATCTCGCCACGCGTCGGGAACTGCAGCACAGCCCGCTGGCGGCGATGGCCAACTACGCCAGCGTGGCTATGCACTTCCCCGCCAGGCCGGACAACAAGGGTCTGGAGGGGATCACGGTCAACACCGCGAATCAGCATGTGTTCGTGGTGAAGGAATGTCGACCGGGGTTGCTGATCGAACTCGATGCCGAATGCGACACGATCCTTTCGTCGAGGCTGCTCACCGAGGCGAATGGTTTCTCCCATCCCCGCCTTGGGCCAGACAGGCTGGATTTCTCCGGGCTGAGCTACGACAGCCAGCGCGACACGTTCTGGATTGCCAGCGACCAGGGAAAGTGCCTGTTCCACTACGACTGGAATCGCGATCAGGTGCTGCAGTGCCTTGATCTGCGGCTCAACGACGGCGGTCAATCCAAGCGCGTGCGCAAAGCCGAGGGCCTTGCTGTGGATCCTGAACGTGGCAGGGTCTACGTGGTGAGCGATCGTGACGCCGAGCTCTACGTGTTCAAGCTCCATGGCTGACCCTGCATCCCGACATGTGCTGCTGACCGGAGCCAGCTCCGGCGTGGGTCTGGAGGCCGCCAAGGTTCTCAGCGCCCAGGGGCATGCGCTCACGATCCTCTGCCGCAACCAGGCCACGGCGGATCAGACCCTCGGTCTGCTTTCCGGTTCGGTTCGCCCCCTGATCTGCGACCTGGCAGATCTGAATGCCGTCGCCCAGCTCTGCAGCCAGCTTCTGGCCGAGGAGACGGCGCTGGATGTGCTGGTGCTCAATGCCGGTCTGCAATACGCCGGTGCCTCGGATCCCCAGTTGTCGGAGCAGGGCATCGAGCTCACGTTTGCAGTGAATCAGCTGGCCCATCAGTTGATGGCGATGCGGCTGCTGCCGCTGTTGCGCCGCTCCGTCTCCCCAAGGCTGGTGATCACCGCGTCGGAGGTACACAACCCCACAAGTGGCGCCGGCAAGGTGGGCCGACCTGCGGGTCTGGAAGACCTGGAAGGCTTGCGGTCCGGGCCGGGCTTCGCACTCCTGAATGGCAGCCGCAGTTTTGATGGCAACAAGGCTTACAAAGACAGCAAGCTCTGCAACGTGCTGATGGCGCGCGCGCTGGCCCGGAAGCTGGATGCTGCCAGCCCGGTGATCGCCTGGAGCCCGGGCCTTGTGATCACCCGCAACAGCGGTGGCTTCTTCCGCTACAACAAACGCAGCAACCCTCTGGGTATGGGGGTGTTTGCGTTTGTGGCCCGCGATCTGTTGCGGATCACCGAATCCGTTGAAAATGCCGGCCAGCTGCTGGCGCAGCTGGTGAACGATCCGGAGATCCCGCCTGGGTTCAGCTACTTCACCAACAAGGTGGTGCGACCCGGTGTGCATCGACTCGAGCCGACCGCCACCAGTGTTGAAGGCGCCGATCTGATCAAGGCCGAACAGCTTTGGCAGCTCTCGGAGCAGTTGATCCAGTCCGTCATCCCCGGCTGATCGCCGGTTTCGCTCTGAAGACCGCTGCAATGATGCGCTCGTCCTCCCTCCGAGTGATCCACCCCATGGATCCCGCCAGCTGCTGAAGCCAATGAGCGAGTCCACCCCGAACGACGACGATGTCCGGAAACTCAATGACGAGCTTGATGAACATCTCGCTTCTCTTGAGGGATCCCAGTTTGACGAGCACTCGAAACGGCCCCCCCGCAATAACGCTCCCGAGTCTGTCCAAGGCACTGTCACAGGCACTCAGCAGACCATGGCGGCAGTGCTGGGCTTCCTCACAGCGGGGCCGATCGGCTCGATCGCCGGCTGGGGGGTGATCCGCGCGGTTCAGGGTCGATGGATGACCTGGTTTCTGATCGGCGTGCCCGCAGCCATGGTGATCAACGTCTTCAACCTGATTGCACTGGGTCTTCTGATCGGTCCTGAGGAGTCTTCTGTCCTCAGCCCAGCTGAACCCTCAGCGCCTGTAACGGAGTCGAAGATGCCGGCCTACAACGTGTCCAAGAGCGGCGGCAGCACCCTGGTTGAGAAATGTCAGGCCATCGCGGCAGCCCAGAGAGAAGGAAACGCTTTCCGCGTCGTTCAGCTGTCGTTTCAGGTCGGTTTTGAACACGACACGCCCTGGCACACTGACGTCGACCAGGACTGTGAACAAGTCGGGGTGAACACCCGTTAGTCACGGCGAGTGCCGCACGAGATCCGTTGACGCCGATGCTCTGGCTTACGGCTTCCGCTCATTAGCTTGTGCCCACGCACAGCAGCACCATGGCCGATCACGGTGGTTCAGCAAACCAGACGTCCCATGTGGTGGTGGTGGGTGCCGGCTGGGCGGGCTGGGGTGCGGCCAAGGCACTCTGCGAAGCCGGCGTGCGCGTGACCCTGATCGACGGCATGGCCGATCCCAGTGGCTGTGAGCCGGTCACCACTCGCAGCGGCAAGCCGTTTGAAGCCGGCACCCGCGGCTTCTGGAAGGACTACCCCAACATCAACGCCCTCACCGATGAGCTCGGTCTGGGTTCGATCTACACCGACTTCACCACCAGCGCCTTCTGGTCGCCGGATGGGTTGGAGGCCACGGCGCCGGTGTTCGGCGATGCCCCGCAGCTGCCCAGTCCGGTGGGGCAGGTGCTGGCCACGGTGAAGAACTTCAAGCGGTTGCCGGTGCCGGATCGACTCAGCATCGCCGGGCTGCTCTACGCCATGCTCGATCTCAACCGCAGCGATGCGGTGTACCGGAGCTACGACGCAATCGATGCGCTGACGCTGTTCAAACAGCTCCGCATCAGTGATCGCATGATCGACGACTTCCTGCGGCCGACGCTGCTGGTGGGCTTGTTCAAACCGCCTGAGGAGCTGTCGGCGGCGGTGACGATGGAGCTGCTCTACTACTACGCCCTGGCCCACCAGGATTCCTTTGATGTGCGCTGGATCGGCAGTAAGACCATCGCCGAACAGCTGATCGCACCGCTGAGCGTGCGGCTGCAGGCTCAGCATCAGCTGGAGGTGCTGGGAAGCACGCTGGCCACGAGGCTGAACGTGTCAGCCGACGGTCAAAGCATCCGCTCGCTGGAGACCCGTAACGTGATGACGGCAAGCACCACGGTCATGGATGACGTGGATGCGGTGGTGCTGGCGGTGGGCGCCAAGGGCATGGGTGCTCTGATGGCACAGTCGCCGGAGTGTGGTGCGCTGGCGCCGGAGCTGGTGCAGGCCGGCACGCTTGGAAGCATCGATGTGGTCTCGGTGCGTCTGTGGCTGGATCGCTATGTGCCGGTTGCCGATCCCGCCAATGTGTTCTCGCGCTTCGGTGCGCTGCGAGGGTCCGGCGCCACCTTCTTCATGCTCGATCAGCTTCAGAAGGATGCCGAATCGGCGCTCTGGGGTGGACAGACGCCACAGGGATCGGTGATCGCCAGCGACTTCTACAACGCATCGGCGATTGCGGAGCTCGGTGACCAGCAGATCGTCGACTGCCTGATGCAGGATCTGCTGCCGATGGCGCAGCCGGCGTTCGGCGACGCGCGGGTTCTGGATCAGGAGGTGCGGCGTTATCCGGGATCGGTGTCGTTGTTCTCGCCGGGGAGTTTCAGCAAGCGGCCACCGCTGGAGACCTCCCTTGCATCGGTGGTCTGCGCCGGCGACTGGGTGCGGATGGGCGCCAGGGAACATGGTGCCAAAGGGTTGTGTCAGGAACGCGCCTACGTGTGCGGTCTGGAAGCGGGAAACTCCCTGCTGCGGCGCGGCATCGTGCGCGGCGAGGGCGTGCCCAGAACCAGGCAGCATCCCGTGATCCCGATTCGCTCGGATGAGCCGCAGGTGCTGCTGGGGCGTGCGCTCAACAAGCTGGTGATGGATCCCCTGGAGACCCTGGGTGTCGACTGGCCCTGGCTGGCGAACTGACCAGTTTGTTGTGCTTCAGGGAAGCGCCAGGGCTGTTCCTTCCCGGCGTGGGTCGGCTGCGCCATGCCAGCGGTCGTTGATCCTTTGCACCAGCGCGGTGCCGCTGCCGATGCTCTGCCGGCGCGCAGCCTGTTCCCCAGCCTGTAGTTGGTTCAGCGGCAGTGGCCAGGGGAGCGGTGGATCCTCTTCCAGCACCAGCGTTCGGCCGCGGCTGGAGAGATGGGGCAGGCCCACGGCTCGCTGGGGTGGTTCGTTCCAGATCAGTGAAGCCAGCAGCACCCGGCTGAGCAGATGGGGAATGCTGCGGCCGCCGGGGCTGCCCAGCGCCAGAACAGGCTTGCCGTTGCGGAACACCAGCGTGGGCGCCATCGATGACATCGGTCGGCGACCTGGCAGACGGCGATTGGCGACCGGCTGGCCGTCAATGGTGGGCTCAAAGGCGAAGTCGGTGAGCTGATTGTTCATCACCATGCCCGCCACCAGGTGACGACTGCCGAAGACCGTCTCCACCGAGGAGGTGTAGCTGGCGATGTTGCCGTACGGATCCACGATCGTGACCTGGGTGGTTCCCTGTTCGTGGCCCGAATTCGGCCGTGCGTAGGGGTAGCGAGCGATCCCTGGCGGTAACCCAGGGGTGGGTGCCTCCGCCGGTTTCGTCTGCATGGCCCTGGCGCGGTTCCGGATGTAGGCCGGATCGAGCAGGGCCGCGGCGGGCACGGCGCCATCGAGCGGGTCCTGCACCCAGTAGAGGCGGTCAGCATCGGCCCAGGCCTGGGCCCTGGCCAGTTGCCGCCAGGTCTGCGGATCAGCTGAGCTGGAGAGCGACAGATCGGTGCTCTGGTGCAGCAGCGCCAACGTCTGCAGCAGCGCAAGACCACCGCTGCTCGGCGGCGGCATCGTGCAGATCCGGTGCCTGAGCTGTTCGCTGCAGAGCGGTTGGCGGCGTATCACCGAATAGGAGGAGAGGTCGGCTGGGCGCCAGCCGCGGAATTCAGGTGCGCTCGCTTGCAGTGCTCCCATCTCCCGCAGGATCTGCTGGGCCAGTGCCCCCCTGTAGAACGACGGGCCACCCTCTTGCGCCAGCGTTGTCAGCGTGCGCGCCAGCGGAGGGTTGCGGAAGCGCTGGTCGGTCGGTGGTGGCTGGCCGCCAGGTAGATACAGCGCCTGGAATGCCTGGCTGTGACTCGCGCCGATGCGCTGGGCCAGGCTGATCGAGCGCAGAAAGCGAGGGCTTGGCATAAAGCCATCCCTGGCCAAGCGAATCGCCGGTTGCAGCGTTCTTCCCCAGCTCAGACGGCCGTATTGCTGATGGGCCTCCCAGAGCAGGGCCACCGCTCCAGGGATCCCGATCGCATCCAGCCGGGCCGTGGCCTCGCGCCAGGGCAAGGGGGCTCCGCCTGGGCTCAGCAGGTCGTCAGGCCGGCTGCTCTGGGGGGCCACTTCGCGGCCATCGAGCACCTCCAGTGTTTGTTGCTGCGCGCGCCAGTAGAGAAGGAAGCCGCCACCCGCCAGCCCGGAGCTCTGGGGTTCGACGACGGCCAGCACCGTCTGGGCGCTGACCAGGGCATCGGCAGCAGTGCCCCCCTCTGCGAGAACTTGAAGGGCTGCTGCGCTGGCCAGCGGATTGGCGCTGACGACAACCGCAGACCCAGCCGCTGCCGAGATGCCCTTGCTGCCGGGGTCGGCGGCTTCCGGGTCGTCGCGGCTGATCGGTGCTGCTGCAGCGGCTCCAGCCCAGCTGCAAAGACCCAGGATCAGAAGCAGGAGACCGCGCATTCGCTGGAGGCAACGAGATTGATCAATCGTGCTGCGCCGTATTGACGACTGGTGTTGTTCATTCTGTGCCCCACGCCATCACTCCAGCTGGTCTTGATCCGGATGAGGTGATGGTTCCGATGACTTTGAGTGGATGATTCTGAATCAGTTTGATGTCATCAATCCATGACGATTGGAAGCTTCGGTGTGTATCTTCTGATTCCGACTTTCGAGATCCAATCCTTTGATTTCTGGTTGGTTCTGTTGCAGCGTGAACGTCGCTGATGGGTGTGGTCGCTAGGGTCTCCGAAGTGTTTTAAAGGTTTTTCGTGTGAGACGCGGCAAGCGGATTGTTGCTTTTCTGACTGGCCTTGTGTGTGTCTTGCTGGCTTCAGGTTTGCCCTTGATCGCCAGCCCTCAGATTCAGGGATATCAACCGCTTGATCTTCGTTATGAAAGCTCGCTGCCTGTGATTCCTCTGGAGGATCAACCGTTTTATGCGGATCTGGAGAGGCGAGCTGATCTCTGGCGACACACGCCGCTGGGTCAGGTGGTGGGCGATTCCCCGAAGGAAACCCTGCTCAACTTCTATGCCGTGATGGCTGATGTCGGCCAGCTGGTTGAGGATGTGGAGGCTTCTCACCTGAACGATCGAGGGCTGTTCTGGAATCGACAGGCCCGGGCCGAAATCGAAGAGGTTCAGGTTCTGTTTGATGCGGCGGTCGCGTCCCTGGATGGGTCGTCATTTCCACTGGGAGTGCGTCCCTACCTGAAAGATGAAGCAGCCATTCAGCTGAAGCATGTTCTCGATTTCGTCTTCAACAGCAGCCGTCAGATCATCACCATCCCGGATGCCGGCGCCATGAAGGCATTGAATGACGAACGCTCCAAGGACACACAGTCCTGGACGCTGCCAGGGTCTTCGATTGTTCTCACCAGTCAGCAGGCTGACGATCCGGTCAACAGCGACTTCTATTTTTCTGCCGGCACGGTTGCGACTGTGTCGGGCATGTATGCCCAGATCAGCCAGCAGGTGGATGATCTTGAAGCCCGGAACTTCATCACCCGTTCGTTTTACCAGGATTTCGTTCACACACCGGGTCGTCTGTTTCCGCCGAAGTGGTACCTGAATCTTCCATCAGGTTTTCGCAGTGGGATTGAAGCCGAGGTGCTGTTCGGTCAGACCCTCTTCCGGCTTGTGCTGTCGGTCGTCGCGATCAGCCTGCTGGTGTTGCTGTTTGTGATTCTGTCGCGTCAACTGTTCAGCTCCTACCGCACTGTGTCGACTGATCCGGCGCGGATCTGGATGCTCGATTCACTTGCCTGGAAGCGGGTTCTGCTGGTGCTGCCGATGGTGATCGCCACAAGGATGGTGGAGCTGTTTGTGGATGACTACCTCAACTTCACCGGCATGCCGCTGGTGGTGCTGACCCTGGTGTTTGAAATCGGTTTTTTCAGCCTTGTGGTCGTGCTTGTGTTTCTCTTCCTGGAAGCGCTGGGACGTTCCACGTCGGAAATTCTGGTGCGCATGGAAGGTGGGCATGACGTCTGGCAGCTGCAGAGAACGAGCAATCGGGTGATGCCCACCTGCCGCATCCTCTCGGGTGTGGTCGCCATTGCCTTGATCTACAAGCTGCTGCTGCAGCTCGGGCTGTCCCCCTCGTTGGTGCTGGCGCTGTCAACCGTTCCCGGTCTGGCGATCGGTCTGGGCGCCTCGAAGCTGCTGAGCAATCTGTTCGCTGGTTTGTCGCTGCAGACCGATCGCCCTCTGCGGGTGGGTGAATTCTGCGAGATCGGTGATCAGCAGGGATTTCTCACCAAGATCGGCCTGCGGTCGGTTGAGATCCAGACCGTCACGGGAAAGGTCACGATCCCCAACGCCGTCGCGGAAGACTGCATCGTGAACAATCTGTCGCGTCACCAAACGGCACCCGGATCAGCGCAGCTGCAGGGTCTGGAGCTGGAGCTCGAGCTTGATGCGGATGATCCCTTCAGCCCCGATCAGATCAACGATCTGTTGGAGCTGGCGCGCAGTTATGCCGCGAGCCGGTCGGATCTGATCAATCCCTGTCTCACCGTTGAGCTGGAACCAGGATCGGCGCAGCGGCTTCGCTGTATCGGGCTGATTCATGTGGTGAACTGGCCCGACTACATCGCTCTGCAGGAGTCGCTGACGCTTGCGCTCAATGAGCTGATTCAGCGGGTTGATCTCTGCCATTTCGTGCTCGGGGTTTCCTACGACACCACCGATCAGCAGCTCGCCGCCATTCCTGCCATTGTTCAGGGGATCATCGACCGAATAGCGGGATTTGAAGTGAAGGCCTGCCGGCTGCTGGAGATCGCCGAGTTCAGTTACAACTTCAAATGTCACCTGGTCTCGCAGGGCCTGTCCTACACGCAGTTCAAGGATGCGATTGATCAGATCAACCGTGATCTGCTGCACGAGCTGGCCGTGGCTCAGATCGTGATTCCGTTCCCCACCGCCGTGGAGATCCAGCGGGATGGTGATTGAAGTTGTCGGTGGGGGGCAACTTCAGTCAGTCGGTTTCAGAAGCTTCTGGAGAAACGGCCTGAGCTCAAAATTGCGCTCATCGAGATAGGTGATGTCGTTGATGCGCCAGCTGCCGCTGCTGCACTGGTTCAGCTCGTACAGCAGCCGGCGTGGAGTGCCGCTGGGTCTGCCGCTGAGGCCGGCCTCCACATCCACCGCTGCCTGAATGCTGTTTCCCTTCCTGGCGCTGCAGCCGGTGACCCTGGCTCCGAATGTCGCCACCTGAGTGTTGCTGAACACATCGAAATCCAGATAACGGCCATCACGCGCAGGGGTGAGTTGTCTGGCCTGCAGCAGCAGCTCGAACAGCGATGGTGTGAAGCGCTGACGCTGGCTGGAGAGAGCTTTCACCGGATCACTGCTCTGCTCCATGCGCTGTACCTGCCAGCGGTAGAGCCCATCAAGCTGATCGACCACGCCTTTCGGGCAGGGCCCGTCCGCTGCCGCGACCACGGTTGTGGCGATCAGGCTGCTGGCCAGCAGGGGAAGCATGGGAGTGGTTCAGCTGGCTTCATTCTGGCGACCACAACAAGCAACGACTGCATTCTGAAGGGCTGATCCAGGCTTCTTTCTTGATGCCAAACCGGCCGGCGATCCTTGCATTGATGACCAAATGTGATCGAAATCGGCTTCAGCTGAAGGAGATCAACCCACCAAAACTGATCGACGTTTCGTTTCATTTGTCGCCGATCACACCGCATCGCTGATTTTTAGTGGGCATAATTTCCTCACGTGAATGGGTCAACCCGACCGGGTCGCGGAATTCAAATAAACGGACGAAACCAATGAGCCGACGTGGAATGCATCCTCTGTTGATGGGACTGGACAAGCCCAAGCGCCCAACGATCGAGAAGAAACAGGTTGGACTGACCGGCTACGAGTCAGCTCAGCGCAAACGTTTCCTGCGCTCTGAAGCTGAAGCCGAAGAATCCGAGAAGAGCACGGCCGCCTGAAGCTGGATCGCTCAAGCTGACGACATCAGAGGGGGGCGGCCTAAGCCGCCTCCGTCCTCATGACGTGGGCGCCCCACCAAGAGCGTTTCCCACACACCATTTTTGGCAATAGAACTGAGATCAGGCAACAGTTCTTGCTTGTCTTGCCTCAAGGAAAGTTGATTGCTCCAGGTAGAGCCTTTTCAGAGCTTCTTGATCTCAGTTCCGGGGTGAAATCAGCTCGTAGAGCGCATACTCGGTCGTCATGCCAGCAATTCTGTCGGCGCGATTCCAATCAGCCTCCATTGGTCTCGCGTCTCAACGAAGAAAATTTTTGTCTCCCGGAAGATCGCTTTGACCCCATGCTTCAAAGCCTCCCCAGCGCCAGCTCCAGCCCATCGATCACCGAGGCCAGAAAGGGCAGATCCAGCGTGTCAATCGTGTCGCTCATCTGGTGGTAGTGCGGGTTCCGCATGAATGAGGTGTCCGTCACCATCAGCGCGTTGTAACCCTGATCCCAGAACGGACTGTGGTCGCTGAGGCGCATTGCGGGCACATCGACTCCGGCCCGCGGCACCGGCAGGGCCTTGGTTGTCACGTGTTGACCCATCGCATGGGTGAGCCGAGCTAGCGACAGGCCGGCACGGGCATTGGCCACCAGCGCAATGAAGTCGCCGTGGTTGCCGTAGAGCCTGCCCATGGCGGGGTGGGGGTAGCGCTGTGTGCTGGCTGTGTAGGCGAGCATTTCCAGACTCACCATCAGCTTGAGCCGTTGCCGCTCCGCTCTGAGCTGTTCGGCCAGCGCGGCGCTGCCGAGCAGGCCCCATTCCTCCAGATCGAAGGCCACCAGCCACACCGGGCGGCGGGGTGGTGCAGCGCTCCAGCGTCTGCCCAGCTCCAGCAGTGCAGCGACCGCACTGGCATTGTCATCAGCGCCAATCGACTGGAGTGGTCCGTCGTAATGCGCGCCTACCAGCAATGGCCGCCGGCTGGGATTGCGGCCCGGCAGTTTCAGGATCAGATTCACGCCCTCATGGCTGCCGCTCCTGAAGTGATGCTCCTGCACATCCCCGAGCGTTGCGAGCTGATGGCGCACGTAACTGCGCACGGTCATCAGACCCACCGGATCCCAGCTGGCATGGCGGGGAATGGCGATGGCGTCGAGATCCGCTCGGCAGGCCGGCGAAAGGTTCACTGTGCCGTTGGTCTGGGCTGCTCCAGGCTTCTTTGGTCGTTGTTGCGCCATCGGCTCACTGCCGATAGTTGAGAACTTTCACAGGAACAACCCTGAACTGAAATCCGCTGGATTGGATCCCCAGGGATTCGAGTGACTGGGCCAGACGGGAACCGGCCATGTCGGCTGTCGTCTGATTGATCCGGCCATCCAGTGTGCTCAGGGAAATCCTCACATCCGCTCGCCCCTGATCATCCATCTGCACCTTGATATCGGTGGTTTGAAACTGCGAGTTCTTCAACATTCCTGTTCTGGGTCTGTCTGAGGAGTCTTCGTTTTGCTGAATGCGTTCGGCGCCCATCAGCGAGAGTTCACGGCGAATGTGGTTCTTGACCAGAAACTTTCTGTAGCTGGTTTGAAGTGGTTTCAGAATCACAACACTCAGCAGGGTGAGCAGAGCCAGAGGCAGGATCGATCGCTTCCAAGATCCGATCGATTGGCTCAGGTAGGTGATCACGGCAGCGGCAACGATGCCGATCACGTTGCAGCTGTACAGCAGCAACGATCCAAAGGTGACTTCGTAGAGCATGTCCTGCGACGTCAGGGTCCCCAGGGTTGAATTCAGTTCCGGAGAAAGCGTCAGGCCGATTCCGCCCACGCACAGCGGTGGCACCAGGGCAACGGCAATGGCGACGCCGGCGATGGCATTGGAGATGTTGGAGCGTGTGGTGATGTAGGCGGCTACTGAGCCACCCAGCAGAGCAATGAACAGATCAATCAGGCTGGGAGAGGTTCGGCTGAAAATCTCGGAACCCATCGCATTGATATGCACGAATGTGCTCAGCAGATAGGCGGAGAGGAACACAAAAGCGGAACCGGTCAGAAAGGAGATGAATGATCGCCATGCGGTTCGGGCTTTCCCATGGCTGAGCGCAACGGCAAGCCCCAGCAGTGGATCCATCAGCGGCGCGATGATCATCGCGGCGATCACCACAGCCGTGCTGTTGCCGATCAAGCCAAGCGTGGCCACCAGTGCGGAGGTGATGCAGCGAAACAGGTAATCAGCTGAGAGCCGTGAGTTCTTGTTTCTTTCCTTCTGGAGCTGGAGTGCTGGGACCACATCGCCAGCATCAATATTCCAGTAGAGCAGCCTGGAGAAAAACCCGTTCACCGCTCTCGAGCGAGCTTCACTGTCAACGTAATTCCGTTGATCACTCCAGCCAAGTCAGAACCACGAGATCACCACTTCAGGGTTGTGTTGTCTCTGCCGATGGTCATCGCCTCATGGGAACGGGATAGCTCTTGCCGATGGCGCGCCTGCCCAGATCCAGCGTTTCGGCAACGACCCATTGCGCATAGGTGTTGCTGTTCGGCCCGGGCCAGTATCGGTAGGTCTCGGTGTAGGGGTAGTTCTGCGGGGAGGCTTCGATCTTGGCGGCGAGCCTCAGTGCAGCATCGCCAGTCCATTGCTCAATCAGCTGCGATGGCCCACTGCCAACCCCCTGGAGCGGAGCCAGCAGGTTCTTGTGCAGATGCCCCCAGCAGCAGTCATTGCGGCGTGCGGATTGCCAGATCTCCCAGCGGTCACAGCTCTCGCCATCGCTTGCGTTGAGGCCACGGATGACAAGCAGCCAGTAATGATCCGCGATCAGGCCGGTCAAACCAGGAATCCTTGCGGCGCGAAGCTCAACCCTGGTTGGTGATGGGTTCGGCATGAAGCTCAGGCTTCTTGATCGTTGGCGTTCTGCTGTTGCTGCCGTTGCTGAGCTTTTTTCAACTTCTGCTGAACTTCGTAGTTGGTTGTGCGGGTGAAGGAATAGAAGAGAACCACCACAATCGCAGCCAGCCCCAGGCCGAGTGCCACCAGATAATAAGGAGGAATCAGATCCAGCAACGTTGAACCAGTGATTGGTTGAAGCCTAGCTCAGTTGTTGTGCTGCAATGGCTTTGACCTGTTGCGCAGGCCCGCTTTTCAGGCAACCTGCTCGTTTTCGAGAGACACTTCCACTGTCGATTCGTTGCTCAACAGTTGTAATTTGCCGTCTCGCCTGATGTATTCATAATCTTCAGGTTCACCGCTGACGTGTTCCGCTTTCAGCACTTCCTCCAGCTCCTCAAGAGATAACTCTTTCCAGTGGAGTTTCTCTGTGCTCACCGTTCATTGGCCTGGCTTCAGGACAGTAGGTGATGGCAAAGCCATTCGCTGATGGGATGGCCACCCCCTTCGCCGGTCAGTGCGCCTCCCCCCATGACTCAGCGATGTTGCATTCGGCCTCGAGGGGAATGTCGCCCAGATAGCGGGTCTGCAGTTGCGCTGAGGTCATCGAGGCCAGGGCGACGGCCCGCACCTCCTCCACGCGATCACGGGGAACCTCAAGAAGAATCTCGTCGTGAATCAGGCCAACGATGTGAACACCCGCGAACTGGTCCAGCGCGGGCCAGAGATCAGCTAGCGCAGCGGCGAGCAGATCACGGCCGGAGCCCTGCACAGGGAAATTGATCCCGCTGGTTCGTCCCAGTGGTTGCATCGCTCGCAGGCCATCGGCACCCACCTGGCTGCTGCGCTGGGTCATGCGCCGGCCCGCGATGCTGCGCACTTCGGTGACGTTGCTGCTGCTGAAGCGCTGCATCTCACGGCTCATCTGCGGGTGCAGGCGATGCCAGGCGTCGTACACCCTGCGCGCCTCCATGTCTGTGACCTCCTCGCCGCGTGCGCGGGAGAGCAGCTTGCGCACACCGGAAAGCCCGCAGCCGTAGGCCAGAGCGAAATTGGCGCGTTTGCCGATCGTGGAACGCTCCGGATCGGCCTTGGTGATCTCGCGTCCGCAGGCCTGACTGGCGATGTAGGCATGCGGGTCGATGCCATCCAGAAGGATCCTGCGCTGCCCTTGGTCGTTGTAAAGCTGCGGGCTGGCCTGCAACCGGATCTCGATCGATGACCAGTCGAGGTCCATCAGCACCGTGTCGGGATGGCCCGTTCCCAGTGCTTTCTTGCGATCACCGGTGATGCCCTGGAAATTGAACCCGAACTGGCCGAGCTTCACCGGCTTGGCTTCACCTTGTCGCTCACCGGTTTTGAACCGCTCCGTGTCGGAGGGGACCTGACTGCTGTTGTCGCGAATCAGCGCACTGGTGCTCATCCGGCCGGTGCTGGCACCAATGATTCGGTAGTGGGGGCGCACCCGGCCATCGGTGAGCCGGGCTTCCTCGAGCAGCCAGTTCACTTCCTTGAGCTCCTGATCCAGGGCCTTCAGCTCAAGCAACGTCTCGATCACAGGATCGGGAAGAAAGGTTTTCAGAGTGCGGTCTTTGGTGTTGTCGACCGGTTCATCGAGATAACGCTTTAAAGCAAGCTGCAGTTGTTCCGGACTGCGGTAGTTGTCAATCGCCAGGGTTGTCTGAACCTCAGCGGCCAATCGCTCGCGCTCCGCAACAGCCCGATGTCTTGCCTCCAGCACCGCTGCGACGTCCACCGCCAGACCTCGCACCTGGCCATCAGCGCAGGCATTGATCGTTGCGCAATCAAGCTGGTGAACCTCGATCTGTTGTGTGGCCACCAGCTGCCTGTGCAGCTCGCGCCCCAGGGGCAGCACAATCACCGCATCCAGAGCGGCATAGCGCAGCTGGCTGGCGGTCAGCCCATTTCCCCAGTCGCTGGTCTGCTCGCTCTTGTCGAGCTCGCGTCTGAGGTAGTGGGCAGAGGCAGCGGCCAGGCTGTTGCTGGGCAGATCACCGATGATCTGGCAGGCCAGCATCGTGTCCCACCACTGGCACAGCGGCCGGATGCCGGCAGCGATCAGGAAGGTGGCTTCAAACAACAGGTTGTGGCCCACGAGCCTGCGCTCGGGATTGCGCACCAGCGCACGCAGCCAGTCGATGGCGGGTTGGCCGATCACGGCCACGTCGATCACCAGCGTGATGTCGCTGTCGGCTGCATGCAGCTGCGCCAGGCGGATGTCACCCCCCAACGAGGGGCTGAGGCTGGCCTTGTGTCGCCAGAGATCAGTGCGCCGGTTGAACGTCTCCAGATCAAAGCCAACGGCCATGGCCATCGACTCGGGATCGGGGAGATCAGCCG
The DNA here is from genome assembly GCA_047286285.1 of Synechococcus sp. Taxonomy (GTDB): domain Bacteria; phylum Cyanobacteriota; class Cyanobacteriia; order PCC-6307; family Cyanobiaceae; genus Synechococcus_C. The sequence continues at coordinate 1,633,167 of JBJBBP010000002.1, read as the reverse complement.
CCTGGCAGATGTAATCGATGCCGTTGGGAGGCTCTCCGCAGAAGGGAACCGGACAAGCCGGTTGGATGGCATCAGCCTCAGGAAAGAGCAGTTGCTGATCGGCCATCGATGTCAACGTGCTGTCGCCAGTCTCGGCATGTTCAGATGATTGTGCGATCCCAGTCAGCTCTTTGTTGATGCGCGTCGCAGGGCAGCGAAATCATTGGTGACGCCCGTGGATAAGAGAAGTTACAGCACCCTGATCCTGGTCTTCGATGTCTAAATTTTTGAATGACATGTTGATCAGAAGATGATGCGCAGACTCGCCGCTTTATCACTCTTCGCTGTTGTGCAAGCAGGGTGCATTCCTGCATCGGCTGAGCCTGTCAAGCAGTTGCTCAACAGCCTTCCTCCCAGCCTGGGATCGGGTTCGGAAATGATGTTCAGCGCCAATCCGCTCGGACAACTGGCCATCAACAGCCGGCACCAGAACACAACGCTGGAAGCGCTGCTGGCCAGGATTCGCACGGATCTCACCAAGGCTGGTTACTGCGAAGAGCCCATTCGCACCAACATCACCCGAGGAACCTTTTCAGCCACCTGGGCACCTCCGAAGGGCACGGTTGTCGATGGCACTCAGCAGGGCAAATATGCGGTGTTGGCGACCCAGGCCGTGATGTTGGATCCGTCAGTGATCAATCTGAATGTGAGCTTCAGAGAAGTGCTCGGCGGTAATCAGGCTGTGATCACCGAGTGCTACGGCGGTTCCACCAGCAACTCCACTCCAGACGGCGATGCCACCGAATCCAAGCCGAAGTCGAAGCCATCGGCCCCCTCAATCAAGATCAAACTTTTCTGAGGTGAGCGCCTGAGGCAGACCCTGTCTGCCTCGCTTTTGACCAGCTGCAACTTCCCTGCGCAGCTCAGTCAGTTTCTGACCGGGCAGGCGCGGGCGTCCATTTGCAGCTGACGGGTCACAGCGGCAATTCCTTCGATGTCACGGAAGGCCTGGTACATGGCCAGTTGCTTGTTGAGGTCCTGGCAACGGTTGCTGTTGGCTTGCATGAATCCAACTCCAACGAGGTGATTACCTTCATGCTGACCAGCGGAAATCAGCCAGGACGTCACAACGGATACGGATCACCGATCCATGGGTTGAACGCTCTTGTTCAGATGAAGAAAAACCTGTGAATCCTCTCCTCAGGGATTCGGCTGGAAAGATCCTGAAACCGTACCGCTGAGGTCGGCTCTTTCTGCTGCTGAACCAATTCGTCTGCTCGGAAGCCTGTGCCAAATGGCACATCAACAGGGAGCCTGGTCACGACAATGAGCCCTGCGGCTGCAACTGCGCCGGTTGAACTCCGTTCTTCTTCACTGCACCTGAACCCATGCCTGAAACCAGAGAAGGCCGCTTCGGCTTCGTCAACTTCGCGGAAACCTGGAATGGCCGGCTGGCCATGCTCGGTTTCGTGCTCGGCCTGGGCACTGAGCTGCTCACCGGCCAGGCCATCGTGAACCAGCTCGGCTTCTGATCTTCAGCGGCAGCTGGATCGAATGGCTTATCAGGCCAGGGGCTGGACTGCGTGTTCGGCTCCTGGGCGGATTTCACCGTCACGGTCAGGCCGATGGGCTGGCGATCGTAGATCACTAGCTAATCCACGTCTCACTGCGGTGAGGCTTTCGTCCTGTCTGCACCATGACCAACCATCGCCTGTCGGTTGAGCAGAAGTTTCAGCTTGAAGCAGCGTTCCGGGAGATCGATGCCTGTGAGGACATCGAGCAGCTGCGTCAGCTCTCCAAACAGATCATCACGGCGCAGGAGAACGAGAAAGCCTTCGCCCGTGAAGCGATCGTGCAGATCAGGCGTGAGGCGGAAGCCAGTGCGGCGCGCCGCTTCGGTTTCGCATAGAGAGATGTCATTCATGTCACCACTCACTGCCGTCAACCGTTACCTGGTGCGTTACCGGGATCTGAGCGGTGCAACCCGCGAGGGTTGCGTCTACGCCGCCGATGCCATGGAGGCCCGCGATCTGGCTCGCGACTTCGCCGCTGAACTGCGCCAGCGCCCCAACCTGATCAGGGCGATTCTCAGGGTCTCCTGAATCTCGAACTCGCCTTGGCGTCGATCTTCAGCGGGCAAGCTGCGCTTGCAGGTCTTCGATCGTCTGGGTCAGCTGCGCATTGCGCTTCTCCAGATGGCAGACCTCGTGTTCGAGTGTCTGCATGTATCTGGCGATGGAAGGGTCAGTGCCGCGCAGGCTTTTGCGCGCCTGTTTCTGCAGCTCCTTGTCGACGTTCATCAGCGGATCAGTCACTGGCGCGGAAGCTATTGGAGCTGGCTGGGGAAGTGCGCCTCGTGGATGCCGTGCCGAGTTGGCTTGGATGGGAATCCTTGCCTGGCTGCGGTGACCCTCGGGAGATTTCTGGTGCTGTTCACCGTTGGTGTGATCGCGGCTGTCTGGCTGCAGCTGTCGTGGCTCTACTGGCTGCTGGGTGCAGCTGCTGTGTGGTTGCTGCTGAGGCTGTTCAGGGCCTGAAGGCATGAAAAAGCCCCGCGCAATGCGGGGCTTTTGGGTCGTTGGCTTGATCAGCCTTCGAGCTTGGCGGGTTCGGCTTCACCTTCCCTGAGCTCGGCGTCGATGATCATCAGCGCAGCGGGGTTGCCGGCGGCGAACTTGACGCGGCCGAGCAGATAGGCGGCTTCATGCTCGGACTGGCGCTGATCATCCACGATGGGATCGAGGAAGACGGTGGTGCGCCGGTCGAGATCCTGCTCAGCGGTGCCGTAGAGCTGCAGAACCGATGCGGTGACATCGGCTTCCATGCGGAAGACATTGGCGATCACCTGCTCCACATCAGGCCATTGCTGACGGGGTGGTTCGACGGTGTCGAGCACGGGTCGCTGAGCTCTGGAGATCAGGTAATCGGCGAACTTGGCGGCATGCTGCTCCTCCTGCTTGGCTTCATCGCGGAGGTGGTCTGCAAAGCCGACGAGTTCACGCTCGGCGAACCAGATGGCGGCCGCGAAATAGGCAGCTGCTGACTGACGCTCAAGGTTGAGATGAGCCTGCATGAGGTCAAGCATTTCGCTGGACATGGGCTCAGCCATGGCGCGGCCTGCAGGACCGGTTGGGATGACGATGGTGGGCTGGTTGGTTACGGAAGTAGTCATGTCAAACCTCTTTGAGGGATGCATCAGTTCTACATGGCAAAAGCGTGAAAGATAAGGGTGAAAACCGAACATTAAGGGATCAAAATATGCTTTTGAGAATCACATTCAAGAGTGCAAATATGCTTTTGAGAATCACACTCAGGAGCATGAAGTTGCTGATGAGAATCAGTGTCGTTTGCGCTGCCTTGTTACAGCTAATTCGATGCTCGGCGTCAGCGCCTGGCACGCTTGCAACGAATATTGCGTAATGTAAAGATCATGGGACTGCCTCGGCCTCCTTTTTCACAGCTGCATTCATGACTTACCCCTTCGGCGCTGCCAAAACCGAGTTGGAGAAAGCGTTCGCGCTGCCAGCAGTGCAGGTCGTGTCCGACGTTGAGCGGGCTGGTGAGCCTCCCGCGCTCAACGAAACGGATCGTGCTGTGGCTTTGTTCGAGCACCCCGATCATTGATGGGTGTCGATTTGGTTGATCAGCTCACGGCTCGGGAGATCGATCGAGTGATCGAAATGGCCTGGGAAGATCGCACCACCTTTGAGGCCATCGAATTTCAGTTCGGGCTCGCGGAAGCTGATGTGATTGCCTTGATGCGCTCCCAGCTCCGCCCCGGTTCCTTCCGCGCCTGGCGCAAGCGTGTGAGCGGCCGGCGCACCAAGCACGGCAGCACCAGCAAGTCCGACCGCTTCCGTGCGGCATGCCACAAGTGAAATGACAACATCCAGATCCGCCTCCAGGCGCAGTGTGTTGATCACCGGTGCCTCCAGTGGCATCGGACTGGCCACGGCTCATCACCTGCTGGATCGCGGCTGGACCGTGTATGCAGCTGCACGCCGGCTTGAGGCCATGGAGTCGTTGCGCAGCCGCGGTGCTGAGGTGCTGCCGCTTGATCTCGCCGATGAGGCCTCCCGTCGGCATCTGGCCGCAGCGATCACCAGCGAGGTTGGTGCGTTGGATGCTCTGGTCAACAACGCCGGTTATGGCGTGACGGGTCCGGTGGAAACCATGGCTCTTGAGCAGGCCCGGGCGATGTTTGAGGTCAACGTGTTCGGGCTGATTGGGCTCACCCAGTTGTTGCTGCCGCCCATGCGTCAGCGCCGCAGGGGCCGCATCGTCAACCTGTCGTCGATCGCCGGTCGTTTCATCACACCTGGAGCTGGCTGGTATGGCGCCAGCAAGCATGCCCTTGAGGGCATCAGTGATGCCCTGCGTCTGGAGCTGCATGCGTTCGGTGTGGAGGTGGTGCTGGTGGAGCCGGGCCTGATCCGTACCGGTTTCGAGGCGGTGAGCGCGGTTTCGATGCAGCAGCAGGCCTCCGATCCTGTCTGGGGCCCGATGATGCGCCGTGTGGCGGCCGTCTGGGAGGAAGGCTTTCGCCGTGGTTCCTCGCCGCAGCTGGTGGCCCGCACGATTGCCTCGGCTTTGGAGACATCCAGTCCGAAACCGCGCTACCGCTGTGGCAGCGCGTCGGAAGTACTGGTGCTGCAGCGGTTCATCCCAACCCAGCTGTGGGATGCGCTGGTGCGCCAGCGCATGCATGGTTAGCGCCTTCCAGCTTCTGCAGAGCCAGCCATTGAGGCATCAGCGCTCGCGGAATCGGTCTGGGTTGATAGTCACGCGGGTCCACCGGACCATGGCGCAGCACCGCATTCACCATGGTGACGATCTCGCCGCTGCGGTTGATGGCGGCATGCGGAATGCGCGGCGGAATGCGCACCCAGGTGCGGTCGCTGTCCTGCAATCGAATTAACTGAAACTGTCGGTTCTGAAGAACAATCAGATCAAGGCTGCCGCGGAGCACCATCAGCTGATCGGTTTGGTGGCGATGACAGAACAGCTGAGAATGGGGTGTCGCATGCACTTCTGCAACAAGGGTTTCGTGGCTTGGCAGAGGATCGCTGAAAAAAGCAACTCCTGAGTTAAGACCTGCGCAATGGAAGATCTCAATGGTTTGTTGTTTTGCCACAATGGTGCCGTAATTATTCACATCATGGCAACTCAATTCAGGCTGCTGGTGTGTACATCAATACCGCTTGATACTGTTGTCAGCGATTGCAAATTCGCTGGACAATCTTTTCAGACGACAGCTGGAATCAGCATCGATGGTGACACCAGTTCGAAGCCTGCGTCCTTGATCTTCTGGTTCGACACGCGTGCATTGATGCTGCGCTCGCTGGCTGAACTGCTGTGACTCCAGAGCACAGGAGGCAGGCCCTCCTCATCGCAGATCAACGTGGAGAGCTCCCGCCGGCTGAGTTGCATGTCGTCCACAAGGTTGTAGATCCCCGTGAGCTTCTGCTCGCTGACGAACTGCACGCCCCTGGCGATGTCGACCAGGCCGCTCCAGGCGTTGATGGCATTGCCATCCTTGGGCACCTGCTGGCCGGCGGCCTCACGGATCATGGCCACCATGTCGCGCCCGGGCCCATAGATCCCTCCCAGCCTCAGCACGCAGATGGCGGTGTCGGGGCGGTCAATGTCGAGCATCAGCTCTTCGGCCGCCGAGAGCATGCCGTTCACAGCTGAGCTGTTGTCCACGGATGCCTGCTCCGTGACCTCTCTGCCCTGCTGATCTCCATACACACTGACGCTGCTGATGTAAGTGATGTGCAGCGGTTGTGTACTGGCTCGGCGCCTCAGAGCGCCGGCCAGATTGCGCATGCCTTGGGCGAATACATCGCTGTAGCTCTGGTTCTGACGTGTTGGTGCCACGCTGATCAGCAGGCCTTCCAGATCGGCAAGAAAGGAAAGATCCAGGTTTGGATCGGTGATGTCGAGTTGCTGCACGTCATCCATCAACCGACGCAGCTCCTCCACGTTCTCAGACGAACGGGTGGTGGCAGTCACGGCATGACCTGCCCTCTTCTTGCGCATGGCCACAGCGGTGCCGACATATCCGCAGCCGATAACACCGTATCCGAGAGGCATGTGTCCGATTCGTGTCAACCCCTTTTAACGGATCTTGACCTGGTGTTGTTGCAGCGTTGCCGACCGTTTGGGCATTTGTTCTGTGAGCACTTGCTGATGCAGCGAGCCTGTGGTTCCAGTTCAAAAGACTTGGCTGGACCGTTGCTGAGGCTGCTTTGGGGGCAGATGCTTAGCCTTAAGACGGTCCTGGAGGAGTATGAAAGCCCTGCTGCCGCTGTTGATGTTGCTGTCTCTGATGCCTGCGAAGGCGGATCAGGCAAGCATCAACTGCCCAGGAAATAACACCATTGAAATGCAGAGGTGCGCTGCCAAGCTTGCTGAAGATTCAAATGCAGCACTGGAGAAGAAGCTCTCGGCAAAGGCTCTTAAGCAATGGAGAAAGACCACTCAAGAGGTCTGTGCAACCGCTTATGCCCCATACCGAAAAGGATCCATCTATCCCCAGATGGTGACTGGGTGTAATGACCACCTCAACAGGGCTCTGTTGAAAGAGTTCAAAGGACTGGGCGATTAAGCACGCGTGACCTTGTCGTTCCAGCTCAAGGGCTGTGGCTGGCCCATGAACGGGCCCGCTTGGTGCGCTTGCTAGCCAGAGCTGTCAGAAGCCTGGGGCTCGTCCATCGTTGGGAACCTCGAAGCCTGATTCCTTGGCTTGCTCTAGCTCTTCCAGAGAGATGACCTTCTCATTTTTGCCCTCTTCAGAAACACCCTCGACAGTTGGCCCTTTCTTGAGCTCGGCAGCGGAAGGCTTAGGAGGCTGAAGCCCATCGATCCAGTTCTCTGGCATTGGCGTCAATTAAGCCATAAGGCAAGACCCAAGCTATAGCCGTTTGGTAGGTCCGATTCCAAACCGGTGCTATTCAGGTCTGAGCAATCAGAACCACTGATGAAGCCCCACGTCCTTCTGGCATTGATGGCATTCGGTTGTTCCCCAGTAATGACAGAGGACAGGAGTGCCTCGTGGCCTTTGGATTTGGAGATTGAGGGGCCAGCAGTACACAAGTGCCTTAAAGCAGTCGAATTATCCCCTTCTCCAATGACCATCTGGTGGGTAAGTGGATTAGGAGAGAAAGACGCTGACGGGAATGAAAGCTTCGATTCAGTTAGACCTCCTGCGAAGTTCGAATTGATAGAGGATTTGGGTAAGCGCGAAGAGGAGGGCGTACTTGCAGGGAGTGGAAAGAAAATCACTGTCACGTATCACGAATACTGGGGTACTTGCACTTTCGACTAGGTACGCATTAGATCAGATCTAAAAAAGTGGAGCAATGTAAGCCAGAGGAGTAGAGCCAACCCCTAAACATCGCTCCTCTCAGATTGAACTGCAACAGCTCTAATCCTCCCCTTGACCTGAACGTCTACCCGTTGCTAGTACAGTTGTACCAAAATCAAGAGGCGATGGAATGGACGGATGGCTGACGGATGCTGATGGGCACTGGAGTGCCCGCTTTCATAGAGACCCTTCACGCAGCTGGGATGGAGACCAGCGGGTGCAGGTGGACCACGGCCGGCCGATGCCAGGCGGTGAGCCAGCCCTGCTCAAGACCCGACGGGAAATGAGATACGAGGACGCTGTTGCTCTTTGGTTCCAGCTGAAGAGCTGTGGCTGGACTATTTCAGAAGCTGCTTGGTAGTTCCGCTGAGTGTTCGACCTCAAGTAAAACCTCGACATCAAAAAGCCCTGCATCTAATATGGAAATATCAAACTAGTTTCTACAGATCTGAAATGACTTTAGCCACGGTACTTGTTTATAGCTCCATACCCTTTGTGTTAGTCACCCTGTACTTCGGTACAAGAAATGGTTTTTACAATACAGATGCGTATGACGGAGACGGAACCGCCCATAAAGTTCTGAAGTGATTGAATAAGAAAGCAAAGCGATGAAGACCACCTTCCTTCTGGTCTTGATGCTATTCGGTTGTTCTCCAGTGATGGCAGATCTCCACACTGAACCGAGCTATTTGGAAGTAGAGGGGCCAGCCGTGATGAAGTGCATTAAAACCATCAACCACTTAGGCAAGGAGACTTACTGGGCAAAAGGAAAGGATGACGCTGATGGGAATGAAACCTTCGATTTAGTTAGGCCTCCTGCGAGGTTCTCATTGGTAGAGGATCTAGGTGAGGTCGAAATCGAGGAGGTGTTGTCGAATGGGAAGAACGTCACTTACCAAGTTCACGATTACGGTGGTATTTGCAGCTTCGACTAGGTGCGTATTAGGGCAGATCTAAAAAGTTGATTCATCCAAGTTCCTCTCAAGTTTTGGTTTAAGTGTTCCTGTTCCTTGAGACAGGATTTGTTTCCTTTCAGCACGATTCAGAAGTATCCACAGTGTGATCAGGCTGATTGATCCAGCTGGGCCTATAAACACATGCCATATCTGATCTCCACTTGTGCTGAGCATGCCTCCGAAAACAGTTGTAAGTACGACGCCACAGATCGGATAGATCCAAAGGAGTGGATCATGAAAACGTTTCCACCATTGAGCTAGAAAAATGATTGTGATAATTGATTGTAGTGAAATTGTGACACCTTTCCCAAAAAGTGGATACGCGACAATCCCTGCAGCCACAACTATGTAGAGCAATGCTCGTAGTGATTTGTTTGCGGTGGCAGACGCAGTTAAACTTGCCAGTCCTCCTGCAAGACCTGCATAAAAAAGTCCGTTCCATCCGCTTAAGCGATTGATGTAGACCCAGCTTGTTTCTGTGTGATCCAACATTTCTGCAAAAGCAGCAATGCTGAAACATGTGAAACCGACTAAAAGAAAGAAAATACCACCATCCGCTAAAACCCCACGCAGCCTTGAACGTCTTGCGCTTACCCGACTCGCAATCCAGGCTGGAATAAGAACTGCCTGTAGATGTGCCAGAAGTAAAACAACAAAAAACAATGACTTGTCCGGTTGTGGTTGTTAGGGATGATCTAGAAATCTTAGGCGCCTACCAGGGCAGGTCTGGCAAACTGCAGCGCTTACAACCTTGTGCCTGGGTTGTTGTATGCACCAAAAAAGGCTGTTCAGTAGCTTCCGCTAACCATTAGGGATTGCAGTATTGCTGGCAACAAAGTTGGACACAAAAAAGCCTCCGCTGCTAAGCGAAGGCGATTGAGTTGCTTGGCTTGCTGAATGAATTCGACCAGTTCAGCCAAAGATTCCAAAGACCTGATCGATGATTCCCCTGCCGGTGATGGCTTCGGTGATCAGGCCGATGGCAAGCCCGAGCATTGCTGCACGTCCATTGAGTTTTTCGCTGAAGACTTTGCTGGGGTCAGGTGTGAACTGTTCAGTTGATTCGGGCATTGGATTGTGGCTTGTCTCGATATGTTAACAAAAGTAACGACCAGTGCGTGGCGCCTCGGGAACGCCTGCAGTTACTGGCGTTTCAAGAGAGTAACGCATGCTGGCAGGTGCTAATACCTACGCGAAGTCAAGAAATAGCTGCTGTGATCAGGCGCCCAGATCCAATGGTCATCAGGAATGTCATCATGATCACCACATCCCAAGCCTTGGATTGAATGAAGTAGGGCACTGAAATACTCATTGCAGTCAAATGAACTATCACACCAGTAATCACATCAAGGTGTAGGGTGATGAAATATGCGGCAATGACTAACACACTACCGATAACTCTCATTCGTTGAAGCAAGTCCACTTCATTGTTTTGACACCAAGTAATTGTGATCAATCCCTCATGCCTGCTGCGAAGGTGATTCGTTAGGGATTACCGGCCTCATCATCGGATGGAGAGTCAGACACATCCCTCCGTGCCACACGGGAGCACCAATACCCATCTGGCTGCAGATGTCTTTTCCTTCCTTCCTTGGCTGTCTGAATCAGAGAAGACTGCTGACTGGGTCAGCCCAAGAGCATTGAAAAAAAAGTACTCAAGAGAGTCTTATGGAAGGTGGGTAGTGGCAACACCATGGTCGCTACATTGAAGTCGGAGCTACTCGCTGAATGACCAATACAATCAACCTCAGGAGATATCCAGCGTCGAAACATACGTGTCACAACACCGTCGCTACGGGGGGTTAAGCCAGTGGATGACTCAACATTGATGCAGCTGGAGCGTCTGCGCACCGTTCTGGAGGTGGCCAAACGCAACGGCAATCAGCTGTTCATCGACAACATCGAGCGGGAGATCTCGGCACTGGAACGCGGCGATTGTTCTCCGATCGTTGAGGAATACCTCACCGAAGAGGAACGCGCTTGAGCGTCTGCAGGCGCCTCTTCGTCATGGGCTGGGCTGCGGAGATGGCTGTGCTGTTCCTCCATCCCTGCCATGCCGGTCTCGACAGCTTCACGGAACTCGATCGCGTCAACGGCTGGCTGATCGAACGCAAGCAGGGCGCTGACGGTGCCCTGCGCTGCCGGGCCTTCCTGCCTTCAGGGGCGTCCTGGTTCAGCGGCAATATTCATCTCGATGCCGACGCGAGGCTCGTGGTGCCGGCAGGGCTCAGCTTCAAGGGCAAGCAGCACGAGATTGATGTGGTGAGGGAGGCTCTGGATCGCTGCAGCCGTGACCTTCTTTATCTTCCTCTCTGAACTGGCGCGGATCTGGGGCGATCACACATCGCGCACCGGCACCACGGTCATGCCCACCGGCGCGAGGGCGATCAGGGCCAGCTTGATGTGCTGGATCCCGAAGGGGATGCCCACGATGGTCACGAAGCAGGCCAGGGCCGAGCTGAGATGGCCGATCGCCAGCCACCAGCCCGCCACCAGAAACCAGAGCACGTTGCCGATCAGCCCCAGAGTGCCCGTGCCGAGGTCATCGCGGCCACGCAGATCGCTGCGGTTCACTGCTTCTTGCCCGAAGGGCCAGAGCGAGAAGCGCCCGATCACGAAACAGGATCGAGCCCAGGGCAGACCCACCACTGTGATCGCGCAGAGCAGTCCGGCGAGCCACCAGCCCAGCGCCATCATCAGGCCGCCGAGCACCACCCAGAGGATGTTGAGCAGGGAGCTGACCATGGTCGCGCCTCGGCAATCGCGTGCTCTCCACACCATGACCCGCTCTCACGTCGCCGCCCAGGATCGTGTTCAATTGCACCAGATGTTCAGCCGTGATGACCGTTTCACCGGTGCAGCATTTTCTTGAGCACTTGGGCCGGGATCCGCTGCTGCAAGTGAAGGTTCAGGCGGCGGTCACAGCCGATGAGGTGGCGCTGCTGGCCCAGGAACTCGGTTATCCGGTCTCAGGCAGTGATCTGCTGATGTTCTCTGGTCGCAGCACGGCCGGGGTGCGTGTCACACGCGTCGATCATCCCGGTGAATATCCAGGCCGCTATTACTAGTCGGCTTTGCTCCGATCTCTGCCAGGGCCGGTGCATTCGGGCACAGACAACCTTGAAGGCCTCTGTCAGCCTCAGAGCAGTCTGAGATTGCAAGTGGCAGCCAGGTTTCTCACCGACGTTCGTGTTCGCTGCAGGCAAGCCTGCGACGACAGCTTCATCGCTGTGACTGCGCTGGACCTGACCGATTCCTGCTCTGTGATCAATCAAAAGTCTTGAAGCCCACCCGCGAGCAGAGGTGGAATCCGCTGATCGGTCTCATTGCCAGTGCCACGATTGCCTGCCTGCTGCTGGTGATCGTTGGGCCCAATCCCCTGCTGGTGGGGTATCTGCTGTTTGTGGGTCTGGTCTGGGTGCTGTTGTCGACCGGAGTCCTTGACCAGTGATCTCCAAGGTTGTGGTCAGTCACTTTGTGCCGGGTGCTGCGGACGATTCAGTGCGATGGGATCAGATCTGATTGGTTAAATGATTCACCTGTTCCGGGAAACTCGCCAGATCTGCGTCAATGTGGACGTACCCGACGCTGCATTCCGCAATACGCCGCCGGGTTCGTCACCTGCGATCGCCCACCTCTGAACGGTCGCGGGGAGATCATGGCGAGCCGATCAGCTCGACTGTTGCATCACTTGCACGGCATTGCCTGACAAATGCAGCGTTCAGGGCATCAGTCGATGATGTGATCCATCGGCTCATCCCCGTGAAGCTGCTGCATCACGCTCGGTTCTGTTTCCCTTGCTAGCCAGGCGGGACTCACCACTCAAGCCTGCTCAGGCTGACGCTGCTTTGCGTAGGTCTTGCCTGGCCAGAACAACAGTTTGAAATTGGGATACAGAGACAGAATCCCGAGGGTGAGCAGCAGTGACTGCACTCCCACAAAGGGAAAGACTTCGTACCCGGGCATCAGGCTGCTCACAACAGCGATGTAGAACCAGTGCTTTTTCAGCCGCGGGCCCAGATCCCGCCATCGTCGCCAGCTGATCGGCAGGAACAGCAATACGTTCAGAATCTCTCCAAACAGCCATACCCTCACTGAATGTTCCGTAGCCCATTGTGAGATCGCGGCGGAGATTTCCAGGTACGAACTGTTGAAATAACCCCTGAACATCAAGGCCAGAATGACAAAAGAAATCAACCCCGCAATCAAAGATCTTAAGAAGGCGCTGCCCCAGTAATCAAGACGCCCCATCTCTCCTTCGAATGAAAAGAATGAAGGATTCTCGTCAGTCATATTCATGCGAATTTGCTTGTTTCAACAGTACCCGGTTTGGCTGACTACAACAGTTTTCTCTGGAGTCCGAATTCTTCTCTATGGCTGAAGAACGGCTGCTCTTGCATCTTGTCGATCTTCATCACGGCATGGCTGCTGAGTGAAACAGCCGCCCTCAGCATGAAGGATGCGCCCAGCAGGTCTGACAGGATCGATGGGAGATCGACTGATCGGATGCAGCTCAACAGCGGATTTGAGTTGTCGATCCCAAAAAAACGCCCCTTGTTCAAGGGGGCGCCGTCCGTTTCGCTTGGATCCATTCAACTAGGGATGCCGCTTGAATCCAAGTCAGCACAAGTGACTAAAGATGACTGACCCTGTGCAGCGCATAGTCCAAGGCTAGAGACAGGGCTGTAGACAGCAGAGCACTGGCTGCTTCAGTTCCGGGATCGTGTCCTGAGACGTGTGTCGCCCAGCAGCAAGACGGTCTGCATGGTCCAGCCTTCACAGTCACGGTTTGGTTGATGTCACATCACTGGTTTGCACCAATCCACAGTGACGTTCGCTTTCTATCGGCAGGCGAACTCAATCCACCACTTCACAACCATGTCATCAGTCGGCTTTCTCCATTGGTCTCCGGCCTGTTTGAACATTCCTTCCCGGCACTTGATAGCCGTAATGATCACGTAGTCCTTGTTCTCGATGCTCGGGTCGCCCTTGACGCGGACCCTTAAAACAATTTGATCATCCAGTCTTGTCTGCACCTGGCCGAAATAAGAGGTGCCGTCAGCCGCTGAATTCATGAAGTCCCAGCTTCCAGTCTTCAGAGCTTCTTGATCGCTTGCAATCGCTGGTATCGCAAGACCCAATGCGATCGCCGCGAAGAGTGAACGCTTCATCGTTATTCGCATCCCTGACGGATTGCTAGCCAGGATCGATGTCTTCGTCAGGAGATCCCTCAACACCAACTCATCTCCTGAGGCTCTCTGCACTTCATCACTCGCTGATGCTTGATCTGATTCATCCATGGGTCCTGCGTAATGCCAGTTCTCCCCAGAAGGGATCTTGACCTTGATTCTGTGCTGCACTTGTCTGAATTCTCTTTGGCACTCAGCCGAATGACTGCCTTGTTAGGCTTCATCGTGCTTGTCAACTTGAGCCTGCTAAGGCATTGCTGATTCAAGAATAATACCTGGGAATATGTCGATATCTAGCCATGCATCTTCAACATCTTTGTTGAGTTTTGTCTTCATCGCAATCGCTTTCATCGCGATCCAATCAGCTGAGACTGCTTTTACATAACGCTTCAACCCTGCCTTCGATCAAGGGGGCTTCCCATACTGTTACTTGGATCTACAAGACCATCTGGCGTTTCCTTTCTGACACTGCTGAATGCCCGTGGTCCAGAGCTTTGCTGGCATGCAGTGCTCTTTGTTCAATCTCTCTGCGGTGTGTCATTGATGGCGAGAAGGTCGTCGCTCAGTTCGACGTCAGTTGAAGAAATTTGTCGTCCACTTCAACCATTTCGCTTTCGTCGTCATGACAGCCGCAGCGGTAGAGGAGGTTGATGATGCGTCCTATCTCAAGATTGCGATCCCCCACCTCTTGCCAGAGCCGGCGGGTTAATTCCTGGTCGGCGAGCACGAACTGTGCATTCACCAGCTCGCGGGTGAAGGCGAAGTAGGTCTGTCGGTCATTGCGGGCTCGGCACTCATCTCCGTGCAGGACCTTCTCATTCAGCAGTGTGGTTGAGTGCTGTTCTGCAGGCACTGCGGACTGCATCGCGTCAAGTTGCTGGTTGATCATTGCTTTGTCTCAGCCCTCTCAACTTTCAGTCTGAATGGCTGGGCTGGAGCGAGAATCGGTGTTCCTACTCAGATCAGCTGCTGTGCACCGGGACCAGATGCAAAAGGTCAAGGTCGTCCGCGACGATGGTGTCGAAGACTCCCTCACGCGCAGGTGCTACAGCACTTACGACGAGGCCTATGACGAGCTCGAACGTTTTTATGCCGATCTCTGTTGTTCCGATGATCGGATCGAGTATTCAATCGCTTTGATTGAGACTGACCAGTAGAACATCTGAAGCTGTATGGCTTTGGTGTGATCTGAGCCGCTTTTCTTCAAGTCTTCAGATCAGGTGAGTCATTCCAATCACTGTTGTTGGTCAATTCAGGAATAGTTTTTGAGTTTGATTTTCTTCGATACAGCAGAAGCTTTCGTGCATTTGATTCATGATGAGTGCTTGAAATTCTTAAAGTGATTGTCTTTTCCTGTTGCTGCTGATCGGTTGATCTGCATTGATGCAGGAAGTTTTGGCTTGCTCAATCGTTTTCTGACTGTTGATCTGCTTCACCACGCAGCTGCAGGTTGCATTGAGCTGGCTGAGAAGCAGTTGCTTGTCAGCTTGTTGATACTCCTTGCGCATCGCAGAAGCACAACTGCTGAAGATGATGTTGTCTTTCAGACCAGCTTCTGCAGGAACCGTGGTGGCTACAGCTGCTATTACAACCAACTTGAGGCCTAAGATTCGTGCCATTAAGAATCGTGGTCTGGTTTCAGAGAGCGAGATTAATCCCTAAAGTCCGAAACCAGGCCATTCATATCGAGTCATATTTGTTTTCAGCAATTACTCACGCTCTGAAGTTGACTTTTAATCCCTGGGTGTGCTGCAGGGATTGCCTTGATTCGTCTTGCCGCCTTGAGCAATTGCATCGTGGATTCTCCCATCCTTCGGAATCAAGAAATCACTGATTCGAAACAAGCGTGAGCTCAGGCTTCCCTTGCGACGTTTCGTTGTGATCAGGACTGTTCCTGAGAGTCGCTGCGTCGACGTCTTTCGAAATGATCCTTGAAGCCACGGCGTGACTTTTCTGAAGAGGCCAGCCGGTCCACCAGCAGTGTTATGTCGTGTGCTGATAACTCTCCGTCATTGCCCCACTTCAGGCAGGACAGGGGTGCTGGGGATTGACCTTTCATCTTCTGTGTGTGCGCTCGCCTAGTTGGCACATTAATGTCAGCGGACGCAAACAAATAAGGAAAAAGATTGAAGAAGATGCTTCTGGCCTGAGTAGAAATCACCACTCTTCGGCAGTTTCCCCTCGTATGGCTGGCGAATGCGTGTGAGTCCCTCAGTCCAGAACGTGCCTGTGTTGATGGAGGCATTCCAGGCCGGCCGCGTTGACTGCTCTCTGGCCTGTTGCCTTGTGGTTGTTGTGAAGTCTGAGGCCTGCTTGGGGCCCAGCCCCTCTGAGGGCTGGGTGATCAAAACGGGGAGTTAATGAATTAATGGCTCCAATAAGCCTTGCATCAGTAGATACAAAGTTGCTCCAATCAGGACGGTGGGGAGTGTGAAACCCATGAAATCCCTCCAGCTGCCTTAGTTTTATAGAGGATATTGTCTAGGAATGTATGAACGAGCACATAAAACTTTGATGAGGTAATAATGCTTAGGGCTATTTGCTTACTGAGTTTCTGCTCTTTCGGGTTGGAATCATCGATTTAGCCATGGATGGTGGTTGGTTCAATATTCGGTGATCCGTCGAACTCAGGCTGAGCCCATGCTTGGATGATCAATCGGTGAAGTGTTGTCTGCGTTAATCGACAAGGCATTGCACGGTCTGTTGACTCCTTGCTGAGGTTGGTATCTTTGCTCAATACATTCTTGGCCGGTGTGTCAGCCTCAATGAGGCTGGGTTCGTCCCATTGCTTGATAATTGCAGTCCTCAATTTTGATATTGAGCCGGATCTTTTGAATTATTTTGTGGCGTTGATTTTTGTGATCGATCCAGCGAATATCGCTCCCTGACTGATCGGAATGGCATTTGTTAATGCAGTTTTTGCGATCGGGATTGTTGCTGCCAGTCTCGTGAATGCTGCCTTGATGGTGGGATTTCAAATTCTGTTCTGTGTCCGCTCTCCTTCACTTGTGCCGGGGAGAGGTTCGCTGTGGGCTGATCGGTGTGCCTGTGGTTGCCTTGCGTTGAAGCGGCCGCTGTCTTCGCTGCTCTCTTGGTTGAGCTCCGGTGACATCCATGACACTGGGGCATCGCAAAAGCCTCTAGGTTCCGTAGAAATACCCAGTCTGGAGAGCTCGCTCGATGGTCTCTTATCTCGTTTTAGGGGCCGTCGTCGGTCTCACGGTTTTTTTACGGTCGACCAGTGATCTGGATGCCTGAGGCTGACTTCTCATGGTGCTGATCATGGCTGCACTGCTGACAGGTTTCATGGTCGTTGCCTTCGCTCTCTGAATGAGACAGTGGTTCGTGTTGCCACCGTTCTTGAGTTGTTCAGGTGTCAAGGCGTTCTGTTTTGACGCGGCCTTTCAGCTCAGGAATGCCTGCTCACAGGTGATCAATCGGCAGCTCCCAGCACGTTTGACGTTCAGTCTTCAAATCAATTCAGCCTTAGCCTTCCAATCAGCAACGAACTGCTCTCATGGGATTGCTTGGCTGGTTGTTGCAATGGCCTGTGCGTGCCCTGGTTCTCCTGCTCGTGGCGTCGATGCCACTGGGTGTGGAACTGGCTGGTTTCCAATCGGCCCTGTTGTCTGCCGTGACCATTGGCCTGCTGGGCACTCTTTTGATTCTTCCCTTGAAGCTCTTGCTGTCGTTGCCCTGGGCATTGACCAGCCTTGGCGGTTTGATCGCCCCGGTTAGCTGGCTGTTCGACTGGTTGATCACGGTGATTCTTTTTGGCCTGGCGGCTTCCTTGATTGATGGATTTCGCCTGAAGCAGGGGGTGCGAAGTGCCGTGTTCGGAGCAGTCGCTTACAGCGTCATCAGCGCTGTGTTCATTCGCGTTCTTGGTCTCGCCGATGTTGCTGTGATCAGATCGGCAATGGCTGGCTGAAGGTCCTGCTCAGTCAACGTGATTCTGACCAGCGAATGCAGTCTCGTTGGCTTCAGTTCGCTCGTGGTTGAGACTCTGGCCAGAGTCCCAGCAGCAACCTGGTCTTCAACATCCATCTGATTGGTCTTGATGGACAGAACTGCATCAACACCGGTTTGGATTGATCTTTTGGAGATTATTTTCGATGCCTTTGATCAGAGCCTGTCTGTCTTGTCGAGATTTGGCTTTGGGGGCATGGCGGATCGAAGCTCTTCTCGATGAGATGTTGAGACTCACTTATGGCTGCTGTTCAGTCGCGGCCTGTCATCTCGATCGCCAGAATGTCGTTTGTGAAGCGGTCTGCTGTGGACACCCTCTGGCTGATCCGACCCTGTGATGATGGAGGGACGGATTACGTTTGTTTCCGTGATCACCGGGACCATGTTGAAGTCCTCGAGGGTTATCACCTGCCGCCTCAGATGCCTCTGATCAAGCACCGTCAGGTTCTGCTCAGCTCCGAGGTCCCAAGTTTTCGCAATCGTTTTGAGCGACAACAGGGATTCCGCCACGGCTCTCCTTTGTTCTGAGTCGCGTCTGAATCAGGTGATGCTGACCGCCTAGGCAAGTCTGTCGATAATCTCTAGGCAGATCTCATTGCATCAATGGCTGCAGGCCTGGACCCTGGTTCGGATTCGGATCCCAAAGATCCGTACACCTTGCTCGGTGTGAGTGCTGACGCCGGCTTTGATGATGTTCAGAAGGCCAGAGACCGGGTTGTTGCGTCCTGTGGTGATGACGCTATGGCTCGCGCCCGCATCGAGGCTGCCTACGACGCGGTGTTGATGGAACGCCTGCGTGACCGTCAATCGGGCCGCCTGAGTTCCGCCGCTGCCTCCGCTTCACAGATGGAGCGTCAACAGGTTTCGGCAGGAGTGACCAGCAGCGGCAACGGACCTGCCGCCCTGCTGACCAGGCTGCGCAGCATGTCGCTGCCGGCTCCATCGCTGAATGCTTCCGGTTTTGTCCCCGATCTGCAGCTTGTGCAGGGGCAGGGGCTGATCGTGCGTTCAATCGCTGGAGCCCTCGCCTTGTTGCTGCTGCTCCTGGCCCCTCAAACCGTTGACCTGCTTCTGGCTCTGTCAACCATCGGCGTCTTCATCAGTCAGGTGAAACGTGGACGTCGCCCCCTGGGTTCACTGGGCTGGACCCTTCTGCTTCTGGTTGTTGGTCTCACTCTCGGGGCCGTTCTCAGTGCTGTCACGCTGCAGACGGGTCTGCCTCTGGGTGTTGAGCAATGGCAGGCCCTGCCAACGCTGCTTCTCTTGCTGGCCGGTGCCCTGTTACTGGCCTGATTCGATCAGCTCGTCAATCAGCCCCTGCAGTTCTGTCTCGTTGAACTGATAAATCTCGCTGCAGAAATGACAGGTGAGCTCGGCTCCTCTGTCTTCCTTCAGCATCGTCTGTAATTCTTCCGCTCCCAGCAGCGTCAGTGCACCCAGGCTGCGTTCTCGGCTGCAGGGACAGTGGAAACGAACCGGTTGCATCGGTTCGCTGCTGGGAATGGGTTGAGGGTCGAGATCCGGGAACACCTCATGCAGCAACTGTTCCGGATGGTCGCCACAGTTGTGCAGTTTCCGGCTGAAATCGTGAATCTCGCGGCAGCGCTCCTCCAGCAGAGCCACCAAAGCCGGTTCCTCCGCCGCCTTGGGGAGCACCTGAACCAGAAGCCCTCCGCTGCTCTGCAAACCCTCGCTGTTGATTGTTTCGCCCACAAACACAGCGGAGGGCGTCTGTTCGGAGTGCAGCAGATAGGACGCGACATCTTCACCGATGCCACCGCTCACCAGTTCCACGGTGCTGCTGAAGGGTTCGCCTTTGCCGTCATCTCTCACCACATGCAGGTAACCCGTTCCTGCGGCTGAGCTGAAATCAAAGCTGGCCTTTCCTTCGGCATCGCAAATCGGATCAAGCTCAAGCGATGGGTTGCCGACGTAGCCACGCACGCTGCCGTCGCGGCCAGCATCCACGGTCAGACCCTTGATGGGGCCATCGGATCCCAGTCGCAGATTGACACGACCGTGCCGGACCTTCATGGAGCTGGCCAGGAGCAGGCCTGCAGCCATGGCCCTGCTCAGCATCACTGTTGTGAGATAGGAGAGGCCGTGGCGTGATTGAGCGGTTCGGGATGTGTCGCCCGTGGTCACCGCGACCAGCCTGATTCCCCCGCCCGCTGCAGTGGCACGGACCAGCCGATCAGCCATGGCTCTTCAACAACCCAGGCGTCATGGTGACAGAGCATGCAGTCGACCATCGCGCAGGCGCAGGTGCTCGCAGCTCCAGCCCTGGAACAGCTCCGGTTCGTGGGTGACCACGATGAGCAGACGATCCTGGCTGAGCCGATCCATCAGTTCGAGCACTTCGGCGCGCACAGACCAGTCGAGTCCTGCTGTGGGCTCATCAAGCAGCAGGACATCCGGTTTGCGCAGCAGCTGCACCGCCAAGGCCAGACGCCGCTGCTGTCCGCCGCTGAGTCGCTCAGGGGCCTGACGGCCGTCGACTCCGCTGAGTCCGACCTGGCGCAGTGCCGACATCATCTCCTCGCTGCTCAGTCGGCGATGACCCAGCTTCAGTTCCTGGTTCACGCTCAGGCCCAGGAAGTGTCGTTCCGGAAACTGAAACACCACGCCGCACAGCCAGCGCCGCTGGCGCTGATTCAGCGGCTGGCCTTTCCAGCGGACGCTGCCGCTGTCAGCCCCCGCCATACCGCTGATCACCTCCAGAAGACTGGTCTTGCCACTGCCGCTGTCGCCGGAGATCAGCAGCGGACGTCCCAGGTTTGCCTTCAGCTGAATGCTGTTCAAGACCAACTGTTCGGCGGTTGCAGGCCTGTAGTTGATGTCTGTGAGTTCCAGCATTCCGCTCGAATGCCCGCGTCTGGGCCGCCATGGCTCCCCAGCATGGTCGATCGAACCATCGCCGGCGATGATGACGATGTCACCGGTGGGTCATGCGCGTTCGCTTCCGAGAGGTTGATCCCTTCAATTGCTGGGTCTGGTTGCGATTCAGCGAGATTCCCAGTCAGGGAGAACGCAACTATGTCGATGGCATCTTTGACAGTTGGTACGTGCTGGGCAGGCTTGGTGGTTTCAATGCCGAGAGCCTGCAGGTGCATGAGGAGGGCGATGAACTCAGCTGGATGAGCTACGAGAACGAGGAGGCCACCGCCGTCATGCCTGCCCTGATGCACAACATGGGCCAGATGGAGTACCAGCAGGAGTGGGCCCGTTGCTGGGTTGATTTGGGCACCAGTGATGGCATCGGCCTCGATGTGCTGATCAATGCCCTGCGCCAGCTCGATTCAGATGTGGTTCAGCTCGAGGAACTGCTGATCGGTGGCGTCAATGAAGACTGGCCCGTGGAAGACCATCCCGACAGTGTCTTCCCCGGCATGGACTGACCTTTGTTGTGGCGGAACGACGTCGCCTGTTGATCGACTCCCGCAGGTTGCAATGCGCGGATGACAGTCGGCGTTTTGCTCTGGAGGAGGATGAAACGCGTTACCTGCGCAAGGTTCTCCGCCTCAGGCAGGGCGATCAGGTGGATGTGATTGACGGCTGCGGCCATCTCTGGATGGCCCGTCTGCTGGATGGGCATCACCTTGAGTTGTGCACGGAGATTCAGGAGCCCAGTCAGAGCGTGCTCGCACCACGGCCGCAGCTTGGCCTGGCCATCGCGCTCATCCGCCGGGGGATGGATGACGTGATGCGCATGACCTGTGAGCTGGGTGTTGATCGGCTGCAGCCGCTACAAGCTCAACGCTGTGTTCCACAGGCTGAGCATCGCCCGGAACGTTGGGGGTCGATCCTGCGGGAGGCCCTTGAACAGTGCGAGCGGCTCTGGGCTCCAGAGCTGCCCGGAGTCTGTGCTGCAGCGGATTGGTGGCAAACGCCGGAGCACAGCGACCTGCGATTGATTGCGGTCAGCCGCGAGACGGCAGTGCCGCGACTCTCCGACCTGCTTGCAGCAAGGGCCTCAGCGCATCAATCGATCTGGTTGGCGATCGGTCCGGAAGGGGGATGGACCGATCAGGAGCTTGCTTCGTCAAGAGCTGCGGGGTGGGTGTCCGTTTCCCTGGGCGACACGATCCTGCGCAGCTCAACAGCTGCTGTGGCCGGAGCCACCATGCTGAACAACTGGCGCACTCTCAGCGGCTGAGCTTTCGGCGCTTGCAGGCATCCATCAAGGGCCGCCCAGTCACTCCCATCCGTTGCATCAGCGCGATCTGAACAGCGGATGGTGATTGCACAGCCGTTATGGCCCGCGGCTGGTTGCCAGCCGCGGGGCCGTCTCTTCTGAGGTCAGGTGCGGCCTGACAGGCCTGCTGAGCTTGACCAGTCAACGGCTGTCTGAGCCACCGAGTGAGTCGGTCTTTGAAGGCTTTCAAAGCCGACTTGGGGAGGGTCATGGCCGTGCAGGGAGAAGAAGCGTCATTGCCTTTGCTCTTCCACTGAGGAAGCAATGGCCCAACGCAGGAATAGATCACCTCCGGATTGTGCCTGACGGTGATCCTCCCGATCCTTCAGCTCTTGAACAGCTCGCTGGCCATGCTGCGGAATCCGGCCAGGTTGTTGCCCGGGCGACGCTTGCCGGGACGGATTGAGTTGCCGGGTTGGAGCGCCTCCGGCGCAAAAGTGACGAGCTCAACCTCCGGCTTTGCGGCTTCTGCAGTGGCCAGCTCTGCGGCGATGGCTTCTGCAGTGGTCTTTGATGACTCGGCTTTCGGCGCGACCTCAGTGCTCTGTGCAGTGGTGTCGGCTTTGCTTTCAGCTTTGCTCGCAGCAACCGCGGCCACGGGAGCCGGAGCAGGATCAGCAGCAGGAACGACCTCTTTGACTGGTTCTGGAGCCGCTGCGGGCTGGGATGACTCCGGAGCGCTCTTGGCCTTCGCCTGCTTGGGTTGAGGCTTGGCCGCTGTTGCCTTTGGTTCCTGGTCTCCCAGCTCAAGGAAGAAACCCTTTCTGTTGAGCACCATGCCGCAGCGGGGAAATCGTCTTCGTGATTATCCGTGCCCAACTTCCCTTCAGCGTTGATGCTTAGGGCAGTGCAACACAGCCAAATGTTTTTTGTGCCGCTGGAGCTCCCGTCGCAGACCGCTGCACTGTGGCTCTCTGCGCTTGTTCTGAACACGGTCTTGATCGCACTGGCGCAGCGTTTTCCGCTGCTCACACGGTCAGGTTGGTGTCATGCAGGCATCCTCGGCACCGTGCTCTGGGGGGCGATGGCCTGGCGTGGCTGGCTGGCGGTGGTGACCTACCTCGTGCTCGGCTCCCTGGTCACCAAGCTGGGCTTTGCAAAAAAGCAGGAGCTGGGACTTGCGGAAGGGCGCGGTGGTCGCCGTGGCCCTGAAAACGTCTGGGGATCGGCCTTCACAGGTCTGGTGCTGGCCTTGCTGATCGCTGCCCGTATTGGTTCGCCGACGTTGTTGCTGATTGGTTTTTCAGCAAGTTTTGCGGCCAAGCTGGCCGACACGTTTGGCAGTGAGATCGGCAAGCGCTGGGGACGCACCACCCTGCTGATCACCAACCTGCGCCCGGTGCCTGCGGGCACGGAGGGTGCGGTGAGCGTCGAAGGCACTCTCGCCAGTGCCCTTGGCAGTCTGTTGATGACGCTTGTGATGGGCGGTCTGGGATTGCTCCCATCCGGAGCTGCTTTGTTGCTGGTGCTGCTGGTGGGATTTGTCGCAACACTGCTGGAAAGTCTTCTCGGTGCTGTGGGCCAGGGCCGTTGGCCCTGGCTGAGCAATGAGCTGGTCAATGGTCTGCAGACCGCCTGGGCTGCAGGCCTGGCCATGCTTGCGGCCTGGCTTCTGGGGTTGTCCTGAACTCTCGCCTCGCTTGGTGACGCAGGCTGTGCAGGCTCCTCTTCAGTGTCCTGCGCAGCATCTGACGGTCGATCCCTTCGTGTCGAGCAATCTCCGTGACAGACACCGTCCATCCAGGACTCACTTAATTAGCTGAAACCAGTTGCAGTAACAGGTTTTAGCCATTACAGTGCTGACTTATGTGCTGACTTATTCTTTTAGGAAGACGTCGCCAAGGACCTGTTAAAGCGTCCAGTCGTTCAGACAACTGGTATGCCCGTTTGACGGTTCCTCCAGCTTTACGGGAGCAGGTAGGCAAGGCGCGTTTAATCCGCTCTTTGGGCACGTCTAACCATGATGTGGCTCTTACTCGCTACTCCAAGGTCTATGCGGAGCTTGAGAGGGAGTTACAAGCTCTCCTTAAGCCACAGGGTCTTGCTGACCTCAGACAAGCCGTAGAGGCGAACAGAGACCCTGATGAGAACCCAGCAATTCTCACTGAACTGTTGGTAGGCCTTGACGAGCCCAACCCAACCCAGAAGCAGAAGCTGGTTTACGAGGCACTTAGCACCGGCCAACAGATTCCTTTGAATTGGCAAGAGGCAATAGATCTTTGGGTCACTACAAGGAACAGAGAAAAGGCAAGACCAGTTACCGGTAAGACCATCAAAGCTCTTGAACGCTGTGTTGAATCAATACAGGCTTACGGTCAACCCTCTGACATCTCGAAAGACATCGTCAGAAGTTGGCTTAAACAGCGTGAGCAACACAAGAAACCAATCTCAGTTAAAGCAGATTTCAAGTATTTACAAGGTCTCTTTACCGTCCTTCTGAAGGCTGATCATGTTTTACTGAATCCGTTTCAAGCTGTTGGTTATACCGTTGCGGAAACCCTAAAGGCTAAACGAGAATTCACAGATGAAGAACTAAAGATTATCAAGGTTGAATGTCCTGAAGTCTTCATGATGTGCCTAACCGGTTTACGTCCTGGTGAGTTTGCATCACGTCTTCCTGCTGACCTAGACGGAGACATGCTGATTATCGATGAACAACCTTCTTTGATGATTAGTCCAACTGAATGCTGGAGGCCAAAAACTTTGTCCTCTTACAGACGTGTTCCTGTTCCGTCTGACTACGTCTCTCCTGATGTCAAAATTACTTACAAGACACGTTTGAACTACATTCGTGCAAAGATCCAAAGTCTTTTTGGTGATCCTGCCTGCTCTCCTCACTCTGGAAGACACACCTTCTACAGCCTTTCCCGTAGAGCTGGTTTAGATAGACAAATAAGTGAGAACATTGCAGGCCATGCCTCTACTGTTGGATCAAAGACAGCTAAGAATTATGGTTCTTTTCCTGATGCTGTCCTTAAACGTGAAGCAGTGAAACTCTGGGAGTTTGTCCAAAGCATCACTAGCTGATCTGCACCAGCTCTATTTAGTACCTGAAGTACTTGTATTTCTTGTCTTCATCTCTGCTGTAGCAGACATACTGTCTTGATTCCTTTTCATGTATGCAGGATATGTTTTGTACTGTTTTAGTCTTTTCTACATCAACGTAAAATGACGAATAATAAGACTTGGAAGGCAAGAATTTTGAAGCATCTTCATGCTTTTGATCTGCTTTTTTAATGCATGATTCCTGAAGTTCAATGTCAAATCTACGCGCTTGGGCAAGTGTAATGTTTGGCCGCGTACCTTCCTTGATAACACGATTAAAAAATTTTTCATTCGGCCTGTATGTCTTGCATTTAGCAATATCAGAATCCCATGCCTTTTTCTGATTATTTTTAGCTACTTGATATTGACGATTAGGAAGTTGTTCGCTTCTTAATTCAGGCACCTTATAAGTCACCTCTGAAGTGCCGCCATCTTTGATGTACTTACGAGACCCCTCATAAGCCTCCATCCTTGAGCCGTACTTGCAACCAGTGAGTGCAAGCACCGCTAACAGTAAAGGACAGATTTTCATAGATCCTGAACGAGAAAGAATGGAGCACAAGGCTTTAATTGAATAAATCGCCTAATGGTGCTAAGCATCTTCCTGATGCCGCTACAACAAAAATCAAACCGGCTACAAAATAAACTTGCATAAAATTCCAGTTATCAGGCAACTTTTCAGACAGTTCTGCTAACAACATCTGACTGAACAAGATTATAAGAGACGCTGCAAAGCCTTTAACGGATAGCTCAATTACTAATTCGATTAAACCAATTAAAGCCTTCATCACTCCTCCTCACAAATACAGATAGCAGCACAAGCTTTCAACTTTTTACAGACAATGGGATGAATAGCACTTAGATAGTGCTCAGCATCCTGCTCCTCCAATAGCTGCCTGAGGTCCCCATAGGACTTCTGGGATAAGTCGCTCCAATACAACTTCTCTGCTTGCTGTTGGTTCACGGTGACTTGTGCTGCCTTGTCACCCTCGCAGTGACGGATCAGAGACGCATCCCCCATCCAAGCTAAAGATCCCGCCTTGCACTAGTCACATCAGGGGATTGACAGACCCAAGGCACAATGCACCGGCCCTTCCCCTTTTGACAGATAGACACTGTCCATAAGGGTCAAATACTAATGCAATAAATTATTCAATGATTAACAAAGAATACCTGAATGAGCTAATTAATAGCCGGATCACTCTAAACAAAAAAGAAACAGAGATTGTTGAACAATACCTGTTTGATCACTCTTCTTACTACTATCCTCCAGGCTATGCAGTGCCTTCAGAAGTATTGAGTGATAAACTGTTTTGAAGAAAATATTTTAGTGAGGCCTTGGGCAGTTCATTCCAATATTGAAGAAAATCAATGGAGCCCCTGTTGTTGTTTCATTTACTTCGTCAATTGTCCACCACTTTCCAGCAGCGCGACCCCAGATTTTCGCAGTTGCTTCGCTCACAGCCATAACTTTTTTGTTTTTGCAATTAACTTTTTGGAGTACTGTATCGCCAAACTTATTTTCAACTATTGTGGCTTCTGAAGGAAGTGGCTGCATGATCAATGCTAAGAAGATAACGATTAAAGGTTTTCCCCTGAGAATACGCTTCATTTTTATATGTAGTCCCGTAGGTTTGTGCGAGCAATATAAAACTTCTGGCAAAATTGCTGATGTTTTCATAACGGATTTGTGAGTTATTATTTACAATACCATAAGCGATCAGAAATGCTTCAGTTTGGCGTCATTTCTAAGGCTAGAAAGCGTTCCAAATCCTTTTAGGTGTACTGGCATCATTGCACCTGTTAAAAGCCTCTTGTAGCCGCCTGTAGGACCATCAAAGCAGCAATCTTCGATTACTACTCCTATGGTCCTTATGGTTTTGTACAGACAGCTTCAATATCTCTTGCTATAACCATTGAAGAGTTGAGCCTTCTATGTCTGAACAGAACCCCGACAAAGAACTTTCACTAGATGAGTTGAAAGATGTATCTGGTGGGCTCATGGGCATGAGAAACGGTGTTCAAAAAACTGTTGATGGGAAATTGCCTAAGGAGAAAGAACATTTCCTTGAAGAACTTATGCCAAAGAAAAAATCAAACTACTAATGAGATTATTTTCACAACTGAAGACTGCGTTCAAGATCCATAAATTTTGGCAGAAATGTCTGAAGCCTATTCTCTAAGCGCTCCGCCCTGCGCGACCCCCGTGGTGGGTTAGCTGCGGGGTGGCTGAGCAAAACTTCGGGGAGAGGGGTCTTATGTATAAATTCTATCGATCGCGTGCTCTGCTGCGGCGGCGCTGGAATGTTTTTTTGTTCGCGCTGTGTCCGCGCTAGCCGCGTTTTGCAGCATGTTGCGGCAGCTCTAGACCAGTGATAGCAAGGGATCTCAAGGAATATGAGTTAGATCCATAGTCCAGTTGGCCAGCGTTACTGCATTGAAAGCAGTGACGCTGGCAGAGCGTGACGCTGGGTGGAGATTATTGCTGTGAGAAGTGGTTAGCTAACTTTTTCTGGGCGGATCATTCTTACAGCTGCAGCTCTAAGTCTGCCCCTTTTTCTTTCTGTCCTTTTTCAGTCTTTCTTCTGCCGCGTTTTCAAGAGTGTTCATCATTTCTATGCACTCATTAATCTGTTTGTACGACAGGTTGAACATCTCCGACTGCGGTATTCTTTCTCTCTCAAAATGAGCATGCAAGGCATCCTCGGCTTCTTTCATGTCCTTGGAATGTCTGAATCTAACTCTATGAATCAAGCTGTCTACTCGAAGTTCCTTTAATCTGTTGTTTAAGTTTTTTGTGCTTCCAATTTTTACTAATCCTCTGCCATTGCGAGCCTCAATCAAATAAACACTTGGGCTAATACTCATTGCGACCTCACTGTTGGTATTTCATGGTTCAACCTTTCTCACCATGGACGCGAGTTCTGATTTCACTGGTCAGACCACCCTGCCGGAGCTTGGTGTGAACTTCCCATGCTTCGTCTTCGGTCTTTGCCTCAAAGACCATTGCCTCACCGCCTTTTTGAATCAATGTGATTGCGGATGATGCGCCCTGAGGCGTCAACGCGCAGAGGTCTTTGAGCATCCGTGCCACGTAATCGACAGTGTGGATTTCATCGTTCATCAGATAGAAGGTGAAAGTTTTCATGCGTCCTCCTGAGGCTTAGGGCGACCAGCCACATCCAATGGGCGACCCTCTGCATCACATGGCTCATCGCTTAGCCAATACACGCCTTTGAATTGCTTTTTTGCCAGCTTTTCAAAAGCAGAAATCTCCATGTTCACCGTTGCCTTGAACTGAACCGTGAGTTGTTCGCCTGCGGAATCAGTGCTGACCTTTGTGACCATCTCTCGCCCTTCATGGTCATCAGGCTTGATCGAGAAATTACCTGGATAAATCAGACCCATGCTTGTGCTGTAACTGGAGTCACCGTCGCTGAAAGGGTGGTGAAGGCACATCCCCCAAACGAGTGAAAATGCCCTGTGACCAACCTCACAGCCCTGCATGAGGCAGGTCATCAAGTCAGCTGCTGAATCCGGAGATGGTGTGTCCATCGAAAGGGAACAACCCTCCACCGCTTTCAGATCCATGGCTGCATTCATGAAATTGGGCGACATCAAAGGTGAGTTTCAAGCAGATGAGCTAACCGGCACCTTCAATGCCCTCAACGAAACAACCAACGTCAGACCCAGCAAAGGCGAAAGCATCAGCATTGTTCATCCAGCTTTCAAAACGGGTTACGACACAGGCCCGATTGGATCACCTGTTGAGCTGAATAGCTTGGACGTTGGACCTGTCAATAAGACAGCCGACAAAGGGTGGTGGACCGTTGATGGTGCTGACTTTCGAGATTCTGAACTTGACGCACTGAACGAGACGACGAATTTTGACGACAAGGGATATAGCCCCATCAGTGGTGAAGGTGTCTTCAAGCCTCAAGACATCGATGCCAAAGGCAGTGTGATCTGGGGCGACAACCACTTCACGCCAGATCGTGGCGGCGACTCCCTGATGGGCATGCGAAATCCTGGGGGTCCGATTGGCTCGAAAATCTGGGGGTGGAACAGTGTTGCCAGCACCTTTGAAGACCGAGTGTTGGATGGTGGCTTTGATGCAAACGATTTCCACGCCACCCCCTGGAACGATGTGGAGTTCGGCATGAGGCAGAACGTCGGCAGCACCGCTGGTCCTGGTGGTTCGAGCTACATGACTGAAACCTTCGAACCAGCCGCTGGGATGAACAGCTTCGGGGAATCGCTCAACCCTGTTCTTGAACTCGGCACCAACTCTGGTCCTGGTGGTACGACCTTCATGACAGGACAGTTCGATATGCCCACTGACAACATCGGCAGCACCTCTGGTCCTGGTGGTTCGACCTTCTGAGCCGAGGTGTTTCAACGCAATGCCCCGCTCTCACGAGTGGGGTTTTTGTTTGCCTGCAGTGGAGTGAGTTTTGGAGCGTAACCAGCCAGCGGGGTCTACCCAAACGGGGGAGCTAAGCGGGTGGAAGACCACCTGAACGGGTGATGTGAATCCAATTGATTCCGGAGATGGTGAAGAGGTCCAGGAGGGATGACCTCCACAACTCACATCAAACAATGAAACTGAAATCGCAACACTTCAGCTGGCTTATTCCCGTTGCAGTTATTGCAACTCTTCAAGCACCTAAGGCAATGCATGCCTATTCACAGGGAACACGAGCAGGAAGTCTTCTCTGCAGCAAAATTGAAAATGGATATACCCCATATGCTGCTGTTAAATCCGCTTCTTCTGAGATGGAAGGGGAAAAATACAGCAAGACCTGGGAGGGTCTGGTGGAATCAGGAATGAAAAATCGACTAAAAAAATGTACTGCGCTGAAAGCAGAAATCAAGAACCGAATTTTTGAGTGAATCATGTACACCAATCACCCAAGTAATAACCCTCTAGTTCAGTCCCTCCTCTTCATCGTGGGACTGCCGTACCTGATCCCCTTCTCTGGTTGGTTCTATGCGGGAGTCGTTCTCTTCAACATGAACCAACTCCCTTGGTGGGTCGTCGCTCTGGTCGTCTTCTGGAGTTTCGTCTGCTCAAGAGCGGTTCCTGAAACCCAAGAGAACATCAAAAAGCAGATCGTCGAACAGGGCGGAGTAGTCACCACCAACGAGCAGTTGGCAATGATCCTCCTATCACTTCTGCAATATCCAACATTCCTTGCTGCTATGTCCGTTCTTTTTAGATGAGCCCATTGTCGGGAAGCCTGAAGCCATGAAAGCGAGGCTGAAAGCTATACAAGACCCGAAAGGGAAAAGCAGGGGGCGTTGGTTAGTCGCTATCGATCTCCCAACAAAACAACCTCATACCAAGCAAGCCCCGCCTAGTGCGGGTTTTTTATTCATGACCGCTCTCTTCATGAAAGTTGGGCATTAAATTGCAGAAGACGCTTGATACGTAATGTGTTGTCAATTGACTACAGCGTTGCTAGTTATGTAGGACGAACTACATAAAAATGAAACTGTCTTCACTTGCCACAAGCATATCAGTGTTTATTTTCGGCTTTACTTCTGCCAATTTTGCGCAGGCTGCAGAATACAAGGGGACTTGTTACTTCAATAAAAAGTCGATGCCGTGCAGGGTAATTCAAAATCCATTTACTAAAACAATGATCTGGTCAGATGGGGTTACTGAGTCATATAGTCATCAAGGCAATGGAATATTTATCGACGCGCGTGGAGGCGTCTGGCAAACTGATCCTTCAAATCCAAATTTTATGGAGCATTCAAATGGCAACAGAATTGGCTTTTATGAACAATAACACCATCAATAAAGCCTTCAGTCGACCGCAGAGGTTTAATGGTATTGATGATGTTATTGTTAAGCTAGATTTGTATAATGCTTGATTTATTGACCTGCTTTTGTTGAAAGCGATTCACCACTGAAAGGAGGACAAAACAATGCGCATTTCACCAATCCCAAAGAGAGCCTCGATTCTTATATTCATTAGTCTCTTTGCGAATCCCGCAAATTCTTCTGCAGTGATTGATTTCAATACGAACAAAGTGTATCGAATAAATGATGCTATTCCGGTTGTAGTATTAGTATACGGTTCAAGATATGTTGAGACAGAGGATTTCAATCAAATTAATCCGGCAGGTATTCGCGGAAAGAGTGGATATGCTACAGAGCGTCAGATTGATGGTGAAAATATTTTGAACCAAAACAAAGGGGTAAAAAATGCGATCATTACTCCTTGGTTTGTCGCTGGCAGCTTGGAGGAAAATCAATACAGTGCTAAAGCAATGCTTGATTACGTACGAAGAAGCGGTGTGGGTGAATATCGATTATCAATAAATGCTCAAAAAGTTCTAAGCAATTATCAATTGATTAAAGAAAATTTTGACAGCAAAAGAGAATCAAGGTCAAGAACCTTTGGGGGGCCCAACAAGCGTGGGCAATTTAAGTTTCGATAAACTAGTTAATGTTATTCCGCCTACACCCCCTGCAGTTGTTCTTGTTTTGTGAAGCATGAATGTTGACGCTTTTCGATCCATTGCTAGTACTTAGGAGTGTTTTCAACCTTAAATGAAGAAGATTCTGGTCTTATTACTTGGATTGGGCTTCTATGGCTCTATCGCTAGGGCAGATACTTGTTCATTCAATGGGAGACAGGAAAGCTGCTCCGTCGTGTCAAGATATGGCAATTCAAAGACAATTAGATGGAATTCTGATGGCAAAATAGTAACTTATAATTTTTATAATTGCAGGGAGGAGCCTGGTACTGGGGGCACTGCTGAAAGGTGCGAAGTCAAAATAGTGGAGGATAATGGACGAACCTCGTATGGCACTTCTGTTGGAGGAGGAAGAGGTTCAAGTGTTTATTCGCAAAATGGCAATAACACACTTTTACCCCCCTAGAGATCTTGACGGTTTGAATGTCTTCCTGCAATGAGAATATTCAACTATTTAGCCCCGCCTAGCGTGGGCTTTTTTTTATTGCATTGGAGCATCTGTATTGTCGGTATATTGCTTCGAAGAATATGGAGTGCATCTCCTTGCAATCAGCTGCGTAACTGTGGATAGTGCAGTAACGCAGCTGCAAATAGATAAATCTATGCCTTGCGAAGCTCAGGTCATTTACTTGTACTCAAGCCAACGAGTTCGCACAACAGCCTGATTGCACCAATCGCATTATTCTCTCTGCCTTGAGCAATGCTATCCCGAGCGACGTGCTCAAGCTGCTGGATCTTTGCAGCGAGCATCTGAGGTCGGTCAATGTCCTTGAGGTCTTCTTGCACGACAATGCGAGCTTCGCGGATGTAAGCGGTTGCGGAATCTCCCGACAGCCCCCACGAATCCCGGACATGTCGGATCAGTTCGCGCTGTGAATATCCATTCACGACCATGTCCGCAAGCTCTTCAACGCGGCGTTTCTTCTCTTTTTGGGTGCACCTAGCCATCAATCAGATGTTAATCAGTAATTAGTTCAGAAGCCGTCGTTAGGTGGTGGCTGGTCGCACCATTCGGTCAGCTCCCTCGCGCGCGTATAAACACAGCAATCGGCTTTATCGTCTTTTTCGTCTTTTTGATCCTTTGCCTGTGAAAAGGACGAAAAAGACGGAATAGACGCTTTCATCGGAACCAGACTGTCTAGTTCGTAGAGTTGTGTCGTAGGTGCTATCAGAGGTGCCTCTGTGCCTCTACAAGGCGTCTTTAACGCTGATTAAGAACAATTCAGCAGATAGGGCGGTACAGGGTTCAAAACCCCTCCCCGTTGCTATAACCATTAAAGAGTGGAGCCTTCTATGTCTGACAAGAACACTGACAAAGAACTCTCAATGGATGAACTTAAAAATGTGAATGGAGGGACTTGGGACTTGCCGGATACTAATGGAGGTGTTTATAACAACTTGAAGGGTAAAAAGAAGTCAAAGGGTACTTCATTGTGCTTCCAAGATAATACTCTTGAAACTTATGATGAAACCAACCCAAGCAATGATTGGAAAACTGATAAGACTACAAATGTCATCTTCACTGGCAACGGTGAGGGTGGCGGTTTCTAGACGGAACCGTTGCTATAACCAAAGAAAGCAGTCCTCCCTATGTCTGAACAGAACCCTGACAAAGAACTCTCAATTGATGAGTTGAAAACAGTTTCAGGTGGAGGTGCTGGAACTGCTGATGAAGTAGTCGAAGTTGAAGGAGGTGACTCTTCTGAGAGAAAGTTTGTAAGTCAATCAGGAATACCTTTTGCTATGGATGCGTTAGCAGGGGGTGACTGGAGCAAACTAAAAAACGACAAAAAAACTGAATATGACATCACCGACTATCAGCGAGGCAATCGATAGTGCGCACTACCGGGGCGGAGCCTGATAAAAAATGACAGAAATTTGTCAGGTCTATCTCTATATGTGAGCGGGCGCAGTTACCCCCTTCGGGGTTGCCTGTTCCGCCAGGAATCGCGTCCTTATGTCTTAGATAGTGGGTCTACCTGAAACCCAAAGGAAAATGTTTTGTGCTGCTATGTGTAGGGGATGCCACCCAAATCTTTTATAGGGGTATGCCTACCTAGTGCCAGTATCACTAGTTAGTGTTCCTGTTCCGCCAGGATTAGGCGACTAAGTAACGACAACACAGGTGTATCCAGTTCTATTCGTCGATAGATAGGGCAGAACCTGCCGGTAGGCGACCGATGACTTGAAGTACGGCAGAGGTTGGACGCCATAGGGCTTTGCGTCTGCCTGTTCCCTGACGTTCTTCCTCTCCCTGCTGCTCCACCAACTTGTTCTTGCGGAGCTTGTCGATGGTTTCTCTTGCGCGTGCTTCAGGGTTGGAGCCCACGATGTCGAGAGCATCAGCTAAAGCCAGTGCAGACATCGGAGCATCGGCGTGCTGCCAGTGCTGCACCAACACGTTCAGCGCATCTTGCTGACGAGGCTCCAGACCATCAATCAGCTCTTCAACGATCAGCTGCTTGGCAACAGCCTCGGCATCGCATAGCTGCTGACGCGATGGCCGCGACAGGCTTCAAAACGCTCAAGAGCGCGGATCAGCCCGTAGCGGCCTTCCTGCACGAGATCGTCGCGTTCTCCGCATCCGTTGAGTAGTTGACGCTTGGCGCCGAGATGCGCGAGTCCAAGGTGCATCAGCACCGTGTCATTTCGCTGCAGGATCTGAGGAGAGATCCGGCGTCGACGTTCATGGCGTCGTTGGCCCTCAAGATGTCTCTGAAGGGCCGTCTTTTGAGAGCTGCTCATAGCTGACTTCAGGCAGGAACCCCTTCAAGTTCTGCCGGGTCAGGCTGGGCTCACCTCACTCCTCGGGGTGAATGGGTTGGTCCTCAGGGGGGAGGCAGTGCCACCCCGTCAGTGCTTGCCAGTACGCCCGATCAGATAGGCGCTGAACGCCAACATCAGCACACCTGCGCAGTACTGAATCAGCTCGCTGATGGAGGTCACCTCAAAGCTCACCATCACCTTGAACGCGGTCACGATCAAGGCAACGATGATCACCTTGGTCAGCTTCTGTTTCAGGCCATCGAGGTCCTCGATGTTCAGCAGGTTGCGCCGCAGAGAGGATTCATCGGTCTGTCGCGGATCGATGTCGGAGATCACCAGCTCGTAGATGCCGTAGCCGAAAATCAGCAGGGCGATGCCGATCAGGTAATAGTCGATGCCGCCCACCACTTTGCCAATCAGCAGCGTGCTGTTGTCATGGGTGAAGTCACCCCTCAAAACCCTTTTCAGAACACTGAGTTCTGCGTAGGTCCCGATCGCGAAGCAGCTGATGCTCCCCAGCAGGCTCATCACAACAGGAATCAGCGTGATCAGACGGAATTTCCAGATCAGCCCTTCAAATTTGCGTTCCAGTTGGCTCGATCGTTTCACGCGGGTTTCTCCATGGTGGCGCTGTCTTGGATTCGTTCTGATGGGAAGAGATGGCTCAGGCGAGGTTGTCTGTTGAGGGAGGTCGGGGCGGTGCTGGAGGGCCCAGCAGTGCTGGGATCGACAGTCCCACAAGCGCAGAGCTCACGGTCAGAAACACAGCAAGGGGGAGGGGCCTGACCACAGGCTGACGTTCCATCACGGTGCCGCAGCGGGAGCAGACAGGCAGTGCCCCTTTCGGTGGGCGCAGCACGATCGCGGGACCACAACAACATTCAGGGCAGCGGAATCGAGGCATGGACGAAGAGCACGTCGCGTCGCACGCAGTGGCGATCTATTGATTGCGACAATCATGCGTTGCCGACAGTGGTCCTGCCATGCCCCTCAGCTCCCTGGTGCGCCTGTTGCAGTGCTCAGCGCTGACCAGTGAGCTCAGCGAACGGACCGACCGGCCCGATCGGTTGTTGCTCCGAGGTGGTGGGCGCGGGACCCGGGCTCTCGTGGCCAGCGCCCTGGCTCGCCAGCAGGAGCGGCCCCTGCTGGTGGTCGTTCCCACCCTCGAGGAGGCGGGCCGCTGGACCGCTCTTCTGGAGCTGATGGGCTGGCGTAGTGCCCAGCTGTACCCCACCAGTGAGGGCTCGCCCTATGAACCCTTTGACCCCACCAGTGAGATCACCTGGGGACAGCTGCAGGTGCTCAGTGAGTTGCAGCTGGATCGGCAGAGTCGTGATCTGGCGATCGTGGCCACGGAACGCTGCCTTCAACCGCATCTGCCGCCACCGCAGGCTTTGTTGGATCGATGCCGCACTCTGCGGAAAGGCGACAGCCTCGACCTTGAGGAGCTGGCCACCAACCTGACCCAGCTCGGTTATGAGCGGGTCTCCACCATCGACCAGGAGGGAAGCTGGAGTCGACGTGGAGACATCGTTGATGTCTTCCCTGTCAGCAGTGAGCTGCCGGTGCGTCTGGAGTTCTTCGGCGATGAGCTCGACAAGTTGCGTGAATTCGATCCCGCCAGCCAGCGTTCCCTGGATCCGATCGAAAGCCTGCGGCTGACTCCGACTGGATTCAGCCCCTTGATCGCAGAGCAGCTGCGCGAGTCCATGCCCGATGGCCTGGACCAGCTGCTGAGTGAAGAAAGCCTGTCTGAGTTGCTGGAAGGAGGCACTCCCGAAGGCATGCGTCGCCTGCTTGGTCTGGCCTGGGCTGAACCCGCCTCCCTGCTCGAGTATCTGCCGGCTGGCAGCTGTGTGGCGATTGATGAGCGACGTCACGGCCGCTCCCACGGTGACCAGTGGCTGGACCATGCCCGCGAGCATTTCGAGGAACTGGCATTGCCCTTGCCGATCCTTCATCGCGAGATTGAGGCGGCGATGGGGTTGGCGGAAGCGTTCCCCGGCTTTGATCTGGCAGAACTTCACGAGAGTGATGACCATCCCAACGCCTTTGATCTCAACAGCCGTCCTGTGCCGGCCTATCCCAATCAGTTCGGCAAACTGGGAGAGCTGATCAAGGGCTACAGCAAGGAGAAACAGGCGGTCTGGCTGCTGTCCGCGCAGCCCAGCAGAGCTGTGGCTCTGCTCGAGGAACATGACTGCATCAGTCGCTTCGTGCCCAATGCCGCCGACGTACCGGCGATCGAGCGTCTGATTGAGCAGGGGACCCCTGTTGCTCTCAAGACCCGTGGCACAGCCGACCTCGAGGGGCTGCAGTTGCCGGCCTGGAAGGTCGTATTGATCACTGACCGGGAGTTTTTCGGGCAGCAGACGCTGACGAGCACCGGCTATGTGCGCCGCCGCCGTAAGGCGGCCAGTCGCACGGTGGATCCCAACAAGATGCAACCCGGGGATTACGTGGTGCATCGCAATCACGGCATCGGTCGTTTCCAGAAGCTGGAGAAGCTGGCAATCAGCGGCGAAGTGCGGGACTACCTCGTGGTCAAGTACGCCGACGGCATCCTGCGGGTGGCGGCAGATCAGCTGGGGAGTCTCGGTCGATATCGCGCCAACAGTGAGTCTCCACCGCAGCTCAGCAAGATGGGCGGCACGGCCTGGGTCAAGGCCAAGGAGCGGGCCAGCAAGGCATTGCGCAAGGTGGCGCTCGATCTGGTCAAGCTGTACGCCGAGCGACACCAGGTGTCTGGGTTCGCGTTTCCTGTCGATGGTCCCTGGCAGAACGAGCTGGAGGAATCATTCCCCTATGAACCGACTCCGGATCAGCTCAAGGCCACGGCTGAGGTGAAGCGGGATATGGAGAAGTCGCAACCGATGGATCGCCTGGTATGCGGTGATGTGGGCTTCGGCAAAACCGAGGTGGCGATCCGGGCCATCTTCAAGGCGATCACGGCCGGGAAACAGGTGGCGATGCTGGCCCCCACGACCGTGCTTGCTCAGCAGCACTGGCGAACGCTGTCGGAGCGTTTTGCGCCCTATCCCATCAAGGTGGCGCTTCTCAACCGCTTCCGGACCACCAGCGAGCGGAAGTCGATCCTGGAGGGTCTCAAGAAAGGGACCATCGATGCCGTGGTGGGCACCCATCAGCTGCTCAGCAAGAGCACGGTGTTCGACAAGCTTGGTCTGCTGGTGGTGGATGAGGAACAGCGCTTCGGAGTCAATCAGAAGGAGAAGATCAAAGCACTGCGCAAGGATGTCGACGTTCTCACGCTGTCGGCGACCCCTATCCCGCGCACGCTCTACATGAGCCTTTCAGGAGTGCGTGAGATGAGTCTGATCACAACGCCACCGCCGTTGCGTCGTCCGATCAAAACGCACCTGGCCGCCTTGGATGAAGAAGCTGTTCGCAGTGCCATCCGGCAGGAGCTCGATCGGGGCGGACAGGTGTTCTATGTGGTCCCCAGGGTTGAGGGTATTGAAGATGTCGCTGGCCAGCTGCGTCAGATGCTCCCTGGACTTCGCCTGCTGGTCGCGCACGGTCAGATGGCCGAGGGGGAATTGGAGAGCGCGATGGTGGCTTTCAACGGTGGAGAAGCCGATGTGATGCTCTGCACCACGATCGTTGAGAGCGGGCTGGATATTCCCAGGGTCAACACGATTCTGATTGAGGATGCTCATCGATTCGGTCTGGCGCAGCTCTACCAGCTGCGCGGTCGTGTTGGCCGCAGTGGCATTCAGGCCCATGCCTGGCTGTTTTATCCAGGTCAGGCCTCACTCAGTGAGGCGGCCCGTCAGCGTTTGCGCGCGATTCAGGAGTTTGCTCAGCTGGGCAGTGGATACCAGCTGGCGATGCGGGATATGGAGATCCGTGGTGTCGGCAATCTGCTGGGTGTGGAGCAGAGCGGTCAGATGGAGGCCATCGGTTTTGACCTCTATATGGAGATGCTCCAGGAGTCCCTGGCTGAGATTCAGGGGCAGGACATCCCTGCGGTGGACGACACCCAGGTGGACCTGCAGGTCACCGCCTTCATCCCCGCCGACTGGATCACCGATGCCGACGAGAAGATGGCGGCCTATCGATCGGCCGCTGAGTGTGTCACCAGCGAATCCCTTGTGGAACTTGCGGCGATCTGGGCTGATCGTTATGGCGCTCTGCCGGGTCCGGTTCAGTCGCTGCTCCAGCTGATGGATCTGAAGCTTCTGGCCAAACGCTGCGGCTTTTCCCGCATCCGTCCTGAGAAGCCGAATATCGCGCTGGAAACACCCATGGAGGAACCGGCGTTCCGACTGCTGCGCCAGGGGCTGCCGCAGCATCTGCATGGCCGGCTTGTCTATCAGGCCGGATCAGGTTTGACCGCCAAGGTGATGGCCAGGGGGCTTGGGGTGTTGCCGATGGAGAAGCAGCTGGAGGAGTTGAAGAGCTGGCTTGAGCAGATGGCCGCTCAGATCCCCGATGCCGAAGGACTCACGGCTGAGGAACGCGACAAGTTGCAAAAAGCCCGTAACGAGGCGGTTCTCAGCATTTAGCTGTCTTGCTTGCTCAGCCTGGAGAGCTGAAAATGAGAAGGTTCCTACACAATGCGCAATTCTTCGTTACACTGCACAGAGATTTTGGAATCCCGTGGGCGAACTCATCGATCCGATCAGCAGCTCAGGTTCCATGGGTCTCTTTTCCAGCCTGATCGGAGCTGTTGCACTTGGCGTGTATGCCCTCTGGCAGGACGACTCACAGAACAATGACGACGACGACTCAACCCCAGGCGGTGGCCTGATGCAGCCCGTTGCCTGACTCAGTCATATCCACTCACAACCATCACCCGATTGGGTGATGGTTTTTTTTTGTCCGCATAAGAGCGTGGAGCAGAACCCCACGCTGTTCATCACATTTGAACCAGTCGTTGATCCGACGTTGCAGGCGTTTGCTTCCCGGCCTCTTTTTGCCGCTGCTCGCTGCCATCCCGGCGCGGGCGGCGTCCTGGGAGGCCATTGATGTTCTGCGCGACAGGCTCACGCGGGCTGGCGTTCGCGTCGTTCAGAGGGATTGCTCACAACGGGGACTGCAAGGGCTCTATCACCCAAGCAGCGACACGCTTGTGGTCTGTCGCTCGCACAGATCGCCTGCTCAGGTCTGGGACACGCTCGCCCACGAGGCGACCCATCGCATGCAGCGGTGTGCGGGAGGACCCATCTCGCACAGCAAGCACCATCGCGCCATGTATTCGGCGCTGGCTCGCAGCCATCCGGCGGAAGTGCGTTCCCTCCGGGTCTATCCCCGCAGGCAGCAGTTGTCTGAACTGGAAGCCAGATACACCGCAAAGCTGCCGCCGCAAGACGTTCTGAAGCTGTTCGATCGCTACTGCGGAGGGCAGGTGCGCGTCTGAATCACGCCCACGAAGCATCTTTCACAACCACCGACCAACCAATCCCGAGGGAACCAACATGAATCCAATGCTGATGCAACTGGCTCTGGCTGCGCTCGGTCAGTTCGCTGGTCAAGACCCCATGCTCATGGGAGGTGCGTCGATGGGGGCTTTCCCGGTGGGAGGTGTCGTCTCAGGCGGCAGGCTTCCGGTGCGTTCTGTTTCACGGCCAATGGCCCGTTACCCCAGGGCCTCCATGGCTGGTCGCAGCTCATCTCTGCAACTTGCCTCCCTGGCCACAGCCACCTGCATGATGCGAGAGCAACGGCTGAGCCGTGCTCAGGCCATTGCTCTTCTTGACCGCCAGGCGCAGATCTGGGGGTGGGAGCCGCGCTGGGGACAACGCATTGGCCTGGCCAGTGTGGATCGCGCCATCAAGGCTGCTGGTGGCTGCAGAAGCATGGTGCGCAGGATTCAAAACAGCCCTGCTTCGATCCCTCCGATCGCGACGGTTCCAGTGCATCGAAGCCCGAATCGGACGGGGGGCCGCAGCGAACGGGAGGGGTTCGGTCTGTTCCCCTATCGCTGAAGCGCGGACTGGAGGTTGGCGGATCCAGGGCGGTAAGCCTGCCCACGCTCCGGTGATCGCAGCGCTCTGATCAGTGTGGTTTCCGCAGCCCGGTACTGGCTGTCCTTGCCGGTGCCGAGCTCTTCAACGGTGAGCGATTGGATCTCTTCATCGCTGAGCTTCACATCGACATCGGGTCGGATGCCGTTTTTGTGGATGTCGGTGCCTTTGGGTGTGAGGTACTTGGCGATGGTGACCGTCAGTCCGGATCCATCCGAGAGGCCACGCACGGACTGGACCAATCCCTTCCCGAAAGTCTTCTGACCAACGAGCACAGCTCGGTTGTTGTCCTGAAGGGCACCGGAGAGAATTTCGCTGGCACTGGCTGAACCTTCGTTCACAAGCACCACGACAGGGCTGTTGGTCAGCGCGCTGCCGGTCGCGCGTCGCACGTCCTGAATGCCGTCTCGGGTTTTGGTGCTGACGATGGTTCCCTCGTCCAGCCATTGCCGAGCGATATCGATGCTGGCTTCCAGAAGTCCGCCCGGGTTGCTGCGCAGGTCCAGCACGTAGCCCTCCGCACCCTGTGTTTCAAGCTCACGGATCGCGGTCCGCATTTCCCGAGCGGCATTGGCATTGAACTGTTTCAGGCGGATATAGCCAACCTTCTTGCCATCGCCCGACGTGTTGAGCCGGCTCTCAACAGCATTGATCTCGATGCGCGCTCTTTTGAGGGGCACTGTGACGACGTCACCATTGCGACGAAGGCCAAGGGTGACCTGGGTCCCCTCCTGTCCTCGGATCAGCTTGACGGCATCTTCGGTGGTCATGCCTTGGGTGGACTTGCCATCGATTGAGACGATCACATCCTTGGGCTGCACGCCAGCCCTGGAAGCGGGCGTTCCCTCAATCGGAGACACCACAAGGATTTCCTTGGTGTCCTTGTCGAGTGTGATCTGGATGCCAACCCCCGTGAGTTCTCCGGAGGTGTCGATCTGCATCTCCTTGAACTCTTTCGGGTCCAGGAAGCGTGTGTAGGGGTCATCGAGGCTGGCGAGCATGCCTCGGATCGCTTCGTAAGACTCATCGGTGCCCGCATAGCTCTTGGCCAGCAGGTCTCTTCTCAGTCTTGTCCAGGTTTCAGGGGAGTATTTGCCCGAGGAGTCGAGAAAATCTCTGTAGACGATCTGCCAGACCTGATCGATCACCTCTTTGGGACTGTTGGTGATCGACGAGGAACTGGTGCTGGGCAGCCCGAGGCCGGGTGCTGCAACAGCGATTGCTGCGGTCAGACCACCTGCCCCGAGGATCAGCAGCAAGCCTTTGTGCTGTGAATGACGAGGACTTTTGACGGTCATTGATGTCCTTCCGGCCCGAACCCTCAGATTAACGAGTTCAATCAGGATCCACCCAGCGTCCGTCGTCTTTGATCAGCTGAATCAGAGCTTGAACACCCTGGGCTTCAGGCACTTTGCGGATCTCTTCACGGCCTCTGTAGAGGGCAATCGTGCCTGGCCCTTTGCCGACGTAACCGTAGTCAGCATCGGCCATCTCGCCGGGCCCGTTG
Source organism: Synechococcus sp. (assembly GCA_047286285.1). GTDB lineage: Bacteria > Cyanobacteriota > Cyanobacteriia > PCC-6307 > Cyanobiaceae > Synechococcus_C. Next base: position 1,591,716 of record JBJBBP010000002.1, on the reverse strand, counting down.
ACGATGCAACCCATGACGGCGATGTCCAGACCGGAGAGATGACAGGTCGCATCCCGCACCTGATTCAGGACTTCCTCGAGATTAAACAAAGTGCGACCGCAGCTTGGGCAGGCCACGTACTCGACCATGGTCTTGCGCAAACCAATGGCCTGAAGAATCGAGTAACAGACGGGAATTTCCTTCTCGGGAGACTCAGTCAGCGAGACTCTGATCGTGTCTCCAAGGCCCTCTGAGAGCAGGGTTGCGATGCCTGCGGTGCTTTTGATGCGGCCGTAATCGCCGTCACCGGCCTCGGTGACGCCGAGGTGCAGTGGGAAATTGAACCCTGCGTTGTCAAGAGTGTCGGCCATCATCCGGTAGGCCGCGAGCATCACGGGAGCTCTGGACGCCTTCATCGAGATCACGATGTTGTGGAAATCAAGGTCGTCGCAGATGCGCACAAATTCCATGGCTGACGCCACCATGCCCTCGGGGGTGTCTCCGTAGGTGAACAGCATGCGTTCCGCCAGGGATCCGTGATTGACCCCGATGCGCAGCGCTTTGTTCTCTTGTTTCAGCGCCTCAACCAGCGGGGAGAATTTCTCCTTGATGCGCTCGCCGATGGCATCAAACTCTTCCTGAGAGAAGTCCTGCCGGTTGGGGTCGGGCTTATCAAACACGAACAGTCCGGGATTGATCCGCACCTTGTCGACGTGCTTGACCACTTCCAGAGCAATCCGAATGCCGTTGTGATGCACATCGGCCACAAGCGGAACATTGCATCCCTGGGCGCGCAAAGCAGCGCGGATCTCACCCATGGCCTTGGCGTGGGCCAGCGTGGGGGTGGTCACCCGCACGATTTCGCAGCCAACATCGACCAGTCTGCGGATGCCTGCGACAGATCCTTCGATGTCGAGGGTGTCCTCATTGATCATCGATTGCACCGCCACGGGGTGCTCACTGCCGATCGGAACTTCGCCGACCATGACCGTGCGCGTGCTTCGCCGGCGAATCACCGTGTCGTAACGGGGATTCAGGGCAACTTCACTGCTGCTTGCGGGAGCATTGGTCAAGGTGCCGGTCATGGATCGGACAGGTTCTGAGCCAAACCTTGGCATAGACGTCAGCGCAGTGACTTGCGTTGGTCTCCCTGACGCCCCTTTGTGCTCTGAATCTGTGGGCTCGATCCAGGCCCTGATGGCCGGCTCAGCTGCTCGACAGCAGCTGCAATCGGCGGCGGGCTTCCCGCAGATCCTTCAGGGTCAGATCCTGGGGTGTCCCGACCTCACGCGAACGGAAGCGCAGCAGGTAGGAAGGGTGAAACACGGGCATGACGTCCCGGCCTTTGTGCGGGTACCACTGGCCTCTGAGTTTGCTGATGCCGCTTCGGATTCCAAGTACTGCTTCCAGGGCGGTTGATCCGGCAAGCAGCACCAGTGCGGGATTGATCAATGCGATCTGTTGCTCCAGCCAGGGTCTGCAGAGTTCGATCTCCCTGCTTGTGGGCTTGCGATTCTTGGGTGGCCTGCACTTGATCACATTGCAGATGTAGAGATCGTGCTCCTCATCCAGGCCCGCTTCAATCATCAGATCACTCAGCAGCTGACCTGATCGACCCACGAACGGAACTCCGCGTGCATCCTCATCCGCACCGGGTGCTTCGCCGATCAGCAGCAACTCGGCCTGGGGATTGCCGCGTCCAACCACCAACTGGGGGCGCAGCTCGGTCGGTCCAGTACGGATGCGACTCGAACAGCTTTTTTTCAGTCTTTTCAGGTGTCTTGGCTGCGTCTCTCTCATCGAAGCTGCGTTGCTGCTGAGTCGGATTGGATCACAAGCAGCAGGAATCTCTGTCCCTCAGGATCCTCAAGCCAGCATTCCGCACCGAAGCTTTCCAGCCTCGGCTCTTCTGTGCTTCGACCACCGAGTTTGATCACACGCTGTTGCCAGGCTCTCAGTTCCAGCAGCGGATCAGCTTCAGCCTGTCTTTGCAGGCATGGCGCCAGAGCTGAGCCCGAAGTTGGCCATGGGCGACTGCGAGAGGGTGTGTAGATCTGCAGGATCCCCTGTCTGGGCAGCGGAACGATCCAGTGATGATCGGCTAGGCCAGGTTTTGGACTGGTGCCCAGCAGATCTGCGTAGAACTTCGCCAGCTCACCGGGCCTGCGCGAGGCCAGCACCCAGCTCAGAGCAATGTCGTCACCATTCATCCCGACATGATCCCTGCTCTGGAGGCTGGCTGCGTGATCCGTCTCTGTGTTGTCTTTGACAACACGTCTTCTTTGTTGTTTTTGACACCACATCAGGCAGGATGAACAGGCTTCTACCTGCGCACCCACTGGAGGGGTGCCGCTTCGATGTCACGCCCGCCATCTCTTTCAAGCCGGGCTGAAGCCCTCCAGCCTTCACTCACACTGGCGATCAGCGCCAGGGCCAAGGCTCTGCAACAGGAGGGGCGCAACATCTGCAGCCTCAGTGCGGGTGAACCCGATTTCGGAACACCCTCATTCATCGTGGAAGCCTCGATCCAGGCACTGCGTGATGGGGTCACGCGGTACGGACCCGCGGCGGGGGACCCGGCCCTGAGAGAGGCGATTGCCGGCAAGATCACCAGCGAGAACGGGATTCCCACCTCGGCAGCCGAGGTGCTCGTCACCAACGGCGGTAAGCAGGCCATCTACAACCTGTTCCAGGTGTTGCTCAACCCCGGTGACGAGGTTCTGATTCCCTCGCCCTACTGGCTCAGCTACCCCGAGATGGCTCGACTCGCCGGGGCCAGGCCGGTATCTGTGCCGTCATCGGCGGCCGATGGTTTTCGCCTCGATCTGCAGGCCCTTGAGGCAGCCATCACTCCTGCCACCCGCCTGCTGGTGATCAATTCACCAGGGAATCCCACAGGGCGCGTGCTCAGCCTTGATGAGTTGCAGCAACTGGCCGAGATGGTGCGACGTCATCCGCGTCTGCTGGTGATGACGGATGAAATTTATGAGTATCTGCTGGATGAGGGGATCACCCATCAGAGCTTCGCCGCTCTGGCTCCTGATCTGCGGGAACGATGCTTCATGGTCAACGGCTTTGCCAAGGGCTGGGCGATGACCGGCTGGCGGCTTGGTTACCTCAGCGGACCCGTTTCGGTGATCAAGGCGGCCTCCGCGTTGCAAAGCCAGAGCACCAGCAATGTGTGCAGCTTTGCCCAGCGAGGCGCGATTGCAGCGATCGAGGGCTCGAGAGACTGCGTCAGAGAGATGGCGGGGAGCTACAACCAACGCCGCTCGATGCTTGTCGACGGACTCAAGCGCCTGCCAGGCATCACACTCATTCCCCCCAGGGGTGCTTTTTACGCCTTTCCACAGCTCCCGGAGGCGTGCGGTGATTCGGTGAGCTTCTGCCAGAGAGCTCTGGAACAGGAAGGGTTGGCGATTGTTCCCGGTGGTGCCTTCGGAGACGACCGCTGTGTGCGACTTTCCTGCGCCGTGTCGCGTGAGACGATCGCAGATGGCCTTTCCCGCCTCGCTCGCCTGCTTCCCGCCGGCTGAGATCGCGGATCGGCCTTGTCCCTAGTTGTCTCAGTCCCCCATGCAGGCAAGAGATCGACGGGCCGTGGCTCTTCTGGCTGGGTTGCTCTGTCAAGGAGTCACAGTCCTTCCTGTTGTTGCTCAGCCCACGCTCAAGGTGGGTGCGATTCCTGATCAAAACCCTGAGCGACTGAATCGTCTCTATGGCCAGCTGGCAGACGAACTCAGTGATCGTCTCAACGTCAAGGTGCGCTATGTGCCCGTCAGTAATTACCCAGCTGCTGTCAGCGCTTTTCGCACCGGTGGTCTGGATCTGGTCTGGTTTGGCGGTCTGACCGGGGTGCAGGCGCGCCTGCAGACACCAGGGGCACAGGTTCTGGCTCAGCGCGACATCGATGCCCGCTTTCGCAGCGTCTTCATTGCCAATACTGGCTCTGGTCTTCAACCCATCAGCTCGATCAACGGGCTGACCAGTCTTCGCGGCAAGCGATTCTCCTTCGGCTCAGAGAGTTCGACCTCAGGGCGTTTGATGCCGCAGCATTTTCTTGCCAAAGCTGGAGTGACTCCGAGTCAGTTCAGTGGTGGTCGAGCCGGATTCAGTGGCAGCCATGACGCCACGATCGCCGTGGTGCAGAGCGGTGCCTATGAGGTGGGCGCGCTCAATGAGCAGGTCTGGACTTCAGCGGTGAACGACGGCCGCGTCAACACCGACAAGGTGATGGTGATCTGGCGAACGCCTGAATACGTTGATTACCACTGGGTCGTTCGCCCAAAGCTGGATCAGCGTTTCGGAAAGGGCTTCACCACCCGACTTCAGAAAGCGATCCTGGGCATCCAGCCAACCACCCCGCGTCAGGTCACCATTCTTGAGCTCTTCGCTGCTGAGCGGTTCATCCCTGCTGAGGCGAGTCAATACACGCCCATTGAAAAGGTGGGTCGGGAACTGGGCAAGATCCGTTGACAGCACTGTTGGCGCTTGAACAGGTGCGTGTTGCCGGTCCGCATGGGGACCGGCTCAACGCGGTCACTCTCAAGCTCCAGAGCGGTGAGCGAATCGCCCTGCTCGGTCGAAGCGGAGCCGGCAAGAGTTCCCTGATCGGAGTTCTCAACGGCAGCCTGCCTCCTGCAGATGGTCGGGTTCTTTTTCAGGGGATGGCGCTCGCAGAGCTCAGTCGTCGCCAACGTGCACGGATTGGCACGCTCTGGCAGGACCTGCGTTTGATCGAAGAACTCAGCATTGGCCAGAACGTCAATGCAGGAGCTCTCGGCCGGCGCCGCTTCCCTTGGGCTCTGGCCAATCTGCTGTTCCGGGTCAGCGCGGAGTCGAGCCGATCCTGTCTTCGTCTGGCCGGCGTGGAGGAATCACTGCTGGATAACGCAGGGCTCGATCGTCCTGTGGGGCAGCTGTCTGGAGGTCAGAGGCAGCGGGTGGCCCTGGCCAGGCTGTTTCGACAACAGCCAGATCTGATGCTGGCGGATGAACCCCTTTCCAGCCTGGATCCAGCCATTGCAGCTGAGGTGCTGGAGAGGCTGCTGAGCTCGGATGAGGATGGAATGCTGCGCAGTGGTGCCCAGGCCGTTGTTGTGTCGCTCCATCGTCCTGAGTTGATCGACCGATTTGATCGCGTGATCGGGCTTCGCGCCGGAAGGCTGGTGATCGATGCAGCGGCTGATGCTGTCTCAGATGCAGATCTCCGCGATCTGTATGCGCCGTGATTGGTCAGCTTCGGCCCACCGCCCCTGCCTTGGCCCTGTTGCCGGCCTTGGCTCTGTTGCCGGTGCTGTTGGTCGTGCTGAGCGGAGCCCACGGCGGAGGTGCCGAGATCCTGGGTTCCTTTCTGGGCGGTGCAATCAGCCCATCCCTCGACCCCGCACTCTTGAAAGCGTTGCTCATCGCCCTCCAGGTCACGGTGGCCACGGCCCTGACGGCATGGGGCTGCAGCCTTGTGCTGGGAGTTCTGCTGGGGTGCCTCAGCTCCGAACGTCTCTGGATGACCTGGGGGTTTCCGCACTGGCCGGCGATCCTGCTGCGTCGGCTGTTGGCTCTGCCCCGTTCGGTGCATGAGCTGATCTGGGGATTGTTGCTGCTGCAGGTTCTCGGACTGCATCCCTGGGTCGCCGTCGCGGCGATCTCGATTCCCTATGCGTCGCTGGTTGCCCGTGTCTGGCGTGATCAATTGCAGAGCCTTGATCCTTCCCGTCTGCAGGCGGTGCTTCAGACAGGGGCAACACCCATGGCTGCCTGCGTCACGGCGTTGTCTCCTGCCATGGGCTCAGTGCTGGTCAGCTACGGCGGGTATCGACTGGAGTGTGCTCTGCGTAGTGCCACCTTGCTCGGGGTCTTCGGGCTCGGTGGTCTGGGAATGGATCTGGAGCTGAGTCTGAAGTCCCTGCAGTTTCGTGAACTGTGGACGGGGCTGTGGTTGTTGATGCTGGTCACCATCGCTCTCGAGCAGGGTCTTCGCTGTTGGCGCGGCTGGGCGGGACAGGCTCAATTCGGCCAGCGTCAGGTGATGGTGTTTGCGCTGGTGGTGCTGTTCTCTGCTGGGCTTGGCGGTGTTTGGCTTGATCAGCTGTTTCCCGAGGCAGGCTCCCTCAGCTGGCTCCCGGTGGACTGGCCTGACTTCAACAGCCTTCAGCTCGCTGCTCAGGAGCTCCCCTGGTTGTCGATGCTGTGGGAAACGCTGACGCTGACCCTGCTTGCCGCAGGCATCGCCATTGGTCTGCCGCCGTTGATGCTGTTGATCACGCCTGCGCGGTTCTGGCGTCGCTGCGTCAGCGGCCTCTGGATGCTTGTGCGGGTGATCCCTCCGCCTCTGGCAGTGCTCCTGCTGCTGCTCAGCAATCAGCCCACACTGGCCATTGGTGCCCTCGCACTGGGTCTTCACAACAGCGGAGTGATGGGGCGTTTGCTGCAGGAGGGCCTTGAGCAGCAGGACGATTCCGCTCAGGTTGCGCTGGTCAGCGGCGGAGCATCCCCGCAGGTGAGTTGGCTGTATGGATTGCTCAGCCCCAGAAGTCCCTCCCATCTGGCCTATGGGGCATACCGCAGCGATGTGATTCTGCGCGAAACCGTGGTGGTCGGCTTGATCGGTGGGAGCAGTCTCGGCTGGCAGCTGCTGGAGTCGCTCAGCTCCTTCCACTGGGCGGCGGTGGTGTTGCTCATCTCCACTTATGCCGTTCTGACCCTGCTCGGTGAATGGCTGAGTGATCGCTTCCGGCAGCACTGGCTGCAAAGCTGAATCGGTTCAGCGAACTGATGCAGATTCATGCGGGCTCCCCGTCAACTGATCGTGATCGGAGACAGCGGGGTGGTCGGCTGGGGTGACCGCGAGGGGGGTGGTTGGTGTGAGCGTCTGCGCTGCCATTGGATGGGGCTTCCGGACGCACCGCTGATCTACGGGCTCGGCATTCGTGGCGACGGCCTAGAGGCGGTGTCGGCTCGATGGGAACGGGAATGGCTTTGCCGAGGCGAACTGCGCCGACAAAGGCCCGAGGCCGTGCTGCTGTCGGTGGGCCTTAATGACACGGCACGGGTTGGCCGTGCTGACGGACGACAACCCCTGGATGCAAAAGGCTTTCGCTTCGGGTTTGAACAGTTGCTCCGGTCGATTCAGCCCCATGCCTCGGTGTTTGTGCTCGGGCTGACGCCCGTTGATGAACACGTCATGCCTTTCGCCGACTGTCTCTGGTACAGCAACTGCGATGTGGCTGTGCATGAAGCCCAGATCGAGGAGGCCTGTCTGGAGGTGGATGTGCCTTACCTCTCCCTGCATGGGGCCATGCAGGCGGAGCCTGATTGGCTGCAGTGGGTGGAGCCGGATGGGATCCACCTCAATGCGCTGGGTCATGCCTGGATCGAGCAGCGCCTGCGCTCATGGACAGCTTTGCAGCGCTGGGCAGGGCTGGAGGCCCTGCAACAGATCACGCCCTGGTGATCAGCATCAGAATCGTGGATGTCAGCAGGTGGATCATGCGCCCTCTCATTTGTGCTGCCGCTTCTCTCCTGTTGTGTCTTTCCGCTTCGTGGGTGAGGGCTCAGGAGGATCTCGTGAACTGTGAGGCCTTTTCCAGTGGTTTCACCACTCCGGAGGGATGCATCAACGGCTCCCAACCCAGTTCGGGGCCCATGCCCGCCAATCAGGAGCTGGTCGATGGCGACTGGAATGACATGCCCTTCGGTTGGTACGGACCGGGGGACTGGATGGATTTCTGAGCTCAGCCAGTCGGGTCTTCCGTGTTGATACGACTGTTGTCGAGCAGTTTTGCCAGTGCCCCGAGGGGCCATCCGAGGTTGCGCAGATGGCGGGCAAGCGATCTCGAGGCCTTGTAGTAACCCTTCCCATAACTTGCCGAATAGCCGATTTCCTTGAGGGTGAGCAGCAGCAGGCGATGCTCACGGCGTGTGCCTTCCCTGGTCTCCAGCACTTGAAATCCCCGCTCTGTGAGTTCCTTGAGGGATCGTTCCGTCAGATCGTCATCAAAGCCCAGATACATCACATGATCGATTTCCCTGTAGGCCGTGAACACTCTTGCCCCGCGGTGAATCTCCAGAAATTGATAGCGCTCAGTGACGGCGATCACGGCATCCATGCAGGGCGCAAGCAGGGCCTCTTCGATCTGAACGAAATTCATGGCGTTGTGCTGCCGGCGGCCAGACGTTCTTCACAGGCCACTTCGTAGTTGCGGACGGCACCAGCAGGGATCGAACCGTTGCTTTTCAGTTGTCGCACTGAGAGTTCAACGCACTGAAGGACAACGCTTGTGAGTTCGCGGCCTTCGCACTGGGCCCAGCTGCGCAGGAGCACGTGCAGGCTCGGCGGCACGGACACCGTCAGCTTCACCTGGTTTTCCCGAGGGGGTGCCATCCAGCCGGTCTATGCGTCATGAACAGAATAGCCTCGAGTGACTGCAAAGCAACTGCTGGGTATCTATACAGTTACTCTGAGGACGCTCAAGGCGTTGTTTTACGCGAGGAGTTTGAGTCCGATGCCGCGCCTGCAGCAGATCTGGTCGGTTGGTTCCTCTCTCGGTTGCTTCAGGGGGTCTGCGCAGTGTCTCTAGGCCTCAGCGAACCCAGCTGATCATGCGGTTGTTTGCAGGCATCAGGCTGATCTTCTGCAGCGAGAAGCCGGCTGCACCTGCCTCTTGCAAGACCAACGTCTGGTCTCGCACCCCCCAGGAGCCATTCCTTTCGCGCAAGGAGGCGTCGAAGCTGCGGTTGCTGTCGCTGACGTGACGGCCATTCACGCTGAAAGGGCCATAGATGCACAGAATCCCTCCACTGGGCAGCAGGGTCGCCGCCTGAGTGAATAACGCGACGGTGCATTCCCAGGCTGAAATGTGGAGCAGATTGATCGCCACCACCGCCTGTGCAGGCGCCTCCAGCTGTTGCCCCCAATCCTTGTCTCTGACATCCATTTGCAGAGCCGGCGGCATCGTCTGCGTCAGCTGCTCATGACGGATCCAGGAATCGATGCTGCGGCAATGCTCAGGATCGGGGTCGCTGCATTGCCAGATCACTCCTGGGAAGCGTTTCTGGAAGGTCACGCCGTGCTCCCCGGATCCACTGGCAATCTCAAGAATCAATCCTGTTGAGGGCAGCTGGTCGGCCAGCACATCTCCAATCGGCACTCGGTTGCGCTGGGTGGCGGGAAAGAGCAGGCGTTGATCGCCGGAGCCGGTGGTCATTGGGTCAGTGATGTTGGATTTGCTCCGGCAGGCATACCTGCCGGATCCAGTCAGGAGTGTCGTAGTGCCTCAGCGTGGGGTTTGCGCGAGGCCATGGATCATCTCGATGCCTGCTCAATGATCATCACGGTCTGCCGTTTTTTACGTGCTCAATGAAGTTCGTGCGCTTTGGATGAAGTCGGCCACCATCCTCGATAAGTTGAGAGCGCCTGTCGGGAGATCGCAGTGCCGCTGAGCTCGGTAGCCGACTGTCTGAAATGGGTGATCAGTTTCGACGTCTGCAGGGTTCGTGAGGAAGTGCTGCTGCTTCGCTGTCGCTTCCCGGAAGCGACCACCTATGAGTTGGCGGAGCAAGCTTTCAGCGATGTGCGCCTGAAAGTGATCACCGCCGGAGCCGCCATGGGGCTGGCGGCCAATCCGCTGCTCAGTGTGGCCGGAGCGCTGGCCGATCTGTCGGTCACCACACGCGCTCAGCTGTTCGCCGCTGCCTGTGCCGCTGAGCTACTCATTCCCGGTTTCCTTGACAGCGAAACAGCCCGGCATGAATTGCTGTTGCCGGTGCTCGGAGGCAGTGTGATCAGTCAGTTGGGGGTTGAGTTCGGGCTCAAGGCTGCGCAGACCGCCACGCGGGATTTTGTTGTGAGGTTGATGAATCAACGCAGCCTTCATTTGATCAATGGAGTGATCACACGGGTTTTTGGGCGCAGGGTGACGCAGAGAGCCTTGATCACCAAAACGATCCCCCTCGTGGGCTGCATGATCGGTGGCGCCTGGAATGCCATGGAAGCTGAGCTGATTCGGAACCGTACGCTTCGCTACCTCACGGATCAGTCCATGGAGCCCGTTGAGGTTGTCCAGGTTGAAGTGGTTGCAGGCTGATCCAGGCACGCCTTTGTTCAGTCCTTGATCGGCGCCTTTCTTCGCTGAATTGTCGATTGTTTTCTCCTGTCTTCAGGCTTTGCAGAGCCAGCAGGACCCTCCGGCTCTCTGCTGCAGCCATGATCAACACATCAGATTGTTGTGATTCACACAGCCGGTGGATGCTGTCTGTCGCTGAATGGTCTCAGATTCCTTTTGAGCATGAGCTATGAACCTGGCAGCCTGGATTGTCGTCTTCTGATTGATGCCAAACATCACCTGGAGAAAGCGCTCGCTTCACTCAGCGGTCTTCCTCAGAGCGATCACATTCAGCGACAGTTGAAGTCCGTGCACCAGCAGCTGGAGGGAATGCATGATCTCAAGCGTGCGCTGCAGGTTGACAAGGTCTGACCGTAGGTTCGTGTCGGCCAGGTATGCATGGCCAAGGAGCCTTCCTGGGTGACAATGAAGCTCCTCACCTCAGCCAGCATGTTCGAACAGAAGGATCGCCCGGCCTGGCTGAATTGGCTGTTCCTGGGCATTTTCTTGTTTTCAAGCTGGCAGCTTGCCGGTCTCTGGTTCGAGAGGCTGCACGGCTGAGCCGATCGATGACATGGCCGCCATCGCACTGATTGGAGCCTTCAGCTCAGCAACGATGCGGGAGTCGATCTGGGTGACTCGGATGCTGGCTGGGCAGGGATTCTGTTGAGTTCACGCTCGAGCGCTTCAATCCGGCGCTCTCTCAGGCAATGTCTGCATCCTCCTGTGGTCTGCAGATGACGTTCAGGTGTGATGGTGATTTCCTGGACAGGATGCTTGCAGCAGCGGATTTTGACAGGACTTTTGTAGCTCCTCCACTTGATTCCGGAGTAGTCGAACTGATCACCGAAGCGCTGTTTCGCTCGCTTCAGGAAGGTGTCAAGCGTGATCCGTGCTGCCATTCCCGCAATCTATGGGCTGCAGCAGGCAACTCCACTCAGGCTGTTATCCGTCTTCATGCGCGATCAAGACTGCGCGGGCGCCAGAGTGCTCGAGCTTGATGGTATGCGTTGGATGGCCGCAGACCAGGTCGCTGACATTGTGAACTGGACCCATCAATCGGGCTGGCTGCCGGCTGACATCAGGCAGATGTGGATGGATCGCTGCGTTCGGCAGATCAGCTGGGATCAGCCTGAGGTTCGTGTTTATGGACGATGGCATCGGGTGCCGCGGTTAACGGCCTTCATGGCCGACCGCCAGGTTTCCTATCGCTACAGCGGCGCTGTGCATCAAGGAGAGGGCTGGCCCGATTGGTTTCTGCCTCTGCTGAAGCTCGTTTCGTCTCAAAGCGCAGCGCCATTCAATGGCTGTCTTTTCAATCTCTATCGCGATGGTCAGGACCGGATGGGGTGGCACGCAGACGATGAGCCGGAGATTGATGCCTCGTTTCCGATCGCCTCCCTGTCGCTGGGATCAAGCCGGGATTTGCAGTTCCGCCATCGATTCAGTAACTCGCGCTGCGATGTCACCCTTGCTGACGGCGACCTGCTGCTGATGGATCCGGATTGCCAGAAGTTCTGGATGCACGGGCTGCCCGTGAGAAAGCGTGTGAAGCAGCCAAGGCTCAACCTCACCTTCAGGGTGTTCCGTTCAGTGGACTGATCAACACACTCCAGATTGGAACGCTGATGAGTGCCACCAGAGTGCTGTTCAGGATCAGTTGTGCCGGAGCGGCGGCGTTGAGCTGTTCGGATTCAGCGATGAGCAGCACGGAAATCGCTGTTGGCGCGGCCGCCTGCAGCACCAATGCCTGGCGTGCGTAGCCCGGCAACGGCAAGGCCATGCTGATGACCAGCATCAGGGCTGGAAACAGCAGAAGTTTGCAGATCAGTGGTGGGCTCAGATCGACCGCTGCTTTCAGTTTTCGCGCGGCGATATCCCCCAGCCGCATGCCCACCACCACCATCGCCAGCACGATGACAGCGCGTGATGGCATCCAGAGCGCGTCACGGATCGTGTCGTGCCATGGGGTTGCCATCACGATCACGGCCCCAATCAGTCCTCTTGTGGCGGGGCTGGCGCTGAGATGTCCAAGAAGATCCCGCCAGCGCTGACGAGTGGTTGCCTCTGGGCTTGGTTGGCTGAGCCAGAGAGGTCCCAGGCTCCACATCAACAGGGTTGCGCCGAGGTCATAGCCGATGCTCACCGGCAAAGCCTCCGGTGGCAGCAGGGCCAGTGTGGCGGGAACTCCGAAATAGGCCGTATTGCCGATGCAGCTGCTGAGCTGCAGGTCCGGTTGTCCCAGGGCGGGAATGCCGTGACTGAGCCAGTGCAGCACCATCAACATCAGGGCAATGGCTGAAACCGCAATCAGCGCCATCCACAGCAGTGAGCTGTCCAGGCCGCCATGCAGCAGCAGTCCCATCAGGCTGACGGGAACTCCAAAACGGACCAGCGGCACCGCCAGTGGTGCGATCCATTGCGATCGCCAGCGTCCGATCAGTGCTCCCACGATCAGGCAGGGGGCCATCTCCCAGAGGAGCTTCAGCACTTCGGTCGAGTCAAGAATCCAACCTTAGAAACGTCAGCTGTTGTGCCAGACTTCCATCCGTCCATCCAGAGGGCCCGTTGTGACCATCGCTGCACCCTCCTGTTTGATCCAGCGGCATTTGCTGCAGCTCACAACGGCCCTAGCTGAGCGATGCCAGCAGCTGCAGCTGGAACTGTCGGATCAGATCGCCAGCCTGCCGCTCGGTAATGAGCGCTGGTTGCTGACCGAACGGGAGCTCTCAGCGGCAGAAGAAGCACTTCTGCGCTTGCATCAACGGGTGGATCTGCATCCTTAGATGGAGCGCTGACGGCATCCAAGCTGCATCAGGTTGTCTCGACTCCGAAGTAATCAAGAGGGATCCCAAAGGTCACGACGTCGTGTGGATCGCCTGCCAGCAAGGCCACGATCGCCAGCTCATGGTCGTCAAAGGCTTCCTTGGATTTCACGACGAACGAGGCTGCATCCGATGCACTCCATAAAGGTGATCCCCCCCGCCGCTCTTCGCGGTACATCTCGAAGACAGCCGCAAACTCCTCGCTGTTCTCGGCATTGTTGAACATCAGCTCCAAGGCTGAGTCATCACTTCTGGTCTGGACCAGGTCGAACAGCTGTTGCATCAGAGGATGGTCGATGGTCGTGGAGACACGCACAACATTGCCGATCGTCCCGACAGCGGTGACATGGAACCTGCGCCTGTCGGAACGGGCGTCGATCACCGCGACGGGCAGGGTCAGATCCCACTGTCGATGTTCGGACACCTTGAACGCGAGGCTGCGGAGATCTGCGTCATGGTCCTCGCAAAGCTGCTGGACCCGTTCTCGTTGGTCCATTGCGCGTTAGGGGTGAGGATGAGCGGATAGCTCCACCGCTCTGCTTCGTGGCAGGCAGAACTCCAGATACAGGCTTGCGGCGTCTCGTTTTCTTTCTTGCCTGATCAACGCCGAAACGCGATCACGCCACCAGCTTGAGATCTCGGATGTCAATGCATCACCTGGCGGTCTTCTCCATGGATGGCTCATCCTGTTCCTCGCTTGCTGTTGACATCCGGGATCGGGGCGAAAGTCGGGCAACTCGATCAATCCTGCTCTCACCATGGCCACACCATCAACAAACAACAGCTTTCTGTGCCTCTCTGTCTGATCAGTGCGCCATCTGGTTGAGAAAACGTCTGCTGCGTTCCTCCTTCGCCTGGGTGAAGAACGTCGTTGAGTCCGTCAGTTCCACGACCCTTCCGGCATCCATGAACAAGACGCGGTCAGCGACTTCACGCGCGAAACCCAGTTCATGGGTCACAACGATCATCGTCATGCCGTCGGCAGCCAGTCGTCGCATCGCGTCAAGAACCTCCTTGACTCTCTCGGGATCCAGGGCACTGGTGGGCTCGTCAAACAGCATCAGCTCAGGATCCATGGCCAGTGCTCTGGCAATGGCGACCCGTTGTTGCTGACCTCCACTCAATTCAGCGGGGTACTTCATGGCCTGATCGGCAATGCCCATCTGAGCCAGAAGCCCGTGAGCCCGTTGCTCAGCATTGGCTTTGCTGATCTTCTTCACCCGGATCGGAGCCAGGGTGATGTTGTCGAGGATCGAGAGGTGTGGGAACAGGTTGAATTGCTGGAACACCATTCCGACTCGGCGGCGGATTCGCCGTATCTGGCGTTCGTCCTGGTCTGTATCCAGGGGAATGCCGACGATCTCCAGCTGCCCGGCATCGATCGCTTCAAGTCCGTTGAAGGTGCGAATCAGGGTGCTCTTGCCGGACCCGGATGGTCCCATCACCACCAGCACTTCGCCATGGTTCACGCTGAGGTTCACCTGATCGAGGGCTTTCTGTGAGCCGTTGAAGGTCTTGGTGATCGATTCGGCTCTGACGGCGATGGTCATGAAGGAATGGCCTGAGTGGTGGAAGTGTTGCCCTGACGTTCAAGTTGGCGTGCCATGAGGGCCATGGCGGTGCACACCAACCAGTAGAGCCCTGCCAACCAGATGTAGGTCTCAAGGTGTCGGCCGATATAGGCGGGATTAGCCAGCAGGCTGCGGCTGATCCCGAGCAGTTCCACCAGTCCGAGAATGGCCATCAGGCTGGTGTTCTGCAGCAGACCGATGGCTTGATTGGTGAGTGCAGGCACCGCCACACGCAGGGCCTGGGGAAGGATGACCAGGCGTTGGATCTGCCAGGGTCCGAGTCCCAGAGCTGCTGCTGCTTCGCGTTGAGTGCCCGGAATGGCCTGTAAGCCTCCACGCACATCCTCGGCCACGTAAGCGGCAGCGAAGAGTGCAAAGGCAACAACGGCTCTGAGCACGCGATTGATCTCGATCTCCACCGGCAGGAACAGTGGCAGAAGCAGCTGTCCGAAAAAGAGCACGGCAATCAACGGCACGGCCCGCAATCCATCGATGTAAAGGCGGCAGAGATGGCGTGGCAGTGTGAGATTGCTCCGGCGCCCCAGGGCTAGAAGGATCCCCAGCGGCAGAGCGAGCAGACCGCTGAAGCCAGTGAGCAGCACTGTCAGCGTCAGGCCACCCCAGTCTCTTGAGCTCACCATCGGCAACCCCGCTCCTCCTGCAAGCAGGAGCAGTCCGATCGGCAGCATGGCAAGCCAGGCCCAGGAAAGAGCCAGACCATGAATCCGCCATGGTCTGGAGATCATTGGTTGCAGAAGTGTGGCCGCCGTCATCAGGACCAGCAGTCCAAGCCAGAGCAGGGGTCTCCAGCGCTCGTTCTCCGGATAGGCCCCAACGGCGAAGAGAGGAAGGTTTTCCGTGACCACGGACCAGTCAGCTCCGACGATCAGCCAGGCCGCTGTGGACCAGACGATCCAGGCGATCAGAACAAGGATCACCACGCTGAGCAGTGTCTGCAAGGGATGACTCCTGGCCTGCAGAAGCCGTTTGCGATACGCAGGCCGGGAACTGCTCATCAGCTGCCGGGCTGCTCCGTCGGTGTGCTGAACAGGTTGAGCGCAGACATAAACAGAGCCACTCCAAAGAGCGTTCCAAGGGCCCAGAGGCTGTCAAAAGGCCACTCCACCACCAGCAGAACGCCGATCAGGGAGGTGAGTATGCCATCCACAATGGTGAGACCTCCGGCTGGACCGGAAGCACTGGCTCCGGATGCAAGCTCCATCACGCCTTCAACGAGCAGCAGAATCCCTGCGAACAGAGTCAGGCTGACTTCGCTGTCGATCGGATCGATCAGGATGAAGATCGCGCCGCCGATGTACAACAAGGCCGAAAGAATGCGGAACAGTTTTCCCTGGCTGCTGCTTTCATCGCCCAGGCGCAGAAATTGACCGATTCCTGCGGCGAACGCGATTCCGCCGATTCCAATTGTGAGCAGTGTGGCTGAAACAAAGGGCAGCAGGATCGCGGCAATCGCGGCGACAATCAACAGAACTGCGGCGATGCGACGGGAATTCATGGGCCGAATTGTGGTCAGTTGATGCTAGGTGCGTTGCGCTGGATGAACCACGATTCGATTCAGCACCTGCATGCCTCCGTTGATGAGCAGATTGAGCGCTAAAAAGCTCAACAGCAGGATCAGAAATCCCTCGATGGCTCGCCCTGTCTGCGTGATCGCTGTATCACTCACGGCGTAGAGATCTGCATAGCCAACGGCGATTGCCAGGGTGCTGTTCTTGGCCAGATTCAGATACTGACTGCTCAGAGCGGGGAGGATCGCAGGCAAGGCCTGCGGCAACACAACCCTCCTAAGCCCCAGACCTTCGCTAATCCCCAGACTGCGGAAGGCTTCCCACTGACCTCTGGGAACGGAGTCGAGACCACCTCGCACCACCTCGGCAATGGCTGCTCCAGTGAAGACGCTCAGGCCGACTAGAACGGCTGAGAATTCGACGCTCAAATTCAGCCCCAGGATGCCCACGCCCTGATTGGAGAGGCTGATGAGCGCGCCAATGGGAGCAAACGGTTCGGAAGGAAGGCCGAGAAAAGCCACGAAATACCAGAAGAGAAGCTGCAGGAGCAGTGGGATCTGGCGGATCAATCCCACATACAACCCAGCCAATTGACGCAGCAGGGGATTCAGGCTGCGGCGAGCAGCCCCGGCACCGACACCCAGCACGGTGGCGAGCACGATGCTGCAGGCGATCACGCGCAGGCTGTTCAACCAGCTCACCAGCAGTGCCCAGGCTGTGCTGTCTCCCGGTTGGTACGCAAGCGTGTGTTCGCTGAGCGCAAATCCTGCCGGCTGCCAGAGCCATTCGAAGCTGAGCCCAAGTCCTGTGCGGATCAGATTCACGGCCAGGTTGTTGACCAGGATTCCCACCAAGGTGAGAACCACCACCACAAGGGCAAGTTCAAGCCAGCGGGAGCGTTTCCATTTCATTGGAACGGTGGTGCTGTGATCACCCCACCATCACGATGCAACTGATTGAGGCCACGCGGGATGGGAACGGCACTCTCTGGACCCAGATGGCGGTTGTAGATCTCTCCGTAATTCCCAGTGGCTCGAATGATGTTCACCACAAAATCATTGCTGAGGCCCAGCTTGCTTCCCAGATCGCCTTCAACGCCAAGGAAACGTCTCAGCTTTGTCTGATCAGGATTGTTGCGGGCTTCCTGCAGTTTGTCGTCCACATTGGCCTGGGTGATTCCCATCTCCTCGGCCGTAATCAGTCCATAAACCACCCAGCGCATTGCATCGGAAAGTCGCTGATCTCCTCCGGACGACAACGGCGCAAGCGGCTCTTTGCTGAGAACATCCGCAAGAATTTCATGCTCTTCGGGTCGATCAAAGCCTGAGCGTGCTGATGCCAGTTGGGAGCGGTCGGAGGTCATGGCCTGGCAGCGCCCCTGGAGATATCCGGCAACCACCTGGTTGAGATCCTGGTACTTGATTGGCTTGTAAGGCAGCCCCAGCGACTGGAATGCATCATTCAGATTTTGCTCAGTCGTTGTACCTGAACCGACACAGATCGACTGACCTTTGAGATCCTCAAGGCTGCGAATGCCACTGTTACGACGCACCAACAATCCCTGGCCGTCGTGGAACACAACGGGTGCAAAGCTTGCACCATTGCCTCCCGCAGCATCACGGCTGAGGTTGAAGGTTGTGTTGCGGGAGAGAAGATCGATTTCACCGGTTTTCAGAGCAGTGAACCGTTCAGGAGCTGTGAGCGGTCTGTACTGCACCTTGCTGGGGTCACCGATGAATGCTGCTGCAAAGGCTTTGCAAAGATCCACATCCAGGCCTGCGTAGCTGCCATCTCTCTGCAGAAAGCTGAAGCCGGGGATTTTGCCGCTGACGCCGCAACGCAGTTCCCCTCTTTTGTTGATCAGGTCTAATCGGGACGTCTCTGAGGCTCCGAGCGTGGCGCAGGCAGACATCGCCAGGCAGACGGAGAGGAGGGAGACAAATGATCGACGCTTGCTCATGCCTGTGGTCCTTGAAAGTCAAGTTTGTCAGAACTTCCATTGCAACGAGATCAATCTCTGCTGACCTCGGCAAAAATCTCTACGGTCTTGAGCATGGAGATTCACTGCCGAATGATGTTTCGGTTTCGAGCCAGACCGGTGTCAGCCGTGCTGCTGGTCATCTCTGCTTTTGGAGCTCCTGCCATGAGCTGGCAGCTGGGTGACCGGCAGGCTTACAACAACAAGATGGCCTTGCTCAACGTGATGCTTGAGGGTGCCAAGCAGCGTGCGGTGGATACTGATGATCTTCAGACTCTTTGCCTGGTGATGAGCATCGGGAATGACGTGACCGAGCGTTATCTCCAGGAACAGTCCGGCGACCAGCAGATCCAACAGCGATTACAAGGTATGCGTAACGACTTCACATCCTGTCTGGGTCTTCTCTACCGAAATCGGTGAGTCGTTAGAGGATTCTCCTTCGACCACAACGCTGGGAACTTTCCTGTTCAGGCATGCCCTCCATCAGGCTGAGAACCGATCCGTTCGAACAGATCGAGACTTTCCTGGTTCATTCCCAGGACTTCAACCTTGGACCCACCTTGCTGAAGTTTGCGAATGACTTGATTGAGTGCACTCACGCCGCTCTGGTCCCAGATATGCGCCGCTGACAGATCAATCGTGATCTGGTTGGGATGGTCGTGAACGTCAAATCCCTGAAGGAAATAGATCTTGCTCACGAAAAACAGCTGTCCGCTCACGACATAACGGCGCATGTTCTCGTTCACATCCACGGCATCAACACGGATCACCTTGGCGACCTTGCGACTGAACAGGATCCCGGCCAGGGCAACTCCCGCGATCACGCCAAGGGCCAGATTGTGCGGTGTGGTGAGCATGGTGACAGCAAAGGTCATCAGCATCACTGCGGTATCGCTCTTGGGGATCGAGCGGATCCGGCGAAGTCCGGCGATATCAGCTGTGCTCACCGCGATGCTGATCATCACTGCCACAAGGGCCGCCATCGGGATCTGTTCGAGCCAGGGCCGGCCGAGCAGAATCATGGCCAGCAAGCTGACACCTGAAAAGAGTGTGGAGAGTCGGGTGCGTCCGCCGTTGTCGATGTTCATGACCGACTGACCGACCAGGGCGCAGCCCGCCATCCCACCGAACAGGGACGACACGATATTGGCGATGCCCTGACCCCGTGCTTCCACGTTCTTGTTGGAATTGGTGTCGGTTCGGTCGTCGAGGATGTCCTGGGTGAGGAAGGTCTCCATCAGTCCGACCAACGAGATCGCCAGAGCCGTTGGCAGAACGATGCCCAGGGTCTCGAGACTGAAGGGCACCTTAAACTGCTCCGGTGAACCGAAAGGCCAGCTCGGCAGCGGCAGTCCGGTGGGCAGGTCACCAAGGCTGCTGACGGTGGGGATGTCAAGGCTGAACCCGATGGAAATCGCTGTCAGCACAACGATGGCCACCAACTGGGACGGCACCAGTCGTGTCAGGCGCGGCAATCCGTAGATGATCACCAACCCGAGCAGCACCAGACCCCAGATGATCGGAATCTGGCTGCCGTGAGGGAGAAGATCATGGGCATGACCCGCTGCCTGCGTTTCTCCGAAATGGAGATTG
The DNA here is from genome assembly GCA_047286285.1 of Synechococcus sp. Classification (GTDB taxonomy): domain Bacteria; phylum Cyanobacteriota; class Cyanobacteriia; order PCC-6307; family Cyanobiaceae; genus Synechococcus_C. The sequence goes on along the minus strand of JBJBBP010000002.1, from coordinate 1,572,138 downwards.
ATGCCCAGCTGGGGAAACTGTGCCTGAAAAATCAGCAGTGCCAGGGCATTCACAAAACCGCTGAGAACACCCAGAGGCACGAAACGCATCTGGTAAGCCAGACGCAGCCAACCCCAGAGAATCTGCAAGATTCCTGTGACAACACCCGCGACCAGCAGATAGGTCAGTCCCAGACCTTCTCCACGGGCTTCTCCGGTCGCGACCAGACCGGTCATCAGCAGAGCTGTGGAACCGGTGGCCGAGGTGATCATCGCCGAGCGACCACCGACGAAGGCGATCGTGATCGAGAGCAGAAACGCCCCGAACAGCCCAACCTGGGGATCCACCCCGGCGATGCCGGAAAAGGCAATGGCCTCGGGAATCATCGCGAAAGCGACCACCAGCCCGGACAGCACATCCTTGCTGGGGTTGCCGAAGCCGAAGTTCCACTGTCGTGCCACGGATCCTGAGGCCATCAATCAACTGTTGCGTGGAGGGACCGTAGTTCAGAGCGGTGGCAAGCGTCCTTCGGGATCCAGCTCGGCTTTGAGTTTCTGCAGCTCTGGTAGCCAGTCTCCGAAGGCATCGACCAGTTCCTGTCGATGGTTCGGCAAATGGTCATGCAACTGCGCGAGATGCAATCCCGGGCAGGCCTGGCGGAGGTCATCACTGACTTCATCCATCCATTGCAGGCCTCGCTCCCGTCCGGCCAGGTCACCAGGATTCCAGGCCGCTGTGATCCATGGTTTCCACATGGAATCGCGGTGGATAAAGGAGGTGCTTTCGCTGTTGATTCGCGTCGTGGCTCCGCCGAGTTGTTGAGCGCTGATGCGGCATGCATCATGCGGTCGTTCCTGCATTCGTTCGCTCAGCCGCTCAATCAACGCCCTGGCCTTTCGCCCCAGAGCCGGACCGAGACGACCAGTGACCTCGTTGTGAAACGGCCGGGAAGACGTGGTTTCGGATGCCAGGCTGCCGAAGCTGGGCTGCTCCAGCTGACTTGCGCAGTTCTGGACATCAGCCTGGTGATCCGTTCCCAGGATTGGATCCAGTGCTGTAAGGGGGCCTGGTGTGGTGGGATTTTCGCTGCTGTCCATGGCATAGATCTCCAACCTCTCCCCCCAGCTCCATTGCAGGCTGCCGGTTTCAGGCCACTGTTCAGCCATCTGCAGCAGTTCAGGAAGCAGCGAGGGACTGATCAACCCACGCCGCACTCGCAACGATTGAAGTGCCTGGGTCCGCAGGCGCAGGCGTGTGACAACTGCGAGGAACGGTGCGGCACCCATCAGGGCGCGCCATCGGCGCGAATCACCGGCGCTTTCATCGGCTGACAACGCAAAGGACTCTCCCGTTCCCCAGAAGCCCTCGATGGCTTTGATGGAGTCCAGCGCCAGCCCCTGCGAACGGCTCAGAGGCCCCATTCCTCCCGTGAGGATGAAGCCGCTTCCGGTCAGTCCGGAGAGCCCTATGGGCACACTGCGCCCATACGGACCCAAGGCCTGCAGAAGCTCGGTCATGGTGAGCCCCGTGCCGATTTCGATGTCCTGGGATTGTTCGTGGTACTGGACCTCCCGGTGTTTGCGTAGATCCAGGGTCCAGCAGCCATCACTGGCGCAGCGACTGCTGGTGCCACCCGAACGAATCCGCAGAGGCATTGATCCGAGCGGCTGCCGCATCAGCTGCTTCAGCAGCTCCGGATTGGGGGTCAGGCACCCGAGGGTCTGTGCACCACTTGCCAGCCAGTTCATGGTCTTTGTTTTACGGCCGCGAATAGGTTTGATACAGATGCACCGCACGTGTGACCCAGCAGATCGTTGCTCCTGCTGCAACCAAACATGGAGTTCTGATCTGTGGACATGGAAGCCGGAACCGTCTTGCGGTTGAAGAGTTTGAGGGACTGGCCAACGGACTGAAACAGCGTCTGACCGGATTGCCGGTGGAGTATGGCTTCCTCGAATTTGCCCGGCCCATCCTCAGAGATGGTCTGGAGAGGTTGCGCGAGCAGGGGGTCGTGAAGGTCCTGGCTGTTCCGGCGATGTTGTTTGCCGCAGGTCATGCCAAGAACGACATTCCCTCTGTCCTCAACACCTACAGCGCTGAAACCGGACTGGAGATTGATTACGGCCGTGAACTGGGCGTGGACCGCCTGATGATCGCCGCTGCAGGTGCACGCATTCAGGAAGCTCTCAACAGGTCGTCCGGAGTGGCTCTTTCCGACACCATGCTGGTGGTGGTCGGCCGTGGATCCTCTGACCCTGATGCCAATTCCAATGTCGCCAAGGTGACCCGGATGCTGGTGGAGGGTTTCGGTTTCGGCTGGGGCGAAACCGTGTATTCCGGCGTCACATTTCCGTTGGTGGAGCCAGGTCTCCGTCATGTGGTGAAGCTTGGCTTCAAGCGCATTGTGGTGTTTCCCTATTTTCTGTTTTCCGGCGTGTTGGTGAGTCGAATTCGCCAGCACACGGAGCGGGTGGCCGACGATCATCCCGAGATTGACTTTGTGAACGCTTCCTATCTGGGAGATCACAGCTTCGTTCTGGATACGTTCCTGGAGCGGGTGCAGGAGGTGATGGGCGGGGAAGCCCCGATGAACTGCTCTCTCTGCAAGTACAGGGCACAGGTGCTTGGTTTTGAGCAGGAGGTGGGACTTGATCAGACCAGCCACCACCACCACGTTGAGGGGCTGACGGAGGCTTGTTCACTCTGTGAACGTGAATGCACGGGTGCCTGCCAGCCGGACGGCATTCCGGTGCCGCTGGGCGCCGGTCATCACCACCATCACGACCATGACCATGCCCACGGGCATAGCCATGACCATGGGCACCATCCCTACCCACACGCCGACCACCCGCTTGGCCCGACGACCCTGCGTCGTGCGTCATCGCAACCGTCACAACAGGACACATCAGAGCCTCAATCCTGAAGTCATTCGGTAGGAATGACACGCTCAAGCGTCTCTGTCTTGCCCTAGTCCGAAGAGACTCGTTCGCATAAGCGTGGCTAATGCCTTGCTGATGCTGTGGAGAAACGGTGGGGTTTTCCACAGGTCTGGGTCGCTTTTCCACCGACATTCCCTCAAAGCGTCTGTTTCGGGGGCGAGCCTGTGGTTTTACGGTCTGGTGCCTTTCGCGTCTTGACAGGATTGCCCGCTCGAATCTCTCGGTGGTGAGTTGTGTGGAAGCCGCCAGTCGACTTCACTCGCAGCAATGAGTCTCGATTGAGATCAGCGTTTGGTGTTAACTCGCTCTCCGCTTTGACGAGCGAGGCAGTTTTGTGGCTCCCTGTTGGTGGAAACGGGACGCAAAACGCTGGATGGATCGCAATCACCTGGAACGTTGCATGGATACGCAGCCGGCCTCCACATCGGAGCAAGATTCGCCTTATGTGAGCCTTGAGGCTGAAATCCCTGAAGTGCTCTACCAGGGCATGAAGGCTTTCATCGGATCCAATCCGGCCTGGGATCAGTACCAGGTGATGAGTTCGGCTCTGGCCCAGTTCCTCTTTCAGAACGGCTGTTCCGAGCGTGCGGTCACCGAGCGCTATCTCGATGACCTGTTCAGTCGTTCCGAGGTTTGACTGCTTCGAGGCATGCTCTGCGAGCGATCGCCATCATCGTGAGTGTTGGGCTCTGCCACCCGGAGCTGGGCCAACAGGCCCCGTCCACCACCAGCACGTTGGGGCAGCGCCACAAACGGTTCCAGGCATCCACCACGCTGTGGTCCTCGGTGGCTCCCATGGGAGCTCCTCCCACTTCATGGATGTAGTAGCCAGGGGGTGGAGCCTCGTCCTGCGCGGCAACCGCATTCCGCAGAAGTGGTGCCATCAGTGGAACGTTCACCAGCTCTGCAAGGGGGGTCGTCACGCCACCCGCAACGCTGATGCAGTCCGCAATGGTGTTCTGCATGTGTTGCACCATCGCCTGCTCGTTCGCGCCCCATCGGCAGCTGATGTGCGGCATCGGCACGCCGAGCGGGTCGCAGCGCTCAGACAGTCGCACATCATTCCGTGTGTCAGAGAGAACTTCCCCATGGCCGATCAGGAAGCCCAGTCGACGATCCGGATTGCGTTTGAGCCACCAGGGTGGATCAAAGCGATTGATACCCCCCCAGATCCCATAGCCGCGCAGAAAGTTGCGCTCGGCGCAGACTTCCGGAGCATTGCCGAACGGCAGGAAGAAGCTGCCGGCCCCTGAAAGCGTGCTGGATGGGTCAGACAGTTGAGTGGCTCCCCGTCCGGTTTCGCTGGCAACTGAGAAAAACCGACAGCAGGACACATGGTCCATCAATCCTTTCCCAAGCAGACCGGAGGGATCTCTGAAACCTTTGGGATTCGACTGCTGCTCTGATTGCAGCAGCAGACGCAGTGTCGCGATCGTTGAGGCGCAGACCACCACAAGGTTGCACTCCAGTCGCTGACGTTCCCTGCTACGGCGGTTGACCACGACAACAGCTCGGGCTCGCTCCTGTGTGGCATCCATTTCCAGGCTTTCCGCCATGGAGTTGCAGAGAATTTCCACACGACCCGTGGCCAGGGCACGTTGAAGACTGGTTCCGTTGCTGCTGGATCGCGGCCAGGAAGGCGTCTCTGTGGACTGATGGGCCTCAAAGCCGCGGGAATGGATCAGCGGGATACCTCGCTCTCTGTTCAGAAGCTCCCGAAAACGTTCCTCTTCCGGCATGAGGGGCAGGGCCGGTGCCATTCGACCATCAGGGAGATGCTCCAGCCCGTCGCGCTCGCCGCGCACCTCGAACAGTTGCTCGAGTGCGCTGTAGTGAGGATCAAGGTCCTCGTGGCTGATGGGCCAGTTTTGGCCATAGCCGTCATGATTCGCCCCTTTGAATTCATAGTCCGAGAGCCGCAGGGTGATGCCACCCCACGTCAGGCTGCGCCCGCCGACCTGACGACCCTGGGTCCAGAGGAAGGGTTGGTTATCCGGCGTGCTGTAGGGGTACTGCCGTTCGTCTGCGTAGAGGGACGGATTTTGTTTCCAGTAGCCAGGGTGCTGGGCCTGATTTCGATGGCGGCCGCTGATCAGTCCTTCGGCTCGTCTGAAGCTGTTGCATGGTTCGCTCCCCAGGGCTTCCGATGGCGATTGATCAGGACCAGCCTCAACAACAAGGACCCTCAGTCCTGCTTCGGCGAGTGTCATCGCAGCCACGCCGCCCGTGGCTCCCGAGCCGATCACAATCGCTTCAAAGGGATGCATTGCCACGGCGAGATCAAGACCTCCCGATAGTTTCCGATGTGCTCGACAGCTCTGGCCAATGTCGGTGCTCTGACAGGGAGCACGGATCGGATCTGCCGTTCCGAAGCATTCTGCAACTGATCGTCGTCACGGACGACAAGCTGGAAAATCAGATGGACATGGTTCCTGATCTGGTTCAGCTGATTGTTGAGTCCATTAAAGATGTTGAATTAGGTCGTTATGACTTCATCCGTCATGAGGCTTTTCCTTCAAGATCCAGTCCGTATTTTCGTGACAGCTGGTGGTGATGATGATGCCTTTGATCAGAAATGATGGGTTGATCTGCCGCTTAAGCGATACCTTGAAATCAAGCTGAAGAGTTCTACTTCTCAGCGCAGACCTTGCATTTGAGAGAGCAGATTGAATACCACCAGATCATCAGAGCAATAAAAAAGCCCCACGAAAGTGGGGCTACTTGATTTGGTGGCGGGGGGGAGATTTGAACTCCCGACCTTCGGGTTATGAGCCCGACGAGCTACCAGACTGCTCTACCCCGCGTTGACCCAATCATCATACAACTTGGTGATCGAAGACACCACACAATTCCGCTCAGGTGCGCAGTTCACCCTCCACGTCGAGGTGAACGCCGGGGTTGAGGATCAGCAGCTGTTCTTCCAGTTCCTTGAGACCACTCGGAGTCATCCAGTCGAGTTGGCGAAGCAGGTGCAGGGCCACAGCCTGTTTGGCCCGTCGGGCTCCGTCTTCAACCTTGATGGCCACTCCGAGGCCTTCACCTGTGCGGCTCAGGCACTGAATGCCCTCCGCACCTCCTTTGCTGATCACCTGATGGTGAGAGCGTCGCATCAGTTCCGTGTCGAACCGTCCTTCCCCTGCCACCAATTCAGGATGCGCCAGCATCGCCCGGCTGATCTGTTCCAGTTCGGCGTGAGCTGACGAACCGAGATGGGCAAAAAGCAGTGCCATCTGGTCGAGTTGAAGGCGCAATGTGGGAGCGCCACAGTCATCCCGTTCAGCGACCAGTTCATCAGGGGGAAGACCTAGAAGTTCCGCCACACGTCGTGAGATCTCCTGCTGAAGAGGATGGTCTCCCTGGAGATAGGTCTCAATGGGCCAACCCATCTTGCGGGCCGTGATCAGAAATGCAGCATGTTTCCCGGAACAGTTGTGCTCGAGTGGACTGGATTTCCCTGCAGGGACTGGGCACTGCAGATCATCGCTTTCCAGTTCTGCATTCCACAGCAGCCTGAACGCCTCACGCGCATGCCCAGGGGTGCCCGCATGGGATCCACAGCTGATGGCGATGCCACGTTCACCGCAGTTGTAGGTCTCCGAAGCACCGCTGCTGATCAGCGGCAAGGCTTGAAATGGCTTGAGTGCAGAGCGGATGAAGGTTTCAAAGTCGGGCTGGCCGGCTTTCATCAACACCCGGCCGCGGCTGTCGCAGACAACGGCATGAACTCGATGAGTGGATTCGATGGAGGACCCCCGCCTCAACCGCACTTCCAGAGGAGGGGTGTTCAGGGATCGCGCCGAACCGCGGTAACCCGATGGGATCGACATGCCCTGGTGTTTTGTGATTCAGAGAGCCTGACAGATGCTTGCTCCGCCAAGCATCAGGCCTGTGACCAAGGCCATCGCCCGTCCCAGCCGGCCAAGGATGGGTCTGACCTCATGCTGAGCCAGAAGCAGGTCACGTTCTCGCCAGGACAAGGGTTTTTCCCAGACCTGTCCGTCGTACCAGCCCGATTCCTCGTACTCAACTTTCTCTGAGAGCAGGCGTTTATGGACATAGGTCCAACCCAGCCACTGACGGATCAGCAGCAGCATCGGCAACACAAGAGCAGCAACGCCTCCGGCGATCAGCAACCGCACCGGGTCGTGACGCAGAGTCCAGCTACCGCTTGCCACGAGAATGGTGATCGGTGAGATCAGCAGCCAGCTGATCAGCAAGGCCCGATCCAATGACACCTGGGCTGTACAGGGCCATGCGAAAAACCAGGATCGGCTGAATTGGGCAAATTCCTCCTGAGGTCTTTGCTCAGGAGGAACCGGGCAGGGGATGCTCGAGGCCATGCCGGGCTGCCTGTTACTCGTCTGTTGGTCTGGACGTTAGGTAGGGACGACGTTCCCCGTGACTCCAAAATGCTTCAAGGTCGTAGTAACTCCGTTCCCCGGGTTGGAGCACATGCACGATAAGTTCGCCGTAATCGAGCAAGGCCCATCGACCTTCGTTGACGCCCTCTTTGCGCAGAGGGAGTCTCTGGACTTCGTCCTCAAGACGATCCTCGACGGAGCGGGCAATGGCTCTGACCTGGACATCGCTCTGGCCACCTGCGATCACCATCCAGTCAGCAAGGCTTGAAACCTCATCGACCCGGATGAGCTGGATATCGACAGCCTTGCGGTCATCGCAGGCATCGGCTGCGAGTTCCGCAAGCTTTTCACTATCCATAAACGTTTTCGCTGGTGACGGACTGACGGGAACCTTGTTGTTGCGCCATTTCAGCGCGTGCCTTTCCAGCACTCTTGCGCAACGCCTCAAGGCGATCCTCGTAGAAGCTGCGCTTTTTCTTCTTCCTGGTTTTCTCGACCAGATCCTTCAGAGCGCCTCCGAGGCTCTTGTAAGCGTTGGGAACGCTGTAGCCGAATCGGCAAGCCAGATCGATGGCACGCTCGTCTGCGGAAATCGCATCGCGCAGACGCTTTTCCGCATTGTTCTTGAGGTAGAGCCGGTAACCCGCGAAGCCGGACAAACCCAGCGCCATCATCAGCAGCAGCCCGTCCTGCACCCAGAGTTCACCGATGGCGCCTCCCAGGCCAATCGCCAGAGCTGCCATCTCCCATCCATCACGGGGAATGGTGTCGTTCTGAATCCTGCCCACCTCGTGCCAGAACAGCAGGTTCCGATGATCGAGGGCCAGGTTGTCCCAGGCATCGAGATCCACCTGGATCTCCACTTCATCCCTGCCGATCTCCTCGAGTGTGATCAACACCGGTTCAACGGCTGCGGCGGCCTCGACGAACACCCAGCTCTGCATCTCCGGGGGCAGCAACCCTTTCAGACGCTGGAGTTCACTCATGACCGTCGATTGTTCTCCTGACCCTCAACGCTAGCGACTGCCGGGTACCAGCTGCTGAACAGATGCAAGTGGACATGGGGCTGCGTGGGAGACTCGAAGGGTTTGGCCGCTAAGAGAACGCCCATGCCCCGGCGGAACGATCTTCGTCGCATTCTTCTGCTGGGTTCAGGACCGATTGTGATCGGTCAGGCGTGCGAGTTCGATTATTCCGGCACTCAGGCGTGCAAAGCCCTTCGCGCTGAGGGATACGAGGTCGTGTTGGTGAATTCCAACCCGGCTTCGATCATGACCGATCCGGAGATGGCGGACCGCACTTACGTGGAGCCTCTGACCCCTGAGGTGGTCGCGCGGGTGATCGAACAGGAACGACCTGATGCCCTGCTTCCCACGATGGGAGGCCAGACCGCACTCAATCTGGCTGTCAACCTCGCTGAGAACGGAACACTGGAGCGTTTCGGGGTCGAGCTGATCGGTGCTGATCTTCAGGCGATTCGCAAAGCGGAGGATCGACTGCTGTTCAAGCAGGCGATGGAGCGGATCGGTGTGAAGGTCTGTCCTTCGGGAATCGCGTCCTCGATGGAGGAGGCGGAGGCTGTCGGAGCGGCCATCGGCACTTATCCAAGAATCATCCGTCCTGCCTTCACGCTCGGTGGCAGCGGAGGGGGCATCGCTTACAACCCCGAGGAATATGCCTCCATCTGTAAGACCGGCCTCGATGCCAGTCCCGTCTCTCAGATCCTGATCGAGCAGTCGCTTCTGGGCTGGAAGGAATTCGAGCTCGAGGTGATGCGCGATCTCGCCGACAACGTGGTGATCGTCTGCAGCATCGAGAACCTCGATCCCATGGGTGTTCACACCGGTGATTCGATCACCGTTGCGCCTGCACAGACACTCACAGACCGCGAATACCAGCGGCTGAGGGATCAGTCCATCGCCATCATCCGCGAGATCGGCGTGGCCACCGGTGGCAGCAACATTCAGTTCGCCATCAACCCTGCCGATGGCGAGGTGGTGGTCATCGAGATGAACCCTCGTGTGAGCCGCTCCTCTGCCTTGGCCAGCAAGGCCACGGGGTTTCCGATTGCCAAGATCGCTGCCCGACTTGCTGTCGGGTACACCCTCGACGAGATTCTCAACGACATCACCGGCAAGACGCCCGCCTGCTTTGAGCCGACGATTGATTACGTCGTCACCAAGGTGCCCCGTTTTGCCTTTGAAAAATTCAGGGGTTCTCCCGCGGTGCTCACCACGGCGATGAAATCCGTTGGTGAGGCCATGGCCATCGGACGCTGTTTCGAAGAGTCCTTCCAGAAGGCTTTGCGGTCATTGGAAACAGGCCTGTCCGGCTGGGGTGGAGATCGACCTGAGCGCGAGTTCACTGCCGCTGAACTTGATCGTTCCCTGAGGACGCCTTCGCCTGAAAGGATCCTCACGGTGCGAGCCGCCATGGTTGCTGGACGCACGGATGAGGAGATTCACAACCTCAGTCGCATCGATCCCTGGTTCCTGGCAAAGCTGCGGCTGCTGATCAATGCTGAATCTGATCTGCTCCGCGACCGGCAGCTCTCTGAGATCAGCGCCGAGGAGTTTCTCAGGCTCAAGCAGCTCGGTTACTCCGATCGTCAGATCGCCTGGTTCACCGGCTCGGATCAGCTTGAGGTGCGCGACGCGCGACTGAAACTTGGCGTATGCCCCGTGTTCAAAACCGTCGACACCTGCGCCGCTGAATTCGCTTCAACCACCCCTTATCACTACTCCACCTATGAGCGACAGGTGGCTCGACTCGATTCCGCGGGGAACCTGACAGTCCAGCCTGCGGCAACAGAGGTGTCGGAGGAGACCAGGCGCAAACTGATGATTCTCGGCGGCGGCCCCAACCGCATCGGTCAGGGCATCGAATTCGATTACTGCTGTTGCCATGCCTCCTTCTCGGCACAGGATCGTGGCTTCGCCACGGTGATGCTCAACAGCAACCCGGAAACGGTCTCCACCGATTACGACAGCAGTGACCGCCTCTATTTCGAACCGCTCACGTTCGAGGACGTTCTCAATGTGATCGAGGCGGAGCGCCCCGAAGGCGTCATTGTTCAGTTCGGCGGTCAGACACCGTTGAAGCTGGCGATGCCCTTGCTGCGTTGGTTGAACTCACCGGCTGGTCAGGCCACGGGCACCCGGATCTGGGGCACATCCCCTGAATCGATCGATCGCGCTGAGGACCGTGAGCAGTTCGAAGCGATCCTGCGTGAGCTTGAGATCCGTCAGCCGCGCAATGGACTGGCCCGCAGTGAGCGTGAGGCGCGTTCAGTGGCAGACAACGTGGGGTATCCGGTGGTGGTGCGTCCCTCCTATGTGCTTGGTGGAAGGGCCATGGAAGTCGTCCATAACCAAGAGGAACTCAATCGCTACATGACTGAGGCGGTTCAGGTGGAGCCGGATCATCCCGTGCTGATCGATCAATACCTTCAGAACGCCATCGAGGTGGATGTGGATGCCCTGTGTGATCGCAACGGGGTGGTGGTGATCGGAGGGTTGATGGAGCACATCGAACCCGCTGGAATTCATTCGGGTGATTCCGCCTGTTGTCTGCCATCGGTGTCTCTCGGTGAAGAGGCTCTCTCCACCATTCGTTCCTGGACCAAAGCCCTGGCTCTGCGTCTTGAGGTACAGGGCCTGATCAATCTTCAATTTGCGGTTCAGCGCAGCCAGGCTGGCGAGGAGCGGGTGTTCATCATCGAAGCCAATCCGCGCGCATCAAGAACCGTTCCATTTGTGGCCAAAGCCACCGGCGTGCCGCTTGCAAGAATCGCAACGCGCTTGATGGCTGGCGAGACCCTTGCGGAGATCGGTCTGAGCCAGGAGCCTGTCCCGCCGCTGCAGGCAGTCAAGGAGGCTGTGCTTCCGTTCCGGCGATTCCCCGGTGCTGACTCGCTTCTGGGTCCAGAAATGCGTTCCACCGGGGAGGTGATGGGCTGGGCACCGCAATTTGGGATGGCCTATGCGAAGGCAGAACTGGCAGCTGGTGATGCCCTGCCAACGCGGGGCAATGTGTTTCTGTCCACCCATGACAGGGACAAACCGGCCCTGGTTCCTGTGGCCAAGCGTCTGCTCGATCTTGGCTTTTCGCTCACGGCCACCTCCGGAACAGCAGAAACCTTGGCTGAGGCTGGTCTTGAGGTTCAGTCCGTGCTCAAAGTCCATGAAGGTCGCCCCAACATCGAGGATCTGATTCGCTCCGGTGCAGTGCAGCTTGTGATCAACACTCCGATCGGTCGTCAAGCCACCCATGACGATCGCTATCTGAGGCGCGCTGCTCTCGATTACTCCGTACCCACACTCACCACACTTGCCGGAGCACGGTCTGCTGTTCAGGGCATCGAAGCACTTCAGTCGGAGTCGTTTGACATACATGCCCTACAGGATGTTCATCAATAGGTGCAGGCCCGGTAGGGTCGCCCAAGCAACGTTGTCTCCTTGTGACTGTCACCAGCATTCCCAACGTCACTCCAGGCAGTGACTGTCGAGATGCCTTTCGCGCCGCCTATGAGAACCGCTACACCTGGGAGCCCGGATTCGGCGGTTATGAGGGGCGCTGCGTCTGGGAGCAGGGCGAGCGTCGCGTTGAAGGCCGTTTTCAAATTGGCTCGGATCTGAAAGCCAAGGTGGAGGGCGTGGACGATGCCGAAGTGGAGAAGGCGATCGCCTCCCAGCTCTGGGAAGTCGCCATTCATCGCGTTCGTCGCACCTTTGAACAGGTTCATGGCGCCAACACCTTCACCGCTGGTGACAGCACCGATGAAGGGCTGGAGGTTCTGATCGGCGGCAAGGGTGAAGGTGACCGATATCGCATCAAGGGTGATGTGGTGACGATGGTTCACCGGCACATCCATGGCACCGTGGTCACCATTCACACCGGAAGCACCACAGACACTGGATCGGGTTATCTGAGTCGCGATTACACCAGTCAGTACTCGGACCCCGCTAACGGTGAAACGAGAGGTGCTTCCAGCCAGTTCGAAGACACGTTCGTCCCCCTTGGAGAGCAGGGAAGCTGGGTTCTCGCGAGTCGTTCGATCCGCTCCAAGGACTCAGACGGCGAGGACACCCTGCAGGTGTTCCAGTTCACTGATCTGGTAGCGCTCTGATGGCTGTTCCTGAAAGCGCTACCGCCAGTTTCGACAGCGTCGTGACCTCGATCAACGGACCGGTGAGCTCCTTCGCCTGGGGCTGGCCGACCGTTGGCCTGATCTCCATCACAGGTGTTTTGTTGATGGTCGGCCTGCGGTTCATGCCGATCATGCGACTCCCTTATGGAGTTCGCATGATGCTCGCTCCATCTGATCAAAAGGCAGAAGGCGACATCAGTTCCTTTCAGGCTCTGATGACATCGCTGGCGGCGACCGTCGGTACCGGCAACATCGCCGGCGTCGCGGGTGCGATCGCCTTCGGTGGTCCCGGTGCGGTCTTCTGGATGTGGTTGATCGCCTTCTTCGGCATTGCAACCAAATACGCCGAAGCTGTGCTTGCAGTCCACTACCGCGAGGTTGATGAGCTGGGTAATCACGTCGGTGGCCCGATGTATTACATCAGCAAAGGTCTTGGACCTCGCTGGATCTGGCTGGGAGGTGTCTTTGCGCTGTTCGGCATGCTCGCTGGTTTCGGAATCGGCAATGGCGTGCAGTGCTTTGAGGTGTCCAGTGCCCTGTTTGGGCTGGGAATACCGCGGGAAGTGACGGCTCTGGTGCTCGGGGTGTTGGTGTTCGCCGTGATCATCGGCGGCGTGCGTCGAATCTCGAAGGCCGCCTCCGCGATCGTGCCGTTCATGGCAATCGCCTATGTGCTTGCCTGCCTGATCATTCTGTTGGCCAACATCGGCAGCGTGGGAGACGCCTTCGCAAGCATTTTCAGCAACGCATTCACTGGACAGGCCGCTGCCACCGGCACACTCACCCAGGTCATTCTGATGGGCTTCAAACGGGGAATTTTCTCCAATGAAGCCGGTCTTGGCAGTGCCCCCATTGCCCATGCCGCTGCCCGCACCGATGACCCGGTCCGTCAGGGCACCGTGGCCATGCTCGGCACTTTCATCGACACGATGATCATCTGCACCCTCACGGCCCTTGTGATCCTGGTGAGTGGCATTGCCGGAGATGGCCTCTCAGGGTCCGAGTTGTCGATCGCAGCCTTCAATGAGGCTCTGGCAGGTTCCGGTTGGATCGTGACGTTCGGCCTGCTTGTTTTCGCTTTCACCACAGTCCTCGGTTGGAGTTTTTACGGCGAACGCTGCACCGAATATCTGTTTGGTGTGAAAGCGATCCTGCCCTTCAGGGGGGTCTGGGTGGCCGTCGTGGTGATCGGCTCGCTGGTGGGTGATCGTGGCGTCGTTTGGGGTGTTGCGGACACACTCAATGGCTTGATGGCCATTCCCAATCTGTTTGCGCTGCTGTTGCTCTCCGGCACGGTGTTCGAACTCACCCGCCGCTATCACTTCCCGGATGCGGCCGAGTCGCCCGACTGACACGCTTGTCTCAGAGCAAATTAAAAAGCCTCCACCAGATGGTGGAGGCTTTTTTTGATCACACCTTCTTGGTGAGCTGCAGGTTCAGTCCTGGTCGGGAAGTGGGGTGACGTCCTTCAGACGGTCATTCAGTTGCATGGCCATGGACTGGCGGCCAACGGCGAGAACTTTCAGGGTGTCTTCGTGCATCCGCAGCTGTGCGTCAGCGACCTGCATGCCGCGCACCAGTTCCTTCAGATCATCAGGCAGCGCATTGAGGTCATAGCGCTTGCCCTCGAAGGTCAGAACCGGATTTTCTCCAGGTGTTGCAGTCATTGCGATGAATCTGAATCGGCCGCAATTTAGCTGCGTCCATCGCGAATCATCTGGCGTTCGCACAGATCTCGATAGCGACCGTTATTCGCCATGAGCTGATCATGGCTCCCTCTCTCGCTGATCTGCCCCTTGTCAAGAACCACGATCTGATCCGCTTCCTGCACGGTTGCCAGTCGGTGCGCAATCACGAGCACGGTGCGTCCCTGCATCGCCTGGCGGAGGCCCAGCTGAACGGCCGCCTCAGCTTCAGCGTCGAGTGCGCTGGTTGCTTCATCGAGCAGCAGCACGGCTGGATTTCCCAGCACGGCTCTGGCAATGGCAATGCGCTGCAGCTGACCTCCGGAGACGTTGGTGCCACGCTCCTCCAGTTTTGTTTCGTACCCATCCGGCAGCGCCATGATGAAGTCATGGGCATTGGCCAGACGAGCTGCCTCGATCAACTGACCGTGGCTGGCAGCCCTGCCGAACCGGATGGCATCAGCAATGCTGCCTGAGAACACTGTTGTTCGCTGAGGGACGAGCGCAACCTGTTGCCTGAGTTCCCGTGCTTTCACTTTTGCCAGGTTCTTTCCATCCAGCTCGATTTCGCCTGACTGGGCACTGTTGAAACGCAGCAGCAAGGAAAACAGCGTGCTTTTGCCTGCTCCGGAAGGTCCGACCAGCGCCACCACCTGTCCGGCTTCGATGCTCAGGTTGATGTCGCGAAGAACCGATTCACCGTTGCCGTAAGCGAAGGAGACCTGGTGCAGATTCAGGTGCCCTGCAGGTCGACCGATCGGCAGGGCAGGAAAAGGATCTGCCGATTCCTGAGGTTCCTGTTCGATCTGGCGGAGCCTGCGGAGTGACGCCTGCCCCTGCTGAAATTCATTGAAATTGTTGGTGACATGAGCGATGGGGTCAATCAGCACCACAAGTCCTGTGAGATAGCTGCTCAACCCGGCGATGCTCAGCCCATCGTTCTGAATCCTCCAGGCTGCAAGTCCCAGCACTGAGAAGAGGCCTACCACTTCGATCATTCCCACCACCGGGTGCTGGAGAGCCACGAGGCTGTAGGTGCGATGTCTGGCCTGACGGTGCTGGTCGATCTCTTCTTCAAACCGTCCTTGCAACCACGGTTCAGCAGCGAATGCCCGCACGAGCGGCAGACCTTCGATCGCCTCTCCCAGCAGACCGGCCAATTCGCTGACTTTGGTCTGGCTGCGTTCAGTGGCGGCCATCACCCGTGCTCCGAACAGGCTGATCAACCAGATGATCAACGGTGCCAGCAGCAGAATGGAAGCGGTGAGTTTCCAGTCCAGCCAGAGCATGTAACCCAGCACGGCCAGAAGCTGGAGAACACTTGGAAGCGTGTCGTGGACTGACTTGTACAGCACTTCACTGACGCGATCAGCGTCTTCGGTCAGCCGGTAGGTGAGATCGCCTGCCGAGAGTTTCTCAAGAGCGCCGAGCTCAACGGTCTGCAGGCGACTGAACAGATGGCTGCGCAGGGTCTTGCTCACCTGAAGTGCGGGTCCGGCCAGCAGAGAGTCCTGACCGAACTGAGCCAGTTTCTGAATCGCGAAAATCAGCACACCCTGCCCGATCAGCCCGAGCACTCGTCCAAGATCCCGAGATCCGAGTGCGGGGAACAGGGCACCAGCGAGATTGAGCAACAGCAGAAAGCTGCTCACATACACGAGCATGCAGATCAGCCCGAGGCTCAGTTGCGGCAGATGCGGGCGGAGCAACGGCAGCAGCCTGCGGAATCCTGCCTCGGACGGTTTCAGCATC
This sequence comes from Synechococcus sp., assembly GCA_047286285.1. Lineage (GTDB taxonomy): Bacteria > Cyanobacteriota > Cyanobacteriia > PCC-6307 > Cyanobiaceae > Synechococcus_C. The sequence goes on along the minus strand of JBJBBP010000002.1, from coordinate 1,556,273 downwards.
GCGTCACACTATCAATGCTCTTTTGTGCTCCCAAGGGCTCATGCGGCTTGATCAGTTTCTGAAATGGCAAGGCTGGGTCGGCACGGGTGGTGAGGCCAAAATGCTGATTCAGGCTGGAGAAGTGCGCGTGAATGACTGTGTTGTCACACAGAGAGGTCGTCAGCTCAGCATCGGTGATCACGTGATGCTGGGTAGAGATCAGGCTGTGGTCACGAAGATCTGAAGCGAACTCGCTCGCGTTGGAACGTAAGTTGGCTGCTGCTGAGCTGCAGAGGACGCACGCGTGAGCAAACCGGTGATTGCTGGAAACTGGAAGATGCACATGACGTGTGCCCAGACCCGGGACTGGTTGACCACCTTTCTGCCGCTGATTGCTGACACTCCCGATGACAGGGAAGTGGTGGTGGCTCCTCCGTTCACGGCGATCAGCACCATGGCTGAACTGACCTCAGGATCGAGGGTTGAGATCTCCAGCCAGAATGTGCACTGGGAAGCGCAGGGAGCGTTCACCGGTGAAATTGCTCCATCCATGCTGGAAGAGCACGGCGTGCGCTACGCGATCGTGGGTCACAGCGAGCCGCGCAAATATTTCAGTGAGAGCGATGAACAGATCAACCACCGGGCTCGGTCAGCGCAGGACCATGGTTTGATTCCCATCGTCTGTGTGGGTGAAAGTGATGAACAGCGCAGTCGTGGCGAGGCAGAGCGTGTGATTCGTCGTCAGGTGGAACAGGGCCTTGAAGGACTCGATCCGAACCGTCTTGTGGTTGCCTATGAACCGATCTGGGCCATCGGCACCGGCAAGACCTGTGAATCATCGGAAGCGAATCGCATCTGTGGTCTGATCCGCAGTTGGGTGGGGGCGCCCGATCTCATCATTCAGTACGGAGGTTCGGTGAAGCCCGGCAATATCGATGAGCTCATGAGCATGAGCGATATCGACGGCGTGCTGGTGGGTGGTGCATCGCTCGATCCAGAAAGCTTCGCTCGTATCGCGAACTATCAGGTCGCCTGATCAGGCATGCGCCATCCCGACTGCTGGGGCCATCGACCGGCTGTGATGGGGGTGATCAACATCACCCCTGACTCCTTCAGTGATGGAGGACGGTTCAACCGGGCAGACCTCGCTCTCAGCGAAGCCACGCGTCAGATTCGAGATGGTGCTCAGGTGCTGGATCTCGGTGCTCAAAGCACCCGGCCAGGTGCTCATGAGGTGGGTGTCGAAAAAGAGCTTGCGCGGCTGCTTCCCTGTCTTGAAGGGATTCGCGCTGCCCATCCACAGGTGATTATTTCCGTGGACACCTTTCTGGCTCCGGTTGCTAGAGCTGCTCTGGAGGCCGGTGCCGACTGGATCAATGATGTCAGTGGAGGCAGGCGTGACCCTGCAATGTTGCCTCTGGTCGCGGATGCCGGTTGCCCTTACGTGCTGATGCACAGCCGCGGTGACAGCCGGACGATGGATGACTGCACCGATTACGGCGATCAGGGCGTTGTTGCTGGTGTGTTGCAGGAACTGAGGCTCAGCACCGATAGGGCCCTACAGGCCGGTCTGAGCCGGGATCAGCTGATCTGGGATCCAGGCCTTGGCTTTGCCAAGACCAATCAACAGAATCTTGCGTTGATCCAACAGCTTGAAGATCTTCAACAGGACGGCATTCCGTTGCTGCTCGGTCCTTCTCGCAAGCGTTTCATTGGCGAGGTTCTGGATCAGCCACGCGCCAAAGCCAGGATCTGGGGTACGGCTGCTGTCTGCGCCAGGGCTGTGGATGCGGGGGTTCACGTCGTGCGCGTCCATGATGTGGGTCCGATCAGTCAGGTGGTGACCATGGCCGCGGCGGTCACACGCCAACGTCCCCTCCCTGACAACATCCGCGACTGATCTGGCTAGAACGGACCACCCCGTGAGCCCTTCATGAGCACGAGCCCTGAGCTCACCCTCCTTTACGACGGTGGATGTCCGCTTTGCCTCCGTGAAGTGACGTTTTTGCGCCGGCGGGACCGGGACCAGTCAATCTGTTTCATCGATATCGATGCCCAGGATTACTGCCCTGAAGACTGGTCCGGCATCAGCTATCGCCAGGCGATGGCGAGGATTCATGCCATTCAGGCTGATGGAACGGTGCTGACCGATGTCGCGGTGTTCCGCGAGGCCTATCGACTGATCGGCCTCGGCTGGCTGTATGCCCCAACCCGCTGGCCATTGCTCGGGCCTGCGGTTGACGCTCTCTATCGCGTCTGGGCTCGTTACCGGCTGAAGATCACCAATCGTGCGTCGCTGGATCAGCTTTGTCAGGAGCGTTGTTCGCTGCCAAGTTGAACTGAGTGCTCCATCCATGAAAAAAGCCGGTGTCAGAGCACCGGCTCATGGACCTGTCGGACCTGAAGTGATCGGAAACAGTCAGGATTCGGCGGTTGTGACGCCCTCAATCCGATCCTCAACCTCCTGGTACAACTCCTGGAGCTGTTCAATATTTTCATCAGAGGTCTCCCAGTAGCCGCGACCGTGCACTTCAAGAAGGGTGCCCACAATCCGCCGGAAACTGTTGGGATTCAGATCCAGGAGCCGCTTGCGCATCTCCGGGTCATTGATGAAAGTTTCGTTGGCTTCTTCGTAGACGAAGTTGTCAACAGAGCCACTCGTGGCACTCCAGCCCAGGGTGAAGTTGAGGCGTTTCGCCACTTCACGGACGCCTTCGTAACCCGAATCGAGCATGCCCTCGTACCACTTGGGGTTGAGCAGTTTGGTGCGTGAATCGAGGCGGATCGTCTCATTCAGTGAGCGCACCTGAGCATTGGCGGTGGTGGTGTCGGCGATGTAGCTAGTTGGAGCTTTGCCATCGTCGCGAAGTCCGGCGATCAGCTTGGTTGGATCGGAGTCGAAATAGTGACTGACGTCAGTGAGGGAGATCTCAGCGGAATCAAGATTCTGGAAGGTGACGTCAGCTGTTTTCATCACATTCTCGAAGACTTCCCGCTTCTGGTTCATCTCGCCGGGGTTGTCAGCATTGAAAGCAAAGGTCTTGCGGGAGAGATACATCTCCTGCAGTTCCCCTTCCTCCTCCCAGGTGCTGTTCTCCACAGCCAGATTCACATTGGAGCTGTAACTGCCACTGGCATTGGAGAACACCCGGCAGGCAGCATCCCGCAGGCTGCTCCCTTCTTTTTCAGCCTGCTCAAGGGCATGTTTGCGAACAAAGTTCTGCTCGAGCGGTTCATCGGCTTCGGCGGCCATCTTCACAGCCTGATCAATCAGCGCCATCTGGTTGATGAACAGGTCCCGGAACACTCCTGAGCAGTTCACCACCACATCAACTCTCGGCCGACCCAGTTCTTCAAGAGGAATCAACTCGAGCTTGTTGACCCGTCCCACGGAATCAGGCATGGGCTTGACCCCCACAAACCAGAGAATCTGGGCAAGCGATTCGCCGTAGGTCTTGATGTTGTCGGTGCCCCAGAGCACGCAGGCGATGGTTTCGGGCCAGGTTCCCTGTTCCTCGCGCTGGCGTTCGATCAGCTTGTCAACCACACCCTTGGCGGCTGCAACAGCAGCACGGGTTGGAATGGCCTGAGGATCCAGAGCGTGAATGTTCTTGCCGCTGGGCAACACTCCGGGATTGCGAATCGGATCGCCCCCGGGGCCGGGGAGGATGTATTCGCCATCGAGAGCCTTCAGGAGACTCTCCATCTCCATGTCGGCGCAGACCTGTTCAAGACAGAAACGCAAATATCCGAACAGCTTGTCGAGATCTGTGGTTTCGATGTCACTGAATCCGTTGGAACGGCAGGCTTTCAGCCATGGCGACGGCAGCTTGAAGCCGAAGCGCGCCAGCAGGTCGGTGAACCAGGACCAGTTGTTGCGCAGGTTGACTCTGCCGTCACTCCCGGTGACGGAACGAACCATCGCAGAGATGGCAGCACGCGATGTCTCGGTGATGGTGCGGTTGAGCTCAACGTCGGCGAGAACACCGTTGTCATTCCCCTTGTAAACGTCTTCGATCGTCCGACCGATCGATTCAGCCAACAGCCCTGGCAGAGAACGAAGCTCATCGTCGTCGCGTTCAAGTGCAGCAATATTGACCAGCGTGGCGACCGCTTCTTCAGCGGTTGGAGGCTTACCAATGGTGTGGAGTCCGCAGGGCAGCAGGCGACTCTCGATTTCCATCAGCTGGCGATAAACAGCACCCACAAGTGCATCACGGCCTTCCAGCTCCAGGGATGAGGCGTCCTCGTCGGGAAGGTCGACATCCTTGTCGAGGTTGCACTGGCGTGCTGTTTCCACAATCGTGTTGACGATCTGGATGCCACGACCACCCTCGCGGAGTTGCTGATACGAACCGACCAGCTCGCCCAGTTCCTTCAGACCCTTGTAAAGACCAGCATTTTCGGCAGGTGGAGTCAGATAGCTGATCGTTGAGGCGTAACCGCGACGTTTGGCGATCGTGGCCTCAGAGGGGTTGTTGGCTGCGTAGTAGTAGAGATTCGGCAGGGAGCCGATCAGGGAATCCGGGTAACAGGTCTCGCTCATTCCCATCTGTTTTCCGGGCATGAACTCGAGTGAGCCATGGGTGCCGAAGTGCAGCACGGCGTCGGCTTTCCAGATCTTTTCCAGATAGGTGTAATAGGCGGCAAATCCATGATGAGGACTGGCACTCCGCGAATAGAGAAGGCGCATCGGGTCACCCTCGTAGCCGAAGGTGGGCTGTACGCCGACGAACACGTTGCCGAAGTGCTTGCCGAACACAAGCAGGTTCTGGCCATCACTGTTCAGATTGCCGGGTGGCTTGCCCCAGTTCTCCTCAAGCCGTTCGGAGTAAGGGGTGAGCCGCTCGTATTCCTCGACGCTCATGCGGTGGGCGATGGACAGCTCGGGAGATCCCTGCATGGCATCGGCGTCGTTGATCACGGCTTCAAGCAGCGCACGGGGAGTTGCCGGCAGATCCTGAATGTCATATCCCTGGGCTTTCATCTCCTCCATCACGCGATGGATGGATCCGAAAACATCGAGATAGGCCGCTGTGCCCACGTTTCCCTTGTCTGGCGGGAAGCTGAACACCGTGATTGCCAGCTTCTTGTCGACTCGGGGTTTGATTCTCAGCGATGACCATCGGATGGCTCGCTCGGCAATCGCATCAACCCGATCCTGAAGTGTGTGGGCTTTTCCAGTGGCGTCATCTCTTCCGGACAGAACGATCGGTTCGATCGCACCGTCGAGCTCCGGAATGGCAATTTGAAGGGCAACCTGAACCGGGTGGAGACCAAGGTCGCTCCCCTCCCATTCCTGTGTGGTCTGAAAGACCAGTGGCAAAGCCACCATGTAAGGGCGATTCAGCTTTTTTAAGGATTCGATCGCCTTGGGATGGTCCTGACGCGCAGGACCTCCAACCAGCGCAAAACCCGTTAGGGAAACGATGCCGTCAACCAGTGGCTCTTCGGGATTGAGAGGGTCGTAGAAAAAGGCATTGACGGGCTTGGAGAAGTCGAGCCCACCGCAGAAGATGGGAATCACACGGGCTCCGCGGAACTCCAGTTCCTGAATCGTTGCCACGTAATGAGCATCGTCTCCAGTGACGATGTGACTGCGCTGCAGCACAAGGCCAATCACCGGGCCTTTCAGGGCCTCTTCGGAAAGATCGGTTCTGCTGGCGTTCCAGTTGAGGTACTCCTTGAGGTCCTCGAACATTGACGGCGCCAGGGGATGCCAGATGCCGAGATCGGGAAACACCTCGGGATCGGCAACGTCCATGACGGGGCGTTCTTCTCCCTCCTCAGCCGGGAACACATATTTGTCAGCCAGCATCAACAGGAAGTTGCGCAGATTGTCTGGTGTGCCACCCAGCCAGTACTGGAAGCTGAGCATGAAGCTGCGTGCATCCTGCGCTTTTTCAACAGGCAGGTATTTCAGAACTGTGGGCAGAGTGTTCAGGAGCTTGAGCATGGCGTCCTGGAAGCCGGCACCACCTGCCTCCTTGCGCTTTTTCATGAAGCCTGCGATGGCGCTCTTGCTCTGCCCGAGCTGAGCCATCGAGAAGCTGCCGAGTTTGTTGAGCCGCATCACCTCCGGCATGGAGGGGAAGACCACGGCGGCTTTGAGACGGTCACGATGCGGTGTGACGGCATCGACGACTTTTTGGGCCAGATCTTCGATGAAGATCAGGGAGGCGATGAACACGTCCGCCTCAGCAACATCCTGCTTGAAGTCTTCGTAATTGATGTCGTCACGAAGTTCCTCAATGAGGTAACCGCTGAGCTCGATACCAAGGTCTCCGCCAGCGGCATTGAGTGCTGTGGCGGCTTGGGTCAGGGCGTTCTGGTACTGGGGTTCCAGAACGACATAAACCGCCTTCATGACGGATTTGTGGGTTTGACCCTCCACAGGAGCCACGCGGCGATTGGCGGAGCGGACCTGTGTGAACATCGGCGCACTTTGAGCTATGTGAAGAACATTACGGCGGGCAGCAGTCCTTCGCGCAGGTTTTCTCGCGGTGTTACAACTCGATCGGCCCATAGGCTCTCTCGAGATACATCCCTGGAATGAGCGCTGCTGCGAATCAGTCGATCCCTGTTCTGGTCACCGGAGCGCTGGGGCGTATGGGTGCTGAGGTGATCCGTGCCGTTCAGTCGTCCTCTGACTGCCACCTGATCGGGGCGGTTGACACGACGCCGGGCAAGGAGGGTGCTGATATCGGTGAACTTCTTGGTCTGGGAGCCTTGGATGTGGCCGTCACGGCCGATCTGGAGGGTTGTCTTTGCGCCACCAGTCAGTCGGTTCGGGATGCAGGTCCCGGGAAGGGGGCTGTGATGGTGGACTTCACACACCCCTCTGTTGTGTATGCCAACACCAGAGCGGCCATCGCTTACGGCGTGCATCCCGTGATCGGTACAACAGGTCTTTCTCCTGAGCAGCTCAGGGACCTGCAGAGTTTTTCTGAGAAAGCCTCTGTCGGCGGCGCTGTGATTCCCAACTTTTCAGTGGGCATGGTGCTGCTGCAACAGGCCGCGGCGGCGGCGGCTCGTTTTTATGACCATGCGGAGCTCACGGAGCTGCATCACAACCGCAAGGCCGACGCTCCCAGTGGCACCTGCATCAAGACGGCCGAGCTGATGGAAGAGCTGGGCAAGACGTTCAATGCCGCTGAGGTGGATGAGCATGAGTCGCTTGAGGGCAGCCGTGGTGGTGAGCGTCCAAGCGGCCTGCGTCTGCATTCCCTGCGTTTGCCAGGCCTGGTGGCTCACCAGGAGGTGATGTTCGGAGCACCGGGTGAGACCTACACGCTGCGCCACGACACCATCGATCGTGCCGCCTACATGCCTGGCGTTCTGCTGTGTGTCCGCAAGGTGAGACAGCTTCCAGGACTTGTTTACGGCCTGGAGAGGCTGATCTGAGATTTCATGCTGATTCCACTTCGGCCCGGCGAATTGCAGACGTTGATCCCGGCTGTGGCGACCGGCACCCAGTTCAGATACGCGCTCGGGGATCCGCGCAAAATCCTGCAGCGTCTGTTGATCTCAGGGATCGGAGGGGTCATCACACTTCTGATCAGTCAGAGCCTCTCGTTCAACCGCTGGGGCTCTGTCTGGCTCATTGCCGGAGTGGTGCTGCTTCTCTACATCCTCTGGGGGCCGATCCTCGAGGCGGGCCGCAAGAATGCCGCCCTGCGGCGTTACCCGTCAGCCGCTTTGTTTGAGGGTGAAGTGATTGAGGCTTACACCAGGGAGCGGGTTGAGAATCAGCGGGAGCAGGCCGATGCAAGCGGAAGGCTGGAGCTGGTTGAAAACCGCAGAACCTGGTTGATTCTGGAGCTCGCCGATGAGGACGGCTATCTGGGAAGGATCAGTTTTCCCATGGCCAAGACCCACTCAGCCATTCGCCCGGGCATCCTGCTTCGCTGCATCGTGCTCAGTGACCGCAAGGATTTTTCTAGTGTCGGCGCTCTCACGGATGCATGGCTGCCGCAGCTCAAGCTCTGGGTCGGCGAGTATCCCTTTCTGCTGAGACCAGCTTTTGAGGACCTTTGTCGAATGCGCTTGCGTAAAACTTCTTAATAATGCGTTACGCTGTGTAAAGAAGTCAGGATGATCATGTCTCAGGCCCCTTCCAACGCACCCGGCATCCGCGGTGCAACCGTGACCACAGAAGACGGAGGCCGTCTCAACGCATTCGCAACCGAGCCCCGTATGGAAATTGTCGACACCGAAAGTGGCTGGGGTTTCCACGAGCGTGCCGAGATGCTGAACGGACGCATGGCCATGCTTGGCTTCATCGCATTGTTGGCCACCGAATTCGCTCTGGGTGGTGAAGCGTTCACCCGTGGTCTTCTTGGGATCGGTTGATTGCTGGATGTGGTGACAGCTGATCCTCAACTTCGAGATTCCGCTGTCACAGCAGCCCACGAGCGGTTCCGCATCATCGGTGCCGGTCCAACTGGAGCCCTGCTTGCGCTTGGACTTGCGCAGCAGGGCTTTTCAGTGTCTCTTCACGATCGTCTGAGTGCTGAGCTGCTGCAGAACCGAAGCCGCGCCTATGCGATCACCCATTCATCCAGGCGCCTTCTTCAGGACCTCGGGCTGTGGACTGCTCTGTTGGATCAGATGGAGCCGTTTCGTGCGCTGCGCCTCGATGACTGCACTGCTCAGCGCACCGCCTGGTTCAGGCTCCGAGATCTGCGATCAGCCAACCGCGGCTCAGATGCAATCGGCTGGATTCTTGACCACCGACCGTTGATGAGGCTTCTGTTGGAGCAGCTTCAGGCTTCAACTCAGGTTTCACTTCAGCTGGGTGACGCTTCGCCCATCGATACGGTGCCCTCAGGCCAAGGATCCCGCGAGTGGATGATCGCTGCGGATGGTCCGCGTTCCATGCTGCGCCGCTGCGCTGAGGTGCCGTTCTGGTCGCATGACTACCAACAGGGTTGCCTCACCGCAAAGCTGCGTCTGTCCGGTGCTGATCCCCATTGCGCTTACGAGCTGTTCCGTCCTGAGGGGCCCATGGCCGTTCTTCCCGTCGGACATGACTCTTACCAGGTGGTTTGGAGTGCACCGCTGAACCGTTGTCGTGATCGAGCTGCATCGTCTCCTGCTGAGTTGTTGTCAGCACTGGACGCCATCCTTCCTGAGGGGTTGAACGCCGTTGAACTGCTCGATGATCCAGGAGCATTCCCTCTGGAATTGAGCCTGGCTCCCCGTCTCCATCGCGGAGCCTTGCTTCTGGTTGGAGAGGCGGGTCATCGCTGTCACCCAGTGGGTGGACAGGGTCTGAATCTCTGCTGGCGTGATGTCAGTGATCTGCTGCATCTCACCTTGGCCCTGCGGGATGGAGCAGTCACTCCTAACTCCCTTCCCCGCCGCTATTCACGTCGGCGACGTTTCGATCTTGTCGCGGTGTTGCTGTCGACCGATCTGCTGATTCGTTTCTTCTCCAATCAGAGTGCGCTGCTCCTGCCCTGCAGGCATCTTGCGCTCGTCATGCTTCAGCGTCTGGGCTGGGTTCGTCGCTTCAGTCTGTCCGCAATGACCGACGGCCCGGGCAGCATGCTGAAACCTTTGCCAAAGTGAGCATCTCGCCAGTCAGTTGATGGTTCTCAGTAGTGATCCTCAACCGGTTGCGACCCGCGCTTTGATCGCTTTTCTCCAGCAGCGGCTTGGTTTGAGCGAGAACGCCATCAATCTCGGCATCCGTCAGGCCCATCTGGAACAGGCCCCTCTTCCTGTCGTCCTCTGGAGTTTTGGGCTGCTCAACCTCACCCAGTACCAGGAGGTTCTGGACTGGCAACAGCAGCAGGATTGATGCAGGCCCCAGGCTGAGAGCTCGCGTCTGCGCCTCTTTCAGTCGTAACGGATGAGAGATTCGATCGGCAGGCTCGCCGGCAGACGGCTTCGTCCAGCCAGATCGGCCAGCTCAATGACAAAGGCGCAGCCCACCAGCGTTCCTCCAGCCTTTTCAATCAGCTCAGCACTGGCTGCAGCGGTTCCTCCTGTCGCCAGGAGATCGTCGACGAGCAAGACGCGCGCTCCGTCAGCAAGAGCATCGCTCTGGATCTCCAGGCGGTCGCTTCCGTATTCGAGGGTGTAGTCGATTCCCATCACATCACCAGGAAGTTTTCCGGGTTTCCTCACCGGAACAAATCCAATTCTTTTCTGGGTTGCCAGAGCAGTGCCCACGATGAAACCCCTGGATTCAATCCCCACGATCAGGTCTGGATTGAGCCGGTCACACACAGCTCCGAGTTGGTTCATCACTTCGCTCCAGCCATTGGGATCGCGAAGCATCGGTGAGATGTCTCGGAACAGAATTCCCGGCTTGGGGAAGTCGGGCACATCCCGAATGAACTGACGAAGATCCACAGGGTGGTGACGCAAAGGCCTCAACCCTGGCATCATCGCAGCCATGACCGATGTCACTGCTCCCGCGGCTCCCGACCCGTCGATTCCTCAAGCGCTCCTGGGCCGCCGCGCTCTCGAGCGCCTTGATCTGTTGCTGCTCACCGTTGAATCGCTTGATCTCAATGGAGGGGAGGCCATGCTCTGGGCCACCCGCCAGCTTGGGTTTGAGACGATCTTTCCCAATCGGGTTGAGCTTTGGAAACGTCGCTGTCACAACCCTCTGCGACGTTCCACACGACGTGGTCAGCTCAGTGCTGTTGAAACCGAGGCTCTGATCAGGATCCTTTGCGTGATGGCCGATCGGCTCTATCCCATGCTGCACCAGTTGCTCTCAAGCCGAGAGCCGGAGGACCTCACGCGCCAGCGCTGGGGATTGGTGCATCAGCGTCTGCGCGATCTGATTGAAGAGCGGATGAATCCGCGACGTGGTGCGATTCAACGCTTTCTGGTCAGTGAACCTGAAGGTCCGATGCAGCGACAGCTGGTGTTGACTCTTGCACTTGCGGCAGGTCCCGGTGGGGTGGATCGTCTCCGCGCCAGCCTCCTTGATCCGACTCCCTGAATGGTGATGCTCAAACAGTCCTATCGCTACGACCAAACCACTGCACGACTGGAAGTTGAGGGCTTGCCTGACTTTTCCGCCGGACAAGCAGATCAGGCCATCGGAATCCTTTCGGCCTGGCGATTGAAAATCGTCGGTGCCTCTGAGCTGGAGGGCAAGCGCGAACACCTGGAAGCGTTGATGCAGGTGGTCATTCCCTATGTGCGTTTGCGTCTGTCAGGTGTGGTTCGCTCCATGGGAGAGGTGAACGCTCCTGTCCGGCTGGTCCCGGATGGAGCTCAGCATCGGCTGGATCTCACCAGTGGTCAGCCGGACATCCCGCCACTCTCGATCCAACTCGACGATGCTCAGCTGGCCGATCTGGTCCGCTGTCTTGATGCATTGCGAGCTGATCAACGTGTGAGTCTTTCCTGGCCCGCGATTGAGCACGAGCCACTGCCCCGCCGAGATCTTGTCGAGCGAATTCCGCTGATGCAGAGGCTTGCAGCGCCGGTGCTGGGAGGTGCCACAGTCGTTGTGCTGGGTGCCCTTGGGCTGCTTTTGCCTTTGCCTGAGGTGCAATCTCCCAAGCCTGAAGAGTCCGCTGAGGTCAAACCAGAAACTCCGATCAGCGATCCTTCACAAGCGGCTCCAGAACGTTGACCTCTGAGCTAATCAGCTCAGAATGGCTCGATCGCCTCAGGCTGCAAATGGCTGGAAGTCAATTGGATTTCCATCGATCACCATCGCTTCCGATCTGTTGCTGTGGCCAGGTCGCCAGATCTTTCAGTGCGTGTGATCGCCAACAGCTGATCGTTGAGGTTGGTGCGGAGTCGGTGTCATGAATTCCCCAAACCTGAGACCCCTGGGTACAGCGCCAAAGCCAAGGCGAGTGTTCAGCAAACGCCATCGCTCGAGGACTGTTTCCATCGGCCGCCAGATGCTCGAGGGTGTTCTGTTGCTGGCCCTGGCTTCAGGGATGCTCGCATTCCTGAGCTGGTTACCCCAGAAGCTTGACGCCATGGTGGTGGTCAGTGAAGCCATTGCGGATCTGATCCGAGGTCTGGGTCAGCTTCTGGAGGCATTGCTCGGCCTGTCCGCGGTCATCCTGATCGCGCTGCTTCTGCTGTCAGCTCTTTTAGCGCTGGTGTCGGGTGGGTTCCGTCTGGTGAGATCCCTCACTCGGTTGTTCAGTTCTGCGCGGCTGAAGCCGAACAAAGCCATTCAGCGCCGTTCCATGCCGCGTCGGTAACGGTCAGGGGCGGGGAGCGAGTGAACGCTGCACGGTCCACAGCTCCTCCAGTGTCAGACCACCATCGGCGTCCAGGTCGAAGCTGACAAAGTTCCGGCTTAACCAAGGCAGTGACTGGCATTCATACCTGTCGATCCGCCCATCGCCGTTGCGGTCAGCCTGATGGAAGCGCTTCTGGAGCCTCTGTCCACTGGGATGAGGTGTCATGGGCCTGAGATCCTTCAGCAGCAAATATCCGCGGGAATCGGGCCGTTGCAGGCGTCGTTCGAAATAGCGCTGACCTCTGACTTCTCCTGACTCCAATCGACCATCACCGTTCACATCCATCTGCAGGAAGAGCGTTTCCATGCGTCTGCCGTAGATCTGCACATGCCGTGGGCTCGCCAGTGCAGATGACAACGGCTCGACACAAGACATCCCGATCAGCACGAAGGCCCTCACCAACCGTTGTGACAAGCGCGTCGCCATTTCAAGAGCATATGGAGATCTCGCGCCATGGTCATGTCTGAGTCGTGACAGTGATCCGATCAGCTGTGACAAGGTCCGATCCTGCGCGACAGGACGCAGAGAGATCCATACCATCAGTGCAATGTGAAGCAGTGATCGACCCCATGACCCGAACTTCGATGATCTGGGTGGTTGATGATGACCCTGATTTGCGTCAGATGGTCGGGACTTATCTGCTGGATCAGGGATATGACGTTCGCAGTCTCAGCGATGTGAAGCAGCTTGAGGCCAGGCTCGAATTTCAGCGACCTGACCTGATTGTGCTGGACCTGATGATGCCCGGTGATGATGGGCTCACGGCCCTGCGGCGTCTGAGGGATGCAGGCGATGACCTGCCGGTGGTGATGCTGACGGCACGCGGTGAAGGTGTTGATCGCATCATCGGTTTGGAACAGGGTGCCGATGATTACCTCGCTAAACCTTTCCTGCCACGCGAGCTTTCAGCGCGCATTGAAGCAGTGCTGAGACGGCGCAGTTCTTTACCCGCAGGTACTCCGCTGGCTGAAGGGGGGGATGTGGTGTTTGGAGAGAATGTTCTCGATCTCGCTGCCCGGACGTTGACCCGCGAAGGCAAGCCTGTGGTGATCACCAGTGGGGAGTTCAGCCTGCTGGCGTCTTTCGTTCAGCATCCCCACCGCCCACTCTCGCGTGAACGACTGATCGAGCTGGCTCGCGGTCCAGGCTGCGACACCGACAGCCGCAGCATGGATGTGCAAGTGTCAAGAGTGCGCAAACTGGTGGAACCTGATCCGGCTCGACCGCGCTATCTGCAGACAGTGTGGGGCTATGGCTATGTGTTCGTACCTGACGGGCAGCCGCGATCCCGCTGATCTTTCCCTCCTGAGTGTTGCCGATTCCTTCCCGTCCATGGCAGAAGCGTCTAATCGCCCTTCTCGGCTGGGGTGGACTTGCTCTCGGCAGTTCCGCGTTCTGTCTGGTGGTCTTTCAGGCTCTGTTCGGTCGTCAGCTGGAACAGTTGCAAACCATTCAGCTCGGCAGGGATTTAGCCCTCAATGTCCGGCTTACTGAGCTGGCTCTGGAGCGTTATCCCCCTCATCTGGTCGCGGAGCTGACCGGTCTTGATCTCGAGGTCATAGTCCGCCCCAAGCCTGCGCCCGTACCCACTTCAGCAGCCTTCAAGCGTCAGGCTGATGCGTTGCAGCTTCAACTTTGCCAGCGCTTGTCTCACTGCCCAATGGTGCTGCCCGACAGGGACAGCCGCGGTGAACGCAGTGTGTGGATCGAACTGATTTCACCCCTTGAGCCCATCTGGCTTCGTGTGGATGTGCCTTCGATGATGCATTGGCCGCCCGAGCCCACGCTGCTTGGTCTTTCACTGGTAGGTGCGGGAATCATCTGTGGTGGATTGTTCCTGCTGGTGGAGGTGGAAGCCCCTCTTCGCGGACTGGAGAAAGCACTGTCCCGAGTGGGTGATGGTGAGGATCCTGATGCCGTTCCCGCTCGTGGAGCTCCTGAGGTTCAACGCCTCACGCAGCACTTCAATGCCATGGTTCAGCGGCTGGCAGCGAACCGTCGTGAACGGTCGACCATGCTTGCTGGGATTGCACATGATCTGAGAGCACCGATCACTCGTCTTCAGTTCCGTCTCTCCATGCCGCAGCTGTCGGCGGATGAACGCGAGCGGTGTGCTGGTGACCTTCAGTCGCTTGAGCGCATCACAGGACAGTTTCTCCTGTTTGCAGGAGGTGGTGATAGCGAAGTTTCAGTTGACGTCCCCCTCGACCAGTTGTTGGCGGAAGTCGCCAGCAGTCACTCTGCAGATCAACTCCGCCTCGAACTGGCTCCGCTGTGCTGCTCGGTCAAACCGGTCGCTTTGGGCCGTGCGATCGCCAACCTGATTGATAACGCTTTTTCCTATGGAATCCCTCCAGTGATTCTGCGTTTGCATCTCGAGAGTGAGCGCTGCTGCATCGAGGTCTGGGATCAAGGGCAAGGGATGCCATCTCAACAATGGGAAGAGGCCTTACAACCCTTTCACCGCCTCGATTCATCACGGGGACAGCAGGGTCACTGCGGACTCGGTCTGGCGATTGTGTCGCATGTGGCCCGTTTGCATGGAGGCAGGCTCGAGTGCATTCATCAAGATGACCAGGGGGGAGGAACTGAACCAGGCAGGTTTGCAATTCGCTTCAGCCTGCCCTTTCCAGATGGCAACTCCATCGCCGAGATGAGCTGAAATCTGAGAAAAACCGGCGGAGATGCCAGGTCCATGCCCGCCGATGCCTCCAATGGGAATGGACTCGTTCCGAACATGGGCAATAAGAACAAGGGCAAGGCGAAACAACACGTTCAATCGAAGAACGCAATCGGCTCAGGAGACGTGTCTGAAGTCGCTCTTGAAACTCTGGGGGGCAGTTCGGATGACATTGAGACTCCATCCGAGCTTTTCGGTTCTCTCATGGATGATCACAACCACAAGATGGTGCGACTCAACAAGAAGCTCTATGAGTCGGAATTGATTCGCCTGCAGACGGATCTGGTGAGGATGCAGTACTGGATCCGTGAAACCGGATACCGGATGATCCTTCTGTTTGAAGGGCGTGATGCTGCAGGAAAGGGCGGCACAATTAAACGACTCACTGAACCGCTGAATCCACGAGGTTGCCGGGTCGTGGCCCTTGGAACACCAACGGAGCGTCAGAAAACCCAGTGGTATTTCCAGCGCTATGTGGAACATTTTCCTGCTGAGGGTGAGATTGTTGTGTTTGATCGAAGCTGGTACAACCGGGCGGGTGTTGAGCGTGTGATGGGGTTCTGTACACCTGAGCAGGTTGAACGTTTTCTGATCGACGCACCTGAATTCGAACGGATGCTTGTTCGCAGTGGCATCCTGCTGCTCAAGTATTGGTTCTCGGTCAGCGACACTGAACAGGAGGCACGTTTTCAGTCGCGTATCGACGACCCGACACGCCGCTGGAAGCTGAGTCCGATGGATCTTGAGGCCCGCAATCGTTGGGTGGATTTTTCAAGGGCCAAGGATGAGATGTTCATGCGAACCAATATCCCTGAAGCACCTTGGTTCACCGTTGAAGCAGATGACAAGAGGAGAGCTCGACTCAATTGTCTGCGGCATGTGCTCAGTAAGGTGCCATGGGAAGACATGACACCACCGGGCATCAAGTTGCCACCAAGACCAAAGCATGGTGATTATGCGCGGCCTCCAATCAATGAACAATTCTTTGTCCCCAACGCATACCCCTATGCATAATCTCTGTTGTGTGGGCCTTGAAATGGCCTTGCATAAGAGCCGATACCGGGGCTTGGTTTACGAATATCGATGCCTGTGCTTGTCATCAAAGGCTTGATTTCGAGGTCGATGAATCACGATGCTTTTTGAATAGATCGGTGGAGGGAGCGTGTCTGAAGTGATCAATGGAAGGTCCTCATGTATCTGGTTGTTCAGCGGTTGAAAAACCAAACCATTTAGGCTGAGACCAGCAAATTGTGTTTTATGCCAGAAAAGACGTCACCAACTTATTTCACGATTAGATGTATTGAGCTTGAGAGCACGATGGAAGATGGCTATACGAAAGATAGCCTCGAGAGGTTTCTAAATCAATATGTCAGCCGGGGAGTTCAAGGACCTGTGAGGTATTTCTGTGAAACAGAAAGTGAAGTCTTCGCGAAGATCAGAGTGGTGATGGAATTCATGCAGCAAGACTTATCATCAGTGGAAGAAATCCAAGAGATGATCAAAACGATAGAATTGGAAAAATGGTCTTTTGATGTCAACAGTCGGACTGATGATGAAGCGCCTGTGAGTATTGCCCTGCCTATCGACCCACAGGTTGCCTAATCAACAGAATAATCAGTTTCAGGATTGACTGTTGCTCTGCTCACTCTTTCATGCTCGATATGCTTGTTTAGATGTAGGTGCTTTTTGGAGCCATGAAGACTCGTGATCATTAGATATGTCAAATTGATGACTCGAGTGGTTGTCAGTGTAAGGTTAAAAATGCATGTTTGAGTGATGTAAATAGGTTTACTTTTAATTAGCACTTAAAATTCCAGAGCTTCACTGTCTACGAGCTAATCTCTTTAGGCGATCGATGCTTTAGAAAGCATCTTCAAAGGATTCATCTTCGCCGAAGAACAACCAGGGTTGTCCTCTGTCGAGTCGATTGCGCTTCAGCCATGATGAAAAGGTTTCCACCTCTTCGTCTTGGGGCAACGTTTCGGTTGAATTTTCGTTCATGAGGAACAATCTGGTCAGAACAGGCGATCGTGATGTTTGATTTCTTGCACTGAGCAGTGTCTGTTGGATCATCACCGGGTTCATACCTGCCTGTTGCCGATGTATCAGTCGAAGCGGCAGCTGCGATCCATCACTTCCCCTCGAGACTGGAGATGTTGCTTGATTGACGCAGCCATGACGGATGTTCCTGATCAATGCTTTTGGGATCAAGCCGCCTGGCGGCTAGTGATCTGAGCCACGATTGTTCGGCAATTCTGTTTTGGAGCCACGGTTCCTCATTGATCTTCGAGATAATGACGCAGCTTGGTGTCCTTGCCCCAGGCGTTTTTAAGGTTGCGGGGCGATAGGGATACCGCCCCGTTTTTTATTGCAGTTGAGATCCCGGCAGATTATGTGGGACAGCTGTCTCTTACAAAGATTTTTCAAATTTTCAAATTCAGACTCTTATGTTCACTCTCTGAGAAATTCGTTTGCGTGTTTGATTCATGTTGATGCGTCTTATCCATGTCCTGGATCGCTGGTTGCAGAGCAACGAGTTCTTCTGCAGGATTATGTCTCTCGTCACTCATTCATGATTGAATGTCCACATCATGACTGCGTTGTTAACTATGTGGATGACGAACTGGTCAGCAGGGTCTTGACAATCTGAGTGTGAGCGTGATGATGTTCGAAAAGATCTGACCAATGTTCATTACTGTTTTTGGGCAGAAAGGCGGTGTCGCTAAAACATGCACCAGCGTGCATCTGGCAGCAATCTGGGCCCATCAGCATAAGAGAGTTGCTCTGATCGATGCCGATCGCAATCGGTCTGCAACTGCCTACGGTTCACGTGAACTTCTTCCCTATCCTGTGGTCCCGATCGAAGCTGCGGCAAAAGTCGCTCGAGGCGCCGAGGTTGTTGTCACCGATGGACAAGCCAGCAGTAATGAGGAAGAGCTCAAAAATCTTGTCGAAGGGTCTGACATCATTGTGCTCCCGACAACTCCCCAGAGTCGCTCTCTGGAGCTGACTGTTGAAATGTCCACGTTGTTGAACCAATACCGGATCCCCTATGCAGCCTTGCTTGTCAAGGTTGATTCACGAAAAAAGTCTTCAGCGCAGTCGGCGATCGACATCCTCAAAGGATTTGACATTCACGTACTTGATTCCCAGATCCCATTGCTCAGTGCTTTTGAGAGTGCAGAAACCAATGGCGTCACAGTGGATCAGTCTGTTGACAAACGAGGACGAGCACATTCTCGGCGCATGATGGGTTGGTTTGCTTATGAAAGGGCCTGTCATGAAATCGAGGCTCTCTATCAGGCGCACAGAGAGAAAACCGTTTCTGCGGTACCCATCGGCTGGGATTTCACTCCTTTGGAACATCGAGCAGCATAACCTCAGGCATTCAAGGCCGCAGGTTAATTTGCTTATTTTTCTCGTCCAGAATCGTGCTTAAAACGATTCAACGAAGTCTCATCGCTTGTGTTTCAGTGGTTTTCGTTGCCTCTACATTTTTGATTAAAAAAAGCCTCGGATGTGATAGCAATCATTCACATCCAAGGCTTTTATTATCCTTTGATCAAGAGGCAAAGATCAGATTGTAGGATTGATAAAATCCAAAGGCCACAACCCAGGCAACCACCATTGAAACTGTAACTGAGAACAGGGTGAATCTTGCTGATTTTGTCTCTCCCCAGATCGTTGCAACGGTCGTCAGGCACGGCACATAGAGGAGACTGAACAGGCAGTAACTGAATCCTTGTTGGAAATTAATTGCCCCTCCCAATGCTGTTTTGAGTGCATCGCTCCCTTCTCCTAAGCCGTACATGGTTGCCACAGCCGCTAACTGGACTTCTTTGGCCACGAAACCAATAATCAGAGACACTGTGAGCAGTGGATTGATCCCCAGTGGTGCCATCAAGGGCTGGAAGAAAGTACCGATTTGTCCGGCATACGTATTCAGCCCTTCAGTTCCTCCAGGATAATTGGTCAGGAACCAGGTGATTGTTGTGCCAATAATCATAAATACAGACAGCTTTTGAACGAATGTCTTCATCTCACTCCAAACATTCAAAGCAACTTGTTTAAATGTTGGTGTTCTGTAAGGAGGCAGTTCAATGACGAATGGATCTTTTGATTTGAATTGACCACTAGCATTGAAGATTGCTGCCATAACAAACGCAACGATAAAGCTGATGATATAGAGAAGCCACAGAGCAACAGCACCTAGATAGCTTGGCAGGATGATCCCTAGGAAGAACACGAAGACCTGAAGCCTTGCGGAACATAAAGCGAAGGGGATCACCAGAATGGAAAGCAATCTCTGACTACGTGACCGGATTGTCCTTGTTCCCATGATGGCTGGGACATTGCATCCAAATCCGAATAACTGCATGACAAAGCCTCGCCCATCAAGACCGGCTTTGCGCATGATGTTATCCATCAGGTATGCGGCTCTTGACAAATAACCGCTGTCTTCCAGTGCGGTCATCACAACGAAGAAGAAGGCAACCAGCGGAACAAATCCAAGTAGTGATGCAAAGCCGGTATAGGGACCATTTATGACAAAATCTTTGACAAGATCTGGCAGGAAACTCAATCCAGGTTCAAGCACCGTTGCTTGCAGCCAATCTGTGAAATCGCCAACTGGATCCTGCGCTGGCATGCCCACATTCCAGATAAACAGGAATAGTGCCAACATTGTGAGGAAGAAGATTGGCAAACCAAAAATTGGATGCAGCAGCACGGCATCCATTCGGTTTGTAAATGTCACCAGGTTTTCAGGTGGCATTTCGATGCCTTGATCCAGCGATTCCTGGATCTCTTCATCACTTATTTTGTTGTCTCGGCAAAACTCTACAAGCTCTGCAACTTTGTAAGAGTCGCTTATTTCATTAACAGTATTCCAAATACCATCGATCGCCAAGCTGCAACCAGCACCATATTTAGCGCTGATTGAAAATACAGGCATTTCTAGGTATTGTGAAAGCTTTTGCGTATTGATTTTGACTCCAAATCGCTTCACTTCATCTGCCATGTTCAAAGCTACCAAGCTTGGTATTCCAAGCTTTTTCAGTTGTAGTGGCAGAAGAATCTGACGGTCAATTTGTGATGCGTTGATTACGCAAACGATCAGATCAAAGCTGTATTTTTCTAGAAAATCCTGTACTACTTTTTCATCTTCGGTAAATCCATCGAGGTCATAGATTCCAGGTAGATCAACGAATTCAATGGTTTTCCCGTCACGTTCCACAGTTGCCTGCATGAAATCGACGGTTAGCCCGGGCCAGTTTGCCACGCCTGCAGTTGCGTTCGTGACGCGGTTGAAAAATGTCGACTTACCCGTATTGGGTTGACCAATAAAAACAATCCTTGGTAATTCGTTTTTTGGTTGAGTTTGCTTGCCGGTTTCTGCAGTAATCATGATGAGTGTTCGGAGCTGTAATGATGTGGGTTCAAGCTAAAGTCATGATTTTTTGAGATCAGTTACATCTGTGATCTCCACTAAAGCCGCCTCAGATTTTCGTATTGCAATTTCGGTTGTGCTCCCAACTCTCACCTCGTACGGATCACCACCGGGCGCCTTTCTCATGACCTGAACGGTTCTTCCTTTGCGTAAACCCATCGCCTCTAATCGGTCTCTGAAGGAATTGCTCAGATCGCTCCCATCACTTCTGACACTTACAACTGTTGCAGAATGATGGATTGCCAGCTCGCTTAGATTCATTTTCGTGGCGTGGTCATTGCATATCTTTTTGAAGACTAGAGCTCTAGGATTAGCATGGCAATTAAATAAGGCGAATTAACAACACCCTGTAGAATTTTTTACAGTAAATCCTGCATCAAGCTCCGCTGATTTCTAAAACAAATCTTTAGTTCGCCCATGCGATCTGTCTTGCTTGTGATCAATGATACCTGGTAAATGATGTTGCTTGTCGTCTCCCGAGGTGCTGCTAATTTGACCAAAGGTTGAGCAGATTCATGCTTATTATTGAAATTGAGTTGCTTATTGCTCTTGTACTTGTACTTATAGCGATAACCCGTCGCACAGCTATTACCCAGTGGTTTGCCAATCGACGCTATCAGATAGGTCTTAAAAGGGCTCGTCAGTTATTTCAGGTTCTTGATCAAAAGGGCGGTCAGCAGGCCATCACCAATCATTTATTAGAGGAAGGTCATTTTTTACGTTCCAAGCGCCGTGTCGGTGATTTTTACTGTATTCCTGGTGAAGATATTGATGGTGAAAAACAGGATATTATATTACGTATGTCACACAAGAATGAGCCACGTTGGATTGCTCTTCGAAGACTTTACTTGAGCTCCATTCAAGATGGTTATTTCAAGAATGCTGTGATTGATATTCCTGCTCTTTGGGATCATGAATTTGATGTCGCTTATGATCATTGGAAGAATAATTTGTCTGGAAGTATTCAAAAAGATGAACAAGATGATGCTTGGATTGTCGCTTAATCAATTGTCAGTCATCCAATACCCTGTGGCAAATCTCTTCCTGCAAACTTCTTCATTGTGAGATTTAGAATCAATATTTATTGACTCTTGCTCCTGATTTTTTGTTTAAGAGATTCGAGATTTTTTGAATCAGTGTTTGTAGAAGCTTTCCGAAGCTTTTGAAGATCTTTTTGAGTCCAAGCGGTGGCATTTTTCCGCATTTGCTGCAGTGAGGCATGTGATTTATTTCCAACTTACCAACCCTAACTATGGGTGCATGCTACCTCATGATTCTTTCGAATTCTTTTATTACTGACGCTTTTCAATTGTTTTTCAGTGGTTTGAGTCCTTTGTCGGATTGCCCGGCTCTACTGGGATGAGTGGCATCTCCTCTGCCTCGAGTTGGATGAGGCTTTGGTCTAACGGCTGATCAATCTTGTTGTCTGGATTGTCCTGCTAATCGCTCCTTGCCTCGCGCTTCAGTCAATGATTTTTTGCTGTTAGTATTAAAGAGCCAGTGCCTAATGGTTGATGTCGGCTTTCAGTGTTGTTAGTCTTATTTTAGTAGTCTTCAAGCTGTCCTGATGAGAAAAGAGTATCAACATCTTGCGAAAAAAATGTCGCATGGCGAGCAGATGGTTTTTGAGAATGAGTTTGAACTGCGCTGTCGTCAGCCATCTCTTGGTGTTGTTTATGCGCTTCTGCTTGGATGGTTTGGTTATCACCGCTTTTGGCTTGATGATCGCAAAGGTGGACTAGTTTTTCTTTTCTTTTCGTGGACGCTCCTGCCTGCTCTGTTTTCAATCTTTGATGCTCTTTGTATGCGGGAGCTGTGCACTGGCTTTAATAACAAGCTTGCCAAGCAGTTGTATGATGATATTAAACAAATTAGTCCCTATTGATTTTTCTTGATCCTCTTGCCTGTGGTGAGATCATGCTGTCGTGGAAGAATTAGACGTATCTTGGAATCATTTGAAGTCTCTCCTTTCACAAACGCTTGATTTTTTGTTTTCGCTTCTTAGTATTTGCATTCCTCTTTTTTTGGTGTGAGGAATCCCATGAAATTATTCAAGCAACTACTTGTTGCTCCGGCAGCATTAGGTCTGCTGGCTCCTTTTGCTGCCAATGCTTCTGACATGAATGTCAGCGGCGTTTCAGGTTACGCCTCTGTCTCTCGTCAAGCTGGCTCTGAGGATCAGGTCACCAGCATCACCCAGTTCTCTGATGTCTACCCGACTGACTGGGCTTATCAGGCTCTCAGCAACCTGATTGAGCGCTACGGCTGCGTTGCCGGTTACCCCAACGGCACCTACCGCGGTAACCGTGCCATGACCCGCTTTGAAGCGGCTGCACTGCTCAACGCCTGCCTCGATCGCGTCACCGAAGTGACCGATGAGCTCAAGCGTTTGATGAAGGAGTTCGAGAAGGAACTCGCCATCGTTAAAGGCCGTGTTGATGGTCTGGAAGCTCGCGTTGGCGAACTGGAAGCAACCCAGTTCTCCACCACCACCAAGCTGGATGGCCAGGCCACATTTGACATCGGTGCTAACTCTTTTGGTGGAGACTTGTATTTAACACAGGTCAATGTTGATAGAATTAAGAAGCATTTTCCTGATACAGACGGTATTTATCTTCCGACTGGCTCTGGGCCAAAGTCGAGAGATAGTAATTATCAAAAAAATGCCAGTAGCGAATTTGGTGCTACAACGTTTAACTACGATTACCAGCTCTATCTAAATACTAGTTTTACTGGTAAGGACCTTTTGTCAGCGACGATTAGGTCAGGTAATTTCGGTGATGATAATGCTTTTAATGGTAACCCAACTAATCTTTCAACACTGGAGGTTGCCTCAGGGTCTGGAGATAAATTATTCATTGACAAACTCTGGTATAACTTTCCAATTGGTGAGAATTTCACAGTTTTTGTCGGACCCAATGTTGGTCAAGATGACATGATGCCAATGTGGCCCTCTGTATATCCTTCAGGTGATGGCAATACAGTTCTTGATATCCTCACTCTTAATGGAGCTCCAGGTGCTTACAACAAAACTCAGGGCCCCGGTGTAGCGCTTAATTATGAAAATAATGGCTGGAACGTTGGTCTTCAGTACGTATGTGACCTTGACACCTGCACAGGCAGCAATCCACGAGATGGAGGCATTGCCGCAGACAACTCGAACGGGGTAGGAACAATTCAAATCGGCTATGAAGGAGAGCAGTGGGGATTTGCTGGCATTTACAGCTGGCTGCAAAGTCCTTCGCTCGTTCCGTATTCAACTTCATACACGCAGTTAAGTTATGCGCAGGACATTGACATGTCCTTAAACGCATTTGGTCTTGCTGCTTACTGGCAACCCGAAGACTCTGGCTGGATCCCTGCGATTAGTGCTGGATGGGGTTTAAATACAACCAATTTTGCTGACAACAGTGCTGCTGATGCCTATGTCTCAACCTCGCAGTCTTGGCAGATTGCTATTCATTGGGACGATGTTTTCCTCCAGGGTAATTCTGCCGGTATGGCTGTTGGGCAGGCTACTTTTGCCACTGACCTCAAAGGTGGAGATACTCCATTTGATGGCAATTATGTGTGGGAATGGTATTACGGATTCCAGGTTACAGATAACATCACTGTGACACCTTCGATGTTTTATCTGAGTCGCCCTCTTGGTCAACTCACTTTCGACGGGGTGGATGGAAAAGACGGAACATTTAGTCAGTTTGGCGCCCTTGTTCGTACTACATTCACATTCTGATTAATTGATTTATCAGGATTCATTCCTCATGGATTTACTGAGTATCCAAAGGCCGGCCCCGTAAGGGTCGGCTTTTTTTGTGAGGTGTCTTTTCCCTGTTGATGAGATTCTGGTGTGGTGCACTCCATTCACCCATGAGTGATCAGACCGAGCAGACGCATCCCCTCTACGGCACCGATCGCGACCAGGTTGATGCTTTGCTCGGGCATCAGGGGGATCCAGGACCTGAGCAGCTCACTGTGGCAGCGAGGCTTGTGATGCGATATGGAGATTTCCCTGGTGCTGATGACATCAAGCAGGACATCCAGAAGGTCGTTGCTGGATGGGGGCTTGATTCCAAAAGTCTGAATGCTCGATGTCGGCAAATCTGGGCCAGTGGTTGGAAGCCCGGTCAGCAAATGGAGAGTGAGCTTGGCTCAGGCGCTGACGTGGCTGACCAGGATGCTTAGCCCAAGGCCTATCCCTTGCTCCATTTTGTTTGTCTGAGAGTGCCCACCCCGGGTGGTCCCGGGGTCCTTGGCTTCAAGGTTTCTCAGGCTGGTGTGGGCAGCACCTGACCGGCCTGGGCTTCAGTGGCGACACGTCGCAGGTCGTCGCAACCCTCCTTGAGCGTGGGGTAGGCAAACATTCCGCTGCCTGCGATGAAGCAGTTGGCACCAGCTGCGCAGCACTGGGAGATGGTCCAGTTGGCTTTGATTCCTCCGTCGACTTCGATGTCAATATCGAGATCCCGTTCAACGATGGTCTGTCTCAGCTGGGAGATCTTGTCCAGCATGGTGGGAATGTAGGCCTGACCACCGAAGCCAGGGTTCACGGTCATCACCAACACGTGATCGACCATATCCAGCACGTTTTTGACCATCTCCATCGGTGTGTGGGGGTTCATGGCCACTGAGGGGCTTCCTCCCAACTGGCGGATACGGCCCAGCACGCGATGCAGATGAGTGTTCGCCTCAACGTGAGCAATCACCACCCCTGGTTCTCCGTTGGGCCCTTTGGTGGCCTCGACATATTCCTCCAGCATGGTTTCGGCGTTGTACTGGCTGACCATCAACTGGGTCTCAAACTTGACGTTGCAGTACTTGCGGCACGCCTTGATCAGCTCTGGACCAAAGGTGAGGTTCGGCACAAAGTTGCCGTCCATCACATCGAACTGAATTCTGTCGACACCCGCAGCTTCCAGATCCTTGACGCATTGCCCCATGGCAGCCCAATCCGCGGGAAGCACCGAAGGGATGATCTGAATCGGGCGATGGGCTGCGGTCATGAAAGGCTTTAAATCTCGGGGGACTTTAGAGAAGCGCCAGTGATCTCCACCACGCTCGAAGTCACTGATACAGTAAGCCGCGCTTTTGAGCGAAAAGCCCAGTGGCGCCAAGTCCTGAGAGCTGATCCTCACCGCATCTAGTTCCCCGCCGCACTCCAGTGGATCGCACTCTCATCCAGGAAATTCTCGAGGTCGTTGAGCAGGCGGCCATCGCCTCCGCCCGCCTCACAGGCCTCGGCAAGAAGGATGAAGCCGATGCTGCAGCCGTTGAAGCCATGCGTCAGCGCATGGGCAAGATTCAGATGCAAGGCCGAATCGTGATCGGTGAGGGCGAGCGTGATGAAGCCCCCATGCTTTACATCGGTGAAGAGGTGGGCAGCGGAACGGGTCCTGGTGTGGATTTTGCTGTTGATCCCTGCGAGGGCACCAATCTCTGCGCCAACAACCAGCGCGGCTCAATGGCTGTTCTGGCCGCTTCAGACCGTGGTGGCCTATTCAATGCTCCCGACTTCTATATGAAGAAGCTGGCTGCACCCCCGGCCGCCAAGGGCAAGGTGGACATCCGCAAGTCCGCAACGGAAAACATCAAGATTCTCAGCGAGTGCCTCGGTATGGCCGTTGAAGAACTCACCATCGTCGTGATGGACCGCACTCGCCACAAGGATCTGATTGCTGAAATCCGCGCAACTGGTGCGCGTGTTCAGCCCATCTCCGATGGTGATGTGCAGGCTGCCATCGCCTGCGGTTTCGCCGGCACTGGAACTCACTGCCTGATGGGTATCGGTGCTGCTCCTGAAGGTGTGATCTCCGCTGCTGCCATGCGCGCTCTCGGTGGCCATTTTCAAGGTCAGCTCGTGTATGACCCGGCTGTGGCGCAAACCAAGGAGTGGGCTGACCTCACCAAGGAGGGCAACCTGGCGCGTCTGGCAGAGATGGGCATCAGTGATCCTGACAAGATCTACGAAGCTGATGAGCTCGCCTCCGGTGAGCATGTGGTGTTCGCCGGCAGTGGCATCACCGATGGCCTGCTTTTCCACGGCGTTAAGTTCGAGAAGGACTGCACCCGCACCAGCAGCCTGGTGATTAGCAACCTGGACGACACCTGCCGTTTCACCAACACGGTTCACATTAAAGAAGGCGCACAGAGCATCGCTCTGAGCTGACTTTCCTCTTCAAGCAGCGAGGGTTTTCTCCATGCACATCGCCGTTGTCGGCCTCAGTCATCGAACGGCACCGGTCGAAGTGCGCGAAAAGCTCAGCATCCCTGAGCAGACCATGGAGGAATCCCTGCAGAACCTGCGGGGCCATGATCAGGTGCTTGAGGCCTCGATCCTCAGCACCTGCAATCGTCTGGAGATCTATACGCTCGTTCGCAATCCTGAGCTGGGAATTTCTGCTGTCAGAGAGTTTCTAAGCGGCCATTCCGGCCTGGATACCGGAGATCTCAAGCCGCACCTGTTCACCTTCCATCATGAGGACGCCGTTGCCCACCTGATGCGGGTTGCTGCCGGGCTCGACAGCCTGGTGCTTGGCGAAGGACAGATTCTGTCCCAGGTCAAGAAAATGATGCGGCTGGGCCAGGAGCACAAATCGCTTGGTCCGATCCTCAATCGTTTGCTCACCCAGGCAGTCAGCACTGGGAAGAGAGTCCGCAGCGAAACCAATCTGGGCACGGGTGCCGTGTCGATCAGCTCTGCAGCTGTTGAACTTGCCCAGCTCAAGTTGGGTCAGAGCCGTGGTGTGGACGATCTGGTCACCCTTGAAGATGAACAGGTGGCCGTTGTCGGTGCCGGCCGGATGAGTCGCCTTCTGCTTCAGCATCTGAAGGCCAAGGGCGCCTCAGGCGTTGTTGTATTGAACCGCACGGTCAGTCGTGCTCAGGCACTGGCAGCCGACTTCCCCGACCTGCCCGTGCAGTGTCGTCCACTCGAGGATCTGGATCACTGTCTGAGCACCTGTTCGCTGGTGTTCACCAGCACGGCTGCAGATGACCCGATCATTGATGCCAGTCGACTTCAGCAGTTGAACCGTCGCAGTTCACTGCGACTGGTCGACATCGGCGTCCCCCGCAATATCGCTGCGGATGTGGAAGGAATCAGTGGTGTTGAAGCTTTTGACGTTGATGACCTCAAGGAGGTTGTCGAACGCAATCAGGAAGCCCGGCAGCAGGTGGCTCGTGAAGCTCAGGGGCTTCTTGATGATGAAGCCAGGCTTTTCCTGGAATGGTGGGACAGCCTTGAAGCGGTTCCCACCATCAACAGGCTGCGTTCTTCGCTGGAGTCGATCCGCTCCGAGGAACTGCAGAAGGCCCTCAGTCGCATGGGGCCGGATTTCTCGGCCCGTGAGCGCAAGGTGGTTGAGGCTCTGAGCAAGGGCATCATCAATAAAGTTCTGCATACCCCTGTGACATCACTGCGTGCGCCGCAGCAGCGAAGTGAACGGCAGAACGCCCTGAATGTGGTGGAGCGTCTGTTTGACCTCGTGCAGGATGACGAACAGGATCGTTGAGACATTCCGACCCTGAAGACCCCTGTCTAAGACTGATTCGCAGCAGTCTTGTTGGATCTGTCCCAAGCGCCGGTTTTGAGCACCCAAAGTCCGGTAGGTTTGCGCGGCAAAGCCGATCTGCGGGGGCGGCATGAAGCGTGTTCTGGCCATTATTCTCGGGGGAGGAGCGGGAACGCGTCTGTATCCCCTCACCAAGATGCGGGCCAAGCCCGCTGTCCCTCTTGCGGGTAAATACCGACTGATCGATATCCCGATCAGCAACTGCATCAACTCCGACATCAACAAGATGTACGTGATGACGCAGTTCAACAGTGCGTCTCTGAATCGCCACCTGAGTCAAACCTTCAATCTCAGTAATTCGTTTGGTGGTGGTTTCGTTGAAGTTCTGGCAGCCCAGCAGACACCTGACAGTCCTTCCTGGTTTGAAGGAACCGCAGATGCCGTTCGTAAATACCAGTGGCTGTTCCAGGAATGGGATGTTGATGAATATCTGATTCTTTCCGGCGATCAGTTGTATCGCATGGATTACAGCCGTTTCATCGAGCATCACCGACGGACCGGTGCCGACCTCACCGTGGCGGCCCTGCCGGTGGATGCCCAACAGGCTGAATCCTTCGGCCTGATGAGGACCGATGCGGATGGCAATATTCAGGAATTCCGTGAAAAGCCGAAGGGGGATTCCCTGCGTGAGATGGCAGTGGACACCTCACGCTTCGGGCTCAGTTCTGAATCCGCTCAAGAGCGTCCCTATCTCGCTTCGATGGGCATCTACGTGTTCAGCCGGCAGACGCTCTTTGATCTCCTGGATGGCAATACCGATCACAAGGATTTCGGCAAAGAAGTGATTCCCGAATCCTTGTCTCGTGGTGACAAGCTCCAGAGCTATGTCTTTGACGACTACTGGGAGGACATCGGCACGATCGGGGCGTTTTATGAGGCCAATCTCGCGCTGACGCAACAGCCCAAACCGCCATTCAGCTTCTACGACGAGAAATTCCCGATCTATACACGGCCTCGTTATTTGCCCCCAAGCAAATTGGTGGATGCGCAGATCACCAACTCGATCATCGGCGAAGGCTCAATCCTCAAGTCCTGCAGCGTGCATCACTGTGTTCTGGGTGTTCGCAGCCGGCTTGAGTCCGATGTGGTCATTCAGGACACCCTCGTGATGGGTGCTGATTTCTTTGAATCGAGCGAAGAGCGTGCCGTGCTGAAGGAACGTGGTGGCATCCCTCTCGGAGTGGGCCAGGGCACAACGGTGAAAGGCGCCATTCTCGACAAGAACGCTCGCATCGGTTCCAATGTCACGATCGTGAACAAGGACCATGTCGAAGAAGCTGATCGTGCAGAACACGGCTTCTACATCCGCAACGGAATCGTGGTTGTCGTCAAGAACGCATCGATTCCCGATGGAAGCGTGATCTGATCGTTCATTCCTGACAGAGATGGACCATGTTGCAGCCGACTTCGGTTGCCGTGGTCACACTGTCTGCAGTGAATGGTCCACCTGCGCATGTCCAAGGCCCACTTCGGACTGATTGGTCTCGGCGTGATGGGGGAGAACCTTGTCCTCAACGCTGAGCGCAACGGTTTTTCGAGCGTCGTCTACAACCGCACCTATTCCAAGACGGAAGAATTCATCGCCGGTCGTGGAGCTGGCAAAAACATTCAGGGTGCGACGGACCTCCAGGATTTCGTCAACAAACTGGAACGTCCGCGACGCATCCTGATGATGGTGAAAGCGGGCGGACCTGTGGACGCTGTGATTGATCAGATTTCCCCCTATTTGGATGAAGGAGATCTGTTGATTGACGGAGGTAATTCCGAATATCACGACACCGAACGCCGCGTTGCAGAGCTTGAAAGTAAGAGTTTTGGATTCATCGGGATGGGCGTTTCCGGTGGAGCCAAAGGTGCCCTTGAAGGTCCGAGCATGATGCCGGGAGGCACAAAAGCCTCCTATGACGCCATCGAGAGCCTGGTTTGCAAGATGGCGGCCCAGGTTGAGGATGGTCCCTGTGTGACCTACATCGGGCCGGGAGGCTCCGGTCACTTCGTGAAGACCGTTCACAACGGCATCGAATACGGCATTGAGCAGATCCTTGCGGAGGGGTACGACCTGATGAAACGGGTCGGAGGCATGAACAGCCTCGAGATGGCCGATGTGTTCGCCCACTGGAACAGCACCGAGGAACTCTCGTCCTATCTGGTGGAAATCACTGAGGTGTGTCTGCGCACCATGGATCCGGATGACGGCACTCCACTTGTTGAGAAGATCCAGGACAAGGCCGGTCAGAAGGGAACCGGCCTCTGGACAGTGGTCAGCGCGCTGCAGATGGGAGCCTCGGTGCCGACGATCTACGCCGCCCTGAATGGGCGTGTGATGAGCTCCATGAAAGACCAGCGCATCAGGGCTGAGTCCATTCTGAGTGGACCCGCTATCCAGTCGTTCGATATGGGGTCATCCGCAGATGGCATGTCCCCTCTGATGGATGCCATGGTGCTGGCCTGTATGGCCAGTTATGCGCAGGGAATGGAACTGCTTCGTATCGCATCCGCCGAGCACAACTACAACCTGAACATGCCTTCGATCGCTCAGATCTGGAAGGGAGGCTGCATCATTCGTGCTCGTCTGCTCAAGCGCATCCAGGATGCCTTCAATGCCGATCCCCAGCTGGCGAATCTGTTGATTGATCCATGGTTCGCCGATCAGGTCAACCGTCGCCTGCCCGGACTCGCCAAGGTGGTCGCTGGCGCCGCCGCAGCGGGGATCCCTGTGCCCTGTCTCAGCAGCACACTCGACTACATCAACAGCTACCGCACGTCTCGTCTTCCCCAGAACCTTGTGCAGGCCATGCGTGACTGCTTCGGTTCCCACACCTATGAGCGTGTTGATCAAGACGGGATCTTCCACACCGAGTGGCTCAGCTGAGGAACGCGATGAGCTCCTATCGCATCGAAACAACAGCTTCACCGCAGGACCTGGCTCGGCGAGCCGCCGAGCACATCGGAGCTGCGATCGATCTGGCCCTTGATCAACGTGATCGTGCTCAGATTGCTCTGTCCGGTGGCACCACTCCTTCACTGGCCTACGCCATGCTCGGCAAGGAACATCTTCCCTGGGACAGGGTTGATGTGTTTCTGGGCGATGAGCGATGGGTGGCTGCTGATGATGATTCCAGCAACGCGCGCATGTTGCGAAACACCTTGATGAAGACGGATCAGCCCGGAGCTCGTGCCTGCTTCCATCCCGTGCCCACTGTGGAACTGCCGTCACCGGAAGCCAGTGCAGAGGCTTTCGCCGAACTGGTGTTGAGCGTCTGTGAGGGCCAACCCCCAGTGTTCGACTTCATGCTTCTCGGGCTTGGTGATGACGGTCATACAGCCTCTCTCTTCCCTGGAACGGAGGCTTCGTCTGTTCAGGATCGATGGACCACCATTGGTCGGGGAAAAGGTCTTGAGCGAATCACACTCACAGCTCCTGTACTCAGCGCTGCAAGACAGGTGGTGTTTCTTGTGAGCGGAGATGCCAAACGTCAGGCGCTGGCTCGTCTGATCGATCCTGCCGAATCTCCGGAGCGCACACCTGCCAAGCTGGTTCGACCGGGTTCCGAGATTCTCGTGCTCGCCGATCAGGCTGCTTCTCAAGGTCTTTGACGACACCTCCATATCAACCGCCCCCGGACATTCGCGTGATCGCCGCCGGTGACTCTTTTCGTGAATGGGCCAGCCTCAACGACACCATCATGGGGGGCTCCAGCAGCGCCGGCTGTCGTTTGAGTGATCAGGGCCTTGTCCTTGAAGGTGAGGTGGTGAGTGAAGGAGGCGGTTTCGTGAGCTGTCGTTCGCCGGTTTATCGTCCGCCGTTGGATCTCAGCTCCTATGCAGGTCTGCGTCTGACCCTGGACGGCGAAGGGCGCAGCTTCAAGTTCGCGGTGGCCTGCCATGACGGAGTGTTCGGTCTCACCGAGCTGATCCCAGGTGGATTGCGTTGGGTTACGACTGTTGCCACCCAGTCAACGGACACAACGGTTGTGGAGATTCCGTTCGCCCGGCTGAAGCCTGTGGTGCGCGCCAAACCTGTCAGTCTCCCGGTTCGCTTTGATCCGGCCTGCATCACTCGGCTTCAGTTGCTGCATTCGCGATTCGGTGACGACGGTGCGCCGAACCCCGGCTATCGAGCCGGTGCCATCAAGCTGCTGATTCGCTCGATTGAAGCGTTCTGAAATGGGTGAATGCTCCGCGCTTGAGACGTTGATCGCCTCGGCGGCGGATCTCTGTCGCAAGCCTTTTCATCACGCCGTACTCTCGGCCGACGATGCAACGCTCGACGACTACCGCGGGCGAATCGAATGTCGTGATGGTGATGGGCAGCGACACGACGAATTCGATCTCGAGCTGGAGGTGTATCGCAGCGGTGTGGATCTGAACCTCACGCTTGCCTGGGTTGATCAACCAAGCCGACCGATCCTCTGGCACGGTCAGCACCCGGTGTGGATGGATGGTGAAACCGGCAAGCGCTGTTCAGCCCCTGCCGATGGAGCACCTCTTGAAGCCCTGGCGAGGCGGCTCAGGGCTCTGCTGGCCTGATCAGGGCTGGTCGGTGACCGCTCCTCTGCTGCTGGAACTCACCAGGCGGGAATATTTGCCGAGGATGCCGGTTCGATAGCGGGGAGTTGGGCTGCTCCAAGCCGCGCGCCGGCGCTCCAGCTCGGCATCATCCACGTTCAGTTGCAGCAGGAGCTGGTTGGCATCCACGGTGATGCTGTCACCCTCCTCAACGAGTCCGATGGTGCCGCCCACTGCTGCTTCCGGCGCGACATGCCCCACCACAAGCCCATAGGAACCGCCGCTGAAGCGGCCGTCGGTGATCAGTGCCACCTTCTCCCCGAGCCCCTGCCCCACGATGGCTGATGTGGGCGAGAGCATCTCGCGCATGCCGGGGCCACCCACTGGACCCTCGTAGCGAACGACCACCACGTCTCCAGCCTTGATCTTGCGGTCGAGGATGGCTTCGAGACAGGTCTCTTCACTCTCAAAGACCCGTGCAGGCCCTGTCAGCACAGGGGATTTGACACCGCTGATCTTGGCGACGCTTCCCTCAAGCGCCAGATTGCCTTTGAGGATCGCCAGATGGCCCTTCTGATAGATGGGGTTGCTGATCGGACGAATCACATCCTGATCAGCGGGAGGCTCTGAAGGCACATCCTCAAGCAGCTGCTGCAGCGTTTTGCCTTCGATCGTGCGGCAGTCGCCATGCAGAAGCCCTGCATCAAGCAGCTGTTTCATCACCTGTGGGATGCCCCCGGCTCTGTGAAGGTCAACCGTCACGTAGCGCCCGCTCGGCTTCAGATCGCAGAACACCGGAACCCGCTGGCGGATCCGTTCAAAGTCATCGATGCTGAGATCAACTCCGGCTGTGCGCGCAATGGCCAGCAGGTGCAGAACCGAGTTGGTCGAGCCACCCACGGCCATGATCACGCTGATGGCGTTTTCAAATGCTTCCCTGGTCAGCAGATCCAGGGGGCGGATGTTGGCCTTCACCGCTTCGACCAGAACTTCCGCGGAACGCGCCGCACTATCGGCTTTCTCCGCGTCCTCAGCCGCCATTGTCGAACTGCAGGGCAGACTCAGCCCCATGGTTTCGATTGCTGCACTCATGGTGTTGGCGGTGAACATGCCGCCGCAGCTTCCAGCCCCTGGACAAGCGTTCTTCTCAACAGCGGTGAGCTGTTCCATGTCGATTTTGCCGTTGGTGAGCTGGCCAACCGCTTCGAAGGCACTCACCACGGTGAGGTCGCATCCCCCGAGTTTTCCCGGTTTGATCGTGCCGCCGTAGACGAAGATCGCCGGGATGTTCATCCGGGCCATCGCCAGCATGGCGCCCGGCATGTTCTTGTCACAACCTCCTACTGCCAGAACGCCGTCCATGCTCTGGCCATTGCAGGCGGTCTCAATCGCATCGGCGATCACTTCCCGGCTCACGAGGGAGTACTTCATCCCCTCGGTCCCCATGGAGATCCCATCGCTGACGGTGATCGTTCCGAACATCTGCGGCATGCCTCCGGCGAGCCGCGCTGCGGCCTCCGCACGTTTGGAAAGGTCGTTCAACCCCACATTGCAGGGCGTGATCGTGCTGTAGCCGTTGGCAATCCCGATGATGGGCTTGCCGAAATCCTGGTCTCCGAAGCCCACGGCCCGCAACATCGCCCTGTTCGGGGAGCGCTGAATCCCCTTGGTGACGGCATCGGAGCGGAGCATGAAGGTTCTCGCGTTGCGGCGAATGACTTCCGTCAACCTACCGGCCTCTCTGTCACTGCCTGGAGCCGAGATCCTCTAGTTGGCGACGCACATCCGCAATTGCCGAATTCAGCTGTTCGACCCGAGCCTCCAGGTGGCTGTCGGTATCGACTTCGGGGCGGTCCCCGGCACTGATTGCCTCGCTGCCGTCCTGCATGCGCGGGGCGTAGAGCATTGAACGCTGGTTGCGCAGGCGACGGCGGCGATCAGCCTCGGAAAGCAGCCACCAGCCAAAGCCCGCGGCGCCCAGAACAGCGCCACTCACCAGTGTTGCCAGGGTTCCTGATGCAGAGTCCTGCTGCCGCGCCATGGGCTTCCGTTGAATGCATCCAGCCTAGTTCGGCTGAGACGTTCTGATTCCCAGTCTCTGCAGGGGATCACCGATTCCTGGCAGGATCCGGTTTTGCTCATCGAGGTCTGCATCGATGCAGGCTGTATGGATGGTGATCTCCGGATAGGCCTCCCCGATGCGTTTCAGTCCGGGACTGGAGGTGAGGGCTGTGATCACACGCAACCTGGGCGCTTCAACACCAAGGTGCTCCAGCCTTTCAAGCAGGCCCATCAGCTCGTCGCCATGACGGATCTGATCCAGTAGCAACACCACTCCTGCCTGGCTTTCGATCGCATCCGGCAGTCCTGACAGGCAGAGTTCAGCACTGGGCAGCACCTGGCGGGCACCCTGCCAGAGGTGAAGTCCTCCCGGGATCATCGGCACCGCCAGCAGTGGCACGCCTGACTCGATCACGGTGCCCTCCGTACTGCTCAAAGGGGTTTTCACCACATCCCTGCGATGGGGCAGCCAGTCACGCAAGGCTTCGTAGCTGAGCCAGCGGCCCAGTTCCTCCATGGCGGTTCGGAACAACGCCGGTGGGGTTCCCTCATGCCTCAGCACGGTCAGCCAGTGGGCGATCAGGGGGTGGGGCGGCACCACCACCCGGAGAGTCTTGGCCATGACGCGTGGCTGGGCAGTCGTCTGCCATATCGTGACGGATCAAGTTACGGCAGTTGTCTCCAGGGCCCTGTCGAGCGTTCATTCACCATGTTCTTGCCTGCCTTCTTTTCTTCTGTCGTCCGGCGCTTTATCGCGACATTGTTCTGCGGTCTGCTTGTTGTGACCGGTCTTGTCACCTGTGGCGATGTTGCGCACGCGATCACGGCTCCCGAGCTTCGTGGTCAACGGGCTGTCCAGGACATCACCGCCGACATGCATGGACGTGACCTCAAGGAAAAGGAATTCCTGAAGGCAGATCTGCGCGAGGTCAATCTCAGTGAGACGGATCTGCGTGGTGCCGTGATCAACACCTCACAGCTGCAGGGAGCCGATCTCCGTGGAGCGGATCTTGAAGATGTGGTGGCGTTTTCAAGCCGTTTCGATGGTGCAGATCTTCGCGACGCCAACTTCACCAATGCGATGTTGATGCAAAGTCGCTTCAACGACGCTGCCATTGAAGGGACCGATTTCAGCAATGCCGTGATTGACCTCACGCAGCTCAAGGCCTTGTGCAGTCGTGCCAGTGGTGTCAATAGCCGCAGTGGCCTCAGCACTCGTGAATCGCTCGGGTGTCGCTGATGCCAGCAAGGCTTCCAGTCACCGTCATCACCGGGTTCCTTGGTGCCGGTAAGACAACTCTTCTTCGCCATCTCCTCGTCAACAGTGGTCAGCGTCTGGCCGTGATGGTTAACGAATTCGGCACGGTCGGATTGGATGGCGATCTCATCCGCAGCTGTGGTTTCTGCCCAGACGATGAGGTCGATGGTCGGCTTGTGGAGCTCAATAACGGTTGTCTGTGCTGCACGGTGCAGGACGATTTCCTTCCGACGATGGAGACCTTGCTCCAGCGTGCTGAGCAGCTGGACGGAATCGTTGTTGAGACCAGCGGCCTCGCTCTGCCGAGGCCTCTGTTGCAGGCTCTTGAATGGCCGGCCATCCGTAAACGGGTGCACGTGAACGGTGTGGTGACCGTTGTCGATGGAGAAGCACTCAGTGCCGGCAGTCCCGTTGGAGATCCCGCGGCCCTCGAGCGTCAGCGTCAGGAGGATCCCAATTTGGATCACCTCACAGCCATCGATGACTTGTTCAGGGATCAACTGGAGGCCGCCGATCTTGTTCTGATTAGCCGGTCGGATTGTCTCGAGGCTTCACAGACGGAGTCTGTCCAGCAGCAACTTGTCTCACGTGTGAGGTCGGGAACCAGAACCCTCGCCATGTCGCGCGGCGTTGTCGATCCATCTCTGGTGCTGGGAATGAATGCCTCAAGCCGGCAGTTTGACCACGATGCCAGCCATCACGACGGTCACCACGAACACGAACACGAACACGTCCATGACCACGAACACCATCACGATCACACCCATGTGGAGGCTGTCAGCGGCCAGATCCGTCTGGAGAGAGCCTTTGAACGTGGCCAGCTCGAAGAGCTCCTCAGAAGCTTTGTCAATGACCACGATGTGATCCGGCTCAAGGGGCGCCTCTGGATGCAGGGAAAACGTCTTCCGCTTCAGATCCAGATGGTGGGGCCTCGTCTTGAGAGCTGGTTTGAGTCAGCACCGGCCCAGGCCTGGAAGCCTGAGGGAACCAACGGCCTGGAGTTGGTGGTGATCGGTTTGCAGACCGATGCCACGCAGCAGCTGGAACATCGTCTTCAGGCCGTCTGATGCGCTGCTGCATGGCGTTCACGGCTTTTGTTCTTTTCGGAATTGGCTCGACGCCATCCACTGCCTTCAGTGCGGATCAACCGGAGCTTGAGCGTCGCTCAAGTGTCAGCTACCGCTGCGGCGGCGGAGAGCAGATCGACGCCACTTATTACGGTCTGCGCGATCGCTCTCTGCACTTTGTGCGTCTGCAACTTCCGGATGGTCGTGAGCTGACGCTGCCGGAGGTTGCCTCGGCATCGGGGGCCCGATTCAGTGCTGATCGCGAATTCACGTGGTGGATCAAAGGCACAAGCGCCTTTCTTCAACGGCGTGACGCGCAGGGTGAATGGCGCGTCACGCTGAACGGCTGTGATTCAGCGACTTAGCGGCCTGGATCCTGCTCCTTCAATGACGAACCACAAGGCGATCGGCACCGCTGCGCTTGATCAGTTGAGCGAGCTCAAGCATGTCGGCTCTGTTGACAAGGCCGATGCACCCCAGTG
The DNA here is from genome assembly GCA_047286285.1 of Synechococcus sp. Lineage (GTDB taxonomy): Bacteria > Cyanobacteriota > Cyanobacteriia > PCC-6307 > Cyanobiaceae > Synechococcus_C. The sequence goes on along the minus strand of JBJBBP010000002.1, from coordinate 1,518,981 downwards.
TGCCGCTGTTGGCATTCCGGAGGCCTGCGCTGGGATCAAGATGGATGCCCAGCACTCTGCGTCCGGTCACGAATGTGGGCTCGATGCTGATCCACACAGGGCCAATCTCGGGATAAGCACCGTCGTTGAGAGGCTCGACAGCCCCAACGCTGTAACGCCCGATCGGCAGTGGAGCACGGCTGCCCATCCGGTCCCGATCCGCGCTCTGCCGGTTGGCCCTGCCGCTGACGGCATCGAAACGACGCAGTGGTTCTCCAGGGATTTCAATCCTGAGATTCCAGATGGGATCTCCGGTGGTCTGCAGCTGCCGGTCGGTGCGTTCCAGAAAGAGTGTGGGAACCGGATCCTCCTTGGGTGGGGAAGGCTCCAGCAATGCCATCAGGGATTGTCGTTTGGGTGGCTGCTCTTCAGCCCTTGCCTCAGCTGATAGTCCAGCACCTGCCAGAACCAGGGCCAGGGTCAGACCTGAAACCAGGGGGCTGATCAGACGACGAGTTCCGGCGATTTGCATCCCGTTGGCAGAAAAACCTGCTCTTACCTAAGGGGAATGATTATCCCTCGATGAACGAATAAACGGTTTCTCAGCTGGCCTCGAGTCGGCGCCAGTCAAGTCCTGGGCAACGGCCAACGATCGCCGCCGTCCTGTCCATGTAATCCTCATAGGAGGGAAGCTGTCCAAGCAGCGCGCGTTCCTCGCGTTTTGCCTTCCCCACCAGCACTCCTGCGAGAGCAAGCAGGAGCAGGAGATGCAAGAGGCTTCCCAGGGCGAACACCACTCCCAGAGAACACACCAGAACCGCGCGATACAGAGGATGCCGGCAGTGTCCGTAGACCCCTGTGGTCACCAGAACAGCACCTGGTTTGGGGGCTGGGAGCGGAGACAGGCTGGGGCCAAGTGCCAGGAAGCCCTGCACGGCCAAAACCACTCCCAGCACCAGGGTCGTTAGGCCCATCAGTTGAACAGCCCGAGGCCAATCGACCCCGAAGACCTGTGGCTTCGGCCAGGCAGGGGCCAGATGACAGCTGATCAGGGCCAGCTGTGCCAGCAACCACCACTCACCGCGGCGGTTGTTGAACCAGCCGTCCCAGCTCAGCTCCCAGCCTTTGAAGGCTTGTTTCCACTCGGACACGGCGCGGACCCTCCATCACGCTTGTCCCGGTAGTGGGACCATGCACCAATCCTGACGACCGATGAATCATGAGAACTGTCGTGATCACTGGTTCCAACAGGGGGATCGGAGCTGCGCTGGCTCGCACCCTGCTTCAGCAGGGGCATCGTCTCTGCCTGGCAGTGCGTGAGCCAGAGAGATTGCTGGGAACTGATCTGGATCCAGGCCAGGCACCCGAGAGACTCATCTCCTGCCCTTACGACGCTCGGGTGCCAGAGGATGCCCAACGGGTCGTCGAGATGGCCCTGAAGCATTTTGGCTCTCTTGACACGCTCATTCACTGCGCAGGGATTCTGCGTCGCACTCCTCTGCAGTTCAGTGAGGAGCAACGTCATGAGCCGGATGAACTCTGGTCTGTGAATGTGATGGGGCCCTGGTGGTTAACCCGAGCTGCCTGGCCAGCACTTGTGGAGTCTGGGCGGGGGCGGATCCAGGTGCTGGTTTCCATGAGCGGCAAGCGTTGCAAAGGCACGCTCGCTGGTTACACAGCAAGCAAATTCGCATTGATGGGCCTCTGCCAGGCCATGCGAAACGAGGGCTGGGAACAGGACATTCGTGTCACCGCTGTCTGTCCTGGCTGGGTGAACACAGAGATGGCCGCAGGGGTCAAAACAATGCAGCCTGAGCAGATGACGCAGCCTCAGGATCTGGCAAGTCTCTGCGCCCATCTGCTCACACTGCCATCGGCGACGGTGCCTTTTGAGTGTGCCGTCAATGCGTCGCTGGAGCAGTGATCAATCCAGAGGGATCTCCCCCCGGGCACAAACCTCGTTCCAGCAGAGCGTCCGTTCCGCGATCCAGCGCGCGTTAACGGTGGTCCAGTCGCCCTGGTCATTGAGCTGCATCCGCATCCGACCGCTGCCGTCATGGCGGAAGCGCACGGTGCGGTTCTCGAACGCCAGTTGCCAGCTGGCCCCCGGCTGATCGCTTTCATAGCGACAGACCTGCCAATCCTGCTGGTGTTGCCGGCACTCCACAGGCAGGCTGACAGCGGGCCGGGCTGGTGCAGCCAGGCCGAGTCCCGCCGTGAGCATCAGCGCGGCAGGCGACAGTGAGCGGATCAGGGGCGCCAGTGGAACGATCACGGACCGGCTATCGCGGAGAAGGGGCTGTTTTCAACCTGCATTTCGTCGAACGAAAGCGGCCCCCTGGCCTGTCAAGATTTAACAATTGCCGCTCGGAGCCCGTGCCGCGTTACCAAGCCCGTGTTCTGGTGCATCTGCGCCCATCGGTTCTCGATCCAGCTGGAGAGGCCGCCCGGGCTGCAGCCTCCCGCCTCGGTGTGGATGGAGTGGAGCGACTGCGCATCGGCAAAGCCGTGGAACTGGAGCTGGAGGCAGCTGACGAAGCGGAAGCACGGCGGAACCTTGAATTGCTCAGCGATCGCCTGCTGGCCAATCCTGTGATCGAGAACTGGACTCTTGAGCTGACGCAGTCATGACCATCGGGGTTGTCGTCTTTCCGGGATCCAACTGCGATCGTGATGTTCGCTGGGCCACCGAGGGATGTCTGGGGCTGCCCACTCGCTATCTCTGGCATGAGGAACGGGATCTCAGTGGCCTTGATGCTGTCGTGCTTCCCGGAGGATTCAGTTATGGGGACTATCTGCGCTGCGGAGCAATCGCCAGATTCGCTCCGGTCCTTGAATCACTGCTGACCTTTGCGTCTTCCGGTGGACGGGTGTTGGGGATCTGCAATGGTTTCCAGGTGTTGACGGAGCTGGGACTGCTTCCTGGTGCGCTCACCCGAAACCGTGAGCTCCATTTCATCTGTGAGGACACTGCCCTCTCTGTGGTGAGTGCTCGCTCGCCATGGTTGTCTTCCCATGCGCGAGGAAGTCAGTTCTCCCTCCCCATTGCCCATGGTGAAGGGCGCTACCAATGCAGCGATGACACGCTCAAGCAGCTGCAGGATGATGACGCCATTGCCTTGCAGTACTGCGCGAATCCCAATGGATCCGTGTCTGATATCGCCGGCATCACCAATGCTTCGGGATCGGTTCTCGGACTGATGCCTCACCCTGAGCGCGCCTGTGATCCATACACGGGAGGCACTGCCGGTCGGGCCATCCTGGAAGCACTGCTTTCCTGACCCATGCGTCGTCGTTCTCTTCTGGCGCTGGCGCTCTCGGCCAGCTCAGGAGTCGCTGCGGCCTTCGCCGGAGGCCATGCCAATGCTGTTACCCGGTCTCGCGCACATCGGCCTTTGGCTCCATTGCGCCCTGGTTCAAGGCTCAGAGCCATCAATCCAGGCACCTGGATGGACCCCGACACGGATTTCGCACCGCTGATGCAGCGTTGCGCTGCACAGGGGTGGAATCTGGAAATTCCCGAGAGCGTCAAAGGGCAGTGGCAGTGGTTTTCTGCAACGGATGCTCAGCGGCGTGCGTCACTTGAGGCGGCCTGGAATGATCCCTCTCTTGATGGCGTGGTTTATGTCGGTGGCGGCTGGGGGGCTGCGCGAGTCCTGGAGTCAGGACTGAGGTTCCCCAGGCGGCCTTTCTGGTCTCTCGGGTTCTCTGACAGCAGTGCTCTTTTGCTGGCGCAGTGGCAGGCCGGTCTGTTGGGTGCTGTCCATGGGTCTGCTTGGGGAGTGGATGAACAGTGGCAACGCACGGTCGACCTGATGAGCGGCAGACCAACCACTCCCCTGCAAGGACGTGGGTTGCGCGGCCGGAAGGCGCTGGGTCGTCTGGTCGTCACCAACCTCACGGTTGCAACGCATCTGATTGGTACCCGTTGGTTTCCCTCACTCAAAGGAGCGATTCTGGTGCTGGAAGATGTGGGAGAGGCTCCCTATCGGGTGGACCGAATGCTCACTCAGTGGCGCAGCGCCGGTCTATTTGACGGTCTGTCAGGCGTGGCCTGTGGCCGTTTCAGCTGGAAGGAAGATGACATCCTTCCTGGAGATTTCACGATGGTGGAAATCCTTGAAGAGCGACTGGGTGATCTCGGAGTGCCCCTGGTGGTTGATCTTCCTCTGGGTCATGGTTTGCCGAACATGGCACTCCCCTTGGGTCGGGAAGCATTCCTTGATGGGCGATCAGGACAACTCGCTCTGCAGGCCTGACGGAGTGTTTGGTGCGAATCAACCTTTTTTTCGTACTGTCCTTGTCCTCAAGGCCAGGTCCATGGGAATGATTCCCAAGCTGAGATAAGGCACCAGTTCAGGTGAAAACTCTGCGGCAAGGCCAATCAACAGAAAAGCGCCAACGAAACTTGCACCTCGATATCTCTTGAGACCTGATCCTTGAGGACGTTCCAACAGGGCCGACTCTTCAAGCAGCTCGGGGTTCCGCTCGGCATGGATTGCGACGAGCCATCCAATCCCGCTGATCAATGCAAGTGTCCACCAGTAGAGAAGGCCAACCCCTTGAGGGTCAGCCAGTTGACCATCATTCAGCGAACCATAAAGTGCGGTTGGCCAGGGAAGAAAGACAATTAAGGCCATCCATAATGAATTCAGCCAGAAAATCGTACTGTCGAAAGTCCTCATGGAATTGAAGACCTGATTGTGTTTAAGCCACAAAACGGAAAGAATTAAAAAGCTGAACCAAAACGCGAAAATCTGAGATGAGTTATCGCTGATCAATTTCCAGATTGATTCCCCAGCACTTGCTTTGATATCAACCAGTGGCAGCAGCTGCAGAGTGATGGCAATGGCCACGACCGCGTCAGTGAAATTAATCAGACGATCAAATGATCGCTGCTGAACAGCTGAGATTGGCTTGTGAATGTCGGCCATTCGAGCCTGATCGCAGAATCTCTACGTTACAGCTGGCTCTGGCATCATTAATCCCTGTGATCAATTATCTGGCTGATTGCATTGGCTCTGATTGACCGATCTTGCTTTGTTCTCTGAATGAGGCCAAAGCTGAAGATCAATTGTTTTGATCTTTCTCAGCCATTGGAGAGATGCCATCGGAGTATGTCGGTCGCCCCCATGGCTCAGCTGAATCGCATCCTGGCCTGGAGTTCAATGAATGTGATGCTCACCGTTGTTGGACGCTTTGATCGTCAGACGGGGATTGAAACAGCAACCACAGTGATCCAGGCATGAAAAAAGGGGCCGCAAGGGCCCCTGTGAATCTGAAGAGTGTCCTTAAGATCAAGCAGCAACTGCAGCCTTGGGATCCAGCGCGCCTTTGGCGTACAGGCCCGCGTAGTAAGTGATGCTCTGCTGTTGAATCTTGCTGGCATTGCCTGCAGCCCAGAACTGCTGGTAGCGGTCGAGGCAGACCTGCTTCATATATTTGCGAGCCGGCTTGTTGAAGTGGCGTGGATCGAAATTTGCAGGGTCTGCAATCGCCGCCTCACGTACTGCCGCGGTGAAGGCAAGGCGGTTGTCAGTGTCGATGTTCACTTTGCGCACACCGTTGCGAATTCCTTCCTGGATTTCCTCAATAGGGACTCCGTAGGTTTCAGGGATTGAACCGCCATGCTGGTTGATCATTTCCAGCCATTCCTGGGGCACTGAGGAGGAGCCGTGCATCACAAGGTGAGTGTTGGGGATGGCCTTGTGAATTTCAGCGATGCGGCTGATCGCCAGCACTTCACCGGTGGGTTTGCGGGTGAACTTGTAGGCACCGTGGCTGGTGCCGATCGCGATAGCCAGAGCGTCACACTTGGTTTTGGCAACGAAATCAGCTGCCTCAGCAGGATCGGTCAGCAGCATGTCCTTGGACAGCTCGCCTTCGAAACCATGGCCGTCTTCCGCTTCGCCTTTTCCTGTTTCCAGTGAGCCGAGGCAACCCAGTTCACCTTCGACACTCACACCAACGGAGTGAGCGAAATCAACAACCTGCTTCGTGACGGCAACGTTGTAGTCGTAACTGGCTGGTGTTTTGGCGTCAGCTTCCAGTGAGCCGTCCATCATCACGGAGGTGAATCCGTTAATCGCAGCGGAATAACAGGTATCAGGAGCATTGCCGTGGTCCTGGTGCATCACCACGGGGATGTGGGGATATGTCTCAGTTGCAGCAAGGATCAGGTGACGCAGAAAGATCTCGCCTGCATAGCTGCGAGCTCCACGTGACGCCTGCAGGATGACGGGGCTATCGGTTTCGTCGGCGGCTTCCATGATCGCCTGCACCTGCTCAAGGTTGTTGACGTTGAAAGCAGGGATGCCGTAGCCGTTTTCGGCAGCGTGGTCGAGCAGGAGCCGAAGCGGAACGAGCGCCATAGATAAAGTCCAAAAAAAGGCCCTAGCGAACCAAAAGGTCCGTAGGGCCGAGACTTTACCTGAACAATGTTCAATTTGTCACGCACTGCTGTTGCGCAAGCAGCGCTGGCTAGTGCGTGATGACTGGTCAGTAGGTGTAGCCGGCTACGAACAGCTGTTCGTCGGAGGAGGGCTGGGAGCCGGGGACATAGCGGCCGAGAGAGGCTTCCGAGTTGGCTTGTGCGCGAGCAAGCAACGCTTTCTGGCCGGCTTCGATGTTGGTTCCAGCCCACCCTTTCAGGCAGGAGTGTTGCAGAGCTCTTCCATAGGAGAAGCCCAGATTCCATTTCGCTTTGCGCTCAATGGTGTTCATGTGATTCAGGTAGACCGAAGCGGCTTCCTCGCTGAGACCGCCGGAAAGGAAGACAATGCCGGGCACGCTTGCGGGAACGCTGCGCTCAAGTGTGCGGACGGTCATCGCAGCGACCTTGGCGGGGTCAGCCTTGTCGGCACAATCAGCGCCCTGGACGGTCATCGAGGGCTTCAGCAGGGTCCCCTCGAGCAGAACACCGTTGGCCTGGCAGGCGTGGTAAACCTCCTGGATCACGTGCTCCTGGATTCTGGCGGTGGTCTCGATGCTGTGATCGCCATCCATCAGGATCTCGGGCTCAACGATCGGCACAAGACCTGATTCCTGTACTGAACGTGCATAACGTGCGAGCCCCCAGGCGTTCTCCCTCACAGAGAGAGGGGAAGGGCATCCGTCGGAAGTGATCTGCAGGACAGCACGCCACTTAGCGAAACGCGCGCCCTGCGCGTAGTAGTCGGCCGCACGCTCGACAAGACCATCGAGACCGGTGCAGAGGGTTTCAACTGAGCCTGCTCCTGCCAGCGGGCGAAGACCCTTGTCCACCTTGATGCCGGGGATGATGCCCAGCTTTCCGAGTTTGGTGACCATGGACTCGCCGTCAGCATGGTTCTGGAAGAGGGTCTCTTCGTAAAGGATGGCTCCGCTGATGAAGTCTCCGAGACCGGCTGCGGTGAAGAGCATTCCGCGGTAGGCCTGGCGATTGGCCTCGGTGTTCTCAACACCGATGGAGCCCAGGCGCTTGCCGATGGTCTTCGTGGATTCGTCAACAGCGAGAATTCCCTTGCCAGCTGATGCGAGGGATTGCGCTGTTGCAATCAGTTCGGAGGAATAATCAGACAGTGCCATTTGATTCTTCTGAATTGATGGAGTCTCGGGGCCTCGAAGGCCACCTCAGACTCTCTCTTTACAGCCTTGGGTGAGATTTGCTACGGCTTATTTGCATCATTTGATTCTTCCTGGTCTGGCGTGTTGCTTCCGGGCTTTGGTTGGGCTATGCGAATTCATGTCACTGTCGTGGGCGATGGCCGGCGATCTCAGTTCAGCGAAGTGATCGTTGTCTGTTGCTGTTGGAGTGCATAAAAAAAGCTGACACCGTGAGGTGTCAGCGCTGAAGAAAAGAGATCTCAATCTGGATAAGGCTGAGTCAATACTGGGCGAAATTTTGCCACTCATCGGGATTGATCTTCGCGACCAGATCAAACTTGCCATCACCGAGTGGCTTGGCAACGTAGGCAACGCCCATGGGAGCGGGATAGATACCGTTTTCCGGTACTACAGGCATTGTCACACCCTGGAAGGGATCATCGTGTCCCACGAGAAATGTGTTTTTCCCGGACTCAGGCTTTGCTGACAACAAGGGAGCAACACGTTTCGCATAATCCTTGTAATCCTCAGGAGTGCACTCAACACAGGGCAAGAAATTCAGATTTGAATTCTTGGTGTAAGTACCGAAAGCGAGGTCTGCTGTGTTGTAAGCACGGCAGTATTCGCTTGAGATGACATCTCCAACAGGAATACCAGCGGCTTTGATGCCTTCGCCGATCTTTTGGGCATCGGCCTTGCCGACGTCGCTCAAGCGACGCTGGGTGTTGCAGTCGGAGAGATCCAACGCTGGGCTGATCTGGTCGCCCCAATCCTTGACCGTTCTGGCATGGCGGAGATAAACGACATAGCCGCCATCCCGAAGAGCGCTGACAAGTCCTCGGTCGTCGAGTTTGTTGACGAATTCTTTGTTGTTCTGCTCACCAGAAAGAGTGGTGTCGTTTTGCTCATAGGCCTCGACTTCACTGTTGTCTGCGGTTGGTTGTTCCGTGGTCGCTGACTCTTCGCTGACAGATCCTGAGGAACAGGCCGCCATCAACAACAGAGTTGCCAAGAGGGTTGCTTTCTTGAGCATTGGTGCAATCAATTTTTATTAATTAAAGCGATTTCTCTGTTAGGCAGTATTTTGAAAGACACGAGAAACTGTCGCTGTTGATACGGAGCTGGCTGACAGGGTTCTTGCTTCAGGATCACCGCATCGACAGCGTTTTGTCGCAGGCCATCTGGCTCGCCAGACCTTCAGCGAGGCCAGGCACCATGGGATGGCCGCTGTGCATGCTCTGTGCCCACCAGCGCTGAATCTGAGCCACAGGTGCGATTCGGCCATCGCTCCATGTCGTCGCAAAGCGCAGATCCTCATCTGGCTGGATCGTTCTCGGGGCTTTTCCGCTTCTCTCCAGCGTGAGTGAAAAGCCGTGCACATAGTCCTTCTGATTGTCACTTCCCAGAACCAGGCTGCCCTCGGATCCATAGATCTCAATCCAGCATCCACGACCATTGCGTGCGACGGATGCCAGTGCCATCTGTGCGGGCACGACTCCGCCCTGATGGAGCTGTAATTCAAGGTTGATCAAGGCGATGTCGTCAGCGTCGACTTCTCGTAAAACGCCTTCGCTGTCTGGACGCTGGTCAATGGCGGTGCGGGTCACAGCCTGAAGCTCACCAACGGGTCCGATCAACCACGCCAAGGTGTCGAAGGCATGCGTCCCAAGCGCTCCGATCACCCCACCCCCCTGGTCAGCTTGCGAATACCAGCTCCAGGCCCGGTTGGGATTGGCTCTGCTGCTCATCAACCAGTCGAATTTCACGAGCCAGGGATTGCCCACGGCCCCCTGTTCCAACAGTCGTGCTGCCTGCTGGAACAGGGGAACAGCCCTGTATTCGAAGTCAACCGCCACGCTGAGACCTCTCCCGATCGCTTCGCGTTGCAGCTCCGCCACCTGGTCTGAGTTGAGCGCGACAGGCTTCTCCAGAAGCAGATGCTTGCCTGCCTTGAGAGCTTGAATCCCAAGTTCATAGCGAGGGGCCGGGGGGGTGGCGATGATCACGGCATCGACCCGGGGATCCTGGAGAAGGGATTCCCAGGACTCGTAACCCTTGAGGCCGGAACTGGTACAGGCCTGATTCAATCGGTCCCGACGGCGATGCCAGAGAGCGACAGGTTCCAGTTCAGGGATGCTGTGTAGCGCGGGCAGATGCACTGCTTCGCCGAAGCCGAGACCGGCGATGGCAACCCCGATCGGGCGTTGGGACGTCGGGCTGGTGGGCATGGTGAACCGGGCAGCGGATGAATGGGAAGACGTCAGGTCAGTCCGGAACTGCAGACGGCGTTGATGACTTCCGTGATCAGATCATCTTTGGCCGGCGCTTCCCAGTCCGCCCTGAAGCGGGGCAGGCCGTTTTTCTGCGTGTCTCTGTAAAGAGACTGACCACAATCAATCTCCATCACCACAAGCGTTCCCAGAGCTGGGGAGTCATCTTCGGTTTTCAGGCTGTAACGGCTGAGAACCGAAAGATTGCCATTTTTCGTTCTGCGCACGCTCCCGGCGTCCCACCACTGTTGCCCCTCGCTGGTTGATGGCACCTCCCGCCAGTCAACGGGACCAGCCAGAGCCGGAGCCGCCAGAACGAGGATCAGCACGGGCACCAGTGCTGCTGTGAGCCATTCACGAACGCATTTCCGCAGAGTGCTGTTCATGCCTGAACGGCCACCTCGGGTCGACAGCCATGGAGGCTCAGAAGAGTTGCCAGCGTGCTCTTCAGTTGGGTGCGCGGAACGATCGTGTCAACAAAACCGTGCTCTTGCAGATATTCGGCTGTCTGAAAGTTGTCGGGAAGCTTCTCGCGCAGGGTTTGTTCAATCACCCTCCGACCCGCAAAGCCGATCAGAGCCTTCGGTTCAGCCAGAATCAGGTCGCCGAGCATGGCGAAGCTCGCTGTCACTCCGCCGGTAGTGGGATGGGTGAGCAGTGGCATATAAAGCACCCCTGCTTCCCGATGGCGCTCCAGTGCACCGGAGATCTTGGCCATCTGCATGAGACTGAGCATGCCTTCCTGCATGCGTGCACCACCTGAAGCACAGACGATCAGCAGGGGCAGCCGTTTTGACGTGGCTTCCTCGATCAGACGTGTGATCTTTTCTCCCACGACCGACCCCATTGATCCCCCCATGAAGCGGAAATCCATCACGGCAAGGGCCATGCGTATGCCGTCCACACGGCACAAACCAGTGATCACTCCATCGCGGAGCCCCGTGCTGGCCTGGGTTTCGCGCAGACGGTCTGCGTAGGCCCGTCGATCCTTGAAGCCCAGTGGGTCCGTTGGAGCCAGTTCGTCATCGAGCGGCTCAAAGCTTCCCTCGTCAGCAATGATCGCGATGCGTTCAGCACTGAAGATGCGGTGGTGATAACTGCAGCTGCTGCAGACGCTTGCATTGGCCAGCAGGTCTTTGCGGTAGACGACCTGGGAGCATTCAGGGCATTTGCTCCAGAGCCCGTCACCCTCCTCAGGTTCCTGTGTGACCTTGACCACGGACTGACCCTTGCGGCGATCAGCAAACCAGTCGAAAAGAGACACGGTGACCATCCAGACCTGACCATTAAAAGGCCGACCGGGTCAAGAGCCATCCCATCGATTGTTCTTTGCCCTGCTCAGGGCTGCCTCAGATCGGTCTGAAGGGACCTCAATGTTGCCTGTTTCAACCAGAGTCATTGATGGAAACCAATCACGAATAGGGCATGATTGGCCCGTAGCATTTGTTACTTAGGGGGGCGGATCGGCGCTGTTTTTTAATCTTTGCTCCCGGGTTTATCTGGGATTGAATGCCTATAAAAAAATATCAGCTTTCTTTTGATGACATCGCATACTGAGGCAATCAATGAGCATCTTGCGCTTGAGTTTCAGGCCAGTCATACATATTTAGCGATGTCGATTTGGCTGCGAGAGAGGGATTTGATTGGTTTCTCCAGTTATATGTTGAACAAGAGCACGGAAGAACGGGGTCATGCTTCCAAGTTCATCGCCTATCTCGTGGACAGTGAATGCAAGGTGCAGCTGCCGACCATTGAGTCACCTGAGCGGGAGTGGCAGTCTGTGAAAGCACTCTTTGACAAGGTCTACGAGATGGAGAAAACTGTGACCAAGTCAATCAACAACATCTACACGCTTTCTGAAAACGAGGGCGACAGGACTGCGACTGCCATGCTCGATTGGTTTGTTGGTGAGCAGTTGCAGGAAGAATCAGAAGCTCGCTTTGTGCTGAAGCGATTGCGTCTGGCCGATTCCAACGCTGCAGCTCTGATCCTGCTTGATCAGCAGTTTTTAGATGGCACCCTGCTGGCCAATGTCAAAGCCGGTGGAGCCTTTGATATTGCAGCGGCTGGCGGAGCCGCAGCCGTCTGATTGGAATCTGATTGGAAACGGTCGAGGACTGGTCTGTTTTTCCTTAGGGAATTCCTAGAGCGCCTTGTTCCGGACTGTCCAGATCAATGCGCTTTTTTATAACTCGATCAGAGCGATCCATTGACTCCACCACCATTGAGGGCCCATCAGCCAGACCAGCCAGATCCCCAAGGCAATGAAGGGACCGAAGGGAAAAGGTTCTCTGGGTTTCAATCGACCCGTGATTCTGGCAAGACCTCCGAACAAGGCCCCTGAAAACACAGCGATGCCCATCGACACGGTGAGTCCGCCAAGGCCAAGCCATGCCCCTGCCATGGCGGCAAGTTTGGCGTCGCCCAATCCAAGTGCAGGCTGCCCCACGATCCGTTCCGCCAACGCACTGAGTGACTCCAGCACCAGTAATCCTGCCGCTGATGCCAGCAGATGATTGAACAGCAGGTTCCTTGCAGTTTCCTGCTCGATGAAGACTGCAATGAGCCCGGTGCACAGCAGCCCCGTGATCACTCCTGCACGACAGATCGGCTCCGGTAGCCAGAGGTGATCGATGTCGATCAGCACCAGCGGCATCAGCAGGCTGATCAGCACGACTCCTCCTATCAGGGTGATCAGAGCAGTTTCAGGTGTTGTCAACAGAGGATTGCTGCTCAAACCGCTTGCCCAGGCCGCACTGACCCACAACCCTGCGGTGAGAGCTTCAACCAGGGGGTAGCGAGCGGAAATGGGCTGATGGCAATCCCGGCAGCGTCCTCGTAGAGAAAACCAGCCCAACACTGGGATGTTGTCATGCCACAGCACCGAGTGACCGCAATGAGGGCAGTGGCTCCCAGGCCAGACGATGGATTCCTGTCTTGGGAGCCGCCAGACGACGACATTGATGAAACTGCCGACACAGGCTCCCGCCAGCAGCAGCGTCCACAACAGCGATGTGTTCAACTTCCTGAACCTCTGATCCGGTCTTTCGGATTGCGCGGTCGTTTGAGTCGTCTGCTGATCAGTTCCGCACTGATGAATTGTTCATCGGGTAGCAGCGTTGGAGCATCAATCACAACGCGCCCTTCGCTGTGATTGATATTCACCACGACGCCGCAGGGTTCAAGCGAATGGCCTGATTCGCTGAGATGCTGGAAATAAATTTTCCGCGCCAAAGCAATCAGGCGCCTGCTGTCTACTCGGTCCCAGCGTGGGGTAAGGCTGGCGTTTCGGCCGGCTCCCGCGATCACGAAGGAGGGAGGTGAAACAGAAATGGGCTCACCTGAGCAATCAGATGAGCCCACGATAGGGCTGATTGGTGCTGATGTTAAAGAGAACTCAGCTCATCTTGTTCTTCTCTTCAATCATGCGGTGAATGATTGGAGTGAGAATCAGTTCCATTGCAAAACCCATCTTGCCTCCATTCACCACGATGCTGGTGGGGCTCGACATGAAGGAGTCGTGAATCATGTTGAGGAGATCGTTGAAGTCAATCCCCCACTTCTCACGGGCACCCTTGCGGAAGTGAATGATCACGAAGCTCTCATCTGGGCTGGGAATGTTCCTGCAGATGAAGGGGTTGGAAGTGTCGACCGTGGGAACCCGCTGGAAGTTGATATCGGTGCGACTGAACTGGGGACAGATGTGGTTGATGTAATCGGGCATCCTTCGCAGGATGGTGTCCACGATCGCCTCGGCGGAATAGCCACGCTCGGCATTGTCACGGTGGATCTTCTGAATCCATTCGAGATTGGTGATCGGCACCACACCCACCAGCAGGTCGGCAAGTGATGCCACGTCGTAGGCATCACCTTTCACGCCGCCGTGAAGGCCTTCATAGAACAACAGGTCAGTGCCTGTTGGAATGTCTTCCCAGGGGGTGAATTGGCCAGGGTTCAGATCGACCCCCAGGCGTGAATTGTGCTCAGCGGCCTCTTCAGGGCTGTGCAGGTAGTAACGCTTCTGGCCCCCGCCTGTTTCGCCGTAAACGCGGAAAAGCTCTTCAAGCTTGTCGAACAGGTTGGCCTCAGGGCCGAAGTGGGAAAAATTCTCACCCTTCGCCAGTGCATCAGCCATGGCGTCCTTCATGGCCGCCCGCTCGAAGCGGTGGTAGCTGTCACCTTCAACGACAGCCGGCGTGATGCTTTCACGGGCGAAGATGTGCTCGAAGGCACGCTTCACGGTGCTGGTGCCGGCACCTGAGGAACCGGTGACAGCCACGACGGGGTGACGCTTCGACATCGACGGAGGCAGTTCAGGCCCGACGAGTTTGGCAGGTCAACGGGCCGATTTCGAATTTTGTTTAATCCAACCTGTTCAGAGCGCCTTGAGCAGCTCCTCACCCATGGCCTTGCATCCCAGTGATGTGCATCCTTCAGCCATCAGGTCGCCTGTGCGAAAGCCCTTGCCCAGCACTTGATCCACTGCATTCTCCAGAGCATCTGCGGCGCTGGGCTGCTTCAGACCTGTCCTCAGCATCATGGCTGCCGACAGGATCATCGCCATGGGATTGGCCTTGTCCTGGCCTGCGATGTCTGGGGCCGAACCATGCACAGGCTCAAACAGCCCCGGTCCCTGACTCCCCAGGGATGCTGAGGGAAGCATGCCGATGGATCCTGTGAGCATGGCTGCCTCGTCACTGAGGATGTCGCCGAACAGATTTCCAGTCAGCAACACATCGAACTGGCGTGGAGCGCGGACGAGTTGCATCGCGGCGTTGTCCACATACATGTGACTCACCTCCACATCGCTGTAGCTGCTGGACATGGCATCGACCCTGTCTCTCCACAGCTGGCTCACATCGAGAACATTCGCCTTGTCCACGGAGCAGAGGCGACCACTGCGCTCGACCGCCAGTTCAAAGCCCACCTTGGCGATCCGATCCACCTCTGAATCCGAGTAGGTCATGGTGTTGAAACCACGCTCTTCTCCGTCGGCCTGGATACGCCCCTTCGGTTGACCGAAGTAAATCCCACCTGTCAGTTCGCGCACGACCATCAGGTCAACCCCCTCAATGACCTCCGGGCGGAGACTGCTTGCGCCGATTAGGGCGGGCACGATCTTCACCGGGCGGAGGTTGGCGAACAGTTCCATCCCTGAACGCAGGGCCAGCAGTCCGCTTTCCGGTCGCTTCTCCCTCGGCAGAGCATCGAAGCGAGGACTGCCGATGGCTGCCAGCAACACGGCATCCGCTGAACGGCAGGCTTCCAGAGTTCCTGCGGGCAACGGTTCGCCGGTGGCGTCGATCGCAGCACCGCCGATCAGCTGTTCATCGAACAGAAGATTGAACTTGAAGCGTGAGGCGACAGCCTCAAGCAGTTGTCGCGCCACGGCAGTGATTTCCGGACCGATGCCGTCACCGGGCAGAAGAACGACGCGATGCTGATCCATGTTGCCGAGCCCGGAAAGTGCTGGTGGGAGGTTACTGAGCGGTCTCTGATTGCTCTGGTCGGCCAACCGGCTGCTCGATCTGTCGCTGGAGCTGACGGAGTTGTTTGGTCATCTCAGGCAACTTGCTGAAGGCTGCAGAACAGCGAAGCCAGAGGCGGTTGGGGATGGCCGGGTAACCACTCACCACTTCACCTGCTGCGATCTCGCCATGGATGCCGCTCTTGGAGCTTGCGATTGCACGATCGCCGATCACGGCACGATTGGCGACGCCCACCTGTCCGGCAAGAATCACTCCATTCCCAAGGCGGGCTCCGCCGGCAATGCCCACCTGTGAAGCGAGGGCACAGCCTCGGCCGGTCACCACGCCATGACCGATCTGCACGAGGTTGTCGACTTTGGTGCCTGCTCCCAGGCGCGTTTCACCAACGGAGGGTCGATCAATCGTGCTGCCGCATCCGATCTCGACACCGTCTTCGAGCACAACCAATCCGGTCTGGGGCATCTTGCGCCAACCCTTCGCTGTGGGTACGAAGCCGAATCCCTCCGAGCCCACCACTGCATTGGAGTGCACAACGCAACCATCGCCGATCCTGCATCCGGGGTGGAGCACGGCATTGGCGTGCAATTCACATCGGTCCCCGATCTCCACATTGCCGTAGATGACCACGCCTGGATGGATCACTGTTCGAGCTCCGATCCTTGTGTCATCGCCGATCGTCACGTTGGCGGCCACGCTGACACCGGCTCCCAGCTGAACACGGTCGGCGATGACGGCACTGGGGTGGATCCCGGCGTTCTGAACGGGACGTGGATGCAGCTGATCCAGAGCCTCAGCGAAGGCAAGTCTTGGGTCCCGGCAGACGGCCCAGGCCAGTTGCCTCTGCTCGGCAAGCGTTTTCAGTTCATCCTGGTCGGGGATCAGCACTGCACCGACAGCACTGCTTTCGAGGGTTGTGGCCAGGGCATTGCCCTTTTCAAGAAAGCTCAGCTGATCGGGTTGTGCGCACTCCAGAGAGGCGGCTCCTCGCAATTCCGGATCGTGCGCTACGACCACGTTCAGAATTCCGGACTCGCCCTGCTCAAGAACGGCGATCAACTCGCTGAAGCGCATGGGGACGTACCGATTGACTGAGGATTGAGTTCACAACTGGCATTCATAAACCGCTGTGCAACGCATTCGTTACTTGCAGCCTTCGCGAATTCCAGTGGGGCGATGCGATCAAGTTAGCTGCAGAACACCTCGACCATCCCGGCTGCAGTGTGCCGAAAACACGATCTGTCAGAGCTGCAAACAGTTCGTGGGCATGGCTTCTGAGCAATGATGACCTTCGCTCACTTCCGGCCTGTTCGGCGCTTCCGCGTGATGCCAGCCAGATGTACCGAAGCAGCATGCACCCCACACCTGCCGTGATTTGCTGCTGAAAGTGTTCTGATGTTGCCCCAGTCTGTTTGATGAATCACCATGTTGAACAACCAAGAAGTCACTTGAATTGTTGAATTTGATTGGTGTGCTGGCGAGGTGAACCTTTCGTCTGCCAAGTTTTCGGATCTGCTGGCCTGGCTGTCGTTGATCGTCTTCTCGTTGTCATGAAACTGTGCACTCCGTTGTTTTGCCTGGCAAAAAACGAAGGGTTTTTGGTTATACTGCTTTCACTGATCTAGTCATGATGTCGAAGTGGTTTCTCGTTCTCGGTGTTGTTTATTCTGTGATCCTTCTTTTTATTTATGTGATTTCCCCAGCACTGAGATAGAGGATCTTCTTGGGCGTCTGTTGGGAGAATTAATGTCCAGAGTTTCGTTTCGGAGAATCCTGGCCAGGTCTGGATGAGATGACCATCTCGCAAGCAAGTTGCTCTTGTGGCTTGTTGGAGTTGTGGTGGCAAGGAAGGATCCAATGGTCAGGTTGTTTGCTGTAGCTTCGTTTCGTGTCTTCCTTCTGATGTTCTGGCTGGACCAGGATGACGCAAATATCCTGAACCCGTTCCACATGCTCAGGATCATCTGTGCAAATCGATTTAGTGATTGTATTGGAGGTTCGGTGAATCAATAATCCGGTTCTAGAGGATTGAATGTGTGAAAATAATTGTGTTTTATGTGCGTGTAGGTATTGAAATATTTTCACATTTGGGTCGCTCTTGTTTTGAGCGGATTAATCCACAGTTCGTTGTGATGTGGCCATCATCAACACCAGGGCGTCGCGATGCACCACGACAGGTGAACCACCGCTGCCTTGCTGGTTTGATGACTGCAAGCACACCAGATCACTGATTTTCTCGCTGCTCATCGTCGTGAGGCCACGGGCCACCTCTTGTCCGTCTTCGTTGAGCATGCGCACCGCTTGATTGGCGTCAAACTGACCGTCCACAGCGGTGATGCCCACAAGCAGAAGCGAGGCCCCTTTGTTCAGAAGTGCTCTGCAAGCTCCTGGATCAATCCGCAGCGTGCCTGTTGGTTGAAGTGCGTGGGCCAGCCAGCTCTTACGGTTGCCGAGCGGTTGGGGATGGGGGTGGAACACCGTGCCGCCACGCCCACCCAGCAGAATCGTCTGCAGCGCTTCAGATTTGCGGCCATCGCCGAGGTGCACCGTGATGCCGCTGGCTGTGGCGATGCGAGCAGCGGCAAGCTTTGTGGCCATCCCCCCGGTGCCCCACCGACCACCGCTGCCTGCCCCTTCCTCAAGCTCTCCGATCTGCTCGGGATCATGAACGTCCTTGATCGGCGTGGCTGTGGTGTCACTGCGTGGATCGGCTGAGTAAAGACTGTCCACATCGGTGAGCAGGATCAGTTCATCGGCCTTCACAGCTGCTGCAACAAGCGCAGAGAGGGTGTCGTTATCTCCGTAGTTCAGCTCGTCGGATGAGACCGTGTCGTTGCCATTCACGACGGGCAGCACTCCCCACTCCAGGAGCTGATTCAGGGTGGCGGAGGCGTTGTGGTAACTCAGACGGTCTGCCAGGTCAGCTCGGGTGAGAAGAATCTGCGCCACAGCAATCGAATGCTGGGAAAATGCCTTTTCGTACAGGCTCATCAAGTAGCCCTGTCCCACTGACGCTGCAGCCTGCAGGCCCGGCAGGCTGAGTGGGCGCTGACTCATGCCGAGGCGTTGACAGCCGAGACCAACGGCTCCGGAGGACACCAGCACTGTGCGGTCGCCGCGACGCATGCTCTCCGCCAGGTTGTACGACAAGCCTGCGATGGCATCCGCTGTTGATGCTTCCTGGCGTTGTCGCAGCAGGCTTGTGCCCACTTTCACAACCCGGAGAGTCATTGGCCCATGGCTCCAAAGAACCTGGCCAGATTCCTCTCCAGCCTTTGCACACGATCGTGGCTGCAGGGTGTGCCGTCGGGGCGGGGCGGTCTGACCAGCACGGTGTAGAGCCCCAGTCTGTTGCCGGCAAGCACGTCGGTGAACACCCGATCACCCACCATGGCGATCTCGGCCGGTGCATTCGGGAGCTGGCTGATCACGCGACGAATCGCGCCCCTGCGAGGTTTTGATGCCGAGGAGGTGTAGGTCACGTTGAGCTGTTCCGCCACGGCTTGAATCCTCTGACGCGAGGGGTTGTTGCTGATCAGATGAATGTGCAGGAGACGGGATGCATGCTCGGCCCACTGGCGCATCGGAGCGGGGAGCTCCACATCTCGGCCGGGCAGCAATGTGCGGTCCACATCAAGCAGCAGCACCTTGATTCCCCTCCCCAGAAGTGGTTCAAGAGGCAGGTGAGCCAAGGTCAGGCCTGGATCCCAGTCCGGTATGAGCCAGTGACGGTGCATTACTCAGGCAACCCCTGCTCATCCAGCTCGGCTTCGATTCGGGGTTGAACGCGGTCGAACTCTTCCCCTTCAACGAGCAAGGCAGCGCCGTCATCCATGCGGGCCACCACGAAGAAGGGGTCAAGCGGAATGTAAAGGCCGTATTCCTGTTCATCCACAAGAAAGCTCACCAGCAGTTCATAGGTCTCCGACTCATCGTCACCGTCTTCGTCTTCGAGATCCTCCGGATCGGGCTCATCCAGTTCACCGTTGACGGTCAGGGTTACTGCAGAGCGAACCAGGGTGAGATCGTGTTCCTGAAGCACGACATCAGCGACCGAGAGAATCGGCTCACTGCTGGTGATGCTTTCGATCAGTTCCGGATCATCTCCGTCACGCAGTCGGAAAAGACAAACTGGCGTGTCCACCGGAGTCAACAGGGCGTAATCCTTGTCGTCGAGTGGGATCAGCTGCTCAAGGAAACAGAGAAGATCGTGTCCGTCACGGTCCTTGACGAGAACGGTGGGTACCTCACCGCTGGATGCAGCTCCGCTGGGACTCATGGCTCTGGATGGATTCAAGTCCAGGATCCTGCATCAGCATCCGTTTCGCCATGCTCTTCAGGCGCCATCTGGACTGGTTGCGCTTCAGGCCCATCGGCCAGCCACTGTTCGAGGAGCAGGGCAGCGGCAGCGCTGTCCAGTCGTCCACTGCGATCTCCGTGCAGGCGATGGCGTTCCCCCGCCGCCCAGCTGCTGCTGTGCTCGTTCACAAGGGCCATCGGAAGTGACAGCGCGCGAGCCAGTCGGGTGCCATAGCGCTGACAGTGTCTGGCCTGCATGGTCGGGTTTCCCTCGTCATCAAGTGGCAGGCCTATCACCAGCGCTTCCACTCGACGCTCAGCGCAGAGTTTCTTCAGCTGTCTGAGATCGCTGCTGAATGCACCACGGTTCAGGGCGTTGAGTGGGGTGACAGTCAGTCCAAGCCCATCACATCCCGCCAGCCCGATACGTCTGCGGCCCACATCAAGGCTCAGAGCCGAACGTGCTCGGGGACGGTCGAGCAATTCAACGCCTCGGCGCAAGGCTGGGTGTGGGAAGCGGAGGTTGTTGAGGCTGGAGGCGGCCGAGCATCGATTCAAGCGGTCGAATGCCACCCAGGTTTCGCTGCTGCACACGCTTCCAGATGCTTCTGCCCAACATCATTTCCAGTGCTCCCTGCTGCCACCCCTGGTTCTCGAGCACTGCGCTGAGCTGGTGGTCGTCCTCGGCCAGCAGTAGGGAAGGACACATCCGCTGGTTCTGTAATTGAGACAGGGCTGCAGGCAAGCCGGCACCGACACGTTCATCCCATGCCGGTCCACGCAGCAATTCAAGACGGGGGGCATCCATCCCCCAGGGGCGTCTGATCAGCCCCGCGATGACCTGGCTTGTTCCATCACGGTCCACCGTCAGAACCATCGATCCGCCTCCGCTCAGATCGAGGAGGTCGCACCACTGGCGATCAAGGATCAGTCGGTGCTGAGGGCTGATGCTGGCCTGCTCAAGAGCCAAAAGCTGTTTTGCATTGTCGCGAGTGAGTGCACTCCAGCAAAATCCCTCTGGAAGCGGAAGCCTGCGATTCGGGTCCGAGGACGAGACTGTCTGCGGTGAGTTCCAGACGCATCCCTGGCGCAGGGGCTGAAATCCAAGCTCCCGCAACAGATCCAGTTGTGGCCGGTCGGTTGGGTCGCAGCGCACCAACCAGTTGCGACAACGGGCGATGTCCTCGCTCAGAGCGTGCTGAATCAGCAAGCGAAGGCCTTGCTGTCGACTGAAGTGCCGAGGGGCGGCCAGGCCGAGAACATCAAGCTGCCAGCAGCTGTTGCGACGGTTGCCGGAGCGCATCAGCAGCAGGGAATCGATCTGATCGGCCGATTCGGATGAGGTTTCGATCAGGCTGAGCACCCGCGTCAGGCGCGTATTGAGTGGATCAGGCAGCAACCGGTCCAGACGGCTGAACCACGACTGAACGAGCAGGTTTTGCAGCGCGCTGTTCTGGATCGCGGAGCAGGCGTCTGACAATGACGCGATCTGGGCCAGATGGCTGGCTTTTAAGGGCTCGACCCGGAGCCGGAATCCCGCTGTCGCTGCCACGGCAGGCCTCCACCACCTCTTAAATCTATCGCCGCCTTCCGTTTGCTGAGATTAGGCCGGCCGAACCAGCACCAGCGGCGTGCGCTCATTGGCATTCCCTGCTGGGTTGGGGCGCAGGGCACGATGCAGCAGCGCCTCGTCGCAGCCACTGCTTGAGGCCAGCACCTTCACGCGTCCAAGATCGTTCACATCGACGATTGCAACGGAGACCCCGAGGGCCTCTGCTGCCTCCTGGCAAAGACGGACCGGGTCCGATGGCCCAAGCACGATGGTCTGGTCGTAAGGCGGGGTGGTTCCCGTGATGTCATCAATCAGGCGTGCCTGCTCCCCGGCCAGCCGATAGAACCAACCGTTCAGTTTCAGGATCTTCAGGGCGAAGCCGATCGACCAGGCGAGGATCACCCGGGTTGGTCCGACCTGATTGATCAGGGTCTGCAGGCCGCAAGCGGTGGCAAGGCTGCTGGTGGGATGGAACACCCGGCAGAGCAAGCGGGCGATCCAGGTGGGTTCCACCATGGAGGGGTGGGTGTAACGCCCCTGGATCACCGCTACCGGGGTTTCTCCAATGGTGAGGATGTCTCCAGGCTGCACAAGCTCGCCCGCGTAGTCACGAAGCACGTCAATGGTGCTGTCGAGCGGGCCGAGAAGGTGGGTTTTCAGGGGAAGCACCTTGCAGTTTTCACCGGAACGGAATTCAGCCTGAGCTGGCTTCAGAACGGCAGGTCTGCGCAGGGGCACCACCACACCCTGGCGACGGGCGAGGCGTCCGAAGGGGCCGTAGTTCACCCAATTGACATCCATCCAAACCGTATCGATTCGCTCGGCCACTGGGGCACCGGTTGAACCGCTGAGGGTCACGTTCACCTCGACACGCGTGCTTTTGCGGCCTTTGACGATGTAAGCGGGCCAGTACCCGTCGGCGCGGGTCTCCTCATCAGGGTGGTGGGGTGTGATTCTGCTGTGGACCTTCACATCATTGAGGTCCTTGCTGCCGATCAGGACAGGATCGACCTGCAGTTCGGGCACCATCACCTCCATGCGCGGGTGAGGGTTGCTGATCTCGATCCATCCCTGCAGCTGGAGATCATTGCCTGAACTGCTGACGTTCCAATCGAACTGGCGAAGCTTGAGTGGCGATGCCGGTCTCAGACGATGACGCGCTTCGATCCAGAAGACTCCCAGCCCGATCAGGAGCAGGATCAGCAGCAGAACACACATGTCAACGCCGGCTGTCAGCCGGTCTCAATGGCGCGCAGCGTAAGGCGTCTTTGTGATCGCTCAACGAGAGATCACCTCCGTGTTGAGTTCGTTGAAACTGAGGCTCATGCTTTGTCCTTGAGGCGCTGGAATGCCGGTGGCCTCACTGATGGCACTGTTGATCTTCTCCAGGGGGACCTGCCCGTCTTCGTCCAGGAGAACCTGGCCCTTCGCGTCGATCACCACCACCTGGGGAACGATTCCGTGCCAGTAATGGGCAGGATCCGTTCGATCGCTGTTGGCTCTCCCCTGCAGGGCATCAGTGGTCAACGGCAGAAGGTCCACGCTGTTTCCCCAGAGCCTCTGCAGTTCCGACACGGATGGAGAAAAGGCTTTGCTGGTTCTGCTGTCATCCAGGTAGTAGACGATGACGCTGGTGCGACCGGCCTGCTGTGACTCAGCCAGGGTGACGGCCGGGGGAACCAGAGATCCGTTGCCGGCATACAGCGCGAAAATATTGCCGTCATAGCTGTCGGTTTCACGGATGGCCTGAGCCGGTAACACCATCACGACCAAGGACAACACCACGGCGATGGAACGGATCAGGAACGCAGTCATGGCACTGGAACAGTGCGTGCATTCTGAGCCCTGACCAGACCGGTTTGTTCAGGTTCAGCTGCGGCCGAGGCTCCGCCCCATGCCCTGGGCGATGCCACGCCCGATCAGACCGATCGCGCGGCCCACCACCTGGGTGAGCACCACCACCATCAGATCACCGAGACGTTTCACCAGAGCCTGAACCTGAGGTGCGATGGCATCTCGGGCCTCAACGATCAGAGCAACCTGCTGTTGCCACCAGCGCAGACGCCTGAGCTCCTCATCCCTGGGTTCGGTCAGAAGGAGTGGTTCGATCCGCCCGGTTTTAAGGCTGAACAACAGTCGACGACTTTCATACAGACGGATCGGTCGTTCGATCCAGTCCTGCCATCGTGACTGACTGTTGAGCTGGTTGCGCAGGCGTTCCAGTTCGCGTGTTGAGATCAGATCCTGCTGCAGAAGGTATCGGCGCAGTTCGGGCCATTCGCCGCAGATGCCGAGCAGTTCTGATCCGATCAGCTCTGCAGTGCGTACAAGCCAGTTGCTGATCAGGGTCTCGAGCTGCAGCAATGCCCGGGGATCGTCTGATGGCAGAAGCTGGCCGTCGACCAAGACTGGCTGATCCAGCACCAGCGAGGCCAGCATGGTCTGCGGGTCAGGCAACTCATCGTCTGACTGGCGCAGATCCGAGCGATGCACCAGTTGGTCGGCAACGGCTACGAGACTTTCACCCTGAGGAAGTCGAACGTAGTTGCCTGCAACGCTCCGCAAAGCCTGTTGCCTCACTTCTGTCTGCAATGACTGCCAGCGGGCGCTGAGAGCTTTCTGGTCGCGAGTGCTGACAAGCTGATCGCCGCGCAGACGCAGCAGGACCTCATGCAGTTGCTGCAGCAAAGCCAGCAAGAGGTCGCGGCGACGTTCGGGATGCAGGCCTTCGATGGCAAGCAACTGACCTGTGCTGTTCCCAAGGCCACTGCTGACAGCACCTTCAAGGCGTTGCTGGATGGCATTCCAGACAGCCGACGGCTGTCGGTCGTTCAGGGTCAGTTCCAGTGTGTTGCTCTGATCACGCAACGGAACTGCCTCAGCCAGGCCCGTGTGCAGCGGTCCCCAGAGCCAGAGCAGCAGGTTTCGGGCGCTTCGAAGTTCACGGCAACGACCTTCCAGCATCAGGCGCATCACAAAGTGCTCTGGAGGTGGATCCAACAGCGCTTCAATCACTTGAAGATCGCGACCGATTTGCTGCAGTCCACTCACCAGAAGCCATTGCCCCATGCTCAGCGGATGGTCACTGGTCGACGTAGGACCTGTCCGGGGCTTGAAGTTCAGCACCCTGCCTCCATTCAGGAGGGTCTGCACAGCGGATCTGAGTGCTTCCAGATCAGGGTCCTGCAGGATGCCGTCGCAGTTCAACGCCAGCAGGTCCTGAGGATCACCTCTGAAGTCAGCGGGCAACAGCAGCAAGGTGGGTGACGGAGTCCAGCGCTGTTGAAGCTGAAGAATTTCTCTCTGGAGAATCAGTGGCTGCGGTTCCGTCGGTAGTGACCAGATCACCAGTGATGGGTGCCCTTGAAGCTCATTGGCAGAGAGCCTCACTTGCAGTGGATGCTCGTCTGTTGGGATTTCCGCCGAGAGGCTTTCACCGAGCAGATCGGGAGCGAAAAGCAGAATCTCCCGGTCCTGGTCGATCACGGTGCCCTGAAACTGTGCTGATAAGCGTCAAGGTAACGGTCCTGGCGAGGATGCTCCAGTGGCAATTTTCGGACGGCCGTTCAGCTGCAGGGTGTAGGACTCAATGTTGAAACCGGTTCGACGTTCGATCTCCCTGAGCAGATCATCTGGAAGGGTGATATCGAGGTCTTCGATCGCTCCTGTTTCCAAACAGGTGAGATGGCTGTGAGGATCGTTCCGGTAGCCATAGAGCCTTCCACTGGCTCGATCGAGGCATTCGATCACGCCCGCACTCTGCAGTGCCTCAAGGTTCTGGTAAACGGAGGTATGGCCGATTCGCTGGCCTTGCCGGTTGAGTGTCTCGAAGATGTCTCGTGCGCTGAGGTGACTCGCTTCGCTCCATAACAGGTCAAGCACCATTCGCCGTTGTCGGCTCAGTCGCATTCCCAGATGTCGGCAACGATCGAATGCATCCTCAAGGGTGCGCTGGTCACTGGCTCCGTGTGACAGAAATGACTCGACTAGCGACTCCACGGCAGTCGTCGTAATGGTTTCAGACTAAACCCGTCAAACGGCCACGTCCTGTGAAGAGCGTCAGGCCAGGTCTTTCAACAGTCCGTTCGGAGGGTCTTGCAGTCGACCATCCCCAAGTCCTTTGAGGGCTTCCCTGAGATCGACGCGGCCGTCGTAAAGAGCTCGACCAACGATCACGCCTTCAACACCGAGCGGTTCCAGTGCCAGCAGGGCAAGCAGGTCAGCCATGCAGCCCACGCCACCGGAGGCGATCACAGGAACACTGCTTGCAACTGCCATTTGCCTCAGAGCGTCGAGGTTGGGGCCCGCAAGGGTGCCATCCGTGCTGATGTCGGTGCTGATAATTGCAGCAATCGCTGATTCACTGAATCGCGCAGCCAGTTCCGTGGCTTCTGTGTCGCTGTTTTCAAGCCATCCCCGCGTGGCGACCTTGCCGTGCCTGGCATCGATCCCCACGATGATCCTGCCTGGGTGGCGGTTCGCCAGCTCCACGACAAGCTGCGGTTGCTCGAGTGCGACCGTTCCGAGGATCACACGCTCAAGCCCGCAATTCAGCAACTCTTCAGCCCGTTCCGCCGAACGCACACCTCCGCCGAGCTGGACGGGGATTGAAAGGGCTTCTGTAATCGCGCGAACCGCTTCATCGTTGATCGGCTGACCGCTGCGGGCACCGTCGAGATCCACCAGGTGCAGACGGCTGGCACCCTGGTCCTGCCAGCTCCTGGCCTGGGCCACAGGGTCATCGCTGAAGCGGGTGACCTGGTCGTAATCGCCCTGATGCAAGCGGACGCAGGCCCCACCCAGCAGGTCGATGGCTGGAATAATCTGCATGGCCGTCGCCGTGGAGTGAACCCCATCCTGCACGGGTGGGTCCAGCACGCTTCAATACCTGCTGGTCTGCCTGGGTGCTGTGCAAATCCTGTTGATGGGGGGAACCCGCTTCGTTGGAAAGCCCCTTGTAAGTCGTCTGCTTCAGCAGGGTCACAGCCTCACCCTCTTCACGCGTGGTCGTCAGCCCGTTCCCGAAGGGGTTGAGGCTGTGAATGGAGATCGTGGTGATGACCAGGCACTCGATCAGCTCAAGGGCCGCGGCTTTGATGTCATCGTCGACAGTTCTGGTCGCAGCCTCACCGACAGTCAGCGTGTTGTGGAGCGTACCGGTGCACCCTCCCATCGTTTTCTCTACGTGAGTTCCGCGGGTGTCTACGCAGGCAGTCCCATCTGGCCTCTTGATGAGGACAGCCCGCTTGATCCAGCCAGTCGTCATGCCGGCAAGGCCGAAACTGAGCAATGGCTCATGCGTGAAGGCATTGCCTTCACGAGTTTCAGGCCCACCTACATCGTCGGGCCTGGTAACTACAACCCGGTGGAGCGATGGTTCTTTGATCGCATCGTCAACGATCGACCTGTGCCATTGCCTGGTGACGGTTCAACCATCACCCAGATCGGCCACGTTGAGGATCTGGCTGAAGCGATGGCTCGCAGCCTTGAAGTGGATGCCTCCTGCAATCGGATCTACAACTGCTCCGCCAAGAAAGGCATCACATTCCGAGGCCTGATTGAAGCTGCAGCGCTGGCCTGCGGTCGTGAGCCTGCCAACCTCGATCTGCGCAGTTTCGACCCTGCAGGGCTCGACCCGAAGGCTCGCAAGGCATTTCCCCTGAGACTCAGTCATTTCCTTACGGATATCAGCAGGGTCGAGCGCGAACTGGCCTGGATCCCGAGGTTTGATGCGCATGCCTGCATGGCTGACAGCTTCCGGCGTGATTACGCACTGGCGCCGACCGTTGCCCCGGATTTCAGTGCCGACGAGGTGCTGATCGGGGCCTGAGGTAGGCGAACGCCGACCAGAGAGCAAGCGCAAGCCCAGGCCAGAACAGCCACCAGCCCAGTTCCCGCAGGACTCTCGTGAACGGCACTGGGCTCCAGCTTGTCGGCCAAAGCATCAGAAAAAGACTCAGAAACTGGAGGGTGGTTTTCCATTTCCCCAGCCATGAGGCAGGAGCTCCACTCGAGTTGCCTGCTCGCCATCCTGAGATCAGCAGTTCTCGAGCCAGTAAGAGCCATACGGCCCACAGGGGCAGCCGTTGCTCCGCTGCCAACCAGATCAGTGGAGCACTGATCAACAATTTGTCGGCCAGGGGATCAAGCCTGGCGCCCCAGCTGCTGCCGCCATCAGCCTTGCGGGCCATCCATCCATCAGCCCAGTCGCTCAAGGCTCCGAGCGAAAGCAACAGCCATGCCCAGGCCAGCTGTTCTGAAGCCAGGAGCAGCAGTACTGGCACGCCGAGAATGGCGCGCAGGAGTGTGAGTCGGTCGGCCCACAATCGCCAGGGAGAGACCAAGGCTCAGAATGCGTGCAGTTGATCAGGTTCCATGGTGCTCCAGCAGACGGTCGGGGAGGTGATGTCCGCTCCGGTGCTGACGGTCACGGCAGAGACCCCTCTTCAGGATGCCGTCAGCCTGCTGAACGATCACCACGTGAGTGGTCTTCCTGTTGTTGATGGTCAGGGCGTTCTCGTGGGAGAACTCACGGAACAGGATCTGATGGTCCGCGAAAGCGGGGTCGACGCGGGCCCCTACGTGATGCTTCTCGACAGCGTGATCTATCTGCGCAATCCGTTGAACTGGGATCGACAGGTCCATCAGGTGCTCGGCAACAGTGTCGGAGATCTGATGCATCGCGACAGCCACAGCTGTGAAGGCAGCCTTCCGCTGCCGAAAGCTGCTTCGATGCTGCATGAAAAAGGAACACAACGTCTGATCGTGGTTGATGCACAGCGCCGCCCGGTCGGCGTTCTCACCCGCGGTGACGTGGTGAGGGCGCTGGCATCAGCTCAGGCCTAACGCCGGGCAACGGGTTGAATCCGGATCGCGATCGGATTGATCAGGCGGAAGTCGACCATGTCGCCGACGCTCAATCCGGCAAAGACCTCGTTCTCCAGCTCGGGGCGGATGTCGAGCTTGTGAATCTTGCCCAGCGGACCTCTGAGGGTGATTTTGTGGTCCGTTCGCGACAGACGCACAACTTCTGCGGTTCCAGTGGCCATGGCAACACGGGCTCCAGCCGGCACCGGACCGAAGTCACGTCCCAGTTGGCGGTCTTCTCGCTGAAGCATCAGCTCTCTCTGGCGGGAGCTGCGCAGATCCACCACCAGCCCCTGCAGCATTTCAATGTTCACCTGATCACCTGCTTTGAGACCCGCTTCCGTGGGGTCAATGGCAGAGGTGAGCAGCATGCTGTGACCTCGTGATCCCTTGACTTTGAGCAGCTTCTGTCCTGGGACCAGCCGTTCGATGGTGGCTGTGAGCTGAGCAAGCTCGAAGGCTTCAAGCAGCTCGCTTTTCAAGCTGACCTCCTGATCTGCGAGGGGGCTGATCAGCAAAGGTTCTCCATTGCTGCGGTAACCCGCGAGTGCCTGCCCAGTGGTGGATCCCGGCAATTTGCGCACATTCACAGCCAGTGGCTGAATCAATCGGAAATTCACGCTGTCTCCGACTTTGATGCGATCAAAGGGGTTGGCTTCATCGGTGATCACCACATCAAGGTTGTTGATGCCACCGAGAGGTCCGAGAAGATCAATGCTGTTGTCCTGTCGATCAATGCTGACGACCTGAGCTGTGCCGGAGGCCAGCGCCACACGCATGCCCTTTTTGAGCTTCCCCATGTCCTGGGGAAGAATGATGTCTTCACGGTTGAAACTCAAGTCTTTGATTGTGCTGGGTTCCAGCTCAACCACGAGCCCGTCCAGGATGGAGAGTGCGACTTCATCACCTTTCTCAAGGCCCAGGGGTTCGAGATCAATCCCCACAGTGAGAATTTCCCTGTGCCCATGAGGGTCGATGACCTCGATCACTTTCTCAGCGGGGAGTGCAGTGGTCACCGTCGCTCGCATCTCCGTGACCTCAAAGGCGGCCAGTTGTTCCGGGGAGAAACCTGCATGTGCTCTCTGAGAAATCCCGACAGAAACACCAACAAGTGCGGCCGCAATCCACCTGGCGGGGAGCTTTTTCAGCGCGGAACCAAACGCCTGGAATTGAGTCACAGGTCTCAGCAACGAGTGCAGCGACGGTAGCCGGATCCGTTCTTGGGTCAAAATGTCGCGGAACGTGAGTCCCGAGGCATGCTTTTCCGATTGAGGCGCAGTGCTCTAGCTGCGGGGTTGTCCCTGCTGACCCTCGGTCTGATTCAGGCTCCTGCACGGGCTGAAAAGACCATTGAAATCAGCCTCAAGAACCGTTACCTCACCCTGTCTGACAACGGAAAGGTGGTGGAGCGCTTCCCGGTTGCGATCGGCGCACCTGAATCACCGACGCCCGCAGGCAGCTACGCCATCACACGGATGGAAGAAGCCCCCGTGTATCACAAGGGAGGCAAGGTGATCGCACCAGGTCCCAAGAATCCGGTGGGTGTTCGCTACATGGCGTATTTCCAGATTGGCTCCGGTGAATACGCGATTCATGGGACCGCCTGGCCCAACTGGGTCAAGCTGCGTTCGGCAGTCAGCCTTGGTTGCATCCGCATGCTCAACAAGGATGTGGTGACGCTGTTCCAACAGGTGGATGTCGGGACCCCTGTGGTCGTGACATCCGATTGATTCCATTCCCGTCGATCCGATTCGCTCCAGCTGAAAGATGTCTGTACGCACCGCTTTTTCATTGCTCTGCGGTTCTTTGTTCGCGCTGATCACCCATCCGGTGGCCGCCTCCCCGCAAAAGGAAATGCCCGAACAGGCATTTCTCGATCAGGTCGAAGCTCCCGGCCATGTGCTGGTGACAGCCCGTGGTGTCGAAGCGGTCAATGCCGAGGCTCGTCGTCAGGGTTTACGTTTCCCCGCGGTGGGCTACTGGTCTCCGGAAAATATCTGCTTCAAGATGCCGCCGGCCGGCGATTGCAACGGCCTCTTTCGGCGCTGATTTCAGGGAATTGGCGGCGGCAACACCGGAGGTGGTGGTGCCCCCATCACCACACCTGCTCCGGAAGGCCTCGCATTCAGATCGTCGATCGGCTGGGATTCATCGATTGAATCACTGCTAGGTGCTGTGTCGTCAGCACCAGGAGGTGACGGCTCTTCGGCGCTCTCTGCGGGGAAAGGTTGAGGACTCAGCAGGATCGGTGGGGGAAGGTCTGGAGGAAGATCTCGCTCATAGGAAGGAAGTGTCGACTCAGTTCCTTCAACGTTCGATTCACGACTGGGCACCTGCTGTTCGAGTAAGACGAGCGGATCAGACGTGATCGGTGGTTCCGGCAATGGGGAACGATCAGGCGTTGATCTCTGTTCATCCTGCGAAAGACCAGGTTTCAGAGGCTTGCGTTGCGGTTGCCAGATCAACCGCGCGATGGGCTCCACGCCTTGTTCCATGACCCGGTTCAGTCCTGCAAGAGCCCTGTCGATCAGGCGGTGTCCGGCAACTTCGGCGCAGTTGAGAGGTCCCTGGCAGGTCACCTTTGAGCCCAGGCTTTCGGCAAGGTTCTCAACCAAGCCACCTTGCAGATGGAAGCGGCGTTCACTCAGCCGAAGCAGATAAGGCACGTGCACGAAACTGGTTGCCCCACCGCTGATCCAGTTGGCGTCTTCTTCAGTGAAACCCTTCACTCCAGGGATGATCAGACGACTCTTGGAGGCATGGTCCGGCATGTAAGCGGCCACCAAGCCGCGACGACGGGCCAGCTCTTTTGTCTGTTCCAGGGTGAGGCCATCCCTGCTCATCAGCATTTCCATCCGGCCATCGCTGCGCAGTCCGAAAACCATCCGGATTCTCGGCAGGTAGTAGCGAATTCTCTGGCCCATGCTGATGCTGTAGGCACCCTTGTAGCTGTCAGGCGGAGCTTGCAGGTCGTTGTAGATGCTGTGCAGACCACCCACGAAAATGTCGTAGATCCGAGCGCGTTCTGGCGTCAGTTCGCCATACCCGAAGTCCACGCCTCCATCACGTTGGATGCCCACGAAGGCTCGCTGTCTGGATGCTGTTCGGTTCCGGCCCTGCCAGACCTTTTGACCGAATTTCAGATCCCCGAGCGGAACGGTGATTTCCTGGCCGCCGTTGTCGATATGACGTTCATACATCGGGCCTGACACGTAGGCCAGAGCGGCGGAATCCTCAAAGGCGTCCTGTTCCCGATCCCATCCTTCGAGAAGACCCAGACGCACTTTGCGCGGATCGAAATCGAGTGCGTAGACCTCGTCATCGGGTTGATAGCGGAAAGCACCCAGGGCATCACCACTGGGTTCATCTCCCAGACCCGGTATTGCATCAGGTTGAGGAGTTCCAGGTGCAATGGCAACAAGAGCTGCAAAGACTCCAAGGGGAACACCCAGCACCAACCAGCGCTTAGGTAGTCGCTTCGGACGGGATCGTCGGCGCCTGACACGCTTAGGGTGCGCTGGGGCTGCAGTGGCGGCGGAGCGTGTCCTCGTCACCGTTCCGCCCTGCACGCTCTGGATGCCTGTGCGCTGTCGTACCAAGGGACGATGGTGCCCTCGGCCACCAACCATTTGCGGTCACGCTGACGGCAGTCATGCCCTCCCGTCAACTCTCCGAACGCCGGGATCAGCATTCGCTGTTCAACGTTGTCAAACGCGAAGCAAGGAAGCCTGAGCTGATCAGGTCCCTGACGCAGGGTTGTTGTGGGGTGAATGTGACCGCAGAGATTCAGTCCTTCGCGGCCATCCATGGGCTGTTCCGGTTCGTGACTGAGCCAGAGCTCTCCCAGCCGGAAGGCTGGATGTTGAGGCAAAGCTTCTTTATCCAGCCTGCGGTCATGGTTGCCACCGATCAGCAGCACGTCGGCATTTAATCGGTTGTGCAGATTCCTGAGATCCGTCCGTAAGCGCTCCGTGAGACCCAGTGGGCCGTGGATCAGATCTCCGAGGATGATCACCCGTTTTGGTCTCCACTGCTCACACAGACTCTCCAGCCGCAGCAACGTGGCTTTGTCATCGTCACTGGGAAGTGGAATCCCGCAGGCCTGGAAGACCTCGGCCTTGCCCAAATGCAGATCGGCTACGAAGAGTTCTGCGCTGGAGGGTCTCCAGATGGCTTTCTCAGCAAGAAGAACCAGCTCTTCCTCTCGCCATCGCCAGCGACAACACGTGCGGTCTTCCTGTTCATGAGCTGTTGGCGTGCCACCAGCCTGATCGCTGCTGTTCTCCACGTTGATGGCAGTCAACAGTGTGCTTGCCATTGAGGTTTGCACCATTTTGCTGGCAAACAACGGAAGTGTTTCAAATGCATGGTCTGCCCTTCGATAAGAACTGATGGCATGGCCCCTGCGCTGCTGAGATGGCAACCTCAGAAGGCTTTCCTTGGTTGAGTTCTGATGACCCTTGCTCTGTTGCTGGCTCTTCTGGGATCGCTCATCGCGATGGGAGTGATCGTCAAGCGTCTTGAGAGCAAAGGGTGATAAGCATGATCAGGGTTCCCAGAATCTGTGGGCTGTGCGCCGCTTTCATCAGCGTTGCCTTGCCCGCCGGGGCCATGGCTGAGCCTCTTCGTGTGGGCATCAGTGGCGCACCTCCTTTTGTGATGTCAAGAGGAGACTCTGTTCAGGGCATGGGGATCAGCATTCAGATCTGGGAAGAGGTCGCAAGACGGATCAATAAGCCCTATGTCTTTGTTCAGCAGCCCAACACGGAAGCGAACCTGAAGGCGCTGGAAAAAGGTGATCTGGATCTGTCAGTAGGGCCAATCAGCATCACTCCCGACCGCTTGGCAAACCCAAGAATCGACTTCACTCAGCCCTTCTTTCATGGCAGGGAGGGGCTGATGATTCCAGTGAAGAGTCCTGGCCTTTGGTCGAGGTTCAAGCCCTTCTTCGGCTGGGCGGCTCTTTCCTCTGTCGGTGGTCTTTTGATTCTCCTTTTCCTGGTGGGGAATCTGATCTGGCTGGCTGAGCGACGCTGCAACACCGAGCATTTCCCTCGCCAATACCTGCATGGAGTCGGCAATGGAATGTGGTTTGCCCTGGTGACGTTGACAACAGTCGGCTACGGAGATCGATCTCCCGTGTCGAAGACCGGCCGAGTTATTGCAGGCGTCTGGATGGTGATGTCATTGCTGGCTCTTTCATCAATCACTGCAGGTCTGGCCTCTGCCTTCACAGTGTCGTTGTCGAAACTCGAACCAGCGGCCATTCAGGATCGTTCCGATCTGGGTGGCAAGACTGTTTCCGTGGTGGCCGGCACCACCAGCGGGACCTGGGCAAAGCTCTATGGAGCGAGGGCCAGAGAAGCCGCAAGCCTTGAGCAAGCGATTGAACTGTTGTCAGAAGGTGAGGTAGCAGCCGTGCTGTTTGATGAGGCTCCACTGCGTTATTACCTGCAACAAAATCCAAGTGCACCGTTCAAGATGGCTTCTTTCGCGCTGGCAAGTCAGACCTACGGATTTGTAGTTCCGATGGATAGTGATCTGCGCACTCCGATTGATGTCGCGCTGTTGCAGATGCAGCGCAGCGGCGAAGTGAAACTCATTACAGATAATTTGTTGCAGAGATAAGCGCACTCGCTCATCGAGGGATTCACAGCAGAGTTCCGTGGCGTCGTAATCCCTCTTCGATCAGAAAGTTGGCAAGGCTGCTGCAGCTGCGTCCCTCCGCAAGAGCCTGTTGCTTGAGTCGGCTCATCACACCCCCTGGCAATGTGACGTTGAGCCGTTCCGAGTCTGCAGCCTCGGCGACCTGGGCCGCTGTGAGATCAATGGCTTCGTTGTGCAGCTGTTGCTGCAACTCCTCCAGCAGGCTTTTCAGTATTGACACGGTTTTGACTCTGTTCCGTTACTAAACTGTATCGCCTGGGCTGTCGACTGCGTGGCGTAACCTGACCCGGTTTCTCGCCCTGTCTGGATGGAGACCCTGCCGCTGCAGCTAGACCCCGGTCAGGATCTCCATTCCGCCCTCTCTGAGCTGGCGGCCCAGCAACAGCTCAGTGGATTTGTTCTGGGTGTGGTCGGCAATCTGTCTCAGGCCACCTTTAGTTGTCCTGGACAACAGCAACCCACGCAGATGCGTGGTGAACTCGAGGTCATCACGCTGAATGGAACCTTCTCTCCGAATGGGGTTCACCTGCACCTCAGCCTTTCTGACGGTGCCTGTCAGGTGTGGGGAGGGCATCTGGAGCCAGGCACCGTTGTTCTCAAGGGTGCTCAACTCCTCTTGGGACTCAGTGGTCTGCCGACCGATCAGAACTCACGAGTTTCCAAGCGTGTGGAGCTTGCTGTTCTTCCCGGATGTCCCTGGAGTCTTCGAGCCAGGCAGCTGCTCGAGAGACTGTCCATTCCCCATGAAGTGGAAACCATCGAGTCTGATGAGCGCTTCGAGTCATTCCGTCAACGCAGCGGGATGAACACATTTCCTCAGGTCTTCATCGATGGAGAGGTTCTCGGTGGATATGACGACCTCGCGCAAGTTTCTCTGAAGCCATGGTTCAGAGCGTTGTCGAATAGCGAATCGGCCCGCCAACGCACTCATTGAGATCAACTCAGAAATGAATCCAACGATGGCTGTGATGAGTAGCTAGACCCCCACTGATGGCGAATCTCAAATCAGGCTTTTGATTCTATTCATTTAGATGAGTATCCTTTTTTATGCCTTTCTTTCTTCTGGAGATTTGTTGATTTCTGCCACTGCCGCACAGATTAAGACTCTTGTCATGACGGAAGTTTGAGTGAAGCGTGACTCATCAGAGCAAAGTGCAAAATATGAAAATAAAGTGGCTTTCAAAGCTGGTTTTGCCGACGCTCATCAATGCCTTAAGAGTGATGATCGACTGACTCACACGAGTTATGTCTGTACAAGTGTTCCATAGGCAATAGCTGTTAATTGTATTGAAATAACCTGCAAGCGTGAGAAGTGTAATTGCTGAAAAGCCCGGCGATAGATACGGCAAAGTTATCTCTGCTCATAGAAAGCTCCCAAGAGTATTCCGATGATATGCAATCAGAACGATTTCTGTTATCAGTGAAAGTTGAAGCTTCACTTCCCGGCAGGTAGTTCTGGAAGTTCGATGCAGAGCTGCTCCACCTCGTGCTTGAGTGCGTTGATGCGGTCCATGGGTGTCAGTTTGCTGCATCCCGGTGGCCAGAGTTGATCGCTGTCCAGGTCATGGGCCAGCGCCTCCTCCTCCATCGACTCAATCAGAGCTGCCAGTTGGTCGCGAGCCTCCAGCCATTTCGTGATACTCAAAGTGTTTGGGGCCAGAGGCGATCAACAGGCCTGAAAGCTAGCCATGCTCTTGGCGCTAGCTGCGATTGCAACAAAGTGAATGGGAGGTCAGCTTCAGGCGGCATGCTGTGCCTCAGCCTGGTCTGGTGTGGATTGCGCACGAAAAGAGGTCACTGCTCTTTGTTCAGTTCCCTATCGCTTTGGTAATGCTATTACAGAAGCCACCTCGTTTTAGGTGGTGTTTGATTAACGCGACAGTCGACCATATTCGCTGTATTCATAACACTAAAAATGATGAAAAGATGCCAAAAAGTATCACCAACTGCTTTTTTGGGCTCTTTGCTTTTGGTGAAGTTATTGTCAGTGTTGGTCAATGAATGTTGTCTTGTCGCAGCTCTAGGAGTGCTTCTTCAGGCGTTGGTTGGTCAGTCTTGCCACATCCGTTCTGTGCACGCGGAATATGTGTTCCTGTTTTGCGGAAGAAGGCTTTCACGCACGCAGCATGGTCGTTGGGCCCAGTTGCTCCATGTCAAGGATCTGCATTTCCATTGGCGATCTCATGAACAAGCAGTCCATCTGCTGCTATGAACCAGCGAAGTACAGCTCCGCCTCAAAGGAGACCTTGAAACCGCGGTGTCTTCTACGCCTGAACCTGATCTCTGGGCTGAAAAACCCTGGTGGTGCCAGCCCTGGACCATCCTTCTCACCGGAGTGCTAGCTATCTCCTGCAGCTGGATTGTGCTGCATCGTTTGTGGGTCACGATCCCGGTTGCAGCACTGGTGCTGGCCTGGTGGGTGCTGTTTCTCGTGATCGCTCCTGCCGCTTACAGAAATCAGCCCCGTTGAGCAGCTCTGAAGCGTTGTTTCTCGTCGCTCAGTTCCGTTTCAAGCTGTTCGATCAGCTTGGTTACGAGTGCCTGAAATTCAGGCTGGCACCCTCGAAATGCC
Source organism: Synechococcus sp. (assembly GCA_047286285.1). Classification (GTDB taxonomy): domain Bacteria; phylum Cyanobacteriota; class Cyanobacteriia; order PCC-6307; family Cyanobiaceae; genus Synechococcus_C. The sequence goes on along the minus strand of JBJBBP010000002.1, from coordinate 1,482,705 downwards.
GCTTTATGACGGATCGGTTCGTTGCGCATGCGCAGATCGGTCAGCATCAACTGAAGTGCGTCGATTCTGGCGTTGCTGTTCAAGGCTTCAGCCTGCAGGCGAGGCGAGGTTATGACATCGCCACCCTTTGATCTAGAAGCGCAGGGTGGTTTTTATAAGAGCACCGAACTGGTTCAGCTGCTGGCCTGCTGGAGTATCAGCCCCCAGCGGCCTGCTCAGGAAGAACACCGCGGGCGTCACCGTGATGGCATCGCTGACAGGAAACATCGTCCACCACTCCATCGCGTAGCCAGCGTCGTCAGGACTTTCTCCGCCAAACAGACCTGTCGCGAAGACCGGCTGGCCGATCGCTGCCCTCATGGCTGTTGCTGAGTTGAAAAGATCGTCCCACTGAACCGACACCGTCCATGACTGGGAGACGGCGACAAGACGGCTGGGATCGACTCCTTTCCTGTAGCGCGTGTTGTTCCAGCCCCAGCCGATGCTCACCGCGTCTCGCTGCCACATCACTCCGCCGCCAGCACCAAGGTTGCTGCTGTAGGCACCGGAAGGCTCGGTCTGGGTGAACAGATCCAGAACCGTGCCCGCGCGGTAGACGCTGGGTCGCAGGGCCAGCATCGTGCTCTGGTTCACACGGCTTCCTAGTGTGATCGTCCAGTCCTGACCCGGTGGGAACTGATACCAGGCTCGGTTTACCCCAATCAGATCGGGAGTGCTGTTCTGCTCAAACGCCACGTCCAGTTCGGAGAGTTGTCTCGGGCCACCGTGACCGCAACCGTTGCGGCGCGAATCCAGTGCAGTGGTTGGGGACAGCTCACCGTTCAGGCGGAGACGCTGTCCAGCAGCCAGATGCAGAGCAGGCCAATGAAGAACGCCACATTGACCAGCGCTGAGTCATCTTCACCCCTGGCATGGGCTTCCTTCATCACCTCCTCAACCACGAGGTAGATCAGCGCTGCGGTTCCGAAGGCAAGTGTTCCTGTCAGTGCGGCTCCCTGCAACCCATCGGTGAGAACCAGGCTGATGCTGAGGCCAATTCCATAGGTCAATGCCATCAGTGCACCGGCCAGTCGGCTCCGCCATGGAGGGGCACCACGCCCAAGCAGCGTGCCGAGTCCGAGAGTTGCCAGTCCCATCTCAAGGGCAACGGCAACAGGGATCACCCAACCCTGCTCAGCCGCTTTGCTGCTGATCCCCACCACCAGACCGTCGATCAGACTGTCAACCAGAAAGGGCAACATCATCAGCAGCATCGGCCGCGCGCGATCTTGTTCAGCAGTGGTCTCAGGGTCCTGCAGCACAGCATTGATCACCAGCAACAGTGAGAAGCCAAGGCAGAACCCAAGGGCCAGAGCAAGTGGGTGACCGTTTTGGCTGGCGGCGGGCATCAGGTCAGCGGCCGCGATCCCCAGCACCAGTCCGCCCACAAGATGGGCAACCACGCCTCGAAAGCGCTTGCCGGGTCTTACGCGGCTGCCGAGCAGACCGCCAAAAGCCATGCTGATGGCAGGAAGGATCAGAAGCACGTCAGCGTCGGTCAGACATCATTCAGCGACGTCATCCTGGCAACACCTGCCTGTACCCACCCGCTTGTACGACGGTCAGTGGTGTCTTGAAGAGCTTTGAAAGTGTGGTCTCGGTGAGCATGTCTTCGGGAGATCCATCCAGATTGACAAGGCCGTCCTTCAAGCCGACGACTCGCCTGATTTCGGGAATGATGGCGTCCACCTGATGCGTCACCATCACCAGGGTGGTTCCCTGCCGACACAGTTCCTGCAGGATTCTGAGCAGTTTGTGCCGGGCGCGCAGATCCAGGGCATTGGTGGGTTCATCCAGCACCAGCACCTCCGGAGCATGCACAAGGGCCCTGGCAATCAGCAGTCTGCGTCTCTGGCCCTCGGAGAGTTGTCCATACTTCTCATTCGCCAGACCTTCAAGGTCCATGGTTTGGAGCAAGTTCTGTGTGCGCAACTGATGCTCCCGCGACGGCGTTCTGTCTTTGCCCAGACCAATGGCGCCGAAGAAAGCCGCTAATAACAACTCTCGGCCCGTGAGTGAGGCCGGGATGCGCTGTTCCAGCTCAGTGCTAACGATTCCGAGCCGTTCTCGCAGTCTCCAGAGGTTCACCGTCTCTGAGCCGAACAAGCGCAGATGGGATCCCGGTTTCACCACCGGATAAAGCGTGCGGCTGATCAGCTTCACCAGTGTGCTTTTGCCTGCACCGTTAGGACCGAGCACAGCTGTTGACTCTCCACGCAGCAGGCGCAAACTGAGGTCTTCCAGGATGCGATGACCGTCAATCCAGGCCTCCACGGCCTGACAATCCAGCCAGGCAGCGTCAGTATCTCTTGCCTGATCAAGCTCCATCGGATGATTCTGGCTCTATTGGGAATTCGTGCTGATGCTCACTCGCCGCTGTGTCCGTTGCGGTTCCACCAGCTTTCGCGCTGACCGTTCTCTTGGTGGACGCCTGGTGTGTTCCCACTGCGGAATACCGGCGGACCAGCCAGGGCGTCGTTCCAACAGCGGAGGTCGGCGGAGCGGCGTGGCAACTCAGGGTGCTGGTGGTTTGTGGTTCTGGATTCTGCTGGCGCTGATCGCTTTTGTGGTTGTGATGCTGTTTCAGTCCGCTTGATCGATCTCATCCAGTCTTGCGACCAGCATTGCGAGTGCTGACGCCAGCGGACGCTCCTGCTTCAGCCGGCTGCTCCAGATTCGACCGGAACGGATCTGTTCAGTGCTGGCCAGCATCATGTCCTGACCCTCAAGAAGTTGCAGTTGTTCTATCGGCACGCTGAGCTTGCCTGTGAAGACATGAACGATGCGCCGTTCATCCTGATGCCGAAACCAGGCGTTTAAGTGTTCAGGGCACCAACCAATCTCCTCGTTCAGTTCACGCCGCAGAGCCATGAGTGCGCTTTCTCCCGATTCCAGGTGTCCGCCGAACAGACCCCAGCATCCCGGCGCGACAATTCGCGGGTTCTCATCACGCAGTTGCAGAAGCCAGCGGTCTTGCCGCTGCAGCATTGCCAGAGCCACTTCAACGGTCATGGTTTGGTTCAGAAGATGCCGAGGGTTTTCTTCTTGCAGTAACCAGCACCAATGTTCATCCAACCTGAAAGGCAAGCCTTGCCGTTGCTGGGTGCCACCTCGTAATCAATGGGTGATACGCAGGTCGTGCCGAGCGTATTGACATAGCCGAGCGGACACTGATTGTGACCAGGTGCTTTGGGGATTTCTCGCTGGGCATGGGCTGCAGGGGCTGCGCTGAAGCCGTAGAGGAGAAGCAGCCAAGCGAGAGCTTTCATGAATGATCGGTTCAGTGGGCGCAAACCTACTGCGTTCAGTCGGAAGTTACATGCTTGTCCGTTTCCTGGAGACAAGGCCATCGCAACGCACTTGCCGTCGCCAGCGCTTTGGCGATTCCAGTGACAAGTGACCAAGGCCTAGCCACTATTCGGAACATGGAATTCGATCAATTTGCCGCCAAAATCAAAAGCCTTGAGGCGGACTCCAAAGAGCGCATCGCTCTTGCCGAGCGATGGCCTGACCATGAAGCGCGAATCCAGGTTGGCTTGGGGCATGCCAAGAATATTTCCCTCAAAGGTCACTTCCTTGAGGCTGACTTTGCCAGGGACGGCAAGCGGTTCTCTCAGGATGAGCTGAACTACATGAGTGATGACCAGGCATCGATGCTGGCTGGGATGGTGTTCATGAAGTTGTTCCCCAGAGCAGTGAGCATTTCCGAGGACGACATTCTCGAAGTTGAAGAAGAGGATGGATCGTGGTCAGGCACTGTTTACACAGGTGAGGGAAATGGCTGGGTGTTCTCATGGGTTATCGAGAAGAAAGATGATATCGAATTTCTGATTTCTTTTAGCGATTATGAAAACGAAGACGAGGCTTAGTCACTGCTGTCTGTTTGGGAAGTCGTTTGTCGACAAGCTATCCAGTTTCTTCAGCCGCAATGGCCCCTACATCAGATCGTCAGTCTTCCTGGATGTGCGATGACCCTAAACAGGATGTTTAGGGTCGCTGATCAACGGAGAGCATTTGCGTGGTGGCTAGTTCTTCAGCTGTGAGCTCAATGGTCGGTACTTCGGCGCCTATTCGTCGTCGAAAGTAAAGCAAAGCCTGATTTCCAATATTTCCTTCGAAGTAATGTTCCCAGCCACGCTTTCCGTAGATAGTGAGTAGTTTTTGCATTTGTAGTGGAGTATTGGTTGCTTCTTGGTTCTGATAGTGGTCAGCGAACTCTTTTTCAATAAACTCCTTGGATACTTTCAGTTGCTCACTCGCTTTCACGGGGTCTGGCGTCGGAGCAGGTGCGACGTTGATCCCTACCACCCTGTATTCGTAGGCCATCGTTGAGTGTTCTGATTGATCCATGTTAATCGATGAATGCTTGATTTGACAGGCCTGTTGAGATCTGGATTCACTTCGTTGTAGGTGCAAAAGTCTGGCAGGAATCGCGGTTCAGTCAATGACTCTATTTGTTGCCAAACATTAGCAACTAATTTGATAAGTGATTGAGACAAATGCTGTAATTCGATGGTTGAAGTGAAGCTGATTGAGCGAGGTGTCTTTGGTGTTGTTGGGCATAAACTTGCCGAGAACGACTGCATGCTCTCAGCTGATCCTGTGCCTACAGGTTGCCGGCAGAGTTCAGGTCACAATGGCTGTCTCCTGATTCCAATTGGATCTGAGCCACAACGCATCTGCAAACAATCTCGGCTTAGGCCTGAGAATGATTAAAAGAAGTCAGCGATTGACATATCATGCCTTTTGAGCAGGCAGAAGATTGTTCCGGCATTCCCCCGGCAGATTCGCAGGTCCTTTGTCAATGCTGTGATGTCAAGCCAGGCTGGGAATGACTGGTTCACGACCTTGAACAGCTCCAACCTTCGCCCACCTGGCAATGTCGGGCCTCTCCAACCTCCTTTTCGGAAACGAACCCCCACTCGATTGGGACCATCGATGCTGAGTTCGGCCTCCACAGTCACTGCAGCAGCAGATCCAAGTGGTCCAGCAAGGCGGAGGAGATTCATCCCTTGAGCATTCTCTGGGTCGAGAATCTGAAGATTCTGCAGCCAGTCAGCCTGCTTCAGCCATGGCTGGCTGGCACTGCTCCAGCGAAGCTCCCATACCCCTTTCAAAAGTGCCAGGTTGGTGCTGAGTTCGACCCTTGATGCTGCCTCTACAGACAAAATCAGATCTGCGATCTCGCTATCGCGTGGATCATCTTTCAATAGACGAATGAGCTGGTCCATCATCAATCGGTTATCCAATTCAGAACATTTTTTGTTGTTGACATTGTCTCGAAATCATTGATTGGTCTTTTGAGCTGACTGCTTGGGAAGACACTGTGATCAAATCAGTTCTGGATGCCTCGGATCGCCTTTGAAGGGACCTTCCACTGCAGAGCTGATCCAACCGCCATAGAAGCCCCCTGGCTGCGCAATCACCTCTTCCCCATTGATCCAACAGCCATCCATCAGTCCTGGATAGAGCGCAAACCAACCTGCAATGGGTTGGAAGGATGCTGTCGGTGAGGGGTAACGCCAGACAGCTCGGTGGACTCGGCGTCCTCCTGCCATGACATCGAAGTATTCCGCAATGCCTTTCCATTCACAAAAGCTGCGACCCGCTGCAGGAGTCAACAGCTCCTGATTGGTGAATGCCGGCGGGAGGTAATAGGTGGGGGGATGAAAGGTTTCCAGAACCCGTTGACATCCGGTGCCGTCAAAAAGAACTTCCCCGCCGATCCGTACCAACACGTGATCAGTACTCACCTCAAGACGTGGAGGTCTTGGGTAGTCAGCAACCTTTTCCGGTGTCATCAAACCGTCTCGCTCTACAGGGATGATGGCGTTGTTTCGGCAAGATCGGAGTTATGACATCCGTTGATCCGCAACAGCCGGTGGTGATTCTCGGCGGGTTTCTGATCACTGAGGAGGCCTACCAGCCGATGGCTGCTTGGCTGATCAATCAGGGGGTGACTGATGCTCAGGTCGTCTCAGTGACACGGACCGATTGGCTTCTTACCAGTTGGGCCTTTGGTTGGCGACGTGTTTTAGATCGCGTCGATCTGTTGGTGAAACGCCTCCAGGTCACGTCACCTACAGGACGGGTCACCTTGATTGGTCACAGCTCAGGTGGGGTCATGCTTCGCCTCTATCTCAGCGATCAACCATTTCAGGGGCGTTGCTACGAGGGAGCTTCCCGATGTGATCGGCTGATCACTCTTGGCAGCCCTCATCAGGCTGTTCGCGCCACTCCTCTGCGGGCCATGGTGGATCGCTGCTTTCCGGGATGCCATGAAGCTGGTGTCGACTACGTGGCCATTGCTGCCGAGCTCGACCTGGAGAGCGCCAATGCGTCCTCATTCAGTCGACGCAGTGCAAAGGGCAGCTACCGCAGCCTTGCGGGATCAACCAATGTCAGAGGTGATGGTCTGGTGCCTGTTGACTCGGCTCTGCTGTGCGATGCACGCCAGTTAACACTGCCTGACACTGCTCATGGTGGTTTGTTCGGCTCTTCCTGGTATGCCACAGCGACAAGGCTCGAAAAGTGGTGGCACTTTGCATGTGCAATGCCATGAACGCTGAAACAGCCCGTGGATATGGATGGTGTGTGACTTTCCATGATTAATTGTGTGTCATAAATACTTAGTAATTGAATGTGCTGAGTTGAGTCAAAGCTGAATGATCGTTGATAATCACTAATGCGTAGAAAGATTTTTAACTCTAATCATCTCGTGTCACCGGACAATCGATCGCTTCGATCATCCGGAGCAACCTCATCAGCTCTCGCTGAATTGAAGTCTTGCTGATTCAAAAGTTGATTCGCCTGTTGCGCTACATTGACCAATGGCATCGACATCAGTTGCAATCATGCCAAATGCCTTGGATTTCATGCGCAATTTTAATTGTCCCGCAGGTTTAAAATCAATGGTGATCTGTCCACTGACGGTCAATGCGTCGTCACCATTGTTGATGCCTGCACTCAGCTTGCCGTTGTTAATTTCAGCAGAATCCCAGCTATTGTCTTTATGAGACATGAATCGCTTCCTGTCAGGATCGATCTTCAGGAGTATTGTCTCATTTTTCTTCTCTTCTTTGATTAGCTTTCCAGTTTTGATCTCAGTGAACACTGCTGTCATTTGATTGTCGCATTCCAGGTAGACGTATTCACCTGCAATGCCGGGAGCTGCCGTGAAAAGGAGAGAGCTGAGAATAAGGAGTTGTTTCATTGGCTGGTCGTTTTTAAAACTGTAGCAAGATTAAGCTTCTCACCCTGTGAACCAGTCGTTGCCTTGTTTCGAGTGATTGCATTGAAACGATCAATAACTAATTCTGTAATCCTCACATTGCCTGAATGCCTAACTGAATTTGTGCTTACAGTCTTCTATGGTTGATTGAAGATGCCAGCGCATTGATCATTTGCTTTCACGATATCGAAAGATTGCTCGACAACAGTCTTGAACTTCCTGGTATTCGCATCCTCTGTCATGCCTTTCATGATTCCAACCATAAACAGCCTTGCGTCTTGTTCCTTGATCAAGCCAGCTTGAGCTAATTGGCAAACCGTGCTTGCTGCTCCAGCGCTGAATCCGAACCAATAGGAGGACTCATCTGGTTGAGCTTTGGTAGGAAGTGCAGTAAATAATAGACTGGCTAGTACGATGTAAGACTTCATAGTAAAAGACATCAAGGATTCACCCAAGAACTCTATTATATACATGTTAAAGGCCTCTCGTATTCAATGACAACGCTATTTAAAGATGTCCACGGAAATCACGTCAGAAGCTTTCACTGTTTCAAAGTCTTCTTGATGAGGCTGTGTATTTTGTATATCTTTGATTGAATTGATTGTGTCATCACAGATGAAGGTGGTTTCTTTTGATGAAGTGCAGAATCAATCTTGATTGCTAATGCCCAAGGCCGAGCCGCTCTCTAAAGTTGATCCGATCTTTGGGAGCTTGGTGTCTCCTGAGGATGCCGGATTTGATCGGCGACTTGGCCTCAATGATGCTCCAATGACAATCTTAAATTGACTTATTTCTCTGATACTAGATTTTAGGTACGCATGCGGTTTTTATCATTGTGCATGCCTTGTCGTTGCTATGAGCAATAGTATGGTCATGCTTAATAACCCCATGAAAAACCAACCAAGCCGTGATTGCTTGGCATTCGGTAATTCTTCTCGAAAGACGCTGATGAGCAATCCACCACCAATAAATGCTGTGGCTGTCGCTAGTGCAAGATCAGAAATAGGGTGCAAAACTGCGGCATGAATCACACCCGCAACAAGAGCAAAGCTGCCAATCCAACGGAAGCGTTGTCTGAACGCTTTGGGATGATTCTGGGCCAAGGTACGATCAGCAAGCAAAACATGTGCACTAATCGCAACTGTATAAAGTATTCCGTAGCTGAATCCAGTTGTTAAGAGTGAGGGTAACGAGTAAGCATAGAGGTAACTCACCAACCCAAAGAGAGCTAATCGAATGATCCCGGCCCATTGCATAGTCGAGGGTTTCTGAGTACTGATTACGCCCAATCCATATGGAATCAACACGCCCAGTAACACGACAAGAAATAGAAGGCTTTCTGTCGAGGCACTCGGCAAGTAGCTCTGCATTCCTGCTGCTTGACTGATCGTCTCACCTCCGCTCGTCAGTTCCGGCATCAGGTGAACGAAAAGGTACGCCAAACCAGCTCCTCCGCCCACTGAAGCCCAGCGCTCTTGTACGGACTCTGATTGTTTGGAGATCACAGCTGCCAACCAATGGCAGCTTCCTATCGTGACAACACAGACGATGACCAAGGTCCATAACATCAACGCTTGTCAAAGCAGGTTCTTGTTTTCTAGCCATATTTCGGACGTTAGTCCTGAATCTTTTTCGCGTTTCTGTGTTTCATATCTCAATCAATTCCATCATGAATCGACTGATTCTCTTTGTCTCGCCCCATCTCTGAAAGACACACCGGTCAGTCAGGGCGGGGCTTTGGAACTCTTCCATCAATCCGCCAATACCCGAACCAGTCCGGCTTAAGACCTGAATCGGGTTTGTTCGGTTCCGGTTTCAGAACGATTTGCCAACCTTGCGCTCTGAAAATAGGTAGACAATCATCCACACTCTTGAATTGATTGATGTTGTGTAGGTCATCCTTGTGTACTTGTAAGGCTCCCTTCAACCAACGGCGACGCGCGCTTGCTTTTGCCGCTTGTTGGTTGTGTGCTACAACCAGTCCAAATTGATGTAGTTCCTGAGGAGACTCACTGTTGTAGCCACCAAGATTGATGAACCAGAGCTGATCGTTGCACGCTGAAGAGTGTCGATATTCACTCTGTAAGGGAGTTTGTTGAGCTGGGATTAACTCAATGGCGTAGCCATCGACGTGCCGGATGGCTTTGTAACTGTCGATATGCAAGCCAGTTAGCAGTCCGAACCATTGCTCTCTCAGCGTCGGAATCGTGTCTTCGATGCGTCCTCCAACAACCCAGCGCACATCGTGCTGTTCGATATGGCTCCCCGCCGTGCGACCCCCGAGAACAACCAGAAACAAGGTGGGACTGACAGTCATCAAAGCTGGTTGAGTTTCACCACGAGTGAAACGTGCTCTGGGTACGTGGTCATCTTGTCCATCTGACTGAACCATCAGGTTTAAGTCAAGCTTGTTGGGGCAGCCTCTGACCGGTCGTCATGATCTCGTCCTCTCCGCTTGTGACATTGCCGGTGATTGCGGGTCTTACAGGGTTCGGGTTGTGGCTGGCTCAGGTGAACAGAGTCTGCAGAAAGCTCGGCGCCACCATGGTGATTCTGATGCTTGGCTTGGTTCTCACCAATTTCACTGGCTGGAAGCCTGATGCATCAGCTGTGGCATGGGTGAATGGACCTCTGACCTCACTGGCAATTGCGGAACTCTTGCTTGCTGTGGAGTTACGCACTGTTCTGCCTGCATCTCGTCGATTGCTGCAGCCGTTCATCACGTCTGTTTTCGCCACACTGATGGCTGTGCTGCTGCTCGGCTGGTTGATGTCGCCCTGGCTTGGGCACTCCTGGATTCCTCTGACCGGATTGTTCAGTGCAACATTCACCGGCGGCAGCCTCAACTTCGTTTCGGTTGCCAGAAGTCTTCAGATCTCACCCTCCCTTCTGGCAATAGCAACGGCTGCGGATCACGTTGCATTCACGGCTTGGTTCCTCGCCAGCCTTGTGATTGGAAGTGATCCCAATCAACACAGCTCTAGAAAGAGCTCTGCCTTCGATTCTGCGATTGTTTCAGCAGATCCGGCAACGTCTTTACCCTCAGCAAGGTCATTGATTCTCAGCTTTCTCTGGGGAGCAGCGACTCTTTTGCTCACCGAAGGTCTTGTCATTGGGTTGAGGTTGCTGGGTGTTGCTCTTCCATCAATTCTCGTGCTCACAACAGTGGCGCTGGTCATTGCGCAGCTCCCTGCCGCTCAGTCCAGGTTGGGCTGCTACTGGCTTGGCCTTCTCTTGATTCAACCCTTCTTTGCGGTGATCGGACTCAGCACCTCCTTTGCTGGTCTGTTCGGGGACGGTTTACCGGTGCTGCTCTATGCAGGATTTGTGGTGCTCGTTCAGGCTCTTGTGGTGTTGCTGGCGCGTCGCTGTTGGCGCTGGCCCCTGGTTGAGACTCTTGTTGCGTCCCAGGCTGCAGTCGGTGGGCCGAGCACAGCATTGGCTTTGGCAGGAAGCCTTGGTCGTTCGAATCTCGTTCTACCGTCCGTGGCCATTGGATTGCTCGGTTATCTGCTCGGTACGTATCTAGGTCTGAGTGTCTCAGCACTGCTCAGTCGTCTGTTGGCTTGACAGCTTGTCTTTTTAGCTGCGCTGGGCCTTAGAGTCTTTCGACTCATTGAGCGTTGATGGCCTGGGAATACACACAGCTTCGCTTTGTGCCCCGTGGCAAGAGCTGGACTGGCGAAATCGAAGAACTCTGGCTGGATGACAAACAGCTGATCTCAAGGAACCATCCACAGGAAGTGAGCCTCGTACAGCTGATGAATGAGCTTGGTGCCCAGGGTTGGGAGTTGGTGACCTATGCCCAGCCCTTCACGGGTTATCACGGTGGCTGTTACACCTTCAAGCGCCAGAGCTGAAGTAATCCATCCATTTCCAGTGATTGGAAGCTGATTTGAGGACGCCTCTGCTGCTGTTTCGTTGGTTAGACCTGCCTGTTCCCGTCGTGAGTTCAATGCCCTGGGTGCGCTGTTTGTGGATCGACATTGGTCGATCTTTCTGCATGATCTCGTGGAAGCACAGAACGCGCCGATGCGCTCATGGGTGATGTGTGTTGAGGCCTGCTCAATTCGAGCCAAACCTTTCAAGGGCCAACTGATGCAACACCTGCAGCTCCGAGAGCGCCTCCAGCTTTTGCTGTGCCTGGGTCAGCATGGCTTTGCCATGCGGAGCACAAGCCTCGATCAAAGCCATCGCTTCTGAGGCTTCAATTTTGACTCGTTGAATGCATTGTTCAAACTGCTGGGGTAATGACTGGTCCTTTTCATGGACCTTGTAAGCCGATCCGGCAAGAACTGATAAAAGCTTGGCAAGTGCGCAATGAGTCTCGGCCTCTGTAATCATTGAACATGATCTAATCCAAGTTGATTCTGCCCTGCGCATAGGCCAGTGCAACAAGCAAGACGATTCTTTTCAGGAGGTATTTCCAGGCTGAATGACGGCGTTGCGACACTCGGAACTTGATGCACCTCGTTGATCGCTGTGAGCGGAATCAATCAGCCTGGGGTCTTTCGACCAAAATTATGAGTTCAATACGGATTGATTACTCAATAATTTTCAATCGCTCCAAGCAGCCACTTGTCGTGCAGATTTGCCAAAGGTTAGAATTTGAGTGATTCTCCATTGGTGTTGTTCCAGATGAACATGCGAGATTTCAATAAGCAATTCGCTCTGTTTGTTACAGAAAAGGTTGGCACAATGTCTTGTGCATATCTGTTCGCTTTGCTTGCTTTAATATCTTTACCTGAAGCACTTCTGTCTGAGGATCCACTGGAAATTGTTTCCTGGGTTGCTGAAACCTTCCTTCAATTGGTGTTGCTTTCAATCATTATTGTGGGGCAAAATATTCAGGGCGAGATTGCTGAACAACAAGCACAGACAGATCGTGAAACATTGGCGGCGATTAAAAGGCTTGCCGAAGAAATCCATGTGGTCACGACTCGTTGATGAAAACTACAATCGAGACATGATTCCAGTGAGTCATTGACGTTTTTTATTTACCCTTGGAGTTAACCGCTTTATCAAATGGGTGGGGGTGATCAGGTAGGCTGACTTGGTAAAGAGTATCCTCAACTGGTTTCCATTGCACTAGATGAACGGGATTGATTTTATGATTGTCAAGACAATCCCAGATGTCAGTTCCGGTCAGCGTTGCCATTGACCAGTGGTCACCTTGACTGATCATTTGTTCTCTTACATAATTTTTCCAATTAACCCATTCAACATCTGGATAGCTTGTCTGAAACTCATCGAGAATGACGATATCAAATTCCATTGTCAGTCACTCCTGTCCTTTGGTGCATATTCCAACATTATAAGCATTGATATCTCACCTGTTTCGCTGGGCTTGCCCCCACTGCCACCGTTGTTTCTATAGGGTATTGAGCGTTAGCCAAAGTCTCAAACAGCAGATCAGCTACTCAAATCAGGATGAAGCTTGATCGAATCGTCTTCGTTTGCCCATACCATAATCTTGATGTGAGAGCCGTCGATATTCGTTTCTGTTGAGCTGCAACGAAAACAGCCCAATATTTGAATGCCTCAACTATCGAGGTAAGCGCTTATTTTTGTGCTTTCAATGATGTGCCCAGCTCCTCTAATCATCTCTTTGTTGTCTTCAAAAAGCTTTTGAGCGACTCCAGGAGGTGCTTGATGGACTGCGCACGCTTTCGTGGAATCGTCTTTACTGACTCCACGAAACAATGATCTGATCCCTGCCTCTGAGTGCATCTTGGTAACATCGTCGCTGTCGTAAATAGCTGCCCATTCTGCGAATGGAACACTGAGCTCGAATGTCCAGACGGTGGTTTCCATCACTTTGTATCTCTACTTAGAATTTCTACTCTACAATCGCTGCAACATATCCTGCCACTGTGCCAGTGGCAAGGCAACACATTGGATTTTGCGTTTTCAAGCAGCTACTGCTCTTGTCGCAGGGCCTCTGCTTGCATTCTTTGAATACGCTCCAGGACCGATTCATTACTCATTCTGTTGTTGAGTCTTTCCACCAACAGTGGAAAAGCCAGAGGCGTTGGCCGTGGTGTTGGAGAGTGCAGCGTTTCACCTCGCTGCATTCGCTGCAGAGCGCTGCGCAGTCGCGGTAATTCCAATTGTTCCTGAAGCACCTCTCGTTGGGCTTGTAGGAGCAGCAAATTTCCTGGCTCATGTTTGTTGAACACGTCCCAGAGCAGTGATCCGCTGATCTGCAGTTGTCCAGCGGTTTTGTTTTTCCCCGGAAATCCCTGAACCAGTAAACCAGCAACCTGCGCGATGCTTCGAAATCGCCGTCGACACAACTCCGACAGATTCAGAGCTTGTTCCAGATCAGTTTCCAGTGCGCTGTCATCGAGGAGTTCCACCAAGTGTTCTTCCAGCAGGTCATCCATCGGATAAGTCCTGGGAGCCAGCAGTTCGAATCCGTAGTCGTTGACCGACACCGTGATTGTGCCGCGATGGTGTCTTGTCAGTCTTGTTGCCCATAGGAAGCCCAGACCTTCATGCACAAACCGACCTTCAAATGGATAGGCATACAGATGCATTCCTTCACGTGTGCGGCAGGTCTCAATCAGCAACTGATCGCTGGAGGGCAACGTCGACAGATCCATCTGTCGTTCGAACAGTGGTGCTAGCGCGCAGAGCTCCGGGGTGTCCAACTCGCCGCGGCCCGCGCGTGCAACCTCCTCGCGGAGCTGATGGGTCAGCAGATCCGACAGAGACATCTGACCGCCTGCCCAGGCCGGCACGGCGGTGCTTTTTCTGGTTGAACTTTTCACATAGGCGGTCATGTCACGCAGTCTCACGAATTCCAGCTGGCGCCCCGCGAAAAAGAACACATCTTTCGGCTTCAGCTGGCTGATGAAGGTCTCTTCCACGTGCCCCAAGACGGATCCCCTCACAAAGCGCACCCTGATCGCTGGAGCGGACGTGATCGTGCCGATGTTCAGTCGGTGGAGCCTTGCAATCGCGTTATCACGAACCACGAACCGTCCGTCCGTCGTGGCCTCGAGTTTTCGGTAGCGGGGATAAGCACCCAGGCAATCACCGCCGTGCTCAAGAAACCGCAAACACCAGTCCCAGTCGGCTTGATTGAGAGCTCTGAAGGAGCATGTGTTGCGGACTGCCCTGAGTGTGTCGATCGGTCTGAAACCGGGACCACACGCCAGTGTCGTGAGATGTTGCAACAGCACATCCAGAGGTTGCTTCGGTGGGCGCCGCTCTTCCACCATTCCGTTCGCCAATCCACGCCGTACGGCACTGAGTTCAAGCAGTTCGAGTGCGTTGGTCGGCATGAACAGCACCTGGGAGGTTCCGCCTGGCAGGTGTGCTGAGCGACCTGCCCGTTGCAGCAGTCGGGCCAGATTTTTCGGTGATCCGATCTGAACAACCCTCTCCACAGGCTGGAAGTCCACACCCAAATCCAGCGAGCTTGTGCACACCACCCAAAGCATCGATCCGGCTTTGACGGCGGCTTCAATGGCTTCTCTCTCTGTGCGATCCAGGGCGCTGTGATGGAGTGCCAGCAACCCCTCCATCTCCGGGCATGCATAGCGCAGGCACTGGAACCAGCGTTCCGCCTGGTTGCGGGTGTTGGTGAACAACAGGGTGCTTGTGCAGGGCTCCAGTTGCCCGATCAGATCCTCGTACCGCCGCAGTCCGAGATGACCTCCCCACGGAAATCCATCGATGCTGTCAGGAAGAATGCTTTTCACCTCAAGGCCCCGTTGAGGAGCTCCGGTGATCAGGCAGGGCTCACAACCTTCGCCGAGGGCATGTCGAGCAGATTCTTCAAGATTGCCGATCGTGGCGCTGATCGCCCAGGTCTGCAGCCGGGGCTGCTGTTGTCGCAACCAGCTGAGCGCCAGCTCTGCCTGGATACCGCGTTTGCTGCCAATCAGCTCATGCCACTCATCCAGGATCACGGTCTCAAGCGTTCTGAACAGGGCTTCGCAATGTCGACTTGCCAGCAGAACGCAAAGTGATTCTGGAGTGGTGATCAGGATCTCAGGTGGTGTTCGAATCTGTCGGCTCCTCTCAGCAGTGCTGGTGTCTCCGTTTCTGATTCCGACGCGTATCGGCCAGTTCATGGCCTCAATCGGCTGTTTCAGGGCCACGGCCAGGTCGCGGCTCAGTGCCCTGAGTGGAGTGATGTAGAGCAGGCGGATGCCTGGCTGCTCCGAGGGTGTCTGAAGCATCCGGGCGATCGGAGCCATCACTGCGGCGTAGGTCTTGCCTGAACCGGTTGGTACCTGGATCAAACCGCTGCACCCCTTCAGGTGCGCCTCCCAGGTGCGTTGCTGAAAGGGAAGTGGTGACCAGCCCTGTCCTTCAAACCAGGTTCTGATTGGTGCGAGAAGCACCTGAAGGTCGCCATCCTTTTGAGCTGTTTCACGATCGTGTCGCGTCGTCCGGGTCAAGTTGCCTCCTGTTCGGTGACAAGCTGGTCGCAGAGCACCCGAGCATCCTCGAGACTGTTGGCGCTGTCAGCCCTGCGGTCACTCCGCCATCGGAGGATTCTCGGAAAACGAACGGCCAGACCACACTTATGGCGTCTGGAGGTTTGAATCCCCTCAAAGCCGATTTCGAACACCAGTTCGGGCTCGACAGAGCGTGTGGGTCCGAATCGTTCACGGGTGTGACTGCGGATCCAGCGGTCAAGTTCAAGGATCTCCGCATCGTTGAGACCGGAATAGGCCTTGGCGAAGGTCACCAATTGACGCGGGCTGGTCGCCGATAACGATTGGTCCCAGAGGGCAAAGGTGTAATCGGTGAACAGATTCGCCCTTCGTCCGCGGCCTGCCTGGGCATAGATGAGTACGGCATCCAGAGTCATTGGGTCCCGCTTGTGTTTCCACCAATGCCCACGCTTGCGACCGCTCAGATAAGGGGATTGCAGATGCTTGAGCATCACCCCCTCAGCGCCCCGTACCACCGCCTGTTTACGCAAATGATCCAGCTGATCCCACCCCCCGAGTTGTTGTCCACTGCTCAAACGGCAACGCCATCCCGCCGTCTTGTCTGCAAATGTCTGTTGCAGTGCTTCGAGCTGTTTCAGTCGCTCCTGAAGCGATCTTGAGCGCAGGTCTTCTCCGTTGTGTTCCAGCAGGTCATAGGCAACGAAACTCACCGGACACTCAGTCCGCAGCTTGCGCCCCACGGTTTTCCGCCCCAGCCGTCGCTGCAGGTCGCTGAACGGTCTGGGTTGCGTTTCAAGCTCCGCCCAGCAGATCACTTCGCCATCCAGGACTGTGTCAGATGGCATCGCTATCGCCATTTCAATCAGTTCAGGGAACTGGTCATTGATCAGCTCTTCTCCGCGACTCCACAAGTACGTTCCGCTGTCCCTCTGAATCAGTTGTCCGCGGATGCCATCCCACTTGTTTTCCACCCACCATTCCGATGCTGTGGTGACTTCGATCGTCTCCAGTTTCAGCGGGCTGGCCAGAAAGAATGGATAAGGCACCGGTCCTCGGTTAGCGCGCTGTTCACTGGCAACGGCCGTCAAGCATTGAAACCACTGTGCAGAGGCGTCGGCCGGCGCCATCAGCCGCTCAAGAACCAATGCCTCCTCAAGGTTGAAGCCTGAGGCGATCGCTTTCACCACAAGTCCGCGAGCCACACCGATGCGGAAGCCGCCCGTCAGCAGTTTGTTGAATAGGAAGAGGCGTTCGTTGGGCAGTGATTCCCAGATTGCGAGCACAGTGTTGCTCTGCTCCTCAGGTTCCATCGTCGCAACGGCAGGCAGCAGTTCTTCCATCCACCAGTGCATTGGCGGTGAACCGCTCAGTTGCTGGATCCAGGTCGTCACCTTGGAGTTGTCATTGCGAACAGGGATGTCGTGTTTCAGCTGAGGCCAGAGCAGCGAGAGTGTTTCTGCCGAATCTCCAACATGGCTCTGACAGTCTTCGAACAGCCAGTCAGGCATCGCGCTCGCCTGCTGAAGAATGTCGCGCAACCGGCGACCTGTGATCAACCGTTTGCGCCGTTCACCCATCAGCAGCAACACCGCCCACGCGGCGTCATGGGCATCGGCTTGCTGCAGATGCCCTGCGATCAAATCAATCTTGCGTTTCGTCCCTGTGCTCTGGTCCAGAGCCTCGATCAGAGCCGCGAAAGCATCCATGCCAAAGCTGTCTCAGGCGCCTGCTCAGTAATTCCAGCGGTTGTCCTCATTCGGACCTGTGACCTGAACGTTGCAGTTTTTGATGCGGGCTGCTGCGCTGTTGAAGGCTTTCACGTAGCTGATGGCTGATTCAGATTCACTGACTTCACTCAGGGCCCTCTGCAGATTGGCCAGAGTGCTACCGACCTGATCCCGTGTCAGCGCTCCGCTCGCCAGACCACCGCAGATGGCCTGTGCTGCAGCACTCCCATCAGCGGGGAAAACAACGGTGTCGATCTCTTCAATTGTGATCGTCACCTGTTGGGCATGGACCGATCCTGCAGTTGCAGCGATCAACACCATGAGGCCGGTCAGAGTTGAGCTGTGGATCGCCATCGTTGCGGAGACGGTCCTTGAGATTAGGTCAGGCAAGCTGATCGAGTGGTTGGGCAACAAGACCGTGTCTCTCGCGCAGAAAGCGCGCGAGCACATCGCTCTGGCCGTGGGTCACATAGACAGATTCAGCTCCGCTCTGCAGCACCGTGCTGACCAACCCGTGCCAGTCGGCATGGTCACTGAGCACGAAGCCTCGTTCATAGCCCCGACGCCGCCTGGCGCCCCTCACCGCCATCCACCCAGACGCAAAGGCTGTCTGAGGTGAGCGGAACCGCCGCATCCAGGCGGAGCGATGGGCTGAAGGTGGCGCAAGGATCAGTCTTCCCGCAAGAGGATCCTTGCGCGGCAGTTCACTCACAGGCCGACTCGCCGTCATCGCCACACCTGCCTCGCGATAGTGGCGCGTGACGGTTTCAATGGCTCCGTGCAGCAGCACTTCCTCCTCAACACCAATGGCTTTCAGCTCGGCCAAAAGACGCTGCGCCTTGCCGAAGGAGTAACAGAACAGCAGTGAAGGATGCTCGCGGTCTCCATGCCACCAGTCGCGGATCTGTCGGGCGACTGTTGCTCCAGGCTCCCAGGCGTAGATCGGCAACCCAAACGTGGCTTCAGTGATCATGACGTCGCAGGGCACGACTTCAAAAGGTTCACAGCTGGGGTCTGGGCATCGCTTGTAATCGCCGGTGACCACCCACACTTGATCGTTGACCATCAATCGGATCTGTGCCGACCCCAGCACGTGCCCCGCGCTGTGAAACGACAGGCACGCCTGATTCAGCCAAAACTCCTTGCGGTAGGGGACCGAATGGAGATTGATCTCACGCCCCAATCGTTGGCGCAGCACCCCTTCACTGACGTCCACAGCCCAGTATTCGCCGCATCCAGGTCTGGCGTGATCCGCATGGGCGTGTGTGATCAAGGCTCTTGCGACAGGCCTTGAAGGATCAATCCAGGCATCCGCCGCTCGGCAATACAGACCGCTGTCGGTTCGCTCGAGCACGTTCATCCGACAACTTTGGCAACTCCGCTCTGCAGCCGTGTCCTCAGGAGGCTGAGACAACCTCTCCCAGGATCACTTGCTCATTTCGAGCATGCGCCTGATCGGTGCTTCCGCCTTGGAACGAATCGATTCTTCCATTGTGATCTGCGGTGAGAGTGTCTCCAGGCAGTCGCGAAGTTTTTCCAGATTGTTCATGCGCATGTAGGGGCAGGCATTGCAGCTGCAACCATCGAGGCCAGGGACATCAAGCAGGGTTTTCTTCGGCACCCGCTGCTTCATCTGGTGCAGGATCCCAGGCTCGGTGAGCACGATGAATGTTTCCGAATCGCTGGTCTCGGAGTGAACGAGAAGTTTGCTGGTTGAACCGATGAAGTCGGCGAGGTCAAGCAGATTTTCCTGACATTCCGGATGGGCAATCACCTCCGCATCCGGATGATCCAGTTTGAGTTTGAGCAGTGCTTCTTCGCTGAAGGTTTCGTGTACGAAGCAGCGTCCGGGCCACAGAGTGAGCTCCCTTCCGCTTTGGCGCTCCACCCAGCGTCCGAGGTTCCTGTCGGGCGCGAAGAGCACGGGTTGTTCTTCGGGAAGCTGTTTCACCAGATCAACGGCGTTGCTGCTGGTGCAGATCAGGTCGCTCTGAGCCTTCACCGCGGCTGTGCAGTTGATGTAGCTGACCACCAGATGATCGGGGTGACGTTCGCGAAAGCTGGCGAATTCATCGGCGGGGCAATCGTCGGCCAGTGAGCAGCCCGCATCGATATCGGGCAGCACCACTGTTTTCTCAGGGCTCAGGATCTTGGCGGTCTCCGCCATGAAGTGCACCCCGCAGAACACGATCACATCGGCGTCGGTGTTGGCGGCCTTTCTCGACAGCTCAAGGGAGTCACCGATGAAGTCGGCGATGTCCTGAATTTCAGGCTCCTGGTAATAGTGCGCCAGGATCACGGCATTGCGTTCCTGGCGGAGCTGGTTGATCGCCGCGACAAGTGCGGTGTCAGAGCTCATCGGGGCCTTCTGGGGCAGGATGGCACCAGCCTAGAAGTCGTTCTGACATCACTCCGTCTTGCCATTGCCGGAGACCTCCACGGTGACTGGGGGGAGAGAGATGCAGAACTGATTGGCCGATTGCAACCGGATGCACTCCTTTTCGTGGGCGATCTCAGCGATGGAGATCTGCGCATGGTCAAGAGCATCACTCAGCTGGCGCTGCCTGTGGCCGTCCTGCTTGGAAATCATGACCGTGGACGCGACAGAAGCGGTGAGCTTCTTCAGCGGCAGATCGCCATGTTGGGAGAGCGCCACTGTCCATGGAAATTGCGTGAATGGTCCCAACCTCCGCTGGCGGTGGTTGGTGCGAGGCCTTGCAGTGCTGGCGGTGGATTTCACCTGTCGAAGGCGGTGCAAGCGGTTTTCGGGCCGATCACAGAAACACAGTCAGCTGACTGGATTGTTGATGCCGCCAGGCAGGCTCCGGATCACTGGCCTCTGGTGGTGCTCGCTCACTCCGGGCCGACGGGGCTGGGGTCAGAGGCCAACAGTCTCTGTGGTCGTGACTGGAAGAAACCTCATATCGACTGGGGGGATCGGGATCTGGCCATGGCTCTGGATCGTATGCAGCAGAGCCGCCCTGCCGACCTTGTGGTCTTCGGCCACATGCATCATCAACTCAAGGGAAGCCGCGGTGAGCGGATCACATTTCACCGCGATCGCCGAGGCACCTGCTTTGTGAATGCGGCGTGTGTTCCCAGAATCGGTCTGGACGAATCAGGTCAACCGCTCCATCACCTCACCTGGGTGGAGTTCACAGGAACCGAACCTTCGCTGGTCAGT
This sequence comes from Synechococcus sp., assembly GCA_047286285.1. Classification (GTDB taxonomy): domain Bacteria; phylum Cyanobacteriota; class Cyanobacteriia; order PCC-6307; family Cyanobiaceae; genus Synechococcus_C. Next base: position 1,462,110 of record JBJBBP010000002.1, on the reverse strand, counting down.
CATCGCTGGTACCGCCCGAGTGGTGAACTGAGCTACGAACAGACCCTGCACCGGGTTGTCACGCCCGGGCCGGCTCGATGCTGATCTACGTCTGTGTGAGCAGTCATGGTTACGGCCATGCCGCCCGTCAGGCTGCGGTTCTGATCCAGTTGCACCGTCTTCGCCCTGACTGGCATCTGGTCATCAGCTCCGGCGTTGATAGGACCTTTCTCGATCTAGTTCTTCGCAATGTGCCGGTGAGCAGAAGAACGGTTCGCTGGGATGTGGGCATGCTTCAGGCTGATGCGCTGGCTGTGGATCAGTCGGCAACGCTGGACGCCCTCCAGCAACTGGACAACGACCTGCCCGCAGTCCTGCAGAGCGAGGTCGACTGGATTCGCTCCCAGAACAGCCCGACCGTTGTGGTGGCTGATATTCCACCTGCCGCCGCTGATCTGGCCCAGCAACTGGATGCCCCTCTGGTCTGGATGGGCAATTTTGGTTGGGATGAGATCTATGCGCCTCTTGGCGGTGCGTTTCGTCCCTGGGCTGACAAGGCCACTGCGGCTTATCAACGGGGTCTGCTCTTGCTGCGCTGTCCTTTTTCGTTGCACATGCAGTGGTCGCTGCCTGAGCAGGCGCTTCAGCTGGTTGCGGCTGATCCAGAGCCGGTTCCCTTGGAACTGGAGGAGCGACTTCGCGGTGATTGCCGGCAGAAAGTGTTGGTTGGTTTTGGTGGTCTTGGTTATTCCCTGGATCCCGATCTCTTTAAGGAGTGGCCTCAAAACCTCTTTCTAATGGCTGCACCCAAGGACTTCAGGCAGCACGAGCAACTCGCAGAGAACGGCAATGTGGTTCTGCTGCCGCCAGGGCTTAGGCCGCTGGATCTCATGCCGTTCTGTGATCGACATCTCGGCAAGCCAGGTTTCAGCAGTTTCTGTGAAGCGATGTCCAGTGGCCTTGGACTTCACGTGGTGGAACGTCAGGGATTCGCCGAGGCAGCGGTGCTCATGGATGGTCTGAGAACCCACGCAGCCCACAGAGTTCTCACTCGCCAGTCTCTGGAGCGTGGTGACTGGCAACTGGATCAGGCCCTGAACTCACCAGCTGGCGTTCCTCTGTCAGCAGGTGGGGCTTTCCAGGCTGCTGAGGCGCTTCAATCGGTCGCCAACAATACTGTTAAGCAAGGCTGATTCTTTCAATTAATTCAGCTTATCCCCGCTTGAAAACAACTCTGTTCCTGGGCTTTGCCTGCTTCGTTGCAGCGGCTTGAATGCCGGACGGTCGATCGCCTGTCACAGGGGTTCTGGGATCTAAGTCCTCAGTTCGACACAGTTTGGCCGTGTTTTGACTACACAGGATTCCCCGAATCCGGCGAATCATCCACAGAATTCACATCATCTTCTGAATTCGTGCCTGATTCTGTACTTCGACCTTTTTGTATGACTTCCCTTGCTCTGACTGCCTGTCGTTGTCTTTCAGGCGCCGTTGCAAGTGTTGTTCCACTCCTCGCCACCCTCCCTGCTCCAGCGGCTCGTGCAGCGCTTCCCGCGCTTGAGAGCTCCCGTTCACGGCTGGTGATGCTCGAAGAGGATGCCAAGACCTCAGCGCTCCCCTACATCATCACTCCGGAGCGCCGGGCGATGTTGAACACCATCCGTTTTGCTGAAGGCACCTGGAAGGGCGGCCATGATCTTGGCTATCGCGTGATGTTCGGTGGCGGTCTGATGGCATCGATGGATCGCCATCCCAACCGAGTGATTTACTCCTCCCGCTACGCCAGTGCTGCTGCTGGTGCGTATCAGTTCATGCCCTTCACGTGGGACATGGTCAAACGTCGTCTTGGCGTCCGAGGATTCGGACCTGAGGTCCAGGATCAGGGTGCCCTGTTTCTGATTCAGCGTCGCAAAGCTCTTGGTCTGACCGACACCGGTGTGATGACTCCTCAGCTTGCAGCCTTGCTGGCACCTGAATGGGCTTCATTCCCCACACTGCGAGGCAGAAGCTATTACGGGCAACCCGTGAAGCGTTTCGCCAATCTGCAGGGGTTCTTCAATGTGAATCTTGCTCAGCTCCGCAAGATTCGTGACGAGCGACGCTCAGCACTTTCGGCACAGAACTCTGGTCAAACCAATCTTGACGCTGTTTCAGATTGCTTAGGCCCTGCCTTTTCGTGCGAGATGCCCTGAGGCATCCCGCATGACTCAGCCATCGTTGCTCGAGTCGTTCAATTTCCGTCCGACCGTCGCTCCTGCGATCAGATAGGCAGCGATTCCTCCAGCCATAAACCCCATGCCGTTGCGAATCAACGGCAGCAGTTCGTTGGTGCGGGTGATCACGGGTGCGACACCGAACACCCCGAACAGCATCACCCAGAGAGGTGAGACCAGTAGAAGCCAACCCCAGGCAATACGTTCACCCTCCTTGCGTGGGTAGGCCGCGAATCCTGCAATCAGACCACCCAGAATCGATGTGCTCAGGGTCCAGAGCCACTGCTCGGTCGGCAGGCCTGGAACCACCTGGCAACCACCGCGATCCAGGCAGAGTTCCACGGCATCCAGTGCCGCAAGAATGGCTCCGTCTTCTCCGTGATCCTTCACATAGAACTGGTTGCCGTAACGGGTCTGCAGCTCGACCCACCACGTTCGCGGCATCAGCGCAAACAGAGCATCGCCAACGTTGAAGTTGAGCAGATTGCCCCCACGAGGATCCGCCACTAGCAGCAGGCTGCGCTCGTCCAGCCCCCAGAACTCCTTGACGGCCAGCCCGGGTGTGCGTTCGTACTGGGTCAATACTCTCAATTTCCAGCCGCTGCGTTGCTCAAAGGCATCGAGGGAAGTCTCCAGTGACTGGCGCTGTGTCTGGCTGAGAGCCTTGGCCAGGTCAATGACCGGTGTCGGATGGTCCGGGAGCAGATCGGGGTTGTCGATGGCCCCGGCAGGCGCGGCGAACATCACCAGCAGAGCTGCAAGGCTTAGCAGTGTCTTCAGGCCACGCTTCATTGCTTGGACACCCATGATTCAGAGCGAGTGCACGCCATTCTCACCTCATGAAGGCCCCTGATGTGCCCTGCCCTGAATGGTTGCAGCAGCGACTGCAACAACAGGACGAACGCGTGCCCTTCTCCACCTTCATGGACTGGGCACTGCATGACCCCGTCCACGGTGCATATGGCAGTGGTCATCTCCGCGTTGGCAAAGCCGGTGATTTCGTCACGTCTCCCTCACTCGGGGATGCCTTCTCAGGTCTGTTGATTCATCAGCTGATCGAGTGGCTGGAGTTGCTTGCCGTTCGCCACCCAGAAGCGCGGCTCTCGATCGTGGATGTGGGGCCTGGTGAGGGTGATCTGATCGCGCAATTGATCCCATTGCTTCAGACGGCACTTCCTCACTTGCTTCCGCGACTGGAGTGCGTACTTGTGGAGATCAATCCAGGGATGCAAATCCGCCAGAAACAACGTCTTCAGGCGTCAGAGTCCTTGCCTTGTCGGTGGTGCTCACTGGAGATGCTTGCCGAGCAACCGATCATCGGCATCATGCTGGCCCATGAACTGCTCGATGCTCTGCCGGTTGAGCGTCTGATCCTCAGAGACGGATCTCTCCGTCGCCAGATGGTCAGGCTTCAGACCTCAGTGAATGAAGACGGATCCCTGTTGATCTGGGATGACGAGCCCCTTCCCTCATCACTGGAGACTCAGATCCAGGCGCAGACGGTTCGCGACGGTTTCACTCTGCCCCCAAGTGGAGCTCAGGAGGGATGGGCAACGGAGTGGCATCACTTGCTGGCGCCCTGGATGCAGCAAGCATGCGCAGCCATGGCTGATGGCATGTTGCTGGTGGTGGATTACGCCATGGAGGCAAGTCGCTACTACGCCTCCCGTCGTCGTGATGGAACGCTGTTGGCCTACAGGCGTCAACAGGCCTCGTCCGATGTGCTCCGCGATGCGGGTTTTCAGGACATCACGGCCCACCTCTGCCTGGAAACCCTTGTGGGGTCAGCCTCTGAGGCGGGTTGGTTGTTCGCCGGTCAGTGCCGTCAGGGAGAAGCTCTGCTGGCTCTGGGTCTTGCCGAACGTCTGACGACATTGCAGCAGCTGCCAGGTGATCAGCTCGCAGAGGCCCTCCGTCAGCGGGAAGCCCTGCTGAGACTTGTTGACCCAGGTTGCCTGGGAGAACTTCGCTGGTTCGCCTTTCATCGCACATCACTCGGTGGAGCTGAAGTCCCTGAGCCGGTCAGTCTGTTTCTGCGTGAACCGTCCTGATCAGTTGAGTGAGTCGAGGCAATGACTGACGTCTTCATTGTTGATCTCGTCGCTGATGATCACATCACCGATCCGGGTCGGCAGGACGAAACGCAGACGCCCATGGCGAACCTTCTTGTCGCCGCGGAGCGTCTTCAGCGCCGCTTCATGATCCAGACTCGGCCAGGCGACCGGTAGACCTGCCTTTTCGATCAGCTTCACCTGTCGTTGCTGATCGGCTTCGCTCCAGAGCCCCTTCTGAACGGCGAGCCGTCCAACCGCCACCATGCCGATCGCCACGGCTTCGCCATGCAACCAGGTGCCATATCCAGTCAGGGTTTCGACCACATGGCCAAAGGTATGGCCGTAATTGAGAATGGCGCGACGACCTCCTTCCCTTTCGTCGGCTGCGACAACGCTGGCCTTGGCTTGCGCTGATCGCACAAGGATGTCGTGGAGCATCGTTGGATCCATCGCTGCTGGATCGGAGAGGTCGGAGGCTTGCTCCAGCCGCTCGAACAACTCGGGGTCTCCGATGACTCCATACTTGATGACTTCCGCCATTCCCGCTCGGAATTCCCTCACAGGGAGTGTGTTGAGTGTCAGGGGATCAATGACCACCAATCTTGGCTGGTGAAAAGCACCGATCAGATTTTTTCCCCTGGGATGGTTCACACCGGTCTTGCCACCGATGGAGGCATCCACCATCGACAGGAGAGTGGTCGGCACCTGAACAACGCCGATGCCGCGCAGCCAGCAAGCTGCAGCGAAGCCGGTCATGTCGCCGACAACCCCACCACCCAGAGCCAGCATCAGGGAGGTGCGCTCCAGCCCTTCCTGTTGTGCTTTGTCCAGGATCAAACTGAGTGTGTCAAGGGTCTTTCGTTCCTCACCCGCATCGATCTCCAGCAGAACGGGATCAAACCCCGCCGCCTGGAGACCACTGAGGCAGCTGTCGCCATACGGACCTGCGACATCAGGGTTGCTCACCACAAGAATTCTGGTTCCGCTCCGGATCTGCAGGTCGGCCAGGGCGGTGCCGATCGATCCGACCATCGAACGGCCAATGATCACGTCGTAGGGATTGCGCTCTAGTGAAACCGTGATCCGTGTGCATGCCTGCAACTCAGCTGCTTTCGCTGTGCTCATGCTCATGGGCCTGCGGTGCGATCCGCTGATGTTTCGATCGACTGACCTTATCCTCAGCCGGTGAACCTTTGAGTTCGATGAACCCAGTCTCCAGGCCAGATCGGCGCACAAGCCTGACAGCCTGGGGCTTTCTTGTGCCTGCGCTCACGCTGCTGAGTGTCTCCGTGCTGATTCCGGCTGTTATGGCCCTGGTGATCAGCTTCACGCAGACCGGACTGGATGTCTCTGAACCTCTGCGTTTCATCGGACTGGCCAATCTGCGCAGGCTCGCCGGTGATCCGATGTTCTACCGCGTGCTGAGCACCACCCTTGTTTACCTGGTTGGCGTGGTGCCACCGGTTGTTCTCGGCGCTCTGGCCTTGGCCGTGTTGGTGAACCGGATTCTGCCCGGGATCCACTGGTTGAGAGCAGCGTTCTACACGCCGGTTCTGGTATCGATCGTGGTGGCTGCCATCGCGTTCCGCTGGCTTTACGCCGAAAACGGATTGATCAATGGCTGGCTTGAGACCCTGATCGGATCGGGTTTCATCCCCATCGACTTTCTGACCAACCCGCTGTTGGCATTGCCTTCAGTGATGCTGGTCACGCTCTGGAAAGGTCTCGGCTACTACATGGTGATCTTTCTCGGTGGGCTTCAGGGGATTCCCAAGGAGTTGTACGAAGCTGCGGAACTGGATGGCAGTGAGGGGTGGAGGAAACACCTCGACATCACCCTTCCTCTGCTGCGTCCTTACGTGACGCTTGTTGCGGTGATCTCCGCCATTGCAGCCACCAAGGTGTTTGAGGAAGTCTTTCTGATGACTCAGGGAGGTCCTGCCGACTCAACCAGGACCCTCGTTTACTACGTGTATGACCAGGCTTTTGCAGAGCTTGAGATCAGCTATGCCTGCACTGTTGGGCTCGCGCTGTTCCTGATTGTGTTGCTGCTCACGGCGATCAGGTTTGCATTCGCTGAGGACCGATCGCTGATCTAGAGATCGCCCATGAGGGTCGGATGTCAAGCTTCAAAGGACGGAAACGACCGCCATGGCAAGCGCTGCCGGGACAATTGGAGTTGTTGGGGGTGGTCAGCTCGCCCTGATGCTCTGTGAAGCAGCGCAGTCGAGGGATGTGGATGTGGTCGTTCAAAGCGCCTCTGATCACGATCCTGCGATGGCTGTCGCACGCGAGCAGGTCTCGGGTGCGCCTACGGACGCTGTGGCCACGGAGGAGCTTTCGAAGCGTTGTCAGCACATCACCTTCGAGAACGAGTGGATTCCTGTGGATGCGCTGAAGAAACTGGATCCAACTGGGGTGATGTTTTCTCCATCCCTCACCAGTTTGCTGCCGTTGGTCAACAAACTCTCGCAGCGACGACTTCTGGATGATCTTGAAATTCCCAGTCCAGCCTGGATCGTCTTGGATGAAATCAACGCCGAGTTACCAACTCTTCCTAACGACTGGACGTTTCCGGTGATGGCCAAAGCCGCTCATGGCGGTTACGACGGCAAGGGCACCCGCGTGATTCGTGATCTCAATGCTCTTCAGGAACTGCTGGACAGTGTGTCCGCTGAGGATTGGCTGCTGGAGACCTGGGTGACATATGAACGTGAACTGGCGCTGGTGGTTAGTCGCGATCGTGAGGGGCGGATCCGCAGTCTCCCCTTGGTGGAAACGCATCAGAAGAATCAGGTCTGTGACTGGGTTCTGGCTCCTGCGCAATCGGAACAACTGTTGGAAGCCACCGCTTACAACGTGGCGGCTTCATTGCTCACCAGCCTGAATTATGTGGGCGTGATGGCGCTGGAATTCTTCTACGGACCTGAGGGTCTGATGGTGAACGAGATTGCCCCGCGCACCCACAACTCAGGTCATTTCTCCATTGAGGCCTGCAGCAGCAGTCAGTTCGATCAGCAGCTTTGCATCACGGCTGGTCTTCCTGTTCCCTCAACTGATCTTGTGGCGCCTGGAGCGATCATGGTGAATCTTCTGGGCTTGCCTTCAGAAGGAGCTGAACCGCTGAAGTCGAGGCTTGCTGCTCTGGAGTCGATTCCAAGCTCCCACCTGCATTGGTATGGGAAACAGGAAATGCCTGGGAGAAAGGTCGGCCATGTGACCGTGCTGCTTGAACAGTCCGATCCTGCGGCTCGTGAGCAGGAAGCCCGCAGCCTTCTGGATCAAATCCGTGAGGTCTGGCCGAATCCCTTAAATTGAGCTCGGACTACCTGGTTGGTGACAGCCTTTCTCTAGTGCTCTGATCTGACTCTCTTTCGACTTGGGGTGACTGTCGTGAAGGTGCCGTAAACCGGCCTTGTAGCCGGAAACGAATCCTCACTTTGTTGCCCCTTCTGGTAACTCCAGGTCGAACACTGGGGCTCGCACGGTCAGGTGGTCCACCTATTGCAGCAACAGGGTTTTCAGCGAATCGAACACTAGGGCTGAACCCACAAGTTGAACCCACACATTGGGTCAAGTTAAGTATTTCTGCCTAGCTCTTTGAGGGCTGGTGCGGGTCAATCTGGGGCTTGCTCAGAAGCTCGTACCACCAGGACCAGCAGTGGTTCCGACCAAGTGTCCACCGTTGATGGTCTGCAGTTGATCAAGGGTCAGTTCGGTATTGGTCATGGGGTCCCTTTCGATGGACATACCATCTCCGGATTCAGCGCCTGACTTGATGACCTGTCTCATGCAGGGCTGTGAGGTTGGTCACAGGCTCTTTCGCTCGAAAGGGGGATGGTGAATTCAAGCCATCTGATCGATGGTGAATCCAGACAGGAGAAAGCCATGGAACCCATCAGCGCCACCGTCGTCATCGTTGCTCTTGTTGCACTGGTTTGCTGAGCTTCACCACTTGGGCTGACAGCGTTTCCAGCCACCCGTTTTCAGCATGGTCTCCCAGGCTTCGATAACATTGTGATTATAAGATGGGAAGATATAGGCCATCAATTATGTATTTGCTTGTCATGAAAGTTTCGTTAATTAGTTCATTTGCTTTAAACATGATTGGCGTTGCGGCTGTCGCGAAGCCATTGCTTCCTATCACAGGTTATTATACATACTTACTGGAAACAGCTGAGGACAATAAAGTTCTTTATAAGAGCATTGTTTTTTTAGAACCTGAAGAAGAAAAGATTTCAATTTACCGCGCAATAGGTAAAGATCCACTAGGCAGATATACACGTTGCGGAGGATTAGGATGTGATCTTGAAAAACAGGATTTAATTGGGACTATCAACATAACAAATAGATCTAGTGGCCTTCGAGTTGTTAACGCGACAGGAGCATCTAAATTCCTTCTGAATTCCACTTGCTCTGCCAAAGAGGATCGATTCGCCACTTCTCTGTTCTGCCGATCTAAGACACTACCTAACGGTCAGGCCATGAATACGGTAGTAGCGTTTATTCCAGGAAGTTGAACTCGCTTAACCACTTCACACTTCCTGCCTTTTCACGCCTGGGCAGGCACTGCGTCCACCCGCCTGACTTCTGCATAGTTTCTAAGGCTTCGATTGCTTTTTACACCCGGGCGATGGTCAGATAGTCTGCCCACGAGAAACGAATTGATCTCAGGCTTTAAGTGTGGCGTCTGCGATACTAGTGGAGCTACGTCTGGTGAATTCGAAATCTAGGTTTCTACTGCTAGATTTTAAATTAATTACTGTGATCTCTGATGAAATATGGTCTTGCAATAGTCATAATTGGAATGGGGTTAACGATTGCAATTAATCCAATATTTGCATATGATAATGGTCCAAGAGTAGTAGGCTGCGATTGTCGAGGCAATGCAATGGAGAAGTGAAAAGCAGATAGCTGCTTCATACCCAGTTCAGGAATGCAAATGGGACAAAGCTGGTTAATAGTACGACCAGGCATTTCAAATTTATATTACCGCTTTGAAGATAACCAAGGATCCATAAGAAACCAATCCGAAAGGTTGCAAAAGGCAAGGATACAAACCGGTCCAGACTACGATAGTCCAATTAATTGGCAGGGAAGCTTCATTTATAGATATGGTCAATGCCGTCCTGGTGGAGCCGATGCTGCTGTTTATGAATTGAGCAATGGCACAAAAATCTGCCTTTACTTCAACAACTAAATGCGTCAAAACAAAGAACAGGAGGCGTTGAGCAGTCACCAATGATCTTCAGATAAAACAAACACCTGCTTGCCTTCAAATGAAACGACTCCTGCTTTTACTGCCATTCTTGCTTGCAGCACAGCCAGCAACGGCTCAACAGGATCCCAACCACTGTGACTCAATGGTTAGGGCTGCCATGCAGGGATATCAAATATCTAAAGACACGCCATGCATTGACGTAAGCGAAGGAGACTGGCCAAAATCAGCCAAATATTATTCAAAATTTGAGTATTTCTGTATAGGTCGCGAAAGAAACCCAGGCTGCAGTTAGCAATCACTTGGCCCCTCAACGCCTTAAAGATCACAGCACTTCGGGCACCTTCTAGAAGGCATTTGACGGATTTTGATATTCACTGACCCCGCACGCTGCGGGATCGACATCACCACCTAGGCGGGCATCGCTTCCACCCGCCCACTGCAGGCAAATAAAAACCCCACTTGTGAGAGCAGGGCATTGCGTTGAAACACCTCGGCTCAGAAGCTCGTACCACCAGGACCAGAGGTGCCGCCGATGCGATCACGAGGAGGGGTAATAGCCTTTGACGATTATCTGTGGCAAGAGCCCTTGGCCACGGGGACAGATCCCATTCGCTGCCCAAAGATATCAATAGACGCATTTACCAATATATACTGCAGAAAACTAACTGTCTTAAGAGCTCCTCTCTGCCAGCTATTCATAAGAAAAATCAGCAATTAACCGACAACTTTTTACAAAACCAGCCAATCATCTATATTGTACTTAGCAGATCATTAGTCGTGAAAAGACTGTTTCTACTCGCTGCCCTGCTCACGGCAGTGCCGGCACAAGCTACTAGACATGATTTTGGACAGGGAGCTGCAGCAGTTGCATGTGTAATGCTGCAGACAGGCTATAGTCAAAGACAAGTATATGCTGTACTGGATAGATTAGATTCTCAAATTAGAAATAGTCCAACCCCTTACATACAGGAGGCCGAAATGGTTGAAGGCTTTAATTATGAGGCACGTAATAACCATCCCAACTGCCCATTGAGACTTAGTTACTAACTAGGTACAAACCAGCATTTGAGAAGTCATGAAAAGAATCTGAGAGCTGATGTAGTTCTGCCCAGCGTCTTTAACCATCTCTTACTTGTTTAGTGGTACTTGTAAGATATCCTGGAAAAATCCGGGTCTTGTCAGTATTCGTCTATTCAAGATGAAGAAAAGTCTTTCCTTCCTCGTTTTGTGTTGTAGCACTGCACTATTCAGTGCGTTGACGTTGGCTAGGCCAACTGAGGCAGCCGACCATAACTGTTCAGCTGCGCAACTGAGAAGCATGACGGGATATTTCATCAGCCAAGATGGCTTTTATGGATCTCCTCATCGCATTGAGTATTTAAATGTCGAGTTGGATTCTGGATATCTGGTGGCGACGAAACTGGTGGGCGATCAGAATGTTCCAAGAGGCAAAGTTAGTTGGATTACTTTGTCACCCTATCGATGCGTACAAAACCAGTCGCAATTGCCAATTAAGATACAGGCTAGGATCGATGTTAATGAACCGAGTGGTTTCTTCTGGATGTACAAGGATAATTATGTTCTCATGGAAGATCAAAATACATTAGTCGTACGTTTTGATTGTGGACTTAATTGCTTGGCCGAAGGAAGACTCCTCAGAGTTAAAAAGAATCAAGCTATTGATGCAGCATCCAGTATGACTGATCACCAGTAGCGAATGAAAATTGGATTTTCAATGCGTTCGTTTTTAAAGACGTTCCCCTTGTTTCTGCTTCTCCAGCACTTGCTGGCTCTCCAACACTGGCTGATCGATATGACTTTGGCATGGGTGCGGCATCTGTCGCTTGTTACATGCTCATTCATGGCTACAGCAGAACCTAGGTTGAGTAGATCTTGAATCAGTAAGACAGAGACATCATTCGTACCTGTTGACTCACATCAATCAGCTGTTGCAGATACGTCAATGGTTTCGATTCGAGCACTCGTTCCTGCCCAGACTCACTGGGCTGGCCATCCAACGTTTGTCTGCATTGGTACTGAATCCTTAAAACAGCCCAAAAATTAATCGACCCACCCTTTTCAGACACATCGTTCTCGTTAGATTCTTTCAAAGAAACAATCAACGTTCCCGCAAGGGTCAAGACAGGAGAGTCACAATGCCTGACAAGGACATTGAGCAAGGGAAGGATTTCATTGTTGTCGGCGGACGGCGGCGTTGGTTCACGGTTCCGGGCAAGGACGATCGTTTCACGCGTCTGCAACGGCAGCTAAGCCATCAACGAAAAATCACGATTCCCGAACGACCATCAGAAGCAGTCTGAGAGTTGAGATCATGCTGATCTGTTTGTCAATCGTTTGAATACTTGATTAGGTTTCAACAAATAGCTCTGGTCATAATCCAGCACCCACTAAACTTAGATCTCTCGCTTTTGCTCATCCCCTAATTATCTAATATTGTCATAAGGGCTGTCCGTTCTGTCTAAGAATTATTATTCTAGACAACCGGAGGAAACGAGATCTGTTTTGATCGTCTCTTTCTGACCGTTCCAAACGACAGCATCGACTGCCCATATTCGTTTGAATTCAGTACTATTTCTCGCGCTAAGTCTGCAATTTAAATATTCAAATCGTCTGCGGCCGGCTGCCCCTCCGATCCAAGATTGGCTTTCGCGCCCACATTTTCTTTGTACATGCTCTTTTCGGGCTTTTTTAAATGACGCTTGTTCCTCAGCATGAACTCTATTCAGGTTTTTAGACAGTATTTCGCAACTAGCATGAACTGAATTGGGTACCCCAAGAGCCAACAGCACAAGTGATTGGTAAAGACGTTTGGTTGTCATCCTGCTAATAGTTCAAACCATAAGTTGTCTTATAACACCCTTTCATGACCGGATTCAATATCGTCAAAATTCTAAGATTGTTTAACGTGCGCCCTCAGTTGTTTGTTGGGATTCGACGATTTCAGTGTTACCGTCTGATCTTTTTCTTGCCAAGTTGCTCTCTTATTGTTCAACAGCTATGATTTAGTTCTAAATCCCCTTTTGTCTGCATGAGATCCATTCATCGGTTGATTGCTATTTTCCCTGTTAGTCTTGCCCTTGCTGGAACAGGAGCAGCCTTCGCAGGGAACCTCCAGCAAGAAATTGCTTTGGCCAATGATGTAGGTTTTCAGTCTGGAAAGCTTTATTGCGCCGGTAAGTCTGCGCGGTATTCAGTCGAGAAAGGCACCGCTAAAGCAATGGCTGAATCAAGTATGTCGATGGATGCAATCAATCAGATTGATTTCAGTAAGGATGTTTATACGGTTCCGATGATTGAAACATTCTTTGCTTATACAATTGACAATTGCCCTAAGCGAGCAAAGCGTCTCTGGCGCGAGATTAATGAGTCGATGTAGGGCGCACGCCTCGGTCTTTACTTGCTAGGCAACGTGTTGAGTGGTCGAATTTTCTGTCCAATAAACCAATCTCCTGAATGAAAAGCTCTCAATATCACTTCAATTCAATGCCAGGTTTTCTCTAACCCATCACTTGGTTCGGTTGCGTTGATTGAATTTTTTTTGGTTGTTATTCTTTCTGATTATCTGATCCAAGCAAAAGGACTCTAAATCTTGTCTGGGCTCGCTTCGATCACCTGAATTCCTTTTAGCAGAAGTTGTGTGCCAATGATTTGTTTCTCGTTAATGTTGTAACCAGCTTGTACGAAGATTAATTTAACCTTTGTTCCAGTTTGGGTTGGTACCTGTTTAGTGAGGGATTTGAATTCACTGTCAACGATCTCAGGTTCCTTCCCCTTGATCCATGTGAACTCGGTTTTATATTCGTCGTCGTTATATTTCTTCCATGGTGCTGGGCTGACGTTGCAGCGTTCTGGCTCACTCAATTTAGACCGCTGAATTCTCAGTTCTTCTTTGCGTCCATCTTCCAGCCGTTCGATTAGCTCTTTAGGAAGAATGGCCTGGTTTCCCTCGAGCACTACCGGGTTTTTGGTGATGATGACTTGTCTCATGATTGTTCAACTCGAGCTTGTCTCAGTCGTTTCATGATGAAGTGATTCAACTTTGGACGCGTTTTCCTGGTTCTGAGAGCATCTTGCCTTTGCTTCGATACATCTGGTAATGATTTGACTGGTTCTCGCATCCTTTTCTCTCAGTCTCATTCGCGAATCCTTTGTTCTCCTTGCTGCTGCTGATCTGATGTCAAGCTCTTTTCATCATTAATACGTTCAACGCTATTGAGTTTTAAAGGTCATGGTCGGCTTAGGTTGATGCTGAGCCGTGACTTCTTGACGCCGTGCAGACCTGAGTGAACTTGTCTGCCGTCGAGAAAATTGTTCGTCTTCTGTTTCCAACAGTGAATGCATCGGCTTCTATACCTTTGGGATCTTGCGCCTGGCTCACTCGCATGTCATCCATCAGTTGACCGGGCCCGTTCACTTGCTTCATCACTGCTGGCTAACCCCAGTGATCGCTGTTTCATCCATCACAAGTGGATCAGGGGCTGCATTTTCTGATTCGTTTGAGCAATTCTTCCTTGCCGAGCTGCGTCACCACAAACACTTCCTGCGCGCTGGTCCCTTTGCGTGCCAGAACTTTGAAGCCACCTTTCACCGGTATGGAGACTCGCAGTTGAAGATCAGAGCTATGTCCACGGACTCTTGAGATCACCCCTGGTGTAACGGTCTGGATGTCTGGGTCTTTGGCAAGCACCTTCAGCCAGGCGATCAAACCTTCGACATAGGTGCTGTGCGTAATGACCAGTCGACCCACAGGGCGTTGATCCTTGATGGATGTTGTGCTGGTCGAAGCTAGTGGATTTGGCTACAGAGAAGAGAGAGTTGGTTTGGCCATGCTCCGATCTGTCGACAGGCTTCTTCTTGAGGTGGCCGGACCCTTGCAGGATCGCTGTGGCCCTCAAGCTCGAGTTCTCACGACCGAGGTCCATGGTGATGAGGTGCGCGGGCTTGCGTTCTGTCCTGGGAAGGTTCTGCGCTATGTGCTGATGCTGCGGAACAGTCGACTCAAAACAACCGACTTGCTGCGGCTTGCAGCCAGCACCAAGCAGCCAGCGGCCTGATCAACGGCGCTCTTCAATCAAGCTCACTCGCCAGTACGGAGCTGAGCGCCTGTTCCACCTTGGATTGGAACAGATTGGTGTTGACCCGTAGAAGCAGAGCACCTGCTAAGAGCAGTCCACACGCCTGAACAACAAAGACGCCCGCGTAAGCCTGAAAGCTGTTCTGAGAGCCAGTGAGTTCGCCGAAGGCGCTCAGGAGTGCTCCTCCACTGATGGTGGCAAGCCCTCTGGCATAGGCCTGAGCCAGTCCCCAGACTCCAATGAAGGTTCCTGCCATCAGAGGTGAGGTCAGGCCCAGCATCAGTGTGAGGCTTGCATTGGTGCTGATCCCTGCCGCTGCCCCAAACAGAAACAGAGCAGTCTTGAACAGGGTGATCGAAGCCACAGATCCCGCTACCACCATCAGTAGAACAAAAACTGCCGAAAGAACTCCTCCCGCGAGTGCCGTTCGCTGGGCTCCCAGTCGTGGCGTCAGCAGGAACCCAGTCGCGGCAATACCCAGCAATGTTCCAAGTCCCCAGATGGCATTCAGCCTGGTGCTCGCGCAAACATCCATCGCGAAGACCGCTCCGCCGTAAGGCTCGAGCACGGCTTCTTGGAGAAACAAAGAGAACGTGAACAGGGAGAGAACAGCAAAGAAATATCCGACTTGGGGAGAACTTTTCAGAACAGTCCAAGCATCCTTCAGGGATATTTCCCGTTGTGTCGCCTGACCTTGCTGAGCTGTGTCGCTCCCTGCTTTCAGACGCGGCTCCACTCCTGCGATGGATGCCAAAACAAGCGTGAAAATCACCACGGGTGCTACTGCGATCAGGCGCTTCACCCCCGAGATGACCCCATTCAGCTCGGCTGTTGCGCAGGAGGAGCCAAGAAATGAACTCAGCAGGATGGCTCCCGCAACGATTCCCACCATCAGCATCGACCACACAATGGACACCAGTGCTGGACGCTGTTTTTCCGTGCTCACATCCACCAGAAGAGCCGCGAATGGAGTGGAACTGGCGGAGATGGCGAGTCCGTAGAACGCGAACACCAGAGCGAGGATCAATCCTCTCCAGATCACGTCGGTTTGGCTCCCTGCCTGAGAGGCCTCCGCCAGCCAGAGAACAGTCCGGCCAGCAATCCAGGTCAGTCCGCAGAAAGCAGCAGCACCACCAATGATGAAAGGAGTTCGACGCAGGCCCTGCCAGCGGCAGCGATCCGATCGTTGTCCGAACCAGACTCTCGAAAAGGCCACGAGCTGCTGACTGCCCAGTGCCAGTGCAGTAAGAGCGGCAGGCACCTCGAATTCATCTATCAGCAATCGATTGAAGATGCCGAGGGTCAGCACAGACAGTGCCCCCAGACACGCCTGAAACAACCCCAGACGAAGGGCAAGGGTGATGAATCGTGCAGATCCCACGAAATGCGGAAGCGATTTGTTGAACTTAGTGCTGGTTTCAGCAGCGCTCGATCGGAGCCATCGTCAAGCCTTCCGCCCCGAGCTGCTGGTGATACAGCTCAGCCTGCTCCAGAGGCCCGCACCACACCTCCGCCCGCCCTTCACCATCGATGCGACGTGCCAGAGCCCATGCACGGTCATTGTTCATTCCAGGAATGATCTTGCAGAGGCACTCCACAACATGCTCAAAGGTGTTGACGTCATCGTCGAGCACGATCACCCGGGCCTCCGGGTAGCGCTGAGTCGAGCTCTGCCGTTCAAGGACCGAGGCTGCACCAGTTGATGACGAAGTCATGAGGTCTCGTGAACAGACGGGATGAATCCGCATGGAAGCTTAGTTACACTGCTGCCAACCAAGAGATCCACAATGCTTTTCACCCTGGGTTGGGCTTCTCTCGCTGCTGTGTTCAGCTTTTCGATCGCCATGGTGGTGTGGGGCCGTAACGGTGACGGCTCGATCAATTTCTGACGTGTACGAGACCCTGCAGTCTCCACTTGTTAATCAGTTACTCGCCATTACAGCCGTAGCACTGCTGCTCTTCGTCAGTGGCTCTGTGATTTATCTGTCTACTGTTGAGTGGAAAGATCGACGCCGCCGCCGCTGACAACGTGGTCGTAGGTGCATCAACGAATCAATTTTGGCATCGCTCTTGCCGAAGGCTTCGGCGAAATGCAGTCACATCTGCAGCACTCACTGTTTTGGTTGGCTCAGGCCTGATCGGTCTGCAACTGACCAAGGGGCAATCGCCCTGGTCTGCTGACAGTGCAGCAGCTTCTCTGGCTCAGATGTCCGGTGCCCTGATCCTCGTTCAGAGTTTCAGAGGTGATCCTGGCCGCAGTGTTCCCCAGCTCTGGACCGAGCGCCTGGGCGTCAGGCCCGCCACCGATCTCTGGCGACGCTCTGGCCGCTCCATCTGGTGGCAAGCCTGGTCTCAGGACGGGGATCCTTTTTTGATTCTCCAGGCTTCGGCTTTATCGGATGAGATTCAGGGTCTTCAACGCCATCAAGTCGGCTCCTTGGACGTTCTTGCCTCGGATGCCCTGCATCGTCAGCAGTTGTTGCAACGACTGAACGCCCATCAGCTCTCCAAGCCACATGTTGAGCCCCAAAGCCTCTCTGGTTCTTGCTTTCAGACGTTGGCCGAGGGGCCTGGGGTGTTCTGGAGTGCTGATGCTCTGGCGACTGTCAGCGGAACCCTGGCGCCATTGCTCCAACAGGGGCGTGAGGGTTGCATTCAATTGAAGCTTCAGAGCGATCAACTTTTTTGGAATGGTGTGATCGGTCGTCGACCACTGAGTTCTGCCACACAGAGGCGGTCCGTGGTGGCATCCAGCCCTGTCGACTCAGATTCCGAAGCGAATTCCACTGATCAGAGCCTGCTTCAGATCGACGGACAGCGGGTTGATCTGATTCTGGGAACACTGCTCTCCCGGCAGATCATTCAGGCACCACTTGAGGAGCTTTACGGCATCAATGCTGCGATGCGCAGCAGAATCGCTGATCTCCCCTTCTCCATGAGGCTTCAAAGCCGAGCAAGCGGGGCTTACAAGGCTGGACTGCAACTTCAACTGCCGCTGAGAGGCCAGCGCCAGCCTTGGATTTCAATTCTGGAAGCGGTCTCCGAACGCCTCCGTTCCAGGGGATTTGAGCAGCGCCCCGCCTTGTCAGATGCATCCGCCCCTGAAGCACGAGTTCTCTGGCATCGATGGGATGATTCCGATCAGATCGTTGTGGGCGGCTGGCAGATCATCCAAGGTGAGAAGGACGCAGTCCTGAGCATCGGTTTGGGCACTGAGCCTGCTGATCAGAACTTCCTTGGATCACTGCAGTCCCGAACAGCCCCCGTGCTCAGGATTCAAGCCTCTCCCAAGCGTTTGACAGAACTTGGTCTACTCGGCGGACTCTGGCCGCAGCCGGTTCAGCGCGCATCCAGTCTGAGCATGTCGATCAACCCTCTGATCGGCCCAGGAGTCAGGCAGTCTTGGTGGAGGTTCAGCGGAAGCCTGAGCTTGAAACCTGCTTCCTAATCCGCACCCTTGGCTGCTTTTTCAGCTTTCTGCCGCTCGCGTTTACGTCGTTCTGCAGCCAGCGTTTCCTCCATCAGTTCAACCGCCTGAACCATTTTTTCAAGGTTGCTGCGATAGAGACCGAGATCCTTTTCCAGGCGCGGCCGAGAGAGCCCGATCTGTTCCCCGATGGAATGAACGGTTTTACTGAGTTCCTCGGGATCATCGCTCTCTTTGCCCTGGGCCTCCGAGAGAAGACTGAACAGACCGACTGCCACCAAACGGGAGTAGTGGAATTCATCACCTGTGACTGCCGAGAGACCACTCGCCAGAGGTTCAGGTGCGCCTTTGCCTTTGGACTTCAACCAGGATTGGACGTCCTCGACGCTGTGGCCCTGAACGGCTTCGGTGCTTCCCTCAGCGAGGGTCCTGATCTCATCAGCGTCGAACCCATTGCAACTGCAGAGGGCTGAGAACAACGGCTCCAGTTGTTGTTCAGGGCGATACCCCTTAGTGAAGGCCTGGAAGACCTGACACAGCCCCACGGCGAACAGTGCATTGATCCTGAAGTGAGTTTGATGACTCAGCAGGTGAAGTTCCACCAGCAGCTCATCTGCTGTGCGGCGATACAGCGAAGGAATGACGTAGGGGAATGCCGTGTGAAAGGCTTTCTTGCTGTCAGCGATCGTCTGGGACCCAGTCAAGCTCTTTTAAGGCTGTCTTTAAGGGAAGACCATAGCGCTGCTGTTGCCGCCGTTAAGATTCAGCCAGTGAGCAGGTGCAGCATGATCCCCATCGTGATCGAGGAATCCGGACGCGGGGAAAGGGCGTTTGATATCTACTCACGCTTGCTGCGCGAGCGGATCATTTTTCTCGGTGAAGCTGTCACCAGTGAGTCTGCCAACAGAATTGTTGCCCAATTGCTCTTTCTCGAAGCTGAAGACCCGGAAAAGGACATCTACCTGTACATCAATTCGCCAGGCGGATCGGTCTACGACGGTTTAGGTATTTTTGACACGATGCAGCACATCAAACCTGATGTGCAAACAGTTTGTGTCGGCCTCGCCGCCAGCATGGGAGCCTTCCTTCTCTGTGCAGGCACCAAGGGAAAACGCAGCAGTCTCCAGCATTCACGCATCATGATTCACCAGCCACTTGGTGGTGCGAGGGGGCAGGCCAGCGACATTCGTATTCAAGCGGATGAAATCCTCTTCCTCAAAGATCGTTTAAATCGTGAACTCTCTGACAGAACCAGTCAGCCTCTCGACAAAATTCAGGCTGACACCGATCGCGATTTCTTTATGTCTCCAATCGAGGCAAAGGAGTATGGATTGATTGACAGCGTCATTGATAAGCGACCTGTTCATTCCATCTAATCAACATTATTTGACGTTCTTGGCTCTTCTCCTGGGAAGAGCTTTTTTATGTCTGGAATGGTTCACAGCTGATGGTATCCAAAAAAGATTCCAGGTTCGATCTGAACCTGGAATCTTTTTTCCGTCCGGCGACAAGTTCAGTTCAGAACTGGTGAGAAACGATCCTTTTCGGGAATTGAGGTGTAGTTCGCGAGAATTTCACGGAACTCATCACCATCCATCGTTTCTTTCTCGATGAGAAGTTCAACCAGATGATCCATCGCTTCACGCTGGCCTTGCACGAGGTTGAGTGTCTCCTCGTAGCACTGCATCACGATGCTGCGCACCTGCTCATCAATCTGCTTGGAGGTCCCTTCCGATGTGTCGCTTCGGGTCATCAGGTCCCTGCCAAGGAAGACTTCCTGACTTCCACCATCCAGGGACATCTGACCAAGACCGCTCATCCCGTAGCGCGTAACCATCTGCTTGGCGATTGAGGCCACCATCTGGATGTCGCCACCGGCGCCGGTGGTGACTTCCGCATAGCCGAAAACAACATCCTCGGCGGCTCGACCACCCAGGGCACCCATGATCCTGGCTTTCAGTTGCGATCGTGACACCAGCATCTGTTCCTCATCGGGAGAGAACCATGTCAGACCCTGCGCCTGTCCCCTCGGAATCAAGGTGACTTTCTGAACAGGATCGTGGTCTTTCACAAGGCTGCCAACGAGGGCATGACCGACTTCGTGATAAGCGATCAGGCGCTTGCTGCGGCCGTCGGTGAGTGGTTGACCTTCCATCCCGGCGATGATCCGATCCACGGCATCGTCGATCTCGGCAAGGCTGATGGTTTCCTTGCGGCGACGCGCTGTAAGAATCGCCGCTTCGTTGAGAAGGTTGGCCAGGTCGGCTCCTGTGAAACCAGGTGTTCTTCGGGCAATGCTTTCGAGTGAGAGATCCTCGTCGAGCTTTTTGTTACGCGAATGCACCTTGAGGATCGAGAGACGGCCTTTGATATCCGGAGCATCAACCGTGACCTGACGATCGAAACGGCCTGGGCGCATCAACGCTGAATCGAGCACATCAGGTCTGTTTGTGGCCGCAATGATGATGATTCCGCTGTTCCCTTCGAAACCATCCATCTCGGTGAGCAGCTGATTGAGGGTTTGCTCGCGCTCGTCGTTTCCACCACCGATCCCTGCTCCCCGCTGACGACCAACGGCATCAATCTCGTCGATGAAGATCAGGCAGGGGCTGTTCTCTTTGGCACGTTTGAACAAATCGCGAACTCTGCTGGCACCGACACCAACAAACATTTCGACGAATTCAGATCCCGAAAGAGAAAAGAAAGGAACGCCTGCTTCGCCAGCAATTGCCTTGGCTAGAAGCGTTTTGCCCGTGCCTGGAGGGCCAACCAGCAGAACACCCTTGGGAATCTGAGCACCAACGGAGGTGAATTTCTCGGGCTGCTTGAGGAAAGTCACCACTTCCTGGAGGTCCTGCTTGGCCTCATTCACACCGGCCACGTCGTCAAACATGACGCCGGTCTCAGCTTCCATCGCGAAGCGAGCCTTGGTTTTGCCGAACTGCATGGCCTGCCCGGGACCGCCGGGCATGTTGTTGCCGCGACGGGCCAGGAAGATCAACGAACCGATCAACAACAGGGGGAACAACAGATTTCCAAGAATCCCCAGTGCAGGAGGTGCGGACTTGGGAGGGTGAATGTCAAAGCTGATTCCCTCTTCTTTGAGGGTGTTGATCAGTTCCGGAGCCAGGCCGGGCAGATCAACTCTCAGACGCTGTACGCGGTTATCCAGATCGGGGTCAACGGCTTCAACAACGGCATCACGGCCACCGTCATAGATATCGACAGAGGTCACTCGACCAGCTTCCACATAGTCGAGGAAGCGGCCATAGCTCATGCGTGCCACGGCCGTGTTTCTTGGAGCCACGGTGGGGCCGCCTGGCTTGAGGTTGCTCAGGGCCCCGCTTCCGAGGAATTGCCATGCCAGCAGCAGAGCAACGGTGATGGGAAGTCCCCAAAGAAGGATCTGCCGCCAGCGTTGATTCATGGCAATGATGAAGATCCGTCGATCGTAAGAGCTTCGGGTTACAAACTGTGCAGTTGTTCTACCTAAAGGCTGCGTAAAGCCGTAATCGGATCCAGGCGAGCCGCACGCCGTGCGGGCACAACACCGAAGAACAGTCCGATCGAACCTGAAAGTCCAACGGTCAGAAGCACTGTTGGCACACCGATTGCTGCGGGAAGTGGCGTGAGCACAGCCACCGCTGCGATCGCGCCGTAACCGACAGCCGTGCCAATTACCCCGCCAAGGCTGGAGAGCACCAGTGATTCGATCAGAAACTGGCGCAGAACGTCGGAGCTGCGCGCCCCCAGCGCTTTGCGCAGGCCGATTTCCTCGGTTCTCTCACTGACGGAGACCAGCATGATGTTCATGATGCCGATGCCACCAACAAGCAACGAAACGCCTCCGATGGCACCCAGCATCAGGGTCAGTCCGCCGGTGATGGTTCCCACAATCGTGAGTGCATCCTGCTGGGAGCGCACGGCGAAATCGTCGTCGCGAAGAATGCGATGCCGTTGACGCAGAAGATTGGAGATCTGGAACTTGGCGGCACTGGTGCTGTTTTCATCTCTTGCTTCAGCACTGATGAAACTGAGGCTGACGCCATAGGTAGGGTCCCGCCCTGTCAGACGACTGACCATCGTGCTGAGAGGGATATAGGCATTTTCGTCCTGATTGGATCCAAACACCGCTCCCTTGGGAGCCATCACGCCGATCACGCTGAAACTCTGGTCGCGAATCCTCAGCGAGCTGCCGATCGCCCCACCGCCCGGAAACAGTTTGTCGCGCAGGTCAGGACCGATCACCACCACGGTGCGGGCGGCCTGCATGTCTTGATCGCTGATGAAACGTCCCCGCGCCACCTCGAAACTCCTGACCGGCAGGAATTCCGGTGTCACGCCGAAGATGGCGGCGGTGCTGCTTCTCGCCCCTGACTGCACCACCTCATTGGCATTGATCTGAGGTGCCACCCGCTTGACGCTGGGCACCTGTTCCGCAATCGCTTCAGCATCTTCAAGCACGAGCGTGCGTGGAAAAGCCACTCCCTGACGTCGGGTGTCGTTGCTGCCAGGCACCACGAACAGCACGTTCGCTCCCAGATTGCTCAACTGGCTTTCAGCAAGATTCTGGGCTCCGCGTCCCACGCCAACCAGCGTGATCACTGAGGCATTGCCAATCACGATGCCGAGCATGGTCAGCAGGCTGCGCAATCTGTTGGCCTTCAGGGTGTCGAAGGCCATGCCTATGGTTTCGGCGATGGGCAGGTTGCTCGCCATGGACGCTGGCTCCGGTTCAGAGCATCGTGTCGAGTTTCACGGCCATGTTGCTGCCGGTTCCTCGGTGAACGGCTCCCTCCTTGATCAGAAGCGTCACAACCTCGCCTTCCAGCAGATCGCGGGTGGCATTCGCGATGCCAGTGATCACGGGGATGCCAAGACGCTGGGCGATCACAGCGGCATGAGAGCTCTCCGCGGGTGTTTCAGTGATCACCGCAGCAGCATCCCTGATGGCGTCGAGATAATCCGCGTTGGTGTCGGTGGCCACCAGCACCTCTCCGGGCTCCAGCTTGGCGCAGTCGCTGGCGCTGGTGGCAATGCGGACCTTGCCGCTGATCGAACCGGTGCCGAAACCCGTTCCGCGTCCGAGAACGGCGCTGACAATGCCCACCTTGATCAGATCGGTGGAGCCGCTAACGCCGGCCAGGGTTCCAGCTGTCTGAACGCAGAGGTCCCCATCCTTGAGCACGCCCATCTCCTGCGCCACACCCATGGCCAGAGTGAAGGTTGCCGTGGTGCTCTGCTGCGTTTCGATCAGCAGAGGTGTCACACCCCAGACCAGCTGGAGTTTTCTGGCAACCGAGACCTCAGAGGTCACCGCCAGGATCGGTGTGGAGGGACGGAATTTGCTCACATTGTGCGCCGTGGCTCCGCTCTTGGTGAGCGGCAGAATTGCAGCCGCGTTGAGTTGTCGGGCAATGCTGCTGACCGCGCCACTGATGGCGTTGGGAATGGTGCTTGGAAGATGCGTATCGATCGGGCGTTGCGGGTAATCCCGTTCAATCCGCCGAGCGATTGTGGCCATCGTCTCAACGGCTTCCACCGGAAAATCACCCACAGCTGTCTCGTTGGACAGCATCACTGCATCGGTGCCGTCGAGGATGGCATTGGCCACATCGCTGACTTCAGCCCTGGTCGGACGAGGGCTCGAGGCCATCGAATCCAGCATCTGCGTGGCGGTGATGATCGGAATTCCAAGGCTGTTTGCCTTGTGAATCAGGTCCTTCTGAAGCAGCGGAACCTCCTCAGCAGGCATTTCCACGCCCAGATCGCCCCTGGCCACCATCACGCCGTCACACAGGGGGAGAATCGCGTCGATCTGATCGATCGCCTCGAACTTCTCGATCTTTGCGACCACCGGAGTTGAGTGGCCATGCTTTCTGATCAGCTCGCGGATCTCCTGCATGTCGGATGGGTTACGCACAAAACTCAGTGCTACCCAGTCCACGCCCTGCTGCAGGCCGAAAGCCAGATCCTGACGGTCCTTGGTGGTGAGTGCTCTGACCGACAACTGAACATCGGGGAAATTGACCCCTTTGTTGTTGGACAGAACGCCCCCAACGGTGACGATGCAGTGAAGGGTCTGGTCGACCTCATCCACCCGGTCGACCTTCATCTCGACCCGACCATCGTCCAGAAGGATGCGACTCCCGGCGGTGACCTCCTCAGCCAGCTTGTCGTAGGTGACAGTCGCAACGGTCTGATTGCAGCGAACCTGTTTGGAGGTCAGAGCGAAATGGTCCCCCTTGCCGAGGGTGATCGGACCCTCTTCGAAGCGTCCGAGTCGGATCTTCGGGCCCTGAAGATCCTGCAGAACGCCGATGTGGACTCCGAGTTCATGGGCCACCTGACGGATGGTTGCAATCCGGGAGGCGTGTTCGGAGTGGTCGCCGTGCGAAAAATTCAGTCGGAATGTTGTGGCACCTGCTTGAACCAGTTCCCGGATGCGTTCGGGACTCTCTGTGGCTGGGCCGATCGTGGCGACGATCTTGGTTCTGCGGGTCAGATCGAGCTCGGCCATCCTTGGCGCCGGAAACCAGCGGAATCTACCGTCATGACCTCAACCCTCCGATGATCTTCAGTGCTGCTCAACGACTACCAACTTGAATCACGAAGCACGGCTCGTTATCCCGATGCGGGCAACAACCTGATCTACCCAACCCTTGGTCTGACGGGTGAAGCTGGAGAAGTCGCCGACAAAGTGAAGAAACTCATCCGCGATCACAACGGCGTCGTGGACCAGCGCTTCACCGACGATGTGGCTCTTGAGCTGGGTGATGTGCTCTGGTACGTGGCGCAACTGGCCACGGAATTGGGTCTCAGCCTTGAGGATGTGGCCTCAGCCAATCTGAGCAAACTGCAGAGCCGTTCCCAGCGCGGCACTCTCCAGGGTGAGGGAGATCACCGCTGAGCCTCCGTTGCTTTGGGGTCAGCCGTAAACGCCGAAACCACCGGAGAAGGCGAAGCTTGCGGACATCAGCAATTGCTGCATCAGGCTCAGGGCGATGAAGGCCAGAATCGCCGAAAGATCAAGGCCTCCGAGCGGAGGGATCAGCCCTCGGAAGGCATTCAGGTAAGGGTCGGTGATGGAACTCACAGTGCTGAGCACGGGATTTCCCCAGTCGAGATTGGGGAACCAGCTCAGAAGAACCCGCACAATCAGCACCAGCGAATAAATCTGGAGTGTCTGTGCGAGCACCTGAAGGACTGTGGACACAAGCTCGGTGGCCATGGAAACCGCGGAATTAAAGGAACTCTATGCAGCCTGGCGGGGTTCGGAGCCCCCACCCAGGTCAGGAAGCACCGAGAAGGTTCTGTGGAACTTCTCGGACAGTGTGATCCAGTAGGAACGTCCTTCACTCTGACGCTTGCGTTCAATAAAGTTCTGGTTCACCAGCTCCTTGATGTGGTCGTAAGCGCCGGATCCTCGAAGATCCACCAGATCAGACTGGAGAATTCTCTTTTTCAGCGCCACCGTTGCCAGGGTTCGCAGCGTGGCCGTGGAAAGATTCACGGGAAGCAGGTCGCGAACGAGTTCCCCAAGGCCTGGTCGCAACTGCAGGCTGTAACGCCCATTGGCTTGATGGATTTCCAGGGAGGTGTCTCGCTGTGCGTAGCCGGCGATCAGGATCAGCATTCCCTGTTCGGTCTCTGATTCAGACAAGCCAACCAGCGTCGACAGCTCCTGAAGAGACAGTGGCCGTCCTTTCAAATACAGGATTGCTTCGAGACGGGCGGGGAGGGACACCAGCGGCGCAGCATCCTGGACGCTGTGGCTTGGTTGTCCGTCGCTTCCCTGGCCCAAGTCAGCATCCCCTGATCCGACAAGCCAACGTAACGCTCATTTGAGTGAGCGCCATCAGGGACCCAAAAAGAGTCGGTACGCGGGATTGGAGGTCTCCTCCCAGCTCGGATAGCCCAGGTCCTGCAGAACGGACTGCCATGACTCGAGATCGTCAGGACTGACCAGCACACCCACCACGATCCGACCGACATCGGCGCCGTGGTTTCGATAGTGAAAGATGCTGATGCTCCAGTTCGAGTGGAGCGCGTTGACAAACCGCATCAGGGCGCCGGGCCGCTCCGGGAACTCGAAGCGGTAGAGCAGCTCCTTTGTGGGGTCTTCGGCTTTCTGGGGCAGGCGTCCCCCCACCATGTGACGCAGGTGGACCTTGGCCAGTTCGTCGTCGCTGAGATCAAGGCATTCATATCCATTGCTACGTAGGGAAGCCAGAAGATCGGATCGGTCCTGAAAATCCCTGACCTGAACGCCCATGAAGATGTGGGCTTGATCACCAGCCCCCATCCGGTAGCTGAATTCCGTGAGGCTGCGTTTCTGCAGGAGTTCGGAGAGCTTGCGAAGGCTGCCGGGCTGTTCCGGGATCTGCACCGCGAACATGGCTTCACGCTCTTCACCGAGCTCGGCCCGTTCCGCAACGAAGCGCAGACGGTTGAAATTCATGTTGGCGCCGCAGGCGATCGCCACAAGCTGCTTGTCCTTCAGCTGCCGCTTTGAGACATCGGCCTTCAGCCCTGCAACGGCGAGAGCACCGGCAGGTTCAAGGATCGATCGGGTGTCTTCAAAAACATCCTTGATCGACGCACAGATCTCATCCGTGCTCACGGTGACGATGGAATCGACGTAATTCTGGGCGAGTCGGAAGGTGTGCTCCCCCACCTCACGCACAGCGACACCGTCCGCAAACAACCCGACCTGCGGCAGGCGGATTCGTTCACCGGCTTCCAGAGACAGGGTCATGGCAGCGGCGTCATGGGGTTCGACACCGATCACCTCGATGTCGGGCCAGAGGCTTTTCACGTAGGCAGCGACCCCTCCGATCAGGCCACCACCGCCAATGGCGACGTAGATCGCGTCCGGTCGCTGGTGGCACTGGCGAAGGATTTCCATGCCAACGGTTCCCTGCCCTGCGATCACCTCTGGATCATCAAAGGGATGGATGAAACAAAGGCCGTCCTGCTCGCTGCGTCGACGGGCCTCCGCATAGGCCTCGTCGTAGGTCTCCCCGTGAAGGATCACCTCCCCGCCGAGCTGTCGCACAGCTTCCACCTTCACGCTGGGCGTGGTCACAGGCATGACGATGACCGCTCTGCAATGCAGGTGGGCAGCGCTCAGCGCAACACCCTGCGCATGGTTGCCGGCGCTCGATGCAATCACTCCTCGTGAGCGTTCGTCCTCCGACAGCTGTGCCATGCGGTTGTAGGCACCGCGCAGCTTGAAGGAAAAGACCGGTTGCAGATCCTCGCGCTTGAGCCAAACGTGATTATTCAGACGCCGGCTGAGATTGGTCGCTGACTCAAGCGGGCTCTCGCGGGCGACGTCATAAACCCTCGCGCGCAGAATCCTCTGCAGGTAATCATCCATCGGATCAGTCTGGCAACCGGAGGCTTTCGCGGGCGGCAGGCAGGCCTCGTAGATTGACTGAATCTGCCGGGAGGCTCATGCACCTGAGCGATCTATCGCATCCCAATCAGCTGCATGGTCTGTCGGTGGCAGAGCTTGAGGATGTCGCGGCCCAGATCCGTCAGCGTCATCTGGAAGTGGTGTCCAACAGCGGTGGGCATCTCGGTCCCGGACTGGGTGTTGTGGAACTCACTCTCGCGCTGTACCAGACCCTTGATCTGGATCGCGACCGTGTGGTCTGGGACGTGGGTCACCAGGCCTATCCCCACAAGCTGATCACGGGGCGCTACGCCGATTTCGACTCCCTGAGGCAGAAGGGTGGGGTCGCCGGCTACCTCAAACGCTGCGAAAGCTCGTTCGATCATTTCGGTGCCGGACATGCCAGCACGTCCATCTCAGCTGCTCTGGGAATGGCCATGGCCCGGGACAGGCTTGGTCAGGATCACAAATGCGTGGCGGTGATCGGTGATGGAGCCCTCACCGGCGGTATGGCCCTGGAGGCGATCAATCACGCCGGTCACATGCCGAACACCCCCCTTCTGGTGGTGCTCAATGACAACGACATGTCCATTTCCCCGCCAGTCGGGGCTCTCTCCAGTCATCTGAATCGGATGAGGCTCAGCCCTCCGATGCAGTTCCTCTCCGGCAGCGTGGAGGAGAGCATGCGTCACCTGCCGTTCATGGGTGGCGATCTCCCCGCAGAGCTCAACCGTCTCAAAGGCAGCATGCGCCGCCTGGCGGTGCCCAAAGTGGGCGCGGTTTTTGAGGAGCTCGGCTTCACCTACATGGGGCCCGTCGATGGTCATGACATCGCTGAGATGACAAGAACTTTCCAGGCCGCACATCGTGTTGGTGGCCCGGTGCTGGTGCATGTGCTCACGACCAAGGGCAAGGGTTATCCCTATGCGGAAGCCGATCAGGTGGGCTATCACGCCCAATCGGCTTTTGACCTCAACACCGGCAAGGCCCGACCCAGTAAAACTCCCAAACCCCCCAGTTACAGCAAGGTGTTCGGCCAGACTCTGGTCAAAATCTGTGAACAGAATCCCCGCGTGGTCGGAATCACGGCTGCCATGGCCACCGGCACCGGTCTCGATCTCCTCCAGAAAGCTCTGCCGGATCAGTACATCGATGTAGGGATCGCTGAGCAACATGCCGTGACCCTTGCTGCGGGAATGGCTTCCGATGGTCTGCGACCTGTTGTGGCCATCTACAGCACATTCCTGCAGAGGGCCTTTGACCAGTTGATCCACGATGTGGGGATTCAGAAGCTGCCGGTCACATTCGTGCTGGATCGCGCCGGTGTCGTTGGTGCTGACGGGCCGACTCACCAGGGTCAGTACGACATCAGCTACATGCGCTCGATTCCCAATTTCACGGTGATGGCGCCCAAGGACGAGGCTGAACTTCAGCGGATGCTGGTCAGCTCACTCAAGCACGATGGTCCCTGCGCCATTCGTATCCCAAGAGGTCCCGGTGAAGGTGTGCCCCTGATGGAGGAGGGGTGGGAACCATTGCCGATCGGCTCGGGTGAGGTGCTCCGTTCAGGTGATGATCTGTTGATCGTGGCTTATGGCGCCATGAATGCCAAAGCGATGGCCACCGCTGAAATTCTGGCTGAGCAGGGGATTCAGGCCACTGTCGTCAATGCTCGATTCCTGAGACCCCTCGACAAAGCGTTGCTACATCCACTGGCCCAGCGGATCGGGCGGGTCGTGACCATGGAGGAAGGCTCGCTTGAGGGTGGCTTCGGCTCCGCAGTGATTGAATCCCTGCAGGAGTCACAGCTTCTGCTGCCTGTCATGAGGCTCGGGATTCCTGATGTTCTGGTGGACCATGCCACGCCCCAGCAGAGTTTTGAAACGCTTGGACTCTTGCCTGTTCAGATGGCGGAGAGCATTCAGCAGCGTTTCAATCTGATGTCCGCTCAGATTCAGAATTCACCCGAGTCGGGTGTTGAGATTTCATCGGTTCGAACCTGAAACCATGAAAAAGGGGTGGCTTAGCCACCCCTTGACTCGGAGATTCAGTTTCAGACCCGTGTCAGAGAACTCCACGGGTTGCGAGGCCCTGGATTGCACCGATCCCGATGACGTGGCCGAGGCTCGTTGTCGCCAGAAGAGCGGCATGGCTCATGCCCCCGAAGAATTGAGGGTTGGGCAACTGAGCACCCTCGTTCGGATACTTGATGGTGGCTTTGCCAATGGCGATGGCGATCACGTTGCAGACAATCATCACGAGGCCCACTTTCGGAGACCAGGAAACCGTGGCGGGAGCAATGGCCAGAAGTGGAGAAAGCATGAAGATCAGAGGCAACGATTTATCTTCCAACTTTTAGGCACTCAGGCCCAGCACTTGTAAAAGTTGTTCATCGCAGTGCTTTTTGATACCCGATCATTCCTGCGACGATGACGGCGTTGCTGAGCGTTAAAAACGCTTCTGCCCCTCCATGCAGAGGATCCACCGCCACCAGCTCAGTTCCGAATCGCAGTTCAGCAATCACCGCCGCTCCGATCGTGATTGCGACAAACAGCAGTGTGAGCTGGAAGCCCCGCCGACTGATCGCTGGTAATAGCCTTTTTTGTCCGAGGAAATAAAGAAAGATCAGATAGGGAATCAGGGAGAGCGCAAACAAGGGTGATGGATCGAAATCCGGCATCAGACCTGATCCTCGAGTGGTGATGGAGCGGGGATTGACCAGGCTGCCCAGGCAAGCATCACATTGCCGAGCAGGGTGAAAGAGGCCTGGAGCGTGACCAGCCAGCGCAATTCTTCAGCGTTGTCGTAGATGTGCCATGTGCACGCTGCCATTGCACTGACAAGGGCTGGAAGCATTGCCCAGGCAATGCGTTGTGTTGACGCGTCCTGCCCCACTGGTTTGTATTGATGAATCAGCACGATGGCCAACAGCCATTCACCCACGGAAGCCCAATGAATCCACCAGGTTCCCAGCGATAACGCGTGCATGTCATTTCGATGGTGATCGTCACCGTAACTGTTGGGCACTTGGATAATGGGTCAATCAACTGTTGATGGCTGGTGAAGGCATTTCGCAGCGGGCGGAAGCTGAGTGTGCTCCTCTGCGGTTATTACGGCGAGCACAATCTTGGTGACGATGCCCTGCTTCAGGTGCTGGCTTCACAGATTCCCGCAGATTGGAATCTTGTGGTGACTGCCAGAGATGCAGACGCCGTTCGTTCGCTGGTTCCGGGAGTTGCAACGGTGAACCGTCGCTCACTGTCGGAGACCCTGTCTTCGCTGAACCGTGTTGATGCTCTGGTTCTTGGAGGGGGCAGTTTGCTCCAGGACGGAACCAGTTTCAAAAGTCTTTTTTACTATCTGCTCCTTCTTTGGATTGCCCGCTTCAGAGGGATTCCAACACTGCTCTGGGGCCAGGGACTGGGCCCCTTGCGTCGTCGGGTCAGCCGCACTCTGGTCAAGCACACTCTCAAGGGAGTGAGTTCTGTCTCCTGGAGAGATCCCCGCTCGCTGGGTCAGGCTCAGCGCTGGGGGCTGAGGGTCCCCATGGTGATGGGCCCCGATCCTGTCTGGTGTCACCCTTCACCTGCCTGGTGCGGCGGAAACAGACTGATCCTCTGCTGGAGACCTACCCCCCTTCTCAACAGGATTGGCTGGAGGATTCTTCTTGAGGCTGTTGATCAATTCAGCTTCAGTGGTCTTTCAGAGGTGATCTGGCTGGCCTTCCATCAGGAACAGGATGGATCGCTGTGGGACGAACTACGGACTCAGAATCTGATTCCTGAGGGATTGCGTCAGCGTTCCGTTCAGATGCAAGCCGAGTCGCTTGAACAGGTGCAGTCGTTGTTCAGTGAGGCTTCACTGGTCATCGCGATGCGGCTGCACGCTTTGATTCTTGCTGCAACGGGAGGTTGCCCGACCGCCGCGTTGAGTTACGACCCCAAGGTTCAGGCAGCGGCGCAACTGGCAGGGCTTCCATGTTCGGATCTGCAGGACCCACTCAACCTCGATCAGCTGATTGGGCAATGGCAGTTAAGCCTCAAGGCTCATCAAGACCAATCGCAAATCGATCAATTGAAGAGCGCGGCACGTGTTCATCAGACCACACTCGTTGAAGAACTTGGAAAACTATCAGTTCAGTCGAGCGCCTGATTCAGGGTTGAAGAACAGTTCGTCCTCACGGCGCCAGTTCAACCTGGCATCTTCGGGGATGGCTTGTTCAGGAGGTGCCATCATGCGAATCAATCCTCGCTCTGTTTCGAGGAACAACAGCTGAGAATTGCCAAGCCATTCTCGTGATTGCAATTTAAACGCTAATCCTGAATCAGAGAAACGAATGCATTCCGGCCTGACTGCACACAGATCGCCTGATTCATCTTTTAGGCAATTGATCTGCGGTCGCCCTATGAATTGCGCGACAAACAAGCTAACAGGGTTGTGATAGAGGTTATAGGGTGTGTCGATCTGTTCAATCTTGCCTTGATGAAGTACAGCAATCCGCTGTGCCATTGCCATGGCTTCATGTTGGTCGTGGGTGACATAAATGGTCGGTTTGCTTTGCTCCAGGACAAGCCGTCGAAGCTCCGGGCGAATATCCTCTCTCAACTGCGCATCAAGATTGCTCATCGGTTCATCAAGCAGATAAACCTCAGGTTGCCTTAATAAAGCCCTGGCCAAAGCCACCCGTTGTCGCTGACCACCGGAGAGTTCTGCTGGCCTGTTCCTGGCTCGATTCCAAAGCTGGACAAGTTCAAGAATCTCCCTGATCTTTGATGTTCTCTCATGCAATGGAACACCACGCACCCTCAGGCCAAGTTCGAGGTTTTCATAAACGTTCAGGTGTGGAAGCAAGGCATAACTTTGAAAGACCATGCCGACGCTGCGTTCGGACGGTGAAAGCGATGTGACGTCGCGACCACGGATATGAATGGATCCCGCGCTGGTTGGATCAAGTCCTGCAATCAAGCGCAATGTTGTGCTTTTGCCGCATCCACTCGGCCCGACAAGAGCGAGGCACTCATTGTCTGCAATGGTCATGCTCAGATCTTCAACAATCCATTGATTGCTGATTTCTCTGCCGACCTTTCGAAGTTCGAGTGTCATCCCTTTACGGCTCCAGTGGTTAAACCCGAAACAATCGGTTTCTGGAAGACCATCACCAAGATCACCAGTGGGATTGAACCAAGAACTGTAGCTGCAGCGTAGGGACCATATGGAACCGAATGAATCGATGAACCTGCGATTCTTGCCATCGCAACAGGAAGAGTCAATTTGTCTGAGTCGCTGATCCATGTCAGCGCAATTGGGTATTCATTCCACGAAAATAAAAAGACAAGGATCGCTGTGCTGGCAATCGCTGGTGAAATCAGCGGAAGCAGAATCCAGCGGAAACGTTGCAGAACACCTAACCCCTCAACTCTTGCCGCGTCTTCCAGTTCCGAAGGAAGATCAGAGAATGCATTCGTCAGCAATAGAACTGCCAGTGGTTGAGACAGTGCTGCATAAGGAATGGCAAGTGCAATCAGGCTGTTTCCAAGTTGGAGATATCGAGCAATTTCCAACAGAGCCAAGAACAACAGTACGTAGGGAAATAATGCGCAGCCAATGAGCAGGCATTTGATGAGCAGTGCGCTGCGGCGTGCAAGCTTGCTGAGGCTATAGCTGGCAGGTATTGCCAGTAAAAGTGTCAGCAAAGTAGAAATGGTCCCCGCGAACAGGCTATTAAATAGATAGCGAATAAAAGGTGGATTGCTGGTCAGAACACTTTGATAATGAGCCAGTGTCCAGCGTTGATCATGGACTGCAAATGGCATGACCAGTGCCTGATCTGTACAGAATGATGTATAGAGCTGCCATGCCAATGGCCCGAGTGACCAGAGCAACAAAGCAATCATCACAACCCTTGTAGGTTTCATTCGACAACGGCTCCTGAGGATCGTTGCCTCGCCGTTGCGATCACAAGCCATCCAATGAGAATCAGCGAACTGAGGATCAGAAAGCTGGCAATCATGATGGTGGCGCTGTAACCGAAATCGAGGAAACGCAAAGCATTCCAATAGGCATAGAGAGCAATGCTTTCGGTGCTGCTCGCTGGTCCACCGCCTGTCATCACCTGCACAAGATCAAACACGCCGAAGGCCTGGGCCAGCCGGAACATCAGTGCAAGACCCAGGTAAGGAAGCAGCAGGGGAATCGTGATACGCCTGAGGCAGATCCAGGGACCTGCCCCCTCCAGTTTTGCAGCTTCATAGAGATCAGAAGGAATGGTTTGCAGGCCGGCAAGCAGGATCAGCGCCACAAATGGAGTTGTTTTCCAGATGTCGGCGTAGACGGTGGTGATCCATGCCAAGGAGGGCTCGCCAAGGGCATTGAGAGATCGACCCAGGCCTGCATGTACGAGTCGATGAACGGGGCCGTAGGGAGTGTTGAATATCCACCTCCACCCCAGCGCCATCACCGTTGTGGGCAGCGCCCAAGGAATCAAGGAGGATGATCGGATCAGCGCCCGTTGACGCAAAGGCTGATTGAGGATCAGGGCAATGATCAGACCCAGAACGACTTCAAGACTGACGGAGACAAGGGCGAAGCGAAGCGTCTGTGCCAGGTCCTGCCAGTAGCGGCTGTCATGGATGAATCTCTGCCAGTTGGCTCCCTGATTCGGGATGGCCACCAGGCCTGTCATCACCGAATCGGCATGGAAGCTGAGCCACACGTAGCGCAGCAGCGGCAGTGCAAAAACCGCAATCAGGAAAAGCAGTGACGGAACCAGGAGGAACAGCAAAGGCATCAGCGTGCTCCTCCAGCGGCTTCAAGCACCTGATTTGTGGAGCGCTCCGCTTGTTGCATGCCTGCTTTCGGGGTGGTCATTTCGGTGAGTGTGCTGCTGAGTTTCCTTTGCAGAACATCACTCACCTGCGCATACAGAGGCGTCTCGGGCCGTGACCGGGCAAACGCCAGAGCATGTCCGATCGATCCCAGAGAAGGATGGTCGTTGAGCAGGTTTGGATCCTTGAAGATCGCTGAACGTGTCGGCGTATATCCGTAAGTTGTATATAAATAGCGCTGTGATTCTTCGCTGGTCAGAAACTTAAAAGCCTCAACTGTGGATTGAGGATGGGCTGATCCCTTCAAAAGACTCAAACCCCAGCTTCCAAGGGTGGCTGCAGGTTGATGACCAGGTTCTGCCACCATCGTGGTGATTCCGATCTTGTCTTTGACAACACTGTCGTTCTTTTGCAATTCAGCCCATGCATAAGGCCAGTTACGCATGAACGCCGCCTGACCAGATTTGAAGCTCTGCAAGGCTTCAGACTCAGAGAAGTTGGTGACAGCGCGTGGGCTGATTCCACGTTGAATCAGACCATTGAGCCATCGTGATGCCTCAATTCCCTGGGGCTTGTCCAAGCCAATCCGACCGCTTTCGGGTGAAAACCAGTCACCACCGAATCCGTCAATGACCTCCAGGAAGACACAGCTGAGTCCTTCGTATTGCCTTCCCTGCCAAACGTAGCCATAGGGAATCCTGCCGCTCGCTTGAAGTGACTCACTGATTTGCTCCAGTTGCTCAGGAGTTCGCGGCGGTTCGTCCATCAGATCAGTGCGCCAGTAAAGAAGACCGATGTCTGCAGTGAATGGCCAGCGCAGCAGAGACCCCTGGTAATGGTTGCCTTCGCTTGCACCGCTGGCGAGAGCGTTCAGCTCGGTATCGGTGAAATAGCTGTCAAGGGATTCAAGCCAGCCCGCCTTTGCATATTTCGGAACCCAGGTCACATCCATCAAAAGCCCGTCAAAGGGAGTGTCTCCCAGCAGAAGACTGCTGATCGCGAGGTCAGAGATGGCTTCTGTTTCGAGCGGTCCCCTGATGACATCGAGATGGATCCGGCCCTGATGTTGACGGTTGAAAGCTTTGACCAGCTCTGAAGACGAGTCTGCAAAGGGTGCCGGCATCAGGATCGAGACATTGTCTGGCTGTTTCGCAACAACGGAATACCCAAACAGAAAGCCTGCAATGCTGATGAAGATCACCGTCATCAGCCTGAACGATCGCCGTCTCAGCCAGAGCATCCTGTTAGTCCTGGATCTCAAGTGCGCCCATTTGTTCATCGGCCCAGTCCGACACCGTGAATGCTTCGACAGCTGAGCTCATTTTCTCCATCCGCTCTAATTGTTCTGATTCAGGCATATCAATGGCCATATCAATCGCCTGATCCATCTGTTTGTGCGAGTAGGGATTGGTGAGAACCGCACCATCCAGAATCACTGACGCCCCTGTGAATTCTGAAAGAACAAGCACACCAGCCTGGCCTTTTCTGGCGGCAGCATATTCTTTGGCTACCAGATTCAGACCATCTCTCAGTGGTGTGATCCAACAGATGTCTGCCTGTGAAAACCAGGCCACCATCTCTTCATAAGGAATTCTCCGCGTCGAAAAGCGAATAGGAACCCAGTCAATCTTGCTGAAACGTCCATTGATTCGCCCGATTGTTTCCTCAATGAGTCGCTGCGTGTCTTCATAGATCCGCATTCCTGATGCAGCGGCCACACATGCCAGCATCAGCACGACCTTGCCATGAAGGTCTGGTCGACGTTCAAGCAGTCTTTCGAAAGCCAGAAGCAACTCTTCGTTTCCTTTGGTGTAATCAACTCTGCTTGCTGAAAGAATCAGCTTTCTTCCCTTCTTTGTGTCTTCCTCAATTCGTTCCGACAACTGAACAACATGTGAATCTCTGGTGATGGTTTGAATCACATCCGGTGAGGTTCCCACAGGTGAGGAGAGAAGTCGCACCTTTCGACCGCGATAATCAAGCCAGGGTGTTTCCGATGGTTCCGTCAGTGCCGAGCCGCAGCCAAGAAAACGTTGAGGTACTGATTGCTTCTTGCCTTTGCCAACACCGAGAAGACAATTGGCCGCCCTTGCAAAATTTTCTGTATAGCGTGGTATGTGAAAACCTACGACGTCACAACTCAGCAAACTTTCAAGGATCTGCTTTCTCCAGGGAAGAATTGCAAATACATCATTGCTGGGGAATGGCGTGTGATGGAAAAATGCGATCTTCAGATCTGGACGTTTGCTTCGAATATATCCAGGGACAAGCCACAAATTATAATCATGAACCCATACTGTTGCTCCGGTTGCAGCCTCTGAGCAGGCCGCATCTGCAAAGCGTTGGTTGACTTCCTCGAAGATTCCCCAGTCGGTGTTATTGACATCGAAATAATTTGGAAAAGTATGCAGGATTGGCCAAAAAGATTCCTTCGAAGTGACGTGATAAAAGCTTGAAATCTGTTTTTGCTCGAGAGGTATTCGTCTTAGAGTGAATGATGCTGGTTTACTCATTGCGATTCTTTCATCTTCGGCATTATTCAGATCATTGACCTGTCGCCATGCAATCCAGGTTCCGTTGAGGCGGTCGCGAAATAGATTTCGAAGAGTGGGAATAATTCCGTTAGGACTTTTCTGATCGCGCCAGATACGTTCTCCATTCTTGTCTTTCGCCTCATCGAAAGGGGTTCGATGGTAGAGAATAATGAAATTGCTGGAGCCCGTCGTTAGATCCATCTGCAAGAACTCCTGTATGAATTTGGTTTTACTCCACTCTTCATCACATCAGAGATTCTGTTAAACAATGGAATTACCCTGTTCAGCCAATAACGTTTTGAAAACCTCTTGAGCGTGACCGACCGGTCTGACACCAGTCCATCGGGCACGCAAGACACCCTCCGGATCAATCAGAAATGTATGGCGAAGCGAGTAGGGCGCCATCCATGATCCGTACTCGCGGCTTACCTTGCCTTCAGGGTCTGATAACAACGTGAAGTCAAGCCCTTCACTGCTGCAGAATGATTCGTGATCATCGACGCTGTCTGCGCTGATCGCTGCGATATCGCAGTTATTGCTGTTGAAATCCTTGAGGGTTTCCTGGAAGCCGTGGGCTTCAATCGTGCATCCGGATGTGAAATCTCTTGGATAGAAATAGAGCACTAGCCACCTCCCTGCCCAGACGCCAAGGTCCCAGTTGCGCGTGGTCCCTCCGCCCTGCGTTCCAGGCAGGTCAAAGTCGGGGGCTTTGATGCCGATTTCAGGTAACTTGCCACCCAGAGCGCTCACTCTTGCTGGCTTCGACAGCAGAGCCGCCGCCCCAGTCAAGGTGATGCCAAGAAAATCCCGGCGTCTCAACTCAAGCTGAGGCATAACGAAACGGTTCAGACTTTGGCCAAATCAATGCCGAGGGACTTGGCATAGGCACCAAGACCCTTCTTCTGAATGGTTTTGAGGGCACGTGTCGTGATCCGAAGATTCACCCAGCGATTGCCTTCAGCCCACCAGAGACGACGCTGCTGGAGGTTGGCTTGCTGCAGCTTCTTGGTTCGGATATGGGAGTGGCTCACTGCCATTCCGTTGTTGGCACGCGTACCAGTGAGCTGACACACCCGGGACATGATGACGATCCTCTGATTCAGTGGCCAATGGCCAAGAAACCAATTTAGCAAACTGATGTGGTCAGGTCCCCTTGCTCACAAGGTCGGACATCAGTTTGGCGCTGCGTGTCTGGAATCCGGCAAGTTCATTGGGCTCCAGACCTCCCACACCCAGACGTGCCATGTCGTAGAGGTGCAGAGCCAGCTCCGATGCCATCCGCTTGCTGGGAGACGACTGTTCAGTTCCCACCAGAACGCTTCCTGCAGACAACTTCAGAAGTCCTTCCACAAGAGGGTGTCGCCGGTTGATCAGCAGCACATGGTGATCGGGCAGGCCCGGCAGCCGCTGGTCCATCAGCGCGCCCATGTCATTCATGCGTCGCATCTGTTCCGGAAGCAGGATCATGGCCGGTGGGGCTTCACGGCCTCCTTTCAACGCCTGCACCTGAACAGTGACTTTGTCGTTGTTCAGGGCCTCCTTGATCAAACTGCGTAAGGATTCACTCTGTGTTTCACCATCCTGGTCGCTGATCTCAGGTTTTTCATCGCGAAGACTTTCATCGAGCTCTGAATCAACCCTCTGGAACTTGAACTGTTCATTGGTTGCTTCAAGCCAAGGCAGAAACTGACTGTCAATGACTGTTTCAGCAAATAGAACTTCCGCTCCCTGGCTTTTCCAAAGCGATAAAGCACCTGCCTGGGCAACTTCATCAGTGCAGTACAGAATTCGCTTGGATTGCGTGTCTGCAAGCCTGCTTTGATAGGAGGAAAGTGTTGTGTAGCGCTTGTCGCCTGCCTGAATCGGATCGGATTCCTCCTCCGATGTTTCGGCAGTTGTTGCAAACAGAATCAGATCGTTAACCTGTTCTGCAAACTTTTCATCTTCCATGGCACCGATTTTGACGAAAGGCGCCAAGGATTCCCAGGCTTCAGCATATTTTTCGGGTTGATCACTCTTGAGATTTTTCAACCTGTCAGCAACTTTCTTTGCGACGAAATTACCGATCGATCGCACTTTGCGATCCGTTTGCAGTGCG
Source organism: Synechococcus sp. (assembly GCA_047286285.1). GTDB lineage: Bacteria > Cyanobacteriota > Cyanobacteriia > PCC-6307 > Cyanobiaceae > Synechococcus_C. The sequence goes on along the minus strand of JBJBBP010000002.1, from coordinate 1,423,267 downwards.
CTTCTGCTCACATTGAGTGGAATATCTGGTGAATCAATGACTCCTCGCAAAGGGAGTAGGTAGCGAGGAACAATTTCTTTAATGGAATCGCTGACGTAGACTTGATTGCAATACAATCGGATATCACCTTTCTCCCAGTCGGCTCTTCCTACGGATTGTGGGAAGAAGAGGATGCCCTGAAGAGTGTATGGATAATCGGTGTTCAGGTGAACCCAGAGAAGCGGATCTCCCTGGAATGGGTAGAGATAGTGATAAAGATCGATATAGTCCTGATCAGACATCTCCCTGGGGTTTCTTCTCCAGGCTGGATTTCGTTTATTGATGCTTTCGCCTTCAAGTTGAACGTCGATAGGCATGAAGTCGCAGTACTGGGTGATCAAGGTGCGTAACCTTGCCGGCTCCAGATACTCAAGTTCCTCCTCCATCAAATGGAGGATGACATCTGTTCCCGCCTCTGTTCTTTCGTGGCTTTCCAGTTTGAATGCAGGAGAGCCGTCGCAGACCCATCGCACCGCTTCACTGTCCGGGCGAGCTGATCGTGTGATCAGTTCAACTTCCTTGGCCACCATGAAGCTGGAATAAAAGCCAAGGCCGAAATGGCCGATGATGGCGTCAGATTCCTGTTTGTATTTTTCCAGGAAATCTTCTGCACTGGAGAAGGCCACCTGGTTGATATACCTTTTGACTTCATCGGCGGTCATGCCGATTCCGTTGTCGCTGATGGTGACGGTCTTGGCTTCTCGGTCGACAGTGATGTTGATACGACCCTCCTCCGCTTCAGAGCAGTCGCCTGCCATCGCCGCCATCCGACGTTTGCTGATGGCGTCCGTTCCGTTGCTGACCAGTTCTCTCAGGAAGACCTCATGCCCTGAATAGACAGCCTTCTTGATGATTGGGAAAATATTTTCGGTATGGATCTGAATCTGACCCTGTTCAAGTACCGACATCAGCACGCATGAGCTTGCTGAAAATTAGTCAGGCTCGGTCCTGTCGATCAAGAGCGTTCTTGGTGAGTTTTCCGTACGTGAACGCGCTCAACAGCGCTGTAGGTCGGATCGCTCCTCAGGCAGGATCGCTCCCTCAGTGGGACAGACCTGCAGGCAGATACTGCAATTAATGCAGGTATCGAAATCAATCCAGAAATAATCTGTTCCCTTGCTGTTTTTTCCGTCACCTGGGGTGATGCAGGCGACGGGGCAGGCGTCGACGCAATCTCCCTCTCCCTCGCAGACATCGGTCACGATCGTGTGAGCCATGAATCCCTTCAACGTGGGCCGATCCTAGGCATCGATCCATTCGAGCCTGTCGCAGCCCGACTGCTTCAGACGATCCAGTGCTTCGGCGTGGTTGTCACAGGCACGATGATCCAGCACGCTCACCCGACTCTGTTGGTGAAGCAGCATCTGGCGTTGCAGTGCCGATTCCAGCGTCTGTCCTGGGCCGTAACAGATCAGGGTCGCTGCCTCCTCGTCGGTGGCCTGGACGGAATCACCAGGAAGGTCTCTGATGTCGTCCACGCAATAACTGAACCCCAGTCCTGTCGCTTCGGCACCCTCACCGCCCAGCCGTTTCACCAGCGAGTCGTACCTTCCGCCGCGGGCAATCACGACCGGCGCTGATGAACCCTGGCAGACGAGTTGCAGCACGATGCCGTCGTAAAGCTCGTAATGGGGTTGGAAGGTCGGATCCAGCTGCAGTTGCACGCCTGCAACCTCAGCCAGCGGCTGTAGATGGCTGAACAGCCTTTGCAGCTGTTTCAGCACGTCCTGATCCGGGTATTGCGCATTCAGAGCGCTGAGAATGTCCTGGGGTGTGCCCCTTCGATCCAGCCAGCAGGCCAGATTGTCATGGGCATCTCCCGAGAGTCCCAGTTCCTGCAGGCCCAGGCGGTCGTACTGACTCAGGCAGGTCCGGATTTTGTTTTTTTCTCGCGATTCGAAGGGTTCCAGCAGCAAGTCCATCAGGCTTGTGTGGCCGATCAACAGCCTCGGTTGATGGGTCTGGTTCAGTTTCAGGCCTTTCAGTGAGGCCAACAGCAGGCTGAACAGCTCCAGCTCCGATTCAATCCCCAGGCCTCCGAAGAGTTCAACTCCGCAGTGCAGGATCTCCTCGATGCATTGGCCACCCTCGTCGGCAATCCTGGATTCAAAGACTGTTCCGCAGCTCCAGAGTCTCAGCGGGCGCTGTCGCTCCATCAGCCTTGTGCAGGCTGCTCTCGCGATCGAGGCGGTCAGTTCCGGTCTCAATCCCAGGGGTTCATCCGAAACCAGTCGCACGATGTCGCGGCTGTCGATCGCTCCACCTGCCTTGAGGGTATCCATCCGTTCAATCCGAGGTGGAGTGACCTCCTCGTATCCCCAAAGACGAAACACATCCGCCAAGGTTTCCCTGAGTTCCTGGTTGCGCTGAACCTGCTGAGGATTGAGATCTCTCACGCCTGAGGCGGGTTGCAGGGCCATCGCGCCTGTCGCTGCTCCGATCAGGATCCCACGCCTGGGGTTTCAACTGGCGTAGAGCTCTTCTGCCAGAGGCTCGACATCCTCGAGCTCACGTTGAAGAGCTTTGTGCAGTGCAGGACCTGTGGCAAGGATGCGGCCGGATGCCACGTCATAGCTTGCGGCTCTGTAATCGCTGACTTCGCCGCCTGCGGTCACCACCAGTGCCGCCCCAGCGGCAAGGTCCCAGGGGGACAAACCCCGCTCCCAGTAACCATCCACCCGTCCGGCGGCCACATAGGCGAGGTCAACGGCTGCGGCTCCACCACGACGAACGCCTCTTGTTCTGTGCGTCAGTCGGCAGAACTCCGCGTAGTTGTTGTCCAGGCGCTCCCTTCGGTCATAGGCAAAACCGGTTACCAGAAGACTGTCTTCCAGCGATAAGCACTGACTGACTTGGATGCGTTGGTCATTCAGGAAGGCGCCGGTGCCAGGACAGCACCAGAACACTTCTTGCAGAAACGGCACAGCCACCGCTCCGAGGATGGGAAGTCCCCTCCAGAGCAGCCCGATGGAGGTGGCGAAGAAGGGGTAGCCATGGGCGAAGTTCGTTGTGCCATCGAGGGGATCAACGCACCAGCACAGATCCGAAACATCACCTCGTGCTCCGGATTCCTCAGCGAGAACAGGAATGTCAGGGGTCGCTTCGGCGAGGCCGGTGAGCACGGCCTTTTCAGCGGCCAGATCAGCATCAGTCACTAGATCCCCAGCCCTTGCTTTCTGCTGGATGGAAACGAGCTGGCCGTAATGCTGCATCAGAACTGAACCACCCAGATCGGCTGTCGATCGGGCGACCTGGCTCAGTTCTTCAAGCCTTGAATCCGTCAGGCCGGCGTCTGCGGCAGCTGCACGGCAATCCAGATGCTGGTTTGTCATTCCTTCCAGGTTTCGAGTTCCTCAAGGGGGATGTCACGGGTGATCGATCCTCTCCCGAAGTGGCGACCGAACTGAAGGTCGTAGACCTCATCCTCATCCTGAGTCTCCGCGACCAGGGGGCCAATCGCTCTTGCCACACAGAGCAGCCCGTACCCCTTGGCCCTCAGTTCCCTGGAAAGCCCCATGGCTTCCTGCTGATCAAGCTCGCCCTCCTGGACACGAACAGCGCAACTTGTGCAGCATCCATTCCGACATGAGAACGGAAGAGGATCTCCCTGTTTCTCAAAGCTCTGGAGGATGTAATCACCTTCTGGCACGTCATGGGAAATCACCCGCCCCTGCTGCCTCCAATGGATGGTGACCCGATGAGTCGGCCTCATTCAGTGCAGATGGAAACGCCCTGCTACATTCTGACGTGCCAGACGAGCCCCTGGAGAGGTGGCCGAGTGGTCGAAGGCGCAGCACTGGAAATGCTGTATAGGGGCAACTCTATCGAGGGTTCGAATCCCTCCCTCTCCGTTTCACTCCGGTCCCTTCGGACCGGTTTTTTATTACCACGATGTCAGCCAGCTTTGCGAATCGCTGAAGTGGCAATGACAGATTGAGCCTGACAGACTCAGTCAAGTAGTCAGTCCTTCGATCAGCCAAACCGACCCGACACATAATCCTGTGTTGCCTGTTGCGAGGGTGAATTGAAGATCATTTCTGTTTCATTGAATTCCACCAGATAGCCAACTTTTCCTGATCCTCCGTCAACCGCTTCAGCATTGAAGAAAGCAGTCATATCACTCACGCGAACTGCCTGTTGCATGTTGTGCGTCACGATCACAATCGTGAAGCTCTTTTTCAACTCATGCATTGTTTCCTCTATTTTCAACGTGGAGATCGGATCCAGCGCTGAACAGGGTTCATCCATCAGAATGACTTCAGGCTGAATGGCAATCGTCCGTGCAATACAAAGACGTTGCTGTTGTCCGCCGGACAGTGAATAACCACTTTCATTCAGCTTGTCTTTGCATTCCTCCCAGACAGCGGCCTGGCGCAGAGAGCGTTCCACCAGTTCATCCATATCACCTGTATAACCATTGATACGAGCACCGAATGCGATGTTTTCGTAAATACTCTTTGGGAAGGGATTCGGTTGTTGAAACACCATTCCAATGCGACGCCTCACCTCCACTGGATCAACGGAAGGGGCATAGAGATCGGCTCCATCGAACAGCACACGTCCTTTCAGGGTGCATCCCTCGATCAGGTCGTTCATACGATTCAAAGCTCTCAGAACCGTTGACTTGCCGCAGCCTGATGGTCCGATGAAGGCCGTGACCTTGCCTCGAGGAATATCGCAGTAAACGTTCCTGACAGCCTCGTAGCTGCCGTAGCTGATCGTGGTGTTCTGAATCGAGAGGCAGATGTCTCGGGAGACTTCGGTGCTTGGCGTGCTGGATGAAGTCATGACGGCTGGCTGTCTCTGTTGAAAGGTGGGGAAACCCCTTTATCGAAAAAAATTATTGGTTCAACCGGCGGCAAAACGTCCAAGCCACCTAGCGAAAAGATTGATGATCAGGATAAAGAGCACAAGGACAAACGATGCTGCCCAGGCCAGCTCATTTTGGTACGGGTATGGCGAAGTTGCAAAGTTGTAGATCAAGACCGATAGGGTTGCGATTGGTTCGAAAACGGAATCGATTCCACTGGGCCAGAAGGGCGAAAACAGTGCTGTGAAAATCAAAGGTGCCGTTTCTCCTGCTGCTCGGGCAATGGAGAGCACAACCCCCGTCGCAATCGGTGTGAAGGCGGAGGGCAGCGTGATTCGCAGAATCGTGACAAATCTGGATGCACCCACGCCCAGTGCCGCGCGACGCAGGTCATCAGGTACGAGCTTGAGCCCCTCGTCAGTCGTTTTAATCACTGTCGGCAACATCAAGATTGATAGAGCAATACCACCAGCGATTGCACTATGGGAATTGCCAAAAATAATTCTCGTTTGAACGATCACGGTGTAAACAAAAACGCCGGCAATGATTGATGGAACTCCCGCCATTACGTTGGTGCCGAATCGAATGAACCGGGCAAAAGCCCCACCACGTGAATATTCGGCGAGAAAGATTCCGCCCCCAACGCCTACGGGAATTGCGATCAGGGCCGACAGCAAGGTGACGATCAAGGTGCCGATGATGGCATTGCCAATACCGCCTCCCTCAAGGCCAGTTGATCGCGCAGTGAACAGTCTCAGGTTGAGCATCCCTCCGCCTTTGATCAGCACATAAGTCAGCACTGCCACTAATGGAAGGGTTGCAATTGCAGCGAACAGTGCTGCAAGAGAGGTCATCAATCTGTTGAAGACATTGCGCCAAAGCCCCTGTTTGTAGGAGAGATCAGGAACTTTATTGAGCTGATTGGCGGTCGTTGAAAGTGTCATTTTCAGTACTTGAGGCTTAAGCGTTTAACGAGCCACTGGGCCAGAACATTGACCGCCAGGGTGAGGATCATCAGCACAAATGCTGCATACATCAACGACGAAACCTGACTTCCGTCCGCTTCACCAAACTGATTGGCAAGCATGGCTGAAATGGTGTTTCCGGGAGCTAACAGCGACCAGCTGAAGGTGTTGGAGTTGCCAATGATCATGGTCACGGCCATCGTTTCTCCCATGGCACGCCCCAGGGCCAGCATCACCCCCCCGGCAATTCCCGAAATTGCCGCTGGAAGCATCACGTTAAAGATTGCACCCCAGCGCGTGGTCCCGACGCCATAGGCCGCTTGCCGAAGTTTCAGAGGCACCTGGTTGAGTGAATCCCTGGAGATCGCTGTGATGATCGGCAGGATCATCACAACCAGAATCAGCACTGCCGGTGCAATTCCCGGCCCCATCGGATTGGTTGAAAACACCGGCAGCCAGCCGAGAGTCGTGTGCAGAAACTCAAGAAACGGTTTGATGAAGGGTTCCATCACGAAGATGGCCCACAGGCCCAGCACCACCGATGGGATGGCTGCCAGCAGCTCCACCATCAGGCCGATCAGTGTTCTGATCTTCAGAGGAATGATGTTCTCGGTGATGAAGATCGCCGTTCCGACGCCGAGGGGTACCGCGATCAGCAGTGCAAGCAGCGATGTCACCAGCGTGCCGTAGATCGCTGTGAAGGCTCCGTATTCGTCTTTGACGGGATTCCAGTTGGAGGTCACCAGAAATGACCAGCCGTAGCGGCCCATCGATTGCAGTGATCCCCAGAACACCACAATGAGGATGGCCAGCAGCAGCACGGCCACCACCGAAGCCAGAACAATTGCGAGGACCCTGAAACCGGCATCCACCGTTTTCTCAGTCGGCGGACGTCGCCTTAAGCGATACAGCTCCAACGGCCTGGCCATTCTGTTGGGTCCAACCAGAGAAACGTACCGGTCCATCCGGGCCTGGATCACTAAGGATCTGTTAACAGGCTCCGTTGGATTCCCATTGCAGGGGCTGGGTGAGAGCGGTCTGGGCCGTTACCGTGGGACTCCACACAGGCGTTTATGGGCCGGATCGTCGGAATCGACCTGGGTACCACCAACTCCGTCGTGGCTGTTCTCGAGGCCGGGCGGCCCCTGGTGATTGCCAATGCGGAGGGCACCCGAACCACGCCTTCCGTGCTGGGCTACACCAAGGACAATGAACTGTTGGTGGGTCAACCGGCACGTCGTCAGCTCGTTCTCAATCCCCGCAACACCTTTTCCAATCTCAAACGTTTTGTTGGTCGGGCCTGGGATGAGCTCGACGATGGGTCGCTCACGGTTCCCTACACGGTCCGCTCCAACAGCCAGGGCAACGTGCGTGTGGCCTGTCCGCAGACCGAGCGGGAGTATGCGCCTGAAGAGCTGGTGGCCAGCATCCTGCGCAAGCTGGTGGATGACGCCTCCACCTACCTCGGTGAAGAAGTTGAAGCCGCGGTGATCACGGTTCCGGCCTACTTCAATGATGCCCAGCGCCAGGCAACCCGTGATGCCGGTCGCCTGGCGGGCATCACGGTTGAGCGCATCCTGAATGAACCAACTGCCGCTGCCCTCGCTTACGGCTTTGATCGCAGTGCCGTGCGTCGAGCCCTTGTGTTCGATCTCGGCGGCGGAACATTCGATGTGTCGCTGCTGAGAATCGCCAATGGGGTTTTTGATGTCAAAGCCACCAACGGTGATACGCAGCTGGGCGGCAATGACTTTGATCAACGCATCGTTGATTGGCTGGCCGAAGCCTTCCTCAAGGAGCATGAGGTGGATCTCAGGCGCGACCGTCAGGCGCTACAACGCCTAACCGAAGCTGCGGAAAAGGCCAAACAGGAGCTCTCCGGTGTCACGTCGACCCCGGTCTCCCTGCCCTTCATCGCCACTGGCGCTGATGGTCCACTGCATATCGAAACCACGCTGGATCGAGAAACCTTTGAGGGCCTGTGCCCCGATCTTCTGGATCGTTTGCTGGTTCCTGTGCAGTCCGCTCTTCGAGATTCCGGCTGGGCTGCTGAAGAGATTGATGATGTGGTGCTCGTGGGCGGAAGCACCCGCATGCCAATGGTGCAGCAGCTGGTCAGAACGTTGATTCCGAATGATCCCTGCCAGTCGGTCAATCCCGATGAGGTAGTCGCTGTCGGAGCGGCTGTTCAGGCGGGAATCATCACCGGTGAATTGCGTGATTTGCTGCTCAATGACGTCACACCGTTATCGCTGGGTCTGGAAACGATCGGTGGCCTGATGAAAGTGTTGATTCCTCGCAACACCCAGATCCCTGTGCGTCAATCAGATGTGTTCAGCACATCCGAACCCAACCAGTCATCTGTCGAGATTCACGTCTGGCAGGGCGAGCGCCAGATGGCCTCCGATAACAAGTCTCTCGGCCGTTTCCGTCTCTCCGGAATCCCACCGGCTCCAAGGGGTGTTCCTCAGATCCAGGTTGCCTTCGATATTGATGCCAACGGCATTCTTCAGGTGAGTGCCACGGACCGGACAACTGGCCGCAAACAGTCGGTGACCATCCAAGGAGGCTCGACGCTCAGTGAGGATGAAATTCAGGGTTTGCTGGCCGAGGCGGAAGCCCGCGCTGATGAAGACCGCCGTAAGCGCTCAACAATTGAGCGACGCAATTCGGCCATGACTCTGGTCGCCCAGGCGGAGCGCCGTCTCCGCGATGCTGCGTTGGAGCTGGGCCCCTATGGAGCTGAACGTCAGCAGCGAGCGGTTGAGATGTCCGTCCGCGATGTTCAGGACCTCCTGCAACAGGATGATCTGCAGGAGCTTGAGATGGCTGTGAGCGGTCTACAGGAGGCCCTGTTCGGTCTCAACCGACGCCTCACTGCTGAGCGTCAGATCGACGGTGGGCCTTTGCAGGGCTTGAAGAGCACGCTTGGCACCCTCAAAGACGAGCTTTTCGCAGACGATGACTGGGACGATGACCCCTGGGCATCACCGCAGACTCGCTATGACGGGCGGATGAGAGGCAGCAGAAGGGGGATCGACCCCTGGGACGATGACAACTTCCGCTGAACCGGACTACTGGTCACTGCTCGGTCTGGAGCCTGGTGCTGCTCCAGAGGCTCTGAAGCTGGCATTTCGGCGTGAAGCCAGGCGCTGGCATCCCGACCTGAACGGCAATGACCGTCATGCTGAAGAGCGCTTCAAGCTTGTCAACGAGGCCTACGCGGTTCTCAGCAACCCTGACCGCCGCCAGGAATGGCAATCGCGTCAACGCGGTGGTCATGCCAGCACGGATCCCTTCGGAAGCGGGTTCCCGGATTTTGAGGAGTACCTGGCGGTGGTTCTCGGCCTTGAGCCTGATTCCGTTCGCCGGGAACGATCACCAAGAGATCAGCCCCCAGGCGAGCCGTCACCCGATCACAGTTCCGGTTTTGATCAGTCCTCTGAAACGAACTGGCCTGAGGCATCGCCGCAGCCACCTCCGCCAGTTCGCAGTGAGGATGATCTGGAAACGGTAGTTGACCTCAGTCCGGATCAGGCCCTGCAAGGCACAACCGTGGAGCTGGAGCTCGGTGATGGAACTCTTGTTGAAGTCGGAACTCCGCCTCGGGCCGGCGATGGATGGCGGCTGCGACTTGAGGGTGTTGCCCCAGGAGGACGGGATCATTTCCTGCATCTGCGGGTGATGACGGAAGACGGGCTGAGGATCGATGGTCTGCGCGTGCATTACCGGCTGGAACTGTTGCCTCCGGATGCCGCTCTCGGTTGTGCCGTCGACGTGCCCACACTTTCAGGACCGGTGACACTCCAGGTTCCACCCGGTTCATCCAGCGGACGCTTGCTGAGGTTGCGCGGGCGGGGCCTTGAATTCGGCGATGATCGCGGCGATCAGCTTGTGGAGATCGTGATCGTGATTCCAGCCTCGCTGGATGATGATGAACGGGCGCTTTATCAGCGACTTCAGGAGCTCAGTCTGGAGCGGGCAAACGTTTTTTAAGCCGCTGTTCCGATGAGAGACTGCTGCTGACGATTGATCAGCATGTTGGTTCACGTTCTCCTGTACGACGCAGGACAGGACAGCGAAGGCATTCACTCCCTCGAGCTCTCGGGTCAGACCGTGGTGCTGATGTTTGAGAACCGCGACGATGCCGATCGTTACGCCGGTCTGCTTGAAGCGCAGGACTTCCCAACTCCCGCTGTTGAAGCCATCGATCGCGAAGAGATTGAATTGTTCTGTCGTGAGGCCGGCTACGAGGCCAGATTCGTGTCCGATGGTTTTGTTCCCCAATCGGATGACGAACGGCTGATGCTTGCGCCTCCCAGTGCCAACCGTGATGTGACCAATTGGCAGGAGCTCGAGCCGGATCAGAACCCTGCACAGGATCAGGGGCGCTCAGCTAACGACAACGAATCCAGCATTCAGGATCTTGATGATGTGCGCCGTCGTCTTGAGGGCCTTCTCTAGGCATGTCTGACACTCGACCCAGCGATTCCGACTTGCGATCCTCCCTGGTGGCTCCCTCCGATGACCGGGGTTATCTGCTTACGGAACAGGTCAATCCCGCGAGTCATCAGCTCGACCAGCTCTCCACCGATGCACTGGTCGGATTGTTCATCGAGGAGGATCTCAAGCCTCAACTGGCGGTGGCCGGAGCAAGACATGCGCTGCGCCAGGCGATTGATGCGATTGCCGAACGTCTGCAAGGGGATGGCCGTCTCTTCTATCTCGGTGCCGGGACCTCCGGGCGTCTCGGAGTGCTTGATGCTGCGGAATGCCCCCCCACCTTCTGCAGCCCTCCGGAGCTCGTGCAGGGGGTTCTGGCCGGTGGTGCTCCGGCCCTGCTGCGCAGTTCCGAGGGACTCGAGGATCTGGAATCTGCCGCGGTGAGCGATCTTCAGGAACGAGGGTTTCGTCCGGGGGACTGTCTTGTCGGGATTGCGGCGGGAGGAACGACTCCCTACGTCCGCGGTGGACTGCGCTATGCCCAGGATCTGGGCGCCTTGGCGATTGCCATGGCCTGTGTGCCCGCTGATCAGGCTCCCCTGCCCTGCTCCATTGATGTGCGACTGCTCACTGGACCGGAGCTGCTCACCGGTTCAACACGTCTGAAGGCCGGAACAGCCACGAAAATGGCGCTCAACATCCTCTCAACCGGGGTGATGGTGCGTCTCGGCAAGGTCTATGGCAACAGGATGGTTGACGTTGCCGCCAGCAACAGCAAGCTTGTCGATCGCTCCATCCGAATTCTCAGGGATCTTCTCGGTCTGGAACGTGATGCCGCTCTCGGTCTGCTGGAACGCGCACAGGGATCGGTGAAGCGCGCGCTGCTGATGGGCTGTTGTGATCTGGATCCGAACGAAGCTGATGCCCTGCTTGAAACACATGCTGCTGATCTGAGAGCAGCCCTGACCAGGCAGGGAAAGACTCTTCCTGTTCAGCCTTGAGCGCTTCCCCAGTAGGGAGCGGTGAACAGGTCAAGTCGCTCACGTGTCGCCGCCGGAACGGCAGCCGGTGCGGTCATCAGAGCATTTTCCAGGGCGCTGTGCGCCGATGATTCGGGCCGCTCTCCGCTGAAGTTGCCCATCAGGCGTTCAAGGATCGGACCTGTTGCCGTGGCATTGGCCTTGAGGTTGCCGATCACCATGTCGACGGTGACAGCATCATGGTCGTCGTGCCAGCAGTCGAAATCAGTCACCATGCTGAGTGAGGCGTAGGCGATCTCGGCTTCCCTGGCCAGTCGCGCTTCCGTGTGGTTGGTCATGCCGATCACATCGCAACCCCAGCTGCGGTAGAGCTCACTTTCCGCCCGGGTGGAAAAAGCAGGGCCTTCCATGCACAGGTAGGTACCACCGCGATGCAGATGGTGGCCAACGGGCATTTCCGCCGAAGCAGATGTCGCCAGCCATTCACTGAGAATGGGGCAGAACGGATCAGCCAGGCTGACGTGTGCAACGCATCCGTCACCGAAGAATGATTGGGGGCGTTGTCTCGTACGGTCGATGAACTGATCAGGAACGACCATGTCGCGTGGTCTGAGGTGTTCTCTCAGAGAGCCGACGGCTGACACTGAAATCAGCCAGCGCACACCAAGCGATCGCATGGCCCAGATGTTGGCCCGGTAGGGCACCTCACTGGGAATCAGATGGTGCTGACGTCCGTGGCGAGCCAGAAACACCACCTCGACACCATTCAGCGTTCCAACCCTCAGTGCATCGGAGGGTGGACCAAACGGTGTATCCGTGCTGACTTCCTCCACCGATTCCAGGTTGTTGATGGAGTACAGGCCGCTGCCGCCGATCACTCCCACCCGGGCGCTGGCGAGCTCTGGACGTGAGGCTATTGGACTCATGGCTGGCTGAGGTCGGCCTGAACAGCTCCTGCCTAGCATGATGTTTTGGGGTTGACGCCTTGACGACCGTTCTCATGTCCACGGACGCCGGCGATATCAAGCTGGAGATGTTCGAACAGGATGCTCCCAACACCGTTGCCAATTTCGTCAAACTGGCGCGCGATGGTTTCTATGACGGTCTTGCCTTTCACCGGGTGATCGATGGTTTCATGGCTCAGGGCGGATGCCCCAACAGTCGCGAGGGCTCACGGGGGACACCCGGCACAGGTGGTCCCGGATACATGATCGACTGTGAAATCAACAGCAAGAAGCATGTGCCTGGTGCGTTGTCGATGGCTCACGCCGGTCGCAACACCGGTGGCAGTCAGTTTTTCATCGTTCACGAAGCCCAACCCCACCTCGATGGCATGCATACCGTCTTCGGTCTGACCGGCGACATGGATGTCGTTCTGGCCATCAAGAACGGCACACGCATTCAGAAGGTCACCGTTCAGGACCAGTGAATCAAGGCATCCTGGTTTCCCTCAGGGAGCCAGGAGCTTGCGTCCTTTTCATCGGCGAGCGCGTTGAGTGAAAGCTCCTTGCGCTCCAGGGTCTGAGGGGGATGGGCAATCTGTTGTGGGTTCACCGTATGAAGCAGGCCCAGTCTTGAGGTTTCCGGCCAGCCAGCCAGCGTGCTGAGCACGACCTTGACCGCGGCTGGGTCCGGCTCCTGTCCCTGCAGTGACCAGACGAAGCGTGGTCGTTCCCAGAGCGCCAGTAGTCGGGGCCCATGTTCGGCTTTGAGATCAAGTCCCCTCTCCTCGCTGAGCTGTTCCACACGGTGCAGAAGGTCTGACAGGACCCCGTCATCGGTTGACTGGCTGTCAAGACAGAGAACCCAGTGCGAGCGCAGTTCGATGCCATCGAGCAGGTGTCCCATCTTTTCCTTTTTGGTGGCTAGATATCTGGCATTGAAATCACCGACTGGAGGTTTCATCGGCACACGATTCACCACCTCCAGGCCATAGCCACCAAGACCTGCGATTTTTCTTGGATTGTTGGTGAGCAGATTGAGCCTGTGGATTTTCAGGTCACTGAGAATCTGGGCTCCGACGCCGTAGTTGCGAAGATCAGGCGCAAATCCAAGCTTTTCATTGGCTTCGACGGTGTCGAGACCTCCTTCCTGAAGGCTGTAGGCCTTGAACTTGTTGATCAGACCGATGCCGCGTCCTTCCTGACGCAGATACACCACGACTCCCTCGCCTTCCTCCTCGATGCGCATCATCGCGGCATGCAGTTGTGCACGGCAGTCGCAACGCATTGACCCAAAGGCGTCACCTGTCAGGCATTCCGAGTGCATGCGAACAAGCACGGGTTCACGCAGGTTGTTGGGATCACCCTTGACCAGCGCAACGTGCTCGCTGCCATCCAGTTCATTGGAATACCCGATGGCGAGGAATGATCCGAATTCCGTGGGGAGCGAACACTGCGCCGAGCGGACAACAAACCGCTCATTGTCAAGGCGGTAGCGAATCAGGTCTTCAATGCTGATCAGCTTTAGACCGCGTTCACGGGCGTAGATCTTCAGTTCGGGAAGTCGCGCCATCGACCCATCTGGATTCTGAATCTCACAGATGACCCCGGATGGGTACAGGCCAGACATCTGGGCAAGATCCACTGCGGCTTCGGTGTGTCCTGCTCGCTTGAGCACTCCGCCCGGCCGGGCTCTCAGAGGAAAGATATGACCGGGTCGGCGCAGATCGGCGGGTTTCGACCCCGGTTGAATCGCCACCTGGATCGTGCGCGATCGATCGTCGGCTGAGATGCCAGTGGAGACTCCGTTTTCGGGGCCAGCATCGATGCTCACCGTGAAGGCCGTCTGATTGGAATCGGTGTTGCGGTCCACCATCAGCGGCAGGTCAAGCGCATCCAGACGCTCCCCCTCCATGGCAAGGCAGATCAGACCACGAGCTTCCGTGGCCATGAAGTTGATCTGTTCAGGGGTGGCGAACTGAGCCGCACAGATCAGATCACCCTCGTTTTCGCGCCTTTCATCGTCCACGACCACGATGCACTCTCCGTTTCGGATCGCAGCGAGTGCATCAGGAATCGAATCGAACATGGGGTTAACAACCTCGGTATGAGCAACGGAATCGGACAGCGGTCCTCGTGTCCTTGAAGCTTTCTCCATTATCGACGTCGGTACGATCGACCCATGTGCCATCGCTGGAATGGGGATTCAACGGGTAGCTGTGGTGGGTGCCTCCGGCTATGGAGGACTGCAGACCCTTCGTCTTCTGAACGCCCATCCTGGGTTTGAGATCACCTACCTGGGCGGCGAGCGATCCGCAGGTCGTTCCTGGAGCGAGATCTGCCCTTTTCTGCCACTTGGTGACGACCTCACCGTCGACAGTCCGGATCCGGATCGTCTTGCTGCGGCCGCGGATTTCGCTGTGCTGAGCCTTCCCAATGGTCTGGCCAGTCAGCTTGTTCCACCCTTACTTGAAAGGGGGGTCAGGGTGGTGGATCTCTCCGCTGATTACCGCTATCGCAGTCTCGACCAATGGGCTTCTGTGTATGTGCAAGAGGCGAGACGCCATCAGCGGATGGATGGTGATCTCTGCCGGGAGGCTGTCTACGGGCTGCCTGAATGGCACGGTGCCCAGATCGCTGAAGCCAGGCTGGTGGCAGCACCGGGATGTTTCCCCACCACCAGTCTGCTGCCCTTGCTGCCCTTTCTCAAACAGGGGCTGATTGAAACCGAAGGTTTGATCATCGATGCCAAAACAGGAACCTCCGGGGGAGGTCGGGCTGCCAAGGAGCATCTGCTTCTGGCCGAGGCATCGGAGTCGATCAGTCCCTACGGCGTGGTGGGTCATCGCCACACATCGGAAATCGAACAGCTCGCCAGCAGCGTTGCCGGATGCCCCATTCAGCTTCAGTTCACCCCGCACCTCGTGCCGATGGTCAGGGGCCTGCTGTCAACGGTGTATGCCCGTTTACGCGATCCCGGTCTGACTGCTGAGGACTGCACAACCGTCCTCGACGCGGTTTACCGCCACCACCCCTGTGTGCGTGTGTTGCCTGTGGGCACCTATCCGGCGACCAAGTGGGCCAAGCACACCAACCAGGCTCTTCTGTCCGTACAGGTTGATGGCCGCACCGGTCGTCTCGTGTTGATGAGCGCTGTCGACAACCTGATGAAGGGACAGGCCGGTCAGGGGGTGCAATGTCTGAATCTGATGGCGGGACTGGCGGTCAGTGAGGGGCTTCCGCTCGAGCCTTTTTACCCCTGAGGTGCAGTGGCTGATCGCCAGCGTCGGCCGGCCAGGGCTGTTGCCCAGGGCAGCAAGCGGTGTTCCTCTTTCTGGATGCGCCGGGCCAGTTGCTCTCTGTCGTCACCAGGAAGGACTGGAACAGCGGCCTGGGCCAGGATTGGTCCGGCGTCCACATCGTTCAGAACTTCGTGAACGGTGCAACCCGACAGGGTCGTCCCTGACCTCAGGCACTGGCCCACCGCATCCATCCCTTTGAAGGACGGCAGCAGAGAGGGGTGGATGTTGATCAACCGTCCTGGGAAGGCGTCAATCAGCACAGGTGTCACGATGCGCATCCAACCGGCCATCACAACTGCTTCAACGTTCGCGTCGCTGAACGTGCTCACGAGTTCCTGGTCCAGGGCCTCCCTGCTGGCGAACAAGCGGTGATCTCGGAACTCACACGGGATGCCCAGCTGCCTGGCTTTCTCGCTTGCTCCACAGTCTGGCTTGTTCACCACCAGAAGACGGATCTGGGCATCCAGGTCACCGCAGGCAGTGGCGCTGTGAAGTGCCTCGAAATTCGTACCTGTTCCTGAGGCCATGACGCCCAGTTGCAGGGGGGGATCAAACCGTGGCCACGGTCCGATGGCTGGAACAATCAGCGCCGAGTAGCGGCCGCTGTCCATCTGGCTAGGGTCAGATTGCGCGGGCATTCCGGTTACATGTCCCATCTGTCCATCCTGCCCACACTGGTGATCGATCTCGATCTGCTTGAGATTGCACTCCAGAGCGAGGGTTTCAAGGTCTACCGCGGCGGCGTCGTGAGCTCCTTCGACAGCCAACAGTCGGTGGAACTTGCAGCCGTGCACCCATCCGGTCTTCAGCTGGGATGGAGACGCAATGACGGCCAGCCCCATTTTGATCTGGTTGCAGATCTCGCAGCACCGGAGGGATCGGGGCTGACCGAACCCGCTCTGCGTCGTGTGCTGCGTCGCTACGCCATGAACCATGCCATGCGACAGGCGCAGACCCTTGACGCTGAAACGGTCACCGCCGGCAACTGATGGCCGACGTTCAGGTTGCGCTCGATCTCAGCACACCCGCCTCACAGCTTCTCTGGTTGGAGATGCGATGGAGTCCTGCTCAACGCCGGCAGACGTGGACTTTGCCTGTCTGGACTCCTGGCTCCTACACCGTCCGGGATCCATCCCAGCATCTTCACAGCCTCACTGTTGAACAGGCCGGACAGGCTCTGACCCCCCGTCGTCGATCACCGCAGACCTGGGAGTTGGAGTGCCAGGTCTCAGAGCCGATCACGTTGCGCTACGCGCTTGAAGCGAGGCAGTTGACCGTTCGCACCAATCACGTTGATCCGGTGTTCGCATCACTCTGCCTTTCTGCTGTGGTGATGCTGGTGGAGGGCCAACGCTGGGAACGCCACAGTCTGCGAGTGTTGAGTCCTGATGCCTGGACCGTTGTCTGTCCCCTGCCGCAGACCAATGGTCGCTTTGTGGCCGAAGACTTTGATCATCTCGTGGATGCACCGGTCCATGCCGGTGAGCTGCACGTCGAGACGCTGCATGTCAGAGACATGGCTCACGAACTGGTGCTGATCGGCACGCCACCCTCGGGCTGGTCGACAACCCTGCCGGCTGAGATCACATCAATCTGTTCCGTGGTCTGTGATCTCATGGATTCAGATCCACCCTCGCGACAGCCTTATCAGCTGGTTCTCCAACTTCTAGACAAGGGTTACGGAGGGCTGGAACACGACAACGCGTCGGTGATGCAATTTCCCTGGACACGGTTGCTCGAAGAGGGCGGAACACGCAGTCTTCTGCAGCTGATCGGTCATGAATATCTCCATCAGTGGAACGTTCGCCGACTTCGACCGAGCGAATACGTTCCCTATCGCTACGACCGGCCCGTCATCAGCGAAGGCCTCTGGTTCGCTGAAGGGATCACCAGTTATTTCGATCTGGCCCTTCCTCTGCTTTCGGGTTTCTCCAGTCGCCTCGATCTCCTTGAGGATCTGGCGGCAGATCTCTCCCATGTGCTGCTGAATCCCGGTACCGGGATTCAGTCGCTTGCCGACAGTGCACGGGAGGCCTGGGTTCGCCTTTACAAGCAGTCTCCCGCCAATGCACGCAGTCAGGTCAGTTATTACAAGCTCGGTACCGCATTGGCGTTCTGCCTGGATGTGCGGCTGCGTCAGCTCGGTGGATCTCTTGCTGAAACCCTGCGTCTGCTGTGGGGCCGCCTGGGAATTCATGGACGTGGCTACACCCGCGATGATCTGATCGAGGTGATCGCCCTGACCTCCACTGATCTGGCAGCAGAGCTCCCCGCATGGCTGGATGTTTGTGGCTCTCTACCGATCGAGTCCTGTCTGAAGGACCTTGGTCTGGTGCTCGAGCCGGTGCTTGCATCCCATCCCGATGCTGGATGGACGCTGCGTGAAGCCGATGGAACGGTGTGGATCGATCGCACGGTTCCTGCTGGTGCAGCTGAATCAGCAGGCCTGGTGCCTGGAGATGAATTGCTGGCTCTCAGGGACTGGCGTTGCCGCAACCTTCAACGCAGCCAGCAGTTGCTGCATGGTTCTGATCAATGTCAGGTGATCTACAGCCGTCGTGGCCGGATCGCCAGCACGGAGCTATCCCTGAGGAAGGCTGGGGTGGAACGTCACCGACTGGCCTGGGACCCTGGTGCCACCAGGGAGGCTCGTTTGCTCCGCGATCAATGGTTCCAGATCATCTGAATCGTGCGTTGCAGCAGACCATCGGCCTGCTGCGCCGTCCAGGAACTGGAATTCTGCTGGCAACAACCTCCACGCTTGTGCTGGTTCTGTCTCTCGTGGGCTTCACTGCGGAGAAGTCGGGCGATCAGCTCGCCCGCAAGCCATCCCTGCTTGATCTGCTCGATGAAGTCGCTCGTGATGCAGATCAGAAAGGGGTGTTGCCTGGTCTGCCTCCCGAGGCTCCAAAGGCAGCATCCTGGTCATCGCCGCTGACCCGCCAATGTTCACCCATTGATCAGTCAATGCGTAGTCGCCTGCTGGCCAAGCGACGCCAACTGCCTCAGCTGCGACAGTCCATTCCAGCCGACGCGACCAACTACGGAGATCGTTATCGCCGCAACCCCTGGGGACAGAAGCTCAACCCCCTTCCAAGGGTCGTGATCCTGCATGAGACGGTCTATTCCCTGAGTTCGGCGGTGAACACATTTCTGACCCCCCATCCCCGTGATGAGGATCAGGTCAGCTACCACACACTGGTCGGTCTCGATGGATCGATCGTGGATGTCGTCGATCCACTCAAGCGGGCCTATGGAGCCGGGTATTCAGCGTTCCTCGGTGAGTGGGCCGTCACCAATCCTGAGTTCCAGGGCTCGGTCAATAACTTTGCCCTCCATCTGAGTCTCGAGACGCCTGATGACGGGCATGACAGCCATGGAACCCACAGCGGTTACACGTCGGATCAGTACGACGCTCTGGCGTTGGTTCTGGATGGCTGGCTGCAACGCTTCGAGATCGATCCTGCTGCGATCACAACGCACCGTCATGTCGACCTAGGTGGTGCCAGGGGGGATCCCCGCAGTTTCTCCTGGTCTCACCTGCAGGATCGTCTGACTGCTCTCGGCAGGGTCTGTCAGGCGTAGACACCGTTTGATTCCGATCAGATCACGGGAAGCGGAGCAGGACGGATCGTTGAATAAATCAGTCCATGCAATGCCGGGTCCTGCATGTAGCGAAGCACCCTGGCGGGATAGTCGAGTTTGCCGTTGTGGAGGTAAGCCAGGGTGGCGATGGCTTTGGCATCGACGTAGGAACGGCTGGCGATCAGGATTGATTCACGGTCGAGGCCGAGTTCACCTTTCAGTCTCGACAGCTTTGCAGCAAGCAGTTCCACGTTGGCATCAGGATCCATGAGGAGGTCTCGGGCCTCCGAGATCTGCCTGGGTGATGGATTGCTAGGCAGCCTGCCCTGATGGATCAGTTCGCTGATTCCTAGTTGTGCGGGCCCATGCGTTGACACAAGACCTGAGTGCACAACGAAAGGCAGATCTTCTCCAGGCTTGGAGTGCTGAATTTCATCGAAGAGGATCGCTGTGATCAGCATCGGATTGATGCTGTGCCGATCCGATTCTCTCTGGATCACAGGCTTGAGCCTGGTCAACCTCGACAGGGTGTTGGCACGAAGCGGCTGCAGTTGATCCACGCCTCTGGTGAAGAGCTGCGCCAGTTGTGTCTGTGGACCATGAACGCCGAAGCGACGTTGCAGAAGTTCCAGTTCCTCCGCGCTGAAATCAGTCGGATCGGGGTCATTCTCCTGGGACAACGCCGAGGTTGAAGGCGCCAGATCAGCGTTGGAATGCATTGGCTCAGGCGGTGGCAGCAGAGCCAGTGATGCGGCGACAGCCGTGATTCCCACAGCAGTGACTCTAGTGATGGCTCTCGGGACCATTGCGGAGCAGAAACGCAGCCTGTCAGGAAGGATTGACGGAGATTAGCCGCGGTGTCTCAGTTCATGGGCATTCCGCGGGATCCTGGATAACTTCGACGCAGAGAGTTCTCTCTTAGAGATGAGTTTCCCGGATTTCAGTGCCACGGATGCCCAGATTCAATGGCAACGCTTCTGTGACCTTCTCTGGCACCACGAAGATCTCGGGATGTGGGTGGATATCAGTCGAATGCACCTGAATAACACCCAGCTCGAGGCGCTCACACCACGGCTGGAGAAGGCTTTCGAGGCTATGAAAGCCCTTGAAAACGGTGCCATTGCCAATGCCGATGAGAAGCGCCAGGTCGGTCACTACTGGTTGAGACACCCTCAACTGGCGCCTGATCCTGATGTGGCTCAGCACATCACTGCGGAAATTGATCAGATCGAGCAGTTCGGGAAGGCGGTGATCAACGGCACCATCAAGTCTCCGACTGGTGAACCTTTCACCAATGTGCTCTGGATTGGCATCGGCGGCAGTGGACTCGGCCCCCTGTTGATGATCCGTGCACTCCAGGATGAGGGTTCCGGGCTTCCCTTCCACTTCTTTGACAATGTGGATCCCAACGGCATGAGCCGCGTGCTCGCTGAGCTCGGTGACGCCCTTCGCACCACCCTGGTGGTCACAGTGAGCAAATCCGGAGGCACACCTGAGCCCCATCTCGGGATGGAGCAGGCGCGTCATCGCCTTGAAGCAGTCGGTGGCAACTGGTCTGCCCAGGCTGTGGCCATCACCATGGCTGACAGCAAGTTGGATCAACAGGCCGTTGCTGAGCAGTGGCTTCAACGCTTCGACATGTTCGACTGGGTTGGTGGTCGTACCAGCATCACCAGCGCCGTTGGCCTCGTGCCGGGGGCATTGATCGGCACTGATATTCGCAGCTTTCTCGCAGGAGCTGCTCAGATGGATGAGGCCACCCGAGAGGCTGATGTGCGCCGCAATCCCGCAGCGCTGATGGCAGCTGCCTGGTACGCGGCAGGAGACGGCAAAGGCAAACGCGACATGGTGGTTCTGCCGTACCGCGACCGTCTGGAGGTGTTCAGTCGCTACTTGCAGCAGCTGGTGATGGAGTCACTCGGCAAGCGACTTGATCGCAACGGTGAAGTGGCCCATCAGGGCATTGCCGTGTATGGCAACAAGGGATCAACCGATCAACATGCCTACGTGCAGCAACTCCGGGACGGCATCGACAATTTCTTTGTGACCTTCATCGAAGTGCTCCGAGATGTGGAAGACATCCCCGAGATCAACGGCGAGCGTCCTGGAGATTTTCTCGATGGCTTCGTTCAGGGAACCCGTTCAGCCCTCACCGAGGGAGGACGTCAGAGCCTCAGCATCAGCATGCGTCAGTTCGATCCGCGCCGACTCGGTGCTCTGATTGCACTGTTCGAGCGTGCTGTTGGCCTGTATGGCGAACTCGTCAATGTCAATGCTTATCACCAGCCTGGAGTGGAGGCTGGCAAGAAAGCTGCAGCTGCGATTCTGAAACTCCAGGGCCAGGTGGAGGAGGTGCTCGGCGATGGCGTCGCCCGCTCCGTTGCGGAGATTCAGCAGGCGATCGGAGAGGGCTCCGTCGAATCTGTGTTCTGGATTGTGCGCCATCTCACCGGAAACAAGCGCGGCTACCAAGCACAGGGCGACTGGAGCAAGCCAGCAACCCTGCGATTCAGCAAAGCCTGATCCGCGTTCAGGACGGCACCAGATTCACCAGCTTCCCAGGCACCACAATCACTCGCCTGGGCGGCTTGCCCTCCAGCCATCGCTGGGCCACGTCGCTGGCCAGCGCCATTCGCTCAAGAGTTTCCTTATCGCAGTCTGTTGGAACCTGAATGCTGCCACGCACCTTTCCCTTGACTTGAATCACCAGTTCAATGCTGTCTTGCACCAGTGCGTCGGGATCGTGTTCAGGCCATGGCTGGCAGTGAACACTGCCTTCACCACCCAAACGGCACCAGAATTCCTCCGCAAGATGCGGTGCAAAAGGAGCGAGAAGCTTGATCAATGCCACCATCGCCTCGACCTGTACCGGTCGTGATGCCTTGGTAACGGTCCCTGAAAGGTTGTTGAACAGTTTCATCAGCTCCGAAATGGCGGTATTGAACTGAAAATCACCGCTGAGGTCCTCACTGACGGCCTGAATCGCGAGATGAACAGCGCGTCGAATTGCCGTTTCGCTGTCCGACAGTTCTGCAGGCATGGCTGGAGAACCGTTCCCAAGCAGGGCATCCGTACCGCTCACCTCCTTCACGCTGTCCACCAGTCGCCAGAGTCGTTGAAGGAAACGGAACTGACCCTCCACATCAGCATCATCCCATTCCAGATCCTTCTCCGGCGGAGCTTTGAACAGGATGAACATCCGTGCCGTGTCGGCTCCATAGCGGTCAATGACCAGAGCAGGGTCGACGCCGTTGTGCTTTGACTTGGACATCTTCTCGAACAGCACCTCCAACTCACCACCATCGTCCGGGTCGGTCGGGGTGCCGGGATCAGTCACCTGTGCGGGAGCGACATAGCGACCGGTGCGTGGGTTGCGATAAGTCACTCCCTGCACCATGCCCTGGGTCAGCAGACGCTCGAACGGCTCATTGATGGGAATCAGACCCCGATCCCTCAGTGCCTTGGTGAAAAAGCGTGAATACAGAAGATGGAGAATCGCATGTTCGATACCACCCACGTACTGCTGAACCGGGAGCCAGCGCCTGACGGCTTCAGCATCAAATGGAAGGTCTTTGTTGCTCGGATCAGCGAAGCGAAGGAAATACCAGGAGGAACACATGAAGGTGTCCATCGTGTCCGTCTCGCGTCGTGCAGGCTTTCCGCAGTTTGGACAACTGACATTCACCCACTCATCAAGTCCGGCAAGCGGTGATCCACCTTTGCCCTCCAGATTGACGTCCGTAGGCAGAGCCACCGGCAACTGATCTCTTGGGACCGGTTGTGCTCCGCAGTCCGGGCAGTGAATGATCGGAATCGGACAACCCCAGTAGCGCTGACGTGAGATCAACCAGTCTCTGAGCCGATACTGACGTTTGGCCCGAGCCCAGCCCTGCGCCGAGCCGTGTTCTGTGATCGCCTGTCTGGCCTGATCGTTGCGCTGACCATCGAACTCTCCGCTGTTGAACAGGGTGCCAGGTCCTGTCCAGGCCTCTCCGTCGTTGAGGTGTTCATCCGCACCATCCACCTGGATGACGCGTTGCACTGGGAGCTCGTAGCTCTTGGCAAAACGGAAATCGCGTTCGTCATGGGCGGGCACACCCATCACGGCTCCAGTCCCGTAATCCGCCAGCACATAGTCGGCGATCCAGATCGGTACTTTGCGTCCATTGGCCGGATTGACCGCTTCTGCTCCTGTGGCGACACCACGTTTGGGACGATCCTCCGCTGTGCGTTCGTCGTTGCTGAGATCGTCAACAAGATCGCGGAATGCCTCAACAGACTCGCGATGGTCGTCTGTGGTGAGTTGGTCGACCAGTGGATGCTCGGGTGCAAGCACGACGTAGCTCACACCAAAAAGGGTGTCCGCCCGCGTTGTGAACACGGTGATCGTCGCCTGCTCATGGCCTTCAACACGGAAGTCGATCTCAGCGCCAATTGAACGTCCGATCCAATTGGCCTGCATGGTGCGGACCCTCTCTGGCCATCCCTTCAGCTCTTCCAGGTCATCGAGCAGTGCATCGGCGTACTGGGTGATTTTCAGAAACCACTGCTTCAGATTTTTTTGTTCGACAAGGGCACCGGAACGCCAGGAGCGACCTTCGGAATCCACCTGCTCATTGGCGAGAACGGTCTGGTCGATGGGGTCCCAGTTAACCGTCGCTTCCTTCTGATAAGCGAGTCCGGACGCATGCAGCTCCAAAAACAACCACTGGGTCCAGCGGTAGTAATCGTCGTGGCAGGTGGCCTGTTCGCGCGACCAGTCAATCGACAGACCGAGACGACCCAGCTGGTTGCGCATCTGCTCGATATTGCGATCCGTCCAGACCCCAGGATCCACTCCTCGTTCGATCGCTGCGTTTTCAGCGGGCAATCCGAAGGCATCCCAGCCCATCGGATGCAACACAGCATCCCCACGCATGCGCTGAGCTCTGGCGATCACATCCGTGATCACATAGTTCCGGACATGCCCCATATGCAGGCTGCCGGAGGGATAGGGAAACATCGAGAGCGCATAAAAGGCTCTCTGTTCAGGTTTTGGCTCTTCTGTTGCATAGAGCAGTTGCTGCTCCCATTTCCGCTGCCATTGCTCCTCCAGCAGGGTGGGGTCATAGCGATCGGACAGCCCCGGAGAGTTTTCGGGAACGGAATAGGACTGCGGGGCTGTCACATCAGCAAAACACCTTCGAGAGATCGTGACACAGCTTGAGGCCTTCCTCTTGCAGTGGTTCCTCTGCAGCTCAAATCAGCGGGCGAATGGTGAGCACTGCCCGACGATTGATCAAGACAGGGTCGTTGCTGTCCTCTCGCTGGAGTGCGAAGTACTGGGGGTCCTGCCAGGCGAGCTGGCCATCCAATCTGCGGCCATCCGTCAGCTCGAGACCCAGCACTCGCTGCTCACGAATCCAGGACTGGATCAACCGGATACCGGGCAAACTGGGGTCAAAGCCCGTGGAATCCATGGTGTTGAATCGAAAAACGCCATCTCAACCTGCACTCCAGCAAAGACATCTGATCACGTCAATCAGGTGAGTCATGGACCTCTTTCAGAGTTCAGATGCCACGAAAGAGTCCGAAGACGAGATCCAACTTCAATCATTTCATCAGGAACTGGCTCGTTGCAATTGAATCCGGAGACAAGACAGCAATTGCTGATCGCGCTGACGAATCAATGGGCGTCCATGTCTGATCAGCTCGACGAAGGTGACTTCACCCCTGAAGACTTTTATGAAATCCGCAAACTCGATGCTGATGACGAGCTTGTCAGGGAGAGCGGATGTCAATCCGAGAATGAATTGAACAAATTCATTGATGACTGGTTTTATAGTGGATTCTGGTCTCTTCCATAAGGAAATTCAACTACTGATCATCCTCATGACACCTGAGATTGAGGCTTAAAATGATCGCATTTCTGAGGAGGGTTTCTGTCGGTTCAGATTTCTTGGTTCCTGTGAATCCTCCAAGACTGGATTGTGCTCTCTCCATCGGTTGAAAGCTGTTGCTCAGACACTGGCGAGTGGTTGAGTGTTGACGAGCTCTGTCGTCATTGCTGGTGATGTTGTCTCTCGTTTGAATCCAAAGGCAGCGATCGACCCAATGTCAGCTTTTGGCGTGTCAGCAGCTCTTTTGAGTCCTTTGACCATGGTTCGTTCTGTCGCGCCCGTCGACAGAACGGTCTGGTCGGCCAGCTGTCGTTGTGCTCCGGAGCCGAAGGTGATTGAGCGGGCAAGAGCAGTGAGAGAAATCCAGTAACGTGTTGCTATCACAGGCTTGTTCAGGATGCTGACGTTCAGTAAATATCAGGGCCTGGGTAACGACTTCATCCTGATGGAGGGTCGCTCCGGACAGTTGCCCGCTGAGGTTTTCTCTCCCGATCCGGACTGGGTCCAAAGGATCTGCGATCGCCGCTTCGGCATTGGAGGCGATGGTTTGATCCTGGCGCTGCCTCCTCAGGGAGACGCGGAACTGCGCATGCGCATTTTCAATGCTGATGGTTCCGAAGCGGAGATGTGCGGCAATGGAATTCGCTGTCTTGCGCGATTTCTCGCCGACAGCGATGGCGATGGTCCTGGGCGTCGATGGCCCATCGAAACCCCCGCCGGCCTGATTGTTCCGGAGCTTCAGTCAGATGGTCAGATCTGCGTCGACATGGGAGCTCCTTTTCTTGAGCCTGCATCGGTACCCACCACGTTGAGCCTCAATGCAAGCGGACTGCCAGTGGGTGAACTCAGCCTGGATGGCATCAACATCGCACTCGCTGCTGTGGGGATGGGCAATCCCCACGCGATCGTGCCTGTTGAGGATCTCAGCACCATTCCCTTTGAACGCTGGGGTGCCGAGCTGGAATGTCATGAGATTTTCCCCGCCAAGACCAACGTGCACTTCCTGAAGGTGCATGGTCCTTCGCAGCTCGAGATCAGGGTCTGGGAGCGCGGAGCGGGCCCCACCCTTGCCTGCGGCACCGGTGCCTGCGCAACTCTCGTTGCCGCTGTTCTGCTCGGTCTCAGTGATCGCCAGGCGACGGTGAATCTGCCTGGTGGTCCTCTTCAGATCAGCTGGGAGGAACCCGGTGCATCCGTGTTCATGACCGGCCCTGCTGTCGCAGTGTTCGATGGCGTGCTGAACCCTGAACTTGTGCCGTGTGCAGCAGTTGTGACGGGGTCGCCTTCGACTGTGATTTCCGAACAAATCCCTCACACCACAACTGCCGCCAGCGAAAAAGCTGACAGCGGCACGAGCGATGACTGTTCCGAGGAGGAGGCTCAGGCAAGGGTGCAGGCCTTTCTTGCTTCAACTTCACTGGATTCCATGATCAACATCGCGACCGAGTCCCTGGAAGAGCGAACCCTGTCCCGTTTTCAACGCGACGTTCAGCCCTGACTTCAGCGTGATTTATCTCGATGCCTGCGCCACCGCCCCTCTTCGCCCTGGGGTGCTTCAACGCATGATCGAGATCCAGCAAGAGGCCTGGGCCAACCCCTCCAGCCTGCATGGATTCGGTCTGAAAGCTTCGGAAGCCCTGGAGAGAGCCCGCGCTGAGATCGCAGGAAGCCTCTGCGCTGAGCACCAGGATGTGGTGTTCACCTCGGGTGCCACCGAATCCATTCATCTCGCACTCCATGGGCTCGCTGCATCGTGTTCACCAGGTCGGCTGGTGATCTCTTCGGTCGAGCACCCCGCCGTCTCGGGAGCAGCCCATCTTCTTGCCCAATGCGGCTGGGAGGTGACCGAATGGCCTGTGGATCAGTTCGGCAGAATCCGGCTTGAATGTCTGGACGAGCTGCTGGCATCCCCCACCCGGATCGTCTCACTCGTCTGGGGTCAGGGTGAGGTCGGCACGATTCAACCCCTGCTCACCGTCGCTGAAGCCTGCCGGGAGCGTGGAATCCTCATCCACACAGATGCCACCCAGGTGCTGAGTCAGGCACTTCCCAACTGGAGTGAGCTGCCCGTTGATCTCCTCAGCTCTTCTGCCCACAAGAGCGGAGGCCCCAGGGGTATCGGTCTGCTCATGACTCGTGAGTCGCTGCGCGCCGATCTGACGCCACTGCTGACAGGCGGTGGGCAGGAGGGTGGTCTGCGCAGCGGCACTGAATCTGTTGTTCTGGCCGCCGGCATGGCTACTGCACTGCAGCAGATCGAGCGCCAACCAGACAATCTTTCCAGGGCAGGGAACGGGGTCGCTGCTCTTCGCGACGGTCTGCGCGACCGATTGCTGATCGACGACCGGCTTGAGGTCTGCGGTGATCCTGACAACCGTCTCCCTCACCATCTGTCGCTGCTTGTCAGTGACCACTGCGGACAGCCTGTTTCAGGGCGTCATCTCGTTCGCAGTCTTGATGCAACAGGACTTGCCGTCAGCAGCGGTAGCGCCTGCTCGTCTGGAAAAGACAGTGACAGCCCTGTTCTGACCGCTATGGGGCTTCCCAAGGTGGTGCGTCGATCCAGCGTCAGGATCAGTTTCGGGCCCTGGATTGAAGGATTCGATCTCGATGAGATCGCTGTGCGCTTCCTTAATGGTCTTGAGAAGGCCACCTGCAGTTGATGCTGCAGCGGCTGTACGCTCCGCCCCATTGATCTGACTGATCCTGGTGAGCGCTGTTCTTCCCGCTGATTTATCCGAAGCTGAACAGCGGACCTTCACCGCTCTGGGCGAGGTGCTCAGTTCGAAACGGCGTGGTCGCTGGCAGGTGACCTGGAAGTTCGAGGGACTTCGGCTGCTCGGGCCTGCCATCCGTCTGACTCAGGCACTCAAAGAGAGTGGTGTCAGCCTTTTGCTGGCCTGGCCAGACGCCGGTGCAGCGGCACTGGCCAAACGTGATGGTCCGGAAATCGCAGACTGCTGCGTTGATCTGAACCAGTTACAGCGCGATCCCGCCTGGGCAGGACGAGGAGATCTGTTGTTGATTGTTGGGGCGCAACCCAGCGATTACGACACGGTTGAGGCGATCTGCAGCCAGTGGTTTGAGCCCGTTGTGATTCTGAACAGTCGACTCGAGGATGCTGCTGTGGGGATCGGCAGCGTGGCGCGCCAAAGGCGCAAGGGGTTCATGTCCACATGGCAGTCGGCCTTTCACCTGGAACCCTTCCTGCAGGGTGCGTTGATGCAGGAACGCCAGCAGCAATGGGAACTGTTTCGTCTTGACCCTGACGGATATCGCTGGGTCAAGCAATTCGATGCACGGCCGGATCAGGAACAGATTGATGAGGCTCTGACTGGTTCAGGAGATGGATTGAGTCAGACGCTCGGGGCGGTGGACCGCTTCATTGACGATCTTCGTGGTTGATAGCCAGGCGTATCACTTTTAGTGTTGCGTTCTGAATCCCACTCCCATGGCTCTCTCCGACCGTCTTCGATCGCTGTCCGTCGTTGATACGGCTGCGGTGGTTGTTGCTCTGGTCGCTGTCGGCGGAGTGTTGTGGAGTCCGAAGCTCAGCAACACGGTTGCCAGAGCCACCGGTGCCATCAAACCGGTCGAGGTCACGGTGGATGTGCGCAACACTCCGGCTGCTGATCCCGATCAGCTGATCGCTGATGCGCTCCAGTCCGGTCGCACCTCTCTGGTGATCCGGAATCAGCCAGCCGGTAGCGCTGAACTGATCAGGGTTGATGACATCCGGCGCCAGCTGGCCTCTGTTCTCCCGGATGGCAGCGTCGTCACCGCTGATGACCCGAACAGAACGATTCAGGGCATGCTCGATGCCCGTTTTGTTCTGAGGGGTGACGCAACGGTGACCTCCTCCGGTGTGGTGATGGCTGGCACCAAGCTCAAAGTGGGGATTCCGGTGGAACTCGAAGGCCGCTTCTACCGGTTGAACGGAATCGTCAGCGGAGTCTCCTTGCAATGAGAAACACTGTTCTGGCCTTGGGACTGGTTCTGACACCCCTGGCTTGGCCTGCGGGAGCAGTGCAGGCTGTGCCTCTGCTCATGCCGCCTCCTCCGCAGACCGAGCAGCCCCTGCCTCGACTGCAGCATGGCCGAGCCTGCCCTGACCTTGTCCAGGCACTTAGAACCAATCTCGGAAGTGAAGCGGGCGTCTGGTCCGTCACCGTCCTCAACAGCGATGGCGACGTGCTCGGGGATGTGAACGGCTCCGTCCCGCGCATTCCTGCTTCGAATCAGAAGCTGATCAGCACGGCCTATGCCCTCGATCGCCTCGGTCCTGATTTTCGTCTGAAGACCCGGCTGATCCAGAGGCCCGATGGGTCCATGGAACTCAACGGCCAGGGAGATCCCGATCTGGGGATCGCCGGGTTGCAGCGTTTCGTTCTCGCTGCCCTGCGTCAGGGTGGTGCCCGTGGCGATTCAGTCGGCGCTGTGAAGCTGATGGTGCGTGAAGAGCCCCGCAGTAACTGGTGGCCCAGTGACTGGCACCCTGCTGATCGTGGCTATGCCTATGGAGCACCGATCACACGTCTTGCGCTCACCAGCAATGCTGTTGGCGGTGCCGTGAGTGATCCCTATACACGTCTGCAGCGACTGTTTGAAAAAGAAGCGCTGCGTCGTGGCGGAACAGTGAAGATCCAGCGGGGTCAGCCGCGCGCGGAAAGGCTGGATGTCGATTCGGAGGAGACCCTTGTGTTGCACGAGGAGAGCTCCGCTCCCATGCACGCACTGCTCAGTCTTGCCAACACGGAAAGTCACAATTTCACTGCGGAAGTGCTGATGCGCCAGGCCTCCGGGCTCTGGGATGTCAGAGCAGCGTCAAGGGCAACAGAACGCTGGATGGTCGAACAGGCTCTGCCGATCGGAGGTTTGCGTGTGGCAGACGGCAGCGGTCTGTCCAGAAACAACCGAGTCACCAGCAGAACAATCGCTGCACTGCTGATGCGGATGGATCAGCATCCTTTCGCTTCCTACTACCAGGCATCCATGGCCATCGCAGGCCGCAGAGGCACTCTTCGCAATCTTTATCGAGGAACGGCCCTTGATGGACGCTTCAGAGGTAAAACCGGAACCATCAGGGGGGTTCGCAGCATCTCCGGGTATCTACAGACCGGCGATGGTCCCAGATACGTGAGCATGATTGCGAACGGATCATTTAACCCCAACACGGTGATGGGGCAGATCCTGCGTTCAGTGCAGCGGTTCAGCCCATGCCCCTCATCTGTCGCACCCGTGAGGCGGCGCGACGAGCTCGGCTGATCGGAACGGTCTTGCCGTCTTTTGCCTCGTGTTCGGATGGCTCTGGACGTGAGATCTGAATTTTCACGAGTTCCTGGCGACCGGCCAGCACAACTTGAGCCATCTCTTTGAGTCTCTGCTCGAGTTCACCCAAGGTCTGTTCGGCATAACGGTTGGCACCGTCCTGAACATTGGCGGCTTCCTGCCGACTGCGCTGAATCAACGTTTCACATTGCTGCTGCGTCTGCTGCCGGAACTGCAAAGCATCCTGATGAAGTCTCTCCGCTTCGGCCTGAGCTTCCTTCTGAAGCCGCAGACCCTCTAAACGAATTTGCTCAACTTCCTGGAGTGACTGCTGGCGATTGCGTTCGTGCTGCTCGGTCAGTTGCCGCTTGAGTTCGTTCGCTTCCTGATCCAGCTGTTGACGGCGCTGCAAGGACTCCTGCTCCAGCTGCTGCCGACGGGATGCGAACTGCTGTTCAAGCTGCGCGTGCTTTGACTGCATGTCCTGCTCCATCTGAGCGGATTGCTGACGGACTCCTTGCAGCATCTGCTCGCACTGCTGACGCACCTGTTCACGCATTTCGTTGACCTGACGTTCCGCCTCCTGACGGATGGATGCTTGTGCCAGCAGCTGTTCGCGTTGATGCTTGGCATTGCTGACAATCTCATCGGCCTGCGTTCGGGCTGTGGAGATGAATTCATCCCGCTTCTGGAGCAGCTGATCGGCTTGTTCGACCTGAGCGGGCATCGCCTCGCGGACGGCGTCCAGCAACTCGACGGCATCCTGCTCATTCACGAGCCTCCCACCACTGAAGGGGATACGACTTCCCTCGAGCAAGATTTCCTCGAGCTGGTCGAGCTGGTCGAGTACGGAGAACCGGATCTCGCTCATCACTGAGGGGGGATGAAAGCCGAATTAAAGAACCTCATGAGGTCCTTCGCCACCACCGGCGGGACCATGTGGTCAACGGATCCGCCGAAACGGGCTACTTCCTTCACCACTGAACTGCTGAGAAAGCTGTAGTGAGCTGAGGTGCTGAGAAAAACCGTTTCAAAATCCGGATCCAGTGAACGGTTGGTGTGAGCAATCTGAAGTTCGTATTCGAAATCGCTCATCGCTCGCAGGCCCCGCAGAATCAGTCGCGTTCCATGCAACCTGGCGCACTCGACGGTGAGGCCATCAAAACTGATGACCTTCACATTGCTGAGATGCGACGTGGAGAGACGGATCTGATGAAGCCGTTCCTCCAGGGAGAAGGCAGGCGACTTTCCTGGGTTCTGAAGCACCGCCACAACGAGTTCCTCCACCAGGGATGACCCACGCTCGATCAGATCAAGATGTCCGAGGGTCAGGGGATCGAAGCTTCCTGGATAGAGCGCTTTCATCGCGACACCCTCGGGGTTGCTGGCCGGATCTTATGCACAACGGCATCACTAGATTCTCGGCATGCCCACCTTGCTAGAGCAACCGGATCGCCTGGAGCGTCGGCTGAAGGACATCCCGACGGAACCTGGCTGCTATCTGATGCGTGACGCTGAAGATCGGCTTCTGTACGTCGGCAAATCCAAGAGCCTGCGCAGCAGGGTGCGCAGTTATTTCCGCAACCGGCATGATCTGAGCCCACGCATCCGCTTGATGGTGCGTCAGATCTGTGAGATCGAGTTCATCGTCACCGATAGCGAGGCGGAGGCCCTCGCCCTTGAGTCGAATCTCATCAAGAACCAGCAGCCGCATTTCAATGTGCTGCTGAAGGATGACAAGAAATACCCCTATCTCTGCATCACCTGGAGTGAGGCCTATCCGCGGATTTTTATCACCCGGCGTCGACGCTTCCGCAGTCCCCTGGATCGCTTCTACGGACCCTATGTGGATGTGGGCCTGCTGAGAAGGACACTGTTTCTGGTGAAGCGGGTGTTTCCACTCAGGCAACGCCCGAGGCCTCTGCATCCCGATCGCACCTGTCTGAATTTCAGCATCGGTCGCTGTCCGGGTGTCTGTCAGGAACAGATCAGCTCAGAGGACTATCACCGCACACTGCGCAAGGTGGCGATGGTCTTTCAGGGCCGAAGCGACGAGCTGCAGACACTCCTGCATCAACAGATGGAGCGCTATGCAGAACGTCTGGATTTCGAATCGGCTGCCAAGGTTCGCGATCAGCTCAAGGGCCTCGATCAGCTCACAGCGGATCAGAAGATGAGCCTTCCCGATTCATCCGTGAGCCGGGATGTGATCGCCATGGCTGCCGATGAACGTCTCGCTGCTGTGCAGCTGTTTCAGATGCGTGCCGGCAAGCTCGTCGGTCGACTCGGATACATGGCCGATGCCTGTAATCAGGAGCCTGGACAGATTCTTCAGCGGGTGATCGAAGAGCATTACAGCCAGGTGGATGCCGTTGAGATACCTCCTGAACTGCTGGTTCAGCATCCACTCCTTCAACAGACTCTGCTCGAAGATTGGCTAACGGAACAGCGCGAGCGCAAGGTTCAGATTCACTGCCCGAAGCAGCGTCAGAAAGCCGATCTGATCGAGCTGGTTCAACGCAACGCCGATTACGAGCTCCAACGCGCCAAGCAAGGTCAGGAACAACAGGCCCTCGCCACCGAGGACCTGGCTCAGCTCCTGGAACTTCCTTCACCGCCAAGACGGATCGAGGGCTATGACATCAGCCACATTCAGGGCAGTGATGCGGTTGCTTCCCAGGTGGTGTTCATCGATGGCCTTCCCGCCAAACAGCACTACCGCAAGTACAAGATCCGCAGCAGCAGCATCGGAGCCGGTCACAGCGATGACTTCATGGCCATGGCTGAAATCATGCGTCGGCGTTTCCGCCGCTGGGCCCGTGCCAAAGCCGAGGGTGTTGATGTTGGAGCTCTTCGTCACAGAGGGGGGAGTGCCCTGCAGACCGATGGCCTCAACGACTGGCCCGACGTGGTGATGATTGATGGAGGCAAGGGGCAGCTCTCAGCGGTGATGGAAGCCCTCAGAGAACTTGACCTTCAGGAAGATCTCAATGTCTGCTCTCTGGCCAAACAGCGAGAGGAGATCTTTCTCCCAGGCGAGAGTCTGCCGCTTGACAGTGAACCCGATCAACTTGGCGTGGCGTTGCTGCGTCGTCTGCGCGATGAGGCCCATCGCTTTGCAGTGAGTTTCCATCGGCAGCAACGGGGTGAGCGGATGAAACGCTCGCGTCTCTCCGACATTCCTGGCGTCGGTCCAAAGCGGGTCAAGGATCTGCTGGCACATTTCCACTCCATTGACGCCATTCAGTTGGCATCAGTGGAGACGCTCGCACAGGCACCTGGTGTTGGCCTGGCGCTGGCGAAGGACATTCATCGCTTTTTCCACCCCGATCTGGACGCAGAGCAGGATGGGCCCATTCATGCCTCGGGCTCGCCAACGCCATGATCCGTGCACTTTCACTGGCCGTGCTGGCAATTGGTCTGATCACCCGCATGATTTTTCCTGGGCCGGTCCATGCCTCACCGGGCCTCTGCACAGGTCCGGTCTGTGCGGATGACATCACACGCAGCGCCAAAAATCATTGGCAACTTGTGCTGAAACTCAATGATCAGCTGGGCCACAGAGAAAAAGTCGTGATGAACTGCAGAGCGGGTCAGCTCAGCCCCATGTCGGGCCCTGTCGACAGGGCCTATGCCACCTCCATCGGTCGTCGTGCCTGTCGTCTGGCCGGGGAGACCTGAAAGTGGACCTCACACTCGTTTATCCGCATCAGCTGTTTGCGGATCACCCCGCTCTGAACACAAGCAGACCCGTCGCTCTGATTGAGGACCCGCTCTATTTCGGCACGGATCCGCAATGGCCGATGCAGGTCCACCGCCAACGCCTGCTGCTGCATCGATGTTCCATGACAGTCTTCGCAGACAGCCTGCGTGGACAGGGCTTCAACGTCCTTGAGCGACGCCACAACCTGGCGTCTGACACACATGGCCATCTCCATGCCCTGTTTGAGATGGGCTACAGGCACTTTCACCTGGCGGACCCCATTGACGACCTGCTGACCAAGCGTCTGCACCGGTTCGCGGAATGCAACGGCTGTCGTCTCAACATCACAGCAACGCCGATGCTGTTAACGCCAGACTCGGTGATCAACGAGCACTTCGCCTCAGGTCGCAGGCCCTTGATGGCGAAGTTCTACGAGATGCAGCGCAAACGTCTGAACGTTCTGCTCGAGGCTGATGGCGCGCCGCTGGGAGGTCGTTGGAGCTTCGATGTCGATAACCGCAAGAAGCTGCCGAAGGGCATCGTTGTTCCGCCGGAACCCACCTCAACCAGCAGTTCCGCTGTGGTGAGCCAGGCGCGTCGAGATCTGGAACAGGAAAATCTGCCGCTGCTCGGGCAATGGGACCTCTTCACCTATCCGATCGACCACGCTTCGGCTCATGCCTGGCTGCAGGATTTTCTCAATCTTCGGTTCAAGGACTTCGGGGCTTATGAGGACGCCATCAGCACCCAACATCGAGTGATGTGGCACAGCGTGCTCACCCCAATGCTCAACATCGGCCTGCTTACACCCCAGCAGGTTCTCGAGCAAACGCTCGACAGAGCTGCTGAAGGAGATGTTCCGCTCAATTCCCTCGAGGGCTTCATCCGCCAGATCATCGGCTGGCGGGAGTTCATGGCAGCGATGTACAAGCGCCATGGGGTGGAGATGCGCAACGGCAATTTCTGGAACTTCAATGACAGGCCAATACCCGAGGCTTTCTATCGGGGCACAACCGGTTTGCCTCCGATCGATGACGCCATTCACCATGCTCTGGACAGCGGTTACTGCCATCACATCGAGCGATTGATGCTGCTGGGCAACGTGATGCTGCTCAGTGGCTTTCACCCCAACCGTGTTTATCGCTGGTTCATGGAGCTGTTTGTGGATGCCTACGACTGGGTCATGGTCCCCAATGTGTATGGCATGAGTCAGTTCGCTGATGGAGGGTTGTTCAGCACCAAGCCCTATTTGTCCGGTTCGAATTACGTCCGCAAGATGTCGAACTACAGCAAGGGTGAATGGTGCGAGATCTGGGACGGACTTTTCTGGAGTTTCATCAAGAGACACGAGGACTTCTTCCGCGGTCAATACCGGCTCGCGATGATGGCTCGCAACCTGGACCGCATGGCTCCGGAAGTGTTGATTGCTCATCAGCAACGCGCTGACGGATTCCTTGGCGCGATGTCCTGAACCCTGCTTATGGTCTTTTCATACCTTCCCTTGTGATGTCGCTTCCCCCTGAGGCCTATCTCTGGTTCAAGACACTGCACATCGTTGGTGTGGTGGTTTGGTTTGCTGGTCTCTTCTATCTCGTGAGGTTGTTCATCTATCACGTGGAAGCTGAAGAGCTGGAACCTGAGCTGCGCGTGGCCTTCCAGGAGCAATACAGCCTGATGGAGAAGCGTCTTGCCAACATCATCACGACACCAGGAATGGTGGTCGCTGTTTCAATGGCGGTGTGCCTGCTGATTGCTCAGCCCTCTTGGCTTCAGCAGGGCTGGATGCACGCCAAACTTGCCTTCGTGGCGGCGCTGCTGGCTTATCACGCCTTCTGTTACAGGGTCATGGGGCAGTTGCAGGCCGGCACCTTCAGCTGGAACGGCAAGCAATTGAGGGCACTGAACGAGCTGCCCACGCTGCTGCTGGTGATCGTGGTCATGTTGGTCGTGTTCAAGACCCAGTTCCCCACCAGTGCAGCCACCTGGTTCATCGTCGGGTTGGTGGTGTTCATGGCGGGCTCCATCCAGTTCTATGCCCGTTGGCGCCGTCTGCGTACCGAGGCTCTTGCAGCTGAAGTAGCAGCTCTTGAGACCGCTGATCATGAGGCCGCCTCCACCAAGGCGACCCATGCCGGCTGATCAACATCCGCTGAGATCCATCCTGGAGACGGTTGGACCCGACAGCTGCCCAGGCCGGTTCAATTTTCACTGCCATACGCTCTGCAGTGACGGGAGTCTTGAGCCCCTGGCTCTGATTCGTCAGGCATCCGAGAAGGGACTCAGTCATCTGGCGGTCACGGATCACCACTCCAGTGCTTCGTTCCAACCGATGCAGGAGTGGCTGAATGCCCAGCGTGATCTGGGCGAGACCGTGCCGACCCTTTGGAGCGGCATGGAAATCAGCGCGATCCTGCGCGGTTGCCTCGTGCATGTGCTCGCCCTGGGTTTCCACCCCGGTCACCGATCACTTGCTGTTTACAACCACGGCGATGCGGCAGTGGGTGAAGCTCTCAGAGCCGAAAGCGTCTGTAAGGCAATTCATGAGGCAGGTGGATTGGCGATTCTCGCCCATCCAGGCCGGTACAGAGTCGGGTTCGCCGACCTGATTGATGCCTCTGCTGAACTGGGTTTTGACGGAGGTGAGGCCTGGTATGACTACGACATGCAACCTCGGTGGAGCTGGTCTCCAGTGGTTTGTGAAGCCATTGATCGTCGCTTGAAGAACCTTGGCCTTTTGCGTACGTGTGGAACAGACAGCCATGGGTTGGACCTAGAAGGTCGCTAAGTTCGACGCACTTCCCTGTGCTCGGGTATGGGCCTTTTCGATCGTCTGCTCAATTCCAGCTCGGATCAAAACGAGCCACAAAAGGGCCCCAAGGCAGGAAAAGCCAAGCCGGAAGCCTTCTTCCTGGACAGCGATAACTCCTCGTCGCTGGGCGACCGCGATTACATGCGCGAATCCAAAACCATTCGCCGCACCTTCCCAGGCACACTCGACAGTCCCGGTGGCAAGGAACTTGTCACCGAGGTCGATGCGATGGACTTCAAGGTGGACAAGCGCACTGAAGGCCTCGGTGGCAGCAAGGTGAAGGAGGAGGTGACAAGAGTCATTCAGGACGGCATACCCAAGCCGGTGAAGAAGACCTTCGCCGAGACAATGACGCAGACGGAGCTGGATCAGAAGCTCAAGGGAAATGCTCTCAAGCAGGCCGGCGTCAATGCCGTCGCCGCTCCTGATGCAGCTCCCCTGGCCCGTAAGCAGGAGCTCAAGCCCAAAGCAGAAGAGAAGCCCTCAACGGCTGGTGCTCAGAAAAGCAGCAAGCCCGGTTCCATTGATCCCTTCCTTTCCATGGTTCGGGATCTCAACAAGTGAGTTGTCGCCTCAACCGTTGAAACCTCCGCCTTCAACGGCACGTTCCGACTCGAGCAAAGCGCTTCGGATCTCTTCCAGAAGCGTTGGATCGGCTCCCTCCCACAGACCACGGGTGGCTGCCTCCAGACAGCGCTCAGCCATATCGCGCATCACCCAGGGATTGCGTTGGAGCAGGAACGATCTGACGTCGTCAGTCAGCAGCCAACTCTCTGCGATGCGGTTGTAACACCAGTCGGGCACGGCACCGGTGCAGGCGTCATAAGCGAACAGGTAATCGAGGCTCGCGCCCATTTCGAAGGCGCCTTTGTAGCCGTGCTCTTTCATTCCCTCGATCCACCTGGGATTGAGCAGTCGGCTGCGAACCACCTTGTCGATCTCCCGGTCCAGACGATGAATCCGCAAGCGCTCGCGTCGTGAGTGATCGGCGAAGAACAGTTTCGGGTCACTGCCCCTGACGCTCTTCACCGCCGAGGCCAACCCCCCCTGGAACTGGTAGTAATCGTCGGAATCAAGCAGGTCATGCTCCCGGTTGTCCTGGTTGTGGAGAACAACCTGAACGTTGCGGAGGGCCTGTTTGAGACCACCGCGGTCACTGTGGCCCGTCGCTTCGGCGTCGTAGCGCCATGAACTCCAGGCCAGGTAGGCCTCTCCAAGGTCGTCACGCTCATCCCACTGTCCCGAGTCGATCAGGGCTTGAAGACCGGCACCGTAGGAGCCTGGTGCGGATCCGAATAGACGCGCCTGCGGCCCCTGGCTGCGAGTCAAAGCCGCCAGGGGGTTGTCGTCATCCGACTCTTCAAGCCCGGCCACCATCGCCAGGGCCCGATCAACCCAGATCAGCAGCTGCGGAAAGGCATCCCGGAACAAACCCGACATGCGCAGGGTGACATCCACACGAGGTCGCTCCAGCAGCGACAGGGGAATCAGCTCGAGATTCACCATCCGCCGCGTCGGCCCATCCCAGACAGGTCTGACACCGAGCAAGGCAAACATCTGAGCGATGTCTTCACCGCCGTTGCGCATCGTTGCGGTTCCCCAGACGGACAAGGCGAGGTGACGAAGCGGTTCTCCTTCCTCGAGTTCATAGAGCTCCAGGAGCTGTTCCGCACTGCGACGCCCCAGATCCCAGGCCGCTTCGGTCGGCAAACCGCGCAGATCCACGGAATAGAAGTTGCGCCCGGTCGGGAGCACATCGTCACGTCCACGAGTTGGCGCTCCGGAAGGACCGCTGGCGATCCGCCTGCCGGCAGCCGCAGCAAGCACGGCCTGATGTTCACGCTTGGCACAGTCCCGCAGACGAGGCCAGAGGTCGGCCTTGATGAACTGCAGTGGTCCAGGCAGTGGGTCTGACGTCAACAGTCTCTGAAAACAGTGTTCCAGCGGCCCCGGATCGTGCTGGCGATCTTTGTTGTCATCGTTGATCAGGTGTTGCAGCAGCTGTGCGGTCTGACCCTCGATCCATTCGACGGCATCACTGAGTCGTCTTGGCTGATGGCAACCCAGTCGTTCGAGAATGGTTCGATCCTGAGCAGCCAACAGCTCTCCATCCTCGTCTTTCCAGGGATCGCACTCCAGGCCAAGGCTCTGAGCGATCCACTGCGTCAGCCCCGGACGATCGGCTCCAGGGGAGCGAGCAATCGCCAACAACAGCTCTGCCAGCTGGCTGGGTTGGGGCTGATCACCGAGGCGGTGCAGACCGGTGCGGATCTGGGCCTCCTTGAGCTCACAGAGGTAGGTCTCAACCTGCTCAAACAGCGCGCCGATCGTCTCCAATGAGCTCTGTTCTTCTATCTGCTTGGCGATCGATGGCCAGTTCAGATCGGTCAGCAGTTGCAGTAACTGGCGTTCGATCTGATCACATCGGGAAGCTCCGAGCTGCTTTGCTTCGATGTATTCGTCCAGCAGTGACTCCAGGGACAGCATCTCGCCGTGCAGACCAGCCCGACCAAGTGGAGGGGTGAGGTGATCCAGGATCACCGCATGGCCACGCCTTTTGGCCTGCGCCCCCTCCCCTGGATCATTGACGATGAAGGGATAGAGGTGGGGAATGGCACCCAGGGCGAGTCCTGGTGCGCAGGATTCACTGAGGCCCACTGATTTCCCAGGCAGCCATTCCGCACTGCCGTGCTTGCCCACATGCAGCATCAGCTGACAGCCATGGACCTCCCGCAGCCAGAGGTACTGGGCCAGATAGCGGTGGGGAGGTGGCAGATCAGGGGAATGAAGGTCACTGAGCTGATCGGCGTCGTAGCCACGGCTGGGCTGCACCAGAACCAGAACTCGCCCGAAGCGCAAGCCATGGATAGCGAAGCCCTGGGGCTCAAGATCAATCGCATCCTGCGGGTCTCCCCAGCGTTGCCGGATCGGAGACCTGGCCGCCTCAGGAAGTGAGTTCCACCAGTTCTGATACTGCGCCAGCGGCAGATGGCTGAGCGGTGCTCTGGTGTGACTCTCGGGATCGTTGGTGCGACCGGCAAGAACCTGCTTCATCAGCAGATCGGGATCGTCAGGAAGTGGTTGCTCACCGAGATCGAATCCATCGTCGCGAAGCCAGCACAGGATGTTGAGACAGCTCGCAGGCGTATCGAGCCCGACGCCGTTGGCCAGACGGCCGTTCCGGAGTGGGTAATTTGCCAAGACCAGAGCCAGTGAGCGTTGACTAACCGCCGTGGAGCGCAGTTCGACCCAGGCCCTGGCGTGGGAGGCAATCCAGTTCAGGCCGGTCTGATCAGGCTCCAGTCGCTTGACCGCCGTACACAAGCGCTCATCGGCATGTTCCACCTCGCGGAACGCACCAATGCGGGTTGTGATGCGGCCATCCAGTTCCGGCAGGACGACCTGAAGGGAAAGATCAATCGGGTCAAGTCCCTGGAACGACGCCTGCCAGCGCTCACGCGATCGGCCTGAGCTGAGCATCTGGAGGACAGGGCAATCCAGGTCATCCCAAAGCGGTGCGCCCAGACCGGCTTCCGAGAACTGCACGGAAGCGAATGATGTGGACGTGATCACCAGCTCCACAGCCTGCTGGCGATACAGGTCCTGGATCGCCTTTTGCACAGCTGGATCACGCAGGCTGCTCACCCAGAGCGCTCTTGGGACCAGTCCTTGACTGCGCAGCGACGCCAGCAGCACATCACACCAGTGAATGTCTGCTGATTGGCGATGGGCGCGGTACAGCAGAACGCCGATCTTCGGTCCAGAGTCCTGGCGCCAGTCGTAGGGGTCAGGATCGGGGCTGGCCGTGCACGTCAGAGCTGGTGGAGCAGAGGCAGGACCTTCCCCAGAACCTTTTGAGAGAATCCACTGCAGGCCTCCGAGCCATCGCTGCAGGTTGTCAGCGCCTCCTTCCCGCAGCAGTTGGGCCATGGCGTTACAGAACGGCTCAGGCTGGCTGCTGAGTGGGTGCAGGTCTCGATCCTGTTCCGTTGTGCCGGCGAGAACGAGCAGCTGGCGCCCGGGTTCTTGCAACCGCCATGAACAGCATTGCTCGAGTCCATAGGACCAGTGTCCGCGTCCGCCGAGCAGCCTGATCACGATCAGCTGGGTTTCCTCTGTGCAGAGGGCCAGGTAGTGATCGATCTGCGCTGGATGGGAGAGGGCGTCCAGTGGCAGTGCACGGATTCTGTTGTGCCAGAAGGCCTGATTGCCTCTGTTCAGAACTCTTGCCAATGCAGAAATATCCGAGCTGGCACTAGTGAGAAACAACACCGGTGCAGTGGGTTGCTCCACATAGGAGATCGGCCCGTCGGTGTCCGCTCCCGGAAGGCTGCTTAAGCGATGCATGGCTCCATTCTCCTGACCACAGGCCGATCGGGAACTGACAGGTGAGAAGATCTGGTCAACGAACCATCAGCGATGCATCAGTTCCTTCCCTACGCCTGGTTCCAGGGACGCTGCGTTCCTTTCGAGGAAGCCAAGGTGTCGGTGGCAACGCATGCATTGCACTACGGAACCGGTGCCTTCGGTGGAATGCGTGCCATCCCCGACCCCAGCAAACCTGGTGGAATGCTGTTGTTCCGTGCTGATCGCCATGCCCGTCGGTTGTCGCAGAGCGCTCGGCTGCTGCTGGCCGATCTCAGTGAAGACACCGTGATGCAAGCCCTCACGGCCATGCTTCACGCCAACAAACCGACCACGCCGATCTATCTGCGCCCCTTCGTTTACACCAGCGATCTGGGCATTGCACCACGTCTGCACAACATTGAGACCGATTTTCTGATCTATGGGCTGGAACTGGGTGATTACCTCTCTCCGGATGGGGTGAGTTGTCGGATCAGCAGCTGGACTCGTCAGGAGGATCGCTCTCTGCCCCTGCGCGGAAAGATCAGTGGTGCCTACATCACCAGCTCTCTTGCCAAAACGGAGGCGGTTGCCAGCGGCTTTGACGAAGCCTTGCTGATGAACACCCGCGGCAAGGTGAGTGAGGCCAGTGGAATGAATCTGTTCATTGTGCGCGATGGCGCGCTGATCACTCCTGGCGTTGATCAGGACATCCTCGAGGGGATCACACGTGCCAGCGTGATCGAACTGGCCAAGGGCATGGGCATCGAGGTGATCGAACGACCGGTTGACAAGACCGAGCTGTTCATCGCCGATGAGGTGTTTCTCACAGGAACAGCCGCCAAGATCACACCGATCCGACAACTTGAGTCAACGGGTCTCTCCCAGCAAAGGCCGATCATGGAAGCTCTCCGCTCCAAGCTGGTGGCCATCACGGAAGGTCGTGATCAGGATTACGCCCACTGGGTTACAAGAATCGAGCTGGAGGGCTGAACCA
The DNA here is from genome assembly GCA_047286285.1 of Synechococcus sp. Lineage (GTDB taxonomy): Bacteria > Cyanobacteriota > Cyanobacteriia > PCC-6307 > Cyanobiaceae > Synechococcus_C. The sequence goes on along the minus strand of JBJBBP010000002.1, from coordinate 1,381,202 downwards.
ATTTCTGCGCCCATTCAGCGTCTTTGAAGCTGGGTTGTCTGCTTAGCGGCTCTTAGGATGGCCGCACCGATTCAGTGGTGATGCAGGCAGTTCAGACGAAATCCACCGCTGAAACCTCCCGCTTTCTGCAGCGTCTCCACGATCCCAGTCGCCCGGTTCTGGTGTTCGACGGAGCTACCGGTACGTCGCTCCAGCAGATGGATCTGACGGCCGAAGATTTCGGAGGTGAAAGTCTCGAGGGCTGCAACGAAAATCTTGTGGTCACCCGACCCGATGCCGTACAGGCCGTGCACCGTCAGTTCCTAGAGGCGGGTTGCGATGTGATCGAGACCGATACATTCGGAGCCGCCTCCGTGGTGCTGGCGGAATACGACCTCCAGGATCAGGCCTTCACACTCAACAAACGTGCAGCCGAACTGGCGCGTGAGATGGCCGATGAATACAGCACTGAGGAAAAACCACGCTTCGTCGCCGGATCGATGGGTCCGACCACGAAGCTGCCCACCCTTGGCCACATTGATTTCGACACGCTGCGCATTTCTTTCCGGGATCAGGCAGCAGGTCTGATCGCCGGCAACGTGGATCTCTTCATCATCGAGACCTGCCAGGACGTGCTCCAGATCAAGGCCGCGCTTCAGGGCGTTGAGGATGCCTTTGAAGCCTGTGGGGAACGACGGCCACTGATGGTGTCGGTGACCATGGAAACCACTGGAACCATGTTGGTTGGCTCGGACATCGCCGCCGTGGTCTCGATTCTCGAACCGTTCCCGATTGATGTGCTCGGTTTGAACTGTGCGACCGGTCCTGAGCAGATGAAGGAGCACATCAAGTACCTCGCCGAGTATTCCCCATTCGTGGTGAGTTGCATCCCCAACGCGGGTCTGCCTGAAAACATCGGCGGTGTGGCGCACTACCGACTCACCCCCGTCGAGCTGAAGATGCAGCTGATGCACTTCGTCGAAGATCTGGGCGTGCAGGTGATCGGCGGTTGCTGCGGCACAACGCCGGCCCACATCCAATCCCTTTCGGAGATCTCCGACGAACTGAAACCGGCTGCGCGTGAGGTGCGCACGCATCATCTTGAACGTCAGCAGCTGCGGTATGAGGCGGCTGCATCGTCTCTCTACGGTGCGACGCCATATTTCCAGGAAAACTCCTTCCTGATCATCGGCGAGAGATTGAATGCGAGCGGTTCCAAGAAGGTGCGTGAACTGCTTAACGAGGAAGACTGGGATGGACTGGTTGGGCTGGCTCGTGGTCAGGTGAAGGAGAACGCCCATGTTCTCGATGTCAATGTCGATTACGTCGGACGTGATGGCGAAAAGGACATGCATGAACTGGTGACCCGTGTGGTCACCAATGTGAACCTGCCACTGATGCTCGATTCAACAGAGTGGCAGAAAATGGAGGCCGGCCTGAAAGTGGCCGGTGGTAAATGCATCCTCAATTCGACCAACTATGAGGATGGGGATGAGCGTTTCTTCAAGGTGCTTGAACTTGCCCGCCGCTACGGCGCAGGTGTGGTGATCGGCACGATTGATGAGGAGGGAATGGCGCGAACGGCTGAGAAGAAGCTTGCCATTGCCAAACGTGCTTACAGGGATGCCGTGGAGTACGGAATTCCAGCCCGTGAGATCTTTTATGACCCTCTCGCTCTTCCGATTTCAACAGGTATTGAGGAAGATCGTCGCAATGGCATCGAGACGATTGAGGCGATCCGCAGGATTCGCAGCGAACTTCCGGGTGTTCATGTTGTGCTTGGGGTCTCGAATGTCAGTTTCGGTTTATCCCCGGCTGCGAGGATCACACTGAATTCCGTCTTCCTGCACGATTGCTGCGAAGCAGGAATGGACGCTGCGATTGTTTCTCCAGCGAAGATTCTGCCTCTGATCAAGATTGAAGAGGGACATCAGCAGGTTTGCCGCGATCTCATCAGGGATTCCCGACGTTTTGACGGTGATGTCTGCATTTATGACCCACTGACCGAGCTCACCACGCTGTTTGAAGGTGTCAGCACCAAGGAAGCACGTGCTTCCGGTCCCTCCCTTTCAGACCTTCCTGTCGAGGAGCGCCTCAAGCAGCACATCATCGATGGTGAGCGGATCGGTCTGGAAGAGGCGCTGAATGAGGGCCTTGAGAACTACAAACCTCTCGAGATCGTGAACACATTCCTTCTTGATGGAATGAAGGTTGTTGGTGAACTATTCGGCTCCGGACAGATGCAGCTTCCCTTCGTCTTGCAATCAGCCGAAACCATGAAATCGGCGGTCGCCTTTCTTGAACCTCACATGGAGAAAACAGGGGGAGAGAGGTCAGCCAAAGCCAAATTTCTGATTGCCACTGTGAAGGGTGATGTTCATGACATCGGTAAAAACCTTGTTGACATCATTCTCACCAACAATGGTTATGAAGTGATCAATCTGGGAATTAAACAGGATGTTGGTGCAATCATTGCAGCGCAGGAAGAACATCAGGCTGATTGCATCGCCATGAGTGGACTTCTGGTGAAATCCACCGCATTCATGAAAGATAATCTCGCTGCTTTCAATGAAGCTGGAATCAATGTTCCTGTCGTTCTTGGTGGAGCTGCGTTGACTCCCAGATTCGTCAACAAGGACTGCAGTGAGGTTTACAACGGCAAAGTTCTTTACGGCAGGGATGCCTTCACTGATCTGCGCTTCATGGATGCCTTCGTTGAGGCGCGTCAATCTGATTCCTGGGACAACGAACAGGGCTTTCTGAATGGCACCCCTGAGGGGCTTTCGCTCGGTGGTGATTCCGGATCCCAATCGGAGGACGCCAAAACCAGGGAGGCGGTCACGTCGAGCGATGCCGTCCAGGAGGAGAAGTCTGTCGTGCCGGTCAGCACTGAACGATCGGACGCCGTACCCGAGGAAGAGGCCGTTCAGCCTGCCTTCATAGGCGCGAGAGTGCTCCAGGGAGAGGCTGAGATACCACTCTCTGAAGTCATGGCCTATCTCGACCGACAGGCCCTGTTTGCAGGTCAGTGGCAGATGCGCAAAGCCAAGGGGCAGTCGCGTGAGGACTATGAGGCCGATCTGCAAGCCAAGGCCGAACCTGTTCTGCAGTCGTGGCTGCAACGTTCGGTTGATGAACAGCTGCTGCAGCCCGCTGTGGCCTACGGCTACTTCCCCTGCGGACGCGATCGCAACGATGTTGTGGTGTTTGACCCGGATGGATCCGGTGAGCTTGGCCGCTTTTCATTGCCACGCCAGCGAGGGGGCAACCGTTACTGCATCGCAGACTTCTACAGAGATCTCACTGACGGTGGGCCCAGCGATGTTCTGCCCATGCAGGCCGTCACCATGGGTGAACAGGCTTCAGTGTTCGCCCAAAAGCTCTTCGAGGCCGATTCCTACAGCGATTATCTGTTCTTCCATGGCCTGGCAGTTCAGATGGCCGAGGCACTGGCTGAATGGACCCACGCACGCGTGAGGCGTGAATGCGGATTCGCCGATTCCGAGGGCATGCTGTTGAAGGATGTGCTGGCTCAGCGCTACAGGGGCAGTCGCTACTCCTTTGGCTACCCGGCTTGTCCCAATGTTGCTGACTCACGCCAGCAGCTGCTCTGGCTCGGTGCGGATCGTGTCGGCCTGAGCATGGATGAGGGCGATCAGCTGCATCCGGAGCAGAGCACCACAGCCCTGGTCGCACTTCACAGCAGGGCCCGATACTTCAGCGCCTAGCCGGGGTGACTGCTGCAGACTGCTGCAGTCATTCAACACATCACCATGGATCTCAGTGGGCCCGGAGCCATCGATCAGGCCATCAGTGCAGGCATCGATCTGGATGGGTCCCCTTTGCCTGAGGAGATGCTGACCCTTTACAGGGAGGTTATGAGCCTGGAAGGGCAGCGCAAGCGCAGTGGGGTGCGCAAGTCCATGCGCAACCGCGTGGTTCGAACAGGTGCAAAACATTTCGACCAGGCAACGCTCAATCAGCGCCTGATCGAAGCCGGCTGGGAGGGTCTCAAGACCAAGGAGATCAACTTCTTCTACGGCTGATCTAAGCCGCTGCAGACGCTCTGCCGCTCATTCCTGGCAGAGCTTCTCCATTGTGTCGATGACTTCCTGCTGAAATTCCTCGAGAGCGCTCGATTCGCTGAGGTCGATTCCCTCACCAGCAGCGTTCTGAGAAAGGTCCTGGAAGTGGAACGCCCCCTCCCCGTTGGCAAGAAACTCAATCGCGGAGGATTCGCCGCTCTCGCGGAAGGCGTCGCAGAGCGCGAGGAACGCTGCGTCTTCAGTGAACTCCCAATCCATCGAGGAGGCATAACTGATTGACCTTTAACGCCTCTCCCCCTGCATCCGTCAACCACCTTGTCGCGCAATGTGCCACTCCTTCGGCAGACTCCTCGGGGATTCCATGCCGTAATGAGCTCGCAACCATTGTCCGAGATCGCAGGCCAGGCAACAGATCTGAACGTTCTTGGCAAGCCTCTAGAAGTCTGCAGCTGTCAGCCGATGACCGGTTGGTTCAGAGACGGCCACTGTCGAACCGATGTGGCCGATCACGGACGTCACAGCGTCTGCTGCGTGATGACTGAAAGCTTTCTCAGTTACAGCAAGGCCCAGGGCAACGATCTGAGCACCCCGGTGCCGGCCTTCGGATTTCCCGGTCTTCAGCCTGGAGATCATTGGTGCGTCTGTGCACCACGCTGGAAGCAGGCTCACGAAGATGGAATGGCTCCGCCGGTTCTGCTGGACTCCACCGAGAGCAGCACCGTTGAAATCATTCCCCTGGAGATCCTTCGTGAGCATGCTCACCAGGGAATGTCCTGACCATCCCAGGCCAGAAATTTCCCTGAGTCAGAGGGTGTCTGCTGCAGCAGGACATCCAGAAGATGGCCTGCTGCTCTCTCAGGACTGAACAGCTTGTTCTTGGGTACAAAGCTCTGGAAAGGCTTTGAGAGGTCTGTGTCGGTTGTCCCAGGGTGCAGAAGAGTGACGGTGGCCAGAGGCAACCTTCGGGCCCACTCAAGGCTCAAACAGCGCAGCATCATGTTCTGAGCAGCCTTGGCCGAGCGGTAGGCGTACCAGCCTCCGCTGCGGTTGTCGCCAATGCTGCCGACCCTGGCACTGAGGCTGGCGAAGTGAAAGGGTGAGTGTCTTGAGAGCGCAGGTTCAATCGACTTGGCAAGCAGCAGAGGTCCAGCTGCGTTGATTGCGAATGCATCGATCAGGGCGGCTTGCTCAACGTGCTGCAGCCGCTTTTCCGGTTGAAACAAGGGTCCATGCAGACGGCCTGAGGCGTTGAAAACAAGCCTGAGAGGATGACTGTCGGCACGGAGCTGCTCGGTCAACGTGGCAAGGCTTTCCGGGGATTCCAGATCCAGTGGCCATTCTTCGATGGACAGGGGGTGGCGGGTCGCGAGAGTCACCACCAGTGAGGGATGGCGGCGCGAAAGCTCCGCATGCAAGGCACGTCCAATGCCACCACCACCAACCACCAAAGCTCGACCCTGCCAGCTTTCCAGGCTGTTTTCAGGCATGATTCCAGCGCCGCCTCAGCGGGTATGCGTCTCGTTCGAACACTGTTGCTAATTCTCACGGCCAGTGCGGGTCTTGCCTCACTGATTGCCTGGGCAACCGGCACCGGCGAAAGTGATTCAGCGACCCAGGAAACAGAGGCTTTGCTCAGCGCTCTGTTCGACGCAGCTGATCAGTCGCGGAGCTCAGCCAACGCTCCAGATCCTCAAGAGAGTGCACAGCGTTTCGCAGCTGTTCCGGCTGTGCCCCCCGCGGTCGCGACCGCGGATCCACAGGTGCGAATCGCCCTGCTGAGTCAGCGACCGCTGCTTCAGGTCTCCACCCAGGGTGCAACGGCCTGTAGAAGCCCGTCCGGAGCGCCCGTACAGCTCGCTGCTCTCAACGGGATGATTACAGGAACAACCACGGGCCTGGTGAGCTGCGGTGGCTCCGGAGGGTCTGTTTTTGTGAACGGACGTGCTTATGAGGGAACCATCCATCTGCTCAACAGGGGGCAGGGGTGGCTTGCCATCAATCAGATCAATCTCGAACGGTATGTGGCGTCCGTGGTGGGAGCAGAAATGCCCAGTCACTGGAATGGAGAAGCTCTCAAGGCCCAGGCAGTGGCAGCCCGTTCCTATGGCTTGGTGCACATGCTGAGGCCAGCTGACCGTGACTGGAATCTTGGTGACACCACCCGTTGGCAGGCGTACAGCGGAACGATCAGCAGCACTGAGTCCACAATCAAGGCCGCTGAAGCGACTCGCGGGCTTGTGCTCAGTTTCAAGGGAGGTCTGGTTGAGTCGCTGTATGCCGCAACCCAGGAGATATCCGATGAGGCCCACGGACACCTGGGGGCGAGCATGAGCCAGCATGGTGCCCAGCAGCTGGCACAGCGGGGGCTGCGATTCAACGAGATCCTTGGCAGGTACTACGCCGGGGCATCGCTGGCGAGGATCAAAACCGATGGGCAGTAAGCAGTTCTGGTCAAAAGCGCTGGAGCGCTCGGAACAGGCCAGGAAGAGCGGTGCCCTGATTCCTCTCAGCACCACGTCCGTCGCGTTTTCAGGCCCCGGCTCTGAACGCTTCGAACTGCGGCAGCTGAATGCGGCTCTCCCCAAACATCACAAGCATGAAGGCCCCAAACCCAACCCCTTCCGTCCCTGGGATCCGCAACTGGAGGTGGAACGGATTGATCTCCACCACGTTCTGATCCTCAACAAGTACCCCGTTGAGCGTGGGCACATGCTGCTGATCACCCAGGAGTGGGCATCTCAGATTCACTGGCTCAATCCTGACGACTGGCGGGCTCTCGTGAAGGTCGACAGGGACAGCACCGGACTGTGGTTTTTCAACAGTGGTCCGAGGGCCGGCGCAAGCCAGCCCCATCGCCACCTTCAGCTCTTGCCCCGTCATCACAACGAGAGCATTTGTCCGCGCATGCCCTGGTTCACAGAGCATCTGAGCACTCGGACTCCCTCGCCTCTCAGTGATCAGATGATCGATCCTCTGAACACCAGCTGTGTCATCGCTGAACGCCCTGCCTCCAGTGATCCAGAGGAGGAAGCGATTCGTCTTCACGAGCTCTATCGCTCTCTGGCTGAACGACTCGGACTCGGAGCTGTTGCCTCCCTCGATCCACCGGCTGTGCCCTACAACCTCCTGCTGACGCACTCCTGGATGGCTCTGATCCGGCGCAGTCAGGATGAAATCCACGGATTCAGTGTCAATGCCCTGGGCTTTGCCGGGTATCTGTTGGCGACCGATCGTTCAGACCTCTCCTGGCTTCAGACCCATGGTGGTGAACAGCTACTCAGGCAGGTCGTTGCCGATCTCAGTGGTTTCACGGACGCAGGCAACTGATTGGTGATGTCTCTCTGAAAGGAGTCAACCGGTTTCCCTTGAAACAATCCCTGAACAGACAACTGATCCGGCGCAATGCACGGGTCAAAGAGCACATGCTTCTGGTTGAGCCAGTGGCCAGGCATTACGCCAAAAAAAGCGGTCAGGATGCAGACGATCTTCACCAGGTGGGACTGCTGGGTCTGCTCAAGGCGGCTGAGCGCTATGACATCGCGAGAGAGATTCCCTTTGCCGCCTACGCCAGGCCCCACATCAGGGGTGCCATCCTGCACTATCTGCGCGACAGAGCATCAATCATCCGCATGCCCCGTTCTGTGCAGGAGCCGAACCGGGACATGGGTGCCGGATTCAATGCAGCTTCGCAGCGACGTCGGCTGATTCAACTCCAGGAAGATCAGTTGATTCACCGCAGCAACAGCTGCGATGATTTGGACTTAAGGACGGACCGCCAGCAGCTTGCTGAGGCGATGACGCAACTCCCCGATCAGGAACGCATGGCTCTGATCCAGGTCGTCCTGAAGGGACAAAGCCTCAGAAAGGAGGCTCAACGATCAGGGGTGAGTGCAATGACGGTTCAACGACGCGTCAAGCGTGGTCTGGCTCGACTGCGTGATCAGTTCACCGATCAGCTGGAGCTGGCCTGATCACGCTCGATCTGCTGCTCGAGTGTGCTGATTGCAGCAGTAACTGCAGCAATCTGACGCTCCAAACCGTCACGCCAGAAGCGCATCATGCGCAGCTTGCGCTCCTGGTGATGACGTTGCCAGTCGGCATCAGCGCAGGGTGAGCAGCCAAATGGAGGAAACATCCGCGGGATTTGTCACTGCTTCCATCCTGGCGAGAACTGGCTGTTCACCGCGTCTTGGAAAGCGACTTGGCGGTTTTTCCTCTGGCGATTAGGTTTGGAACTTGAGCCCGTTCTAGGCCGCAAAATACCAGTCTCGAGTGTCGCAACGAATCCCAGTACTGGTCTTGGCAGGCGTCTCGGTCGGGATGTTTGCGACCGAGTTCGTGCGCCCTGCTGCGGCCTATGTGCCCCTGATGGCTGGGCAGCGGGCAAGACCGTTGAACGGCAGCTTCAATAATGTTCCCGTTCTGCATTCCAATCAGCCGGAGATTGTCAAAGGTCCTGGGATTCTGGTCAACACCTCACCCGGCAGCTCAATCGCTGCAGAAACCAATCAACCACTAAAGAACGCCACATTCACCTTTAACGGTGAATTTGGTGTTCATATGCACCACAAATATTATCCGCAGGATTCCAGCAAATTAGGAGGCCGCAGAGCGAGAGGTCTGCTGACAGTTGCAGCAATTGCGATCAATCCCGGTTCCACACCCGTCACTCTGAGGTTCAAGAAAGGATCGGTTAAAAACAGTTTTGAGGCTCCATATCAAGCCAACAAGTTGATGGGGGTCAAGCCGCTTGGGCCGAGACCATGGAACACAGGGCCTGGCGATGCGACGGCGGTTCAAATTCTTCGGGGAGAACTTGATCGCAAACTTTCAAAGGAGATTGTGATACCTCCAAACAGCCGCAAAGTAATTGTGAGCACAGTTCTGCCAGCCCGGGGAATCATGAATGGTCTTCTCCGTGGCAGCAGTAATGGTCCATTTCAGCTGGCCGTGATCGCTGCCGAGGAAACTCAGGATGAATCTGCTCTGATCGCCGTACTGGATCGCGGACGACTTGCACCTGGCAGAATTTATCTCAACCGAATTCGGGAGATTCAGTCAGGCCGAGTGTTTTCCCGGGTCGCTGGAGTTGCACTGGGAGACGAATACAAAGCCTCCATCCAACATGATCTGACCCAGGGCTCACTGCATGTTCCTTTGACAAGTACGCGAAAGCATCATTTCGGAACTCGTGATATCCAGGTCAATCAACTAAGTACCCGAATGTTGGATTCCGCGGTAAATAATGTTGGAACTTATGGGGTCCGGTTCGATGTTGATCTGAATCTTGCAGGCGAGGGTGCTCATGAGCTTGTACTGAGTCATCCCGTTGCATCCGGTCGCTCACAGTTCACAGCCTTTCGTGGGTCGATTGGCATCAAGACCGACGAAGGCTATCGGGAAGTGCATGTCGGAATGCGCTCCGGCCAGAGTCTCTCCATCGCCGATCTTGATCTCAAACCAGGAACAAACAATCCTGTCACGGTGAGCGTTGTTTATCCAGCTGACGCCACACCTGGGCATTTGCTCAGCGTGGTTCCCGTCACACAGCTGGCGATGTTGCGTCAACGCCAACAAATGCTGGAGTCAGCGCGTCGGGCCCAGGCAGAAGCAAAGTCCCGCAAGGTGAAGCCAGATGTGGCGCCACCCGCTCTCAACGCACAACCGATTCCTGACGTGAGACCTGCCGTTCCAGTCACCAAACCCACATTGAAGCCAGTCACAACTGCTGCACCTCCACCTCCGCCACTCATCGTTGCACCAAGGGGCGGCACGAACACTATGCCTCCTGCCATGATCATGCCCTCAAGGGTGAACACCACTCTCGAACAGCGTTACCGTGACGCCATTCGTGCTCAACAGGAATGGCTGCGTCGTCTGCAGGGCCGATAATTCACCTGCTTGACGGTCTGAACGAACCAGCCCTATGAGCGGCAAGCGCATCAGCCTGGAATTACCTGAGGAGCTCGTCGATCAGATTGATCAGCTTCGCAAGGACTGGAAGACACGCTCAAGGGGTGAGTGTCTTCGCCGACTGCTTGAGGAAATCTTTCAGCCCGAGTTTGATCAGGATGAGTCTGCCCGATCGCCGTCTGAACAGAGTGCTCAGGAAATCGATGAGCAAAGACCCTCTGAAGCCGAGAGCAGTGCAAGCTCCGCGCACGTTTCAGAACCTCCTCAACAACCGCAGTACGACGAGGATCGAGCCATCGTTTTGGTGGGAGCAGCTGGTGGATTAGACACCACAGGACTTGCTGCCGATCCTCCAGCGTCACCCCAGCCACCGAAACGCTCTGCTGCCGCTGGCGTAGGCATTGATCTGCCTGGCTTCGTACGCAAGCGCAGCAGTGCAATTCGCGAAAGTCTCACACCAAGGACTCAGCCCAACAGCGAGATTCCTTTGATTCCGGTGATCAGCGATGAACAGATTCACGATTGGTTTGACGTAGCTCTGAACCACTGGCTGAACCTGTATGGATCGAATCCAGGCCCCACGGTGATGGAGGCTGTGATGCTTTGGATGGCACGCGACATCTGGCCCCACATTGACGGCTCAGAAGGGCGCACATTCACCTGGAGCCAGGTCAATCAATCAATGACCGAGTACTGCAAAAGCTGGATGGTTCCGTCTCCGCGATTTGAACAGGTGATTGTTGCTGCTGCGGTTCTTGAGGATCCTTTTGCCAGCGCTTCAGTGGCTGATCGCATCCCCACCCTGATTCGTCGCTTCGTCAGTCGTTTCAAGCGCAGCCGCAAGGTCACATCCTTCGAAACCCTGGAATCCACGATGACTCTTCATGGAGCACTCAAACAACTGGAGCTGCCCACGCAGGCAGGGCAGTCTCTGACCTTGCGCTCCATCCGAGATGCTTACAAGCGCAAAGCTGTGGAAGTCCATCCTGATTCAGGAGGGTCCACTGATGCCATGCGCCGCTTGAACGAGGCCTATCAGATGCTGAAGGAGCTTTATCGCCAAAAAGAAGACTCTCTTTAGTCTCGCCTGATTCCAGTTTCAAGACCAAGTGTGCGTCTCAGATAAATCAGCCAAGAACGCGAGACGCAGCTCAATTGCCTCTCGTCGATTCAGTCGTGCCGACTGCAATTTGCATCAACAATTGTTTTTTTCATCGTTTTAATTGCGGGTCACTTGTCTTGAGTAGTGCATTCATGCACGTGTAATTGCATGCATGAATGAAAGCCTTGGCGGGATGAGTGCAGCCAGTCGGTGTCCAAACAGGGCTATGTCCTGTCCAGTGGACTGCCGGAGTTTCAACAATCCAGTAAGCAACTGCTGTCTTTCTTCTGCGTCTCTGCTGTTGACACAGTGACGCAGGATTGATGAGCACGCATCGAGCGCTGATTGGATCAAATCCATGTGGCTGCGGCTCCGGGCTGATGATGAAACGCCTTCGCTGAGGAGATGCACAGACGAGACAACCACGGGTCTTAAATGCGATGCAGAGCAAGACTCAATATGCGTCTTGCTCAAGAGTGATGGGATGTTCAGTGTCGGTCTTGTCCTGACTGCTTTGCCGGCACTCTTCCGCATTTGCTGGCATCACCAACAAGCCAATCCTGAATATCAATCGTGTCAGTCGAGACACTCACTGGGTCCAGGCAGGTGTCTCAGTCAATACTGCGAAAGCATTAAAAAGGCCCTTTTCAGGGCCGAGGTGACAACTGACGATTGAGTTGATCAGGTGCTGGTTTGCATTCCTTTGATTAGGTAATCGAAGTAGGGACCTGCGATCTTCTGCTGATCTTCGGACAGGAGCACTAGGGAGGCTTCGCGCATGCATCGCATGGCATCGACCATTCCAGGCATGGGAACGCCGAGGCTGTTATACATTTCACGCGCTCCGATCAGGCCGATCTGCTCGATCATCTCGGTGCTGCCGGCGAGAACCCCATAGGTCACGAGTCGCAGGTACCAGCTGTAGTCACGCAGGCACTGGGCCCGCTGCTTCTGGCCGTAGGCGTTGCCGCCCGGAGCGACGTATTCGGGACGGAGTCCGAACAACTGCCTGGCCGACTCGTCAACGATTTTCTTTTCGCTGTCCGTGAGGATCCGAACCACAGACAGGCGCATGGCTCCCTGGCTGAGGTACTCAACCATCGAGCGGAGCTCGCCACTGCTGGGATAACGCAGGTCGTCATCCGCCTGGAGGATCAGATCCCTTACAACGCTCATGACGGCTGGCATGCTGGGAACAGTTTAAGGCGCTTGAACCCGAGCTATGGGTTGGAGCTGAGGGGTGTTACGCCATTGCAATGACAGCGATGAATGAAACACCCCATCCTGGACTCACCATTGATGTCATTGGAGAGGATCTTGACCAGCAGGGTCGAGGTCTGGCCCGTTGGAATGGCTGGGTGATCACGGTGCCTGAGCTTCTGCCGGGAGAGGAAGCCAAGGTGAAGGTCCAGCAGCGTCAGCGACGCATGTGGCTTGCACGAAGGGTGGAGATCATCTCCTCCTCCCCCCATGCCCGCCGGCCGCCGTGCATTCTTGCCCGCGACTGTGGCGGTTGCTCGCTGCAGCACCTTTCGGTGGAGGCCCAGAACGACTGGAAACAGGATCGGTTGACCAACACCCTCACCCGTATCGGCCAGCTTGATCCTGATGTGAATGCGCTTGTGAGTCCTGACCAGGAATCACTGGGATACAGAAATCGCGCATTGATCCCGATCCGCCGCGAGGGACACAAGGTTCGACTCGGTTACTACAAGCGCGGCAGTCATCGAATCGTCAATCTCAACCATTGCCCTGTTCTTGATCCCCGACTGGATGCCTTGATTGCACCGATCAAGCGGGATCTCGAATTGACCGGTTGGTCCATGGATTCAGACCTGCAGGGTCAGCCGGGTCTTCGCCACCTCGGCCTGAGAATCGGTGTGCGGACCGGGGAGGTCCTGATCACTCTGATCTCCGCCACCAGCAATCTGGACGGAATCGACAAACTCAGTGCGGAATGGATGAGGCGCTGGCCACAGCTGAAGGGTGTGACACTCAACCTGCAGCCGAAGCGCAGCAACACCTTGTTCGGTGAGCAGACACTGTGCCTTCAGGGACAGGATGCGATCGAGGAGCGTTTCTGCAATCTCTCCCTTGAACTCGGCACCACCACCTTCTTCCAGGTCAACACGCCCCGGGCAGAACGGGTGGTGGAGCAGATTCGTGACTGGCTCACGGGTTCGCAGGCCAATCAACGGGTGATTGATGCTTACTGCGGCATCGGCACAATTGCCCTGCCGCTCGCTGCTGCAGGGCACAGGGTCACCGGTCTGGAAATCAGCCGGGCCTCCGTCCGTCATGCCGAGCGCAACGCATCGCGCAACAGGCTGACGACTCCACGATTCCTGGATGGAGATGTGGCCAGGCATCTGCGCGACCTGCTGCCGATGCACGACGCCCTTGTGGTGGATCCCCCTCGCAAGGGACTCGATGCAGCAGTGCTGGCGATGATCCTCGACCAGCCTCCACAGCGGCTGGTGTATCTGAGTTGTGATCCTGCAACTCTGGCCAGGGACCTGAAGCAACTGGCAGGAGATTTAGGCCCTTATCGGATTGAAAAGGTCCAGCCGATGGACTTCTTCCCACAGACCTCACATCTGGAATGTCTTGTGTTGATGTCCAGGATCAGCTGCGCAACTCCACCTGGAACTGTTTGACCAGTGCCTGGCGCACCTTGTCGTGAACTGGCTGAATCATCTCGTCGGTGAGTGTGCTGTCTTTGCCGCGGTAACGAAGTCGGAAGGCCTGACTGCACTGGTCAGAGCCCAGTTGGCCGCCTTCAAAGCGATCAATCAGTTCCACGGATTCCAGCAGTGGTTTTCCGGCCTTGCGAATGGCCTGTAGAAGATCACCGGCTGCCAGGCTGCGGGGAACCACCATGGCGAGGTCGCGCTCTGATGACGGCAGCGTGGAATAAGGCTTGAACTGCGGACTCCAGCGGTTGCTGCGGGTGGCAGCTTCGAGAAGACGGGCCAGTTCGAAGTCGAAAAGGTAGGTGTCGGCCGGCAGTTCATGACTCTCGCAGAGCGCAGGATGCAGCTGACCGAAGCAACCGAGTGGTCGACCTTCAACCACGACACTCGCCGCGCGGCCTGGATGCAGACGCTTGTCATCGCTGAGTTGACGGTCCTGGGCTGAGATGCCGAACGCATTCAGCACAGAGGCCAGCACACCTCTGGCTGCGTAGTAATCAAGAGGTTGTGGCTTGCCGCTGGTCTGCCATCTCGAAAGGCGTCGTTCCCCGCAGATCACGCCCGAAAGCCTTGCCTCTTGATTGATCTCGTGGCCATCGGGGCGGAAGACGTGACCAATTTCAAACACCCAGCAACCGGGCTGCGACGCCTGAAGGTTGCGCTGACAGACTTCGAGGTGCTCTCTCCAGAGATCGGTCCTCAGATGACTGGTCTCGGACAGCAGTGGATTGCTGATGGCAATCCGGTCGGGCTCGGTGTCATCCGCTCCGGTCAGGGACAGCGTGGTGATCTCCTGAAGTCCCGTGGCACTCAGGCGCTGGCGCAGGCGACGCTCGGCCTGTTGGACCAGCGTCAGTTGGCCCGGCTGGAGCGGATCGGGCAGGTGCGACTGGAACCGGTCAAAACCCACCAGCCGAGCCACCTCTTCGATCAGGTCAACCTCACGCAGGAGATCCATCCGCCTCGAGGCTGGAACGATGACCTTCCATCCATGCTCATGAAAAGAGAGTTCACAGCCAAGTGCCGTCAGGCAGGCCTCGATCTGATCATCCGGAAGGGGTTCAGGCTTTGTTGAGATTTCCTTGGCTGCAAGAGGTCCAAGCAGACGATGCAGTGCACTGCGACGGAGAACCACCACCGGTTCCTCTCCCTGATCAGCGGCACATACCCAGGTTTTGCCAATCTCAGCAGCCAGCATCTCGCTGAGCAGTGACAGAGCCCGTCCTGCTGCGGGCAGAGTGATTTCCCTTGGTAATCCCTTTTCGTAGCGGCTGCTGGCATCGGTGCGCTGTCCAGTCGCCCGACTGCTATTGCGGACTGAGGCCGGAGTGAACAATGCCGATTCCAACCAGATCCTTCGTGTGCTGTCAGTGACGCCACTGTCAGCACTACCCATCACGCCAGCCACAGCCACAACGTGATCCCGGCAGGTGACGACCTGGACACGCGGGTCGAGCTGGATCTCGCGTCCGTCAAGACCTCTGAACGCCTCGAGCTCCTGTGCCTGTCGCAGCCCGAAATCCGCGGCACTGATCGCAGGGCCGCAGAGTGACTCCAGCGCATCTGCGTCGAAGGCATGCAGGGGTTGACCCTGTTCAAGCATCACCATGTTGGTGATGTCGACGACAGCGTTCACGGGATTCACACCGGCACGGGTCAGCCGTCGCTGCAGCCATTGCGGGGAGCGTGATGCACCGTTGACTCCCGTCACCTCGGTGAGGGCATAGAGCCCCCCCGCCTTCATGGCCGCAGAGGATGTCTGATCGGTTTCCAGTGGGGTGATCTCTGATGGAGCTGTTGCCTGAGGTAAGGACAGTGATGCTCCGGTCAGTGCTGCCACTTCCCTGGCAATGCCTGTCATGGACAGACCATCAGGCCGGTTGGCTGTGATCGCGAGTTCGATCACGGTGTCGTTGAGACCCAGTGATGCCGCCACTGGCTCTCCAGGTGACGGGCACTCTCCAAGCAGGTCTTCAAGGATTGCGATCCCGTCCAGATCGCTGGACTGGCCCAGTTCTGACAGCGAGCAGATCATTCCCTGACTGGCCACCCCACGAAGTTCCCCCGCCTTGATGGTGAGATTCACTGCGGGAAGAACGGCGCCGACCGTGGCGACAGGAACGTGGATGCCCGCCCTAACGTTCTTAGCCCCGCAGACAATCTGCAGGAGCTCACCAGTACCCACATTCACCTTGCAGACACTGAGTTTGTCGGCATTGGGATGGCGGTCGCACTCCACCACTTCCCCCACAACGACACCCTGGGCGAGGAGCGAGAGATCCTCCATCTCTTCGACCTCGAAACCGGCCATCGACAGCCGTTCACCCAGCTGATCAGCGGGTTCATTCACCTGCACCAGATCCTGCAGCCAGGAGAGAGAAACCCGCATCGGGAGCTTGAAGTCAGCGCGTGATCCTACGAACTCACAACCACAGGCGGAAGCTGGGGATGGGGTGAGGTGAACCTGTAAAGTGGATGTTTGTCATTTCGCTTCGCAACTGCGGCGCTACGTCCTTTATGGCCAAGAACAAGGGCGTCCGGATCGTTGTCACGATTGAGTGCACCGAATGCCGGTCCGTTCCCGCTTCCGAAAAGCGTTCTCCCGGTGTGTCTCGCTACACCACCGAGAAAAATCGCCGGAACACCACAGAAAGGCTGGAACTGATGAAGTTCTGCCCGCAACTCAACAAGATGACTCTTCACAAAGAGATCAAGTGAGTCTGCCGTTCATCCAGTTTTCCAATCGTTTCTGATTCATGTCCAGCTCCTTTTTCAAGAAGCGCCTTTCTCCAATTAAACCTGGCGATCCCATCGACTACAAGGATGTGGATCTTCTGAAGAAATTCATCACTGAGCGAGGCAAAATTCTGCCCCGTCGTCTTACAGGCCTCACCGCCAAACAGCAACGTGATCTGACCAACGCTGTCAAGCGAGCTCGCATTGTGGCCCTTCTGCCTTTTGTGAACCCCGAGGGTTGATTTCTGGCGGTCGTTGATTGCAAACCGGGAGATCTGGTCGGCATCAGCGACCCAAGATCGTTTCAACTCGCTGTTGTGCTTGCTGTTCAAGGCAGCAAACGTCGCTTAAGTGTTGGTTTCCGAGCCAAGGAGCAGGTTGTTCCAGCTCGATTGATTGACTGCATTCATCCCCTGCCTGGCGACGTTGAACCGTCTGCTCGGTTGGGGATTTTTCCATGGATATTCGACGAGAGCGATCTCAAGCAAGCCAGTCCCAAGAGTCGCGACTGGGGTGAAACATGGGTCTTGCTTCTGGAATCAGGTGAGGCTGTTGATCTTGGCTCGTTTGCCGATCTTGCCTGCGGCACCGACGAGGCAATCAACAAGGCAGCCTGCTGGCTTGCTTTGCATGCCGATGATCAGGATTTTTTCCGTTGGAAACATGGGATGGTCCAGGCCAGACCCGCCGCAGAAATCCGCAGCCGTCGCGCCGAAAAGCGGGCGCATCTGCGATCGGAGCAACGCAGCAAGCACTGGATCCATGTCCTCAAGGCACGTCAGCCCGTGCACTTCCACACGCTCGACCCTCTTCATCAACGCTGGATCACCTCGCTTCAGCAGCTTGTGGATGATGGAGAGGGTGCCCCACAGCTCGATCCACAGCTGTTGCAGTCGCTCAAATCCCTCCGTGTGGAGGTGAACACCAAGGATCTTCGCAACCTGCTGATCCAACTCGGCCAGTGGGACGAGCATCAGCCCGCAGCGATGTCGGGTACGACCTGGAGCAGCGGATTCAGTGAAGAGCTGTTGCTTGAAGCCAGGCAGCTGATCGACAACCATCAAAGGCTCCTTCCTGGAGACGAGAGCCGAGTCGACCTCACGGCTCAGGCCTGCGTCACCATCGACGACGCGGAGACAAGCGACATTGACGATGCCATTGCTCTGGAACGTCGACCCGATGGATCCGCACGTCTCTGGATTCATATCGCCGATCCTGGACGCTTGATCCTTGAGGGATCACCCCTTGATCTTGAGGCCAGGCGTCGTGGAAGCAGTCTCTATTTGTCGAGAGGGAATCTTCCGATGTTCCCCACGGATCTTTCATCAGGTCCCTTCAGCCTCAGGACCGGATGTCGAAACGCCTCCTGGAGTACCTGGGTCGATCTCAACGAGCATGGGGGAATCGCCGACTTCGGAATCCTGCGCAGCTGGGTCACCCCTCGATATCGCCTGACGTATGACGATGCTGATGAGTTGATTGATTTCGCTCCCCCTGAGGAGGCGGATCTTGCCGAGCTTCATCAGCTGCTGCAGTGTCGTCGCCGTTGGCGGGTCGATCGCGGTGCCTTGCTGATGGATCTGCCTGAGGGGCGCATTCGCTGCCGTGAAGGCGAACTGTCCGTGCAGATTACGGAGCCCAGTGCCTCTCGCACGATGGTGGCCGAGGCCATGATTCTTGCTGGCACCGTTGCCGCACAATTCGGGGCCAACCATGGCCTGGCACTCCCTTATCGCAGTCAGCTTCCCGCAGACCTTCCCCCAGCAGCTGAGCTTGAGGAGTTGCCCGATGGAGCGGTGCGTTTTGCTGCGATCAAACGCTGCCTGAGTCGCGGTTTGATGGGAACGCAACCCTCTGGGCATTTCAGCCTTGGCCTGAATGCCTATGCCCAGGCCACATCACCGATCCGACGCTACGGGGATCTTGTTGTTCAGCGTCAGATCGCTGCTGAGATCGACGGTGCTTCTCCCCTCAGCGAAGAGTCGATGCAGGGACTGATCGACAGTTTTGATGGCTCAGTGCGCGAAGGACTGGCCATCGCCAGGGAGGATCAGCGCCATTGGCAACAGGTCTGGTTTGAACAGCATCAGCAGCAGCATTGGCCGGTGGATTTTCTGCGCTGGCTCAGACCACAGGATCGTCTCGGCCTGGTGCGCGTTGATGATCTTGCGATGGATTTCGCCGCTGAGTGCCCCGATGGTTCGATGCCGGGAGACGCGCTGATGCTGCGGGTTGTTCAGGTTGATTCCAAGAGTGACCAGCTCAGGCTTCAGGCCATCCGTGATTGATCAACGCAGAGAGGAAGCCCGGAACCAGCCTCCCCAAGGATTGTGTGATCCCTGCAGTTTCACTTCGGTTGGTGTCTCAATGTCCTCAAGTCTGTCGTTGACGGCTGGCTCAAGAGTGATCAGCTGGCAAGGAAGGCCTCCCTTGGGATGAACTGTGTAACCACCCTGATTGTCTGCGATGACGACAGCGTGCAGCGTTTTGCCTGAGTCCGGCATTTGCGGACGGGCAGTGTCCAGTTGCTTCCGGTCAAGAGCTGCTTTCTGTCGCTCCAACCAGTCAGTGTGGTGCCAGGGTGTGTCCCACAAAGGGGCAACTGCCGAGGGAGCCATGGCATCACTGATCAGTCGATCCTGAACGCTGCGGATCGACAGCTCAGAGGGATGCAGATTTGATTCCACTGCGAGTGCGGCAGCCGCTCCTGCGGCCTGACCGACATTCATGATCAGGGGTTGCAACCGCGTGGCCCCATTGGCCATGTGACTTGTGCTGAAAGCCTTATCGGCTGCCAGAAGATTATCGATCGAATCACTCAGCAGCGCTCCAAAGGGAATGCAGAACGGTGTTCCTGTCCAGCGACCACCCCAACGACAACTTTTGGGAGTCAATGGCCAGTCATCCCCAGGGTAATGATGGTCATTGGCGTAATTTCCCACTGCAATTGACTGCTGAACACCGGAGTCGTTGACCGGCGGATCCGTCCAGGACGCATCCTCAACCCTGGGTAGGAGATCCTGTTCGATCACCGTTGCCCGTCCAACCATGCGCCGGCCCTCCCTCCAGTACGGCATGGCTGCGAGCCAGGGTGTGGGGCTGGCGGCGCTGGAAGGGAAGCCATGCCCCAGTTGCAGCCAGCCATCCGAGGCCTTGCTCAGCTCTTCAGCGAAGCTGAGACTGTGACTCTGCATCTCAGTGAACAACGCAATTTCTTCAGAGGTCTCACCGCGGAATGCCCGTTCCAACCCGTGATGCCAGTCATTGCCATGCAGGGGCCAGTTGATCATCACAAGTCCTGAAGGCAACCGGCCGTAGGTGATGGTTTTTTCCAAACCAAACGACTCACAGGCCCCGCGGAAGGGATCCGGCATTGAAGATCCACCTGGATGAGCCCTTCGATCGGATTGATCGGGCAGCCGGTCACTGCGCAGTTGTCCCATCACCACCCATGTGGGCGACTGAACAGGCTGAGTCCTGAAGAAGGGATCAGTGCTCAGACGGTTCCGATCCGGCGCACTCGGTTCGTTCCACTGTTCCCTTGGCTCCCAGCCAAGACGAAACGGTGCATCAGCCAACGGCAGAAGATCCCCTCGGTCACTGCCGTCAATCGCGACCAGACACTTCACCCTTCGCTTCTCCCCATCCACTTCCACACGCAGGGCTGTGATCAGCGAGTCAGCACGCTCAACTTCCAGCAGGCGGCAGCCAGGCCACCAGAGCAACCGGGTTTCCTGATCCACCCAGCGCTGCAGGATGGCCTCCGCTGTGGCTGGTCGGTAGCCGAAACAGCTGACCCAGTTGTGATCGAGACCTTCAGGCTCGCGTTGTTCCAGTTCGCGCAGGAAAGCTCCCCACAGTCCTGTCTGCCAGGGGCTGATTTCGTTGCCGTCAGGGCAGCAGACACCAGCAGCACTCACCATTCCGCCCAGCCATGAGCCCGGGGTCAGCAGCAGGGTGGAGGCACCGCCTCGCGAGGCCTGCACCGCAGCGGCAGCAGCACCTGTGCCACCACCCCAGACAAGGACATCCACTGAATCAACGCTGACGGTCATGGTCTTGTCCGTGGCGGTAGGAGGAAGACACCATGAGTGTCCTCAGCAACAGCTCTGTTGCCGATCAGACTGACCATGGGAGTGACATTGTCATGACTGGGTCCAGACAGCACTGATGAGCCCAGAGGCCGTTGCACGCTGATGACAGTGAGGCCGGGAGATCTGGGACCTGGAAAGGGGGTCGTTAAGATCCAGCCGCAGAGCCAGGGGCCAAAGGAGAGCGCCGAAGCGATGACCTACAGCCTCACAACCCCGCTCTACTACGTCAATGCCAAGCCCCATCTCGGCAGTACTTACACGACGATTGCCTGCGACGCGCTGGCGCGTTTTCAGAGGCTTGAAGGACAGCCTGTCCTGTTCATCACCGGAGTGGATGAACATGGTCAGAAGATTCAGCGCACGGCTGAAGCCCGGAAGATCAGCCCTCAGGAGCACTGTGACCTGATCAGTCGTGAATACAAGGCTCTCTGGTCCCGCTGGGATATCAGTAACGATCGTTTTGTCCGAACCACAAGCGAGCGGCACCTGCCCCTGGTTCAGGAGTTTTTCAAGCGCTGTGAAGCCGCAGGTCACATTCGAACCGGTCGCCAGGAAGGTTGGTACTGCGTGGACTGCGAGGAATTCAAGGATGAGCCAGCCGATGCCAAATCACCCTGTTGTCCCACTCACCTCAAGCCGCTGGAGTGGCGCGATGAAGAGAACCTTTTCTTTTGTCTCTCGCAGTTTCAGTCTCAGATCGAATCACTGATCGCAGAGCCGGGATTCATTGCTCCGGCCAGTCGCCGCAGAGAGGTTGAGAATTTTGTTGCTGGAGGACTGCGCGATTTTTCGATCTCCCGCGTCAATGTGTCCCACGGTCTTCCGGTGCCTGGTCATCCAGGCCATACCTTCTACGTCTGGTTTGATGCTCTGCTCGGCTACCTGACAGCCCTTCTCGATGACGGTGGAGCTGTTGATCTGGATCGTCTGAACAGTGCAGGCTGGCCCGTGAGCGTGCATGTCATCGGCAAGGACATCCTGCGCTTTCATGCCGTCTACTGGCCGGCGATGCTGATGTCCGCTGGCTTGCCGCTGCCAAAGAAGGTCTTCGGTCATGGCTTTCTGACGCGTGAAGGCCAGAAGATGGGCAAATCCCTTGGCAATGTGCTCGACCCTGAGCTGTTACTGGAGCGCTGTGGAACGGACGCGGTGCGCTGGTATCTGCTTCGCGACATCCAGTTCGGAGATGACGGCGATTTTCAGCAGCAGCGATTTGTGGATCTGGTGAACAACGACCTCGCCAACACGATCGGAAATCTCCTCAATCGCACCTCCTCCATGTCCAGAAAGTGGTTCCAAGATGCATTGCCTCCAGTGGATGAGAGTGTTCGCGCTGATCATCCATTGCGCAGCAAGGTGGAGCTCACGATTCAGCTGGTCCGTGAGTCGATGCCGCAGCTCAAGTTTCAAAAGGCTGCTGAAGCGGTCCTTCAGTTGGCGATTGACACCAACGGTTTCCTCAACGAACAGGCTCCGTGGAGCCAGATGAAACAACCCGGTCGGGAGGTCCAGGTCGGCGAAGACCTGTATGCCGTGCTCGAGTGTTCCAGGATCGTGGGCATTCTGCTCCAGCCGATCGTGCCTGAACTCAGTGGCCGTATCCTCGACCAGCTCGGTCTCGGCGCAATTCCAGGATCGTGGAACGCTGATCTCACCTGGGGAAAGCTTGTGCCGGGTGCGCCCCTCCCAAAGCCGGAACCTGTAATGCAACGACTAGAGCTTGAGTCGCCACTCTGATGAACCTGATTGATTCCAGTGTTCGTCTGCAGGGTGCCCTGCTGATCTCCTCTCTGTTGCTGACGGGCTGCGTCAGTGAGCAACCCGCTTCAACAGTTCAGTCACCGCCTTTCGTGTTCCGTTCGCTGAAGCTCGAACAGAAAAACAAGCAAGGTGTCATGGACTGGAGTTTGAACAGTCCGGAAGCTCGCTATGAACTGACCAGGCGACTGGTGCGCGCGCGTGAGCCGGTCGGCGTTTTGTACAGGAACGGCAAACCATCCTTCACGGTGCGCTCAGATCTGGCACTCGTGGTCAATGACGGTGAGCAGATCCTGCTTGAAGGTGATGTCAGGTTGCAGCAACTCAACGGCTCCAAGCTTCTGATTCAGGGAGATCGTCTGCGTTGGCGGCCGGAGCAGGGGCGGTTACTGATCGAGCAACGTCCAAGAGCCACGGAGAAAGACTCTCGGATCAGCGCTACCGAAGCAGAGCTTCTGCAGCAGACCAATGACCTGACTTTGAAAGGTGTTGTCCTGCTGGAGCGATGGTCGAAAACCTCCGGTCCATCCAATCCCGACACAACCCTCCGGACAGGCATTGCTCAGTGGAATCTTGATTCGGGTCTGCTGAGTGCTGTTGGCCCCGTTCTGGCTCAGCGACGTGACCGGGAGGGGACAGTCCTCGAACAGCTTCAGGGCAGAGCTCTTCAAGGCAACACGCAAGCCGGTGATCTCATGATCCAGGCTCCAGTCGTGATGCGGATGCCACGCCAAAAGGGTGTTCTCCAGGCTCTGGACACCACCTGGAATTTCCGAACGCAGACGGTGCGCACCGAGAAACCCTTTGAAGCGGAGCTCGGCAACACCAGGATTGACGGACAGAGTTTTCAGGCCGAACTCGAAAAAACCACGGTTGTCGTCAATGGGGATTGCAGGATTCAACAACCTGGAGAATCACTGAACGCACGGACCTGTCGTTGGAACTGGGGTACTGAGGAAGTGCTCGCTGAGGGTAATGTCCGGTTGAGACGGGATGACAATGAGCAGATGACCCGAGCCGGCAGGCTGTTTGGTCAGGTTGGTGATCAAGGCAGGATCACTTTCACCGCTCCGGGTGGAAAAGTTCAATCTCAGCTCAGAGTTCCTTCGGAGCAGCCTGCTGGGCCGAATCCCCGACGACGGAGATCTGCTCCAGTTGAGTTTTGAGCCTTTCGGCCCATCCCGCAAGCCAACGTTCATCGGAACGGGTGAAGCAGCGTTCTGACCAGCCACCCAACACAATCCACCCACGCTGACCGAGAGGTTGCACCATCACCGCCGGCAATCCGGGAAGAACAGCATCGAATTCCTGTCGACCTGGATAGAGAGCGGTTTTGACCAGCGAAACCAACGCCTGACGCTTTGCACTGCGTTGACAGATCTCCCCAGGCCTGAAGGGCTCCTTCGTGATCAGACCACGCCTCAACAGAACAGCGCCGTCCCAGTTCACCAGGATGGTTGCTGCCGATGTCGCGGTCAGAAATTGATGGCTTCCCCAGGCCAGCTCGGTGCGTAGAGCTTCTCCAAGGCCATCGGCGATGACGAGTCCTTGCTCTCCCTGAAGAGCAACAGTCTTGGGATTGCGAGGAACAGCTCGGGTCCACAGCACAGCCACCAGCATCAAGCCGACTGCTGCCATTCCTGACAACACCTCAGCTCTCTGAAGTGCAGGTGTGAAGGTGTCCGCAGTCAGTGCATTGAAGACAGCCAGCCCCAGAACCAGCAGTCCGGAGATCAGGCAGAGACGTGCGGAGCCTGGCATGGTCGTGGGTGTTTTGCGGTCAGGAAGACTCACTCTTGCTCAAATGGGTCAGCAGTGACCAGTGGTCATGACTGACGCCGAAGCTTTTGCCTCCATCGCACTGGCTGCGGTGGCCTGCGACGGCACCCTGGGTCGTGAGGAGGCGCATGCCCTGCGCCGATCGCTTGAGTTCCGCACCCCTTACAAGGACCGCACTGAACAGCAGATGGGAGCCATGTTTGATCGTCTGCTTGCCACCTTGCGTGAACAGGGGGTGGACCAGTTGGTCACCGACGCGCTGCCTGTCCTGACAGCCATCCAACAGGAGACAGCCCTGGCTGTGGCGGTTCAACTCACCCATGCCGATAGAGAGGTTTCAGAGGCTGAAAACGACTTTCTGCACAAACTCTGCAAACGTCTCGACCTTCCAGAAGGTCGAGCTGTGGCGGTGATGGAGGCCATCATGGCGCTTCATCGCGACAGCCTTTCCACCTGAAGGCAGACTGGCACGATCATCTGCGTGACCATGAAGCGTTTAAACCAGCTCATCAGTGGAATTCTGTCCGCTGTTGTCTGCCTGCTGCTGGCTGTCCCTGCTGCCCAGGCAGTTTCGGCGCAGGATTTCCCTCCATCCCTGCCTGATGAAGTTGTCCTTGATTCAGCGGATGTGCTGA
Source organism: Synechococcus sp. (assembly GCA_047286285.1). GTDB lineage: Bacteria > Cyanobacteriota > Cyanobacteriia > PCC-6307 > Cyanobiaceae > Synechococcus_C. The sequence goes on along the minus strand of JBJBBP010000002.1, from coordinate 1,356,467 downwards.
GCAGGGCCGGCAGAAATGAAATCAGCACTCGACTACAGGAACTGAACCAGTTTCACGTTGATGCCCGTTTGGTGACATTGCGACGTTTGGACTATGGCCTCAGCCTGAACACTTTTGGCGATGAACTTCTGGAGCGCTGGGGACAAGACTCCAACCTGACTGATCGGCCACTGCTGATCTTCCTTGAGGAAACCCAGAGCAAACAAGCAACGGTTGTCGCTGCCGATCAGCTGCTTGAACAATTGCCTGAATCCCTGCTGCGCAGCACAGGTCGCACCACGATGAGTCAACCGTTGCGTGACGGCGATCGCTTTCGACAGGCCACCCTTGATGGTGTGAGCCGAATCGAAACCGTTCTGAATGGTGGAGAAGATCCCGGACCTCCTGTTCAGATCGAACGGACAGCCAACCCGACCAATGTCCCAACTGCGGAAGAAACTGAGAACAGCAACGCCTTCACATGGGTTGTCGTTCTGCTGGTGGTCGGCACCATAGTGCCTATGGCGACCTGGTGGATCTTCTCCAGCTGACGACACGATGGCAGGACGTAACTGGCTCGACACCTTCGGCAGAACGAAGTCATCCAATGTGAATGCTGAACTCGATCGCGGCTATGAAGCTGCGCTTCTAATTCAGAGTCTCGAGCTGGAATATTACGGTGATCGGCCTATTCGTCCAGATCTGGAACTTTCTGTTCCTGCAACGGTTCAAGCCACGATCCTTCGTAAATTCAGAGCTGCTATCAACGTCTGCCGTTCCTCACTGGACAAGCTTGAATATCAACGCGCCCAGTTCGACACGCAGGAACTCAGACAACTTCAACTGATCGAAAGCGTAGTTAATCGCTATACCCCCAGACGTGCCGCCGCAGCCCCCACAATCAGTCGTGCTCCCGATCCACTTCCGCGTTCACTTCTGGGGATCTTTGACACTCTGCGCCGTCAGTTGAATCCTGCGGCTGAGGCAACTCTTGTTGCAGGTTTTCGTCGCCGAAGGGATTCAACACTGATCTCACTCAAGGTCTTACTGCTGTTGATTCTTGTGCCTCTTTTGGTGCAGCAGGTGAGCCGGACTTACATCATCAGCCCTGCCGTTGATCACTTTGCTCCTGAGCTTCCATTCCTGAGCTATCCAAAGCCTCAACTTGAGGAACGTGCCGTTGAGAAACTCAGGGTTTATAAGGCCGAGATCGAGTTTGATGCTCTTCTGCGCGGTGATTCAATTCCGACCCAGGAGCAACTTCAGCAAAAACTTTCTGCCAAAGCAGAGGAATTAAAGGATGAAGCTGATGCGGAAAGTACTCACGCGGTAAAAAACGTACTGGCAGATCTTGCTGCAACTCTGGCTTTTGTTGTGGTTTGTCTGTTCAGCCGTGAAGAGTTAAGGGTGCTTCGAGGCTTCTTTGATGAGGCTGTGTATGGCTTAAGCGATTCAGCGAAAGCTTTCGCGATTATTCTTTTTACCGATATTTTCGTTGGCTTTCATAGTCCTGAAGGATGGACTGTGCTTTTGGATGGAATTGCCAATCATTTTGGGTTTCCTGCCAGAGAGAACTTCATCCTTCTCTTCATCGCAACTTTCCCAGTCATCCTTGCAACGATCTTCAAGTACTGGATTTTCCGTTATCTCAATCGTGTCAGCCCGTCCTCTGTGGCCACATTGCGCGGTATGAATGGCGGTGGCTGAGCGTCTGCAAGGACTGGTCCTTGTCAGCGGTCCAAGTCGTGGTGGCAAAAGTCGCTGGGCTGAACATCTGGTTGGTCAACGCACACCCGTGACCTACCTGGCAACATCCGATTCGCGGCCAGACGACAGCTCTTGGCAGGAGAGGCTCTTACTTCATCGTGAGCGGCGGCCCGCCGACTGGTCTGTTGTTGAAAGCGGTCCTGACCTGGCCAAGGCTCTGGATGCCATTCCCATCGGTCACACGGTTCTGATCGATGCACTCGGCGCTTTCACTGCATGGCATCTGGATGCTTCGCCAGACGAATGGAGCCTGCTCGAAGCGGGGCTGATCCAAAGTCTTCAGGCGCGACGCGAACCGGTCGTGATGGTGATTGAAGAGACCGGCTGGGGCGTCGTTCCTTCAACAGCGATTGGCGGTCGGTTTCGTGATCGCCAGGGCCACCTGGCACAAAAACTGGAAACGGTTGCAAGCAGGAGCTGGCTGGTTGTCCAGGGACGTGCTCTGGATCTTCATGCTTTCGGAATCGCGGTACCCGATCGATGACACTCGCTTACACCCCTCTGAGGGTCGCACTGTTCGAGCCAAGGATTCCTCCCAACACAGGCAACATCGCACGGACATGTGCTGCTTTTGGCTTGCCACTTGCGTTAATCGAGCCCCTCGGTTTTTCAATTGACGACCGCCACCTCAAGCGAGCTGGTCTTGACTACTGGCCCCATGTCGATCTTTCTGTTCACCGCGATTTTGATCACTTCGCGAACAGCCTTCCAACTCCTGCAAGGTTGATCGGCTGCAGTCGTCGCGGAGGTCAGTCGCTCAAGACGGTGAGTTTTCAGCAGGGTGATGTTCTGTTGTTCGGTAGGGAGGACAACGGCCTACCCGATGTGGTCAGGAATCGGTGCGACCAGATCCTCACCATTCCCATGCCATGCAGCGCCGCTGAGGATGGCCGGGGTGGCGTTCGCAGCCTGAACCTGTCGGTCGCCTGCGCAATCGTCAGTCATCACGCTGGAATGCAGCTTCAGTTGTGGTAGTCCGAGATCTGCCACGACAGCCCTTGCGTCGAGGTGCTCAGCTCGCTAATTTCTGCCAAATCCCGGGCTGTGGCGGCTTATTTGGGAATGAAATTCAAGCATGCCTGAATGAAGCCCTTCTTTTTAGCTGTCACCGCCATAACGTCCAGCACTGCGCTGTTTGGGGTTTCTCAGCTTTCAGGGTATGCCGACTCAGACCATTACACGCCTCAGCAGCTTCTTGCAGCTCTGCCGAATCCCTCAGCACTGATCTGGGTTCAGCTGGCTGCAGACAGTGATCTCAGCGTCATCGCCAGAGAGCTTGATCTTTCCTTGAGTGAGCTGTCCAAACTGAACGAGAAGTCCGCTTCGACAATGGTCAAAGCTGGAACGCTGCTTGTTCTGCCTGCCACCAGTCGTGATGATGTTGAGTCTTCCTCGCGATTTGTCAGTGATTCGCTGCGCACCACCGCTCCATTGAGCACCCCTCCAGCTCCGCAAGATGTTGTTGAGGTCAAGTCCGAACAATCCCTGCTTTCATTCCTCAAAGATCACGGGCTGACTCGTGAACAGCTGAAGGAGTTCAACCCGGGCGTTCAACTCTCCCGAATGATGGTCATTGGAAGCAAACTTCGTGTTGCTCATGCCAGACCGGCCTATGCGATGCGACCTCTGACATCGGGCGGTGCAAGTTGGCCCGATTTGCCCGAGTTCTCCGGCCCTGATGGATTGCGTTCTTCCGAGTCCTTCATCTGGCCTGCCAAAGGAGTGTTTACCTCTCCCTATGGTTGGCGCTGGGGCCGGATGCACAAAGGCATCGATATCGCCAACAATGTGGGCACCCCGATCCTTGCTGCCAAGGACGGCTTTGTGACTTACGCAGGCTGGAGCAGCGGCTATGGTTACCTCGTTGAAATGAGCCATCGTGACGGCTCATCAACTCGCTATGCCCACAACAGTCGTCTTCTCGTCAAGAAAGGACAGTTTGTTCCTCAGGCGTCCCGCATTTCTCTTATGGGAAGCACGGGGCGCAGTACTGGCCCGCATCTGCACTTCGAGATCCGACGACCTGGCGGAGCAGCAATGGATCCCATGGCCATGCTTCCACCCCGTTGAAGCTGAGCTTCAACCATCGATCAATTATTTAGGGCAGATCCAAAATATTTTTTCTCAAACTATTCTTTCGGCAAGTCATTGATTTCCTTGCCGATTTTTCTTTGGAGTTGAATGTCAGAGGAGAGACTTGAACTCTCGACCTCAGGGTTATGAATCCTGTGCTCTAACCAGCTGAGCTACTCTGACGAAAGGCCCTCAGGCCAGTGTCCATCATACATCTTGAGATGTCCTGATTGACTCAGCGCATCTCGATGGCGTTCAGTCGTTCCCTAAAGGATTTTGGTGATGCCTGGGTTGATCCTGCTTCATCAGCAAAGGTGTCATGGCCCTCTGGAATGGCATTGGGCCGCCGTTGTTGCCTGACGGGCTGACCGCGGTGGGGACGCGCCTTGAGCATCAAAGCTCTCGTTTTCGGATCACGTTCCAGCGGTTGGCTACTGAGCTCGCTGCGAACCTGATTCAACAGGCGGAAGTGACCGGTGCTGCTGAATTTTCTGAGAAGCGCTGGATCCCAGCTCATCGATGAGTGAATCATCAATCAATGATAAGTGTGCGCCAAACCGGGCAGCACCCCAGTGCTGCCGCAGTCTTTGGGTCAGCCGTGATAACTTGACCCGAGCAATTGGAAGTCGGAACGACTACGACCTAGGCCTGTTCACTTCCTTGCCAATCCCCGCATCACCAACATGTCTTCGCTGCGTGTGGGCCAACAGGCCCCCGATTTCACTGCCACTGCAGTGGTTGACCAGGAGTTCAAGGAAATCACCCTTTCTCAGTACCGCGGCAAGTACGTGGTCCTGTTTTTCTACCCCCTCGATTTCACCTTCGTTTGTCCTACCGAGATCACGGCATTCAGTGATCGCTATGCCGATTTCTCCAGCAAGAACACTGAAGTTCTAGGTGTCTCGGTGGACAGTCAGTTCAGCCACCTTGCATGGATCCAGAGCCCACGCAACCAAGGTGGACTCGGTGATATCAACTACCCCCTTGTCGCAGACCTCAAGAAGGAGATCTCCACTGCTTACAACGTCCTTGATGAAGCCGAGGGAGTTGCACTTCGTGGTTTGTTTATCATCGATCCCGAGGGTGTGATCATGCACGCCACCATCAACAATCTTCCTGTCGGTCGCAATGTTGATGAAACTCTGCGGGTGCTTCAGGCTTTCCAGTATGTGCAGTCCAACCCTGATGAGGTTTGCCCTGCCAACTGGACACCCGGTGAAAAGACCATGAAACCCGATCCTGTTGGAAGCAAGGAATTCTTTGCAGCCATCAACTGACTTTCTGTCAGTTGATGATTGGATCAAGGTCCGCCGAAGGCGGGCCTTTTTTATGGCCTTTCACGGGTTTCTCGCTGTCGCCTGTCAAGAAGGGCCTTCAGACCCGTGTCGAGGTCAGCAGCCATCGCAACGCGACGTCCGTCACTCACCACGATTCTGGTCAGGGTGGGTAATCCTCCTTGCTGAGCTTTCAAATAAATCGGTTCAACATAGAGAAGCGAATCACCCACAGGAACAACAAGCAGATTTCCCTGCATCACCTGGGATCCTGCGCGATCCCAAAGAGCAAACTGCTGACTAATTTCTGGATTTTGATTGATCAGTGCCTGAACCTGTTCGGGGCCGAAGATCGGAACATCACTTGGAAAGCGAAGCAGGATCAGCTCGCCGTAATGGTCTCCATCACTACGAGCGGCTAGCCAAGCTGAAAGATTTGGGCGTGCCAACGGGGTGAGCGGTTGCAATAGCAGGAATTCAGATTGTTGACTGGGCTTCACTTGAGCCGTGATGTGATACGGAGCCACTGGAACCTGCTTTTGTCCGTAAAGCTCCATGGGCACCTGCCAGACATCATCACCGCTGTAGAAGATGCGGGGATTGGTGACGTGATAACGAAGCAGTTGCTGCACCTGAAGCTCAAACTGTGCCTGAGGAACCATCAAGTGTCGTCTAAGGCTAGGCGGCATTTCTTCCAGTGATTCAAACAAGTTTGGGAAAACATTGGCCCATCCCTGAATGATCGGATCATCTGGTTCATTGATGTAAAGGTGAACTTTGCCGTTATAGGCATCAACGACGGCCTTTACCGAGTTACGCACATAGCGAAGAGGGCGACCATCGGGAAGTGTTGCTGCATAGGGAACTGTCCTTGACGTTGTGAAGCCTTCCACAATCCAGTACTGATGTTGCTCTTGCTGATATCCGCTGGGAGCATCTTCAATCGGGACAGAGACCAGATAAGGTTCACCCATCAGGGTGAGAAATGGTGCAAGGGTTCGCACTCTTTCTTTGACATCTCGGCGTAGAAGCAATCGAGATTCCTTAATCAGAGCACCGGTATTCAGGAACCGTGGATCAGCTAGATAGGTCGCTGCCGTAACCCGCTGCCAGAGATGCTCAAGAGAGACGCCCGCTGAACCTGAGTAATGGTTGTAAGTGTTGTCATCGCCTTCTGGGTAATCAAATTCCTCGATGCGCGTTGGGGCTACTGCGTAGGGGGAAGGTAATGCGCCGAAGTAGAGGGCCGCACGGCCAATGGGTACTTCCCGTTCAACATCAGCCTTGGTGATGCCAAGCGCTTTATTTCCTTCAATTCTCGTGGATTGACCTAGATCGCTGATGAAGTAAGCCGGCAGACCATCGGGTTCCCGTGTATTGACAGGATTGAGAGTGAAACCGAATCCATGCGTGAACACAAAATGGCGGTTTTGCCATGTTCTTGAGCGGGCAGGAAGAGCAGCCTGATCTAATTCACGCGCAGCGATGATCACCTGCTGATTCTCATTGCTTTCCGCATTCAGTGGGTAGCGGTCAACGGAGGCATTCGCGAATTGGTAATAAACCCTCAGCTGTTGCAACTGACGGTTGGAGGCCAACATCGGTTGACTGTCCCAGAGCCGGATGTTCTGAAGCGTGCTGGCACCCTTGATCAGATCCTCTTCCGTGATCTCTCGGGTTGGCGTGATGCCACGGGCCTTGATGGAATCCAGTTGATAAGCCCGGCGTGTTGCGGCGATTGATCGGCTCAGATAAGGAGTTTCCAGTTGGAGTTCTCTTGGTCTGACCACCATCCACTGGACGATGGGAGCCAACAGAAGTTCCGCCAGCACGGCACACAACGCAAGTGTGAACATCGCCGTTCTCAATTGGCGCCGTTGGCGTCCTGCCAATACAGGCAATGGCACGCACGTGCCGGCCATCACGAGCAGCAACAGGGCGATCCACTGACGCAGTGGCAGTCTCAGATGGACATCGAGCCAACCAGCCCCTGCAACCAGACCGCTTTGCGTCCAGAGCAACTGGTGACGCACCAGCCAGGTCAGCGAAGCGAGTACCAGCAGCAGCATTGCAAGCACAGGTCGAAGCAAGGCCCGCTCCTGTGCGTTCCAACCTGGAAAACCCCAGTCACTCAGACAAGGGGACCGTGTTAATCGACTCCAGGCCGAGCTGCTCAGAGTCAGAAGGAGTTGCAAGAGCACAAGCTCGAGTGCGAGTGCAATCGCAGAAAAACGGCCCAGGCCGAAACTGAGGTCGGCACCGAGCAGTGGATCTGTCATTCCTGAATCAGGAATGGTGATCGCCAGAGCCCAGAGTCCCCAGCTTCGGCCCGCCACAGCACAGATGCAGAAACTTCCATAAAGGAAGGCCAGATTGATGCGACCTCTGCGACCGAGGCCCATGGTGATTAACAGAATCAGCAAAATGCTGATCCCAATTACGGTCCATTCCGGTTGAAACGGAACACTCCACCAATGCGCCAGGAGAAACGGTTGTTTCCATGCCAGCCATGCCAACCGCGTCGTGATGCCCAAAACGCTGAGAAGAACCGCGAGGCAAGCGATTAAGGACAAGGAGTAGACGCCCCCCCGAAGTGAGGGGATCTCACCGCGGGGCGTGGGCACATAGGCCAGCATCCAGCGCCGGCGCCACCAGGCACTGATCAGCACAAACAGCAGCGCCAGAGTGGCTCCAAGCAACTGATAGACCAGTCGCTGCGCGTAAATCCCCTGGTGCCCGAACTGGGAGAACCATGACCACTCAACCTGGAGTCTGGCGAAGATCCAGAAGGCAGGGATCACCAGCAGCAACCAGACCGCTGAAGGACGTGACAGATCGGTAAGGCCCCGTTTGAGCAGGCTCAAGCCCCGGTCGGCAACTGATCCAGGCTAGGGCTCCTGGAGGGCACGTCGAGTCCTGCCAGCTCGTGGAAGCGATCGGACTGGAGCGTCTCTTCCTCGATCAAAGCCTCCACAAGTCGATCCATGAGCTGCCGCCTCGGCTTCAGCAGAGCGATGGCCTGTTGCAAAGCATCCTGAGCCAGTGCACGAACCCGGCGGTCGATTTCACGGCCAGTGCTCTCGGCGTAGGACTGTCTTGTGTTGACGAGATCGCGGCCGAGAAAGACCTCCTGGTCCTGTCCCTCAAGAGCTACGGGTCCCAGATCCGAGAATCCAAAACGCGTCACCATTTCGCGAGCCAGCTGAGAAACCATCTGGAGATCGCCGCTCGCTCCCTGCGTTACCTCGGAATCACCAAAAACAACCATCTCAGCTGCGCGACCACCCAGGGCCATCACGAGGCGTGCACGCAGATAGGCACGGGTCAGGAGGCCGGAGTCGATGATTTCTTCGTCCGGGAAGAATCGGGTGAAACCTCCGACACCACCGCTGCGTGGCAGAAGAGTGACTTTGTCAACGGGGTCGGCGTGGGGCGTGAGTGCTGCGACCAGAGCATGCCCAATTTCGTGGTAGGCGATAAGACGTTTCTTGGCACCATCCTGGAGCGGAGCTGCCGTGAGTCCCATGGTGATGCGCTCCAGTGCTTCCTCGAGCTCTCTGTTCCCGAGGCAGTCCGCTTCATGTCGAGCCGTGAGAATCGCTGCCTCGTTGAGAAGATTCGCCAGATCCGCCCCCGAAAAGCCAGGGGTTCTGCTCGCCCACTCGGCCAGCGAAACCTCTTCGGCGAGTGGCCGGGTTCGTGCATGCACAGCGAGAATCGATTCGCGACCGCGGCGATCGGGCAGACCCACCTGAATGCGCCTGTCGAACCGTCCTGGACGCATCAGCGCCGTATCCAGTACGTCGGGCCTGTTTGTGGCTGCCAGGAGGATCACACCTGAGTTGTCGGCGAAACCATCCATTTCGGTCAGCAGTTGATTGAGGGTCTGCTCGCGTTCATCATTTCCCCCTCCGATACCCGCACCTCTCTGCCGACCAACCGCATCGATTTCGTCGATGAAGACGATGCAGGGGGCCTTGTCCTTGGCCTTACGAAACAGATCTCTGACGCGGCTCGCTCCAACACCGACGAACAATTCAACAAATTCAGATGCTGCGATCGAAAAGAAGGGAACACCAGCCTCACCGGCGATCGCCTTGGCCAGAAGAGTTTTGCCGGTACCAGGCGGACCGATCAAAAGAACTCCGCGCGGAATCCGAGCTCCAAGCTTGATGAAGGTTTCCGGCTGCTTCAGGAAGGTAACCACCTCCTGGAGTTCTTCTTTGGCCTCACCAATTCCAGCGACATCTTCAAACCGAACCGTGATGTCGTCTTGAGGGCTTGTTCTGGCCTGGGTGCGACCAAAGCCCATTGCTTTGTTGGCCGCCTGCGCCGATCGCCGCAGCAACAGTGAGAGACCAACAACGATCAGAACGATCAGAGCGAGATTCCCTGCGAGGCCGGCAAGGGCCTGTTCCTGACGGACATCCTTCACATTCAGAGGGGTCCCTGATGCTTCGGCAACTCTCAGAATCTGCTGATCATTCGCCAAAACAGGAACCGTGACGGTCCTGCCATCGGGATAAGTCACAATCACCTGACGGCGAGCCGGAACCAGCACCAGTTCCTTGATCGACCCAGAGGAGATTTCCTTCAGCAACTTGCTGTAACTCAGATCCGGTTCGCTGCGAAACAGGTCAAACGGATTCTTCTGTTGCTCAGCAGGCTTTGACTTGGGCGCTGGAGTTCCCTGTTCTGACTGGGTCGGCTGCTCTGGGCTCACACCGCTGATGCGTTGCACAAAGACTAGCGATTTGACGAGTGGCCTCTTCGAAGTGGATCATGGCTGTTTGGCAGCGAAACGCCCGCGATGGCCGTCCCGAAGAAGAAAACCTCAAAAAGCAAGCGCAACCAGCGACATGCTGTCTGGAAGGCCAAAGCTGCCACAGCGGCTCAGCGTGCTCTCTCCATCGGTAAGTCCGTTCTGAGTGGACGGGCCCAGGGATTCGTCTATCCCGTTGCTGAAGAGGACGAGGCCGAAAGCTGAGTTTCCCTGACATGGATTTCGCGGACGTTGCGTGACTCCGCGAGATCCATCACCACACCAGCCAGAGGGACGTTCCGCAACCAGCTAGGTGGCAGAGCTGCCAGCACCATTCGGTTGAAGTCGGCGAGCTCCTCTTGGCGATAACCGACTCCGCTCTTGAGCTCAAGCGTGTCCAATTGCTGTTGTTTCCATCGAGACGACAGATCATTACTGAGCGCTCTCAGATGCCAGAGATCATCCAGCTGGGTCCAGATCTCCTGATAAGAAGGCAATACCTCAATGGTTCTGGATCGCCAGTTCAGTTCTTCCGGAGAGAGCAACTCAAGGATCTCGTGTTCAACTGAAGGCTGCGGAGTTGCTCCCAGAAACCAACCTTCAATCAAGACAACCTGTGGTTCAGACGTGGTGCCCCCGACGCGATCACCACGACCCTCCCGAAGCGATTTGTCAAAACGAGGGGCCGTCATCTGCCCGTTCTGTCTCCAGTTGCAGAGTGCCTGGAGCAGTCCACTGATGTCATGGCTGCCTGGAATGGCCCGTGGAACCGCCCAGGGGTTGCCCTTCATGCTGTGTTCCAACTGTTCCGCAGGCCAGTAGAAGTCATCGATTGACAGATGCTCCACCGGCCAGCCCAGTTGCTCAGATGCGGATTTCACCCAACTGCAGAGCGTTGATTTTCCACATCCAGGCAAAGCGCTCACACCGAGAAGAGAAGGACCACCCTGATTCAGGGCCAATTCCACACGACTCAGAAGCGGTAAACCCACGAAAGCAATCCAGGCATCACTGACCGTGACCTGCCACTGATGTCTGGCCAGATCCAGTCCTTTCAAGCTCTCCCATCGGTTCCACCAGTCTTCTGATCTGGACCAGCCGAGAGTGGCCAGCAAGATCTCAAGCCCTTTTGGAGCGTGCGCAAACAGCGCCGTCTTCCGGCAATCAGGATCCAAGCTTGAAGGCCTCGAGCACCACGGCATAAATCGTGCCGATGCGGAGATTGTCCAGAGCAAGCCAGGTGAGAGGCCAGGGGCCTGAGCGCACCTTGCTGCGCAGCCGCACGATCACCTCGATCACGAGCACCATCACCAGCACGGCTGCAGGGCGGTTCTGACCCGATTTCTGAAACCAGTACATCGTGACATTGCTGCCGATGATGAAGCCGAACAACAGGGCCAGCACACCGACACTGCGCCTCCTCCAGGGCCCAACAAACGCCTGGTTCATATGCACGCCGATTCGGCGTTGCAGCTGTTCGTAGCGAGTGGCCTGAAGCGTCATCGCAGAGGAGTTGAAAGCAGCAACTGCAGGTACTCCAGCGTGATCAGACCTTCAGCACAAGGGGGACCCTTGAAGATCGACGCAGGCTGGTCAGCCTCGCCGAGCTGATCAACCGCCGCATGAGCCTGATGCTGACTGCGTTCAAGCTCAGTGTCCCAGGGAGATGGCGTCAGCAGACAACGCAGACCGGCTGCCCTTGCTGCAGCTAATCCGGGTGTGGAATCCTCCAGAACCAGAACAGCCTCTGGATTCGCTCCACTCATATCCAGTGCCAGGAGATAGGGATCAGGATGCGGTTTATGCCTTTCCACATCATCAGCAGTCACCATTCCCGCAAAGATCCCGGTCAGATCAGCCGACATGGACTGCAGCAGCGCCTGAACCGAAGACTTGCCACTGCTAGTGACGATCCACTGCTGAACGTCCGCTCTGTGAAGCTCCTCCAGAAGTCTTCCGACACCCGGCCGCAGAGACACTGCACCCGAAGCCACGACATCGAGGTAATGCTGCTGCTTGGAGTGGCGTAGCCGCGCCAACAACTCGTCATCAACACGTTTACCCAGGCGTTCTCCGTAGTGCTGCATGCGCTGACGTCCTCCCGGAATGCTCAGTAATTCGCCATAGAGCTCTTCGTCCCAGTTCCAGCTGAGGCCACAGTCGCTGAAGGCCCGATTGAACGCGAGCCGATGCCCATGCAACTCCGTGTCAGCAAGGGTTCCATCCACATCCCAGAAAACGGCCTGCAAAGGGGTCATGTCTGATATCGGATCGGGCTCCAGCCTGACCGATCGCTTTTACAGCGTTGAGGTCCCACAATGCAGCCATAGTTTTTCTTTGGCATGGCAGCGGTCGCCAGCGATCAACAGTGGCGACTCCCACAGCCGATCGAGGGTGATCCTCTGGCCTCAGTGCAACTTCCAGCGCCCTTGAAGGCTGTTCTGTACAGACGAGGACTGCAGATTCCAGAGCAGGTGACGCGGCTTCTCAGTGATCAACCGCTGCCTCCTGCTGATCAGCATTTTCCTGAACTAGAGGCAGCACTCACGAGATTGAAGCAAGCCTGCCTCAACAAGGAGGCGGTCGCGATCTGCGGTGATTACGACGCCGACGGCATGACCAGCACGGCACTGTTGATGCGCGCTCTTGAGGCCATGGGCGCCTGTCCTCAGGCGGCGATTCCCAGTCGGATGGAGGACGGCTACGGCCTGAACACCGGCATGGTGGAGTCACTCCACGCAGAGGGCGTGCGCCTGCTGGTGACGGTCGATAACGGTGTCGCTGCCCACGATGCCCTTACGAAGGCTTCCGAACTCGGTGTCGAGGTGATCCTCACCGACCACCACACGCTGCCCTCCAGCCGACCGACCGCACTGGCCCTCATTCATCCTGCAACCACTCCAGAGGAATCCCCCTATGGCTGTCTGGCCGGGGTTGGACTGGCCTATGTCCTTGCCAGAGCTCTTGCAGCGGAGTTGAAGAACCCTGAGTCGATCTCCACTGCCAGAGATCTCTTCTGCATCGGCACGGTGGCTGACATGGCGCCATTGACAGGTGCCAACCGAACCCTGCTCCGGGAGGGACTCACCCATTTGCATCGCAGCAACTGCCCGGGAGTGCAGGCTCTCCAGCAACTGGCAGGCCTTGGAGACCGACCGCTGCGCGCTGATGACATCGGCTTCCAGCTGGCACCACGCATCAATGCGGTCGGAAGGATCGGTGAACCCTCCCTGGTCGTCGATCTGCTCACAGCCGACGACCCCAACCGCGCCTTCGAACTGGGGCGTCAGTGTGATGCCCTCAATCGTCAGCGACGTGAACTCTGTGATGCGATCGAGGCCGAAGCGGTTGCTCTGCTGGAAAGTGATCCTTCACCGTTGCCTCCCTTTCTGCTTCTTGCCCAGGGCCACTGGCATCACGGGGTCATTGGCATCGTTGCAGCGCGACTTGTCGAGCGTTATCAGCGTCCCGCAGCACTTCTGGCCAGTGACGGCGATGGGCGGATGCGCGCATCAGTTCGTGCACCCGAGGGATTTGCCGTCGATCGCGCTTTGCAACAGTGCAGCGAACTTTTGGATCGGCATGGAGGCCATCCTGCTGCTGGTGGTTTCACCGTTCAAATCACGGCTGTCAGTGCACTTCATCAGGCCCTTAATGCACTGGCCGCAGATTGGCTTCAGCGGAGAGGTGAGGGTTTGTTGGTGGAGCCGGAAGCATTGCTGCAGCTCGACCAGATTGACCACGAGTTCTGGCAATCCCTGCAGAAACTCGAACCGTTCGGCGCCGGTCATCCGAAGCCCCTGTTCTGGTCGAGGGCTTGTCGGATCACCGATCAACAGATTCTTCGCGGGGGCCATCTGAAGCTGAAACTCGAACAGAACGGGGTGGAACGCCAGGCCATTGCCTGGCGATGGCCTGCCCACGCTGTGCTGAGTCAGACGATTGATCTGGCGTTCACCCTCACACAAAATCACTGGCGCGGAGAAACCCGATTCCAACTTGAGATCCAGGCTCTGCGAGCCCACCATGAATCGATGGAACTGCAGCGTTCTCGGGGCTGTTATCGCGTGCAGCGCATCGACAGTCAGAGTCTGCGGTTAATTAATCCGGACGGTGAGGCGCTGGTGAGCCGTGTCAGTCATGAGGGTGTTCTGGAGAGTGACGACACCCGATCCACGCACCCTTACGTTGCAGCTTTACTGCAGGAGGCCTGTATTGGCCTCGGTTTACGCCCATGAGTCCGGATAGTCGTCACGAATCGGTCCTGATTCCGGGAACGCTGCCGTCTCAGAGTCGACTCAAAGGTGTTGCCCGCCACTTCATCGGCCTCGTGCTGGTCGGTGTGCTGATCGGTCTGGCGTGTTTGCCTCTGAATCTCGTGGATCGCGTTCAGGATCAGCTGTACGCCCTGATGCCGACCTCTGCAACAGGAAACTGGACCTGGAAGGGACTGGTAGTCGCCTTCATGCCTCTGGTGGTGATGCCTGTCCTGCTGCTGCTCCAGCGTGGTCCCTGGCAGGCGGGTGCAGGTTCCGGCATTCCGTCCACCATGAACGGACTGGAGGATCCATCCCGTCTGCCAAAGGCCATGGCAGCACGAGGCACTGTGCAACGAGGTGTGCTCTGGTCAATCGCCACCGTGGCCATGTTCCCGCTGGGCCGGGAGGGGCCGGTCGTTCAATTTGGTGCTGCAGTGGCACGAGCGTGCCATCGGCGCTTCCGCGACTGGCTGCCTTCTCTCAGTGAACGTCAGATAGTCGCCATCGGAGGAGGTGCAGGACTGGCCGGCGGATTCAACACGCCTCTTCTGGGTGCCGTGTTCATGCTCGAGGAACTCACCGCGGAGTACTCGATTGTGACCATCTGGCCTGCGCTCGTGATCAGCGTTGCTGCCGCAGGTCTCTCCAATGTCGGAGGAGAACCGATGTTCGGACTCGGTGTTCTCAACATCGCATCGCCGGAAGGCGAACAACTGCTGATGGCCTTTCCGATTGGAATCGTCTGTGGACTTGTGGGTGGATTGTTCAATAAAGGGTTGGTCTGGCTTACCCGTCGACTGGCACCCGTTGTTCGTCGCAGGCCCCTGCGTACAGGTCTCTGCCTCGGTGCGGGATTAACAATCCTCGCTCTTTTGAGCTGGGGAACCTCCACCTCTGATGGTGAATCACTCGTCCGTCAGCTGATTGATCAAGGAATGCCGAATGCTCTCGGTAATCAAAACGACGTCATCAGCGGTCTGACAAGTGTCTGGATCACTCTGGTCAGGGTGATCGGGCCGATGCTGGCACTGAGTCCCGGAGTTCCAGGCGGCCTGATCGACCCAGCTCTCACCTTCGGTGCCGTCCTGGGCTACACAATCTGCGCTGTGGCAGGAATCAGTTCTCAGCTGGGGATCGGGCTCGGACTGGCGGCAGGTTTGTCAGGCGCCACCCAACTACCACTGGTTTCGATTGTGTTCTCCTGGCGACTTGCTGGAGACCAACAGTTATTTGCTGGTGTAGTGCTTGCTTCGGTGATGGCTGCCTACACCGGACGCCTGGTGTGCAGGGATCCGGTGTATCACGGCCTCAGCAAACTTCAGAGCGCACCACGGCGATAGAAGAGAATGAAGACGACTGCGGGGCCGGCCAGTGTGATCAGGGCCAGTGCCGCGAAATTGGCGATCAGGTGGAAATCGAGTCCCATGAAACGAAAGCAGATGAGCGGCATGTTGCCTTATCCAGGCTACGAGGCTTTGACCCTCCTCGTACAGCTCCACCAGAACCACTGTGATGGCTTGTCACAGCCGCCACTGCAGAGCTGTCGCTGTGAGGGTTTCTCGTGACACGCACAGGTCAGCATTGGTCCTGCATGGATCAGTGCGGTGCCTGTTGCCGACTGGCACCGGATGAGCGCCCCGAAGCTGTCGAGGCTCTCGATCCGGCACAGCAACAGCAATATCTGTCGATGGTGGGTCCCGATGGCTGGTGCATCCATTTCGACAGCGGTTCAAGGCGTTGCCGCATCTACGAATCGCGTCCGCATTTCTGTCGTGTCAGCAGCCTCTGCAGCCTGTTCAACATTGACCCTGAGCAGGCGGATTCATTTGCAATTGCCTGTTGCCGGCAGCAGATCCGTTCCGTGCATGGCGGTCGCAGTCGCGAACTGCGTAAGTTCGAACGTCTTATCCGCTCCACGGACCCTCTGTGATGACTGATTCCGGCACCACACAACGTCCTGGATTCGCGACCGTCCTTCTGACGACGTTCACAACCGTTTTTCTGGCTGAGCTTGGTGATAAGACCCAGCTCGCCACGCTTCTGCTTTCTGCACAATCAGGCCAGCCCTGGCTTGTGTTCAGTGGTGCTGCGCTGGCGTTGATCTGTTCCAGCCTGGTCGGGGTTCTGGTGGGCCGCTGGCTCTCAACGGTGATGCAACCTGAGCGACTTGAACAGATGGCAGGTCTGCTGATGCTCGGACTCGGGCTCTGGCTTGGCTCTCAGGCCCTGCAGTCACTGATCTCCACAAATCCTGTCTGAAGCCAGCACTGACCGATCTGGCAAATAACGACTTCTCTCCATGAATCTGACCCTGCTTCTCTCCACCTTCGCCACAGTTTTCCTTGCAGAGCTCGGTGACAAGACGCAGTTGGCAACCGTGGCCATCAGCGGCACCTCCAACAGGCCCTTTGCCGTCTTCGTCGGTTCGTCCTCAGCGCTTGTGCTGGCAAGCCTGATCGGTGCCATTGCGGGTGGTTCCTTATCGAACGTTGTGCCAGCGGACTGGTTACAGCTTTTGGCATCGCTTGGATTCCTGGGAATCGGAATGAAACTGCTCTGGCCATTGCTCAGCGGAACGGAGTCTGCAGCGGCCGCCGACGAGTGATTCACCTCATGTGACTGGTACTCGTAAGATTGAGATATCAAGGGAAAGCGCGGTCTTCCGCTGCACGCGCACCCGAGATGTTTCCTCCCGGTCCTGAAGGCCGGTTCCCGTACAACGCTCCGATGAAATTCACGGTCGCTGACCTGCTCGATCAGGTGCCCGATGAGGGCAACCTTGAGACCGCCAAGCTTGAAAAGATCCTGCGACTGACCAACCGTTCAGAGAAACAGTCGCTTGAACTTGCGCTTCAGGGTCTCAAAAGACTTGGAATTCTCGATCTCGACAGCGATGGAGTCATTAGCCGAGGTGCTGCCGACGATCTGGTCGAAGCACGTCTTCGCTGCAGCAGCAAGGGATTCTGTTTTGCCATCCGCGATGACGGTGGTGATGACATCTACATACGTGATCACCAGCTCAATCACGCATGGAACGGCGACCGGGTGCTGGTGAGGCTGACCCGCGAGGGTGGCCGTCGTCGATCTCCAGAGGGTGGTGTGCAATGCATCCTTGAACGCTCCACCACAAGCCTGCTCGCCGCGGTGGAGCAACAGGATGAAAAGGTCGTTGCCGTGCCACTCGACGACCGTCTTCTGGCAACGATTGAACTCACCCCTGAGGATGCCAGCCATGCCGAAAAGCCCATCGGAGAAGCTGTCGCTGAGGTGGTGCTGGATCGCTATCCGATCGCACAGTTTCCAGCACAAGGTCACGTTGCACGATCTCTGCCTCTCGATGGCGGCTCTGGAGCAGACCGTGAGCTGATGCTCACGAAGGCCAACCTCCATCAGCGTGAGACGCCGCCCCGCGCAAGTTTCAAAACTCCATCCTCAAAAAAACGTGAGGATCTGAGCGAACAGCCTTCGCTCTTGATCAAAGGCTGGGGCTCTGATGATGCACCAGCGCTTCCAGCTGTTCACGTCATTCCCCATGAGGGAGGAACGCGCCTTTGGATTCACACACCCGCCATCGCCGAGCGTCTGAGTCCTGGCAACAGCTACGACCACTGGCTTCTCGGTCAATCTGAAAGCCTTTGTCTCGGAGGTCACTGGATGCCTCTGCTCAGCCCTGCCCTTAGCAAGGCCAGCGCATTTGCGGTTGGTGAGGTTCAGGACGCTGTTTCGCTTCGCCTTGATGTGGGTGCTGAGGGTGAGTGGCGTGACTGGGAGTTCTGCCTGAGCAGGATTCGCCCTGTCGCGGAAGTCAAGACCGAAGCCCTCGAGGCCCTTGAATCACGCAAACCGAAATCCAGAGCTGTGCCGGCGGCACTGAAGCCGATCAAGGAGCAGATCGGGCAGCTTGAAACGCTTTTGTTCTGTGCGAAAAGTCTTGATGAGGCTGAACGTTCGGAAGGGCGGATCGAGCTAGATCTCAAACGTCCTCAAGCCGATGATCTCGGGGATCTCAACACCATTTCCCCGGATGGGGATGGTCAGAGCTGGGCAACGCCATTGACGTTGAGTTGTCCCAATTCAATTCTCTCCGTTCTGATCAGACATGCCCATCGTGTCTGGGAACAACACAGTCGGACTCTGGGCCTACCGGCAATTCTTCTTGATGCACCACCGCCGGATGATTCCGCGCTCAATGACGTTGCCAAGGCCGCTGTCGCGCTGGAGGTTCCTCTGCAGCTGGATGAGGATGGAGGCGCTCCGACCACGGCCGAGCTGGCCCTGGCGCTCGCGTCGAGTGAGTCGAGTCATGTGCTCAATCTTCAACTCAGACAGGTCTTACCAGAGAGCTTCTACCGGACATCAGACAACATCAAAGTTGCCAACCCCGATGAATCGGAAGACTCCGCCAGCGACTCCAGCACGGACCAGACCAAGCTCGATGAGGAGGGCAGCAGCGACGGTGAAACGTGTGTTGCAGGGCACCTGAATCCTTTTGCTCCTTGGTGCTGCCCGACATTGCATCAAGCCGATCTCATCAATCAGCAGATTCTTTGTCTGTTGCTGAACGAAGGGAAGGACAGGCCAACAGTTCGCCACAAAACCAAGGTGAAACTTGGCGCAAGAGGAGTTGCCACGTCCGTCAGCTGGGCTCTGTTCACGGCCTCTCAGGATCAGAAAATCCTCGACATGCTCCGTGAACGGACAATTCAGCGTTTGAATGCTCGACGTCGCCAGGTTGATGAACTCAAACGCGATGTGATGGCCATGACCAAGGCCCGCAGTGCAGAGCCAATGTTGAATCAACAGCAGACCGGCCTGATCAGTGGCGTTCAGAGCTACGGATTCTTTGTTGAAATTGCACCATCGATGGTTGAGGGTCTGGTGCACGTCAGTTCCTTGAATGACGATTGGTATGAATACCGTTCACGGCAAAATCGCCTCGTTGGTCGCAGAAGCCGACGCGTCTACCAATTGGGTGACAGCGTTGACGTGAAAGTTCTCAAGGTCGATGTGCTCAGAAATCAAATCGATCTTGAAGTGGTTCCGACGACGGCACCTGTATCAGACGATCCCCTGCCGGTGGCTGTGAGCGAGGAATGATTCCTTATGTGATCGGCATCAGCGGAGCCTCTGCACAACAGCTTGCTGAGCGCACGCTGCAGTGGATGCTGCGCCGCGATCTCAGCGTGCATGTGATCCTCAGCAAGGGAGCTCACGGGGTCTGGCGTGCTGAGCGATCGATTTCGGTCCCCGTGGATCCAAAACTTCAGGAGCGCTTCTGGCGGGAGCGTCTTGGCGTCGATCAGGGTCAGCTGGTCTGTCATCGCTGGGACGATCAATCAGCTCTTGTCGCCAGTGGCAGCGTTCTCACCAAAGGCATGGTGGTTGTGCCCTGTTCCATGGGCACCGTTGGTCGTCTGGCAGCAGGTCTTGCCGGTGACCTGCTCGAGCGCTGCGCTGATGTGCACCTCAAGGAGGCTCGCCCACTCGTGATTGCACCGCGGGAAATGCCCTGGAACCTGCTTCATCTGCGCAACCTCACCACACTGGCGGAAGCGGGAGCCCGAATTGCACCTCCGATCCCAGCCTGGTACACACAGCCGGAAAGCATCGACGACATGCTCGATTTTCTGGTGATGCGTCTGTTTGATTCTCTGGGCGAATCCCTCACTGATCAGAAACGTTGGCAGGGCCCTCAGTCATGACACCTCTGCAACGTCTGCTGCTCATCCCTTGTCTTTCGCCACTTTTGGTCACGCTGCTGGTTGGCGGTCTCAACCTCGGGAAGGCAGGGAGTCTTCGCGTCCTCACCTGGGAGCTGCCGACGCTTCCCATCGGAGTGTGGATGGCTCTTGCTGCGACAACCGGAGCCGTCCTCGGCTCGGGAGGAGTGTTGGCCGCCGGATCGACCTCGGCTCAACAACCACTGCAGCGTGAGGTTCGTCGTCCGTTCACTTGGGAGGGAGAACCGCCCGAAACAGAGTCACAGCGAGCAGCCACGTCTGCCGCCACCATGCCCTGGCCCGAGAGGGATGTTCGTGATCCAGCTCCAACCGTGTCCGTACCGTTCAGAGTGATTCGTACGGGACGCTCAACCGCCAAGACTGCTGTCCAGTCGGAAGTGGCCCAAAAGCCTGATGTCCAGGTTCCGCAAAGCTCGGCAGCGGCCCTTGACGACTGGAATCAACCCATCCCCACGGAATGGTGAGGCTGGTGTGAAGTGCCCTGGGCTGTCTACAGTCCCGCGAGAGATCGTTGTCCGGTGAGCGAAACCCCCGACAGACCTGCCAAATCCGGAGTGCCCGCCA
Organism: Synechococcus sp.; assembly: GCA_047286285.1. GTDB lineage: Bacteria > Cyanobacteriota > Cyanobacteriia > PCC-6307 > Cyanobiaceae > Synechococcus_C. The sequence goes on along the minus strand of JBJBBP010000002.1, from coordinate 1,336,048 downwards.
AGCCCGAAAAGGCTGCTGACACAGAGGGTTCAGCATCAACTGACGCGCCCATCAAGACGGACAAGTCCGACACTCCGCCAGCAACGGAAACAACATCCAAGTCAGCAGAGGTTCCCAAGTCATCTGAGAAGGCAAGTGATGTCAAATCCGTGAAAGCTGATAAACCAGTCAGCTCTCCCAAAGACGTCACGACAAAGAAGGCCGATCAACCCAGCAAGACCGCCGAACCTGAGAAAGCGGCTAAAGCCGATACATCAGATAAACCAGCCAAACCGGCGAAACCAGCTCCGAAACCCAAACCGGAGGACAAACCGTTTGCAGCGTTCATCCAAGAGGATCTGTTGCCGTCTCTGACCAAATCCCTTTCTGAACGTCAGCATCCGCCCGTCAGTCTCGAGCTAGTAGAAGGCGAGCGACCTGTGGTGGGCGGCAACTGCTGGATGGTTGAAGGCGAGCTCTCTGCAGGGCGGAGGTTCTGGCTTTGCTTTGAATCCGATGCGATCACGTCAGGCAAAACAATTGCCCTAGCTGAATCCGGTTCGGATCCCAGCCTGCTCGAATCGTTCCTGATCGATGAGAAACGCATCAATCAAGCCCTGCTCGAATCCCGACTGCTTCAACGCCTGAATGGTCAGAAGTGGTTTGGAGGCAACTGATCCAATGGGTAACAGCCTGCCCCGTCTACGTCCAGGCTCCACTTACGATGGCTTGAAGACACGCTAGATCCCATGGTGCCTCCTACCGCTGTCACAGACGCGAAATCCGGGAGCTCCGGTGTTGCCGTGAAGGATCCGGTCAAGGACACGATCCTGACGCCGCGCTTCTACACGACGGATTTTGAGGCCATGGCTGACATGGATCTCCGGCCCAACGAGGCTGAACTCGAAGCGATCTGCGAAGAGTTCCGCAAGGACTACAACCGTCATCATTTCGTACGAAACGATGAATTTGAAGGCGCAGCCGACAAGCTTGATCCAGAAACTCGTCGAGTGTTCATCGAGTTCCTCGAACAGAGTTGTACCTCTGAATTTTCCGGTTTCCTGCTTTACAAGGAACTGAGCCGTCGCATCAAGGCACGCAACCCACTGCTTGCTGAGTGCTTCGCACATATGGCGCGGGATGAAGCCCGACATGCAGGCTTTCTCAACAAGTCAATGAGTGATTTCGGGTTGCAACTCGACCTGGGATTTCTGACAGCCAACAAGAAATACACCTTCTTCAAACCAAAATTCATTTTCTACGCCACCTACCTCTCAGAAAAGATCGGTTATTGGAGATACATTGCAATTTTCAGGCATCTCGAACAACATCCTGAGAGCAAAATCTTCCCAATTTTCAATTTCTTTGAAAATTGGTGTCAGGACGAGAATCGTCATGGAGATTTCTTCGATGCCCTGATGAAATCTCAACCTGACACTGTTCGCGGACTGCGTGCACGACTCTGGTGTCGATTCTTCCTGTTGGCCGTCTTCGCGACGATGTACGTCCGCGACGTCGCTCGCAAGGAGTTTTATGAGGCTCTTGGATTGGATGCCCGCGAATATGACCGCATGGTGATCGACAAGACCAACGAAACATCAGCTCGTGTATTCCCAGTCGTTCTGGACGTGAAAAATCCACGGTTCTATGAGCGCCTGGAAAACATCGTCAACAACAATGAATCTCTGGAATCTGTTGACCAGAGTTCCTCACCTGCACCGTTCAAGTTTGTGCGCAAGCTGCCTCACTGGATCGGCAATGGTATTGAGATGGCGTCTCTGTTTCTGATGTCTCCCGTCCGCAGCGAGAACTATCAGCCCAGTGTGCGCTGATGCAGACAACACTCTCGAAGTCTCAGCCTGGGTTCAACGATCTGGACCCAGGCCACCATCCCTGGCGCCAGCGTCTTGATGCCCTGCTTACGACAGGGGTCAGTGCCGGAGCAGATCTGGTGGAAGTGTTTCTGGAACGCACGGACCATCTGGGTGTTCTTGCAGAACAAGACAAGATCACAAGTGTCAGCCCCTCCTTCGGGATGGGTGCCGGCATCCGCGTGTTCCGTGCTGGCAGAGACGGTTTTGTCAGCACGAATGACCTCAGCGATCAAGGTCTTGCAGAGGCTCTTCAGCAGGCTCTTGCCATGCTGCAGCTCAGTTCATCAACTCTGGCGACAGTCGGTGGTTTCGATGGTCTTGGACCTCTCCGTGATTACGGCTGCTCGAAGAACAACTGGCTGAGCAGCACACCCGACATCGTCACCATCACACAGCGTTTGCTGGAAGGCACTGACTGTCTTCAGAAGCGTGGTGAATATCTCGACGTGCGACGTGGGAGTTTTGCTCGCGACTGGCAGGAGGTGTTGGTGGCAGCCAGTGATGGAACTTTCGCGCGTGATATCAGGCTGCATCAGTCCAGCGGTCTTAGTGTGCTGGCAGCCGATGGTGATCACCGATCCAGCATCGCCAGGCGTTATGGCAGCACCGACCGCCCAGATGATCTCTGCCGCTGGGATGTTGATGCCTCAGCGAGAGAAGTCTGTGAGAGCGCAGCCAAAATGCTGCGGGCCGACTACGTGGATGGTGGTCAGATGCCAGTGGTTCTGGCCAATCGTTTCGGTGGTGTGATCTTTCATGAGGCCTGCGGACACCTTCTTGAGACCACACAGGTTGAACGTGGCTCCACGCCTTTTGCCGATAGCATCGGTCAAAGCATCGCCCATCCAGCCGTCACCGCCATCGACGAGGGGATGAGCGGCGGTGCTTTCGGTTCCATTGCCATGGATGACGAGGGCATGGAACCGCAGAGAACCGTTCTGATTGAGAACGGCGTCCTCCAGTGCTTCCTCAGTGATCGTGCCGGTGAGATGCGCACCGGTCACGCCCGCACCGGAAGCGGCCGTCGTCAGAGCCATGGTTTTGCAGCGGCCAGCCGTATGCGGAACACTTACATCGACGCTGGACCACACAGCGTTGATGATCTGATCAGCTCTGTGGATCATGGCCTCTACTGCAAGTCCATGGGCGCAGGAAGCGTCGGTGCCACCGGTCAGTTCAATTTCTCTGTTGAAGAGGGTTACCTGATCAAGAACGGTCAACTTGGTCAACCCGTCAAGGGAGCCACCCTGATCGGCGATGCCAAAGAGGTCATGCCTAGGATCTCGATGTGTGCGGATGACCTAGAGCTTGCAGCTGGTTACTGCGGATCGGTGAGCGGAAGCGTCTTTGTGACCGTCGGTCAGCCCCATGTGAAAGTGGATTCGATCACTGTGGGGGGTCGTTGATCATGGCCAACACACCACTCAACGTCAGCTCACTTCAGGATCGACTCCAGTCACTCGCTGGACGCGAAGGAATCACAAAATGGGATCTCGGAGCCAGTCGCAGCAGCAGTGCCTCTGTCCAGGTTGATCGCGGAGAAGCCAAGCAACTGAAGGCGGCTCAACGCAGTTCAATCACTGTTCGGGTCTGGAATCAACAGGGTTTGGTTGGTATCACCAGCACATCCGATCTCTCTGATGCAGGCCTGGAGAAAGCCTTGATGGGTGCTCATCAAGCGAGTGTCTTCGGCAATCCAGACGATGTTCCGGGCTTTTCCCCCCTTGCCACGGCACCACAACCGGATCTCCATCGACCTCTGCAAGAAGCACAGGGGATCCAAACCCTGCTGAATGAGCTTCTTGATACGGAACAACAACTGCTTGGACGTCATCCGGCAATCAGCACTCTTCCCTACAACGCGCTGAATGAGGGGAGCAGTGAACGCATCTACCTCAACAGCGATGGTGCCCTGCGTCAGGCCCAACGCACTCAGGCCAGCATTTTTCTGATGGCGCGTGCCGAGGAAACTGGCCGCAAACCCCGCAGCGGAGGTGCAGTGCGTTTGGCTCTCGGCAGTCGGGATCTCGACCTGAAGGGATGCATCGATGAAGCAGCTGAACGCACCATCAGCCATCTGAACTATCAGCCGATCGATACCGGTCGCTACCTCGTCTGCTTCACGCCTGAGGCTTTTCTGGATCTGATCGGCTCCTTCAGCAGCATGCTCAATGCCAGGGCCGTTCTTGATGGTGTGAGCCTCAGCAAAGCCGATTCAATCGGCAACCAGCTGGCGGTTCCTTTTTTCAATCTCACTGACAACGGTCTTCATCCGGCTCATGTGGGAGCGATGCCGTTTGATGGTGAAGGCACGCCCACGCGGGCATTGCCCCTGATCCGTGAGGGTTGCCTGGAGAGCTTCCTGCATTCCGAGGCAACCGCTCGGCATTTCGGAGTGGATCCGACTGGTCATGCAGGGATGGGAGCCAAGGTGTCTGTCGGTCCTGACTGGTTTGAGGTGAGCCGCAGCACTGGAATCCAGACCGGAGCCGAGCACCTTGATCACGCTTCCACAACCGATACCTTCGTTCTGATTGAAAGCCTGAGCGCTCTGCATGCCGGTGTGAAGGCCAGCCAGGGAGCGTTTTCGCTTCCCTTTGATGGCTGGCTTGTCAGAGGGGGTGAGCGCATCTCTGTCGAAGCGGCAACAGTGGCAGGAGACATCCGTGACTTATTGCGTTCGATTGTTCACCTTGAAGCGGAACCCGTGGTCACCCATGAAGGTGTGAGTCCCTACGTGTGGGTGGATGGGCTGGCCATCACCGGTGAAGCCTGAAGAGTCCTTCCTGATTGATTGGTCTTGAAGATTCTGTTCTGGGGTACTCCCGCCTATGCGGTGCCAACACTCGATGCACTGCATCGCGCAGGACACCGGATCGTCGGCGTTGTGACACAGCCTGATCGCCGTCGCGGTCGAGGCAAACAACTGATGCCCTCAGCGGTGAAAGCTCGGGCCATTGAGCTTGATCTGCAGGTGTTCACCCCGGAGAGAATCCGCCTGGATCACACCTGTCAACAACAACTGGCTGATCTCGGTGCTGATCTCTCGGTGGTTGTGGCCTTCGGACAGATCCTGCCTTCTGAAGTGCTGATGCAACCACCACTTGGTTGCTGGAACGGTCACGGTTCGCTTCTTCCGCGCTGGCGTGGAGCCGGGCCGATTCAATGGTGCATTCTCGAAGGTGATGCTGAGACCGGTGTCGGCGTGATGGCGATGGAGGAGGGGTTGGATACCGGACCCGTCCTCCTCGAGCGGGCGCTCACCATTGGATTGCTCGAGAACGCCCATCAGCTCGGCGATCGACTGAGCCAACTGACAGCAGATCTGATGGTTGAGGCGATTCCCAGAATCCAAGCCGCTGGACCCGGACCGGAAGATGAGCGACTTCGCAGGTTGGAAGTACTCCCCCAATCAGCGGAGTTCACTTATGCACGGATGCTCAAAAAGACTGATTACTCAATTGACTGGTCCTCTTCCGCGCTGGCCATCCATCGCAAGGTGATGGGCCTTTTCCCAGGGGCTGTGACGCTCTGGAACGGCAAAAGGCTCAAAATCATGGCCACCGAGCCATTGATCCAGAGGTTGCGAGATCAGCTCAGCGTTGATGCAAGGGATCTGGTGGGGCGGTGGCCAACGGGTGAACATCCAGGCGGGACTTTGCTCGGGAGCAATGCAGCTGGTGTTGTGGTCAGCAGCTCGGGCTGTCCGTTGCTGATCAGAGAAGCGCAACTGGAAGGCAAAGGGCGCTGCAGTGGGCAGGCTCTTGTTCAGCAGTTGCAGGCGACCCCAGGCGACAGGCTGGGCTGACGAGCTGGTGTAAGTAGCTCTCCGCTGGTCAGCGACTGCGTTGACGCGGCCCCGTGGATCCGCTCCTGCGCCGTGAACGCTGCGGACTGCGTCGTTTGCCGCCGCTGAGGTCCAAGGGAGGTGCCTTCAGAACCGTCGGCTCGAATCCCTTCACATTTTCCTTGCGCAACGCTTCCCCGGTCAGACGCTCAATCGCCTGTAGCAAAAGCGATTCCTCCGCGGCAACGAGTGAAATGGCATGGCCGGTTTCTCCGGCACGACCGGTGCGACCGATGCGGTGGACATAATCCTCCGCGACATTGGGAAGATCCAGATTGACGACATGCGGCAACTGTTGGATATCAATTCCCCGTGCAGCAATGTCAGTCGCCACAAGGACCCTCACACTGCCCTGCTTGAAGCCCTGAAGTGCACGAGTCCTTGCACCCTGACTCTTGTTGCCGTGAATCGCTGCTGCTTCGAGGCCTTCCTTGCTGAGCCTCTCCGCAACTCGATTGGCGCCATGTTTTGTCCGCGAAAACACTAAAACCTGACGCCAGTTCCCAGTTCTGATCAGGTAGCTAAGAAGTTCAGACTTGCGTTTCATGTCGCAGGGATGAACCACCTGCTCCACAGAACGCGCTGTCTGGTTTTCGGGTGTGACCTGAATCTGAAGGGGATGATGCAACAAACCCGTCGCCAACTTCCGGATCGGTGGGCTGAACGTGGCGGAGAACAGCAGCGTCTGGCGCTGCTCCGGCATGAGGCGAATCAATCGGCGGATGTCGTGGATGAATCCCATGTCAAGCATGCGATCCGCCTCATCCAGCACAAGGCATTCCAATTGTCCGAAACGAATCACCCCCTGCTGATGCAGATCGAGCAGACGACCTGGTGTCGCCACGAGAAGATCCACGCCCCTCTGCAGTCGCTCAATCTGTGGATTGATCTTCACCCCGCCGAACACCACATCACTCCGCAGGGGAAGGTGACGGCCATAGGCGCGCACGTTGTCATGCACCTGCGCAGCCAGCTCGCGGGTCGGTGTCAACACCAACGCTCTGACCTGCGCTCTTGCGCAACGTCTGCCATGGCTGAGACGCTCAAGCATCGGCAGAGTGAACCCGGCTGTTTTTCCAGTGCCGGTCTGCGCCGCTGCCATGACATCCCGGCCACGGATCACAGCTGGAATAGCTTGTTCCTGAATTGGCGAGGGGTGACGGTACCCCTTGTCCCTCAGCGCCTTGAGAAGGGGTTCCCCCAGCCCCAGGTCATCGAAACCGACCTGTTGATTGATCGTGACAGTGGACTCGCTGATCGTGGAGATCGCCAATCGTTCAGCCTAGAAGGCAGGCAACGGCAACCTGAGCAACGACTCAGGATTCAAGTGGAATGATCAGGTGATCTTCCAAACGGCATCCTCAGGAATATCAGGACCAGCGTGGGGATCGGATGGTTCCTGCTGGGTCACCCGCCAGGAGGGCACTCGGGTGTCGCGATAGTTGCCATGCTGAATCAGGATCCCATCCTGGTCATCGGTGGTGGCATAAAACCCGCCCTCCCAGTGGGATTGCTGATTCAGGCCGCCACGAAACCAGACCCAGCAGCGTTCTCGTTTCATGGTTGTGATGACGACCGGTGAATGCAACGCTCGCACGGACCTTCAGGAATGACAGCGCAACGCATCAGGGGACTGCGCGCATTGAAACGACAGGTTGGATCACCGATCACCCAACCATGACGAAATCGACGTGCATCGGTGGGTCGCTTCTGAGATTTGACCATCAGAACGACTGAGCTCAGCTGATAACGACCGGAGTGGAGGCGGTAACGATGGCGACGCTGCAGCACCAGAAAACTGTGATCCTCGTGGATAAACCAGCGTCCAGGTGAAGGAGGCTCTTCCAATTCGCAGCGATCCAGCAGATGCTCACTGCCGGACTGGCGGATCTCCACAAGCACGAGCTCAGGTCTCCTCTGCTGCAGGTGCTTCGCGCAGGGAAAATCCCCAGACCAGCAATCCCATCACAGCACCGAGAGTGAGGAGTTCAGAAGGATGCAGCGATGGAAGGGCCATCAGCACAAGCAACTTGAGACCAACGAACCCGACGGCAAGGAACCCTGCTGTTTCCAGCCTTGGATAGATCTGCAGCCAGCGAATGAACAGTCCTGATGTGAAGCGCAAGGCGACCACTCCGATCAGAGCACCCGTCAACACCAGTAGCAACTGATCACTGATGGCAACCGCGGCAGCAACACTGTCAATGGAGAAAGCGAGGTCTGTGATCGCGAGCGTGAGCACGGTTCGACTGAATCGGATCGGCACCAATGACGTTTCAGCTGATGCATCGCGAAGCTGCTCATCAGAGGAATTCCAGTGTCTGAAGCAGAGCCAGAGCAGATAACCACCGGCGATGAGCTGAATCGGTGGAAAGGCGAGAACGTACTGCGCCATCAGAATCAAACCAACGCGCAGCCCGAAGGCCATCACAATTCCAAGATTCAGAGCCCTGCGTTCCAGATCCGGATCGCGTTGCTCCCGTGCAATTGCGGCCAGAGCAATCGCATTGTCGGCTGAGAGCAATAACTCCAGAGTGACAAGAACGGGTAACAGCGGCAGCAGCTCACCTAGCTGGTCGACGCCGTCTAACCAGGCAGTCAGTGAAGGCAGTGCAGCTGTATCCATTTCCGCAGCCTAGAAATGGAAGACATCGATCAGTGGAATGCGAACCCACGCCCAGCTCTGCCACGTGAGTACCGACCACTTCGTGGTTCTGGTGGAGGCATACGAAGGAACCACACCGCTGGGCAGTGCCCTCGGAGAGGGTGGCACAGCAACGGATGCCGAGGATCAAGCCCTCGTTCGACTGCTAGCACGACTTGACTCGTCCGAGCCCTTCAAGAACGAGCAAGCAGCGCAGAGCGACACAACGGAAACCATTGTTTTGAAGCCTGATGAAGCCGCAGAAGTGGGCGTGATCAAATCGGCGCTTGGGGAACGATCCAAAGCCTCTGCGCCTGTTAGGCGAGCAGTCCCGTTGCCACCATCAGAAGCATCTGAGCCAACGCCGCAGCATCCACAGCCCCGGCAGATCCAGCAGGGGACAGCACACTCCGGCAACGATTCCACCAAGGACGGCTCCACAGTCGATGTTCCCGCATCCCTTGAGAGGGGGGCTGATCCACAGCCACCCAGCGAAGCGCCAACTGATCCTGAGGACTGGAGTGAAGAGTTGACCGCGATTGATCTGGAGCTCCAGAGGGTGGGTTGGGATCGCGACAGTGAAAAGATCTATCTCGAGCGTGCATTCGGACATGCAAGCCGCCATCGATTGACCCGCTTCAGCGATCTGGTGGCCTATCTCAAACGTCTTCGGGATCTTTCACAGGGAAGTGATCCACAAGTTGCAGCAATCCCTTTGCGCCGTTCCGATCTTGTAATGCAGGGTGACGAAATTATCGAACGCCTTCAATGGAGTCAGCAACAGGCAAAAGACTTTCTGAATCAGCACCATAAGGCCAGTTCACGCCAACAACTCAGCGATGAACAACTCTTGAGTTTCAACATGAAGCTCGAAGAGCAGCTTCTTGAACAGTAAGCACTAAAAACAACAGAAACAATGAAATAGCGCTACAACTAAGAAACTCAAATCAATACATCAGAGATTTGACGTCAAACAGTTCTTTGTCTGCCATTAATCAGAATTTCTCAGTCGGTCGATGCAATCGCATCCGGAATGTCAGCGCTTGGAGCTTCAAAACGCCCTTCGAGCACAAACTCCAGACGCAGTTTCATGAATGTGATGAAATTGGAATCGGTTGAAACGACCGCTGCCGAAGGTTGGGGGACCTGATCACGAATCGCGGTCATGGCAGGACTGTTGAGAAATGCCGGTTGACGAACCAGCCAGAAATCAATCTCCTTACCATTTTCTGCATAGTGACGACGTCGTTCCTTGAGGACCTCCTCAAGCGGCTCCTCCTGAGTCAGAAAACGTTCGCTGGCAGCAACGAAGTAATAGGTGCTCATCAATCCTGGCTGGCGAACAAGGGCTCACGTCGTGGATTCTGAACCAGAGAACGCATCTCACTCACGGCGGTTTTCAAACCGACAGCAAGAGCACGAGCGACAATTGTGTGTCCGATATTGAGTTCCTCCATCCCCTCAATGGCAGCAACAGGTTCCACGTTCTGATACGTGAGGCCATGGCCGGCATTGACCCGCAGCCCCAGGGAACGGGAAAACGCCGTGGCTTCGGTTAACCGGGCCAGCTCACGCGGCTGATCACTCCATACAGCCTCGGCGTAGGTGCCGGTATGCAACTCAACCCATCGAGCCCCTGCGTCGCGACTTGCCCGCAGCTGCTGCTGATCGGGATCGACAAACAGGCTCACAGGAATACCTTCTTGGTGGAGCCTTTGCACCATGGTTTTCAGTTGCGAAAGCTGACCGGCCACATCCAGACCGCCCTCGGTGCTGACCTCTTCACGACGTTCTGGAACGAGCGTGACCATGTCAGGCCTGACCCGCAAAGCAATGTCAACCATCTCTGCAGTGGCTGCCATCTCGAGGTTCAACCTGCTGCGCACGGTCTGCCTGAGCAGATCAACATCGCGGTCCTGAATATGTCGACGGTCTTCGCGCAGATGCACGGTGATGCCGTCAGCTCCTCCCAGTTCAGCGAGCAAGGCCATCGGGACAGGGTCGGGTTCCACCGTGCGCCTGGCCTGACGGACATTGGCAATGTGATCGATGTTCACCCCAAGGCTGGCCACGCTGAGTCGTCGGGAAAGGGTTCGATCCTATTCAGTGCTGGAGCCGATACGGCCGAAGAATCAACTGCCCAGCAGAGGCTTTGAGATCCAGCTTGCCCCGGTAATTTCTCAACAGTGGATTTTTAATTCAAGGCGGTGTCCAGCAGCCTGACGACGCGCTCAACGGCCCTTGATACGGCGATTGATCCTTTCTGGGCCCCTCTGGCCATGGTTGTGACCCAGGATCTGGCACTCCATTACCTGCGTGAGCGAACCGTTCTCGGTGCCGAGAATCTCCCCAAAGACGGACCGGTCCTGCTGGCTCCCACACACCGAGCGCGCTGGGACGCGCTGATGATTCCCATGGCTGCAGGCCGTCGGATCACAGGGCGCGACTGTCGCTTCATGGTGACGCGAACAGAGATGTCGGGACTGCAGGGATGGTTTCTGCATCGCCTGGGTTGTTTTGCAGTCGACCAGGACAAACCCTCGCTCACAACCCTGCGATTCGCACTCGACCTGTTGGAGAACGGTCAGCAGCTGGTTGTGTTCCCGGAGGGTCGTATCAACAGAACCGATGCTCCGATCCAACTGGAGCAGGGAATCGTGCGGCTGGCACAACTGGCTCATCGTCGAGGCATTGATGTGCAGGTCGTCCCTGTTGGACTCGCCTACAGCCCCGCTGTCCCTGGCCCACGAAGCCGATCAGCAATCTGTTTCGGAAAGCCCTTGTTGGTTGAGGGCAAAGGCAAGCAGGAGGCTCTGCAGTTCAACCATCTCCTTGCTGAACGGATGCATACGGCTGAACAAGCGGCCCGAGAGTCCATCGGACGACCCCTGAATTGCATCTAAAGTCCGCGCACTCAGGTTTCTTTCCATGGGCACCCGCCTTCTCTTCTCAGCGCTTGCCCTCACCGCTGGCTTGTGTTTCAACCCTGCGTTTGCGCAGACAGGATCCTCGACCACCAAGGTTCTGGCCTCCAGTGGATCGGGATTCAATGCCTCGTCCGTGGAAGCATTGATTCAGCGAGGTGATGCAGCAGTTGCTGCAGGCAACCTGGCTCAGGCGAAGAAGGATTACGACAACGCCCGGACTGCATCCAAACAGCTCCTGGCTTTTTACCGAGATCTGTCCGGATCGTTCCGCGGTCTCGATGCGCGCATCCCCCGGGAGATGGACACCAAGGGACGAGAAGCGCTGGCCCTTCTCGCCCAGTCCAATCTTCGACTTGCCGCTCTGTTCCGTCGTCAGGGTCAGCCCGAGATTGCCGTTCCTGTTCTTGTCGAAGTCGTCAGGCTGATGACACCCGCCAAGCCTGAAGGGCAAAAGGCCTACCAGAGCCTTCTGGAACTCGGTTTTGTTGAGACTCCCTACCGAGGTGCTGCCGGCGCCAACTGATCGGCTTCACGCGCATCACCCATCTGCCAGCATCAACGAAGTTCACGCTCTGATCCAATGGTTCAGCCGGATGCCGTCAGCTCCGCCATTCGTCGCGCCATCCCGGATGCTCAAGTGAGCGTCGAGGATCTCACCGGTGGCGGTGATCATCTTCAGGTGAGCGTGGTCTCAACTGCTTTTGATGGCCTCAATCGCATCCGCCAGCATCAGTTGGTCTACCGCGCCTTGAAGGAGGAGCTTGCGTCAGAGGCGATTCATGCCCTGGCTTTGAACACCTCCACACCCAACTGATCCATCTCGTTCTCTGATCACTGATTCCCATGGACACCCAGACCAAGTCCCGCATCGAGAGCCTGATCCAGTCCAGCCCGATCTTCGTGTTCATGAAGGGCACCAAGCTGATGCCTCAGTGCGGCTTCTCCAACAATGTGGTGCAGATCCTCAATGCACTTGGAGTGAGCTTCGAAAGCTTTGATGTGCTCTCAGATCCTGAAATCCGTCAGGGAATCAAGGAGTATTCCGATTGGCCCACCATCCCTCAGGTTTACGTCAAGGGAGAATTCATGGGTGGGTCCGACATCCTCATCGAGATGTACAACGACTCCACGCTGAAAGAGAAGCTGGAGATCGCTCTGGCCAGCTGATCAGCTCTGCTGGCCCAGGAATGTATTCAAGACATTAATGAAATCCTGATTGCGATCCAGATAGGTCTTATGACCTGCATCCTTGAGAATCTCCACTTGCGCACCACCACCAATAGCTGATCTTGCAGCTCTCATCGTCTCTGGTGTTGCCGTGTCGTGCTCACCGCAGATCAGCAGGGTTGGTGTCTTCAAGTGCTGAAATCTTGGGAAGAAATCAAGCTCACTGAGCATTCCCTGATGCTGAAACTCACTGGGTCCCCACATCTGCTCATACAGCTCGCTGTTACTGCGCAGACGTTCACAACGGAGAACGTGTGAGGAACGGCTGGAGCGACAGAAATGTCGACGTTCAAATTCCTCTTCCAGATCCACCGACTCACCAAGCTCCAGCTGAATGGTTCCGATCAGTTGATTGCAGTCGTCAATCCATCGTCGTGTCGACAGCAGAGGTGATGACAACAGCAGTGAGCTCACTCGATCGGGATGATCAAGGCAGAACTGCGTCATCACGCTGCCGCCCCAGGAATGTCCGAACACATGCGCAGTGGCAATCCCAAGGTCCTCGAGAATGCAGAGGGGCTCGGTCGCGAAGCGCTGCAGTGTCATCTGCTCCGGAACCAGATGCGCCGGTGATGCAAAGGAGCCCAGCTGGTCGTAAAAAATCGTTGGCCGCTGATCTGCCAGTGGATTCAGGGCGTCGTAAAGACCAACACTTGACCCACCAGGTCCACCGTGGGTGATGAGCAATGGAATCCGGTCAGCGGCTTGCTGGCAGTGAGGTCGATACAACCGGATTTGAACGGTTCCGCCATCGACGTCAACATCCCTGACCACTTCCAGCGAATGACCATTGATGCCCATGGAACGGACGTTTAGTACTGATTTGGATGTCGGTACAGCGTGCTCAAATCTCCATCGGGACCGACAAAGCTTGACGGATCCAGGATCCAGCGTTCGATCAGAGTTTCCAATTTGCCTAATTCCCGCGGCTCGAGGTCCCCGGTCCTGCGCAGTGCATGGAGATAGCCATCGGCGTAAAGCCGCAACTCGGAAGGACCGTGATAGCGCGTGGTCAGCTCCTGACAGGCATCACAGAGCGCCTGGAAGTGGCGGATGGCTTCCGGGTGCTGAAGAGATGTCATCTTTGGTGAGGACGGCAGCCTCTGTTACCAGCGTGCCAGAGGAATGGCATTAGCGTAAGACTGCTTTCGGATGCCTTGTGACCTCCTCCTCCCGCGATCTTCTCGCCCATGGAACCGGTCAGGCTCCTGTGCAGCAGCTAACGGTGCCTGCGATTCCATCCCGCGAACCGGCGCGGGTCCTGGTTGTTGAACCCCACCCCACACTGCGCACGGTTCTGGTCCAACGCCTACGCCAAGACGGTCATCTCACCGCGGCAGTGTCCTCCTCCCAGGAAGCCATTGAGCTTTGCCAGGAACAGTCCCCTGATCTGCTGGTCAGTGCCGAGTTACTCGAGCAAAGTTCGGCGCTGAGACTTGGTCAGCAGCTGCGCTGTCCGGTGATCGTGCTCACCGCCCGCAGCGGGGCTGAGCCCGTTGTGGGCCTGCTTGATGACGGAGCGGATGACGTTCTGCGCAAGCCCTTTGGTCTCGAAGAGATGGCAGCCCGCTGTCGCACCCTGCTCAAGCGGGGTCGCAGTGGCCTGCAGGAACGCGTTGCCGTTGGACCGCTTGAGGTGCACCTGCTGCTCCGTCAGGTGACGCTGCGAGAACAACCCGTTGAACTCAGCCCCCGGGAATTCGCCCTCTTGTGTGCACTTTTGATGCCACCAGGAATGGTGCGCAGTCGACAGGAACTGCTGAGGATGGCCTGGCCGCCATTCAGCGGTGGACCACGCTCCGTCGACACCCAGGTGCTGACACTTCGCCGCAAGCTTGAACAGGCCGGTCTGGGCGAAGGAGGTGGCATCACCACCGTGCGTCAGCAGGGCTACCGCTTCAGCCTGGATAACCTGCCGGAATAACAATCCAGCCCCAGTTCACGCCAACGGCAACGACTGATTCGATGGCGAGCATGCTGAGCGCAAGCCCGAAGAGCAGCTGGTAGGTCCATGGGGGGGTCAGGCGGCGGATCGATGCCGTGTTGAGACCTGTCTTCTGCTCAACAATGGACAGAAAGCGCGGGAAGTGTTCCAGGCGTTGCGGAAGCAATCGATGACCCTGATCTGCCGTGGTGAGGTAATAAACAGTTCCGCCCTGGCTGGTCCCGACAGAGACCAAGCGTTTGATCTGATCCCATTGCAATTGCCAACCGCGTCGAATCAACCAGCTGCACCAGCCTGGATGACCGACGTTGATACCTTTCTCATCCACCTGCACCTGCTCACTGAGCATGGCGATCACCAGGGCCAGCCCCAGTGGAGCTGCCGTCCAGAGGAGAGGTTTCAGTGCAGCTGGCGCCATCACCGGCAATGGCAGCACAAGAGCCAAATAAACGCTGATCAGCGTTCCTCTGATCAGCGGTGAGAGCCGAAAACATTCCTGAGTCGAGTCAGGCATCGATCAGCGATCCTCCGGGGAACCAGGCAACGGTTCGATCACAGCGTTTGGGCGGTAATCACCATTGAAAACCTCCTCTTCTCGACCCTTCCAGAACTCCCCCAGGCGCATGAGATCGGCATGGGCCTCCTGGATCGATTTCAGATAACTTTCTGGCGTCATCTGGTCACGCGCCTCCTTCAGCTTGGAGAGTCTGAGCATCTGAAGCATCCAGGGCTTGCCCAGTTCGCCGCGTTGTTCTAAGTAGCGCGCAAGTTCAGCGGAGCTGGGTTGAGGTGCCGGAGCCATGACCATCAAACATTCGAGCTGACCTTAATCAGCTGATCAGGTGGGATGTGATCGTCTTCAGGCGGGCAGTGCCCAGGGATTGAGCCCGAGATCCGCACCGATCCGATGGCTGCATGCATAGCCGCTGAATGCCACAGCGTTCAATCCCTGGCCTGGGAAACAGGAATCACCAACGCAGTAGAGACCTTTCAGGCCTGTTCGATTGAACGGCATCGGCAGCAGTCCTGGCAGTCGACCTGCAGGGATCGGACCGTAGGAGCCACCCATTCGGCCCAGGAAGCGACGGTGGGTCCGCGGTGTTCCGACCTCTTTCAGTTCAATCGCCTGGGACAGTCCAGGCAGCAGTGACTCGAGCCGCGCGATCAGGCGGTCAGCGTCCTGTTGCTTCTTGGCTCTGTAGTCCTTGCTGTTCAGATGGTCCCAGTGCTGGATGTCGCTCATCGTGAAGGTGTGCACAATGTGTCGTCCTTCAGGTGCGAGGGATGGGTCAAGCAGGGTGGGAATGGACACGAAGATCACCCCCTGCTCAGCTTCCATTTCATTCCAGTCCTCGAGCAGAAGGTGATGGCAGTGAAAACCCGCGGGCACAACATCTGCATCCACCCCAAGGTGTACTGAAAGGAATGAACTGGATGGTTGGTAGCGGCGGCGCCAGGTGGATTCTGCGGATGGTGTGAACTCCTTGTTCACCAGGGTGGTCTCAGGTGAGCCATCTCCAGCAAACGTGTCCCAGCGGGTGGCATTGCTCACGATGCGCTTGCCCCTGAGTTCTTCACCATTGGTCAACTTCACACCAACGGCACGACCCTGTTCGATGAGCACCTCTTTGACGCGGGCCCGGTAACGAATGCAGCCTCCATGGGATTCCAAACCTTTCACCAGCTTCTCGGCAATGGTGCCGACTCCACCCTTGGGGTAATTGATGCCACCGGCATGACGGTCGGAGAAGACCATGCCCGCATTGATCATCGGGGTTCTGTCAGCTGGCATCACCGACCAGCAGAAGCACTCCATATCAATCAGGCGAAGCAGCTCCTCATCACGGATATGTTTGCGGGCCACATCACCCACATTGAACGGGAGCCAGCGAGCAAGCCCCAGGCAGGCAAGCGGGGCCCTGAAAAACACTTTCGCCAGATAGGCCGGATCCTCGAGAGAGAGAAGCGGCATGGCATCGAGACAGCGAAAAACCTGCCAGCAGGTGTCATAAAAAGCCCGGATCCCAGCGCTCTCGTGAGGAAATCGGGCATTCATCCGAGCGATGAAACCCTCATAGTCACGATCCACGGCCATGGTGAGACCATCAGGCAGGTGGTACTCGAGCTGAACTGGATCAGGCACCGTCTCGCAGGACTGCCCCACATCGGCTAATGCCCTGGTGAGCAGATTGGTGTGTCCCTTCTCTCCGAACCCGAAGATCATCGAGGCACCAACGTCAAAGGTGTAACCCTTGCGCTGAAAGCTGCCACCGGAGCCTCCAGGAATCAGGTACTGCTCAAGGACCACAGTTCTGGCTCCCTTGGCAGCCAGCTGAGACGCTGTGACAAGCCCTCCGATGCCGGAGCCGATCACAATCACATCCCAGTCTGGGTTTGAGCTCACGGCTGCACCTCAGGAAGTTCCGAAGTTTTAGACCCTAGGAAACTCCGGCTGTCGCAAAGGGTGGCGTGGCAGTGAGGATGACCTCAGAACGCACCGGACATTCCAGAAGATCCTGGCATCGCTCCTGGATGCGATCACGAATCAGATCGATAGCACCACCATCCATCGGTTGCGTTGGATTCAGATACACGACCACAAAGGCCGTTCGACCCACCTGGTACACCGTCAGATCAAGCAGCCAACAGGACAGGCCCGCCAGAAGATCCTCGAGAGCCAGCCGAGTGCTGCGGATCAGATCACTCTCCGCAGAAGCACCAGCAGCCTGGCCAAGGGCCGTGAGGAATCCCTGAACTGGTTCGCGCACAACTAGCAGGCTGACCATCAGGACCAGCAGTGAATCGGTCACCGGAATCAGGCCGGAGAGCATGGTGCCGCTGAGCAATGGTGCAGCGAGAAGGGCAAGGCCGGTGAGACCGCTGATCAGGCCATCGAGTCGAGCGGCCTTGGCCTCGGTGAGCAGGATCTGTGAGTTTCGGCCCGTTCGGCACCAGTCCTGATGGTGTCGCCAGGCAAGCCCCCAGCACGTGGCCACCATGGCAATGGAATACCAGGCCACAGGTCCCAGACGTACGGAGCTGATGGCTTCGCCGGCCGCGTAATCAATCACCGTGCTGAGAGCTGAGATCGCTGCGAACGACAGCACACCCATCAGGAGCAGAGAACGGAAGAGCACATACAGCGCTTCCTGTCCGTCGTAGCCATAGGGATAGGCACGATCAGGGGGGCGAACGACATTGCGGCTGATCCGAGCTGCCACAAGACCGGAACCCACCATGACGGCTGAGTACAGACCGTCGAGCAGCAGGGCATAGGACCCTGAAATCAGGTGAACACAGACACCCGCCACTGCCATCAAGGCACTGGCGTAGACCCCGATCTTCAACGATCGACGCTCGATCAGGCGGTCTTCAGGCCGGACAGGCGACATCGAGAGACTCCTGCTTCTCTGTTGCTAGCAGCAAATCAGCCAGGGCTCTGTCCCGGTATGCGCCGTAGCGACGGCGTTTGTCTCTGATCCGTTCCGGCAACGCTGGCAACAACCCGAAATTGGGTGGCATCGGCTGAAATTTGCCTGATGGTGCCTCGCTGATGAAGTGCGTGAGTGCTCCGATCATGCAGGTGGGAGGCAGGTCAATCGTTGATCGGCCCAGGGCCAGACGGGCAGCGTTCGTGCCAGCGAGCCAACCACCGGCAACGGCGGCGGCATAGCCCTCGGTCCCGGTGATCTGTCCAGCTGCGAAAAGACGTTCACGACGACGGAACTGAAGTGAGGGCTTAAGAAGTTCCGGCGCTTCCAGGAATGTGTTGCGATGCATCACACCAAAACGCACGAATTCAGCCTGCTCAAGGCCGGGAATCATGCGGAGAATCCGTTTCTGTTCACCCCATTTGAGATTCGTCTGGAATCCAACCAGATTCCACAACCTGCCGTCTTTGTCCTCCTGGCGTAACTGCACAACTGCATGAGCGCGCCTTGCTCGACGCACATCACGATCGTTCACATCACCCCAACGAGGGTCCCACAAACCGATGGGCTTCAGAGGGCCGTAACGCATGGTGTCTTCACCACGGCGTGCAAGTTCCTCAATCGGCAAACAACCTTCGAAGAATCTGGCGCTCTCTTGCTCAAAGTCCTTGAGTTCAGCCTGTTCTGCAGCGAGCAAAGCAGAACGGAACTGCTGGTATTGATGCTGATCCATCGGGCAGTTGATGTAATCAGCATCGCCCTTGTCGTAGCGGCTGGCGCGAAACGCCATCTCCATATCGATGGTTTCTCCATCGACAATCGGGCTCGCGGCATCAAAGAAGTGGCAGTCGTCACGCCCCGTGAAGTCTCTGAGCTGACTGGCCAGCGAGTCACTGGTGAGGGGGCCTGTTGCCAGCACCGTGAGCTGGTCCGCATCCGGGAGGCACATCTGTTCACGCCGCTCGATCGTGACCAGAGGATGTTGCTCAAGAGCCTGCGTTAGGGCTGCGCTGTATCGACCTCGATCGACCGCCAGTGCTCCACCTGCAGGGACCGCATGCAGATCAGCGGTTCTGATCACTAGAGATCCGAGTCGACGCAGTTCCTCCTGCAGGAGGCCGGCTGCCCGATCACTGCTCAGAGCCCCAAAACTGTTGCTGCAGACAAGTTCGGCAAATTCGGAACTGTGATGCGCCGGCGACCTCCGTAGAGGACGCATCTCCACCAAGAGGACCGACACACCGGCTTCAGCAATCTGCCAGGCGGCTTCGGTGCCGGCGAGACCAGCACCGATGACAATGACGGACCTCTCAGCCAAAGCTCTGGATCAACCGATCTCAACCCTATCGATCAATCGCGAACAACCTGGGAGAGTTCAGGCTTCTCCGCGCTTGAGCATCATCTGAAGCTGACCGATCGCGGCACGACTGATGTTGTATCCCGCCCAGCCCAGGGCAATCAGGATTGGGGCTGCCACAACGACGACACGGAGGTCCATGGTTTCTAGGGATGGTCGAAGGATCCTAATGAATGTGCGTGCATTCAAGGATTGAAAGTGTCAGTCCGTTTGGTTTTGCAGCAATTGAGACCAGGCAGCAGCCAGCTGTGAGTAATGAGTCGCATGGTGCTTCTGCTCAAGCACTGCCGCTTCGCTCTGCTCACGTTTCACCTGAGCGGGAACACCGGCCACCAAGCAGCGTGCAGGAACGTCACGGGTCACGACGGAGCCAGCTGCGACCAAAGCACCCTCCCCAACGGTGACACCGTTGAGAACGATGGCTCCGATTCCAATCAAGCAACCATCTTCAAGCGTTGCTCCATGAACAACAGCACGGTGGCCGATGGTGACATCAGATCCGATCAACACCGGCATGCCTGGATCACCGTGCAGAACGGCTCCATCTTGAACATTGCTTCGCGGCCCAATCACGATGGCCGACATGTCACCACGGGCAACAGCAGTGGGCCACAGGCTTGCACCTGCTGCGATGTCGACGTTTCCCATCACCACAGCACTTTGGGCAACCCAGGCCTGAGGATCAATCCTGGGTGAACCGATCATCAATGGGTCTGGTGTGGACAGATCAGTCATCGGTTCACAAACCGGAAGCCATGTGCTGATTCAAGCGACTGACGGACCCAGGAAGCTGTTGGCCAACCAAGCGTGTTCTCCAACCGTCAGCCCACAACTGTGAGAAACGGGAACGTCTGATGTCTTTTCGGGGAGATCCATCCAAATTGACTTGGACGATGGTTCGTCAGGGTGATACTTTTCACAGGTGCCTGAGGGCACAACCTGTTCCGGGACAAACGCTCCGGCTCAAGGAAGGGTCGCTAGCTCAGCGGTAGAGCACTCGGCTTTTAACCGATTGGTCCTGAGTTCGAATCTCAGGCGACCCATTTGACCGACCAGACCGTTTCTGCGGTCATGATTAGGGCGACAGCTTTTGTTGCTTCATGGGTGACCAGCCACGTGTTGCCTTCGTAGATGACGATCCGCGTTTACGCAGTCTGATTGCGGATGAACTCACCGATGAAGGAGTGGAGGCGATTGCCTGTCGAAGTGGGCAGGAGCTTCTCGATCTGCTGGAGGCCGAGAAGGTTGACCTGATCCTTCTTGACCTGATGATGCCGGTAATGGATGGGTTCACCTGCCTTCAGCATCTGAAAACGCTTCAGCAAACAGCTCCGATCCTGGTTGTGACCGCGTTCAATGATGAGATCAAACGCCAGGAATCGATCGATCAGGGAGCAAGCGATTACATCCTCAAGCCGGATCTGTTCGATCGTCTACCGGAACTACTGGAGCAATATTTGCCGAGTCATCAGAACAGACAGCGTGCTGATTGAGTCTTGGAAAGAAAAGAGAGATCTGAAGTCCACAATTTTGATCTTCAGTGTTTGGGGAGCTGAAATCTGCTTTGACGACACCACCCATTCCTTCAACAAGACTCTTGACGAGAGCAAGCCCTAAGCCGACTCCATCACTCCGCGATGGGTCACGGTGTTCTTCAAGACGAGTGAATCGATCAAATAACAATGAAGCATCACCATTGATGGACAGTGGAGGTCCTTGGTCGAGAACACTCAATACGAGCATTTGAGGATCAAGAGATCCACCAATGCAGAACTTACTTCCGCTCGAAGCGAAGCGAAGACTATTTTCCAGAAGATTGTCAAAGACAAGAGAAAAAGCAGCCTGATCAAGAGACAACGTTATATCTGCAATGGCGTCACTCAGATCAAGACAAATCATTTGACGCTGGGGCTCCTTTAGATGATCCAACCATTGAGTCAAAAATGAATAAACTGAGCGTTTCTCAAGCTGCCAGGGATAACGGTCAGTATCTAAATCCGAAAGCAGTAAAAGTTTGTCTACAAGACCAGAAATGCGCTTCGCTTCTGAACTCAGCTCCCCATACGAACGAATCTGTTGCACCGTTAAACCTTTCGCGCGCGCGAGACGCCGAAGAATTCCATTGATAATGGCAAGAGGAGTTCGAAGCTCATGAGCGAGTCGATTAATGAATGACCGCTGATGCTGAAGAGCCTTTTCAAGAGGGTCAAGGTCACGGAAGATAATCAACGTGAAATCATCACGCTTCTGATTGATGCGTTGCCAAGTCACCATGTAATGCTGACCTGGCGTAGAAGGCAGTCTTTCAGAATTACGAACCTGCACAAGAACACTCATCTGACCCTCACCGCCAACAGACTGCTGCAATGGATGCTGATTGTCATCAGGCGGGATCTCTCGTTGATCGAGATGCCGAAACAAAAATAAGGAATCAAAATTGTGTCCGATCAGATGATGAGCCGATTCAGCAAGAAACCATTCAGTCGAACGACGATTGACCCAGCACACAGTATGGTGCTCATCGAGAATGAGCATGGCTTCACTTGTTGCATCACAAGCAAAACGCAAAAGAGACAACGAATCCTGCGGTTGATCAAGCGAAGCTGAACGCTTGATAATTGATTCAGAGTGCCATTCAGAAGGCATGAAGTTCGATCAACTGAGAGAAAAGCAAAGTCGAAATATTGTCAACCTCCTATCGCCTTTGGGTTCAATACCGATATCAAAGGTTCGTTAGCCTTACTATCGATATTAGTCTAATCCCGTCTGATTTCAACCAAAGCGACTTGCCAGCATTCATCAAATATGTGACAAAATTCAATCGCAACAGTCGGCTGGCACAACACATCAATAAACCTGGTAACAAGACACCGCTGGAACTCAAAAAACAGCAATACGGGGAGGCAAGTCGCAATGAATGCCTTGCCTCAACATCCTGCTAAGCCAAGCAGCCCCCCCCGACCTGAAGAAGTCTGCTCTCCACCACGCCCCACTGAATAAGTGCTGCTGGAGTGTTATTCCTGAGCCTGCAGGCGTTGGCATCCAACGAGATCAACAACCAACCCGCGGCTGCCTTCACGTACAAGGCCGAAGCAGGGCAAGGGCTTCCGCCTGATGCTGGCCGCGCCAGCTCCAGTTGAGCGTCCACCCGCAATTTGAGGCAACGGATTCGACCCAACCACGTCGAGCCGGCCAATCGCATTGCTGCATGTGATCAACCACGGCATTTCTTTGCTCAGCTGAGAGACCAGGCCAATGCTTGACCCGCAAGAGATAACGCTCCAGATAACGGGCTCTCGACTCAGTCTCCTCCTGAAAAACGTCCGTCCAGACCATGAGCCCGTTGTCAGCAATGTGCCGGCGAGCCCCTTCAAGAAAGCGAATTTTATTGGTGTCACTTAGGTGGTGGATGGCGAAGGCCGAGTGAATCAGATCCACTGGTCGATCGACCTTGTCCTCAGCCCAGTCGAGCAGGTCACCACAAATCCAGTGACAGGGAAACTGGACCTGCCCCATCTGCTGTTCGGCCAGGGGCAAAACAGAAGCGGCAAGATCCACTCCTGTGAAGGAGCGCAGTGGCAACGAGCGGAACAAAGGCACAAGTTGGGCCAGGTCACCACAACCCAGATCCACCAGAACAGCGTGTAAACCCTGTCCTCCGTTTTGCTCAAACCAGCGTCTGATGCCTGACGCAGTGGCCTCAGCAATCGCCCTGTGCTCCATGGAGTCGTGTTCGAGAACAGTCCGGTAGGTCTGCCACTGCTGCTCGAACAAAGACATCATCGCCACCCCATCACATGCCTTCAGGATGCCTGTTGGCTGGCAGCAAGAGAATCTGGGACAAACAGAGCAGAGCTGATGCTGTCGAGCCGAAGGTTCGATGCTGTTTGCTAATCGATTCCGTCAGCAGCGCGAAAGCGCTGAACAAGAGAAGTGATGAAGCAACAGAGATTGCCCTACTGGTCATTGATCAACCCTCCGAACCCATGGATTGCCGAGTGTCTCGCTAAAAGTTGTCAATCCTGATCCGGCATCACGACACGATTACGGATCCTCCTCTGCACCGCTGGCTGGGGAGGTCTGCCCCAAATGGGGGAGGAAAGCACCTGGCAGACCACCTGATTGGGTGATGCAGAATTTGATCAGTTGAACGATGGTGAAGAGGTCCAGGAGGGATGACCTCCACTGCGAAATCAAACAAATGAAACTCTTCTCTTCGATCGCTGCCGCAACAGTTATCGGTGCTTCAATGCTGATTTCTCCACCTGCTGCAGATGCAAAGGAGCATTATCATCATGGCCATCATGAACGTCATGAACCAAGAAGAATTCGTCGTGACTTCCGGCATGATGTTCGAGGGTTTAATCATTACCAAAGAGCATATAATCGCGAGTGGCGTCATGCTCGCAGGGTTTACAACCGCGAGGTGTATGGCTACCCGCTAGTAATTCCAGCCTATGGATACAACTATCGTCATCCTGGATTCGGGATCCAAATTAGGTTCTGATCTGAACTCTGTCGGGAAGCCTGAAGCCATGAAAGCGAGGCTGAGAGCTATACAAGACCCGAAAGGGAAAAGCAGGGGGCGTTGAGTAGTCGCTATCGATCTCCCGACAAAACAACCTCACACCAATCAATCCCCGCCAAGTGCGGGGTTTTTGCTGCCCTGGAGCCTTGGCGTCAGGGGCTTGTGAGACAGCTATACAGAAGTAGACAACGCGCTGAGATCACCATGAACAGGCTTTTGGTCTTCAGTTGTTTAGCTCTGCCAATGTGCACTCTCCTTCCTGCTGAGGCGAGGAATATGACACGTTGGGTGGATGTGAGCTGCTACGAGAATCGTTGTGAATCTGTGAGGGTCATTTCACCAGTCTTCTTTCAGCACCGCTCGTCTGATGGAAATGTCTGGAAAGTCGAGGCCAACTGTGATGCAGGTCGAACGAGGGCGCATTTCAGTGATGGAACAACAGCTGACTGGTTCTCACCGCCATCCGGCTCAGTCGGCTTCGCCATGCTTGAGCAAGTTTGTCGTTGACCAAGCGGCTACAGCTAATCGATCAATCCATCTCGCTGCGTGATTCCGTCAGCCAATCGACGGGATGATGTGGGTCACAAGATCAGTGTTGACCCACTTGCTAAGACCAGGCCGGATGGTGCCCTTAATACGGCTGATGTTGAACGAAATTGCGGCGACACGCCTACCCAGGCAAAGCTCGGCATCATGAGCGGACTGACGCCTGATCCATGCTCCGCCGCCTTTCCATTGGACTGCTGGCTTCTGCTGTTGCCGTTGCCCCGCTGCCGTTGAAGGCACAGGACGGCACTGCAGAGGATCTCGGTGATGTGATGAGCATCAGCCTCAAGGATGTGGTCAAGCCCACCTTTGGTTTTCAGGGTGCGTTGCAGGGTGCTGGCACACCGAACCAGGCAGGCATTGGTGGGTTCTTGCCACTGTCTGTTGGCGATAACAGCGTGTGGTTCGTTGATGCCCTGATCAACGCCAACTTCGCTGATCGAGCTGGCGACAGCAGCATCATCAACACCGATGTTTCTGGCACCACTGTCAGCACTTCAACCCGGCTTGGCTATCGCTGGCTGAATGGTGATCGCTCATGGATGTTTGGGCTGAATGCTGGTTATGACACCAGACCAATGGCTACGGGTAATGCTGATTCAGGTGTGTCCTTATTTGGCACAGAGAAAACAGTCTTCTTCCAGCAAGCAGCCGTCGGTTTGGAGGCGGTCTCTAATGATTGGGACTTCAATGCTTATGGATTGATTCCAACAGGTGAGAAGGTTCAACAAATCAACTGGCTCTATCAAGCAGGTTCACTGGCAACTTATGGCATTGATGCGGGCTACAACATCACACCTGAGCTGACGACATCGATTGGTTACTACTACCAGGACGGTGATGGATCAGAAGCTGATGGATCAGGTGTTCTAGGCCGCGTGGCTTATGAAATTACAAACGGCTTGATCGCTGGAGTCAACATCTCCTACGACGAAGCCTTTGAAACTCGATTTTCTGCTGATGTTGAGTACCGCTTTGGCGGGCCAAGTAAGACAATCGATAAAAAGAAAGTTGCTAAAATGCCTGTGATTAAAGCTTTGTCATCAAGTCCGAATCATCGCGATGTTCGTGTTCATGACAAGATTACATTCAACCGACCTACCTACATAAAAGAGGTAAAAAAGGTGTGTGGTGTTTTGATTAACGATGCCTATGCCGAAAAGGCATCATACGCCAGAGCCAAAAAAGTTTACGGCCTAAACGCAAAGCAAAGAATCGACCAACTGGGTGCTCTGGGTGCTTCACATTCAGGTATCTATAAAAATGATTACTGGGTTTGCCAATATGACCCAAATACTGGCAAAGGCGAATTTCGCTATTATTCAGATATTCCGTGGGTCAAAGGTTAAGCGACAGTCGCGCATAGTCTCTTGCGATTACCTTAAATAGGTAGGCTTTTGCTAACAGGTCATCCAAAATATGCAGAACCGAGGGCTTTTTATTGCTTTAATCACTCCCAAAAGCTTGTAGATCAATCTCTAATGGCTGGCACCATTGAGCGCAGTTGAGCAGAGATATTCAGGGCTTAATTAGTAATCAAGACTGCAATCAACTAGCAACTCCGGCCAATACTCGTTCAATGGCAGCCCGATGCACCGTGACTCTCAACTGGTTTCTCAACCTCAGCACCCAGTCAGGTGCGTGCCTGCGGCTTGGCATTGAAGGCGGGTGACAAACGAATGACAACGGGCTGCCAGATGCACCTATATGACCACACCTGACACAAGAAGGAAACCAACTGCAGCAGCTGCTTTCAGCCAGATCCCCGTCAGGCCCTACTATGTGGGGGTAACGGGGCGTGGCGCAGTTTGGTAGCGCGGGTGCTTTGGGAGCACTAGGTCGCAGGTTCGAATCCTGTCGCCCCGACTGCGATCTCAGCGATCACCACTTTAGAGTTCGTGCTATTTTCTTGCTATCAACAGCTGTGCTTGGACTGATGAGAGAGCGCAAGCCCATCTAACTGGCCCTTCCCACTCGACCAGGGCGGCTGCAAAAGACGACAGCAAGAACCACGACATAAACCCTGCGTACGCGTGGTTTTTTTATGCCATAGCTGCTCTGATTCTTTGACCGGCAGTCCGGTTCTGATTGATCAGAGCATTTGCAGTTCCGCTTCAGTCATGCCTGCAATTAATCCGCCCAGCGGTGCCATGCCGTAGGTCGCTCCAGCACGAACCAAATCGCCATAAGCATCGTCTATATCAAATCATCAGGCAGGTAATCCATCACCCGAGCTGATGCTCCGCCGAGCTCATAAATAAAGTTGCCGGAACCGCCCAAGGAACCTAAAGCTGCACCGAGAGCAGCGCCTGCTCGGCCCCGCCCAAACTTGTTGCCGATCACCGCACCGCCGCCACCAGCAGCAAGACCGATTGGAACTGCCTCTGCTGTCGAATGCCGTTCCAACGGAGATCACGGTGAAGCAGGCATGTGGCGACAGCTGGGAGATCAAGTCGCAATAACCCCTGCCCCGACAACGCCACCAAAGACTTACAGCCGCAAAGCCAAAGGCGTATGCGGCGAACGCATCGGACGCAAAATTCATGCGCTGGTGGCTTAAATCCAAGCCAGCCCAACGCCCGCAGAAATCGAACACCAGAGAACGTGTGCGTATGCCTGCTGTGGTCCGACGGTGGTGGATCTACCTGTTTCCGTTGGTGTCACGCCAGGGGGCGGTGACGACAGCCAGGGCGACCCGCGATCTGCTGCTGATGGGGGCATCAGTGGCTTTCCTAATGACCCATCACCGTCTTCACCGGCAACACCGTCAGCAACGGTCTGGGATGCGTTCAGTGGTCGCACCGAATGCGTAAACGAAATCAGCGAGATTCTGCAGATGCTTGATGGCAAAGCGCGTTTGCGGTCATCGGCAATGCTGCGAACGCTTGGGCGTGTGCGGGAAGAACTGGAGGGTCTGCCATAACAGTCAGCCCTTGATTCCCAGGTCTGCATTCGACTTCAAGACGCGTTGGTTCTGATGACTCAGTTGATGCAGAGGTTGCGGTGATGTGGTCAGGTAAACATCCGTTGAATACGATCCAGGAACAGTTGCCTCATGTCGCTTGGATGCTGCTTTTCACGTCCCTGCGGAAATACTGCCTTAAGCGTTTCTTCGCTGAACTTCGCAACGAATGATTCGAGCTGTGTGGCAGCCAGGGTTGCATCTGGATCAACCTCCAAAGCAATCCTGAACGCAGTCATTTTCTTCATTGCATAGATTGTCCGGTTCATCTGAATATTCGAGACAGTCAGCTAAATGAGAGCGTTCAATTTGAGTTAGATGAATCCACTAAATTTGCTAAAAAACCAATCACGAAAAGACTAGACAAGTGTTTTCTGGTAAAGTAATCGAAATATGTTTTTGAAAATCATGGAAGACTACAAAAAGCTACTTCTTTCTTTTCTAAAGTCTAGCAAGAAAAAAATCCAAAAGAGCCTTAAGAAGAGTCGAAAAGTCATTCTAAAATCATTCTTCAATGTGATTCCAACACGTTCAAACATGCTTTATTGGCATTGCTGCAAAGGTAGTCGACTGGAGCTAGTTAAAGTCTCTCTACAAGGAATTAAACATCCCATCTATCTCAGAAAAGGCACAAGTGACATCTTGAATTATAGAGGAATTTTCGAAAGGCAAGAATATAAATTTCTCGAGAACGAGCTGCACAGCGTATTGGACTTAGGTGGATACATAGGACTTGCATCGATATACATTGCAAACAAATTTCCTCAGGCCAAGATACTTTTAGTAGAGCCAGATCATGATAACTTTATCCTTGCCCAACTCAACTGCAGGGGCTACAAAAACATTAGATGCTTAAACCATGGGGTTTGGTCTCACAATTGTATTTTACATCAAACCGCACAAGTTGGAAAATTGGGAGGGGACTTTGGGAAAATGTTTAACGAAACAAGCAATGGTGCTCACAAAGTTTCAGCCATGTCAGTTGAAGAACTTATGAAGTTAGCAGGGTTCAAATATTTAGACTTTTGCAAAATAGATATCGAAGGCTCAGAAAAAGTTTTATTTGATGCATCTGATTGCGAGAACTGGGTTCAAAAATGCAAGCTTATCTCTTGCGAATTCCATGATCGCATGATTGACGGATGCAGCGAATCAGCCAAGAGAGTATTCAATAGATTAGAATTCAAAAGACACAAAGAAGGTGAATATGAATACTTTTCAAATAGCTTATTTTGCGTAGATCTTAATTGATCTTGCGCTTTCTAGAATTGTTAGCCTACGACTCTTATCTATTACGGATAAATATTGCACGCTAGGCAAAATTTACGACCTAAATTAACTTCCCAAAATGAATCTAGGCTTCTTTAGGCGGTAAACTTTGCTACCATTTCAGCCGTCGCATTCGGCTTGAAACGCTCGTAGCTCTGCAGGTGAGCCTCAATGGTGTGACCCATGGCCTCGCTGATATTCGCGATCGGCAAACCTGTTACCTGCATGGCCTTCGCGTAGCGATGGCGGAATGAATAGGGCTTCAGCAAAGATTTGAACACCTAGCTCCACTGGATTGGACTGAACAATTACAATCGGCGGCAACGAACTGCTTGAAAAAGCTTTTGCGTATTGCTCGAAAATTTCGGCATTGTCTTTACCTAGCTGGGCACGGTCGGCTTTTTCAGTTGGGTTTGTACTTAGTGTTCGCCCAGCCAACATCACCACCACATCAGCGTGAATGTGCTCAGGATCAATGACCACCTCGATGGAAGGAGCGCTATCACAAAAGGCATCAGTGAGATCTGTGCGAAGCGCGTGAAGACCCATCTCACTGTCTTCACCGTGATGTCCCACTAGCTGGAGCTTGCCACTGCTTGGAATTAAGTCTCTATCGAGAATTTGTACTACTAGTTGGCAACCGCAGTGGCCTGAGGCTCCAATTACAGCAAGGCGCATGTGGAAGAATCAATTCTTGCATTCTGCTCGCTTTAATGAATTTGTCTACTCAATGTCGAGAAATTAAGTGGTCAGCGGGGAATGGATGTGGACTTCATAGGGGAGAATCTTCAGCACCCATGCAGGCGTTTGAAGGGATACTTATAATGTTTTTATTATGTAGAATCAAGAAATACGGAAATTAGCTGATTGGACCACTATTTACGCGTAATTTATTCATCAGATCTATCCCAAGTTAATTATTGAGACTGTTATAATGGTAGCAATATTCTCTGAATTCGTCAATATCCTGAAAACCTTACTTGATAACATCCCTAGGACTACACTGCTGATGGTGTAGACGACTGGCATAACTCAAAGACAAGAAAGCAATGGTTTGAGATCACTTGAGATTTGGTGCGGTAGACAATCGCTGATATGGATGTAGATCCAGACTCTTTGTCGCAGCTGGGAGAAGCGTTGATCTCTGTGGGTCTGCTTCGTAGCACTTGTAGCCCTCAGAGAAAGAACAATTATTAGGACTTCGAGTCCAATAGCCCTTGAACAAGGGATGCCTCTTTGTTCGACGTTAGAGACACTATGGATCCAAGCCTGCGCAGATGCGACCAAGGATTCTTGGATCGCCTCGCAAATGTCTCTGAAAAAGTTCCAACCGGAGCTGAGTCGTAGCCCAGGGGTCAGGTTTTTAGCTCAGATGAATGACCCAAACTCTTATGCCTGGGTGGGAATGAAATTGGGTGTTTCGTTCAGGGCTTTGAAGGTGACAGTCAGCTCATCAATGGGCAGAACAAAGCCGTGGGTTCTGCCGTAGTTCGAATAGTGAGATTTAATCTGAAAGTGATAAAGGCTGTCTCCTCTCAATGGACACACCATCTCCGCGTTCAACGTCTGACTTGATGACCCATCTTATGCACGGCTGTGAGGTTGGTCGCAGGGTCTTTCGCTCGAAAATGGGATGGTGAATTCAAGCCATCAGATCGAGTGTGAATCCAGACAGGAGAAGGCCATGGAACTGATCACCGCCACCGTCGTGATCGTTACTTTTGTGGCAGTGGCTTACTGAGCTTCACCTCCTGGGATGACACCGCTTACACCCGCCCGACTTTTGCAGGGTCCTCGATGCCTCAATGGCGTTCTGGCGAATCAAGCACTGAATTTGATCTGGCTATACGCAATCGCCAATCAGGCTCTAGGTCGCATTCAGTCGTGAGTTGTTGCTTGCGCACAGCTGCAGCGCATCTAACGTCCAAGAGATATCAATTCCACCGTCGTTCTATGCATGAAGTTTTGCTGATTGCTCAATTGCTCGCTTACGACGATGGAGGCTTTCAGAGCTGGGTTGATAGTCGTCCTCCAGAAGAGCTCTGCGAGCTGTATATGACAGGAACGATCGACGACAGCATGCTTCCTGGCGGGCGGGCGACAGACCCCTGTCAGACCGTAGATGACGCCTCTCGCTACCTACCCAAATAGAGCCGCATCACAACTTGAGCAGGCAACACTTCCAGCCTCCTGAGTTCTGCATGGTTTCTCAGGCTGCGATGGAATTGAACGAGTCAGGCAACCAAAAAACCCACTCGTGAGAGCGAACTTGATCAGATATGTTTAAGATCAACGGTACATAAATTCAAATAACAGAATCGAGCCCCAAAAATAATTTTACGAACTGATACAGATTCCGATTTGGGATCGCCCTATTGCTATCGCTAGATGAGCAAATAAGAGTAAGCGGTGACTAAAATCCTTGATACACTCAGGATTGCTTCTTTAGCGGCGCTGGCAGTTCATTGCGCGGTGGGAATAAGCTTCACCAACACAGCAAAAGCACAATCGATAGAATACTGGGTTACAAGTGAAGGAGAACTCCAGCTTCAATCAAAAGGAAGAAACAACTACACTGGAAGTTTTAATGGCAATCTGCTCTTAGGGGCGAGAAGTACGACTGGTAATTTCAATGGGCACTGGATTAACAACAAGCGCAACACCCCACGTTGTGATTATCCCATAAATGGGTCTTACTATTGGGGACCTGTTAATCTTAAGTTTACACCCGAGACTTTTAATGGAAAATTTGGAGTCTGCGATTATCCACCTGGAGTTCAGTGGACAGGAAGAATAAAAATGACTGGGTCCGGAACCAGCGGGGTCAACATGACCGGATTTTTCGTACCTGCTTACAATAAAGAATTTACGACAACATTTGGCCCACTCATATTCAAACGCAGGAATGGGCAATATCAGTCTGGAAGCTATGGCAATGGCTATGGGACTATTTCAATTACCAAGACATACTGGAGAGAAAGCCCACGCCAAGAGTCAGAAGTGAATGGCACATTCAGAAACCGGGAGGGTAATCAAGGAAAATTCAGCCTTAACTTTGAATCAGAATGCGTCTTCAGTGGCGAATATTGGTATAACGGCCAGTCAAACCAAAAATATCCATGGCACGGCATCTGCAGCAGTGGCAAACAACGGCCGAAAGGTGGCTGGGGCTGCAAAGCAGCAACAGCAGCTTGCTATGCAGAGTCAGCAGGAATGCTAGTGGAAGAATATTGCGTTAAAAACCCAAACACTCTTGGCTGCCCATTCAAGAGAAGACAATGATCTCTGAGTAAGAAAGATAATTCATTAAAGAAAATACATTAGCTTGGCAAAGCCTTCACCATTAAGAGAACAACTAAAACCAAAGAGAACTTGCACCGACCATATCTAGAATTGATTGCAGAGAACTGCTAATGAGAGATAGACGGGTCATAAAGATCTTCAATTGACCTCCAGAAGCGTCATTACTCTCTTACCACTCTGACATATTCGGGCTTTCCCCCTGAGGTCGCGGCGGGGGAAACGTAGGAAGGTTGTTCAGGAAGGTACGTGGTGGGTGAAGACCAACTAAGCCCGCTGCCTCAGTCCGACACCGAGCCTCAACGCGAGGTGAAGGGCTATTCACTTCAGCCCAAAGGTGAGCTTGGTGTGCGGCTGGGCAGAGAGATTGACCGACTACTTGATGAGATCCGCGAACAACAGTGTTCGCAAGAGGATCCTCCTGCTCCAGCCTTAGGTGGCAAGGCTGAACGGAGCGCCGACGAACCCGATGTTGATGGGAGATTCAGTGGCTTGCCTCTAACTCCCGACTGAACACAACAGCAGCAGCCTCTGTGACAACATCCAAGAGATTCTTGATAATTGAATGGCAACTCAGACACACACTGTCTTTGATAGCGGCAGGCAAGAGATTGATCGATAGACGACCTAACGAACGGTCAACAAATTTTGCAGAGATAGACGCAAGACCAACATCGATGCCATGACCAATAGAGTCAACTGTCCTCACAGCCATGAACAAAGAAGACTTGATCCGTCTGGCACTGCCTGCTTCCATCTGCTGCCTGGCAGCATCAATCCTCATGATGCCGATGTTGTCGAATGCTTTTCCAAACGAAATCACAGTAAAGCAGGCTTGGGGTGACAGCTGGGAAATCGATTCAAAATAAATTCAGGACTAAAGGTTAATTCTATTTGACTGAACAATTCTTCAATAAAGTAATGAGATTAACACCAGCCCAATCCACTTGAGACAGTATGAAAAGGTGATTTGATAGAACAGATCTTTGAGTCCGCCCAATTCAAAAATCAATTAACATACCAGTTATTGACAGGAAGCTTTGGCATTCTTGCTTTGGCTTTTGCTTTTTCAGCACTAGTCATTTCGTTCCAAAGCTTGTATGTGACATCAAGAGCACCTCGGTCCTTCAGAGCTTCTTGATAACTAGCTGTTAACTCTGCGAATGTCGTAATAAGGTCGACAGGGATTGTGAGTCGATTGGTCCAGGAGCTCATGATTGAATAAGCCAGTCATGCTTATTGATAGCTACAATCAGCCATTCAGCATGAATCAAGCTGGTATTCGTTACCAGAACTGTCTCGATTCAAGAGATCAGACCTCCGCAGATCATGTCCGTGCCTGCTCCAGCAGTGCTTGCTTGGCATTTGTTTGTGTGCATTTGGCAACCCAAACGTGCAAGCGACAACAACCATCACACCGCAGAGCAGAGAGAAAGCTCAAACCTCTCAGTCGATGCCCTGAACAACTGACATTGGTCAGACCCTTGCGGGCAGGACAGATAGGAGCAGGTTATAACAAATAGCTGTGTTGTTTCAAGCTCTACCAATGGCAGGCTGACTGCATTACTTGCTAACAGTGGAGAAGCGCTGTCAACGTCTATGAAGCTTGCTCTTCTCTCTGTTCTGGCACTCTCTCTCGCCACACCAGCAATCGCAGAAACTGGAGGTGACTTCAGCGGAAGCTGGGACTATATGGGAACTTCAAGTATTGGCACAGATTATTTCGGTCAAATCAAACGAAAGATAGGAAACCAAGTGGTGCTTAAAATCCGAATTGTAGACAATCCTAAATCAGAGAACAAGGATTATGTCATCATCAATGGCATTAAGTGCAAGGAGAGACTGGTTAATCAAGGCGGAAAGTGGCAAGAACCGACGCAGGATTCTGTCTGGCATTGGTGGATTGACTACGCCTGTCAATGAATTTCTTCGCCGAGCCGAGAGCGACCTGTTATCGACAACAGATGGATAAGATTAAGTAATCAGCTTTTGGCAATAGTCTCTACGTTAAATCTCTACTCTCCTTTAACGTCATAACCAATGCGGTTGAACTCGTAAAGGCGTAGATTCACACACCCAGCACTCCTCTTCTATTACCTAGCATCACTTGCTTTAGCAGAAGATATTGCTTACTGACGCATGCTCAAACAATTAACGTGCTGACATACAAAAGATCGATCTATCCTGCATCAATGCTGGCCTATGCCTGTAACGCGCTGCCATCAGCGTATTTCAATCAATCAATCAATCGCAATACGTAACAAAGGTCTTGACAAGCAGAACCTTGCCTGTAGGTCAGGAGGGAGACCCCATTGAAAAGCGCAATTCAAATTGCATTAACTCCAGAATTGATATGCAGATCGCAAGACAACTTGCGTTGTAAAAATGAATTTCCTTCATTAGACTATCGCTGAAACAGACAATAAAATGAAATCACCAGCGAATACTCTAAGTATCGACATCGGTGGAACGGGGGTCAAGCTGATTGTTCTCGATTCCCAAGGAATCCAGATGTGTGATCGACAGCGGGCGAAAACACCACAACCGGCTACACCCGTATCGATCATCAATGTGATCGAAGAGTTGACCCAGGATATTCCTCAATTTGATCGTGTGTCAGTTGGTTTTCCTGGTGTTGTCCGTCACGGAGTTATTGAAACCGCTGCCAATCTCGACATCAGCTGGCCTGGTACAGACCTTGCTGCTGAGCTGTTCAGGCGTCTGAAAAAACCTGTTCGCGTCGCCAATGACGCAGATGTACAAGGCTATGGATGTATTCGCGGCAATGGGGTGGAAATGGTGCTGACACTTGGAACGGGCATGGGATCAGCATTATTTGCCGACGGTCGCCTGATACCGAACCTTGAGCTTGCGCACCACCTGTTCAAAAAAGGGTATTCATACGAGGACTATGTCGGCAAACATGCACTTGAGACTGTCGGATCAGCAAAATGGGTTAAGCGCGTCAAGCGTGTTGTTGAGACCACAAAATTCATCTGGAATTGGGATCTAATGCATTTGGGCGGTGGGAATACCAAGCTTCTCAGAGATGTGGAGTTTCCGGAATACGTTCAACTTCACGCCAACACTGCCGGTGTTCTGGGTGGATATTTTTTATGGCATACAGACTGATCGCGTTGGAATTTTCTGTTGTTGCGGGGGTAGTCACTCAGCAACCATCTCACCCAAGCACCGAATCGCCTCCGGAGTCCGACTTTCCAGCGCATCGGTAGCTGTTGAAACCACAACACTCCGTTACATCGCGCAAGAATTCAAGGGTTGGTCAGTTCGTTGATGGAAATCCTCACCGCCATTGCGGTTTTGCCATTTCTCGCAGCCTTGGTGGTTGGAGCACGCGAGTCAGAGCAGGATCAGCGCTGAACCATGGCGGGAGAAGCCAGTACGTAGCTAAGCCTGACTTAAACGGTCTCAGCGATGCGCTGGTTCTTACTCCTTTCCGGGCTCATCTTGTCTTGTCTGACTGGCGTGAAAGCAGAGCAACGCCCGCCTGATCTGCAGGAAGGTCAGTCGATCCTCGTGGTCGATCAGTCCCTCACATCCAAAGGCTGGAATCCTGCTCCTGCTGAGAGAGTTCATGCCTTCGAACAGCAACTGGCAGGGAACCAGCTTTCATCTCTAGCGTCGTGTTCAGGAACAGGTGTTGGCTACTGCCGTTACGACTATCAACGCCGTGACAAACGCCTGGTTGTGGTTACTGTGCCGTCCGGGAAACCCGATCAGGCTGGACGCGTGGCCCGTTGGTGGATCGAATCGGTCAGCCTCAACCCAGCACGTTGATCAGTCGCAGAGTCCCCCACAAGTCGAAGACGCAGAAAATAAGCCCGATCACAATCAGATCCCAGGCACGGTGACGAAAGGCCCAGGGGGCGAGAAAAATTTCCGCAACCCCATGCAGTGCAGTGCCCAGAGCAATGTGCTCCAGCACCAACAACCCATGGGCCACCAGGAAAAGGCCGCTCGCCACAAAGCGCATTAGCACCGACCAGGAGACCGACACTCTGTCCATCAAACGGACAGCCAGCCTATCGGGTATGCCTGCATTCACCCCTGCTGGACTTCGGGCGTTGTTAAGGCCGATGTCAGATCTGCTTCCAGCAAGACACCACATCGATGAGTCAACGGGCCATGCAAATTTCCATGGAAGAAGCGTCTGCGCTGGTGTCTTGTATCAGACGTGACGTCATGAACCCACCAAAGGAGAAAACAACTCGTCAACGAGCACTGTTACTGACTCTCAATAGTGCTTACTATTGAGAAACGCTGCATCTCGTCTCCATGTCGCCTGCAAGCTCTTCTGCTGAAGCGACCGGAACTCTGAAAAAAGGACTTCACCAGGAAGGGCGTCGCATGACGCCACAGAGGCGCTTGGTGCTCGACCTTTTTGAGCAGATCGGCAGCGGTAGTCACCTGAGTGCTGAAGAAGTCCATCGCCAACTGGTGGATCAGCAATCCAAAGTCTCACTCGCAACCATTTATCGAACCCTGCGCCTGCTTGTGGAGATGGATTTTCTCCAAGAGCTCGAACTACGGGATGGCGGCAGTCGATTCGAGCTTGCGGATGCTGAACACATTCATCACCACCACCTCGTGTGTGTGCGTTGTGGGCGCACTGAAGAATTTGAAAACGAGGCGGTTCTACAGGCAGGGCGTGATGCCGTCAAGAAGCTTGACTTCGAGCTCATTGATTCCAGCTTGAATGTTCGGGGGATATGCCCGAAATGCCGGTGAGTGGCCTGAATTAATCGTGAGTCGGCGGGTGTTCGGCGCAGGCCATCCAGTGATCGCCCATTTGATGCACCCCCTCACATCCAATGATCTTGGCTTGTTCGAGGGCTTCAGCTCTGGTGGGATAGGCCAGGAATCGCGGATCGTCCACGGGGTGTGCACCTCCGTGGCTGCCGTGATCAGCATTGTGGACGTGACTGCTGCGACCTCCGAGCTGAACCAGTCCCATGCTCATCGGACCCAAGGTCCAGACCCCCATGGTGTTAGCTCCGATCGCCAGAAGCCCCATTCCCACAATCGAAAGATTGATGACTCCCATCGCCACAACTCCGATGGACACCACTCCCATCGGGACGATGCCGATACAGATCACGCCCATCGGAACAATCCCGATGGACA
The DNA here is from genome assembly GCA_047286285.1 of Synechococcus sp. Lineage (GTDB taxonomy): Bacteria > Cyanobacteriota > Cyanobacteriia > PCC-6307 > Cyanobiaceae > Synechococcus_C. The sequence continues at coordinate 1,299,067 of JBJBBP010000002.1, read as the reverse complement.
CGGTGCCGAGTGGTGCAATCCCGACTGCCAATCGCTTGGGCTTACTGCCGCAGTGAGCTGGGCCCTGATCAGGTGAGGAAGATTTGGTCATTTCTGCATGGTGACGGTTGCTGCGCCGTTCCTCCAGCCTCGGCAGGCTGAGAGTAATGAATCAATTCACTCCACACCACATTCAGGAGCTGATCCTGATCCGGGCGCAGGCGGTTAATGAGGGCCTCAGAGCGGTTCTGGCTGTCCGCAGTCAGAAAACCGTACTGCTTGATGTCAATGACATGGACAACGTCCAGGCACAGCGGACTGCTGATTTCGTCTCTGGGGGAATCAGAGCTCTTGATGGAAACCAACAACGCCTCGGTGAGCACGTCTTTCTCTTCACCCCAGCCGGAGTATCGGTGACCCTCAGCTGAGCGAACCTCCACAGCTGGAACCATTGCCAGCGGTGCAGCCAAAGCAATGTTCCGCAACGGCGATGGGTTGATTCATCAGTCCGTCCGATGTGCTGAGCAAATCAGCGAGCTCACGAGGCCCGGACGTGGAGGAGAGATTCAGCTGCTGGTTGAAGTCGCAGTCATACAAGGCCCCTGTCCAACTGACACTGATCAGGCTTCGACACATCACCCCAGTGAGGTTTTCCGGTCGATGAGCTTGACGCAAAACCCGTTGATAAGGCTCAAGCTGTCCCCGGTGTTGCAGATCCCTCGCAAAGCGTTGGATCGGCATGTTGGTGATCGTGAGCAGATGGGAGAACGAAATCCCATGGCTTGCTTCCAGGGCCTCCCGGTATTGCGCTTCCAACGGTTCCTGAGCAGGCGGAAGTGAAGGGCCTGATGGGTTGTACACCAGGTCCAGCTCCAGGGGTGATCCAGGTTGGGCATATCCGAGCCGGTTCAACTGCTTCAGGCCTGAAATGCTTCGCTCATAGACACCTTCGCCTCGCTGCAGATCCACCCTCTCCTGCTCATAACAGGGCAGAGAGGCCACCACCCTTACTCCCTTGTCAGCCAGGAATTCGGCCAGATCCTCATGACCGGGTTCACTGAGGATTGTGAGGTTGCAGCGATCAATCACCTCAACCCCGAGATTTCTGGCAGCCAAAACGAGATCACGAAATTGAGGATGAAGTTCCGGAGCCCCCCCGGTGAGATCGAGACAATGAAGATCAAGCCGGGCCAGGACCTCAGGGATCAGATCCGTCAGCTCCTTGGCCATCATTTCCTTCCTCCAAGGGCCCGCATTCACATGACAGTGACTGCAGGTCTGATTGCAGCGGTAGCCAAGGTTGACCTGCAAGGTGGTCAACCGGCCCCGTCGAATGGGTGGAAACCTGACTGTCTTTGAAAGGGTTGATGTCAACGGCGCAAACCGATCTGGAGCATTGACCGAAACGGATTCTGGCGAAGCATGACCATCCTTACGGATTCATCGTTGTTGAATCAACGGATGCAGCAGAGGCTTCGCCCACCTTGTCAACAAAGGCGACGGTGAGGTCATCTCCCTGGGTCTGCAGGTAGGCATAGCCAGCTCCGTCTGAGCGAAGGATCGCTGCATAGGCGTAGGTAACACCGCGAGCATCCTGCTGACGGATCCGTCCGATGCAATTTTCATCCTGGGTGAACTGTCCCTGATAAGCCGCCACCTCACCAGCACCGTCGTAAGAGGAGATTGCAAGACCGACCATGCGCCAGTCGGTCCAGTTCTCCTGCTGAATCACCGCATTGGGCCTCCAAGCAGATGCAGTCAACGTGTGCCCCATCTGCTGACTCAGCAACGTTCCATTCATGCCTTCTGGTACACAGCGACGGTCCGGCTGAGGAATCCATCGTTCGGTCACAACATCCCCTGCTCGAGCACTCAGTCCGAACTGAGGGAAGCCCTGGGATGTCAGCAAAACGTTGCTGGTGCTGCCGAGTGCATCTCTGGTCACCGTGAGACCACAGCCACTCTCCAAGGTCCAACGACCTGCATAGTTCGATTCGCTGTACACCCGTCCAACACGCAGAAAGCGTTTTCCAAGGACCGAACCATTCGGCAACCATGTTTCCAGCTGCAGGCGACCCAGAGGTTTCCCAGCACGATGCCCCTGGCTCACGATGAGGTACTGACCTGTTGCAGGAGCTGCACAGGAACTGCTTGCCTGCGCAGGCTGTGCGTGAACGAATGCCGTTGGCAGCAACGAAGCCAGCAGCGTCGGCCAAAAGAGTGGAAAACGCATTGCAGCAGAACTGTTGATCTCCAGTCTGCTGAAACAGACAACTCAAGGCATCATCAGATCGAATGAGAAAAGATCACAGCCTTGAAAATCCGGCTGAAGGCCCTTATTGCCATTGCTTGTTGTGTTTCAGGTGGGTTCGCCGGATGGATCATCCATCAAGAGCTGATTGCCCATCCTGAGCGAGTCGCTGGCGAGGTGACGCCCCCTCGCCGCCAGGAACCAAGGAGGCCACCGGCACCTGAGGAGATCGCCCGCTTTCTGCCTGACCAATCCCTTCTGATCAAACGCTCGGACGGCACTGAAATCAACCTGGAGTACAGCAGTGTGATTCTCGATCCAGCCTGGATCGACATCGAATTCTTCGGCGGCTGGAACAGGGAAGCTGAGGCCAATCAAGACCTGAAGGCTTTCCTGTACTTCACAGGGCCCACCTTCGAAAAGGAACTGGGACGCGGTGCGTTTGATATGGCCCTGCACGGAGACCTGCTCATGAGCAACGGGCGATGGACAGCAGGCAACCGGGCAGCTGCTCGCGGTCGTGCCTTCATCGCTGTGAATCACGAAGGGGAACTCGAGTTCGGTTACGGCGATCTGAAACCTGAGCACACACATCGCTACCGGCTCTTCATTGGTGGTCTGCATGCCTTCACCAATCACCAGCACCCCTCTCCGGATAGTTACACCGGCGTCTACGGAGCAATGAACCTGGCTGATGTCCGCATTATTTACGGGTTTCGCCCCGATGGCGATCTGGAGGTGATTGAAACCGCAGATGGCGTGCACTTTGATGATCTACGCCAATTCGTCGATCAACGAAAATTCGAGGCTGCCTACCTGCCGGACCACGCGTCGAAATCACGGTTGATCGTTCCGGGCAAACGACTCTGGACTGATCAACAGGCTGAATGGGTCAGCGGTGGCAAACCATCCATCACCCAGTTGCCGTTCATGTTGAGGGTTGTGCCACGGAGCGAGCTTTCGACAAACCAGTGAACCAATCCACATAGGAGTCGGGACCTCCTGGAATACAGACATCAAATTGAAGTGGGTCTTCAGGGTCGCTGATCCCAGCGAGGGAGCCATCCATGAGCGAAGGCCGGTCCACCTCACCAGCACTGCTGTCGACCAGAACAACACGGTTCGGAAGCCCGTAGCTCCTGCCGAGCTCCTGAAGCAGAGTGAGAAAGCCTCGATCACTGCCTCCTCTCAACCAGCCTTCTCCCGAGGGATTGATCGTTGAAGTGACAGTGTCACCCACGCCCACGAGATGTGGCATCTGATCACGAGGGATCCGTTGCTTGCAGAGAGCCAGCAGGGCGTCGTGGTCATGGGGTGCGGTTCTGACGTTGAACTCGTCGCCAAGAGGTGCCGTGCCGGTGCGCGAAGCAATGTGGCGATTGATCAGCACAAGCAGCCCCGCTTCCTTGATGGCACCGCGCAGCATGAACTGAATATCGGTGCTGCCCACATCACCGACCACTGATGGTTTGAGCAGCTCACAGCCGCGGGAATCACGACCGAGGTTCGGCGCAACATGCAAGAAAAAGGAGTTTCGGAGCCCTTCGCTCACCGCCATCGCCATCAGCTGCTGCATGAGCTCCTCCAGCATGGATTGCAAGCGTCGCTGCCGAGAGACATCGTCAGGGATGCGAGCGAACAAACTATTGAGATTGATCGTTGGTGAAACCTGGGTATCCAGAACGGCACGCTCGACCTCGACGGCAAGCTCCCGCTCCCCAAGTTCCGGCATCGAGGTCTGCAACATGGACGTCATCAGACCTTTCATCCGGCCTGGAACCGAGGCCAGAAAGTTGATTTCAGCCTCACTGACTCCCGGATGAGTGAGCTGTCCGAACGCATCCTGGTATTGCACTCCACCAGCTGCGAGGCCCGGCAGATAAAGCCCCTGCCTTCGTGCCAGGGTGCTGTCACCGAGGGCTTTTTCAACCAGGCGGTTGACGCCACGATGGCCCTCGTGCTCACCGTTCGTCAGAACGCAGAAACAGCCACGCAATCGTGCTGCCGCATGCACATAACCGACAGGGAGACGACGTGTGAGGGGATCCTTCACCAGAGGCATGCAAACCCCATCGAGATCCTGCACGATCAGCAGGTCAGAGCTGACAACGAGTTCCTGATGCAGTGAAGCGAGATCCATCCGAACCATGGCTGTCGCGGTCTTGAAGCACACCCTCCCATGCAGCGACAGAATCGCCAATCACCGGGAAACAAACGACGACCAGCAATCAGGCATGGCTCAACGACCGTTGGTAGGCAGGGCGAAGTCTGGTGCGTTCGATCAGAGCCTGAATGACCGGATAAGGGCTTAGATCGATCTCAGGAAAAAAGATCGGCAGATAGCAGAGATGTGCCTCAACAGCACAATCAGCGACGCCCCATCGATCACCGACGAGCGGCCGGTCAGGTTCCAGTTGACGATTGAGAACCTCCATCAGTCGGGGAAATTCATGCTCACGACTGGAGGGAACAAACAGCGCGATGGAGAGTGTTGCGTTGGCGAACAGCAGCCACTGGCTGGTGAGGGCACGTTCTGCCGGCGTATTGATGTCATTGCTGTAACGCTCGGCGAGATGCAGAAGGATGGCACCGCTTTCGCACAACACGAGCGGAGATCCATCCTCAAGCAAGGTGTTGCCGTCAATCAGTGCAGGAAGCTTTCCGAATGGATTGATGCCTAGGAAGTCGGCACCGCGATGCTGCTTTGCCTGAAGGTCCAACTTCACAAGCTCGTAGTCAATCGACTTCTCCTCCATGTACCAAAGGGGCATGCTGGCTCTGGTTCTTGAACCACCGAACAGCTTGAGCACCATCGGATCTCTTGATTCAGTGATCAACCCTGGCTGCAGACAGGCCAGGATTCAAAGCCAAGCAAGGAATCGATATCAATCCTGTAGGAAGCTCTTGAACGTCAATGAATGATTGAGCATCCGATCAAACAAATCACCGAGCTAACATCAAACCTCAATCACGAACAGGTGACATCGCTGAAATGACCTTAGACCTGAGCACTTCAGAAATATTTGGATTCGCAGCTGCAACACTATCGACGATCGCATTTCTACCGCAAGTGATCAAAACCTGGAGATCACAATCGGCCAAGGATGTCTCATACGCGTTGTTGACGACTTTCAGCACAGGCTGCCTGTGCTGGGTGATTTATGGCTACCAAGTCAATGCGAAACCTGTAATGATCGCCAATTCATTCACTCTGGCACTCAATCTCACGATTCTGGCGATGAAGATCGCTTTCGAACGCAATAACAATGACTCTTCAGGACAAGTTCAGCAGTGACTCTTTAAAATCTGCGGCAAATCCTGAAGTTCATCGATTTGAATGGATTCGCGCTTTTGATCATCCAGCAGGATCACCTCAAAGCCATCCCAGTTTTTAATCAGGTCAATTTCAACAAATTCCTGATTCAGAGTCATCCTGATATTCACACCCCAGTCAGATGAATCAACCAATAAACCTTCTGGAGTCCCCACATCCATATCAGTGAGCAGGGTACGAATTTCGTTTTCCATTTCAAGGCTATTCATCACTTAGATTTCAAGACAAAAGATGTTCCGTTCCTTGAGATTAGACCATACACACAAGGATTCATCGTTTGCGACCAGAATCAATCGATACAACCGCACTGTCACTTGCTGACCAATGAAAGCGGCAATACTCGTCCCAGATCGTGAACTGATTGACTCACAACTGCCTCAGCCCCATTCAAACGGTTGTGTTCAACAACAACACCCGGAACATGCGTCGACAAAGACTGCTGCCACAGAAGGACGCGGGGGACTTCCAGAGTCCTCTCAGCAGACCCCAAGACCTGAAAGGCAGATAATGGAACCTAGCGGGGGGTCAGCACGCAACAAATCATCCACACAGCAGTTGCGGCAATGGCATGACCGGACTGCACTGAGCAGGTGTGGATCCAATGAGACTGCCAGCGTCACAGGGTCAGAGGTCCTCCGGCCCGCAGCCCACATCTTCCGTTCACCCAGCTTTTCCCGTACTTGCAATGAGTCTCAGCACTGCAGCTCTGTTGAACTCAAACGGCTTCTTTCCACCCAGCCTGGACAGAGATCAGGTACGTCAGCGGATCTGGGAACTGGAGACCGGGAAAGTCGGGTTCTACAGCGTGGGGCTGTACCCGGCGTCTCTGGCCTACAACTGCGCCATGCAGCAGAAGGACGAAGACAACTTACTGCTGGCACCCCGACCCGATCGCGAACTTCTCGGGGCCTTCACGCAGTCAGCCCTCGACGGCATGGACCCGAAGCATGTCGCCGTGATGGAACGGATGGGCAGCCATCAAACCGACAGTGGGCGTCGACCAAACACTCTTTCTGACCTGCTCAAGCGCTGTGAGCTGGTGGTGCTCAGTGCCAACAGCAATCATGTGGAAGACGACCTGATCGAGGCGATCCAACTGCGGGATCAACTGGGTCGTCAGCACGTGGTTCTGGCCTGCCTGGCTGGATCATTCAGCCACGACAACATCGCCAACGAGTCGTATGTCCTCTGCGAAAAGGTGCCAAGTCTGGGATTCTTCTCGGGTTTTCACCGCCATGGAGCCCTGCGCAATCCACTCGACAGCTTCACGGCCAACTTCTGTCATCCCAATGCACTGACTGCGCTGCTTGGTGCGCGAATGCTTGATCGACTGTCACCCAACATTCAGGTTTCAGCGGGTGTTCACAACATCGAGGGTCAGTACATCAAGGCAGCGAAGAACATGTCATCGGTCTTCGCCGGCTTCGGGTATGCGTACCACCAGGACAATCCCGGTGTGCTGCCAACCCTGTTGACGCTGTTGCTTGACCAGTGCCTGGATCAGGCAGCCACGGTGTCGATGGCCAGGCGCAATCGACAACGTCTCTACAACCGCCAGCCCTTTGCGCTGACGGAACTGGGTTACGGGGTTCAGCGGATCGAAGCGGCTCTCGTCCGCGGAGGAGATATGGAGAAGGTCCGCGATCACACCTTTGCACAGCTCACAGCAATGGTTGCTGACGTGCGCGGCAGCATGATGCTGCCCGTTTCCGGGACACCCACCCGTAACTTCCATGCAGGTCAGGTGCTGGCCGAGCATATGCGGGCCGAAATGCGCTGCCCGCACTCCATGGAGGAGCTGGAGACATGGTGCGAGCAAGCCGGGTTGCGCAAGGGTGGACTGGAGGGGCTGAAATCTTTGCGTTACTGGCCGCAGATCGTGCGCAAATACGCCATTCCTGTCCATGACGCATCGATGGTGAACCTGCTGTACATGGCCATCTATGGAAATTCCAACACCAAGGAGGTGGCGTTTTCGGTGATGACCGAGAGCCGGGAACTCTCCACTTACTGCCAGGAATCAGTGCGGCCCACCCATAGCCGTCGCTACGCAGAAGCCCTGCAGAACCTCGATCAGACCGAGGCGATGGATCTGCTGGTGAATGCCGTGGTAGCTGATAACGCCCGACGCTTGATTCGCGATGACAATGGCATCGAAGAGCCGGAGACAAACGATGAACCTCCGGCTTATCTCAAAGCCATGAATGTCATCGAGAATGCTCTCTGAGCCTAACCTTCGCCCCTATCACTGTCAGTGTTGATTGAGATCGATCACTGCATCGGCGAAACCACGGTAGGGATCCGGGTCACAACTCAGAACCACCACCTGCAGGCCCAGGTCAACGGCATGCCTGAGCATGCTGCCGACCGCTTGAAGGCGGGCTGGATCAGTGTTTGTGAATGCATCGTCAAATAGAACAGGAAGACAGCCGTCATGCGCATCGCGAAGGGCCTCGGCGATCGACAGCCGGACCGCTGCGTTGAGTTGTTCCTTGAGACCACCGCTGAGCTGGGAAAACTCAAAGCTCTGACCGGAGCGCTGGAGCCGCAGGTCTGTGAGTCCATCCTTGGCATCAAAGCGCAGCTCGGAACTATCGCCGGGTTGCTGCAGAAACGGGGCAACGAAGCGGTTGATGCTGGAGCGCAACGGTGATGAGTAGCGCCTCGACAGATCGGCTCGAGCTTCTTGAAATCGCTTGAGAAGAAGAACACGTGAATCAACCAGAAGAGTTTCCTGGTGTTCCGCTTGCTGAGCGACCTCGAGCCGCGTAGCAGCTTCCTCTACTTCAGCGTGAAGTTCGCGACTGCCAAGACTTTCGCAGCGCTCGAGCAAGGCGCCGCGTTCACGGTTGAGATCGGTGTGCTGACGATTGAGCTTCTGCTCGCAATCATCGAGTTCAGCCAGTGAGATCTCCAGATCGTTGTCTGATGCAAGACCACAATCACCTCTCAACGTGAGCTGTTGTTCCTGCAACAGCTCACATTGCGCTGAAATGTTCTTGAGCTCGGATTCGATGGTGTCCGCGGATCCATGCCTCTCCACGATCTCGTGCAGATGTTGACGTTGTTGGACATGACGCGCTTCATGGCGCTCAAGGCGAATCCGAAGCTCCTGAACCCTTGTCCCATGGGCAGCTTGCTCCCGTTCAGCTCGGTCATAGTCGGCACGCAGCGAACGAACCCGCTCCAGAACCACTTGATAGGTTTTGCGGCAGTCGATCAAGGCCCGGTCAAGATCCTCCACCGCGGCAAGTTCCGGATCATCCTGAGGCTTTTGAAGCTCCAAGAGCTGCTGATCAAGTGTTTCAAGATCAGCATCACCTTCCAGCTCGGTCTGCTGCTCAATGATCTGACGAAGACGCGCGTCAAGAACAGCAAGCTGCTGTTGACAATCCTTACGCTTCTGAAACTGATTTTCGGCAACCGCAAGGCTGTTGGCACCCCAGATTCTGAGGTTCTCCTCCAACAGCCGCTGACAACGTTGTCTGTCAGCCATTAATGATGAAAGACCGGTCCCTTCCCCGGGGCTGACAAGCAGGATCACTTCATCACCAACGTCGACACGGAAGGCGCCGGTCCTTTGCACAACGTCTCCTTCAGCGAGTGGTTCTCCATCGAGACGAACCGACAAGTCCGATGACTGCAGTTCAATCCGCGATGCCATGCTCTGTACGCGGATGTCTAGTTCGCGAAGCTCAGCCTGCTGGGTCTGTAATACACCCAGAGCCTTGGCATCACCACCTGGCAGTTCGCGCAGCTGAGTGGTCAGAACAGACTGCTGCTGTTCGAGCTTGGTCCGCAGATCCCTCTGACGACGGACTTCTGTGATCCGTTTGTGAAGGCGCTGCTGATCCTGACGTCGTCGCAGAGCATGTCCCCGGTCTTCCAGGACCTGGCGTTTTCGGTCGAGCTGTTCGAAGGCAAGTCGCTGCTTGGCCAGATTGCCAGACAGGGTTTCAGCAGACGCGCTCATCCGTGCGAGCTCATGGCGTTGCGCCTTCATGGTCGCTTCAGCTGCCTGCATCTCCTTGCTCAGACGCGTCAGCGCACTGAGTTGCTGTTGCCACTGGTGCTGCTGAAGGCGAATTGGCGCAAGCCGTTGCTGCAGATCCCTCAGTGCCAGGAGCTGACGGCGCTTCTGCTGCAACTCCGGTGCACGACGATCCAGTTGATCCAGGCTCTGCTCATTGGCTTCGAGATCGATGCATGCCGTCTCGTAACTGAGCAACCGTTCCCTGGCCTCAGACACTTGCTCTGAGGCCAATTGAACTTCCTGACGCCGTTTCCAGAGTTCACTGTTCTGCTTCACACCTCGGCTGGTGAGACTGGAAGCCACAAGATCTTCAAGCTGGTTGTAAATCTGTTGATCAATCGGCGACTGAAGCGATTGCTCTGCCTGACCTTCAAGAGCCGTGATCAAACCCTTGAGGTCATAGTGATCAGAGCTGAGGTCAAGTAGGTTGCGTCCTGCAAGGCCCTGCATCACCCAGAGATGGGCCCAGCGTGTTGGAAGTACACGATTCACCTGTCGGCTACCGATGATCTCCTCAACTCCCAGCAGAGCTGCAAGCTGATCCTCAGCATCTGCTCCCAGCAGAGCCTCCTGGCCCGCACGACTGAGGCGACTGGTACCGGCCGCTCCGCTGAAGCATTTCAACAGCGACCAACGGTGTCCGGCCGATTCAAAGTCAATCTCCACCTGGGGATGTCCGGCATGGGTGGCGGAACGCAGGTCTCGGATCACCGCGCCAGTGGCGGAAGAACGAACAAAAAGCGTTCGATGCATCGCCTCGACAAGAGAGCTCTTGCCTGATTCGTTGGCTCCACCAATCAGAGTCAAACCCGGCGCAAAGGCAACCTCCAGGGCACGGTGTCGGCGGATGCTTTCCAGTCGGCAGCGAATCAGACGCATGATTCAGCGGCGCTTGAATCAGTGGCGCAGAGACGGTGCAACTCGATCAGAGCCTGCTCGAGCAGAGGATCATCATTGCTTTGAAGCTCCTCATGAAGCGCGGCAGCGATGCTGCTAACAAGAGGACTGTCCATGCGGCGCAGCAGCTGTTCCCTCTCCTGAACGGTTGGTTGGCGATGCAATTTGCCTCGCAGGCGCAGGTGGAGAAGCTGTTCCTTCAGCACGGCAAGTCTCTCCTGCAATTGCAGATCCCCCTTCAGGCCCAACTGACCGTTGAGCTCAAGCCGCAACAAATCACGCCCCACGCGCCGCCCGACACACGCGTCCAGCTGTTGTTCCAGACGGGCCAAATCGTCATCACCGCTCAGTGTCATCGAAAGGCGATGCCATTGGAGACGCCCCGTGGAATGGGGTGTGACCTTCGGTGGCTGACCTCGTTCCAGATCAACCACCAGCACCTGGGATCTCAGGTCATCGATCCCATTGGGAAAGCGATCCGGTTCGGGGGTGCCGCTGTACCAGGTTCTGCCGTCAACCTCCATCAGGGCATGCCAGTCACCGAGTGCGACGTAATCGAACTGATCGGAGGGCAGCTGATCAAAAGACAGTTGGTTCACCGCAGCTTCAGCTCCGAAACCCTGTACTGAGCCATGGGCCAGCACCACACGGGGATAGTCGGGGTCGAGATTGTTCCAGTTGAGCTGGTCAAGCCAGAGCGAAGGGCACTGACTGTCGCGCTGTCGTTGCAAGGGACAAGGCAGCAGAGAGATGCCTGCAACAACGACCGGTTCCGGCTCGAGCAGCAATTGAAGATTGGCTGCACGCTCCTGCATCTGGCGGCGGAGATCCTCACGCCGCCAGATGCCGCCAGCACCACCGTGATCGTGATTGCCTGGTATCACGATCACTGGAGCGGGAATCGATCCAATCGCTTCCAACACTTCCATGACCATGGAAGCGGCAACCGTGCTCGAGTCGAACAAGTCGCCGGCCACCAGCACAACATCAACCTCTTCCCGGCTGGAGACCTCAGCAATCCTCAGAACGGCATCGACACGTTCTTGCTGCAAACGGGCCTGCTTCTGCAGATCCTCGACCCAGCGATAGGGCTTGCCGATCTGCCAGTCAGCTGTGTGAAGGATTCGTGGCACCCGTGCCGGTCTGACAACGCTCACCATGCTGCCGCCTTCCCGCCTGATTTTCCGCACACTCGGAGCAGGCAGATGGCCCGATAGACGGCATGTTTCGTCATGAGACCCATGCGATTCGACGTGCCGTCCCCTTTCTCCAGCTCCAATCCGATCCTGGAGACCATTGCAGGCCTGTTCCACCCACCGGATCAGATTGCAGGGATCAGCCAGCTGGGTTCCGGCAATGTCAACGACACGTTCCTGGTGACGCTGAATCGCAGCGCTTCACGTTCTGCCTTCGTGATGCAGCGCCTGAACACGGAAGTGTTTGAGAAACCAGAGCTGGTGATGAGCAATCTGCTCAAACTTGGCAACCACGTTGAGCAGCGTCTTGCCCAACAACCACCGGAACTGTCCGGTCGGCGCTGGGAGGTTCCCAAGGTGCTGCCGACCCTGGATGCCGATGGCCACTGGGTTGAACACCAGGGCGAGTTCTGGCGTTCAATCACCTACATCGGTGCTGCCACCACCACTGATGTCATTCAGGACGAACTTCATGCCCGCGAACTGGGTTATGGCCTGGGCATGTTCCATCACCTGATCAGTGATCTGCCCACCCATGAACTGGCAGACACGCTTGAGAATTTCCACATCGCGCCTGCTTACCTTGCTGCATTCGATCTGGTGGTCTCCGGAATCACGCCTCAGAACAGCAGCCGCATCAATGAAGCCGTGGCATTCATTGAACAACGCAGGAATGGCATCGATGTGCTCGAGCGAGCTTGTGCGCGGGGTGAACTCAAGCGAAGACCGATCCACGGAGACCCCAAAATCAACAACGTGATGATTGATGAGGCCTCAGGTCAAGCCGTGGGCCTGATTGATCTCGACACGGTCAAACCCGGCCTGGTGCATTACGACATCGGTGACTGCCTCAGGTCTTGTTGCAACCGACTGGGCGAGGAAACCCAGCAACCCTGGAACGTCAGCTTTGACCTGGAGCTTTGTCGCTCAATTCTTGAAGGTTATCTGGCAATCGGCAGATCCTTTCTCACCCCAGAAGATTTCCACTATCTACCCGATTGCATACGACTGATCCCCCTTGAACTGGGCATCCGCTTTCTCACAGACCATCTTTCCGGAGATCACTACTTCCGCACCGAACGTGCGCAACACAATCTCGAACGTGCTGAAGTTCAGTTTGCCCTGACGCGGTCCATTGAAGCTCAGTGGGACGATCTGAACGACCTCATCCAGGAGCTGGCAAACAAGCCTGCGTAAAGCCATCGTGCTGTTAAAGCTGCGACCAGTTGAGACTGGCAACTAATGATCCTCTTTTGAAATGTTGATGCTGAAATTCTTGGCCAACAGAACAGCAATGGTTGCGATTGCTTGCTGAACAATCAAATCGGTTTCATGGCTGGTTTGATCATCTAATTCAGGAATGAACACGTCACTGTCCTGGAGGTTTTCAATCGTTGACAACAACATTCGAGCCCGATCTTCGGCCGAACAGTGGTCAAGAATGTTCCCTGCAGCAGCGGCGACCAACCAGCTTTTGGCTTGCTCGTAAAGCTGAGAGCGTTCCTGGCTCGCAGACTCTGTAGACATCTGTGGACCCTGATCCGGCATGACTCCAGGATGCTGAGTCAGCCGAAAGGGCGTGACGACAACGCAGGGTGCGTTTGAGGCAATTCGCGACCTTTTCAAGCTGTTGTGCGGAGAGATGGCCGACGGTGTCGATCGATATGCTTTTTCAGTAATCCACCGATGTCTGCTGGAGCGCGAGATCAAGTGGCCAGGCTTCGACAAGCCAGATCAGAGCGGTCATTGAGAAAACAGCACAGGTCGCACATCGCACCCTTGAGCTTGAAAACCACAGCAAAAGCGGAGATCTGAAGGATGGGTCGGCACCCGGTGATGGTGAGGCAGGTCTGCCCCCTCGTTCCGTTTGACATCGATCAGAGCCCGGCCATCCATGCCGTGGCCGAATTTGTCTGGAGAGAGAACGCAGCCCTTGAACTGAGCTTCAGTCTCTGCCCGAAGTTGGCAGAAGACGGTTTCGACCTCCTCAATCTCCCCTCATCCAGCAGCAGCAAAGCAAGCGGCTCATCCCAACGACTTGACAATCTCTGGTTGCACACGTGCTTTGAAGCGTTTCTTGCTCGGCCTGGAGAAGCTGAGTACTGGGAGTTGAACGCCTCTCCAAAAGGAGACTGGAACCTTTACCGCTTCAATGCTTACCGCACTGGCGGCCTCGCGGAACCAAAGGCTTTGGCCCCAGGTGTGACATTCAGCCGGGATCGTTTTGGTTGCCGCTGCACCATTGAGATTGAACTCCACCCCTGGTGGCGTCATGCGGAGATTCCCGAGTTTGGCCTGACGATGGTTGTCGAAGACGGGAGCAATAACCTCAGTTACTGGGCTCTTTCCCATCCTGGAAACCAGCCAGACTTCCATGACCGAAGAGGATTTCTGCGTTCGTGAACGGCCTTCGATCTGACAACAGGATCTGGATCCGGCTTCTGATGAGCCTTCCCGTGTTGCTGTGTCCGATCACGGTGGCCTGCAAAACGGTGGACAACGTTGTTGCAAGTGACCAACGCAGCAGTGCCGCCAATGAGCCCTTGATTCCAGCCGCAGGGAAGCCCTCAGCCGCAGCCCTGCCCGAACTTCCCAGCCAGGGGGGATTGCCCCGTGCTCCAAATGGTCTGCATTACCCATTGGTGCCGGAGGGTCCGGCTGAACTGGCCGAGTTGATCGCCAACATCGAGGCGGCTTTGGTGAATCCCCAGCTCGCCGATGCGGAGATCACTGCACTGGCACATCAGCAACAGGTGACCTACAGGGTGCTGTCCCATCGTCCAGCCCTGAGTGAAGCGGTCCGGTCACGGTTGGAGCCCCGCTGGCAGTGGGTGTTTGACCAGCACATTGCAGCTCGCAGAGCATTTCTGGCGATGCACCGCGGCCCCGGCTCTTCGACCTTGCCGGCTTGGAGGATCCAGTCACCGATCGCAGCGGATCAGTTGCTCAAGGCTTACCGCAGTGCGTCGGCGGCCACAGGAATCGACTGGACTGTCCTGGCCGCCGTGAATCTCGTTGAAACGGGCATGGGACGAATCGACGGGGTCTCCGTTGCCAATGCGCAGGGTCCGATGCAGTTTCTGCCGACCACCTGGTCAGAGCCTGGAATTGGCAACGGCGGCGATATCCGTGATTCGTGGGATTCCATTCATGCTGCCGCTCGCTATCTGGTCCGACGTGGAGGGCTGCAGGACATTCGTCGCGGTTTGTGGGGTTACAACAACAGTGCCCATTACGGCAAAGCCGTTCTTCATTACGCAGCACTCTTGAAAAAAGAGCCACTGACTTATCGGAGTCTCCATCAGTGGCAGATCCATTACGCCTCATCAGCTGGTGACCTCTGGCTGCATGAGGGTTTTGAAGAACCCCAGCCCGTTTCTGTGACGGATCACCTGCGTCGCCGCCCCTACAGCGCTCCACCTAGATAAAACAACCTCTCATCAGCCCTGGTCTTTCCTCCACCGGCATCTACGCTTCCGGGACCAGGACTTAACAAGCTGCGTGGCCAAAGAACTCACCCATCGCGCCGATGAACTGGCAGGCCTTGGATGGTCTGCTGAGGATGTGAATCGCTACGCCGAGCTCTGGGAGTACAGGCAGCGCTGGGGGGCCATGAATCTGGAACGGGAGGATCGCCTTTTTCTGCGCAAGGCGGAAGCGGCTCTTCCCGTGCTGGCAACCGGCAAAGCGGCCGTCAAGAAAAACACGCAGGACAAGTCGTATTACCGCTGGCTGCGCTTCCACCTCGACGCCATGGGGGCTGCGGAGTCTCAGATGGGGCTACCAGAAGGAGCTCGAGGAGCCTGGCCCGTTCTTCTTGAGGAAGAGCTTCGTTTGCTGGATCATTATCAGCCGGTTCTGGGTCTGCCCGACACCATCAAAGCCAAGGGGTTCGACGCATTCCGTGAACAGATGGCTGAACAAGCCTCTGCACTGGCCAGCGCAGAGGTGCAGCTGCAAAACCATGACTTTCAGACCGCACTGGCTGACCTGAAGGACAAGGAGAACAGCAAGTGGAGACACCTGCGTGAACTGAGTGGAGAACAGCCCTATCCCGTTCTGCTTGGCGATGCGGTGAACAGCTTCCGGGGTGAAGTTCGCAGCAAACTGACACCACTGCTGCGCGAGACCCTTCCATCGCTGGCGGAAACGGATAAGCCAGAACCCGACGCCGGCTGAAGTCGCCTGTTCGCTGCAACGCTAGAAAAGGGTGTCTTCCCTGCGATCACCGTGACGGATCAGCGCTTTGAAACCCTGCAACTGCACGCTGGACAGGTCCCTGATCCCACCACAAATTCAAGAGCGGTGCCGATCTACCAGACCAGTTCCTACGTCTTCAATGACGCGGAACACGGGGCCAATCTTTTCGGGCTGAAGGAGTTCGGGAACATCTACACCCGACTGATGAACCCGACCACGGATGTGTTCGAGAAGCGTGTTGCTGCACTGGAAGGAGGGGTGGCCGCTCTTGCCACAGCATCCGGACAGTCAGCGCAGTTTCTGGCCATCACCAACTGCATGCAGGCCGGCGACAATTTCGTCTCCACATCCTTCCTCTATGGAGGGACCTACAACCAATTCAAGGTTCAGTTTCCCCGTCTCGGTATCAACGTCAAGTTCGCTGAAGGCGATGACGTGGCCAGCTTTGCAGCTCAGATCGATGAGAAAACGAAGGCGATCTACGTGGAGGCCATGGGCAACCCTCGCTTCAACATCCCCGATTTCGAGGGACTCTCCGCACTGGCCAAGGAGCGAGGAATTCCACTGATCGTCGACAACACCCTCGGCGCATGTGGTGCGTTGCTGCGCCCGATCGAACATGGAGCGGATGTGGTGGTGGAAAGTGCCACCAAGTGGATTGGTGGCCATGGGACCAGTCTCGGCGGCGTCATCGTGGATGCGGGAACCTTCAACTGGGGAAACGGCAAATTCCCTTTGATGAGCCAGCCAAGCGCCGCTTATCACGGACTTGTGCACTGGGATGCGTTCGGTTTCGGCAGCGACATCTGCAAGATGCTCGGACTACCCGACAATCGCAACATCGCGTTTGCCCTGCGCGCCAGAGTTGAAGGGCTGCGCGACTGGGGGCCAGCGGTAAGTCCGTTCAACAGCTTCCTGCTGCTGCAAGGTCTTGAAACGCTGAGCCTGCGCGTTGAGCGCCATGCACAGAACGCCATGGAACTGGCCCAGTGGCTGCAACAGCATCCGAAAGTGACCAGCGTCAGCTATCCAGGATTGCCGGGTGATCCTTATCACTCAGCTGCCAAGAAATACCTCACAGGCCGGGGCATGGGATGCATGTTGATGTTCTCTCTGAACGGCGGCTACGACGACGCAGTCCGTTTCATTGACAGCCTCAAACTGGCGAGCCATCTCGCCAATGTTGGGGATGCCAAGACACTGGTGATCCATCCGGCGTCCACCACTCACCAGCAGCTGAGTGAAAGCGAACAGGCTTCCGCAGGCGTGACGCCAACCATGGTGCGGGTGTCGGTGGGTCTTGAACACATCGATGACATCAAGGCCGACTTCGACCAGGCCCTGGCATCAGGAGCCTGAACGGAGAGGTTCTGACATGGCTCTGATCCTGCCGCCCAACTATCACAAGATCACGGCCGTCGAGCGCAATCGCATCTCCTGGATCAAGCCTGAACAGGCAGAACGTCAGGACATCCGTCCGTTGAGGATCGGCATCCTGAACATCATGCCCCTAGGCAAACAGTACGAATTCAACCTGTTGCATCCTCTTGGACTCTCAGTGCTTCAGATCGAACCGATCTGGATCCGTCTGCAGAGCCATGCGTACAAGAGTTGGGATCAGTCTCACCTCAATGACTTGTACAAAAACTGGGAGGAGGCCAATGCCAAAGGCCCCCTGGATGGCTTAATCATCACGGGGGCTCCTGTAGAACATCTGCCATTTGAGGAGGTCACTTACTGGTCTGAATTCGTCCGACTGGTTGAAGAAGCCCGAATCAGTTGTGCCAGCACCCTTGGCTTGTGCTGGGCGGGATTTGCGCTGGCCTATCTGGCTGGAGTTGACAAAGTGCCGCTGCAACAGAAGTTGTTCGGCGTGTTCCCGATGCGCAGTCTCGTACCGGGCCATTCGCTGATGGGCACACAGAATGATCAATTTCTCTGCCCGCAAAGTCGATACGCCACACTCCCAGACACCGCAATGGAGGCAGCACAACGACAGGGTCGGCTCCGACTACTGGCCCATGGAGAATCTGTTGGCTACACAATCTTCGAAACACCAGATCAACGTCAGCTGATGCATCTTGGGCATCCCGAATACAACGTTGACCGAATTCTTGCGGAAATGGAAAGGGACAAGGCCCGCGGCGATGTTCCGCCACCGCTCAATTTTGATTCCGACCATCCTCAGACTCTCTGGAGATCTCACCGAAATCTGCTTTTCCAGCAGTGGCTGTGGTTCTGCTATCAACGCGTGAGCTTCCAGGCGTGAACACAGAACAAGAAGCCCATGCATCCTCTTGAAACGTTTGATCAGTGGCGTCGTCGCTGGCTTGGATGGCTCCCAATCAGAACACCATGGGACCGTTCTGCCATGGATTTAGCACCCGAAACAAAAGATGACTGGCTACTGGAACCATTGAACCATCAGGAAGCCTCCGCACTGTTTCCGCATCTGAGCGAAGATCGAGCAATTGTTCAATACCAGAAGTTACGACTGCAAATGCGCGAACAGTCGGGGCGTGGTTTCTGATTCAACAACCAACAAACAAGAAACAGCCAACGAGCCCGTGAGCTCTTGCACATTGGTAATTGAAATCGGTTGTTGAGACTCCAGGAGAATCAACAACATGATCAAATAAACAATTCGAACATCACAAACGAATATTATCATCCAAAAGACGGCTCGATGCTCATTGATTTACAAACCCACTCACGACCCTTGGTTTCATTCGCCATAATCGCTGTATGAAAAGCTTCATTTTTAAATTACTCGGCCCATTCCTTGCCATTGCTGGCGTGCTGGGGCTAACAGGATCGTCCATTCTCTGGAATTTCCAGGGACGCGGCCTTGGGCTGCCAGCCACGATCGCTTCGTTACTGACGCTCGCGGTGGGGGTGGTTCTGTTGCGACCATTACCTGAAGGAACAACACCTACAAGCGCTGAGTCAAGCCGTGTCGAAACTTCTGCTCCGGAGACATCCGTTGTTCGATCAGAAGCTGAAAATCCACAGGAGATCTCTCCAAAGGATTCAATTCAGCTGGAAGATGACACTGAATCCACAATATCTGCAGACACCATTGAGCAAAAGAACTCACTCACCACGGCTGAAGCGATTGCCGCTCAACTCGCTGCAGAAGAAGCCAGCAAAGAGGAAGTTGTTCTGGTCAACTTTGCTCCTGATGCATTGAGACCTGGGAATGCCATTCGCTCCAACAAACGAAGCCCAGGCAGAAACTTATCTGGCTATCGCGAGATGGCTTCAGAGCTATTTAAAACCAACTAAAAATCGGCTTTCTCTAGCAACATTTAATCAATTTATTGATTAGCAAAATTTTGCAGTATCACATCCAGTTGAAATAGTTGTTAGACGTATCATTTTTCATTCATTGGCAATATTTTCGCAAGAAGCCAATTGCTTGCTCACTTCCTAATTCAACAGCTTTCGCCCAATCAAGACAAGCTTTTTGCAGGTTGTTTGACATTTCCATTGCCATGCCATGATTAAAATAAGCATTCCCATCAACAGGATTTAACTCAATGGCAAGATCAAAATCAAGGATCGCTCCCGAGAGGTCTCCTGTTCGGGCCTTAGCAATCCCACGACTATTGTAAGATTCAATATTGCTTGGGTTCAACTCGATGGCTTTGTTGTAATCAACGATTGAAGCCTCAAAGTCACCATATCGCGCTTTAGCTACTCCGCGATATTGATAAGCTCTCGCATTATTTGGATCCATATCAATAGCCTTGTTAAATTCAATCAGAGCCCCTCGGTAATCACCAGCCTCTGATTTATCAACACCAAGCACTAAAGAGTCTTCTATATTCAAAGCTGCAACGGGTGTTGCCAAAAACAGCACTCCAATGCAAAAGGTAATCAAGCGCATTCGTAAAGACATTGTGTTTCAACACTCTGAGACAGCATAAACGCGGGGCTTCACCGAGCACAAAGCCAAAACTCCATGCCGCACGCCTTCGTATCGCCCACACGGGAAAAAGCACAGTTCGGTTGCCAAAAAAAGGATCACAAGGGTTTTGCTGCTTGTGACACCATCAACAAGGCGAAAGGAGTAATTGCGCATCAGGATGAGCAACACACGCTTAAACGTTGCCTTTGAGAAAGGGGGTTATACAAGTGAACTCAAATTGCAACCATTCCTGTAGTCACCACTACCCCTTAGAACCGAAGGCTTCTTTACTGTTTTGCAGCCTGGTGAGTGGTACATGGACCTGGAACGCGAGTGGAAGAAAGAGAAAGCACCTATAACCGGACTTTGGTGGAAAGACCGAATCAAGACGTTGTGGGAAGAAAGCAGAGCGAAAGATGCTCAAGCGTTGTTCTCCGAATTTGAATTCGATGGAGGAAACAATCCAATTATCAGATAATCAACCCAAGCTGCTGGTTGGACAATGATGACCGGTTGAATGCGATCGAGCTGAAGTCCAATGACAATCAATCCTAACCATGGCATACCTCGACACCTCTTCAATGGGCAACGACACAGCGATCAAAACCTGACTCAGGATATTCTCAGCAACTACCAGTGCAAAACTCATCCTTAGCAGGACGTAATCTGAATACTTTAGAGACAAAGATGCAATACCATGTCGACGCTGACTTATCTATCTGCTGACAAAACAAGAAATTTCATTGATACGATGATTGAGAATGGATTTCCAATTACAACAGAGCATCATTACAGGCTTGGGGCGGCAGATGTATGGAGCTTCACCCTCTCAAATGGTGACCACTTCCAATTATGGGAAAGAAGTCGTGCGTTTGAGACCGTTTATACCTACTACAGAAAAGGAATCGGATCGAAACAGTTCAAAAGCTTTCAAAGCGCAGTCCAATCAATGAGATTATTCTTTTAACTCGCAATCAAAAAATCAGCGAAAAGATATTACAATTATCAGAATGACTAATAACTCATTAAAACATTCCTTGCCACGATTTTGATTAGCGGCCAATCGTCAATAAAGCATCGGGAATTCAATCATCACCAAACAACCCGAATAGGGAGTCCACACGGCCAATGACTCCTCACGAACAGACTCTTTAGGCGTTGAACGAATCTCCAGAGAGCTCCTGGACACGAAGCGACTCCAGCAATTGCAACCGTAGAGGCTGGATCACTTCACTGCGACCCAAGGGCCTGCCGAAGAAAGACCCATGTTCATGGATGTGAAACCTGGAATGACCAACCGTCATCGTGAGGTGTGACACAGCTGCTGAAAACAGGTAGTTCCACGGATGATGCGATGAATACAGATCCGATAGAACAGAGACAAGGTCAGAGACATCCGTGACTTGAGGTCTCAACGGCCTTTAGGGGGGACCGGGATCCCCCCTCCTTCATGGGTTCAGGAAGCAGGAGAAACTTCAGTCACAACGCTATCGGGAACATTGCTCAGGGCTGGGTCGTTGTTGTTTGGCGATGCTTATTGCGGCAAGGCAAGGCGACGGTACTCAGAGAGCCATTGCGAGAGCAGAAGCTAATCGGGTGGAGAGCATTTCAAGAAAGTTTCTCAACAGTGAGAATTGGGATCTGCTGGGATCAAACCAATGTTCAACAAACATAGAAGCATGCATCTCAATGGCGGGTGCTCATTTTTAGTTGGCAGGCTCTAAGGATGTTGACGACTCGACAGATTTGGAGTCAATCTGTGGAGTAAGTGCAGAATTTTGAGTTAATGAGACGCCTTCTAGTTGTTCCTGTACTTCTTGCCAGCACGATTGTTGTTGCCAATTTGACTGTTCCCTCAGCCAATGCCGACGAGATCTGGATTTCAGAAGGCCGCTTGATCTAGTGGTTTGATAGTCGGGGAGATACAGCTATTTTAAAAATGCAAAATACAGGAGGGAATAACGTTTATTTCTATATTGTTGGACTTGCTTCTGATGTGACCAATCGTCGTGGCTCTTACGGCGGGTTCTGGGTCACCAGGAATGATGGAAAGCAACAATGTTCCACATCTCGGGAATTTTATGATGGTCGATTGTCCTACAACTGGGGGCGCCTTGAGATTAATTTCACTGGCAACAGCTTCCCATACAAGTGGACAGCGAGGTACGGACAATGTGATCGCAAGCTCGATCAAAGTATGGAAGCAGTTCCCATGCTGCAGGCGAACCAAAGAAATTTGTTAGTCAACAGAAGCCTTTTCCCATTCAGACTGATCAAATTTCGAGAATCACATCAGTCAGATAACACCCGCAGAGCACTGGTGTGACCAGTCAACTAAAAAACCAGCCAAAGGTGTGAGGACCATTACCTCATGGTGTTTTGGCCAAGTTCCTAAATGTTCCCCATAACGAAGCCTTTAGGTTCTACCGGCAATCGATGCAACGGTCATTAAGAGCCGAATGTATCGAATCAGTCAGCAGATGACTCCCTAGTGTGGACAATGGGAGCAAACTCTCCAACGGTGTGAGATGAGTTACTCAATCATCTACAAGGATGGTGCTGTTCACTACTACTATGAGACTCTGGACGAACTGGACGATGCCAGAGAGGTGTATGAGAAGGCAATAGAGGAGATGAAACATGCCGACTCAATCCAACTAGTCGATAAGGCAGGAGACACCATCGAGAGTCATATCTTCTGAAGGGATGACCCATTCGGCCTCTATATCCAATTACTTCTCACCTCTACAAATGCCAAAGAACACTGCAATCCATGTAACCGCAATCAACAAATAAAGCATGGTGCCTCAGTGAGTCGATTAGGAAAGGAGGCAGGAAAACCACTTCCTGCCTCAGTCCGTCATCACCTCTTTTGAAGTGACAGAATCAAACTAGAAACTGAGGATTGAGCAGCGAGAGCTCAAAACTGACGGTTTACCCACCCTTTGTCAGAGAGTGATTCCATCCAGTCCGTGAACGATGTGAGTGACCTCATCAGCACATACCCATCTGATCGTCCCGTCATCGACATCGGCAATCTGGAAGAGTGAGTTGACCTTGGGATTCCTGGCACCACCCTCACAAAACACCACCTGCCCCATCCACCAGTCACCCGTCTTTGGCATGGCACCTATTGGCTGAACCTCGACAATGACGAAGTCACCTGGTTTCACGGACAGGAATGCCGGGGTCGGCAGTGAGGCACTGAGACCCGAAGCAAGGGACACCTCTTCGCTGATCATAGAACATCTGTACTGACGCCCTGTTCTAACCATGGATGGAAGGCCTGTCACCCGCTTAGATGGATGTGAATCGAGGTCGGGATGGCGAGGACTCTCCTGTTGGCAGGGATTGCAGTCCTGTCCTTACTGTCTGTTGTTGTGTTGGGAATCCAGCAAGGCAAGGAACCAAGCATGGATCGACCAGTCGAAACCAAGGGGGAACTGGAGCGCCTTAAGGAAGAGCGACTGAAACAATGAATCAAGAACAATATCTAAGATATGCAATCATATTGGCGATTGCCTTAACTGTAATCGTTTTCAATCACCGAGCTGGCAAAGAAACACCTGAAGATGTTCAACCGTCAGAATACATTCAAGATAAAAGGTCGCTTAATCACGACAAGCATCTAAGGTACCTGTAAGTCGATTGAGAAGGCTTGACTGCTATCTTTCTGGTGAGTTCGTTCGTACTGGCAGTTCTGCTCTTAAACGAGAGGGATGCTTCCAACAAAATGGTTGCAGAGAAGGACAGAGCAATAATGAACTATCGGGCTTCCGAGAAGTGGTTTATCACGGCCATTTCCATGGCAAACAATGAACAAGAAATACTAGATGGACTCACGCAGATAGAGAAAGTCGAAAAGAGAAAATGGGACAGAGACTGGCACGGTGAGTCTGAGATCAAGATGAGCATGGACGACCAAAGGTATATTGACATTTCAATGCTCGGGCATCTTCTTAAAATACTCAGTAACAAGAAGGCATAGGCTTTGCCTGCGCGCACTTAAGCAATCGTTGTGCACAAATTGACGACACCTAGGCTTCACTCAGTAACCGCTGATGTGAAGCCCAACTAGGTGACTTAACGCGGAGATATTCCAATCCAATTATTTCTCGCTTTTGCTAGTTCTCGCCTCCTAAGGAACGATTGAGAGATGCCTGTTTGTTCTTGTCTTAGACACGGACATACAGGTAATTAGACCTGTTGAACTTAACCAGGAACAGACCTGCTGGACTTCTTCTATCCGTTCGATAACCGCCATTTGGGCGGACGGATTTCCCAGGCTCTCTACCAACGATTGGTAAAGATTCCCAAAAGAAAACTCTCTTGTTGAGCAGTCATCCAAAAAACCAGCCATAGCTGTGCAAACCAATGCCCAAAAGATTGACGCCGATGTAGCACACAACAATCACAATCAGTCCTGAAGCAGCAACAAGTGCTGGACGCCGACCTTGCCAACCCCTACTGAGGCGGGTGTGGAGATAGGCGGCATACACCAGCCAGCAGATCAACGCCCAGGTTTCCTTGGGATCCCAGCTCCACCAGCTTCCCCAGGCTTCATTGGCCCACACGGCACCACTGATGATGCCGACGGTCAGAAGCAGAAATCCAACGGTGATTGTGCGGTAACTCAAACTGTCCAGCTGCTCGGTACGGCTGAAGTGGAGTGAGGACAGCTGCACTTCAGGGGGATTTTGGAGCGCAACACCACCTTCGCCGGCCAGCACCTTGGGTCGCCGGTAGGCACCGGTTCCGATCGAGCTGCTGCGAAGTTCGAGTTCTTCACCACGGTCTGTGAGCAGAACGGCCACTGACAGCAGTGATCCGACCATCAGAGCCGCATAACTGACCATGATCACACTCACGTGCATCACCAACCAGCTGCTGCGCAGAGCAGGCACAAGCGGTGATGCCTGCTGAAGCTGATCCGGCAGGGCAAAGCTCGCGAAGGCAATGCAGCCCAGACCCATCGGCGTCGCAGAAGCTGCAACCAGCGGCGAAGGCCAGTTGCGTTCAACCAGCAGCTGGGTGAGGGTGCAGGCCCAGGCCAGGAAACACAAGGATTCGTAGAGGTTGCTGATCGGAAAATGACCGGATTGCCACCAGCGCAGCACCAGTTGTGCGGTCAGCAAAAGGTTGGAGAGCGCAATCAGCGAGCGCACACCGCTGGAGCTACGACCACTCGACAGAGCCCAGAAACTCCAAGGCAGCGCCGCCAGCAACAGCACAAAGGCCATCAGGCCCAGAAGCAGAACGGGTTCGGAGAGAATCGCTTCTAGCCCGGAAAACCCCATCAGACACCTCAAAGAGAGGACTCGCTGAATTTGATTCTGACGGCCAGGCTCATCGACTGGCCTGCCGCAGTAGGAAACCGCCACCCGCCAGGGAGATCAACACAGGGCTCCAGGCCGCGAGAATGGGCGACAGGGTTCCTTTCACACCCAAGGAGCTGAAGCTGAAACTGAGTACGTAGTAGACCAAGATCAGCACCACGCTGATGCCAAAACCCTGGCTGCGACTGGTGCGGTTATTGGGTTTGGCGCCCAGGCTTGCACCCATCAACCCGAAGACCAGACACGCCATCGGCAGCGTGAATTTCTCCTGGATCCTCACCTGCAGGCGACGGGCCTCCTTGATGTCTCCTGCGTTTCGAAGAAGTTGTTCGGCCTGCAAAGCCTCAGCCACAGTCATATTGTTGGCGTCCTTGGGAAGCTTGGCAATGCGAATCGGCGCAGCGCTCAGCGGATAGAGATATCGCTCAAAGTCAGCAGATGTTGTGCTGCCAGAGGGAGTGAGCGTGAGGATTTGTCCATTGAGAAACGCCCATTTCGCCTCTCTTTCATTCCATTCAGCACTCTCGGCCACCAACATTTGGGTGAATCCCTTCCGGGAGAAATCAAGAACCGTGACACCGGTCATCGTGCCGTCATTGAACCTGTTGGCATAGAACAGTTGAACCAGTCCCCTGCTGGACGATCCATCAGCCTGCTGCACACGTCCGAAACGTGAATAGACGATGTTGTCGCCTTTTTCGGTTGCGATGGCCTTGCCGAGGGCTCGGCGGAGAGTGATTTCAGCTGAACGGTTGCTGCGGGGCACCACCACGTCATTGAACAGAAAGGTGAGGCTCGACATCACAAGAGCCAACACCAAAGCAGGCATGATCATGCGCGTGGCCGTGACCCCGACGCTGCGTAGAGCCGTCAGCTCGCTGTTGGCGGAAAGACGGCTGTAGGCGAGGAGAGTGGCCATCAACGTGGCCATCGGGAAGGAGATCACCAAAAAACTGGGCAGACGTTGAAGCAGCACCTGGACGGCAATCAGCACAGGAAGACCGGATTCAACGATCTGTCGCACCAGCTCAAACATCACCCCGACCGACAGGGAGACCACAGTGAAGGCAGCGACTGCGAACAGCAGTGGGCTGATCAGCTCGCCAAGCAACCATCGATCGAGCAGCGGAACGCGACTGAGAAAAGCTCGTACTCTCCGCGTCAAGGACTGAATCACAACTGAAAACCCTCGCCGAGATAGTGGCGACGCACCAGTGGATCGGAGGCCACCTCATCTGAGAGCCCTGAGGCCAGGATGCTCCCCTCCGTGAGGATGTAAGCGCGATCTGTAATGGCGAGAGTCTCTCTCACGTTGTGGTCGGTAATCAGGATTCCCATACCCCGTTGTCTCAAGGCATGAATCAGCTGCTGCAGATCAGCCACCGCAAGGGGGTCAACGCCGGCGAAGGGCTCATCCAACAGCAGATAACGAGGCCCCTCAAGCCCGACTGCCAAAGCACGGGCCACCTCGCAGCGTCGACGTTCGCCGCCCGAGAGCTGAAAGCCCTTGCGGTTCAAAAAGGGTTGAAGATGAAAATCATCGATCAGTTGATGCAGCCGTTCGCGAGACTGGGGCTTCGCCAGTCCCGACTGGGAGAGCACGAGCTCAAGATTCTCCCGAACCGTTAACTGGCGAAAAACACTGGGTTCCTGAGGTAAATAGCCGATCCCAAGACGTGCCCTCTCAGGCATGGAAAGGCTGGCGACAGGATGGCCATCCATCAAAACCTCCCCATGATCGGGCTTCAGCAAACCAATAACGAGGTTGAAACTCGTGGTTTTGCCAGCACCATTTGGGCCCAGAAGACCGATCACTTCACCTGGATCAAGGGTGAGGGTGAGGTCCTTCACCAAAGGTCGACCTCCCAGGGAGAGAGAGACCCGATTGAGACTGAGACTCATGGCGTGAGCGGTGTCTGCCCTGGCTGGTCAGGGCGCAGGATCATGGTGGATCGGACCTGTCCACCACTGGAGGGCATCGCGAAAGCGCGTTCATCCTCAAGGTCGTAGGTCACACGTTCTGCCCTGAGTGAGCTGCCATCCTCCTGTACGACGTCGACATCACCACTTAGCACCAGACGTCCTTCACGGCTGAAATACTGCGCCTGACGTGATGTCGCAACCATGCCTCGGGATGGGTAAACAATGCGCACATTGCCGAGTGCGGTCACCACTCCGGTCACGTTGTCAGCCGTCTGGCTGTCGGATTCGATGGTGATCAGCCCATCATCGGGCGACGGTCCTTCAAGTGGGGCTCTGAGCTCCTGTGCCATGGAGGCTGCGCTCAGCGCAACAACCAGACCTGCACAACCGACCAAGGAACGGCGTAGCACTGTCATCGATCGCTGAAACAGTGAGAACACGATCGGGACAGGGTTTTGAACTTAAGGAGACATCGTCCCATGAATCATTCCAAGGGAAGCAGTCTGGGTGGCGGTAAGAGCTCCGGGTCAGCGCCGGCCTGAAGGGCGCTGAGGCGATCAGCGACCACCGCGTGCAAGGCCGTCAGATCAAGCCCCAGGGCCGTTGGCAATGAGGGCTTGAGGCGTCCGATGCCTTCTCCAAGAAGGATCGTGGCACCACGCGTGTTGCCCCGTTCAAGGTGGACATGCGCCACAGCGATCTGGACGATCGCCTGGATCAACTTGCGCTCAGGATCGATCTGCTCATGCCAGATCTCCTCAAAGGCATCGTGAGCTTCGTACCAGGCTCCGGAATTGAACAATTCCAGAGCCTGCGGGAAACGAGGATCGTCGAGCGGGCTCAACGTTTGGCCATCTTCTTCGCAGGAAGTTTGCGCAGACGGATCGATTCAGGAGTCACTTCCAGCATTTCACCCGGACCGATGTATTCCAGGGCACGCTCAAGCGTCATCTGCACAGGAGACTGAAGGGTGTCGAGTTCCTCAGCACCGGCGGAACGCATGTTGGTGAGCTGCTTCGACTTGCAGACATTGATCTCGAGATCCTGAGGGCGGTTGTTCTCGCCAATGATCATGCCCTTGTAGACCTTGGTGCCAGGAGCGATAAAGAACTGGCCACGGTCTTCAGCGTTCTTGAGGGCATAGAAGGTTGCCGTGCCCTCTTCAAACGCAATCAGCACCCCATTGCGACGCGTGTCGAACTCACCTGTCATCGGCCGGTACTCAAAGAAGGAGTGGCTCAGGATTCCTTCACCGCGGGTGGCGCGGATGAATTCACCACGGAAGCCGATCAGTCCACGGGAGGGAACGATGAATTCCAGTTGTGTTCGTCCATCGGCACTGGTTTCCATGTTCTGCATCTCCGCCTTGCGGGTTCCCAGCTTTTCGATGCAACTGCCGACGGCTGCTTCGGGGACATCCATCACCAGGGTCTCAACAGGCTCGCAAGGAGTCCCATCAATTGTTCTGAAGATCACCTGTGGCTGCGAGACCTGGAATTCGTAGCCCTCGCGCCGCATCGTTTCAATGAGGATGCCGAGGTGCAGTTCACCTCGGCCGCTCACGGCAAAGCGATCGGGAGAATCCGTGTCTTCAACCCGAAGTGCAACGTTGGTCAGCAGCTCCCGCTGAAGGCGATCGCGCACCTGACGACTGGTCACGAATTTGCCTTCCTTGCCGGCGAAGGGTGAGTCGTTGACCACGAAGGTCATCTGCAGGGTTGGCTCATCGACCTTGATCAGAGGCAGAGCCTTGGGTTCATCAGGACAGGCGATCGTCTCGCCGATGTTCACATCGTCGAAACCGGCAACGGCCACCAGATCACCGGCGCTGGCTTCGTCGATCTCAACGCGCTGCAGGCCCTCAAAACCGAGCAGTTTGCTGATTCTGCCCTTCTTGACGTTGCCGTCATCCTTGATCAGAGCTGCATTCTGACCCTGCCTGATCACGCCGTTGTGCACGCGGCCAATGATGATTCGGCCTAGGAAGTCGGAGTAATCGAGCGTGGTGATCTGGAGCTGCAGGGGCTTGGTCGGATCGCCCACCGGCGGCGGGACGTGGCGCAGGATCGCATCGAAGAGCGGACGCATGTTGTCGCTCTCGGTTTTCATGTCGGGCTTGGCGAAACCACCCAGACCACTGCCGAACAGGTAAGGGAAATCGCACTGATCGTCGTCAGCGCCGAGTTCAAGGAAAAGATCGAGAACCTTGTCGACCGCGGTCTCAGGGTCGACACGGGCACGGTCAATCTTGTTGACGAAAACGATTGGACGCAGACCCTGCTCAAGAGCCTTTTTCAACACGAAACGCGTCTGGGGCATCGGCCCTTCGTTGGCGTCGACAATCAGAAGACAGCCATCGACCATGCCGAGTACACGTTCCACCTCACCGCCGAAATCAGCGTGTCCGGGGGTGTCAACGATGTTGATCCGGGTGTCGTTGTAGGTGACAGCCGTGTTCTTGGACAGAATTGTGATTCCGCGCTCGCGCTCCAAATCGTTGGAGTCCATCACGCAGGTGGGCACCGCTTCGTTCTCGCGGAAAATGCCTGACTGGGCCAGCAGCGAGTCGACCAGGGTCGTCTTGCCATGGTCAACGTGGGCGATGATCGCGATGTTGCGAATCGCCTTTTGCTGGGCGCTCATAGGGGTCGGTTGGGGGCGGAATGTCTCAGGGCGCCCGCAGGCGCAGTCGAAGCACCTTATCTCAACGCGAGATCATTTCGGGTCGCGATGGACAATCCGCTGGAAGGCTGCCTCCGATTTGCTCCGATGGCTCGAGGCTTGAACTTCAGCCAGAATGACGTCGTGATGGACGTACTCGGTTGATTCACGACAGCCCACGAGGCTTCAAAACGTCGATCTGACGACATGGACAAGGTCATGCGACAGCCGAGACAATCCCGATGACAGGATCGTTTGGGGCTTCAACCTCCGTTTGACAGACGACGGGCGGGCTCAAATCTTCTCAAGGCGTCTGCAGAGCCTTCAAAGCGCCAGTGCCATGGCTCATAGCTGACTCCCTGTGAATTCACAGCCGGGAACGAGAGCGTGAAGTGGTAGCTGGCCGCATGATCCTGAAGCCAGCTGAAGGCGGAAGTCTGCTCAAAGGCTTCGGACAGGTTGGCTGCCGGGTCGTCTCCATCACCGAGATCAACCGCATAGCCGGTGCTGTGTTCTGAATATCCCGGAGGCGCAGACACCTTGGCCCGCTCAGCAGCCGTCTGATTTCGCTCGGATTTGACATCAAAGAAGATGCTTTTCTGCAGGTCTTTGGAGCGATAACCACTCAACAGCCGTAGATCAATGCCGTCCGCTGCAGCAGCACGGCGCATGGCATCGAGAGACAGGGCGGCATCCCGATGCAGTTCAATCCCTGCCTCAACCGGCACCAGCTGATCGATTACAGCTTCCGGATAAGGGAAGTGACCGAGCAGGCGACCGTCTCGTCCTGGCTGTTCATCGATGCCGTCAACCACCTGCGTTCTAGAGCCGAAAGGCAGCAGCTCGGGAAGGAACAGCACCGTGGCCAGCGACAAGGAGAAAACAAGACCACAAGCCAGCAGGAGGCCCAGGCCACCATTCCTCCTGGGTTGCGAGGAACGACTGCGGCGAGCGATGGGGATGTCATCGCGGCTGCTGTCACGCTTCCTGCTGCGGGTGGCGACAGCCCGTGGCAAATGATCAGTTCAAGACTGTTTCGATCGTAAGGGGGTGCGCCAGTGCAGGCACCAGAAGCACTCTTTGCGGTGTACGTTCTATTTAGAGTCCAGCGGAGTGTGCTGAGATGCTGAGAGTTGCCGTCATCGGTGGTGGTCCGAGCGGATCCTGTGCGGCCGAAGTCCTTGCCAAAGCAGGCATCAGCACCTGGTTATTCGAACGCAAGCTCGACAATGCCAAGCCCTGCGGAGGAGCAATTCCTCTGTGCATGGTCGAGGAATTTGAACTGCCTGAATCGATCATCGATCGAAAAGTCCGCAACATGAAGATGATCTCCCCCTCCAACAAGGAGGTGGACATCCGACTCGATCCGCTCGGCTACGACAACGATGCCTACATCGGCATGTGTCGCCGTGAGGTGTTTGACGCCTTCCTTCGCAACCGCGCCGCTGATCTCGGTGCCACCCTCGTGAATGCGCTGGTGCAGAAGATTGATACCGGCACGAATCGACAGGGGCCTTACACCCTGCACTACGCCGACTACAGCAATGGCGGCCCCACCGGGGAGATGAAAACGCTTGAGGTCGATCTGATCATTGGGGCAGACGGAGCCAATTCCCGTGTTGCCAAGGCCATGGATGCCGGCGACTACAACGTGGCCATCGCCTTCCAGGAACGCATCAAGCTTCCTGCCGAGGAGATGACCTATTACGAAGATCTCGCCGAGATGTACGTCGGCACCGACGTGTCTCCTGACTTCTACGCATGGGTGTTCCCGAAGTTTGACCACGTTGCCGTGGGAACGGGAACGATGCAGCAGAACCAGTCGCTGATCAAAGGCCTCCAGAAAGGCATTCGTGAGCGTGCCCGCAAGCGTCTTTTCAAGGGTGAAGTGATCAAGGTCGAGGCCCATCCGATCCCCGAGCATCCGCGTCCAAGACGTGTCGTGGGCCGCATGGCCCTGGTGGGTGATGCGGCTGGTTATGTCACCAAAAGCTCTGGTGAAGGGATCTATTTCGCTGCCAAAAGCGGGCGGATGTGCGCAGAAGCGATCGTGGAGATCTCAGCCAACGGCAGCAGCATCCCCACTGAGAAGCAGATCAAGTCGACCTACCTGAAGCGTTGGGACCGCAAGTACGGAGCCACGTACGCGGTGCTCGACATCCTGCAGCGAATCTTCTATCGCAACGACGCCGCCAGGGAGGCATTCGTGGAGATGTGCGACGACCGCGACGTTCAGAAGCTCACCTTTGACAGCTATCTCTACAAGCGTGTGGTGATGATGAATCCCTGGCAGCAGATCAAACTGACGCTGCGCACGCTTGGAAGCCTGCTGCGTGGGCAGGCCCTCGCCCCCTCCAACTACGGATCCGTTCCTTCGGCCGTCGGCCGCACAGATGGTGACTTCCTGGCGGAGGAAGCGGCCCAGGCGATCAAGTCGAAAGCTAGCGAAGAGCCCGCTTCCGGCAATGAAGAGCGTTCAACGGTGACGACAAACTGAATTGCTGAGCGTCAGAACTGTTTGGATCCAGTCCTGATCATCAGGACTGGACGTTGTCGAATCGAGCCAGAACCGAGGCCTGATTGCGCAGCACACTGAGCAGATTCAGACGATTACGGCGAACGGCGGCGTCATCCGCCATCACCATCACGCTGTTGTCGCCATCAAAGAAGGCTTCAAGGGCTTTTGCAGCAACCTGCAGTCCAGTGGCCAGACCTCGGTAATCAGATGCCTCAGCCAATGGACTGAGGGTCTGCAGCTGTTTGAGCAGTTCGGATTCGCTGGGAGAGTCGAACAAGGACGGATCGATTGCGGGCTCTGGGGCCAGCTGAGTGGCATCGAGATCGCCTTTCTCGGCCAGTTTTGATGCGCGCTGAACAACCGCCTGAACGGCCTGAAGGCGACCGTCAGCTCGAAGATCGTTCAACAGAACGAGCCTTTCACGCGCATCCACCGGATCCTGAAGGAGCCTTTCACTGCTCACACCCTCTCCGCTCACGGCCTGAACCAGGTCGGGCGCAAAGCCATCCTCCTCAAACTGAGACACCATGCGCTGACGCAACAGCTGGCCCAGATCATCGGCCAGGGACTCGGACTCGAACTCAAAGGCAGGGAACCGAGCGGACCAATGTTCTGCCGCTGTTCTCAGAATCGTCTGCAACGGCAGACGCCAACCGCGATCCCAGAGGATCTGGACAATCCCGTTACCAGCACGGCGGAGCGCGTAGGGGTCAGATGAGCCGGTTGGCCGCTGACCTTTGGCGAAGATGCTCAACAGGAGCTCGAGGCGCTCAGCCAGTGCAAGCAGAGCACCGGTGTCACTGGACGGAGGCGCATCGCCTGCACCCGCCGGCTGGTACTGCTCGGCGACCGCCAGGGCCACTTCACGTGGCTCACCTTCCTCCAGAAGATATTTGCCACCCATCAGTCCCTGCAATTCAGGGAATTCGCCCACCATCTGGCTGACGAGATCGTGCTTGCAGAAATAGGCGGCACGGCGGCCATAGGAGGCCATTGAATCGTCCATGGCGAGTGCCTCAACCAGCTGGTCCATCACCCAGCTGATCCGCTCAGTGCGATCAAGCAGACTGCCCAGCCCCTCGGCGAACGTGACGCGATCGAGCTCCTTGCGTCGCTGTTCGCTGGGTTGCCGGCGGTCGACGTTGAGAAAGAATTCCGCATCGGCAAGCCGAGCACTCAGGACGCGCTGATTACCGCTGACAATCGTGCCGGAGGCATCTGGCAGTCCGTTGCCCACAAGCAGGAAATCCGAGCGCAACACACTGCGGGCTCCAAGCTGCAGTGGATCAACTCTCGACTGCGGCTGCCTGAGCGGGACGTAGCGCTGATGCGACTGCATCACCGTGACAATCACCTCCGGCGGCAGATCCAGATACCGGTCGGCGATTTCACCCCTCAGCACCAGGGGTGCTTCGACCAGATCAACCAGTTCCTCAAACAGGCTCTCCGGGCAATCAGACTCACCACCGCAGGAGGCTGCCTCAGCGGCAATCGAAGCGCGGATGGTGGCGGCACGTTGATCACGATCCACCACCACACCGGCTTCGGCAAGACGGGCCGGGAGTTCATCCGCTGATCTCAGCTCATCGAGCCTGTCATGAAGACGGTGCCCACGACTGCGACGTCCACTGCGCACCACAGGGTCAGAGGCTTCGAGGGTGACAGGAATCAAGGCATCCCCAAGCAACGCCACCAACCAGCGCACAGGGCGACTGAAACGCTGCTCTCCGCTTCCCCACCGCATGAATCGACGGCCCTGCAGGCTGTCGATCCACTGGGGGATGAAGTCCTGCAACAGAACTGAACTCTCCTGACCAGGCGTACAGACCCTGGCGAACAGACATGGACCCTTCGGTGTGTCACGGGTTTCGAGGTCGGCTGGGTCCACGCCGCAACGCTTGGCGAAACCGATGGCAGCCGGTCCGGGTTGACCGTCGACCAGAGCCTGGGACACGGGGGGGCCTTTGCGATCCTCCTCCAGATCGGGTTGTGAATCGATGAGATCGCAGATCTGAACAAGCAATCGACGGGGTGTTCCCGTCACCGAGAGTTGTCCATGGTCGAGCCGCAGCTCCTTCAGATCAGTGCGGACACGCCGCTCCAGCTGCTGAAGCGCTGAGCGCACGAAATCGGCCGGTAGTTCCTCGGTACCGATCTCGAGCAGAAACGTGTTTGCCACTCCACGTGCCAATGCAGGTGGCGACTGTATGAGACGCCGCTTCGCTAGTTTCAAATGCAACAACGGTGCACGCGTGAGCGACGGACTGACAGCCACCTCCAATGGGCATGAGGCCGTCGTGTCTCCTGTGCTGGATGGGCCTGCAGAGCGCACCGAGTCCATCGATACAGCCCTGTCAAAAGCGGAGAAAAGGAAGCTTTACAGCGGCCATCTGCGCGAACCGCTTCAATCGGAGCTGCTGAATGACGACATCCGCTTCACGGAGGATGCCGTTCAGTTACTGAAGTTCCACGGCAGCTACCAGCAGAACCACCGTGAACTGCGCAAAACAGACAAGGTCCGCTGCTGGCAGATGATGCTGCGGCTGCGCAATCCAGGCGGCCGGGTGCCAGCGGATCTGTTCGCAGCCTTGGACGATCTCTCGGATCGTTACGGCGACGGAACACTGCGTGCAACAACCCGCCAGGCCTTTCAGATGCATGGGGTGCCGAAGGCAGACCTCAAGAGCGTGATCGGCACGATCATCACCAATCTGGGGTCCA
Source organism: Synechococcus sp. (assembly GCA_047286285.1). GTDB lineage: Bacteria > Cyanobacteriota > Cyanobacteriia > PCC-6307 > Cyanobiaceae > Synechococcus_C. The sequence continues at coordinate 1,264,108 of JBJBBP010000002.1, read as the reverse complement.
CCCTGGCCGCCTGCGGTGATATCAACCGCAACGTGATGGCACCTCCTGCACCCTTCGAGAAGGGTGCCTATCCAGCAGCGAGAGCACTGGCCGATCAGATCGCTGACCTGCTGAGCCCTGAAGCGGCAGAGGGCTCCTATCTGGACATGTGGATTGACGGCGACCACAGCTATCGCTTTCAGCCATCCACGACTGTGCGCAAGGCCCGCACCCGACAACAGAAGGGAGGCGTTTTTTCCGGCAGCGGAGCCGAACCCCTCTACGGAGACACCTACCTTCCGCGCAAGTTCAAGGTTGCCGTCACTGTTCCAGGTGACAACTCCGTCGACCTGCTCACCCAGGACATCGGCCTTGTGGCCTTCGCCGATGCCTCAGGAGTTCTGAAAGGCTGCAATGTCTATGTGGGCGGTGGCATGGGTCGGACCCACAACCAGGAAGACACCTTCGCACGCACCGCCGATGTGCTGGGCTACGTCAAGGCTGCGGACATCTTCGATCTGCTGCAGTCGATCATGGCTCTGCAGCGGGATCACGGAGATCGCGAAGTGCGTAAGCACGCCCGCATGAAATACCTGCTGCACAAGCGGGGGATCGACTGGTTCAGATCGACACTTCGCAACAACTACTTCAAGGGGGAACTGAAGGGCGTACGTCAGGAGCCTGTCGCAAAGCTCCAGGACTATCTGGGTTGGCACCGACAGAAAAAGGGGCTGTGGTTCGTTGGGCTTCCGATGATGTGCGGTCGTCTCCAGGGCGCGGTCAAAAACGGTTTGCGCAGGATCGTGCAGACCTATCAGCTCGAGGTGCGACTGACCGCCAATCAGGATCTGCTGTTGTGCAACATCGGCGCCGCTCAGAAAACGTCGATCAAGAATGCCCTGGCAGAACTCGGGTTTGAGCTTCCCGGAGAGCCCGCACCACTGGCACGCCATGCAATCGCCTGCCCTGCGCTGCCGACATGCGGCCTTGCGATCACAGAAGCCGAACGGATTCTTCCTCAGGTTCTCGACCGTCTGGATGCGTTGTTGCAGAAACTGGAGATCGACCAGTCAGTGCTGGTGCGGATGACCGGCTGCCCGAACGGATGCGCACGTCCCTACATGGCAGAACTGGCTCTGGTGGGCAGTGGCCTGAATCAGTATCAGCTCTGGCTGGGCGGCACTCCGAATCTTCAGGTGCTGGCCAGACCGTTTCTGCAGAAAATGCCCCTCGACCAGCTGGAGTCAACGCTGGAGCCGTTGTTCATCGACTGGAAACAGTGCGGCGTCAGGCGCAGTTTCGGTGCGCATGTCAACCGACTCGGAGACGAGTTGGTTCATCAACTGCTCGGAACGGAGGCGTAGATCGCACCTGGGGTCTGACGTTGCCAGGCCCAGAGCTGATCGCCATGGCTGAAATGCCACCACTCATTGGGATGTCTGGCGAAACCAGCCTGTGTCATCACATCGTTGAGCAGACATCGCCTCCCGTGCCAGCGGGCCGCATCACCATCGGGATTCAAGGCAGCCTTTTGAGCATGGTGATCAGGAATCGACTGATCGCCAATCGCATCGATCTCACCGCCCATGTCCAGCGGCTGGCCGGAGCTGTCTGCAAGGGTGAGATCCACGGCACCACCAGTGCTGTGAGGTGGTGGTGTGCAGGGATCCGGACTCGGCGGTGCCCAGAAACGGGCCACGTCGTTGCGAACCTGTTCAAAGGCCGCAGCCATCAAGGGATCTGAAGGGTCAACTCCAAGGGTGCGACATTGCTCCTGAATGGCGTGCTCCACCATGAAAGCCTGAACTCGAATCGGCCTCCAGGCATCGAAGATCGCCAGCTGAACGATGCCAGCCTCGGGGTCTCGGAGCCCAGAGAGAAGGGCCTGCGCAGCAACCAGGCGCTCCAGAACGCCCGCACGCAGTCGATAGGGGTCTGCATCCTGCCCATACGGTGCACCCACGCAGGCGTAGGGATGGGGCTCAAGACACAGAAAACGAGGCTTGAGCGACACAAGCGGTTCACCGCAGTCGTCGATCACCACATCGCTCCAGGGACGACGCATCCGATCTCAGAGGGCCAGAAGGCCATCGTATGGGTGGTTGCCATCCCTGACGAGGTGGTGCGGCTCAGTTGAGTTGAGCAGCCGAGGTCACACGGCTGCGCTGCTCATCGAGCAGACGCCTGAGAACGGCGTAATCCCTGAGGTCGGGATCCTCACGCAGGATGTCGGCCGCTTCCTCACGCGCTTCCTCCAGAACGGATCCATCGTCAGCGAGGCTGGCGAGCGCCAGATCCGGCAGCCCGGACTGCCTGGTTCCCAGGACCTGTCCGGGTCCTCGCAGGCGCAGATCCATCTCGGCAATCTCAAAGCCGTCGGTGGAACGCACCAGCACCTCCAGCCGTTGACGAGCGAGAGGATTGCGACTGTCGTTGATCAGCAGACAATGGGACGCCGCTGCACCTCGGCCGACACGACCACGCAGCTGATGCAGCTGAGCAAGACCGAACCGGTCGGCATGGTCGATCACCATCACACTGGCCTCCGGCACATCAACACCCACCTCAACCACGGTGGTGGAGACCAGCACCTTGGTCTCCCCCGCAGCAAAGGCCTGGATCACGGACTGTTTGTCAGCGCTGGCCAGACGTCCGTGCAGCAGACCCACCTCAAGATCGGGGAACACCTCCTCGGCCAGCTGACGGTGCACGTCCACAGCAGAGCGCAGATCCATCTTTTCTGATTCCTCCACCAGAGGCAGCACCACGTACGCCCGTTGGCCTTTCTCCACCTCCGATCGGATCAGTTCGTAGGCCTCATCGCGATTCGAGCCGGTGATCATGGCGGTACGGATCGGGGTCCGACCGGGCGGCAATTCATCGATCTGACTCACATCCAGATCACCGTGGAGAGACAGCGCCAGGGTGCGGGGGATCGGTGTTGCCGTCATGGTCAGCAGATGGGGTTGCAGACCCTTACCGAGCAAGCGGTTGCGCTGGCGCACTCCGAATCGATGCTGTTCATCGACCACCACCAGCCCAAGCCGGGAAAACGCCACCGGATCCTCCAGCAGAGCATGGGTCCCGACCAGAATCTTGCAGCTACCGGAAGCCACATCGGTGAGAATCCTGCGGCGTTGCTTCTGCGGCGTGGAGCCCGTCAGCAACTCGACCGTGACATGCAGCGCTGGCATCCAGCCGCAGAGACTGCGGTAGTGCTGCTCAGCAAGCACTTCCGTGGGAGCCATCATTGCCCCCTGCCATCCAGCCTGGATGGCTTTGAGCAGAGCAGCCACAGCAACGACCGTCTTGCCACTCCCCACATCCCCCTGAACCAGTCGCGCCATGGGTTCCGGACGATCCAGATCCGCCTCGATCTCCGCCAGAACCCGCTGCTGCGCAGCGGTGAATTGGAAAGGAAGCGTGGTCAGGAAACGACCCATCAACCCATCGCGATCCGAGGCGCTGCTGCTCAGGGCTGGAGCAGAGCGCTGTTTCAACGCCGCACGACGTTGCATCAGACCGAGCTGAAGCAATAAAAACTCGTCAAAAACAAGACGATGCCTGGCCTGCTGAAGTTGATCCGATGACTCAGGACGATGGATCGCCACCAGCGCACGATCACGGCTGAGCAGCTGCCGGGCATCGCGTCGGACTCGTGGCAAGGGCTCCGGCCAGAAACGCACCGCAGGCAGAACCCGCTCAATCAGTGAACGGAAGCGATCCGCCGTCAGACCCTCCGTGAGTGGATACACAGGCAGGAGTCGGCCGATGCGGCTGGAGCGAAGCGGTGCCTGGGCACTCTCCATCACTTCAATCAGCGGATCCTGAAAACTGAGTCCGTAGGGACCACTTTTGACGAGGCCACTGACAGCGACGGTCGCTCCACTGGGGTACTGACGGGTCTGGCCATGGAGATAGGAGGGATTGCTGAACCGCTTTCCGGCGAGAAAACGGGTCACCTTGATCCGACCCGTCGGATCCTGGAGCTGCAGCTCGATGATCGACAGGTTGGGGTTGCGTGGACTGGTGAAGCCGTTGCAGCGACGCACCGTGGCGACGATCGTCGCTGTTTCACCCGGCACGAGAGCATCAATCCGTCGCAGAGCCGAGTAGTCGACATAGTCCCTTGGGTAATGCGTGATCAGATCACGCACCAGCAGCAGGCCGAGACTGGCCAGCCGTTCTGCAAGTTTCGGGCCGATCCCTTTCACCTGTCCCAGGGGGGTATCCAGTTGCGGACCGGTTGATGAAGGTCCTGCGGCCGTGGCTGATCGCTGCGCCATCTTCAGACGCGGCGGGGCCATCGGTGCTGATGGCTCCAGCCGCTGGCGCAGGGCATGAAGCCACTGCCTGACCACCGTGACCTGACGGCGACGGGCTGCATCATCAAGGGAGGGATAGCCGGCGAAGTCCTCCGAGAGGGCCTGAAGTCGCGGCGGAACGTCCGCTGGAAGAGAAATCTGCGGGGGAGTTCGCAGCTCACGCTGCATGAAGCTGTGAAAGCGTTCCTTGCGGCCCTGCAGGTTGCTGAAACCCCGATCGACCTCCAGCGACAACGCCTGCTGCAAAGGTCTGATCCACACCAGAAATCGCTCGAGAGCCTGATGGTCCAGGCCCGAATTCACCTGGATTGAGGAGTCTCCGGCTGGTTGGGCCACCAATGGTTCTGAACCTCTCGGACGCTGGCGCGACGATGCCAGTGTCGCTCTTTCAGCAACAAAGTGCCGAGATCACGGCGTTGCAATCGGAGGCGACTGCGACTGCGCCTCAGACCATGGTCATCAAACTCGAGCTCGGATGGGCGCACCAAGACACAGGCTGTCTCCATCGCCTGGTCGTCGCTGACCATCGCCAGTGGCAAGGTGAGCCGCAGCACATTCGAGGGTGCCGACTGAGAAGGAAGCTGACCGCTGTTCACGGCATCAAGCAGCTGGATCGGCAGCAGACTTCGCGTTACACCCGACCGCATCAGCTCAACATTCACGGCATGCGACAGATTACGCAGCCTGCGGATCAAGGCTGAATCCACGGCGTCCAGCCAACTCAACAGGCCGCTGGCTGTTGAAGGCATCAGCTGATCACTGGATGGAGCCCCAGGGTCGAGCTGGGAGTCGTCCGGTTCAAAAGTGTTCGTCAACTCCTGAGCGGATTCCCCCTGCTCGAGGGATTCACCTGCCATCACGAACAGAGACCGAAGGATCTCCAGCTCAGACATCTCTGAACCAGGATCAGGAGCTGCCAAGAACGGCTGCTCCGTTGATTCGGAAGGATCACCCGGATCTTCAGCCTGGGAGGCAGATGGGTCATTGGGAAGAAGCCCATCAAGCAGATCAGGGCGTTCCAGCGGCAGATTCAGACCCAGTTCAATCCCCGAGGAAGCACCCTCGGACGTGGCTGGCTCAACACTGCTGGTGGTGCGATCAGCGAGGGTCTGGAATTGCTGCATTCGCGACCGCCTCTCCTCCTGCTGCAGCCGTCCGGCCAGCACAAGCAGTTGCTCGATCGTGATCATCGACGAGGAACGCTGAACCAGCGCATCGATGCGTTGCTGCAACAGCGTCTGTCGCTCAGCGAGTGAGGCCCGTTGCAGTGGCGAAAGAGCGCAGAGCAGGTGACGGATCGCCGACTTGACTGCAGTGGGCAGGATGCGACGAACCAATTCCAGATAACGAGCCTGCTCCTTGTAGAGCTGCGGTGCCAGAGAGCTACAGCGCTCTTCAAGACGTGCAAGTTGCACGCCTGGATCATGCGCGTGAGGACTTCCCGGCACCCCCGTCAAGGTCAGCCTTGTGTCATGGAGGCGACTTCGGCAGCGAAGTCGGACTCCTCGATCTCAATGCCTTCACCCAGGGTGTAGCGAGTGAAGCGACGCACCTTCACGTTTTCGCCGATCTTGCCGGCGGTCTGCTTGACCAGCTCAGCCACAGTCAGGGAGCTGTCCTTGATGAACGGCTGTTCCATCAGTGCAAGTTCTTTGAGGCGCTTGTTGATGCGGCCCTCAACGATCTTCTCCTTCATCTGCTCAGGCTTGCCTTCAAGGTCATCCCGACCCATCTCGATCGCTTTCTCGCGCTCGCGGATCTCGGCGGGGATCTCATCGGTGGTGACATATTCAACCCCCGGACATGCAGCCACCTGCATGGACACGTCACGAAGCAGCGCCTGGAACATCTCACCACGCGCAACGAAATCCGTTTCGCAGTTGATTTCAATCAACACACCCACGCGGGCACCTGTGTGGATGTAGCTACCGATGGCACCCTCAGCGGCGGTGCGTCCCGATTTCTTTTCAGCGCTGGCGATACCCTTCTGGCGCAGCCACTCAATGGCTTTATCGGCATCGCCGTCGGATGCTGCAAGAGCTTTCTTGCAGTCCATCATTCCCGCGCCGGTCTTGTCGCGGAGTTCCTTTACGAGCTTGGCGGATACGGCAGCAGCCATCGGATGTGTTGGTGGAGGACTTTGGGACAAGAAGATCCGCCTTCCCGCAAAGGCAGGAGGGCGGCGTGAACTTAGCGGCTAGTGGGGTTCAACCTTGGTTGTCGGCGCCACGCTGCTCGTTGGAACCGTGACGACCTTCGTTGATAGCATCAGCGAGGCGGCTCAGCACCAGCTGCACGGAACGCACAGCATCGTCGTTGCAGGGGATGGGCACCTCGCAGAGATCAGGGTCGCAGTTGGTGTCAAGCATGGACACCAGAGGAATATCGAGTTTGCGGGCCTCGAGCACGGCGTTGGTCTCGCGACGCTGATCCACAAGGACGACCACATCGGGAAGACGACGCATGTTCTTCAGACCACCGAGGTACTTCTGAAGACGATCGAGCTCACGGCGAAGCACAGCTGCTTCCTTTTTCGGACGCATGGCAATGGCACCGCTGGACTCCATCCGCTCCAGATCCTTGAGGCGATCGATCCGGGCTTTCATCGTGGTCCAGTTGGTGAGCATTCCGCCCAACCAACGCTGGTTCACATAGGAAGCGCCACAGCGTGTGGCTTCATGGGCCACCACTTCGGAAGCCTGTTTCTTGGTTCCGACGAACAGAAAGCGCTTGCCGCTTCTGGCAGCGGTGCGTGTCCATTTGTAGGCGTTGTTCATGCAGACAGCGGTCTGCACGAGGTCAATGATGTGAACTCCGTTTCGCGCGCAATAGATGTAGCGCGACATCTTGGGGTTCCAGCGACGGGTCTGGTGGCCGAAATGGGCACCAGCTTCCATCATCTCGGCGAGAGTGACGACAGCCATGGTTGATTCGAGGTTTCGGGTTCGCCTCCACCTGTCAGGGATGGTGTGATGAACCAAGGTTCAGATCACATCCAGCACCCGAAACAGACAGGTGTGCGGTTTGAAAGGACCTGGCGAATTTAACAAAGCACGGACTCAGGACAGACCTGCCTGACGCGCTTCTCGATAAAGAGCCTCCACGCCGATGCGATTGAGAGGAAGACGAAGCAGTTCGAGTGCCAGTGAGGGCTGACCGCGCCGGATCAACCAGGCCAGCAGAGGACGCAGGCTGCGTTCGTTGAGCAATCCCCCCAGAGTCAGCACACCCCAGAGCACGCGATGCATCCAGGTGTACTGAATGATCATGCGCACTCTGCGGCTCGGGTGTTTTCGGTAGAACACCAGACCCATACGTGCACGCTCCCGCTCGACACGGATCAGATCGGGAATCTGATCCAGGCGAAAGGCGGGATGCCAGTGATATCCGACAGCTTCCGGGCAGCGCACCAGCTGCACACCCATCTGGCGAAGGCGTTCGCCCAGCTCGAGATCCTCCCAGCCATACAACCGGAAGCCTGTGTCAAACAGCCCTGAACGTTCCAGCACCTGGCGATCGATCGCCACATTGCCGGTTGCGAAATAAGCCCAGGAGAGATCCCTCAGCTTGTGACGCTCAGCGGTGGGATTGTCGAAATCGGCGGTGTTGATAACTGCGCCGTAGGTGAAGCAGAGACGGTCACCGGTGCGGTGCCACTGCTTCACAAGAGCTCGCGCATGACTGGCCAGGAACGTCGGCGTCACCACCAGGTCACTGTCGATGAAGACAATCACGTCACCACGGGCATGGGCAACACCTCGATTGCGTCCCTCGGCTGGACCTCCATGGCTCTGCTCGATCAGACGAACTCTGGGGAAATCCGCGCTGGACGATCTGAGCCAGCCAGGTGTGTCATCGGTGGATCCGTCGTCGACCACCACCACTTCGTAATCGGCGATCTCGCTGCCTGTGTTCTGACGTTCCAGAGCGCTCAGACACTTCTCGAGGATGTCGCGTCGGTTGAAGGTTGGAATGACGACGCTGATGAACATCCGTCCTGCTCGGTGAGCCGTAGTGAGTCAGCCTAAAGGCAAGAAAAAAGGGGGCCTGAGCCCCCTCTGACCGTGCTGTTCAAGCAGATCAGTCGGCAGCGCCACCGTTGTTGGCTGTGCCTGTCACGCCGTTTCCAGCACCTTCACCACGTCCGTCATTGCGCATCTTGCGCTTCTTGAATTTGCGCGCATAGGCGCGGTTGCGCTCCTGCTTTTCCTTCTTGAGGTTTCTGCGCTTGGCCATTCGGTGATCCGGAGCATTCAGTTATTGCACCCAACTTACCCAATCGCCTGGAGCAAGCGGCCATCCTCCATTTTCACCAGGCGGTCAGCAACATCAAGAATGCGTGGGTCATGAGTGACCATCAGCACGGAGCAGGATTGCTCCCGAGCCAGACGCTTGAGCAGTTCAACGACTTCCCGGCCAGTGCTGCTGTCGAGTGCAGCGGTTGGTTCATCGGCAAGCAAAAGCTGGGGCCTGGCCGCCAGAGCACGGGCAATGGCAACACGCTGCTTCTGCCCACCCGAAAGATCCTGGGGAAGCTTGCCGAGGTGATCCTCGAGGCCGACAGCCCTCAGCCACTCACGAGCCTGATCACGACGACCTCGGTAACTGAAACCCGCAAGCAGATCAGCACCCATCTGCACGTTCTGTTCAGCGGTGAGACAGCGCAGAAGGTTGTGCCCCTGAAAAATCATGCCGATCCTGCGACGAAGCTGCTGGCGTTGCCCACGCCCTGCACCCTTGAGCTGCTGCCCGAAAACGCGCACATCTCCCTGCTGAACCTGACGAAGCGCACCGATCAGAGTCAGGAGAGTGGTCTTGCCACAGCCGGAGGGGCCGGTGAGCAGCACCACTTCACCGGCAGCGATCTCAAGATCAACCGACTGAAGAACCTGGCGGCGTGTTGAACCACGCCCGTACCAATGACAGAGATTTTCAATCGACACGGTGCTGACGAGATCAGCACCTGGGTGTCGAGCTGGATGGGAAAGAACCGTCATGGCGTCAGAAAATCTCCGCCGGATCGGCATCCACCAGACGACGCATGGCCAGACCCGCTGAAGCCATACACATCACCAGGATCATGGTGAACACGGTCGCGGCACGACTGAAGTCCATGGCCACGGGAAGTGCAGTTGCGTTCCTCACCAGCAGATACAGACCCTGGCCTGCGGCATAAGCCGGCAGATAACCAAAGAGGGCGAGCAGCAACCCTTCTCGAACAACCACGCCAAGCAGGGTTCTGAGCTTGTATCCCATGGCCATCAAGGTGGCGTATTCGGGAAGGTGATCACTGACATCGGAATACAGCACCTGATACACAATCACGCAACCGACAACGAATCCCATCGCGGCTCCCAACGTGAAGATGAAGCCGATCGACGTGCTTGTTCGCCAGTAGTTCTGCTCGAAATCGATAAAACCCTGCTTGGTCAGAACAGTGACGTCCTCTGGCAGCAGGGTGTTCAGTTTCTCCACAACCGCATCGGCATCACTACCTGGCTGCAGCCGAACCAATCCGACCTCGATGCTGCCGGGGGGAGTGTTCGGAAGCAGATCGAGAAAGGTTTCGCTGCTGGTGAGCAGGTTGCCGTCAGCACCGAAGGAGCTGCCCAGCTCAATCAGGCCTGCCACTCGCACTCTTTGACCCGAAATCTCACTCTCAACCGTGCGTCCCTCACGGAACCACTCGGCAACAGGACCGAATTCAGGCCGTGACTTCTCATCGAACAACACCCGACCTTTCTGGGTCAGAATCTGCGCCTTGGGTGCGAGCGTGGGATCGACAAAAAGGGGATCACCGGGTTCAAAGCCCAGGGCCAGGATTGAACGGGTTCCGCGTGTCTTGGGATTGCGCCAGAGCAGCAGATTCCAGTGCACGGGGGTGATGCCTTCCACCTCAGGCAACGCCATGGCCTGCACCAGACGTCTGCGCGGGAAGCCGGCCATGCTCACGGAGCTGGTCGAGCGTGGACTGATCAGAACGATGTCGGCGTCAAACAGGCGATGCACCGTGACGCTGGCGTCAAAGAGCCCGTCGCGGAATCCCAGCTGCATGAACATCAGGATTCCAGCGAAACTGATGCCTGCAAGAGCAACAGCCAGACGCACCGGCTGACGCACGAGCATCAGGGAGGCCAGTGGAATGCCTCGTTCCCTGAAGAAGCGCCCGATCATCTGGAGCCGAATCGGGCGATCACCTTCAGGCCCGACAGTCTCGACACACGCTGGGTGGACCGGGCATCCAGGCGTACGACCACCTCAATGATGCGTGCATCGGCATCACCCGTGGGATCGGTGGACAACACTTGGCGTTGACGCACCTCGGGACTGATCCGCTCGACCGTTCCGCTGAGATCACCCTCAAAACCGCCGTTCTCACTGATCAAGGTGACGGGTTCGCCGACCTTGACGCGGTTGATGTCGGATTCATAGACCTCGATCACCGCTTCCATCGACTGGCTGGCGCCCACGTCGAGAACACCATCGCTGCCGGGACGCTCACCCACCCGGGCTCGCAGCCTGAGCACCGTGCCGTCGATCGGAGAACGAAGTTCGCTGTCAGTCAGATCAGCCTCAAGCTTTCTGCGCTCGGCAAGCAGCTCGACCCTTTTGCGGTCGAGCAGGATGAGTTCGTTTTGTTTTTCCTCGAGCACAACAGCCTTGGCAGCGCCCTGACCGGCAGCCTGCGCGTAACGGGCAACCTCCTTTCTCTTCAAGGGGATCTCCGTCTCAACCGTGCGGATCTTTTCGTCAAGGGCAGCAAGATCCGCTTCGATCTGGGGCCTGCTGTCGAACACAGCGAGAACCTGGCCCGTGCTGACGGGATCCCCTTCTTTCACCAGAAGCGATGACACCCTGGGCGACCCACCAAAACCACTCACCGGGGCAGCCAGACGGCGAACCTCACCCGCTGGCCTGAGACTTCCGAGGGCTGCAACAGCTTCTGGCTGCCGTGGTGCCGACTGTTGTGTCACAGCGACCGGCTCAGCCGGTTGCGGACGACGCAGCATCAGAACACCACCGGCAACAACCAGAACCGCCAGCGCTCCAACGCCGATCCAGATCCGCTTTGAGCCGTTCAGGGACTCTGAGGCTCGTCGAACAGCAGCTCCTCGATGTATCGATCCGCCCATACCGTCCCGAAGGCTTTCTCCAGAACCCGCCGCGTTTTGTCGTTGCGTTTCTGTTGCCGGCAATAGGACACCTGACCTTGATATCGGGCCAGGGTAGAAGGAGCACTGGGTTCATCGGGCTCCGAAGCCTGCACGGCATCAGCGAGAACACGGAGATAGTCGTCGACCAGGTCCACGAACCAGTCCTCTTCCTCTTGGTTCACAGGCCGGATGAATCTCACGAACGGGGAGAAGATGGTTGCCCAGGTGGGAAGTTCTCTCACCTGTTCGAAGGCAGGAATCACAGTGGCCTGCAGACCCTGTTCAATGCGCTCAGGAAGCTGATCTCCGACGGGGGAAAGATCGATGATGGCCGCGGAGATACCTGCGGGGCTGGCGACTATATCGGCCCCGAACACCGGCAAATCGAAGCGCGGATCGGGAAAGAACACACAATGAAGGATCTGAAGGCCGAGCCCAAGTCGTGCAATCTCCAGATGCAGTTTGCGCAGTCCCCGACAGCGATGCACCTCATTGTTGATGAACAGAGCCTCACCATCGAGGGTGCCGATGATCTCCTCCAGATCGCGCGACAAGACCAGTGGAGTGAGCTCCGGAAGGCCGTCCCGACACTGACGGATCCGAGCGGCCAGAGCCGTCACCAGCGGGTGCATCTCCTGACCGCTCGGGGACGCGGGCATCAATCCGATCCGTAATTGCACAGAATGGGACTTTGCCACGGGACCCTGACTGCGATCCCATCCGGTCCGGTGCTCGACCACCGCACTCTCCGCAACGGCAGCAGCCTTGTGACGGCCGCCATCCCCGATGCGGCCCTCACATGTCTCGATTTCTGGTGTCGGGGTGGAAGTGCCTGGGAGAGAAGCGGCGAGGAAGGTGTTGCTCACTTCCTCGAACACATGGTCTTCAAGGGAAGCCGGAGGCTCGGTCCAGGGGAGTTTGATCGCAGGATTGAAGCTCTGGGAGGCAGCAGCAACGCCGCCACGGGTTTTGATGATGTGCACTACCACGTGCTCGTGCCCACGGCGGAATCGAATGAGGCACTCGATCTGCTGCTGGATCTCGTGCTGGATCCAGCCCTCGAGCAGCACTGCTTCTCCACGGAGCGCGACGTGGTGCTCGAGGAGATCGCCCAATACCGGGATCAGCCCGACGACCAAGTGCTGCAGACACTTCTGGAACTCTGCTGTGCGCCCCACAGCTATGGACGACCGATCCTCGGCTGGGAGCCCAGCCTGCGGCAGATGGACCCCGCGGGGATGCGGCGCTACCACCATCGCCGCTACAGGGGAGCGAACTGCTGCCTGTCGGTGGCTGGAAACATCCAGGAGGATCTGATCCGTCATGCGCTGAGCAGCCCACTTGCCGAGCTGGCGTCGGAGGAGGAGTCCGATCCCTCGACCACCAAAAGATCAGCGCTTCCCTTTCGCCAAGGTCGTGAGTGCCGACGCTTTCCGCGTCTGGAGGCGGCAAGGCTGCTGATGGTCTGGCCGGTTGCCTGCGCGGATGATCAGCTGGCGATCGCCGGAGCCGATCTTGTCACCACAATCCTTGCGGAGGGTCGGCGCAGCCGACTGGTTCAGAAGCTGCGCGAAGAGCTGCAGATCGTGGAATCCATTGATATGGATGTCACAACACTGGAACAGGGCAGCCTTGTGATGCTGGAGGCCTGTTGTCCCGACAATCAGCTTGAACGCGTGGAGGCAGAAATCCAGCGAGAGCTGCAACGCAGCCTGAGCGCAGCCATCACGGATGAGGAATTTCAGCGCGCAATGCAGCTGGTGGGGAACGGTCACCGCTTCAGTCTGGAAGCACCTGGCGCCGTGGCGGCCAGCGTCGGTTCTCAGACACTCTGGGGGCGACACCGAGACCTTCTGGCCCCACTCCAGGATCTGCTGCAGTGGGAGCCCTCGACCCTGCGGGAACGGGTCATGCCCCTGCTGCAACCGCAGCGCAGTTTCACCCTGATAGCCCGCTCGGAGGACAACACTTGAGCCCCCGCTGCGATCTTGTTCTTGATCCGGTGACCACCACCGGGGTGCTCTCCGCAAAGCTCTGGATCCGGCGAGGAAGCAGCGCTGACCCCTTGGGACAGAGGGGCGGTCACCAACTTCTGGCGTCGGTTCTGAGCCGGGGATGTGGCCCTCTCGATCATCTGCAACTGGCGGATCTGGTTGAAGGCTGCGGAGCAGGTCTTCGTTGCGACACGCATGAAGACGGGATCCTGATCAGTCTCAAGTGTCGTGATGTCGATGCCGATCGTCTGTTGCCTGCTCTCGGCTGGATGCTGCGCGAGCCGCATCTCGACGAAGGACAGATCGAGCTGGAGAGGGATCTAAGTCTTCAGGCTCTGCAACGACAGAGAGAGGATCCCTTTCACCTGGCTTTTGATGGCTGGCGACAACTGGCCTATGGCCGAGGTCCCTATGGACATGATCCTCTGGGCATCCCCGTCGAACTGGAAGGTCTTCAGAGACGCCATCTGATCGCACTGGCGGGAGGTGTCGAAAGCCTGGGCTCCGTGCTGGCCCTCTCCGGAACCATTCCTGATCGGGCCCACGAACGGCTTGAGGACTGGCTCGGCAACACCATCAACCCAACGAGCCTGCAGGAACCTGAAGCCGTCTTCAGGCCTCAATCTGAGGTTGATGCCGCAGACCAGCCCACTCTTGGCCTGCAATCCCTACCCACCGAACAGGTGGTGTTGATGCTGGGTCAGGCCGCACTGCCCCACGGTCATCCGGACGACTTGGCGCTCAGGCTGCTTCAGGCCCATCTGGGATCGGGCATGTCCAGCCTCCTGTTCCGCAGGCTGCGCGAGGAACATGGTGTGGCCTATGACGTGGGCGTTCATCACCCAGCACGGGCTGCCGCTGCCCCCTTCGTGATGCACGCCTCGACAGGGATCGACAGGGCGGAGCTGTCGCTGGAACTGCTGCTCAGCAGCTGGTCTGAGCTGATCGACAACTCCATCTCCGAGGCCGATCTGAAACTTGCCAAGGCCAAGTTTCGGGGGCAGCTCGCTCACGGCTCCCAGACCACAGGCCAGAGGGCCGAACGACGGGCTCAGCTGCGCGGACTGAATCTCCCCGATGACCATGACAAGACCTGCCTGAACCAACTGGGCCAGCTGGAAGCCGACGATCTACGCGATGCGGCACGCCGTCATCTGCAGTGTCCTCAGCTCAGCCTGTGTGGACCCTTGGAAACCCTTGAATCCCTTCAGAAACAGTGGAGCCAGAGCGCTTACGCCGCAGGCAGCTCACACTGATCATGGTTCTGATCCGGAAACAGCATCCGCAACAGAGTGCGAATCCACGGGCGCGTCAGGGGCTGACGTCGGTTCAGGGTCCTCGGTCACAAGCGTGAGCTGTTGGAACGACAGCAGAAAGGTGCCTCTGGTGAAGCGAACTGCTGCCACGTCTGCAGGGTGCAGCGCCATGACCCTGCCGACCTCATCGTGGGCCACCAGATCGGGGGGCCTGAGCATCGGCATGGGATCCGCTGTCTTGAGGAAGGTCTGAGGGCGAACCAGTCGCACCTGGTCACCGATGGAAACGGACATCTCTGCTGGGCAATGCATCTCTCTTACAGCAGGATGGTGCGAGCTGACGATTGCCCGTGCGGGCACTGGCCACCTGGAGCGGCGCCCTCGCCGGATTGCTTCTGATCCTTGTTGGAAGCCTGATCCCGACTGCCCTGCTGCTGCCCCTGCCCGAATTACCACCAGCGGTCTTGGGTCTGCCCAGCACCTGGCAGGTTCCAGCGCTGCTGCTCTGTGCTCTCGTTGCCGGGCCGAGAGCGGGTGTGATCGCCTCGGTGGCGTATCTGACCATTGGACTCGTTGACCTGCCTGTGTTCCATGGCGGAGGTGGACTGTCGTATGTGCTGAATCCAGGATTTGGATATCTCGCGGGGTTCGTTCCTGCCGCCTGGCTGACCGGACGTCTGGCGCAGCAGAACGGCATGAATGACATCGGCAAACTGACGCTTGCAGCCATGGCCGGACTGTTGACGATCCAAGTCTGTGGACTGCTCAATCTTGGTCTGGGAGCCGTGCTGAATCGCTGGAAAGAACCTTTGATTGAGCTGGTGTTCAGCTACAGCATCGGGCCTCTGGCCGCCCAGCTCGCCCTCTGTTGCGCAGCGGGACTGATCGCCCGCGTGACCCGTCGAGTGCTCTGGGTGGAATGAGCCGACAACATGCCACAAACAACCGTCCTGCACCCACCATGCGACGCGGCAGTGTGATTGCGCTGAGCGTGCTCATGGTGGTGCTGGATCAGTTCAGCAAACATTGGGCCAGAGAGGCTCTTTCACCTGGCAGGGAGGTGCCCTTTGTTCCGGGGTTGCTCCAACTGAATCTGGTGCGCAACACCGGTGCTGCCTTCAGCCTGTTCAGGGATTCCTCAGTGTTGCTGGGAGCTCTCAGCCTTGTGGTCGCCATCGGCGTCAGCATCTGGATCTGGCGAGAAGCCCGGCGAGAACTCTGGATGGGACTGGCACTCGGCTTTCTGCTTGGAGGAACCATCGGCAATGGCATCGACCGCTGGAGGCTGGGTCATGTGACCGACTTTCTGGAGCTGGTACCGATCCAGTTTCCAATCTTCAACTGGGCGGATGTCGCCATCAATCTTGCGGTCCTCTGCTTCCTCATCGACGCCTTCGGGAACAGACATGGGCAGAGCGACAACTGAGGAACGGGGGTTGGCGCTGCTGACCATTCATCAGCCGGATCGTGCTGAGCGCAGCCTGCAACTTCACGGCGAGGGATATCGGATCGGACGCGATGCAGGAATGGAGATCCAGATCGAACACGCAGCGGTCAGCCGCGTGCATGCGCTTCTGCAGAAACGAGGCCATCACTGGATTCTTCGTGATCAGGGTTCAACCAATGGACTGTGGTGGCAGGGCCGGCGGGTGCAAGAGCTGGAACTGCAGGACGGCGACCGGATCAGTTTTGCCCCGACGAAGGAAGCCGATGCCCCCTGGATTTGTTTTGACAGGCCGGACCAACGCCTGACTCTGCGCATCAGGCGATACCTGGGGATCAGCATTCTCTGCTGCCTTGGTGGTGCTGGTCTGCTGTTAGCGCTGGCCACCTTCAATGTGCCGGTACGCGGTCGACTCGCCAGCGTCCGCGGTCCCCTTGCCATCTACGACGGCAACAACCAACCCCTGAATTCGGTCGATTCCAGCCGACACCGTGAACTGAACCGTCTGGATGAGTTTTCTCCGTTGTTGATCGATGCCCTGCTGAGCAGCGAGGACAATCGCTTCTGGTGGCATCCAGGGGTTGATCCGATTGGAACCCTGCG
This sequence comes from Synechococcus sp., assembly GCA_047286285.1. Classification (GTDB taxonomy): domain Bacteria; phylum Cyanobacteriota; class Cyanobacteriia; order PCC-6307; family Cyanobiaceae; genus Synechococcus_C. The sequence continues at coordinate 1,247,353 of JBJBBP010000002.1, read as the reverse complement.
AGCATTCGCCGCCAATCTCACCGGAGGAAGGGTTGTCGAAGGTGGAAGCAGCCTGACCCAGCAGCTGGCAAGGAGCCTCTACCCCGAGCTAGTCGGTGAAGGCGACACCCTGGGGCGGAAATGGCGAGAGCTGCTGGTGGCGCTGCAGCTCGAGAGCCGTTTCAGCAAACAGGAAGTGCTGCTGAGCTATCTCAACAGGGTTTACCTCGGTGTGGGATGGGGGTTCGAGGACGCAGCGCAGACCTTTTTTGATCAGTCAGCGACAGATCTCAGCATCGAACAGGCCGCCTTGCTCGTGGGCCTGTTGCCCTCACCCAACGGTCACGATCCCTGCCGTCATCCCCAGCGGGCGCTGGAAGCCCGCAATCGCGTTCTGAACAAGATGGCCGATTCCGGCCGCCTTTCACTCGATGCTGCGCGTCTGGCCAGACGTCAACCCATCCAGCTGTCGCCCAGGGCCTGCAGCCGCAATTCCCTGAGCCGTTCCGCGCCCTTCTACACCGATCAGGTCAGACGAGACCTGACGGCCCTGGTCGGTCCGGAAGTCGCCGCGGAAGGGAATTTTCTGATCGAAACCCACCTTGACCCCGTCCTGCAGAAGGTGGTCGAGCGACAACTGCGCAATCTGATCGGCAACGCAGGGGGCCTCGGCGTGAGCGAGGGGGCTGCAGTGGTGATCGACAGCCGCAGCGGGGGGGTCCTGGCGATCGCAGGCGGGCGCGACTACCGCTTCAGTCAGTTCAATCGTGCCTCCATGGCCCTGAGGCAGCCAGGCAGCACGTTCAAGCTGGTGACCTATCTGGCTGCACTGGAACGGGGAATCAAACCCAGCGAAACCATCGACTGCAGTCCTCTGAACTGGAGGGGTCAGCGCTTTGAAAGCAGCTGCAAAGGTCGCCTCACTCTCACCAATGCCTTTGCATCCAGCAGCAATACAGCCGCTCTGCGCCTGGCACAGCGGGTCGGACTGGACCAGGTGGTTCGCCAGGCCAGAGCGCTTGGCATCACCACGCCGTTGGATCCCGTTCCCGGCCTGGCACTCGGCCAGAGCGAAGTGCACCTGATCGAACTGACCGGAGCCTATGCAGCCGTTCTCAACGAGGGGGAATGGAGGTCACCGAGCACGATTCGTCGGCTGTTGGATGCGGAAACCTGTCGCGACGACAACCTGCGAGGCTGCGGAAGTCTTGCTGGTGATGACCTGCGCGGTGTGACTCCAGGACGCCAGGCGGTCCGCAGCGAAAGTGCGGCCCAGATGCAGGGACTGCTGCGAGCCGTTGTGCGCGCTGGAACCGGTACGGCCGCATCGCTCGGAGGTCTGGAAGGAGGCAAGACCGGAACCACGAATGACGGACGGGATCTGCTCTTTGTGGGCTATGAACCCTCGCGCCACTGGGTGTTGGGCATCTGGCTTGGCAATGACGACAACAGTCCCACCTCCAGCTCCAGTGCCCTTGCGGCATCGCTCTGGGCTGACATCATCCGCGCGGCGGGACGAGGAGGGCTCAAGAGCGGATGAAGGGATCAACACGTTGGATTCTGCTGGGAGTCGCTGCCCTGATCGCGCTGATGGTGATCGGCCTTGTACTTCAGGGAATCCGCAACCTGCTCTGGGATCTGAGTTACTGGTTGCCGCCATGGCTGGTGGGGCCAGTGCTGTTGATCGGAGCCGGTCTGATCGTGGCTGTGGTGGTTCAAATTGGGCTCCCCTGGATGCGCCAGTGGCGAAGCCGGCGACTTCGTCAGGACGCGTCCTCAGCAGAGGACAGGCCGGCTCCGTCAAGCCGCAGAGATGCAGCGGAACAAAGCCTCAGCAGCGTGGATCGATTGCTGGAACGGCTTCAGGACGATGTGGCACGCGAGTCTCTTCAACAGGAGCGGCAGCGGGTGGCCAGGGAGCTAGAACGCGGTGACCTCGTGCTGGTGGTGTTCGGGACAGGATCCAGTGGAAAAACCTCCCTGATCCGTGCACTGCTGAAGGACATCGTCGGCGATGTCGGTGCCGCCATGGGCTCCACCGGCGAAAGCCGCAGTTACAGGCTGCGGCTCAAAGGCCTCGAGCGTGGCGTGCTCCTGGTGGACACCCCTGGAATTCTTGAAGCGGGACAGCAAGGACGCGGGCGCGAACAGGAGGCACGTCGCCAGGCCAGCAGAGCGGACCTGATGATCGTTGTGGTGGATGGCGATCTGCGCAGAAGTGAACTGGACGTGATTCAGAACCTGGCCGGCCTGGGCAAACGTCTCGTGCTGGTACTCAACAAGTGCGACCTGCGTGGTGAGGAGGAGGAACGCAGACTGTTGCAACTGCTGAGGCAACGCTGCTCTGAGTGGCTGCAAGCCGAGGACGTCATTCCCGCCAGTGCCCGACCCCAGTCATTGCCACGTCCCGGTCAGCGTCCCGTTCAGCCACCTGCCGAAATCGGCCTGCTGGTGAGACGCCTGGCCGCCGTACTTCATGCCGATGGAGAGGAGCTGCTAGCCGACAACATCCTTCTGCAATGCAGGGATCTTGGCTCCGCCGGCCGTGATCTGCTCGACCGGCAACGCTCCCAGGAAGCCCGGCGAATCATTGATCGCTACACCTGGATCAGTGCTGGTGTGGTGGCGGCAACTCCCTTGCCCGGCGTGGATCTGTTGGGCACAGCTGCTGTGAACGCGCAGATGGTGATGGAGATGGGAGCCGTCTACGGGATTGAGCTGACCCGGAGCAGAGCACAGGAGCTGGCCGTCTCAGTCGGCAGGACCCTGGCCGGCGTGGGGGTGGTCAAAGGCGGAGTGGCTCTGATCGGCACCGCTCTGAGTGTGAATCTGCCGACCCTGCTGCTGGGACGGGCGGTGCAGGGAGTGGCGGCCGGCTGGCTCACCAGAATCGCGGGCGCCAGTTTCATGACCTATTTCCAGCAGGATCAGGACTGGGGCGATGGCGGGGTACAGGACGTGGTCCAGCACCACTACGAGCTCAACAAGCGGGATCGGTCACTGCAGGATTTTCTGCAGGCGGCCCTGCGGCGGGTGGTGGAACCTCTGCAAGAGGAGGCGAAGAAACGACTGCCACCCCGCCCAGGGCCTCGGGCGGCGGAGGACGCATCGGACCGCGGCTATCGAGCACCGTGATCAGGCCCAGATACAACACGCCGATCAGAACCGACATGGCTCCGGTGACGATGGCAACCCAGCGACCACGTTTGTTCTGTGCTGCCGGCATCACGCCACCTCCGTACTCAAGTCGTTCAGCTGGGCTCCCAGACGTTTGATCAGGTCATCCGAGGTGTGGGGATTGCCGAGCACGACCTTGATGCGATGGCGTCCTTCCAAGACCGGCCTGGACACCATGATCTGCTGATCAAGAAGACGTTGACGCACGGCGGCCGTCCATTGATCGCAGTGCGCTGCATTAGCCCCAAGCGGGCAGCAGGCCAGCAGATGCAGCGGACCGGAGGTGATCTCAAGGCATGAGCCATCAAGGCATTCCTCCAGTGTCTGACGTCTCTGCAGCGCCTGCTCAAGCACCGCGTTGATGCCTTGCTCGCCCAGTTGACGCAACCCGAGCCAGAGCTTGAGGATTTCAGCGGGACGACTCCCCTGCAGACCCAGTTCACCTCCATGGGCCACAGCGAATGCGGGCTCCATGTAGGGCAGCCCGGTGTGAAAGGTGTCCTGAAGAGCTGATTGATCACGCACCAGCAACAGCGACGACGTCTTGGCGATGCCGAGCAACTTCTGAGGATTCACCGTGATGGAGTCCGCCTGACCAAGACCATCCATCAGCTTCGCCGTACCAGGACAGAGGGCAAATACAGCACCGATCGCTCCATCCACATGCAGCCAGAGCCCCTGCTCCCTGCAAAGTTTGGCCAAAGCGGGAATGGGATCAATCGCACCACGCACCGTGGTACCCGCTGTCGCCACCACAGCGATGCAGGCACGCTCATGTTGCTGAAGCCACTGAAGCTGTTCCCGCAGGGCTGGAAGGACCATGCATCCCCTGGAATCGACGGGAATGCGACGAATGCCGTCAGGCTTCAGACCCATGACCCTGCCTGCCTTGTCCAGAGACACATGGGCGTCTTCACTGATCAAAACCACTGCATTGGGGTCATGGTCAAGCCCCCTGCAGTGTCGGGCGGTCACCAGGGCGGTGAGATTGCTGAGAGAGCCTCCGCTGGCTGCGACGCCGCCGGAACCCTTAGGTAGTTCGAAACGGGCAGCGAACCAGCTGCAGAGCTGACGTTCCAGTTGGCTGAGGCTGGGTGACAACTCTTCAGCCAGAAGATTGTTGTTCAGACCAGCACAGATCAGTTCCGCAGCAATCGATGCCGTGTTGGGAGGAGGGTCCAGATGGGCGAGGGCTCCGGGGTGGTTGGGCTGGTACGCACCATCCATCAACTGCTGGAGATCGTCCAGCAGACGATCCGCACCCACTCCCTGGGGCTCGGGGAAAGCCTCCGGCAGGAGCCTCAGCGCAGGAAGCGGTGATCGCTCGGATGCTGACCCCAGCCAGGCACACAGACGCGCGCTGGCCTCCTCCAGAAACCGCTGCAACTGCGGATCCAAGGCCTCGGATGAGGCGAATGCGGACAGTTCCGTCGAAGTCGATGCCGCCGATGAAGTCCTGGAGGATCCGAACAAGGAGCATGCGGAAGGAACAGCCATTCTCACCTGCGATGGCACATTGGACGCCTCTGAAGGATTGGGTTGGGCGTGAGACTGACACCGGTCGAACTGCAGAACGCTGAGATCCACGACTGGATGGAACGGTTGCTCAGGCGCGCGGAACAGCTGGGGGAGTTGGGTGAGGTGCCGGTCAGTGCGGTGGTGCTGGATGCCGAAGGCCGCTGCATCGGCCATGGAAGCAATCGACGCGAGTGGGCATCAGATCCGCTCGGACATGCCGAACTGGTGGCGTTACGCCAGGCATCCCAGATCCTGGGTGACTGGAGACTGAATCAGTGCACGCTGATCGTGACGCTGGAACCCTGCCCGATGTGTGCGGGGGCGCTGGTGCAGGCCCGTATCGGCCAGGTGATCTACGGAGCACACGACCCCAAACGCGGAGGCTTGGGGGGCACTATTGATCTGTCCACACACGCCAGTGCCCACCATCACATGCGCGTGACGGGAGGCGTGATGGAACAAGAGGCATCCGCGCTGCTGGAACGCTGGTTCAAGCAGCGACGGCGGCGCTCTGCCGGAAGCGGGGCAGCTCGGTTTCGAAGAGGTTGAGAAGGCGATCCACGTTCTCCGGTGTGGAGTTGTAACCCATCAGACCGATCCGCCAGATCTTGCCGGCGAGCACGCCCAGACCTCCACCGACTTCAATGCCGTGGGTATTGAGGAGATGGGAGGAAAACGCCTTGCCGTCCACATCGGGGGGAATGCGAACCGTGGTGAGCGTTGGCAGCCTCAGCTCTTCGGGCACATGCATTTCCAGTCCGAGCGACTCAAGACCAGTCCAGAGGGCCTCGGCGTTGCGGCGATGACGGGCCCAGGCATTCTCCAGGCCTTCCTCGGCGAGCAGACGAAGAGCTTCACGCATGCCGAAGTTCATATTCACAGGAGCTGTGTGGTGGTACACACGGTCACTGCCCCAGTACTGATTCAGCAGGGATACATCCAGGTACCAGTTGGGAACCTTGTCCTGACGTGCGGACAACTTGGCCTCTGCTCTGGGACCCATCGTGAACGGACCTAAACCGGGAGGGCAGCTGAGACCTTTCTGACTGCAGCTGTAGGCCAGATCAACCTTCCAGGCATCGAGATAGAGAGGCACTCCTCCGAGCGAGGTGACGGTGTCGAGCAGAAGCAGGCAGTCGTGCTCACGGCAGAGATCACCGACGCCTTCCATCGGCTGACAGATGCCGGTTGAGGTTTCGGCGTGGACCATCGCCAGGATCGCCGGCTTGTGCTTTTTGATCCCTGCTTCGAGCTCCTCAAGGCTGAAAGCCTCTCCCCAGGGCTTCTCAATCACTTGGACGTTGGCGCGGTATCGACCCGCCATGTCCATCAGGCGGTTACCGAAATATCCCTTCACTGCGACCAGAACCGTGTCACCGGGTTCAACGGTGTTGGCCAGCGTGGCCTCCATGGCCGAACTGCCGGTGCCACTCATCGGCAGGGTCAGACGGTTGTCGGTCTGCCAGGCATAGCGCAGAAGTTCCTGCACCTCACCCATCAGCTCCACGTAAAGCGGATCAAGGTGACCAATCGGCGTGCGTGCGAGAGCCTGAAGAACGGTGGGGTGAGCGTTGGAGGGTCCGGGGCCCAGCAGCAGACGATCCGGGGTATCAATCGGTCCGATGGAGCACCGATGGCGCGGGTCTACCGAAAGGGGAGAGTGCGTCATCGGCGAAGCCGGAACCGGAAATCAATGGCGAAAAGCCTACGCATCGATCGGCCGAAAAATGATGGTTAACGGACAGTCCGATGTCGCTTGAAATGATTCAGAGCCTTTGAATCAGCGCTGGCGAACGTCGCTGGCGGCAAGACCGGAGGCCATGTGCTCGAAGGGCTGACGCACGAGATTGCAGCGATCCTGACGCACACCCTCATTCAGCAGTCGCTCGCAAAGAACATCAGCGAGAAGCACCATGCTTCTCACGGTCGGCCCGGTGGGGACGCCAAGGCTCTTGTAAGTGTCATCGAGACCATTGAGCACCCGTTCATTGAGAATGGTGCTATCTCCGGCGATCAGGGAATAGCTGGCATACCGGAGGAAGTAGTCCATGTCCCTCAGACAGGCTGCCAGACGTCGGGTTGTATAGGCATTGCCCCCGGGAAGCAAGAGCTCTGGATCAGCCTGAAACAACCTCTGGCTGGCTTCACGCACCAGCTCAGCGGCCTCACGGTTGATGATCTCAACGGCCAGAACGCGAACCTCCGCTTCATCGAAGTAGCTCTCAATGCGATCGATCGCAGAACGATCGAGATAGCGACCCAGCTGGTCGTACTGACCGATCAGTCCGGTGATGGCATCGCGCATGCAAGCCCTGTCCACGTTGGTTGGAAGGTAACACCGACAACGCGGTAAAACCTGCTCCAGCAAAGGCGATCACAGCAATCTGACAGAAACGGTTACCTAGCGGCATCACGAGGCCACCCACGGGGGCGGAAGGCAAAAAGGTGCTCGTTGATACAAAACAGCTGCGGATCGATATCTACGGTCAATCGCATTTAAGGGTTTCGTTCACCGCCATGGCCAAAACCGCCCAGGACGTGCTTCGTCAGATCAAGGATGAAGGCATCGAGCTGATCGACCTCAAGTTCACGGACCTGCACGGCAAGTGGCAGCACCTCACCGTCTGTCAGGACTTGATCGAGCCTGAATCCTTCACCGAGGGACTGGCCTTCGATGGCTCCTCGATCCGTGGCTGGAAGGCGATCAACGCCTCGGACATGGCCATGGTTCCCGATCCTGCAACCGCCTGGATCGATCCCTTTTACAGGCACAAAACCCTGAGCATGATCTGCTCGATTCAGGATCCCCGCACGGGCCAAGCCTACGAGCGTTGTCCAAGAGCTCTTGCCCAGAAAGCACTGGCTTACCTTGCGAGCACGGGTCTTGCCGACACAGCATTCTTCGGGCCGGAGCCTGAGTTTTTCCTGTTCGACGACGTCCGCTACAACTCGGCCGAAGGCGGGTCCTTCTACAGCGTTGACACCATCGAAGCAGGCTGGAACACAGGCCGGGTCGAAGAAGGCGGCAACCTTGCTTACAAGATTCAGGAGAAAGAGGGATATTTCCCAGTCGCCCCGAACGACACCGCTCAGGACATCCGTTCGGAAATGCTGCTGATGATGGCGCAGCTGGGGATTCCGACTGAAAAGCACCACCACGAAGTGGCCGGAGCTGGTCAGCACGAACTGGGCATGAAATTTGCCGAGCTGATTGAGGCAGCCGACAACGTGATGACGTACAAGTACATCGTGCGCAACGTCGCCAAGAAGTACGGCAAAACAGCGACTTTCATGCCCAAGCCGGTCTTCAACGACAACGGCTCAGGAATGCACGTTCACCAGAGCCTCTGGAAGGGTGGTCAACCCTTGTTCTTCGGCGAGGGCACTTACGCCAATCTTTCCCAGACAGCGCGCTGGTACATCGGCGGAATTCTCAAGCACGCGCCCTCATTCCTCGCCTTCACCAACCCCACCACCAACAGCTACAAGCGACTTGTTCCGGGCTTCGAAGCACCGGTGAATCTGGTCTATTCGGAGGGCAATCGTTCCGCGGCCGTGCGCATACCGCTCACAGGCCCGAGCCCCAAAGCCAAGCGACTTGAATTCCGCTCCGGCGACGCACTGGCCAATCCCTATCTCGCTTTCAGCGCGATGATGATGGCCGGAATCGATGGCATCAAGAATCAGATCGACCCCGGAGACGGTGTCGACGTTGACCTGTTCGAGCTGGCCGCAGATGAACTGAAGAAGATTGCCACCGTTCCTGCATCGCTGAACGGGGCACTGGAAGCCCTGAATGCCGACCATGACTACCTGCTGGAAGGCGGAGTCTTCACCAAGGACTTCATCGACAACTGGATTGACCTCAAATACGAAGAGGTCCAGCAGCTGCGCCAGCGCCCGCACCCCCACGAATTCGTGATGTACTACGACGCCTGATCAGCGGACAGTCCACTGTTGAAACGGAAAGGAGCTTCGGCTCCTTTTTTTATGCCCTTCTGCTGAACGTCGACAGTCGTTTCAGTTCAGCCATGCCTCAACTGGGCCATGGCGCTGGCATGCAACTTCTTGGCATGCAGCCTGCGGCGAGCGCACACCTGTTGTTGAGCCAGAGCGCTGCGCCGATCGAGCTGATCTGGATGAGCTTCAACCTGCGCCTGGACGGCCTGCTGCCTGAGCACGTCGTGGGCATGGTGGTCAGCCCATGCCAGAAATTCAGCAGCGGCTCTCTGCCGTCGCTCCAGCACATTGCCTGAATATGACGCCTTGGTTCCGGCGGTGGTGGTGATCTCAACGGCCATCGCGATCTCCTGATTGCCTTGAACCAATTCTGTAGCAACGGCTACCATTTTTACAGTGGCTTCACAGAACTTTCAGGAATGCAAGCGCAAAGGTCCACAGCGGAGTTCGGGATCGGCTGGAATGATGCGTCACGGATCTGACACCATTTCATGGCGCCCAGCTTCACTGAAATCGCTTACCGCACCCTGCAGCAGGGCCGGAGCCTCGCTGGGCTGGTGCATAAGGAACTGAGCACCAAGGTGATGGAAGTGGTCGCACCGGACGTGGTGCCGAAAACACGTCCGGTTCCCGCAGAGATGATGGATGCTCTGCGTCAGTCCCTCGATGCCCTGCACGAGAGGGATTGGCAGGATTCCGAATCCGGCGTTTATCCCCAGTCGTTGCTGTTCGACATTCCCTGGCTGGAATGGGCTGAGCGCTATCCACGCGTCTGGCTGGATCTACCGTCCAACTGGGCTCGACGACGTGCCAGGGACGTCAACGATCTGCCCGATCTGACCAATCGTGAGCTGTATCCGGAGTACTACCTCCAGAATTTCCACCACCAGACGGATGGCTACCTCAGTGACCACTCCGCAGAGCTGTACGACCTGCAGGTGGACATCCTCTTCAATGGCGCCGCCGATTCCATGCGTCGCAGGATCCTGCCCTCATTGCGTGAGGGGCTGAAGCGATTCTCAGATCGTGCGCAGGGCAGTCTTCGCATCCTCGATGTCGCCACCGGCACCGGCAGAACCCTGCATCAGATCCGAGCGGCACTCCCAGAGGCCACTCTGGTTGGGGTTGATCTCTCCGAGGCCTACTTGCGTCAGGCCAACCGCTGGTTGAACCAGGCCAACAGACCACTGGTGCAGCTCGTTCAGGGCAATGCCGAACGCATGCCGTTTGATGACGGCAACTTCCAGGCGGTCACCTGCGTGTTTCTCCTGCACGAGCTGCCTGCAGAGGCCAGACAGGCTGTGCTTCAGGACTGTTATCGCCTGCTCGAACCTGGCGGAGTTCTGGTCCTGGCGGACTCCGTTCAATTGAAGGATTCACCCCAGTTCGACGTTGCCATGGACAACTTCAGACGCGTGTTTCATGAGCCCTACTACCGAAATTTCATCAGTGACGACATTGACCAACGCCTTGTCGATGCGGGTTTCAGCGAGGTACGCGCCGAATCGCATTTCATGACCAGGGTGTGGACGGCCATCAAACCCTGATCACGACACCGCACTGATTCCCTGACATAGACGCTTGCAAGGGCAGGCGGAACCCATAGGGTGCAGGTACTTAGGAACCCCTTCCATGTCGAATCCCTTTCGGATCCGCTGGTTGCGTGGGTGGACCTTTCAGATCGTCTTCATGGAAGGCAAGGTTCAGGTTGAAGCCCAAGGCTTCGGAATCTGTTTGAGAACAGCTGTGAATCCCGGAGAAAGCCCCACCGCGGCAGCTGATCGTCTGGTGCTTGCGGAGGATCGACGTCGTCGGGCTCTCTACCAGGCATGGATCAAAGGCCAGACTCTTCCCTACAAGCACGACGAACCGCTTCAACTGGAAGCCGGACTTCAGGAAGCACCGAATTCGCTGGTCGTGGTCGACAACGCAGCCCTTGCAGCCTGATCGCTAGCGGCTCAAAAACCATCCCAGCAATAGAGGAGGCCCCCCCCAGCGCAGGGCTTGCCAGAACCGTTGCCCACGTTCCGGGGTCATCAGCCAGGTGATTGCTTCAGGATCCGCCTCGATCAATTGGCGTAAAAGCCTGCGCTGCTGGCTTCGACGGCTCGAGCGACGGTCCTTCCCTTCCCAGGGTCTCGGCTGAAAGCGAAGAACAGAGCGGAGCCCATGCAACCCTCCCCGACTTCGAGCCTGCCTGTTCACCGCGACCAGCCTTCACACAGGTGAGGATAGGCACGACCGTCCCCTACTCCAATTGCAACGTGTCCGCGAAGAAATGGCCGGAACAAAGCCTTGAACAAGCGCTGATTCTTCATCAGAGCCTCAGAATCGGTGATCGTGATTGGCACCGATTCAAGTCCGATGCCGACCGGCGTGGCGCTGAACTGCTGGCTGCGGCGCTGGCACAACTGCTCCAGAACGGACGCAATGAGGATGTGGAAGCTCTGACCCAGCAGGCGCTGGGATGGATCCGCGGTGAGTTGAAAGACCCTGGATGCCCACGCCACTGAAGGGCAACGGTCAGGCCCCGGGCCGCCTGCAGGCCAGCTGCACCCTGTTGCCACGACGGCTCCAGCGGATGTCATCGAAACACTGATGCATCAGGAACAGTCCACGTCCCTGGTTGGCATCGACCTGATGCGGCAGTGAACCTTGACGGGCATCGCTCGGCAGCCCTTCACCCTCATCCTGGATCTGCCAGATCAACCAGTTCGGAGTGAGGATCCGACGGATTCGCAGGCACTTGCGAGGGTCTCCGTCATTCCCGTGACGCACGGCGTTGACCAACGCTTCCTGCAGGCCCAGCTGCAGGCGACAGCACGTTTCACTGCAGTCAACGGGCTCCAGAAGCAGCTCCATCAATGGACTGAGCTGAAAGGTGGACGGGAGGATGAAATCAGCCCATCGGAACGAAGGCAGAAATCGGCTGAACATCCTGACCGTTTCATCCTTTTTCGACCTTACCGACCTGCGGACGTTCTGCCAGAGGAATTCCAGGGAGTCAGGTTCTGATCGCCAGCCCTGGATGTTGAAGCAGAGCATCCATCAAGCGGACGCCCCTGAGCTGATTCACCAATGGCATGTGACCTTCAGGAGCATCCATGGACCACTGGAAACTGCCCGGATAACGCGTCCAGACCCCATCGGTCTTCCAGCCGATCCTGGGCCAGAGCCTCTCATAACGACCATCGAGAGCATTGAGGAGTCGAGCCTGAACAGTGAAGCCGAAGCGACCTTGCGAGTAGGCGACCCAGAGCCTGTCGATGGTGGTCAGATCCAGAGCCTCCATAGGAGGGACTTCGCTGAAATAGACGTATCCACGCTGCACTGCCCGGTCGCCTGCCAGCTGACGCAGCGCGCAGCTGGTGAGCCGATCTGCCTCCTCAAAATGCTCACTGAGCAGGGCACGCTGCAGCTGGGTGTAATCGATGTCACAGGCTGAGGGCGCGTGAAACCAACCCCTGGAACCCTCTGGAATGGACTCCAGAGCGTCGGGATGGTGGCGCTGCAAAATCTGCAGAATCCAGCCCGCTCCCCAGTCGTCGCCGTCTCGCGAAAAGGCCTTCAAGGCATCGACAGCCTTGCCGGTGAGCTCTTCTGAAGCTTTTTCCAACGCCGAGGCCGTGGCCCGCTTCTGCCGGGGAGATCCGGAAACCAGTCGATCCAGCAACTGATCAATGCCGAGTTGAGTGGAGGGAGGACGTCCGGAAAGCATGGCGATGTGCTGGCACTGACTGGCTCAGCGTTGGCCCACTATGTCAGGCATGGGCAACAGCATCGTGACCGGTCTCGAGTGCTTCCGCACGTCAGCGGGGACAATCGTGGATGTGAGGACAGCCTCGGAGTTTGCTCAGGGCCACTGGCCTGGCGCCGTGAACATTCCGCTGTTCACGGATGATCAGCGTCATCAGGTGGGGCTGACCTACAAGCAACAAGGCCGGCTGGACGCGATCGAACTCGGGCTGAAGCTCTGTGGGCCAGCTCTCGCAGGGTTGTCGGCAGCACTTACAGAAGCAGCCGCAGGGGCGTCAAGCCCTCTGAGGATCTATTGCTGGCGTGGGGGGATGCGCTCCAACAGCATGGCCTGGCTGGCAAGCCTGAGCGACCATCCCGTCACGGTCCTAGAAGGTGGGTACAAAAGCTATCGCCGATGGGTTCTGCAGCGCTTCGAACAGGCCTGGCCGCTCAGAGTGCTCGGCGGCAGAACGGGGACTGGCAAAACCGACCTGTTGCTGGAACTGAACAGGCAAGGGGTGGGCGTCATCGACCTTGAGGGTCTGGCCAATCACCGCGGCAGCAGTTTCGGCAATCTCGGTCTGCCGCCGCAACCAACAACAGAGCACTACGAGAACAAACTTGCCGAATGTCTGGAGGCTCTGCGGCAACGGGGTGCTGAGCAGATCTGGCTGGAGGCTGAAAGCATCCAGGTGGGACGCTGCAGGATTCCCAAGGGACTCTTCGATCAGATGCAGACCGCTCCCGTGCTGGAAATCCAGCGCAGTGACACGGAACGGGTGGATCGGCTCGTGGAGGTCTATTCATGCCATCAGAAGGCCGGACTCAAAGAAGCCACTGAGCGGATTCAGAAACGCCTTGGACCCCAGCGCACGCGTCAGGCGCTTGAAGCGATCGAGGCAGAGAACTGGGATGTGGCCTGTCAGGCGATGCTCGACTACTACGACAGTTGTTATGACCGCGAACTCGAACGTTCACCTGCGAGGGCCGCGGTGAATCTCGAGGGTCTCGACACCCTGCAATCAGCCAGACAGCTTCTGGATCTGGGACACGTCAACCCGGGGATCTCCAACTAAGATCCACACCTCCAAGCTGATGAACGATGGCAGAAGGTAACAAGGCGGCGATTCAGTTCTTCCGCGGCACTGATGAGCCGGTTGTACCCGACATCCGCATGACCCGCAGCCGCGATGGTCGCACCGGTCAGGCCAAATTCGTCTTCGAGGAACCACAGGCGCTCGCGCCCGAAACACTGGAGGCCATCGCCGGCATGTGGATGGTGGATGAGGAGGGTGAAATGGTTACTCGTGAAGTCAACGGCCGTTTCGTGAACGGCAAGCCGTTTGCGCTGGAGGCCACCTACACCTGGAAGAGCGAAGCCGACTTCGAACGCTTCATGCGCTTTGCGCAACGTTATGCGGAGGCCAACGGAATGGGCTATTCGCAGAACTCCGGCGACAATGCCTCCAGTGAGGAAGGCACAGACGGGTGAAATTTCAGCATTGGCTCGGACTTGCGGCGTTGCTGACAGCCGGGCTTTTGCTCTGGAGTCTTCGTGAGGTTCTGATCCATCTGTTTGCCGCCGTGGTGCTCGCCATGGCGATCTGCACGTTAGTGGGCGCCCTGCGTAAGCGGTGGGCAATCCAACGGCCTCTGGCCTTGGTGGTTTGTCTGCTCGGACTGGTGATGATCGTGGCGATCGCAGTTGCGGTGATCGTTCCACCGTTCTTCAGTCAGTTCCAGCAGTTGTTGCAGCAACTTCCTGCTGCGGCCCGTGAGCTCCAGCAGATCGTGATGGGTTGGCTCAGTCATGCCTCATCACTGGTGTACGGCACCGGCGCCGATGCGAATGGTGGAACGCGGCTGGTGCCCGATGGCCTGACGACGATCCCCAGCAGCACAGCCCTGGCATCCGGCGTGAGTGGCGGGATCAAAGGATTGCTGGATCTGGCCAGCAATCTCGGCAGCGGACTTGTTCAGCTGGTGTTTGTGTTCGCGGTGGCTCTAATGGTTTCGATTCAGCCGCAGTCGTACCGGAATGTGGCCATTCAGTTAGTGCCTTCCTTCTACCGGAGACGTGCTCAAAGCATCCTTCTCCAGTGCGGCGACGCCCTCAGCAGCTGGATGATTGGTGTGCTGATCAGTTCTCTGTGCGTGGGATTGCTGGCAGGGATCGGATTGTCCCTGCTTGGCGTGAAACTGGTCATGGCCAATGCCCTGCTGGCCGGATTGCTGAACATCATCCCGAATGTGGGGCCCACACTCAGCACCGTATTTCCGATGGCGGTGGCTCTGCTTGATGCCCCCTGGAAGGCGGTCGCCGTGCTGGGGCTGTATGTGGTGATCCAGAACGTTGAAAGCTATGTGATCACGCCCTCGGTGATGCAGCGCCAGGTGAACCTGCTTCCTGGCCTCACCCTGACCGCGCAGTTCATCTTCACGGTGCTGTTTGGCCCCCTGGGTCTGCTGATGGCTTTGCCTCTGGCAGTGGTGATGCAGGTGCTGATTCGCGAGATCGTGATTCATGACCTTCTGGATCCCTGGAAGAAGCGTCGCGCGGCCGTATGAACCCAAGCAACCTGCTGGTGGCTCTCACCCTTGTGGTACTGGCTCTACTGACCTGGCAGCTGCGCTGGGTGCTGTTGGTTCTGTTCGGTGCTGTCGTTCTGGCCGTGGCGCTTGATGTTCCTGTTCACCATCTGATCAACCGCTACCGGATCCCTCGTCCGATCGCTCTGCTGGTCGTGCTGATGATCGGGATCGTGGGAGGACTGCTGGTGATGCAGCAGCTGCTGCCTCAGCTGATCAACCAGTTTGAACAGCTCACGACCCTGCTGCCTGCGCTGTTCGCCCAGGTTCAGGCGCTGCTCTCCGAGCAGCCCCTAGTGGGAGAGCTGGCGCGGAGCCTGCCGGAGCAGGTCAGCTGGGAACGAATTCAACCATTCGGATTTCAGTTGCTCGGTGTGGCCGGTGGGGCCGCCAACGGCCTGGTCCAGGTGTTGCTGATGAGCCTGCTGGCTGTGCTGCTCGCCCTGGATCCCTCCGCACACCGACGCATGGTGATCGCAGCCACGCCACGTCCTGCACGAGCGTCGCTGGAAGATCTACTGGATCAATGCCGCACAGCGCTGGGAGGCTGGCTGGCCGGCATGACCCTGTCAGCCCTGGCGATGTTTCTGTGCACCTGGGCAGGGCTGGCGATACTCGGCGTGCCCCTCGCCCTCCTCTCAGGTCTGGTCTGTGGCCTGCTGACCTTCGTACCCACGATCGGTCCCACTGCCGCGACGCTTCTGCCACTCAGCCTGGCGCTGATGATCTCACCGGGATTGATGCTGCAGGTGCTTGTGCTGCGTCTGGCACTGCAGAACCTGGAAGCCTTTGTGCTCACCCCGCTGTTGCTGAGGAGAACGGTCAACCTCCTGCCCACGGTCGCCCTGACCTCCCAGCTGAGTCTGGGTGCTCTGCTGGGAGTTCCTGGTGTGCTCCTGGCACTGCCACTTGTGGTGGTGCTTCAGGTGGGAATGGAACAGGTCGTGGTCAAACAGATCATGGACCGCTGGAACTGATGGAAGCCGTCAGCCGCCGTACTGCCAGCCGGTGGTGCTCAGCTCAAGGGCATCGCCATCACGATGCAGCACCGCTGACTTCACCTCGCCGATGAACACGGTGTGGTCGCCATGGGCCAGCTCACCCACCAGTTCGCACTCCACACCGCCGAGGCCGTCCTTCAGGATTGGCAGACCGAGTGAGCCGAGCTCAAAGGGTGCAGCCTCGAAACGGCCACCCACAGCAGACTGGGGTTTGAAGAATGTCGCCGCCAGATTTTTCTGGTCGGCGGCAAGCATGTTCAGGGAGAACTTTCTGGTGCGCTTGATCATGCCGTTGCTGGTGCTGTCGGCCCGAACTCCCATCACGACCAAAGGAGGTTCAAACGATCCCTGAGTCACCCAGCTGGCGGTGAAGCCGTTCACGTCATCACCCTCAGCGACTCCACAGATGAACAGTCCGTGGGGGATCTTCCGCAACAGTGTCTTCTTGGCATCCAGATCAAGCGACATCGGGGTAATTGCTCACGATTCGGGAAGGATAGGAAGCAACGTGACGGGCCAACGTCACAGCGCTGCAGGCACCGGAAGGAGGCTGCTAGTTTTCGACGGCTTCCGAGCGGGAACCGTGGCGCGGCCCTCCTCCTTAAGTGTGTTCGCGACGGTGGCAGGGAGCGGAATTCTGGGCCTGCTGATCTACGCCGGGATCTTTTACGCCAATCTGAGTCGCACCAGTGCTTCGAAGGAGGCTGAGACACTTCGCCCCATCTACCCCACCCAGGCGCAGGCCGAACGGGAAGCCAAACGTTGGATCCAGGAGGGGGGAACGTTCACAGTCACCACCAGGCATCGCGTGCGCAGGTCGATTCCACTGACCCGTCAGGAGCGGCGCAAACTTGAGCTGCTCGCTGATGAGAAGCGAAGAGCACAGATTGAAGCGGACTACGAAGTCTGCCTTGACCGAGCGGCAACGAATCTTGCCAAAGAGCTCTGTTCCTTTCAGCAGATCCCACGCAACGATGATGCGACAGCGACGGCATTGGGACAGGACAGCGACATTCCCACCACCAGAGTGATTGAAGACGTTCGCGTTCAGACCAGTGAACAGAAACGAAGGCGATGCACACCTGTGACCCCGTATCGACGCTTGAACTGCATCGAATTTGACGTTGAGAGGAATGCGGAACTCAACCCTGATCAGCAGCACTCCCTGCAGATCAAGGGCTATCGACAGTTTCGTTATTGACTCGGCGATGTCGAGAGCCGTAGTGGCTCCAGAGCGAGGGTTGCAATGCCAGCACCACCACAGCGAGCAGGTGGTGGCGCACTGCGAAGATCAGAGAGGTGAAGGTGAGCTGGTCTGCCAGCAGTCGCAGTTCCGTCCTGAGATCACTGAGGGCCAGCACCAACAGCAACAGCGGGATCCAGCGCTGAGAGCGAACCCGTGACGAAGCAGCGCTTTCAGGCACCGGCTGTGCCACCGGAACGGGATGGCCAGATGCTCAGAAGTGAAGGCGCCAGAGCAATGCTGGACCAGCTGCCGACGATCACACCCAGCGCAAGGGCAATGGCGAACCAGTAGAGCGTTGAGCCACCGAAGAGGATCAGCGCAACTAGAGGCAGCAGAGTGGTCCCACTGGTGTAGATCGTGCGCGTCAGCGTGGCCGAGACAGCACGGTCAACCTGAACGGAAAGAGGGAGCTCAGCATCTTTTCGCTGCCGTTCGCGAATCCTGTCGAACACCACAACCGTGTCATTGACCGAATAACCGGCGATGGTGAGCAGTGCCACTGCGAACAGACTGTCGACTTCCAGCCCGTTGGTCAGGCCGAGCCAAGCGAACACACCGCAAACAATCACAACGTCGTGCGCCAGCGCCACGAGGGCCAGAAAGGCGTAACGAGGGTCGTAGCGAACAGTGATGTACAGGGCAATGCCCGTGAAAGCCACCAGCAGTGAAATCAGACTGCTGCGCAGCAGCTGACCGCCAAGGCTTGGCCCGATCGTGTTCACCGACTGTCCACCTGGCTCGAACGGACCAGCCACCGGCCCAAGTGATTCGATCACGGCCTGCCCCTGGCCCGCTGTCAGAGCAGGCATGCGCAGAACGATTGACTGACCTCCATCCAGAAGCTGAACCCGAGCGTTGTCCAGCTTGGGCAGTGGCTTGTCATCCTGCGGTGGAAGCTTGACCTGCTGAAGTGCGTCCTCTACGGCGATGGTTCTGAGCTGGGCGCAGCTGTCGCCACAGCTGCGCTCCAACTGGATCTGAGTGCCACCGGTGAAATCAAGCCCCGGCCTTAGAGGCCATCCGATCTGAGGATCAGTCCAGCTGCGCACCATTCCAAGAATGCTCAGAAGCAGGCAGACAGCAGACACCAACCAGACCTGGCGTCGCCGGCTGGTCAGTGGCAAGCGCAGCGGTCGCTCATCAGTTGCGGGTGAGGTAAACGCCATGGCTCAGGAGGCTGTCGTTGGAAGTTGCCTTGCAGGCAGGAAATTCGTAGGGCGCCGCAGGCTCTGGTAACTCATCAGGAAGCGCAACAGGGTGCGTGTACAAGTCAGAGCGGTGAACAGACTGAGCAGAACGCCGATGCCGAGCGTGGCCGCGAAGCCCTTCACCAGACCGGTGCCGAGGAAGAACAGGGCGGCGCAACTGATCAGCGTGGTCAGATGACCATCAACGATCGAGGAGAACGCTTCGGAAAACCCTGTTTCGATCGATCGAATCAGGGTGTTGCCACGCCTCAGTTCGTCTTTGATCCGCTCGAAGATCAGCACGTTGGCATCCACAGCCATGCCGATGCTGAGAATGAAACCGGCGATTCCAGGCAGGGTCAGCGTGACAGGGATCAGGGCATACACCGCAAGGTTGAACAGGGCGTAGAGGCTGAGGGCCATCACTGCGACAGCACCTGCTAGCCGATAGATCAGCAGCATGAACAGACCAACCAGGACCAGACCCGAGAGCGCCGCAATCAGGCTGCGACGCACATTCTCAGCACCAAGCGACGGCCCGATCGTGCGTACCTCAAGGATCTCCACAGGCAAGGGCAACGAACCACCGCGCAGCTGAACCTCCAGGTCCCGGGCCTGTTCTGCAGTGAAGTTTCCGGAGATTGAAGCGGTGCCCCCGGAAATGCCGGCGGCCTTGTACTGAGGACCGACGCTCGCCTCACTGATGAGCTCACCGTCAAGAACAATGCCCAGCAGACGACCGGTGCCGGCGATCGATTGTGTGAGCTCGGCGAACTTCTCGCCACCCTCGGCATTGAAACTCAGGGTGACCTCCCAACCTGTGCCGTTCTGTTGCTGCTGACGACCAGCAGTGACGAGTTGCTTGCCTGTGAAGGCCGTGGGGTCAAATCGATCAAGAATTTCCCGGTTGGTGCGTGCCAGCAGCTGTTCCAGTTGTTCCGTCTCCGTCTTGGCCGTTCCTTCAAGACCGAGTTCTTTCTGCCGTTTCTCAAGCTCTTCCAGCTCAACGGGATCCAGCTCAGACGCTTCAGTCTCTGAACGCGTGGACAGCACGCTGAGCAGCTGGGCTTTCAGCTGGCGCAGGCTTTGAACTTCCTCCTGGGTACCTTCCTGCTGAGCCCTGAATTCGAGTAAGGCCGTGCTGCCAAGCACGTCGGCTGCACGGGTTGGATCAGTGACGCCAGGCAGCTGGAGCACCAGCTGATCCTCACCAACGGTCTGAAGAGTGGATTCGGCGACGCCGAGTCCATTGACACGGCGATCGAGCACCGCCTTGACTGCTTCCATCTGCTCGGCGCCGATGGTGGTGATCTCACCGGCCGGCTGAACTTCGAGTGTGAGCTGACTCCCCCCACGCAGATCAAGGCCGAGCTGCAGCGGAAGACTGGACAGCACTGCCGCTGCCGCGATCGCGAGCGCAAGGATGAGGGCGAACCAGCCCTGTTGGCGGGCCATCAATCAGAGCCCCTGACGAACAATGGTCTGAGCCGCTTCGACAATCTGATGCGGCTGAATGATGGTCAGATTTTCAAGATTGCCGTTGTAGGGGGTGGGAATGTCCTGACTGGACAGCCGCACAGGGCGGGCATCCAGATCGTCGAAACAGTGCTCGGTGATAAGAGCGATCAGCTCAGCGCCAATACCGCCGGTCTTCATGCACTCCTCCACCACGATCACCTTGTGGGTCTTGCGGATCGAGCGGGAGATCGTCTCCATGTCGAAGGGCTTGAGGCTGATCAGGTCGATCAGTTCAGCATTGATCCCGTCGGCTTCGAGCTGTTCCACAGCCTTGAGACAGTGATGACGCATCCGTGAGTAGGTCAGGATCGTGATATCACTGCCTTCTTTGACCAGATCAGCCTGATCCAGAGCGCAGGTGTACTCGCCATCCGGCAGTTCCTCCGTGAGGTTGTAGAGCAACACGTGCTCGAAGAACAGCACTGGATTGTTGTCGCGGATGGCGGCCTTCATCAGGCCCTTGGCGTTGGTCGGCGTGCTGCAGGCCACGATCTTGATTCCGGGCACGGCATGGAAGTAAGCCTCAAGTCGCTGACTGTGTTCGGCTCCGAGCTGACGCCCGACCCCTCCTGGGCCACGAACCACTGTTGGGATGGTGAAATTACCGCCGCTGGTGTAGCGCAGCATCCCCATGTTGTTGGAGATCTGATTGAAGGCCAGCAGCAGAAATCCCATGTTCATGCCTTCCACGATCGGCCTCAGGCCTGTCATCGCGGCACCCACCGCCATTCCGGTGAAGCTGTTTTCGGCAATCGGGGTATCGAGAACCCTGAGTTCCCCGTATTTCTCGTAGAGATCCTTGGTGACTTTGTAGGAGCCGCCGTAATGGCCGACGTCCTCTCCCATCACACAAACGTGGGGATCGCGAGCCATTTCCTCATCGATGGCTTCGCGAAGTGCGTTGAAGAGAAGCGTCCCTGCCACGGCGTTGCTGCAATCCCGGCCATGCCGGCGTCAGCAGCCAAGCTATCTCAGTCCAGGGGTGTTCAGCCTCCAGCGGCGAAGGTTGCCAGCAGCAGCACCGACAGAAGCAGGCCAGGAGACAGCAGCAACACCAGCTGACCGAGATCGTGGGGGGTCATGGCTGCAAAGGCTCTGCGCTGAGGCTAGGCAGCGTCCACCGTGTCTTTCGTGAAAAGACTGCGAAGAAACACCAGGAACAAGCCGAGACCGATAAAGGCGAAGCTGAAAGTGGCCAGAAAACACATCCCGATGAACAGCGTCTTCATTGCTGAAGCAATGTTCTGAGCAGTGGTGCTGCTGAAATTCGACGAGTGCGTCGAGAGATAAACGACCACCTTTTTGCTGAGTCCGAAACTGAACCAGGCCAACACCAGGCTGGTGACGGAACCGGACAGAAAGCTGAGGGGTCCTTTTCGGGGTTTCGCTGGGGCGGTGTTGCTGTCACTCATGAAGCCAGCTTGACGCCGTGAGGAAGCAAAGAGCAACTCCACGATTGCAACCCCGCCGCCTCAAACAGCTGGGCAGAGCGCTGGCGGGCCTGTTCGGCGACCTCGCGGTCTGGGAAGAGCGCGAAGCAGCTCGGACCCGAACCACTCATGGCGACACGCACCTGCCCGGACAAAGACTCGAGAAGTGCCAGCGCCTTGAGCACCGAGGTGGTCTGCGGCGCCACCACAGGCTGAAGGTCGTTGCGCAGCGGTGGCGGTGAGTCGACTCGAAGCGGGTGCAGCCACGCCGATGAGCGCAGGGCTTCACGACGCTGCTCAAACGCGGACTCTCCCTCCAGGTAGTGATCACCACGCTGGCGTTTGGATTCGCCATAGGCCCAGGGAGTTGACACGCTGATGGATGGATCCTTCACCAGAACAACGCCCATCGGTGCCGAGACGGCCGGCAGGCGTTCAAGCCGCTCCCCCCTTCCAAAGCAGAGCTGGGTGCCGCCGGCAAGGCAGAACGGCATGTCGGATCCGAGCTCGGCAGCAAGCGTCTCCAGTCCGGAGAGATTCAGCCCCAGACCCCAGAGAGTGTTCAGTGCAACCAGCGCGGCTGCGCCATCGCTGGAGCCTCCTGCAAGACCTGCGCCGATGGGAATCCGCTTGCGCAGGTGCATGCGAGCACCCAACTCACCAAACCCGGACCGCTCACGCAGGAGCCTGGCCGCTCGGATGATCAGATTGTCGTCACCGCAACTGAGTCCGGGCTGATCACAGCTGAGCGAAAGACTGCCATCCGCGGTGTTCTCACACTCGAGCTGATCAGCGAGATCAATGCTCTGCATGACCATCGCAAGCTCGTGGAACCCGTCGTTGCGCAGGCCCAGCACTTCGAGATGCAGATTGATCTTGGCCGGAGCGCTGACGCAGACCGGTGCCGTCATGAATCAGGACGCAGCGAAGTCGGCAATGCTCCGACCGGGATGAGGAGGTTAATCCACAGGCAAACTCCAGTGGTCACGCCGGATCGAGGGCCTGAGATGAGGAATCGGCTTCACGCAACCCCCTGGCCAGAGCCACCCAGTTCTGCGGAGCCACCTCCTGAGGCCGTTGCTGGAGATCAATTCCCGCCTGCTGCGCCAGCTCGTGGAGCTGATCCGGGGGTTTGACACCCGCAAGGGTGTTGCGCAGCATCTTGCGCCTGGCGAGGAAGGCCTGCTTGAGCAACCGTTCCACCCGGCGGCAGAGATCGGGATCAGGGCGCTGCTCCGCGGGCAGGGGGGCCAGTCGGATCACCTCGGACTGCACCTTCGGAGGAGGCTGAAAGCAGCGGGGCGGAACAGGGCAGACGCTTTCACAGCGGGCCAGAAGCTGCAGACGCACACTCAAACCACTGAAACTGCTGTGTCCGGGACGGGCACGGATGCGCTCCGCCACCTCTTTCTGCACCAGCAGCACGAGCCTGTCGTAGGGCGGATCAACGGGCCGGTCGAGACGCCCGATCAATCGATCCAGCAAAGGCCCTGTGATGTTGTACGGAATGTTGGCCACCACTTTGGAAGCCTGCACGCCGTCGGGAAGCGTCAGAGGAACATCCAGAACATCGCCCTCACAGAGCGAGAAGCGAGCCTGGGAACTAAAACGCTCCCGCAGACCTGCAACCAGATCGCGGTCCAACTCAATGGTGTGCACCCATGCCGCCGGACTCCCGAGCAGTCGTTCGGTCAGCGCACCCCGCCCCGGCCCCACCTCCAGCACACGGTCACCCTCTGCCAGTTCGGCAGCCTCGAGAATCCGATCCAGAACGCGTTCATCACGGAGCCAGTGCTGACCGAACCGTTTACGGGCCGTATGTCCTGCGAAGCTCATGTCATGCGGGCCATGGGTTCACTGTGCACCAGCGGAGAGGGTGAGCAACGCGATGATGCTGTTGTTCAGATCTGGGGCGGTTGATGGACAGACCTGCCCTTCTGATCTGCATTGCAGGCCCCTCCGCTGCCGGGAAAACCCATCTCAGTGAAGCGCTGAGCCAGCGGCTTGCTCAACGCGGCATCCCTGCCCTGGTGATCGCTTCCGATGACTACTACCGGGAGCACTGGACACCGGATTCGATCTATGGGTTCGACACCGTCGACGCCATCGACGGGACCGCACTTCTGGAAGACGTGCAGTCCCTGCGCGATCGACGGCTGCTGCGTCGTCGCCGTTACGACATGGCAACCCGTGAGATCAGCTGGGAGTCCCTGAAGACCAACTGGAATGTGGTGCTTCTCGAAGGGGCTTTCGGTCCACAGTTGGTGATGGAGCAGCTCGATCCCGAGCTTCTGATCTACGTGGAGGCCTCCCTGCCGACACGGGTGCTGCGTCGTCTGCGTCGTGATGTGCGCGAGCGCCAGCGATCCGTGCCTTCGGTGCTGCTGCAGATGCTGATGAACATGCTTCCGGGGGAACGGCGGTTCATCCATCCGCTGAGGGACTCAGCTGATCTGGTGATCCGCAACGTTCCAGCAGGTCTTCGCCAGGCCACCCAACAGATTGAGGCTCTGATCAAATGCCCCGGAACTCCGGCACCCTGACCCATCGCACAGGACTGGAGCCCGATGGCAATGGCACCAACGCAAGCACCACCTCCAGGTGGCCTTGATCACTCCATGGATGAAGCGCCTGCCAGCAGGCAAACGCCCGGGCCAGTCGTCGGCGCTTGGCCGTGGCAAAAGCGCGCACTCCCCAGCCATCAGGTCCGCAACGGTGCCTGGCTTTGACCTCCACCAGCAGCAGACGAGGCCCTGAACGCCCTGGCTTGATCATGATCAGATCCAGTTCCCCATAACGGCAGGACCAGCGCTCAGCCAGACACTGCCAGCCGCGGCTTTTCAGCAGCCGCAGAGCAAGAAGTTCCGCCGAGCGGCCTTGATCACTCCTGGGATCCCCGCACAAACCATCGCAGCGTCGAATTCACAGAGCATTCCCCCTGGGCCAGGAATGAAGCCCCCCTAGGCTTGGTGGACGCTTCTCATCCGCTGATGCAACGACATCTGCTGGCCTCTCTCCTCGCTCTGACTCTGGTGATCGGTCTGGCGCTTCAGCCGGTGCAGGCCGCGATGGATTACGCCAAACAGGTGCTGATCGGTGCTGATTTCTCCAACCGGGAGATGCAGGGGGTGACGTTCAACCTCACCAACCTGCGAGAAGCTGATCTGTCTGGCAGCGACCTGCGGGGCGCCAGCCTCTATGGAGCCAAGCTTCAGGACGCCAACCTCTCAGGCACCAACCTGCGTGATGCCACGCTGGATTCAGCGGTGCTGGATGGCACGAATCTCACCGATGCCGTTCTCGAGGATGCCTTCGCGTTCAATACCCGGTTCATCAATGTGACGATCACCGGTGCCGATTTCACCAACGTGCCTTTTCGCGGTGACGCACTGAAAACACTCTGTGCCGCCGCCGACGGCACCAATCCCGTGACAGGCCGCGAGACTCGCGACACCCTTGGCTGCTCATGAGCTTCGATCCCCGCAGCCTGGAGCGGCTCAGACAACTGGGACGCCAGCTCCCTGAGGCCATCCCCACACCGGCAACCGAAACGAAACGCGCCGCCAAAGACAGCCGGCCACGCCACAAGGTCGAGACGGAACAGGACCCCAAAGCGCTGTTCCATGAGCTGATGCAGGTGAGCCAGGACGGGACCGTCCCTGAGCATCTGATGGCGAGATTGCGTGATGCGGAAGAGCGGGTCGACAGCGAGCGACGCCAGAAGCTCAATGCCCCATCCCCATCAACGCTGGATTCAGCTGCCACCCAGACAGCCTTCTCAAACCGTTCAACGGGCAAAGGCAAGAACACACGACCTCAACGCCGTGATGTGGCACCCGGCAGTGAGGAGGACAGCATGTATGTGGCTTTCGGGCAAATGTTTCTCGAGGAACACGACGACGAGACGGAGTGAATCCGCAGTGCCATGAACATCTCCCGATGCCGCATCCTCGCGGTCGGCAAAGTGCGCAAACGCTGGGTTCAAGAAGGAGTGGAGCTTTATCTCAAACGGCTGCCAGGCCTGGTGATCACCGAGCTGCGTGACAGCACCCGTGACAAGGAGGCTGAAGCGATCCGTCAGGCCCTGCGTGCCGACGAGATGCCGGTGCTGCTCATGGAGCAGGGCAAAGCACTCTCCTCGATTGCGTTCGCCTCAAGGCTGGAGTCGCTGGGTTCGGAGCGCCTGGCCTTCGTCATAGGTGGAGCTGACGGACTGACGGATGACCTGAAGGCATCAGCGCGCTGGCAGCTGAGCCTTTCGCCAATGACCTTTCCTCACGAGCTGGCCAGACTGCTTCTGCTGGAACAGCTCTACAGGGCTCAGGCAATCCTGCAGGGGAGCCCCTATCACCGGGCCTGACGTCCCATCAAACCGACCAGGGGGTGAGGCTGACAGGCTCGAATTTGGCGATGCTCATCGTCCAGGCACGGCCGCAGATGGCTTGAAGGCCCGACTGAAAGGCCTGCGTGTCACCGCTGTTGAGCCAGTCGGCCTTGAGCCGTGGGAGGTCCTCAGGCAGACGCTCCATTGGCAACTCCACCAGCAACAGGCTGTCCACGCCACACGCCCGCTTCAGTGCGCCGTTGTCACTGCGCTGCCACAGCCTCAGCAGCAACTCCAGGGCCAGGGAATGAGCCACCTGCGTGGGCTGATCCGCGGCAGCGACCTCAGCACTCAGGGAACGTCCAGCCAGCGGCAGCGCTCTCTGCCCCTCCTGCTCGATCAGAGCCAGGGCAACCAGATAAGGAGTAGCAGCCATCACGACAACCTCAATGAGCGCATCCTCCCCGGTCAAGGTCGCCGTGGCGCTGAAGCCCATTCATGGCTGAACTGGATTTGCCCAGACAGCCTGCCGTCGATGACAGCATCCGCTCAGGAGCCGAGAACCGTTCTCTGCTTCGGCGACTCCAACACCTGGGGATTCAACCCCGATGGTGGCGGGCGATTTCCCTATGACACGCGCTGGCCGAATCAGCTGGAACAGCAGCTGAACCTGCGTTCGTCCAACCAGATCTGGCGAACAATTGAGGACGGTCTCAATTCGCGCACCTGGCTGCTCGACGATCCCATCGGCGCAGCCAGGTATGGCGCCCAGTACAGCTGCAGCGGCCGCTCAGGACTGATGACATCGCTGCACACCCACAAGCCCATCGACGTGGTGATCCTGGCGCTGGGCTGCAATGACTGCAAGGACTATCTCCACCTCTCTGCCGAACAGATCGCCAACGGCGCCCGCATCCTGATCCAGGACATCCGCAGCTCCCTCAACTGCGGCCCGCTTCAACACCCCGACCAGCCGCCGACCATCGTGCTGATGACGCCACCGTTGGTGCAGATCACACCACAGTCACTCAGCTGGGGGTTTGAGGGCGCCGACACGAAATCCCAGGCTCTGAGCAAGTGCTATCTCGAGCTTGCTGATGAGCTTGCGTTGCTCGCGTTCGATGTTCAGACCGTGGCGAGCGCCTCATCCCTGGATGGCATCCACTTCGACAACCAGTCCCAAGGCGCGATTGCCTCAGCACTGGCGGATCTCATCGCCCCAACCTGAGCGCCAGACACGGCCAGCCACCGCTATGAAACATCTGTACTAGTCTGTGAAGACTGGTTTGCTGGGCCCTTTGCTGTGGAGATCGATCGTTCCTTTCTCCAGCCACCGCAACCCCTGCGGCTCCAGCGAACGCCAAGGCGTCTGCCACTGGCCGGCGAGCGGGTGGCAGCGGGCTTTCCCTCTCCAGCGGAGGACTATGTGGACGTGGGGATCGACCTGAACGACCAACTGATCCGTCATCCCAGCAGCACCTTCTTCCTGCGCGTCAGCGGCGACTCCATGACCGGTGCCGGCATTCATGACGGCGATCTTCTCGTGGTGGACCGCAGCCTTGACCCCCGTCCAGGACGTGTGGTGGTGGCCGTTCTCGACGGCGGCTTCACCCTCAAGCGCCTGATGCGCCATCACGGACGGCTGCGCCTGGAAGCCGCCAATCCCAGCTATCCGCCTCTCGACTTGCAGACCTGCGATGACGTGCAGATCTGGGGAGTCGCCATTCATGTGATTCACCCTCTCTGAACACCATGGCTCGGGTCACCGCCCTCATCGATGCCAACAACTTCTATGCCTCCTGCGAACAGAGCCTCGATCCATCCCTGATCGGCCGCCCTGTGGTGGTGCTCTCCAACAACGACGGTTGCATCGTGGCCCGCAGCGCCGAGGCCCGTGCCCTCGGCATTGCCATGGGCACGCCCTATTTCAAGGCCAAGCCGATGCTGGAGCGGTGCGGAGTGGTGGTGCGCAGTTCCAACTACGCGCTCTACGCCGACATGAGTCAGCGGCTGATGAGCCTCCTGGAAAGCCAGGTGGAGGAGCTGGAGGTGTATTCCATCGATGAGGCCTTCGCTCGCATCAGCCGTCCGGCAGCTGCGGATCTGCTGCCCTGGGGCCGGCAGCTGCGTGCCCTGGTCCGTCGCAATCTGGGGCTGCCGATCGCCATCGGTCTGGGGGCCAGCAAAGGCCAGGCCAAGCTGGCCAACCGCCTGGCCAAAGTGGAAGCGGCCCATGCAGGCCTGTTCGACCTCGGGCACTGCGGCCATCGGGACCGCTGGCTGGAGACGATCGCCATCGAAGACGTGTGGGGGATCGGCCGCAAGCTGGCGCACTGGTGCCGACTGCGTGGCGTCTGCAATGCACGGGAACTGCGGGATATGGCCAGCGGACCATTGCGGGCCAAGGCGGGCGTGGTCGGCCTGCGCCTGCAGCGGGAACTTCAGGGTCATTCCTGTCTTCCCCTCGATCTGGCACCGTCGCCGAAGCAGGAAACCTGTGTGAGCAGAAGCTTCAGTCGACCGATCACCTCCCTGACAGAGCTGCGTGAAGCCGTGGCGACCTACGTGGTGCGCGCCGCGGAAAAACTACGCAAACAGCATCAGCGCGCCGCATCCCTGAGCGTGTACACCCGCACCAGCCCGTTCGTGCCCGCCTTTTACAGCCGCAGTGCCAGCACACGCATGGACCTCCCCAGCAACGACACCCAGGCGCTGCTGAACGCAGCGCTGCCACTGGTGGAACGAATCTTCCAACCCCACCGCCAGCTGGCCAAGGCCGGTGTGCTGATGGAACATCTACAGGACACGGATCAACTGCAGCACCATCTGCTGATGCCGTGCAGTGAAGTCCAGCTGCAACGACGGGACGCTCTGATGAGCACCATCGATGGGCTCAACCGCCGCTACGGGCGAAGCACCGTGCAGTGGGCCGCCTGCGGCCTGTATGCCGGCTGGAGCATGCGACGGCAACGTCTGGGTCGAGCAGCCACAACGCGACTGAGCGACGTCCCGGTGGTCCAGGCCTGACCAGCCGAAACCGGGTTTTATGAAAAAATCTGCCGGTTGTCAGAGGGAAGATTGTGTTGCGGCGAATCCCGATCATTGCTGCGGGGCTGGTTCTGCTGGGATCCCATGCGGCTGTCGCGGAGCAGGTCACCCTCAAGCTGAGCAACGGCGACACCCTGCACGGAACGCTGGTTCCCTCGGAAAGCACAGACACCATCACCGTGATCGAGCACCCGGTACTGGGACGGCTGAGCATCCCGAAAACAGCCCTGATGCCCGAACCGAAACCAAAGCCATGGAAGCTGAGTGTGTCCGGCGGAATCACGGGATCCAACACCGACAACGATCTCGATGCAGGAGGCACAGCACAGCTC
This sequence comes from Synechococcus sp., assembly GCA_047286285.1. GTDB lineage: Bacteria > Cyanobacteriota > Cyanobacteriia > PCC-6307 > Cyanobiaceae > Synechococcus_C. The sequence goes on along the minus strand of JBJBBP010000002.1, from coordinate 1,218,306 downwards.
GACACGAGCTACACCTCAGGCCCCGACAAAGTGTCCTTGAAAGTGAATGCTCAGTACGAGGTCTCCAGAGATCAGGGGGAGACGAGCAACTCAACAGATACGAATGAAGGAGATGCTGAGCTGCGCTACATCCGCAGCCTGAACAATCGCCTGCATGCCTATGCAGGTGCACACTTCAATTACGACACACTGAACTTCAGCGGCACCGACGCCTTTGAAAGCTCCATTGGTCTTGGCTATGACCTGATCAAGACTTCAAAAACACGATTCACCGTGTCGCTCGGCCCCTCGATCGAACAGATCTGGGGAGGTGATGGATGCAACGCAGATCCGGTGTGCGGACAGACCTTCGCAGCAACAACAGCGAGAGCTGAACTGGAGTGGAAACCCAGTTCAGCAGCGAGTCTCACGCTGACCAATACCTATACCGGGGCATACGTCAATGGGATCTCAACCAACAACATCTTTTCAATCGCATTGAAGGTCTTCCCCATGAACAATCAGCGTCTGTTCACATCCCTGAATGGTCAGACGATCTACAACGAACTGCGCAGTCCAAAAGTGAATAACAACATCTCAATCCAGGTCGGCGTGAAGCTTGATTGAAGCGGGTTGATGCTCACTCAAAGGTCTCCGGCCAGATGCTTTTGCATTGAGGATCTCTCGACAGTGCTGCGGACTTCGCCCGTTCTGCTTCTTCCGGATCGAGATAGTGCGCCGCGAGCAACAGCATCAAACGCTTGAGAGCCTTGCGCCCCTGATCGGGAGTCAGCCAACCCAATCCGTAGTAAGTGCAGGTGGCATCCAGCCATCCCTTGGCTTCCCCCTGCAATCGGAGTTCCAGATCATCCATGGCGGGAATCGCCATCACCGGAGAGCTCAAAAGCCAACAAGCAGCAGCCAAAGCGAGCAGGGAACGATGCACTGGATGAAAACGTCTCAGATCATGTTGGCCCAGCCGCAGAGAGACAAAACCCTTGGCCATGCCCAAGACCTGTCGCGGAGCACGACCTGATCAACCGCACACGTTTCAGGACCCCAAGCGCTTCATTTCGTTTGTGATCTCATCCTCAGTAATTGGCCTGGGTCGATGGTTGTAGGAAATGGCTTGCCAGATCAGAGCAAGCCCCCAAAACGCGATGGACCAAATTGGCCAGAAATCACCACGACCCGACAGTGCCCAGATCACCACAAGAGTGATGTTGGCAATGGCATACACCCTTAGCTGCCTCTCTAACTCCCTCCGGTGCTTAAGACTTGCCAAGGCAACGTCTCTGAGTTCTTGGTCGTTCATCGACTGAATCACTCTTGTGTCCAGACCTATAGCAAGGGTTAGACCTCCCCATTTGGACATCGACGGTGAGCAGGCTCCAGCAGTGCGAAAGAGGTGCTGCCTGAAGGTGGATGCCCGGCGTAGACAGAAGCCGAGCGGACGATCATGAAGGAACGCTCCCGGCAGGCTTCAGCAACAAGCCGGTTGGCTGGAATGAGACTTTGAGGTCTTCACTTTTGCAGGTTTGTCGTTGTTGTGATGGTCAGAATTGGAGTTGTCGCAGCTCATCGGCAGCTCCATTCAGCTTGCTTAAGCGATGGATCTGAGTCTTGTTTGATCATCCGAATTGGAGTGAATGTCCGCCAATGCTTCAGACCGTGAGCTGAAGGGATTGCTCCGCCAGTGCCCGGAAAATCTCCTGTTTCTTGCATTCAAGAAAGTCTTGCTCGCTAGGGTCACCACCGGGCCAGTTGCGTAATGCATCGCAGGTCGTCTTGTATTCGAGCCGCAGGGCGTTCAAGTCGTACGAAAAAGTGGCGACAGACTCGTTCATGGAACAGACGAGAAGATTTCGGAATTATTACAAGATCGCACACTGCCTTGACGTATCAGCCACAACAGTATCCAACTTCAAGGTCGGCGAGTGTAGGTGGAGACTGGTCGCTTCGCGAGACGCAGCAGTGCGGGTATCTCCATCACGGAAGCCGAGGTGATTTCGCGATGGTAATTGCGTTCGATTTTCACTCTTATCAATGACAAACGAAATTCGTAACTGGTCTGTCATTGCTTCCGCCATGGAAAAGCAAGGCGCCACTGACAGCCAGATGTACCGACGTGCCAAAGCAATGGCTCAGGGCAAGATTGACCCCATGCCGACAAGCCACCCCGCTGCTCCTTACAGCATCTCCGTGGCTTAATCAGTCCAAAGACGGACATCATCAACAAGGAGGTGGCTGAAGATCAGCGCCTCCTTTTTAGTTGCTGAACAGAATCGATCGCTGATGTTGCGATGCACTCCTGGCTGCAGCCAAGCATCTGTTGACTGATCAAAGCGCTCATGCAGCGACCTCCCATGGAGGCCGCGGGGTCATACGGGGAGAAAGATCATCCCCTCAGCAACACCGGATTCGGCCCCCAGACCTTGAAGTCTGCTCAGCTGTTGCTGCCGCAGAATGCCAAACGCCAGCGAGTGGCCTCAATTGATCCAGACAAGCCTGCAGGTGCACGAACTGGGCAACCTGGGTTACACCTGAACTAACCGCTTTTGGTGCTATGCCGTCTGCCGACAAGAATGCAACGCAACAGAAGAAATCAGAGGCTTCCAAACCATTGACGCTGCTGGCTCGACCGGTGTACCCCGGCACACGCGGAACACCCCACGCCAACGCCTGATCAACAACACTGACCATCAAAACGCTGGCAGGGGATGAAACCGCAGCCCCTGCCGGCTTCAGCATGAGAATTGGATCAACACGGTGGTAGATCATGCGTTGAGCCTGCGACCGGTGCACCCCGGAGTGATGCCGTTGATGCGCACTGGAGTCATGCTGGACCGAGAAGTTCAACCAGACGCACTCCTGGAGGCAGACCTGGATTTTTCTCGGCGCAACGATTGCGGTGTTTGCGTTTGCACTGCTCTACAAAATCGATAACGATCAACGTTGCAAACCGGCTCAGGCCTTCAGCGACTCATCCCAGTCCATACCTTTCCGGATGCAACCGGAGATCTGACCCCAAACCCGGGAGACAGAACCCAGCTCGCCTTCAGAGAGAAGCTTGAACCCTCCCAGCAATTCAAGGGATGGATTGAAGCAGGCAGGAATGATCTGAAGCGCGAAGCATCGACGCATCAGCGCAGAACTTCCTGCACAGCCTTCAAAGTCGCCTCCTGAATCTGTGCGGCATATTTTTCATTCACAGCCATTGTGTCTTTGATCATCTGGACTTCAATCTCCATCAATTGCTGATATCGGGGATCTTGGCAGAGCTTAAGAATGAAGTCGAGCTGGTCTGAACTGTAGTTCTCTGCATACACCCTGATGTATTCCTGCTCGACCATCTTCCAGTTGAAAGCCTGATCAATCGCACGCATTGCTGCCTGCTCCAGGCGTTGGCGAAGATCAACTGGCAACTGACTTCCACCACCCATTTTGAAACCGGTTTGGGCTCCAAGATCTCGACCAAGGATGAAGCGCTCTTCGACTTTTTGACATCTCATCACATCCTGAACGCGACGATCACGGCCCTGTGCATGTACGGGATGGACAGCAGCACAAACAAGGCATGCCAGCACCACCACACTTGAGAACCTGCCCGGGGAAAGCATCGTCATCGGGACAACCATCACTGAAACGAGTCTGATCATTCGTGGCTCCAGGAGCATCCAGAAACCAATCAGATCCATGAAACTCAAACGAATGTTTCGCTGAGATTCACTTGAGGAAATGCTTTGGGACCAAGAAAAGCCTTGAAAGACAACCTGATTCAGACGAACAATCAAAAAGCCACGGCAGCAGCTTTTGACACAACGACCAGCAGCACCAAATCCTTAAGATTTATTCAATCATTGCTAAATGGAATCTTTTGCAGCGTCCGAATTCGCTCCTGGGGCCCAGACAAACCACCACGGAACCGGTCATTCTCTATACAGAACGCCTGAATGGACGTATGGCCATGTTGGGGCTGGCCATCGGAGTGAGCGTGGAAGCACTTACCGGCAAAGGGATCCTCGACCAAGTCTTCGGCTTATTCAGCTGAACAGAAAGAACATCTCTTGTGAACGCCTAGAGCAAGAGCTGACTGCAACACAACTGGATTCATCCCATCTGCTTCTGTAAGACAACCTTGAAGAACATTCGATTCGAAATCAACCAACAACTGGGTTGAGGTTGTTTTGATGGACATCTTTCAGTGGACATCAACATCAGCCACTGCGTTTCGAGTTTGAGAATACTGTCACTATTCCATCGCAAGCCAATTCATTGGTCTGAACGATTGCAGAGAGAAGCCATTGTCGCTTCAGCTTTAACAGGATGTAAGTCAAAGTTCCGATGCCCTTCCAGGTTCGGTGAGCTACGACTGAGTCAGCGGTGCGAGAGGCATGGCCGAACGACTCAACAGAACGACTGCTGGTCGGTTGTCGGATCTCTGGATTCATCTCTCCGAATGGATTGAGATGATCTTCATGAAGACGTTGCTGACCTTGACGTTATGGCCTCTCAAATTGATGTACAGGCGGCCAAGGCCAGATGAATCATGGCCTGCCTGGCAAGCCAATCAAAGGCTTTGCCGTATTGATCGCCGCTACTGCTGAAAGAGCAAAGCTCTTAAAGGAATCGCCCTCATCACTGGCTCTCGACATCAAGAGCATGCGAAATGACAGGCATCAGCTGGACGGCGTCGCAACATCTCTGGTCACAATCACTCGCAATGATCCCGATTTGTCGTGATCTTCGAATCCCCGACCAGGGTTGACATCCCCCACCCCAAGACCATTCAGAACTTGCGGAGTTCACGCTGACGTCCAGTTCTTGAAGGGCGAGCTGGCGAACCTTGCTGACTGTTGAGAGTGTCGGCTGATGGATTTTCAACTTCGCAGTCACAACGAGGTTCTTTGATTGCAAGCAAAATCACGGCAATTGCCAACAGCGCAACAGCAATTGAGTTGATGGGAGAAGAGCTGCTGTTCATGAGGTCCAGGGACACTGATCCGCGTACTTCCAATAAATCTCGGCATGGCGACTGGCGACCATCGCCTGCTGCACGTTCATGCCATCGACAAACAACTCACCGACAGTCCGGCCATAGCGGTCCGTGGTGATGCGAAGCAGGCTCACGGACTTGCCGATCACCATGGCCCGGAGATGGTCGCGAGCTGCTCTGGCTCGCTTTGGCTGGGCCCTTCTTCCCTTCAGCTCTGGTGTATCAATGCACGCAAGCCTGATCCGCTCACCATCAGCAGTTCGGCAGGTATCGCCGTCATAGCAATCACGAATGATCACGGTCTCCTGTGCGCTAACAGGCGGTGCCATCCACAGCAGCACGAGAGCGATTCCTTGGATCACGGTGAAGCGCAGTGCCATCACACCTGACCGACATCTGAAGCTGGGTACGTTGTCATCACCCTGGAATGTTGCCCAGAAGAGCAATGAACTTGGTCTGCTTGGCTGGACTGAGGACTGAGCTGGTGAAGGTCCATGCTTCGCAGACTTCCCGCACCTCTGAAACGTCAACTCAGGCTGGCCGGCTGCGCAGCCATTGCACGCTGGCGACGCTATCCCTTTCGCCACAGCCTCAGGAGACGGCACCTCTTTGAATCCGCCGCCGAATCTTTTGCAACACACTCCACAGTCTGGCAATCCATCAGTACCCCGATTCCGGAGCGCGGTGATGCCAGCACCTGCTCCAACCGTCGTCACAATCTGGCACTGGCCATCCGCTCGCTGCACAACCGTCTGATTCTTCCGGGAGAAGCTTTCAGTCTTTCTCAGCAACTGGGAGAACCAACTGAAGCAGCTGGCTATCGCGCGGGACCGGTCTTCGTGCGAGGACACGTTCTGAAAGACAGCGGAGGTGGGCTCTGCCTGATCGCGACCAATCTCTACCAGTTGTTTCTCTATGCCGGCTGTCGCATTCTCGAACGCCACAACCACAGCATTGATGCCTACGGCGAAGATCGCTTCTATGCCCTTGGAGAAGATGCAGCCATTGCCTACAGCACGAAGGATCTGGCCATCCGCAATCCTTTCAAACAGAAGATGTTGCTCCGCCTCCATCTTGATGAGCGTGCACTCCACAGCGAGATCCTTGGGCCTGGTCCTCGTCCTGTGCAGACGCTGATCCAATCCACGGTTCTGGAGCGCGTCGCACCTGCCTCCCACCAGCAGCATCCCGGTTGGCAGGTGAGCACGAGTCGTTTCATCAAACAACGGTCGTGGCCGACATGGCGGCACGACTACCGCTCCTTCAGTGATTACGAACCTTGCTGAGGTCCTCGGCGGTTGTTCATGTCATCAAAGGAGCAACCAAGTGCGCGGTTCAAGCGACGAAGTTCTGAACGGCAAACGCATCGCGCCATTCGCTCGATCGATCAGCGAGCTTCAGGTGATTGTGTGGTCGAGCGACTACGCAGGGCAGACCAATTGCACGGCATTGGCCTTCGGGGAAAACAGAAGCACAAAGTTCTCCCCATGACCGTTGAGACCGGTTTGCTCACGCAGCAGATCGGTGCTGGCGAGGGCAAGGCCACAGGTCTCGCAGAACAACACCGGCAGAGTTTCAGCACTGCCCTGCATGGCCTGAAGATCAAGAGCCTGCCGGACGGCACGCTGCGAGCGTTCCAGTCCAAGCCGTTCCACCAGAGCAGGCCAGAGATCGTTCACCGGTGCACTGGCGGCGAAATCAACGGATGCTTGGGACATCAGACCGGCAGCTGCTCAATCGCCACCACAATCATCTGCGGTGAGACCTCGATCACTTCCAGAGGATCCTGGTTATCGAGATAGTCATCGAAGGAGGAAAAGCGCTCAATACGCGGAGCGGCCTCTTGCACCGCACAGGCTCCAATCCAGTCGTTGTCATCCGGTTTGACGGTCACATAGGCCTGCAGTGCCTCCTGCAGGTCAGCGCCATCACCGATGCCCTCCCCATGCCAGAACGCTTCGAAGAATTCAGACACCGAACATGAGATACAACCCTTCTGATCATGCCGCCGAGCCGGTCTGCTGCCCAGTGCCTCGACGCTCAAGAATGAGCATTGAGGAAAGCGACAAACCATGCAGGATTCGCTGTTCAGGCTGGATGGTCAGGTGGCCCTCATTACCGGTTGCAGCCGCGGGATCGGACAGGCCATGGCGGATGCACTCGCTGATGCGGGTGCAGACATCGTTGGCATCAGCGCATCACTCAACCCCGAAGCCAGCGCGGTGGGAGATGCAGTCCGCAGACGCGGCCGTCGATTTTCGGGTTTTCGCTGCGACCTGAGTGACCGAAATGCCGTCGACCGTGTGCTGGAGGAGGTACTGAACAGGCATCCGGTGATCGACGTGCTGGTGAACAACGCCGGCATCGTGCGGCGATCACCGGCGGAGGATCACAGCGATGCGCTGTGGGACATGGTGCTGGAGGTCAACCTCAGCGCGGTGTTCAGAGTGAGTCGCCGGATCGGAACAACGATGCTGGAGCGGGGCAGGGGAAGCATCATCTCCACGGCCTCGATCCTGAGTGATCAGGGGGGATTGAATGTGGCCGGATACGCCGCAAGCAAGGCCGGCCTGGCCAACCTCACGCGCTCGCTGGCGAATGAATGGGCAGGACGCGGCGTCAGGGTGAACGCCATTGCCCCCGGATACGTGAAGACAGAGATGACCGAAGTGCTGCGGGCGGATCCCCAGAGATCCAGACAAATCCTCGAACGCATTCCTGCCGGACGCTTTGGATCCCCGGATGATCTGCGCGGACCGGTGGTGTTTCTCGCCAGTGATGCCTCGCGCTACATACACGGAGAAACATTGGTCGTGGACGGAGGCTGGATGGGCCGCTGAGATCCACCAACAATGAACTCGAACCACTTGAATTGCACGCTGATGTTCATCAGCGACGTCCGCAGTGGCTACGACAACCTCGTGACGGCGTTCACATCGGCAATGCCTTTCAACGTCGGGGGATGAAGAGAAAGCCAGCGATAACTGGTCCTCGGTGAGCTGACTCAGCCGTTCACGGAGGTGGCCGGTTCGGCGCTGGGTTCCGATGCGTAACCGGCACAGCGCTGCTGATCGAGATGTTGAATGTGCCGACGCTCGCTGTAATACAACTCCTGAAAACGCAGGGCTTCCGCGTTGAGGTCCTCGAACATCGTGTGGATGCGCTGCTCCATATCGACGTCGTTCTCGGCCGGTAAAGAGGAATGCTCGTTCTTCTCCTGATCAATCAAGACGGCGATGCAACGCTCCAGAGTCTGCAATCGCTGCCCTGTCCAGGCTTCCAGCAGATGGCGGCAGCGTTTATGGCTCTTCTGCCGCTCCAGCATCGCTGCCGTTCCGCGCAGCTGATCCATGGGCCTGGCGAGCGAAACCCGCTGCAGCTCATCTGGTTCAAGCAGGGGGGTGAGGCGCGACACCAGCTCGCTGTTTTCCAGCAGGAGTTGGTCCGTGAGCAGTCTTGGCAGATCAAGGTCCGCCAGTTCATCGCCGCGATCCTGACCTCGACTGATCGCTTCAAGACGCTCACTTCCGAGATTGCCCTCCTCGAGATCCGTGATGCCTGACCAAAGCAGACGGTGGTGCTGGAGCGCGAAATCCTCAAGCTCCCTGCGCCTTAGTTCCTGTCGGATTCCAGCCCGATGGGACGGGCAATGCAGATACAGGAGCAGAATCTCAGCCTCTGAACGCTCTCGCTGAGAGGCTTCACCGGCCTTTTCATGGCGAGTGGAGCGGCCATGCCAACGCTGCCCCTGCACCTGCTGGCGAAGATCGTCCTCCAGTTGCAGAGCCAGACGCCCTTGCCCTCCGCTGAGGCGTTCGGCCACCTGCTGGATGTAGTGGGTGCGGATGGCGGACTGGGGGAGCTTGCCCAGCAGCGCGACCAGGGAGGAGACCGAACGCTGGAACTGATCCGCTTTGCTGAGATCCCGGCCCTCCAAAACCTGTTCGATCTGCCAGTCGAGCCAGAGGGGCGCCTGATCCAGCAGAGCGCGATAATCGCCGGCTCCGTGTTCCTTGAGAAATTCATCGGGATCCTTCCCCGATGGAAGGTGCAGAACGCGCAGCTCCAGCTGCCCCTGCAGAGCCAGTTGCTCCACCTCGCCGATCGCTCTCTTTGCAGCGCGGACACCGGCGCCATCGGCATCGAAATTCAGAACAATGCGCTTGCCGTCACTGCAGCGGCAGAGCTGGGTGATCTGCTGACTGCTCAGCGCCGTGCCCAGCGAGGCGACCGCATTCGTGACACCGGCCGCATGCAGCGCGATCACATCGAAGTAGCCCTCCACCACGACAGCCCGGTCGTCCTTACGGATTGCGGATGACGCCTGGTCAAGCCCGAACAGGTGCTTGCCCTTCTCGAACACCTCGGTTTCGGGCGAGTTGAGGTATTTGGGTTCGCTGCCATCGAGGCTTCGACCTCCAAAACCGATCACCCGTCCCTGGCGATCCCTGATGGGAACAATCACCCGATGGCGGAAGCGGTCGTAAAAACCATTCCCCCCTTTGCGGGGTACCACCAGACCTGCTGCTTCCAGTAGCTCGGGAGCAAGTCCCTCCACCTGCTGCAGATGCTTGAGCAGGCCATCCCACTGATCCGGGGCATACCCCAGCTCGAACTGATCGAGGGTCGCTTCGCTCAGGCCACGTGTCTCACGCAGATAGCGGAGAGCCTCGGCACCGGCATCGCTCCTTAGCTGCGAGCGAAACCAGCCGGAGGCTAGTGCCAGGGCCCGATGCAGCTTGTCACGGCGTGACAGCTGCTGTTTCAGTCGTTCCTGCTGTGGGCCATCAACGGTTTCCACCGGCAGCTGGTAACGGCGGGCCAGGTCCAGCACCACCTCGCTGAAGCTCTGACGCTGGAACTCCATCAGGAACTTGATGGAGTTGCCACCTGCCCCACAGGAGAAGCAGTAATAGAACTGCTTGGCGGGAGACACCGTCATCGACGGCTTGCTGTCGTCATGGAACGGGCAGATCCCGACGAACTCACGGCCTTTCTTTTTGAGCACCACGTGCTCCCCGACCACATCCACGATGTCGGCGCGTTCCTTGACGGCCTCGATGGTGCGTGGATGTAGCCGAGGGGTTGCCATGGGAGGCATTCTGCAGGAGCTCAACCATTCCTGCCGATCCACTCAGAACAAGAAAAGGAAAAGGGCGGTACCAACAATGCTTAAAACTATCAAAGTATCGATACTGACAATCCTCCAAGTGTCATCTGCAAGGCGAGATTATTTGCATTGCTATCTAATATTTTTGCAATTTATACAAGAGAATGAAAAAGAAACTCTTCACCACTCTTGTATTTGCCGCAGCGTCTTCATCTGTTCTCTGCCCACTTGACGCAAAGGCATCGCCCTGGAAGAGCGCTTCGGCCTCTAAGCAATTAGATCAAGCAAAAGAGATCAAACTGCAAGAAGTCAAAGATCAGCGCAGAGCTTGCTACGAACTCAATAGAGTCTTAAAAATAGAAAACAGTTGCGACCTTAACAAGGTTGCAAGCGAAGACCTCAATGATTTCGAGAAAGCACTCCAATTAGGAGCAATTTATGCTTCAAAATTTGTTCCGACTCTTAACTTAAAAAAACCTGGAAACAACATTGAAAGCACAATCAAGAGAGATGTAACTTCTCTCCTGGTAGCGCTAGGGAATGATTACATCAATGATCAGATACAAACAATTCCGTTTTTAAGCCAAACCCAACTTGGAGTTGATTTCACCTCTGGAGCAGACACGACATTTTATCTCAATGGCAATTTCAAGCTAGCAAATCTTGGAGAAGATAATAATGGCAGCCCAAGAGGAATTGTTTTCGCGCAAGGCAACGTTATGGGCACATCCTCAAGCGGGGTAACAACCAATATTGGATTGGGGGCCCGCAAGAGAATCAACGACAACGCAATGATTGGTCTCAATGCTTTTTGGGACTATCGAATGACTTCATATAGCTCTGCATACAGTAGGTGGGGTGCGGGAGGTGAGATTTGGTGGAATGACTTTAAATTGACCAACAACTGGTACATCGCAGGCACAGGAATTAAGCGAATCACCACCAGCGGACCTGCATACATTGACGAGTCTGATCTTGGACCAGGTACTTATTCTTTCTCGGAATGGGCTGGAGCAAACACTTACAATGAACGGGTCGTTCCAGGCTGGGACGTAGGTGTTAATTACAGGCTCCCCAATTACCCACAACTTTCATTTGGGGTACGAGGATTTCGCTGGGATTACATTGCAAATAGCGATAATACCGGAGTCGAAGGTTCTATCGATTGGCAAGTTACTCCGAGGACAAACCTGACAGCTTGGGTTTCAAACGAGAATCCTGCGTATCCAACACAATCCAACGCTGAGCTCAATCGGCGGGATTCCGACGCTTATTTCGGAGTCCGCTTCAACATTCAACTCCAACCAGTCAAATACGCTCCAGGACAGGAAAACCTTTCAGAGCGACTCTTAACAGAGATGGCACAACCAGTCGCCAGAAGAAACGATGTTCTCCTCGAGCGCTGGAAGCCTGACGAAGATAAGACCATAGAAGGCGATGCAGGTTTCCAGAACAAAGCATCCGGAATTTAATTTTTAACTTTCCAAAAATTACTCTCATTCAATTATGCTTTTCTCTAATTCATCTAAATTCATCAGTGCGGCCTCAGTTTCTTTACTCGCACTTCTGTCAATCACACCATCGGTAAAATCGCAGGAAATCGAAACTGCGCCATCTATATGCCCGAACAACCCTTCAGATTTAAATGCTGTTAATGGGTTTTGCGTACTCACCCCTGAGCAATATGGGGTAAAAATTTACGAAATGGGTCTTTGTACATCCAACCCAATAAGCAGCAATGGTATTTCGAAAGAATCCTGTTATACGTCCCTCGTAAACACTAATCCAGTTTTCACTGATGTTGCCAAAGGAAACTCATTTATCCTTAAAAGTCAAAAAGAAATCAAAGAGCGGCCCAAAGCTGCTGATTATACGCATGCTTATATAGTAATTAGCCCAGAATTTCAACTTAAATTTACTTACAAGATAAACGGCATAAATTATTACTCTGATGGCGTTAATTCTTCAGCGTTTTCTCCAGCCAAGAATGCAACCACTATTCCTCCCGCTAAGTCATTTATTGAGACATTGAATGATTTCGGTGACCCCGAGGAAGGATTTTCTCCTTCTGCAAAAGCAGAAGTAACAGGAGGTGTAATTACCGCTCTTTTGACTGATAGTGATTTACAGAGATCAACTTCAGCGACGCAGACTTCTCGGCTTGTTGGAGTTTTTGTTCCTGCGAAACCAATAAGCATTACGAACAAAACAAATGGTCTAGAGGTGAAGTTTGTAGTAACCAATCAAGGAGGCGGGGCTGAATCCTGCGCTAGTTTTATGGGAATGGAAGAGGAAGAGCGCCGAGGGGAAGGCGAGGAGAGCCGAGGGGAAGGTGAAGAGAGGCGAGGTGAAGGCCCACCTGAAGGAATGGATCAGGTTTGTCGATTCGGATCAGGGCCATTTTCTGCAATCTTTAGTCCTTTCTAATATTTTCGCAGCGACACACTTTTAACGTATTTTATGTGGGAACTTAAGCACCTCATTTTTATTGGCAAGATGAGCTCCATGTCATGCGCGTCTATTTAAACCTCTACAAATGAATAAGTAATCCGTAATGAGGTAATTTTGCTTTTTCTTAAGTCAAGAATGAAACAGAGGGTTTTGGTTAGATCCCTGAGAACTACCGTGCAGACCGCTGAATGCGAGGCCTGCTGACAACCATCCGCGGATCGCAGTCGCCAGAGGAATGGCAGGCCTGCCTAAGTCTCGTCGGCGCAGCGCTGGCCTTCAGCCTGATGACCGTGTGCGTCAAGCATCTCGGAGGCCGTCTGCCTGTGGCTGAAGTCGTGCTGATTCGCTCGCTGATCAGCCTTGTCATCACTCTCACCATGCTGGGGCGACTGGGGGTGTCTCCCTGGGGTCAGCAGAAAGGATTGCTGCTGGTGAGAGGGATGCTCGGCACGGGCGCTCTGCTGATGTTTTTTCAGGCCATCTCATCCCTGCCCCTGGCAGCCGCCACCCTTCTCCAGTACACCTACCCAACGCTGACCACCCTGAGTGCCTGGGCCTTGCTGCGAGAACCGATCCGTAAGCGGATCAGCCTGGCCATCCTGCTTGGACTATTCGGCGTTCTGCTGGTGGTGCAGCCGGAATGGGCCGGACAGTCGATGGCAGGGCTTCCGCCTGTGGCGGCACTGATCGGACTTGGCGGAGCGCTGCTCACCGCTCTGGCCTACGTCAGCGTCCGGCAACTGTCCGTCCGAGAGCATCCGTTGGTGATCGTGTTCTATTTCCCGCTGGTTTCGGTACCGGCCACATTGCCGTTTCTAATGAACCAATGGGTGCTGCCAACAGGATCGGACTGGATGTGGTTGCTGGGCGTCGGTCTGCTGACGCAACTTGGACAGGTGTGGCTCACCGAGGGGCTTGCTGCACTGCCGGCGGCCCGTGCGACCTCCATCAATTACGTACAGGTGGTGTTTGCAACGCTCTGGGGTGTGTTGATTTTCGCGGAACCCGTGACAGGAACTGTCATCCTTGGCGCGATCTGCGTTCTTGGCGCCACACTGATCAGCCTCAGCGCCAGACAACCCATCAGGCTGGATCAATCGCCAGCGGATAGGTGATCCAGGTCTGGGACCTGCCGTCGTCGGAACCGCTCGGCAAGGCCAGCCGCCAGCTCTGACCGCGTTCACCACGCTCGAGGAACAACTCGAAGGCACTGTCAACCTTCACGGCATCCCCGGGAAGTCGCCAATCGAATCGCCCGACGAGATGCACACCATTCTGATCACCGATGCTCAGGCTCTCCTGTTGCTCGAGACGCACCCGGGTGACCTCTGGAGCACCGGAAGCCTCAAGATCCAGCGACTGCGCGATCGCGCTCTGGGTCAGCTGAATCTGCTGCCCAAGCGCACTGAGGATCACGCCACGTGGAGGATGTTCTCCCAGTGCGCAGGATGTCAGTCCGAGACTGATCAGGCACACGAGCAAGAGCGAGAGCAACAGGTTGCGCAAGCGCCTGAACGGCTGGATCACGAAAAGACGATGGGAAGCGTCAGCGATGCTGAAATCTGGAACTTCGAGGCCCTGCATGCCAATCATCGATGATGCCTGGAGCGGTCGACAGGAAACAATTGCCTCAGGCTAATGGCAGCTGCCATGGAGGGGTGACTGCCTTCTGAATGAAGAAGGGAATCACCGCCGTTTTCCCATGCACCGACTACTGATCAGCCAACAAGGCTGCAGTCATGTTGCGCTCACGGTTGAACATGAAAAGTCCAAATGAGAAGGCGAAGGACACAGCAAACGTGACAACGATATAGAGGTACCAGAACTTCATCTTCAGCCTGATGCCTTCGGCCGCATAAAACACAAAGGATGCAACCAGCACAAGCGTGAGATCAGCCGCAATAAACCCAGCCGAGGCATTCGCCCAGACTCCCTGAGAAAACAATTCAACGATTTCGATTGGATCCGTCAACCCAAGCGCTTCTGTCTCTTTGATGAATTGAAAAATGCAATACCAGGGCCATGCAATACCCGCCAGCGCAGTTCCGCCATAAAGAGCAAGTCTTAACTTGGCCATGTTCACAAATCAATCATTCACAATCTCACACGCGAAACACCAATCAAGTAACAGAAGCTACAAAGACTCTGCAGAACATTGATGCGCAATGGGATCAAAAAAGGATCCATAACACACGTCCACAATCATCGCTCAGCGCTCTGGTCCGGTCCAAAGCCCCTCATAGGAACCGTGCAGAGGGTGGCCAGGGTGCTGCCGCCCTTCCGCGTAGTACAGCTTTTCAGCCATGAGGTCACTGACCATCGGCCGCACAGCCGATTTCACGGGCACGACCATCAACGCGAAGGCAGCAATTGAGGCGAAAACTCTCATGTTTAATCACAGCACAAGACTTTGTTGCAAAGGGATCGTTGATCACGAGCAAAACCCCGACCTCTCTATCCGTGAATGGCCCATCAAGAGGAGTTGGATGCTGTAAAGGTAACCTCAAGCAACTGTCTTGGTGTAATCCATTTTCAGATGACAATGCAGTGCGGAGAGCCGCACTCAGAGGTACGGTCGGCAACACGAAGCATCATTCCGACAACTTTTTTGGCAACGATGGATACCATTTAGGTATTGAATTTTTGCAGCAACAACCAATATTATTAAGTTGACAGAAATTCATTGATCAACTGCATCAACGACCGCATCACCATGAACAGACAGGTCAGATCTTCGAGAACAAAAAAGCTTCAAACCAATCCGAGAACACCTCCCCACGATCCATGGACTGGGTACGAATCTCCCCAGCGCCGCCGCTACCTGCGGAGCCTGAATGAAGAGGAACTATCCAAACAAAATCTGGACAGCGAAAACTGTTTTTTCGGCAGCTAGGTTCAGAGGCTGTTGTCCCATGTCAGGCGTAGCAAAGTCTCCATGCCTTCCCAGTCAGTCGGGCGATCTCCAAACTGACATTCTTCAAGTGATGGGGCTCTGAAAACAGCTTTTCCGGGCATCATTGAAGGTGATCCGCACATCACAAACGGGGGCGTTTCATGATCGGCTGGCTTCGGGGTGAACGGATCCAGACCTGGGAACAGGGAGGGCGTCGCGGAGTTGTCGTCGCCTGTTCAGGGGTGGGTTATGAAGTGCAGCTGACCCGTCGTGATCAGGAGGCCCAGACCGATGCCACCTGCACGCTCTGGGTGCATCAGGTTCAGAGGGAAGATGGGTCGAACCTCTATGGATTTCCTCAGCAACGGGACCGTGATCTGTTTCGAACACTGATCGCAGTGAATGGTGTGGGCCCCCAGATGGCCCTTTCACTGCTGGATTGCTGCACAGCACCGGACCTGGTGACGGCAATCATTGAAGGAGATCTGAAACGACTGACCCAGGCGCAAGGAATCGGCAAGCGCACCGCTGAGCGAATCGCTGTTGAACTTCGTGATCGTCTCGGTGCCTGGGCAGCGGAGAGCGATGAGGTCTCGCTTTCGATCGTGGATCGCAGCGACGTGAAAGCCCTGCCGATTCAGCCGGAATCCCTGCAGGAGCTCCAACTCACCCTCGAAACCCTTGGCTACGAGGACCTCGAGATCCGACGGGCCATGCGTGCTGTCGCCAGCGGTTCCGAGGTGCCTGAGGACAACGACGGCGAAGGCTGGCTGCGGGCCAGTCTGCGCTGGCTGAGCGAATCGGCGTGACGGGACCGCGGGAGGGTAAATTGGACCATTGCACTGTCAGGGCCAGACGCCGCGCATGTCGCTCGATACCACCGAAAAGCAGCAGCTGATCAACACCCACCAGACCCATGCCACCGATACCGGATCGGCTGAGGTCCAGGTGGCCATGCTGAGCGAGCGCATTTCCAAGCTCAGCAGCCACCTCCAGCAGAACACCCACGACTTCTCTTCCCGACAGGGACTGTTGAAGATGATCGGCCGCCGCAAGCGTCTGCTCAGCTACGTGAGAGGCAAGAGCGAGGAGCGCTACACCAGCCTGATCGCCAAACTGGGTATCCGCGGCTGAGCCGCATCCAGAGAATCTGCACGACCCATGGCTGAAAAGCGCAATCCTCTGCCTTTTGAACCGCGTCGTTCAGCTTCCGAAACCACCCGGAATCAAGCGATTCCCAGAGATGTGGCCAACCGAATGGCCCGTCGTGTTGCCATTTCCACAGGGGTTCCTTCCCTGATGGGAATGGCTGTTTTTGTGATCAGTTATCTGGTGGTGAGCCGGGGCATTCTTGATGTTCCACCGAGCATCACCCTGGTGACCTCAGGGTTCTTCTTTCTGCTCGGCCTGGTTGGCCTGAGCTATGGAGTTCTTTCCGCCAGCTGGGAATCCCAGCCTGGATCGCTCCTGGGGCTGGAGCATCTGAAGCCGAACCTGCAACGCCTGCGCAGCTCGATCAAGGCCCAGAAGCAGGCCTGATCAAGCCACGCGTCAGTTCATCAACGGATCACTGCAGCTGACGGTGAAAGCACTGTTCTGCAGATGTTGCTGAGCCGCGGCCACATCCTTGACACAGAACTGGGGGCCAAGGCGCACGTAACGCACCTCATGGCCTCTGCGCACGGCGGCCACCACAGGAACACGCACGCCCAGTTCATCCTGGTCAGGCCGATGGGCCTGAAGACACTCTCTCAGCTTGTGCTGAACCGCCACATCCGAAGCCTCATCGGGATCCAGCTCGACCAGGAGCAGTCGCAGATCATCGATGGCGCGGCAGTCATCCACGATCAGCTGCACGCGCTCGTCGCGTCGATCCACTGCGGCCCAGACCAGCAAACGGGCTTCAGCCATCAGGTGATCGGATAGTCGCGCGTAACTTTTCGGGAACACCACGGCTTCACACGACCCCGTCAGATCCTCAAGCTGAAGAATCGCCATGCGGTCACCTTTGCGGGTGGTGACCTGACGCATCTCACTCACCATGGCGATGGCACTGACCTTGGCCTTGTCGGCCTGCTCTTCCAGGCTGCCGAGGCCGATAGGGGCCAGCAGGCGGGCGGGGGCAGTGAGCTGTTTGAGCGGATGATCGGAGAGGTAGAACCCCACCAGGTCCTTTTCCAGCTTCAGTTTTTCGCTGGGGTGATAGTCCTTCACTGGTGGGGCTTTGGGAGCCAGGCTGAGATCGGTGCTGCCGTCAGATTCATCCTCGGCAGGTGCCGCCATCAGATCGAACAGATTGCCCTGGCCGCTGGCACGATCCCTCGCCCGGGATCCGGCCCAGTCGAGCAGAAGATCAAGATCAGCAATCAGCTGTGCGCGGTTGGCCTGTGGCTCCAGCGCATCGAGTGCGCCGCAATGAATCAGGGACTCCAGGCTGCGCCGGTTGAGGACGCTGGAGGGAACCCGGTCACAGAGATCGGCGAGTGACTGGAACTCACCATCGGCTTGCCTGGAGCGGATCAGGGCTCGAATCGCTCCGTCACCGAGATTACGGACTGCCGACAGGCCGAAGAGGATTCGGCTGTCCCTGGGGGTGAAGTCAGTACCGGAGGCATTGACATCCGGAGGCATCACTTCGATGCCCATGGCGTTGCAGTTGGAGATGTAGCGCTGAACCTTGTCGCTGGCTCCGGCATTCACCGTGAGCAGCGCTGCCATGTAGGCCACTGGGTAGTGGGCCTTGAGGTAGGCCGTTTGATAGGTCACTGCTCCATATGCCGTGGAGTGGCTCTTGTTGAAGCAGTACTCGGCGAACAGCACCATCTGGTCGAACAGTTCGTCGGCGACCTTGGCGTCAACGCCGCGCTCCGAGGCTCCCTTCACAAAGATGCTGCGATGTTTCTGCATCTCCGAGACCTTCTTCTTGCCCATGGCCCGACGCAGCAGATCCGCTTCTCCGAGTGAGTAGCCGGCAAGGTCCTGCGCGATGCGCATGATCTGCTCCTGATACACCATGATTCCGTAGGTCTCGCTCAGGATCGGCTCCAGCGTGCTGTGGGCGAAGTCGATCGCCTCACGCCCGTGCTTGCGGTTGATGAACTTGGGAATCAGACCGGCGTCGAGGGGACCCGGTCGATACAGAGCCAGGATCGAAGAGATGTCTTCCAGGGATGAGGGCTTGAGATCACGCACGATCTGACGCATCCCGGTGGATTCGAGCTGGAAGATGCCCTCGAGGTCGCCACGGGCCAGCAGATCAAAGGTGCCTTCGTCTTCGGGAGGCAACTGATCAGGATCGATCCGTTGACCGCTGGTCTGTTCGACAAGCTCCAGGGTCTTGTCGATCATCGTGAGGTTCTTCAGCCCCAGGAAATCCATCTTCAGCAGACCCATCGACTCCACGTCCTCCATGAAGTACTGGGTGATCACCTGACCATCGTTGTTGCGCTGCAGCGGAACAAGTTCGTCCAGTGGATCAGCGGCAATCACCACACCCGCTGCATGCACTCCGAAGGTCTTGTTGGTTCCCTCGATGCGCATGGCCATGTCGACCCAGCGCTTCACGACGGGATCTTTCTCGTAGCGCTCCTTGAAGTCGGGGTTGGGCGACTGATCGCCAATCATGGCCTTGAGCTTGGCCGGCTTTCCCCGCACCACAGGGATCAGTTTCGCCAGCCGGTCGGCATCGCCATAGGGGATATCCAGCACGCGAGCCACATCCTTCAACACCGCCTTCGACGTCATGCGGTTGAAGGTGATGATCTGGGCCACCTTTTCATCGCCGTACCGTCGTGTGACGTAGTCGATCACTTCGCCGCGGCGTTCAATGCAGAAGTCGGTGTCGATATCAGGCATCGACTTGCGCTCGGGGTTGAGAAACCTCTCGAACAACAGACCATTGCTCACCGGATCGATGTTGGTGATGCCAAGCGCGTAGGCCACCAGTGAACCGGCAGCCGAACCACGACCAGGACCAACGGGAATGCCCTGTTCGCGTGCAAAGCGGATGTAATCCCAGACAACCAGGAAATAGGTGGGGAAGCCCATCTGTTCCATGATCTTGAGTTCATGCCCCATCCGCTCGGCATATCCCTCGTCGATGTTGTCCTGGGCCGTCAGGCCGAGACGGTCTCGAAGGCCCTGCTCGGTGACTTCACGCAGATAGGTGACTGGGGTATGGCCCTCCGGAATCGGGAAACGCGGCATCTGATAGTGGCCCAGGATGTCGTAGTCCTCGACTTTTTCGGCGACCGCCACGGTGTTGGCAATCGCTTCCTGCACCACCTCGGGCTCCAGGTGATCGGCGAAGAGGTGGCCCATCTCCTCTTCTGACTTGAGGTATTCGGTGCCGGTGTAGCGAAGGCGCTTTTCGTCGCTGATCAGCTTGCCCGTGAGCACACAGAGCAGAGCGTCATGGGCCTCCACATCATTGCGGGTGAGGTAGTGGGCATCGTTGGTGGCCACCACCTTGATGCCCAGTTCACGGGCGATCTTGACGATCTCCACGTTGACAATGCGATCCTCCGGAGAACCGTGGTCCTGAATCTCCAGATAGAAGTCCTCACCGAAGACGCTCTGATACCAACGGGCCACATCACGGGCCACATCAGGCCGCTCACGCATGATCGCCTGCGGAATCTCACCACCCAGACAGGCGGTGGCCACGATCAGGCCTTCGGAATACTGCGCGAGCAGGTGCTTGTCGACGCAGGCGCGCGAAAAGATTCCACGACCGCGCATGCCACGCAGGTGACTGATGCTGGTGAGCTTGACCAGGTTGCGATAGCCGACAGCATTCTTGGCCAGCACCACCAGGTGGTAGCGGCGCTCTTTCTTGGGTTGCGGGTCATCAATCGAACCATTGATGACGTACATCTCATTGCCGATGATCGGCTTCACACCGGTGCCTTTGCAGAGCTTCAGAAGCTCCACAGCCCCGTACATCACCCCGTGATCGGTGAGGGCCAGCGCCGGCATCCCCAGCTCCTTGGCACGCTCAACCATCTGCGGCAGCTGGGAAGCCCCATCCAGAAGGCTGTAGTCGCTGTGGTTGTGAAGAGGAACGAATGCCATAGCCCCAGCCTAGGGGCATGCGCAAGATGCAGCGCACAAACGACCCCAACGACACCAGATGCGGTGCCTTCAAGGCTGAATGGCTGAAATCAAGCGGGC
The DNA here is from genome assembly GCA_047286285.1 of Synechococcus sp. GTDB lineage: Bacteria > Cyanobacteriota > Cyanobacteriia > PCC-6307 > Cyanobiaceae > Synechococcus_C. The sequence continues at coordinate 1,197,705 of JBJBBP010000002.1, read as the reverse complement.
ACCAGGGCTGCCTCCGGCCTGGACTTCATCACCTCAGCAGCCTGCTCATACTGATGGGCCACCTGCAAGAGGCGGGGCTCCTCGAGAACATTGCCGATCAGCTGCACACCGATCGGAAGACCACCGGCATCAAAGCCACAGGGCACGCTGATCGCAGGCAGACCGGCGAGATTGGCAGGAATGGTGAGCAGATCCGCGAGATACATGGCCAGGGGATCGTCCGCATGGGCACCGTTCCGGAAGGCTGTGCTGGGTGACGTGGGCGTCAGCAGCACATCCACCGACTGGAAGGCCGTGTCGAAGTCGCGCCGGATCAGCGTTCTCACCTGTTGAGCTTTTTTGTAGTAAGCGTCGACGTAACCGGCCGAGAGGGCGTAGGTGCCGATCAGGATCCGGCGTTGCACCTCGCTGCCGAAGCCCTCTGCACGGCTTCTGGCGGTCATCGCTGCAAGCGAGGTCGCATCCTCGGCCCGGTAGCCATACTTCACCCCGTCGTAACGGGCGAGATTGGCGGATGCCTCCGAAGGGGCGATCACGTAATAGGTGGCGATGCCGTCGTTGAAGCGGGGGCAGCTCACATCCACGAGTTCCGCACCCAGTGCCTTGAGCTGATCAGCGGCTGCCAGCACCGACGCCTTCACCTGCGGATCCAGTCCCTCCTGGTCAAAGCACTCCTTGACCAGACCGACGCGCAGACCCTTGATCGGGGCAGCCAGCCCAGCGGTGTAGTCAGGCACGGGGACGTTCAGACAGGTCGAATCCCGCGGATCAGCTCCCGCCATCGCCCGAAGCAGCTCAGCCGCATCCGCCACGGAGGAGGTGAAGGGGCCCACCTGATCCAGGGAGCTGGCGAAGGCCACGAGGCCGTAGCGACTGACTCGTCCGTAGGTGGGTTTGAGGCCGACCACACCGCAGAACGATGCGGGCTGGCGGATTGAACCACCCGTGTCGGAACCAATGGAGGCCAGGCACTCACCTGCAGCAACGGCAGCGGCGCTGCCGCCGGAACTGCCTCCTGGCACATGCTCAGGATTCCAGGGGTTGGCGGTGGCACCGAAGGCCGAGGTCTCGGTTGAGCCGCCCATGGCGAACTCATCCAGGTTGGTCTTTCCGAGCAGAACGGCTCCGGAGGCCCAGAGCCGGTCCGTCACCGTGGATTCGTAGGGAGGCACGAAGTGCTCCAGCATCCGACTGGAGCAGGTGGTGCGGACGCCTTTAGTGCAGAGATTGTCCTTGATGCCCAGGGGGATCCCGGCCAGTGGCGGCAGATCCTCACCCGCCTGGCGAGCCTCATCGATGCGATCAGCGTCGGCTCGCGCCCGCTCGGCGGTGACCTCCAGAAAGGCATTCACGCTGGGGTCGACCGCCTCAATCCTGGCCAGGTGATGGTCGGTGAGTTCCCTTGCGGACACCTCCCCGTTCGCCAGTTGCTGACGCCATTCGGCGATCGCCATGGTCAGGATTTCCGTGCAGCTGAGACGCTATCAGTCAGATGCTTTCAGGTTGGTTTCACTCACCCCTGGGATTCGATCGTGAAGGGCTCGGATCGACGACAACGCACCAGGGAGTGATCAAGTGACGCGGGCGATTCCGAGGCCACATCACTCAGGAAAGACGGCAGCTCGCGCTCCAGGGTGGCGCGCCGCACAAAGGGACCGAACCAATAGGTGACATCGGGACCATGGGTCTGAACCCTGGCCCACCAGGCCACACCAAGACCGTTGGCAAGCGAGCGCATCGGTCGGTTCAAAGGGCCCATGGCGGAGCAAAAGAGACACCGTCATTGTGCACTGATTCACCGATGGCGGAAGCTTTCAGAGATCAATGCTGCCATCGAAGCATGGAGCAGCGGTCTCTGGAAGACGCTCGATCTGCAGATCAATCGCTGGCTCCTCAGGAGCCGCGGGTGGGGAATCAGGCGCATCGGAAGGCTGGATCGCGCCACTGTCGGATGACTCTGCCGATTCTGACGGCGCTGGCGAGAGCTGGGGGCGGACGATCGGGGGTGAGGGATTCTGTCCCTGCAGACCCCTCATCCAGCCTCGACGGGCCACCTCATACAGGCAGAGCGCCGTCGCCACAGAGGCGTTCAGGCTTGGCGTGACACCGCGCAGGGGGATGCGAATCAGCTGATCGCAGTGGCGACGGGTGAGCATGGAGAGCCCCTGGCCCTCGGAACCCGTCACCACCACCAGCGGACCCTCCAGATCCACTTCCTCCAGAGTCTGATCACCTTCCTCAGCCAGACCGACCACCCGATAGCCGGAATCCTTGAGCGTTTCCAGCGAGCGGTTGAGATTGACGACGCGCGCAACGGGGAGGTGCTCCAAAGCACCTGCCGCAACCTTGGCTACGGATCCGGTGAGACCTGCACTGCGGCGCTGAGGCAGAACCACACCATGGGCGCCAAGCGCTTCAGCGGATCGAACGATGGCACCGAGGTTATGGGGGTCGGTGAGGCCATCTAGCGCCAGCAGCAGCGGTGGTTCATTGAGATCAGCACAACCATCAATGAGATCCGGGAGCGTGAGGGTGTCAGCGGCGGCGGTCTGCAGTGCGATTCCCTGATGGACTGCACCCCCGGTCATCTGTGCCAGGCGCGCCCAGGTGACCTCCTCCACCAGAACCCCTGAGGCCTTTGCATCCCTCAGCAAAGGCATGAATTTGGGAGCGCTCCGCATCTCACTGGTACACCAGATGCGATGGATCGGACGACCAGCTTCAAGGGCCGCCTGGGTGGCATGCCGGCCCCAGAGCAGATCATCTGCAACGGGGTCGGCTCCATGGGGCGTCGCCTCTCCGCGGGGTTGCTCCTCAACCTGACGGTCATGGCGGTCAAAACGTCCCGGACGCATGCTGCGGGCGTCGCCATCGCTGAAACGACGGGCACCGGGACGAACGCCTGGTCGAGCGCCAGGACGTCGATCTTCAAAGCGACGGTCCTCCGAACGACGACCCTTGAAACGCTGGTCGCCAGCGCGGCGATCGTCGAAACGCCTCTCTTCAGAACGGCGCTCGTCAGGACGACGTTTGTCAAATCGACGATCACTCTCACGGCGGTCAACACGGCCAGTTGCTCTGGATGCATCCCGTGGTCCCCCGCGGAATCCAGCGGACCTGGAGGGTCCGCGTCCACGAAAGTCTCCATCGCGGGATCCACGCCACGGTGAGTCTGGACGTCCATCGTCTCCATCCCGCCTACGGGCGCCTGTTGGACTGCCATCCACCCTCGACCGACGACCACGAGGACCTCCACGGGAAGGGCGCCCGCCTGCGGAATCACCCCCTCGTGAGGGGCGAGGGGGACGACGATCAAAACGGGAGCTCATGGGATCGATGGTTATGACAGGGCGGATTCGGTCTCCTCGAGTCGATCCAGAAGCTGGGCAAGCCGCGTCGGATTCTGCAGAAAGAGCCAGCCAACCATTGTCTCAAACCCTGTGGCCTTTCCATAGACCGCGGGGTCAGCACCCCGGGGGCCACGTCCTGCTCGGTTGCGGCCACGACGCACGAGATCCTTCTCTTCGTCGGTGAGCCAGGGCTCCAGCCGCTGGAGAGCTGCCGCCTGGGCATCAGCCCGGACCTCCGCCACCACAGCACGGTGCAGATCCTTGGACCGTCCTGCCTGCCGGCAATGACGCAGACGTTGATGCAGTTCCCAGACGGCATCTCCAAGCCAGGCGAGCTGCAGAGGTCCGAGATCGGTCGAACCGGCCGTTAAAGACTGTTGAAGCCGGATCCAGTCGCTCAAGCAGCCAGCTGGGTGTAGGCCGACTCCAGGTCGTTCACCAAATGCAGGAACGCCTCCAGGCGGACCAGTTTCACAGTCTGCGTAACGCGGGCATTGCCGACCACCACGAAACTGCGCTTGGCGTCGTTGCATTGCTTGGCCACTTGTACAAGGGCTCCAAGACCGGAGGAATCGAGAAAGTCGATTTTGCTCAGATCAAAAACAGCCGAAAAGGCATTGGCCTTCAGAACATCCATCACGTAAGTGATGAACTGCTTTTCGGAGTAGGCATCCAACTGGCCGGTGAAGTGAAACACCAGGCAGCCATCCTTCTGCTCAAAGCCTGCACGGAGCGAAACCGTCAATCGCTGCAGTTCAGTGATGGGACCAGACCCCCCATTCGTGTCGTCGTCGTGCGAAGTGTAGTGATGCTCTTCAACACAGACCACGCATCAACGTCGATCTGACATCAGTGAAACGAAACGGGCGAAATGATGGTCAGCGTCGTGGGGCCCGGGACTGGCTTCGGGGTGGTACTGCACACCGAACAGGGGCTGCTGCCGATGGGCCATGGCCGCCACGGTGCGGTCATTGAGATTGAGATGCGTCACCTCGATGCTGTCGACAGGGAGACTCGCCGCATCCAGGGCGAAACCATGGTTCTGACTGGTGATCTCCACCTGCCCGGTGGTACCGCAGGGATGGTTGAGACCCCGATGCCCGTAACCGAGCTTGAAGGTAGCGCCTCCCATCGCCAGACCCAGAATCTGATGACCGAGGCAGATTCCAAACAGGGGTAGATCCCTCTGCTGAATCAGGCCACGCGCCAGTGCGATTCCGTCAGTGACGGCGGCAGGATCACCAGGACCGTTAGAGAGGAACACACCCTCTGGATTGCTGGCGAGCACGCTCTGCAGGTCGGTCGAGGCGGGCATGACCGTCACATCACAACCATGACTGACCAAGCGATCGAGAATGGCGCGCTTGATGCCGAAGTCGATCGCAACGACGCGATAAGGACGCTCCGGGCGTCCGCTCTGAAGGCGTCGATCGAAATCAACTGCACAGGGGGCACTCCAGTCATAAGGAGTGGTCGTCGACACCCTGTCGGCAAGGTTCAGACCTTCCATCGATGGGGCTGAACGCACCAAGTCCAGGAGCTCAGCAGGGGAGCGTCCATCCGAGCTGATCACTCCGTTCATGGCACCTGTTTCACGCAGATGACGCACCAGGGCACGGGTGTCGATGCCATGGATGCCGACGACACCATGGGCATCCAACCAATCCTGAAGACTCTGCCGGGAACGCCAGTTACTGGCCACAGGTGACAACTGCCTGGCGATCAGACCGTGAGCATGAGGTTTCTCGGCCTCCTGATCATCAGGATTCACCCCTGTGTTGCCAAGTTCCGGGTAGGTGAAGGTGACCAGTTGACCGGAATAGCTGGGATCGGTCATCACCTCCTGATAACCGGTCATGCCCGTATTGAAGACAACCTCACCGACCACACTGCCGCCGGCACCACAGGCGAGTCCGGAGAAGACCGTGCCATCGGCCAGCACAAGCAACGCCGACTCCCTGGATGAAGCAGCCATCAGCAGACGAATCCCTTCAACAACACTGGAGCCCTCATCATCCCTCGGCGGGGGTCAGGCCTCAGCAGAGGCCAGGCCTCGGCGCAACTGCTCAAGACGCTGCCAGGCAAGGCCTTCGCTCAGGGCTGAAAGAGCCTTCTGAGAACCGCGCTTCAGATCCATTTCCACACCAGCCACCCAGAGGACCAAGGCGCAGTTGAAGGCCACGACCTCGGCCTGAGCCCTTGTGCCGCGGCCCTGGAGTAATTCACTGAGGATGGTCTGATTGCGAGCAAGATCTCCGCCTCGCAGCGCATCCAGGGGTGCCTCCTGCAGACCCAGTTCCCCCGGCGTGATGCGCTCCGAGCGCACCACGCCGTTTTCCAGAATGCGCAGGGAATTAGGGCCGGCAAGCGAGGCTTCATCCAGGCCACCTGCACCGTGAACAACCACAGCCCGCTCCTGGCGAAGACACTGCAATGCTTCCGCCATTGGATCCAGCAGGTCCTCGGTGGCCACACCCAGCACCTGCCCGTTGGGTCGCAGCGGGTTCACGAGAGGACCCAGGAGATTGAACACCGTGCGCACTCCCAGGCTGCGGCGGAGCGGCGCCAGATTCACCAGAGCCGGGTGCCATGCCGGCGCGAAGAGGAACGTGACTCCGGCCTGATCGAGAGCGTCGATCACCTGAACTGCAGGGGCCTGCAGATGCAGACCGAGTCCCTCGAGCACATCCGCTGAGCCCACCTTGCCACTGGCACTGCGATTGCCGTGCTTGGCCACATGGGCGCCACAGGCTGCAGCTGTGAAGGCCACCGCAGTGGAGATGTTGAACGTGTCCGCACCATCGCCGCCCGTGCCGCAGGTATCCACCATCCGCAGTTCCGGACGTGCACCTGGGAGGGGACAGGCTTCCCGCAGCACGGATGCCATGGCACCGAGTTCGCCACCGTTCACTCCACGAGCCCTGATGGCAGCCAGGAAAGCGCCTGTCTGCACCGGGGTGAGTTCCTCAGAGAGCCAGGCCCGCATCAGCGCTGTTGCCTGGTCGGGAACGAGCACTCCCCCATTCAGCAGATGTTCCAGTGTCTGAGGCCAGGACGCAGATTCGGAGACCATGGGAAAGAGGGAGCTAAGGCCCCTGGGAGCGACGAACAGAAAAAAGCCCGGGTGCAGATGCACACCGGGCCGGGTGATGGGGACATCAACACTATCCCTTAAAAAGGAGACGATGGCCAGTTCGACGCCAATCTCAATCGCACCCGCTGGCTGGCGCCCTCCTGAGGATTGGCTCAATGCCTAGGTTGTTCACTGTTCAGGGTTTGCGATGGCCGCCTTCCGCCTCGATCTGATCGGGCGCTACCTGAAGCCCCATCGCCGCACGGTGCTGATGGGTGCGATCGCGCTGATCGTGGTGAACGTGCTCAGCGTCACGATCCCGCTTGAGGTGCGTCGGGTGATCGATGACCTCCAGGAGGGATTCGCCTTCGCTGACGTCCTGGCACAGGCCGGCTGGATCGTGCTGCTCGCTACGAGCATGGGCGTGGTGAGGCTCATCTCCCGCCAGCTGGTTTTCGGTGTCGGGCGTCAGGTGGAGGTTGAGCTTCGACAGAAGCTGTTTGATCAGATGCTGCTGCAGGAGCCCGGCTGGGTTCAGCAAACCGGCAGTGGCGAAGTGATCAGCCGTGCCACAAGCGATGTCGAAAACGTTCGACGACTGCTGGGCTTTGCAGTGCTGAGCCTCACGAACACGGTTCTGGCCTACGCCTTCACGTTGCCGGCGATGCTGGCGATCGATCCTGGACTCACGGTTGCTGCAATCTCCCTCTACCCCGTGATGCTCGGAGCGGTTCGTCTGTTCGGAGGACGAATGATGCGAGAGCAAAGGCGCCAGCAGGAGGCACTGGCTGGACTCAGCGAACTGATCCAGGAAGACCTGTCAGGCATTGCCGCGATCAAGATCTACAGCCAGGAGCAACAGGAGCTTGACGCCTTCAGCTCCAGGAACCGCGGCTACCGGGATTCCGCCATCAAGCTGGCGCGAACACGCAGCACCCTCTTTCCACTGCTTGAGGGGATCTCGTCCATCTCCCTGCTGCTTCTACTGGCGCTGGGCAGTGGGCAACTCCAGCAGGGAACGCTCTCGATCGGCGGTCTGGTCGCCCTGATCCTGTATGTGGAGCGACTGGTGTTTCCCACCGCTCTGCTCGGATTCACGCTCAACACCTTCCAGACCGGACAGGTGAGCCTCGAACGCGTTGAGGAACTGCTCGCTCGCAAACCGCTGATCAGCGACCCCCCTGAGCCGGAACATCTGGATCAGCCGGTGCGCGGCGAGCTTGAGGCCCGCAACCTGCACATCCGCTACGACGGATCCGATTCCGACACCCTCGACGGACTGAGTTTCCAGATCAAATCAGGTGAACTGGTGGCCGTGGTGGGACCGGTGGGCTGCGGGAAGACGACCCTGGCCAGAGCCTTGGGTCGCATGGTGGAAGTGCCCTCCCAGCAGCTATTCCTGGATGGTCATGATCTGACCTGCCTGCGCTTGGATGAGCTGCGCGAGCAGATCGCTCTCGTTCCACAGGAGGGATATCTCTTCACCAGCAGCCTTGCGGACAACCTGCGCTATGGAGAACCCGATGCCGATCTGCAACGGGTTGAGGCGGCTGCGGAACAGGCTCGCCTGCTTGGAGATGTCCGCGGATTTCCAGATGGCATGAACACCCTCGTTGGCGAACGGGGAATCACCCTCAGCGGAGGTCAGAGGCAGCGCACTGCTCTTGGCAGAGCTTTGCTGCTGAAGGCTCCTGTGCTGGTTCTCGACGATGCTCTGGCGAGCGTCGATAACAACACTGCAGCAGAGATCCTCGCCTCCGTTCGCCGACAGACGCAGCGCACGATTGTGATGATCAGCCATCAACTCTCAGCGGCTGCGGCCTGCGACAGGATCCTGGTTCTGGATCAGGGACGGTTGGTGCAACAAGGGCACCACTCAGATCTGATCAGGGAACAGGGCCTCTACCGAAGTCTTTGGGAACGGGAACAGGCTGCTGAGCGACTGGAATCGGTGGCCTGACGCAAAGGTTGTGCAACGTACTCACGACAAACCCGGGTCCCTCGGCTTAGCTGGAGTCTCTGCTGCCGATCCATGACGTCAGGTACCCCTTTCTCGGTCCGCTGCACCCTGACCTTCGGGGATATCTACGGGCAGATCCTGGCCTGGATGGCCGTGATCTTCGTGAGCCTGGCAGCAGGCCTAGCGCTGATGGGGTCATCACGCCCGCTGTTCGCTCTGGTTGGAGTCGGGCTGATTCTTGTTCTCAGCGTGCCGTTCCTACTGTTCGCCTTCGTCACCACGCTGCTCAACCACATTCGCCTGGATCCGGTGACACCTGCCTAGGGTTGGCTCACAGACAAGGATGTGATGCTGCCCAACTGGCTCACCGGCTCCCAGCAAGGACAACATGACGGCGCCGGCGACAACCGTCATGTCGTGCTCGGCTCAGCTCTGAAGGCTCCGCTGCTTGAAGATCAGGAGGAGATTGTCTTTGGTTGCGGCTGCTTCTGGGGCGCGGAGAAGGGGTTCTGGAGACTGCCCGGTGTGGTGTCAACGGCCGTGGGTTACGCCGGAGGGCAGACGCCATCTCCAAGCTACGAACAGGTCTGCAGTGGACGGACTGGACATACCGAAGTCGTGCGAGTGGTCTACAGCACCCCCGCCATCGATGTCAGCGATCTGCTCAAGCTGTTCTGGGAATGTCATGACCCCACCCAGGGTGATCGCCAGGGCAATGACCAGGGCAGTCAGTATCGATCAGCGATTTACACAAGTACGCCACGGCAGATGGAGCTGGCTCTGGCCAGCAGGGATTGGTATCAACAGGCTCTGACGCAGGCGCAACGGGACAGCATCACGACCGAGATCGCGGCTGATCGCACCTTCCATTTCGCCGAGACTTACCACCAGCAGTACTTGGCTCTCCCAAACAGTAGGCCATACTGCAGTGCGCAGCCAACAAAGATTCCCTTAGGTGACTTCGAAGGGTCCAACTACAAGCTCCCCCCAGAGGTCTGGCAGAACTACGACTGGTCAGTCAGCCACTGCATTCTTCGAGGAGACAACAGCCCCATCAAGCTCTGATGCTGGTGGGCTGAATGTCGGTTACTGCCGGGTGAGCACCGAGCTTGAAGCTCAGGATTCATCCCTGCAGATCCAGCTCGATCAACTGGAAAGCACCTGCGATCTCGTTCTGCAGGAAAGAGGCAGCGGTCGCTCCGCTGATCGAACTGAATATCAGAAGCTGCTCAAGCTGATCAGCAGCAGACAGGTGGCAACAGTCACGGCCATCCGTCTTGATCGCTTTGGCAGAGACAAAGCAGAAACCACTCACCTCTTCGATCTCTGCAAACACTTCAACGTCAAGATCCGGCTCAGTCATGACGGCGTCTGGAGTGCTCTCGAACATGACGAGCTGGCTCAGGAAGAAATCTGGGAAGCGAACTCACACGCATCAGAAGCCGAAAGCAAACGCATCTCCATGCGGTTGCGCCGTCACTACAAACACTGCGATGAGCAAGGCCTAAGCACCATCAGAAAGGCACCGCTGGGCTATCAGGTCCGGCAACAGAAGCTCGAACCCAATCACCAGCCAGTCGCCAAAGACAACAAGGGCCAGATCATCAGTGAATGGCAGGTTGCTCGTTGCCTGATCGATGAACTCCTCAAAGAAGAATCAATCCGCTCCGGTCGCAATGGCTGGAACGCATGGCTTCGAACTCTGGAGCCCATCGGTGACGGCAAACGCCTGACGCAACTGATCAGGTTCACTGCTGAAGCCACTGGTCATTGGTTGGAGGATCCATCCATCAGAGGTGGCCGCAAGGGACGGATCTATGAGCAGGTTTATGACCCCGAGACGCGAGAGAAAAAGCAGGTCAAGCGTGAGGTTGTTCCCGTCCTCTGGGATCAACACAACTCGATCCTTTCTGTTAACGAGCACAAGCGGATCACTGCCTTCAGAGAACGGAACAAAGCCTCACGCGGTGCTCTTGCTCGCTCCGGTCGAAGCTCAGCAGCAGGTGGCCGCTCGGAATGGATACCAATCCACCCACTACTGAAGTGCGCTCATTGCGGATGCAACTTCACCAAGGTCGTTTCCGGGAAGCGGCAGGCCAAGAAGTCAATTCACTACTACTGCACACGCCGACAGAGAAACAAAGCTGAATGCCTCTCCAAAGGCATGAGCCATAAGACCTTGATCAGTCATCTCTCTGCCTCAATGTCGGATGTTGCTGATCAGGTGCTCAATGCAATGAGCCCCGTCAGCTCCAACACCTCCCAGATCGCCAAGCTTCATCAGTCAGTCAATGCACTGCAGCTTGCAGTTGAAGCATCAGGCGACAGCGACATGCAGACACTGCTCCTGAAAAAGCAGCAGCAGATCGCAGAGCTACAGGCCGAGGATCAACGCTCCGCCACTCAACACAAGACCACCCTCAAGGATTGGGAGGAAGCTCACTCCCCGGATTATTGGGAACAACTGCTTCAGGATCCCGTCGCTGGTCACACCAAGCTCAAACAACTCATCGAGTGGGTGACTGTTCGCGATGGCAAGCCCGAAGAATTGAAGCTCTTCCGTGATGAGGAGATTTATTGGCTCCCGGCCTACACAGCAGAAGGCAAAGACCAGGCCGACAACGATGCAATGCAGGAACTTGTCGATGCTGGTGTCGCCCCTGAAGAGGCTGTAGCCGGAGTGATTGGTTAGCGACCTGCATTGCTCAATGGCGGCGGCTTTCCTTCAAAGGTTCGATGGTCTGACCATCACCCAGGATCTCCAAATGAGCTTCGGCAACTAATGAAGCCCCCTCAAGACGGCCTCCCCAGCCCTTGGCAAATTCAATCCAAGCCAAAATCTTTTCGTAATCCCTGTCGTGCATTGCTCTGACGAGATTCTTGATCTGTTGTGTGAAGAATCGCTCGATGACTAGTGGGCAGTTGTTGATATTATGGTTGAAATGATTTCAAGAAAAAAGCGCCAGACGGTTACCAGCCATCTGACGCTTAAGAAGTTATTTTTCGGTAACCAGGCCTTTCGATCCGATGCACAAAGCATATCACGGATCGTGGCTTATTCAACGATGCACAATGACAGATAGAGCCAACAAAGAGCTTTCATTCTTCTTCAACACAGAAGAGGTTGAATATGCAGTCGCGTGGCAATTAACACAAGGCCTAGCTTGGGATGAAGGCAAAGGGAGACCTCAAGCCCTCACGCCACAAATGCTATACATCACAATGAAACTACTTGGCTGCGTATGCAACGCCAAGCATGGATCAAAAAAGCTTTGTGCAAGATGTTTTGAGACACGCACTCCATGGACAAAGAAAACCATTCTGAAAGTGCTGAAGCTCATGCAATCAGCAAAGCTGCTGACATTACTTGAAGGCACAGAGAATGAATACATCCCAGGCGAAGCAATCAAAGATGGGCGAATGCTTGCCCGCGTCGATCACTTCAACGCTCAACTAAAAGCAGGCAAGACCCTTTCATGGCCAATCTCAAGTCCAGCCAAGAACAACTCAAGGAAGGCCAAACAAGCCAAAAAGGACAAACGGGTGGAGTCCTCAAGGACACCGGGAGTGGAGTCCTTAAAAGACCCCACCAAAGTGGAGTCCTTAGAAGACCCCAGGGTGGAGTCCTTGAAAAACCCCACAAATAGACAATTAGAGACAACCAAAGAGAATTTCTTAGAAAAGAACAACCAAAAAACCAAATCAGAGAGAACATCTGAATCAGACCAGGTCTCTCCTGTTGATGAGCAAGAGCAGGTCACGCTTGCGGGTCGCTCGCCACACTCAGACCAGCCTGCGGCTGGCCTTCGCTTAGAGCGACAACCGCACGCGCAACCATGCTCAGAACAACCTCAACAACAAAATGATTCCGTTGTTGAATCAAACGACAGTTGTTCACTATTCAAGATTGGTGACAAGGTGACTTACATATGGGATGAAGATCATGAAATGGAAGTGGCTGATGTTGTTGAGGGCATGATCATTGTTGAGACCGTACATATGTGGCCCAAGAAAGAAGAAGATCGAATTGAACGACACTTTTATAATCCCGATGATCTCAATCTTGCTGGTTCAACCGCCAAAAGCAACAATGAAAGGTCATTAAACGAATCCACAAGAAAACTTTGCGAGAAGACCATGCACAAGAGATAACGGCTACTATTGAGCCGCCAACAGCTGCCAAGAAATGTCAATGAGTGTTGATTAATGTTTAAACAAAAACCAACCAAGATCAAACGCTTGAAGAGCCTCGGACATCTCCCTGTTGATGATCAACCTTCCTTTGGTGTTGACGGAATGACAGAAGAGCAGACACTAGCGATTGTCTTTCACCATGAGCTGTTGATTCGCAGCATTCACAACAACAAGAGCATGGCCGACTATCTCAACTCCAGGAAGAAACAGCTAGATGAACTCGCCAAGCTCGATCGTTGATCGAATCCAATCATTTCTGTTGAACCTTCCTCCCCTCTCACACTGAGAGGCATTCAGAAGCCCTCAGAAGGTCTTCCTTGTTGCTCTTGCTCAGCATTCCACCCCTCTCTGTTGAAGACCCCTTCAAGGGCCTTCCACCCCTTATCAATCAAGTCTCTGCTGTTGTTTGTTGATTCAGGACTGTTGCACCCTGCCTGACTCACCTCCTCTCACCTCCAGTTGAATCATCTTTTTGCTCTCCCTTTGTCACTCGCTGCAACAGGATGTAGTTGAACGGGTCAGAGTCACAACATACATATTTACAAGCAAGTGAATATCAACAAAGAAACAAGACTGAAGACAGTGAATTGCTCTTGTTGAGACGGAGCAGTCGTCACTGAGACGGATCAATCAATCTCTTCGCTCTGCTTGCTGACCGTCATTGATTGATGTTGAAGGTGCGTCGAGTGATCACTGACTGCCACCACCTCAGTCACTCCATCCCTGGTCCACCCATCACTGCATCAGCTCTCCATCAGCCCTCGATGCAGGCCTGATCGTGTCCAATTCCCTCTGATCTGGTGTTGCCATCACTGCCATGGCCAGCATCAGCACTGAATGATTCAGTCATTGCAGTGGATCTGGTGCACTGTCCAATCTCCTGCTGCTCTGTCGAAATGACAGTGACGCTGGACTGACGATGAGATGACTCATCTTGTTGTCGATCCTTGATGCCTTCATTCCCTCAGCCAGGGAGCATCGATCAATTCATTTCTGCAGCAAGCAGCAGTGATGCTGACCCTCAACCAATTGAAGTCATCGAGTCCTGCCACGACGACGACTGCTGCTCCTTCCTTCGATGGATCAGGCAGGCATGGCCTTCCCTACCCCCCTATGGGGAAAAACTGGCTCCCAGTGTTAGATACAGCCACTCGAAGATTAAGAGCGAGATTCAGGGCCTCCGTGCCCTCAGGAGGAGCTGAGAAAAGGGAGGTGAAGCCCAGGTGATCGGCATTTCTAGTTGGTGAGAAGGATCAGTTTGATTCGAGCGATTTCAGAATCTCCGAGCATCCACCTCTGAATTCGAGGTAGTCCTTGAACACCCTTGCGACATTGCCATCAGCACGCCACATGTTGTAGTCACGCTGAGAGAAGTAACCATCGTCGATAGCCCACTGCTCCCGTTGCTTTGATCCTGACCTATCCCAGCGATCAGCTCGTTCACCGCACATTGCAATGGAACGAGCAAGAAGGAAAGCCTGGAAGTCTTTGCGGCCGATGAGGCTGTCGATGTAATCACCCTCGCTGGCTTTGGATGGTTCTGGCATAGGCGTGAAAGGCAGGGGTCTTGAAGATGAGAAGTAGGGGGTGCAGCCTGATGTCAGCAGGCAGAAAGCAGCAATGAGAGGAAGTTGTTTCATCTGACAAGCCTCACTCGGAGGTCTGTTGGTCGGCATCCCCCGAATGGGCTAACCCCATTTGATCAGGGTCGTTTCACCCACGTATCGACTCCCTCGCAGCTCCGAAACTCACCAGGCCATAGCTCGACGCCTTTGGATGGGTAGTTGTAGGCCCGGCATTTCTCGATCAGTCGGCCTTTGTGCATGTTGATGTTGCGCTGGACAGCGTTGCATTCCTTGATGACGAAAACGATCAACAGACCAGCACCGAGCGAGCCCGCCTGCTTCAAGAAGTCACCGAACTTCGATTTGTTGGGCTGATGCGCTTTGCGTTCTGCATTCCTGATCGCCTCTGACTCAATGGGAGAGACGACTTTTCCATAGCGGTATTGGGTCATGGATCAACAATCGTTTGTTGAGAGCTGATCCACATCCCCCATTGGAGGGATCATTCGCCATCGTTGATGGATGCCAAGCAAGGACCGGCCACTTGTTGAGAGGCACCCGCCGAAGAGAGGTGCGGGGTGGTTGTTGCACCAAAATGCGCTCCGAATAGAAACTGATCGCATGCAACGTCTTGCTGTCATCACCGCGTTTTCCCTTGTCTTAACGACAGGAGGAGCGTTCATCCCAGCGGAAGCCTCCAAGTGGATCAGCTGCGTCCGCAATAAAACAACAGGAGTACGCGGATGGGCTTTGGGTGCAAGGTACGTCGATCTCGGGACATCAGTTCCTTTCAGACCTAATCGCGGAAGCATTCATCCGAAATACCAGGTTTCGCCTGATGCGGAGGTTGGCGAATGCCTTGTCTCAGATGAAATGCTCAAACACATGATGAATTGATTGCAAGGGGCAGCCAGTCATCAGACGAATGCTCAGGCACAACGCCATCGAGGCATGGGAGACGATGCAGAAGTCAGGAGGGTGGAAGCGCTGCCAGCCGAGGTGGTGACGCTCAGCAAACCAGTGCAACAAGAGCAACGATGACGACGGTGGCGGTGATGGGTTCCATGACTTTCTCCTGTCTGGATTCACCATCGATCAGATGGCTTGAATTCACCATCCCCCTTTCGAGCGAAAGACCCTGTGACCAACCTCACAGCCCTGGTTGAGGCAGGTCATCGAGTCAGCCGCTGAATCCGGAGATGGTGTGTCCATCGAAAGGAACACCGCATGACCAACACCGAACTCACCCTTGATCAACTGCAGACCATCAACGGTGGTCGCTTGGTCGGCAGCACCTCTGGCCCTGGTGGTTCGACCTTCATGACAGGACAGTTCGATATGCCCAATGGATCAGCCAGACATCGGTTGACCGTCGATGTCTGGTACTGAAAACGTCGGCGGCAGTGCTGGTCCTGGTGGTACGAGCTTCTGAGCCACGACGTTTCAACGCAATGCCCCGCTCTCACGAGTGGGGTTTTTGTTTGCCTGCAGTGGGCGGGTGGAAGGGTGCCAGCCGAGGTGGTGAAGGGTTGAAGCCCCCTAGAGAACCAGGGAGCTTCTGTCGCCTGCTCAGCACATCCGACCACGACCAAGCAGAAGGCGGCATTACCGGCGACACACACACGATCGGTTGAAGACGGGGGTGAAGGCATCACCCAAAAGGGTGAAAGCCCCATACATCGAGGGGTGCCAATACATAGGGGAAGGGCATTTGCTCTACGGGGGCGCAGACATTCACACGCATTGCAGTGGAATGAATCTCAGAAATTAGACAACACTTAGCGGGAGCAAATCAGGGCATACGTCTGATGTTCTAAATGCATAGTCTTCAGAGGCTGATGGTTGCAGGGCTGCAACTGTATGCACGATCGTGCAATAAACAGTGGCAACAATCAGTTGCCGAATGTGTTGACAAATGCAGGTGACGTGCCTCATGATTCTGTTCAAGGACACGGCCAGCAACGGCCCTCAACAAGACCCTTGTGGTCAACTATTTGGCTTGTGCTGAATTGTTGAGCAGACCCGTTGCGTCCTCAGACAAATCAACATTGAAAATCAATGAGTACTGATCCCAAAACTTGTGTTTGGTGTGGAAACACACTGACTGGCAATCAACAAAAGTTCTGCTCAGCAAGCTGCAAGACATTGGAGCATCGCGCACGATCGCCAAAATATGCTGAAGCGCAAAGAGCATCACGCCGAGCGTGGGGTAAAAGGAACAAAGAGAAAGTCGCCCTTGCTACAAAAAAATGGAGAAAACTTAATCCAATAACTCCAGAAAAGCAGACTGAGTATTCAGCAAGGTATTACGAGAAAAACAAACATAAAATTCGCGAACAAGCCAGAGTCAAGATAGCAGAAAGGCGAAAAACAGATCCTTCATTTGCCGAAAGAGAACGAAAAGCTAATCGGCGTTATTACAACAGAAGGGTTCGAGAAGATTATGTTTTTCGGATGATAAAAAATCTACGACGCAGAATGAATCTTGCTATCAAAGCAGCCGGCGCAGGAAAAAGCTGCGGAACGCAAGAACTAATAGGGTGCTCACATCAAAGGCTTAAAGCTCATCTCGAATCACAATTCAAGCCAGGCATGACGTGGAAAAACTACGGCAAGTGGCACGTAGACCACATTCGTCCTTGTGCGAGCTTCAATGACCTCACTGAAATGAGTCAACAGAAGGATTGCTTTCACTATTCGAACTTACAACCTTTATGGGCTTCAGAAAACATGAGCAAAAATGCTCGATGGGAGGCCGCTTAACCCTCGACCTTGTGTGCGATGGCATCAACAGCAATTGATGCCATTTGCTCTGCCTTCTGCCTGTTGAACTGATTGATCAACAATGCCTGAGTAACTGAGTGCTGGATTGACCGCGCATGTTGCATTGCAAGTGACTCAGGAGTGGTGGGAATTTCCATAACAACAATCCCTAGTTGTTGTTGATATTAGCTCGGCTTGTTTTGCTCATCTGCAGGCTTATCTCCTGCCTCCCATGCTTCCCACCCTTCGATGGGTTGTAAATCAACCTTGTCGAATGTCTGCAACCGTCGTTCAGTGAGAGTCATCACTGTTGTCTTGACTGGCTTGGTTCCTGAAATAGGAATGCAAGCAGCGTTGCATTGATCAAGCAGTTCTGTTGTCTCTGCAATTGCCAGGTCTTCTGCTGCAGATGCTTCGAGATAAGCATCGTGTTCCTCACCCCAGACATCGAGCATTTCACGAGTGAATGCTCTTGCCCGTGAAAGCTTCGCGCAACTATTCCTGTAGTCCTGATACAACCGATGGAGCATTGGTTGCTGAGCGAACAGTGCCTCGCGTTTTGCGATCACATAGGACTTCCGCTTCCCCTTTTTCTGCTCAGCCATTGCGTTGATTAGGTTTGAGATTCCAGTTCGGTGCGTTAAAAGCAGATGTTATTTAAAACAAAGCCCCCAACACCAAAATAGTGACAGGGGCAAAAGGGGTAAGAGAAAAATCAGGCAAATTTTAAGCTCATATTGCCAGTTACCCAACCAAGGAAACCACGGAAAGCGCCCTTGGCCCGATCGATCTGTTTGACCACATAAGGCTTGACAATAATGGCCAGCTTCTTAAATGAAGTAACAGCTATATCAGGAATATACGTTGCGAGTTTGAAAACACCATTCTTAATATTATTGATGATTACAAGGGACTGTTGAATCCAATAATCGAACACCTTGAGGGGCTTATTGAATTTGCGAAGAACCCAAACAGCGAATTTAGAACTACGTTGTGCCTTCAGAGACATGCCTCTGAGCAAGTGCACAGCGGTGCCAAACAATGACGTCACAGCCCAGATCTGGATGAACCAGCGGGCAGGGGCGAAATGCAGTGTGACAACTGCAAGCAGTAAGGCAGCGAGAGTCTCATGCTTGTGCTCCTGGAAGCCTCGACCAATGGACTTCACAAACGCATGGGAAAGCCTGAGACGTTCACCGAAGTTCTTTGCTTTCCGGAGGCTGGCTACGTACTGCACAGCATGACGCTTGGACTTGGCGAAGATCTCCGGATCTAGCCAAGCGCACGTGTACCCAAGGGTCTGAGCCAAAACTTTAAATTCGGCCCAGAGGCCATTGAAATCAAAGAAGCGTGGCTCGCCTGTGGCCTCCTTAGCCCATACATCAGCTGTATCGACAGCGGTGCGATGCTCCTCGCCAGTCATGGTGGCAGCCTTACGACCACGATTGACACCCTTCATCTCCCACACCCAATTGCCAGGGTCGGATTTAAGAGTTTCATCAACCGATGTCGCGACAATATGCGAGATGTCGAAAACATCCAGGAACTGCATGAGTTGATCTGGGTTAGTCCAAAGTTGCTCAGGGACCTTCTGCATTAGCTCGATCGGATCCATCCCATATTCAGCTGCGCGACTAACAATGCGTTCAGCAACATCAGTTGGGAGTGCCTTAAATGCAGCCTCTGCACTTCGATAAGAAGGCAAAATATTGATCCAATCACACATACGCCCTTGCCATTGAGCGAAGTGATAGAGCAGAGCTTGCTCAGGAGAAAGGTTAAAACGTTTCATTAGTTTAATTAGCAGTAGAGGTCTTCCCTCCTATGTATTCACCATCGCTGAACTAAACAGAATCCACATCACCCGTTTGGGCAGTTATCTGAGTCGTGGCATCCCCCGTTTGGGTAAAGACCAGCAAAGCATAAAAAACCCCGCACTTGGCGGGGCGTGATTGGTGTGAGGTTGTTTGTCGGGAGATGGGTGACATGTCTTGTCCACTTATGACTCGCAAAAGTAGTTAGTTGACCAGGTAGCACCATTCCTACTGAATATAAGTTTTGCCCGAGTAGGCGAAATTTCTTGGGCATATTGGAAGGATTTGTTCCCGGCAGCTTTGGTTGCCAAAGTGGCTTCTAGAAAACATCGCTCAGTAGCAACCTGTTCGGGAGTCTGTTTTGTCAACTGTTGACAACCTATGAAAAGAATCAAGGTGCTTGCTCCTGTAATAAGCGCTGCTGTGAAATTACTCTTTTTCTTTTTTGGAAGGCATTTAGGGCATCCATCATTGTGCTTCAATTCACTGTACTGATGCCCGCATTTTTGACAGTTAGCAAGTGCCATTTTTCATGATGTGGTTTTGTCGGGAGATCGATAGCGACTACTCAACGCCCCCCTGCTTTTCCCTTTCGGGTCTTGTATAGCTCTCAGCCTCGCTTTCATGGCTTCGGGCTTCCCGACAGGCTTATTCAATAATTTTTTGATGCGTCGCCTAGCTCTTCTCTGACTTTCGCTTGTGTTGATGAAATCAGTGCTGAACAGCCACCCATATCTTTTATATGATTTTGCATCCGCTCTTCAAATGCGGAGTTATTCATTACATTTTTAACGACTTTGTCTCCATAAGCTTCTCTCATTCCATCAATGAAAAGCATACGTGTAGATTCATCTGCTCCAAACTCTCTTAAACATACACTGATTGAAACGCTTGCGACAATTACATCAAAAGGAGTTGGCTCCGCAAGTAATCTTTGTGGGAATGCAGTCAACAGCGAACTACTGGCAATAATGCCAGTAGTGATTGAATTAAAGAGCTTCATTGTTTTTAGCGTGAGAAGTAGAGGTCATCCCTCCTGGACCTCTTCACCATCTCTGGAATCAATCGGATTCACATCACCCGTTCGGGTGGTCTTCAGTGGACATGACTCCCCCATTCGGGCAATTAAAAAAGCAGCGCCATGACAGCACTGCTTGTAATCACGAATCCTTTCTGACTGCTTAGGTTCCTGGCAAGCAGGCCCAAACAGCCATTGGGATTCCTCGCTTAACAGCGATCTCCGCAGTGGTTGCGATCAACTCACTCAAAGCGTTGATCGGAAGCTCTCGACCGTTTCCCAGTGACTGGCACTGAGAGGCAGAGTCCTCCATCAGCTCTGGTGAGGCCACCTGAATGGTTGTGTCACCAGCCTCAAGCCGAGCAACCATTCGATCAATGGTGTCCTCAGGCTGCTCATCAAGAGGACGCAGCTTCAAACCATTGCTGGTGGGAAGCACGTTGACCTCTAGGCCTTCGAGATGCCTGACGTGGTCGAGATTCAGCTTGGTGGAGCAAGCGAGCATTGTTGTCTCCGCTCCGTTTGGCCTTTCGACGAGGCAGACGGCATATGCGTCACCCGTCTCTGGGCATCTGATCTGCAGCACCTTCTTCAAACGAACGTGCGTTTCAACAGCAAGGGGCGTCATTCGCAACCTCCTTCGTGATTATGAGGAGAGCGAAGCCAATGCTCTTTCCACTGCTGGAGCAGATCGAGCTGTCGCCTAATGGGCAGACGACTTTGAAAATTGGCGGCCAAAGTTGGCACACGAGGGGGATCCCCCGTAAGAATGGTGCTCATGAGTCTTCTTGAAATAGTGGACTTTGTGGGAACTGCTGATGGCTTAGGTGCTGCATACACCTGGGCCGGAGGTTCCTCATGGGAGCTTGGACCGAAGCCCAAAGCCATTGAGCAACCCCCCAACAGATTTACAGACTAGTGGCAGATTCCAGAATCACAAGCGCTTTAGCAGTATTCAAAAAACTACCTCTCAGATCCCAGTCATACCAACGATCCGTATACGGAAATTATTTTTCATGCGTTCCTATGTGTACGCCTTGGCGTATACGCATAGAGGCAGATACCTAGACTTCTTACTGAACACATCGGTTCACTGAGTACATCGATTCACTGAGCATTTCGGCTTACCACTGCATACTTTCAAAGAGATTCATGTATTCCATTAGCAATGTGAATTAAAAAACTGACGTTGCAGTGTGTTTTCTGGGAAAGCACCTCACGTCATTAGCCATCGGCCTTCCTGCCCCAAGTCCAGGGCCTCGGTGGCGAGCACCTTGGCTTCGGAGTCAGTCATGCCGTCACCTCCATCACTCGTTCGGCTGCTTGAACAACACGCATGAACTGCTCAGCATCACCACCGCAATCGGGGTGATGTTCCTTTGCCAGCTTCCGAAACGCTGCCTTCACCTGGTCTTGTGTTGATCCAGGTTCCAGCCCCAGCAACTGCCAATCGGCATTGCTCGGTTTTCCGTTGAAAGATCCCCCTCGGAAGTGGTCTTCAAAGCCTTGAGGATTCTTGAACGCCTCGAAGAGATGCGCCCACTGCTCTCGCAGTGGACGGCCATAGGCCACAAACATTGCCTCCTCAAGCCATGCCCCTTTGTCGTCATTGCTTGGTTGATGACCGAATTGCTCTTTGAACTCAGCCCTGCGGCTGGCCTTCAGTGATTCGTTCTCAACATCAGCCCGATCCTTTGCCGCATTGGCTTGATGGATCATTCCCCTCAGCTGATCAGCGGTGAAGTTCAGACCACTGCGCTGCAGATCACCATTCATGCGTTGCAGCTCTCGTGCTGCTCCAGCAATGTCTGATTTCCAGGCCAGCGGTGAAACAACACCCATTGCCTCGATGAACTTGACGCGGGCGACCTCCTGCCAATCGTCTCGATTGCTCATTGACTCCAGGCAGCTCATTGAGCATTCCCCGCTGGAGATGGCATCTTTCGCAGCCATCAACAGATCGTGGTGAGGGTGGTTCTTGTTGATCTGCCATGGGTGCTTCAACACCGCATCGATGCGCTTGCTGTAGTCACTGCTGTTCTGTTGACCGTCGAGCTGATCGAGAGGGACACCTGCCACCTCCATTACGGCTCTCGTCACTGGATTCGTCACCAGTGAAATTGCAGGGTCATGGCCAGAAGCCTTGGCCATCTCCTTCTCAACCAACAACAGGAACCGAGCTTGTTGCCGTGGTCTTTGACCTTGAACTGGCAAATCAGACGCCAGCCCTGGATTGCGCTTGCTCATGCCTGCTGCGCCTCCTCAGCGGCCTGCTGAAGGGCTGCAGTGAGGAAGGATCGGGTGAATGCACCCATCGAGCGTTGATCGCCCATTGATCGCTTGAGGCCGGTCAGAGCGGCCAATGCGTCAGGGCGCAGTTTGAGATTGAGCTGCCGGAGATCAGAGCCAGGAAGCTTTTGATACTTCTCTCGAAGCGATGGCAGGCATTCAGAGGACATGGGCAGGAACCAGATAATCCAGCAATTGCTGGTGACAGATCCGACTCCTGCCTCTGACCAGACCTAGTCTGTGAAAGAAGTCAGCTCAGGACTGCGTTGGCAGGGATCGAAGAGCAAGAACTTGTGACGAAGAAATATCGTCAGCAGTATCTGGCCCGACCAGGAAGCCGCCCCTATTGCTCCGCCATGCCCACAGGGATCAGCCTCGGTGCCTTTGGAGGTTGCAACTATCGCTTGCCCCCGCAGGTCTGGAGCCATTACGACTGGAGCATCAGTCACTGCGTGCTCCGCGGTGACAACAGTCCGATTCAGCTGCAGGCATGAATGAACCACTTCCCGACAGGGTTGTGATCGCTGTCATCGCACTGACGGTGATCCTGGTCTTCGCCATGGCGTTCGCTCTGAGACCGAGTTCAAATCGTGAGCATCCATTCCTGTGGCGCGATTCGTCGCCTCTTCCTTCAGCACAGTTCATCGCTCCCATGCACAGGGGAACCCTGGCGATCTGACCACTGCCTCCCCTTTGCTCAAACAGACCTGGCAAGGTTGGTCACGATTGGACTTCTCGCGCGGCGTGCCCACCATCCCTGAGCCGAAGCCCCCCCGTCGCCTGCATCCACTGCCGAGGGGTCTGGTGGAGCTCTATGGACTGATCGCCGTCCTGGTGGTGCTGATTCCGGAATGGATCGCTGACGGAACCCTGAGTCTTGGGGACAGCAAAGGTCGTTCCAATCTGCCGATGGCCTCCAGAGCCTGGCGAACGCTGCCTGAGCTTCAGCTGGCCTCCATGAATCTTGCAGCGCTGCGTCAGCTGGGCAGACAACTGCGCATCTGGGGGTATGCGGGTGACAACCGCGAGAGGCTCACAGCAAGACTGCTGAACCGGATCAAGCGACGCACGAAGGGCGGGAATGCCTTGTGATAGCTTGCATCTGCCGTCGGGGCGTGGCGCAGCTTGGTAGCGCACTACTTTGGGGTAGTAGGGGTCGTGGGTTCAAATCCCGCCGCTCCGATGTCACAGTCCAATCGATTGACTAGACCCCTCATTTAAGGGGTCTTTTTTTATTCAAGCCTGCGTAATCGGATCAGAGCCATCATCAACAATGCGCTCGAATTCTGGCACTGAAAGTCTTCGCTTCAGCTCACTTTCACTTACAGGGCTGATGGGTAATCACCAGATGACGCTGTCCGTCGATCTTCAGCCAACCCTCATCTTTCAGCAGACCGATGACCCGGGTCACAGTCACACGGGTGGTGCTCAGGGCACTCGCCATCTCCTGATGGGTCAGACGCAGATTCAGACGCAGTCCCTGATCACATGGCTGACCGTAATCCTGGGCGAGCAGCTCAAGGAAGCCTCGGACACGCTCCTCAACACGTCGCAAACCGAGAAGCGACAGCAAATACTCTGACTGCCGATGACGCAACACAACAGCTCCCAAAAAATCGTTGGCGAGGTCCTTTGATTCACGCACCTCACCCATCGTCATGCAGAGCAAATCCGAATCCGTCAGTGTGACCGCCTCATAAGCCTGAACCGTGCTCAAAGGCTCGCCGAAGGTCTCATTGGGACCGGCCAGGCCGAGCAGCAATTCATCTCCATGCACAGAAACGGCTCCCAGCTTCACCATGCCATCAACAACCAGCCAGAGCCTGTTTTTATGCAGTGGAACCACGTTTCCCGCGGTCAGGTGCAAGCGATTTCGTTTTTGAAAACTAGAGTCCAGAAAGCAGAGCCTTGCTTTTAGCAGGTTTGATTCTGCAAGAAATTCGACAACATCGGCTGACGATTCCCTACCGGCAGATGTAAGGAGCGCAACATCACATGCCCAGACAAAGAGCCCGCAGTCGAATCAATAAGCGGGGTACAAAAGTATCGAAAGATCAGAAGAAAATGGCGGCCACCAGCGTTTCGCACGGCGCAATGGTCCACCAGCAGGCATGGAATTACTGGCCAATCCGCTCGCGAGCAGCCCTCGACTTGCTGAGAATTTGCGCATTGAGAGGAATCAGACCAAGCTCAGCAGCTTGACTTTGAGCCTGCGGGCTAAGCATGAAGTCAAGGGTTGCTCGGATCGCCTCGGCATTCTCACCATTCCCGGATCTATAAGCCAGAACCCAGATCAGAGTGACGATCGGATAAGACCCTTCAGCTGAAGGATTGTGATTGGCGCCGGCCAGATTGGAATCCAGCTTGATGCCTTCGAGTGCCTTGGCAGCAGAGATCACGCTGGGACGGAGAAATTCACCGGAGCTGTTCTGCAGAGCAGCTGCCCTGAGACTGCCACCGAGGTAGGGCTGACCCAGATATCCGATAGCCCCAGGTCTGTTCTCAATGGCGGCGGCGACACCGGCATTGCCCTCGGCCGCGATGGCGTTGTCCGCCGGCCAGCGAATCGACTCACCAGTCCCCAGGGACCATTGCGACGAGAACGCCTGCATGGAGTGGGTGAAGGCGTAGGTGGTCCCCGAAGTATCGGAACGATGCACCCAGGTCAGGGCACCGGGGCTGCAGCCGAGCTGCTTCCAATCGGTGATCATGCCGCTGGCGACCTGAACGGCTTGCTGCTGGGTCAGCTTCAGGTCGCACCCCGGTTGGTTGTATCCAAAAACAATGGCGGCTCCGGCCGTGGGGATCTGAACCACTCCCCTCCTCACCTTGGCCAGGTCACGGGGCTGCATTGGAGCGACCGAAACCGCGAAATCCACCGTCTGTCTGATCAAGGCCCACTGACTCGCACCTGAGCCCATGGATCGATAGCTGACTTCAGGACCACCTGAAGTAGTCATCTGGCCCAACCAACGTCGGTACAGCCCTTCTGGAAGCGAGGAGCCGACACTGGTCAGTGACGACACGGAAGAAGCGGAGACAGCTGCTCCAACGGCTAGCAGGGAGGACAGGATCAGAGCCTGCCTGGCCAAGAGCATCGTTACTACAAGGGAGGCGATCCACCCTTAGCGGAGAACAGCTCTTCAGTGCTGCTGAGTGGAAGCGCCTGAAGGCAATCGTGTGGATGCCGAGTAGCGCATCAGCCAGCGATTCACCCGGGCCCTCTGACAGGAGGGAACCTCTTCCAGCAAATGCGAAAGCTCCAGCGCACCGAGCCGCTTGAGTTCTCGCACGTCCACATGCCAGAGGCATTCAGCCTCACGGATCAGGCGGGCCCAGGTCCGCACTTGCTGCCAGCGCTGCAGCCTGGAACGAATGGAGGGTGGATGCTTAGGAAGATCCATGGCTCCAGCCTGGCGAGCTGAGCGCCACCACCTAAAAACCCACCGCGAGGCTTCCGACTGCTGAAGCAAATCAGAATGCCAGAGGCAATTCAGGGTCAACAGGCACAACGGGGAAGTCGAGATTGCGAGCCTCTCTCTCGGAAAGACGCCTAGCCCAGGCACCTTTCACCGGTTCGTTCCAGCGAAACCCTGCATCACGGGCCAGATGACGGTCGTCATAGGACACCTGGGCACGCATCAGCTGACGGGGCTCCAGGCCACGCTCGATCAGCTGCTCAAGGTCATCACAGCGTCGGAACACCTCCGCCAGATAGATGCAGTCGGTCAGGGCACGATGCGCCGCCCAGACGGGAATTTCATAGGCCAGCGCCAGATCACGCACGGAAGGTCGCATCCTGAGCTGACGATCCGCTGGCCAGCGCATGTCCTCCATGCTGCAGAGCCAGCGCTTGTCTGTGGACGGCAGATGACCAAGCCCGAACCACTGGCGGTCAAAAGCGGCGTTATGGGCCACCAGCACGTCGGCAGCATCCAGCAGCGACTGGAGGTAGTCGAGGGCTGGTCGCCAGGGCTGGGGCAGTTGCGTTGCTGACGCTGGAATGTGATTGATCGCTTCCGCGGCGTTGGTCTGCACCGGCAGGAGAAACGATTGCTGAGCCAACACCTGACGGCCGGGCACATCGAAGAGAATCACACCCACCTCAAGGCATTGATCCAGCTGCGGATTCAGTCCGGTGGTCTCCGTATCCACAATCAGCAGCGTGCGTGCCGCATCACCAGGGGCAGCCTCTGCTGGCTGGATTGCTGGACTGATCCCCGATCGATCTGACGATTGCGCTGGGGAATCCTTGTTCGGTTGCCACGAGGGGGCCTGAGCTGGAGGAGATGCCGGACTGCCTCCGCCCAAGGACAGCAGATCGAGCTGACCTGGTAACGATGGGTTCTCCATGCGCTTGCCTCTCTCCAAGATCAGCCCATTCTCCGTCCTTCATCAGCACTTCCTAGGGTTTCGCCACGAATTCGACTCCTCCTCATGGCCCTCACCGTTGGTGACCACGCTCCATCCATCAACCTGGAGGACCATGAAGGCAACAGTTGCGCCATCGACGAGCGCAATGGCAAGCCCCTGGTGCTGTTCTTCTACCCCAAGGACGACACCCCTGGATGCACGGCCGAAGCCTGCGGTTTCCGTGATTCCCATCAAGAGCTTCAACAGCTTGGTGCCCAGGTCTGGGGTGTCAGTGGTGATGACCTGGTCAGCCATCGCCGCTTCGCCGACCGGCACCAGTTGCCGTTTCCATTGCTCAGTGACAGCGACCAACGCCTGCGCAGAGCCTTCGGGGTCCCCAAGACCCTCGGCTTGCTGCCATCGCGCGTCACCTATGTGATCGACGGCGAAGGAGTGATCCGACATGTGTTCAACAATCTTCTGGACGGTCCGGCCCATGTGCGCGAGGCCATGCAGGTGCTGCGTTCACTGCAACCCAGTCAATGAGCAACTGGGTTCGCTTCCGTGACTGCTGGACCTTGCTTCCGCCACAGCCACGGGGACTGGTTGAATTCGTGGGAGGCAGCTATCTCGCCGCAACACCGCAGATCAGTTACCGGCGCCTGCTCGAGGGACTGGCCGCACGATCGATCGCCATCCATGCCTGGAGCTATGTGCCGGGATTTGACCACCAGCTGCAGGCCCGAGAGGCCTGGAGCGCTCTGCGTGCCTGCCGCACGCGACTGCAGGACCGACAGGGACACCAGCTGCAACCCCTGCGTGTGGGCCACAGCCTCGGCTGCAAGCTTCATCTGCTGGCCCCGGACGGAGGTCGTAACTGCAGCGGTCTGGTGGCGCTCAGCTTCAACAACTTCACCGCCGATCAGTCGATTCCCCTGCTCGGCGTGGTGGCCCCAAGCCTGGGGGTGAGCACGGAATTCAGTCCGAGCCCGAAGGAAACTCTGCGCCTGATCGAGCGTCAGTACCTGCAACCCCGCAACCTGGTGGTGCGCTTCAACAAAGATCAGATCGACCAGAGCCTCGACCTGAGCACAGCACTGAAGGCTCGCCAGGGAGACCGCAGTGAACTGCTCAGGCTTCCCGGCGATCACCTCACACCAGCCAGTGCGGGCCTGCGGCGTCAGTTACTGGGTGACTGGGCCGAAGGCAGCGACCGACAGCAACAGGTGAAACGGCTTCAGGACCTGATCACCTCCTGGGCGCTGCAAGGGGCAGTCCTCCCTGGATAGCCAAGAAACACATACACACCATCCGTGCTCTAAAAAGCAAAGCAGCAAAGTCGTTTCAGAGAGATGTCAATATCAAGATGAAAAGCAATAGTCAAACGCTATCCGAGCAAATACATCTCACAATCAACCGTTCACGCCATGCATCTTCTCTTTCAAGCAATCAGCAAAAGATCAATCACCCAACAAGCCCTCTTTTCAAAGAGCAGAAATCAAGAAGACGAACCAACGAGAATGCCCCCGGAATAAGCATGTACCATAAGCTCATCACAAAGCCAAGAAATGCCTTACGACGACTGGGAATATATAGTCAGAAGCTTCAGAGAGCTTGGAGGAACAGCGGAAAACGTTGAATTACGCCAAGGTCAATTCGGGAGAGGAGTGTTTACAAAAAACCCAGAGCAAAAAGCAACAATAATGACTCCCAAAAATGTTCTTATAAAGCGCGACAATATAGAACTCGACAAAAGCAGGATAACAATCAAATCCGACCCGAACACATCTAACACAGCCAAAGAATTTGCTGAATATTACTATAACCAGCTCTCCTGGGGCAATGGAGGAAATGCGGATTCCCAATCCTTTCTAAAGCAAATAACATCACTATCAACGCCAGTAAAAAATGCTTTAGCGAAACATCGATTCATAGACAAAAGGCTATTAAATTACAAAGATGACATGGAGACACTATTAGAAAGATTTATCGACGAAAGAGCATTCCAATTCAAGGGCGAAAGCGTTCTTGTGCCAATGCTTGAACTCGTTAATCACAGCAATTACGCCCCACCATTCAGAGTCACCAGGAATGGCCTTAAAACACCACCTGGAAACGCAGAATACCCAGAAATTTTACATAAATATAGCGGTAAAAACAGCCCAATGAGCCTATGGAGATCGTATGGTTTCACCTCAAGAAGCATCGTTGCTTACAGCATTCCGTTCGAGATAACAATCAATGAAGCGTCTATATTATTCAGATGCTTCGGGCAACATGAAGCGGCAACAGATGAAGCTGACTTTCGACAGGCCAATCACCAGCTGGTGTCAATCGATTCTCTCCCCGTAGGATGCCAGTCCCCAAACCTTCCACTGGCTTATCTAATTTCGATTTTGTCCCCATCAAGAATTAACCTTGATACCGCAAAAAGCTTAATGCGATTCATTCAAACCCTAAACATCAACACAAGGAAGCAAATATTGAACGATCTGCAAACCCAAAAAGAGCTGCAAGCAATTGAACTCAGCAAGGCATTAAAATACGAAATCGACTCAATCCAGGCATCACTCATAGCAACAGAAGGATCTTAATCACCAAGCACATCCCGACTAAATCTCACGCCGAATGATGACAAGAATTCGACAAAGTCCAAATCATTAACAACATGCCTATTGTTCTGAACTAAATCCAGAGCATGTGATTTCAATCCGCAAACATCTTCCTCTTCATAGACACTCATGACATTCAACAGTGCGCGTGGGTTATCGGGCTCTAGAGAAAGCGCATGCATAATCTCTTTCCTAGCCCGATCAAGATCACCAAGCTCTTTCAAGAGAGCGCCTAATTTCATGTGTGCATGAGGTCGGTCAGGATTAATCGATACAGCCTGCTCATAGAGACTGATCGCTTCCCTCAAACGACCTGACCTTTGGTAGAGGTCACCCAGATTTATAAAAACTGAAGAATGTAAGCCTCCCTTCTTGATGATTTTCAAATAAACCTCTTCGGCTTTTTGCCAGTCACCACGCTGTTGGTGATCCAGAGCTTCTTGGAACAATGCATCAACATCAACATGGCTTCTACGGCCAGACTTTTTAGTCTTAGACGTTTTTGATGGCCCGAAGCCCGCCATAGAGGTGTTGGATCAATGGAGCAATAATAATCGACTCCAAAGCGACATCGGCAGACAAGCTTCGCAGTGATGTCTATCAGGCATGACCTGGAAAATTGATTACTTTTAGGTTATTCGTCGACATATGTAATCAATACATAATGATATTGCCACTCATCACCACAGCTCAGCTGCGCAACCGGTCAAGCACCGAACGATCCTCCAGGGTGCTGGTGTCGCCGGTGACTTCCTGGCCAGCGGCAAGGGCACGCAGAATTCTGCGCATGATCTTGCCACTGCGGGTCTTGGGCAAGGCATCACTACAGCGGATCTCATCCGGTCTTGCAATGGGGCCAATTTCCGCACCCACATGGGCACGCAGCTCTGCAATCAGGGAATCATCTGACTCTCGTCCCGCTTCAAGGGTCACGAAAGCGACGATGCCCTCTCCCTTGAGATCATCAGGGCGACCGACCACAGCAGCCTCCGCCACAGCCGGGTGACTGACCAGAGCAGACTCGATTTCCATGGTGCCGAGGCGGTGACCGGAGACGTTGATCACATCGTCGACACGACCCATCACCCAGAAATAGCCATCGGCGTCACGACGGGCGCCGTCCCCGGCGAAATAGATGTGAGTGCCGTCGGCGGGTCGGATGTGCTCCCAGTAGCTCTCGCGGAACCTCTGAGGATTGCCATGCACAGTGCGCATCATCCCCGGCCAGGGACGTCGCACAACGAGGTAGCCGCCTTCATCGGCACCAACACTGTTGCCATCGGCGTCGACAACGTCGGCTTCGATGCCTGGCAACGGCAGCGTCGCCGAACCAGGCTTGGTGGGAGTCGCACCGGGCAGAGGGCTGATCATCACGCCACCGGTCTCGGTCTGCCACCAGGTGTCGATGATCGGGCAGCGACCGGAACCGATCACATCCCGGTACCACATCCAGGCCTCGGGATTGATTGGTTCACCCACGGTTCCCAACAGACGCAGGCTGCTCATGTCGTACTGATCAGGCACCTCACGTCCGTTCTTCATGAACGCACGGATCGCCGTGGGTGCGGTGTAGAAGATCGTGATGCCGTGCTTCTGAATCAACTCCCAGAAGGCACCGGGCTTGGAGGGACGTGGAGCCCCCTCGTACATCACCGTGGTCGCGCCATTGGAGAGCGGTCCGTAGACGATGTAACTATGCCCTGTGATCCAGCCGACATCCGCCGTGCACCAGTAGACGTCGTCATCCCGGATGTCGAAGATCCATTGGAATGTGAGATGGGCCCAGAGGTTGTATCCCGCCGTGCTGTGCACAACACCTTTGGGCTTGCCCGTGGAGCCTGAGGTGTACAGAACGAACAGACGATCTTCACTGGCCATCGGCTCCGCTGGGCAGTCGGCGCTCTGCCCGTCGACCAGCTCATGCCACCACTGATCACGACCGTCGACCATCTCCACCGACTGCTTGGTACGTTGCACCACCAGCACGGACTGCACGGTTGGACAGCTGTCATCGGCTAGCGCAGCATCCACAGCCGGCTTCAGAGACACTGGCTTGTCCTTGCGGAAACCGCCATCCGCCGTGATCACCGCCTTGGCTTCGCCATCGATCAGACGATCGCGCAAGGCTTCGGCTGAAAAACCACCGAACACCACGGAATGGGGTGCACCGATGCGAGCACAGGCGAGCATGGCGATCGCCGCCTCCGGCACCATCGGCATGTAGAGAGCGACCAGATCGCCCTTGCCGATTCCCATCGCTTTGAGGGCGTTGGCAGCCTTGCAGACCTCAGCGTGCAGCTCCCGGTAGGTGAACCGTCGGACATCGCCGGGCTCGCCTTCCCAGATCAGTGCGGTCTTGTTGGCCTTCTCACCCTGAAGATGCCGGTCAAGACAGTTATGAGAGATGTTGGTGGTGCCGCCCTCGAACCAGCGCGCAAACGGTGCATCCGACCAGTCAAGGACCTTGTCGAAAGGCTTGAACCAGGACAGCTCCTTGCGCGCCGCGTCTCCCCAGAAGGCTTCAGGATCCTGGCGAGCAGCGTCCGCCAAGGTCCGATAAGCCTCCATCCCGCCAATACGGGCGGAACGCGAGAAGTCGACAGGAGGTTCGAAAACGCGTTGCTCCTGAAGAACGCTTTCGATGGTGGAACCCTCGCTCATCGTCTGCAGTCCAGATGCCTTGTCTGCGAAGGTTATCGAGGGCAACCGATCCTGGCGCAGTCCTCGTTGCCAAGCGTTGCCTGAGTGACGCGAGCGTTGTGGAACGGCAAGACCAGAATCAGAATGTGCATTGAGCCAAGCATTGGCGATGTCACCGCAGCCACTCAACGAATCCCCTGAACAAGTTCAGGGTGACGCATGGTTTTGTCAGCGACTGTCTGAGCAGTGCAGGATCTGAAACAACCCAGCGCGCCGCCCAAAGCGTGCCTGTTTGACCTGGATGGGCTGCTGCTGGATACCGAGCCGCTGCATGCTCGGGCCTGGCTACAGGCGGCACAGCATTTCGGCACCGAGCTGGCAACAGAGCAGTTGCTCCAGCTGCAGGGGAGGCGGCGTCACGACAACGCCAACCTTGTCTGCTCCTGGATCGAACAGCCGATCACACCGGACCAACTACTCGCCGTCAGGCAGCCGATCGCTGCGAAGCTCCTGCCCGCAGCCAAGGCCATGGAGGGAGCTGAATCCCTGGTGCGATCAGCTCACCGATTCGGCATCGCAACAGCTCTGGTCACCAGCAGCGACCAAAAATCGATGCAACGCAAAATTGGCAATCATCCCTGGGTGAATCGCCTACAGCTGATGGTCTGTGGCGACGATCCTCGACTGAGGGCCGGGAAACCAGCACCAGACCCTTTCCTGTTGGCAGCCCAATCCCTGGGAGTCAACCCCGAGGAATGCTGGGCTTTTGAGGATTCCGAGGCCGGTTGTCGATCAGCCTTAACGGCCGGATGCCTAGTCTGGCGACTCCTGAGGGATCACGAGGTAGGTGGCCAGTCGGTGGCGAAGGGAACCCTGTCAAGGGAACCCGGACGGCTGATTGCCATCAACCGACTCAGCGAAGCCCAGCACTGTCTGGAATCGTTAATCAGTACAGGCGACTGAGCACGAAGTCCGGCAACTCGAGCAGAGCAGTGCGATAAGGGGAATCGGGCAGCCAGGTGAGTGCCTCGCGGGACTCCTGTGCAAAGGTTTCAGCCAGTTGTCGGGTCCTGGCAATCGCATCCGACTCACGGACCATGCCCAGAGCTTCTTCGAGATCACCCTCGTTGCTGAATTCCCGCTCGATCAGCACACCCATGGCTGGATTGCGCTCCAGGGCGAACAAAGCGGGTGCGGTGAGGTAGCCGCTGGAGAGGTCGCTGGCAGCTGGCTTGCCGAGCTGCTGATCACTTCCTGTGAAATCAAGAATGTCATCCACCACTTGGAAGGCCAGACCCAGCTGGCGGCCGTAGCGATAGAGCGATTCGAGCTGAGGCTCGGTGCAGCCGCTGAGAACACCTGCGGCACGGGCACTGTTGGCGACCAGAGAGGCCGTCTTGCAATAACTTTTTTCGAGATAGGTCTCGAAGGTTTGCCCTGTGTCGTATCGGAACAAACCCTGCTTCACCTCGCCATCAGCCAGATCCATGATCACGCGGCTGAGCAGTTTCACCACATCGAGATCATCAAGATTGGCGAGATGCCAGCTGGCCTGAGCAAACAAAAAGTCACCGGCAAGTACAGCCACCCGGTGGTTAAAGCGACTGTGAACGGTTTCAACGCCACGACGGGTCGCGGCTTCGTCCACGACGTCATCGTGAACCAGCGAAGCGGTGTGGATCATCTCGGTGATCTCCGCCAGCCGGCGATGCCGGGAGGTGAGTCCACCATCACTGGCAAGGGCTCGTGAAATCAACAGGACGATGCCTGGGCGCAAGCGCTTTCCACCGGCACTGAACAGATGCTCAGCAGCTGCTTGAAGGATTGGATGACCCGCACCAATCAGGCTGCGAAGATCACTGAGAAGGATCTCCAAATCCGCCTCAACCGGCTCCAGCAACTCGGTGACGGTGGTCATGGATCCCCTCGGTGCGCAGATCCTAGAAGGCGCCGGCCAGTCACTGCAGCTGAACCAGCTCAACCCGTGGCCGTTGACCCAGCCAGGGAGTGGCACGGTCTGCAAAGCCATGGGAATCAGCCGTCACACAGATGCGGGTGGCTTCCAAAGCCAAAGGCTGATTCAGTCCCCCGGGTAAAGGCTTCCCCAGCAGTGCATCGAGCTGACTGGCCACTGCCATGGCTGGATCAATCAGGCGAATGGATTCTGGCAACAGGTTGCTGAGCAGAGGCACCAGTAATGGATAGTGCGTGCAGCCAAGAACAATGGACTCGACCGAGGCTTCCAGCAGGGGTTGAAGGTACTGGCTTGCGGCAACACGCAGGGCTTCGGAACGCAGATCCCCCGCCTCGATCAGGGGAACGAATTCAGGGCAGGCCTGCTGGACCACAAGCGTTCCCGGATGGAGTGCCTCGATGCTTTCCCGGTAAGCCCCCGATGCAACGGTCGCCGGGGTGGCCAGCACTCCAACCCGGTTTTCCCGCACCAGCGCTGCCGCAGCCCCGATCAGGCCCACCACCGGCACACCCGCCTGTCCTTCGGCGACATCCCTGGCAAGAGCATTGGTGGTGTTGCAGGCCATGACCACCGTGGACACCTGATGCTGACGAAGCCAGCTCACCACTTCGGAAGCAATGGTGCGAATTTCCGCTGGTGAGCGGCTGCCGTAGGGCACACGGGCGGTATCGCCGAGATAAATCACCTGCAGCGAACCATGTCGCTCGAGAACCCGGCGAAGAACGGTGAGTCCTCCCAAGCCGCTGTCAAACATGCCCAGGCGGATCGTCACCGGACCCCCTGGAGATACTCAAGAATGCCTGTGGCAATGGCCAGCGCGAGTCGACGTCGATGCGAAGCCGTGGCCAGTCTTGGCGAGTCAAGGTTGCCCGTCACAAAGCCGGTTTCCACCAGCACCGACGGCATGGTGGTGCGGCGGATCACAAAGAAGCGACCGCGACGAACGCCACGATTGGGGCTTCCTGGAGACACATTCAGCACCTGCTGCTGAATGTGGGCAGCCAAGCGTGCCGAGCGGGGATCGGAGAAATAGAAGGTTTCAATGCCGTTCACTTCCGGACGAGACATGCTGATGGCATTGGCATGGATGCTGACAAAGGCCGTTGCACCAAGTCGGTTGGCCAGCGAGACCCTTGGAGGCAGATCAACGTCGACCTCGGCAGTTCGGGTCAGGGTGACCTGCACTCCCTTGGCCTCGAGCAGTCGCGCAACCTGGAGCGACACATCAAGAACAATCTCCGATTCACGGATTCCTTTGATCCCCACCGCGCCCGGGTCAGGTCCTCCATGACCAGGATCGATCACCACTCTGTAGCGACCACGCGGCACACTCGGAAGACCAGCAGCATTCACCGGCGTACGGGTTGGCTTGATGCGAACGCCGCCCCAGCGTCCGGAGCTGGAGCGATTGAGATCTCCTTCACCGATGGTGCGCAGGCCTCCGGTCTCCAGACCCTCAAACATCAACTTCCAGCGATCCGGCGAGGTGCCGATCAGGCGCAACTGACCAGGATCCAGTTCAACGCCAGGATTGAACTCAACCACCAGACGCGTGGCACCTGGATTGGGCTTACCGAGCCGAACCTCACGCACGGGACCCGATCCACGCAGCTTGCGGCTGCGGCTTAACTCCCCGGGGAAATCGATCCAGACCCTCGGCCCGCGGCCCGCGTCACCATCTTCAAAGAAGGCATCCAGACGAGCTCCCGTGGCCGTGCGCAACTGCAAGACCCCATTGCTTCCCAGCGACCAGGCCGCGAGGGCGCTGGCGGCACGGCTGGGCAGCGCCATCAGCAGTCCTGAGCTCTGAACGGCAAGGGCAATCAGCAGCGTGCTGAAACGTCGAGGTGGCCGAGGCATCAGATTCAGAACAGACCGGTTCTGCGGTGCTGGAGGCAGGGCATCTGACTGCGGATGCGAGCGAGATGATCCAGATCAACGGGAGCGACGGCAGCACCTGGACTGACGCCGGCGTCCGCAAGCACCGTTCCCCAGGGGTCAATGACCATGGAATGCCCATGACTCTGCCGTCGACCTGCGTGAACACCCGTCTGAGCTGGGGCCAGCACGAACGCGGTGTTTTCAATCGCCCGGGCCTGGAGGAGCACCTGCCAGTGGTCCTTACCCGTAAAGGCTGTGAAGGCGGCGGGAATCATCAACAACTCAGCTCCTGCTCCGATCAGTTCTCGGTAGAGCTCAGGGAAGCGCACGTCGTAGCAGATGGATAGCCCCACCCTGCAGAGTCCTGGCACATCCACAACGGGTGGCGCCGTCGCACCCGAACTGAAGCAGGCTGATTCTCGATAGGAACTGCCGTCAGGAAGGTCGACATCGAACAGATGAATCTTGTCGTAACTGGCGAGTATCTGCCCATCACGACCGACAAGCTGGGCACGCTGGTAGGTGTGTGCGCCATCGCCAACAGGAACCGGAAACCCCCCACCCAGGATCACCACCTGGTAGCGACGCGCCATCGTGATCAGAAAACTGGAGGCCTGCTCTGCAAGAGCCGGTGCCAGTTCAAGCCGGCGTGAATCTTCACCGATGAAAGCGAAGTTCTCCGGCAGACCGATCAGTTCAGCACCACGCCGCGCAGCCAGATCGATCTGTTCCTCGGCAGCACTGAAATTGCTCTCCGGATCGGAG
Organism: Synechococcus sp.; assembly: GCA_047286285.1. Lineage (GTDB taxonomy): Bacteria > Cyanobacteriota > Cyanobacteriia > PCC-6307 > Cyanobiaceae > Synechococcus_C. The sequence continues at coordinate 1,161,453 of JBJBBP010000002.1, read as the reverse complement.
CTGCTGGTGAGTTGCACGGCCGCCGCCAGGAAATCACGCACAGAGATCTGAGTTCATTCGATGAAATGCTATGGCTGACGGAGGCTCTGCGCTCTAGACGCCAACGGCTCGTAAGACACCTGGTTCAACCTGGGTCGGAACGACACTGATCTGATCCAAAGCCGCGCAGCAGCTGAAATCAGCATCGTGATTGCCGATCCTCATCAAGCGCTGGCCGTGGGAGGCAAGGCGCAGGCAGCCTTCAGGGTCGTGCTGCCATTGCCGCCAGAGACTCAAAGCAGCCTGCAGCTCATCGTTCGCCACCGAGGCACCCGCTGACAGGAGCAGATCGCCAATCGCGCCAGCGGCCAGTGAATCCTCCAGGGAATAGCTCCCTTCCCATCCACTCCCGAGGATCAAGACCCGTTGATGATTCTCCGCCAACAGCCTCTCTGCAACAGCTCGTCGGTTGGGCAACGCCATCGTGACAAGCCTCGGAACATCGCGCACCCGCTGCAGGGCGCGGGTGCCGTTGGTGGTGCTCATCAACAGACGCTTTCCCTGCACCACCTCGGGGGTCACCGCGACTGGAGAATTTCCCAGGTCAAACCCCTCGAGCGTGCAACCGCCACGCTCTCCAAGCAGCAAGCGGGAGGTTTCGGGCCACTGACTGGCCTGGGTGCGCAATTCCTCGAGATCAGCGAACGCCTGCACCGCCTCGGCACCGTTGTTTAAAGCCCAGGCGATGGTGGTTGTGGCACGCAGAACATCGATCACGACAGCGGCATCAGGCCCCTCAGCAGTGCCAACGCTGTCGGGGACATCCCCCGCGGCATGAAAATAGGAAACCTGCATGGCCACACTCACCGTCAGCGTGCGTCACAGTACCGAGATCACCCTTGCTGAGGTGGATTCCAGATGGCTCTGTTCCGCCCCGGTCCCGGCACCAGGGACCTGCGCGCCTTCCTGCAACTGCTGGAAGAGCGGGGACAACTGAAGCGGGTCACAGCACCAGTGGATCCCGATCTCGAACTGGCAGCCATTGCTGACCGGGTGCTGGCCAGCGGTGGGCCCGGGCTGCTGTTCGAAAACGTGATCGGATCGTCCATGCCGGTCGCCGTCAACCTGCTGGGAACGGTTGAGCGGGTTGTGTGGAGCATGGGCCTCGACCATCCCGAACAACTGGAAGATCTGGGTGAGCGCCTGGCGCTGCTGCAGCAGCCGAGACCTCCCAAAGGGCTTGGAGAAACCAAGAAATTCGCCAGGGTGTTCTGGGATCTGGTGAAGGCAAGACCGGATCGGGATCTCTTGCCTCCCTGTCGTCAGCAGGTCTTCGAAGGCGACGAGGTCAACCTCGACAACATTCCCCTGATCCGCCCCTGGCCGGGTGACGCTGGCGGGGTGATCACCCTTGGGTTAGTGATCACCAAGGATCCGGAAACCGGGGTCCCCAATGTGGGGGTGTATCGCCTGCAGAAACAGTCGGTCAACACCATGACCGTGCACTGGCTCAGCGTCAGAGGTGGAGCTCGCCATTTACGCAAGGCCGCGGCGCTGGGCCAGAAGCTTGAGATCGCCATCGCCATCGGTGTACATCCGCTGCTGGTGATGGCGGCAGCCACTCCGATTCCCGTTCAATTGAGCGAATGGTTGTTTGCAGGGATTTACGCCGGCGAAGGGGTCAGGCTGACTCCCTGCAAGACAGTGGATCTGAAAGTTCCAAGCCACAGTGAGGTCGTTCTTGAAGGAACGATCACACCGGGTGAAGTGATGCCGGATGGCCCCTTCGGTGACCACATGGGCTTCTACGGCGGCGTGGAGGACTCACCGCTGGTGCGGTTCCACTGCATGACCCAGCGCAAGAATCCCGTCTTCCTGACCACCTTCAGCGGACGTCCTCCCAAGGAAGAGGCCATGCTGGCCATTGCCCTAAACAGGATCTACACGCCGATCCTGCGTCAGCAGATCCCTGAGATCAAGGATTTCTTCCTGCCGATGGAAGCACTGAGTTACAAGCTCGCTGTTATTTCCATCGACAAGGCGTATCCCGGCCAGGCGAAACGAGCAGCAATGGCCTTCTGGAGCGCCTTGCCGCAGTTCACCTACACCAAATTCGTGGTGGTTGTCGACAGCCATATCAATGTGCGTGATCCACGCCAGGTGGTTTGGGCCATCGCCGCTCAGGTGGACCCACAGAGGGATCTGTTCACCCTGGAGAACACGCCTTTCGATTCTCTGGACTTCGCCAGCGAACAGCTCGGTCTGGGTGGACGCTTGGCCATCGACGCCACCACGAAGATCGGTCCTGAGAAAAACCATCCCTGGGGGGAACCGCTCAGCAGGCCAGACGATCTGGAACAACGGGTGACCGATCGTCTGGACGAACTGGGATTAACCGATATCAGCAACAAGGAGCCGAACCCTGAGCTGTTCGGCTATCTGCTGGATCAACTCATTGCCAACCGGCCTGGGCCATGAGCTGAATGGCCTTGGGATTGAGTGCGCTCAACTGTGAAATGGTCACATTGTCTGGAGTGAACTTGGTCATCCCTTTGAGGTAAGTGGAGCCGCCCACACCTGTGAGAGGGAACTCAAATGTGGGGCCAGCAATTCCTCGGCTGCCGTTGGGAGACGCAAGAAACTCAATCAGCTTGATGGCCGCTGATTTGTTCTTGGCGTATTTGGAAACCGCAGCTGCACTGATGTTCACATGTGCAGGATTCGGCATCACGATTTTGACCTGATTTCCAAGCTTCTGATCCTTGGCTCCATTGATCCCAGCACGCATACGCGCGAGATAGTAGTGATTCACGACGCCTACACCACACTTGCCCTGTGCAACAGCGCGAATCAACGCAATATCACCAGGGAAGTAAGGCTGAGACACATTGGAGATCAAACCCTTCAGCCAAGCCTTGGTTTTGGCTTCACCCTTGATCGCCAACTGATCAGCCACCAGCGACTGGTTGTAGACATTCTTGCGATTACGCAGGCAAACCTTTCCCTTCAGAGCCGGTGAAGCAAGCTGTGCATAGGTTTGAACCTGCGATGGCTTGACCTGGTTGGGGTTGATGATGATTGCACGAACGCGTCGGGCAATCCCGAACCACCGATTTCCTGGATCACGATAACGAGCAGGAACTTCAGAATTCAGCTTTGCTGAATTAATTGGCTGGAATAAACCAGCTTTCGCAGCATTATTGATACGAGCTGCATCCACGAGGATGATCACATCAGCCTTTGTATTGCTGCCTTCCCGCTTGAGACGCTCGACCAGGGAAATACCGGAGGCTTCAATCAGACGAACCTTGATACCGGTTTGATCAGAAAATGCCTTGTAACTCTGGCGATCCGTATTGTAGTGACGCCCTGAGTAAACCCGAACTTCTTCGGCCTGCACTGCAGCCGAAAAAAACGAGAGCGACGCAAGCAAGGGGATGGCAAACAGCTTCATAAAACACAAGAACCCACCTGAGGTTGTCCAAGAAAAACCGGTTCGTCTTGCGCATTTAGAACCAAGCAAGGCATCATTTGATACTCGTGTTAAGCAATGAACCACATCAAGCTTCAATTGCTCAGCAACCAGGATTGCGAAAAACTTCTAGGCAAACTTTGCGATGCCGAGTGGGTTGATGGAAAAACAACGGCAGGCTCACAAGCTCAGACAGGAAAAATCAATGAGCAGGTCAAGCAATCCTCTCCCCTTAGAGCTGAGATTCATGCCTATGTACAAAAGGCAATGTGGGCTAATCCGGCCATTAAAAGCTTTTGTTTACCAAGAAAACTACATCGGTTTTTAATCAGCAAAACAACTATCGGAGGAGGCTATGACAGCCATGTGGACAATGCCTATATGAGCAGTGGCAGAAGCGATCTATCTTTTACATTATGTTTATCTGATCACAACCAATACAAAGGAGGATCACTTGAAGTTGATACTGTGATGGGTTCCATTGAGCTTGAGCTTGAACAGGGCGAAATTGTGATTTACCCCAGTACATCGATGCATCGCGTGAACAAAGTCACGGAGGGCATGCGCATCGCTTGTGTGGGCTGGATAGAAAGCTATCTGAAAAACGAAATCGACCGCGTCACACTATTTCAATTGGATAGTGGCGCCAAAGGGCTACTGGCCAAACATGGCCACAGCGAAGAACTGGACCTCATTTTTCTTGCCTATACGAATTTGCTTCGATCGTTGGGCACATGAAAACGCATCGGTAATTCCTTAAAATGCGTAGTGTCCATGACTTAGTAGTTCTGACATGAAGAGGTCTACTCTCTCCGTTTTCCTTGCCGGTGCTGCAGCACTGAGCAGTGCAGTTGCAGTTCCCGCAGCATTCGCCGATACTCCAACCGGTGGTTTGCAGGAATGGACCACAGACCAAGACATCGACGCTGAAGCCAAAAAAGACGCCGACGCAAAAAAAGCAGCTGAAAAGGCAGCTGAAGAAGATATCTGCGTGCCGATTGGCGAGGGTGAAAACTGCTGGTGAATTCCCGAAGGATTTCCACAATTTGAGGAAAGAGACCCAAACGGGTCTCTTTTTTTATGCCTTATGAATAGGCAAAAAAAAACTCCCTTTGCAGGGAGTTTGATGAATTCAACAATCCGAATCAGAAACGGAAGGTTGTTTGGACGAGATAACCAAACATGTTGAAGGATTCAGCATTGGTACCACCGTACTTCTGGGCTGAACCTGTGAGTTGTCCATAAGGACGTGACAGGTAGAAGATGGTAGGGGTCACAGAAATATTATCTGTGACTTGGAACTGGTAGTACAGCTCCATCGAGTAGTTACCGTCATCGGGGTACTCATTTCCCTCGATCTGAGTGGTGAAATGAGACTGAGCGATAGCAGCGCCAAGAAGGTTGCCCTTCATGAAGGCGTCTTTCCAGTTCAAGCCAACAAACCAGCTCTGAGAGGTAGAAGAAGCATTCTTCTTAGGAGCTGTGAAGTTGTTGTCTCTGTCAGGATTACCGAAGGAAGACAATCCCCAACCGGTGCTGATGCTGGGCATCCAACCAGATTCAGAAGGCTGCCACCATGCACGCAGTGCAACAGAATTCACCTCGGTGTAGGAGGTTGTTCCGTAGCCAGTGCCAGTCCAGTAAGCGTTCTTCTTACCGGAAGGAGTGCCGTAGCCCTTGAAGGCTCCGTCCTGTGCATACTGATAAGCCGCAGAAATGTTCCACTTGGGACTGCCATAAGCAATCTGAGTGTTGAACCTTCCTTTGGAGGTATCAGTCATGATTCCACCACCGGTGGAAGCATTGCTCTTCGCACCGTTAGAAGCGTTGTAGCTAGCGGAAATGGTGAACCTGGGATCGAAGAAATTATCCTTCTGCTGTCTCCAGGCCAGGCCTGCACCGGGAGAAGTGCTGGCGCCATAAGCACCGTAATAACCGCCAAGCTTAAATTGCTTGAGGATTTGACGGTAGACGCTTGGAGTGGATCCAAGCATGTAGTAAGCCTCGATTTTGGGGCCTACGTAAGCGGTGAAGCTAGAACCGAGAGGGAACTGGTACCACAGCTTGTCAACCTTCAGAACATCCCCGTTGGAGTTACCAACTGAGAGATCAGCGAGATTGGACTGACCGAATCCGTCGCTGTCCTGCTTGTAGAAGTTCTTGGTGAAGTTACCGGTCTTGAGACGGGTATACAGCAGATCCTTACCAGTGAAGCTGGTGTTCAGATCGAACTGAGCGGTGTAGTTGAAGGTGAAGGCGTCCTGGCCGACATACTTGTCCTTAACAATCAGACCGTAGTCGGGATCATCAGAGCCACTGCCGCCGTAGGAGATACCACCCATGACGAAGTCAACCTTGCCTTTCAGCTTGGTGGTGGTGGAGAACTGGGTTGCTTCCAGTTCGCCAACGCGAGCTTCCAGACCATCAACACGGCCTTTAACGATGGCGAGTTCCTTCTCGAACTCCTTCATCAAACGCTTGAGCTCATCGGTCACTTCGGTGACGCGATCGAGGCAGGCGTTGAGCAGTGCAGCCGCTTCAAAGCGGGTCATGGCACGGTTACCGCGGTAGGTGCCGTTGGGGTAACCGGCAACGCAGCCGTAGCGCTCAATCAGGTTGCTGAGAGCCTGATAAGCCCAGTCAGTCGGGTAGACGTCGGAGAACTGGGTGATGCTGGTGACCTGATCAACAGCAACCGCGTCAGCAGACACGTTTGCGTAATCAGAGACGCCAGCAACGTTGACTTCAGTTGCACTCGCGGCCACAGGAGCCAGCAGGCCCAGGGCGGCAGGAGCAACCATCAGTTGCTTGAACAGTTTCATTGATCCTCACACCAATAAAAGAGGAAGAGGCTTTTGCCTCAGCCGTATTAAAACGCACAGAAACCGACTCTGCTACGGCAAAAACGCCCCAGACGAGCACATCGAGAAGATCTGCACGCTCAAGCAGACCAGAGCAAGCATCAGAACGAACGCCATTCCACGCATCGGCATCCGCCGGAGCACAGCTTCCACAGCGCACGAAAGCCATGAATCGGAAGCCCAGAACGCAGGCTGTCACTGCATCAACGCAGAAAACAAACGGCTCAGCTTGCGCAGCCGAACAACTTTCCTCAACACCTGCAAGAAAGGAAGCGCTGTCGACTTAAGACAGCCCGCCCCTGCCCAGCCCCATAGAAGAGCCAAACCACAAACCGACCCCGCCAGTGATATATGCAACACCCGCTTGTATTGCAAGTTACCAGCCAGGCGCCCTCGCGCCAAATCGACCTCGCGATGCCATCAATCCAAAGCGACGCAACTGGCATCCAGGTCAGCACTGCCCGGCTTCATTGATCACCTGGCAGCGCATCAGAACATCGCTTCGACCCTGCGAAAAATCAATACATTTATCTGAACGATTTTTCGGCTATGGACGCAGCCTACGAACTTCACCGAAAACAACTGATTGCGGCTTACAACAAAGCTGTCAAAAGGAAAGACTGGCAGGCAGCAAGGAATTACCGCGATGAGCTGAATATCCTCGTCGCCAAAAAAGTAGCACTTTCCTGAATCCAGCTTAAATACTGGGTTTTCTGGCTGATCTCACTCCACGTGCAAGCCCTCAGTGCAACGACACCTGTCCAGGTTCATGTCTGTGATGACCCGATCTGGTCAACATCTTCAAACCCTCAAAATCACCAGAAGATCAGACCTCTATGGTCTGCAATTCAAGACGTATCGATCACAAGACATTCTGTAGTGCTTAAGGGCACGACTCATAGAATCAGTGCAGCAAGCCACTAGACAACGTGCCGGGAACCCGTGGAGATGTCCGCCAACTGAAATCCGGCGGAAGTCTCGGTGGTCGCGTGAGGGTTCCAGGGGACAAATCGATCTCTCACAGAGCCCTGCTCTTCGGTGCAATCGCTGAGGGGACGACCACAATCGAAGGCCTTCTGCCTGCGGAGGATCCGATCAGCACCGCTGCCTGTCTCAGAGCGATGGGCGCTGAAATCAGTCCCATTGGGGACGGTGAGGTCATCACGGTTGAGGGTGTGGGCCTCGACGGCCTGCAGGAACCCAGCGAGGTTCTCGATTGCGGCAATTCAGGCACAACCATGCGCCTGATGCTGGGACTCCTGGCTGGACGTGATGGTCGACATTTCGTGCTGAACGGCGATGAATCCCTGCGACGACGCCCGATGCAAAGGGTCGGACAGCCACTCTCAATGATGGGAGCCGACGTGCGCGGACGGGGCCAGGGCAACTTCGCACCTCTGGCAGTGCAGGGACGCAAGCTGCGCGGCGCCGTTGTCGGCACGCCTGTTGCCAGTGCACAGGTGAAATCGGCATTGCTGCTGGCTGCACTCACCGCAGATGGCGCCACCACAGTCATCGAACCAGCCCACTCCCGCGACCACAGCGAGCGGATGCTGAAGGCTTTTGGAGCCGACCTTGATGTGGGCGGCGAAATGGGTCGCCATATCACCGTTCGCCCTGGGGCTCGCCTGCAGGGACAGCATGTCGTGGTGCCAGGAGACATCAGCTCAGCAGCGTTCTGGCTGATCGCTGGAGCTCTGGTGCCGGGAGCTGAGCTGACCGTTGAGAATGTCGGACTGAACCCAACCCGAACCGGGGTGCTGGAGGTTCTGGAGCAGATGGGAGCCCGGATCGATGTGATGAATCGACGTGATGTGGCAGGAGAACCAGTTGGGGATCTGCGAGTGGTTCACGGACCTCTCAAGCCGTTCCAATTCGGCGAGGAAATCATGCCGCGCCTCGTCGATGAAGTCCCGATCCTGAGCGTCGCGGCCTGCTTCTGCGAGGGCGAGAGCCGCATCACCGGAGCAGCCGAGCTCAGAGTGAAAGAGACCGATCGTCTGGCGGTGATGGCACGCCAGCTCAAAACCATGGGAGCGGACATTGAAGAGCACCCCGACGGGCTGACCATTCGCGGAGGCAGGCCACTGAAAGGCGCCCAGCTAGACAGCGAAACCGACCACCGTGTTGCCATGAGCCTTGCGGTGGCGGCACTGATGGCCGATGGGGATTCCTCGCTCGCCCGCAGTGAAGCAGCAGCCGTCAGTTACCCCACCTTCTGGACCGATCTCGAGCGACTGCAGCGTTGAACCATCCGCTCGGAGCACTCAGGTCACTCGAAACGGCCGACGGAAGTCTGAGTCTGCACAGTGCTCACTTCGATGAGGCCTTTCACAGCTCCGCAGGGGCACTGGCCGAAGCGGAAGCCAAGTTTGTACGCCCCGCCGAGCTGGAAAGGTTCGCCCAGTGCAAAGAACTCCAAGTGCTCGATGTCTGTTTCGGCCTGGGTTACAACAGCGCTGCAGTGATGCGTGCAATGCCTGAAACAGCCCCTCCACGCATGATCTGGTGGGGGCTGGAACTGGATCGGCGGCCTCTTGAGAAGGCCATGGACCACCAGCCGTTCTGTGACCTCTGGCCCTCTGCAGTGCGGAAACGGTTTGACCAGCTTCAACACAAGGGCAGCTGGAATGACCGCGGGGGGCAGGGCACCATGCTCTGGGGTGACGCACGCCGCAACCTGAATGAGCTGCCAAACAGCTGCCAGCTGGATCTGATCCTTCTGGATGCCTTTTCGCCGAGCCGCTGCCCGCAGCTGTGGAGCGAGGAATTTCTCGGACGGCTTGCCGAGCGCCTGGCACCGGGAGGGCGCCTGCTCACCTACTGCAGGGCGGCTGCCGTACGCAGCAGCCTGCGTCGTGCTGGCCTGGTTCTGCGCTCGCTGCTGCCGGCACCTGGAGCGCGCGCCGAATGGAGCTCCGGCACGATGGCCGTCAAACCACTGGACACAGAGCGCGTGGCGATGGATGGTCCTGGCTGGACGTCCCTGAGCTCCATGGAAGAGGAACATCTGCAGACGCGGGCCTCCGTGCCCTACCGGGACCCCGAGGGTGATGACGACGCGCGAGTCATTCAGCAAAGGCGTCAGCTGGAGCAACAGTCCTGTGCTCTGGAGAGCACCAGTGCCTGGCAGCGCCGATGGATGGAACCAGCATCCCGACGACCTTGTTCAACAAACCGCTGAAGTTGATCCGTCTGTTTTTACGCTCAGAGGAGTATTCAACCGCACAAAAATCAAGTCATCAGGCCACGATTCGCCGTTTGTTCTGCTGAACGATGGTGGGGAGTTCAAGACATTTTTGATTGCGGACCCGTAAAGGTCCAATCTGAGAGAAGTGATGTGCATTTCTGCCATGACTTTCACCCTGTCTGGGTTCGACGCCTGGACATTTCAGATCGTCTTTTACGGCAGCCTTTTGGTTCTTGAAGCCCTGCGTGATGACGAGCGTCTGAGCACCGTGCTCCAACCGATGGACTGCACCCGCCAGCGGGCCCATGCTTTGATCCGTCAACCGAGCTGCACCCTCGTGGGGCATTGAGGAGGTCAGCACCTCTCTGCTGAGCTGAACAAACCGGGTCCCGGTAGATTCCGCCCGATCCGCATTGCTGTTCATGCTCGCCGTCGCTGTTCTGGCTGCAGGCAAAGGCACCCGCATGAAGAGTGCCCTACCCAAGGTGTTGCAGCCTCTGGCCGGTGCCACCCTGGTGGAAAGAGTTCTGGCTAGCGCAGGCAATCTGCAGCCCGAGCGCAGGGTTCTGATCGTGGGCCATCAGGCCGGTCGTGTTGAGCAGCAATTGAGCCACCTCGAAGGGCTCGAATTCGTTTTGCAGGATCCCCAGAACGGTACCGGTCATGCCGTACAGCAGCTGCTGAAGCCGTTGCAGGATTTTGAGGGGGAACTGCTGGTTCTCAACGGAGACGTTCCCCTGCTGCGTGCGACAACGATTGATCAATTGGTGGCCAACCACCGGAGCAGTGGCGCTGATGTCACGCTGCTGACAGCACGACTCGAAGATCCAACCGGCTATGGACGCGTCTTTGCCAATGCCGATGGGCTGGTCAGTGCCATCGTTGAACATCGCGATTGCAGTGAGGAGCAACGCGCTAACAATCTGACCAATGCGGGCATCTACTGCTTCAACTGGCGGAAGCTCGCAGCCGTGCTTCCAACGCTGAGCACAGACAATGACCAGGGCGAGTTGTACCTCACCGACACGGTCGGAATGCTCGATCGGGCCATGCATCTGGAAGTGCAGGATTCCGATGAAGTGAACGGCATCAACAACCGTCGTCAGCTGGCTCAATGCGAAGCCCTGCTGCAGCAACGCCTGAAAGAGCACTGGATGGACCAGGGAGTCACCTTCATCGACCCGGCCAGCTGCACCCTCAGCGAAACCTGCCATTTCGGCCGCGATGTGGTGATCGAACCGCAGACACACCTGCGTGGCGATTGTCGAATCGGCGACAACTGTCGCCTGGGCCCGGGCAGCCTGCTTGAAAATGCGGTGCTTGGCGAGGGCGTCAGCGTGGTGCACTCAGTGGTCAACGCGGCCGTGGTGGGAAACAACACGGCGATCGGACCATTTGCCCACCTGCGTCCTGCTGCTGCAATCGGCGATCACTGCAAGATCGGCAATTTCGTCGAAGTGAAGAAAAGCACCATTGCCAACGGCAGCAAGGTCAATCACCTGAGCTACATCGGTGATGCCGAGCTGGGTGTGAATGTGAATGTCGGCGCCGGCACGATCACGGCCAACTACGACGGCGTGAACAAACATCGCACCGTGATCGGCGACGGCAGCAAAACGGGTGCCAATTCAGTGTTGGTGGCACCGATCACCCTTGGCAGCCATGTCACGGTGGCTGCTGGTTCAACACTCACCAAGAATGTTGTCGATGGAGCACTGGCCATCGGCCGGGCCAAGCAAATGGTCAAGGAGAACTGGTCTGGCTCGAAGCCCTAGAACGACGCTTCCGCTCAGGCACTCTGACAAGTCTTCAACACTGTTGAAACTCCGATTCCAATCGGCCAACAAGCAAACTCAGCACGATTGGGATCGGTCGGCTTCAGACATGAGCTGACGGTCAACGACAGAACCACTATCACCAAGGGAGACCTTGATGGCATGCCATCAGTCGTACCCGACAGACCGTCAGGGATGGGTGGTGCTCACGACGCCACAGCCAATCCAGCTCCTGACGCCCGACCTCTCCCCTGAGCATCGATGCCGTCGAAGATTGTTCTCAATGCCGACCTGCCCGTCTGTTCAGCGCTCAGGTCCTGGGTCGGCAACAACAATGAACTGCTCCAAGGCTTCGATCTGCTGGTCGCAGAGGATGTACTCGAGGGGATGAGCCAAGGCGGCAGCCTTGACCATCTTGCTGTCACTTCAACGCGGGCCATCGCCGAAGGAGGCGATATCGAACTGGCCGCGACGATTCTGCAGGGGGATGTCAGCGGCCTGATCCATTTCCCGGCACCAGGCGCTGAACGGGCGGGAGATGTGCTCTCCGAGCCCCTCCTGCGTGCTGCGCTGCTCAACAACCTGCCGATTGCCCTCAATCCCGCCACAGCGTCGGCACTGGTTCGCGGCATCAAGGGCAGTCGTCGGGGCTATCTGATCTTCAACCCGGTCGCAGGGCAGGGCGATCCCGACACCGAGCTGGCCGAGATCCGCAACTATCTGGAGCCGCAGATCATGCTTCAGGTGTGGATGACCAAGCGCGGGCTGGATCCAGGTGAGCAGGCCCGTGAACTGATCAAGGAGATCGAGGCGTTCGGGAAAGAGGGGGAGGGCGAATCGCTGATCATCGCCTCAGGCGGCGACGGCACCGTCGGCGCCGTCGCCAGTGCCTTGCGGGGCACCGACATTCCTCTGGGCATCATTCCCCGTGGAACAGCCAATGCCTTTTCCGTGGCACTTGGCATTCCTACCTCCGTCAGAGCCGCCTGCACCAATCTGATCCTCGGCAACACCCGTCTGGTGGATGTGGCGCTCTGCAATGACAGACCGATGATCTTGCTGGCGGGCCTTGGCTTCGAGGCCGGCATGGTGAACAAAGCCAGCCGTGAACTGAAGAACATGCTGGGGCCGATGGCCTACATCTTCTCTGGAGCCAGACAACTGGTGGAACAGCAACCCTTTGACGCCAAACTGCTGATCAACGGCGAAACGACCGAAGTGCATGCCAGCGCCATCACCGTGGCCAACGCCGCACCGGCCACATCCGTCATGGCCCAGGGATTCGGGCAGGTGATTCCCGATGACGGCCAGCTGGAGGTGATCATCGCTTCACCACGTGGGCGAATGGGCGGATTCTCAGTGCTGTCGAGCCTGGCGAAATCGGCCGTGCTCAAGAACAACGCCAACAATGCCGATATCTTCTGCGTACGCACGCATCAACTGAGCGTGACCCTGCCGAAACCGCAGACGATGGTGATTGATGGTGAGATCGAGGAGACCGACCACATGACCGTGTCGGTGATCCCCGATGCGCTGAAGGTCGTGGCACCGATCCGTCTCAGCCCTTGAATCTCGCCAGCGACCCGCCGATCGAGCGCAAGATGATGCGCATGGCGCAGCGTGTCCGCTGGCAACATCCAGCGATCCGCGCCAGAAGGATCGACCAGACGCGGCTGGTGCTCGAGCAGCCAGGCCTGAACAGCGCCGAACACTCCGCCTTTCACTTTCTGGTTCTCGGCGACAGCGGCACAGGACGGCATCGACGTCACAGTCCACCACGTCACATCGCTGAACGATTGCTTCCGCACAAGCACCGGGCAGCGTTTCTGCTGCACACGGGCGATGTGGTGTACCTGGTGGGTGCCGCGGCCCAGTACCGCAACAACTTCATCCGCCCCTACCGGGAATGGCTCACCGGTGGAGAACAGTGGGAAAGGATCAGCCCTCAGAAACTGCTGTTCAACCAGCCATTCCTGCCGGTGCTCGGCAACCACGACTACTACGATCTCGCTCCGATCATGTCGGCGCTTGCCGGACTGACCCTGCCGCTGCGACGGCATCTGCAGTGGTTTCATGACGTCGATACCGGTTGGCGCGGCTCCGATCAGGGAGGCTGCTTTGCCCACGCCTTCATGGATGTGTTGTCAGATGTGCACACCAGCCATCTGGATGACTACCTGGACCGGCATTACGCGGCCGAATGGGATGGCCATCGCTGCCTGCAGTACCGACCCAATATCCACTCCAGGATTCCGAACCGCTACTACCGGTTTCGCCATGCCGGTGTCGACGTCTTCGCACTGGACTCCAACACCCTGATTGCTCCGGTGAGCAGTCGCGATGACCGAGCGCAGCTGCGGCAACAGCTCAAATCCCTGGATGAAGCGCAGACGCGCTGTCTCAAAGCGCTGTCGATGAAGGCGCGCGACGAACAACAGCGCGATGGCTTGATGGATGACCTCGAGACCCTGCAGGAGGAGCGGCTGGATCTGCAAAGAAGGCTCCAGCTCCACAGTGCTGTGGATGCAGAGCAACTGCAATGGCTTCGCGACGGGCTGATCGCATCCCACCTGGATCCGGTTGCACGTGGCCGGATCCTGACGCTGCATCACCCTCCCTACGTGACGGAGAGAACCAAATGGTCTCAAGCCGACACGCTGGCGATCCGGCAACGACTGCGCACTGTTCTGGACGATGTGAACACGGCTCTTGGCCATCAGGGCCGCAGCCGGAGAACAGTCGATCTTGTGCTCAGCGGCCACGCACACTGTCTGGAGGTGTTGCGCACGCACGACACCGGCCATGGCGATTCCTTCAGCAACTGGGTGGTCTGCGGAGGCAGCGGCTACAGCCTCCGCGATCAGCGCGGCCAGGGGCCGCACCTGAGCGAAGCGTCGGGCAGAGGAGACGAGCAGGTGATCGCCAGCAGTGATCTCTATGTGGGCAGAAGCTGGGCTGACTGCAACGGCGGCAAGGCCTACAGCGCCCTGCGAATCGACATCAGCGAGGGCAGCCCTCTACGGATCCAACTGACTCCCCTGATCTCCAATCGTGAGGATGACGGCTGGAATGAGGTCACGATGGATCCGATCGAACTGCCGCAAGCTGATCAACGCAGAACAACGGTTTCAGCTGCCGATTGAACCGTTGAAACGATTGGGGCCGGGTCAGATCAGTCAGGCAAATTGATGCGAATCCGCTGATTATCTTCAGGTGTTGATGATGACCTGGAGCAGATCATGCGTGACGTTGGGTGCATCCATACCTGGATCCATGAACGATCACAAGCGCTATACGGTGCGTTACCGCGACGCCAGCAGCCAGAGGATCGAAGCCTGTTACTACGCCGGTGATGCGTTCGAAGCCAGAGTGCTGGCCATGGAGGCGGTTCCCTACATCCGCGACCATCCCCATGCGATCGATCTGATTCGCTGCGAGGAGCCGCAGACAGGGTTGAAGGCAGCCTGAGCGCAGAACTCAGGGCTCCTTCAGCAAGGGAATCAGTCGTTCAAGAGCCACTCCTCGACTGGCCTTGAGCAACAGGGTGTCACCTGGCTGCAGCCAGGTGTTCAAGGACTGCGCAGCCTGTTCAGGGGTCTCCACCAATGCAAAACGGTCCAGTGGCGAGGCGGCACGCTCCATCGCGACTGCCTCCTCGCCGGAGGCCACAGCCACCAGACCATCAAGCCCGAGCTCGACGGCTCTGGCCACGATGGCCTGATGCAGCGCAATGCTGCTGGAGCCAAGCTCAAGCATCGTGCCGAGCACGGCGAAACGTCGACCGGACTGCTGGGCCAGTAGATCGAGGGCTGCAAGCACAGCTTCCGGCGAGGCGTTGTAGGTCTCATCAAGAAGGGTGAGTGCACCGATGTTGAGGCGGCGATTTCGACCACCGGGAACATCCACCTGCATGGCCTCCAGCTCAGCCAGGGGAACACCGAGTTCCGCGGCCACCGCCAGGGCCAGCATCAGATTGCGGGCGTTATGACGACCTTCCAGCGGACACGAGAAGCGCAGACCTTCAAGGCTGAGCACACCCTGCTGCGGGTCATGGCCCCCGACCAGATCCGCTGCGGGCAAGCCCGAAACGTCAGCACCATCAGCTGGGACGTCGCCCTCCAGGGCAACCCGCAGGATGCGGCCGCTCCAGCAGCGTGACAGGACATCCTCCAGCAGAGCATCACCAGCCGGAATCACCACCACGCCCTGGGGATCCAGACCCGCTGTGATTTCGCACTTGGCGGTGGCGATGGCCGCCCGGCTGCCCAGCCGACCGATGTGTGCCGTACCGATATTGGTGATCACGCCAATCGTCGGTTCGGCACAACGGGAGAGACGTTCAATCTCGCCCAGGCCACGCATGCCCATTTCCACCACCACGGCGGCATGGCCTCGGTGTGCACCCATCAGGGTGAGCGGCACTCCGATGTCATTGTTGTTGTTGCTGACCGTCGCCTGAACGTCGCCGAGTGGCGCCAAGGCAGCTCGGATCAGCTCTCGTGTGGTGGTTTTGCCGGCTGAACCAGTCACCGCTACAACATCGGCCTTCAGCTGACGCCGGTGCAGCGTGGCCAGTTGCTGATAGGCCCAGAGGGTGTCGTCCACCCGCCAGTGCAGCAGGCCGGACGGTACTGGATCGCCGTAGTCGGAGGCGACAACAGCGGCTTGCGCACCAAGCTCAGCCGCCTGGTTGAGAAAGGCGTGGCCATCAAACCGTTCCCCGCACAGAGGAATGAAGAACGCACCGGGCTGCAACTGACGGCTGTCCGTGCAGACAGGTCCCAACTCGACCTGCAGATTCGGGGTCGTTCCCGCACACCTTTCGGGATCCCCCCAGAGCTGCACGAGCTGAGCGAGCTGCAGCGTCATGGGGAAGGCAACGGATCGAACATGATCATGCCGCCACCGACGCGGGCCGGCCTCGCCAGCAGATGTTGATCGACATCTTCGAGGGTGATGGCGTCATAGCCCTGATCCTGAAGCGTGTGCCACCAGCCTTCGGCTTGCTCGCGCCTGAGCCCCTCTGGGAGTTCAGACCACAGGGCCGCCTCCACGACCAGCACCGCTGCATTGTCAGCGGGAACAGGACGTGCCGATAACAGCACGCCCGACGGACCTGCACCATCGGCATCTGCCTGCTCCAGCAGGGTCAACAAGGGATCCACCTGAAGAACAGGGGGGTCCGGCTGAAGCGGTGGCAGAGCGGCCGGCTCGGATGGGGCTGGTGAGGTCGGCGCTTGTTGAAGAGACGTCGCTGCAGCATCAGCGGGATCCGACAGGGGTTCCGGCTCTGACATCAGTGGTCGGGCAGCGGGCAGCGGAGTCGTGCGCATCCGTTCGACAACCGGCACGGAGTCATCCTCCACGCCACCCAATGCTCCACGCAGCTGGATGCCACCAAGGATGAGCAGCAACAACAGAGCAATAAGCAGCACGGGCCAGAAGAGAGGCGCCAGATCCTGCGGCCAGAAGCCCGGCGTGGAGAGATCACCCTCACGGTTGCGGCGCCAGAGTTCCTGCAGGCGCAGGCGCAGATCAGCGGCGGCCGCAGGGAGATCCTGGCGCAACGCCTCCCATGGGCTCTGGTAAGGAGCCGGCAGCGAACGTTGATCCCTTGCGTCCTGATCCTGCATCACTCAAGCGGCGGGCAGAACACCCCAGACCCGCAGGTCTGAGATGTCCCGGCTCTACTCCATCATGGCCTGTCCTGACGCCGTTGACGCTGGTTCACGAGCGCGACTGACGCAGCAAACGGGCCAGGGGGTTGCGGCTGCCACGGCCACGGCTGTCAGCTTGCTCGGCGTGATCGGTTTGCAGATCATCGGCTCCCTGGCGTGATGGATCCGCCTCCTGCCCCTGGGAGAAGCGTTCGACCGCTGCAGCATCCGGTCCGGGTTCCTTCAGACCTGACACGTCCCGGTACATCTGGTCGTACTCGAGCGCCGAGCGTGCCCAGCTGTAGTCCTCACGCATGCCACGCAGCTGGAGCTGTTTCCAGCTGTCCTGATGGCGGTAGGCCTCCCAGGCCCGCACCAGCGCCGTGTAGAAGTCGACCGGTTCAAAGCGATCGAAACAGAACCCTGTTCCCAGAGCGTTGCGGGGATCGTGCGGCGGAACGGTGTCCACCAGACCACCCACCTTGCGAACCACGGGCACACAGCCGTAACGCATGGCATTGAGCTGACTGATGCCGCAGGGCTCAAAACGGCTCGGCATCAGGAAGGCATCACTACCGGCATAGATCAGGCGGGAGAGTGCGTCGTCGTAGGTGAGGAACACCGAAACCCTGCCGGGATGGCGTGAGGCAAGCTGCCACAGACCCGACTCCAGGCCACGATCGCCGGTGCCCAGCACAACGATCTGGGTGTCGGTGTAGGCCAGAAGACGATCGGCGACCTGTAGGAGCAGATCCACACCTTTCTGATCAACCAGGCGCGTCACCATGCCCAGCACGAAGGCGTCATCGCGCACTTCAAGCCCCATCCGCTCCTGCAGGACGCGCTTGCAGACCGCCTTGCCGCTGAGGTCATCGGCGCTGTAGTTGGCTGGCAAAGACTTGTCTGTGGCTGGATTCCAGGCATCCAGATCAATGCCATTGAGGATGCCGCGCAGTTTGCCGGCGATGTAGTTCAGCAACCCCTCCAGTTTTTCGCCGTATTCAGAGGTGCGGATCTCCTGCGCGTAGGTCGGCGACACGGCATTGACGCCCTCGGCGTAGAGAAGCGCCGCCGCCATCGTGTGATCACCCTGCATGTACCAGGGGCACCAGGTCATGCGGTCAAGCTTCCAGCGCCACGGCCCCTGATATTTGAGGTTGTGAATGGTGAAAACGGTGCTGATTTCCGGGTCCTGATGCATCCAGACCGGAATCATCCCGGTGTGCCAGTCATGACAGTGCAGCACCTGGGGCTTCCACACGTTCCAGGAGAATTCCGCCGCGGCACTGGCGAAGAAGGTGAAGCGCCAGTCTTCGTCTTCACCGCCGTAGATCCGCTCCGGATCGAACACGGGATGACCCACCAGATAAAGGGGCAGACCATTGGTGGGATGGCGGGTCTCAAAGACGGCGAATTCCGTGCCCATGGTCTGGGCTCGCCAGATGGGTTCAGCGGGAATGTCCAGCTGGCTCCAGAGCTTGCTGTAGCCGGGCATGATCAAACGCACGTCATGGCCCAGCTGGGCCAATGCCGGAGGCAGGGAGCCGACCACATCGCCCATACCGCCCACCTTCACCATGGGTGCACACTCAGCGGCGGCAAACAGCACACGCATGGACGATCGATCTGGCTAGGCCGCGCGACTTTAAGCGCAATCCCCTGCGATCAGACTGATGAGGGCGTGCCGGTCTGGCCAGTGCGATCAGGGCAGCACCGTGACCGGAGTTCCGACCCGCACCAGCTCGAAGATCTCCTGCACGTTCTCCTCATAAAGACGCACACATCCATGGGAGACCGCGCGACCGACGGTCCAGCGATAGGGGGTGCCGTGGAATCCAGCCACCGTGCAGCCGTCGATATCGAGATACTGCTCACCGTCCCAGCCTTCACGGCCCTTGCAGTCGCGGTAAAAGCCGATCCAGCGACTGCCGAGCGGATTGGTCGCATCGTCCGGGCCCAGCTTCTTGCCGTTCACCGGATGCGTCCAGACCGGCTTTTTCACCTTCTGCATAACGCGAAACCGTCCCTCCGGCGTCTCCCATCCCACCGTGCCGACCGCTGCAGGAAAGCGGCGAGTGAGCACTCCGTCATGCAGTACCAGCAGCTGACGATGCCGGCGATCCAGCACCAGCTGCAAACCCATCCGCTGCAGTAGATCGTCCGGGACCCGGGCCATGGATTCAGCGTCCGACACTGGCGCAGCCAGAGGAGGAATCGGGTCTGGTTCGCGCTTGGTCGACGACTCCGTTGATGGTTCAGCTGTCTGCTCAGATGCGTCACCGTTTGCTGACGAGGTCTCCACCGACAGGGCAGCGCCAGGCAGCAACAGCAGCAATGCGGCCAGAGCCGACAGGCCTGAAACAAGTGGGACGCGAACCGGCATCACTGCACAGAGCAGGGGATTTCTCACTGTTTAGCTAGGGCAACCAGGGAGAGGCAGAGAAATCAGGATCCCGCTTCTCCAGGAAGGCGTTGCGACCCTCCTGTCCTTCCTCCGTTCGATAGAAGAGATGGGTGGCCTGACCCGCCAGCTCCTGGAGGCCCGCAAGCCCATCGGTCTCGGCATTGAACGACGCCTTCAGGCAGCGAATCGCCGTGGGACTGTGCTGCAACACCTCACGCGCCCAGCGCACACCCTCTGCCTCCAGCTCATTGAGAGGGACCACCCCATTGACCAGACCCATCGCCAGCGCCTGATCGGCTCCATAGCGACGGCAGAGGAACCAGATCTCCCGCGCCTTGCGCTGGCCCACCACCCGGGCCAGATAGCCGGCACCAAAGCCGCCATCGAAACTGCCAACCCGCGGGCCGGTCTGGCCGAACACGGCATTCTCCGCCGCCAGGCTCAGGTCACAGAGCAGGTGCAGCACCTGCCCACCACCGATCGCATAGCCGGCCACCAGAGCGATCACCACCTTGGGAAGGCTGCGGATCATCCGCTGCAGATCGAGCACATTGAGCCGGGCGAGACCCTGTTCATCGAGGTAGCCGCCATCGCCGCGAACGCTCTGATCCCCACCGGCACAGAAGGCATAGCCGCCATCCTCCGCAGGACCGACCCCGGTGAACAGCACCACACCAATACTGCTGTCATCGCGGATGCGGGCGAAGGCATCGCAAAGCTCCGCCACCGTGCGGGGGCGGAAGGCATTGCGCTTGTGGGGCCGGTTGATGGCGACCCGTGCGATGCCGGCTTCGGTGCGATCCAGCAACACGTCCTCGTACTGCCCCCAGGGCTGCCAGCTCACCCCCGGATCACCGGGCAGGACGGCGCGGGACAATGACTCAGCCATGGCAGCGACGACGCTCAGGCTTCCGTTGTACCGCCCCGGGACGACTGAAGTGCAGCGGCTGTGATCTCACGCAGCTGCCGGCGTAGTTCGGCATCGGCGGATCGATCGGTGCAAACGCGCAGCAGCGCCGTGCGTTGCTGCGCGAGACCCCACTCCAGCGCGGACTGCAGATCCTCGAGCCGGGTCAGCTGACGTGCAGGAACCGCATGGGCCGCTGCCAGGGCCAGCGGATCCAGGCCCTGAGGCATGGCAAACAGCTGATCAAAGCAGGCGGGCGACGGGGAGGCAATCGGCAGCTGCGCAAAGATCCCGCCACCGGCGTTATCGATCAGCAGCACCAGCAGCGGAGATGAGGCCTCGCTGGCCAGCAGCCAGCCATTGCTGTCGTGCTGCAGCGCGAGGTCACCGCAGATCAACACGGTGGGGCCCTGGATGCGCGCCAGACCGAGGGCCAGCGAGAGCGTGCCGTCGATGCCGGAGGCGCCTCGAAAGCTGAAGCAACGACGTGCCCCGAGATCGGCCGCAGCGAAGGTCTGCCAATCGCGCACCGGACTGCTGGCCGCGAGCATCAGCGGCAGGCCCTCGGGCAACAGCTCCGGCAGTGCCTTCATCAGTGCGGGCTCGGTGACACCGCCCGCAGCGGGTAACTGCTGATCGAGAACGCGTTGAACCTGCGCATCCGCCTGAGTCCAGGCCGTCAGCAGCGGCCGCGAGCTCGCCGGACTGAAGCGAGCAGCTTCGCTGATGGCGTTCCACCAAGCGGCCAGACCGATACAGCACTGCTGCGACAAGCCCAGCGGATCCAGGCAGCGAGGTTCACCTTCGCTGATCAGCAGCTGGCCTGAACCCAGCCTGGTCAACCAGCTCTCCAGGCGACGGCTTGCAGGCAGAGGCCCCAGCCGCAGCACCTGAAGACCGGCAGCCGCAGCAGGCAGACCGTTCGGCAACAGCAACTCCCAGTGGCGAATCAGGTTGGGCAGACCCGCGGGGATCGCAGCCAGTGGGTCGGCCAGCACCGGCCAGCCCGTGCACTCCACGACGGCTTTGAGTGCCTGCTGATAGGCGGGCTGATCCGTTTCCAGACCGCGCCAGGGGCCGGCCACCAGCACACCTGGACGGGACCAGTCGAGAGCATCCGGCGGCGGCAACGCTGCAGCGTGGCTTGGCCGGCTGAGCTGATGCTGCTGGAACGCGGCGAGGTCCCAGCCCGACCAGGCCTGCCGTTGGTCTTCGAGGCTGGGATGCAAGGGCTCCTCAAAGGGGAGATTGAGATGCACCGGCCCTGGATGCAGCAGCGTCTGCTCCCAGGCAGCTGTCGCCAAGCAGTCCAGCTCGGCCTGCGAGAGCTGGTGCAGGCCAGCCAGGGGGCCGGTCGTGAACGAACGACATACGGGCCTCAGAAAATCCTCCTGATTGACCGTCTGATTGGCGCCGCAGTTCTTAAGGCGCTGCGGCCGATCAGCAGTCAGCAGCAGCAGCGGCAGCGCTGAGCGGTCGGCCTCAACCGCAGCGGGCAACAGATTGGCCACCGCCGTGCCTGAGGTGGTGATTACTGCAGCCGCACGTCCGGATGCAGCACCCATCCCGAGGGCATGGAAGGCGGCAGAGCGCTCATCGATGGCCGTGGTGAGCGTCATCAAGCCCCGATCAGCCAGGCCTCCTGCCGCCAGTGCCAGCGGTGCGGAACGACTGCCAGGGCAGAGCACCAACCGCTGCAGACCCTGGCGATGCAGGCACAGCAGCAGGCCGATGGCTGAAACAAGATTGTCGGCAGCGTGACTCAGACCTGATGTCGGGGCTGATGCGATCCTCGGACAAGGCCACCCCTCACCGCTGACTCCGCTGATGAGCGATCCGTCCGCCGACTCCTCCAAACCAAGCGGAAACTGGCGATCGTTGCTGATCTGGTTGCTTCTGGCCCTGCTGTTGCGCTGGCAGGTGGTGGAACCGCGCTGGATTCCCTCCGGTTCGATGCTGCCAACCCTGCAACTGCAGGACCGGATCCTGGTGGAAAAACTGCGTCCTCGTCTGGACCGGGTCCGTCATCAACCGCTGCCGCTGGGCAGCATCGTGGTGTTCCGGGTTCCTGAGCCGCTGGTGCAGGCGGGCTATGACCCCAATGCGGCCTTGATCAAACGCGTGGTGGGCAGGCCCGGAGACCTGCTTGAGGTGCGTGATGGCCAGCTCTGGCGCAATGGAGAAGCGGTGGCGGAACCCTGGTTGAGCGAGGGCATCAACTATGTGATGGCTGCAGTCACCGTGCCCAACAACGAGCTCTGGGTAATGGGAGACAACCGCAATGCCAGTCTTGATTCCCACCTGTGGGGACCGCTGTCGGAAGCCGATGTGATCGGAACGGCCATCCTGCGCTACTGGCCGCTCAACCGGTTCGGTCCGATTCGGTTCTCCGGACCGGACGCCTTAGTGACGGAGAGCACAGCTGCGATAGGGTCAGGGGCATGACGGAGAGCGATGGGATGTTCAACCCGGAGTTTCTGACCACTGACAACCAGGAGGGTCAGCCCGTCAATGGACTGATTCAGTACCTGCAGGATCAGTCACCAGACGTGCTTCAGCGGGTGGCCAAGTCGGCCAGCCCAGACATTCAGGAAATCATCCGCCACAACGTTCAGGGACTGCTGGGAATGCTTCCCGGTGAGCAGTTCGAGGTGAAAGTGACCTCGAATCGCGACAACCTGGCCAACATGCTCGCCTCGGCGATGATGACCGGTTATTTCCTGCGCCAGATGGAGCAGCGCAAGGAGCTCGAGGAAACCCTCTTCGGCGACGATGAAATGGCGGTCGACTCCGATTCAGACCTCACGATCTGATTGGTCTGAGGATCCATCAGCAGCCACAATCAGCCAATCAATCGTCAGCTCGCGTTGACGATTTTGCACTGTCTGGAACAACGCCGAGGTCAAGCAGCGTTTGATCGATGCTGCCAAGGAATTCCCAGTTGCCTTCACTCGGCGCCCACGGTCTGGTCAACAGATGCTCTTTGAGCTGAACAACCTGCTGTCTTGAGAAAGCCAGCGGAGCTGAATAATGCGCGGGCACGAGCCAACGCAGGTCTGCCAGTTGCTCAAGCTGTGCCAACCAGGTGAGTAACGCCTGGCGTTCACGAGGCAACACCAGGCGCTCCAGCACCGGTGCCACCTGCAACCGCGGTTGATCGTCTCCCATCAGCGCGTTGGCGGAGTCGCGCCAACCGGGCTTCCAGGCAAAGGGGTAAAGCCCGAAATGGGTTCGCGCGCTGCGCAGACCAGGGCGGAACGACTGCTGGATCACCTGCAACAAACCCGGCACATCAAGGGGTTCCGGGCGCAGGTAGGAGGCAAACAGCACAAGCCTTGCCCAGCCGCGGCGGCGATTGTCAGGTGTGTCGTCCAAGGGTTGATCACCCCGCTCGCGCGCATGAAACAGCAACGGGGTGGGGTCACGGTCGAACACCTCCGGTGGTTCCGAGGAAATGCCCACCAGGGCATCGGTCACCAGCAGTGCCCCCGAAGGGCGATGCAGACAGCTCACCTCCTGAAAGCGGCCGACACCCAGGTCCAGGGGTCCCAGTGACATCCACTCGCACACCTCGGGATGGGGCACACCATCGTCGAGCAACACCCTGGTTCTGCTGGCGGGAACCCCGAGCCAGGACAGGGGAAGCTGCACCGGAAAACTCCACTGGCCTGGGCAGACCCAGAGATCAGCATCCGGAAAGGCCCTGGCCAGTGGAGCCATCGGCAACTTGTGCTCCAGGCCGGAGGCTGTGGGCAACACGATGGAACGCACCGGGCCATACTCAGCTTCAAGGGTGCGAATCAACGCGCGCAGCTCGCCGGTGGGTGGCAGTGGATTCACCAGCATCAAACCGCCGGGAACCTTCACCACCGTGAGCCGGATCGGCACCGCCACGTAATACACACCCTGAAGCTGCTCGAGGCTCCAGACCTGTCCCGGAATCAGCTCTTCAAAGTGCGTGGCACGGCGACCGTACGGATACAACGGCAGCAGCGGCCACCAAGGCCAGCTTTGGTCCTCAGATTGGATGCCGCTCGCAGCCACGCAATTCAGGTTCCGTACCCACGATTCTGCCTAGAAGCGGCGCCATGCAGAGGCTGTGTGGGAACTGCCCAATAGCCAGTGGCATCGGACAGACCTCTAAAGACGGAACCAAAACTCAGCCCCCTCTTGACGCCTCTCAATGAAACCAAGCGATGGCCTGATCAAATCGTGCACGAATCGGACCACATGCCAGTCGCAGCAGTGCGTTAAGGCTTCGATAATCGTTGAAAGATCAAGCCTGAACTTGCTTCTTACCTCGCGAGCATCAGCAAGTCTGCTCCCTTCGAACAGGGAAGGCAAGGTTTGCGTCGTGGCATTTCCCTTCAAGCCTGATCGCAAGCATGTTCTGGGAGATCAGCCCGCTCATCCGGCTGAGACGTAGCGATGTCTTCATTCACCCAGCTCGGCCCCGACATCAATGGAGAAGCCGCTGATGACCGCAGCGGGCAGTCCGTCTCCCTCTCCACCGATGGCAGCGTTCTTGCCATCGGTGCCAATGGCAACGACGCCAATGGCAGCGCCGCAGGTCACACACGCATCTACGCCTGGAATGGCACTGCCTGGGTGCAACGCGGCAGCGACATCGATGGACAAACCACGAATGACCAGGCTGGCGTAGCCGTCTCACTCTCCAGCGACGGCAGCGTTGTTGCCGTCGGCGCCTTTGGCCACGATTCTTATCGCGGTACCACGCGCATCTATGCCTGGAATGGCAGCGCCTGGGTTCAACGCGGCAGCGATATCGATGGAGAAGCAGCTAAGGACAACCTCGGTCACTACGACGGTGTCTCTCTATCCAATGACGGCACAGTCGTTGCCATCAGTTCCTGGGTAGGCGTAGGGCGGGTTCGCGTCTACCAGTGGGATGGCTCCAGTTGGAACAAACTCGGCAGCGACCTTGATGGAGAAGCCGCCAACGACAATTTCGGGAACGGCGTCTCAATCTCCGGTGACGGCACCACGGTTGCCGCTGGTGGCCCTTACAACGACGGCAATGGCAACAACTCAGGCCATACGCGCATCTACCGGTGGAATGGCACTGCCTGGAACCAACTAGGCAGTGACATCGATGGAGAAGCTGCTGATGACCACAGTGGCTCGTCCACCTCACTCTCTACAGACGGAAACATTGTCGCCATCGGTGCCCGCTACAACGATGGCGTGGACGCTGGCGGCCCTTGGCCAAGGGCTGGCGAGAAAAAAGGCCATACCCGTATCTACCAATGGGATGGCACCAGCTGGAACCAACTAGGCAGTGACATCGATGGAGAAGCTGCAGAAGATCGCAGCGGCCAGAAAGTCTCACTCTCCGGCGATGGCACCATTGTGGCCATTGGTGCCCACGGCAATGACGACAATGGCACTAGCTCAGGTCAAGTACGCCTCTACCAATGGAATGGCAGCGCCTGGACGAAAATTGGTAGTGACATTGATGGAGAAGCATCTGACGACAACAGCGGCCGCTACAACGTCTCTCTGTCCAGTGACGGCACAACCGTTGCCATCGGTGCCCACCTGAATGATGGGAATGGAAGTAATTCTGGACACGTAAGAGTCTTTGAGACAGGCCTCGGGGATAGCACCGCTCCCACCTTCTCGTCAGCTGCAACCAACTCCGGCGGCACCAAGGTCATCCTCACCTACAACGAGGCGCTGTCATCAACAACGGCAGCGACTTCTGACTTTGCAGTCACAACCGATGGCTCCGCCAATGCCGTCACCGCTGTAGCCATCTCGGGCTCCACCGTTGAGCTCACGCTCACCAACACCGTCAAAAACGACCAGGCCGTCACTGTTGCCTACACCGATCCATCTGGCTCCGATGACAGCAATGCCGTTCAAGACAGCCAAGGCAATGACGCCGCAACCCTGAGTGCTCAATCCGTCACCAACAACTCCACCGTTGCTGGCACCGCTCCCACCTTCTCGTCGGCTGCAACCAACTCCGGCGGCACCAAGGTCATCCTCACCTACAACGAGGCGCTGTCATCAACAACGGCAGCGACTTCTGACTTTGCAGTCACAACCGATGGCTCCGCCAATGCCGTCACCGCTGTAGCCATCTCAGGCTCCACCGTTGAGCTCACACTCACCGACACCGTCAAAAACGATCAGGTCGTCACCGTTGCCTACACCGATCCATCCGGATCTAATGACGCCAATGCTGTTCAAGACAGCCAAGGCAATGACGCCGCAGATCTGAGCAGCACATCGGTCACCAACAACTCCACCGTTGCTGGCACCGCTCCCACCTTCTCGTCGGCTGCAACCAACTCCGGCGGCACCAAGGTCATCCTCACCTACAACGAGGCGCTGTCATCAACAACGGCAGCGACTTCTGACTTTGCAGTCACAACCGATGGCTCCGCCAATGCCGTCACCGCTGTAGCCATCTCGGGCTCCACCGTTGAGCTCACGCTCACCAACACCGTCAAAAACGACCAGGCCGTCACTGTTGCCTACACCGATCCATCTGGCTCCGATGACAGCAATGCCGTTCAAGACAGCCAAGGCAATGACGCCGCAACCCTGAGTGCTCAATCCGTCACCAACAACTCCACCGTTGCTGGCACCGCTCCCACCTTCTCGTCGGCTGCAACCAACTCCGGCGGCACCAAGGTCATCCTCACCTACAACGAGGCGCTGTCATCAACAACGGCAGCGACTTCTGACTTTGCAGTCACAACCGATGGCTCCGCCAATGCCGTCACCGCTGTAGCCATCTCAGGCTCCACCGTTGAGCTCACACTCACCGACACCGTCAAAAACGATCAGGTCGTCACCGTTGCCTACACCGATCCATCCGGATCTAATGACGCCAATGCTGTTCAAGACAGCCAAGGCAATGACGCCGCAGATCTGAGCAGCACATCGGTCACCAACAACTCCACCGTTGCTGGCACCGCTCCCACCTTCTCGTCGGCTGCAACCAACTCCGGCGGCACCAAGGTCATCCTCACCTACAACGAGGCGCTGTCATCAACAACGGCAGCGACTTCTGACTTTGCAGTCACAACCGATGGCTCCGCCAATGCCGTCACCGCTGTAGCCATCTCGGGCTCCACCGTTGAGCTCACGCTCACCAACACCGTCAAAAACGACCAGGCCGTCACTGTTGCCTACACCGATCCATCTGGCTCCGATGACAGCAATGCCGTTCAAGACAGCCAAGGCAATGACGCCGCAACCCTGAGTGCTCAATCCGTCACCAACAACTCCACCGTTGCTGGCACCGCTCCCACCTTCTCGTCGGCTGCAACCAACTCCGGCGGCACCAAGGTCATCCTCACCTACAACGAGGCTCTGTCATCAACAACGGCAGCGACTTCCGACTTTGCAGTCACAACCGATGGCTCCGCCAATGCCGTCACCGCTGTAGCCATCTCAGGCTCCACCGTTGAGCTCACACTCACCGACACCGTCAAAAACGATCAGGTCGTCACCGTTGCCTACACCGATCCATCCGGATCTAATGACGCCAATGCTGTTCAAGACAGCCAAGGCAATGACGCCGCAGATCTGAGCAGCACATCGGTCACCAACAACTCCACCGTTGCTGGCACCGCTCCCACCTTCTCGTCGGCTGCAACCAACTCCGGCGGCACCAAGGTCATCCTCACCTACAACGAAACTCTCTCCTCAACAACAGCGTCCACCTCTGCCTTCACGGTCAGCTCAGGCGGGGCAGCCAATGCCGTCACTGCTGTTGCGACCGCCGGTTCCACCGTTGAACTCACACTCACCAACACCATCAAAAAAACGGAAACCATCACCGTTGCCTACAGCGATCCAACAACCTCCAACGATGCCAACGCGGTTCAAGACGCAATCGGCAATGACGCCGCTCCCCTGAGCGCTCAATCCGTCACCAACAACTCAACCGTTGCAGCTGACTCTTCCTCTGACGACTCAAATAGCGATACAGACTCCGGCAGCACTCTTCTCCTCAACGACAACAACTCCTTCTCCGTCACAGCTGGCGCCAATCAAGGCCTCTGGCTCAATCTCAAGGTTCTCTCTGCCAGCACAAGCCTGCAGAACACCCTCATCCTCATCGATCAGAACAACAACGTCCTCGGCTCAATCGGAGCCACTCAGTACACCAAAAACTGCGGGTCTCACGCCATCTTCATTGCAGAAGGTTCGACCATTTCCTTCCAGCAATCCAGCAACAACCAGCCCATCAACAGCTCTCCACAACACACCATCACCCAGCACACTGATGGCACCTACAGGCTGCACCTCAACGACAACACACGCGACAACGATCACGATGATCTGATCATCGACATCAGCCATTCCTCCACCTCTCCCAATCCCAACGCCACATCCATCGCCGCCGAGCAACAAGAGATCCACGACGCCATCCTTGATCTCTCCTCCATCCCCGCAGACGGTCAGACACTCCAGATCGCTCTCAACAGCGACTGCTCTTTCATCAATCGCTTTGCACTCGTCAAGCTCAACCAGCAATCTTCAGGTGAGTTCACCGTGGGCAGGTTCAGCAACACAGCAGCTGATGCCTTTGAACAAGCCGTTCGCGACAGCCTCATCAATCCCGGCGGCAGCATCACCACCGCCACTGGCCTTCAGGAAAAGATCATTGAATGGGACCTCTCTTCCGCAGACGCTGGCTTCTATGCACCTGTTCTGATCAACCCAGCAGGTGACATCCACACCTACGGCTCCTCTCACGTCAAAAATCTCGGTTGCAACCTCTTTGCCTTTGAGGACGACAGCCAGATCTCAACCTCCGACTACGACTTCAACGATCTCACCGCCAAATTTCAAATCATCACCTGAATTCCATCCGCTAAGGCATTCACAACGACACTCCTCAAGAAGGATCAGTACTGGCACTCAATCACGGCCAGTTGCACAACAAATGAGAGACAACGCAGGGACCACTCCACGAAACCCGCTGCGATCAACAACTCCTGAGTGGCAGCAGCGGCCACCAGGGCCAGTTCTGATCCTCAGATTGGATGCTGCTCGCAGCCACGCAATTCAGGTTCCGTACCCACGATTCTGCCTAGAGGCGAACCGGGCAGCGAAACTGAGGGCAAGGTTTGGTCTTCTGCAGAGACGCTCTCAATGGCATTAAGAGGCCACCAACAACACCTCGATTCACAGGTGATCAAAGCCAAAAGAGAATTGAGGTGTCGATAACAAAGTCAGTGACCTAAGTCGGATTGGTGCAAAAATCTCCCTTAAAGGGATCAAGACCGCGTTCCCCTTCAGATTTTCTGAGATGTCTCACCGCCTTCGTCGTTTCCTCTGCCTCCTGCCTCTGCTGACTCTGAGCCCAATGGCAGCAGCACAGGAAACTGTCGAGTCCTACTTGAGGGAGTATCCAAATCAGGAACAGGTCAAGATGATGAACACTTGGCTGGAGAAGAACGAGAAGGGCACCTTCAAGTTCACCGGTTTGGTGGATCCCAGCGACACCACCGTGGTCACACCACAAGCCACTGTCGACTACGGCTACAACTGGTTTTCGATCTCAGACGGCCCGGCGATCCTGACGACGCCGACTTACGACAAATTCCTGTCGGTGTCGGTCTTCGATATGAAGCACAATGTGCCGGCAGTCATCACCAACCCAACAAAGCCAATCCTGCTCAAACGACCCAGCCAAGCAACGCCCAAGGGCGACTTTGAGGTGGTTGAGCTTGAAACAGATCAAGGTCTGGTGCTGACCAGGATGGTCGTTGTCGAAAACCTGGACGCAGTCATCGCCTCCCGTAGCCAATTCCAGATGCAGGGTGGTAAGGGAGACATGCAGCGTGAAGTCAAGCAATTCAGTCCAGAGACGGAAAAGAACGCCCAGGCCGTGATCGACACGGTGATCACCTATATCAACCCCGATGACGCCTTTGGTCGAGTCAGCGGAGACGTCAGCTTCCTCGACCTCGCAGCCGGGGTGAAGTTGGGCCAGCTTGGAACGCCTTCTGACACGGTCCGTTACGGCACCATCTTGGTCGACGACACC
The DNA here is from genome assembly GCA_047286285.1 of Synechococcus sp. Classification (GTDB taxonomy): domain Bacteria; phylum Cyanobacteriota; class Cyanobacteriia; order PCC-6307; family Cyanobiaceae; genus Synechococcus_C. Next base: position 1,131,172 of record JBJBBP010000002.1, on the reverse strand, counting down.
GGTGCACCTTTGCGCGGTGATGCGACGTATGTCGTGACTGTGCCTGCAGGGCTCTACAACCCGGGCGGCTACTTCTCGGTGACTCTCTACGGAACCGATAACAAACTGCTGATCCCGAACGATCTGAAGATCTACGACCGGACCACATTCTCCTCAGAGCCAAACCAAGACGGAACAACAACCATCACACTCAGTCCGGATGGAAGTGGAAAAAACGGAATCCCCACTGGCAAAGACTTCTATGGAGTCCTTCGTGCGTACGTGCCAGCACCCGGTGCAATCATGAAAGTGAAGGTCGAGCGGCAGTAGCGCGGAGTTGACTGGTGACGACTGCAGCTTAGGCAACTGGTTGGATAATCAATCGGTGAAATCACCCCGTTCGAGTCAACCTTTGGAAAGCCGCCGCCGAATCTAGAGAGGCGCTAACGAGGCCGCATGAATTCCATGCAAAAGGTGCTTTCTTTGGCCTTGTAGCAATGCTGCTGACCTGGCAAACGCTGGGCGTCGCCGTAGGCATTGTTGTTGCGGAACACCCCATCGACTTCAGGCCCTGCGTAATCGCGAAACCAGAAGTCGTTCAACACAGCATCACCAATCCTTCCGTTGCCATACCACCACCACCAAGGAACGCCACCGCCATAGCAGCTCCCCGAGCTGTATTGATCAGGTTGATCACGGCAATAAGCAGGAACCCACCCATCCGACCTGCCCTCATGGGTGAGCTTGGTCCAGGCGTTGAAACAACCAGCTGCCGACAAACGCTCACGGCCGCACGTATACGTGCGCTGACCATCAGGTGAGAGGGAATCAGGAGCAGCTCCTGCAGACAGAACAACGGCGGCCATTGAGATCACGGTATTCATGGCATCTCCATCAACCTCAACGATGTCGGCGAACAACCTCACTGATAGCCACGAAGGTCAAAACTCCTGCTGGAATCAACAAGCTCAGCTATTGCGTCCAAACCAGCAGCAGAGTGAGTGTCAAGCAACTGTGAGCAAGATCACAGCTCCTCTTGATCTCGATCATCAACGCCAGTCGACAAAACGGAAAAGCTGAGTTCATCCAGAGGCCAGGTCCCATTCCGGTCTCCAACGTTCTCACTTCCTCCCGTGCTTGAGTTCAACCTCCAAGGCAAGCTCCTCGGTGTTTTGGATGCCGACATTGCCTATCAGCCACTCTCTGGAGCAGACGCCTCCGCTTACGGCCTCTCCCAACAAAACAATCTCCAACCCGAGCTGGCCTTTGATCCTCTGAACGCCCAGGATCCGCTCTCTACGCTGGCCAACGAGGCTCAAAACCAAAGCGCAGCCGCACTCAACCTGCCTCGCACTGCTCTCTGGAGCCAGGGCGCACCCATCCAGAACCCCACCAGCCAGCCAGCAGGCTTCGGTGCTGATCCTTCCCAGACCGATCAAGGCAGCGATCGCCAGCAAGACAACAGCGATCCAGCCCAGATCGATCTCCTCACCGATGGTCACCTCGGCGGCCGCGACATCCTGAGCACGCAACCCACAACCAGCCCTGACCTGCTCACGCTCGATCAAGCCAATCAGGCTGGCCCAACAGATCTCAACACCGCACAAACCCAGCTCGATCCACTCACTGGAGATACGAGGTCCGGCCCCATGGGCTTTGTGCCAATGCCAATGCCAATGCCAGTCGTCTTTGAAATTGATCCGGATCTGCTCTCCTACTTCGGCGAACGCGCAGAGGTGAACAACCTGCTCGCAGAAGACCGCTTTGATCGCGATCAATCCACCGGCACCGAAACCCACTACAACTTCACGATTGGCAGCGGATTCTCCGCCCATGAAGGCAGCGGCTACGACGTCACCGACAGCTTCCACAATGCAGCTGACATCGGCACCGTTGCCTATCGCGATGACAAGGAGGTGATCGGCACCGTTGGTTACCGCAGAGGCTGGACTCGTGACAGCAACGATTACTTCTCCTTCTATGCCGGCAAATCCGGCACCTTTGACATCTCACTCACAGGCCTCTCCGCTGATGTTGGTCTCCTCCTTTATGACGAAAGAGGCAAGTTCATAGCCCATTCCAACAAGTGGGGAACCCAGGATGAAAACATCAGCCTCGAACTGGAGGAAGGCCACTACACCAGTCGCATCTACAGCCACAACACCTCTTGGTGGAACAACAAAGGCGCCACTGCCTTCAATCTCAACATCAGCCGTCAAGCCGATGTCTTTGAGCAATGGACCAACGCCTTGATTGATGACAGCAGCGTCAATAACGCCATGCTCAACTCAATCAAACTCGACAACGAATTCAGCCGCGAAGACGTGATCGGCGTCCTTAAAAGTGCTGGCGATTACAACTCTGTCTCCGCCACCGAATTCACCGATCTCAAACAATTCTGGCTGATGTCCAACAGCACCATGCGCGCTGATATTGCCGGCCTCTCCAAAAAGGTGGTGTTCGGTGATAAGAGTAATGATCACTACACCGGCTATGACAGTATCCGCAATGAACTCGGCAACCTGGAAGCCGGCACCAATACCCAGAACCTCAATCTGCTGATTGGCAAACACATGCTCGGCACCGACAGGCCGATGATTCACACCGGCACCTACACCCAGGCCGGAGGCACCCTTGAGATCGATGGCTACAGCGCCGGCGATATCGATCAAGGAGCGACAGGCTCCTGTTATTTCCTCTCCGCTCTTGCCGGCACTGCCGACAAAAAGGAGTCAATCATCGAGGACATGTTTGAGGACAATGGTGACGGCACCTACAGCGTTCGCTTCTACACCAACGGTCAGGCTGATTACGTCACCGTCGACAGCATGATGGCGACCAAAGACTGCGGAACTTACCTGCATGCCGACACCGGCGAAGGTGACGCAACCGATGCCGTGGTGGCAGACCACAACGAACTCTGGGTTGCCCTGGCGGAAAAAGCCTATGCACAGCTGAATGAATCCGGCCGCCTCGGCCAACAGGAAGCCACCAACCGCTACGGCATTGCAAGCAATGAAGGCATCAGCTGGGGGCTTCTAACAAACGGTATTGAACATATTACTGGCCTCACAGCGAGCGGAGAAGACGTGACTTTTAGCAGTAACGATGGTGTCAGTTCTACAGAACTACAAACCTTGGCCAATGGCGACAACGTGGTCACCGTGCTCTGGAGCGGCCACGCCCGCACAATCATGAGCTACGACGAGGTCACAGGGGAATACGAGATTCGCAACCCCTATGACAAAAACCACTCCTCACTGACCCACACAGATCTCGTCAATCTGGGGGCCAAAGTCCGATGGAGCAACAGCTGACTTCAACCATCAGCCCAACACAACCAACACAAAGGTGGCTGCGGCCACCTTTTTTTTTGCAGTCATCAAACAACTACGGAATAAGTGAGAGCGCAGGATTGTTGATCATTGTCTAAAGATCCAAAACGCTCAAGATCTCGTTGGTTGCACGAGCTGATCAGACCTCAACAAGGCAGCAGCTGACTGGGTTTCCAGCACCTGTGAGCAAACTCACAGCTCCTCTTGATCTCGATCATCAACGCCAGTCGACAAAACGGAAAAGCTGAGTTCATCCAGAGGCCAGGTCCCACTCCGGTCTCCACCGTTCTCACTTCCTCCCATGCTTGAGTTCAACCTCCAAGGCAAGCTCCTCGGCGTTTTGGATGCCGACATTGCCTATCAGCCACTCTCTGGAGCAGACGCCTCCGCTTACGGCCTCTCCCAACAAAACAATCTCCAACCCGAGCTGGCCTTTGATCCTCTGAACGCCCAGGATCCGCTCTCTGCGCTGGCCAACGAGGCTCAAAACCAAAGCGCAGCCGCACTCAACCTGCCTCGCACTGCTCTCTGGAGCCAGGGCGCACCCATCCAGAACCCCACCAGCCAGCCAGCAGGCTTTGGCGCTGATCCTTCCCAGACCGATCAAGGCAGCGATCGCCAGCAAGACAACAGCGATCCAGCCCAGATCGATCTCCTCACCGATGGTCACCTCGGCGGCCGCGACATCCTGAGCACGCAATCCACACCGAGTCCTGACCTGCTCACGCTCAATCAAGCCAATCAGGCTGGCCCAACAGATCTCAACACCGCACAAAGCCAGCTCGATCCACTCACTGGAGATACGAGGTCCGGCCCCATGGGCTTTGTGCCAATGCCAATGCCAATGCCAGGCGTCTTTGACATTGATCCGGATCTGCTCTCCTATCTCGGCGAACGCGCAGAGGTGAACAGCCTGCTCGCAGAAGACCGCTTTGATCGCGATCAATCCACCGGCACCGAAACCCACTACAACTTCACGATGGGCAGCGGATTCTCCGCCCATGAAGGCAGCGGCTACGACGTCACCGACAGCTTCCACAATGCAGCTGACATCGGCACCGTTGCCTATCGCGACGACAAGGAGGTGATCGGCACCGTTGGTTACCGCAGCGGCTGGACTCGTGACAGCAACGATTACTTCTCCTTCTATGCCGGCAAATCCGGCAACTTTGACCTCTCACTCACAGGCCTCTCGGCCAATGTTGGTCTGGCTCTCTATGACGAGGGTGGCTCGCTGGTCACCTGGTCCAACAAGTGGGGAACCCAGGATGAAAACATCAGCACCTACCTGAGTGAAGGCCACTACACCAGCCGCATCTACAGCTACAACACCTCTTGGTGGAACAACAAAGGCGCCACTGCCTTCAATCTCAACATCAGCCGCCAGGCCGACTGCTTTGAACAAATCACTAACTGCTTGATTGATGACAGCAGCGTCAAAAACGCCACGCTCAACTCAATCAAACTCGACAACGAATTCAGCCGCGACGACGTGATCGGCATCCTTAAAAGCGCTGGCGATTACGGCTCTGTCACTAATACCGAGCTGACTGATCTAAAGCAATTCCACAACATATTCAGCGGCACCATGCGCGCTGATGTTGCCGGACTCTCCAAAAAAGTAGTCTTTGGCGATGCCAGCAACGCCTGGTACACCGGCTATGACAGCATCCGCAATGAACTCGGCAATCTGGAAGCCGGCACCAATACCCAGAACCTCAATCTGCTGATTGGCAAACACATGCTCGGCACAGACAGGCCGATGATTCACACCGGCACCTACACCCAGGCCGGAGGCACCCTTGAGATCGGTGGCTACAGCGCCGGCGATATCGATCAAGGAGCGACAGGCTCCTGTTATTTCCTCTCCGCTCTTGCCGGCACTGCCGACAAAAAGGTGTCGATCATCGAGGACATGTTCACTGACAATGGTGACGGCACCTACAGCGTTCGCTTCTACACCAACGGTCAGGCTGATTACGTCACCGTCGACAGCATGATGGCGACCAAAGCCGATGGCACTTACCTGCATGCCGACACCGGCGAGGACGACGCAATCGACGCCGTGGTAGCAGACCACAACGAACTCTGGGTTGCCCTGGCGGAAAAAGCCTATGCGCAACTCAATGAGTCGGGTCGCCTTAATCAAGAAGAAGCCACCAACCGCTACGGCATTGCCGGTGATGAAGGCATCAGCTGGGGGTTCACCACCGACGCGATTACCCATATCACTGGACTCAATTCCAGCTGGGGCAATGCAAGCGCGTCAGGCATTGGCGTAACCAATGTGAGTTCTGAGGAGCTGCAAACCCTCGTTAACAGCGACCGTGTCGTATGCGCAGGATGGGGCGGTCACGCTCGCACGATCATGAGCTACGACGAGGTCACAGGGGTGTACGAGATTCGCAACCCCTATGACGAAAACCACTCCTCACTGACCCATGCACAATTGATCAGTCTGGGCGCACAGTTCAGCTGGAGCAACAGCTGACTCCAGGCATCAGCCCAACACAACCAACACAAAGGTGGCTGCGGCCACCTTTTTTTTGCAGTCGTCAAACAACTACGGAATAAGTGAGAGCGCAGGATTGTTGATCATTGTCTAAAGATCCAAAACGCTCAAGATCTCGTTGGTTGCACGAACTGATCTGCCCTCAACAAGGGAGCCGCTGACTGGGTTTCCAGCGCCTGTGAGCAAGATCACAGCTCCTCTTGATCTCGATCATCAACGCCAGTCGACAAAACGGAAAAGCTGAGTTCATCCAGAGGCCAGGTCCCACTCCGGTCTCCACCGTTCTCACTTCCTCCCGTGCTTGAGTTCAACCTCCAAGGCAAGCTCCTCGGCGTTTTGGATGCCGACATTGCCTATCAGCCCCTCTCTGGAGCAGACGCCTCCGCCTACGGCCTCTCCCAACAAAACAATCTCCAACCCGAGCTGGCCTTTGATCCTCTGAACGCCCAGGATCCGCTCTCTGCAATGGCAGACGAGGCTCAAAATCAAAGCGCAGCCGCACTCAACCTGCCTCGCACTGCTCTCTGGAGCCAGGGCGCACCCATCCAGAACCCCACCAGCCAGCCAGCAGGCTTTGGCGCTGATCCTTCCCAGACCGATCAAGGCAGCGATCGCCAGCAAGACAACAGCGATCCAGCCCAGATCGATCTCCTCACCGATGGTCACCTCGGCGGCCGCGACATCCTGAGCACACAATCCACAACCAGCCCTGACCTGCTCACGCTCGATCAAGCCAATCAGGCTGGCCCAACAGATCTCAACACCGCACAAAACCAGCTCGATCCACTCACTGGCGACACAGAGATCGGCTTCTTTGGCTTTGTGCCCAAGCCAATCGTCTTTGAAATTGATCCGGATCTGCTCTCCTATCTCGGCGAACGCGCAGAGGTGAACAGCCTGCTCGCAGAAGACCGCTTTGATCGCGATCAATCCACCGGCACCGAAACCCACTACAACTTCACGATGGGCAGTGGATTCTCCGCCCATGAAGGCAGCGGCTACGACGTTACTGACAGCTTCCACAATGCAGCTGACATCGGCACCGTTGCCTATCGCGACGACAAGGAGGTGATCGGCACCGTTGGTTACCGCAGCGGCTGGAATCGTGACAGCAACGATTACTTCTCCTTCTATGCCGGCAAATCCGGCAACTTTGACATCTCGCTCACAGGCCTCTCGGCCAACGTTGGTCTGGCTCTCTATGACGAGGGTGGCTCACTGGTCACCTGGTCCAACAAGTGGGGAACCCAGGATGAAAACATCAGCACCTACCTGAGTGAAGGCCACTACACCAGTCGCATCTACAGCTACAACACCACTTGGTGGAACAACAAAGGCGCCACTGCCTTCAATCTCAACATCAGCCGCCAGGCCGACTGCTTTGAACAACTCACCAACTGCTTGATTAATGACAGCAGCGTCAAAAACGCCACGCTCAACTCAATCAAACTCGATAACGAATTCAGCCGCGAAGACGTGATCGGCATCCTTAAAAGCGCTGGCGATTACGGCTCTGTCACCGGCACCGAGGTAACTGATCTGCGCGAATTCTGGGACACCTTCAGCTGCACAATGCGCGCTGATATTGCCGGCCTCTCCAAAAAAGTGGTGTTCGAGGATGCCAGTAATGATCACTACACCGGCTACGACAGCATCGTTGATGATCTCGGCAACCTGGAAGCCGGCACCAGCACCCAGGATCTGAATCTGCTGATTGGCAAACACATGCTCGGCACAGACAGGCCGATGATTCACACCGGCACCTACACCCAGGCCGGAGGCACCCTTGAGGTCGATGGCTACAGCGCCGGCGATATTGATCAAGGAGCGACAGGCTCCTGTTATTTCCTCTCCGCTCTTGCCGGTACGGCCAATGACAAGTCCGAAATCATTGAAGACATGTTCACTGACAATGGCGACGGCACCTACAGCGTTCGCTTCTATACCAACGGACAAGCCGATTACGTCACCGTCGACAGCATGATGGCGACCAAAGCCGATGGCACCTACCTGCATGCAAACGCAGGTGGCGACGGAGGAGCCCAGAACATCGTTGCCGACGACAATGAACTCTGGGTTGCTCTTGCCGAAAAAGCCTATGCACAGCTGAATGAATCCGGTCGACTCGGCCAACAGGAAGCCACCAACCGCTACGGCATTGCAAGCAATGAAGGCATTAGCTGGGGATCCCTCACCAATGGGATTGAGCATGTCACCGGGCTCTCAGCGAGCTGGGACAATGTGAATGCTTCTGGCATCAATGGCGTCAGCTCAGCAGAGCTCCAAACCTTGGTCAATGGCGACAACGTCGTCACCGTGGGCTGGAGCGGCCATGCTCGCAGCATCGTGGGCTACGACGCGGTTACGGGGGAATACGACATTCGCAACCCCTATGACAGGAACCACTCCTCACTGACCCATGCACAACTCATCAGCCGAGGTGCATTTGTCAGCTGGAGCAACAGCTGACTTCAGCCATAACCCAACAGAACCAACACAAAGGTGGCTGCGGCCACCTTTTTTTATTGCAGTCATCAAAGAACTACGGAATAAGTGAGAGGGTCCATCTTGCTGGCTCGACAGATTCACTAGATCAAAGCAATCACATTAGCCACTTTGAGAATATTACTGCGTATAATCGTCCAAAAAATCGAATCCACGCCAGATGCCTTTATGAAAAGATAACTGCTCATTTGGCCAATGCAAAAGCCGAACATTCGAGGCAATATCGGCCTATCTTTTTATTCAGGCCAACCCCCGGAGGCACTGATCAATTTCAGAGCGTCCTTGATAAAATCAAATTGCGGAATATCATTTGTAACCCAGGGATTAGGAGCCTTGTTAATCAAAACCACAGCACCTTTCTCACCATCTATGCTGACGATTGACAGACTGAGGTAGCCATTTCCCGATCCCGAATGGAATAAATATCTTCCCCGCGGTTTAGTTTGAGCATCACCGTCTCCAATAAAAAATCCAAGGCTTCGGGTGGCAGTGGAACTGGGGATGGTCAGCTGCTCCGCCAAAGGCTGGTCAATTAATTCATGGCCGGAATTGAGCGCTTGAGCAAGCGCGAGATTGAACCGAGCCAGATCGCTTGCCGTACTCCACATCAGCCCAGTGGAAAGGATGGGATGACGCATAGGTGCACGTGAATGAGGCTGATCGTCAACGTCATAGGGGATTGCGATCGAGCTGCTGTCAGTCAGGAAAAATCGATTATCAAATGTGCTGCTAGTCATCTCTGCTGGTGTCAGCACCAACTCTTGAATCAAAGAGTCGAATGTTTGTTGACTGATTGATTCAAGAGCGACCTGCAGCACCGCATAGCAGCCATTGCAGTAGTCAAAGCGACTACCTGGGATTCTCTCTACTGAGAGAGGTGAATTATTGGCTGGAGGCAACCCTCGCATCACCTGCAGGAGAGTCGGCAGTGGTTCCTTTGGGCCACAACAACCATCGGGGTAGGGGTTACTCAGGCCTGCAGTGTGATTCAGAAGCATGCGAAAACTGACCGGCACTCTCTCGGTGAGGCTGTTATCCGGGATTCTCCATTCCTTCAGGTAACGATTAACAGGTTCATCCAGCATGATCTGTTTGTTTGCCAGAAGCTTCACCGTTGCCAAGGCAGTGAGGGTCTTGGTGATCGACTGAGCCTGAAGCAGGGTGTTTGCAGTCATTGGCCTGCCATTCGCCAGATCCGCCATACCGAAACCCTTGGCCCAGCCAATGCTTCCGCCGTCAATAACTGCAATAGATGCACCGGGAATCCCATGTTGTTCCCGCAGAATCTCGATCTGTTGATGCAGCTTTTCAACAGACTCTTTCTGCTGCATGGGCTCTGCGACAGAGGGATTGACCAGGCAGACAATCGCAGCGGCAAAAGCTGCGCCAAATCGCCAGGACCTGCCTCGAAACATCCCTTTCACAACCTCTTGATGGAAGATTAGGGATCACCATCAGATCTGACCATTGAGCAGGCTGACGACAGGTCGAAGACATGAAATCAGCCACCACGATTCAATGGACCAATCACACAAGCCTGCGGTTCATGCAAGGCTGGAATGAAGACGTCTGCGGATTATTCGCCATTGGCGCAGAAGATCACGGCGCCGGGAATCACTGAGCCTGGCAAAGGCAATCAGCTGCTGCAGATCAGCCATAGCGACCAACAGATCGGCGTGCTCAGGATGCAGGCACGCGGCCCGCTGGCAGAGCTGGGCAAAACTTTCACCGGGCAACGGCATCACACCCAGCCTTGCAAGCAGGCGCAGCGACTGATCAAGCGGTTGGCGTCCCTGCAGCGAGTGTCGCAACATCACCCACCCCAGACCGGAAGCAGCCATCGAGGCCAGAAAGACAGAGAGACCTAGCCATCGCTGTTGATCACCGAACATCCGTTGCAACCAGATCTGCTGACTGGACTGGTCAAACCCCAGCCACCAGCGGGTCCAGACCAGATCCAGACCCCACCATTGCTGCTGGATCCACTGCCACCAGGGAAGCTCCGACTCTGAACGCAGAGCTGATGGGAGTTGCGGAGGGAGAGAATTCTGAGCATTGGAGGCGATCCACAGCGTCGGGTCGACACGTTGCCAGCCGCTGTCGTTCAACCACACGTCCACCCAGGCATGGGAATCACTCTGACGCAGTTCGAGGTAGTCGACCCCGCCCAGCGGCTTCACCAGCTGGCCGCCTCGGTAACCGCTGACGACGCGGGCCGGCACATCCGCCGAGCGCAACACCGCCGCCAAAGCACTGGCGTAATGACCACAGAAACCCACCTGACGATCAAACAGAAACTCGTCGAGATCCTGCGTTGATCCAGGTTGAAGGCTGTAGCGAAACGGCTGGCTGCGAAACCATTGCTCCACAGCCGCCAGACGCTCACGGCCAGTGGGCAAGGAGCGGAAATCTTTCCCGAACTGCCTCAGCCGAGGCACTCCATCGGGGGGCAGCTGCAGCTCACTCGCCAGTGGTGGCCGGCGTCGCCAGTCCTGCGCATTCCCAGTGGCCTGCAATCGATAGGCCCGGCGCTGTCGTGACGCGGCATCCATCAACAGCTCCCCCTCCGGCGCAATCCACTGATCTGCAGCCACCGGGACCGAGCGACCATCCCAAGGAAGCGCACGGGTTGAGGAAGGTTCGACAACCCACCACTGGCTGATCGCCGCCGTGCTGCGCACACCTCTGAGAGACTTCGGCGGCGGAGGGGAATCCCGGTGTCGCCAACGACGGCCATCAAAGGTCTCGTGCACCAGCACACGCCAGTAGGCATTAAAAGGCAGCACGGCTCCCTCAGGCACCGTCATACGGGCAGCAGACGCATCCACCGATGCCAGTGTGGCGATACCGAGCGGGTCGAGATCAGGGGAGAGCCCGGTGACCGCACCGCGCGATGGCCCGAGCTGCGTCGTCCATAACGGAGGAACGCGCGGAACCAACAGGAACAGCACCAGGGCCAGTGGAAGAGCTGCCGCCAGCAGCTGACAGCTGCGTTGCACGAACCCACGCAATGACAACATCCCCTGCAACTCATGACTGAGCAGACCTGCGAGTGCGCTGCAAGCGGCGATCAGCTGCAAGAGCGTCGCCATGAGGCTCTGCAGCTGAGCCGCCAGCAAACCTGCAGCCAGCAACTGCAGCAGTGCCACAAGCCTTCGGTCAAAGGACCTGCGGCACTCCCTCAGCTTGAACATGGCGCAGATCACCAAAGCCCAGGTCGGCCAGGTGAGAGCTGCTGTGCTGTTCAACGCAAAACACTGCAGCAGCAGCGGCAGGAAGGCGCACCATGCCAGGACTCCTGTGCGCAATCGGCGAATCATGCTGTTGCCAATGCCTGCAGACAGGCATTGCGATGGCGCAAGCCCAACCCAGGTGCCAGGATTATGCCGCGCAGGCGCAAGCCGTAACGCACACCCTGCTGATGCAACTGCATCACCCGCTGAGCCAGGTGCTCCACAGCACGATCCAACGGAATCCCCGGTGCCGGCTCCAGCATCCACTCCTGCTTGGTGGGATCGGTGAACACCTTCACCTGCAGTGGACGCCCCTTGGCGGCGCCGGTCCAGTCAACGACAGCTGGTCTCTCCTGCTCACGCACGTCGCGCAGGTCGTGCCATTCATCGAGACCATGGCTGGACTGGGACGCTGGCTGCTCACCCACTGGCCCCGGGCGACGCCGTGGCCAGATCAACTGGGCCTGTGGAGGCCGCCAACGCGTCCAGCAGATGAATAGGCCCAGAGGAGCGATGGTCTCGATCTGCAGCTGGGGTGGCTGCTGCCAACCACGACACTGTGGAGTCCAGGGCAAAGCCAGCGTGGAGATTCCAGCCGACAACTGAAGGTCTGCAGCCTCAGACCCATCGCGGAAGCGCAGACGCAGCGGAGGCCGAAGCGAGCGGGTTTCCAGAATCAATGGGTAACCGGTGCGTTCCGCGGCAAAAGCGGGTTCCGGCATGCCACAGCGGAGCGTCAGACCATGCAGGGTGTCGTGGGTGAGAAACATCGCAAGCAGCATGAGGCCCAGCATCAGAAAGCCCAAGAGAAGGGTGCTGTTGCTGGCGGTCTGAATCGCCACCAGGAGGAGTAGCGCCGAGATCGCAAGCCAAAGGAGGCCGAAGCGGCTGGGAACGATGTAGAGGGATCTCAGGCCAAGCCTGATGTCATCGCAACGCATTCACCCGCTCCAAAAGATCCTCGCTACGGGGAGTGCCTGCGTTCGCTGGACAACCGGCATCAAGGCGATGCTCCACCACGGCAGGCAACACCGCCTGCACGTCGTCGACCAGAACATGATCCCTGCCATCGATCAGTGCCCATGCACGCGCAGCGGCCACAAGCCCCTGACTAGCCCTCGGAGACAATCCCTCTTGGCCCTGGCGACTCGCCTCGACCAGATCAAGCACATACTCCAGAAGTTCCGGGGAGCAGTACTGCGCAGTACTGCACTGCTGCAGCCGAAGCAAGACCTGGTCGTCAACCCCCTGAAGGCTCTCCACCGGAAGGCCGTCACCGCAAAGCAACTGACGCTCCGCTTCGCGATCGGGGAAGCCAAGACTCACGCGCATCAGGAAACGATCCAGCTGCGCCTCAGGCAAAGGACTCGTGCCCACCTGATCAAGACTGTTCTGTGTAGCAATCACAAAAAAGGGTTGAGGCAGGGCATAGCTGGTGCCATCGATACTCACGCGCCCGGCCGCCATCGCCTCCAGCAGTGCACTCTGGGTACGAGGGCTGGCGCGGTTGATCTCATCCGCCAACAACACCTGGGTGAACAGCGGCCCTTTCTGGAAATGAAAGGTTGCATCCGCCTGATGAAAGACGTTGATTCCAGTGAGGTCCGCAGGCAGCAGGTCACTGGTGAAACTCACCCGCTTGAACGCCAGCGAAAACACGGTTGCCAAGGCTTCGGCCAAGGTCGACTTGCCCATTCCGGGACGGTCTTCAATCAGCAGATGTCCTCCTGCCAACAGGCAACTGAAGGCGAGCCGCACCTGCTGCTCCTTGCCGAGCAGCACACGGCCGACGGCGTTCGTCAACGGCAACAGATCAGCAGTCATGGAGGATTTCCACCAACCTCATCAACAGATTGGCAGGCCATTTGCAGCAGCAGTCGTGAAGGCTGTTGCCCAGAACCGTGGTTCACCAGCCAACCGGTCAAGAGACACTCGGGGCTTGCTCTTGAATCAGGTTCCAGGCCTCGATGGCAGTATCAGCAAATTGGAATAATTGCCGGTCTTCATCATCAATCAGACCTGACTCGGCCATGAAGTCGAAATCGATCACTCTGGACCAATACTCCTTACCAAATAGAACGATCGGCATCGCGCGTTTGGCTCCTACCTGCCTCAAGGTCAGAACCTCAAACAGTTCGTCCAGGGTTCCGAAACCTCCTGGGAACAAGACTGCACCAACAGATCGCATCACGAAGTGAAACTTACGCAGCGCAAAATAGTTGAATTTAAAGCACAGATCTGGAGTGATATAGGGATTTGGATGTTGCTCATGTGGAAGATCAATATTGAGCCCAATCGAACGACAACCCGCATCAAAGGCTCCACGATTGGCCGCTTCCATGATCCCAGGGCCACCACCGGTGACAATTACATGGGATGAGCAACACGGTGTGGCGTTGTCTTCAGGCTGGCCATGCCTGGAGGCCAGAAAGGCAAACTCCCTGGCAGCGTCATAAAACACTGAAAGCTCAACAAGCTTTTTGGCTTTGTGAACCCTGCGCTGCAGCGGGGTCGAATCAGGATCTGCACCAAGTGCGATCAAAGCTTCTGCGAGAGACGACTCGGCAGCAGACCGCTCCTGAAGGCGGGCACCTCCAAACACAATGATGGTGGAGCTGATCCCAGCCTCTTCCAGCCGCAGCTCAGGTTTGCTGATCTCGAGCAGCATCCTGACCCCCCGCATCGAGGCGCTGTTGAGCAGATCAAGATCCTGGTGAGCGAGTTTGTAGGTGTTGGAGTGAATGATCTGATCCAGGTTCCTTGCAACAACGTCCTGGTTGTCATGGAGGAATTCAGAGTCGCTTGGTGCTGATGACATCGAGGAGGCATCCATGACAACAGATTGGCAAGCTCATCAAGGACCAACCACTCCGATGGCATGGCATCAGGACGCCATCGTTCTGTTCCACCTGCAGTTGTGAAATCAGGGAACTTCCTTCAGCCCTGGTTCCACCTGCTCCAGTTGCTGCATCGTCAATGACGATCTGAACAGCAGAGAGAGCGGTGTTGAACCGGCCTGAAATGCTTCATTTCCGTCCGGGGCAAGGGGAGGCGTCCCGGCCTGATCCAGCAGATGCCTGTCGAAGAAGAGTTTCGCCATTCCCTGAAGTTCCTTTCTGGCAAGGGACTGGTCAGGGCCGGTGATCACCTCTGGCAGGTTCGAGGTGGCGTCCAGGAATGACAGATGCGTGCCGTTCTTCTGAACCGCCAGCACCGAGCCTGGCTGGCGAAGACTGGTGAAGGGTGTGAGCTGCTGAGAAACCGGCGGCGCGAACACATCCTTCATGCCAGCAATCACCAGCATCGGCACTGCCACACGGGACATCGACTGACTGCTGAAAATTGGATTGGTCACCGGATTCACCGCGACGGCAACCTTCACGCGGGGATCGCGGAAACTCGCCTGCTTCACCACACGACCGGGTGCTGTGCACTGCCAGACGATGGCCGGATTGAGAACCACGGTGCGGGGGTCATTCAACTGCTGACAACCGCGCACCAGGTTGGGCCAGTCCAGTTCGGCGCCGGCGAGGGCCGTGACCGTATACCCCCCGAGGGACTGACCGAGCACACCGACTCGCTGCGTGTTGACGCGGTTCCCCCAGCGCATCTCCACCTGATTGATCAGCTCGCTGACGGTGATCGGCTGGCGATACCAGGCATTGGCGGGAGGGATGGCACCTGTGCCCTTGATGGCAGCCGTCATCGTGTCGGCACTGGTGAAGGGAAAGTCGAGGGAGGCCACCGCATAGCCGTGACTGGCCAGGGTCTCTCCCACATACAGCAGGGCATTCATATCGGTATTCAGGCCTGGTGCAAGCACCACCAGCGGGGCCTGGCTCCGAGCCGTTGCCGTCTGGGGCAGGTAGGCACCGGCCTTGATGCTGTCGACGACTCGACCTTTGAAGCTGAAGGAAACCTGCTCAAAACGGGTGCTGCCTGGTTGTGCTGCTGCCAGAAGATCCGGACCTGACTCCGGAGCCTCCCCCAGTTCGTTCAGACGCGCATACAGCTTGTTCTGGAGATTGAACTGCTGAGTGAGCGAACGCAGCAGTGAGCCGACAGCGCCCACATTCACCGGGATCGTGGGCAGTGGATAGGCCTGCAGCACATCAATGATGCCCAGGCTGTCGCCGTTGGCAGCGCCTTCGATCACGGCTGCGGCCAGAGCATTACCCGCCACATCCGTGGGCTGATTGATCAGCTTCACCAGCTGTTGAACCGTGCGCCTGCCCAGAGCTGTGGAGAGATAGTTCGATGCCATCACGGCATTCACCGGCGCCGACTGATTGAGGGCCTTGCGAAGTGCCTGCTTTTCTGAGGGCTTGAACAAACGAAGGATGTCGGCGAGCGCGGTTCCAGGTGGTTTCCCGGCTGCATAGTCGGCGAGTTCGTCGATTGGAATGGATCGCTCGAATTCACCCAGCTGAAAACTGATCGTCTCAGCGGACATTGCCGGTGCTGCAAGTGCACCGAGACCGATCACCGCGGAAAGAAAGCGCTTCACATCAAACCAGCTGTTCAGGGGAAATTAACCCTTAAATGCTGAATGGCCCAGCTTCGGTGTCATGAGAACACTGAAGCTGATTGCTCAAGACACCCTGCAAGCCATCCGCAAACGTCAGATTCCCACCAAGACATCATCAATTTGCGACTTTTTGATTCCATGCCTCCACATGCAGGGTTTGACAATCTCTTTTAATTGCGGCGTTATACGCCTTCATCTTTTCTGGGTAGGAAACGAAGATCGAACGCCAAGCCTGTCCTGAAGAGGTCTTGGCATATTCAAAAGCTTCATCCCAACCCATCCCCTGCCTGTAGCCATCACAGCGATGTTCAGCATGCTCTTCCGCCCAGACGGAATAGGCATGCTTGGAGTATTCAGCCCCACCACCACCTCCTCCATGACCCATAAGAAATGGGAACAACGCCAGGGGAAGGATGAAAGACATCCGTACTATGTTTGAGCAGGTCAGAGAACAATTTTATTCAATGGCAAGCCATCGCAGAGCGTGGTGAGCGATCAACCGCCTTTCGTATTCATTCCATTTGTTGTCGCCTGAGGTGGTCATCGTCAAGCTGCAGTAGAACAGTCCTCAGAGTGATGGCACAGCACGACGAAGCCCTGATGCGCGAGGCAATCCGCCAGATGCGTGAAGCCGGTATCGTCAACAAGTCCGGTGGTCCCTTCGGTGCGGTGGTTGCCAAAAATGGTGAAATCGTGGCATCGGCAGGCAACAGTGTGGTGAGGGATCTTGATCCAAGCGCCCATGCTGAAGTGAACGCGATCCGAGCTGCCTGCAAGAAACTGGGAACCTGGGATCTGTCCGATTGTGTGATGTATACAAGCTGCGAATGTTGCCCGATGTGCTACGCCACGGCCTACTGGGCCGGCATTCGCAACGTGTTCTACGCGGCTTCCTGGTCGGACTACAACGATCTGTTCTCCGATGAGGCAATCAACAACGACATGCAAAAACCTCAGGATCAGCGTGACATCAAACTCACACAAATTCTCAAATGCGAGGCCTGCAACGTGTGGGATGAGTTCCGCAAGCTGCCCGATGGGGCTCGCTACTGAGCATCAAAGATCAGCGTCACCATGCCTGAGCAAACCGAAGGTCAATTTGTTTACACGATTCACAGCTCGGTCGTAGCCTCACAGCGCGAGGAATACCAGACCATTCAGGAGCGTATGAACCATGCCGCCCTGGCGTTTACCGGTTACCTCGGACAGGACGTTGTGTATGAGGATTCAGGCAGTGGTTCAACACTGAAAGTCACCACGCATGTTCGCTTTGAAGAACTGGAGCAGTGCCTTCGCTGGCTGGACAGTCCACAACGAAGGGAGCTGCTCAATGAGGCGGAAGAACTGATCGGCTATCACTATCGCTTCCACCTTGAGGCAGGCTCCTTTGACCAGTGGATCCAGGCCAATGGATCATCGCGAACCCCGATCTGGAAGGTGAACCTGCTGGTCTGGCTGGCGTTATATCCCTCTGTGATGGTGCTGATGTGGGTCAGTGGATCAACTCTCGGCAACCTGCCTTTGCCCCTCAACATGCTGATCAGCAACCTGATCACCGTGTTGCTGACGGGCTACTTGCTGGTGCCTTGGCTCAGTCGTGTTTACACAAACTGGTTGTCAACAGCATCCCGGCGTTGGACTCTGGCTGGTTGCAGCACCATTGTTGTCGCTCAGGGGCTTTTGCTGCTCTTGTTCTCAACGGCTCCATGGCTTCCCTGGAACGTCTCTCTGTCTTGACCAACCCAGCGAAGAGTCCATGCAGCTCACTCACTCGGCTGCCCATGAATGGAAGGGCACCTCACCTGTCGGAGTCTTTCCTGCCAATGGCTACGTCCTGTTCGACATGGCTGGAAACGTCTGGGAATTGACGGAGAGCGCCCGGCTGCCCGCTCTCCCCAGGAAGCGAGCGAGACCCCGAGTCACCTGGGTTTCCTCTGCATCTCCCGAAACATCTGACAGCGAGCTGGCGACCAAACGTTCACATCTCCCAGACCAGAGCATTCTCACGCGCCACCTGCAGGATGTGGTTGCGTGCGTCCGCCTGCAGCTCAGCCGGATACCAGACACCCGCTGGAATCGTTGGATCCCCGGATGAAAGGTGTGATCGTCCACGCAGCATCTCCAGCGCAAAGGCGGCCGTGGCCTGACCAACGCAATCCTCGAGATCCGGATGCACGCAGCGCAGGGTGACCGTTTCCGGCATGCCTGCACCGACCAGAGCCTGACTGACAGCATCCACACGCATGGCGTTGGTGGCACCAACGAGTTTGTCGACCATCCTGATGATGGGCATTGAAAACAGGGCCACACCCTGCATCGCAGCGCGATTAACCAGCAGCTCGCGCGGCAGCAGTTTCATGGCGGCGAACAGACTGTTCCAGACCCCCGGTGCAGTGCCGAAACGCGACGCACAGTTAGCCACACCGAGCGACTCCACTGTCGTGGGGACATCGGGATTATCAAGCAGGAAACAGGCGTGCTCACCAACACCAGGTCCAAAGTCGATGCTGCGCCGCTCGGTCCATGGCTGTTTGTAGGTCAGCGCTCCATTCACATAGGTCAACACCCTGGAGGCCAACAGCAGAAACGTGGCACTGACGATGGTGGGCCCGGCACCACCGGTGCCGGCGGTGAAAAAGCTCAGCTCCACCCGTTCGCAGGCCTCCGGACCGCCAAGCTGCTCCACCGCCCTGGCCGCCATCAGTGCACTGACGCCGGGCCAGATTCCGCAGGAGACCACTGCAGGAATCCCCACGGCAGCAGCCTCGCCCGAGAGCGTCTTGGCCTGACGGCTGAGGGCGAAGTCATCGCACACATCGCAGTAAGGGACCCCAGCAGCAATGCAGGCCCGCAGCAGATCAGGTTCTGAACGCCCCTGAAAGGGACCGGCGGTGTGCACGACCAACTGGGCTCCGCGCACAGCCGAAATCAACGCTTCCAATCCCCCCTCGAGATCCACCGGCCTGAAGACGAGCTCAGGCAGATGGAGGCGACGCCTCACAGCGTCAAAATTGGCTCTGCTGCGACCACCAATGGCCAGCCTCAGCGGCTGATCCCCACTGGATCGGCCAGACAGCCTGTTGAGCCAATGCACTGTTGATGCACCCACGCGGCCATTGCCGCCGATGACGAGCACATCCAACGTGAATGACGACTCCATCACTTCAACAAGCTGACTGAATTCAATGGGCCATCAGGCCTCCTTCCTCATCCCTTGGCCGGGTGTCCTGAACCAGCAGACTCAGGCCTGCAGCAGCCAACATCCCCACCACCACAACGGCATACCCCTCCAGCTCCTGCATCGATGAAGGCTCCGTCCCCGCTGGCAGCCCCAACTGGGAGAACAAACCGACGGTGGGCTGCACAATCACCGGAAAGAACATCACGATGAAGTTGACGAAGGCCAGTGTGATCGCTCGCGTGTGACGCTTGGCGGTGTCGGCCACCATCACAAAGGCCAACACCTGACTGCCGGAGGTGAATCCCAGTGCGGCCACCAGCACAGCCACAACAGCGACCGGAAGGCGACTTGTGAAACAAAGCAGCAGGGCGCAGCCGGCGGCACTGATCGCACCTGATGTGAACAGCAGCTTGCGGCGACCAATGCGATCCGACAAGTGACCGGCGACCACGCCGCCGACCGCGAAACCGACGAACACCAGGGTGGTGATCAGGCTGGCCTGATCCTTGGGCAGACCGGTCTCAATGCCGAAAAAAGACACACCCCAGAGATCACCGACAACGGATACCGGGAGATAAACACCCGCAGCAGCGAGGGCGAGAATCCACAGCTTGCGTTTGCGCAGAATCCGGTTGAGCTGGAACCCCATCGGCTCAGGACTGCTCGGATCAAAGCCGTCCTCCCGCATCAGGTCGACAAACCAGCTCGGCCGTCTCGGCAGATAGCGCCAGATCAAGCAGCCGATGATCACACCCGCCAATGCGCAGATCAACAGTGGCATCCTCCATCCGAAGTGCTCTGAAATCAGCAGCAGGGGCAGCTGCGCTGTTGCCGCCCCCAGGGTGCCGACACCTGTCACCATGCCAGGAACCATCCCATGGCGCTGAGGCGGAAGCCAGATCAGCGAGAGATAGATCACACCCAGGTAAGCCACGGAACTGCCCAGTCCCTGAAGGAAGCGAGCCAGCCCCATGAGGATGATGTTGTCGGTGATGGCAAATAGCACACATCCGAGCGCCACCAGCAGCGAAGCCGGAGCCGCGATCGCACGGACACCATGCCGATCCAGCAGACGACCGACGAGCAGCTGAGCAGGGGCATAGGCGAGGAAATAGAGACTCATGGCGAAACCGAATGCGGCCTCACTGGCGCCGGACACTCTTGTCAGCTCGGAATGCAGCACCCCAGGGGCAACCCGGGCAAAGAACTCGTAGAAGTAGAAGAGCGAGGAAATACCAAACAACATCCAGGGACGCCAACCCTGCCGGGCACGCTTGGCACGCAGATGACAAGCCTTGAGATGACGCTGGGCCGCATCATGGGCCGGCGTGCCTATGGGCGGTCGTTCTGGCCTCTCCATCGACACGAAAACTGCTCAGCGGTCGAAGCACGCTGATGAACGAGCTGCACCCCTTGCTAGCCATGGTCGATGCGGGTGCCCCTGCTCTGTCAGCTGGATGAATCAGGCAGAAGCCTGCTCCCAAATCGTGCATACAGTGCAGGAATCACCACCAGGGTGAGCAGCGTTGAGGTGATCAGACCCCCCAGCACCACGATCGCCAACGGCTGGAGAATCTCATTGCCGGCCCCGAAAGCGAGAGCCAGAGGCAACATCCCCAGCGAGGAGGTAAGCGCGGTCATCAAGATCGCATTGAGACGATCGAGAGTGCCGGCCCGAATCAAGTCCATCAACCCTTCGCCACACTGGTGCCGCCGGTTGTAGTTATCCACCAGCAGCAGGCCATTGCGGACTGCCACACCGAACAGGGTGATGAAACCGATCAGCGAGGCCACCGAGAGCACACTGCCACTGAGCAAAACAGCAACTAAGCCGCCAACGAGCGCGAGGGGAAGGTTGAGCAGGATGGCTACCATCGCAGGCAGAGAACGCACGGCAACCACCATCACCGCCGCGATCACCACAGCAGCAAGCAGGCTGTAAAGCACCAGAGAACGGGTGGCGCGCTGTTCCGACTCAAACTGTCCCCCATAGCGCAGCGTGTATCCGGGTGGCAGTGTCACTGCCTCCGCCACCTGGCGACGGATGTCATTCACCACCGGTCCCAGGGGCCGACCAGCAACATTGGCGGACACGACGATCCTTCGTGAGACATCCTCACGATTGACCTCGTTGGGGCCAGTCGTCTGCTCAAAGGTCATGAAAGATCCCAGCGGCTTCAACGCTCCGGATGCCGTGCGGATCGGAAGCTCCTGCAGCACCTCCAGATCACCCTGCTGTTGAGCAGGCAACGTCACCACCAGAGGGGCTTGATCGATTGCGGATGCTGCCGAGCTGACGGCCGATCCATGCAGGCCCACTTCTGCGGCCCGCGCCAGAGACGCCACACTGACGCCCTCACGCAATGCCGCCTCCCGGTCGATCCGCAGTTGAATCTGGGGCACCGGCAACTGTGGCTCAAGCTGCAGGTCAACCACTCCGGGCACCTCATTCACCACATCGCGAACCTGCTCTCCGAGTTCGCGTAATTCCTCAAGACCGGGGCCTGCAATCTTGATCGCGATGGCACTTCGCACACCTGAAAGCACTTCATCCATGCGATGCGAGATGAATCCCCCCACGTTGGGGGCCACACCGGGAAGGCCGAGAAAGACCTCCCGGATGCGTGCGATCGCAGCGGGACGATCCTGCATCGCCTGATCACTCAGCTCCAGATCCACGTGGCCAATGTTCACTCCAGCGCCATCGGCATCACCCGGTGCGCGGCCGGCTCTCACCTGCACCCAGTCCACATCCTCGCTGGACTGGAGCTGCTTGGAGAGCAGTCGACCGGCACGGCTGGTCATCTCCAGGGAAACGCCGGGATAGAGCACCATCGAATTCACCAGCGACTGCTCACGGAACTCCGGCAGAAAGACCCGGCCAAGACTGGGAAGAATCAGCAAGGTGGCGACCACCACGGACACCGCCAGCACGAGCACCCGACGCGGGGATCGCAGGACCAGCTCCAACAGGGGCTTGTAAAGACGCTGAACTCGGGTTTCCACCCAGGACGCCGCAGCGGGAAGCGGTGCGCGACTCAGCAGCAGAGCGCAGAGTGCCGGTGACAAGGTGAGCGCCACAGCCGTCGACGCGACGATCGACAGCACATAGGCAATCCCCATCGGCATGAAAATCCGACCCTCCACACCCGTGAGCGTGAAGATCGGTGCAAACACCACAACGATGATCAAGGTGGAGAACAGCACCGGCTGTCGGACTTCCACCGAGGTCTTGAACACCACATCGAGAGGGTTCAATGGCTCCGAGAGCTGCCTGTTGACGCGCAGTCCCCGGTAGCAGTTCTCCATATCGACGATGGCGTCATCGACAACGGAACCGATCGCCACCACCAAGCCACCGAGCGTCATCGTGTTGAGTTGCAGGCCGAGACCACGCATCAGCAACAGACCCACGAGCAGAGACAGAGGAATGGCGCTAAGAGCAATCAGAGCTGTGCGCCAATTCATCAGGAACAGCAGAAGCACCACGGCAACAATCACCACCCCAAGCAGGAGGGATTCACTCACATTGCGGATGGCAGTCTCAATGAACGTCGCCTGACGGAAGGTCCGTGTCACCGAGACATCCCCCGGAAGCGACGACTGAAGCCCGCGCATGCTGTCCTCAACAACACGGGTCAGCTGTGGAGTGTCCACATCTGGTTGCTTGTTGATCATCAGAACAACAGCAGGTTCTCCGTTGAGGCTGGCCTCACCGCGACGGAGCGCGGCACCGGATCTCACCTCGGCGAGCGAACCCAGAGGAATGGCGCGACCGTCGCCGGTCCTCACCACCGCACGCGTGAGGTCAGCGTTATTGCGAATGGCATGGTCGCTGAGGATCAGACGCTCCTGACCGCCTGAGATCTGAACACCACCGCGTCCACTGAACTGGGCGTCTCTGGCCGCGTCAACCGCCTCATTCAGGGCGACATCCTCAGCCTGAAGAGCCCCGAGATCCAGCTGCAACTGAGTTTCCGGACTGTCACCCCCATAGATCGTGACCTGGGCCACTCCCGGGATGGCCAGCAAGGGATGTTCAAAGGTGCGCTGCACAAGAGTCCGCAGCTGCAGTGCCTGCTCGGGGGAGGCCGTCTCCGGAAGCGTGAAGGCGTATTGAAGGATCGTCCCCAGCGGTGAGAGCAACGGTGACATCTCCGGAGCCTCGGCCGATTCCGGCAGCTGCATGCGCACCTGCTGCAACCGTTCAGCAACTGCCTGCCGGGCACGCTCCAGGCTGGCGGAATCACGGAACACCACCTGAACCATGGAAAGCCCCGGCTTGGACGCGGATCGCACCAGATCCACGCCTACAAGACCATTGACGGCCGCTTCAATCGGCTCACTGATCTGGTGCTCGACCTGTTCAGGCGCCAACCCCGGGGCAGCTGTCTGGATCCCCACCTGTGGCGGTGCAAATGGCGGGAACACATCCAGCGGCATCTGCAGAACGTTGACCACCCCAAGCAGACTGATCAACAGGGAACTGATCAGCACAAGCCATCGGCGGGCGATCGACCAGCGCAGAATGACGTTCAGCAGATTGTTGAGCATCGATGAACTGTTGGATCGCTGCAAGACAGGCAGTGGGTGAACAGATTCAGCGCTGGTTCTTCTGAGATTCCGCGAAGATCGACAAAGCACCGGAGACCACGATGCTCTCGTCGGCCGTGACACCGTCAAGAACCACGGTGCGATTCACCGAGACGGTGCCGGGCTTGATCACTACAGGGTCGTAAGTGGTTCCGCTGTAAACGAAGACATAGGGCTCTCCATACGCCTTCACGATCGCAACGTTCGGCACGCTCAACTGACCGTTCGCCGTGACCTTGGGCTTTTCAGTGGCAATTCCGAGCATCTGGTCACGGTCAGGATTGGCCTTCACCTGACCGACGGAACCGGTCTGGACAAACTCATCGCCATGCCCTGCATGGCCCAGCACAGGAGCCGGAGACAAACCGCCGAGACCGGCCATCGCGGCGAGACAAGCAAAAGCGAGAGCGCGCATTCTCAAAGGATGACTGCCACCATTGTGGTGAGAATGGGAATCATTGACCACCGATACCCAGTCAGCCCAGGCACAATGCATCTAGACGCTGATGGTGTCCAGCGAGCGGGTTGGAGCCCAACACGAATCATGTTTCTATCAGCTGTTGTCGCTGCCGTTGCCGTCGTTGCTGCGAATACTGGTCCTGCACTGGCCCACAGCAAGGGGCTGTACGCAACCGAGGCCGAAGCGCAGCAACGTGCAGCTGAAATCGGCTGCAAGGCTGTGCATCAGAACAACGGACGCTGGATGCCCTGTGCCAACGAGCGTGAACTCCACCAGCAGCTGCGCAAGCAATGATGCGCGGTTCCAGCCCTCAGCGTCAGGCTCGACGACTCCATCGCTGGCTCGTTCCAATTGCCGCTGCGCCGCTGCTGCTCACGGCCATCAGCGGATCGCTTTACAGCCTGCTGCTGGAGCAAGGAATCGACGCGTTCTGGTTGTTGAAGATCCACACCGGCAGATTCGGATGGTTGAACCTCACATCGTTTTATCCCGCACTGCTTGGACTGCTCACCATCGTGATCACAGTGTCTGGCCTGACGCTGCTGATCCGGACTCGCGCCTGAAGTCCCATCAGAACAGACATCATTGAGCCAAGGGTTGACACACCACAACCAGGACCATGCGGCGATCGAGTGATCCATGGAGTGCAGACCTAACAGCCTCAATGTTGTGCTTGTGCGCGCAGGGTTGCTACCCCGTGAACGATTGAACAGCAACCACACATGAGTCGATTCGCGTACACCTGCGCTGCTGTGGGATTAATCGCAGGAATCAGCGCCACAGCGCTACCCGCAGGAGCACAAACACCGACTTACTGCGAACCTGATGTGGGTTCTCCAGCGAATCTGAAGACGATCAAGCATGGTCTGCTTGAGGGTTATCTCGCACCTGACGCCGTACCCGATTCCCTGAAGCTGCTGCCCCCGCCACCCAGCCAGGGTTCGATGGCTTACGACCTCGACGTGGCCAATGCCGAATCGACCTTCCCTCTGCAGGGAGGAGCACGTTGGGACGTGGCCGCGATCGATGCCAATCTGCATTTCCCTGAAGCGGCGGCGATCTACTCCTGCACCCTTGGCGTTCCCATCACCAAGGAGGGGACACCGCGGCTCTACACACTGCTGCAACGCACTCTCACCGATGCCGGACTGGCCACTTACAAGGCCAAGATCAACTATCAGCGCCCCAGACCGTTCATGGTCAACGGCAAGCCGATCTGCTCTCCTGACCAGGAGACACTGCTGAGAGGCGACGGTTCCTATCCTTCAGGCCATACCGCAGCGGGCTGGGCCTGGGCACTGGTGCTCAGCGAAATCGCACCGGACAGACGCGACACCATTCTCGCCAGGGGCATCGAGTACGGCAAAAGCCGCTACATCTGCAATGTGCACTGGCTGAGTGACGTGCAGGCAAGTCAGGTCATCGCCTCAGGAACGGTGGCCCAGCTGCAGAATGACCCTGTGTTCCGCGCTGACCTGAGGGCTGCTAAAGCGGAAGTCAAGGCAATGCGGAGCCAGGGGCTTGCCCCGAACGGCAACTGCGACCTCGAGCGGAGAGCCTTTCAACCCTGAGATCGGGCCGAGCCAACCGATGGATTCCGTTGACGACTGACTGGACGAATCTTTGCAACATCCGGGGGAAGACCATGGCTTCACGCCGAAGCTGGAGCCATGAGGTCAGTCGATGAGACAAACAGCACCATGAACACTTCTTCCCGGATCGGAGGTGTGCCCGAAAATCTCCTGGTCAACCTGCACGGTCGAGACATTCGCATCACACTCGAACGCCGAGGACCAGCGAATGGCGAGCTCTGGTTGTTGCTCCCTGCCTTGAGCACCGTTTCAAGCCGCGGCGAGTGGCATGACTTCGCTGATTCGATGGATGAACAGTGCCAGCTGGTGAGTTTCGATTGGCCGGGATTCGGAGATAGTGAACGTCCAGCAATCGCCTACAGCGCAGACTTACTGCGTGCCGTTCTACGCAGCATTCTTGAACAGCTGCAACCAGGTGATCAGCAGAGGATCAATCTGGTGGCAGCCGGTCACAGTGCTGCCATCGCGATGGGCCTGGCAGAGGAATGCTCACGGGACTGGACACAACTGGTGATGGTGGCACCCACATTCCGAGGTCCGCTGCCGACGATGACCGGTCGACCTGGAAAAGATTTCCACTGGGTGAGAAAACTGGTGGAACTGCCACTGGTGGGATCGCTCCTCTACCGGCTGAATACCAGCCGAGCGATCTTGAAACTGATGCTGCGTCGTCACGTCTGGGTCAACCGCAACCTGTTAACTCCCCAACGGATCAGGCAGCAACAACGCATCAGTCGTCAACCAGGTGCGCGCTTTGCGAGCGTGGCCTTTGTGACCGGAGGCCTGGATGCGGCATCCGATGCAGGCTGGTGGTTGTCACAGACCCAGCAGCTGCACTGCCCCTTGCATGTGGTGCTGGCCATGGAGTCACCGCCACGTTCGAAGCAGGAAATGTTGACCTTGGCAGACAAAGCGGATCAGATCACCAAAATCGATGGACGTCTGGGACTGCACGAGGAATTTGGTCAGCTGCTGGCCCAGAGCGTTGCCGCCGGCTGAAACAGCTTGCAAAAACAGGGATGTCGCGACCTTCAGCACTGATTAAAAAAAGAGCAGTAAAATTTGCTCCTTCCTGCACTGACGCAGCACTGCTCCACCCTCTTCTGAAAGCGCCATGGCCTCCTTCACCTGGGACGAATCCACTCTCTCCGCAGATTGCGGAACCCTCGAAGACATGGCTGAGCGCTTTGAAGACACCGCTGCGCTGATGAGACGCCTTGCTCAGACCGGTTTCGCCGTCCAGCAGCAGGAAGGAGCTCGCAAAATCATGCACGCGAACAACGAAATCTTTGAAAGTTTCGGATTTGTGATCGAGGACTGAATCAGGTCATTCCTGACTCTTCCGCTAGTCCGAGCCACCCAGAAGATCCTTCTTCAGTGCAGCAATCCGAGCAAAGACTTCTGCTCTGCGTTGTTGCAGCAACAAATTGGATGTGATCAAACGCGCAACAGTGACAAGTCCAACAAGCTCTGCAATCCCTTGGAACAAACCACCGACCACCGGCAGGTGATTCATCGAGTCCAGAAAATTGGTCACCATCAACAGAAGCAAACCCGCAACCACCGATCCGAAAACGATCAGGAAGACCGGGTAAATCTGTTTGAATCCCTCGAAGTTTAGTTCTTTCAACGAGTCGAAGCCAATGGAAAGCTGTTGAATGAGGCGAGCCGCAGAAAGCTCAGGCTCCTGATCTTCTAGCTCGACTGTTGCTGGTTCATCACTTGCCTTTTGTGCATCAACAGCCTTTTGCGCATCAACAGCCATGGATGCGGACTGCGTCATCGCCAGACTTTGAACATCGCCGCCCTGGCTGTCGTTGATGACCAGATTCAATTCAGCCGCATCAACAGGCTCTTTGAACGGCAGATCACCGTCTTTGCTCGGACTGTCACCCACCGGTTCACCTCAGCGAAGAAGTTGCCAATATGCGTTAGGCACGCAGAACAACAACAATAAATTCAGCAAACAAAAACTCTCACAACAAATCTCATCAAGGGAAAGGAAACAGAACACATCGCTCAACAATCAGCGCAACAAATATCCATCACAAGTTCAGATCAGAGTTCGAACGTCATGATCGATTCAGCACGATGCACACCAAAGCATCAAGACCCAAAAGCCCTGGCACAAGAGCACATTCGCAACACCTCAACTTCAGAGATCTGACATAAAATGAGCTGATGAGAGGATTTGGATCAAAACCTGAGATTGCCTGGCATTACACGGATGCCAGCAAATTGGTGCCTTTGATCAAATCCAGGGCACTGAAACCTTCAAGGGGCAGTGCTCATGCTGGAGAGCAATCGGTCGTCTGGTTCACCCGCGCCGAGGTCTTTGAACCCATGGCTTACCCGGTCTGGCTCGATGACAAGGGAATAAGACATGCCATGCAGTCCGAAAAGGAAGTCGCCGACAAAACCAAGGGCCTTTTAAGGATCGGCATTGCCGTGAATGATTCTTGCCTCCGATCGCTGAGTCACTGGACAGACAACCGCCATCCCGACAATCGGGGGCAGGCCGAGCGGATGCTAAGCGCCGCCCGCGACCTCGGATCCAATCCAGATACGGACTGGCTTGTGAGCTTCAAACCGGTCAGCCAGAAACGCTGGAAACACCTACAGATCGCGTTTCCGGAAGACGTCACCCCTCAAGGTGACGTCAAATGGAGCGAATGGGATCTCAGAGCCCAGTACACCAAGGAGCTGCTGAGACTTGATGCCGAAGCGGCTTCAAGCAACTGCGATGAAGGCAGATCCTGCCAGTGCTGCGACAGCGACTGAGCAACTGCGGTGATCAGCTCAAGATCGCTGAGTCATTACTACTCAATCAGCGACGCGGCATGGAAATTCCAGCTGTCGCCATCCTCCAGCCAGAGCTCCCAGCGCATCGGCGTTCCATCACGGAGACACAAGCGGCCACCAAAACCAGCAGGCGATGGTTGATAGAGATCGGAAAGCTCAACGACGGGTTCGCCATCCCTTGTCAACAACGTCTCAACAGGCCGACCGATCCGCTGAGAAAGATCCCGGCAAAGCTCATCAACGGTCATCAATCAGGAGCGTTGAAATCAAGCACCAGATCCCCGAGATCATCACGGCTGATCATGAAGGCGAAGCCATCAACCGTGCCACGCCAGACCCCAGCAGCAGCATCGGCCTCAATACCCTCGAGCTCCTGAACCTTGTGATCGAAGAGAACGGAGAAACAGTGCGCCGCCACGCAGGCCGCCTGTGCCTCATCCATCTCGTCAAGCTCATGGGCCTGCACAGAGCATCCCTCAAGAAGTTCGGCATCGATCACGTTTCCGCTGCCAACGTCGGCGACGAGGGCCTGGAGTCCGGCAAATTCGCTGTTGTCTTTCATGGGGTCATTGTCCAGCACGGACAAGCATTAACAATGGTGGGTCAGGCTTATCGCCATCCGACGATTCAGGGAGCTATTGCAACCAACCTGTTGCCTTGACACCGATCAACGGACGAAACCCAGCATCCCGGCAAGACCACAGGTGCCGATAAAACCCAACGGAGAGATTTTGGTCTTCAACACAAGGAGGCAAACGATGTTCCAGTGGAATCTCACCCAAACGCATTGGAAAACGCCTTTGAACAAGCACCAATAGACATCAACCGATTGTCAGCACACTGAACAGATCAACCCAATCCGCCATTGTGTTGCCAACTTGAGCAGAGCGCATTGCTGAAATCCATGCCCACTGTCTCCTGCCGGTACAGCGGTGAACTGCGCTGTGAAGCCACCCACCATGGCTCAGGCGCCGTGCTGATGTCCGATGCTCCGCTCGACAACGCCGGCAAGGGCGAGGAATTTTCCCCGACAGATCTTCTGGCCACCTCCTTGGCCACCTGCATGCTCACGATCATGGGCATCACAGCCAGTAACAGGGGCTGGTCGATCGACGGCAGCACTGCCGACGTGGACAAACACATGAGTCAGACCGGGCCACGCAAAGTCAGAAAAATGCGTGTGGAGCTGCGCCTGCCCCAGCATCTCAGTGACGACCAGCGCGCGCTGCTGCAACGGGTTGCAGAGCAGTGCCCTGTGAAACGCAGTCTCGACCCTTCCATGGAACTGGAGCTGGTCTGGCATTGATCACAACAGAACGGAGTGGATCTCGCTCAGCATGGCGATCAGTCGACATCCAGGCCCTGGGCCAACACCGACGGCAATGCTGTGTCAACGCTGAGGATGCGCTCGCCGAGATGAACCCGTTGCGCTACAACCCGCGTGGCAAGATCGATTTCAAAAGGCACGAAGCCTCCTTCCGGACCGATCATCACCACCGCCGGAACGACAGGGGTCTGCGACAGTGCAACCGATGATCCTCTGTCGGTGATCCAGCAGGGCCTGCCGTTGCAGATCAGAGACAGCTCATCTTCCACAAAGGGCCGAAAGCGTGGATGACGGTGAACCACCGGGGCAATCGTGTCCTGCGACCGTTCCATCCCCGCCCTAAAGGCATCGCTGAGCTTGGTCTGCGAAAGCAATGGAGACTGCCAATAACTCTTATCGACCCTGGCGCTGTTGATCAGATGCAGGTTGGAAACTCCAAATTCAGCGACCGTGCGCAGGATGCGTCGCAGCATCTTCGGCCGAGGCAGTGCCAGCACGATGTCGAAGCGGTGCCTTGCTGGCGGAGCATCGGTCAACTGCACAGACAGCGTCACACCGGAGTCATCGATGGCATCAATCCGGGCAGTGCCCTGAGCACCTCCGTACAGTCCGACCCGAAGGGAGTCCCCGACGGACGAGCGCAGCACCGAACGGATGTGGTGAGAGCGGCGTCCATTGGCCAGAAAACAAGTGGTTCCTGACCACACATCTTTCGCATAAAGCAGGATCAGATTCATGCTTCTGACTGGTGCTGAACAAATTTTTGAGCTGTTTGTCTGCCCATGGAATTCACACCTGCAGTCATTGTGCAGCAGGCAGCAAAAGCGGTGAACCGAACAAGAGAGCTCGGCAATCACACCCCGCATTCAGTTGATGATCCGACTTCAATCATCGACAGTGTCAACATGCAAAACACACAAAACACCAACAAAACCAACACGATCAACGACTCTGAAGCACTGCTGCAATTGCTCAGTGAACGGCTGCTTCTCTGGGATCAGCAGGACGAGGCTCAGGCCGCGGGGGAATGGCATCAGGCACTTGCCCTGGAACAGTCGATCCGCTCCATCTCCCCACGCATTCGCCAGGCCATGGGGCTTCTTGTACCCGCAGGAGAAGGGGGCTCTCAGCTTTGAGACTGAGTGACGTTGTCGCCCATCACGGCTTTGCGCCCTGCAACCTGGCAACGATCGAGAATGCGCGGCTCTACCAGCGTCAACATGATGACGGGGTACTGGAACTGCTCTGCGTTCAGAAGCTGGGTGCTGAAATGCGTGTGGATCGCCAGCCCCTGATTCCCCTGGTGATCGATGGACAGTCCACGATGCCTCTGTTTCTGCCTATTGGGGAAGCGGTTTCCGATCAGCGCATCCCCAGAGAACGGCTGGAGGACTATCTGAACACCACGCTCTGAGCGGAGCGAGGGGAAGAGGATTATCGGCAGTAGGCCGCAATCCCTGTTGTCGGAGGGCAGATTGCTTTGAGGGAGGTGCCTTGCTCCAGACCTTCACGCAGTGCTGAAACCACCCGTTTCGCGATCCTGTCGAGTGTCGCCTTCCGTCGTCGCGGGTCACGCAGTCCCTGCTCCAACGATCCCTCAAGCATGCCGATTTCCAGCATTGAGACCCCTCTGCGGGGAGCCCCCAACATGCCTCGATAGTCGTAGGGATAGGCACCGAATTCCTTGGCCAGGGCTTCATCCAGCACGGAAAAGCCGAAAGCGACGGCCGGGATCACCCCCGCACCAATTCCATGGGGTGAGTAGGCGTCGTAGTGGATTTCAACGACATACCCCCCTTCGGCCGCATGCTTCTGCCCCACTGACCAGTTGGTGCGGGGATCCTGAACGTTGCGGATGGTGCGCACTCCCGGGTCGTAGAAGCTGATGTCAAGACCCTGCTTTTTCCCCTCAGCCACCACCGCCCTGGCTGTGCGCAGGTTCCAGTAAAGCTCGTCGGTCATGCCGGATTGCATCGGAGCGGCACCACCGACATCAACAGCCCAGCCTGGCGTGCCCGAGCCATACATCCTCTGGGAATCAGCGTGGCCTGCCAGCACCAGAATCGACGTTCCCTCCTTGGGCATGCGCACACCCACCCAGTTCTTGCCACGACCCGGGCTCAGGGGAACCGCGGGAAGCTGGCGCTGCAAGCGCTCAGGAGCTGCCGGTTTCATGCTGTCAAGTAACTCCATCAGGCCCGCAGCTGAGACAGGCAGGGCCAGCAGGAACACGCCCCCGAGGAGCCAGACGATGCGACGCATGGGAATCAACATGGGTGACCATGGTGCCTGGCAAGGCGGAATCCGTCACCCCCCCACTGGCTCATTCATGGTCTTGCGCAGTCAAACAACCTGCGATCCATGAACCCTGCTGCATGACGAAGCGCAGATGACACAGCGATTGCTAGTTCAGAGTCAAAAGCAAACATGACGGCCATGCCTGATCCAACTGAGCTGCTGATGGCCCTGAGATGGCCTGGTGCTCTTTTGATCTCAGTTCTGGCCATCAGCCGAGCTGTGATCGTTGTGGCACGCAGCGGCATCCGCGTCGAAATTTTCACCCGTCATCCGATTCTGATCAGCACGGGGCGCTCACCTCTGCGCGCGGAAGTCGGCAAAGTCAGAATCTGAAAGCGTGGTGTCGCATCCATCACCTCCCAATCAGCAGCGCCTAATCAGCAGCACCCAACCAGCCGCGCCCGTGCCCCCTTGGTCCTGTATCAAATAACACCCATCAAGAGCACGCTTGCACTGTTATAAGGAAATTAAAACCAGGTGTATTTCAGGAAATGATGCACCAACAATCGGCATGTCGCAGACGGAAAAAAATCAACCAACACTGGCCACATCGGTCATCACACTGAAGAAATCCAGCCAACATCGAATAATCACCAACGACTGCTGCAACCAAAAACTTCAACTGAGAATCATCGAAGGATTGATCAGGCTTTACTGCGTCAACGAACGCGACAACGACACGAAGGAATCAACCCTGGCCTTGATTCCCGCAGGAACAATCAGTTCTTTTCCATGGAACAATCATCGGCGGTTGATGCTTGAGGCCCTGGAAGCTTCCAAGGTTGAATTCAATCCTCAAGACGAACAGCAGGAGACCAGCAATTTCCTCGAGAACTGGATCCTTGATCTCTACGAAATCAAACAACCCGCAGACAGCCTCGAACGCCTGATGAAATTGCTGCTGCTGCTTGCCAAGACAAACGGCGATCAGGATTCGGCATCAGATCCAATGATTATCACTGGACTGTCCCACCGGCGCATCGGTGAAATCATCAGCAGCACCAGACCCACCGTCAGCAGGCACCTTGGCTGGATGCAACGCCAGAAACTGATCGCAGTGGATTCCTCAACAAAAACCATGCGGCTCAACGTTCTGCAATTGCGTGCCAAACAGCACGAGCTGTTTGTTCAGCCGCGCCCGCACTTGCATTGACCACCCTTCCACTTCGAACACTTGGATTTCTTACAACCCTTCTTTTTCTGAGGCTGATGAACCGGCACGATTCAAGCTGCTGAGAATGCATCTCATTATACATCGCTGATCAATCACAACGCCAGCGACCATCCAAAGACTCGACAATCCATGTACATTTGATACATAGGCAATCTTTCTCCATGCTCTCCGACCGTTCCAAGCACATACAGCCTCAGGTCGGGCCCTCAGGCAGAGCCATGGCGGAACCCATGGAACCTTCCCTGCTGGAGGGACTTCAGGCACACTTCAATATGGAGCGCCAGGCCCACGCGACCTATTTCGCTGCTGCGATCTGGATGGGAGAACGGGAATTGCGAGGGTTCTCGAAACATTTCATCGATGAAGCCAAAGGAGAACAGGAGCACGCTGCCAAGGTGGCCGAATACCTGATCGCGCGAGCACAGTCCCCAGAGCTTCAGGATCTCGAAGCACCCGATCAATCCTGGGACACCGTGGTTGACGTGATGAGCACTGCATTCTTGACAGAACGCGATGTGACGACATCGCTGCAACAGTTGCTGATGGCGGCTGAACGCTGTGGTGACTCACGCAGCGCCGTGTTCCTGGAATCGATGGTGGAAGAACAGATCAAAGCCGAACATGAAGCCGCCCATCTGCTCGGACGCACAAAATTCGCCGCTGGACAGGCGGCTGCCGTTTTGGTCATTGACAACGAGTTGAACGAAGGTGTGGCACACCCCGCCGAGCTCGCCTGATCAGTTCACTGAGGACTGAATTTTCACGATCGCCCGCCGGGCAACTTCGCTTGCGAAATCCAGCGCAAGCGGATCAAGGACAACCTCACGGTCGATTTCAGCGATCACCTTGCGGATTTGGCTGAGACGACCCTCAAGCGAATGCTGCTCAGCGCGGAGACGCTTGAGCAGCGCTTGATTGAGACACAGATCGCATTGCTGAATGATCTGGATGCTCCGCCTGGAGCAGCGCTCTGCGTCACGGCAAAGTGTTGCCATGAGATTGCTGCCCTGGCAGTTGATCACAGCCATCAGAGATGGGAAAGAGGAGCAGAGCTGATCATGTCGATCGAGAAGTTCATGGTGAATTCACCACCGGAACAGTTCATCTGATCAACATTTCTCCACTTGGAGACCTGACGTGTGGTTGTGACACGCGTGGCTCCAATCAGCTCACCCAGTCGGTCATGGGTCAGTCGGAAAGGCAGCTGGAAGCAATCGCTGCAACGCTTGCCTAGGCGGTTGACCAGCAGAGCAAAGAGTGCATGAAGCCTCTGCTCAGCCTGACCAAGGTGACGGATGCGCAGAAGCTGCAGCGTCCATTCGTTGACAGCATCCATTCCCACTTCATCTTCAGGGGAGACGCTGCGGGCAAGACGCAGATCAGTGAGGGCTTCGACGCAGATGCCTTCACTGCAGAGGCGGTCAGTCCTCAGGCGATCGCCAGCCTGGAGAAACGCCAGGGTCATCCCCTCGGTCTCCTCACAGGGGCAATAAACACGGCAGAAGCCGTCATGGACCTCAAGAATGCTGCCTTGGCCAGCAGAAGCCGGGTCGATCAACACGGTCTGGTGACGAGGCATCGTCATCAACGCCACAGGGGCATCGGGAAGAAACCGGTAAGCCGAGAGAGTCATGGACGGAACACGTCCTGCTATTGAGAATCGATCTCGACTCTAAAAGCAACACTGACCTTTCTGCAAGCGATTCTCAGAAGCAGTAGGGGGTTCATTTGAACCATTTGCTACGAGCGCAGCCGACAAGACGTGATCCGCGAGGTAGAGAAGGCAACCATCACAGATGACCAGATCCCAGGGGATCACTGCGATGGGCGTTAAGAGATAAGCCGCTGGAAGGCGGCAACCAGGGCCGGCCGGAGCCGAGCCCGATGCCGTCGATCAGACGTTGTACCTCTTCACAAAAGAGATGCATACGTCTTCAGATCCGCACCAACAACGGCTCAAGCGCAGCCATCCATACCGCCAAAACAGCGAAAGCACTGCCGGCATAAGACGATGAGCCTGACGCAGCGCGAAGGTAGACAGCATCAATCAAAGCCAGGGAGTCTTCATCGGAAGGGTTGTCTGATTGCACTGAAGATGACTCAGAAAAGAACTCAGAAGAACGGGAAAAAAGCAGTGGAACAACAACGAACAAACCCACACATTTGATACCGGAACAGTCTGCACGTGCATTTCGCTACGTGTTCTTGTTGAGCTTGAAGCAGCAGAGAATCATCCACGCAAGTAGACAGTTCGGACCGAATCCAGCTCCATGGATCTACCGGAAGAATGCCATCACAAGTGCCGGCGAGCGCAGGCAGCGGAACTTCAAAACTGGTGCATGGGTCAGCTTTCCAAACTCACACTTCAGGGCCGGGAAAATGATGCAAGAGCTTTAACCCAGGAACACCTTGAGACGTTGATCAAGATCGATACCAGCACAATCATGTGGATGAAGATCAAAAGGGCGAGATAATCACAAAGCCTAAAATAAGCAGATAATCATTTAATTTCAA
The DNA here is from genome assembly GCA_047286285.1 of Synechococcus sp. Classification (GTDB taxonomy): domain Bacteria; phylum Cyanobacteriota; class Cyanobacteriia; order PCC-6307; family Cyanobiaceae; genus Synechococcus_C. Next base: position 1,095,139 of record JBJBBP010000002.1, on the reverse strand, counting down.
AATCAGCAAACAAAGACGAGCAAATGTGCATTATTGAGATGATATAAATTTATCCATACAATCAATCAGATCCATCAGCAAAACCCTTCAATACGTTCAAGATTAATAAAATCCAGCAAAATCAAGCCAAAAAAGACGCCTGAACAAAAGTTCACGGCGCCTCGATTTGTATAAATTTATCTGCCCAAATGTATTGAGCAGATAACTGTTCTGCATCGATCAGAACGAGAACGTCACACCAGTTCCGATGTGGTGGTTCCAGCCCTTGCCACCCTCAGAGCCCCAATCTTCCGAACTGTAGATAGGCTCCCAGTGTGCAAATAGAGCAATGTTGTCTGTAATCGGGTACTCCATCTCAAGCTCTCCGCCCCAGTCTGTGCGCGAGGAAAGACCTGAATAGCTGCCTGGCACGTAGAAACGAGGACCACCCGAAAGCGTGATATTCAGCAGGTCAACATTGAAACCGAAACCAGGCCAGAGATCGGTGTAATTACCGATGTAGGTGCCATTGGCTTCCCAGCCAGTGCGATTTTCAACTGAAACAAAAACACCGTCAATGACATCTTCCAGGCCATCACCCAGAGCAAAGTTCACATCGCCATCACCGAATGCATAAGTGACATTGACGCCAACCTCATTCTTGAGACCTTCACCCATCTCCTCGCCTTCACCTGTCACGTAATAGGGCATCCAGGCGACCTGGAAGGCCAACTTCTCATTGGGTTGATAACGAGCTGCTAGGTAACCCCTGACATCGGTGCGCTTGAACGGTGCGCCGGATCCATGGTCATGGTGACCATGACCATCGTGGCCATGATCGTCATGGTCGTCGTGGTCGTCATGATCCTCGTGATCATCATGATCTTCATCGCCATGATCTTCATCGCCATGATCATCGTCGTCATGATCGTCATGATCCCCGTGGTCATCATGATCTTCATCGCCATGATCGTCGCCATGAGCATGCACAATCCCATAAAAATGTTCTGCCTCCCCATAAACAGCAGAGGGGCCAAGGGACGCCTCAATGGCAAAAGTGCCGTTGTTGGGCAGGCCCCACTCGAAGACATAACCGAACTGACCATCGATGGCGTAGTGCTCAGGCTTGCCATCGAGGTTGGTTTCGAAACCGCCATGCCCCTCGATCGTGATCACAGGAGTGACACGAAATTCACCTTCGGGCAGTTGCTCACCACCACCATGGCCGCCATGGGCATGAACACCACGAATAGCAGCATCACCGGCAAGAAGCAGGGCCAATGCCGAAGCGGCATTGAGGAATGAAAGACGAGAAAAAATCATCGAATTGAATGAATCAGCGTTGTTATCGAGAAGCTCTGCGGTCAGCGAATGGATGCCCAGCGCTGTTGCAGCTGTGCTGCACCGGACTCATCACAACGACCACCCTGTGCATTAACGAAGGTGCAGATGTTGCCTGTGGCTGTCTGAACAAGACTCATACCGGGGGCCTGACCATCGGCAAACAACGGCTTGCTCGCTAGAGGAACGCCACTGGCTTTGCTGATGCGGCGCATGGTCTTTGAGGGGGGGAGCGCCTCAGGGAAAATCACCTTGGTGCCCGACTTCTTAATCGCCTTGCTGATGGAACGGAGGCTAGAAGGACGCATGCGCCCCCCGGTGGCGTACTCATCGATGACGGGCAGCTCACGGATGCCAAAGCGCCTGGCCAGGAAGGAATAGGCACGGTGACCGGTAATCAGAACCCGATGCTCAGCAGGCACAGTCTGAATCTGTTGGCCCGTCCAGGTTCCAAGCGAATTGAGCACCGAATCCATCGCAGCCCGGCGCTGATCGATCGCAGCATCCTGAGCTCCGCTGAAGACAGGCTTTAACTTGACGGCCACAGCATTGGTCATCGACGCCGCGATGGCGGGGTCATGCCAGAGGTGCGGATCATTCATCGGATTACTGGGAACAGCAATTTCACCGACGGAAACCACCGGGCCACCTGCTTTGACTCCGTTCAGAGCCGGCGTCAGGTTGTAACCGTTGAGAAGAACAAGCTTGGCCTTGCTGAGATTGCTCCGATCAGCTGGCCTGAGAGCCATGGTGTGGGGGTCTGCACCCGGCGGGATCAGGCAGATCACACGGGCCTGATCAGCCACCAGTTTCTTGGTGATGTCGCAGAGGACGCCGTCAACTGCGACAACCGTTGGGGCTGTTGATGCAGCGGCCAGCAGGGTTCCTGCTGCTGCCGTGGCGAGAGTGAGAGGCAAGATGCGACAAAATATCTCTGGAAATGATAATCATTCTCACCAGCGTTGCAAGTCAGCCTGCATTGGCTGGCCGCAGGCGCGGCAGGCAGAGCAAAATCATGCAGACAACGCCGATCAGAGGTCCAGGCGGCAGATTGAGAGGAACGGCGAGCAGAAAGCCCACAGCGCTGAGTGCCAGGCCGACCAGCGCAGACTGAAACATCGCGGCTCGCAGACTGCCAACGCGCCAGAGCCCCGGAAGCACCGGGGCACAGAGCAGGCCAATCACCAAGATCACCCCGACAGCGGCCATGGCACTCACGATCACCATCGAGGTAACCAGGGCCTGAACCAGCTGCAGGCTCCTGACCGGCAGCCCGGCAGCCTGGGCACCCTCTGGATCCACTCCAAGAAACACGAGCTGGCGGTAGCGGGTCAGCAGCAACAGCGCCATCGCGGCGGCGGCAATCAGAACCCTGAATAAATCGGACCAGTCAACGATCAGCAGATCACCGAACAGAAGAGCCTCCAGATCCAGACGAATGTTGAGCACGGGGATGAGCAGCACCCCAAGGCCAAGGAAACCGGCAAGAACCGTGTTGATCACTGCTTCCTGTCCAGCCTGTTGACCACGTTGCATCCGTTCAGCCGCCAGCGAGCCCAACAGACCGCTGATCACCCCACCGATGGCTGGGTCCACACCGAATGCCACAGCAATGGCGACGCCAGGCAGCACGGCATGGGAAATCAGGTTGGCCTGCAGAACCCGCCGCTGGGTGACGAGCAACGTTCCCGTCACAGGGCAGAGCACCCCCACAAGCAACGCCATCAGCAGCGGCACCAGCCAGAGATCAAGCTCACTCACGGATGAGCTCCCTGCGAGCAAGCGGGCTACCGAGGGTGCGACGCACCTGCTCAGGAGGACCATCCGCCACGACCCGGGCATCCAGAACAATCACGCGATCAAACAGATCAAGGGCGGAACCCCAGTCATGGTTGCTGACCAGCAGTGTTTGCCCTGAATCGGCGAGTTGGCGCATGAGCAGAAGCAACTGTTCCCGGGACGGAGGATCGATGGCTGCACAGGGCTCATCGAGCAGCAGAACCCGCGATGGCTGCACAAGAGTTCTGGCCAGCAGAGCGCGTTGCTGCTGACCTCCCGAGAGGGCATCCAGTCGGCGGTTCGCCAGCGTTTCCAGACCGACGCGCTGCAGTGCCGCTTCCCTGTCGCAGCAACCAAAGGAACGTTGACCGATCTCCCCCAGTGCGACGAACTCACGCACGGTGATGGGGAAGGCCCAGTCGATCCTGCCCCTCTGGGGCATCAGCACCACCCGCTCTCGACAGCTCTGAATCGGCATCCCATCACAGGCGACATTGCCCGCGGAGGGGGGCAATCTGCCCTGGAGCAGGTGCAGCAGCGTGGACTTGCCAGCCCCATTGGCACCCACCAGTGCTGTGAGCGTGCCGGCTTCGAGTGTCAGCGAAACATCATCAACAACGACTCGGTTGTCGTAGGAGACAGAGAGACCTTGCGCAACGAGGGGGGCCACCCTCATGGGCAGTGAGAACGATTCTCAGACAACCTATCGAGACGGTGCCGAAAAGTCAGTCAATGCTCCACCGGCAGGCAGCCAGCGCGCCAGCACCGCCGGTTGCTGCAGAAGCTTGAGAGTGAGTTGGGCACCAGAAATCAGAGCGACCCTGCCGGGATCACCATCAGACGTCTGCACCACGGTCAGCAACTGATCACTCACCGGGTCGTAATCCAGCTCAGCCCCCGAGCTCAGACGCCAGTCTCCCAGCGACTGTCGCCGGAGCACCCTGCCTTCACTGTCGAGCTTCAGCAGCATGTCCTGCGTGCGTCGACCCGCTTCACGCAGAACCAGCCAGAGCTGCTCACCACCGTTGTCGCAGGCAGCCGCCATCACCCCGGCTTCGCCAAGCCAGACCTGTTGAGGAGGGCGGGCCGGAATCACCAGCTCGACGGAACGGCGGTAATCGGGCCAGTGGCGAACCAGCAGGGCACGACCAGAGCCGGAGCAGAACGCCTTCACCTCCCGGCTTCCCGGAAGCGACTGCCTGGATGCCCCATCCAGGGAAGGATTGAGAGGCAACAGCTCCAGACCGTCATAGGAGGGCAACACCAGACCGTTGCCATCGGGAAGCAGCCGCAGAGGACCACTGGCCTTGAGCTCCAGCATGCGTCGGGACGTCCCTTTGGACTGAATCCAGACGCGATCGCTGTCTGGCTCAAAGCCTCCAAGCTGAACCAGCAATTCACCGCGCTGATTGCTGCTGAGGTGCGCAAACAGCAGCGAGCCCGAGGCTCCTGATTCCAGCTCGTCCAGCGGGCCCAGCTGAGGATCCCCGAGACCTTGCTCAAGGACGCTCAGAGCCTGCTGACTGAGCTGACGCAACAGCACACGCTGGCGAGACTCTCTGTCATCACTGACCAGTGCAACGCCGGCACCGTTGCCCAGAGGTTCGATCTGGAGAATCCGTTGCTGCAAAGGTGCCAGAGGCTGCCATCGTCTATCCCTGAGGCGGAGCATCAGGCGTTCACCCTCACCGCTGGGGACCACCGCGAGCAGGTGCGGCCTGGGATCCCACCAGACAACCTGCTCTGCAAGCGGCAACCGCCTCAGATCCTGACCGCGCAGTTGCAGGCGCAAAGGCTCGGCAATGGGCTTATCGGACTCAAGCAGCAGTCGCAGGCGGTCCTGCACGCCGAACCAGCGATGCGGGACGTCCGGGGCCACGACACTGGCTGCCACGGTGGCGCGATCCATCGGTCTGCTGAACTGAACATCCAACGCAGCAGCGCCGGAACGAAGTGGCTGAATGGCCACGGACTGCAGCCAGGGCGGTCGCCGCAGCAGAATCTGTTGCTGAATCAGGGCCAGTCCAGCCAGCGCCCCCAGACATCCCAACAGGAGCCGCGGCCGGGGCGATTCAGCCTGATTGGTCATGGCTCGAGTGGGCGATCTGGCCTTGGGATTGCTGTGATCAGTGTCGGTCTGACCACACTCACAGGCACACCATTGCGCTCTTGCACGGTCATTGTTCCCTCGATCGCAAGCCATTGATCCGCCTGCGGCTTGGCATCGGGCGGCCAGTCCACAGCCAGCCCGGCGGGTGTGGCGTCCGCAAGACAGCAGCGAACAGTCAAACGGGCCAACTGCAAGGGTTCACCGGGTCGATCCAGAACAAAACCACTGATCCTCACGGGATCTCCAGCATGCAACTCCGGATCAGGCTGACTGCGCAGCAACCGCACCCACTCCGTCAGCGTGCGCTGCTCCGGAGGCAGAAAAAAGCTCAGACTTGGTGCCGCCAGAAGGCTGTCCGGGCGGCTGGCAGCAAGATCACTGAAGGAGGGTTGCGGAGGCAGAACCAGGATCAGCAGTGCCACCAGAGCAGATGAAAGCCAGCAGAAGGGCGAAACAGCCACGCGACGCCGAGGGGCCAGGCGCAGCTGCATCAGTCCCAGCAACATCAGCACCGCACCGGCAATGGTGACAACCGGATGAAACGCCGCATTCAGCAGCAGATCCAGGCGCGAGGAAAGACTGCTCCACAGCAACACCCATCCCCACAAAGTGAGTACAAGAGGCGGCAGAACGGAGGCCCGACGCAGGGGACGCAAGGATCTCATCACGGCGGACTGCACATCAGAGCTGAAACAGATTGACCCACTGGCCGATCAACAACACCATCAGCGATGCAGACACCGCTGTCATCGCAATGGCACGAGGCGTGAGCAGAACGGTGAACAACCCAGCCAGTTTGAGATCAACTACGGGCCCCAGCAACAGGAACGCCAACAGTGCTCCAGGAGTGACCTGGGCAGCAAAACCAAGGGCGAGAAAAGCATCCACACTCGAACACACCGACACCACCAGCGCCAGCAGCATCAGTGCCAGGACCGAGAGGGTGGGCGCACTTCCCAGCGCCAACAGCCAGCTGCGCGGTAGCCAGGTCTGGACCACCGCGGCCAGAGCGCTGCCAAGCACCAGCAAGGTGAGCAGGCTAAGGAATTCACGGGTGCTATGAGAGAGAAGATCACGCCGCGGCGGAGCCGTTGATGTCGGTTGGAGTGCAGGCGTGACCGCGACGGCCCCGAGCAGTCCGGTACGACGCTCCAGCAAGCCAACACTGGAGAGAGGCTGACTGAGCCGGCGCTCCTCCAGCAACGCGCCCTGAAGCAGTCGGGATTCAGGAATCAGCCCCAGCAGCGCACTGAGGGCGAGCGCGATGGCAAAAGCCCCTGCTGGCCTCGCCCACAGCAACCAGGTCTTGTCGGGGAACGCCGCCCAGGTGCTCGCCAGAACAATGGGGTTGAGAACCGGAGCCGCAAACAGAAATCCAAAGCCCGTGCCGAGCGGAGCTCCACTGGCCAAGAGGCGTCGGGCCACAGGAACATTGCCGCATTCACAGGCCGGCAGAGCAAAACCGAGCAAGGCTCCGACGATGGGCGCCAGCAGGGGATGACGGGGCAGACGGCGAACCCAGGCCGATTGGGGAACCAGCCAGCGGGCAAGGCCAGCGATGGTGACACCCAGCAACAGAAACGGAATGGCCTCGATCAGCAGGCCCTGAAAAATGGCCCAAGCCGTTGCGAGACGCGTCATTCAGACCTGGGCACTTCAGCCGCAACTGTGTTGGATGTGCTGATCAACGTAGAGATCAACGCCAGCAATGTCGAGATCTGTTTGACGAAGCAGAGAGGGAAAAACCAGACAGCCTTAGCCATCGCCTCTAGCGTTTCACCGGCGATGTCGACTGGCAAATGATGGGGCTACTCTCGCTGCGATGGCTGCTGACATTGTTTTTGTCCTGTGCCGTTCTCTGGCTCCCCGGAGAGGCAATGGCCTGCATCCCCGGCTTGCAATGGGGCATGGACAGCAGCATTGTTGAGCAGCGCCTGGAGGTGTCTCTGGGAACAGCGCGCTCAGCAGCAGGGAACGATTCTTCAGCTGTGTATCGGGTCAACAAGCTCCACATCGGTGATCTTCCCGTGGAGCAACTCGATCTGCGCTTCGGCAGCAAAGGGCTGAACCAACTGGTCTACAGCCTGCAGGGCGATGCGATGACCGAGGTACTTGCAGGCCTCAAGACCCGTTATGGGTCACCGGTCAGCACCACCATGGAACATGGTGATCAAGGCAGACAACAGATCTGGATCTGGAATACGGGCGACGACTGCATCACTGCCGTTCGCCCCCATGATCAGACGTTCCTTCTGAGCTACCGACCCAGTCGCCTCAGGCCCTCACTGCTTTGAAGGACTGAGGCGACTGAACGGTCAGTGGGCACTGTGGCCGTGGGCGGAACAGGGCATCCACTGATTGCCCATCTTGTGAGCGCCCTCGCAGTTGAATCCCGGAGCAGCAGCTTCGGCGTCAGCCTTAGTGCTGAACAGGGCTTTCTTGCCCTGAGCAGTGGTTGTGGGCTCGCCTGAAAGGAGGGTGCCGGTGTGGTCGTCGCCAGGAACATGGTGGGCCCCGGCCGATTGTGCTCCCACGAGTGTGAGTGCGGCCAGTGCGGCCATGGAACCCCGAACGACGGATCGGTTGGAGAGGAGCATCAGGCTGGACAACGCAGTTGTTTGTTCCATTCTCCAACATCGGAGAAGCCATTGCTGCCCCCCTTTACGAACTAGCGGGCATCAAATGGTGCTGAGGAGTGATGCAGCACGATGCGAACCGAGCCATCGATTTCACGAAGGAAGGTCCAGGTTTTCTCAGGCTCCGCGGTTTGCCCCTGTGAATCGGTGAGGATGACCTGACCCATGGTGTTCGCCGTATTGCCCAGCAACTGCATCACATAGTCCTTGATCTCGCAGTTGACCCAGTGGCGATAGGTGGCGAATCCCAGCTTCTTATCCCTGAACTGGGGGATGGTGGGATCGGGACCTACAAAATAGGCGAGAGCACCATCGCGACTGGTGCGGAAGGTCTTGTCGCCGATTGCATAGGTGGGTTTGAAAGCGACCGGCCCGAACTTGTACGCATAGGCCGTATCGATCACTGCGGAAGCCTTGGCTTTGGCGGCGTCATAGCCGCCATTCTGATAAGCGTCGCTGATGGCCAGCACAGCATCACACCAACCCTTCTGGATTTGATCAACTTCAGCTTCAGTGATTGCAGTATTGAACACCTGAACCACAGGCTTGGCCTGAACCTGCGCACCAACAAGGGATGAGAACGCAACAGCGGCAGCGGCAACTGATGAACGTCGCAACAAAGTCATGAAAAGTGTCGTCACTAAGTGCTACTTAGCTAGAGCGCGTTGATGCGCAAACGATCGGTGCCGAGCCTCAGGAGGATGATCGGCAGAGGATTCCGTGACGCGGTGCCAGCAGGAATGCCAGCAGGAACAGACCGGTCTGCACCAGCACGATGCAACCGGCCGTGGAGCTGTCGGTCCAGTAACTAAGGTAAACACCGAGAAGGCTGGAAGACACACTGCTGCCGATCGCCAGCCAGGTCATTCGATCGAAGCGATCCGTGAGCAGGTAGGCCGTAGCGCCCGGTGTCACCAACATCGCCACCACAAGAATGATCCCCACGGTCTGCAGCCCGGCGACTGCGGCAAGTGACAGCACCGACAGCAGAAGGTAATGCAGCAGGCCGGTGTTGATTCCGATCGAACGAGCATGCGTGGGATCGAAACAGAACAGCAGTAGATCACGGCGAAACAGCAGCAACAACGCCACAACCACCAGACAGATCATCCAGGTCTGCTGGATATCAGCCGCGGAGATGCCCAGCACGTTGCCAAACAGAATCTGGGTGAGGTCGATGTTGCTGCGGGTCTTAGACACCAGCACCAGGCCAAGGGCGAAGAAACCGGTGAATACAAGACCGATCACGGTGTCTTCTTTGATGCGCGACTTCTGCTTCACGAAACCGATGGTGGCCACGGATCCCACACCGAACACAAAGGCCCCCAGGGAGAACGGCAAACCCAGCGCGTAGGCCAATACCACTCCGGGAAGAACGGCATGCGATACCGCATCACCCATCAGAGCCCAACCCTTCAAAGTCATGTAGCAGGAGAGCAGGCCACAGACACCACCGACCAGCGCACTGATCAGCAGAGCACGCACCATGAAGTCATGACGCAGGGGTTCCAGAAGCAACGCGAGAACGCTCACTGGGTCTGTCCCCGCAGCACATCCGGGGGCAGACCACCGAACGCCAGCGACAGATTCTCTGGCGTGAACACCTCCGAGGTTTCTCCGTAGGCCAGCACCGTTTTGTTGATCAGCACCACCAGATCACAGAAATCGCGAACATGACTGAGATCGTGAGTGGAAATCAGGATGGTGCAGCCCTGGCTGCGCAACTGCAGAAACAGTTCCGCCATCAGCTTCTCGGTGCGTACATCAACCGCGTTGAAAGGTTCATCGAGCAGAAGCACCGATGCTCGCTGGGCGATGGCCCTGGCCAGGAAAGTCCGTTTGCGCTGACCACCGGAGAGGGCTGAGAGAGGACGGTCCCTCAGGTCCAGTAGTTCCACACGCTCCAGGGCATTGCGCACCGCCAAGCGGTCGGACTGACGAGGAATCCGCAGCAGATTCATCGATCCATAGCGGCCCATCATCACCACATCCCAGACAGAAACGGGGAAGTCGCAATCGATGCCCTCGCTCTGGGGCACATAGGCCACAGCCTGCTCCCGCTGAGCTTCAGGGACCCTCAGTCCATTGATGCGGATCCGGCCACGGGACGGACGCACAAAACCGGTGAGTGCCTTGAAGAGCGTGGACTTGCCGGCTCCGTTCATCCCGACCATTCCACAGATGCAGCCGGCAGGGAGCGTCAGCGAGGCGTCGTAAAGCGCAACGGTGCCGTTGTAATCAACGCAGAGCTGGTCTGCTGCGATCCGAATCGTCATGGCATTGGATCGGCGGCGGAACCCAGTCCTGCTCGAATGAGTTTCACATTGTGCCGCTGCAGATCCAGCAGGGTGGCGGCTGGACCGTCGCTATCCGACAGGGAGTCGACATAGAAGTTTCCTCCGAAACGACTACCAGCAGCCCTGGCCACCTCGCGCTGCGCCTTATCGCTCACGGTGGTTTCACAAAAAACCGCTGGAACCCGATCCTGCTTCACCCGTTCAATCAATCGGCCCATGCGGCGTGGTGAGATCTGGCTTTCCGCGTTCACAGGCCAGAGATAGGCCTCCTCAAGGCCATAGTCACGCGCCAGATAACTGAAGGCTCCTTCACAGGTCACCAGCAGGCGCTGACCGGGAGGCAAATCCTGAAGTGAATCACGGAGCTCAGCATCGAGTCGCTGCAGCTGGGCTTTGTAAGCCTTGCCATTGGCCTCGTAAGCCTCCGCTCCCTGAGGATCAAGCGCTGAAAAGGCCTCAACCAGCCGGTCGACATACAGCTGGGCAGCCTGGGGGGACATCCAGGCGTGGGGATTGGGTTTTCCGGCATAGGCGTCCTCCCCGATCAGCATCGGTTCAACCCCATCCGTCAGTGTCACGGTGGGGACATCGCCCGCCGCCTGCGTGAACCGCCTGGCCCAGAGTTCAAGACCAAGACCGTTTTCAACGATCAGGTCGGCGCCGGCAGCCCGTTCGATGTCGCTGGGAGTGAACTCGTACCCATGAATCTCTGCTCCAGGCTTGGTGATTGACTCCACCTGCAGCCTTTCGCCCGCCACGTTGCGGGCCATGTCAGCCAGGATCGTGAATGTGGTCAAAACCTTGGGACGGCTGTCCTGAACACGATTCGCTTCAGACGAAGAGCTCAACCTTGCCGGATTGTTGCAGGCAGTCGTGATGCAGAGGAGACCAACCCAGACAGCTGCACGGAGCAGACCTCGCTTCAACAAACCCCAATCACCTTTTCGCGACATCCCGATGGACACCCTAGGGAATCGCTCGCGGCCTCAGGAACTGACCCTGGTCTGAGCTTTGAATCGACATTACCTGAAAATCACCCCAAAAGCAGTCAATCAGCTGTCAAAGACGTGAACGTGCTGATTGGAAGCTTCTCCAATCAGGCCATCAATCAACACCTTCATTTGCATCCAGCTGTGTAGCACAGCTGGATGCAAAATCGGATAAGGCATGATCAAGCTCACTACCAGAATCAGAAAACAGATGGTCTCAAACAGAGTGTGCTTCGATGCATTTCAGACTCAAAAAAAGCCTCGACCAAGACTTCAAACAGGACGACGACTGAAGTCAACATCTTCAACACCATCCGCACAAGCAAAGCAAACACATCACAAACACGATGCGGAAGCTCTTCGGACAGACATCACCGATCCTTGACACAGGCTGAACTGTCCACGCCAGATGTAGTGGCGAGGAGTGCGTACTCTCACGACCCACTGTCCGCAAGGTCAGGGCCATCCCATGAACAGCAGTTGAGGCACCAGACCTGGGGCTTGCATGAAGACACACACCAGACCTATTGATGGAGTCGGCCGGGTGATGGGGCTTCAAGCACCGGCTTCAGCTTCCCCGATCGCTGATCGGGGATTTTTTTTGGCGCCTGCAGCGTTCAGAGCAGTAGCGCACTTCGTCCCAGACATCTTTCCATTTCTTGCGCCACTGAAACGGTCTGCCGCAGACAGGGCAGGTTTTTGTGGGTCGATCGCGGGGGCGTTTCACAGAGACCCCCTTTGATCAGGCTGCACCAATGCAGACCCGAAAAAAGTGCCCGAATCCTCATGCATCACACGTGGAGCAGTCCTGAGCATGAACACTGTTCAGACGACACAGAAACTAGAAAAAATTTCGCTGCTCCTGGTCCACTGCTCAACTCACATTCCGAGAAAAAAGGATTAGCACGGTGGCACAAACACCTGAATCTGTCCGATTCACAATCTTCTGCTCCTGGGCAATCATGCGTTTCCAGATGGAGTGACTCTGGGGTCTTCGATCGCAAAGTGTCTTGTCCATTCATCCAGGTCGCCAGTTACCAGCGGATCTACGCATCTGTCTCGCCAAGGAGGGGCTGCCGGCGCTGATGACCATCGCCCGGGTGCACGGGGAACCCTCAGAGTGAGCTGTCGCGGGCATCCGGGCCATTCGCGATCACCTGCTCAAGGTGGAGCTAGACCTTGAATCGCTGCCGAGCATGGCGCCGGAAGCCATCGCCTCTGCGATCCGAGGCTGCGATCCTGATCCGCAATGGAGGGAGCGGATCCTGCGAGGCATGACGCTGGTGGCCCTGCTCGACGGCGCCCCGAGTCAGGAGTGTCTGCAACTCCTGAACCAGACCGCTGCGGGGCCGGCAGCCGGAGTATCCGGATCCGGCCGTGATTCAGACCCAGCAAGACACAACCTCCTCGCAGTGACAACGGCAACAGACCTCAGCGGCAGGCGGCGATCACGCAGGAAAACAGGGAAGAAGCCAGCCAAGTCATTAGAGAGAGGCATCCCAAAGGAGCGAACAGCAGTAGTGGATTAGTTGCGAATGAGAATTCATCACATCACTGCCAGAGCAATCAATTCATTCAACGAAAGCACACAAGTATTCATCCATCAGGCATAGTCGAAGGCCATTAAAGCTGTTCTAAACTCAACAAAAAGTCCCACCATAAATTTATCAAGCCAAGACGGTTTTCAAGATTTCAGGATCAGAGCTGATGGAAAGAAACCACCCCATTCAACCCAATTTTTAATCTGAAGGTAGTCGCCTGCAGCTCAGACACACTGTCAGGAATAGCCCCACACACAAAGTCCAAAACGCAATTTTGAATAAATCAAGATAGGTCTGACCAGCTTGCAGCAATGCAGACATTCCATTACTTCCCAGAGACAGACCCAGGGCAAATGCGAAAGTCAAGATTCCCCAGACCCGCGGATGCTGCAGATGACCGACAGTCTCCATGGTTCGCTGTGAAGTGATCGCAACTAAACCCATCAAAAAGAATCCTGCCAGGCCTGCCGCAAGAACGAGCAGCCAAACCTTTGTGGAGAAAAGAATCAACAAGGTACTGATCAGCCCTGATGCATAAACAAGCAGAAGAGTCAATCGACTCCCAACCAGTCCGGCAATCAAACCGCTGCAACCTGCTCCAATCGCAGTTCCAAGGCCAAGAATGCTGAAAATCCGGCTGGCTTGTGCAACCGGCATCCCCATATCCCGATGCAGATAATCAGTCAGAAAAAGAGTCGGGGGCTGCACAGCGATAGCACCCAATCCATAGGCGAGTGTCAATCCCAGCAACACCTTCCTCTGACGACCATTGAGACGCCCAGAAACATCAGATCTAGCAAGAGGTTCCGCTGACGCTCGAGACGTCAACGGCCAGACAAGAATGCAGGCAACAACAACAACTGCAGCCTCATAAAACCACGAAATCTGTATATCAAAGCCAAGAAAAAAGGGAAGCGTTAATGAAATAAATACGATGAACAGGCCATTCCCTGCAAAGGCAAGACCAGCACAAAACTTCTTCCAACGATCTGAAAGCTGAGAGACCAAAACCGATGGAATGAGAACAATCAAAGGCGCGGCCGATAGACCTGCAATGAAGCGTGCAAACATCAGCCAGTAAAAACCAAAGTCAAAAGAAGACATAAAAACACCAAAAAATGCGATTATCAACGCCATTCGAATTACAACACGAACCGAAAGATATCGAGGCAAAACCGTAGCAAGAAGGCAACTCACGAGATAGCCCATGCAATTAGAGCCACCTAAATAACCCGCCTGAGAAACACTGACCCAACCATCACGAATCAAAGCAGGAATCAAAGGCGTATAGGCATACCGCGACATCCCAAGCGCAATGCCAATGGCACTTACAGCCGCCAATGTTGCCCTTGCCGGATGAAGACGTTGACTCAGTTCTTTTGAGGAAGACATGTCTTCTTGATTCTCACCCCATTACTAGCCACATCCACAAGGGGCTCACCTCCTGATGTTCACAGCGGCTCTCATCAAGATGCTTCGTCATCACATTGCTGACCAAGTTATAGAGAACACGGAGCGCATCGAATCGATTCCCGGGAGCATTGGTCGTCACCTTGAGGTCGTGAATCAATGCTGACTGTTGCTCCACAGACGGAAAGACCCGTGCATCACACTCCGCCACCGACTGAATAGCTGCAGCAATCAAACCATCACAGATGTGATGAGCTCATCAAGGCTCGACCTCAGACAGTCGCCTGACAACCGACTGCGACAATCCAACCAGCGCATCAACCCACCCAAGCCGGCCCGACCAGCCAGAATTCTTTAGGAAAAAGAAATACCTATTTGAGAATTAAGAAGCGTTTGGTCAGCGATCCCGCAATGGTCATAGTTTGAACACATTCGGTTGCTGTCGAGACATGGCTTTACATGAATCATCTTCCTCCTGCTTCATGCACTGGAGTGTTCAACGCGTTACGAGCAACCTGTTTTCAGTTTCAGCAACAAGCGATGGTCTTGATTACACCCATGTGGGCAATTACCGATCCGTAGAAGATGCCAACCGAGCCGGACGCAGATTTGTTTCGGCCCGAGCACATGAGCATGGACGCAAGATGCGTGAAGCGTCTGCATCCGGTGTCACGAAGCTTCGCCCTCTCAGCAGCAGCAGCTCGCTCCATGGCTGATCGCTGAGCACGCGAACAGGGATCCGTTGCTAGTCAGAGGTTCGCCGCACAGCAACCATGGCTTGCACGGATCCATGCGTTTCGATCCATCCCTATTTTCGCGTTCCCGCCGAACGAGAGCAGGAGGTCATGGAACGTTGTCAGCAATTTGTTGAACTCACAGCTCAGGAACCGCTCTGCCTTTATTACGGGTTCTCAAGAGCAGAGAACATGCTCCATTGCCGTGAGGGCTATCGAGGTGCATCGGGCGCGATGGCACATCTTGAAAATGTGGGTGAACTGCTGCAGCAATTTCTGCAACTCTGCGAACTCACGAAGCTTGAGGTGCATGGACCAGCCGAAGAGCTTGAGAAACTGCGGCCGGCGTTGTCAGCCTTCCCGGTGGAGTTTTTCGAATTACGAATGGGTTTCAGGCGCTGACCACCAGCCCCCAGTGCTTACAAGCGACCGAAGCCAGAGAGAAGGCGTCTTTAGGTGAGGAAGCACTGAAAAATTGGTACAACCGTGTGATCTGCAACAAAACGTTTGGTTCATCCCGATACCTTGCGTGCACTCCCGCATGGAGATCGGCATGAACGGAAGCATCGAGCTCACCACCGAGCAGCACTTTCAGATCGAGCAGTTCAATCGTGCCCTCGAAACAACCCAGGATCCCGATCAGCTTCGCCAGCTGGCCAGACAACTGATGCAGGCCTGGCAGACCCAGAAAGCTGCCACCAGTTGGGTGCTCAAACAGGAAATGCTGCCATTCATCCCAGGCGGTGGATGATGCGGGCAGGTGAAGCAGCCTCTGCCCAAAAGTCACAATGGCCTGGTGCTGAATGAGCCAACGGAGCTTCACAAGCGCCTGGGGGGCCCGATTAGGGTTTTCAGAGGATCAGGCCACGGATGGTTGAGCTCTACCTGAATGCCAAGCTTCACAGCCGCATCAGCGAGGCGGCTTACAAATCACTGCTCACGCGCACAGATCTCGATGATCAAGATCTCAAGCTGCGCAGTGATCTGCTCAGGCAGGTCGACAATGGGTCCATCAGGTTGACCTGAGTCAGCAGCCCATTAATTCGTGTTTCAGCCCAGCGACCCACGCTTCTGGAAAGCCCTGACAGGTGTCATTGCTCTTTTAGTGGGATGTTCGCTGGCCTGGTTGATTCTCCGCATCTGAACGAGCAAGTTGCAGACATGAAGGCTCCTTGCGCCGCAGATACCGGCAAATGAGCCTCCGCCCGAGGTTGAGTCACCACACGCACGAGCTGTTTCATGATGCTTGCCCTAGGTCTGTGCGTTCCCAATCGACACAATGTTTTCGGGTCTGAGCAGCCTGACTAGTTGATCAACATCCAAAGCAACGAGACAACGGCGACGCCCAACCCAACACCCAGCGCCCCGAGCAGAACAAGGCTGCCGCCCGCGACCCAGAGCAGACGGCGGAAGGTCTGGGGAAAGAGCAGATGAAGACTGAGGCCCACAGCGACAGGCCACAAAGGTGGGATGACGACACAAACCACAGCGAAGAGACCCAGCCTGAGTCGTCGCTGCGACTCGCGGTCCTGCTCTTGACGCAGCAAACGTTGCTCATGATCAATCGCTTCCAGCTCATCGTCACTGGGCCAGCGCCCCATTTCACGGGCTCTGATCAACTCACGTTCCAGCTGCTGGTTTGAAAGCGAATGCGCCATCTTCTGATCGTATTCAGCGATGGTTTCGAGTGTCGCTCTTCAGCCACGAGCGCTCAAGCGAGGCCCTGGCCTGATCAGGGTTGAGCGAATCCAAACGTTGCTGAGCCTTCATCTTGGAACGGAACGGGCCAGTGAGTTTCCAGAACCGCAACGCGGAAGCCAACGCCACCACGGCCCAGGCCAACAATATCCAGCGTGGATCGTGCAGGGACATAGCAACTCGACCGTTGCCCAAAGCTAGGCAGCTTTCGGCATGGATCGAACCGTTTAAGGTTCCAGGCCTTGGAATTGGGAGCTTGCCGGATCAGGTTGACAATCGAGTGGTCGTGATCTGCAGGGCCGATGAAAGCGCATGGCGACCAAACGGGTTGAACGGCGCACTCATCGGTTCGTATTCGATCGGCATGGATCCGGTCACGGGCAAGGTGCGCAGTGAGCGCCTCACTGAGAGCTGCCTGCAAAGCTTCAGCCACAGCAGCGACGGCACTCGGATCGAACTCTCCAGCGAAGGAACAGGAGTGATCGCCATCGACACGCTCGACCTGCCCAACAGCACGCTGGCGGTGGTGCGTCTGATCAGCAAGCGCCAGGGGGATGACATCCATCTGGTGGAAGGAGTGAAGGCCGAAGATCTGTCGGCCTACAACTGGGGGCTGGAGGGAAAAGAGAAGTTTCAGCTGTTCCGAGATCCCGCTCCACCAGCACGATGGGGCGGCAACTTGAGCGACTGGCGACGCAGTGATCAGTACAAAATCCACCAGCAACATTTCGACCAACGGCTGGAACAGGACTTCGCTGACGCGGTGAGGGCCTTGTCCATTCACATCAGCCCGGATGAGCAGAGGGCGTTTGATGCATTCATCATCAAGGCCTCCTCTGAGAACCCTGGGTTGTTCTGGGATATCCGCAAAGCTGCTGCTGTGTATGCCCTGATGGGGAGCTTCACCCGGAACGACCTGAACCGCATGGTGTATTTGGCGCAGGAGGGCCTCGACCCTCAGGAGCTGACATTCACCTGCACACCTCAGCAGCTCGTCAAGGCCCTTTTCGACCACTGCAAACAAAAGTCTGAAACCCTGAGCGACGAGGAAATCTGGGAAGTACAGACCCGCTGCGATTTGCTGTCACTGGAACAACTGATGGTGATCGTACGAACGAAAACGAAGCACAAACCGTTTCTTTATCAATGGCTCTGGCGCATGGAGGGACAGCCCGATCCTTGTTTGATCGAAAACCCTGATCTTTATGAGGTCTTCCGCGAGGAGCTGATCGCCGATCGCGACAAAATCGTGAGTGCGTTTGGCAGTGATGGTGCTCTGGAGGTTGACTATCGCGACCAGGTCATCAACTCAATGCTCCGGGATGACGGCTGGACCCTTGTGGAAACCGACCGTTTCGAGGAAGAAGAGCAACGTCGTCGGGATAGGCCGTAGTAGCTCTCCTGGTTCGTCCTATCTACCCTGCGTACTCAATGGTTCTGCCCGGCAGACAATCACCCCCATAGAACGCATGGATGGTCGCGTATTGATCGGTGTGATCGGCATTTTTCTTCTGGCAGCGGCGGCTTACGAGTACTCACTCGTGCAAGGGCTGGCACCGGCAGCCTGAAACATACAGTCGACAAAACCGACTGCTTCAGTCTTCTGGAATGCAGACGTAGTTGATGATTCCCCCCTTTCGCTGGCGGAAATCGGGATGCTCTTGATCCTCAACCTGCCACCACCAGCGACCATCGGTGTAGCTGGGAGACCCAGCATTGTTGGTTCTTGGCAGCTGAAGAGTGACACCACGCCACTTGAGCAAAATCACATCCCCTGGCACCGTTCCATCAGCGATGTTCGGGATCGGTTGCGCCATGGGACCGAAAGCGTCTCGACCGATCTGAATGGGTTCAGCTGTCAGCCGGTCTCCGTCACAGATCCAATCCGCGAACACCGGCAGCGCAGACCAAAGAACCAACGTCAATACCACTAGACAACGGGTCAACCACTTCGCCCAGAGGTTCAGCCATCGCAAGGGGTGATCCACGGCAGCGCCTCGGAAACGACAGAGTGACAAGGTCGCACCTTTGTGCAGTATCAGTTTCATGCTCCCTCCTTTCGTTCCTTTCTGTCCGATCAGCGCGGCAAAGATTGCCGGACTCAAGGCCACGGTCACGCTGCTGCTGATTTTGCTGATTAAGTCCAAGTTGCTGCGCGTGAAGATGTCACTGCTTGGCTCCTTCCTCGGTCTGATGATGCTCACAGGATTTTTGTTGAGCACCGGTCTGCTGACCCTGGTCGCAGGCGGAGCCGTGGCCTACGCAGCCAATCAGAACAAGTCATGAGCACAGCAACGCCAACACCAATGACACCACCAAGTCATGAGCAGGTCTTGGCCGCATCAGCAGGCTGGGTCGCCGTGCTGCTGAATGTGCTGCCGGGGCTTGGTGCTGGCTATCTCTATCAACGTCGCTGGAAGGCTTACTTGGCCACATCTGTTCTGGCGAGCGCTTGGTTTGTTGCGGGAGCCGTTCTTGGACAGGGCACAGCCCCGGAAGCTGAAACCCAGAACCAGCTGATCGGCCTGATCGGTCTTCTACTGCTGGCAGCCGTCACCGCAGCTGAAGCAGGTCTTGCTGTCAAGCGGGTCCGCAATGCAGCCTGAGATCAGGACTCAGGCTGAGGAAATCCTGCACTTCTGGTTTGAGGAATGCCGACCCTGGCAATGGTTCCATCAGGATTCGCGATTTGATCACTGCATCAGGCAGCGATTCGGGCAACTCGCGGAAGCGGCTCAGGCCAAATATCTAGTCGAATGGGAGGCTCATCATCATTCAGCCTTGGCGCTGGTGCTGCTGCTCGATCAGTTCTCTCGACAAATCTGGCGCAACCAGGCGCGTGCCTACGCAGGTGATCAGCATGCGCAACGCCTGAGCCGACTGGCACTCACTCAGCACTGGCTGGAGAGCGAACCACAGCGGTCACGGCGACAGTTCTGGTTGATGCCGCTCCTGCATGCCGAGTGCATCGAGACGGTGGAAACAGCAATCCCGCTGTTGAAGCGATGGACCGATGATGCAACCGTCGAGGTGGCCCGGCGCAATCGCAGAATGTTGCTGGAACACGGGCAATATCCCTGGCGAAACGCAGCCCTGGGTCGATGATCAATGGCTAAAAGCTCACTCCACTGTGATTTCTGTGGGATTCCAGGGCAATTGCAGTACCGGGTCATCAGCGAAACGTCACCGCAATGGTGTTTTGCTTGCACGGATTGCTGGACGACGATTTCCGCTCAACCCGGCTACCGATATGGAGGAACACGCAAGGGCAATCGCCGAGAGAGAAAGCGCTGAAGTGTCAGCACACCTCAATGCCCTTGCCGCGATAGAAAGCGAAGCGCTCGCGGATTGTCTCGGCATCAGGCTTCGGAGTTTCGTAACTCCAGACGGCGTTGATGATCACCTGATCCGCAAGCACAACATCCCAGTAACGGGCGGTGCCCTTCCAGCCACAGACCGTGGTGTAGCTGGAGTCGCGGAAGAACTCCTGACGCATGGCCGCACGCGGGAAGTAGGGATTGCCATCCACCATCACGATGTCGTCGCTTTCAGCAAGCACTGTCCCATTCAGAACTGCTTTCATCCGACCCTCCCAGAGCGTCAATAAGCCGACAAGCTATCGACTTGTCTGATTGATGGAGAACACAACCGCCGATCTGGCGATGTCAGACCGCCTTTGGATCGATCAGGCCATACAGAAGCGCAGACACCGCAAGCTGCGTACGGTCGCGCACAGCAAGCTTGTTCATGCAATTGGAGACGTGACTCTTCACGGTCTCCGTGGAGATCTGAAAAGCGGTTGCAATCTCACCGTTGGTGAGACCACGAGCCACCGCACGCACCACTTCCTTTTCACGCTCGCTGAGGGTTTCGATAAACTGCGTCTGATCATCGCGGTGGAGGGAGACCACCATCTGGCGCACGTCCTCTGGGTAATAAACACCTCCGCGGCTGAGCGTCTGGACTGCCTGAATGAAATCACCGCGGCCGCTGCCCATCGAGGAGCGAAAGATCACACCATCGGCATGGGCCTGCATCGCTTCCTGAACAACCTCCTGGGTTTCCCGACTGAGGAAAATCAGCATGCGGGTGCTGGCACCATGCTCATGCACTCTCTGCATCAGGCGGATGCCATACCCCGTCTCCAGGTCTTCAGTGAGCAACAAAAGATCGGGCTGCACTTGCTGCACCAGTCGCAAACCCTCATCCTCTGTTGTGGCTCCTCCTACCAGACCTGGAGCGATGAACGGAGCCAGGCAGATTCCAGTCAGCGCAAGGCGATCACCCATCACCACCACAATCCGCTGACCCTCCAGCAGATCCCTGCAGGTCTGGATCGCCTGAGAGATCGTGGGCGTCTCAAGCGGACGTTCCATGGAGCGATGACAACGACAGATCCACTGCACTTCTGATAGCAGCGAGCTTCGGCTTCTGTATCAGTCGATCTGTGGAGTCCACGCTCCTCGGAGCTGATCGCGCTCGTGATGAGCCAACAGCAGAATGACAGGAGACCGAAGTCTTCCATGCTCCGACTCGCATCCCTGCTGGCTCTGTGCATTGCCCTGCTGTTGCCAGGCCAGGCTCAGGCCAGCTCGCTGAAAATTGACATTCACACCATCACGCCGGATGGCGTCGGCGACTCGATCGGAACGGTTCTGGCTCGAGACAGCGAGGATGGCCTGGTGATCTCGCCATC
This sequence comes from Synechococcus sp., assembly GCA_047286285.1. Classification (GTDB taxonomy): domain Bacteria; phylum Cyanobacteriota; class Cyanobacteriia; order PCC-6307; family Cyanobiaceae; genus Synechococcus_C. The sequence goes on along the minus strand of JBJBBP010000002.1, from coordinate 1,073,929 downwards.
CCTCTCCAGCCTGAGCGAAGGAGAGCATGGTTTTCATCTTCATGCCGGAGCGTCATGCCAGGCGGCGACCAATGATCAGGGCGTCTCCATCGCGGGGTTGGCAGCCAAAGGTCACTGGGATCCCGACAACACCAACTCCCATCAGGGGCCGTTCGGTGATGGTCATCGCGGTGATCTGAGCCGACTGATCGTCAATACCGATGGCACCACCACCACCGAAGTTGTGGCTCCACACCTGCGCACTGCTGATCTGCGCGGACGGGCTTTGATCGTGCATGCCGATGGAGACACCTACAAAGACGACCCTCCTCTCGGTGGTGGCGGTGCACGCATCGCCTGCGGCATCGCAGGCTGAACCATTGCTGTTGTCTCAGAAGCTGCTCTGGTTCTGACCGGCGAAACGTCCTCGGTAGTGCTCCTCACCATCAAGGGTCTGGAAAATGAACTGACAGATAGCCGTCCCCGGGTGCACAGCCAGTGGAGCAGGACCGAAGTTGCTCATTTCCAGCACCTGCTGGCTGTCGATGCCTGGTCCCATGAAGGGAGCACTGATGTGCACCATCAGACCCAGACGGGCGAAGCGACTGCGACCTTCCAGCCATCCGCACAGTCCCGGGCCGAGCCTGAGGCGTTCCTGGGTAATCCCAAGGATGGTCTCACCGGGCATGATCAGGATGTGCTCATCGCCTGAGAGTTCCACCTTGTCGGTGAAGTCGCGGTAGTCGGTGTGTTCATTGACATCGACGACTTCATGCACTTTGCGAAACACCCTGAAGCTGCTGGCAAGTGTGAGATCCACTGAGGCAGGTCCGACGTTCTCGAGAGTGAACGGGCTGATGGTGATGGCGCCCTCATCAATCGCCCGCAGGATGGCCTGACGCCCAAGAACAGCCATGACAACGATGGATGGCCTTTTCAGGCTATGGGCTTTAGTTCATTGCGGCCAGGTGACGCAGCTCAGAACGGATCAACCGAAAGTTGTTCCGTTCCAGCCGAAGGCACTCGCCTGGACATCGTCGAAACAGAGATAGATCCTGTTGGCGGGAATCCCCGTCCTTGCAGTGATCAGCTCACTAAACGCTGCTGACATCGCCGGTGGACGCAGGGCGCCGATCGACTTGACCTCGACAAAAGCAGCAGGCTCTGCACTGCCGGCGAATGTCATCGGTACACCCGTCTCGAGGAGGGTCATCACATAGGCCTCCGGTTTGCCGGTCTGCTCGGCCAGAAGAGACGACATCTCGAGCAGAAGCTGTTCGTGGTTATCGACCGAGGCAAGCGAAGTACGCAGATTGATCAGGGGCATGGTGACCGTTCCGTGGTGATTAAGGCTGAAACCGCTCAGCGCTGCTGAGATTCTCTGAAGGCCTGCAGTTTGTCGATGTCCTTCTCCTGATCAATGGCGTAATCCGTGAGGATCAGCGCCTTACCGATTGTTCCGAGGGCATACTCGATGCGATCGAGATCCACACGGCCCTGCTGATCAGCACGGGCAGCTCTGATCACAGGAGGAGTGAGCTGGTCAGCCAACTGTTCGATTGCAGCAGCAATCGCGCTGGCCTGGGTCAGAGGGTCGGTGGAGCCCACGGGAAGAAGCGTCTGCAGATCTAGGCCGATGATGCCAGCTGATCACAAGGATGGGTGATGGAACCCTGAGCCTTAACGGCGATGCCAGCGGTTCCAGGCGCGGCGGTGCCATGGAGTGACATCTCTCGGCGCCACTGGATCCCCGCGCTGCTGTCGCTCCAACTGATCCATCTCCACGCGGAGCTGCTTCAGCACAGGAATCAGCAAAAGCGCTGCAATCAATCCGACAACGAGCAGAACAGGAAGGAGTGTCACCATCCAGACTGTGACGATGATCAGAACAGCAAAGCTGATCAGCTTTTGTATCCATGCGGGACGACTGCGACCAGGCAGTTGCTTCATTGGCTGAAGGAGGCGGAGATCAGAGTTTTTGACCAGAACATGGAATCGATCCGAATGTCCACAAGTCTGCTCGCTCAGCTGTATTCCCCAGGTGTCTGCTGCTTGGACACGGTGACACGTCCCACTTTCTGGCCGGAAAAACGCAGCAGTTCATCACCAGCGAATTCATAGCCGAGACCGGCCGCAATCCTGGCCACATCATCAGCCGTGGAAGCGGCCAGAACGGCCTCCTTGAGGGCAGGGTCGTTCTGCATCAACACGAGAAACTCCTTCAACTGATCAAGAGCCATGGGAATCAGCAACAACGCTGATCATCGCCGCTAGTGGCAACCATCTGAAACGGCGGACATCCTGAAAACCCTTTCAGGGAGGGATCATTGAGCCAAAACCTACGCAAGCAAGCATGGAACAAAGAAATCAATCGAGCCACAATGTACCGAAAAAGTGTGATGTTTTTTGCACCCACAAAGTTGAAAGCTAATTAGATTTTTTGAAAACCGAAAGATGATGAAGTTTCGCCTTCCCTCAACACAAGCTGCCAAAAAGACATTCGAAGCGGGATTATTGAGCGAAAAATTTTACATCGCGACATTATTAAGCTTCAACATCATTTATATCGCACTGAATGTCAAAGATGGCTCCGATCAATCAAGCATCCTGATCGCAACAATCCCTCCGGCCTTCATCATTTCAATCGTAACAACAATCGCCAGAGGTCTTTACATCAACAAAATTCTTCTACGAAGGTTGATGGAGGATTCCTACATTCCATCGGTTTACGAAAGCGAGATCGACCTCAGAGCCTTGAATAAGTGAAGATTCGCCAAAGAAGCAGAATCCAAGACAGGGCAGCGCGAGAAAACAACTATTCCTGAGCACATCACAAGTAAATCCAGAAGATCAGACTGATTCAAGAGCGAATCCTTTGGACCAGCATTACAGCGACAGCTGCAATCAGGGGAATTTCTCAGAAGCGTGAGATTGCATACATCGCGAACCAGCAGTTGATTAACTTTCTGCGCACAAACGTGAAATTTTCATTCAAGCAAGTCTGCACTGTCTCAAGTCTCGACAGAGCCTAAAGCGAACGACAGAGGAGGAGCTGCCGAAAAAAAGCTACAGTCAAATGAGACTGGCGAGATCGCTTGAAACTGCTAGACGATGATCAAGAACATCAACGGGGTCGATGCTTCAGGGTCGGTATGAGCACAAAGGCATGATTTATGTCATCAAAGAGATGACAGGCGGCCCTGGATACCTCGTACTGGGTTCGCCAAAAGGACACCTGAAGCAACTAGGCAGGGAGTACCCATCACTGAAAGCGGCAGACGCTGCAGCACGGCGTGCGATCGATCAGATGCTTGCTGAAGCCCAGTAAAAAGCCCTCCCAGACGGAGGGCTTTGCACGCAGGTGGGCTTGAACATGGTAGAAATACTCATTGCTCAACCGTGGCTTGTTCAACGGATTGAACACTGAGTCCGAGCAGTGAGCCGAAATTCGCGCGGGATTCGGGCAATCGGCTGATCAGACCCAGGCCTTGAGAAGCTCGGGAAAACGCCCTTTATAAAGTCTTGAAACACCGAAGGAACCCGACCCGGCAATGGCGAGAACAACAAAAATAATCAGATAAAGGGCTGAGGTTTCATATTCGTAGTTGTGCGCTTCCACAACAGCAAATGGCGCGCCCTGAAGACCAGTATCAAGAAGGTGAAACGTCATCGCGAAAACCATGGTTGATAACAAACCGATGACAGCAGGTCGTGTTGCGACCCCGAGAATAATTACAACCGAACCAATGATTTGAGTGTAGGCCGCAAGATAAGTCCAAAGAACATGATCAAAAGGCAGAAATGAAAAATATTGGTCAACAATGAAAGCAGTAAAGCCAGAAGGATCCTGCAACTTCTCAAGACCATGATGAATCATGAGAAACCCTGCCGAAAGGCGCAGAAGAAGCAAACACAAGTCAGAAGAAAATTGTTTCGACTTTTCTTGACTCATGACTTCCGGGAAATTCCAATTTTTAAGATCTTACACCTTGCAAAAGCCTGTCCGTGTGCGTTGATCGTCCTGGCGATCAAGCCCTCGTAAAGTTGCGCTGGTGAAACCATCCCTAGTTCACACCAGCCCAACCTGCCCGATTCGATGATGAGCGAGACAATCGCCATACCCGAATCAATCCGATTGCAGATCCGCAATCGAAGCAACAAGTCTCAGTCCAACGATTGCGATGCACTGCACTGAATGCGACGGAGCTGGGTGTCACGAAGCGCATGCCCGGTGTAGCAAACCAATGACACCTCTCCCCAATTCGGATCGCAAGAGCCTTCACCAGCAACAATGAACCAGTAGGAACAGCCTCAAAAAAGCCAAATACCTTCAGAGAAGGTATCGACTATCACATCATGAAACCAATGCCGGAACGTAGGTTGATGAAATGGGAAGCGACAAATTAAAGCGATTGTCTGAAGAGTATTTTCTAGTGACTCACCACGATGGGACATGGGAAATCATTCACCAAGACCACCTAAAGCAAACTCAGCACTCAATGCCATGGTCAGGCTGATTGACCCCTTTCACAAGGAGCTTAAAAGATGATGCCAACTTTTGTATGGTCAGGAGAAGAGATTGATCGACTCGAAACATGGTGGCGTGAACGGATCGAACTGTTGATCGCCAAGAAAAAACCACTCGCTGCATCGGCCCTGTTTGATGAGTTCCAGCTGGAGAAACAAAGCAATTACCCCCAAGGTGACTGACTTTTGATACAATGAGCGATTAGTTGTTGATCCGGTACATGGAAAGACTCTACGGAGAAGACAAACAAAGAGCATTATCCGTCTTTTATGACAACTTTTGCGAGGAGATTGAGCAGCTGTTTTTCAACAAGTTTCAGGAACTCTCAGAACTGAATGTGGGTGAAGGAGAGACAACAAGAATTGTTGGTCGACTTTTGAATGCAAAGACCAATGTGGTTGATCAAATCAGAGGTTGATTTGCGCAGCGTTGAGGAATCAGGCAAACGGACAATCAGGTGATCAAATCTTTTTTTTACCTCTCAAGTTAACTTTCTGGAGTCCAAAAAAACACATTGATAACAGCAACAGGAGATCTCTGGAGCTAGCTTGAATAGAGCCATGAAAGTTCGACTTGGAGTCGCAGAAACAACGTCAGAAAGCTGAGATGTGGCACTGGCTGCTGCAGCCACTCGACAAACTCAGACGACGCGTTGCCGTGGTGCCGTCTGTCAGCGAGACCGTGAATGCCATGAAAGAGATCGGTGTGGACCTCACGAAAGACGAAACAACGGGCTGACACACCAGGAAACCTGCTACAGGAGTGTGATCTGGAAGAGTGGTATGCCATCAAAGCCCCGCAATCGTGTTGGTGAGATCTATGGCAAGTTGACAGTCGTTCGCGCATCTGAACGTCGGACCAAAAGTGGTAACGCCTTCTGGTGGTGCCGTTGCAGCTGCGGTCGGGAGCGTGAAGTCGCTGGTGACAAGCTTTCAACCAACACAGCCCGGAAAAAGCCTGTCGTAACAGCCTGCCTGATCTGCTCCAGAGAACTCCAGATTGAGGGCGTCTGCGCGAAAAACGATCGTGCTGAGAGAGAAAGGCGCAAAGACGCAGAAACACGGCGCGAAACATTGAAAGGGCAAGTTCCAGAAAGCTGGCTACGACTGCCGCTGACAGATGCACATGCAAGGGAACAAGGTCAGGTCCTGTTTTTTCGCGGCACTTTATGTCTGCGAGGCCATCTGGCTCCGTATCGCATCAATGGAGGCTGTCTGGCCTGTTCCGGACAAAGACCCTCCGCACGTTGAACACTGAACCTGAACGGAACAAGGTCAGAAGAGCCAGCTGGTAAAAGCCTGTCAGTGGTTCAAAACCTGCTCGGAAACAATGCTGACTGGTTCACATCGTCTGGCTACCAAACCAACATGGCATCAAAGAACGATGACGAGATTTGTTCTCAGGAACGGTGAAGTGTTCGAATCACAGAAAGATCCAACTGATTTCGACACCTTCTGCTATGGAGCGAAGCAAGAAGAACAGACTTGCCATCTTCTCTCCGTTCAATCTGAGATTGCATTTTTGATGATGTTGGGTGATGAGCTCAATCTCCGCTATGAGCAAGTTGAAAGCTGAGATTGCACAGAACAGCAGCCCAGGATCGCACTGCATGGTGCGGAGCAACGGCAGGGCCACTTTGCAGCGCTGTTGAGAACTCGCTAAACAACAGTTATGACTGACCACAGCAAAAGGCGAGCTCTTGAGGCTCTGATCGAAAGGGCAGCTGAAATCCTCAATCTCAGTGAAGAGGAGTCGAAAGCATTGATCGCCCCGGTCTCAGATCAGTTCAAGCGCCTCGAAGCCGACCACTGACTCACTGGACCCGTTTCTGCTCGAGCTCACGCAGGGATTCATAGGCCGCCCAGAGTCCTTCGGTGACTGTGCAGCTGCGGCTTTGATCACAGACTCTGTACTGACCGCCACCCAGAGCATCGATGGTGGAACCTCTGGAAGTCAGGCAAATGCGACTGGAATGCGCCATGAAGGTGCTGCTTTGCAGCTTTCGGTCTAAGACTGCGAGATCAGACCCATCAAACAACTGTTAATCATCTAAATTCTTCTGATTGGTGAATATCGAATCGAGCCTGCGCTGAACAACGTTCTCCAACTGGGCAGCGGCAAACAATCAACGGACAACAATAAAAGCTAAGCCTGTGTCATCGCGCACGATGCAGGCGCAGAATGAACAAAATTAATGGCCCTAGAAAAAGGTCTTTCCGGCTATCCAGGCGTCAAATGGCGCTGCGGCAGCCTCTGTCAGAGCCAGATAGCACGTGGTGGCCATTCCAAGAAAAGCAATGCCAACACCAGTGACAATCAGCGCGTCATAAAGTTTCTGGGCATCCCTTGACTCAGGGCTGGGGAAGACGCGACGACGAGCCATACCTACTCCTGAATGCGATCAGTCTGGCCTCTGATCACATCAACGACCAACACACAGAAGCAAAGATTCGCAAGTCCAAACTATGTAAATTTCAGTTTACGTTGTAAACACTACGTAACGTTCGAGAAGGAAGCCAGGCCCCATCAACTTCTACCCTTCACTCACAAGAGGCTTCACGAAAACCTCACAAATCGATGTCTTGACATTCAAATGGACTGGTTCTCAATGATGGAGCCCTTTGTGACTCAGTGATGACGGATCAAAGACTCAAGATCCTTTTACAGGAAGCCGAAGAGCATCTGCTCAGGCAGAGCTGCCGCAGTCGCTATGAGAGATCGGTTCTGCGCCTGCCTGACAGCAGACGAAACATTTGGCTCAAGGACGACAAGCGCGCAGCCTGAGCAAGGCTGCGCAGAGGTGGCCATCTCCATGTCGAAGCAGCCCTTGCCAAGACAAGTCTGAAGGTTGCAGCTCACAGGCTGGACATTCTGTCTTGCAGGACCATTGCCCAGCAGATGCAGCTTGGTATAACCCGAGAGGCGCAAACAAAAGAACCGCCCCATGGCTGGAGCGGTTCCCCCTCAAACCAAGCGATCCCCATCACCCGGCCGTTTGCACCACATCTTGTGGCACTTGATGAAAATAGTAATCCTTGAACCGTATATGTGGAGTTACTAAAGCTGTCCTTCAGCTTTCAATGAACTATTAACAGTCTTGAAACAGACCCGGGCAAAACCCTGCATCTAGTGCCTGAACGACCTAACTTTGAAACCCCCATCACCCGGCCTGCCCCACTGGCAGGCTTTTTTGTTGGCAAACACCAGTGATGGTGTGGCATAGCCCGATGGCTGCGGTTCTTGGCTATCGATCAAAAAAAAAGGCCCGAAGGGCCTTGTGTGGGTGTGAGGAGTTGGAATCTCTGTGAGGAGAACCAACTTCCCGAGTTCTAGCAGGTCCTCTGTGCCATTCAAGAGACCGGCATGCCAACAAGTGGCACTGTGCCAGTCGAGTCGCTAAATTAGTTCTGTGAGGAGAAAAGCTCACGTGGTGGAAACAAGGACACACTCACGTTGAACTTTCAGAACCCCTGCCTTCGGCGGGGGTTTCTTTTTGTTGGTCGCTCAAAGACTGCTTCAAGATGATCTTCAGCTTTGGATGGATATCGCGATGACCGAAAAAGACGATTTGGTTGAGCAGGTCTTCGCGAAATATCGTGCCTACTGCAGGGAGATCGGCATCACACCCGCCGAGATGATGCAACAGGCCTATCTGAGCCATCTCAAAAGCCTGACAAAGGAACAGCTCAGAGCAAAATTGTGATTCAAGACTGTGTCACCCAAAAAGCCAGAGCAGCAAGACTGGCCAACAGGCGTCACAGAGTTGAGTAAAAATGCTTAAAACCAAGGCCTGGGTGGCATTTTGAACATCACTCAGTGATCAACCCAACGCGCCATCAATGGAGAAATCGCCAAAATCAACTGGAATAAAGTTGTGTAATGGACCCCCAGATTCCACAAGTTCTTCAACGCGAAGTACTTGATCGCTGCAATGAAGAAGAGCGAGAAGCAGTCGAGAGATGGTTCAAGAGTTTTCAGGCCATCAGTTTGTCTAAATTAAACGGGATGTCGGTAGCAAGAGGAACCAGCATGTCTTGCCCTCTGTACTGAAAGTTAGTAACACATTGCGACTCCAGTGATGAGATGTGCGGTTATGCCCCCCTCCACATCACATTCGTTGTGGATTAGCCCTTAGTCAGTCGCAAGCTTCTCCATGGCTATCCAGCCTTCAGATCTTGGCGAACAATTCATCAGATCAGGCAAGCGCTTGATCACCCAGCGATCAGCAGACGCGTTCCTGAATCGCGTGACGAATGCGGCAACAACGATGAAAGCTGAAATGACTCAAGAATCAGTGAAACATTGAGTCGCCAAGACAGGTGATGTTCAATCACAACCCCACTGAACAGATTAACGAGGGAACAGCAACCATCGCCTGTCCAGCATTCAAAAGGCCAGGTTGATACTTTGAATATCCAGGTGATTGATCAAACATATTTTGATACACAGTTCATCAGCCTGACTATCAAGACACTTCAGACCATTAATCGATCAATTAGCAAGACAAACATGATGAAACCGACATTGAGCAGTGCAAGAACACCACAAAACACAAGAGTCACCATCGATCGTTCATCATCGTCAGATTGTTACTGCTCATCGCGTTCGGCCTGTCTCGCACCAATCGCCAGAGCAGCCACGAAGGGGAGAATTGCAAGAGCTGTCAGCACCTCCATCAGATCACCCTCCACAGTCAGGAACTGGACGAGACAGAATTGCCGTTCAGATCACCGAAGTGAATCACGAGCAATTCGTCTGTAGTCATGAAGCCGTGCTCATCAAGCAACTCAGGATGCGTGGTTCTCAGACCGGTTCGATCACCTGAGTTGGCTTGGTTCCGAAAAGACAGGCTCATCGCGCGAGAAGCCCAAAGAAAGACAAACGCACAGGCAGCGGTGTAGGCAATTGAGAGAAGTGCTGATGTCATCACTCAACCTCTGGCTTTGTGAACCGAGGGAAGATCTGTCGGCTGAGCCAACACGTACACGACTCCCGCCGTGATGACAGAGGCGAAGGCGACGAGCCCATAGATGGCTGCGGAGTAATCGACGGACATCATCAACATGTACTTGTGTGAAGAACCCTAGGAGATTTGTAACGCTGTGTAACCAGGTGTATTTGCTCATCTTGCTGGAGAGTCAAGCAGGATTGCAAAGCCCTCCGGTTGGGTCAAGGAGAAGAAGGCAGAGAAGGCTGATAGAGGCAACACTCTCTCGGCTGGGACCTCCAACTGATCTGGGCGCCAACTTGACAAGCTGGAGGCCGGTTATGCAAGGGGTTCAAACGTCAGAAACGCAAAAATCACTCAGTGAAGAGCCATGGCTTTGACATCAGAGAGTCTTGCAAGATCACTCAGCACCAACGTCAGACCACCGCTGATAGCCAATAAAAACAGGCATCTAAGCACTGAACACCACATCATCGAGGTACATCCAAAACTGACAGCACTGGGGTTGCCCCTCAACAACAGAGACTTACAGATCACAACGATCGAACCTTTGAATTCTCAGATCAGCTGAACCGTCACCCGTCAAAACAGCTCCACCGACAAAACCGGATTGAATGGTTGACGAACTGTTGAATGTAATGCATAAATGAACATACATGGGGTTTATCGATGCTTTCCGGATCTGATCTTCTCGCCAAGGTCAAAGAGCTAGGTGATGTTTCCAAAACCGACCTGGCAACAGCCTGTGGTTATGTCACCGACAAAAAAGACGGTGGTCAGCGTGTCAATTTCACTGCTTTCTATGAGGCGCTACTGAGTGCTAAGGGCGTTGACCTTGGCAGTGGTTCAGCAGGAATTGGCAAAGGTGGCCGCAAGCTCAGTTACACCGCGAAGGTTCAAGGCAACGGCAATCTGCTCGTTGGCAAGGCCTACACCGCAATGCTTGACCTGAACCCCGGTGACGAGTTTGAAATTAAGCTTGGACGAAAGGCCATCCGACTGATTCCTGTTGGCGCCACTGACGAAGACGGCGAAGAGTGAAGCTCTGAATCAAGTTGAAACACCAACTCAACGTCGCCCTTCTGCACTCAGAAGGGTTTTTTTATGCCTGTTTCATGGTGACAACGAGTCTTGCCAGACGACTATCAGTGTCATCTCATAGGCTGATTGGCTCAACTCCACTGACGACAGGTGCCACAGCATTGAGCTCAAGATCTGGATGCTCTTCATGCAGCTGATTGAGATTCCAGTCGTTCTTGAATAAGAGAACCGGTCGATTCCATGCATCTCGCACCGTCTTGCAATTGAAAATCCGACCGACTTTCTCAAGAGATGGCCATCCACCCGTCACCCAACGAGCGACCTGATACCCAAGCGGCTCGAGCCTAGTTTCAACCCCGTACTCGTTTTGAAGGCGATGTTGAACCACCTCGAGCTGAAGCTGTCCGACAGCAGCAAGGATGGGATCCCGCTTGCTTTCATCATTGTCGTAGAGGATCTGAACCGCTCCCTCTTCACGTAATTCATTGACTCCCTTACGGAAATTCTTGAAAGCTGATGGATTTGGATTTCGAAGCCAGCTGAAGATCTCTGGACTGAAACAAGGAATTCCCTCGTACTCCACCTTGGTGCCGGTGTAGAGGGTGTCGCCAATCGAGAACATCCCGGGATTGTTGAGTCCAATCACGTCGCCGGGAAATGCATCCTCCACCACTGCACGATCCTGACCGAAAAGTTTCTGAGGGCGTGACAAACGGATCGACTTTCCTGTTCGGGCATGACGGACTGTCATGTCTTTTTCAAAACGCCCGCTGCAGACGCGCACAAAAGCGACTCGATCTCTATGGCGTGGATCCATGTTCGCCTGCAGTTTGAACACGAATCCGCTGAATTCAGGCCGCAACGGATCGACCGGACCATCTTGCCCCTGACGCGCCACCGGCTTTTGAGCCATCTCCAGAAAGGCATTGAGGAAAGGCCGCACACCGAAATTGGTCATCGCCGATCCGAAAAACACAGGTGTCAGCTCGCCGGCATGCACCAGCTCCAGATCAAGTTCAGCGCCCGCAGCTTCAAGCAGCTCCATCTCCTCCACCGCCTGCTCCAGCAGCTCGGGTTCCACAAGCTCCTTGAGCTCTGGATCATCGAGAGAAAGATGACGTTCTTCTGATTGGCGCCCGCGTTCTGCACGGCTGAAGAGGATCACCTCATGAGAACGACGATCAATCACCCCGCGAAACTGTTCGCCACTGCCAATCGGCCAGTTCACGGCCCAGGGAGTGAGTTCCAGTTCTGATTCAATTTCATCCAGCAGTGCAAGTGGTTCCCGACCTGGCCGGTCCATCTTGTTGATGAAGGTGAAGATGGGAATTTCCCGCATGCGGCAAACCTCGAAGAGTTTGCGGGTCTGTGGTTCAAGCCCTTTGGCCGCGTCCTCAAGCATCACAGCGTTATCCGCCGCTGCCAGGGTCCGATAGGTGTCCTCGGAAAAGTCCTGGTGGCCTGGTGTATCCAACAGATTGATAGTGTTGCCGGTGTAATCGAACTGAAGAACGGTGGACGTGATCGAAATCCCCCGCTGCTTCTCAAGTTCCATCCAGTCGGAGGTGACCTTGCGCTGCTCACCCCTGGCTTTCACGGCACCAGCCTGCTGAATCGCCCCCCCGTAGAGCAGCAATTTCTCAGTCAGCGTGGTTTTACCAGCGTCAGGGTGGGAAATAATCGCGAAATTGCGGCGTCGCGCCACCGCATCCAGCAGCTCACGTCCGTCCTGCAGTGCTGAATCGGTGCTCATGGGTTGGATTGATCGGATCCAGCCTGACAGCCCGTGATCCAACCGCTTATCTCCAGGTAGCGATCCTCAACGGCCTCCACCTGCAAATGCCCCAGGCTGGCATGCAGCAGCTGCGCTCTGACCTCCTCCACAGTGAAGGCCGCATGCAGTGATGCCCTGTAATCACGTTGAAGCACCGATGGTGCATCGGCCACATGGCGATGGCAGAGCCGATCGATGCTTGCTTCGCTGTTGGGGCGCCGAAGGTCGCGATGCAGCACAAGACAGCGAGCCGATGCCAATGGAATCAGTGATGACCAAAGCTGTTGAGGATCATGGAGATGGTGCAGCAAGCTGTTGCTGACAATCAGATCCGCCGGCTGACCTGTCTGTTGCAGTGGCAGCAGAGCTTTCTCGTAACGAAGCCGCTCACTGGGGAGACCTGCGGCACGACGACGTTCATCAGCCACGGCGATCATCCGATCAGCCGCATCGAGGCCGAGCACAGAACAGTGCGGCCATCGCTGAGCCAGCAGTGCAGTGATATTTCCTGGACCACAGCCCAGATCAAGCAATCGCGCTTGGTCTGGGAAGGAGGTTGCGGATGACTGCAGCAACGTGGCGATCCGCTCCAGCACCGTCTGATCTGTGCTGCTGAAGTCAGCTGCCGCGTAGGCATCGACCTGCATCGGGTCATTCATCACCTCCGGTTCAGGGATGCGCAGCATCATTGATTCAATCGATCGGAATGCAGCTCCAGGGTCTGCGTGGGGAAGGGGATTTCGATGTGATGCAGGGCGAGCACTTCCAGGATCCTTCGATTCAGGCGGTGCACGCTGTCCTCAAAAGCATCATGTGTGTCGTGGCATGAGCGAATTTCCAGTTCGTGGTCGTAGCTGAAGGCTGAAATACGCACGAGCCGGCAGGCCTCAAAGCCCAGCTGAGAATCCTCTGCCACCACCGCACGCATGAGCTCTGGGATGCGCTCCAACTGTTCAGGTGTTGTGCTGTAAGCCACACCCACCACCACTTCACTGAGCGAAACGCGTTCCAGCAACTCTTCCAATGCCAATAACAGTGTTTCGCGCACTTTGAGAAAAGCGGCCCAGCCATGCAGTTCCACCATCACAAACACAATGAGCTGATTGGTGCCGTCCTCCAATGATTCAAGGCTGACCAATGGTTCGCGCAGCTCCACCTGCAGCTGAAGCGGTTCAGGCATGGCCACCAAGCGTCGTGCCTGACGCATCAACTCCTCCAATTGAAAGGGTGAGAGCGGATCGCCAATCGGCAGGCGCAACTCAAGGCCCTGCATGGGCTGACGCTCCCAGCTGACGCCCCGTCTGGAGTAGTTGACGATCGTGGCTTCATCAGCCACGGAATTGGGAATCGTCACGCGACTTTCCAGCGTTTGCAATTCCATCGACCGCAGACCGATCTTGGTCACGAAGCCAAGATTGCCGCCTACCTCGCAAAATTCCCCAACTCTCAGCGGACGATCGGTTTGAATCGACAAGCCGGCAAAGAGATTGCCCAGCAGCTTCGATGCGCCCAGACCTATGGCAAGACCAGGTACGGCCGAAAAGGCGAGCACAGTGCTGGAGGGGAGGCCTAAGAGAAGCAGCAATCGATAAATCAGAACCACCGAAACCAAGGCACCAATGGCACGACTGATCGGCATCACCAGACTGGTGATCCGGCGCAATTGAATGGGTGACTCGCCTCCACGCACGTGTGCAAGAAACTCTGAGCTACTTCGCCCAACCGCCTCAAACAGGAAAAAGACGAGAACACTGGCCGAGAAATACCAGATCACATAAAAGGAATAGATCGCCACAACGAGTGGCAAACCTGTGAAGTTGAGGATGTTGTCGATCAGCTGCTCGGTCAGATAAGTGAGAGGCAGCGCTGGCAACACAATCAGCACCCGCTTCCAGGCCAATGAATCGAGTTGAAAGATCTGCTGGTCGTTTTCAAGACGCTGGACGCCAGCGCTGTAAGTGGAGAACAGCATCCGCAGCAGGCGCAGGTAAATGAATCCGTAAACACCGATCAACAACGCTGCACAAAGAACCTGAAACAGTGTCTGATCACCGATGGGCCATTCGAAGAAGCCCCGCCAACTCCCGGGGAGAGCCAGATACCAGTCGGGGGGAATGAGATAACCGGGCGTGTAAATGAAATCCGAGTAAAAACGAGGAGTGGCGAACGGTTGCTGAATTTGGGGAATCGCCCTGATCTCGTCATACATCGAGCGAATCGACGACACCGTTGACGCCGAGAAATAAAAACTTTCATTCTCTGGATCGTCCTCAAGATCCGAGGTGAGGGTGACCGCTGTTCCAGGAATGCGCCATGAATTCGTCGGCGTGGAGCGTCGGTCATTGAGTCTTTTCATGCCCTCCACATCTGGGACTTCAATCGGATTCCTGCTGTGAGTGAGCACGTAATCAAGTACATGCTTCAGCTGAATTGCGGCCTCATCGGCCATGTCCTCGCGGACGCTCTTGGGAATCGAGCCAGCATCAAGCGCCTTGACGGCCAGACCGAACAACAGATTGGTGTCATCAATCTGTTCCTGACGAGTCTCATCGCGGGTTGAAACCCTGTGACCAAGCCGATCAGCCCGAAGACCAACATCGGCCATCACGGCATAAAAGTTGAGCAACGTGGCACGTGGGCTATCGCCAACCACTTGATCAAGCACCACATCACTCCAGGTCTCCGAAGACTTCACCAGCTGTGGATAAAAGGGCTGATCTTCAATCGGAATCAGAGGTGCGGAGTTGCTGGGTTGCTCGGGAGACGCCTGGCTCGGCGAAAGATCCAGCACCGCTGGGCCGAGGCTCAACACCAGAGTCATCAGACCCACCAGCAGAAATCGCACCGGCCGCCTTAACAGTGACCCTGCCAGACCCTGAGAGCGAATCATGTATCTGCGCGAGGTCAATCATCGAAATGGTGACAGCCTCTGCAGCATTCTGACCAGCGACACTGCGGATAGTGCCACCAACCACTTGCTACCCCCATTGCTGGCGTTAGGGTGCCGACACTGACCCGTCTGACGCCGTGACCCTGTCTCCAAGCCGCAGTGACACCAAAGACACCCCCGAAATCGTGTCCAGCAATGGGGACTTCCCCGCCACAGCACCAGCTGCCAATCCAGTTTTCTACCGGACTTACAGCCGACGGAGCAGCACCGGACGCGAAAGCTGGAGCGAGGTCGGATCCCGCAACCTCGGTGGCTTGCAACAACTTGGTCAGCTGACAGAAGAGGAGGTGTCTCTGCTGGCAAGGATGCAGGCAGAAAAGAAAGCCCTGCCTTCGGGTCGTTGGCTGTGGATTGGCGGCACTCCCTGGATTGAACGTCAGGAGAACTTTTCAGGGGCTTACAACTGCACCTCCACCAACCTTGTGGACTGGGAAGCCTTCGGTCTGATGATGGACCTGGCGATGATGGGCTGTGGGACAGGCGCAATCATCGAGCCTCACCTGATCGATCGACTACCTGTCGTCACCAACCCGATCGAAGTGATCAAGGTCACCGACATCGGTGTGACCCCTGCGGGTGAGCGCCAGGAAACAACCCGCCACAGCATTGAGGGGGACACGGTTTCGATCCGCGTGGGCGACACGCGTCGGGGCTGGGTCGACAGCTATCAATTGCTGCTTGAACTCAGCAGTGATGCCCGTTTCGCCGGTCGCACTGTCAAGGTGCAGGTCGACCTCTCCGATGTGAGGCCGGTTGGTGAAACCCTCAAGGGATTCGGCGGGATGGCCAATCCGGTGAAACTGAAGGATCTCTACGGCCGTGTCGCCAGGCTGCTGGGCAAAGCTGTGGGACGCAGGCTCACATCGATTGAGTGCTGCCTACTGATTGACGAGGCTGCCGTCACCATCGTGGCTGGGAACATCCGACGCAGCGCAGGCATGCGCCAGTTCGCCTCCAACGACACCAGAGCCGCCGGTGCCAAGGACAACCTCTGGCAACAGGACTCTGAAGGAAACTGGCGCATCGACCCTGAGCGCGATGCCCTTCGGATGGCAAATCACACCCGCGTCTATCACACCCGTCCGAGCCGAGAAGTGCTGCTGGAAGCGGTGACCCGACAGTTCCACAGCGGCGAAGGCGCCATCCAGTTCGCACCTGAAGCGATCGCCCGGTCCAATGCCGATCTGCTCACAACACCCGAACTGCGCCGTGAATTCATCGACATCTACTGCGACCAAGGCAAGGAAGAAGCAGGTCGGTGGCTGAATCTGAATCATGGTCCGATCAGCGAAGCTGAACTCGAGCACCGCCTCGGGCGTTACGGCCTCAACCCTTGTGGCGAAATTCTCGGCGCTGATTTCCACTGCAATCTCGCTGAGATTCATCTCAATCAGATCGACCCCAGCGATGACGAGGGGCAACGGGATGCCTTCAGAGCGGGTGCCCTCTCGGTGGCCTGTCTGCTGAACCATCAGTTCGAAGTGGAGCGCTATCGCCAGAGCCGCGCCTGGGACCCGATCGTTGGCGTGAGCTTCACCGGCCTGTTCGATTTCTTTGTTCACGCCTTCGGAACTCCCTGGCTGCAATGGTGGGAAGCAGGAAGGCCCGACACCGAGGAAGGTCGCGACTTCAAGCGTCAGGAAGCCGAGTACCTCAGTCGCTGGAAGTCCACAGTGAATGAAGCGGTCTGGGAATACTGCGACCGCCACGGTTTGCGGCGCCCCAATCGCTGCACAACAGTGCAGCCCGCCGGCACCAAAAGCCTGCTCACCGGTGCTGCTCCTGGCTGGCACCCACCCAAGGCGCAGCGATTCATCCGCCGCATCACCTTCGGCAAGAACGACCCAGTTGCCATGGCCTGCATGGATTACGGCTACACGGTGGTTCCCTCCCAGTCGGACAAGGACGAACAGGGCCGACTGCTGGATGATCCGTTTGATCCACGCTGCACCGAATGGCTGGTTGAAATTCCGACCGAGGTCAGCTGGGCCAACCTGCCGGGAGCTGATGCAGTGGACATCAATTCCTTCTCGGCCATGGCCCAGTTTGATTTCTACATGCAGGTGCAGACCCACTACACCGCTCACAACACATCGGCCACGATTGAATTCCGTGAGCATGAAATCGAGGCTCTCGTCGATGCTCTGCACAGCACCATTGATCGAGGTGAGGGCTACATCTCGGCTGCCTTGCTGGCACGTTTCGATGCCAACGCCACATTCCCCCGACTGCCGTTCGAGCCCATCGATGCTGAGACCTACGAGAGGATGCAAGCCGATGTGATTCAACGTCGCGTGAGCACTGACTTCTTCGAAGCACTGCAGCGCTACGACATGGGTGAGATCAGCGAAGCCGGACCTGCCGGTTGCGATTCAGACAAGTGCCTGCTGCCTTTGGCCAAACCCAAGAGCTGAAACAGAGAAAGGGGTCACCCTGTGGTGGCTCCTTTAAAATGATCGAGCGGATGTCGACGATGTCACGCAGCCTGGAGAGGTGGTCGAGTGGTTTATGGCTCTGGTCTTGAAAACCAGCGTGCCTTCACGGGCACCGTGGGTTCGAATCCCACCCTCTCCGTTCCAGAAGCCCAGTCACGGACTGGGTTTTTTTAGTGTCTGACAGGGCTCTCAGCAGGGCTGCAGCGAGGGCTCCAAGGAAATCATCAGAATGCGCAGTCAGTTGGCATAACTGCGATATCTCGGATACAGATGTGTTGTGGCTGCTGCCAACAGAAGAGGACAATTTTTGCGAGTTCCGCCGGTTCAATGAAAGTCGGATTGCCAAGCATTTCGCAGTATTCCTCAAAGCTGATCCCCATCTGCTGATGAATCGCTGTTCGGATCAGTCCGGGCGCAAGGTTGATCACACGGACGTTGTGCTCTGCCTCTGACATGTTCAGGCTCTCGCCCAGTGAGCGCACGGCATGTTTGCAAGCGTGATACACAGGTGCTCCTGGCGCAGGCTTGCGATCACCAATGGAGCTGATGTTGATGATTGTTCCGCATCTGCGCTCACGCATACCTGACAAAACATGGTGAATGCCATTGATCACCCCTTTGATCATGGTGTCGACTTCCTCGTTAACCAGCACGAGGTCGAGACTGTCCAGTCCGCCGATGTGAATCATCCCTGCGTTGTTAATTAGGCAGCCCGTGGGCCCGTACTGACTCTCTGCAGATGCAATGGCATCCCCCAGAGCTTGGGCATCGGAGACATCCAGCTTGCGGTAAATCACTGGCTTATCAGCCAATGTGGGATCCACCTCCTGGTTTCTTGATATCAACAAACAGGGATGGCCTGCTGCAGAAAAAGCATGTGCCAAAGCCTTACCGATCCCTGCGCCCGCTCCTGTTATCACAACTAATTGCGCTGTCATGGCCTCAAACGTTTGACTCATTGTTCACAGCTTGGCAAGAGACCCTTTTACTGAGTAACTATTTAGATCTGGTGCCCCAAACCCAGCCGTGGATTCCAGGGCTATCAAAACCCTGCACTTAACGGGGCTGTGAGCAAGATCACAGTCCTGCATAAGGCAGGTCATCGAATCAAAAGCTGAATCCGAGGATGGTATGGGCCTCGGAGGGATGACCTCCATCACTTCACTTCAACAAAGAACCATGACTGCCTGTTTGCACAATGAAACGCTTGATCAAGAGATTTCTCTTGAAGACATGGAATCACTGAATGGTGGATCATTCGGTATCCTTATCGCCTGGCTTACAGGTTGCAAGCCTAAGAAAGAGGAAAGTTCCAAGCCCTCTTCTGGTGATCCCTGGGGAATGGTTAATAGTTCCATTATTTGTAAATCAGGCTCGTCTCATGTGCATGGCAACTATCCAGATGCAAACTGCCCTGATAATTCAACTCAGGTCAAGGAAGGCGAGGGAGGCTGCACAGATGACATCCCCTTCTGATGAAAGCCTTATCAGAAAATTTGCCCATCCTGGAGTGCTCTTCTAAGTCAAGCCATTGAACGCAAGGCCCTGCTCTCACGAGTGGGGTTTTGTCAGCTCAGGAGGTATCCGAAGACGCCGATGCTCCAGGGGGTTGGGCAGCCAAGAATCTCCTGATGAGGGAAGTTTTGCGCACAGCTTGCGCCATCTCATGGTTGTGACTGTTGATCAGCACGTATCCCTTCAGGACAGAGAGCCGATCGACCTGGACCTGGACCTGGAGGATCCAGCCACAAAACGGCATTCGGTTGACATCCATGCCGAACAGCAGCCGATCACTGTTCCAGAGGTCGGTTTGGGCAATGTTGCGCTAGCCGAAATCGGCAAAGAGAGCGCTTCAAGCAAAGCTGCAATGGAAGCTTCCAGCCCCTGCCTCCTGAGCATTGGGATGAGCACGAGAACGGCTCAAGGCCTCCATGAAAACAGCAGGCAGGACGATCCAGCCTGGTACTGGCCAAATCGCCTGAGCTCAAGTCCAAGTCACCTCTAACAGGGCTGGAGCTCCTTGAATTTGTCTAGCCGAGTTTCGAAGGTCGATTCCAGCCCATTTGTTACGAGATGAAGTTCTGAAGCGCGTAGGGACACCGCCCAACAACACCTGTCAGTCGACCAAGGTCTCTACAACAACAGGATTACCAACACCGGACCGATCTGGATACAACACTTTCAGCCAGTGACTTTGAACCATCACTCTCCACCGAGAAAGACAAAACAATCACTGATGAATACTCATTCCATGGCCAGCCGAGATTAAGCGCATAAACAATCATTCACAAAACAGCTGGAAATCGCTCAGGAGCATGACTATCCAGATTAATGACATGACTAATTCAGAGCAAATATCAGCGCATTCAGATCAACAATCCACCAGAGCAATACCACGATCAAGCCGATCGATTTGCTTGCCAGACGGCCAACCGTCATCAATCAAGATTTGGCAAAAATGAATGAAAGCTATCGGCATCTTCTCTCTTCGCGACAGCTGTGCGCAGAGCACGTAAAACTTGGGGACGTTTCGCATAGGGTGAATAGCCGAGCAGACAATCGACAACGTCCTCAGGCCGTCCCTTGGCAGCAAGAATCTGCAAAGCTCCATCCATATGCGCGACTAGCTCCTCAGTAGTCCATAGGCAGTTCTGGCGAATGAAATAACAAACCTCGCCCGCGACCAGGTCGGCAGGCAAGTCGAGCTGCTCGGCCAATTCGCGAACCTTCTCATCATCCTGGTCAAAAGGCTGCTCAAATCCGACAGTGGCCAGAAGGCCATAGCCGAGAAACATCTCGCGCCAGTCGGCATTGGATTCAAGACCTGACTCAATCAGGGCCCAAACCCTCAAATGAGCCTCCCTGGGATCCATGGGTGCAATGGTCATCCTGCTGACCCGCAATCGTCATCTCTCCAGATTGGCCATTGTTTTTATTCCTCGCTGTAGAGATATGGGTGAGCCACAGTGCCAGCAAGGACGTCCATTCATCACCGGCACAATCGTTCCCCATCCCAGGGTGGACCACGTCAGCGACTCAATCACTTGAGTGCAGCGAGCGCAGGAAGCAGCAAGAAAGCGCTAGCAAGGACCAGTCAAATCATCTGGGAGTCATCGTGCGTTCTCAGACGAACTGGTTATGGACAAAGGAAGGCTGGATCTTCGAACCGATTTGGTGGGAACAATGAGCTGAGAATGAAGTTGAGAACACGACCGTTGACACACGCATGAGCGCATGTCCTGCTCCCTTTCCCCCTCTACCTGATCGTGCTGTGATGACGCGGCAAGTCGAGGGGAGATCTCGATTTGGATCAGCGATGGTTCAAAGCAGCGGCTGCCAAATCAGGGCCTGGGCAGCCTTGAACGCCCTCGCGAACAGGATGCTCGATGGAATCGCTGGCAACAGCGCGAAAAATCATGATCTGTTATGACAGCCCACCCAAAGGCCGATTACAGATGCCCGTTGATGTCACGGCAATCCTGGTTTCATCCACATTCATGGGAGCAGGTCTTGCCCTGGCCAAGTTCTTCCCTGAATCCTCCCTGCTGGCGGCGTTCTTTCTGGGTGGTCTAGCCCTTGTCAACATTGGGCTGTCGATCGCCGGCTGAGCCGGGTTCAAGGCGGCGCTTCAGCTTCAAACATCAGCTGCTGTCTTGTCTCAACAGCGGAGTTGGTGAATGCCCTCATACAGAGCAGAGAGAAACAACCAGTCGAGGAGTGCTTTGGCTCTGAACTGGCGACCGCATCCTTCGTTTTGGTCGAGCAAAAATTCGCGATCGCGTGATCGATCTGGATGCTCAGGGAATCGTCGATCTCAGAGCTCTGGACATTCGAGAACTGATCAATGAGGGCTGCAGGCTTTTTCGTACCAGAAGAAAACCGGAGCAATACCAACGGGCTCTTGCACTGTCTGCTGCACATTGCATGTGCTTGGCCAACAACTTGAGAAGGTACTCATGCGTCAAAGAAGAGGTTGCGGCCGCCAGCTGCCAGAAGTACTGGACGACACCGTTCGGGACAACTCCAACACCCCTTATCAATTGCGTGATCGAGATGAGGGATGAACAATGGCACGACCTCAAAGAGCATGGGGGCTGCACAAACCTGTTCGCTTTGATACCTTGAAAGGTGTCATGAGGGGCATGTCGAGCAGCCGACTCATGCAGTCAGGGAGAGGGAGACGTCACACTCCCTCTTTCCTCGAACTAGCTCACAGGCGATGAGCAGCGGTTCCAGCCGATGCTCTGGAGGTTGATCCACATGTCGATGGCGGCTTGCGCGAGCAAACTTTGCTCGCGGATTGGGTCACCCAGAACCGGTGCCCATCGGAAGGTTCTGACCATCACGCGCCCAACCTGCCCCTTAGAGGAATCAGGTTTGAACTGGATGAACGTCCCCTCCCTGGAATTCAGAAGCCACCCTTCTCCCTGCAGCACCTGCTTGGTCAGCGCGTCATCAGGGAGGTCATTGAGCATTGGTTGAGTCTGGGGCCTCTCACACCCTCAGGTACCGCCCTTGGCAGTTCTCCTCAAGGAATTAAAGGTGCCTCAATCGGAGCAGGTGCCTCAACAGGGACTTGCTGAATGCCCTCCCTGACAGCGGATGCCGTCATGAAGCCACCGGCAATCACCAAAGCGAAACAACCCAGGCCAGCCGCGACAGCGGCAGACATGATCCATGTGGTGATCGCGTCAACAGTATTTCCTTCAGGAGGGCTTGAAGCCATGAAGCCCCTTCAACTGCTTCTGTTCTGACCTCAATCCATGGAAAAGACAAGTCATTGTGCTGACCGAGTGAGGCTCGGGAGCCGGCTGATGACACTGTCTCAGCCTGCCGTGGGATGGCCCGTACGGTCACCATCCAGGGGCTGCTGAAAGACACTCAGACCATCACACTCATGGAATGTGCGTACCCCCAGCCAGGGGATGCGGTCCACAATGACCGAATGGATGCTGAGAAAGCCCAGCATGAGCGAGCAGCGGATATCGGACAAGAATCCTTTCAGGCACTTCAGCAAAATTCTGTCGACTGCTGCGGTGTCGTGGATGCTGTCAAGCTCCGTGCACGCCTATCCAGGCACCGAAGTCTCCAGTCAATCGCCTTGTCCCCAGGACTCCACTGGATTCATTCAGGCGGGAGGGCGAAAGATTTGCATCGGCCCACCCCAGTCTTCGACAAGTGCCTCGATGCCAGAAGCCGCTGGCACGCAACGCCAGGAGTCCAATCCACAAATGCCTGTTCAGCCGAATGCCGAATTGAATTAATAAAAAGACCCCACGGCTGGTGCCGTCGGGCCAGGGTGATGGGGAACCGTATTTTGGAATCAGCAATCAATCACGTCAACGGCACATGTGGTGTCAAGTTGCCGGATTCTGGCGAGGCACCAGAAGACCACCGAATGGCAATCCTGGCTGCAGGTAGCAAATGACGGCCACCCCTCGCTCTATATCTGGAGCTGTGATCAGCTGTGAACAAGCTGCCAATGGCCTATCAGAGTCGTCAGAGGAAAACACCTGAAAGCTGGTTTCAGGCTCAATTGCACAAAGCAATCAATCTGAATGTCAGCCTGATCCTGAAGATCATGAAGCAAGATCCGAAAGAGGCCGCGCAATATTTACTTCTTCCTGTTGACGGCTTCCGAGCACTGATAGCGCAATGCCTGGCCCTACAAGGGGTGGACGTGGAGCTGAGTGATGAGACGCCAGGCCCAGACACACTGATTCCACAGCCGAAAAAGCTCTAACCACAGACGACAAAGGACAAGACGACCGTCTCAACAAGAACTTCCAACACAAGCGGAGGCCAACAACGACGCAGATCAATTGATGGATTCTTCCTGGATTGACTGGATGGAATAAGCAATATCGAGAGGCTGCTTACAAATAATGCGAAAGAGCTGCTGTTCAGATCCCAATGGATACAAGCTCAAGATTTTCATTGTCCCAAAGAATCAACGAGAAGCAGGAGGGAATTTGATGTAGATAAAGAGGCTTCACGTCATCAAGCAGGTGGAGGTTGGCCAAATGACAATCTCGCAATCGATAGTTGGGAATTCTTTCAGATAGATGGTGGATATGGTGATAAGCAATATCAGCAGTAAACCAATTCAAGACAGCAGGGAGCTGGAGAAACGAAGAGCCCTCGATCGCCCCCTTGAAATAGCTCCACTCCTGTTCGTCACTGGCGTATGAACCAGGGAAGTTATGTTGAACAAAAAAGACTGCGATCATTAAAGCTGCGCTGCAACTCATGACGCAGATGTAAAGCATCCAGAAATGCAAATGACCGATTGCGCCACCAATCACCCACCAGGCAAGAAACAGAAAGAAGGTATTTGCAATTGTATCGACGACCTCACCTCTCGTGTAGAAGAAGCTGGATTGATGCTGATTGATTAAGGAAAGAAGGTTAGGGACGCGACCACGCCTTAGCTCTGAATAAGCCTTGCTCAAACATTGAAAAGAACACTCAAAAAATCCAAAAAGAAGTGCAATTCTCGGCTTAATGATCAGGTAGTAGAAGCCTCCAGGGAAAAGCAGTAATGGGTGACGTAAAATTCGGTACAAGGACTTTGAAGTCGAATTCTTTTGTTCATAGTTCTGTCGCGTAGTTAATGCAGAAGGACCTCTATAACGATCCCAGTTGCCGTTGTATTTATGATGAAATGCATGGCCTCGTGACCATGGATGATGTGGAATTCCATGGATAATGCTCAGAACAAAAGCGGCAAAACGATTGGCACTCTTTGAGCGAAACAGACTTTGATGACCGCAATCATGCATCAGCGAGAAGCTTCTGCTCATCAAAAGAATGATCAGCACAAACAATACTGGGGTAGCCAAAATCGAGGTCAAATTGAACGACGTCGTTAAGGCAGCGATCGCAAATGCTGAAATCAATAAAGGAACAACGGTGTTGAGGATCTGCCATATGGCGATGCGATCATCGCTGGCCATATGCGATTTGAGATCGAAATCAACTCTTCGCACCGGCCTGGCCTTGGCAGTGCGGATGACAGAACTATTCAACTGATCGCTGCATCTTGGCTTTTGTAACCCGTCCGACGACATGACAACCTATCGAAAATCCCTTGCATGGGTGAATCATTTGGGCAAGTGCAAGCCAGGCGAAGCCTGAGGGGCGGCCCTGATTGCCACTGCCAGCAAAGCGAACCGAAAGCCGCGATGGCTTGCTTAAGGCTGCGTTCCTGGAACAACGGGGCGTGCACCACACCATGAGAAGCCCAAAAGTTCTTGGCCAGCAGGAGGCGGTTCAGCCCACGGCCCAGTCCTGACCAAGGTCGAACACCATCAGCAACACCCGCCTCAAAGCGTTCAGCACAGTCATGGCGGAAAACGCCACGATTGTCGCGGTCGGCTCAACCTCAGCAGGAGGAGTGCACAAAAGCGAGCAACGGGCAGTCAGAACGGTGCGAACGTGGTGTGCGGCGATTGCGCCAAAGCCTGAATCTTCCACCTCTCTACCGCTTTGTTCTCTGGACCCGGGAATTGCTCTCGATACATTGTCAAGAGGATTAAGGATCTGATGAACTCAATCGACCTGGAAGTTGTGAATGTCCTCATTTTTCAGCAGATGCTGGATGCGGTTGAGGCGGAGCGTTGGGATGAAGCAGCGATGGCTCTCTACAAGTTGTATGCCATTGAAGACGGTGAATGTTTCACAGATCTCATTGATCAGCCGAGTCAGGCAAGAGATGTCACCGAAGCAACGGCAGCCTGAACCAATCAGGAATAGGACTTAAATCAATACCAATACCTCAATGATTCTCAAAGAATCCAATGATCTCAAACCAGACATCAGCGAAGGAATAATCAAGGCGTACTAGGGCACAACAACGCCTTAGAATAAAAGCTCACACCATGCACTTCAAATTCCACTCTAAAATTGTTTCCTGACAATAAATCTTCGGGATACCAAACCAGGGAAGAGAGCAAGAGCGCTCCTTGCCCAACAACCCTGCAAATAATGCCTGAGAACTGATCTTCTGCAACAGAAGACGATAGAAATAAAAAATTGAGACTTAATCACAAAAGAAAGCCCTCAATAGCAGCTATAAAATCTATCAACAATCGCCTCTAAATAGCCAATCAATCATGCATTGAGCTGAAATTTGACCATGCATGACACTTTCAGAAATCAGATTCTATAATAGGCATGACAATAGCCAAAAAATAAAGCCCTAAAAACTAATCACTTTCCTGATGGAGGCGATTTAGTTTTTCAACAATCGTTTTCTGCAATTGATCTTTTTTAGCAGCTAACCAGGAACTGACATTTGCTTTTTCCTCAGAAGTTAGATTCATTTTCTGGACATAGTCTTTGGTCGCATCCCAAACAAGCGCACCGAACTCCTTGGAATGCTTGAGCCGCTCAGCCACTCCTCCATGAAGGTCCTCTTCGTCCAGAAGAGGGTGAGTATCGACAATGGCAGTCACATCAACAGTCTGATCCGCTTGGTTGTCTGGCATGGACCATGTTCACGTCTAATGCATCCTTAGCAATTTTGAGATCAGGGCGGCACACGCGCTTAACAGCCAATGGCTTGACTTCGAAGCAGAGCTCTCGGGAAGCCTGTTCAGAGCATGGTCAAACAACCAAGACCAGAATCCTGATCATGCTGCCGGACCAAATTTGGAAAGCTCGGCTGCAGTTGGTTTCATGGTTTTGGCCAACACCAGCAGATCAGTCGCCAGGGCATCTTCACCTTCACGCAGAAGAAACTCCCGCAGACAAATCACGTCTCCATAATCAGCGGCTGATGAGCCGTTGATCAAACCACGGGCAGTTCCGCGTGCGACGGCCAGTTGCAGACTCATGCTCATCCCTCCAGGCTGAATGGAGTTCACCAGCTTGTGGCATTAATCCACTAAAAAACTCCTTAATTCGGGGCAGCACCATGATGCAGCACCAGCCAGATCAATGATTGGTGATGGACAAAACACCAGATATCAGGATGCAAGCCCGGAAGAACAGGAAGTGCCTGAGGCATTTCTTCCATATCACAACAGCTTTCAAGCCACAGCAAAGCTGCGTTGCAAGCGAGAATTGATTGATGAAAAATGATTTAAAAATCGTCTCAACCTTCCTGATTCTTAACGCTTCAATCATTTCTGCAGTTGTATTCCTGTCTACCAGAGAAGGCATAAGGTTCGATACCATCATTGCCCACCTTGTCAGCTAATCAAGAATTGACGATAATCAGCATGGAAATCCATCAAGAGTAATCGTGTCGCTCAAGGTTTAAATTGTTCAACTTCATCAAAATATTGATCCGCTAATTCTATCGCAGTCAGCCCCTCAGGGAAAATGTCGACCCAATTCTCCTTCAGATAAGCAAACTTACTGGCAGCCTCCTCCAGGGTTTTATACTCACCATAGAGAAGCTCATCGCCATTCAACGAATAAAGAATTTGATAGCTATTACCAGGCTGTAGTTGATGATTCATCAGAAATAACGTGTTTAAAGCAATTGAAAATTTCAAAAGAAAGTTTATAACAACCATATTAAACGAAGCTGGCCCCGCTGGGCCAGGTTCTTCTTTAGCAACGATCGCTTTGCAAGACAGCCCCTGGCTAGCTTCATCCAGTCTCTGATGAATTCTTCACGACCAGACTGGACAGTACGGTCGCAATCTACGAAGAAGACGTTTAAACACTTTTCATCGCAATCATTACAGTATTGCCTGATTTCACCAAGTGATTACCACACTGCTTCTTAGATATTAGAAAACACCTTTCTGGAAACATCACGCCAACAAGGCTCTGCGCTTTCGAAGACGTGTCTTCATGCAAGTTGCACAGATCAGCCTTCACACCATTGGACTACTTTCAAATGATCGTCTCCTTCTTTAAGAAGCTCGATTGGAAGTTCGTTAAACCAGGCGACAAATTCTGGTGAATAGCATTCACCATGAGGAGTTTTCGTATAGTTGCTACTTGAAAAATCCAATCCATCCTTAGTGATGGAATAGGCTTCAGCGTGATGAAGGTAAACAGCAAAGGCATATTTTTGCAGACAGGCGATCTTTTGACTTTCATCCAGCTCACAGTCATGGATCCAAAATTCGATTTTATCCTCTGAGATCACAGGCAAACGATATTTATCAATCATCCTGTTGGAGACAAACAAGAGGCCTGAATGGTTTTTGTCATTCCAGTAATAACCGCTCTCGTACCTTGAATAGTCTTTGGCATGTTC
Source organism: Synechococcus sp. (assembly GCA_047286285.1). GTDB lineage: Bacteria > Cyanobacteriota > Cyanobacteriia > PCC-6307 > Cyanobiaceae > Synechococcus_C. Next base: position 1,046,055 of record JBJBBP010000002.1, on the reverse strand, counting down.
GATCAAGTCGTCCTTAATCGAATAGAACTTCTCCTCCCAGCCTCGGCTGTCTTGTTGCTTGCTATCAGGCATCTCCCAATGCTAGTTCATCGGGTACCAACAATAACCTCGCTCAAAGGGTCTCTAACAGCCCAGTCAATGCCAACATTAGCTGAAAGGTGACGTCATCAGAGATGGGATATCAACCGTAGAAGTTATAGTGGTGCTATCGCGAACATGTGGATACACTATGTCCCCATCCACAATGACCAAATATCTTTGTAAGTTTTAAATTCCATCAAACGCGAGCTCAAATACCAGATGGGTGACTGCAGAAGGAATGCGCTCCCCTTCTCACAGCACATCCTCTTCTTGAATCAGTCAATATCCTTTCCTGGCGCACAACACAGAGCATATAGGGTCCTAACCAATATCAATTGGTATCCAAGCAGCAGTCCCGGCAGAACTTTCCAATGGTGGGCAGGGTCTGCTTGATTGCCCAGCAAGTCGTCTTTCAAGCGATGCCTCGGAGTCAGATGGTTCCCATACACTCATTAAGACAACTAAAAAGCTGGGGCCTGATATTGCCATGTTAATAACAGATTGAGGTGCGCCTAAGCAAAGACGTAGCTTCACCTCTAGTTATTCAACTCTATCTCCAGTGACTGCAAGGCTTTTTTGAGGCCTGCTTGGCTCTACGACGCGCGGCATCCAGGGCTACATATATCTTTTTTTATAACCCACTTTTTTCCGTCAATGTCATAATTACTTGGTATTCCAATAGGGAGTTTGTGGGCTCAGATAACACCCATGCCAGTCATGACCACCACAGCACTGGGCATAAGCGAAAAATAATCGCTATTGGCATTAATCCTATGGGAATTATTTCTATCGGAATTGTACCCATGGGTATCATTAGCGTGGGAATCGTCCCTATGGGAGTAATAGGAGTGGGCATAGTATCCATGGGAGCAATCACCGCTTCATTGATCGGAATGGGTATATTTTCTATTGGTTACAACACTATGGGAGTCATAACGGCAGGGCCTCTAAGCATGAGCCGCATCAACCTCGGAGGCTCAAGGATGCAAATGCCACACAGGCATCATGGACACGAAACAATAAAAGAGTCTCCACATCAAAACGCCTATATCATCTACGAGAACGAAGACATGGCGTCTACTTCGGCAAAACTAATGGGTTGCAAGAGTATCCACAAGGTTGGAAATTACTGGGCTCCTTGCGAGGCACCAGAAAACAAGAATTAACAATGGTTGGATAAACTTATTAGCAGCACTTGATCTGTGCTCATGGATGAGTCAAGTGGACGTTGAATGCAAACTGGTTCATAAACCATTCTCTGATTTCTGTCTTCTCTCAGCTCAAGTCGCGGGCCCTTACCCGCCCCATAGATCACTTGCCAATGGTGACCAGCGCCTCCTTGTTTTTCCACCACACCCAATCGCGAATCGGCGGAGTATTACGGAGCTCTTCGCGCGTCAAACCAAGCTTGAGCTTCTGGGAAGCACCCAGCAGCACATCCAGCATCTGCTCGCCATCACTGCAACGTGCCAGAGCCTGATTGGTTTTCTTGGCACCATCGAGTGCCCTTACCAGCAACGCCACACGGCGGAATGGGGAAAGAGAACGGGGATCCATCTCCAGGCATTTCGGCGCTCCACCGTAAGCACATTTGCTGACAGCTCTGGTTCAAATCGTCAGAATCAAGGGATCGAAACGCTGGGAATGGCGTCCCAACCAGGCCATCACTGGGTGATCGGTGACGTGCACGGATGTCACGAGGTGTTGCTTCGCCTTATTTCTGTACTGCCACCAGAGGATCACCTGGTGTTTTGCGGTGACGTCATCAATCGCGGCCCCGGCATCGCCGCATGCATCCATCTGGTCTGGAAATTGGTCGAAAGCGGCAGGGCCACCTGGCTGCAAGGCAATCATGAACAGAGGTTGGTTGAAAGCCTCCAGGCGGTCTCCACTGAACAAACACAAGATCTGCTCGCCATCGAGACTTACCGGCAACTGGGTGACACGCTTACGAGGGAGTGGCTGCCACGCCTGAGCCAGCTTCCCTTGGTCTATTCAGGTGATGGCTGGGTGGCCACCCATGCTGGCTTCGATGAACATGGCCAACCAGACCTACGCGTACGCGAACCCTTCTGGGAGAACTACGACGGTCGCTACGGAACCGTGGTGGTCGGCCATACGCCCCGTCCGTCGGTGCAACAACACGGCCAGATCGTGATGATCGACACCGGTGCTGTCTATGGAGGTTTACTCACAGCGTTCTGCCCCGAAACACGTGCGCTGGTTCAGGTGACCGGACAACCCGCCGATCGAACAACCTCCAGAGTCATCCATGAGCTCAGTGCAGCAGGGCCTTGCTGAGGCTTTATCGCAGCAACCGAGCCGAACTGCTCGCTGAGCTTCTTGCCCAGGAACTCAGGTTGGAGCCCCCTGGTCCGTTTGAGCAGATCGAAGTGGTGGTCAACACCTGGCCCACCAGCCGATGGCTGGGCGAACAGCTGGCCAGGGTGAACGGCATCAGTGCGCTGGTGCGCTTCCCCTTTCCAGGCAGTCGCCTGCGCCAGCTGGTGCAGTCAGTGCTCAGCGACGCTCCTGCCATCGAGGATCCCTGGAGAGCGGAGCGTCTGGTCTGGACGGTTCTGGAGGTTCTACCGGACCTGCTTCAGCAGGACTCTGCTTCAAGCCTCAGGGAGTGGTGGCAGCGCAATGGTGGTCAACAGGGGCAACTGAATCGTGATCAGTGGCAGCTGGCCCGCAGCCTCGCCGATGCGATTGATGATTACGCGCTTTACAGACCTGAGGAACTCGCCGACTGGCTGGCCGGGGGAGCAGGTGATCAACTGCCAGACACTCTGCGGTGGCAGCCTTTTCTTGCCCGTGCTCTGGCAGAGCATCTGCCCTGCAGGCCCTTCGGTCTGCAGGTGCAACAGGTGGTTGACCTGCTCCGCAATGGACAGGAACCCGCAATGCCCTTGCCCAAACGCCTGCGCCTCTTCGGCGTCAGCAATCTGGCCCCTGTTCAGGTGAATTTGTTGCAGGCCCTGGCTGGTCGTATCAGTGTGGATCTCTATCTGCTCACACCCTGTCCCGACCTCTGGCAACGGTCTCAGCGAAGGAGGAAGCAGCTTGGTGACAACTGGATCAACTCCCCCGACGGCTCCTGGCTGATCGAAGCTCCGCGCCTGGAAGGAATTCTGGGCCGAATGGGTGCCGAATTTCAGTTGCTGCTCGAGGGCAGCGGTGAATGTCTGCTGGGGAGCTGGGAACAGGGCGACCTGTTTGCCGACCCGACCGCCATGGGGCACTGTGATTCCTCCGAGGCATCGTTGCTGGAGCAGTTGCAACGGCAGCTCGCGAGCGGTGAATCCGATCAGAGCGTGTTGTCACCGAGACAAAGGGATCACTCCCTGTTGTTCATGGGTTGTGCAGGTCCATGGCGGGAGGTGCAGTGCGTTCGAGATCGCATCCTCGGCTGGATGGCCGCCGATCCAAGTCTTCAACCGCGAGACGTTCTGGTGATGACCCCCGATGTGGAGCGCTATGCGCCTCTGCTGGCCTCTGTCTTTTCGGACAGGGATGCCACCGGCGTGGACCTCCCCTGGCGATTGACCGACCGAAGTCAGCAAAACTGTCCTGGACTTCAACAGGCTTTCATGAGTCTGCTGCGGCTGAGCGCGGATCGGCTCACCGCCAGTGGTCTGGAGGCGCTGCTTGGCAACCCTGCGCTGCAGAGCCTGAAGCAGCTGACATCGCAGGACGCGATGGCGATCACCTCAGCACTCCAGCGCAGTGGATTCCGATGGGGACTGGATGCCGCTGAACGCAACGGAGATGACACCAACAGTCTGCGCTGGTGTCTGGATCGCTGGCTGCTGGGTCTGGCATTACCCGAAGAACCTGGCCTCGCCATGGATGGCTGTGCACCAGCCCTCACGGATCTGAACCTGCAGCAGCTGGAGGTGTGGTGGCCGCTGCTGGATCAACTGGCCGGATGGATCGCTCAGTTGCGTCGCAGTGTTTGCTGCTCTGAATGGGCGGATCGACTGCGCAGACTGCTCCAGGATGTTTTCAATGACGGCGGCAACTGGGACTGGGAGCTGCAGGCGATTCATCAATGCCTGGACACCTGGCAACTACAGGCCGGTGACTGCTCCTTGGAGCTGGATGTCGGGGTTGTGATCAGCGTGCTGGAGGAAGGGCTCTCAGCGGAAAGCGGCCGCTTCGGTCACCGCAGCGGTGCTCTCACGATCAGTGCACTGGAGCCAATGAGAGCAATCCCTCACCGCGTGATCGTGCTGATGGGGCTTGATGCCTCCTCCTTTCCGAGACATCAAGAGCGATCAGGCTTTCATCTACTCGAGCTGCAACGTCGGCTGGGCGACCCAAGCAGCACCGATCAGGACCGATATGTGCTGCTTGAGGCACTGCTTTCAGCGAGGCAGCATCTCCTGATCAGCTGGAGCAGCCGTGATGAACGACAGGGCGAGGAGTTGCCTCCCTGCCCTCCCGTTCAGCAGTGGCTGGGTCTGCTTGCAGAGCAGCTCGACCCCCAAGCGATGCAACAGCTGCTGATCCATCCCCCTGCCAGCCCCCTGGATGCTGCCAATTTCCTGACAACCCCCCAGACAGCTGCACTCAGCTGCGACCGCCGACTTCTGGAGGCACGACGCAATCTCGACGCACAACTGGACGACGAGCAACGGCAAGGACATCGGGATCTTGGCCTGGCCTGCCCGCTTGCTTGGCAGCATCCGATCGTGAAGATGCCCCCAACGCTTGCTGCTGAAGAGATCGAAACACTGGAGCGCTGGCTGCAGGCCCCACAGAAGGAATGGTTGAAACGTCAGGGAATTGATGCGGGGGAATGGTCTGATCCCGTGAACGATCTTTCACCTCTCGCTTTGCCGGAACTGGACTGTCATCAGTTGCTCAGCCAACGACTGACGGAACAGCTCGACCGGCTTGCGAATGATCCCGATGCTCGCTGGAACGTCCAGGAACAGGGTGACTGGATCGCACGCACGTCGGGCCAGGGCCGCATGCCTCCGGGAGCTGCTGCTGAACTGGATGAAGAACGGCTGGAGCGCCGCTGGCAGAACCTGCAGAGCACACTCCTCAACCTGGGGCCGCTGCGTGTGGTGCAACAACCGGGCTCGCATCGTTCAGGCCTTGTGATGGCTGGAGACATTGCCATTCAGGTCAACACCTCAAGGTTGCGGTCACGGTCTTTGCTCCGCAACTGGCTGAAGCACCTGCTCGCCCAGTTGGATGACGCACCCTGCAGCACCGCTGTGGTGTGCCGTCAGGACGGCAGCACAAAAGCCGATCAGTTCCAGGTCGCCATGCGCTGGAAAGCGATGACACCACAGGAGGCTGAGCAGCAGATCAGCCTTCTGCAATCCCTTGCAGAGCAGGGAGCTGACCTGTGCTGGCCGGTCCCACCGGAGAGCGGCCTGGCCAGGGCGCTGTCATGGTCCAAGGGAGAGGACGCGGCAAACCGGGCCTTCATCAACCGCTGGCAGGGAAGCTTCAGCCTCTGGCCCGAACGTGATCAGGCCGAACAGACCATCTGTTTCGGCAGTCAATGCGATGCCGAGTTGCTGTTGGATCATGAGGGCTTTGAAGCAGCGTTTCAGGCGCTCTATCAACCGCTGCTGGAGGCACGTTGCTCATGAACAGGGCAACAGTTGGCAGCACTGGCTGCTTCGAAGCCAATGCCTACCCGCTGACCCCAGGCGTACGTCTACTGGAGGCCAGCGCAGGAACGGGGAAGACCTTCGCCCTTGCCCATCTCGTGTTGCGACTGGTGACGGAACAGCAGCTGAGCCTGCATCAATTGCTGGTGGTGACCTTCACGGAAGCGGCGGCCGATGAGTTACGTGACAGGATCGGCCGGCGACTCGATGCGGCGCTGCAGGGACTTCTGCAACAAGAGCGGAGCAGCACGCCGCTGCCTGACATCGATTCCGTGCTTCAGAACTGGCTCGCGCAGCACGGTCAAGACTCCAGGCAACGCAGATTGCTTGCAAGCCGACTCCTCGAGGCCCTCGAGGCCCTGGAGCGTGCAGACATCACCACCATCCATGGCTTCTGCCGCCGCAGTCTGCGCCGCCAGGCCCTTCAGAACGGTCAGGCCCTCGAACTGGCCCTTGATGATGATCCGCAGACCCTGGCCATCCAGGTGGCGCATGACCTCTGGAGAGAGGAGGTTCTCAGGCTAGACCCTGGAGACGTGGGCGGACTGCTTCAGGCAGGCCTCTGCCCTGAAGCGCTGGCCAAAGCACTCCAGAAACTCGATGGCGACTGCGCGGTCCGCATCGCTGAGGATGCCGAGCCACTTGACGCCGACCAAACACTTGCGGAAGCCTTCCCAGACTGGCTGCAGAGTCGCTGGGAAGGCTTCAAAGAGCATTGGCACAGGGATGGTGCGGCTCTTGAACAGGTCTTTCGGGCCTGTGCGGCCGAATGGCGAAGCCTTGGTTGCACCAACACCAAGCCCTTCAGTGCCCGTCCCAGGAAAGACCGCTGCCAGGAGCTCAACCACTGGACTGAACACTTCAACAAGACAGGCGGGCAGTCGATTCATTACGCCGACGTGCGCAACCAGGTGCTCCTGGGTGGATATTTCCACCCAGGCAGCTTTCAGAAAACGGCGCGTGCCTGTGGAGAAAATGATCCCAGTCTTCCCTCTCCCGCACTGCAGACGGCCATCGCTGAGCTCTGGGACGGCCCCGCCGAACAGACCTGGCGCCATCTGCTGATCCGAGGACTGAAGCAGATCAATGAACGGCGCAGACACCGAGGTGTTGTGGGTTTTTCGGGACTGCTGGATGCCCTTGACCCAGCACAGGGCGGAGCGGCGGAAGCCTGGCTCTCGCCGATGAGGTCGCGCTACCGGGTGGTTCTGATCGATGAGTTTCAGGACACCGACCCACTGCAGTGGAGATTGCTGAAAACCGCCTTCAGAACCCCGATCCATCTGCTGCTGATGGTTGGGGATCCCAAGCAAGCGATCTACCGCTTCCGGGGAGGAGATCTGAACACCTACAAAGCGGCACGACAGGAGGCAGACCGCATCGATGAACTGCGCGACAACCGCCGCACAACACCTCAGCTGATGCAGGCCATGAACCAGTTGATGGCACCTGGTCTGCGTCTGTCAGAACTTGCCGTTCCTGAGGTGACACCCCGTTCATCAGCACGACCACTGACACTGCCTCCGGGAAGTGCATCACTGCAGATTCACGACATCAACCCCGATGACCTCGAGGGTAAGAGCAGCCGCACAGCAGTCGAGGAGCGGATTCCCCGCATCGCAACCGACCTGATCCTTCAGACCCTCACACACGCTGCAGACCTGGATCCCTCCAACATCTGCATCCTGGTCAGCAGACATCGCCAGGCCGAAGACATCCGTGCTGAATTGGCGGCAGCCGGTCTGCCCAGCCGGCTTGTGAGTCAGGGGGATGTCTTCGCAAGCCAGGGCGCCGCCGATCTGCAGACGTTTCTTGACGCGCTAACGCGCCCTGCCCATGCCGGCGGATTGAGACAGCTGGCGGTGTCGTCGCTGCTGCAGTGGAGAAGCCAGGAGCTGGCCGCAGCCGAGCAGAACGGTCAGTTGGATCAGCTGGCTTCACAGCTGCAACAGCTTGCTGCCGAACTGCCACGACTGGGGTTGATGGGTTGCCTGGCACGCCTGATCGATGGACAGACCGTGGCTGATCTCTCAACCCGCGGCCGACTTCTCGGTGACCTGCAGCAGTGTGCTCGACTCGTGCAGGACACCATGCACCGTCAAGGTCTGGATGTCTCCAGTGGTGCCGACTGGTTGAGACGCCAGCGCCTTCATCCACCGGAAACGATCCCTGAACAGCGGCAACCCTTCAGCGACCTCGCGGCAAGTGCCGTGGCTGTGGTGACAGTGCATCGCAGCAAGGGTCTGCAGTATCCCGTGGTGATCTGCCCCTATTTGTGGGAGGCACCCTCTCCTGGGAACGGCCCTCTGTGGCGTATGCCCCCTGGAGACGACTCGGCCAGCTGGCGCGTGGCACTCAATGCGAATTGGGGACTGGGGCATGTTGCCAGTCACTGCGCGGACATCGACAGTCAAGCGGAAGCGGAACGCCTCGCCTATGTCGCGATCACACGGGCCGAACGCCACCTTGTTCTCTTCCAGGCCAGGGCGGCTCGACAGGAGGGCAATCCACTCGCTGCATGGCTGAAAGAACTCGCTGACCCGCCAGCTCCATTGATCAGCCTTCACCGGGTCGAACCCGATCCACAGATCAAACGATGGCAACCCCGAATGATTGAACGGGATCTGATGTGTGCTCCGGTACCGGCCCACGGATTTGACCGCAGTTGGGGACGCAGCAGCTACTCAGCCTGGATCGCAGGTCATGAGGGAGCCAAGGCGGCAAGTCCGGACCCCCGTAATCTCGAGGAAGGTCGCGACGTGGATGCCCGAACGGGATCAGACACGGAAACATCTGCACTCGCAGATCAGAACGAACACTTGGATCCCGATGACAGCCCTTTGGGATCATTCCCGCGGGGTGCTGCAGCTGGTGATTGCCTACACCGCATCCTGGAGCAGGTCCCATTCGATCAAGCCATCGACCAGGAAACCAATCGGACTCTGGTGGAGCGCGAGCTGACCCGATCAGGCCTGGACACCGACACAGCGGATGCCGTTCTCAACGGATTGTCGACCCTGATGGAGGCACCTCTTGGCGGACCACTCGGTGGTCTGCAGCTGAGGTCATTGCACAGTGGCAGGCGACTGCATGAACTCAGCTTTGATCTGCCTGTGGCCCACCAGGGCAGAGCCGTGCAGCCACGGCAACTGGCGCGCGCTTTTCGGATGGAACCCGATCGGCGGTTTGGGGGAAGGTATGCCGACTCACTGGAGAATCTTGATTTCCTGAGCAGAGGATTTCTGACTGGCTCCATTGATCTGGTGTTCACCGATGGTGACGATCCCAACACCGCACGCTGGTGGGTTGCGGACTGGAAAAGCAACTGGATCGGAGAACGCGACGTGGACGGGCGTTCGTTGCATTGCGGGCCCAGACACTATTCGCAGGCCGCCATGGAGGAGCAGATGTACCTGCATCACTATCCGCTTCAAGCCCATCTCTACCTCGTGGCCCTGCATCGTTTCCTCCAATGGCGTCTGGACGGCTACCAGCCTGAACGACATCTCGGCGGGTACGCCTACATTTTTCTTCGTGGTGTTTCCCGAGAGGGCGGCAGCGGCATGATCCTCGAAGAACCACCTCTGCAACGGCTCCACTGTCTCGACGCTGTTCTGAGAGGTGAAGCCTGATGGATCTGCGAGATCGGATGGGGGCCTCAGCGGCCCTAAGCAGAGGAATGATCTCCATGCTGCTGCGACGACACCCACCCCCGGCTGACTTCGGCGAGAACGAGCTCACTGCTCTCGAGGATCTTGTACGGGCCCTTACCCAGGCCCTGAGTCAGGGAGAGATGAGCATCGACCTGAGCCATGGAGCGATGGAGCCTGACGAGCTGAATGCCGAAGGCTGGCCGGAAACGCACCGCCGGGTGGTTCAGGCCAGCGGCTGGCTGCACCAAAGCCCCGTCCTGATGGTGATGGATGGGGATCGCCTTCACTGGCAGCGTTGGCACAAGGGGATGGAAACCCTGGAGCAGACCCTGATCCAACGCAGCGGACTCCCGCCTATCGGCATGCCGCAAAAGCAGCCAAGCGCGAGCATGACCACAACGATGGAGGCTGAGCAGCAACTCAATCCGGAGCAGCTGGCAGCTGTGAACGCCGTCAGGGATCACCGGGTGGTGATGCTCAGCGGAGGGCCCGGCACCGGCAAGACCAGCACTGTGCGCGCCATGCTGATCAGAGCGATGGACGATCGCGGCGACCTGCGCATTCATCTGGCTGCACCCACAGGAAAGGCTGCTCGGCGACTGCAGGACGCAATCCGCTGCGATCAACGCACAGCGGACTTGCCTTGCACCACCTTGCACCGGCTGCTGCAGGCCAAACCAGGCGGCTTCAGCCGCCATCGCCACAATCCGCTGGCATTGGATCTACTGGTGGTGGACGAAGCCTCCATGGTCGACCTCACCCTGGCGCAGGCCGTGCTGGATGCTTTACCAACCCATGCGCAACTGGTGCTGGTTGGGGACGCCAACCAGTTGCCACCGATCGGAGTCGGTGCTGTCTGGCAACACCTACAACGGAAGCAGCTTCAGCGGCGGTTTGGTCCTGCGGCGGTTCGTCTTGATCGGGTCTACAGGAATCGTGGAGAGCTGGCTCGACTGAGCGCTGTGCTGTGCCATGAAGGGGCGGATGCCTTCTGGGCCGAACTGAGCGATCTCGTTGAAGGCGCCAACGTACAACTGTTCTTGGCTGCGTCTCCTGCCATTCCCTCTCAGGTCAAGGAGGCTGTGACGCAGCAGATGGAAAAGCTGCAGTTGGCGGCCAGCCATCTCGACATCCGAGCTGATGGATGCCCTGATCCCGACCAGGCCGATGCCCTGCTTGAACGCCTGGATGCATTGATCGTGCTCTGCCCTCGTCGACGTGGGGTGTGGGGTGTTGACAGCCTTCATCGGCATCTGGTGTCAGGCACGGGGCCCGATGACTGGCCGGAAGGGCTACCGGTTCTCTGCAGCGACAACCAGGCAGAGATCGGACTTGCCAACGGCGATCTTGGCGTGTGCATCGGCAATGGCCAAACACGCAGGCTGCTGTTCCGATGCAGCGATGATTCCGGCAGCAGCGTCTGCCGACTGCTGCATCCAGCCAGGGTCCGTCGGATCGAGCCTGCCCTTGCTCTCACAATTCACAAGGCTCAGGGCAGTGAAGCCGATCAGGTTCTGCTGCTCTGGCCGCCTTGCGATGACGCAGCCGTCACTGCTCTGCTTTACACCGCCATCACCCGAGCGCGTAATCACCTGACCGTGATGCGACTGGCAACCATGAAAAGCAGCGGCATGCTGGGAACGACCGATCGTCAGGGGCCGGCGTGACGACAAGGGTTGAGCGCCCCTGGGGCTGGTACGAGAACCTGGCCGAAGGGCCCGGCTACAAGGTGAAACGACTGCTGGTCAGGGAAAACGCCCGTCTCAGCCTGCAGCGCCACCAGCACCGCAGTGAACATTGGGTCATTGCCGCTGGAACCGGATCTGTTTATTGCGATGGCACCTGGATGGACGCATCTGTCGGCAGCACCTTTGAGATTCCCGTGATGGCCATCCATCGAGCCTTTGGAGGAGCCGGGGATCTCCTGATTATCGAGGTGCAACAAGGCGCAATTTTGCTGGAATCCGACATCGAACGACTGGAGGATGACTTCGGGCGGGTGATACGTTGACCCTTCACCTTTGAACAGAAGGCAAGCAATACAGCGCGGCAATTCATGCCGATGGGACGTTGCAGGCCTGATTTGAAGGATCAATCAGGCAGACCGCCTTCAACGACATGACCCAGACGAAACCGCAGGCCGTAGAGCCCTGCGCAGTGGATCTCACTGTTTCCGACCTTCCTCTGCCAGCAGCAGCCGAGGTGGATCAGGATCTGTTCACCACAGTGATTGAACCAAGCGAAAACTCCGCTTCTGACAACACAACAGAAGAAGCGAATGCGTCGGGTTTTGCTGGATTCGGATTCAGCGAAGCGCTGCTGAAAACTCTGCACGACAAGGGGTACAAGGAACCGTCCCCGATTCAGAAAGCGGCTTTCCCAGAACTGATGCTGGGCCGCGATCTTGTTGGCCAGGCCCAGACAGGCACAGGCAAGACCGCTGCCTTTGCCCTGCCGCTACTGGAACGGCTTGAGGGACGCAGCAATCAACCCCGAGTGCTGGTGCTCGCTCCGACCAGGGAGCTAGCCATGCAGGTGGCGGACTCCTTCAAGGCCTACGCGGCCGGTCATCCCCATCTGAACGTTCTGGCGATTTATGGCGGGTCTGATTTCAGATCCCAGATTCATGCCCTCAAGCGTGGGGTGGATGTGGTGGTCGGCACCCCGGGGCGGGTGATGGACCACATGCGTCAGGGGACCCTGAATACCTCAGGACTGCGCAGCCTCGTACTGGATGAGGCCGACGAGATGCTGAGGATGGGCTTCATTGACGACGTGGAGTGGATCCTTGACCAGCTCCCCGAAGAACGCCAGGTGGTGTTGTTCTCGGCAACGATGCCGAATGAAATCCGCCGACTCTCGAAGCGCTACCTGAACGAACCGGCCGAGATCACCATCAAGACCAAGGACCGTGAAGCCAGGCGGATTCGTCAGAGATCGATCACGCTTCAGAACGCCCACAAACTCGAAGCCCTGAACCGGGTTCTTGAGGCTGTGACAGGTGAAGGTGTGATCATTTTCGCTCGCACCAAGGCCATCACTCTCACCGTGGCCGAGTCTCTCGAGGCATCAGGTCATGACGTGGCAGTTCTGAATGGCGATGTCCCGCAGAACCAGCGCGAACGAACCGTTGATCGGCTTCGCAAAGGCACGGTGAACATTCTGGTGGCCACAGATGTTGCGGCCCGTGGCCTCGATGTGGATCGGATCGGCCTGGTGATCAACTACGACATGCCGTTTGACAGCGAGGCCTACGTCCATCGCATCGGGCGTACAGGCCGTGCAGGTCGGACAGGAGAAGCAATCCTGTTCATCACGCCACGCGAGCGTCGCTTTGTCGGCAACCTCGAGCGGGCTGTCGGACAGGCCATTGAACCGATGGAGATCCCCAGCAACGCCGAAATCAACGAAAGCAGATTGAATCGTCTGCGCAATCGCCTCAGTGAAACAGCCGCAACCGAGAGCAACGATGAAACGGCACTGTTGCAGGAGTTGATTCAGCGAGTGGGCCAGGAGAACGAACTGAGCATGGAGCAGCTTGCCGTCGCCGCCCTGAAACTGGCCGTCGGCGATCAACCACTGCTGGTGCAGGGTGATGAAAGCTGGCTCAAGACTCCACACCGCGCGGATCGACGCGATGACCGCCGAGACCCACGTGGTCGCGACCGTCGCCGGGTGGATCGCGACTCGCGCCCCCCGGAAGACAACATGATGCGCTACCGGGTGGAAGTGGGTTATCGCGATCGTGTCAAACCGGGCAACCTTGTGGGTGCCATCGCCAATGAATCGGGTCTGCAGGGTCGAATGATTGGAAGGATCCAGATCTTTGACACGCACAGTCTTGTGGATCTACCCAAGGGAATGCCTGAGGATGTGTACAACGCTCTGCGCAGACTCAAGGTCATGAACCGGGAGCTCCAGATCTCTCAAGCCTCCTGAACCTGATGATGGGCCGCGTCTGCTTGATCAGCACGGCTCTCGCCATGCTGATTCCGATCTCCGGGCCTGCAGAATCCTTGGAAGCAGAGGACAAGATCACCCAGCTTTGCCTTGCGGGTTTCAAGACAGCCATGGCCCAGGCCGGCAAGGTCCCGCCTGCGGGAATGGGCAGATACACATGTGAGTGTTTTTTGAAGGAAGTGAACAAGGGCGAGTCAATTCAGTGGGGTTCTCTGCTGAGCACGATTGAATCGGCCCAGGAAACCTGCAAACAAAGGGCCGCGGCGCGCTTCAAACTCTGATTGCACCCTCTGCAGGGGAATCCGACCACTGCTTCCCGGTCTCCTCCCTGTCAAGGCTGTAGCGTGTGCACGCATCAGCATCATCGTTCGGCTCTGATCGGCTCGCTCCCCCCGGCTTCAGCTTTTCGGCTACAGCATCAAGGACTTTCCAATTCGGACCACGGCTCCACTGATCAAATGTCCATCGGTCCCAAAAGGAAATGACCATCTACATCGGCAATCTCTCCTTCCAGGCTGAGCAGGAGGACCTGCTTGACCTGTTCAGCCAGTACGGCGAAGTGAAGAGCGCCAGCCTCCCCCTCGACCGTGAAACAGGTCGTAAGCGCGGCTTCGGTTTCGTTGAGATGAACAGCGACGAAGACGAACAGAAAGCGATTGACGATCTCCAGAACGTCGAATGGATGGGTCGCATGATCCGCGTCAACAAAGCCACTCCTCGTGAGCGCAGCGGCGGCGGCGGCGGCGGCGGACGCGGCGGTTATGGCGGCGGCGGCGGCGGCGGCGGCGGCGGCCGTGGTGGTGACGGCGGTTACGGCGGTGGCGGAAACCGCTGGTGACTCCACTGCAGGAGCCGGCTCAGAGAGCTGGCTCCTACTCGAGTGCTTCCAGCTGCTGATCGCGCTGGAGTGCTCGGCGCATCAGTCGATCACTCACATCCAGTGGTTCAGAGCCACCAAACTCAGGTTGCGCTGCGGGCACATTGCAGCGCAGATCCTGCCGATGACGGCGTGCCAGATACCGATGAAATCGGTTCAGTGAGCGTGAACGGGTCATGCAACCTCCTCGTTCTCCAGTCCCGGTCTAGCTCGACCGTCGCGCGCGGAAGTGCAGACGCAACACAACGCTTGAATAAAGGCATCATCGCCCCGAGCGGATGCCCAACGCGAAGCCCAATTCCAGTGGGCGGGCCCCACTGATTCGTTTGTTCCGGCATCTGCAGCCCTACCGGCGGAGGGTCTGGTGGGCTGCAAGTTGCTCGGTGATCAACAAGGTCTTTGATCTGGCACCACCAGTGCTGATCGGTCTCGCCGTGGATGTTGTCGTGCAGCAGGACACGTCCTGGCTTGCACGGCTTGGAGCCACCACGGTGTCCAGCCAGCTGATTCTGCTGGCTGTGCTGTCGTTCCTGGTCTGGACTGCAGAATCCTTTTTTGAATATCTGTACGGACTGCTCTGGCGCAACCTGGCACAGAGCGCTCAACACAGCCTGCGTCTCGAGGCCTATGACCATCTCCAGAAGCTGGAGATGGATTTCTTTGAACACGACAGCAGCGGACGGCTGCTCACAGTGCTCAACGATGACATCAATCAGCTTGAGCGCTTTCTCAACCACGGGGCCAATGAGATCCTGCATCTCATCACCACAGTGCTGCTGGTGGGTGGTGTCATGACGGCGTTGGCTCCGGGAGTCGCACTCTTCGCCTTCCTGCCGATCCCGGTCATTCTCTGGGGGTCACTGCACTTTCAGCGTCAGCTTGCACCGCGCTACGGCGATGTCCGTCGACGAGCAGGAGACATGGCCTCAAGGCTGACCAACAACCTGGGAGGAATGCTCACCATCAAAAGCTTCGCAAGAGAGGACTGGGAGCTTGAGCAGCTGCGGCGAGAGAGCAATGCCTACAGGGAGTGCAACAGGAATGCCATCCGGATCTCCGCCGCGTTCATTCCACTGATCCGCTTTGCCATCTTGTTTGCATTCCTGGCGATCCTGCTGATCGGAGGGCTCCAGGCCTGGAATGGCGTGATTGCAGTGGGCACCTACAGCTTTCTTGTCTTCATCACCCAGAGACTGCTCTGGCCGCTGACGACACTCGGTCGCACGCTGGACGACTACCAACGCTCGATGGCCTCAACGCATCGGGTGCTGGATCTGATCGATACACCGATCCAGATCAGCGGTGGGAACCGCGAGCTCTCTCCGGATCAGGTGCGTGGAGACATTCGCTACGAGATGGTTGATTTCACCTATCGAAACCGGCCCACGCTGCTCCAGGGATTCAACCTGACCATTCCTGCGGGAAAAACCCTGGGGATTGTCGGCGCCACAGGTTCAGGCAAAAGCTCATTGGTCAAACTGCTTCTCCGGCTCTATCCACTCAATGCAGGGAAGATTTTGCTGGATGGGATCCCCATCGATCAACTGAGGCTCGATGATCTGCGGCGATCGATCGCCCTTGTCAGCCAGGACGTCTATCTCTTTCACGGCAGTGTTGCTGACAACATCGCTTACGGGGCTCCGAACGCCTCCCAAGAAGCGGTGCACGCTGCGGCTCGTGAGGCCGAAGCGCTGGGGTTCATCCAGGCACTACCAGAGCAGTTCAACACGATCGTTGGAGAAAGGGGGCAACGCCTGTCAGGAGGTCAGCGCCAACGCATCGCATTGGCGAGAGCCATCCTCAAGGACGCCCCCGTCTTGATTCTCGATGAAGCGACTGCTGCAGTTGATAACGAAACCGAAGCTGCGATCCAGCGGTCACTGATGCACATCACCGCAAACCGCACCACACTGGTGATTGCCCATCGACTCAGCACGGTGCGACACGCTGACCGCATCGTTGTGATGGA
Source organism: Synechococcus sp. (assembly GCA_047286285.1). Classification (GTDB taxonomy): domain Bacteria; phylum Cyanobacteriota; class Cyanobacteriia; order PCC-6307; family Cyanobiaceae; genus Synechococcus_C. The sequence continues at coordinate 1,029,879 of JBJBBP010000002.1, read as the reverse complement.
CCACGGTCGCATCGTCGAAGACGGCACCCATGAACAGCTCCTGCATCAAGCCGGTACCTATGCGGATCTCTGGCGTGTTCAGGCTGGCCTTCGCAGCCATGAAGCCCTGATCCTTTGATGCTCCCTCTGCTCGCTGCGGCGTCTCCGGGGCTGATGTCACTGTCCCATCTGGTGCATCAGCCACTCGGTACCTTCGCCTTGCTGGTGGCGCTGGCCATGCTGGTTCCCCCTCTGTTCAGACGAACAGGTCTTCCCGATCTCGTCGGCCTGCTTCTCGCTGGAGTGCTCGTGGGACCCAGCGTTCTCAATCTGCTGCGACCGGAGAGCGAAACACTGCAGCTCGTCTCGGACATCGGCGCGATTTACCTTCTGTTCATCGTCGGGCTGGAGATTGATCTCGAGGAATTCAACCGAGTACGCAGTCGATCCCTGATCATTGGCGTGCTCCACTTTGTCGGCGGCATGGCAACCGGTGGAGCCATCGGTCTGCTGCTCGGCTATCCACTGGTGCCATGTCTGCTGATTGGGACGCTGATCGCAACGCACACCCCTCTGGGTTATCCGATCGTGCGCAGTTATGGAGCCCAGCGTGATGAAGCGGTTGTGGTCAGTGTCGGCAGCACCATCCTCACTGACATCGCCTCGCTTGTTGTCTTGGCGATCGCCATCGGTCTGGGCAGACAGTCTTTCTCCCTGGCGAACCTCGCCGGTCTGATCGCCGGCGTTGCGATCTTTGCACTCGCCGTCGTCACCATCATTCGCACGCTGGGCCGCAGGATCTTTCGCGGAAGCATCAACGACGAAAGTCGGGTCTTCCTCACCATCCTGCTCATCCTTTTCTTGGCTTCGCTCGGAGCGGAGGTGGCTGGCGTGGAAAAAATCGTCGGAGCCTTTCTGGCTGGTTTGGCGGTGAATTCTGTACTGCCGGAGGGAAAGTCGAAGCAACAGGTGATCCTGGTGGGTGCGGCTCTGTTCATCCCGATCTTCTTCATCCACCTCGGCCTTCTGCTTGATCTGAGCAGTCTTCGTAACTCCATCACCCAGTTTCAGCTGCCTGTCTTGATGGTGATTGGTGTGATCTGCTGCAAAGGGTTGGTGAGCCTGATTGCAGGCCGGGCATTCCGATACAACGGAAACCAGATGGTGATGATGTGGTCCCTGGCCATGCCGCAGGTCGCCGCAACCCTGGCTTCGGCATTCATCGGATACGAAGCAGGGTTGCTCAACCAGACAGTGCTGAACGCCGTTCTGGCCATGATGGTGGTCACGGCAACCCTCGGGCCCGTTCTCACTGCTCGATCGGTGAGGCGACTGGTGGAACCAGCAACACCATGGCGCGGCACTGCTGATCCTGAAGACCATGCGTTCTCGGGCGATAACGCGCCTATCGATGTCGTCAGTCGTCCTCTGACCATCGTTGTTCCGATCGCCAATCCCTCCACGGAACAAGGTCTGATGCGCATTGCGTCGCGGCTGCTCAGCGGTGGGTCTGAAACGCAGGGTCAATTGTTGCCCCTTGCTCTGGTCTGTCCCAGCCTTGAAGAGGCGCGCGGAGGGTTGAATCGTGCATTGGTGTCCGCGCGGGAGCGTCTTTCACAAGCTGCGGCCATCGGCAGTCAGCTGCAGGTCAGAACCCGGTGTTTGCTACGGCTGGATGAAGACATCGCAGGAGGGATGAGTCGCAGTGCATTGGAGCAAGGTGCCGATCTGTTGATGATCGGTGCGGGACGACCCGACAAGCTGAGGCGCTGGTTCTTCGGCGACCTGGTGGACGGGGTCTGCCGCACCGCTCACTGTCCGGTTGTGGTGGTCAACCTGGCAGAACGCCAGGTTGAAACACTGCAGCGGATCCTTGTTCCCATCAAAGACCTCTCCGCCAGTGCCCGTGAACAGTTCGAACTGGCCCAGAGAATTCTTGCCAGCCAGTCCAGGGAACAGGGGCAGATCACGCTTCTGCACATTGTTGACCCTCGACTCAATCGATACGGGCGGCTCCGAATCGAACAGGAACTGCGTCGTTGGCAACCACGCCACAACACGGGATCGGTTGTTCGCATCCAGCTCTCCACGGGGCCAGGAATAGAAGCGAAGATCGAACGCAGCAGCCGCGATCACGATTTGGTGATTCTGCGCTCCCAGCGCCGGCAGGTCGCAGGACTGCCGATTCCTGCCAGTGATCGAACCAGCAATCTGGTGTCGCTGCTGACTTGCGCTTCGATGGTGATCAGTGAGCCCCTGACCTAAACCAGGCCAACCAAGAAAGGAATCATTAAGAAATGGAGATTTCAGGCTTAAAGTGCGGCAATGGATGATGCGAGAAGAGTTCGGCCAAGAACCCTGCTCCTTTCGGCCCTGATCGGCCTGACGGGAGGTTTTTTGCTGGCGATTCCTCTCAGCCGTTCTCTCATGCCGGAGTCAGAGACTCCGCTGCTGTTGCCTGTCAGCAATCCGTTTTCAGCGTGGTCAGTTTTTGATAATCGGGAGATCCTTGTTCTCGGCGTTGACGATGGTGGCGGGAACACCGATGCGATCTTCACCCTGAGAGTGGAGGACGGGCGCACCTCGATTACACAGATCCCCAGAGACAGCTACATCGACTCCCATAGCTTTGGTCCTGTCAAAGCCAATGCCCTCTACGCCTATGGGGGCCCTGAAGCTGTGAAGGCTGAATTATCACGGCTGATGGGGAGACCGATCGACCATCACATCCTGGTGAATCTGAATGGGATTCGAACACTCAGCGATCTGGTGGGCGGTGTTGAAGTCGATGTGCCCAAACGCCTTTACTACCGCGACAACAGTCAGGGGCTGCTGATCGACCTGCAACCCGGACCTCAGCTGCTGAAGGGGCACGATCTTGAAGGTTTTCTGCGCTGGCGACATGACGAGGAAGGTGACCTCGGTCGTCTGGCACGACAGCAGCTTGTGCTGAAAAGCTTGTTCAGCCGACTCACCAGACCTGAACATCTCGTGAAGCTGCCCTCCCTGATCAAAGAGGCGGGCAACAACCTCGAAACGGACCTCGGTGCAATGGAGCTGGGTGGATTGATCACGGCGATGGGTCTGACGGAACTGGAAACCGAACGGCTTGATGCAAGGCCCTTCTACCGAAACGGCATCAGCTATCTCGACACCAGCTGGCCGGCCCATCAAAGCGGTGGCGACGCGAGCGAAGCCAGCAGCTTGCGCTACCGGTTCCTCTACTAAGCGAGAACTGAACGAGAGACGAGCCTTCCTCGTTTAAGCCGACCACAATGGCGATGCCGGCATTTGCATCCGTGGACAGGAATCTGCTGCGACAGAGCCTCAGGCTCGGGGTAAGCATCCTAATCACGTGCGCCATCGCTCAACACTTTCAACGCATCACCTATCTCTGGTATCCGCTGCTGGCTGTCAATCTCGTCGTCGACGACCAGGACGAGAACAGTTTCCGCGCTGCGCGCGGACGCATTCTCGGCACCGTGACCGGTGGGCTTGTCACCTTTCTGGTGCACACGATCATGACCGGCTGGATCGGCATCCTCGTGAGCCTGCTGATCTCCATTCCTCTGCTGAGACGATTTGGCTGGACCAGCGGCATGTCCACCGCGGTGGTGGTCACCGTGATGTTCCTGGGCATTCACGACTACGCCTCCCTCAGCTGGAGCTATGTCTTCAACCGCAGCGTCGACACATTGGTTGGAATCATTGTCGCTCTGGTGATGGGTCGTCTGCTCTGGCCGAAGAACCGACTCGCGCGCATGCAGGAGCTGGACATACAACTCACCAACCTTCTGCAAACGAGGATCGAAGCCCACAGCCTGGCACTTCAGGGCAAAGGATCACCACCATCGGACATTCAGCCTGCGGTGATCACCAGACAGCTTCTTGAGCTGCAACGTCTGATCAATGTGGAAATGAGCCTGGGGCCTAAGCATGTGCAGCGACTTGAACGCGATCATTGGCGGCAGTGCCTGAGTCTCTGGCGTTGCCAGCAGGTGCGTTGGCTGCTTGTGGAACGGTTGATCGAGCGGGTTCATCGGGACCAAGCGGTTGAAGAGCTCCCTGCCTTGGGGCAATACCTCGGTGAACGGCAAGCGCCCCGTCGACGTCTGGATCTCAGCGGTTGCAACAAAGGGTTGTCGTTGCCCCAGAGGATTGCACTGGAAGAGCAGGTGACGCGCTTCCGACGTGTGCAGACCTGCCAGCAACTGCTCAATGCCGAGCGGTCACGATGAGCGGACCCAGAAAAAAACCCAATCCCTGGATCCTGCGATCCGATCTGCGACTCGCCCTGGTGACCGGTCTGGGTGCAGGCTTCGGACTGCTGAACTCAGTGCCCTTCGGTTTCTATGTGCCCCTCTCCACGGCTGCGGTTCTCTCGGGTAGCTACGGCAACTCGATGAAGCTGAGCATTCAGCGCATCCTCGGCTCGGTGATGGGTGTGGTGATCGTGTTGCTCTTTTCTCGCGGTCTGGAACTGCCTCTGCCCCTGGGCCTCGGCCTGGCCCTCGCCAGCGTTCGCCTGATCGGAGGTGCTGTCGGATTGCAAGTGGGCTACAAGGTCGCAGGCAACATCGTGATCATGGGCTGGCTGGTGCACAGCGCCGAAGAAACAATCTGGGGAATGTCGCGCCTGTTTTGGACAGCGTTCGGCATTGCTCTTTCGCTTTGGGCCACACGCTTTGTCTGGCCCAGCGGCACCATTCCTGCGCTGCATCGGCAATTCGCCAGATTCATCGACGAACTCATCCTGGAATTTCAGCTTGAGAGACAACGCCTGGAAGACGACAACCCCACTCGGCTTTCAATGACGAGACGTCGGGACAGACGCACCGAACTCATGCAGCAGATCAATAGCTTGAGGCAACAACGGGACCTGGCACAGGTGGAATTGGGCCTGAATCCGGAAAACCACCCTCTGCATCAGCTTTGGACGGAACTGGACCTGCTGATCTCACAACTGTTTTCCGTGCTGGATGGATTACGGGGACTGCCGGCACCGGTTCAGTCGCCGCCATGCATCAAAGCGCTTCATCACGAAGAGGCGGAAGTCCTCCAGCTTCAGATCAACCTGCTGACAGCCCTGGCAGGCAACCTGCGCCAACACAATCTCGTGGAAACGCAATGCCTGGACCTGCAGACGTTGCTCCTACTGAACGGTGATCTGGAACAAGCCGCCCAGCACTTGACCGCCAACCTCGAATTGCACTCCAAACGTGTCGAAAGCGAGACAGACATTGCCCCACAACGAATGCGGCAGATCGTGCTGCGGACATCCCTGATTGAGCACGGAGCCTCGGTGCTGCACGACTGCCTCCCGGGCATGGCCAGATCGAAGCCTGTCACTGCAATTCGCTGAAGTCGATGTGCGGCGTCAAGATCGAGATCCTTAAGGACACCAGGTTCATCCCTTGATCAGGTCGTTCATTAGGGGCTCTTTGTTGATCCCGATTGTTGGCCTGCTCTTGCCTGCGGCCTCCAAAGCCGCTCCTGATTCAGGGGCTCCAACACGCCTGAATTACGGCGGCAACACCTCTCAGCTCGAACGCAGCTGGAGCGAACTGAACCGGCAGCTCAATAGCCTGGACACGCTGTTGGGTCCTGCGCCAGACCTTGATCCCTCAGACGACCTCAGGGCACCACAACTGCCGGCCGACCTCCTCGACGCGAACCGTCAGGCCAACGAAGAACTCAGCCAGAAGGACAGCATTCCTGATGCACCCCTCAGCCTTCCCGGATCGGCTGACCAGGACATCAGGGTGAAATCTGTCAGCCTGAAACAGGCCATCGCCATCGCCTTCCGGAACAACCCCGAGCTGCAGATTCAACGCGAACGCATTGCGGCGCAGGGTGCAACGGTGGCCTCCCTGTCAGGCAGCTACTGGCCCACCATCAGTGTGTTCGCCGATGTGGAGGGCTTCCAGACCGGCAGCACCACCTTTTCGCCTTACGGCAACAACACCTACGGGTTTGGCCCTTTGTTTGCCGCGAAAGACCAAAAAACCAATTTTGCGGTCATCAATACAGAGAACAAGATCAAAAGGGATGACGGCCCCTTCTATGTACCCCCCGGGGGCGGCCTGTATGCCGACTCCAACGGGATTGACTCCCTGGCTGGACTGCAGCTCAATTACGCGCTGATCGACTTCGCTCGAACACCAAGGGTTCGCTCTGCCTATGCAAGGCTCCAGCAGTTCGAACAGCAGTACGCCAACCAACTCAGAGCTCTGCAACTCGAGGTGAGTGAGGCTTACTACCAGCTTCAGCTGAATGAGCAGTTGGTGCGCATTCGCGATGCGGTGGTACGCACCGATCTGATCGTTCTAGAAGACACGCTCAATCTCAAACAGGCAGGGCTGGTCCCGCGTGTGGATCTGCTGCGACGAAGTTCGACACTTGCCACTGATCAGGAGAAACTGATCCAGACCCTCGCCGATCGTGCAGTTTCAAGAAGGGAACTATGGACTCTGTTGAATCTGCCTCCCGAGGTAGTCCCCAGTGCAAACGATTCGATCACCCTGGCTCCAGCCTGGCCACTGAGTCTTGACCAGTCCTTGCTGGCCGCCTACGACAGCAACCCCGAGCTAGGTGCGATCCTCGCAACCCGTCGGGCTCTGGCCCTGCAGCAGGACGAAACCGCAGCCCAACTGCTGCCCAAGCTGAGCCTGTTTGCCTCCGTCGGGGGCATGGCATCGGTGGAACGAACTTTCAACTTCTCCTTAATAGGCGGAGGATGCTGCGGTGCGACATTTCTTCCCCTGGAGCAGGTTGCGGGATACGACTGGTCGGTGGGACTCGCCTTCAACTGGATGATCTTCAATGCCGGCGCAACCGCCAATGCAGTCAAAGCCCTGTCACTGCAGGAGCAGGCTGCAAGCCAGTCGTACGCTGCCACTCGCAACAGCATCCGGCTTCGACTCGAACGAGCTTTCCTGAATCATGAGGCAAGCCTGGCGAAGCTCGTTTCGGCGCGGCGCGCAGTAGGAGCCAGCAAGGAAGCTTTTCGCGACAGCACACTCCGCTACAAGACAGGGCTCACCAATGAAATTGATCTCTCAATGACCCAGACGCAATTGGTGAATTCCCTGGTGAATCGTCTCATCGCAACAGTGGATGTGAATGTGACCTACGCCCAGCTGCTGCGCGAACTGCTGCCGATGCCAAGGGATCCAAACTCAACCGTGCCCACTGAACTCACTCTGAAAGGTTTCTCACTGCATGAACTGAATCTACCCTGATCTGAGATACAAAAGGACGGCAAAAACGACATCGAATTAATTATAACAACAATCATGCACACGTACATTTCGATTATCAGGCGTGTGCATCGCTTCATTTCCCCAGAAGATTAGCTTCTTATCCAGCTCTGCGGAGCTTGCTTTTAAAAGTGGCCTCCATACAAATCCTACACTTAAACTTGCCTCGAATGCAGGATCGTATGTGAATGTCAAGGTTGTCAATAAATCATTATTCACCGAGTAGCTCAATCGCCCCACAACGCCAAGCCCATCAGCACTATCCAAATCTCCATCTTGATAGTAATATCCAACCTTGGCAACGATATCTTCTGAAATGGCATACCCGAAATTCGCTCCGTAAGTAAGCAGAGCGCCACCATCGTAAACACTATTCAATGACTGCTCAGTATTGCCGTTAGGGAACAGCGCATACGCGCCAAAGTACAGCTTTTCTGATACAGCCTCAATGTTAAAAGCCCCTTGCCTAAAAAATACGGTGCTACTTGAAGTGACATCTACACCATTATCCGCATAGGCTGTCGCCATCGGCCTTGTATCAAAGCCGGCATTAATTCCATACATCCAGTTGTTATCAGCATTCAGCACTCGATAGCCAAGACGAGTTGAGGTACTCACTGTAGTCCCAGAGACTGTCGTATTAATAATACTGCTTGTGTAATCAGCCGGTTTATCAATGTATTTATTGAAATCACCAAAGTTGGCGTTTGCAAGAAAATCTAGAAAAACGACGCTTTTATTCCCTACATTTATAGGCAGGAAAACTCCCACACCAGCTTCATTGGGAGTTCCTGCTCCTTGCAAAGCTCCTTGCAGCCCAAGCCTGGGCCTGACGACATCTTTAAGACTGATACTCATTACGCCCAGATCGTCAGCACTCCCCCCCTCTGCCTGCAAAGGCAGTGGGGCAATGACAACGACAGAAGCCAGGAGTCCAATCGAGAGGTTCCGGAGCAAGGTGCTGGCGAAGTTCTGCGAATTATGCCCAGCCTCGTCTGGCTTTGCTATGACTCTCAACACCAATAAAAGCGAGCCGCACTCAGGACAGCGCTCGGAAAAGCCGTGTGTGGAAAGCAATCTTTTTGCCTGGCACAAACACACTTGAAATCGTACCTCGATGGTTGGTCGTCCTGATGCTGAGAAGCTTTCAACAGACACAGAACAAAACTGTTCCATTTCAGGAACCACCAGGATTCAGATCTAATCAAGTGCCAATGCAACACCAAGTTTCAGCGCAAGGTCGAGGCCTCAAAAGCTGTGATGTGCAACGGCAAAGCTTTCTGCTTTGAACCATGACCGATAGCCTCAGCTTCACACGCCATTGACGACCTGAGGCCTCACATCTCAAGGAGAAGATTGGCGATGGAAGCTGACTGGTCAATCACCAGCAGCGAGGCGTGAAATTTTGGCTATTAATCATCTCTACGATCACGCGAATGCTCGCATCTCTGATGTGTTTTATACTGCCATCCTTCATTATACCTGACCACACTATATTCATCGCCCCCTCAAACAGCCTATCTCTTAGAACATCTTGTCGAATTACGGTAAGCACCCATTTCACCAGAGAATTGGTGCATTCTGAGACTCTGTTACTTGCGCCGATGCAGGCAAACAAGCCAGAACGAAGGCCCTGACCCTATCAAAAATACAGCAATCAATAATCGCAACATTAATATCAGTGTTTGCAGCACTATTAATTCACGCCAAAGCCAGACTTACCAAGCCACCCGCCACTCAAAAGTCAATCCGCAGAGCATTCAAGGCAAAAGATCCACCTATTACCACATTCGCTGAACTTCTTGCCACAGCAATCGAGCTGACGCAGGAGAGTAGGAAATAAACGATGCTGATCAAGATCAAACGAGTTTGATCATAAATTAAAAGCTCGGACTATCTGCAGATCTAAATTTCGCTCTGCCAATCAGATTCGATTACAGAACTATTTTGCAGCTGGTCTGGATGACCACCATCGTTCGATGCGGTAACCAAAAATCACCAGAAACACCACAAGCCAGAACCACAGTTCAGGCGGATTGGCATTGAGCAGAACGATCAGCAGAACAAGTTCCGAAACCAACCAGGGAAGTTCCTGACGCAGAAGAGGACGGAGTGCCATAAAAAAAGTCAGAACATCACTGAGGTGTTCCAGGCTGCCGCAGGAAGGGCAGATCCCAGATCCGATCGATGCGGAAGGTGCGGAATCCACCGGTGAGCGAACGCAGTCCAGGAACGACGTAGGTCACCGGGGAGCGCCACTCCACATAAGCGAACGTATCCACAGTGAGACCCTCGCGGATCGGAAAGACTCCACTGCCCTGCGACAGCGTCCACCGGTAGCCGTCGTCTGTGCTCGGGTGACGATCCAGTTCGATTTCAGCGCGCATCACAGGGCCATGTTTCACCAGTGCTTCGGCTAACTGGTTGTTGCCGATGGTGGTGGAGATGTCTTCTTGCGTGGCAGGGAGAGTGAGAACACTGCGCACCTTGCCAACGATCCCACCGAACCGTCCACGCTGATTCCAGAGAGGGACAACCTCAACCGGCAGACCGATGGGCAGTCGCCGGGCATCTGCCGGTGAGAAATACGACACGGCGATCAGATCACCACCGGTTTTGCTTGCATCCTTCGTGGGATTGGAATTGCGGCCGACCGTTCCGAGGCGGTCTCCGGTCTTGACGGTCTGCCCCGGTATGACCTGCAGATCCAGCACCGTTCCACTGCGCACCGCGGTGATGTTGCCGTCAAAAGCGATCCTGGCCTCCATCACCTTGATCTCTCGTCTGAGATCATCGATCTGAAAGCGTCGATCCAGCTGTTCAGACTCGATGTTGAGCTTGATCTGCTGGAAATTGGTGATCTGGTCCTTGCGCTGGATCTTGATGTCATCCAGCTGAACGCTGGTGGTGGTCAGACCCTGTTCCGCAGCCACCACCTCCTGCGCGAGAGGCGCCACCACCTCCCGTCTCGCCAACCAGTTCAGGTTGTCGACCTTGCTGGTGTAAGTGGCCTGGAGCCTGGCCAGACGCTTTTCGTCGTCATCCAGCTTGGCGAGCGCTGTATCCAGGGCGAGCTGCGCTGTACGGATGCGCAGCGCATCTCGCGCATCAAGTTCATCGTTCTGGCGCACCAACTGACGCAGGTTGCCCTTCTGCTGATCAAGCTTCCGCTCCAGCACAGGCAAATACAACGTCATCAGCACCTGGCCCTTACGGACCCGCTCACCAACCTTGGTCTCGATGCTCAACACCTGGCCACCGGCCCGGGCGTTGAGGATCCCCGCATTGTCGGGATAAATCAGCACACCGCGTCCCTCCACCTCAGTGGGCACGGGCCAGAACAGCAACCAGGCTCCAAACAGGGCTCCCACTCCGGCCAGGGAAACTCCGAGCTGCTGATGGTCTGTAAGGCCATTCCATCGGGCCCGAAGACGATCAACCCTGGAAGACATGGTCATGTCAGCCATCTTGCTGGCGATGGACAGGCACTGTCGGTGTCGAGAGGACAGTTCCGAGCAACGTCCGAAGCGTCAGATCAACAGCGTGAAAGAACTGATCACGGATTCAAACAGGCCTTTGACCTTCGGCCAGCGCGCCTCATTGGTGCTGGTCGCCAGGGTGTAGAGCCGACCACGATCAACGACCACCGTGGCCAGTTCATGGCGATCACGGTCCTGGAGATGCACGGCATATTCGAGGTCGTAGAAGACATGTCCCTCGGACTCGCGCTCACGCGCTTCGACCAGCTCGGCATCCCGCCCACTGCCATCGGGAGCGATCACCTCGCGCCTGAGCCGCTCACCGACTGCCACTGCACTGCCGAGAGCCTGGAGGTCATCGTCAGCATCAACATCGGAGACAACCAGGCTCACCGTCTCATCACTGTTGATCAGGTCGTGAAAGACCACGGCAGGCCCACCGGTCACGGCGACCCTGGTCCAGCCGGTCGGGTAGAGAAAGGCATAACGGCCATCGGGACTCTTGAAGGAGTTGAGACCAGCGCTGGCACCACCGCAGGCGCTGAGCATCAGCACACAGAGCAGAACGAGCAGTGACCGGAGCGGTTGACGCAGCAATGAGCGCATTGAGGATGTTGGATTGATGTTGACCAGATGCGCGCCATTCTGCCCGTCCCATCCCCTGCTTAGATTTTCGCCACTTGCCCCAGTGCTCTGAGCGGATTCACCCGACCACTCGCTCGGCTGATCGACCAGTTCGAGCGTCTTCCAGGAATTGGTCCCCGCACCGCACAACGACTGGCCCTGCATCTGCTCCGCCAGCCCGAAGAGCAGATCCGCAGTTTTGCGGATGCCCTGTTGGCTGCGCGCACACAGGTCGGGCAATGCCAGACCTGCTTTCACCTCAGTGCCGAACCCACCTGTGAGATCTGCCGCAATCAGGAGCGATCCAATGGTCAGATCTGCGTGGTTGCTGATTCACGGGACCTGCTAGCCCTGGAACGCACCCGAGAATTCAGCGGCCGCTATCACGTGCTGGGAGGGCTGATCTCTCCTATGGATGGTGTGGGACCGGATCTGCTGCAGATCAGCAGCCTGGTCAAGCGCGTGGCCGCCGACAACGTTGAAGAAGTCATTCTGGCCTTGACACCCAGCGTGGAAGGCGACACCACAAGCCTCTATGTGGCCAGATTGCTGAAACCCTTCACAAGAGTCAGCCGTATTGCCTACGGGCTCCCGGTCGGCAGTGAACTCGAGTACGCCGATGACGTCACCCTCAGCCGTGCCCTTGAGGGACGACGCGATGTGGACTGATCAGCGCTGCTGACTGTGGCGATGCGATCGATCACGAGTGTGGAGTCGGCCATCAGCTTCTCCCTTTGAGGAAATGGAGCCACCCTGAAAGCAGTCCCGTTTCCAAGCGTGCGCAAGACGAGCCGCTTTTCATCAATCCAGCCGCACAAGCGGTTGCCCGAATGGCTGCGTCGTCCTCTTGGCGAAGCCTCTGCGATCGAACGGGTTCAAGGGCTCGTGAAGTCGAATGCCCTGCACACCATCTGCGAGGAGGGCCGCTGCCCAAACAGAGGTGAGTGTTACGCCGCAGGCACGGCCACCTTCCTGCTTGGGGGCTCGATCTGCACCCGCAGCTGTGCTTTCTGCCAGGTGGAGAAAGGTCGCCCTCAGGCCGTTACCCCACTGGAGTCGGAGAGGGTGGCCGATGCCGTTGATGCCATGGGGCTGCGCTATGTCGTGCTCACCGCTGTGGCCCGCGATGACCTCGATGACCATGGGGCCAGCCTGTTCACCTCTGCCATGGAGGCGATCAGGGCCAGAAATCCCCTGATCGCCATCGAGGTGTTAACCCCGGATTTCTGGGGAGGGCATTCCGACTCAGAGCAGGCCGTTGCCGCTCAACGGCAGCGGTTGGCGACCGTGCTGAATGCCGGCCCGGTTTGCTTCAACCACAACCTTGAGACGGTGCAGCGGTTGCAGCGGGAGGTTCGCAGAGGAGCCACCTACGAGCGATCGCTGGGACTTCTGGCTGCAGCGCGAACACTGGCACCGGAGATTCCCACCAAAAGCGGGCTGATGCTGGGGCTCGGAGAAAACCGGGAGGAAGTGATCCAGACCATGCACGATCTGAGAGCCGTTGACTGCCAGCGACTCACCATCGGGCAGTACCTGCGCCCATCGCTGGCTCACATTCCCGTCGCCCGCTACTGGCATCCCGATGAATTCGAGGAGCTTGGATCCGTCGCCCGCGACCTTGGCTTTTCTGTGGTGAGAAGTGGTCCTCTGGTGCGCAGCAGTTATCACGCAGCGGATTGACGCCAACGCATCAGTGCTCGTTGCTGAACCTGCGCGCAGTCTCCGAGCATCAGTTCCCCTGCACCTCCCCAGACCATGCGCAGCGGCAGATCCCAGAGTGCAGCCTGCACCTCGCGCACCGGGACAAATCCACGCCACCTGAAATAACGCACGAGACGTTGATGCTGTCTCTCGTCATCACGAATGGCCAGAAGTCTTGCCTGGCGGCAAGGGGTGTTCTCCATCGCCCAGGCCATCGTTGCCGCCCAGATGAGATCGCCGCAACCTGCGGGAGCAACAGGCAGCACGCGCATGGTGTCGAGCTGCAATCCACGGGGACCGCCGTAAGCCCAGGCCTTCATCTCGCCAAGCAGCTGCAGTCGTTCCGATTGCGAACGGGCCACCACAAGGCGCAGACTCCACAGCCCAAGGGGGCGGCCGACCTGAAGTCTCAGCAGCAGGTCATGCTGGCGCGCCTCCTGTTCCAGTTGATCAAGGGTCATGGCTCCAGACCGGGGTAAGAACTCGCATCGACCACGGCCTTGATGGGCAAACGTCCATACAGGTGGGGGAACAGCTCACCGTTTGGGATGGCATCGGCACGCAGAGGCGAGGTCAAGAGTGTCGGATCGATGGTGAGCAGCACCACCCTGCCTGCATCGGCATAAAACCGTTCAAAGGTTCCCACCACCTGTTCCTGCCAGGACAGGTGAATGAAGCCCACCTGATCAAGACGCCGACCTCGTGTGGAGATGCGGTAGTCGCCTGACTGCCTTGCGGCTGTCCAGTCTTCAGCCAGCGCCAGATGAAAGAGAGGTTGATCAGCGGGCACGTCGACGGCATCAGCAGGGAAATGGGGCTGAAGACCACCGGGATGCCAGGGATCTGCGCGCTGCATCAGGCGCTCAAAATCCGGAGCATGGAGAAAACACGACAACCACTCCCGCAAAGGCCTGAGTGCCTCATCGGTATCAAACCCTTGAGAATCAGCGATTCGCCACTGGCGCACAAACGGCCAGATCGCTCCATCAGCCAGAGAGCAGTGCGCATCCACAAGCCAACCGCCGCAGTCACTGATGCGCTGTGACCAGCTGCGCAGCAAAGCCAGTCCTTCCCGGTGATGTTCCTGTTTCGACTCCCCCGGGTAGCGATCGGTGTATTTGAAGCGATCGAGATGGTGCTTGAAGGTTGTGTCGTTGAGCTCAATCAGCTGGCGGATGCAGCTCTGCTTGTCGTCTGAGCCCTGCCTGCAGAGATCGCGCGGATCCCCCTGGCTGAATGCCCAGTGCATCACCGCAAGGCTTTCATCGATGACCGTGTCGTCACCAAGAACGAGCACCGGAACCGTTCCTTTGGGAGACGCCTCGAGCATCTGCTCAGGTTTGTCTCTGAGTTCAATTTCCCTCCAGCTCACAAGCAGACCTGCCTGCAGCAGGGCCCAGCGCGCGCGCATGGCAAAAGGGCAGCGACGGAAGCTGTAGAGAACAGGCCGATCGTTCATCCCTGGGGGTCAGGCGTTGATTGGCCGTGGGACGCTGCCATCGAAAGGCCTTGGCTCAGTTGGCTCTGGCGCATCGCGAAGCGCGCCCTGTCGGCATCGCTGAAGCGTTCCTGGCAGTGCAGGCACTGCACACCGGGGATATAACTGTCCAGTTCCCTCTGTTGTGGTGTCAACGGCAGACCACAGGCATGACACAGCCTGTGCTGGCCAGGCTCAAGCTGATGGTTGAGAGCCACTCGCTGATCAAACACGAAGCACTCACCCTTCCAGCGACTCTGCTCTTCGGGAACCTGTTCCAGATAGTTGAGGATGCCGCCCTGAAGGTGATGCACCTCAGGGAATCCACGCTGCTGCAGAAAGCTGCTGGCCTTCTCGCAGCGAATGCCGCCCGTACAGAACATGGCAATGCGTGCCGGTGATGTGCGCTCAACCAGTGGGCGGAGATGCTGTTCCACCCAGTCTGGGAACTCCCGGAAACTCTCTGTTGCCGGGTCCAAAGAGCCCACGAAGCTGCCGACTGCCACCTCATAGGCATTGCGCGTGTCAATCACCAACGTGTCGGGATCATCCACAAGCTCATTCCAGTTGCAGGGATCCACATAGATCCCCACATTGCGGCGGGGGTCTGCACACGGCTGCCCCAAACTGACGATCTCGCGTTTGCGGCGAGCTTTGAACCGTCGAAAAGCTGGCCTTCTGCAGCGACTTCGCTTGACCTGAAGACGCTCGAAGTGGGCATTGCCGAGGGTGACCCTGGCTCGCAGGCACTCCAGGATCGCAGTCACGCCCTGATCGGGACCGCTGATCGTGCCGTTCACCCCCTCCGGAGCCAGCAACACCGACCCAACCACCTGTTCGCGGGAGGCCATTTCCGGCAGGTCTTTCAGCAACGACTCCTGTTCAGATGCAGAAACGGGTGTGAAGGCGTAAAACGCCGCCACCAGAAAAGCTGGGCTGTCGGCCTGAGCAGCCGTCATGCCGCCGCTTTCTCCTGGTGGTGCTCCTGGTCAAGGGTCTGCTCCTGCCAGCTGGCCTGGACACCGGCCGCTTCCAGGAGAGCTCGGTCGGCATCCACAGCCGGATTGCCTGTTGTGAGCAAGGTGTCGCCATAAAAAATTGAATCGGCACCCGCCTGAAGGCAGAGGATCTGAGCTTCACGATTGAGCTGTTCCCGACCAGCGCTGAGACGCACGCGGCTGAAGGGCATCAGGATCCTGGCAACAGCCACCATTCGCACAAGCTCAAGTGGATCAACCGTTGGAAGGCCTTCCAACGGTGTTCCCTCAACAGCAACCAGGCCGTTGATCGGAACACTTTCCGGATGCGGTTCGATGCAGGCCAGCACCTGAAGCATCGAGGCACGGTCGCGGAGGGTTTCACCCATGCCGATGATTCCACCGCAGCAGAGCGTGACTCCGGCACGACGCACGCGCTGCAATGTTTCCAGCCGCTCTTCGTAGGTGCGTGTGGTGATGATCCGGTCGTAGTGCTCCGGGCTGGTGTCCAGGTTGTGGTTGTACGCCGTGAGTCCAGCCTCAGCCAACCGCTCCGCCTGTGTGTCGGTGAGCATGCCTGCGGTGACGCAGGCTTCGAGACCCAGCTCACGCACGCCTCGAACCATCTTCAGCATCGATTCAAATGCAGGGCCCTCACGGATCTCCCTCCAGGCCCACCCCATGCAGAAGCGATCCGCACCGGCATCGGCGGCGGCACGGGCCCGGTCAAGGACTGCTTTCACCTCGAGATCTTCCTGACCACCAACATCGCTGCTGTGGTACATCGACTGGGAGCAGTAAGCGCAGTCTTCCTCGCAGCCGCCCGTCTTGACACTCAGCAAGGACGCCAGCTGAACCCGATAGCCAGGATTGGCCACTCGATGAACACCCTGGGCGCGCCAGAGAAGATCCATGAGGGGAAGATCGAGAAGGGATTGGATCTCCTCAAGACTCCAGTCGTGGCGTAGCTCCACCGTGTCCGTCATAGAACCAGCCACCATCGCTGCTGCTCTCAGGATCCCAGAGCGCGGGTCTCGATGGACTGAAGACCGCCAAAACGTCGCTGACGGCTCTGGTAATCCTGCAGAGCGCACTCGAGTGCCTCAGCATCAAAATCAGGCCAGCAGAGGTCCGTGACATGGATCTCGGCGTAAGCCAGCTGCCAGAGAAGAAAATTGCTGATCCGCCGCTCTCCGCTGGTCCGGATCAGCAGATCTGGATCACGCTCGCCTGCAGTGAACAGCTCGTCCGCTACGGCCTTTTCATCGATCTCGGAGGGTTGAAGCTCTCCACGTGCGACCCGTTCCGCGAGCCGCTGGCTGGCACGGACCAACTCTCGACGACCTCCGTAGTTGGTGCAAACGTTGAAGTGAATTCCGATGTTGCCTGAGGTCCGTTGCGTGGCCTCGGCGATCAGTGACTGGAGCTTGGCAGGAAGTGCATCCAGGTCTCCAAGGAAGCGAATCCGCACCTGTTCCTCTTCAAGCGCCTGCAGCTCGCGCTGAAGCACGCTTTCAAACAGGGTCATCAGAAAATTCACCTCATCACCTGGCCGCGACCAGTTCTCCGTGGAGAAGGCATAGGCGGTGAGTGCTTCAACGCCCCAATCACTGCAGGATCTCAGGGTTGATTTGAGTGCTTCAACTCCGGCCCTGTGTCCCATGACACGTGGAAGACCACGAGCTTTAGCCCAGCGTCCGTTGCCATCCATGATCACGGCGACGTGAGCAGGAATCCTGAGCGGATCCAGTCCCTCTGGGCAGCACCGTGGTGCAGCTTGATCGGTACTGACGGCCAGTCTTCGGCTCAAGGCAAGGAATCCTGAGTACCCGCGCCCACGCTACGCGGGGATGGGGATTTGACTGGCGTGGACGACACAGACGAGGCGATCAGCTCGGTCAGCAGATCCTGGAGGCGTGAACTGGTGATCGGGCGTTCCAGGCGTCCCTGGTTGGCCAGCGACAGGGTGCCAGTCTCCTCCGAAATCACCACGCAGATGCAGCGATCAAAGCGTTCGGTGATGCCGAGTGCTGCCAAATGACGCGTGCCGTAGCGGCTGATGCCCTGACGCGACAAAGGCAGGATCACCCCGGCGGAAATGATTCGACTGCCCTTGATCAGAACTGCACCGTCGTGAAGAGGGGTATCGGATGCGAACAGATTGAGCAGAAGTTCGCTGCTCAGCTGGGCATCAATGGTGATCCCGGGGTTGAGGAAATCCTCCGGCCTGAGATCACTCCCCAGGTCAACAACAATCAGTGCTCCTCGCCGACTTTTGGACAGTCGACCCGCCGCATCGGTGAGCTGTGCAACGGTGCTGGCGGTCGCCCTCATCTTGCTCTGTGGATTACCAAGCAACACGGCAAGACGACCCGTGCCGAGCAGTTCCATCAGCCGGCGCAATTCCCCCTGCCAGAGGATGGCGAGGGAGAGTGAGCAGGCGAGAACCAACGCATCAATGAGCGCTGATGTGAGGGGGAGCGGAACATAAGCCTCTTTATCAAAGAACGTCCTGACGATCCAAGCCAGCGCTACGAGGAAGAGGTATCCCCGCAACAGCCAGAGGGTGCGCTGCTCGTTAACCCTGGTGAAGAGCAGAAAACCGACGAGAGAGGCGCAGAGGACATCAACGAGAAGGCGTAGTTGCAACACCTCCAACACGTTCGCCTTCGCCCTTGGTCTCCTTAGTTTACAGAGCGCAACCGTTCAGGCATCAGGTCGTAACGCAGAAGATCCTCAGGCTGCTCCCGACGCTGCACGAGCTCGGCGTCTCCACCATGAACGAGCACCGCAGCCGGTCTGGGAATGCGGTTGTAGTTGGAGCTCATCGAAGCGTTGTAGGCCCCAGTGGCGAAGATCGCCAAAATCTCACCACTTCCACAAGCCGGGAAGGCGAGATCCTTCAGCAGCACATCCCCTGACTCGCAGTGCTTGCCCGCGAGAGTCACGGTCTCTTCGGCTTCTGCCAGTGGGCGGTCCGCAAGGCAGGTGGTGTAGAGGGACTGGTAGGTGATCGGCCTGGGGTTGTCGCTCATGCCGCCATCGACGGAGAGATAGGTGCGGATCCCAGGAACCACTTTGCGGGAACCGACCGTGTAGACCGTCACGCCTGCAGGCGCCACCAGTGAGCGTCCGGGTTCGCAAAGCAAGCGAGGCAATTCGAGACCACGCTCTTTGCAAGCCGCCACAACGGCTTCAGCCACCACTTTCACCCAGGCGTCGATGGACGGGGGGTCGTCACTCTCCACGTAGCGAATTCCCAGGCCTCCTCCCACATTGAGATCCCGAACAGGATGGCCGAGATCGATTGCCAGGCGGAGCGCATCGGCCATCACAGCGGACAGGTCGCGATGGGGCTCTAGCTCAAAAATCTGTGATCCGATATGGGCATGCAGGCCTTCAACCCTGGCCCATGAACAACCCTGAAGCTGGCGAAGCACAGGCTCGAGCTGATCAGGATCAAAGCCGAACTTGCTGTCGAGATGCCCCGTACGGATGTACTCATGGGTGTGGCATTCGATGCCGGGCGTGAACCGAAGCATCAGGCGAGCAGGCTCACCACCCTCAGGAACAATCTTCTGAAGGCAGTCAAGGTCGTGCTGGTTGTCTGCAACCACCATCACGCCATTGCGATAGGCCAACGTCAGCTCATCGATCGACTTGTTGTTGCCATGAAGCACGATCCGTTCTGCCGGCATGCCGCCATCGAGGGCCGTCATCAGTTCACCGGCCGAAACGGCATCCAGCCCCAGTCCTTCAGAAGCCACCAGGGCTGTCAGAGCCAGGGAGCTGTTGGCCTTCGACGCATAGATCGCCAGTGAGGGACCAGGATAATGTCGAGTCAAAGCCTCGCGATAAGCCTGGCAGGCCTTGCGAATGCTGACTTCATCCAGCACGTAAAGGGGTGTTCCATATCGGTTGGCCAGCTCGCTCAGAGCACAACCTCCCACTGTGAGACGGCCCTGATCATCAAGTTCAGCTGTGACCGGCGCAAGATTGCGATTCGGGCTGTTCAGATCACACCCTGATTCGTAGGGATGTGGCATGGAGCGTCGGGTCGGTCGGACAGGCAATGTAAGGAGGCGCGTCACCCTGGCAGTGCTCTTTTGGTTGGTGAGGCCGCGATCAACCCAAGAAAACTGGGTCCCGACGACCTGTCGGCCTGTCTGCAGCTGGATCGCCTTGCATTGAAGGGGCTCTGGACCAGACAGCAGTGGGAGAGAGAACTTTCGGAAGACAGCCGAGTGGTGATGGGTATCGACGCAAAAGAGGGAGTTCTGATCGCTTTTGCCGCGGCCTGGCTGGTTGTGGACGAACTGCAGATCACCGCTGTGGCGGTGGATCCGGTCCATCAACGTTGCGGTATCGGCGCGGGGGTGCTTGAGGCGTTGATCGATCGGGGCGCAGCACTTGGGGCGGTCTCGGCAAGCCTTGAGGTCGCATCCATGAATGCGGCCGCTCGCGGTTTCTATGCCCACTGCGGATTTTTCACAACAGGACGAAGAGCCTGTTATTACCCCAACGGCGACGATGCCCTGCTTCTGTCACGAACAATCGGGACCGGTAGGGATACCCGCACTGATCAAACCGAATAAAGGAACATATTTCCGCATTGATTAATACTTTCTGGGGCAATCAACCCCCAACAACACTGGGATGTGCCTTGTGGATCATCCATCCACAACATCCCATTCAGCCCTGATAGGTTGGGTCGAACAGCTGTCGGCCTGATCAATGTTCGAGAGGTTTACCGAAAAGGCCATCAAGGTGATCATGCTTGCCCAAGAAGAGGCGAGACGTCTTGGTCACAATTTCGTCGGCACAGAGCAGATTCTGCTCGGACTGATCGGCGAGGGAACAGGTGTAGCCGCCAAGGTGCTCAAGTCCATGGGCGTCAACCTCAAGGATGCTCGCGTTGAAGTTGAGAAGATCATCGGCCGTGGCTCCGGTTTCGTCGCAGTTGAAATTCCGTTCACACCCAGGGCGAAACGTGTTCTCGAGCTCTCTCTCGAAGAAGCCCGTCAGCTTGGGCACAACTACATCGGTACGGAACACCTGCTTCTGGGACTGATCCGTGAAGGGGAAGGTGTTGCCGCCCGCGTGCTCGAGAACCTCGGCGTTGATCTGGCCAAGGTGCGCACCCAGGTCATCAGGATGTTGGGTGAAACGGCTGAGGTCGGCGCCGGCGGTGGCGGTGGGTCCGGCGCTAAAGGTTCGACCAAAACTCCCACACTGGATGAATTCGGCAGCAATCTCACCCAACTGGCCAGCGAAGCCAAGCTGGATCCCGTGGTGGGGCGCCACAACGAAATCGACCGCGTCATTCAGATCCTCGGTCGCCGCACCAAGAACAATCCCGTGTTGATTGGCGAACCGGGTGTCGGCAAGACCGCCATCGCCGAAGGCCTGGCTCAACGCATTCAACAGGGTGATATCCCCGACATCCTCGAAGACAAGCGCGTTCTCACACTCGACATCGGCCTGCTTGTGGCCGGCACCAAATACCGCGGTGAATTCGAAGAACGCCTCAAAAAGATCATGGAGGAGATCAAGGGTGCAGGCAACGTGATCCTCGTGATCGACGAAGTTCACACCCTGATCGGAGCTGGAGCAGCTGAAGGTGCCATCGATGCTGCCAACATCCTCAAGCCGGCCCTCGCTCGCGGTGAGCTGCAGTGCATCGGCGCCACCACTCTCGATGAATACCGCAAGCACATCGAGCGGGATGCTGCGCTTGAACGCCGCTTCCAGCCTGTGAACGTCGGCGAGCCATCCATTGCAGACACGATTGAAATCCTGCGCGGACTGCGTGAGCGTTATGAGCAGCACCACCGTCTGCGGATCACCGATGAAGCACTCGAAGCTGCAGCCACACTTGGCGATCGCTACATCTCGGATCGATTCCTTCCTGACAAAGCCATCGATCTGATCGACGAAGCGGGTAGCCGCGTTCGTCTGCTGAATTCCAAACTTCCCCCTGAAGCCAAGGAGGTCGACAAGGAACTGCGTTCAGTGCAGAAAGAGAAGGAAGACGCTGTCCGAGAACAGGACTTCACTCGTGCCGGTGAACTTCGGGATAAGGAAGTTGAACTGCGTGAAAAAATCCGAACCCTGCTGCAGACCAGTCGTCAGGACACTCCAACGACGGATTCCGCAGAGGGCGCAGAAACCGGCCAGGCATCTTCCGAGTCTGTTGCGGTCAAGGCGGATCAGAGTTCCGTTCAAGGAGCCGTCGCGGAAACCACCACTCCAGTGGTGAGTGAAGAGGACATCGCTCAGATCGTGGCGTCCTGGACGGGTGTCCCCGTGCAGAAGCTCACGGAAAGTGAGTCCGTCAAACTGCTCAACATGGAAGAGACGCTGCACAAGCGTCTGATCGGTCAGGACGAGGCTGTGAAAGCGGTCTCAAAAGCGATTCGCCGGGCACGCGTCGGCCTCAAGAATCCCAACCGACCAATCGCAAGTTTCATCTTCTCCGGACCAACAGGTGTCGGCAAGACGGAACTCACGAAGGCACTTGCTGCCTACTTCTTCGGCAGTGAAGAAGCCATGATCCGCCTTGATATGTCGGAGTTCATGGAGAGGCACACGGTCAGCAAATTGATCGGTTCGCCTCCTGGCTATGTGGGCTTCAACGAAGGTGGTCAGCTCACCGAAGCTGTCAGGCGCCGTCCTTACACCGTTGTTCTGTTCGACGAGATCGAGAAGGCCCACCCCGATGTGTTCAACCTCCTTCTGCAATTGCTGGAGGACGGACGTCTGACAGATTCCAAAGGTCGCACTGTCGACTTCAAAAACACACTGATCATCATGACCTCGAACATTGGTTCGAAGGTGATTGAAAAAGGTGGTGGCGGCCTTGGCTTCGAGTTCTCCGGTGAGAACGCGGAAGAGAATCAGTACAACCGAATCCGCTCTCTCGTGAACGAAGAGCTGAAGCAGTATTTCCGCCCTGAATTCCTTAACCGACTCGATGAAATCATCGTGTTCAGGCAACTGAATCGTGAGGAGGTCAAGGAGATTGCCGAAATCATGCTTCGGGAAGTCTTCAATCGAATCGGCGAAAAAGGAATCACTCTCTCCGTCTCCAATGCGTTCAAGGAGCGTCTCGTGGAAGAGGGATACAACCCCGCCTACGGCGCTCGTCCTTTGCGCAGAGCTGTCATGCGTCTGCTGGAGGACAGCCTTGCTGAGGAGGTCCTCTCAGGTCGAATCAAAGATGGCGATTCCGCGGAGGTGGATGTTGAAGATGGCAAGGTGGTGGTGAAGCATCTCACCGCTGCAGCCAGCGAAACACCTGCACTCGCTGGCGCTGGTCTCTGACCTGGATGATCCCAAAAGCTGCCGGCCACAATCCGGTCTCCTTTCATTCCATCGCTCCTGCCCAGGTCATTCGTGGGTCAGGGGCTTGGATGGAAGCCCAAACATCGATCGCGAAACTCTTTCATTCTCCGCTGCTGCTCGGACGAAGCGAGTCCACTGACTCACTCCGTTCCAAGCTTTGCCATGGGCTAAACGTGAGCGGGCTAACGGTGTATCAGCAGAATCTCGAGCATGACTGCTGCGAGCTTGATCTTCAACGTCTTCAGAACGACTTCATCCGACAATCCTGTGATGGTGTGATCGCCGCGGGTGGAGGAAAGGTTCTCGACAGCGGCAAATTGCTGGCCGACAGACTGGATGTTCCCTGTGTCACGGTTCCATTAAGCGCTGCCACCTGCGCCGGTTGGACTGCCCTCTCGAATCTGTACAGCCCTGATGGCGCCTTTGAACGAGATCAGGCTCTCAAGCGCTGCCCTGATCTGCTGGTCTTCGATCATGACCTGCTTCTGGAGGCGCCTGAGCGAACCCTGGCGAGCGGAATCGCCGACGCTCTGGCCAAGTGGTACGAAGCCTCGGTGAGCAGCGGGTCCAGCAGCGACGGGGTGATTCAGCAGGCAGTTCAGATGGCCAGAGTTCTTCGTGACCAACTGCTGATCGACAGCCTTGATGCCATCCGTGAACCAGGAGGGGAAGCCTGGAAGCGGGTTGTCGATGCCTGCGGCCTCACAGCGGGAGTCATCGGAGGCCTGGGGGGGGCGCGCTGTCGAACAGTCGCTGCCCATGCCGTTCACAACGGCCTGACTCAGCTGGAAGCCTGTCATTCCGTCCTGCATGGAGAAAAGGTGGGATTCGGCATCCTGGTCCAGCTGCGCCTGGAAGAACGTCTCGGGGGCAATCGTCTGGCAGCGCAGGCACATCGCCAGCTGCTGCCCTTGCTGCGTGAGCTCGGTCTGCCGGTCTGCCTGGATGACCTTGGGCTGGGTCAAGCCAGCCTCAATCAACTTCAGCAGGTCTGCACGTTCGCCTGCCGGGAGGGATCTGATCTGCACCACCTCCCATTCGAGGTCACACCAGGCAACTTGCTCGAAGCGCTTGTGGGAGCTGCTGAAACGAGCCCCGTGCTGCCTTGAAAGCATTACTGAACTCGATCAAAAGCGAGCTCCTGGATCCGAAAGCCAGATCGCTTGCGGAGCATCTCGAGTGGAGGGAACTGCCCGCACTCGGGGTGAACGCACCTTTCCCTGTGGCTGTCCTGGGGCAGGGTCCCCCTTTGATCCTGCTGCATGGATTCGACAGCAGTTTTCTCGAATATCGCCGGCTGGCCCCGCTGTTGAGCCGGAACTTTCAATTGGTCATTCCTGACTTATTCGGCTTCGGATTCTCACCACGTCCCCGTGATGCGATCTACGGCCCTAAGGCGGTTCTGAGTCATCTGGATGCCCTGCTCGACGAGATTCCGGACAGTCCGTGTGGCCTGATCGGAGCGTCCATGGGGGGCTCCGTTGCCGTGGAAATGGCCCGCCGCCACCCAGAGCGAATCAAAACTCTGATGCTGCTGGCCCCGGCAGGGCTGACAGGCACCCCGATGCCCGTTCCGCCTTTGCTGGACCGCCTCGGCGCCTGGTTCCTGAGTCGGCCTGGTGTTCGTCGAGGGCTTTGCCGGCAGGCCTTTGCGGACCCCGAGGCCAATGTGGGTGCAGCGGAAGAACAAATCGCTTCACTGCATCTGCAGTGCCCTGGCTGGGCGGAGGCACTCGCTGCGTTTGCGCGCAGCGGAGGATTTGCAGGTTGCGGCACACCTCTCCCCGACCAGCCTCTGCATGTGATCTGGGGAGCCAACGACAGAATCCTCAGGGAACCGCAAAAGAAAGCAGCGGCTCTCATTCTCAAGGACGGGGTTGAACAGTTCGAAGACTGTGGACATCTTCCACACATCGATCAACCCGAGCGCGTTGCCGAGCGCTGTCTCAACTGGTTCCAATCCACGTTGTCCAGCATTCGTCCACCGGATCCCATCGGATGATGAGGTTCTGATCCGCCAACGTGGTGCTCAGCTTTCATGTCCAAGACCAGCTCCGGCCCTGTTCTCCAGCTCCTGGCGAGCGGTCTTCAACGCTGGATTCGCAACCAGTGCGACTCCGTGGAGGAATTGAATCTGGCCCTTCAGGGTTCAGCACTTGAGCTGTTGAGAGGTCGTTTGCAAGGAGTCTCACTTGAGGCTCGAAGGGTGAGTTTCCAGCAGCTGCCCCTGATGCGCGCCGAGCTGCAATCCGGCGAATTGAAGACCCTGTTTCGCCCGGGGCAACCCAACCAACCGTTACAGCTCAAGGATCCATTCGCCATCGAGGGTGAGGTGGTGCTGAACGGCAATGATCTGAACAAGGCTCTGGCAAGCGATCGCTGGCGATGGTTGGCGGATCTGCTGGGAGAACAGCTGATGGGCCTCACCCCACTGCGTTCCCTGATGATCGACAACGATCGGCTGATGCTCACAGCGGATGTGATCACAGGCAAAGACCCTGTGCAACGCAGCTTCCGTCTGTGTGCGGATCAAGGGACGATCAGGCTGAACCACTGCGATGCGGAGGGACAGTTTTTGCTGCCGATGGACCCCTCCATCAAGATCCTGGAGGCCCGGCTTCAGGGCGGTCAGCTGCTAATCAAGGGCAATGCCACTGTTCACCCCTAAAAGCGATCACCCCTGAGTTGTCACCGCGCGAAGACCGGCATGACCAGGGTCACGACATAGAACACCACGGCTGGTGTGAACAGGTAGCTGTCGATCCGATCGAGAATCCCGCCATGACCCGGCAGGGCATCGCCGGAATCCTTCAGACCCGCATCGCGTTTCATCATTGACTCGGTGAGATCGCCCACCAGTGCAAAGAGCGCCACAAGTGCCCCCAGGAATCCGCCGGTCAACGGTCCATAAGGCCATTCCAGGAGTGCACCGGCCCCAGCACCGAGCAACACGGCCGAAGCCAGTCCTCCATAGGCACCTTCAATGGTCTTGGCGGGGGAAATGGGGGACAGGGGATGGCGACCGAAGCGGCGGCCGATGGCATACGAGCCGATATCACTGGCCACCACCATGAGACAGGCCATCAGAGTGATCAGCAGACCGGAGCTGACCCAGTCCCAGGGGATTTGATCCACCAGAGGTGCGATGTCCACAGCCTGGAGGTTGCGAAGGCGCAGCCAATGGCTGGGCAGAAAGCCGAGATAGAACAGCCCGAAAATCGAGGCGGCGATGTCGGCAATCGACCCTGTGATCGGCTGCAGCAGCAACCAGCCACAGATGGCGGCACCCGAGAGAGGCAAAACCGCATCAGCAAGTGAGGAGGCGATGCCTCCATTGACGGAGCACTGAGTACTGATCAGCAGCAACTGGCAGGCCACCAATGTGGTTTTTGTGGCGGGACGCATGCCTTTGAACTGGGCCATGCGAAAGAACTCCAGCAATCCCAGATGCACAATCACCCCAAGAGCGATGGTGAACCACCAGCCGCCCAGCCCCACGACCACCAAACCAAACAGGCCGACCAGCAAACCGCTGACCAGACGTTTGTGATCGGCGGCTTGCCGCTTGCCCAAGGCCTTCCCGGTTGTGGCGTCTGAAATCACCTGTCAGATCCCACGGCCCTTCAGGCCAGAACCTTCACCTTACCGGGCACCTGATCAGGCCATCTCTGATGCTGTAACTGGAGCCAATGGCTGCGATCTGAACAGATCCTCTCCCCTGGCACAAGCAGGGGAACCCCGGGTGGATAGGGGCAGATCAGTTCAGCAGCAATGTGATCAGCACAATGAGCCAATGGACGCATCACGAAGGGACGGCGTTGTGCTTCATCCGGTGTGAGCTCAGGAATCAACGTGCTGAGAAGCGGCGGTTCCGGAATGGATGGCAGTGGGACACCATCACCCTCTCGCGCCAGATGGCGCCAGATCACCCCCAGCCGCTTGGCCAATCCCCGATGCCTGGCGAAGCCAAGGCAGAGGGTGAGACAGAGAGGCTCAGGTAACTCTGCAATCAACCCCTGACGCATGCAGAAATCGTCCGCATCGAGTCCGCTCAGTCCGATCTGACCCGTGGCCAGGATCAGTCGAAAAGGGTCATCTCCGGAATGAATCGAAACTCCGAGCCTCCGCAGATCATCGATCAGCCTCAAGGCTTCGACTCTGCGAGCCTCACACCATGAGGTCCAGCAGCTGGACAACAGCCAATCCAGGGTGGTCTCACAGGAGGCCAGCAGCAGAGCACTTGGACTGGTCGTTTGAAGTCTTCCCAGTGAGCAACGCAACCTGTCTGGATCGAGCCGTTCAGCGCGAAGCCACAGCACCGCTGTCTGCGCCAGTCCTGGAGCTGATTTATGCAGGGAGTGCACGACCAGATCGGCACCGGCGGCAAGAGCGGACATCGGCCGGTCATGCCCTGCGCAAAAAGCGAGATGCGTGCCATGGGCTTCATCCACCATCACCGGCAGACCCTTGTCATGAAGGAGCCTGATCAGCTCGTGGATCTCAGCGGCATAGCCGTGATATGTGGGATGAACAAGAACCGCACCGGCAATCGGACGACCTGGATCAGGCCAGGGGTCAAGGCTCTGCCGCAGCCCCTCAGCAGTCATCGCCCCAGCATGACCTCGCTCACTGAGAAACGGCACCGGCAGAAACACCGGCATCACACCACCCAGCTCACACGCGGCAATCAGCGAACGATGGGCATTGCGCGGCAGCAGCACGGCTTCGCCGGGTTGAGCCATCGCCAGCAAGCCGGCCTGGAGCAGACCGGTGGCACCGTTCACACCAAACCAGCAGTGATCAACTCCGAGCACCTCAGCCAGCCGCTCCTGGCTGGTAGTCACCGCGCCCTGCGATTCCAGCGGACCGCCGATCTCCGGCAACTCAGGCAGATCCCAGCTGCCCGGTGATTGCCGCAGCAACCGCCGAAGAGCGGGTGGAAGAGCGGCACCACGACCGTGGACAGGGAGGTGCAGTGCCAGACGTCGATTCGGTCGCAGCAGCTTGAGAAGCGACGACATGAGCTCAAGCAACAGACGACAGAGATCGGTGAAAGCGGTCAGGAGATTGCATCGAAAACTCCCGGAGGCGGCTCGGCAATTCCTTCAGGAGCTCATCCATTCATGCGTGAAGAATCACAGGACCATGTTCATTCAGGTTGCTCCGGCATTGCAGCGGCATCGTGAAACCTTGCGGACTCTCTAGGATCCTTTCTTCCTAGCGCTGCTGGGCGTGGATTCGCTTCGCTACAACCCGGGCCGTGATGTCCGATGGCTGCTGTTGCGCCCCTGGATTGGTGTGCCACGCCTGATTCAGATTTTCTGGGCCCTGCTGGGGCTGGTCCTGAGCTTGCTGCTGAAAGGCGGCAGCAGTGATCCGCGTGTTCAGCGCAATTTGGCTCGCACACTCCTGCGCACCCTCACGAACCTCGGGCCCTGCTTCATCAAGGTTGGACAGGCGCTATCGACCCGTCCAGATCTCATACGTCGCGACTGGCTGGATGAGCTGACACGGCTGCAAGACGATCTGCCTTCCTTCGACCATGCAATCGCCCTGAAAACGATCGAAACGGAACTGGGGGCTCCGGTTGATCAGCTGTTTGAGGAATTCCCCGACACGCCGGTTGCTGCGGCCAGTCTCGGGCAGGTCTACAAGGCCCGTGTCGGGTCTAAGCGATGGGTCGCAGTCAAAGTTCAGCGCCCGAACCTCACCTTCATTCTGCGCAGAGACATGGTGCTCATTCGCAGTTTGGGCATTCTTGCCGCACCGTTTCTGCCCCTGAATCTGGGCTTCGGTCTTGGCGAAATCATCGATGAATTCGGTCGCAGCCTCTTTGAGGAAATCGATTACTGCTGCGAAGCGGCCAACGCCAAACACTTCTCAAGGCTTTTCGCAGACAATCCCGCCGTCACAATCCCGGAGGTTGATGAGGAACTGTCTAGTCGCCGCGTACTCACCACCAGTTGGATCCAAGGCACCAAGCTTCGCGACCCTCAGGAACTCAAGGCCCAGCGCCTCGATCCCGCTGCCCTGATCCGCACTGGAGTGATCAGCGGGCTCCAGCAACTTCTGGAGTTCGGCTATTTCCATGCCGATCCCCATCCCGGCAACCTTTTCGCTCTGCCTGGACGCAGTGGCGATCTTGGCCATGTGGCCTATGTGGATTTCGGAATGATGGACTCGATCAGCGATCAGGACCGACTGACGCTCACAGGCGCGGTCGTGCATCTGATCAATCGGGATTTCGAAGCGGTTGCCAAGGATTTCCAGGAGCTGGGCTTTCTCTCACCCAAAGCTGATCTGACGCCCATCATTCCTGCTTTGGAAGATGCCCTTGGAGGAAGTCTGGGCGATTCCGTCGGCTCCTTCAACTTCAAGGCAATCACAGACCGCTTCTCTGAGTTGATGTACGACTACCCATTCCGGGTACCGGCACGTTTTGCCCTGATCATCCGTGCGGTGGTCAGCCAGGAGGGCCTTGCCCTCAGGCTCGACCCGGGCTTTCGCATCATCGCTGTGGCTTACCCGTACGTCGCCAAGAGACTGCTGGCAGGCGACACCAGAGAGATGAGGGAGAAGCTGATGGAGGTGATCTTCGACGATCAGGGAAGCTTGCGCGTCGAGCGACTTGAAAGCCTTCTCGATGTTGTCGGCAATTACTCCAACCGACAGAGCAGTGGTGAGCTTCTACCGGTGGCAGGCGCAGGGCTGAGGTTGTTGTTCAGCCGCGACGGCGAAGACCTGCGCCAGCGGCTTTTGCTGACCTTAATTAAGGATGACCGACTGAACATCGCAGACCTCAAGGATCTGACCGCTCTGATGAGAAAAACCTTCGGGCCTCGCCAGATTGCGGAAGGCATGATGCAACGCCTGAATCCACTGGCTGCCTGATTCAGGCCTGAATGCCTCATCAACCCTGTGGTTTCAAAGCGATAATGACCCTTCAAAGACCCTTTCGCTGACTTATGTCGATCGCGCCCGACTCTGCTCCGATCGAGCTCGATCCGGAACAGGTCGAACTGCTGACCGAAGCGTTCGGCGGTCTCAGCATGGATGACATCCTGCTGGACTACGCCAATCTGCAGCAGCCGCCTTATGCCATGGCGGGGCTGGGGTTAGCGATCAGCGTGGTCTGCGGACTCACCTTCTCAAGACTTGTTCAGAATCGCCTTGATGGCTGGAAGAAGGACAGGTTGCCCTTGCTTCCACTCGGGAAGACTGAAACGGTGATGAGTTTCACAGGAATTCTGATCGGCATCACCTTGTTCATCGGGGGATCGCTTCAGGTTTTCGGCTTTGCTTCCGGTGCTGCCTATCTCGTTGCTCTTGTGCTCTCGATCCTCACCGGAGGCGCTCTCTGGGCTCAGCTTGAGCGATTGATGTCGCAGGTGGAAGCAGGAAACTTCAAAGCTGTTGATTTCGACAACTTCGACGAATTCTTCTAAGTCACGGTGCTTGATGTCCTGGCATCAAGCCAGGACGTACGCCTCAAGCTGCACATCACCCCGACGCAGCAATTCAAGACCTTCGCGTTCGAGCTTGCGCGTGCGATCCCTGCTCATCTTCAGAGATTTAGCAATCGCCGTAAGACTCATCGGATCCTCTCCGTCCATCCCGTAGCGCATCCGCAGCACTCGCTCCTGCAGTTCAGGCAACTGACCCAGCAGATCGCGCAGATCTCCCTTCAGGCACTCACCCTCCACCTGCTCACTCGGCAGTTCGCCATCACCTGCCAGCAAGTCCAGCAGTTCGGTGTCATCACCGTCGCCTACCTTCATCTCCAGGCTCACAGGCTGACGCGCACGGCACATCAGTTCCTTCACCTCCTCTTCTGGCAGCTCCACAAATCCAGCCAGTTCCGTCACCGATGGCGTCCGGCCCAGCTCCTGGCTCAGTTCACGCTGACCTTTCTTCAGCTTGTTCAGCATCTCCGTGATGTGGATCGGCAAACGGATCGTTCGGCTCTTCTCCGCAATCGCACGCGTGATCCCCTGACGGATCCACCAGTACGCATAGGTGCTGAACTTGTAGCCACGCGTTGGGTCGAACTTCTCCACACCACGCACCAGACCGATCGTTCCCTCCTGGATCAGATCCAGCAGTTCCATATTCCGCTTGGTGTATTTCTTGGCAACACTCACCACCAGACGCAGATTCGCCGCCACCATCCGCTCTTTGGCGCGACGCCCAGCCTGCAGCTTGCGCTTGAGCTGCGCCGCACTCAGGCCAGCCGCCTTGGCCAGCTCCGCCGCAGGCACATTTTCGCCGCCACGCTGATCGCTCAGTTCCGCTTCCTGAGCCTCCAGTTCCATCAACTCCTGCACCTGACGGCCCAGCGTGATCTCCTGCTGATGGCTCAGCAGAGGCACTCGACCGATGTCACGCAAATAAGAACGCACCAGGTCCGCATCAGGTAGCAGGGACAGGGGCGACATCGACGAATTACGAAACCAAACTGTTTCTTAATTTACCATCGTTTACAGGGGTCCCCGACTGCCTCGACCCAGTCTCGGCAACAGTTCCATCGCCAGAATGTGAGAGATCTGTGGATTGGTCGGTGCCTGCAGCTACTGAAAGCACCATCAGCACCGCCCGCCTGTTGGTGGTTGAAGACGATGACTCCATCCGAGAGACCGTTAAGGAAGCACTGAGTGCGGAGGGCTTTGTCGTCAGCGTCTGTGCGGATGGCAGCGAAGCCCTGGCAAGGCTCACGGGGCCAGAGGCTGACAGCGTTGATGTGCTCGTCCTCGATCTGATGCTTCCCGGGCTCGGGGGACTGGAGCTCTGCCGGGAGCTGAGAAAGGTCAACACCACCATCCCCATCCTGGTGATCAGCGCCAGAGACAGCGAAACCGATCGTGTGCGCGGTCTCGAGGTCGGGGCGGATGACTACCTGGTCAAACCCTTCGGATTACGGGAGCTTGTCGCGCGATGCCGAGCCCTGCTGCGCCGATCCCAGCAGATCGCCACGGAATCCAGCGAAGGTGACGACATTGTTGAACATGCCAACCTCTGCCTCTACAGCAGGGAATGCAGAATCACGAGGGATGGAGGGGATCTCAGCCTCTCCCCCAAGGAGTACAAGATCCTGGAACTGCTGATGCGCAATCCCAAACGGGTCTGGAGTCGCGATCAGCTACTGGAACGCATCTGGGGGATTGACTTCATCGGAGACACCAAAACCGTTGACGTTCACATCCGCTGGCTGCGGGAGAAGGTCGAAACCACTCCCTCCTCCCCGGAACACATCCGAACCGTTCGCGGTTTCGGGTACCGATTCCACTGATTGACGTGAGTTCAGGGGCCGCACTCATACTTGGCATCACGCTCGGTGGCCTGGGCAGTTGGGCGGTTCTGCACCGCTCCAGGCTGCGCGCCCAGATCGGACGCAATTCAGCTCATATTTCCCCAGTCTTGTCGGGTCACTCGCTCAGCACAGCGCAATTGCTGGCCTGGATCGATGGCGCCACGCAGGGATGGTTGGTGCTCACACCGGATCTGACGATCGGCTTCATCAACTCAAGAGCAGATCGGTTGCTGCAGTTCTCCAGCAATCAGCTTGTGCGCGGTCAGGCGCTCAAGAATGTTCTGACCGTCCCGCAGCTCGAGGAGGCGATCGTCAGCGTCCGCTACCAACAGCGGCCGCAACGCTGTGAATGGGAGCAGCGGGGTGTGCCTTTGGAAGCCATCGTTCTGCCTGGATCGGATGAGTGGTTGCTGGTACTGCTCCAGAACAAACAATCGCTGGAAGCACAGCAGCAGCAGCAGGAACGCTGGGTGAGCGATGTCGCCCATGAACTGAAAACCCCACTCACGGCCCTGATGCTTGTGAGCGATCGACTTGAAAGTGCGGTTTCAAGCGACGACGGCATTTTGGTGGAGCGCCTGCAGAGAGAGCTGAGACGTCTGCAACTGATGGTGGAGGATCTGCTGGAACTCTCCAGACTGGAGAACACCCTTCCCGATGCACAGGGGGACTACGCGCTGGTCAAGCTTGAAGAGCTGGTGAAGGGTGCCTGGAACAGCATCCTCCCTCTGGCCGATCAGCGAGAGGTTTCACTTTTCCTCAAAACAGCAGAACCTGGACCACTTCTGGGAGATCAACGCCGATTGCATCGCGCCGTTCTGAACCTGCTGGACAACGCACTGCTCTTCTCCCCCGAAGGAAGTGCTGTTGAAGTTGAGGTCCTTCCCAGCGGTGGCTGGTGGCTGCTCTGTGTGAGGGACCATGGCCCAGGACTCAGTGAACGTGATCTGAGCAACATGTTTCAGCGCTTCTACCGCGGTGACCCATCCCGTGCACGCTCCAACCTTGGCGGCAGCGGACTGGGACTGGCCATCGTTCAACAGATTGCGGTGAACCACGGAGGCCGGGTTCAGGCCCGCAATCACCCTGACGGAGGCACCTCGATTGAACTCCTACTGCCACGCGGTGACCACTGAAAAAGGACCGACCTGAATGCGCCAGAGACTTCAGAAACTGATGTCGGCCGCTGGCCACTGCTCAAGACGCCAGGCAGAGGAACTCCTGCGCCAGGGACGCGTTGAAGTCAACGGCAGGACGGCAGGCATTGGGGATCAGGCCGATCCCGAGATTGATCGGGTCTGCGTGGATGGTTCACCGCTGGCCAAAAACACCACGGAGCGGGTTCTTCTGCTCAACAAACCTCCGGGTGTGATCAGCAGCTGCCATGACCCCCAGGGACGCAAGACCGTCCTGGATCTGATCCCGCCCGATCTGAGGCAGGGACTGCACCCGGTGGGGCGTCTCGATGCCGACAGTCGTGGAGCTCTACTGCTGAGCAACCAGGGAGACCTCACCTTGAAGCTCACCCATCCCCGTTATGCCCACAGCAAGACCTACAGGGTCACGCTGAGCGGAACCCCGAGTCAATCCAGGCTGCAACGCTGGAGGCAGGGTGTTGAACTGGATGGCTCCCGCACTCTCCCTGCCAGCGTGACGCTGCTGCACAGCCAGGGCGACCGCAGCGTGCTGGAGGTGATTCTGCGCGAAGGACGCAACCGACAGATCCGCAGGATTGCATCGCTTCTCGGCCATACCGTGCTGGACCTTCAGCGGGTTGCAATCGGAGGACTGGCTCTCGGATCCATTGAAGAGGGGTGCTGGCGCGAGCTATCCAGGCAAGAATGGCGACGCCTGATCAGCACTCAGGGAGGCGAGGCGTAAAACGGCCATGGCACTGTTCAAACGTTCCTTTCCATGGCGCTGGCGGCGCAGACGCCAAAGTGAACTCAAGTCAACGGATCGGGCCACCACCACAGCTCCGCTGATCGAGGCAGGACAGCGCCTGAGACAGAATCGCGAACAACGCGGCCTGAGCCTGAGAGATCTCTCCAGGGAAGTGCGCATCACTACACCAGTTCTGGAAGCACTGGAGCGTGGCTGGTCAGACCGGCTGCCGGAACCGGCTTACCTGGTGGCGATGCTGCACCGGCTGGAGCAGTACCTGCAACTCGAAGCTGACAGCCTTAGCGGGGCACTGCCTGAAGGCTGTTTTCAACGGCAGCTGCCCCAGGATCAGCGTCGGACACGTTTCACGCTGGGAAGCATTGACATCTTCACCACCTGGCAGGGAAGCCTGGTGTACATCCTTGTGATCACAGCGTCGCTGTTCGCCTTGAATCAACAGCAACGGCAACTCGCGATCGACAACACCAAGTCGTTCGCGCCGGTTCCCCTGAATCTTCAGCAGGATGCCGATGCACTTCTGCAAGGTCTTCGCCCGCTGGCTGAGCTCAAATCACAGCAACCAGTCGACGCCGTTACGCAGTTCTCAGGCAGCCAACCGCTTCCGGGGGTGCTTGAGGTGACACTGCAGCAGCCGAGCACGTTGACGCTCAGCAGTGAAGGCGGCGACCGCAGTGCCTTGAAGGGAGCAACCGGCACGCTCACCCTGCAGCTGTTGCCCCCGCTTCAGCTCAGCATTGCTCCGGCACCCGGCGAAGGCAGCGTGCGATGGGACGGTATTCCCCAGAAAGCACTGAACAATCAGCCTGGTGTTTATCGCCTTGACCAGACCCCAGCGCGCAATCCGTAACCCTGAAGTGCTCCTTCGACCGAATCGTCGAAAACGGGCAGACGCCAGTTCCAGTTGCCGCCGACGGTTCCAGGTGTGTTGAACCGAGCTGCATCATCAAGATGCAGGAGATCCTGCAGTGGCGCGATCACCAGCAGAGCCGATGAGGCCAGGCCCAGCTCCAGAAGCTGCCATCCAGGAGCCTCGACAGGACAATCCAAACAACTGGCAAAGCGCGCCCGCGAAGCATCATCGAGTCGTTGCCACCAGCCCAGACTCGTGGGGTTGTCGTGGGTTCCTGGATAAACAACCCAACCAGTTCCGCGGATGTTGCATGGCAGATAAGGGTTGCGGGGATTGCCGTCGAAGGCGAACTGCAGCACCTTCATTCCCGGCAGATGAAAACGATCACGCAACTGCTCCACATCCCGCGTGATCACCCCGAGGTCTTCCGCCACGAGGGGCAATCGGCCGCCTGCATCCCGACGCAGACAACTGAGCAACTCTCGCCCTGGAGACCTTCGCCAGGCGCCGTTCATGGCCGTTGTGTCTTGGCCTGGAACCGACCAGTAGGAAGCCAGCGCACGGAAATGATCCAGCCTCAGTCGGTCGGCAAGCTGCCACTGACGCCGCAGACGATCCCTCCACCAGCGAAAACCTGTGCGGCGGTGACGGGACCAGCTGTACACCGGTGTTCCCCAGAGCTGTCCGGTGGCGGAGAAATAGTCTGGCGGCACACCACTCTGTTCACGCAGCCTTCCATCCGCTGCAATGGAAAACAGTGAGCGATGGCTCCAGACATCAGCGCTGTCACGGGCCACATAGAAGGGAAGATCACCGAGAATCTCCACATCCAGCTCAGAGGCGAGCTCGCGAAGCTGGGTCCACTGACGGTTGAGATGCCACTGCAGCAGTTCCTGCTCCAGGAGACGGCACTGATGTTCAAGGCGCCACTCTGCTAACGCCGTCTGATCGTGAACGGCCAGAGCCTGAGGCCATTCCCACCAGGGACGTCCCTTGTTCTGTTCACGCAGCACCACGAAGGCGGTGTGATCCTGCAGCCATCGGGACTGATCCCGCCGCCAGCTGTCAAAGGCCACATGGTGGGAATGCGGCAGCTGATGCCAACGCAGTCGCAACTGTCTGGCCAGAACGGAAGCACGTCTGTCTGCAAGGGAAAAATCCAGCGAAGAACTGGCGGCCTCGGCGCCGGGGAGAGAGACAAGATCGCCTGGTTGAAGGAATCCCTCATCGCAGAGGTCATTGGCATCCAACAACCAGGGATTGATCGCAAAACTGGATGGAGAGCTATAAGGAGAACCCGTTCCATCCGGTGGTGACAGGGGCAACACCTGCCACAGACCGATGCCGTTCCGCGCAAGAGCACCGATCCAC
Organism: Synechococcus sp.; assembly: GCA_047286285.1. Taxonomy (GTDB): domain Bacteria; phylum Cyanobacteriota; class Cyanobacteriia; order PCC-6307; family Cyanobiaceae; genus Synechococcus_C. The sequence continues at coordinate 993,603 of JBJBBP010000002.1, read as the reverse complement.
AATCGGGCAGATGCCCCAAGGCCCCCACAGACCGGTGAACCTGGCAGGGCGGTCGGATGCAACAGAACACCAACGCGAGGACGCGGCAAGCAAGCAGCTGTCACGCGCGACTCACTGTCTGATCGAACGACATGACTTCAAAACAGAGCGGCATCGCCCAGGTCCTGGCCTTCCATCCCGTCACGAACGACGCGTTCAAAAAACTGCTCCAACGTGTCGCTGCCGTAGGAGGGCGTCGCATCACTGTCGTACTGCTGACGCTGTTCGTCCCAGACAAGCATGGACTCTCCAGCGTAATAGCGACCGATCTTTCCAAATTCAGCAGTGTCTTCCAGTGAAGGAAACTTGCCGGATAAAAATTCCAGACAACCCACTGGAATGTCCATCAATGCAATCGGCAGGGAAATCATCCAAGGCTTTTTCCCCAGAGCCTTGAACAGCATTTCGCCCTGCTCTCGTGCACTCAATGCATCGCCAGGGCCACCAATGGGCAGGATCTGATTGATCTTGTCTGGATCCACAACACAATCGCAGAGATAGGCAGCCAGATCGGCCTCGCTGATGGGCTTGCAGCTCGCCAGCTCACCGTCTCCGAACATCACGTACGGGGCACCCTTGCGACAACTTTCAACCTGTGCACCCAGACTTTTGAAAAACGCTGTCGGTCGAACGATGGAGTAAGTCACATCCTTACCTTCACGCAGTTCAGCTTCAAGAGCCAGCTTCGCCTTCTGAAATTCCAGCAGAGGTTTTTGAACACAGATTGCCGACAACAGCACGAAATGTGAGAGCCCTGCCTTCTTTCCCTCCTGATAAGTCTTGAGGGTGGCCTCATAATCAATCGCCCATGAATCCTTGCGACCGCCCGTACGTGATGCGAGACAGCTGATCACAACATCCGTCGACTGATCGAACGCATTGACAGCCAAGGAATCGGAATTCGTGACGTCACCGAAACGAACCTCTGCGCCAGGGAAATCCGCAATCACACTGTCCTGACTCTGGCGGCCACCGACACCACTGCGTTCACGAGCGAACGCGACAACGTTGTAGCCACGCCTGATCAGCTCCTTGACCACGAAACGACCGATATATCCAGTCGCGCCAAAGACCACAACACGCACCTGGTCCGGGGAACGGTCGCGAAAGTCGTCGTTCAGAAGCATTGGCATGTGGTCGACACCATCCATTATTCGCTTAGATCCAGGCGAGACTGCGGCTTAGTTCTGGAGGATTCGGCGCAATGAAGGACGAAGGACAGGCGGGTGATCCTTCCCCAAGCCGATTGAAGCGATGGTTCGGGAGCCATCCCTTCAGAACGATTCTGAGAATCGCCGCCGCCATCGCCGGAGCAGGACTGATCGCAGGAGGCCTTGGCGTGATCTGGCCGAAACCCGACCCGATGGCGGATGCAGCTCCATCCGCGGATGATCCCGCCAGCCTTGGCCCTCTTCCCAAGCGACCGGTCATGGTGTTGGTGGTGGGTATCGATGCGGATGGCATCAATGACCCCAGCAACAGAGCCGCTCCAAAAGGACCGGCCAACGCCGACAGCCTGATGCTCGTCCAGATCAGCGCCGGAAACCCTGTTCAGGTACTGCAACTGCCGACAGAACTTGCGGTCAATCTTCCTGGTCGCGAGCGACTTCAGTCGTTGGCTGATGCGTATCGCGCTGGCGGCGTCGCTCTGACAGCCGATGTGGTCGCCGAAGTCGTGGGTCTCCAGGAGGGTGAACCGGACCGTTTCGTGGTGTTCCCACGTCAAGCCCTACGCAGCCTTGTCGACGCACTGGGGGAAGTGGAGGTCACTCTCAATCAGTCCTACAAACACACGGACTCATCCCAGAACTACAGCGTGAATCTTCAGGCGGGTCGGCAGACCCTGAATGGAAGCCAGGCTGAACAGCTGGCCCGCTACAGGCCAGACCCCAAAAATGATCAGGCCAGGCGCATCCGGCAGCAGAGTCTCCTTAAAGGGATTCACGACCAGCTCAATCAACCCAATGCGATCGCGTTATTGCCCACAGTGATTGGCGAGGTCAGCACCCAGATGGAAACGGATCTCACACCCATGGAGATCATGAGCCTCATCGCCGCGGCCCTCAGCAGCGATGCACCACCCGTGATCACCCAGCTGGACTTGGCACCACGCACTGGACAGCAGGTGATGAGGGAACTCAAGCCGAACCAGCCGATGCCTCTTTGGCCAACATCCCCTGGCGGTGCTGGAGGCAACTGATCAGTCCCCTTGGGTCATCGTCAGGCCCTTGAAGGCAGCCACACCAGGGAAGTCCATCGGCACGCCTTGCCGCAGCATCCCATTCCCCCGCGAGCTGCACCAGTCCAAGCAGAGGGAGTTTGAGCTCCCGGGCGAAGGCCACGGATGCTGGGACGATCCCGCCGAAACGTCCGTCAGGGCGCGGATGCGCCAACATCAGAACCGGAATCCGCCAGCCAGCAAGAGCTTCCATCCAGCTGCCCTCGCCACTTTCATCAACGCCGACATCACCGCTCAGCCTCAGCAGGATCAACCGGCTGGAATCGCCGGTCTCAGACGTGATTTCACTCAACAGAGGATGCGGTGAACGGCCACAGCCCTCCTCCAACAGGACAGCGCCGAACGCATCGGCAAGGGATTGACAGGCTGCGGACATCTGCAATTCCGGCAGAGCACCGGCACCGATGACCACCAGAAGGTTCTGAGGCATGCCGTCACGTTAAGAGGCCCTGATCAGGAAACGCCCCTAGGTCAAGGGGGCCATGCACCTCTACGATCAGAGCACCAGTTTCTCGTTCGCGGGCATCGTGACCGGATTCCTGACTGCAGCCCGCGCCGAACAGGAAAAGATCCAGCACGATACGCGTCGTCTGAGGCTTTTCACGGGTACGTCCAATCCTGCACTGTCACGTGAAATCGCCGCCTATCTGGGTGTGCCTGATGGTCCAAGAGTCTGCAAACGCTTCGCCGATGGTGAGCTCTATGTGCAGATCCAGGAATCCATTCGTGGCTGTGATGTCTTCCTCATTCAGCCCACCTGCGCTCCTGTGAACGATCACCTGATGGAGCTGTTGATCATGGTGGATGCCTGCCGTCGGGCATCCGCCCGCCAGGTCACGGCTGTCGTTCCTTACTACGGCTATGCCCGCGCGGACCGAAAAACTGCTGGACGAGAGTCGATCACCGCAAAACTGACTGCCAACCTGCTGGTGACCTCCGGTGTTGACCGTGTTCTGGCCATGGATCTCCACTCCGCCCAGATCCAGGGCTACTTCGACATTCCCTGCGATCACATCTACGGATCTCCCGTCCTCGTTGACTATCTATCCGATCAGGATCTGGGAGAGGTGGTGGTGGTGTCTCCGGATGTCGGTGGTGTGGCACGTGCCAGAGCCTTTGCCAAACAGATGAACGACGCGCCTCTGGCGATCATCGACAAACGACGCACCGGCCACAACAAGGCCGAAAGTCTCACCGTGATTGGCGATGTACGAGACAAGACGGCCATTTTGATTGACGACATGATCGACACGGGGGGCACGATTTGCGCAGGTGCGCGTCTTTTGCGTGAGAAGGGAGCACGTCGAGTGATCGCTTGCGCCACCCATGCGGTGTTTTCACCACCAGCGGCGGAGCGTCTCTCGGCGGATGGATTGTTTGAACAGGTGGTGGTGACCAACTCGATTCCAATCCCTTCAGACCGTGTGTTCCCGCAGCTGCAGGTGCTTTCGGTCGCCAACATGCTGGGGGAAGCGATCTGGCGTATTCATGAAGAGAGCTCCGTCAGCTCGATGTTCCGCTGATTCAGTGACCAGAGCCAGAGCTCAGCAGCAGCTCCGCCGAACCACTGCCGGTGTGGTGGCTGGATTGCTGAGCTTCTGCACTGCAACACCGGCAGCAGCCCAGCTTCCCTCCGTTCGGCCCAGACGCATGCTGGGCGTTTGGCTGACCAACAGTCCCAGCCGTCTTTACTACGACCGCCAGGCTCTTATCCGGGCAATGGATGAACTGCAAGCGGCAGGATTCAATGCCATCTACCCCAACGTGTGGAGTCGTGGCACGACCTTCCATCGCAGTCGTTACGCACCGGTGGAACCGGCCTTAAAGACAGCCGGGCTTCAGCTCGACCCCATCTGCACCCTGAGTGAACAAGCCCGTCAACGCGGGATGAAGGTCATCCCATGGTTTGAATACGGACTGATGGAGCCGGCTGATTCGGCGATCGTGCGTGACCAGCCTGAGTGGGTGCTGGCCCGTGCTGATGGCAACACGGTCATGACCATGCATGGCAAGAAGATGGTGTGGCTCAACCCAGCCCATCCCGAAGTGCGTGAACGCTTCATCGGTCTGGTCGTGGAAGTGATGAAGCGCTGCCGAATGGATGGCCTGCAACTGGATGACCACTTCGCATGGCCGGTGGAGCTGGGCTATGACCGCTTCACCACTGCTTTGTATGCGGCGCAAACGGGAACTCAGCCTCCCAAGGATCACACCAACCGCTACTGGATGAGATGGAGACGTCGACAGCTAACAGGCCTGCTGCGGGAACTGCGGGAACGGCTTGAGAAGGAATCACTGCCGAAACGGATCAGCCTCTCTCCCGGCCCTTTTCGATTTGCATACAACCACTGGCTGCAGGACTGGGAACTGTGGGCCGTAGGAGAACTGATCGATGATCTTGTTGTGCAGAACTACGCCTATTCCCTCAAGGGTTTTGCCAAGGATCTGAACCAACCGGCATTACGCAAAGCGCGACAGTGGGGCTTGCCGGTACAGATCGGAGTTCTTGCTGGTTTCGGGAAAAGGACTACCCCTATTCCTGTTCTTGCTGAAAAAAAAAGGCTGAGCAATGAGCAGGGTTATGGAGTGATTTACTTCTACTGGGAAGGTTTGTGGGGCAAACATTCGGGGGCTGAAGGCTCTCAATATCGTCAGGACGCTTTCCGAAAACTTGGTTCTGAGACGCAATGACAACCCAACATCAAAGGAAATTGAAGAACTGCACATTCACTGTTCAGCCATGCTGAAAGTGAGCTGGCGTTCCATCCAGGTTGAAGCCTGAGCCTGCTGGGATGAAGGATCCGACCCTGATCGTCAGGAAGCTCATCAGTGAACTTCGAGATGAGATGTCTGATGCTGCAAGGGAACTACACAACAGAGCTGCCTGGGATCTTGAGTGTCCCGTGGTTGTGATCGATGCCCGAGAGCTCCCCAAACGAGTTCTCAAGACATCGGTGCGTGGTTTGACTGGAACCATCACAACCAGCAATGTCATCGACAGCCCGTTGCTTCGTTCATTTCTGGCGCGTTACAGGGAAGTTGGAGCCGAAGAAGCCCTCGATGAATTCATGAACGGAGCGGAAGCAGAGCGCTTCTCAAGACTCTGGGATCGCTACATGGAGGAACGCCAAGGGCAGGGAATGGCTGTTTGGTCATATTCCGACGCAGCAAAGTTCGCCCTCAAGTCCAAACAGTGTTTCGATGCAGGGGAGATTGCCTGCATCGCCATTACAGAAGGAGATGAAGGCGAAGCACATGGCATCCTCACATTTTCAGTGGGGTCCAACTGGCTCTCCTGAAACCCACTGATCCACCCAGCGGAATCCGCGATCGAGAGAGAATCGACCAACCTCGTCAGACTTGGATCAATCCAAGAACGCTCATGGCATCCAATCGAGCTCGTCTGGACGTGTTGGTGTCTGAGTGCAGAGCCACATTCGTTGAAGCGGCACTCCAACTGAAAGCCGCCGAATCATGGGATTTCTCCTGTCCTTGCGTCGTACTGGATGGCCGATCTGCCGAAATCAAAGCTGTCGTGGTTGGCGTTGGCAGTGTTGGCAACCTTGTGCCGACATCGGCGGCGATCGACAGCCCCGAGGTCAAGGAATGGCTGCGCATTGCCACGGAGAAAAGTCCCGAGGTGGCGTTCGCTGAAATGCTGAATGGCGACGAGGACCGTGCCAAACGATTTAACGACGCTTACGAACGCCTCATCGAGGAACGCCAAACGGGAATCAAAGGTCTTTGGTCTGCCGATGATCTCTCATCCTTTGTCTCCAAAAGTCGAGCTGCGTACCCCAAGGCAATCAGTGCCATTGCACTGCTTCCAGGACAGGAAGGGCAAAGCCACACCATCCTCACTTTCGAAAGCGACATCTCAGCGCTTCTCTCCTGACAGATACGATCAACCAACGATTCACGCAACAGCTTCCAACGCAGAACAGATCAGGCTGAAAACGGCTAGGAGTCAAGTCCGTTATATCGACTTCGATACATGCTGAACTCCTTGAAGACGGCTTCGGCCTCGTGAAAATCCTTCTCTTCTCTTAGAAAATAAAGATGAGATTTCCACCACTCCCAGGTATCATCATGAATTTCTTTTCTCAGGAGATCCTCTAAAACTTCACTGCTCATGGCAGCTACGCGAATATTTTCAACTTAGTGAGCACGATGCCCGAGTCAATTGAGTTTCACAGGGCGTAACTGATGGCAATAGAAAACTCACCATCACAACAAACGAGTCTCAAAAAGACTGGAATCAGCTTCGCCTGATTCAGGCCTCCATCAGCGACACCACTTCACGGGTGTTAGTCGATAGATCGGCGGAAGCAAGCTTCGACAAGGCCCGTTTCACTGCAGCCTGACGTTCACCGCCATAAGTACGCCAGCGACTGAACACCTTGGCGAGTCGCGACGCAGTGATGGCATTGCGCTGATCCACCGCGATGATCTGCTCGGCCATGAACTGATAACCACTGCCGTCCAGAGCATGAAAAACACGCGGATTGGCCACAAGTCCACCCAGCACGGCTCGCACGGAATTGGGTGCCATTGGGTCATAACGAGGATGTTTCAACAGAGCCGCAACTCGCTCAAGTGCATCCTCACGAGGGGTTGAGGCTTCCAGAGAGAACCAGGTGTCGAAAATCACAGGACGCTCCTGCCAACGGTCATGGAACGATTGCAAGGCTTGATCGCGCTCCACACAGTCAATGGGCTGCAAGGCCCGCAGCCCTGCACGGGCCAGCGTCATGGAGGGACCCTGCACCGCAGCAGCGGCATCGGAACGCGCCTTCGAATCACCGGCAGCAGCCAGCCAGCCCCAGATCAAACCGGTGAGTTGTCGCTCACCCTGCCCGTCAGGCCAGGCCTGCATCAGTTGGGCAGCAACGCCATCGAGGCGGGATCGAAGCAGAGGCGCCAGCTGAGATCCCAGCGTCTCCCTCAGTTCACAGGCCGAACGCTCAAGTGCAGGGGGGTCAGCTTCGTTCTGAAGTGACTCCAGCTCGGCCGCTCCAGGGAACGTCAGCAGGGTGGCCAGAACGGCGGGATCCTGTTCTCCACGATCCGAGAGCAGCTGCTGCAGCGCATCCAGCATCCGAGCCTCCAGCTCAGCCGCAGGAGTTCCAGCCGCACGGGGCAGCATCAGACGCTTCCAAAGTTGCTGACCGGCATCCCACCGAGCAAAAGCATCGTTGTCTCCCGCAAACAGGGCAAACAGGTCGTCAGTGGTCTGGCCTGCATCCCAGGTCACCGGGGCAGAAAAACGACGGAACAAGGAAAGAACAGGTGGCTGCTGCATGCAAGGCAAGCCTTCCAGCACCACGGTTTTCTCCTGCTGATCGAGAACCATCAGCCGCTCCTCCCCAGGACATCCATCAGCGCCTAGTACCGACCAGAGAACTGGGATCACCAGGGCGTGCTTCTCAACCTGGCCTGGCGTGGGAGCTGTTGCTTGCTTGAACGTCAGGCTCAGACGTCCTGCGTCACCATCCCAGTGAGATTGCACCGTTACATGCGGTGTGCCCGCCTGGTGATACCAGAGCCGGAATTGCTCGGCATCAAACCCAAGGGACTGACCATCTGCAGAAGCACCATCCACAATCGCCGCCACAAAATCCTCAGTGGTGGCAGCTTCACCATCATGACGCTTGAAAAACAACGTCATGCCACGCATGAAACGCTCGGAACCGAGCAAAGTCCGCAACATGCGGATCAGTTCGGCACCCTTTTCATAGATCGTGGTTGTGTAGAAGTTATCAATTGCCTGATATGAATCCGGCTTCACCGGGTGCGCCGTTGGCCCTGCATCCTCACGGAACTGCGTATTGCGCAACATCGCCGCATCATCGATTCGCTTCAAAGGCTCGGAATGAAGATCGGCGGTGAAACACTGATCACGAAACACCGTCAGGCCTTCTTTGAGCGACAACTGAAACCAGTCACGACAGGTGATTCGATTACCAGACCAGTTATGGAAATACTCATGCCCAACAACACTTTCAATTCGTTCCAATTCAGCATCCGTTGCGGATTCAGCATCAGCAAGAACCAACTTTGAATTGAAAATATTCAGACTTTTGTTCTCCATTGCGCCCATATTGAAGTGGCGCACAGCGACAGTGTTGAACTCATCCAGGTCGTACTCAAGACCATAGACAGACTCATCCCATTGCATCGAACGCTTCAGCGACGCCATGGCATGGGCCGTGAACGGTTCATCGCCTGCTTCCACATGCAGGCGAAGTGTCACCTCTCGTCCTGACGCTGTGACGTAATGGTCCCTGATCTCGCGCAGATCACCCGCCACCAGAGCAAAGAGATAGGAGGGTTTTGGAAAGGGATCTTCCCAGACCACAGCCTGTCTGGAGTCATCGTTCGGCAACGAGGAAGCACTGACAGCATTGCCATTGGAGAGGAGCACTGGATAACGCTCACGATCCGCTTCGATCCGAACACGAAATCGACTGAGCACATCCGGGCGATCGGGGTGAAAGGTGATCCGCCGGAACCCCTCAGCCTCACATTGTGTGGTCAGCATGCCACCGCTGACATACAGCCCCTCCAGGGATGTGTTGGCTTTTGGATCCAGGCGACTGACCGTGGTCAGCGTGAATGGCTTGCTTGGCGGCTGGTCAATCACAAGACCTGCTGCATCAAGCTGATAGGAGCCTGAATCCAGGCGCTGGCCATCGATCGCAATGGAGATCAACTCCAAATCGACACCACACAGTTGCATGGCCACCGACTTGGACGAGTCGAGGGGTTCCACCTGCAGATCAGCCGTTACCAGCACCTCGTCGTGCTGGACCACCACATTCAGATTGATCGACGGAATCCTGAAGGGATAGGCCTTGTAGTCACTGAGACGAATCGTGGACTGGGGTGTTGAGGTGGAGACCATGAACAGCTCACGCTCATCCGATCCTGGCTCCCAGCGCACTCGGATGGCGGGAGGGAAAACCTCACCAACCAAAGGGTCCTGAGCCGAATCGCCTTCAACGCAATGACAGGAAGCCACAAGGGCATCCGGTTTTATCCAGTTATGGGAAGGCTCTGCTCAAGTCGATATTGATCATTGAAGAGATTCAGGCCACCAAAGAGCACAAAACTTGATTCTTGATCAAGGGGGATCTCGAGCATCAGCAATTCTCTGGCCAGCTCAATAAAAAGAAGAGTGAGGCCAGAGAAGAACACCATTAACTACCGGCTTTGGTCTTGAGCAGATTCTCAGCCTTGGTCACCTCTTTCTTGTAATCAGCGGGCAGATCCTTACCACACCTGATGCCAACGACAGGCAGCAATTGCATGGCAAGACCATTGGCAACTTCCTCAGGGGTCAACGCCTGACCGTTCTTAACGCCTGAAATTTTTGAACCGTTGACTTCCTTGATGTAGCTGACCATCGGAACCATGTTGGCCTGCATTGCCGTTAGGAATGGAACCTTGCTTTTCGACAAAATACACATGTTGATCGAGGCGATCGAAACCATCCGCTCGATTTCCGTCCCGGTGGCAGGGGTTGTGGCACCGCCGGCAGCTTGAGCGAAGGCCATGGATGCATTCAGAGGCAGTGCAGCCATGATCAGAAAGGTTCTGAATGCCTGCTGAAGACTGGGACGGGGGATACGCACTGACCGACTGAAAAGAGCGGCCCCATGCTGCCTCATCCAACCAAGAAATGGCTAGTGAGTTGTTGCGACAAGATCCATCTCTATCTGCAAGCAGACAGGCTCGAATTCAGAGAGCTGCGGTGGTTCCAGGCTGACAACTGCAGAAAGCTGATTGTCATGTCCGCAAACCAGAACAACTCCCCGGCAACCTTCAGTCCGTGAGCGCAGACGGCTCATGGGACAGGCATGGTCAAGTAATGCTGACGAGCTCAAAGCTCGGGATAGTTGTCGTCTGCACCCACTGATCAGACAGCAACTGTCATCGAGAGGGTCTGCGCAGTAAAAACAAGCCAGGCCAGCTTAAGGAGGATGTCTGCACCGATGCAGTCTTCAGCAGTGCTCAATCGGAGTCAATCGGAGCAGAAGCATCCTCCACACGGGTTTCGTGGTGATGTTCAACGATCTCGAGATCACCGTTCTGCCAGCTGTAAATGGCACGCGATCGGAAACGATCCTGATCGATCAGGCGTGTGTATTCCTGCACATCCCAGTCGAGGTAATGAGACTCGAAAACAACCTCATGTTCATCAACCTGGCGGATCCGTGTGCGCGATTCGACTTCCTCGAGGTAGGCACGACTGCGCAGCAGCTGGTGGCCCATCAGTGTGGCTTCCATCACGCCTTCACGCTGATAACGAGGTTTGCGCTCAAAGAAATCTGTTTCGTGTTCAGGCCACCAGCTCATCCGGTAGTGAGGCTTGCCCACTCTTGATTCCGCAAAAATCTCAACGCGAATCATCATGTCCAGGAACAAAACCTCCTCATTTCTGAACACGTATTGGCGCCGGGAGCGCCACAGTCCAAGGTTGCGCGCGAACCAACGCCGGAGATTGCTGTCCAGATACACCCGCTGTGAAACCGGCGGTTCCCCGTCCGGGGGCTGAGCACCACGGCGTTCAACAGGAAGGAGCGGCATGCAATGACCTGACTGACAACAGTCTGTTCAAAATCGTCTTAGCGGTTCTGCTGCGCTTTGCAAAAACCCATAAGGTAAGGCTCATCTTTTGGAGCAACACCTGGTGGGCGGGATCGATCCCACACCACGTCAGCAGCTGACTCTGCTCCTCGTCGCAGGTCGTCACCATCTCTCCAGCGGTGATCTGCGTTCGCTGATCCAGTTCCTGGAACAGGAGGACTGCGGTTTTGACGTGACACTTCAGGTGGCTGATCCTGTCGAGCATCCGGAACTGCTGGAGCTGCACCGCTTGGTGGTGACCCCTGCACTCGTGAAACTGCAGCCGATGCCCAAGCAGGTCTTCGCCGGGAGCAGTATTTTTCAGCAGCTTCGCGGCTGGGTTCCCCGATGGCAGCAGGATGAAGTCGTGAGTGGACTTGGGTTGAGCCTGAAGCCCACGGAACTGGATGGAAGCCGCACTCAACGCGAGCTCCAACTCGAGGATCAACTACTGGTGTTGCGCCAGGAGAATGAAACACTGATCGACCGCCTGCAATCCCAGGAGCGTCTCCTGCGAATGGTGGCCCACGAACTTCGCACGCCGCTGACGGCGGCAACATTGGCACTTCAGAGCCAGCAGCTCGGTCAGATCGATCTCAACCGTTTTCGCGACGTTCTGAAACGGCGACTCGACGAAATCGCCCTTCTTTCCAAGGACCTGCTCGAAGTGGGCAGCACCCGCTGGGAAGCTCTCTTCAACCCCCAGAGATTGGACCTGGCCAGCGTGGCCGCAGAGGCCATCCTTGAACTGGAGAAGCTCTGGCTAGGTCGAGACGTGACCATCCACACGGATATCCCAGCCGATCTGCCACTTGTTTTCGCCGATCAACGGCGCATGCGGCAAGTGCTACTGAACCTCCTTGAAAACGCCCTCAAATACACACAGGATGGCGGCACGATCGCACTTGCGATGGTGCACCGCACCAGTCAATGGGTTCAGGTGAGTGTGAGTGACAGTGGTCCAGGGATTCCCGAAGCAGAGCAGCAACGCATTTTTCTGGATCGGGTGCGATTGCCCCAAACCTCGGGAGGAACATCAGGATTTGGAGTTGGGCTGTCTGTCTGCCGTCGAATCGTTGAAGTTCACGGTGGGCGCATCTGGGTTGTCTCCGAACCCGGCAAAGGAGCATGCTTCACCTTTAATGTCCCCGTCTGGCAGGGACAGGGGCAAGAGAAGTTGACCACTGCCTTGACGGAGGGTCAGTCGGAACCGTAATTTCATTTGGTGCTCGGGAGATGACCTGAAAGCACGGCCTCGCCCCCATCGTCTAGAGGCCTAGGACACCTCCCTTTCACGGAGGCGACAGGGGTTCGAATCCCCTTGGGGGTATTGATATAACCGCTTCGAATGGCTTCACATCCAAATTTTTGGATGTTTTTTTATGACAATTGATCCGTGCCGAAAGCTCTTATTTAGGACACGAAATGGCTCTTCGAGAGAGAAGTTTTTAGGTCTCAGGTGAATCGTCGAATGGTTTCTTCTTCAACTGCCAGAAGATTGTCATTCAGATCCTGCCGTAGGCGTTGCTCAATCAGTGCAACGGGCATGCCCAAGCATCCCTGAACAGTGAGTTCATACAGAACAAGAGTCTGATCCGGAACCGACTGAAGACGCCAGGACCCTTCAAAACGGCGGAAATCGCCTTTGACCATCCTGAACTGCAGCAATCCCTCAGGGCGATGTTCAGTGAGTTCGAGCTGGACTTCCGCAGAAAATTTCAGCCCTAACACCAGTTGCTGGCTGCCCACCTGAGCAAGAGTCACGCGATTTCCGGATCGCTCAATCAGCTTGCTACTGCTGAGGTTGGGAATGAAGTCGCTCAGGCTTTCGTAGTCGGTGAGCACCTGCCAGAGGTGATCCACGCACTGATCAGTTCGCAGTTGAACAGCCAAGCGACGCACGCCCTGGGGCAGACGCTCAACGGTCTGCTCAATCGTCTGATGACGACTTCGGGTTGCTCGCTGAAGAGTCGTCAAGGAGTCGGCGAAGTTCAACCTGAGCAAGGTAACAACGAAATCCTAATGAAAGCCTCGGGCAGGGCCAGACAACGATCTGATGTAAAGCCATGACGGCTTTTATCTCAGATTGGTCGACGCGCCTATGATCGCGCCTTCTTAAAAGGGATGCGACAACTCATGCGTGTTAGCTCGGCAAACACCAGCAGTTACAACGAACGGATGTTCACGTTGGTCGTTGTCTGGCTACAAGCCGGCAAGCATCTCAAGGCTGAGGAGCGCATCACTGTTCCCTACGACCGTCTACAAAGCACCGTTCAGGCCATCAATGGCAGAGGCGGTCAGATTCAGTCTGTGATTGCAGACAATGCTCCGAATGCGGGCACGTCGCAAGCTACAAAAGCAACATCCGCCAAAGCTGTGGCTGCAAAGGCTCCCGCCAAGCAGGCTTCAAAACCAGCTGCCAAAAAGGCAGCGCCGAAGTCTTCTTCCAAAGCAGCTGCATCGAAGGGTCCCACCAAGCCTGAAACCAAAGTGGCTGCTTCCAAAGCTCCTGCCAAACCTGCTCATCAAGCAGTTCCCATCAACCTCTACAAGCCGAAAACGCCATTCATCGGCACCGTCACAGAGAACTACAGCCTTCTTCAGGAGGGTGCCATCGGCCGTGTTCAGCACATCACTTTCGACCTCAGTGGTGGTGATCCTCATCTCAACTACGTCGAAGGTCAGTCGATCGGCATCATTCCTGAAGGCGAGGATGCCAAGGGCAAGCCTCACAAACTGCGTCTTTATTCCATCGCCAGCACCCGTCATGGCGATGACATGACAGGGAACACCATTTCTCTCTGCGTTCGCCAGCTCGAATATCAGAACGACGCCGGAGAACAGATCCAGGGTGTGTGTTCCACCTATCTCTGCGATATCAAGCCTGGTGACAAGGTCAAGATCACTGGTCCCGTCGGCAAGGAGATGCTCCTTCCTGAAGACGAGGATTCCAACGTGATCATGCTGGCAACCGGCACCGGCATTGCTCCCATGCGCACCTACCTACGCCGGATGTTTGACGCCTCTGAACGCAAGAAGAACGGCTGGAGTTACCGGGGCAAGGCCTGGCTGTTTATGGGAGCACCCAAGACTCCGAACCTGCTCTACGACGATGACTTCGAGCAGTATCAATCTGAGTTTCCCGACAACTTCCGCTATACGAAAGCGATCAGCCGTGAGCAGAAGAACAGCAAAGGCGGCCGCATGTACATCCAGGACAGGGTTCTTGAACATGCCGATGAGATCTTCGCCATGATCGAAAATCCCAAGACTCACGTTTATATGTGTGGCCTTCGCGGCATGGAGCCCGGCATCGATGAAGCCATGACCGCCGCAGCCGCGGCCAAGGGTCTTGACTGGGCCGAGCTGCGTCCTCAGCTGAAGAAAGCCGACCGCTGGCACGTTGAAACCTATTAAGGCCAACAATTGTCGTTTTGACCGTGATGCCCGCCGAAAGGCGGGTTTTTTGATGGCGATCACCTGTCCCGAGACGACCACAAAACACGGCGAGTTGTTCTGGGGCACTGTCAGCGCGTGAATTCCTGGTTAAACCTTCGTCAGAGCTTCTGGTGTCATGAGCGCAACGATGACGAACCCGCTGAGGGTCGGCCTGCGTCAGGAGCGAGTGATTGCTCCCCAATGCCTGGTGATCTTCGGAGCAAGCGGCGACCTGACCCATCGCAAGTTGGTGCCAGCGCTGTTCGAGCTGTTCCAACAGCGCCGCCTACCGAGCGAATTCGCATTGCTGGGATGCGCTCGCCGCCCCTGGAGTGATGAGGAATTTCGCCAGAAGATGGCGGAGGCGATGGAGTCAACGGTGAATGAGAACCGTGCCGCCTGGGAACAATTCTCGGCTGGAATGTTCTATGAACCGGTGGATCTTCAGAAGCCCGAGGATCTCGTGAAGCTCGGCCACCGTCTCGAAGAGATCGACAGGATGCGAGCCACCCGCAGCAATCGCACGTTCTATCTATCGGTCTCACCAAAGTTCTACGGCAGTGGCTGCCGTGCGCTGGCTGATGCAGGCCTGCTGAAAGATCCGCAACGCAGCCGTGTGGTGATCGAAAAACCCTTTGGCAGGGATTACGGCAGTGCTCAAACACTGAACCGGGTCGTTCAGAGCTGTGGACAGGAGAATCAGATCTTCCGAATTGACCACTACCTGGGCAAGGAAACCGTTCAGAACATCATGGTTCTGAGGTTTGCCAACACCATCTTCGAACCGATCTGGAACCGCAATTACATCTCAAGTGTTCAGATCACAGCAGCGGAAACAGTCGGTGTTGAGGAACGGGCCGGCTACTACGAAACATCAGGTGCACTCAGGGACATGGTGCAGAACCACCTGACCCAGATGCTCGCCATCACAGCCATGGAAACCCCCGGGCGCTTTGATCCGGAAGCGATCCGCAGTGAAAAGGCCAAGGTGCTCCAGGCTGCACGCCTGGCGGATGAGAACGAACCCTGGAACTGCTGCATCCGCGGGCAGTACGGACCGGGCGGAACCCGGGACTGCCCCCTGCCCGGCTATCGGGAGGAACACGGGGTGGATCCCAACAGCACGACGGAAACCTACGTGGCGATGAAGCTGTTCATTGACAACTGGCGTTGGCAGGGAGTGCCGTTCTATGTCCGCACGGGCAAGCGACTGCCGAAACGCCTCAGCGAAGTGGTGCTCACCTTCAGAGAAGCACCAGTCCATCTTTTTGATGCCGCCGGAGGAGGCCCAACCGCAAATCAACTGGTCCTGCGAATTCAGCCCGATGAAGGTGCCGAATTCCGTTTTGAGGTGAAATCACCCGGTTCAGGAATGCGCAGTCGACCTGTGGAGATGGAATTCTCCTACGACGAATCATTTGGCGAACCATCGGATGAGGGCTATGTCCGCCTGCTGGCTGACGCCATGCTTGGCGATCCCACGCTGTTCACCCGCAGTGATGAGGTGGAAGCGGCCTGGCGTCTCTACACCCCTCTCTTGGAGCTGATTGAAGACAGCCCCTGGCAGCTGCCGATCCACCCCTACGAGTCAAGAACCTGGGGACCAGCGGCATCCGATGCCCTGCTCGCCCGTGATGGCCTGCTCTGGCGTCGTCCCTGACCAGACCCGACTGACCACGTCCTGTCCCAACCAACCGGCTGCACCATGTCACCCCAGCTCACGCTTCAAACCCCTCTTGAACTGCCACCATCCGAGGTACCTGGGTACCTGGAGCAGCTCTGGTCGCGCGATCAGCCCAACAACGTCGGTGCACACACGTTCTGTCTGCTGGTCTGGCAACCGGCCTGGGTGGAGCAGCAGCTGGTTCGAACGGGCCGCCTCGATGGTCCGATCACCGGTGTGCAAAGACCCCAGTTGATTGCCTCAGGACGTCAGGCGGTGGTGGATGGCGATCTGCCCATCAGCACGCCACCCCTGACAGGAGCTGTGGCCAGCTGCCTCAGCCAGATGGACGGCGGCCACACCAGCGAGGATCTGCGCGGACAGCATGTGGATGCGGCTCTCAGCAACCTGCGCCCACGCCGACTGATCACCCTGGCTCCCAGCCTTGATGAAGGACAGCCCCTCGAAACCCTTGTAGCTGCCTACTGTCCGCTACCGGAAGAGGGCGGTGGCACGGTCGCCTGCGGCGATGTGGTTGTGTTACGTGGAGGCAAGCCTGCCCTTCAGCAGGGTCTCGCAATCCTTGACCCCCTGCTGCCGGAGGAACTCCCCGCCTGGGTGTGGTGGAACGGTGCCCTCGATGAAGCTCCTGAGCTTCTGCAGCAACTGGCCAGCACACCACGCCGGTTGATTCTCGATTCCTCCCTGGGCGAGCCGAGTTTCTGCCTCAACCTGCTGGCCTCCAGGATTGAAGCCGGGCAGGCGGTGAACGACCTGAACTGGCTGCGTCTCGGCAGTTGGCACCAGACCCTGGCCATGGTCTTCGACCCTCCGCATCGCCGCAATGCCCTCAGCCACGTGGTGCAACTCGACATCGACGTCGAAGGAGATCATTCTGTGCAGGGACTTCTGCTTGGATCCTGGATCGCCGACCGGCTGAGCTGGCAGCTGCAGCACAGCCAGCACAACTCCGACCAAAGCATCAGCGCCAACTTCCAACGTCCTGATGGAACCGAGGTTCAGATGCGGGTGTCACCTGTGCCGATGGGTCAACCGAGCATTCATCCCGGGCAGATTGTGGGCCTTCGACTGATCTGCAAGCCGGACAACCAGCCTGCGATCTGCGTGATTCTCTGCGCCGAGTCCGGAGGCTGCATGCGACTGGAGGCCGGCGGCATGGCCAGCATGGAGTTGATTGAAGAAGTCGTGCCGGTGCAGCATTCGCCTGTGGAGGCGGACGTCTCCCGCCAGCTGGAGGGCGGCCATGACTCCACCAATCCGCTTCTTGCCGCAGCAGCCCCTCTGGCTGCCAAGCTGATCAGCTGAATCCCCGCTGAGCGGGGTCTCCCTCGTAGCTCCGCTCAGCCCATGGCCTGCGTGATCGCTGCTCCAGCCAGCGGCAGCGGAAAAACCTTACTCAGCCTTTGCCTGATCGCCTGGGCCCGCCAGCTCGGGTTCAGCATTCAGCCGTTCAAGGTCGGTCCCGACTACCTCGACCCGCAGCTGCTCTCACTCGCAGCAACACGGCCCTGCAGAAATCTCGACCTTCCTCTTTGCGGAGAGGACTGGGTTCAGCTCAGCTTCAACGGTTATGGAGGGCGCTGCGACATGGCCCTCATTGAGGGGGTGATGGGTCTGTTCGATGGCATCGGAGCCAGCTCCGATGGGAGTACCGCAGATGTGGCGAGGCTTCTGGGTGTTCCGGTCGTACTGGTGGTGGATGCTGGAGGACAGGCCCGCTCTCTTGGTGCCCTTGTTCAAGGGTTCAGAGATCTCGATCCACGCCTCAACCTGGCGGGAGTGGTGCTGAATCGTGTGAGCAGCTCCAGGCATCGGGAGCTGCTCGAAGACGTGCTCACGGAAGTCGGAGTGCGATGCCTGGGCTGCCTGCCAGGCGATTCCAGCCTGGAGCTGCCAAATCGCCACCTGGGCCTTGCACCAGCCCATGAAATGAACTCACTGCAGAAGCGTCTGGATCGATGGGCGACCCTGGCCGAGCAGCACCTTGAGATGTCGGCGTTCCGCGCTCTCCTGCAGGCACCGAAGCCCGGAGTGGACCCGATGCGAAGCGTTTTCACTTCCGCGCTGGACTCCACACGCGACCAACGACCGCTGCCAGTGGCCGTCGCCCAGGACGAGGCCTTTCACTTCCGCTACCCGGAGATGCAGGAGTGCCTGGAGCTGCTGGGCATGCCAGTGCTGCCCTGGAGTCCATTGAGCGACACGTCCCCACCACCGGAAGCAAAAGGTCTGATCCTGCCCGGCGGATACCCGGAGCTGCACGCCAACCGACTCAGTGAGTGCAAGAGAAGCTTGTCGTCACTGCATGAATGGGTTCGCCACAAGCCCATTTATGCCGAATGTGGAGGGATGCTGATGCTGGGGCAAGGCCTGGCCGATCAGGAAGGGAGGCTGCATGCCATGGCCGGTCTGCTGCCTTTTGAAGCAAGGAAAGGACGCCTGCAGGTCGGCTACAGAACGCTGGAAGCCCAGGCCGACAGCATGCTTTTGCGCAAAGGGGAAACACTCAAAGGCCATGAGTTCCACCGCTGGCAATTGAGCAGGGAATCGGATCAAAGCGTTGGCAGCAGCGGATCGCTGTGGCAGGTTGAAGGATGGAAAGTCGAGCGGAGAGCAGAGGGATGGAACCAGCCCAATCTCCACGCAAGCTGGGTCCACCTCCACTGGGCAGGATCCTCGACGATCCCCTGCCGATGGCGCGCCGCGCTCGGCTGCGCAGCGAAGCGGAACGTCGCCGCTTTGTAACCCGTAGCACCCGGCAACGGTCAGGCACGCACCAGGAGCGCTGGCGTTTTCTGGTTGAAGGCAGCGTTCAGGGCGTGGGATTCCGGCAGGCCTGTCGGCGACGGGCGATGGAACTCGGTCTGAGCGGCTGGGTGCGAAATCTCGATGACGGAAGGGTGGAAGTGCAGGCGGAAGGCGAGCAGCTCCCTCTGAACGAACTGAGGCTTTGGTGTGAACAGGGCCCCAGCGAAGCGAGAGTTCGCCTCGTCAGGCCTTCCCAGATGCCGATCACCGGTGCCGATTGGTTCGAGATCCGTCACTGACATCCTTCTCGCCATGGGTTGGGCGAGCAGCCAAATCAACCCTTGATGGTCACAATCGTGCAAAAGAGAGATCCTTCTGGCCATGGCCGATGACCGCCGACTCTGGCTGCTGCGGCACGGAGCCACCGAGTGGGCTCGCAACGGGCGTCACACAGGCAGCACCGATCTTCCTCTGCTTCCGGATGGGGAGGACGAAGCGCGTCAACTGGCTCCTGTTCTCAACCAACAACATTTCGCCGCTGTCTTCAGTTCGCCTCTGCAACGCGCTCAACGAACCTGCGAACTGGCAGGTCTGGGCGGATCCATGAGCGTCATGAAAGAACTGGCGGAGTGGAATTACGGCGATTACGAAGGAATCACCACTCCTGAGATCCGCCGCAAGGTCCCGGACTGGTCGGTGTTCAGCCACGGCTGCCCCAATGGGGAAGACGCCGGGGCAGTGCAACAACGGTGTGAAACAGCCATCCGGATTGCGCTGGGAGCCACCGGTGAAGGTGATGTGGCGTTGTTCGCCCATGGCCATCTGCTGCGGGCACTCGCTGGAACCTGGCTGGGACTTGGAGCGGTGGGTGGCCGACTGCTGACACTGAGCACTGGCAGCATCTGTGTACTCGGTTTCGAGCGGGAAAACCGTGCCATCGTGCGCTGGAATGCGCCTGCCAACGGCCGTTTCTGATGAGCGACACAACCCTCTGGGCCGAATTGCTGGCTTACGGCACGGGCATCGGTCTCTCGCCGATCCATATCGCCGTTCTGCTGTTGCTGCTCCTGGGGCCGAATCCGATCACGAGAGGTGGTTGGTTCGTCGCAGGCTGGGTGATCACAACCCTTCTCGCCGCCACGCTGCTGGTCACGGTCGGGCATTCCCTCGTGCTGGACATGA
This sequence comes from Synechococcus sp., assembly GCA_047286285.1. Lineage (GTDB taxonomy): Bacteria > Cyanobacteriota > Cyanobacteriia > PCC-6307 > Cyanobiaceae > Synechococcus_C. The sequence goes on along the minus strand of JBJBBP010000002.1, from coordinate 973,645 downwards.
GCCATGGCTCCCATCACCGCACAGGCCTGGATCTCCTGGCCGGTGGCGCTCTTGTGGCCATTGGAGGACGAGAACTGATCAAATCCTTTGCCGACGGTTCGGAGCCACCGGCCTGGACCAAAGGCATCGACCGTTTCATCGCCATGCCGCTTCCGCTGCTGTTGTTGCTGGGTTCCGTCGGCGAAGTCATCAGCCCTGACGACATCGTGCTGTTCGCCAAGTCAGCCGGGGTGGTTCTCTCCGCGCAGTTGCCCGCCTGGCAGGAAGCGGTCGGTCTGGCGGCTTTCACATTCGGAGCAAGCCTGTTTCTGCTGACCCCCTTGTTGGCCGTGGTCATCGGCCGCAACAAGGTCATTCCCCTACTCGAGAAAGGGAAAGCGCTGTTGTTTGCCCGGGGAAGTCTTTTGGTGGGTGGGGTCAGCCTGGGGCTGGGGATCTACCTGGGATGGCAAGGCGTCGGCGGTTTGACGGCTCTCTGAAGCGAATCAAAGGACTGCAGCGGATAGGCCAGCGTCGCCTAGGCAACGCTGCGCAAAGCCTTAGTCCAGGACGCTGCATTGCGTTGCCCTTCCCCGACCAGGTAAACGCCATGCCTGGCGCGACTGACAGCCACATACGCCAGCTGTTGATGAAACAGCTGCCTCTCAGGCGAAAGGCGCTCCAACGAGCGCGGGAAGACATCATCGGCCACGAAAACCTCACCGAAACTGCTTCCTTGGCTGCGATGCACCGTGAGGACAGCAGCGGGGCCGAGAGATGCGAAAGCATCCCTCACCAGGAAATAGCGGCGCCAGAGCAGCCGGCCTCCCCGTTTTCCAGCATTCCGTGCGTCCTGAGCCAGACGCTTGAGCAGAGCATCCAGTTGCTCTCTGGCCTGGCTGCCGGAAGGAGGCTGCAGTCGCAGATTGAGCTCGAGCTCGCCACTGCGAACCTTGGCATTGAGGGTTTCAATCACCGGCACACCAAGACCAGCCAGCGACAACTGCGCTTCGCCGGCAACCCCGAACTCCGCCAGGTCACAGCGTGCCGGTGAGACGTCTTCGACCACAAGTTCCCGATTGGAACCAAGCACAAGATCAGGCTCCTCACCGGTCTCGCCGCCATCGCTGGAGGCCGGTGCCATCACCGCTGTTCGCGTGATCAACACCTCACCCGGCAACACGGCCATCTGGTCAGCCATCTCGCCATGAATGGCCCTGCGAGCATGGGGCACCAGGGCATCCAGCCGACGATTGGTGTAGCAGAGAATCCGTGCCGCATCTGGGTTATCGCAAGCAGCGGCCTGGCGCAGACCTTCCTGCGCACGCAACAACCAGTCGCTTCGGCTCAACACTGCCACCTGGCCCAGGTCGGAGTGAACGAGAGGCAGCAGCGGAGGCAGCTCACAGGGCAGCCGGCGATCGCGCAGGCAGCTAGCGAGCTGCAGGACTGGTCCCTGATGTCGAACGACTTCACGGAGACAGGCCGTGACGGCCCTGTTCATGGCGAACACGGGGCTTTCGCTTTCTCCCACCGGGGGCAACTGGGCAGGATCACCCACGAAGACCAGTCGCGTTTTGAACGGATGGGCGCACTGCAATGCAATCGATAGCAGCGAGCTATCGACCATCGAGGCTTCGTCGATCAGCACCAGACCGAGATGTTCGAGCGCTCCCGCTGTTTGTTCCGTGGATTCGCAGAGCTCCCGATCACCCTGCCGCTTGAGCTTCAGGCGCAACAATCGGTGAATCGTGGAGGGATACCAGGTGGGCTGAAGACCTTCGAAGCTGAGGGCCTGACGCAACACCCCCACGGCCTTGTGGGTGGGGGCCACGACGGTCCAGCAAAGACCACTGCGTTCCACCTCTCTGAGCAAGCGCATCGAGAGGAAGGTCTTGCCACTGCCGGCATAGCCGCTGAGAACGAAGGGAAGGCCTGCATCCCGCTGCTGCAACCAGTCGGAAAAAGCCTCTGCAGCCTTCTGTTGATCCTCGGTGAGGCTCTGTTCAGCGTGGGGAAATGACGTCACCCCAGCGCATTGGTCACCAGTTGCGCCAACGCAAGCGGTGATCCCACAAAGTTGAGGCCCAGCAGCGCAATCGCCGGGCCGATCAGGCTCCCCACAAGCACTTCCGTGCGGGAATGTCCAAGACGTTCCTTGAGTGGTTTTTCCAAGGGTGTCTCCCAGAGAGACGCTGGCAAGGCGTTGAGGCGCTCAGCGGTGAAACCGGCGGCGCGCCTCACACCACTGGCGTCGTACATCACCACGAAGGCCACGGTGGCGGCCAGGGCAAAAACGGGCGAAGAGAATCCCTCCTGCCATCCCGCAGCAGCGGCCGTGCCACTCACCAGAGCTGAATGGCTGGAGGGCATCCCCCCGGTTTCGATCAACACCGCAGGTCTCCAGCGGCGATGGACCACAAGTTCAATCACCAGCTTGGACAGCTGAGCGAGACCACAGGCGGCCAGCCCCCAGGCAAGAACAGCGTTATCCAGGATCTGGAGGGGGATGCTCAAGGCGACGTCCTCCATGCTCAACGATCCCTGCTGGCCACGTAATCCGCGAGAGCAAGCAGGGGTTGGGCCTTGTCTTTCCAGGGCTGAAGAGCAGCTTTGGCCTCGGCGACCAACTCAAGGGCGCGGGTTCGCGAAGGCTCGAGCCCAAGCAGTTTCGGATAGGTGGTCTTGTCTGCAAGCAGATCCTTCCCAGCCGTCTTGCCGAGTACCTCGCTGCTGGCCGTGACGTCGAGAATGTCATCCACGATCTGGAACGCAAGACCAATGCCGTTGGCGTAGGTGCGCATGGCCTGAACCTGTGCATCGCTGGCACCGCCGATCAAGGCTCCCGCGACCACACAGGCCCTGAGCAGCGCGGCGGTCTTGTGCAGGTGGATGTACTCCAGCGTCTCAAGGTCGACCTGCTTGCCTTCGCTTTCCAGATCAACCACCTGACCGCCCACCAGCCCAGGTGCTCCGGACACCAGGGCAAGCTCACCGACCACCTTCACCAATCTCTCTGCGGGCACGTCGGCACTGCGCACAGCCACCATCTCGAAAGCTCGGCTGAGCAGAGCGTCACCGGCGAGAATCGCCATGGCATCGCCATACACCTTGTGGTTGGTGGGCCTGCCACGCCTCAGATCGTCGTTGTCCATCGCCGGTAGATCGTCGTGGATCAGCGACATGGTGTGAATCATTTCGAGCGCCACTGCTGTCGGCATGGCCTGGGAAGCGTCACCACCCACCAGCTCACAGGCCGCGAGACAGAGAATGGGACGCAGCCTTTTTCCCCCAGCCAGCAGGGAGTAGCGCATCGCCTCCCTGAGCGATTCCGGGCGCTCAGGTCCCATTGAGGCGTCAAGAGCGGCCTCGACCCGTTCGCGGGCCTGATTGAGATAGGCCTTGAAATCAAAGTTCTGCTGAGGCTCACCCGGCGGCGGAACGCCTTCAGGGCTGGTCGCCGTGGCGGTCATGGGGAGCGCAATGCTGGGCGAATTCTGTCAGGCCGACGGGCCGGCAAGCACCATCAGATGATCAAGTCGGTCAGATCGTGATCGACCCCGTGGCGGCGGCACCAGGCCACCACTGTGTTCACAAGCAGCATGGTGACGGTCATCGGTCCAACGCCTCCCGGCACAGGCGAAAGCGCTGCGGCGATGGGCTCCAGCTCAGCTGCTTTGACATCTCCGCAGAGACCACCTCCAGGACGTCGGTGAATACCGACATCCACCACCACCGTGCCAGGACTGACATGCTCTGCACCGATCATTTCCGGCCGACCAGCTGCCACAACGAGAATCTCAGCCTGCCGGGTAATGGCAGCGAGATCTTTTGTGCGTGAGTGCGCAACTGTGACCGTTGCATTGGCGGCCTGCAGCATCAGCGCCATTGGCTGCCCCACCAAGATGCTGCGTCCGATCACAACGGCGCGACGACCGGCGGGGTCGACGTCCGCACTGCGCAACATCGCCATCACTCCTGCTGGCGTACAGCTGCGTGGACCCTGCTCACCCTTCAGCAACCGACCAAGGTTCAGCGTGTGCAGACCATCAGCATCTTTTGCCGGATCGATCTCAGCCAGCAGAGGCGTTTCATCAAGTCCCTGCGGCAGGGGCAGCTGCAACAGGATTCCATCAACCCTGTCATCGGCATTCAACGCTTGGATCGCCTGCAAGACCTCTTCAGCTGAGGCATCAGCAGGAAGATGGGATCCATAGCTCTCAACACCGATCCGCACACAGGCCTTTTCCTTATTGGCCACGTACACCGCACTGGCAGGATCATCACCGACACGCAGAACAGCCAGCCCTGGCGGACGGCCTGCAGCCTGGCTCGCCGCTAGGACCTGAGACTGCAGCCGCAGCTCGAGCGTTTTAGCCAGAGCCTTGCCATCCAACCTGAGGGCCATTGCCGTCCGATGCATGTGAATCCAGCATGCCGCTCCGGGAGAGCTAGCGTTTGTGCTGGATGCCGTCTGCTGACTTGCGTTCGCAACGCCTTGCACGTCTCTGGAGGTCCTGGCTCAGGAGCGAATCACCACGCCGGCCTGTGCTGCGCTGGAGCAGGCTTCAGAAAAGCGCTCTGCTGATCCTGTGTGTTCTGGTGGCACTGGTTTCAAGCTGGCCCTGGCTGGTTGAGCCAGACCTGCGGCCAGGCATGCCAGCTCCGTTCGATGCGGTAGCTCCCAAGGATGCTCGGGTTGTGAATAGTGAGGTCTTGGAGCAGAAGCGTTCAAGCCTCGCGTCCAGCACCTTCGTGCAGGTTTTGAATCCTCAGGAGAACGAGCAGATCCGCATGCGGCTTGAGCGCCACCTCAGCGAGCTGGAACGGGTCGCCAACAGCAACGATGCCGAGCGGATCGGACCTGTCAATCTGTCGATGGAAGAGCAGATTTGGCTGAACAATCGCACGCAGGATGATCGCCGCGCCTGGGATATGGCCGTACGGCGTGCGCTCGAGAGGATGCTCAGTCAGGGGCTGGTCAACACCCTGGCGCTTGAACAGCTGCAACGGGCCAGCAATCTTCAGCTCGAAGACATGAACACAGTCGAGCAAGCGGGCCGCAGCCTTGGCAGCAAGGTGCTGACCACCACTCTTCAGGGCGCCAGCAATCTTCAAACCGATCCTCTGCGCAGCCAACGACTGATTGAGGAGCTGATCACCAGAGAAGGCATCCCCATCATTGAAGTAAGCAAAGGGGAGACCATCACCAGCAAGGGCGACTCCATCAGCTCACAGGCCTACGACGTTCTCGATTTCTTCGGAATGGTGAACCGTCGTCCAAAGCTGGGCATCTGGATTGTTCGTTTCACCGAAGCACTGGCCAGCTGTGGGGTGCTGCTGCTGGTTATGCGACGGGAACGTCCTTGCCTCGAGGCTCCCCATGGCCTGCTCGCCCTCGGGCTGCTGCTGCTGAGCCAAGCCTGCAAGCTCTGGTTCGGCGTGGCTGTGAGCCCTTTGGCGGTGATCGTGCCCCCCACCCTTCTCCTGGCTCAGGGCCTTGGCACCACCAGTGCACTGGCCTGGATGGCTGTAGCCAGTCTTCTCTGGCCCACTCCGGTCACAGGGCTCGGGGAGGGTCGCCTGCTGATTGCCGCAGCAGCAGCCACTGTCGCCGCATTGCAGGCTGGCAGGTTGCGCAGCAGAGCCCAGCTGCTGCAGCTCGCGGTCCTGCTGCCCGTGGGCGCTTGGTTGGCCGAACTGCTGCTGCTGAGCGGGCAGGGACCACCACTCGCAGGTTCGTGGATTCGTCTGCCCCTCGATGCAGGTGAACTCGCCTCGGAAGCACTACTGCTGGGGCTGATGATGATGCTGGCAATCCTGGTGATCCCACTGCTGGAAAGCTCCTTCGGATTGCTGACCAGAGCTCGGTTAATGGAGCTCGCCGATCAGGAACGCCCCTTGCTGAGGCGTCTCTCTTCCGAAGCCCCAGGAACCTTTGAGCACACATTGATGATCTGCGGTCTGGCCGAGGAGGGTGCGCGCACGATCGGCGCCGATGTCGACCTGATCAGAACAGGCTCGCTGTATCACGATGTGGGCAAGCTTCATGCCCCCGACTGGTTCATTGAGAATCAGACCACTGGCGAGAACCCACATACCCGGCTGAATGACCCACTGGCCAGCGCAGGAGTGCTCCAGGCGCATGTGGATGAAGGTCTGAAACTGGCCAGAAGGCATCGGCTTCCCCGCCCGATCGCGGACTTCATTCCAGAACATCAGGGCACGTTGCGAATGGGCTATTTCCTGCATCAGGCGCGTCAACAGGATCCCGGGGTCTCTGAGAAACGGTTCCGCTATCACGGACCAACTCCCCGCTCCAAGGAGACAGGAATCATGATGCTGGCCGACGGCTGTGAGGCAGCTCTGCGCTCACTGCCGCCGGACACGAGCGATCAGCAAGCCCGTGACACGGTGAAACGCATCGTTGAGGCAAGAATCAGCGACGGCCAACTCAGCCAGAGCAGCCTCAGTCGCGCGGAGCTGGAACTAGTTATGCAATCGTTCGTTCGTGTGTGGCGGAGAATGCGTCATCGCCGGATTCCCTATCCCATTCCCGCCAAGCGCAGCTTCTCCGCCTGAGCCCAGGAGGGCAGGGAAGCAAGCACGCGAACCCGTTGCCGGTCAAAGGGGTCCTGGAAACTCAGAGCATGCGCATGCAGATGCATCGGCCCTTCAGCGTTGGAAGCGGCATAGATGGGATCAGCGCAGATGGGAGATCCCATGGCAGCCAGGTGAGCACGCAACTGATGGGAACGGCCGGTCAGGGGGCGCAGCCACACGCGCCTGCAATGGCTTGAGTCCGTCCACTTACGCCAGAGCGTGCAACAGGGCTTACCGTCCGGATGCGGACCATACAAAGGTGGCTGGCGCTGCAACCTTGCCAAGGGATGGCGGATGCTTCCGCGTCTGCCTGATAAGGGGCTGAGCACATCAGCGATGTAGAGCTTCTGAACCCTTCGAGCAGCGAACAAAGCACTGAGAGCGGGCAAGCTGGCCTGATTTCTGGCCACCAAGACGAGCCCCGACGTATCCCGATCAAGGCGATGCACCAGTCGAAACTCGGGGCAAGCGGTCTGCAGTCGGGTGATCAGGGAATCGCTCTGATGGGCTCCAAGACCGGGCTGACTCAGCAGCCCGGAAGGTTTTTCGACCACCAGATACTGCGGACGCTGAAGCAGGAGCGAACATCCCGCGATCTGAGCCATCGCTGCAGCCAACGCATCAAAGCCTCACTCCACGCCGATGGGCTGGACGACACCAGTAGATCAGCGCGAGCACGTTGATCACCCCAAGGAGCAAAGGCCACAAACCCATGGTCTGCGGCTCAAGCCCCAGGACACAACGAACAATGCCATAAGGGAACGTTCCTGCGAGGCTCATCGACAGAGCCACAATCGCCAGGATCACACCCCATTTTCGCTGAGCCAGCAAGCCGGCAGAAGCCACGATGCCCACGATCGCAGCGGGCCATGCCAGAGAGAAGGCGAGGGTGATGTTGGTGATTCCAATGCCGGCTGAGACTTCATCCCGGAATGCGATCACGCCGATCGCAGGCAATGCGATCAGGTTGGCCACCAGACCCAGCCAGGCCATGAACCAGTAACCACGAAGCCTCGGACCCATGGAAAGATGCCACACATCTGCACACCGTAAGGTCCGCGCCTCTTCAAGCCATGGCCCCTCCACTTGGGCTGGCGTCTTCATCCAGAACCGTTTCCAGGGTGGCGAGCAGAAGCGCGATCGCCTCTTCGCGCGCAAGGTCGTTGGCGGACACCTGTTCCATCCAACGCTGGCAGAGAATTTCGATCTGGTGGAAGAGAGGTTGCGCAGCGCGCAGCACTTCGGCAACCCGCAGCGATGTGTCCTGATCCAGCTTCAGGCTGTCGAGAACCACGTAGCGCTGCCCATCCTCACCCAGATAGGTCAGCCTCCCCTCCATATCGAGGATCGGCCCTGTGATCGGTGTGACGGGTTCCTCCTCCATGACAATCCTCAGAGCGGTGAGACAAGACCTTGGCGAGGTTGAGTGACCTTGCGATCACTGAGACGCTCAGCACAGAAGCTGCGAAACAGGGCTTCGACCTCGTTCGGGGGCATCCCCTGCACCAGACGCGCCTCGATTTCATCCCGACGCTGCGACTGGTGGTACAGCCGCAGTTCCTGAAAGGTTGTTCTGGATTGGGCCTCGATGCGCGCGAGGGCTTTGCCCACCTGGTGATCAGGAAGCAAGGGTCCGCCATGACAGTGCTGCATGACATGGGCCGACTCATGAGCAAGGACCACCCAGACCTGCCTGGGGTCATCCTCGATGTTGTTGGCGCAGATCAGCAGGGCGTTGCGGGGCGCATGAAAGGCGCCCAGCAAGGCTGATGGACAATCTTTGGCCACCAGGGTGTGCGTTCCCGCTTGGCGAATGAGCGCCGCATAACTACCGATGCGGTCCCACGTGTCAGCTCTCGAGGCTCCGGGGAAAAAAGGAGCAACCAAGGCCAGCGCCAGCGCAGCAACACCGCGCGCTCGAGCCGACGGAGCCAGACCCAGCAAACCATTCCCTCCAGTTCCTGGTCTCATTCAAGACACGCGGGACTGATTTGGCATCATTGCCTCGGCTAATCCCAGCAGGAATTCACGGCATCAGGCGATGCACGCTGTTCACCTTGTCGCGAAACGACTGGCTGCGATCGATGCGCGTATTGACGCGAAGGGTGGCGTGGATCCGTTGAACGCCTTCTTGATGGAGCCTTTCATGACAGGCCCTCACGCAAGCGAAGACGTCATCCCACTCCCCTTCAATGGCAGTTCCATCGGGACCGAGCTGATGATCCAGCCCGGAGTCCTTGATCACCTTCTGGCACAAAGCGATTGAGGGTCCCAGCGACACACCAACCCCCAAGGGCACCAGGCAAAGATCCACGCTCACTCGCACAAGTCGCTCCAGTCGCCTTCAGTCATGGTTGAACGGGATCCAGGAAGGATGCAAGCGCTGATAATCCCTGAAGCTGAAACGCAAACGCGCGACCTGTCCGGCAAGCACCCGCTCTGAACGGAGCTGTTCAGAGGGCTCCGACCCCACGTTCCGACTCCAGAAGACAGGCTCTTGGATAACCGAGGGTGCGCCATTCCCCGCAGCGGGTCTGCACTTCGAGAGCGATGGCCCGCTGCTCCACCGACAGCGATCGTCCCTGACCAGAGCACCAGCGACTGGCCGCGGCTTCCGCTGCCGCGATCGACTCGTAGGGAGCGTCGAGAACCGGATGCGGCTGCCCGTCCAATGCCACGAGCCTGTAAAGGGGGCAGCCAGACTCAGGCATGTGTCCACTTTTGCATCTGTCTACAGTGTTCCATGGCGCAGAGCAACTCGCCATGTCGGATGCTGAGCTCAGCCATCCCTGCGCGATGCCGAGTCAAGCTCTCAACGACGCCTATGGAGCACTTCTGAGTCGTGCTCCCGCGCCGTTGTTCACACGCGCCAGAAAGCTTTATCTCAATAAATACTGCCTGGATGGCCGCACCTCCCAGAGCCCCTTGCGCCTGTTTGTGGTGCAGGAGACCCTCAACGAGAGAGTGGAGCCCGATATCGAGGCAGGTCCTCTCGGCAGGATTGCCACACTGCAATCCAGCACCATTGAGCTGGCGCTTGTGCACTGGCAACGAGAAGAGCCACCTTCTCAGACGCTGATTCAGAGCTACCTGCAGCAGAGCTGGCAGCTCAGTCCTTCACTGATCACACCTTGCGCCGAAGGCTGGTTCCGCAACGGCGGCTTTCAACTGCGAATCACGCTGCAACAGCCCCTGATCTGGGTGCGAAGCAGCAAATACCAGGACACAGATAATCACTCCGGAGAAAGAAAACCCACGAAAAGCTGAAGTCAACGTCACCAGCCGCGGAAAGCTGGCTAGGCAGAGCTCAGGACTCAGCGAGATTCACCATGAGATCGTCACTCCTGGAGCGGTATGTTCTGCGCTACGCCAATACCGGTCATTATCTGCGGGTCAACGACGAGAACCAGGAAATTGAGCGCAGCTCAAGCCCTGAATCGGCATGGGAATTTCATACGCATGAAGGAGCGGTCACCCATGCACTCTGGATCGGTGAAGTGTTCGGACAGACGCCTGACGTTGTGAAAATGATTTGAAGCTCAAGGTTGCGATCGTGAGCCAATGCAGGCTGCAATCAAATCATCGCTATCGCCATGTTCAAGACCTGCAAAGGGGTCCTTTGTGAGCACAAACCCCCAGCACTCTGAGATCAACTTCAACCCTGAATGAAATGCCTGAGGCGTCTGGACTCATCCGCCATCCGCCTTTGCAGCTCGGCTGACGATGCATCCGAATCTTCCCTCAACTGAGCACTGATGACGTCGTCTTCAGTGATCGAGAGGCCCCGCTCACGACCGAGTTCGATCAATGTCTCCACAGACAACGGTTCTGAGAGACGACGTGCCAACTCCTGCTCGTCATGCCGTTGCTGGAGCAGGGAATCGAGATCCTGAAGAGACATGAACAGCAGCGCGCGGGCATCACAGCCCATTTCACCAGACCATTGCTAGACATCGCGAAAGACCTTTGAAAGACCATGGGGACTCCCCGCTGGACAACGGCCGTGCTCGCCATCAGTGCTGGCCTGATCAGCCTTGAAGCCGGCCTATCCGCCGCACAGGCTGGCTGCAGTTTTCTGCCTCCGGTCGGTGGCGATGGCAGCAGCAACATTGTCAAAAAACGGGTCAGCCGTGAAAAGCTGATTGGTCGCACCAACTGGAACACGGACTTCGCCGTGAATGCGCCTTACACCAGCTACAAGCTGTTCTTCACTGCCGACTCCACCGCCAGCGGGACCTATCCCGTGGAGGCATACCTGAAATTCACCGACGGCAGCAACCTGCGTGTAGTGAAGGAATCCATGACTCCGCCGATCGGAACAGGCAAGCAGTTCGGACCTTTCTCGGTTCCCCAGGGGAAACAGGTGAGTCAGGTGAACTTCAAAATCGGTGCTGGAAGCGATCCCAACTCAACGGGATTCAGCTACCGCATTTCCGTTCAAGGCTGCAACTGACACCCCATCCCAGAGAACAATGCGTGATCGCCTCTGGGTCCTGATCCCGGCAGCTGGGTTTCCGTTTCTGCTGGTGCTGTTCGTTGTTCTCTGGCAATCCCTGCAACAACAGAGCCGCACCATTCAGGATTTGGGGCAGCGTCTCGACGGTCTCGAGGGGATCGATCAGCGAGATAGGGAGGGGAAACGAGAACTGATCGAACAGCAGCTCGGCGTTCTCCAGACCCGTCAGCAGACGCTTCAGAGACAGATCAGCAATCTGGAAAGCTGGCAGCGTGCCTCCAGCGAACGGGAACGGGCCCTCTGGAACAGGCTCGATCCGCCGTTCCCATCCAATCCAGCGGCGCCCACCTCCGAGCGGCCAGAGACTGAGCGGGCCGGTCCACCCGCACTGCCCTCAGCTCAAGAGCCGATGATCACCCCTTGACCGCATCACCGCTGGCACTGGGGAGAATGAAGCGCTGCAGAAGGATGAACAACAGCAGCACAGGCAGAATCGACACCACAGAGCCCGCAGCAACAATTCTCCAGTCAAGAGAAAAACTGCTGGCCAATTGCTGCAGCCCCAGAGGCAGCGTGAACAGCTGAGGGTCATCCAGGATCACCAGTGGCCAGAGAAAATCACTCCAGGTGCCGATGAACACAAACATGGCAAGGGTGATCAGGTCGGCTCGCGCAGCCGGAATCATCACGTTCCACCACTCACCGAGCTTGCTGCAGCCGTCCATACGGGCGGCCTCCTCAAGTTCGACAGGGACGCCGAGAAAGCTCTGACGAAGGAGATACAAACCAAAGGCCGTGGCTGCCTGTGGGATCACGAGGGCCATCAGGGTGTTGCGAAGACCCAGCTGCACCATCAGCAGATAGAGAGGGATCATCACCACCTGAAAGGGAATGAGGATGGTGGCCACCACAAGAGCCAGAACCAATCCACGTCCTGCAAAGCGCATGCGTGCCAATGGATAGGCAGCCAGGGAACAAAACAGCAGATTGGCCACCACAGCCACCAGGCTGACCACCGTGCTGTTGAACAGATACCGACCCAGTGGATTGTCTCGGAACAGACGTCCGTACGCATCAAGACTGGGTTGGGAGGGCAGCAACGCTGGCGGGCTGGTGAAGATGTCTTCTGCAGGTCCTTTTAAAGAAGTGCTCACCAGCCAGAGCAGAGGCACGAGAACCAGCAGTGCCAGCACAATCAGCACCAGCAGTTGGATCAGTCCCCCAACTCGTGACCCAGCTTGGCCAGCCTTGGGTCGGTTGAGGGATGACGGCATCAGCTCAGAGGGTGGGACGGGCATCCAGAGGTGCGTTATCCCGCTGAGGATGCAGAGCGGGTTGTGACGACCCTGCCACCAGTCGGTTCAGAGCATTGACGAATGCCTGAGCCGCGGCCACCACCACATCGGTATCAGCAGAATGACCGGAATACAGCTCACCGTCGCGGCGCAGCCTGATCGTCACCTCTCCGATCGCATCAATGCCTTCGGTGACTGATTTCACGGAGAACTCAACCAGTTCGTTGGGCTCACCAGCCAGGGCATTGAGCGCTTGGCACACGGCGTCCACCGGTCCTGTCCCAATGGATGCTGTGGTCTGCTCCCTGCCATCCTCATCGGCAAGGGTGACCGTGGCGGTTGGGCTGAGGCTGCTGCCACAACTCACCTGCACCAGTTTCAGCTGATAGCGGGCCTCCGGCTGCTGAACCTGCTCACTGACAATGGCTTCGAGGTCACGATCAGTGATTTCACGCTTGCGATCGGCAAGGTCCTTGAAACGTGCAAAAGCGTCATCGAGATCCTCTCGGCTGAGGTCGTAACCCAGCTCTTCAAGCCTCGCCCGCACTGCGCTGCGACCACTGAGTTTGCCCAGGGAAATGCGGTTGTCACTGAGTCCCACCGTGCGGGCATCAACGATTTCGTAGGTGAGCCGGTTCTTGAGCACACCGTCCTGGTGGATCCCTGATTCATGGGCAAAGGCATTGGCACCCACAATGGCTTTGTTCGGCTGAACCACCATTCCGGTGAGATTCGAGACCAGACGTGATGTCTTGGTGATCTCCTCGGTACGCACTGACGTGAGTGGCGTCGGCGAGTCCGCATCGCGGCCGAAGAAGGGATTGAAATAGCGACGGCGGACATGCAATGCCATCACGAGCTCCTCTAGGGCGGCGTTACCAGCCCGTTCACCAATGCCGTTGATCGTGCATTCGAGCTGGCGCGCACCATTCTTGACGGCCTCGAGGAAGTTGGCGACGGCAAGGCCAAGGTCGTTGTGCCCGTGAACGGACAACACGGCATCACCGATGTTCGGCACATGACGATCAATGCCAGCGATCAGTTCGCCGAATTCGGTCGGTGTGGTGTAACCAACGGTGTCGGGAATATTGATGGTGGTGGCGCCGGCAGCGATGGCTGCCTCGATCACCTCGTAAAGGAATTCGGGATCGCTGCGTCCTGCGTCCTCGCAGGAGAATTCAATGTCATCAACCAGCGAGCGGGCATAAGCGACCATGTCCGGAACAATCGCCAGGACCTCTTTGCGGCTCTTGCGCAGCTTGTGTTCGAGGTGAATGTCGCTGGTCGCGATGAACGTGTGAATCCGTCGTCGCGGTGCTGGAGCCACTGCTTCAGCGCAGGCTTTGATATCACCCCTCGACGCACGTGACAGACCACAGATCACAGGCCCCTGCTCGCCCCCAACCTGCTGCGCAATGCGCTGAACAGCGGCGAAATCGCCCGGACTCGCGAAGGGGAAGCCCGCCTCGATCACGTCAACGCCAAGCCTTGCCAGCTGCTGAGCGATCGCCAGCTTTTCCTCGAGGTTGAGACTTGCTCCCGGGGACTGCTCACCATCCCTGAGGGTGGTGTCGAAGATCAAAACGCGGCCTGGGTCGTGGGCCATGGCAAAAGCCTCGACGCGATTTAGTCGGAATGACTATGGGTAAGGTCACTCTAGGCGAGTGAACCAGCTCCAACCCTTTAAACCCCGCCGTGAATCCCGGTACATTCACACGGTTGTTGGGACGAAAAAGTGGCCAAAGGGGCGCTGGCTCTTGTTCTGCATGCCCATCTGCCCTACGTCCGGGCCGCGGAAGCCCACTCCCTAGAGGAGGACTGGTTCTTCCAGGCCCTGATCGAGTGTTACCTGCCCCTGCTTGAGACACTCGAGAGAGCAGCTGACGACCTGCAGCAGACCCCGCAGCTGACGATGGGTTTATCGCCCACCCTGCTCTCACTGCTGGCGGATCCCACGCTGAGGATGCGTTTTCCGCTCTGGGTCAAAGCACGACTCAACCTGCTGAATCAGGCTCCAGCTGACCGACGAGCTGCAGCGGAGCATCTGGCCAGCAGCTTTGAGCGCCATCTCAGTTCCTGGCAACGCTGGGACGGCGAGCTGATTCCACGCTTTTCAGAACTGCAGCGCCGGGGAGTTCTTGATCTGCTCACCTGCGGCGCGACCCATGGCTACCTGCCTCTGCTGAGAGAGCACCCGGAAGCGGTACGGGCCCAGCTGCGCACAGCCGTACGAGAGCACCACAGGTTGCTGGGGGAAAGACCCCTGGGCATCTGGCTTCCCGAATGTGCCTACTACGAGGGGCTGGATCGATGGATGCGCGATGCAGGACTCCGCTATGCCGTCCTTGATGGCCATGGACTTCTGCATGCCGAACCGCGTCCGCGCTATGGCGTCTATGCACCAATTGTGAGCCGACAAGGTGTGGCTTTCTTCGGTCGTGATAGTGATGCCACGCTCCCGGTTTGGTCGGCGAAGGATGGTTATCCAGGCGACCCCTGGTATCGAGAATTTCACAGGGATCTGGGCTGGGATCTTCCCCCGGAGCAGATCGAAGCGGAGGGGCTGCCCGCCCAGCGTCCACTGGGACTGAAGCTGCACAGGGTCAGCGATCAAGGCGGCGGTCTCGATGAAAAGCAGCCGTATCAGCCAGAACAGGCCATCGCGCGAACCCGGGATCATGCCCGGCATTTCCTCAAGGGTCGACGACAACAACTCGATCGGCTCTGCAACGGCATGGCCATCGATCCCCTGCTGGTGGCGCCTTTTGATGCGGAGCTTTTCGGCCACTGGTGGTTCGAAGGTCCTGGTTTTCTGGCCGAACTGTTCCGACAAGGCCCCAGCGAAGGCATTCGCTTCACCAGTCTTCGCGCAGTGCTGAGTGAGCAACCGAATCTGCAACTCTGCAATCCCTGCCCTTCCAGCTGGGGACGCGGTGGTTTCCATGACTACTGGCTCAACGAAACGAATGCCTGGATCATTCCCGAGTGGAGCCGGGCAGGCAGAGCGATGGTGGAACGCTGCAGCCGCGGCGTCGGCAGTGAAATCGATCTACGCCTGCTGCATCAGGCGGGGCGGGAGCTGCTGCTGGCCCAGTCCTCGGATTGGAGTTTCATTCTCAGGGCGGGCACCACAACGGAACTGGCCAAGGAACGCATCGAACGTCACCTTCAACGTTTCTGGCGCTTAATCGCCGCGATCGAGCGACGCGAGGAATTACCGGAAGGATGGCTCGAGGAACTGGAGGAGGAAGACGCTCTGTTTCCTTTGATTCAGCCAGCGGACTGGAGCGGCCTCAGCGCCTGAACCCTGGTTTCTGGTTCTCCGCAGCCCCGAGCACAAGCCCCCGCCTCAATTCCCATGGGGACAGGGCAAACAGACGCAACATCACCACCATCAAGCGCGGCAAGGGCAGGGTGTTGGTCAGAAAACCAAACCACTCTTCCCGCGGCAGCGTGAAGAAAGTGGCGAAATGGGTCCGCAGCAGGCTTTCGTTGAATCCCATCAAACGACCGAGCCCGAACTGATACAGCTGATGCCGCAGGACGAGCTCCGTTGGCCAGAGTGCCTGCCAGCCACGACGTGCAAGATCAGCTGGTCCGAGCGATGCCTCTGAGAGGGCTCCGGCCAAAGCATCTGCCAATCCAGGAGCACGGCGCAGCAGCGCACCCACCATGTAGCCCGATGCAGGATGCACCATGCTTGCCGCACCCCCGAAAGCAAGCACGGGTTGGTCGCGATCAGGCAGAGGCAGGTTCATCGGGAACAGGCAGAACTCCTCGTGAAGCAGCTCAGTGATCTGAACCCCCTGATGCTCGAGGCGTTGCTTCAAACGCTGTTGAAGAACGTCGTATGAAACTCCCGGTGCCAGAGCCAGCGATGTCTCCTCAACGAAGAAAACCCCATCGCCAAGATCCATCGCATACAGAAATGTGGGCGGTTCGAGGCGCTGCTCGTCGCTGAGGTGATCGCAGCGGTAATCCATCAACACGAAACGACCAGGCTCGATCGGTGGCTTCGAGAATCGCCCCACCACGCCATAGGCCGCCTGGCCCGCCACCGGCCCCTGATCAGGACGGCGAATGTATGGCGTACGCGAGCCGGAGGCATCGATCACCACGCGCGCCTGAAGCGTTTCTCCGGAGGCACAGGTCACGGTGGTGATCGAAGACCCAGCCTCTACCGCTGCAGCACTGCCCTGATGCCAAGTCACCCCTTGAGCCCGATCGAGCCAATAGCGCTGTAAGGCGGACCGATCAAACAATCCGTAATCGATGCCGTGAACAAGCGGTTGATCTGCGTCCTCAGAACCACCGGCACCGAAGTAACTGACCGTGTCGCTCCAATGATGCTCAAGCAGATGCTCAAGGTTGAGGGCCTTCAGTTCATCGACCCAGATGCCGTAGGTGTTGGGCCAAGGTGCATCCACAGCATCGGGAGCCAGGCTCTCAACATCAACGCCGCGCTGGTGAAGTTCCGTGGCGATGCAGAGGGCGGCTGGACCACCGCCAAGCACCAGCACATCAGCGCAGTTGGCCAAGATCAGCCGTCCGCCTGATCAGTCTCCGAGATGACCTCACCTTGGTCACCGGGGTCGGAGTCGGCTGAGGGGTTATCGAGCTCATGCGTTTCCGCCTCAGGGGGAACCAGCACC
This sequence comes from Synechococcus sp., assembly GCA_047286285.1. Classification (GTDB taxonomy): domain Bacteria; phylum Cyanobacteriota; class Cyanobacteriia; order PCC-6307; family Cyanobiaceae; genus Synechococcus_C. Next base: position 956,660 of record JBJBBP010000002.1, on the reverse strand, counting down.
ACCTTCAGAAGACGATCACCCTTGTCAAGTTTCTGAAGGCGAACTCCTGTGGCCGCTCGCGACTGCTGCGGGATGGCATCAGCACTGGTCCGCACGATCACCCCCTTCTCGCTCACCAGCAGCAATTCCTCGCCTGCCCCGAGCACACTCAAACCCACCAACTGATCAGCATCGGTGCGGAATTTCATGGCCCGCAGCCCCATGCCAGCTCGCTTCTGAAGACGGAACTGGGTCGCAGGAACCCTCTTGCCGAGGCCGGCTGCCGAGGCCACCAGCACCCAGGGGCCCTCACTTGCAGCGGCGCCCTCATCCTCCCCGTCATCGGAACTGGCCGCGATCTGATCCGCCAGCTCCACCGGCAACACATCCATGCTCACCAATTCATCACCGGCGCGCAGATTCATCGAACGGACACCACGAGCCGTGCGTCCGAGAGGCCGGAGCTCCTCGTCGCTGAGGCGGAAGTGAATCGTCATCCCCGCCTTCGAGCCGATGAGAACACTGTCTCCAGGCACGGCAAGTCTCACCCAGGTGAGTGCATCACCATCCTCGAGACCGATGGCGATCAGCCCGTTGGAGCGGATGTTGCTAAACGCCGACAAACGGGTGCGTTTGATGAATCCACCCTGAGTGAGCATCAACAGATCGGCGTCATCGTTGAACTCCGAGACAGCCAGGAGTGATGTGATCGCCTCCTCCCGAGGGATGGGAAGCAGCTGCACCACGGGAGTCCCCTTGGCCGCACGACTGCATTGAGGGACCCGATATGCCGGCAGGGCATACGACACACCTCGGTCACTGAACAGCAAGAGCGTGTCGTGGTCGTTGCAGCCGATGAAGAGCTTCACCGCATCTTCACCCTGGCTTCGGGTGCCGGCCTTGCCGCGGGTTCCGCGGCTGGTGGCTTCGAATTCGCTCACCGGCATCCGCTTGAGATAACCCGTTTCCGTCACCAGGACCACCGAGCGCTCGTTGGCGATCAGATCGATGTCTTCGAGTCCGCCACCGAGATCCAGGATCTCCGTGCGACGCGGTGCGGCATGACGGTCGTTGAGCTGGTTGAGTTCGTCCTTGATCAGACCGAAGACGCGCTCCCGACGGCCCAGAATGTCTTTGTAATCAGCGATCTTGGCAACCAGATCCTCATGCTCTAGCCGAATCTTGTCGGCTTCAAGAGCCGTGAGTCGGCGCAGCTGCATCTGCAGGATGGCGTCGGCCTGAACCTCGCTCAGACCATGGCGTTCCTGGAGCTGCTGACGCGCGGTGGCTGTGTCAGAGGCTGCCCTGATCAGCGCAATGATCGGATCGAGCTGATCGAGAGCCAGCAGCAGACCGAGCAGGATGTGGTCGCGTTCCTCAGCTTTGCGCAGCAAGTAGCGCGTGCGGCGCTCAATGGTCTCGACCCTGAAGTCGAGAAACACCTCGAGCATCTTGCGCAGGGTGAGCAAAATCGGCTCGCCATTCACAAGCGCGAGCATGTAAGCGCTGAAATTGCTCTGAAGAGGCGTGAGCTTATAGAGATTGTTCAGCACCACCTGCGGGTAGGCATCGCGGCGAAGCTCGACCACGATGCGCATGCCGTCGCGATCACTTTCATCACGAATATCTGAAATCCCCTCCAGCTTCTTGTCGTTGACCATCTCGGCAATGCGTTCAATCAACGCCGCTTTGTTGGTCTGATAGGGAAGTTCAGTGATGATCACCGCATCGCGATCAGGCCGTCCGGGCACCTCGATGGTTTCGATACCGGCCACACCCCGCATGGTCACAGAGCCACGACCGGTGAGATAGGTCTCCTTGATGCCGGTTCGTCCGAGAATCTGGCCTCCGGTCGGAAAATCGGGACCAGGGATCAGGCTCATCAGTTCCTGATCGCCGATCTCTGGGTTCTCGATCAGCGCCAACAGTCCTGCAATGAGCTCTCCCAGGTTGTGGGGAGGAATGTTGGTGGCCATGCCAACGGCAATGCCGGCTGAGCCGTTCAGCAGCAGCTGCGGGATTCGCGACGGCAGAACCGTGGGCTCCTGCTGGGAGCCATCGAAGTTGTCGATGAAATCGACGGTCTCCGACTCGATATCCTCAAGCAAACTGTCGGTGGTGAGTGCCTGCAGCCGCGATTCGGTGTATCGCATGGCCGCTGGTGGGTCATTGTCAACCGACCCGAAGTTGCCGTGACCATCGATCAGAGGCATCGACATGGAGAAGCTCTGGGCCATCCGCACCAGAGCGTCGTAAACCGCCGTATCTCCGTGGGGGTGGTATTTGCCGAGCACTTCACCCACCACACGTGCACACTTGCGGTAGGGACGGTCGCTGGTGAGACCCAGCTCATACATCGCGTAAAGGATCCTGCGATGAACAGGCTTGAGACCGTCACGGGCATCAGGCAGAGCCCTGCCCACGATCACGCTCATCGCGTACTCGAGATACGAGCGCGACATCTCGTTTCTCAGGTCCGTTTGGATGATCCGATCGTCGGAATCGCCGGGACCGCCACTGCCGGGCCCCACTGAATCCGCCATACAAGACCTGTAGATCGCCAGCCAGTTTATCGCGGATGCGCGACCGGATGACACCAGGAGCGTCACCTTTTGCTGTCTATGTGGGATCAATCACGGATCGGGCCCTTACGCTTTGGCCTCGCCACCTGGACTGAAGTTGATGTCGTCCGACAAGCCCTCCGAAACGCAGGCCCCTGCCGAAGCCATCAACCCCGGCCTTCCCGACGAGGTCGACATCAGCGACCCCGGAGACAAAACGGAGGAAGTCGCAAAGCCTGCAGAGTCTTCCATCGACTCCGCAAGCCCTTCGACAACGCCGGCTCCTGCCTCCACACAGACCTCAGCCCCTGCTGTAACGGCCGAGCAACCAGTCACACCTCCCGCTTCACCTTCGATCGCTGAGAGAGTCAGCGTTCCCGCCCAGGCCTCCACCGAGAGCAGCGACGAGGAGGAGGAGGGAGGCGAATGGGATCTGCTTTCAAACCGCATCAAGCAGTTCTTTGAGGCGAACAACCTTCAGGACCAATGGCAGAGCCTCCGCCAGCCCCTGTTTCTGATTGGCGGATTGCTGGTTCTGATCCTGACGATGCGGATCTACGGAGGCATCCTCGATGCCATCGCCACGGTCCCCTTGGCTCCACGGCTGTTTCAGCTGGTCGGAACCTTTTATGGAGCCTGGTTTGCAGCCACACGTCTGATCCGCGCTGACGAGCGCAAAAAGATTTCTGCCAACGTGCAGGACCTCTGGCGCAGCTTGCGCGGAAGCTCAAAGTCCTGACCTGAATCGTCACGAACCGCGAAGCACCGATTGGTAGCTTGATCCAACTCTGTTAACTCCTGTGGTGGACATTCAGCTCGGACGCTCCAAGGTTGTACGCCGGGCCTATGGGATCGATGAGATCGCTCTGGTTCCCGGCGGCAGGACCGTGGACCCTGAGGTGACAGACACCAGCTGGTCCATTGGAGGGATCGAACGCGAGATCCCGATCATCGCCAGTGCCATGGATGGCGTGGTCGACGTGGGGATGGCCGTCAACCTGTCCCAGCTGGGTGCACTTGGCGTGATCAACCTCGAAGGGGTCCAGACCCGCTACGAAGATCCAAATAGCGTTCTCGATCGCATCGCATCCGTCGGCAAGGACGAATTCGTGCCACTGATGCAGGAGATCTACAGCCAGCCGGTTCAGGAGTCGCTGATCCGCAAGCGCATCCAAGACATCAAGGCCCAGGGTGGCATCGCCGCCGTGAGCGGAACTCCGGTTGCAGCGCTGCGCTTCGGCAAGGCAATCGCCGAGGCAGGTGCCGACCTCTTTTTCGTTCAGGCCACGGTGGTTTCGACGAATCACATTGGACCGGAAGGTCAGGAGACGCTCGACCTGGAAGCTCTCTGCCGCGACCTGGGAGTTCCTGTCGTGATCGGCAACTGCGTGACCTATGACGTGGCATTGCAGCTGATGCGAGCTGGGGCAGCTGGCGTGATGGTGGGCATCGGCCCCGGAGCGGCCTGCACCTCCAGAGGCGTGCTGGGCGTTGGGATACCGCAGGCCACAGCAGTGGCGGACTGCGCCGCAGCACGGGATGACTACCGCAAGGAAAGCAATCGGTACGTTCCCATCGTGGCCGACGGCGGCATCGTCACCGGCGGCGACATCTGCAAATGCATCGCCTGTGGAGCTGACGCGGTGATGATCGGTTCACCGATCGCCCGCGCAGAGGAAGCACCCGGTCGGGGCTTTCATTGGGGGATGGCCACACCCAGCCCTGTGCTGCCTCGCGGCACTCGGATCAACGTCGGCAGCACCGGAAGCCTGGAACGCATTCTTCGCGGCCCGGCGAAGCTTGACGACGGAACCCACAACCTCCTGGGCTGCCTAAAAACCTCGATGGGGACCCTAGGAGCACGCACCATCAAAGAGATGCAACAGGTCGAAGTGGTGGTGGCTCCGTCCCTGCTGACAGAAGGCAAGGTGTACCAGAAAGCTCAGCACCTCGGAATGGGGAAATAGCCCCAAATCTCACTCCGAGACACGAATAATTTATCCGAGACGTGGGTAAAATTGATGCGTGCGGGCCACGGCCCACACACTCCTCACACCCCCTGGCCCGACGCGTTCGGGCTTTCTGTCTTTAAGGCCATCCATCACAGTTCAGACGCAGAGCGTAGTGATTCGACAGCAACCTCAGAAACGGTTGCTAAATTTCGCCCAATTCGATCAATTCTGAATGTCCAGCGCTGCCGCTGTCACCGACGCCTCCTTCGAACAGGACGTCCTTCAGAGCGACGTTCCCGTGCTGGTCGATTTCTGGGCACCCTGGTGCGGACCCTGCCGAATGGTGGCTCCGATTGTTGATGAAATTGCCAAGGAGTTCGAAGGGAAAATCAAAGTGTTCAAATTGAACACCGACGAGAACCCCAACGTTGCCAGCCAGTTCGGGATTCGCAGCATTCCTACCTTGATGGTGTTCAAGGGCGGCCAGAAAGTTGACACCGTGGTTGGAGCCGTTCCCAAAGCCACGCTCTCTGGCACGATTGCCAAGTACCTCTGAGCCCAGCACTGACCTCGTCAGCCGACCATTCTCCTGAGGCCTCATCGAAGCCGATCCAGAGGATCGGCTTGATCGATTACGGCATGGGAAACTTGCACTCGGTCCAGACGAGTTTTGAACGTCTGGGGCAGCCATTGACCCAGGTTCGCAACCCTCAGGATCTGGGGACTTGTGATGCGTTAATCCTGCCTGGTGTCGGCGCCTTTGACCCGGCGATGAAAAAGCTGCATTCGTCTGGCCTCGTGTCACATCTGCGCAGCTGGCATGAGCAGGGTCGCCCTCTGCTGGGGATCTGCCTGGGCCTGCAGCTGCTGTTCGAAAGCAGTCGCGAAGGCGACGCAGAGGGGCTCGGCATCTTCGAGGGCAATGTCCAACGTCTGCCTGATGGTGAGGGTGAACGGATTCCCCACATGGGCTGGGGACAGCTGAGACCTCAGCAGCCTTGCCCGCTGCTTCCTCAGGGCGACGAACAACCATGGGTCTATTTCGTTCACTCCTATGCAGCGGTCCCCAGGAAGACATCTGATCTGGCGGCAACCGTGAGCTTTGGTCGTGGAGAGGCCACGGCGATGGTCTGGAAGCGCCGCACCGGTGCCTGCCAGTTTCACCCTGAAAAATCCGCGAAAGCCGGCGCTCAGATCCTGAAGGACTGGATCGGATGGCTTCAGTCCGGTGCGCAGCTGCCCCAGTGAAAAGCGCACAACTGCGTCTGATCGGTGGGCGACGGCTGCGCAGCCCACAGGGTCAGGACACCCGGCCGACCACCTCACGCGTGCGCGAGGCATTAATGAACATGTTGAGCGCCGAGATCAAGGGCTGCTGTTGGCTCGACCTCTGCAGCGGCAGTGGCGTGATGGGTTGCGAGGCCATCCAGCGGGGGGCGTCCCATGTGGTGGCAGTGGAGAAAGATGCGCGCACGGCTGCGATCTGTCGCGAAAATCTGGAATTGGTTGGTTCCAGCGATGGCTGCGAAGCAACGGTCAAGGTGATTCGACAGGATCTTCTCCACTGGCTCCAAGGAAACCAACGTGAGAGCGAGCAGACCTTCTCAATCGTTTATCTGGATCCGCCATACGCAGCCGGGCTTTACGGACCTGCGCTTGAGCAACTCAAGCGAGGTGGATGGGTTGAACCCGACGGTCTGGTGATCTGCGAGTACGCGAGCAAGCTTCAACTAGAAGCACCTGCAGGCTGGAGAGAAGTCGACAGACGTCGCTACGGGAGCAGCAGCCTGCTGATTCTCAGCCCCCGAGAGCACTGCCGCGGCGATACTGATTCCACGCCGCGACAAACAGCCCCAGAAGTGTGACAGGAATCAGACCGAGAACGATGCCGCAAAGCAGAGGTTCGATCATGCCGTCGCGCCGAATGGAAGGATTGACCACAATTGTTCCATGCAAATGACGCAACTGTGACGACACCGTCATCAACTGCTGCAACGTCGGAACGGCGCCGTGGGTTGGTGACGGCACTCATCGCCATGGCTGTCATCACAGCCTTGGCTCTGGCCGCCTGGCTGTACAGCAGCACACGTCTCGATCCCTACAGTCGGGCCGCACTGGCATTGAACGGCGATGTGCAGCATGGAGGTCAGCTGTTCCGTATCAACTGTGCCGGCTGTCATGGCATTGCAGGACAGGGCCTTGTCGGTCCGAGTCTTCAGGCACTGAGCGAACGCCGAACTGACCGTTCAATCATTCATCAGATCGTGAGCGGAGAGACGCCGCCGATGCCACGTTTTGAAATCGAACCGGAGGGAATGGCCGACCTGCTGAGCTATCTACACACCCTGAACTGATGAGATCGTGAGCCTCGCGGTGGTACTGGTGGAACCTGCCGGACCGCTCAATCTCGGCAGCGTGGCCCGACTTTGCGCCAATTTCGGTGTCGACGACCTGCGCCTGGTGGCTCCTCGCTGTGATCCGGGTGACCCCGATGCACAACGCATGGCCGTCCATGGTCGAGATGTGCTGCTCAGTGCTCGCCGCTTCCCCTCACTGCTCGAGGCCTTGGCCGATTGCCAGCGCGTCGTGGCCAGTTGCGGACGCATTGAACATGGAGAGATTCCTCTCCAGGATCCTGAACAGGTCATGCCCTGGGTGAACCAGGGTCTTGAATCCTCAGCGCAGGTCGCACTGGTGTTCGGCAGAGAAGACCGCGGACTTAGCAACGAGGAACTACTGCTCAGCCAACGTGTGGTCAGGCTGCACTCCACGCAGGCCTACCCATCCCTGAATCTGTCCCACGCCGTGGCGGTGGTGCTGCATGAACTTGAGAGGGTTCGCAGACAATCAAAGGAGCTGACGAAAGAGCCGGCTCAGGCTGTAGAAGCTGCTGCTCCAACCGAATTGATGGCCTGCCTCAATGACGCAGAGGATCTGCTCCTGGAGGCTGGTTTTCTGCTGAAGCACACCGCCAGAGCACGCATGGCCAAGGTCAAAGGACTGCTGCAGCGATCGCTGGTACGACCCGAGGAATTAGCGCTGCTGCGCGGCATGGTCCGACAACTTCGCTGGGCGATTCGTTGCCACCGCCCGTAATCTCTGGCTTTCTTGCGAAGTTCCTTGGCCTCCAGTCGATCCAGACGCCAGAGCCCTGGCTGGGGCCGCCCGCTGCGGCTGATGCTGCGGCTTGTTCTGATGGGTGTGGGCCTTGGGGTGATCACCGGATCATTCCTCAAGCTGGCCGGCCCTGCAGTCCAGAAAGGTGAACTCACCCTGCCGGACTGGCTGCCGTTGACCGAGGGAAGTCGAGGGGGCACAGGTCAGCCCGGGACTTCTGCCGACGCCAGTGCAACTTCGGCACTCAATCGCACCGAATCCCTCGGTCGCTTCCAAACCCGCAAGGAACTCAAGCCCCTGAGTGAACGCTGGCGTGCCCTGGCAGCGGAACAGCCGGATCTGAACGTGAGCGCCTTCATGCTCGTTCTGGACGATGGCCGCTATGCAGAGCTGGAACCAGACACCGCGCTGCCGGCCGCCAGCTCGATCAAAACGCCGATACTGCTCGTGACCCTCGAAGAGCTCGATGCAGGCCGCTTGAGCTGGAACGAACCACTCAAGCTCACCAAGACCGTGGTAGGTGGCGGTGCCGGATGGATGGCATCCAAACCACTCGGAACCCGCTTCCCGACCCATAGGGTCGCCACTGAAATGATCCGGGTGAGTGATAACACCGCCACCAACTTGCTGATCGAGCGACTCGGCGGCCAGGAAGCATTGAACGCCCGATTCAGCGCCCTCGGACTGAGTGCCACAAAGGTGAACGATTGGCTTCCCGACCTCAAAGGCACCAACACCACCAGTGCCAGAGACCTGGCCCGCTCCATCGCGCTGGTTGATACCGGCGAAGCGCTCTCGATCCGCAGCCGTGATCTGTTCCGGGAGGTGATGGGCACCTCAATCACCAACACGCTGCTTCCGCGCGGGTTGCTGCGCGGTCTCGGCGGGCGTCAGGGGGAGCCTGACAACAGCCTGATGGTGAAGGGGTACAGGGTGCTCAACAAAACCGGAGATATCGGCATCGCCTACGCCGATGCCGGCTTGATTGAGCTGCCTGACGGCAGCAGAGCCATTGCTGCATTTCTGGTGAAGGGACCATTCAATGACCCCCGGTCCACCGAACTGATCCGCAAGCTCGCAGCAGCAATGGCGCCGGTTCTCAAACCCAAACCCGCCGTGGCCCGCACCACACCAAGTGCCGCCAGCATCGAACCATGACACGTTTCCTTCGCCTGCAGGCCCTGACTGCACTGACCTTGGCAGCCACCTCGATGGCAATGGTGCTCGCGCCTCCAAGGCTCTCAGCGGATCCGCAGGAAACAGCTGAACGGAACCTGAGGCGCCAGCAGCAGGTGCGTGCACTTCCCGGTCAGCTCGATGAGGTGCTGATGGTGAATGACAACAACCCGGAACTGATCACTGGTGAGGGGATCCTTGTGTCGACCTTTGCCCAGAAACAAGGGCTGAATCTGGCACTCGATGGTCGCTTCGATCTGTTCAGCCATCACGTGTACGCCGGTCAACCCGATCAGCTCGACTCCACGCTCTGGCTCGCCGTCGTGGCCCAGCCTGTTGGAGAAGCTCCCGTGACACTGCGACTTCTCGAAGGCAGCACATCCTTGTCTCAGGCGACCAGAAAGGGGCAAACCAGCTCACCATTCCTGCCGCTGCCCTCACTGATGGCTGAATCAGGGACGGCAATCGCCTCGGGGCCCGGCAGCAAGGTGGCCGGCGACTTGCTGCGTGGAGACAAAGCGAATGAACTGCCAGAGCAGTGGACGATTCCAGCGGGATCAATCACGCCGCTGGTTGTGCTGCCGATCCCTGTGGCAGGCCTGGATCCCTTGCTGAACGGTCGCAACCTGCAACTGCGATTGCAGAGCAGCGGTCCTGTCCATCTCGCCACCCTGGCCGCCTACGGAGACGACGACAAAGCTCCAAATCCTCAGACATGGAGCAAGCTCCTCAAGACAGGCAAACAGAGCCCCAAAGAACATCAACCGACCCCTCGTGGCGCTCGCGGTCGGATGGTGTACTCCCGCGTGAGCGGCGTTCAGATCGGCAGCACCTGGAAGGCAACCCTGACCGATCCAGGAACCGATCACCTGAATGTGGAAGATGCCCCGATCTCCTGGCCGATCAGCAGCCTTGAGCGCGGAGACCTGCAGACAGGGCAAGTCCAGACAGCTGAACTGGAGGTTTTCGACTCAGGAACAGCCTGGGCTGCCCACGGAAACTACGGTGTTGAGTACGACCTGACCCTGCCCCTTCGCAATGAAGGATCACAGCAGCGCAGGGTGGCGATCACCCTTGAATCTCCTGAGAAGAACGGAAGCGGGACCGGGCAACTGGTGTTCAACGGCAGCAACAGCGGTCCGGTGATGTTCCGAGGTCCGATCGAAGTGACCGGACTCGATGGCGAACAGGGTCGTCCCAGTGGACGGCGGCGGTTTCACCTGGTGTTGCGAAGGGGTCAGCAGGGGCCTCAGCTTGGGCTGATCACACTTGCTCCTGGGGAACAACGTGCGGTGCGGATACGACTGGTGTACCCGGCCGATGCCACCCCTCCTCAGGTGCTGTCCCTCCTGCCTGTGAAACAATCCACAACAGCATCAGTGGATCGTCCGTGAGTTCACCGCGCAAGCGCAGAGTCTTTCCCTTCACGGCCGTGATCGGTCAGGAGGAAATGAAGCTTGCTCTGCTGCTCAACGTGATCGATCCCCGCATCGGCGGAGTGATGATCATGGGCGACCGAGGTACAGGGAAATCGACCACCATCAGGGCCCTTGCAGATCTGCTTCCCGGTATTGAAGTGGTTGCCGGTGACCCGTACAACAGCTCACCGACCGACCCCGACCTGCAAAGCAGTGATGTGCGTCAACGCCTTGAACATGGCGAAAGCCTGGCGACGGAGGAACGTCAGGTGCCCATGGTGGATCTTCCGCTTGGCGCAACCGAAGACCGGCTCTGCGGAACCATCGATATTGAAAAGGCGCTCAGCGAAGGCGTGCGGGCTTTCGAACCAGGCCTGCTGGCCAAGGCCAATCGAGGGCTGCTCTACGTCGATGAAGTCAATCTTCTGGATGATCATCTGGTCGACGTTCTCCTCGACTCGGCAGCGTCGGGATGGAACACGGTTGAACGGGAAGGCGTCTCCGTACGACATCCAGCCCGTTTCGTGCTGATCGGCTCCGGGAACCCTGAGGAGGGCGAGCTGCGCCCCCAGCTGCTCGACCGTTTCGGCATGAGTGTGGAAGTACGGACCGTGAGAGACCCCGAACTGCGGGTACAGGTGGTGGATCAGCGCACGGCCTTCGACACGGACCCTGACAGGTTCAGCTCCTCGGTGGAAGCAGGTCAGAAGGCCCTGCAGGATCGCGTGGTGGAAGCCCAGCAGCGATTGGACCAGGTGGAGATCGACGATGATCTGCGGCTGCGAATCTCTGCGGTTTGCGGCGAGCTTGATGTCGACGGACTGCGGGGCGACATCGTCACCAATCGTGCAGCACGTGCCCTGGCAGCATTCGAAGGCCGCACCGAAGTCACGGAAGACGATGTCGCCCGCGTGGCGTCCTGCTGCCTGCGACACAGGCTGCGCAAGGATCCACTGGAGCAGATTGATTCCGGTGATCGTGTTGTGAAGGTGTTCTGCAAAGTGTTCGAGCGCAGCGAGAGCAGCGACAGAGCTGAATTCGAACTCGCCCTGGCTGCCTGATGAGCACACACCGTTAGTCGTGCGCATACTCGGCATCGACCCCGGCCTCGCCCGGGTTGGTTACGGAGTGATTGACACCTCTGAAGGTCAGCAGACGATGCTTGACTGCGGCATCATCCGCACCGATCCCGGCCGCTCAGAAGGTGAGCGCATGGTGGAGATCGCCAAAGACTTGCGGCAGCTGATCAGGGTCTGGCGCCCGGAACTGGCCTCGGTCGAAAAATTCTTTTTCTACCGATCAAGCAACACCATTGCCGTGGTCCAGGCTCGCGGGGTTGTGATCATGACCCTGAGCAGATTCCGATTGCCGGTGGTCGAATTCCCGCCGATGCAGATCAAGCAGGCTCTGACCGGTCATGGCCATGCTGACAAGGATGAGGTTCTCGAAGCAGTGATGCGCGAGCTCAGTCTTGAGTCTCCGCCCAGGCCTGACGATGCCGCAGATGCACTGGCCGTTGCATTGACAGGGTGGTTTCAGCGCTAGGGCCAGCGTTACAAGCGGAGGAGCCGTGAAACACGGGGTACTACCGATCAAACGGTCGAATCCGTTAGCCAACCCCTGAAATGATTCAGGCAAAATTCATTGCCGAAGCGCCTCAACCCGGATCGGCTGCATCACCCGAATGAGAACCCTATCCCCACCAATCCTTGATAGGAATTGATAGCAGTTCAAGCGGCAAACGCATCAGAAAAGCCTTCTTTTCTGGAATAGTTGATCTCACAATCAAGGCAGAAAGCAATCCAAAAACTGCTTCATGCAGGGCGTTTCGGCTGCATTCAACCCGTCAATGTCGTGAATCATCAAGGTGATACTTTTCATCGCGCCAAGAAATAGGCATTAAGTCTTAGTCGTAGAAAAGCAAAAACCACCCGATAGTGGGAATCCATTCGGAGCACCATGAAAGGACTTCACCTCTCGCTGCCACTGTTCGGATGCACCGTTGCACTCGCAGTAATGGTGATGACCTTTGTGGTGAAAGCATCTGCCTAAACGAGGGTGAGCAAGGTCTGACAACTGCTCTCCGTTCTCAGAGGGAACCGGGCACAACGACCAGCATGACCAGAGCGGCGGTTATCCGCCCCGCGGCAGGTCTACTGAATTCATTTGAGGTCCATAACGTTCGCTCAGTCATTCCCGATCCATGACCGAAGAGAACAGCAGAAAGAAAAAAGACTGTGGTGGAAAAAAGAAGGCGATGCTCGCCTATGGCGTGATCCAGATTTCAGCTTCGGTGGTTTCAGCCATCTCCCTGGCCGCCATTGCGCTCAGCCTTTGCGCTTTAAAGCAACAAAGCAAGGCGTTCAACACCTGCATCGATCTCAGCCTGAAGCAGGGTCTCGACGGTGCCCAGGCTGTTCGCTACTGCAACGGCGGCTAATACCGCAACAGCCCAAGCAAAACGCAAGACCTGACTGGGCCTCCATGGAGGAGGCCTATCCAAAAGAAAAGCCGCCCCCGTGAGAAGAGGGCGACTTCACTGATGAGTTGCTTGAACCCATGACTCGGAAGGCCGGGTAGGGCGGGTAGGCGTCTGGCTGTATGGCTTGTCAGGCTAGTCAGGCAGTCGGGTTGGACCAGAGAGAAGGTGGCCTGGGTCTTGCCAAACCAACCGAAAGAACACCTACTCAACGCTGAAGTCAATCGCTGAAACAGACACGCGGCCGAGTCGATAGAGGAGCAGCGAACACAACCGACCAGGACTCAGCGAAGCAGAGTTGTCGAGTGAGCTGATGCCGGAGCGCGATCAGCCGAGACTTTGGGACTTGACGTTGAACTCCTGAAAGAACATTGAGGGGGCCAGCCGATGAACTTTTGCACGCACTCACATTCCAATCAATTCATTGAGAATTGAGCAGATCAATGCAATGGTTCCCAAGGAGTTCAGGGTATGTCAATGAATCTCTCTCGAACAAACCATCCTTGAGTTTGTAGAACAGTAGGCATGGCTACGACATTGCCTGATTCACCGATGCCATGACAAAAAGGTCATCGAATCAGCTCCATGGATTCCCAAACACTGATCACAAGAACTCCCAAAGGCACGATTCTCACCAAGCTCAACAATGGCGGTTATCAAGTCTGCGACTCAGAGCAACACTGCCATTTTTGCGGTGATTTATACAGAGCTGAAGAAGTTGTACGTGAAATCGAGAGTGGCTACTGCTATCCATATGCGACGAGTTTCCATAAAACCACGCCATGATTCGCTGTATTGGTGACCAGCACAACGTGATCAAAAACTGAGCAAGCGCAGGTCTCGATGGGCCTCTTGCGATGGTTCACCCCAACCAGGGCAAGCCATCACTGAGCAGAGCCCAGAGTGAAGAACAAAACCGCTTCGAGGCCTCACTTGTGGTATTCCCACAGGTGGTCAGGACCAGTTACAAAGGCCGAACCGCTCACTGAAGTTGCAATGTGAGGAGCCAATCTCCCTGAGTGGAAACGAGGACACACTCCAGGTTGACTTTCAGAAACCCTGCCTTCGGCAGAGTTTCTTTTTGTCTGATTTTAGAAAGACAATGGTGTTGTCGGTACGACTTCAAATTCATAACCGTGATCCTGTCTCAACAGCAATCCTCCATGCTTTCCGTTCCAGGAAACCACCGTGGTCGTGCCCCTGTACTTCTCCGGATATCCTGCATCGGGATTTTGAAGAACACAGCCGGCATCAAGGCATGAGCCCTTATAAATCGAAAGCCTTGATGAAGCCCTTCCAGGAGGGATCCATACACCAATCGCCTGATGAGTCCGGTCAACTTTGAGCTTGCATGGTTCGCGCACACCATGGATGTCAATGCACTGAGCATCAACGAAATCACCTGGTGCCGGTTTGCCTTGAATTGAGAATGGCACTCCATCTGGAACACCCTCACCCCGCCATGAATAGCCCTGTGCAGCAGCTTGATCAGCTTCTGCGGACTCTCCCACCAGCATTCGTTCCCATTCCAGCTGCTGAGGAGATGCAGATGCCTGTAAATTCACCCCATCAGAAGCATGCAGGGATTTCAGCGAAACGCTGGAAAAAACGAATGGCAGGCCAGCAAATGCCAGAACAAGACCGGCTTGTTTGAACATTGCAAGATCCAAGGGTGTTTACCAGTCAAGTAGAGGTCCCATTCCACAGTCAGGTGAGCGGCTGTCATAAGCCTTGAGATTGTCGTATTGCCCAAGCACTTGCAGCTTGCTGTTGCTGCCAAGCAATCAAAAGATCTTTAGCGATAGCGCGAAGCTGCTGCACATCCTTGGAGCTATCAATTTCCCTGGAAAATTTTTCAATCTGAAATTTTTGGCCCAGAGTCAAAGCAATTGGTTCCATCAGAGCTTTTGCTTGGCACGCGGAAGCTACCCCAGAAGCTCTTGCTCAGCAAATCGCAAACGTAGTGGTTACAACCGTTTCGAGAGATTCATGCTCAAGCAAATACATTGTGTTGATTACAAAGCTTTGCCTGAATCGACTAATGACTGCCATTGGATCTTCTGACTGGCTTAGAAAGGATTGACATTACTGACATCAATGCATTTCTCCTGGCAAAAACATCTTGAATTGTCCAGGAGTGTATCCAACGCGGCAGACAAAGATCGCGCTCTTGGTCTTGCTCTAATGGGAATCGCGCTGACAATGCTTGTCAAAGATCTGTTGATGCACGAGACACAAGCCCCTCAGCAACCAGCAGAAAACAGATCTCAGTGATCCGGAAGCTGCTTCTCTCTGATGCATCTAGGGAAATCAGACGATCGCCAGGGATCAGTCGCAACGGCAGGGATCGTGGCTCCACTGCGTTAAGAAGCCATGAAGCACTGAAAATCTTAGCTCTCGAGCTCGGCGTAGCACTTCCATTGGTTCTCCAGGATTTCGAGGAGGTGCTCCGGTTTTTTGCCGAATGAATCATGGAAGCTCACAAGTTTTTCGTTCGGACCGATCCAGAAACTCACAAATCTTTCTTTGCTATACCTCATTTGGACTGTAATAAGTCCAAAGCGCTTGATGTCCTTCCAGCGATAGTCAAAACGACGAAACAGAATGCGGTAATGAATGCCTTCTGGGGTGAGCTTCAGCCAAGTGCTCTTAGGCCAAAGCACCACAACACAGATCGCAATACCAGCGATGGATGCCATTCCCAGCATGAGCAGTAATCCACGAATGTCTGGATGACCATCTCGCATTGACAGATAGAGCCAGAACAGACCAATACTGCCAAGCAACAAGATGATCCACTTGACTTTGCTGGGGTAGAGAATCATCTCCTCAGAACGCTCGGGAGAGGAAGGTTGAAGGGACAAACGAAATACGGCCCAAAACAACTGAGATAATTTAATTCAGATCAAATCCTCAAATCAAGATTGCTCAAGCCTCCATCAAGCCGACTTCAGCGATGGCCTACGAGGGAGGTTCTTGGCAAGGCGAATAGGAAGAAGTGCAACAGTGAAGATGAGGAGAGGAATAAAGAACCACTCCCCACCCTCTTTGGCATGCTTGATGTAGGTCAAAAGAAAGACCGTCCATAGCCAGTAGCTTCCAGTGAGATGAAGTCGCCTCCAATTCTTCATCCCCATCCATTGCTGTGACCTGTCGTTTGAAGTAACTGCCATCAGGAACACAAACACGTAACCCAAACCTCCGAATATCCATTGCCCCTTGGACTGATCGCTTAAAAAAGGCTCAGGGAAACAGATCGAGATCGAAAAAATCAATGCAAGATGGATAAAGTGTGATGAGGCAAAGCTCAAGCCGATCCAGCGTCGATTCCTTAAAGTCCACTGCGTCCAGGCCGAGGGCCACAAACGGTGGATGCTCGAGGCTGTGAACGCGATCGAGAACAAAAACAGTGAGCAACGACCAGTCGTATCAATGGCATTGGTAATGGTCGAGGGGCTCCAGCTGGTGACCAGAAACCACAGGAGCAATCCAACAACAATTGTTCCCGTAACGCAGACTGTGATCAGCCAACCCTGCAGCTTCATAGTTGATCGACAAAAAAATAGTTTGATCCTTTGATTACAAGAGAGACAATACGCCGTTACAGATTCTCACTATGTTGACTAGTGTAAATATTCACCATCGCTTCACCAAGCACTAGGCCTCTACTCTTAAACAAAGCTAAAAACTCTGACTTTCATATGAAGATCAGGCTTCGACATCATCGTGTCAATCCAAAGACTGCCGGCGGATGACCTTTCCCCAAACTGTTCGAATGACGACTCAGCTTTAAAAGATTGACTGGCACCCACTTTCCTTGAAAAACCAGACGCAGCCTGCTTAAAACCCAGCTCTCCTGAGTTACGCCCAAAAGAGCGAATTTCTAAGATACTTTAGACTGCTTATTTAATCTCAGAAGCATCTGCTCAAGGTAATAATCCTTTCGAGCATTATTGACTTTTTCTTCAACTTCCAAAGCAAGATGCACAAGATGTCCATTAAGCTTGCGAAGATTCGATGCAGACTGACGGGTCATTGGAAGCTTTCTACTTTTGTCAAAAGTAAATCTAAGTAGGCAGTCGTAAAGCAACACTTCACCGAAGTTAAAGCCGACACTGATTATGTATTAAGCTGAACCATTCATGCCAACATATTGGTTGCGCTTGATACAAAAACAAATCGCCAAGCAACTTGGTAGACGCATCTTGCCGCTCAGCGAATATCTTGGTTTATAGATTTGATCCCAAAATAAAACGAATAATTTGTTGATCGAAGGCCTCTACCAGCAGAAGCTCGAAGGAGCCCACCCGTTTCAGATGGCCACGTTCACCGTCACCATGATCACAGACGAAGGCAAGCAAGCCTTTTCCTGTGATGACGACCAATACATCCTTGATGCTGCCGAGGAGGCTGGAATTGATCTGCCCTTCTCTTGCAAGGCAGGCGCCTGTTCGACGTGTGCAGGGAAAGTTTCAGAGGGAACTCTGGATCAAAGCGATCAAAGCTTTCTCGACGACGAGCAGATGGAGGAGGGGTTCAGTCTTCTCTGTGTTGCCTACCCCAGAAGTGATTGCACGATCCAGGCTGAAGCAGAAGACCAGCTTGCTTAGGCACACAGGGGGCGACCCTCAAGGCAATGGACGAGGAGACTCTGACGCACCTGAGCAATCGACTTTTGCCGGCAGACAGGTCAGTCTGAGCTGGACACCTCCACGGATTGGCTGGCTTCAGACTCATCTTCTTGCGTGGCGGAGGGGAGCAGACCCAGTTGTGTTTCAACCGTGGATCGGTACCGATTGAGATCAGTCTCCAGTTCCTGGATGCGAACTTGTTGCGCGTCGAACTCACTGGCCTGATTGAAGCGTTCGACGTTGTTGAGCATCCCGCTCCATGCAGCAAACAACCAGGCGGATGTCGCTCCGATACCGGCAGCAAGCAGAAGCAAAGCTGCTAATGGCGTGGTGTATTGCAGTCCAGGCAGCACATGGACGGTTGTAGCAGCCGTATTTTCAAGTGTGAAAAACACCATGCATAAGCCGAACGCGAAGATCAGGGTGAAATTGATCTGGCGCATGGTCGGGCTGGCTGGTGGACCAAAAACTACGTAACCCCACCCTCCAAAGAAGCAACAGACACTTGAAAGGATGAAGATCGTTAAGCAGCGAAAAGGTCGTTAACGAAACGCGGCACCAGGTGGACGCCTGGGTGGGTGGATCAGTCCTTGAGTCGGTCCATCACAACCCGGGAAAATGCGCGCTCCCTGGCGGCGGTCACGATCAGCGCTTTCGAGAGTTGCTTGAGAGCTTCAACGTCGTTGCATTCATCAATTTTTCGACAGGCACGTTCCACGCGAAACTGCTGTTCGATCGTCAGGGAGATCTCAGGGGGCGACACGACAACCATGCCTTGAACTCGGGTAAATCTGGCGAGGGCAATACCTCTGCCGTGGAAGCAGCACCCGAAGAAAAACCAAAAATTGGACATCCCTGTGATCCACCTGAGGAGCAGGACGATCGCTGCGAGGGGTTAACGCTGACTGAGCAGCTAGTTTCAGGAGACACTGGCGGCATGAGAACAGAGAAATTCTCCGTCCCTTCTCTGTGATTGTCTGATCCCAGAAATCCTATTGTTGGTGTAAACGCTTTGGGTGCAGTCAGCTGGTGACATGATTCATCAAAAAAGTGCGTTCTATTACTTCAAACCACGCACGACAGGTTCAAGAATGCACAGACGATCCGTCGATACCGAGCACGATCTTCAGAGGGAACATCAATGCAAGATTATTGCTCAGAGAAGACAAAGATCGTAGGCCGAGATGTGCTTGTGTCAGCCGTGAACGTGATTGACTGCTAAGTTTATCTCAAACATTTGAGATACACATGAAGGCTTTGATCTCTGTTTATGCACTCTCAATCCTGATGGGGGGGAATGCCTACGCCAACAGCCAATCAGCGACGGCCGACGGTGTTGAAAGGGACGTAACGATCAACCGACTGATGTCCAAAGTTCCTCAGGGAGCAACAGTTACGGACACCTCGTGTCAAGAGATTTCAACCGCTGGCTTCAACATCCGCTATCGCTGCACGGTCACATGGCAATGAAATGATTCAAGGCGGTTCTGGCGTCCTCAGCCTCTTCCCAGAAGCGTCTGCTGCCTCACTCCGCTTTCGCTTCAACATCTACAACAGCATCGCCTGCATCGAGCTCTTCACTGTTGATCTCCTTGATCGAAGACATGAGCCTTTTCACCAATCGGCTCATGAAATAGACGGTTGCAATCAGCCAGATGAGTTTGATCATCACATCATTATGCCCTGAGACTGTGTCAGAGACACATGGCAGTGAATGTCACATCAGCATGGACAAGCATTCTGGTCAGTAGAAGCACCTTCATGCCCCGAATCAAGAGGGAAGCACAGGCTTTGGCCTGTCAAAACGAACAACAAGCAGCTTTTCCTTGGTGAAGCTGCCGTTCTGATCAAGAAGTTCGGGGTGAGTGGTTTTGAGTCCGGTCCGGTCTTTTGCTCCGAAGGATCGACGCATCAATCGAATCGCCTGAGCAACCACGAAGGCAAGAAATGCTGTGTAGGCAAGAGCGTTGAAAGCTGAAAACACTTGCGTCCCAAGACTCCCAGCAACATTAGTGAAACCAATCCTCGAGTCTTGGCAGCAATGTTGTCAGAGCCGTCATCCAAATGACACCGTCATCGACGACTAACTCAACTCAAGCGACCCCGGAAGGTGCCATCAACCCCGGCGGCTGAAATGGTCCTTCGGACCATCATCCTGATCCAGCTCACCACTGTCGAGCCGATCCCTGCAAGTGGAGCAAAGCAAATGCCCTTTACGTTTCCAGTAAGAGCGCTTGGAGCGCTCAATTGACTGCCCACAGATCAGACATTGAAACAGTGGTGTCATGAGCGATTCCGGATCCAGAAACTTTGATCCAGGCTGAAAGCAGACTTTCCATCAGTCTGTTCACAACACACTTTCCTTGAGAATCAGCGGACTCTTCATCCCCTTATCAATGCCATGCCAACCTGGGGTGGTTGAACGACGACCTCAGCATTGTGGATACAGCTCCAGGCTTACACTTTAATTCAGATCACTGACCGGGAAATTCAAAAAGGATAGTCACTGAGGAGCATCACCACTCAACACTTAATGAAGTGAATCAGGTGAGGGCTTAACTCAATCAGACCATGCAATAACAATGGACCATCGATTCCTCAGAGGGATTTCAAACTGGGGTGAATCTGGTCATTCGCATCACTTCAGATCTTGTATCAAGGCCAGCTTATGCATTCAACAACGCGAACAACATCGCATCAAAATCTTGTTGTGCACAGCCTGAAGAACTGCCTGAACGATGAATCTGAGCTCATCGGGCAGGCCAAGATCAACGCCTGTCGAGCCGCTTGCCGTCAACGCCGGACTCAGGACCCATGGCAAATCCTGAGGGAAAAGACTATCGATGGTCGTGTTGCATTGTTGGGCAGGGTGCAGCATCACAATGGTCGCAGTGACTGAGGGGCTGTGATGGCACGCACCGAAAGCACGATCGATCTCACTCTGAATGCCGCCGGGCTGAGGCTGCTGCTGGGTGCGGTGAGTCATGAACTCGACCGTTGGTCAGGCGGGGATCCTATGGAGCAGAACAATCTGCAGGACATGAAGACGCTGCTGACGGCTGCACTCCTGGAATGCACCTTTCAGGACACCTGAATCCTGATGAGGGAATGAGGATGAGACTTTCGCTGCAGACCGGCACTCAACTGAGTTCCCCAGCAAGATCCTTCACAAAAACAAGCTGATGTCAGCTCCTGATCGAGGCTGGTTTGATTCAGTTGCGACTGATTACGCACGTTGCAGGCCCCACTATCCGGATGCCTTCTTCGCCTGGATGGCAGACCAGGCCCCTGCACTGAATCGCTGCTGGGATGCAGCCTGCGGCAGTGGCCAGGCATCGCTTGGGCTGGCTCGCTATTTCAGCCATGTGGACGCCACCGATCTGAGCCTCGAACAGATTGCGGCGGCGGAACAACACCCACGCATTCACTACCGGCAGGGAGCAGCGGAACAGTCCGATCTGAGCAACGGCAGCGTGGATGCTGTGCTGGTCGCTGCAGCGATTCACTGGCTGGACGTGGACCGGTTCAATCGGGAAGTGAAGCGTGTGCTGCGGACGGGAGGGCTGTTGGTCTGGCTGGGCTATGAACCAATCCAGGGAGCACCTGAAGCATTACAGGCCTGGCTGAACAGGCTTTATCACGAGCGACTGGATCCGTTCTGGCCACCGGAGCGCCGCCATGTGAACAACTGCTATGCCGATCTCTCTTTCCCTGCCCGCGATCAGGCGATTCCCAAGGGCTTGAACATGACCCAGCAGTGGACGCAGAGTGACCTCCTCGGCTTTATCAGCACCTGGTCGGCGCTCAGGCGAGCCGGCCAGCAGGTCGATGGCAATGACCAAGCCCGATCACTGATCAACAACCTGTCTGACGAGCTGGATCAGATCTGGCCAAGGGATTCAGAGCGGCTGGTGCTGCGCTTGCCGTTGATGGGGCGCTGGGGAAGGTTGCCCTGATGAAGGCTGTTGATGAAACGGGCAAACCGGCACTGCGAAAGATTTTCAGAGCACGAAGGCAGCAGGCCCTCACTGCTGCACCGACACTTCAAGGCAGGATCCTGGATCAGGCCAGACAGGAACTGAGGCGACGCCACCAGCAGGGCCTGCTGAGTCATTCAGTTGGTCTGTACTGGCCAATGCCTGGAGAAGTGGACCTGACGGCGCTGCGTCTTGATCTCATGGACGAATTCGGGCTGTCCGCAGCCCTGCCTGTCGCTGATGGACAAGGCAACTTGACCTATCGCCACTGGACAGAGGCCCCCCTTGCAAGGGATGGCTGCGGAATTCCAGCGCCTCTGGATCAGACCATCCTCAGCGCTGGCCAGCTGTCTCTGCTGCTGGTTCCAGCACTGGCCGTGGACAGGATGGGCATCCGACTGGGCTATGGCGGTGGCTACTACGACCGCCTTCGCTGCCGCGAGAGCTGGCGTGATGTTCCCGCACTCGTTGTGCTCCCAGGCGCCTGCGTGAGCCTGACACCACTGCCTGCAGACCCGTGGGACAGACCCTTCCAGGGCTGGCTGAATGAGGACGGAGTGCAGCCGTCATCGGGCTGATTCGCAGCCCGCCTTGCCTCCAGGCGCTCAGGAGGCGCTGCTCCTGTCAAAGATTGGTTCCGAAACAGATTCAGATTCGTCTGAGGCAGGACTGGTTCAGTGCAGAAATGTCCCGCACGATGGGTGCCTACTCAGCATGGGTGCCATGACCTTTCCGTCTCGTCTTGCACTGATGGCCTCCGCCGCTCTGGGTTTGGCTGTCCTCCAGCCAGATCAAGCGGGAGCGCATGGCGTGGAAAGCAGCCTTCGCTATCTCGATGGACAACTGGAGCTCACCAGCAGCTTCTCCACAGGCGAACCGGTGCAGGGAGCGGTGGTGAGGCTGCTGCAGGCTGATGGCACACCTGGAAGGGAACTCGGGATGATCGATGAGGAAGGCAGGCTGCAGGTGACTCTGCCTGAACTGAGCGACGGCCTCGTGGATCTGCAGGTGGATGGAGGACCGGGCCACCGCGACTACCTCACGCTGCCTCTGCAGAAAGGACGGGTGAACCTGGACGAGGTGGTGATCAACCCAGGCTCAGGTCAAGGTCTAAACCTGGCGCTGGCTCCGGCCCTGGTCGGCATGTTCGGTGTGATGGTTAGGGTGCGCAGCCTTCGACAGCAACGCTGACCCAGTCATGGCTGATCCAGGCAGCTCCACAACTCGCTTCGGCAGCCAGGCGCTCGATCAACTCGCCGAGCGGCTGAACAGCACATCGGATCCTCGCAAGCGGTATGAGTACGTGCTCTGGCTCGCTAAAAAGCTGCCATCGATGCCCCCCGAGCTGCAGACCGAGGAGCGCAAGGTCAAAGGGTGCGTGTCGCAGGTGTTCATCGCCTCGGATCTCGTGGAGGGCCGCCTTCAGTGGCAGGGAGATTCCGATGCCCTGATCACCAAGGGGCTACTGGCTCTGCTGATCAAGGGCCTGGAGGACCTCACCCCTGCAGAGGTGATGGCGGTTGACCCCGGCTTCATTGCGGCCACCGGCCTTCAGGCCAGCCTCACACCGTCCAGAGCCAATGGCTTTCTCAACATCCTGCGGATGATGCAGCAGCAGGCCAGTTCACTGAATGCATCCAGTTGACAGGAGTTGCGGGCCGACCGCTGCCTAAAGTCAACGATTCAGCGCAATCAACGGACCCGCCCCATGGCGACAAGGATCGGCATCGGCCTGCTCGGCCTCGGCACCGTCGGCGCAGGCGTGGCAAGCATCCTGAGCAGTCCGGAGGGTCGCCATCCTCTGATCGCAGACCTGGAGCTGGTTCGTGTGGCTGTGCGCGATCTGCAGCGCAGCCGGCCCATCGCCATCCCCAGCGACCGACTGACCACCGACCCCACTGAGGTGGTGGACGATCCGAACGTGCATGTGGTTGTGGAAGTGATCGGCGGCATCGAGCCGGCGCGCACGCTGATCATGAGGGCCATCACCGCAGGGAAATCAGTGGTGACCGCCAACAAGGCCGTCATCGCAAGGCATGGTGAGGAGATCGCAGCAGCAGCAGCCGCAGCCGGTGTCTACGTTCTGATCGAAGCGGCTGTCGGCGGGGGCATCCCGATCATCGAACCGCTCAAGCAATCACTCGGCAGCAATCGGATCGACCGGGTGAGCGGCATCATCAACGGCACGACCAATTACATCCTGAGTCGGATGGCCGACGAAGGTGCCGACTATCACGCCGTTCTCAAGGAAGCTCAGGAACTGGGCTATGCGGAAGCCGATCCAGCAGCCGATGTCGACGGTCACGACGCCGCCGACAAGATCGCCATTCTGTCCGGCCTGGCCTTTGGCGGGCCGATAGAACGCAGCGCTATTCCGACGACAGGCATCAGCAATCTGCAGGGTCGAGATGTGGACTACGCCACACAACTGGGATACGGCGTGAAACTGCTCGCTGTTGCAGAACGGCTGGAAAGCAATGGCGATCCATTGAGATCCCTGCCGCTGGGCGTTCGCGTGCAGCCGACGCTGGTTCCGAAGGATCACCCACTCGCCGGTGTGAACGGCGTCAACAACGCCATCCTTGTGGAAGGCGACCCGATCGGCCGGGTCATGTTTTACGGCCCCGGGGCCGGGTCAGGGCCAACAGCCTCCGCTGTCGTGGCCGACATTCTCAATATCGCTGGAATCCGACAGCTCAACAGCAGCGATGGCGGCCTCGACCCGCTTCTGGCAGCCAGCAGCTGGCGCTCCTGCCACCTCGTCGATTCCAGCCGCATTCGCCAGCGCAACTATGTGCGCTTCAACACGGAGGATGCCCCGGGAGTCATCGGCAGGATCGGCAGCTGCTTCGGAGAACAGGGCGTCTCGATTCAATCCATCGTCCAATTCGACGCTTGCGATGAGGGTGCTGAGATCGTTGTGATCACCCATGAAGTCGACAACGGGGCCATGCAGAACGCGCTGAAGTCGATCACCTCACTGCCGGGAGTTCGTTCCCTGGCCGCCCATTTCGGCTGCTTCTGAGCCCGCTCCGGAACCAGTCACCGATCCACGGACACCCACACCCCCTGGCGAACTCACCCCTGGATGAGGCAGAGTTGTAAGAACCATCACAGCTTCGGTTCGCATTCGCGAATTCATGCTGCAAAACGTTCATGCCGAACGATCTCTCTGTTCTTCAGGGGCAACGCTGCAATCAGTCGGAATCCCAATCCGTCATGAGGCTCCATCAGGGAGACTGCATCAGACTGCGCAGTGATGTCGGCTTGTTTCAGGTGATCGGCATTGACTGCGACCATGACCGCTGCTGGGTCCGCCAATGGCCCCTGAAGCCTCAAGGATCACCGGTGTTCGAAGTTCCCCTCGACCAGATCACCCCCCCACTCCGGACCGATTGAGGCGCAAGGGCCTTGAATGGCTGCGTCTGAATCCACTGGCAGCGTGATCAATCAACGCAGACAGACACGCTCGGCCTGGTTGAAACGCCCCTGGAAGCAGCTTCTGCTGCTCAGCGGAGCACTGGCCCTGTGCATCAGTCAGAACGCCTGTCAGCCAGCGAGAAACAGTGATCGGATCACCGTGGCCAGCGCTGGTCGCATCACCTCCCTGGACCCCGCCCAGGCCAGCACCTTCGGAGCTCTGCAGCTGCTCAGCGCGCTTGGTGACACCCTTTACCGAAGAACGGCGAAGGGCGAGCTGATTCCAGCACTGGCATCCGCTCTGCCAGAAATCAGCGATGGCGGCCTCACCGTCACGATCCCCCTGCGCGAGGACGTGCTCTTCCATGACGGCACGCGCTTTGATGCCGAGGCCATGGCCTTCAGCCTGCGCCGTTTCCTGGAGATCGGAACTCTCAGCTACGTGGTTGGTGATCGCATCACCTCGGTTGAAGCGCCTGAGACGTATCAATTGCGTCTGCGCCTCAGCCGCCCCTCAAGCTCCCTTGAAAATCTGCTCACAGCCACCAACCTGACCCCGGTGTCACCCCGGGCGTACCGGGATCATCAAGACCGTTTTCTGAACGATCGTTTCGTTGGAACAGGTCCCTATCGACTCGCCAGCTTCCGAGCTGTTCAGCAGCGCCTGGAGCCCTTCCAGCAGTACTGGGGGGATGCGCCCAGCAACGCAGGACTTGATCTGATCTATCTCAGTAATTCCACTGCCCTGTTCGGGGCGATGCGCAGCGGCGAGGTAGATGTTCTGCTCTCTGATGCCATCGACGAAGATCAGCGCCTTGCGCTGAATCGCATGGCCGGCTCCGGCCAGCTACGGGAAGGGCAGGGTCCTGCCTTGGTGATCGGTTACATCACGCTGCTGAGCAACACACCACCACTTCAGAATCCCGTTCTGCGTCAAGCTCTGGCCCTCAGCCTTGACAGGGAGCTGATCAACAGGAGGGTCAGCCATGGGTTGCGTCCCCCACTGCTTTCACTGGTTCCACCGGGTCTGCCCGGCGGAGATGTCGAACCCTGGCCGCGTCACGATGCCGCCCGGGCCAGAAACCTGTTCATTCAGGCCGGCTACTGCAACGGCAAGGTCTTCACTCTGCCCTTCACTTATAGGTCGAATGTGCCCGCGGACCGTCTGATGGCTCTGACCTGGCAGGCACAGATCCAACGGGATCTGTCCGACTGTCTTTCCCTGAAGCTGGATGGCGTGGAGTCAACCACGGTGTACCGACAGCTGGGGGAAGGAGCATTCCAGGCGGTGATGCTCGACTGGCGTGGCGCCTACCCAGACCCTGAGGCCTACCTGGCGCCTCTACTCAGCTGCAGGGAATCGAAGGGATTCATCTGCAAGCGCGGAGAAGCCGTCATCAGCGGCAGCTTCTGGACAGCTCCAGGTCTGGAAAGCACATTGCAGCGATCCGACCGCAGCAGGGGACAGGCTCGACATCGAGATCTCGAAAGTGTGGAACGGATGGCCGCCGAGGGCGCTGCCTACATCCCTGTCTGGCTCGTGACACCCAGGGCCTGGAGCAGCACCTCACTGGCCACCCCGGAGTTCGATGGCAACGGTCAGGTGGTGCTGGCCCGGCTTCAGGAGGTTCGCTGATGGGGAGAAGTCGAGAGCTGCTTCGCTATGCGGGAACGCGGCTTGCCCTGGCTCCGGTGATGCTGTGGTTGATCGCGAGCCTGGTGTTTCTGCTGCTGCGGGTGGCTCCTGGCGACCCAGTGGATGCGGTGCTCGGCAGCCGTGCTCCGGAGGCCGCCAAGGCCGCTCTCAGGGCACGACTGGGGTTGGATCAATCCCTGACCCAGCAATACTTTGACTTTCTTGGTGGGCTCCTACACGGCGACCTGGGCCAGGCGCTGATCAACCAGGAACCCGTGAGCCTGATCATCCGTCGGGCACTTCCTGCCAGCCTGGAGTTGAGCATCACCGCCCTGCTGGTGGCAGCGGTAACAGGACTGGCGGTGGGCTTCACGGCCATTGCCCGATCAGAGGGCAAGGTTGATCTGGCTGGCCGCTTCTATGGCATCGGCACTTACGCGTTACCACCCTTCTGGGTGGCCATGCTGGCCCAGCTGTTGTTTGCCGTGACCCTGGGCTGGCTGCCCGTTGGGGGGCGTTTTCCCCCAGGAATGATTCAGCCTGATGGCAGTGGCTTTCTGATCGCCGACAGTGTCATCAGTGGCAACTGGACCGCCCTTCAGGGTGCTTTACGCCACCTGGTGCTGCCGGCATGCACACTCGGACTGCTCCTGAGCGGAGTCTTTACCAATGCTCTGCGGCTCAACCTCAATCGCAGCCTTCGCTCTGACTATGTGGAGGCTGCACGAAGCAGAGGACTCAGTGAAACCCAGGTGATTCTCCGGCATGCACTGCCCAATGCACTGTTACCCGTCCTGACCATTGCCGGCATCACTGTGGCCTCGCTGATCGGAGGTGCACTGCTGATCGAAGTGACCTTCTCCTGGCCGGGCATTGCTCTGCGACTTCAGGAAAGCATTAACCAACGCGACTACCCAGTGGTGCAGGGCATCGTGGTGGTGGTGGCCGCGTTGGTCGTGCTCGTCAGTGTGGCCGTGGATCTTCTGGTTGCCCTGCTTGATCCAAGGGTCCGCTACTGACAGCTCAAGGTCTCCAACCTGAGGCTTCAATCCAGGAAGCGGGCTGCACCGGTCTGATCCAAGCGGTGCAGATGAAGATCACCCACCTGAAGGTGCTCCACACCACCCTGCGCGGAACCCGACACCCGTCCATTCTCGAGATCCAGCAGGAAGCGCACGATTTCCCTTTCCAGCTCAGCCTGGACCTGCAAAGGCTGAACACCGACCAGTTCCTCGCCAAGCTGGAAAACGTCTTCACCCTGACCGCTGCCGCTCTGACCCTCCACGCGTACAGGCGAGAAGTGGCTCGCCCCTTCAACAAGAACGGCACGGGTTGCAGGATTGGCTGGAAGTGCCCTGAGCAGTCCCAGCTGCTCACTCAGCGGAGGGGTGATCAGATCAAGCGTGCCGCCGCTCAGAAACACAGCAACATCGCCCGCCAAAGGAATGCGACGAGGCCAGAGCAGACTGCCGAAGCTGTTGAGACCAACCACTGCAGCCAACTCCGAGGGTGGACGCACAGCGGGTAGGGGGACATCCTCGATCTGACACTGCAGAAGTCGCGACAGATTGCTGACGGGAAGGTCGTCAAGATCCTGACCGCAACGCCGGCCTAGGCCTGCCTCCGGGCCAGCACCTGCCGCAAGCAGAGCCGTGAGCGCCCCCAGTGAATGCCCACCGAGCACAAGGCGGTTGCCTGGAAGCTCGAACACACCTCTCTCACGGGCATCAAGCACCGCATCAAGATCTCTCAGACGATCCGGCAACACCTCTGCGCCAGGCGGCGGAAGACGTCCTTCCAGAAGAGCCTGCACCGCAAGGGCATCACTGCCTGGATGTTCAAGCAGGAGCACGGGCCATCCCTCATGACTGAGAGCCCTTCCAAGCCAGCGGAAATGATCGGGACTGCCACCCAGACCCGGCATCAGCACAAGCCAGTGGCTGCGTTGCGGCCCGCCTGAGATCGGCGGCCGCCACAACTGAATCTGAAGCGGCCGATCTCGATGTGCCACCGACAGAGTCAATCGTTGAAGAGCAGGATTGGGTGACATCGCAACCGGGTCCGTCGGATTTGGTCTCCGAGTCAGCGATGAGACAGGTTGTTGATTGAGGGTTTTCACCAGAGCCTGCTGCCGTTGCAGCTGACGCTTCCAGCTGCTTGCAACCAGGAGGAGCGCATCGAGGTCGAGGCGCACACGTTTGGCCGGAAGTGCCTCAAGCAGATCGAGGGTTGTCACTTGCGTGCGCTTCTCCAGCAGAGACTCGAGCGTCAGCTGAACGGTTTGCCCGGTTGCGTCGTCGTCGACCAGCACAAGATCACTGACCTGATCGAGCAGACGGCGACCTGCCCAGCTGTTGAGAATCTGGCGGGCCATGCTGCGGTCATTGATCAGCGGTGCCTTGAGCAGATCAATAACTCCCTTGCGGCTTTCCTCCTCGAGCAGATTCAGCCAGATCCCCAGCTCCGATGAACCGCGTCCTTCATCGCGGAGCCAGCTCCCTAAATCACTGATCGACAGGGACAGATCCATCCCATCGAGACGTACAACCAACTCCGCGGCTGTACGTGCAGGTCGCGGTGACAGGGCGCCGAGCATCAGACTGCAGATCAGTCCTACGGCAAACCGTTGTCCTGTTGAGCGTCTTTGCAAGGCCTAAGCCAGTTCATTGGTGGAACCAGTTTCCCGCACCTTTGCAGGAAGTGGCTTCGATCCGGCTCCTGGCCTCGCTGGGTGCAGGTGGTGTCATCTACATGACACCCATTATTTTTCACCAGGCCAGCTTCTCTGCCACGCAGGTGGGTCAGGGTCTGGCAGCGGCAGCGCTGATTGGAACCGCTGCCAGGCTCCTAAGCGGTGTGCTTCTTGATCGTGGCCTGTGTTGCTCCTGGCCGGTGCGTGCCGCCGCAGTGCTGGCCTTCATGGCCGATCTCGTGCTGCTGCAGGCCAAGGGATTTGGCGGCTACCTAACAGGACAACTGCTGATCGGCCTGGCAGCAGGTCTGTACTTCCCCGCCATCGAGCTGGCCGTGCCACTCAGCTGTGCTGGCTTCAAATCGAGCCGCGGTTATGCCCTGGCCCGAAGTGCTGATGCGCTTGGCGTCGCCTCCGGCGCCCTGATCGGAGCAATTGTCACGGCTCTGGGACTGATCCGCACGGTTTATGTGGTGGAAGCAGTTGCCGTCACCGTGATGCTGCTGGTGCTCAGCTGGCGCCCCTTACCCGATGGCCGCGCTGCTCTGTTGCAACTCGACCACGATCAGGAGCAGCCCAGTGCCAATGATTCGAATGAGGAGGGATGGCGGTGGCTGACCCCACTGCTGCCTGTTCTGGCCATCAGCATCGTGGCCACCGGAATGATTGCTCTGAGGCAAAGCGCTCTGCCGCTCGAGCTGGTTCGCGGAGGGCTCTCGCGACCTGCAGTCAGTGAAGCAGGCAGCGGTGCCCTGATCGCGCTGCAGCTCGCGCTCCTGGTGCTGCTGCAATGGCCGGTGGGCAACTGGGTCGCTCGCCGCAGCTTGCGATTTGGACTGGGCATGGGGCTGGCCGGCTTCGTGGTCGGGTGCCTGCTGCTGGCGAGCTCGGCGTTCTGGAGTGGCGGAATGGCCCTGATCTCACTGGCGATGGTGCCTCTGGCATTCGGGGAAGCGGCTTTCCTGCCGAGCGCTGCCGAAGCCATGGTGGAGGAAACGCCACTGCGACATCGAGGACTGGCCATGGCGCTGTTCTCCCAATGTTTCGCGATCAGCGCCACCGGGGCTCCCCTTCTGGCTGGAACCTTGCTGGATCAACAAGGACATGGCGTGCAGCTCTGGCTGCTCATGGCTGCCACCTGCCTGCTGATGCTGCCGCTGCTCAAAACAGTGCGGCCTCGCTATACAGCAGGTCTGGATGGAACCCCACTGGAGAGCGAAGAGAATGTCCCGAGCTCGCGAATTGCTTCGCTCCGTTAAAAACCTTTCGATCCTGCGCGAACTGGCCAAAACACAGGGTGGTCTCGACAGCGTTGGCGATCTGGTCGACAACTTCATCGACAGCGAAGCAATGGCGGTCTGCCTCCAACGCTTCAAGTCTCTCCCTGGCGGCAAGGAAATGGTGGAGCAGCGATACCCCCCCTTTCAGCCCGACATCCCTGCCCTGGAACAACTGCCGGTAGGCACACTGGGCAGGGCCTACGCGGGAATGATCCGCCGCCTGAATTACGACCCTGACTTTTTCAGGCCCAGGGACACCAGCACCGAGGCCCTCTGGCTGACACAGCGGATCGCCTCAACTCACGATCTGCATCACGTGATCGGTGGATTCAACACCGAGGCTGCCGGTGAGTCGGGGGTATTGGCCATTACCGCCACCCAGATCGGTTTTCCCGCCTACGTATTGCTCAACACACTGGCGGGCTTCCGCGCTTTCCGATTCCAGCCTGGGGAGCTTGAAATGATCAGCCGAGCAATCGCCGTAGGCAGCCGGATCGGCCTGGAAGCGACACCTCTTGTGTTGCAGCGCTGGGAGGAAGGCTGGGACAAGCCACTCCAGCAGTGGCGGGAAGAGCTGGGCGTCAGGCCTGCTGTAGGAGAAGCGTTCGGAGCTGAGTACTAACGCTCGCCCAGCAGCAGGCGGCAACGAGTCGTCTTCTGCAGCTCAAGTGATGCGAAAGTCAGACTGAAGCCGTTGGCAAGGATCACTGGCCGATTGCCGGTGATCAGAGCGAACACTGCCCAGATGGACACCCCTCAGGTGAACAGGCCGTACATCGACAGCGAAATCGAGCACGTGTCATCCATGCGCAGGGCCTTGATGGTCTGAGAAAAGAAGCTCACGGTGGTGAGCGCCTCGGCCATGCAGCCAATCACATCCACATCCATGAGAAACCTCAAGGAGTGGATCCACTCCATAAACTGCCGCCAGTCTTGCTGCAGCCATGGCCACCGGTCTCAACGACATCGTTGACTTCCTGCCGCTCAGACAGCTCTGCAAACGACGTCGCTGGAGCTCAGCCTTGATGGTTGGCGCACTGCTAGGCACACCTCTGCTCGCCAGCGAGACAGAAACACGTCATGCCATGGCAGCCATGGCTGCTTTTGCCGAATGCAAGATCATGCATTCCGGCTACAGCCGGGACAGAGCTCAGAAGATCCTGAAAACCTGGATCAAGAACAAGGGATTACAAAAAGAAGCTGAATGGCTGCAATCACCGCAAGCCACTCAGGCGGTGACTCTCATCAGCGAAGCGATGAACAAGACATGCAATGGCTTCGATGAGAACAGTCCTCAATTCATACCTGCGATGGAAGCCATTGAAGAACTATAAACATCAAGATCAAGGGCGTAAAACGGACTAACCGAATTCGGTAAAGATATTGCAATCGCCCATGCGACCAGAAGAACAGAAATAAAATAGAGAAAATTGTTCAGAGCATTTAGGGTGACTCGCTTCAGACCCAGCAGAACCGCGCTTGTGCTGATCGGCTATCAGAAAGACTATTTCGATCCCAAGGGTGCCCTCTATTCAGTCGTAGAAGAATCACATCGTGTTTCGGGAACGCTCGAGCACACCGTTGAGACACTTGACAACATTACCGAATCGCTCATCACAATCGTCAACACCCCGATTGTATTTAGCGAAACTTACAAGGAGATTGAGAACCCGACAGGCATCCTCAAAGCAATTAAAGAAATCGAGGCCTTTAAAGAAGGAACACCAGGAGCAGAAGTCATCGATGAAATCAGAAAGTATGGAGACCGCATAAAAACAATTCCTGGCAAAAAGGGATTTAACGCCTTCTCGAATACCGACCTAAAAAAGCTACTGACCGATGAAAACATTGAGCAGATCGTGATAGCAGGATGCGTCTCATCACTCTGCATCAATGCCACAGCTCTTTATGCGAAAGATCAAGGATATGAGGTTACGATCTTATCGGACTGCACATCTAGCCGGACGCCTCTCGAACAAGAGATGTTTTGCGATGAAATCTTCCCGCTCTTCGCCAATGTGATCACTCACAATGATTTTATCAATGCTATAGAAAGCAACCCTAAATAATAGACAGCAATGGATGAGTATCAATTGCCTGACGCTGCCGCAATTGCACAATCAAGGCTGATTGAGCGATTGGCAGAGTCGGAGCGTAAAATGCGAGACATCCTTGTCAATCTTCCTGTCATCGTTGCACGTTTTGACCGAAACAAGAAGGGGGAGATCCAATTTCTGAATACAGCATGGGAAAGGATACTGGGGTTCAATATTGAATCATGCATAGGGGCAGAAATCGATTCGTTTATATTGCAAGAAGATCTTCAAAGATGGCACGAACTGCTTACCCAAAACCATACAGAACAGGAATATTCATCCGATCTAGATAGTCAAATCAGATTCAAGGATTCAAGAGAACAACCACGCTGGCTTCGCATCAAGCTAGATCAGCGCGAAAACGGCGAGGTGGTTGCCTTGATGGAAGACTTCACTGAAAGACGTCGTCTTGATGCTGAACTCATTCAAGCTCAACGACTAGAAAGCATTGGTCATCTTGCTGGTGGACTGGCACATGACTTCAACAATCTGCTACAAGTAATTATGGGATATATCAACTTAACCCAAAGACTAATTAATAAAAAAGGTATTAAGACTAATTACCTGGAGATCGCAGACCAAGCCTGTCAGCGAGCCGCTGGCCTATCCACACAAATGCTGGCCTTCAGCAAGGGAGGCGAACCAGTGCAGAAGGCTGGGTACCTGGAAGAAGTTGTCAAAGAGGCTGTAGACATGAGTCTTCATGGATCAAAGCTAAAAGCGACAATCAAGCTTGAACCGCATCTACCACAAGTCAACATGGATTACGGGCAAATCCATCAAGTACTCCACAATGTCATCCTGAATGCAGAGCAGGCAATGCCGGAAGGAGGAAAACTTGCCGTTGAAGTACGAAAAGAACTATCAGCCAAAGATCAGCCCATCAAGGAGATGGTCATTGTAGAAATAAAAGACAGCGGAATTGGGATTAAAGCAACAAACCTGGCAAAGTTATTTGACCCATACTTCACAACAAAGAAAACAGGGAATGGCCTTGGTTTGACGAGCTCATATTGGATTATCAAGAGACACAATGGTGATCTGAAAATCAAAAGTGAGTACGGAAAAGGGACCACAGTTCAGATCTCCTTACCAGCCTTGCCACAATCACAGCCATTGGCTCAATTACAACGAGCCCAACAAAAACGACCAAAGACTCTGAGCATATTGATCATGGATGACGAGGAGGCTGTACGAAATTCATTACAACTCATGCTGGAAAGCTGTGGCCACCGAGTAATATGTTCCGAACATGGCGAAGATTGCTTAAACACATACATAAAAAAATCAAAAACAAAAAACTATTTTGATATCATCATTCTTGATCTCACAATATCAGGCGGAAAAGGCGGGGTATGGACTCTTGAACAAATCCTCAAGCTGAATCCCTCAGCAAGAGCTATTGCAGCAAGTGGCTATAGCAAAGACAACGCTTTATCCAATTACCGGCAAGCAGGTTTTTTTGCCGTATTACAAAAACCATTTGGCATAGAGGCTCTTAACAAATGCCTAGATGATGTTTTCAACATGCAAGCCAATCAGGGATTTGACGGCTAATGGGAACAAGAACTTAATTTCAACACTAAACAATATTGACGAGAAAGTATCGAGCTAGAAAGATTAATCAAAAGCGATGAAATGCCGAGCTGCCGCATTCATCAAAATCAACAGGCAGTCGCATCAACCCACAAACCCAGCCCTATAAGCACAAATACTCATCCGTTGGTCTAAAGGAATGGTTAAACCATAAAAGACGCTGCCACAACTGCTGCCTTCAAGCATGGCCAACCCCAACCGCATTCCAGCCGCCACATTTCACACACGGGTAAGAGACGAATCCATCCCAGGAGACAACCCCTTCCGCTGGCAGGAACTCAGCAGTTCAGACATTTTTAGTGGCAAAAAAGTTGTCCTTTTTGCACTTCCAGGAGCGTTCACTCCAACCTGCTCATCCAATCACCTTCCTCGGTATGACGAACTTTTCGACGAGTTCAAGAGTCACGGTGTTGATCAAATCATCTGCCTTTCCGTGAA
This sequence comes from Synechococcus sp., assembly GCA_047286285.1. Taxonomy (GTDB): domain Bacteria; phylum Cyanobacteriota; class Cyanobacteriia; order PCC-6307; family Cyanobiaceae; genus Synechococcus_C. Next base: position 922,212 of record JBJBBP010000002.1, on the reverse strand, counting down.
CGATGCCTTTGTGATGTTCCAATGGAGCAAGCACCTGGGAACAAAAAACATTTTCATGCTTCCCGATGGCAACGGCGAGTTCACGCGAAAGATGGGAATGCTGGTCGAAAAATCAAACCTGGGCTTCGGCATGCGTTCCTGGCGATATTCAATGCTTGTGAACGATATGGTGATTGAAAAAATGTTTATAGAACCTGATTTTGAAGACAACTGCCCGACAGATCCATTTCAATCGTCGGATGCCGACACGATGATTGCATTTCTGAAGGGAGGCACATCAGCAGGGATTGCCAAACCTCATTCGTTCATCGGATAAGTACAACGCAAAGAAGCTGATACTGGTTTCAACTCAAGACCTAAGGCCTGTTGATCAATTGCAGGCCTTGATCACATCAGTTTCATCCCTAGCGATTGCGTGCGGTCAATCACATTCCATTGATTGATCTGAGCAGACAACGGAGTGCAAACACCTGGAGGAGAGCCGTGTGGGCTGGTCATCTCCGCAATCCCCCACACCCTTCATGAAGAGCTGCCTGCTGCTCCCTTTACTTCTCTGGACAGTGGCCTCAGCAACAGCTGCTCCATTGCCACTGGTCTGCGAGCTGACCAGCGAGCAAAGCGCCACGACCAAGGTTCGATTAACCGAGAGAACAGCAGGATCCCTGAAAGGTGTCTTCATACAGAACAGCAGGGTGCTGGGAATTTTTCAAACAGGAAAACCAAAGCCGGGAAGGGATCCCTGGTGGTCTTTTCAAAATCAAGGCAACAGCGCCAGGGGTCTCTCCATCCTGTTCAAGAACGCCGAGGCCTGGAATCCTTATCAAACGATTCCTCGACCACAGGACACCAACAGAGTGCTGTTTGTGGGACTGGCATCCGCTCTCTGGAACTGGAGCACGCCAGACAGCCAAAGCGTTTTCCGAGGAAACAGAGAACTGTTGAGGGCCGCTGCCGGATTCTGGTCGATTTCCAGCAGCTGTCTCGGCGGAAGAATTGTTGATGGCTGAGCTTATCGGCACTGACCAACGAACTCATTTTCCGGGGCAACCGCGGCAGCACCCCGAAGAGCTTGAATAAAGGCAATGACCATTACAGAAACAGCAATGGAAGAGATGGGGTTGAGCGGCCAGGACGACCATCAATCAGTTGTTAAGCAACAACCTGCTTTACACGTTGAATAAAAATTCCATCACATCACCTTCTTCAACGACATATTCCTTCCCTTCACTGCGAAGCCAACCTTTATTCCTGGCTTCCACCAATGAACCAGCCTCCAGCAATTTCTCACAACCGATCGTCTGAGCACGAATGAATCCACGCTCAAAATCAGTGTGAATCACACCTGCCGCCTGGGGAGCGGTCATTCCGGCCTTGAAGGTCCAGGCGCGTGTTTCCTTCTCCCCAGTTGTGAAGTACGTGCGTAAGCCAAGAAGTCGGTAGGTCGCTCGGATGAGGCTCTGAAGGCCTCCCTCGCTCACACCCAGACCATCGAGATAGTCCTTGCGTTCGTCATCACCCAGTTCCACCAGCTCCGCTTCCACCTGAGCCGAAATGCGAACGGTCTCGGCGCCTTCGGCCTTGGCAAGAACCACCACTTCCTCGCAGAACGCGTTGCCATCAGCAAGATCGTCTTCGCTCACGTTGGTGGCGTAGATGATCGGCTTGGCCGTGAGCAGGCCGAGCGGTTTGATCATGGCCGCTTCATCGTCCGCAAGCTCAACGCTGCGGGCGGAACCTCCCTGTTCCAGCACCAGCTGAATGCGCTCGAGCGCGGCGTCCTCAACCTGTGCCTCCTTGCTGGTGCGCATCTGTTTCTTGAGGCGCTCCCGACGCTTTTCGATCTGGGAGAGATCGGCAAGACCAAGCTCAAGGTTGATCACCTCGGCATCGCGGGAGGGACCGACCGAACCGGAAACATGGATCACATCGTCGTCTTCAAAACAACGCACCACATGAACGATGGCGTCCACTTCGCGAATGTTGGCCAGGAACTTATTGCCAAGGCCCTCACCCTGACTCGCTCCCTTCACCAGTCCGGCGATGTCGACGAACTCCATCCGGGTGGGAATGGTCTCAGCACTGCTGCTGAGCTGCGTCAGCTTCTCCAGCCGCGCATCAGGAACAGCCACCGTTCCGACATTCGGTTCAATGGTGCAGAACGGGAAGTTCGCTGCCTGGGCCTGGGCATTGGCCACCAGGGCGTTGAAGAGGGTGGATTTACCCACATTGGGCAAACCAACGATTCCGGCTTTGAGCATGGCGAGGAATCTATCGGCAGGCGTGTCGTGAAAACCGTTGGGCGCGACACGCTCGGAGCGTTCACGGGCGAGAATGATTACGAAAGATGATGAAGGGGCCATGGGCAGCCAGCAAAGCCAGTCCCCTGAAGGGGCCACTCCCGAGGCGCTGCGCGCGTTGACACGTCTGAGCGGTCTGAAGCGACGGCGACGTCGCCTGATCGGTGCTGCAGCAGTTGCTGTTGTGTTGGCCACTGGTGGTGTGGTCTGGACCAACGGTCCGGGAGCCGGCCGCTCAGGTCAGTTGAAGGAGTACACCGTGGAAGCTGAACGCGGATCTCTTCCGGGTGTGATCACGGCCAGCGGGGAGCTGGAAGCCATCCGACGGGTGAATGTGAGCCCGAAGCGCGCTGGCGTTGTGGAAGAGCTTTATGTGGATGAAGGTGATGTCGTAACCAAAGGGCAGGTGCTGGCCCGGATGGATGCCGGTGATTTCCGTGACCGTGTCGATGAACTTGCCGCCCTCGAGCGGCAGGCCAAGGCGGACTATGAAACCAAGCGGGCCGACTACCTACGCCACGAGAAGCTGGTCGACATCGGAGCGATCAGCGAATCAGACCTGGATGGATTCCGCTCTGCGTTCATCAGCAGCAAGGAAGCGCTGACCGCAGCCCGCGAGCGCATCGAACAACGAAACGTTGAAGGCAGTGAACTGCTGATCCGCGCCCCTTTCAGCGGCGTAATCACCGAGCGCTTCGCCGAACCGGGATCCTTTGTGACCCCCACCACAGCGGCATCAACCAATGCCGGCGCCACCAGCTCAACCCTTGTCGAGCTGTCTGAAGGCCTCGAAGCGGCGGCCAAAGTCCCCGAGAGCGATATCGGCCGCATCCGTGTCGGACAGGACGCCACCGTCCGCGTGGATGCCTTCCCTGATCAGCTTTTCCCGGCCAGGGTCCGTGACATCGCTCCCCGCGCGCTCAAAACCGACAATGTGATCTCTTTTGAGGTGGAGCTGACGCTGATTGATCCTCCACCCACCCTGCGCATTGGCATGACCGCAGATGTGAACTTCCAGACAGGCCGCACCGCCCCAAGCACCCTGGTGCCGACCGTGGCGATCGTGACGGAAAAGGGGCAGTCGGGCGTTCTGCTGGTGGGCAAAGACGATGAGCCCACGTTCCAGCCTGTGGAGCTCGGTGCCAGCAGTGGCGATCAGAGTGCCATTCTCTCCGGTGTGAAGCCCGGCACACGCGTGTTCATCGACCTGCCGCCCTGGGCAAAACAGCGCGACTGACCGAGCCAGGACCTGCCCTCATCCATGCCTGAAACCAAGGAGAAACCCCTGCTGCTGCTGGTGGATGGCCACTCCCTGGCCTTCCGCAGCTTCTACGCCTTCAGCAAGGGCGGTGAAGGGGGTTTGGCCACAAAGGACGGCCGCCCGACCAGCGTGACCTATGGATTCCTCAAGGCTCTGCTGGATAACTGCAAGGGGCTGAAACCTGAAGGCGTGGCGATCGCCTTCGACACAGCAGAGCCCACCTTTCGGCACAAGGCTGATCCCAACTACAAGGCGCACCGCGATGTAGCTCCGGAGGTGTTCTTTCAGGACCTCGACCAACTGCAGCTGATCCTGCGCAATCAACTGCAGCTGCCGCTTTGCCTGGCTCCGGGTTACGAAGCGGATGACGTGCTTGGCACCCTGGCCAACAGGGCTGCATCCACGGGATGGCGCGTGAGAATCCTCAGCGGTGACCGTGATCTCTTCCAGCTGGTGGATGACCAGCGGGACATTGCCGTCATGTACATGGGAGGTGGTCCCTATGCCAAAAGCAGCGGACCCACCCTGATTGATGAGGCTGGTGTTCAGGGCAAGCTCGGGGTGATGCCCAACAAGGTGGTGGAGCTCAAGGCGCTCACCGGTGACAGCTCAGACAACATCCCTGGGGTTAGGGGAGTCGGCCCGAAAACCGCCATCAATTTGCTCAAGGACAATGGGGATCTTGATGGGATCTACAGGGTTCTGGCCGAAGTCGAGGCTGAGGGACCCAAGGCCAGCAGAGGTGCTGTCAAAGGAGCACTGAAAGGAAAACTCAGTACCGACAAGGACAACGCCTATCTCTCGAGAAAGCTCGCGGAAATCCTCGTGGACATCCCCCTGCCAGAAGAGCCCGTGCTCGAACTGGGACCCGTGGATGGAGACGGCCTTGAGGCGCAGCTCAAGGATCTGGAGCTCAACAGCCTGGTGCGGCAGGTCCCAGGTTTCATTGCCACGTTCTCCCCAGGCGGTCTGACGGCAAACGCCCACCTGATCGAGACCAAGACAACAAGCGCTCCCGCTCAATCCACGCCATCGAAGATCAGCACAGCAGATGAGGCGACTTCAGATGGGACTCTCGACCAGGACACCGCCTCCACCAAACCGGATCTGAAGCCTGAGCTGATCAACAGCGACAAAGCACTCAAAGATCTGATGCAACGCCTGCAGGGCTGCACCGACCACTCTGCTCCAGTTGCGCTCGACACGGAAACGAGCGACCTCAACCCCTTCAAAGCGCAGCTTGTCGGGATCGGCGTCTGCTGGGGACCTGGCGTTGCCGACCTCGCTTACATCCCGGTCGGACATTGCTCGCCTGCGGAACCAGCTCTGGCCCCAGAGACCCCGCTGGTGCAGCTGCCACTGGAGCAGGTGCTGGAACAGATGGCCCCCTGGCTGGCAAGCCCTGAACACCCCAAGGCCCTGCAGAACGCGAAATATGACCGTCTGATCCTGCTGCGTCATGGCTTACCGCTGGGTGGAGTGGTCATCGACACCCTCCTGGCTGATTACCTGAGAGATGCCGCGGCCAAGCACGGACTGGATGCGATGGCCGACCGGATGTACGGAATCAAGCCGACGCTGTTCAGCGATCTGGTCGGTAAGCCCAAGGACGGCAAGGCGAGCTGCTTCGCCGAAGTTGCGCTCGACCAGGCTGCCTTGTACTGCGGGATGGACGTTCACCTCACGCGTCGCCTAGCCATCGATCTGCGTGAACAGCTTGAGGCGACTGGAAAGAGTCTGCCCAGCCTGCTGGACAACGTGGAACTGCCGCTCGAGCCTGTCCTCGCTCTCATGGAAGCCACCGGCATCCGCATTGACCTCCCCTACCTCAGCGAACTTTCCACGGAGATGGGTGACACCTTGCAGCGCCTGGAAAAGGACGCCAAAGAGGCTGCGGGAACTGACTTCAACCTCGCCTCTCCCAAACAACTCGGGGAGCTGTTGTTCAACACTCTCGGCCTCGACCGTAAGAAATCCCGCCGAACCAAAACCGGCTACAGCACCGATGCCACCGTGCTGGAGAAACTCGAGGGCGATCACCCTGTTGTGCCGCTGGTTCTCGAACACAGGGTGCTCAGCAAGCTCAAGAGCACCTATGTGGATGCCCTGCCGCAGCTGGTGGAAGCAGAAACGGGCAGGGTGCACACCGATTTCAATCAGGCGGTGACGGCCACCGGCCGGTTGAGCAGCAGCAATCCCAACCTGCAGAACATCCCGGTGCGCACGGATTACAGCCGTCGCATCCGCAAGGCTTTCCTTCCCCAGGAGAACTGGACGCTACTGAGCGCGGATTACTCACAGATCGAGTTGCGGATCCTCACGCACCTTTCCGGGGAAGACGTGCTGCAAAAGGCCTATCAGGAAGGAGATGACGTGCATGCCCTGACAGCACGGCTGCTGCTCGACAAGCAGGAGGTGAACAGCGACGAACGACGACTGGGCAAGACGATCAACTTCGGCGTGATTTACGGCATGGGTGCCCAGCGCTTTGCCCGGGAGACCGGCGTCAGCCAGGCCGAGGCCAAGGATTTCCTGCTGCGATACCGGGAGAGGTATCCCAAGGTCTTCACCTTCCTGGAGCTGCAGGAACGGCTGGCCCTCAGTCGCGGTTACGTGGAAACAATCATGGGCAGACGCCGACCTTTCCACTTCGATCGCAACGGTTTGGGGCGGCTCTTGGGCAAGGAGCCCATGGAGATCGATCTGGATGTTGCCCGTCGAGGCGGCATGGAGGCTCAGCAATTGCGAGCCGCCGCGAACGCCCCGATCCAGGGATCCAGCGCCGACATCATCAAACTGGCCATGATTCAGCTGCAGGCGGCTATCGAACAGCAGGGGCTGCCCGCTCGACTGCTTCTTCAGGTGCACGACGAACTGGTGCTTGAAGTGGATCCGCAAGCACTGAAATCCATCCAAGAGCTGGTTGTCAGCACCATGGAAAACGCTGTGAAACTGAGCGTTCCGCTGGTCGCCGAGACCGGCTTGGGTGCCAACTGGATGGACGCGAAATAAAGAGAATCCCATCGTCTCTTTCTCGTGATCCGCGAAGCGGCATTCCCGAATGCATTCAGCGCCGGAAGACCACTGCTAAGCGCGACGCTTCAACAGCGAGTGCCCCTCTCGGTATCCAATCACCGTGACAGACGCAATGATCATCAACAGGCGATTGCGCCCATCCAATCTGGATGGGGCATCTGGCCTGAACCCAGAGCCGAACAACATCACTTTAGAAACGGATCAGCAAGTCGCACATGCACTGAGACCAACCTTGTCGCCGAGAAAATGGCCCTCAAAAACAAAAAATCGAACAGACGATCAAGATGCAGTAAGCATTCCCAATCAACAAGCAATCAGAAAAAGAACTCGAGAATAGACGAGAATTAAAAATCAAAAAGAACCGAAATGAAGCAATTAATTTGCGAACATCGAAGCAGATTCATCAACTCGCCAATCCAAAAGACTTTAGGCATAGGAATGAAATCAACATGACCCAAAGAGCTTTTCATGGACAGTACCTTCAGCCAACAGGCGCACCAACCTTCTTCTCGTTCGTGACATACACACCACAGAGCAGAGAGCAAATGCTTGCATGCGGAGATCTGAAAGAAGGGGATGAATACATCAATCCGGTGATCTGTGACTTTCTTCTGTTCGTCGCCGAAGGGGTCCTCAACGTTCCACTCAACGATGAATTCCCATGGGGATATGACGACGTGACAATCATCTGTTCAAGGAAGCGTGGAGATGGGAGCCAGCACGAGTACCTTCTCCAGATCAGTGAATCGGTGAAGGATGAGCGAAAAGATTCAGTACTCAACAGACTGATGAAGATCGTGCAACGACAATCCTGGAATGGATTCAAGCTGATGTAATCAAGCGGAACAATCAAAAACCCTGACAGCATCCATCGACAAACTTGAGCCTGGATACCGGCAGTCAGGTTTCTCCCCGGGCACTGGCCACAAGCATGGCGGCTGATCAGCTCGGCATCAACCGCTCTACAGACCTGACGGGTTCGAAGAACACACTGAAGTCGTCCAGCGGGCTACAGAGTTTGTCGCCAATGTCGCACATAACTCGTCCCGAGGCTCCTCGGCCATCAAGACATCCAAAGAGCCAGGAATTCTGATGCGGCAGAGAAAGCACCAATCGGTAACAACACTGAGGAAACAAGAGCTCTCAAGGGTGGTTCAGGCATGAGCAAGCCGTAACCTCCTTGAAGAGCCTCTCCAGACCTTTGCCACTGCGCCTTACAAACAGCCTGAGCAATCGCACCGAAGACTTTGAACCGCTGGAGGCAGGCAAGGCAACGATCTATTGCTGCGGCGTCACGGTGTACGACCTCTGCCATCTCGGGCATGCTCGCAGTTATATCAACTGGGATGTTCTGCGGCGTTATCTGATCTGGCGCGGCTATGACGTCACCTTTGTACAGAACTACACAGATATCGACGACAAAATATTAAACAAGGCCAACTCCGAAGGGTCAACGATGGAGGAAGTCAGTGAAAAAAACATCAAAGCCTTTGAAATTGACATGGCACGTCTTCATATTTTGCCAGCAGACAAAATGCCAAGGGCCACATGCTGCATTCCAGGCATACAAACTCTGATTGGCGAACTGGAAAACAAGGGAGCCGCCTACAGCTCTGATGGGGATGTGTATTTCGATATTTCCAAAGCCAAGAATTATGGCCAGCTCAGTGGGCGAGACCCCAATGAACAACAACAGGGAGCCAGTGGTCGCACCAATGAGGGAGAAGAAGAACGCAAGCGGCACCCCTTTGATTTCGCACTTTGGAAAAAAACCGAGGAAGGAGAACCAGGATGGGAATCACCTTGGGGCCGTGGTCGGCCTGGCTGGCATATCGAATGCTCGGCCATGGTTCGCGAAGAATTCGGCAAAACCATTGATATCCATCTCGGCGGTGGAGATCTTGTTTTTCCTCACCATGAAAATGAAATCGCTCAATCGGAAACGGCCAATGAAGCCCAGCTCGCCCGAGTGTGGATGCACAACGGCATGGTGAATGTCGGTGGCACAAAGATGTCGAAGTCACTGGGCAATTTCACAACAATCCGTGCGCTGCTCGACAGCGGGGTTTCAGCCATGACCCTGAGGCTGTTTGTGCTCCAGGCGCACTACCGCAAACCACTCGATTTCACTGCCGAAGCCCTGGAGGCGGCCAGCAGCGGATGGAAAGGACTCAACGCAGCGCTCGCCCTGGGAGATCAGTTTTCCAAGCAACTGGGCTGGCCCGAAACGCAGGAGCTGCCGTCAGGGGCCATGAAGGCCCAGAACATGGCTGTGGATGACGTCTTACTCGGAGCTCGCGACCGATTCACCGAGGTCATGGATCACGACCTGAACAGCTCTGGTGGCCTTGCTGTGCTGTTTGAACTGGCCAAACCTCTGAAGTCGCTCGCCAATCGCCTGCAACGGGGGGATCAACTGGAACAACAGGAAGGCCTGAACGCTTTGCATCAGCGCTGGCTGTTGTTGAGGGAGCTCGCAGCGGTGCTGGGACTGCGGCATGAGCCCCTGCAAGCGATCGCAGAGACAAGCGCAGCATCCGAGAACAGCGTCGACATTGAGGCGGCCATCTCAGCTCGCAAGGCCGCAAAACAGGCCAAAGACTTTGCCGAAGCCGACCGGATTCGTGATCAACTCTCAGCCCAGGGCATTGAACTGATCGATAAGCCAGGTGGAATCACCGAGTGGCGTCGCATCTGACTATTGCTTTTTCGAGGTCATCATTGCCTCAATTTTGCGGATGCGAGACAGGGTTGTGGTCCAAACCTCCAGCCTGAAGCGCTGTTCTGCCAGCGACGGTTCCGACGGATCGGCAGCGTCAATCCAGCTCCTTAGCTCCTCCAGTTTGGCCTCGGGATTCTGCCTGGCCTCAAAAGCATCCCAGAGCTCCCGTTCAAGCCGGGCCCGCTCAATGAAATTCCAGCGCTTGAGCCAGAGCATCGTGTTGGAGTGCATCAGGGCACCTGTCTACCGGATTTCCGTTGCACGAGCCCTAGGGTTCGGCCAAGACAGGTGTCATGCCCATGCAACCGGAAAGCCTGTCCAAAGCGATTCAACTTTCAGTCGCACCGGTGTTTTTGCTGGCAGGCATCGGTGCGCTGATGAATGTGATCTCCGGACGGCTGGCGAGGATTGTTGACACCGCCCGCAAAACCAAGGCGGCTCTCGATGCCGGCGAGACGCTCGAGGCAAGGGAGCAGTCCGACTACCGCAGGCGCATGCAGCTGACGATCCGCGCGATTGAGCTGCTGACAGCAGCCACCCTGCTGATCTCGGCCGTGGTCGCCGTCATGTTCTTCAGCGTGATCAGCCGAATCAATCTCACGCTGGTTGTGGTTCCACTGTTCATCACGGCCATGCTGCTGGTGATGCTCGCGTCGATCTGTTTCCTGAGGGAGGTGCGCATGGCTTCCGCCCACATCAATCGGATGTTCTGAAACGGATGTTCTGAAAACGTCCTGAGCCTCAGCCCTGCCCAGTCCAGTTCCGGACCAGATCCACCACGCTGATCAACAATCCAGCAGCAATCACAACCGGCGAGACCCAACGCAGAAAAAACAGAATCAGAGCACTGGTGGATGACTGGGTGACGGTGCTGTCCTTGAGATCGTCAAGAAAACTCTTGGGCACAACCCAGCCCATCAGCACAGCAATCATCAAACCGCCTGCGATCAGCAGCACACCACCAAAGAGGGCATCCATCGCTCCCAGGACCTTCAGATTCGTGGCAGCAGGAAGGCCGATGACGAAAATCACCGCCGCGCTGATCCAGGTCGCCTTGCTCCGGCTCCAGCTCAGGCGATCCATCAGCGAGGCCACCGGCACCTCCAGCAGAGACACCGATGACGTGATCGCCGCCAAATAGGCCAGGAAGAAAAAGGCCACGGCCACAATGCGCCCGGTTTCTCCGATCGAGGCCAGACCGGTTGGCAGCGCCAGAAAAATCGTGCCGATCGTGGACTCGCTGACCGCATCTCCAAGCCCGAAGCTGATCACCACCGGGAAGGTGAGCATGCCCGCCAGCAGACCCACCGCCGTATCCAGCCCCACCACAGAGACGGCTTCCTGGGGAACGGGTGCCTTGCGGTTCAGATAAGCCGAATAGGCCATGATCGAACCAATGCCTGTGCCGATCGAGAAGAACGCCTGACTGAAGGCGTTGCGGATGGTGGTGATGTTCAGCAGTTCCCTGCCATCCCAGCGGAGCAAGAAGGTTTTGTAGCCATCCATGGCTCCCGGCAGGGTGCTGGCCCAGATCGCCAGGGCCACAAGCAACAGGAAGAGAAGCGGTAACGCCCAGCGCGACAGGCGTTCAATTCCTGCCTGCACACCTGCTGACACGACCAGAGCCGTCAGCAGGAGGCTGATGGCCTGGCCCGCCAACGCACTGTTGCCGCCGCTGATGCCGTCGAAAAACAACTTGGCGTCGTCCATGCTCTGGGGGAGCCCCACATTCAGCGCATGCAGAAGGGTCTGTGCGGTCCAACCCATGAGCACGGCATAGAACGCCAGGATTCCGCAGGCGGCGACCATGAACAGCCAACCCATTGGTTGCCAGTCGCGACCAGCGGCCTGCACTGGAGCCAGCAGAGGACTGCGTCCGGTGCTGCGGCCCAGCACCATCTCAGCGACCAGCACGGGCAGACAGATGACCGCAACGATCAGCACGTAGAGGAGAACGAAACTCCCACCGCCACCCTGGGAGGCTCTATAAGCAAATCCCCAGAGATTGCCCAGTCCCACTGCGCTGCCGGCTGCCGCCAGGACAAACCCCAGCCCTGATCCCCAGTGCTCCTTCTGCGCTGTCGCCATGACCTTGAACACTCTGTGTTGGCCGAAGTTTGCCAGGGACTGGAATTGAAGTGGGAGGATGGCTGCAACCGCCAGGATCCGCGTGAAAGCCATCAGCGTGCTGGGCTCCACCGGCTCAATTGGCACCCAGACCCTCGACATCGTTGAAGACTTTCCGGACCAGTTCCGGGTGGTGGCACTGACTGCCGGTCGCAACCTGCCCCTGCTCGTCAAGCAGATCCAGCGCCACAGCCCTGAGGTGGTGGCCCTCGCCGATGAATCTCTGCTCAAGGAGCTGAAGGAAAGGCTGGCCTCGCTCCCGGCTGACCAAAAGCCTCAGCGGCAACCGGAACTCGTGGGGGGTCCCAGTGGCCTGAACGTGGCGGCCTCATGGGACACGGCAGACCTTGTGGTGACAGGCATCGTTGGCTGTGCCGGCCTGCTCCCAACCCTGGCTGCCATCCAGGCAGGCAAGGATCTGGCGCTGGCCAACAAGGAAACCCTCATTGCTGCAGGGCCTGTCGTGCTGCCGGAGCTCAAGAAAAGCGGCAGCCGTCTTCTGCCAGCTGATTCGGAGCACTCCGCCATCTTTCAGTGCCTTCAGGGCACTCCCTGGGCTGACAATGCCCGTCTCTCCACGGGGATTCCCACGCCAGGGCTTCGTCGGATCCAGCTCACGGCTTCCGGTGGTGCCTTCCGCGACTGGGCAACCGCCGATCTGGAGAAGGCTTCCGTGGCGGACGCCACCTCGCACCCCAACTGGAGCATGGGGAGAAAGATCACGGTGGATTCAGCGTCGCTGATGAACAAGGGGCTCGAGGTGATCGAAGCCCATTACCTGTTCGGTCTGGACTACGACCACATTGAGATCGTCATTCACCCGCAGAGCATCATTCACTCGATGATCGAGTTGGCTGACTCCTCGGTTCTGGCACAGCTGGGATGGCCGGACATGAAGTTACCGATCCTCTACTGCATGAGTTGGCCCTCGCGCCTCGAGACTCCATGGCGTCGACTCAATCTCACCGAAGTTGGGCAGCTCACCTTCAACGCACCGGATCCCGCCAAATACCCCTGCATGGAGCTCGCTTACGCCGCCGGCCGGGCAGGTGGAACCATGCCTGCCGTGCTCAATGCAGCCAACGAGGAAGCGGTGGCCCAGTTCCTTGAAGAGCGGATTCATTTCCTCGACATTCCCGAACTGATCGAAACGGCCTGCGAACGCCACAAAGCAGACCGCATCGACCAACCTCGGCTGGATGATGTTCTGGCAGTGGACCAGTGGGCCCGTTCCGCCGTGCGCGAACAGGTGAGCCGGGGCACACGTCGACTGCCGCTCACCGCTCTGGCGGCGTGATCAGTCACCACCTGCTGCTCTGTGCCACGGCCACCAAGGCTAAATGCTGCGATCCCAGCCTCGGCGCAGCCAGCTGGGAGGCATTGAAAGTGGGTGTTCGAGAACTGGCACTGGAAAAGCCGGACAGACCGCAAGGGGTTGTGCTGCGCAGCAAGGCTGACTGCCTGCGGGTCTGCGATCACGGCCCTGTACTGCTGATCTGGCCAGACGGAATCTGGTATGGGGGCGTCACTCCGGAACGGGTTCGACGCATCCTCGAGGAACATGTCATCGGTGGTCGGCCCTGTGAAGACTGGGTGATCCGACGTAGCCCCTTCAGCCTCCGGGCAGGGAGCTGAGCTGGGTCAACCAGGCCGACGCCACACGGTCGGACCAGCATCCGGTCTCCAGGCTGTCGCCGGGAGCATGGAAGCCGTTGTGTCCGCCTCGCTGAGTGAGAAGAACCGAAACAGGGCCACGCTGAGCAGCCTGCTCGGATGCCACGGCAGCAAGCACACGCTCCGCTCCAGCCGCTGGCACCCAGGGGTCATCAAGAGCCTGAAGCAGCAGGGTGGGGGGCAGTGAGCGTTGATCTTCAAGCAGATAAGGCAGTGGGGACGCCCCGGCGTAATAGGCATCCACAGAATCGAACCCCCAGCGTGGTGCCGTGACCGCGGCATCAAAAGCCCGGATCGAACGCGGAGGATGCTGGGTCAGCGATTCATCTTCCTGCGGACTCACGCCGAAGGGGTCGGCCAGCGTTTGTCTCACCAGCCGTTGCAGCAGCCATCGCTGATACACACGGTTGCGCGGGCGTTCAATGGACGCGCTGCATGCGGCCAGATCCAGAGGGCTGCTGGCGCAAAACAATCCATCGAGTACGTGCTGGTCGGAAGCAAGTCCTGCGGCGCTCCTCTCCTCAGTGCTGGACAGACAGCCGTTGAGCAGCATGGTCCCTCCAAGAGAGACCCCAGCCCCGTAAAGGGGCAGAACGGAACCGGACGGAGCCAGCTGCCGGCACAGCGCACGGGCACGAACGATCACCGGCAGCAGATCGCTGTTGCAGGCTGCGGCGTAGGTGCCACCGGCCAGATCTCGACCGGGGTCGGCTCCTCGCAGATTGAGCCTCAGCACTGCAAAACCCTGCCTCTGCAGGGTGAGAACCAGACGGCGAAGTCCCTCACGCCGGCTGGAACCACCCAAGCCATGCAGCGCCACAACGAGGGCTCGTGGGGACACGGGAGCACCCGCAGGCGTCGGCAGAGGAAGATCCAGAAAGGCCAGCAACTCCCCCGCTGCAGCCGCACCACTGGCCAGCGCGGGAACCGCAATTCGAATCGGCTCACCCTGATCTTCAGGGAGAGGCAGGGGCCGAATCGTGTCACGCAGGGTTTGGAGATCACCTCCCAGCCAGGGCCAGCGCTGTTGATAAGGCACAACCCCCAGCTGCCTGAGCAACCGGGGGTTGTGCTGATCGTGGGAGGGGGAACCCATCAAAGGTCGTTCAGACCGATCTAATCACTTCTTACCAACACCAAGCTCCTTCAGCTCACCGAGCAGATCACCCAGCACTTTCTTAGCATCACCGAACACCATCGAAGTGTTCGCAAGCTCAAAGAGATCGTTCTTGATCCCGGAATAACCAGCACTCATGCCGCGCTTGACAACGAAAACAGTGCGAGCCTGCTGCACATCAAGCACAGGCATGCCGTAGAGGGGTGAGTCCGGATCATTCTTGGCTTGAGGATTGACAACGTCATTGGCACCCAGCACCAGCACCACATCGGTGGCGGGGAAGTCTGGATTGATGACGTCCATTTCCTTGAGCTGCTCGTAGGGCACATCCGCCTCGGCCAGCAGCACATTCATGTGGCCCGGCATACGCCCTGCCACCGGGTGAATGGCGTAATCCACCTGAATACCAGCAGCTTCCAGAGAACGGGTGACCTCCCTCAGTGTGTGCTGGGCTTGGGCAACAGCCAGGCCATAGCCAGGCACGATCACCACACGCTCTGCGGCTTCGAGGGTGAGCGCACACTCCTCCACGCTGCAGCTGGTGATGTTGGTGTATTCACCACCGCCACCACCGGAGGAGGAGCCAGCACCCAGCGCTCCACCGAACAGAACCGAAACCAGTGATCGATTCATGCCGTTGCACATCACCTGGGTCAGGATCAGGCCAGCGGCTCCAACCATGGCACCCGCCACGATCAGAAGCTGACTGCCCACAACAAAACCGGCTGCGGCCGCAGCCACGCCGGAATAGCTGTTCAGCAGCGAGATCACCACCGGCATGTCTGCACCACCGATCGGCAGGGTGACGCCGATGCCGAGCAGGCCAGAGGCAATCACCAACAACCACAGGCCAGCCTGACTGGTGCCATCGGATGCAATCAGATTGATGGCGGCCACAAGACAGATCACGGCCAAAGCAATGTTGACCAGATGACGGATCTTGCTCTGCATCCAGGGAGGCGTTGAGAGCCAACCCTGCAGCTTGGCCATCGCCACGATCGAGCCAGTGAAGGTGATGGAACCGACGAAGACGGAGATCACAATCGAGACAACCGCCACGAGCGTGCCGTCATCGAGCGTTCCCGGGAACAGGGCCGCAGCCAGGGCCACCAACAGCGATGACATGCCGCCACAGCCGTTGAACAACGCCACGGTTTCGGGCATGGAGGTCATGGGCACCCGTTGAGCCGTGATCGCTCCCAGCAGGCCACCGACGGCGGTGCCGACAATGATCCAGCCCCAGGCCTGTCCATCGAAGCTTGGGGTGCCCAGATAACTGATCAGCAGTCCAATCACAGCAAGTGCCATGGCCACAGCGGCGAGCTGATTGGCACTGCGGGCGGAACGCACTTTGGAAAGACCTTTGATGCCCAGTGCCAGCAGCAGAACGGCAACGAGATCGATGGCGTAGTTCAGGATCTCCATCAGTTGTTCTCCTTGCTGGTGGGCTTGCGGCTGAACATGGCGAGCATGCGGTCAGTGACCAGAAAGCCCCCGATCACGTTGAAAAGCGCGAAGCCAAGGGAGACCGAACCGAGAACCAGGAGAGGGGTGCTCCCATCGGCTTTGATGATCGCGGTGAGTGCGGCCAGCATCGTGATGCCGGAGATGGCATTGGCCCCACTCATCAACGGCGTGTGAAGCGTCGGGGGGACCTTGCCGATCAGCTCAAAGCCGAGAAGGCTTCCGAGCAGCAAAACCCAGAGGGCATTCACCAGAGGTGGGGTTTGGGAGGCCGTGGCCGCACCCATGAGAAAAAGGGAATCCATCAGTTGGCTCCTGGGGTGAGAACGTCTCCGCGGCGAATGGCGCCGTCCTGACTGATCAGGCATCCGGCAATCAGCTCGTCCTCGTTGTCGAGAGTGAGCTGCCCATCCTTCAGGGTCGGTTGAAGCAAGGCCAGAAGATTGCGGGCGTACATCGCACTGGCGTGGTTGGGCACTGTGCAGGGCAGATCGTTGGCACCGATCAACTTCACCCCGTTGCGATCAACGGTTTGGGAAGGAACCGTGTCAGCACAGTTGCCTCCCTGCGCAACCGCCAGATCCACCACCACCGATCCTGGACGCATCCGGTCCAGCATGTCTTCACTGATCAGCCGCGGAGCGCGGCGACCAGGAACCTGAGCGGTGCAGATGGCCACATCAGCCTCAGCCAGCTGATCCGACAGCTGCTGGCGCTGTGCTGCCAGAAATGCATCGGACGCCTGCTTGGCATAGCCACCAGATTCCGCTGGTTTGTCCTCCATTTCAGGTGGATCAATGAAGCGGGCTCCAAGCGATTCAACCTGTTCCTTCACAGCTGGTCGAATGTCGCTGACGTAAACCACGGCACCAAGTCTGCGTGCTGTGGCGACCGCCTGCAGCCCTGCCACACCGGCACCAAGAACCACAACCCGGGCAGGTTGAACAGTTCCGGCCGCCGTCATCAGCATGGGGAAATAACGATCCAGTGCGGCCGAGGCCAGCAGCACAGATTTGTAGCCGGCGATGTTGGCCTGTGATGACAGTGCATCAGCGGACTGAGCACGACTGATGCGCGGAAGCAGTTCCAGAGCCATGGCCGAAAGACCCGACTTCTGCAAAGCCGCCGCCAAATCAGCGTTCGCATAGGGAGCGAGCAGACCCACCACCAGCCCCCCTCGACGGAGCTGACTGAGGGCATTGGCAGAGGGTGACTGGACGCAGAGCAGCACATCAGCCTGGGACCAAGCTGTGGTGTCACCGGTGGGAACGAGTTCCGCTCCAGCTTCGGCATAGGCCTGGTCGAGATAGCCGGAGGTTTGTCCAGCACCTTTCTCGATGATGACCCTGCAGCCGAGTGCAGTGAATTTCTTGACGGTTTCCGGAGAGGCCGCAACACGGGTTTCGCCCGCTGCGCTCTCCACCGGAATCAACAGTATGGGCAAGATCGTGATGCCGCCGACCCAGGCGAGGTTACGAGGTCATGGGTTGGGGCCTGCATCTTTTCTGAAGAAGGAGTTTGCCCCTGAAGCCTGTGGCTAGGGAAAGGGTCCTGTCTGCAACAGCATGGGACTCACCGCAATCGAATGCCCTGATGGCGTCTGCCACAGCCACCACGGCGGTCATGCCGTGGAGCGCAGCACCATGGAACATCTCCTGGCTGAGCACGGTCGTGAATGGTGCGAACGCCTGGCGGAACGCATCTATGAGATGTCGGTGGACACCTTCGCCCAGACCGTGATGCCCAGCCTGCATGCCGCGGGCTGGCAGCGCCGTCATCTGGACTGGGAGTTCAAGCTGAGGGAACTGGATTCCGAACCGGATCGCACCCTGGTGGATGGAATCATCAACGCCACCGAAAGCTTTTTGCGCAGCAGTGAGGTGCATCGCCTGTTCATCCAAGAGCTGGTCCAGGGAACCTTTGACGAAGCATCCGACGACCACCTGCGCGCAGCGGCCGTGCGGCATTTGATTGAAACGGAGATTCTGACGCTCCTTCAAGAGAACAGAACCGAGCTGATGGAACGTCTGACATCCAGAATTCTCGAGCCTGCAGGCGGTCAGATTGCTCGGGCTGAGAAGGCTGCCGCAGAGGGAATGGTGGAAGTGGAACGACTGCTCTGCAATCACACCGAATCGCTCTGACTGCGACCGACAGACACGCGCAACCCTGACAACACAGGAGCTTCAAAAAATCGGTTGAAGCTCCTCCTCCACAGCAAGAGCCTGGGAACGATTTCCCTGCTCGTGGAGCCGACGCGCCCGCAGGATCAGAGGATCAAGGTCGCAATCCAGGGGCCAGCAACGCTCTAGACAACGGCGAGACTCAGGACCGGACGAAAAACGTACAAGGCTTCTGGCCATGGCGGCAGGGGGCCAAACCCCATGGGGTGATGGTCGGAAGTTAAGGGTGGCGCAACCGATTGGAATGGTTAGAAAGACCTATCTTTCAAAGTCGCCATCAACACACCGTCCTTCGCTCTTGGCTCCGGAGATCAAGGCCAGGCCATTCGCCCCCGGCAATGGCAACAGCAGCTCATTCAACTGCTGCGCAGAAGGCTGGATCCAGGCAAGGCCGCTGCTCGCGATGTGCTGATTCATGCCGGACCGGGTGCAGGCAAGACCCTCGGGGCCTTGCTGGCCTTTCAGGCGATGCGCTCGGAAAGCAGGCTTCAGCGCGCGCTGATCTTCTGCCATCGCACATCGATCCTGAGCCAGTGGCAGGCCGCTGCCTCAAGGCTGGGATTGCGGCTGGATCTCTGGAACGGACCCAACAGCGCCTCCGAAGAGTCGGACGGATGGCTGCTCAGCTACCAGGGTGCAGGACGTCAGCAGGAGATTCTCAAGGCTGAGCTCGCACACTGGAACCAGGACATGCTTCTGGCCGTCGCTGATGAAGCGCACCACCTGGGCGTAGACCCCGACGAACCTGATGGGCCTGTCTGGGGGAGGACTTTTCTGGAACTCAGCAGCCATGCCCGGCTGCGCCTCGGGCTAACAGGCACACCGTTTCGTGCTGACAACCTCGCCTTCTGTGCCGCCAGACGTGTCCGGGTGGAGGAAGCGGGTCAGCTGGTGGAACAGATCCATCCGGATCTTTCCGTGGAACCCAGGGCGCTGATCGAAGCCGGCGACGTCCGTCCGCTGGAATTTCGTTTCCAGGACGGCTGGGTGGAGCACTGCCAGGAAGGCCAGCCGGACCGAGAGATTTCCCCGCTATCAGCAGAACAGAGGGAAAGCTGGCGAGCGCGGAATCTCCGCCGCGCCATTCGCCTTTCCGACAGCAGCAGCATTGCCCAGCTGCTGCTGGTGAGAGCCCGCAACAAGCTCGAGAGCGTGCGCAAGCGTCACCCACGCGCCGGAGGCCTGGTGATCGCCCGCGACATCGACCATGCCCGCAGCATCACGTTGCTGTTGGAGGAAGAAGGCGACCGGGTGGACCTGGTGCATTCCCAGGACCCAGCTGCGCCCGAACGCCTCAATGGATTCCAGAGAGGTGATGCTGACTGGCTTGTGAGCATTGATATGTGCGCGGAAGGATTCGATGCCTCAAGGCTGAGGGTGGTCGCTTACCTGACAACCGTGGTGACACGCAGCCGTTTCGTTCAGGGGATCACCAGGGCCGTACGCATGTGCGGAGAACGGGCCTCTCTGGAAGGCGTGCCGCGTGAACCCTCGTACGTCTTCGCGCCAGCGGATCCTTTGCTGATGCAGTACGCCCGCAGCTGGTCTCTCTCCGAGCCCTACCGAATTGCGGCTCCAGCCAGCGCGGAGGACAGCGACAGCAATACCGGAGGTAACTGGCGGGGGCCAACCCTGCCGATGGAGGCGGTGGAGGACAGCGCAGGGGCAGTGATTCGCATGCGCACTCCGCAATTACCCACATTTCTGCAGCGTTGAAAACATTTTTCCGCAAGAAAAAATGCGACATTCTGCGAAATTCAGCCTGATTTGGACCCATCAACCATCAGCCTGGTCACCATCTGGGAGACAGACATGGACGCAGCCATTGAACGTCGAGTCAACGTTGCCACCTGCTGGGCAACCACCCGGATTGCAGTGCTTGACAGCGCCGAGCGATATGAAGACAGCTATGCACTCACTCAGGAATTCAGGGAGTGGATCACCTGCCTAGGCGAGCATCCTGAACTTCTTGAGGACTCTGTATTGAGCGTTCAGCGAACACAAGGCAAGCGGCATCAGCTGGAACTTGACAACGCAACTGATGGAGCCGTTGAAATCTGAAGAAAGACTTAAATTTGTATCGAATCGTTTAGCTATTTCGGTCTAATTTGTACATCTCGGGTGAACAAATTTCACCTCGATGTTCAAAGCGAACCGTTTGGGTCCTCCCGCTGTCAAGACGTTGCGGAGATTAAAGTCAATTCATAGTCAGTCCGGATAAGCATGGCGGTCGAAAATCTGGTGATTGTGGGATCGGGGCCCGCCGGATACACCGCTGCGATTTATGCCGCCCGCGCCAACCTCAATCCCCTTCTGGTCACTGGTTTTCAGAGGGGTGGGATCCCGGGTGGACAGCTGATGACCACCACCCACGTTGAAAACTTCCCCGGTTTTCCTGATGGCGTACTCGGCCCCGATCTCATGGATCTGATGAAAGCCCAGGCCACACGCTGGGGCACAAGGCTGCTGGAAGCTGACGCCGACCGCATTGATCTCAGCCAACGCCCATACCGAGTTGAAGCCGAAGGGCAGACGATTGAGACGCAGGCCGTGATCATTGCCACAGGAGCCAGCGCCAACCGCCTCGGACTGCCGAATGAGGAGCGCTTCTGGAGCAAGGGAATCAGTGCCTGCGCCATCTGCGATGGAGCGACGCCTCAATTTCGCAATGAAGAGCTGGCCGTGGTCGGTGGCGGTGACTCAGCCTGCGAAGAAGCTGTTTATCTCACCAAATACGGCAGTCACGTGCATCTGCTGGTGCGTTCCGACCGTCTGCGTGCCAGTGCAGCGATGAGTGATCGCGTTCAAGCCAATCCACAGATCAGCGTGCACTGGAACACCGAGGTGAGCGATGTGCAAGGTGATGACTGGCTGAACAGCCTGAAGCTGCGACGGCGTGACAGCGGAGTCAACGAAGAGCTGGCCGTAAGGGGCATGTTCTATGCCATCGGACACACTCCCAACACCGAGCTGGTACGCGAGCAAATCGACTGCGATCAAAGGGGTTACCTGATCACCAAGCCTGGTCGTCCGGAGACTTCGCTGGAAGGCGTCTTCGCCGCAGGCGATGTGGCCGATTCAGAGTGGCGTCAGGGTGTCACCGCTGCTGGAAGCGGCTGCCAGGCCGCACTCGCCGCTGAGCGCTGGCTCAGTCATCACAACCTTGCCAACCTGGTCAGCCGGGATGAGGCAGAGCCTGCCAAGGCCGAAACACCTCAGATCACGGTGGAGACCACCGAAGCGACCTATGACGCAAACGCCCTATGGCAGAAGGGCAGCTATGCCTTGAGGAAGCTTTATCACGACAGCAGTCGGCCACTGCTTGTGGTCTACACCTCACCCAGTTGTGGTCCGTGCCACGTACTGAAGCCCCAGCTCAAGAGAGTGCTTGATGAACTGGAGGGACAAGCTCAGGGAGTCGAGATCGACATCGAAGCCGAGCAGGAGATCGCCCAGCAAGCGGGCGTCAACGGCACACCGACCGTCCAACTGTTTTTCGACAAACAGCTGAAGCAACAATGGCGTGGGGTGAAGCAGCGGAGTGAGTTCCTGGCATCGATCCAGGCGCTGCTGACAAAAGCCTGAGGCTTAACGACGGCGAGGACCACCCGGACGGTTTCCACCCGGACGGCCTCCGGGGGCACCGGCATTCCGTTCCCTGTAGGTGATCCGGCCACGGGTCAGGTCATAGGGGCTGATCTCCACCAGAACCTTGTCACCGGCCAGCAGCTTGATTCTGAACTTGGTGAGCTTGCCCGCCGCACGGCATAGGCATTGATGACCAGCGGGCTGCTCCAGGGTCACCAGGTAGAACCCGTTGCCCTGTTCCTTCTCGATCACACCCGAGGTTTCAATCATGCGCCGGCGCTGACCCACAAAACGTATCGGCATTTTAGGAGGCCGCCTGCTTGCTGAGCAGCCCCAAGGCGAATGACGTCTCTCTAGGGTCTGCTGAATCTGGAACAGGCCGATGATTCTCCCCCCCCTCTCCATGGATCTGGGGCTGCTGATGATTTCCATCGGTGCAGTGAACCTGTGGCGTGCCCGCCAGAAATCCACCTAACCTTCTGGAAACGCCAAATCGCCGTGTCCGAGTCAGCTCTCGCCGCTTTCGTAGACCTTGCCAAGTCCGATTCTGAGGTCAGCGAAAAGGTGCGCCAGGCTGCAACTCCCATGCATGTGGTGAACCTGGCCAAGGAGAAGGGTCACGTGTTCAGCCAGGCCACCATGATGAAAATGCAGGCCGAGAAAATGAAGGAGCTCCACGATGATCACATCAACGATGCCTCCAGCTGGGGCGAGGCACTGCTGATCTGCTTCGGCGAACACTCCTGACACTTCTGCTGCACAAGCCCTACGGCGTCCTGAGCCAGTTCAGCCCCGAGCCAGGCAGTCGTTGGGGTTGCCTCGCTGACTGGGTGACTGTTCCTGATGTCTACGCAGCAGGTCGCCTGGACGCAGACAGCGAGGGGTTGCTTGTGCTGACCGCCAATGGACGCCTGCAACAGCGGTTAACAGATCCGCGTTTCGGCCACTGGCGTACCTACTGGGTGCAGGTGGAAGGGATTCCCGATTGCTCTCAGCTGCAGGCCCTGAGAGATGGGGTGATCGTCAAGAAGCAGCGCACACGGCCGGCAAAGGCCAAGCTTCTGGCTCAAGAACACCAGCAGACACTGACTGAACGCAAGCCGCCGATCCGTACAAGGCTCAGCATTCCCACAACTTGGCTTCAACTGAGCCTCAGGGAAGGGCGCAACCGCCAGGTGCGCCGCATGACTGCTGCCGTGGGCCTTCCCACGCTGAGACTGATCCGCCACAGCATTGATTTGATGGACGGCGGACCGCCTCTAAACCTCTGCGGACTTGCATCCGGTCAATGGCGTGAGCTCGCTCGCAACGAACACCAACGCTTGACGGCGCTGCTCAATCAGCCTTCAGCACGCCGGTGAGGGTGACTGACCGGAATTCGATTCCCTCGACCACTTTCCAGGGTTCCTCGGAGCGATCGGCATAGCGCACATCCTCGAAGCCAAGCGCTCGAAAATCGGCCAGAAAAGCATCCTCCTCCCATGCACCACTGATGCAGCCGCTCCAGAGATCGGGATCCTGTTGAAGATGGATCGGCACAGGGCGATCACAGACGATATCGCTGATAGCAACACGGCCGGCGGGCCGCAGAACTCTGCGGATGTTGGCCAGCAAAGCAGTCCGTGCGGAAGGATTGACCAGGTTGAGAACGCAGTTGCTCAGCACAACATCCACGCTGGCCGTTGCGACGAGCGGCCCTCCAGCTGGGCTGGGGGAGTCAAGCGCCTCGATCGCTCCCTCCACAAATTGAACGTTGCCGTATCCAACTCGCTCGGCCACCAGCGGGGCAGCAGCACGCGCAAGCTCCAGCATGTCGGCGTTGCGGTCAACACCGATCACGGCACCTGCCGCTCCCACAACCTGGGCACAGATGAATGCATTCTTGCCGCTGCCACTGCCCAGATCCAGGACGGTGTCACCCGGACGAACCCAGCGGGTCGGATCGCCGCAACCGTAATCACGCTCCACCACCTCATCAGGGATGACCTTCAGCAGAGAGGCATCAAATGCGACGGGCGTGCAGAGGCAGGCCTCCTGCTCCTGAGCTGCTGCGCCGTAACGCTCTTCAACGGCCTTGGTCTGATCCAAAGCCGGTCCACAACATCCTTCGCTCATCAGCCGATGGCCTCCTGCAGTTCGCGCACGGTCGACCATTGACCGTAGTAGTAATTGGCGCTCGCCCTGCGGTCGTTGTCCTCAAGGCCATCAAAGGCATCAAAACCCAGGCTTCGCCAGAGGTCATGCCCACAGGTGCGATCAAGCTCCGTCTCGGCTTCACGCGCGAGGTTGTCGAGACGTCGCTGCAGATTCTTGACTTGAGCGACAGACATCTTCAGGAAGCGAGACAAACCAAGCCTAGCAAAAACTAGTACAAATCAACCAGCAGGTTGTCGCTCGGGCGCGCTCAGAACGGCAACTTCTTTTTGGCGTCTTTGTCGAGATCCGCTTCCATCGCCCGCAGGCGCTTGAGGATGGTGTCGTAGTACTCCTGGATGTAATCCTCGAGATGGGTGATCTCGCCAGGGTCGATGCCGAAACTCTGGTAGGTCTCCTCCATCGGAGCATCCATGGAGCCACCGCTGCCGACGACTTCGGCGAATGCGAGGCGTTCAGCCACATTCACGGCAGGTTCAAAAAAGGAACACATGCCTTCGGTGAAGCGCATGATCGCGGAAGGCACCCGGAACACCCTGGCTGACTTGTCTGCAGAGCGCTCGCAGAGCTGAACAATCTCACCGCTGTTCCAAGCCTTCGGACCCACAACCGGAAATGTCTTGCGCACGGTCTGGGGGTGATCAAGCGCTGCCACGGCGAACCGCGCCATGTCCTGCGTGTTCATATAGGCAATCGACGTGGGGCTGCCACTGACCCACACGGTCTGGCTCTCAAGAACAGGAATGGCGTACTGACTGATGACGCCCTGCATGAACGCCACACCCTGAAGAATGGTGTAGTCGAGTTCTGATTCCTTGAGGAGCTTTTCAGTGCAGTATTTGATGTCCATCAGAGGCACATCCCGGTGCTGTTCAGCATCGAGAAGCGAGAGGAACACAAAACGTTTGACGCCTGCACGCTCGCATGCCCTCAGAAGGTTGAGCTTGCCGTCCCAGTCCGTCTGGTAGACGCTACGGGGATCATCGGGACGGCTTGTGGCCGCATCAATCACGGCATCCACCCCGTCGAGGGCGTAATCGAGGCTGGCGGGTTCGAGCAGATCGCCACGGGTGAGCTCACAACCCCACTCCTGCAGAAAAGGAGCCTTCCTGGGGGTTCGCACCATGCAGCGGACGTCGTGACCTTGATCAAGAGCCCTGCGGGCGATCTGCCTGCCCAGGGTTCCCGTTCCACCGACCACCAGAACCTGCATGGGGCTTTCAAGTGCAGCGAGGAGCTTAGTTGGCACTCCCTCGCATCGGAGAGATCAGTCCTTCTGAAGCTTCAGAAGCAGGGCCCCACCGGCCAGACCCACTGGAATCAATACCCAGAACACGGCTGCAATTCCGAAAATCTCCGAAGCCATCGAAACAGTGGTCTCAATCAGCCCCTATTTAACGATCTCCGGTCGCTTGATCGGCGCATTGTTGTAATAACTCCTCCATTGGTGCATCAGTGCGAAGCTGACCGCGCATCACACCGCTGGCACTGGCGCGATGCCCTGCATCCAAGAGCGATTGCACAAGTCGCTCCAGGGGAGGGGGACCAGCGAGAGCGAGTCGGCTGGCCAGCTCAGCTGTCCCCCAGCAGCACACGGGTAGTCCGCAATCCTTCTGCAGGCGCTGCAGAAGACGGCGCCCAGCGGGAGACAGGGAGTCTGGCTGAGACTCTCCAAGCTGCAGCAACCGAGCCAGCAGGTCGGACGCCTGCAGGGGTCCGATCCAAAGCGGACCCGTCACTGCCCATCTCCCCTCACCATCGGTACAGAGGCAGGGCCGCCAGCCCGAGAGCTTGATCAGCGATTGGACGGCCTGATCACCGCAGCGCTCACAGCGAGCCAGCAAGCCCAGCTTGGATTCCTCCCCGCCGGAGGCCCGCTGCTGAAGCCGAACCACAAGCCGGAATGTGCGTCCTTCACTGAAACAGGCGATGGGCTCAAGCCCCCTGCCCAATTGCCAGGCTTCCCTAGCCAGCACCCCGAGCTGAAGCCTCAGAGCAACTTCCCAGCTGGCGGGGTGCGCGCGTGCCGCCGCCGCGAAATGCCGAACCGCGGCAGGTCGGTCATGGCCGGTGGGCGATCGTCCATCCGTGCTGGCAAGGACCAGCAGCCCCTTAAAGCGCAGCACCGCGAGTGCTGATTGCAGAAGTGCATTCGGACAGCCGAAGGCATCGAGATCGATCAGATCAAAGAAGGTCCGATCGAGATAAGCCTGCCGAAGGAGACGGTCCGCCGCTTGACAGGAGGTGTGCAAGGCAAGACCTGATACATGCTGAAGAGGCTGAAGATTCGACGTCAACAGGGAGCTGCGGTCTGGATCCGCATCGTTGGCCCAAAGCTCGAGCCCTGGGCCGGATTCGGCCAGAGCCTCAAGGCCCCAACGAAGACCACGGATGCCGCAACCGGCCATCAGATCGAGCCAGCGCAACGGCCGCTGTGCGGATGCAGCCTGATCGGTTGCCAGCAACACCGACAGATCCCGTGATGGGCGGGAATCCTCCCGGAAGAAACCCGGCCCTGTCTGCAGACAGGCCGCTCCTTCGCGATAGTGAGGATCCGGTGTTTCCAGGTGCGTGCAAGCAACCGCTCCCCAGCCTGCCTCCAGCGGTGCCGACTGGGGAACTTCCCAGGCATGGCAGTGGATGAATCTCAGCTGTCACTGGCGGGTTCTGGGAGACCCCTGCGATCCAGCAATCGTGTTGATTCACGGATTCGGCGCCAGCAGCAGCCACTGGCGGCACAACTCCGGAGCCCTTGCTGCAGCTGGTTACCAGGTGTTCGGCCTTGACCTGATCGGCTTCGGACGCTCTGACCAACCGGGACTGAATCAAGGTTTCTCACTGGACAATCACTTCTGGGCCAGGCAACTGTCGGCCTTTCTCGAAGAGATCGTGCAGCGGCCGGCAGTGCTTGTAGGCAACTCTCTTGGCGGTCTCACAGTTCTGACCACAGCTGCGCTTCGCCCCGCGCTCGTGACAGCAGCTGTTGCAGCACCTCTGCCAGACCCAACGTTGCTAAGCCCGCTGCCGAAACAACAGTCCCGCTGGCTACGGCGTTTGAAACGGATCACGGTGACCCTGGTCTGCCGGCTGCTCCCCCTGGAACTGATCGTGCCCTTGATCGCTCGCACGCCCCTGCTGAGAGCGGGGCTTCAGGGGGCTTACCAACGGTCGATCCACTCAGACAAAGAACTGCAGACGCTGATTGCCCAGCCTGCACTCAGGCGCACGGCTGCCAGAAGCCTGCGGGCCATGAGCGTGGGCATGGCCCTGCGCTCCAGAGCTGCAACAGCCCCTGTGCTGTTGCAACGCCTCAAAAACATCCGCAACTCCCCTCCCCTTCTGTTGATTTGGGGGCGCCAAGACCGTTTCGTTCCTCTGATGATCGGCGAATCAGTCAAATCCCAGTACCCGTGGGTGGAGCTGAAGGTGATCGAGAACGCCGGGCACTGTCCCCACGATGAAACGCCCGAGCTGTTTCAGCATGAGCTGCTGCACTGGCTGGACCGTAATTTGGGAGGCGCAAGCGCACCAGGGATCGGGCACCAGGCATGAAGCACACACTGTCGGTTCTGGTGGAGGACGAGTCCGGCGCCCTCAGCCGTATTGCCGGCCTGTTCGCTCGCCGCGGATTCAACATCGACAGCCTTGCTGTTGGACCTGCTGAGGCTGCTGGTCGCTCCAGACTGACCATGGTGGTCGAGGGTGACGAGCAGACCCTTCAACAGATGACCAAACAGCTCGACAAGCTCGTCAATGTGCTGCAGGTTCTTGACCTCTCACAGCGACCAGCGGTGGAGAGAGAGCTGATGCTGATGAAGGTCTCCGCACCCGCTTCCCAGAGAAGCGAGATTCTTGAGCTGGTTCAGGTGTTCAGAGCCAAGGTTGTTGATGTGGCTGACGATGCCCTGACCCTTGAAGTGGTTGGTGATCCAGGAAAACTCGTTGCTCTGGAACGGTTGATGGCCCCCTACGGAATCGAGGAAATTGCTCGCACCGGCAAGGTTGCACTGGAACGAGCTTCGGGGGTGAACACCGAAATGCTCAAGGCTTCCAGCAGCGGCGGGCGTGTGCCCGCCTGACCATCCCCCAGTTCAGAGCCCTGGTGTCAGCACCGTGGCCTTTTCAATGATGTCGTCCTGTCGGATGGCATCCACCACCTCTAAACCCTCCGTGACACGGCCGAAGACGGCGTAGCGACCATCCAGCTCGGGCAGGGGCTTCAGGGCGATGTAGAACTGGGCACTTGCTGAGTCCGGTGCCTGGGATCGGGCCATGGCAAGGGCACCCCTTTCATGCGTGAGCTTGAGCTGCAGAAGCTCGGTGGGGTTGCTGACAACCGTGCTGTAGCGGGGCTGATCTTCACCCTTAAATGACAGTTCCAAGGGGAGGAATCGAGCCTGGCCCGTGGCCGGGTCGACAAAGCTGCCCGTGCCGTACTGCGATTTCGGGGTGGCGGGGTCGCTGGAGGCAGGATCACCACCTTGAACCACGAAGGGAACAGGTTCTCTCACCACCCGATGAAAAACGGTGCCGTTGTACGCGCCTCTTTTGACAAGGTCCAGGAAATTCCCTGCGGTCACAGGGGCGGCATCCCCATCGAGCTCCAGCGTGATCGAGCCCTTACTCGTCGTCAGCTCAACGGCTGCCGTGCCCTGAAGACATGGACTGCTTGCCTGGTCACAACCGGCGGGGACAGAGGCGGTTGTGGTCGACGCGCAACTCACCAGCAGCGGCAGGCATAGAGCCAGCGCCAGGAGAGTTTTCAGGGATTGACGGATCATGGCGATTCAGAGGCCTTCAAGGTTCACGTTCAAGAAACGTGCAAGCTCTGCACCGTCCTGCTCGAGCTGAGCAAGAGGAAGCGGCTCACCCACGCGGGTCAGAGGCATGTCACGTCGACCCTGAACGCGCAGAGAAACACGCCGGCGGGTGTTGAACCCATCACGCACCTCCACCTTCACAGCTTTGATGTCCTTGATCGGAATCTCAACACTGATGGGTTTGCGGAAACCACGGCGAGAAATGGTGACAACGCCTGAGGATTTGTCGAAGCGATTCATTCCCGCACCCACATCGATGGCGATCACCGCCCAGAGATAGGTCGCCAACAGGGCAGCAGCAATGCTGTAGAGCCCCATCACAAGGCCCTGGGGGATAAAGATCAGACCCGCAGGGTGGCCGAGAGGCAGCAGGTCACGGCCCAGATAACTGGACAGCGATGCGAACAAAAAGCCGACACCACCGATGGTGACCATGGCGGCAACCAGGACATTGGACAGCCGCCGCGAACCGACGACAGGTTGTTCAAGCAGATCAGCGGCCATCACAGCCCGGGAGCAGCGCCCATTGTGACCGCTGAAGCGGCATGCGCGGCGAGGTTCGGCAGCACTGCCACAAAGATGAGGAGAGAAGCGAAAGAAACCCCGAAGAAATGTTCCGATACAAGGGATTTCAGGTGAGCGAATTCGACCCCGCAACCCCCGCTGAAATTGTTAAGGTCGCCGGGTATCCCACAGCCTGCGGCTAACCGCACCCGTTCACTCTCATGACGATCGCTGTAGGACGCGCGCCACAGCGGGGATGGTTTGACGTCCTCGATGACTGGCTTAAGCGCGACCGCTTCGTTTTTGTCGGCTGGTCCGGCATTCTTCTCTTCCCAACGGCCTATCTGGCCATCGGTGGCTGGCTCACAGGCACCACCTTCGTGACCTCCTGGTACACCCACGGCATCGCCTCGTCGTACCTGGAAGGTTGCAACTTCCTGACTGCTGCTGTGTCTACCCCCGCTGATGCGATGGGTCACAGCCTCCTGTTGCTCTGGGGCCCTGAAGCCCAGGGTGACTTCGTTCGCTGGTGTCAGCTCGGCGGCCTCTGGGCCTTCGTGGCCCTGCACGGTGCCTTCGCACTGATCGGCTTCATGCTGCGTCAGTTCGAGATCGCCCGTCTGGTCGGCATCCGTCCTTACAACGCCATCGCCTTCTCCGGTCCGATTGCGGTGTTCGTCAGTGTCTTCCTGATGTACCCCCTCGGCCAGAGCAGCTGGTTCTTCGCGCCCTCCTTCGGTGTGGCAGCGATTTTCCGCTTCCTGCTCTTCCTCCAGGGCTTCCACAACTGGACCCTGAACCCCTTCCACATGATGGGCGTCGCCGGCATCCTCGGCGGTGCACTGCTTTGCGCCATTCATGGCGCCACCGTGGAAAACACGCTGTTTGAGGACGGCGAGCAGGCCAACACCTTCAAGGCGTTCGAGCCCACCCAGGAAGAAGAGACCTATTCAATGGTCACCGCCAACCGCTTCTGGAGCCAGATCTTCGGGATCGCCTTCTCCAACAAGCGCTGGCTGCACTTCTTCATGCTGTTCGTGCCTGTGATGGGCCTGTGGACCAGCTCCATCGGCATCATCGGCCTGGCTCTGAACCTGCGGGCCTATGACTTCGTGTCACAGGAAATCCGCGCTGCAGAAGATCCCGAATTCGAGACCTTCTACACCAAGAACATCCTTCTGAATGAAGGTCTGCGTGCCTGGATGGCACCGGCTGACCAGCCGCACGAAAACTTCGTCTTCCCTGAAGAGGTTCTGCCCCGTGGAAACGCCCTTTAATCCCGGTCTTGTCGCCACCGGCGGCAAAGACCTCGAATCCACCGGCTATGCCTGGTGGTCCGGTAACGCCAGACTCATTAATCTTTCAGGCCGTCTGCTGGGCGCCCACGTGGCTCACGCAGGTCTGATGGTGTTCTGGGCCGGCGCAATGATGCTGTTCGAGGTGAGTCACTTCACCTTCGACAAGCCCATGTACGAGCAGGGCCTGATCCTGTTCCCTCACGTGGCAACTCTCGGTTACGGCGTGGGTCCTGGTGGTGAGGTCACTGATCTCTTCCCCTTCTTTGTCGTTGGTGTTCTGCACCTGATCAGTTCTGCTGTGCTCGGTCTCGGCGGTCTGTATCACGCCCTTCGTGGCCCTGAGATTCTGGAGAACTACTCCACGTTTTTCTCTCAGGACTGGCGTGACAAGAATCAGATGACCAACATCATTGGTTATCACCTGATTCTTCTAGGTGTTGGCTGCCTGCTCTTGGTCTTCAAGGCCATGTTCTTCGGCGGTGTTTATGACACCTGGGCTCCCGGCGGTGGAGACGTCCGCCTGATCACCAACCCGACCCTGGATCCCGGCGTGATCTTCGGGTACCTGTTCCGCGCCCCCTTCGGCGGCGAAGGATGGATTATCGGTGTGAACTCCATGGAGGACATCATTGGTGGTCACATCTGGCTTGGTCTCACCCTGATTTTCGGTGGTATCTGGCACGTCACCACCAAGCCCTTTGGCTGGGTGCGTCGCGCCTTCATCTGGAATGGAGAGGCTTACCTGAGCTACAGCCTTGGCGCCTTGAGCTTCATGAGCTTCATCGCCTCGGCTTTCATCTGGTTCAACAACACCGCCTATCCCTCTGAGTTCTACGGCCCTACCAACGCCGAGTCCTCCCAGGCACAGAGCTTCACCTTCCTGGTTCGTGACCAACGACTGGGCGCCAACATCGGTTCGGCCATGGGCCCCACCGGTCTTGGCAAATACCTGATGCGCTCCCCGACTGGTGAGATCATCTTCGGTGGTGAAACCATGCGTTTCTGGGACTTCCGTGGTCCTTGGCTGGAGCCCCTGCGTGGCCCCAATGGCCTGAGCCTCGACAAGCTGCAAAACGACATCCAGCCTTGGCAGGTGCGTCGTGCAGCTGAGTACATGACTCACGCCCCCAACGCTTCTCTCAACTCTGTGGGCGGCATCATCACCGAGCCCAACTCGGTGAACTTCGTGAACATCCGCCAGTGGCTTGCTGCAACCCAGTTCGTGCTCGCCTTCTTCTTCCTGGTGGGTCACCTCTGGCATGCAGGTCGCGCCCGCGCTGCCGCAGCTGGTTTCGAGAAGGGAATCGACCGTCAGGCAGAGCCAACCCTGGCCATGCCCGACCTCGACTGATCAGCTCGATCAGACCCCTTCGAGATCACAACGATCGTCATCAAGCCCCACTGCAAAGTGGGGCTTTTTTTTGGCAACCATCAAGGAGCAGCCAACAGACTGTTGAGACAGACAACCCCTGCTCAGAAGTTCATATCGAGCAAGGTGTGGCCCTTCGGCGGTTCATGCCGTTCCTGCCCGGCCTCTGGGAGCTGAACCTCTTCGACCGCCAAGCTCCAGCTCTCTGTGGTGTGTGTGAAATAAGCCTGCTCTGCATTGAGACTCAGAGCTGCATTGCCTTGTTCCGTGGCACTCACCGACAAGGGCTCCATGGCCGATGCACTGAGAGCAAGCGTGGCTGATAACAGCGCTGT
Source organism: Synechococcus sp. (assembly GCA_047286285.1). Lineage (GTDB taxonomy): Bacteria > Cyanobacteriota > Cyanobacteriia > PCC-6307 > Cyanobiaceae > Synechococcus_C. The sequence continues at coordinate 890,263 of JBJBBP010000002.1, read as the reverse complement.
GCCGACTGCGGGGAGAAGAAAACGAAGCATGGCCAGAAGTGTGAAGAGGGCCCGACTTCGCATTAGCTACGGCGAAAGAAAAATGGCAATAGCAAGTCTTGCCATTGATCAGATCCGAGGTAACCAACTCCGCAACAGAGGCAGGCTGAGTCCAATCACGTTCGAGTAACACCCTTCGAGACTCTCGATAAACGATCCGCCAAGACCTTCCAGGGCAAAACCACCAGCACACCGAAGAGGCTCACCACTCGCGACATAAGCGTGGATCTCCTCATCGCTGACATCAGCAAACAACACCCGGGTGGTGACACAGGCGATCCGATGCTCCTGCGAAAGCTTGGCGGGTCCTGATAACAAGCAGTGGCCGGTGTGCAATTCACCCCAGAGACCGCGCATTTGCTGCCAGCGATCCACGGCCTGGCCAGCATCAGCTGGCTTTCCGAAGACCTGTCCAGCAAACACAAACAGCGAATCGCAGCCCAAAACAGCCGAGATGGGCTCGTCTGCGAGCGAACTCCTGACAGCAACCGCTTTGGCTTGGGCCAGCCGCTTCACCAACTCCATCGGATCGGAATCCTGAATGGTCTCTTCTTCCACACCGCTCACCTGAACGCGATGGGGAATGGCTGCTTGTTCCAGAAGACGTCGTCTTGCCGGGGAAGCTGAGGCCAGCATCAGCATGGAGGTCTCATTCAGCGGGGCTGAGAACGAGAATGGCACTGACAGCACGTCGCGCGTGACCCTTCAGGACCCCAGCGAACTCACCCAACACGCACTGAGGCGGGCCCGCCAGGCCGTGCGCTGCCTTCCATTTCAGCGCAACTTCTACCGCAACCTTGAAAACGCTGCCCTGAGTAGTACGGAGTTGGCGGCTCTGCCTGACTGGTCGTCCCAGACCAGACGACGCCTCACCGCCAGCGAAACGGAGGACCAGCTCATCTGGCTGATTCAGCTGGGGGTTCTGCGCCGCGAAGTTGATGGCCAGGGACTGACAGAACGGGTGCGTCTGACCCCCCTTGGCCGGGAGGTGCTGATCGAATGGCCCGACGTGATTCCAAAAGCAAGCGTTTTCAGCAGAATTGTGCATCGGTTGCGTCGTCACCGACCTCGCTGGTGAATTGCGATGCTGCAAGGTGTTCATCACGCTGCAATGAGGTGGTGGGGTCTGAATGTCGAAAACCACTGATGGTGTTGGGCACCAGCAGTGGAGCAGGCAAATCACTGATGACTGCGGCGCTCTGCCGAGTTCTGAAGCGGCGAGGCGAAATACCGCTGCCCTTCAAGGGCCAGAACATGAGCAACAACGCCTGGGTTGATCAGGACGGAGGTGAAATGGCCTACTCCCAGGCACTGCAGGCCTGGGCGGCCGGTCTTGAGCCAGCGCATGCCATGAACCCTGTCTTGCTGAAGCCTCAGGGCGACTCGACCAGCGAGGTGATTCACCTTGGAAGCTCCGCAGGGACTTGCAGAGCAGAGCATTACTACCGGGACTGGTTCGATTCTGGTTGGGCCGCGATCCGCCAGGGGCTTGAGCAGCTGCAGGCCGCTCATCCCGGAGGCAGGCTCGTGCTCGAGGGGGCTGGAAGCCCAGTGGAAGTGAACCTGCAATCCCGCGACCTCACCAATCTGCGTTTGGCCAAGTACCTGCGCGCCAATTGTCTGCTGGTTGCCGATATCGAACGCGGAGGAGTGTTCGCGCAGATTGTCGGCACCCTTCAGTTGATGACACCTGAAGAACGCCAACTCATCCGAGGGCTACTGATCAATCGCTTCCGAGGTAGGCGTGAGCTTTTCGATGAAGGTCGCAGCTGGCTGGAGGCCCATACAGGTCTTCCCGTGATGGGAGTGATGCCATGGCTGGATGAACTCTTCCCTCCTGAAGACTCCTTGGATCTGCTCGAGCGGCGTGGTCGCAAGCGCGGCGCTGAGCTGGTGATTGCAGTGTTGAAGCTGCCGTCACTCAGCAATTTCTCCGATCTCGACCCCCTGGAAGCGGAGCCAACCGTTGAACTGCGCTGGATCGCACCAGGCGAACCGCTCGGATCTCCCGATGCCGTGGTGATCCCGGGGAGCAAACAGACCCTTCGGGATCTGGCCTCTCTGCGCAGCAGCGGCCTGGATGCTCAGCTGATTCGTTACGCCAGGAACGGTGGCGAACTGTTCGGCATCTGCGGCGGCATGCAGATGCTCGGTGAGGAGCTGCGAGATCCAGAGGGCCTGGAGGGCAACGTCGATCGAGAACAGTCCGATGACAGTGCGGCTGGCCTGGGACTCCTCCCCCTGAGAACCTTCTTCAGTGGGGAGAAAGCACTGCATCAACGGCAAGCGCCCGTGCTCTGGCCTGATCAGCAACCGCGGCTCGAGGTGGAGGGGTTCGAACTGCATCGGGGCTACAGCGAAGCCATTGATGATTGCCAAGCGTTCTGTGCCGATGCGGGCCTGGGTTGGGTTAGTTCAGGAACCGGTCAGCAGGGAGCCACCTCAGGCACCTATCTGCATGGAATCTTTGATAACGGCCCCTGGCGCCGACGCTGGCTAAACCGGCTACGACGCAGACGCGGACTTGCGGATCTCAGCGAGCACCAACCCCATCACAGCCGTCAGAGGGATGCCTTGCTGGACCGATTGGCCGATTCCTTTGAACAGCATGTGAACCTGGAACCACTGCTGCGAACATCCACGTGACCTCTGGGCACAAAAGGGTGGAAATCCTGTGGCCGGATGGCCAGCGCAGCATCAGCCACAAAGGCGAAGACTGGTTGGAGGCTGCCCGGCGGGCCGGCGTGCATGTACCCACCGGCTGCATGGGAGGAAGCTGCGGTGCCTGCGAGATCGACGTCAACGGAACCACCGTGAGAGCCTGCATCAGCACCGTGCCTGCGCCAGCATCAGGTCAGCTCAAGGTGGAGTTGGCCACCGACCCATACTGGTGATCAATCCACCGTCAACACAACCTCGGAGTCTGCTCGGGGGCATTGGGCGTTCCCTGCTGGCCGGAGCTGCGGGGGGTGGGCTGGCAGCACTGGTTGTCGGAGGCACACTGCTGATTCAGGGATGGATCTGGGGTGCCTCGGTCCAGCATGGGTTACCCAGCCATCGCCCTTTGCTGTGGTGCCTGCTCTGGTCGGGAGCCATTGGTGTGGCGCTGAGCCTGCTGCAACGGAAACGAGCGGGCAGCGGTCTGCCGGAGATGCCTGACACGCTGGCTGAACTGCGCGCTCCGGGAGGATTGAAGACGCAACACGGCCTCAGGCAGGTGCTGGGGGGGATGCTGGCACTCGCTGGTGGCGGAACGCTGGGGCCAGAAGCGTTGATGACCCGCCTTGTCGCAGTCGCGAGCCATCTGATCTGGAAAGGAGCAGATCGTGACCTGGTGGCTGCCGCGATGGCGGGATCTCTCGGGCTGTTCCGATCACCACTGGTGGGAGGCGCGGCCTTGGCGGGCCGCCAGTGGCAGCTGATCTGGCGCTGGCTGCCCGGGACGGTCGGAGGAATCGCCGGCTTTGTGGCCTTCAACGGTCTCAGCGATCTCGGCGGTGGCATGCAAGGTGTGGCGTACGCCTGGCCCACGGATCCCGGGCAAGGATTGAGTGCCCTGCTGGCGGCAGTGCTGGCCGGGCTCGTGGGTTGGTTGGCCGGCCAGTTGATCAAACGCTGGCGGCAATGGCTCCAACACTTCCAGCTTCTGGAACGTTTCTGGTGGATCCCGATCGGCACAGGTCTGTTGATCGGTCTTTGTCTCTGGGGTTTGCCACTGGCCAGTTTCTCCGGGGAGAACCAGTTGAAGCCGCTCGTACTGAATGAGTGGCCCCTGGAAACAAGCGTCTTGATGCTGTCGGCCGTGGCCAAATTGCTGATGGTGGGGATTTGTCTTGAGACCGGGTGGAGGGGTGGTCAGTTCTTCCCTGTGATCCTTTCAAGCAGTGCGCTGGGGATGGGATTGCACCAATGGCTTCCCTGGCTCGGGACCATCGATGCCTGGAGTGCTGGCGTCGTGGGGGGATGCCTGGCGGTGCTGCTCAATTCGCCACTGCTCGGAGGGATCCTGGGCCTCACCCTTCTGCAAGGGCATGGAGCCGGCGCACTGGTGATCGGGCTGCTGGTGGGACTGATCCTGCAACGGAGGTCCTAAGTGGGAATTCTGGCCGGATTGGTCGCGGCCCTGACATGGACCCTGGCAAGCAGTCTCTGGCGAGGTCTTGCCACCTCCCTCAACGCGATTCAGCTCAATGGGCTGAAGAATGCGATCGCCTGCGCAGCCCTGTTGCCAGTGTTGATCACACTCCCCTGGGCGGGAGAAGTCAACAACCTGATGCTGCTGCTGATCAGCGGCGGGATGGGCATTTCACTTGGAGACAGCTTCTATCTGGCTGCACTGAGGCGTCTCGGCACCCGCCGAACTCTCACGCTGGAATCCCTTGCGCCGGTCGCAGCAGCAGCGGGTGGTTGGTTGGCGATGGGAGAGCGGCTCTCGCCTCAGGGCTGGACGGGTGCACTGCTGGTCACGATCTCCGTGGTGCTGGTTGCGCTGCAGCAACCTCCTGATGCCACCCGAATACCGGACCGAAGCCGAGCAGTTCAGGTACAGGGGTTGTTGCTGGCCCTGTTCGCCGTGGTGTGTGGTGTAGCGGGTGCCGCCGTCTCCCGCACGGTGCTGATCAGCAGTGAGCTGACACCTCTGCAGAGTGCGGCCTGCCGACTGCTGGGCGGCCTGCTGCTGCTGCTTCCCTGGCTGAGAATTAGAGCAGGGTTTCCGCAACCGCGTCCACGGCGTACCCGCTGGCCGCGGGTGCTGGCTGCAACCTTGATGGGAACCGTTCTGGGAATCCTTCTGCAACAGGTGGTGCTGCAGAGATTGCCTCTGGGCATCGGCATCACGGTGCTGAGCACAGCACCGGTGATGGCCCTGCTGGTCGCGCCAGCAGAGGGAGATCACCTGAAACCGTCGGTGCTGCTGGCCTCGGCACTGGCCGTGACAGGCGTGGGGCTGGCAGTGCTGAGCTGAACTGCAACACGCTCAGCGAACACAGCACATTGACTAGCGTCGAAAGGCTTTGACCACTCGGGGATGACGGACACAGCCACCTACCTCGGAGCCAACGGCTGGCTGCTGGACATGGCTGGTCTGCGCGCGCTGCTGGACCCATGGCTGACCGGACCGCTGGTGTTTCCTCCAGGGGCCTGGTTGCTGAAGGGAGAACTGCCCAAACCCATGCCCATTCCTGACCACCTCGATCTACTTCTGCTCACACAGGGGCTTCCAGACCATGCCCATCCGGAAACACTCCAGGCACTGTCGAAACAGATTCCCGTGGTGGCTTCAACAGCTGCAGCTCGGGTGGTGAAGCGTCTGGGATTTCAAGAGATCACCAGCCTGCAGCCGGGCGACACAACAACCGTCGGGGATCTAACCATCCGGGCGACAGCTGGAGCAGCCGTACCGGCAGTTGAGAACGGCTACCTGCTCGACTGGCCTGAGGGATCGTTGTATCTCGAGCCCCACGGCGTTCTTGATCCCGCACTTGACTGCCGCAACGTCGACACCTTGATCACTCCAGTCGTCGACCTTGGATTGCCGTTGCTGGGAGCATTCATCACGGGTGCTCGCGTGATGCCTGATCTGATCAGCCGGTTCCAGCCAAAAACCGTGCTTGCCAGCACCACCGGAGGAGATGTGCAGTTCAGCGGCGTGATCAGCGGTCTGCTCAATGCCGCTGATGCCTCGACCAAGGGCAGCGATTTCCCCGACAACTGCACACTGATCACCCCTGCGGTGGGGGAAGCGATCCCATTGCCATCAGGATCGAGCTAAAGAAACAGAAGCGGAGCCTTTGGCATGGCGTTGGATCAGCTGCTGACGCAACTGGAGATCAAGACGCATGGACCGGGTTTCACCCGCCTGAATGAACAACTCAATCAGTGCGTACACGACGCCGGGGTGATCACGGGCGTGATTCACCTCACCTGCCTGCATACCAGCTGCAGCCTCACGATCAATGAAAACGCCGATCCACGTGTCCTGGAGGATCTGGCGGCCTGGATGGATGCCATGGTCCCCCAGGACGGCGCTGGACCAAGCGGACCGGATGGCCATCGCCGCCGTTACCTGCATGACGATGAGGGGAATGACGACATGCCTGCCCATATCCGTACAGCACTCACCACACAAACCATGAGCCTGAGTGTTGAGAAAGGCAGACTGCTGCTGGGCACCTGGCAGGCGATCTATCTGTGGGAACATCGCTCTTCCCCGCAGCACAGACGACTGGCGTGCCATCTGATCGGGAACATCTCAGAACCATCCAGGAATCAGAGTGAGCTTTCAGCAGCAGGCAGAAGCACAACCGCCTCCCTGCTCTCCCGACGCAACGGGGCCCGACTGAATGATGTGGTTCAAGCACGCCACGTTCCCGAAGCATGGGCTGAGGACGGTGGCATTGATACCGAGGTGGATCTTCTGATCGACCGTCTGCACGAGATCTCCGAACCAACGCCATGAGCTCGACTCGATGAGCGCGCCGGCCCCGACAAAAAGCACCAGCAAAGTGCTGCTTGCAGGCCTGATCGGCAACGTGATGGAGTGGTACGACTTCGCGGTCTACGGCTACTTCGCGACGGTGATCGGCAGGGAGTTCTTCCCCTCCAGTGATCCAGCGGCATCCCTGATCGGAGCCTTCGGGGCCTTTGCTGCGGGATTTCTGGTGAGGCCTCTCGGAGGGATGGTCTTTGGGCGAATCGGTGACCTGGCCGGCCGGCAACGAGCGCTGCAACTCTCCGTGATGGTGATGGCCGTGCCCACCGTGCTGATAGGTCTGCTACCCACGCACAGTCAGATCGGGGTCGCCGCTCCGATTGCGGTCGTTCTGCTTCGCATTGTCCAGGGCTTGTCAGTGGGCGGCGAGTACACCAGCTCGGTGATTTTCCTCAGCGAGAACGCACCTGCACACCAGCGGGGTTTCTATGCGATCTGGGGGCTCTGGGGCTCCGTGCTGGGGATGTTGCTCGGCTCCGGCTTCGGAGATCTGCTGGCCCACACACTCACCCCGAACCAGCTCGGCAGCTGGGGTTGGCGGCTGCCGTTTCTGCTGGGAGCACTGGTCGCCACCACCGGTGTTGTGATCCGACAGGGGATTGGCGCCGAGATCATCGAACCGCTGGCGAAATCTCCGATTCGTGAAACGTTTGGTCGCTATCGCCTGCAGGTGCTGCGTGTGATGGCACTGAACATCGCCAGCAGCGTCGGCTACTACGCCGTCTTCGTCTATGCGGTGAGTTACGCCGAGGAGGTTGATCACCTCAGTGCCGCAACATCCCTCAGCCTGAACACAGGAGTTCTGGCGGTGCTGCTGATGCTCTATCCGATCTCAGCCTGGCTATCAGATCGGATTGGACGCAAACCGATGCTGATCAGTGGGGCGTCATGCCTCTGCTTCGGTGCAATGCCCTTGTTCCATCTGATGCACAGCAGCGATCCTCAACGGGTGTTGTGGGGAGAACTGGGCCTGACGTTGGCGGTGGCACTGCTCGCCGGCGGAAAGAATCCAGCCAATGTGGAGCTGATGCCCGCAGAAGTGCGTTGTACAGGTCTGGCGGTGGCATTCAATCTTGCGGAGGGTTACTTCGGTGGAACCACCCCACTGATCGCGACCTGGTTAATCGCGCAGACCGGCAATCCTCTGTTGCCAGGGGCCTGGGTTGCTTTCAGTGGACTGTGCACCCTGATCACGGTTTGCGCATTCACCCACGAAACCGCCTTCCGTCCGCTATCCACAGGGACAGCCTGAAATCAACTTGCTACAAGAAGGCGGATGCCACTCCGCAAGCATGAATTCTGAAGGGGAGATCTGGCCAGTTGTGCTGATCGCAGCAAGCGTTGTGATGCTCTGGTTGATTCTCTCGATCACCAGCTCAGGAAGCTTCGAAGTGATGGGAGCAGGCTGATGTGCCTCCTCGGAATGCTTGGACTGATCACACCCCGTTTGATTCTGGTTCTGCTTTGGGTGTTCTCTCCAGCCGTGATCATCGGCCCCTTCTCAGGTCTGCCGATCCCCAACCCAATCGTTCCACTGCTGGGGCTGGTGTTTCTGCCGACGACAACATTGGGGTTCTGCTGGGCCAACGTGTCGTTCGGAGGCTTGCAGACGTTCAGCGGACTCGTGATCGTGCTGACCGGCCTTCTGATCGATGCAGGCTTGATCGGCAAAGGCAGAGGCATCACCAGGCGTTGATGATCTGTTCTCAGTTCTGCGGCCCGTCGTCCATCGAGCGGCGCACCAGAAATTGAGTGAGCGCGAGAACGGCCAGAAAACCGCCGGCAACAAGGAGGAGAAGCATGCTGAGCAGCTCAGGGACGTTGCTGAAGAAGCCTATTGAGCCTGCCTCGCATTCGATTGACCTGAGCTCGTTGCTTCTCGGTTCGATCGATCTGCTGAAACGCCACCACAAAGACAGTGATCGTGGAAGCCACTCCAAGCACGAACAGACACAGCAGCAGAGGATCCAACGTTTCCATAGTTCAACGACGAAACGTTGGAAACGAGACTAAGCACAACCAGCACAACCCTGATTGCTCCGGACATGCCCGTCACGCAATCGCGAGGATTGGCCTCGCAATGCGGAAATCTGTCCGGCACACTGCTGGAAACGGCAGTCGATCATGCCCTCCGAAGGATTCCTCAATGGTCATCCCCTCCATCTGAAGGCCGCCAGTGATGCAAGAGTCGCTGAACGAGTGGCAAACCACCTTCGGAGAAGGATTGAAGAGGACGACTGGCGCCCCTACAACTCAAGGCAGGAAGCGGTGAGTGCCTGGCGTCGACTGGGTGGAATTCGCCTTCAGGTCATGGAGGCACTGGGCCTGCTGAACGACCAGAACAACGGATCCGAGGATCCGCACTGACTCACAGGGCGTGACATCGGCACCCCGGTGATGCCATGACAAGAACAGCTGCTGATTGAAGACTTGAACTCAACCCAGGTGCTGATCCAACAACCGAAGGAAGATACCTTGATCGATGCCCTGCGAGGGTGCAGAAATGCGAGTGAGCTGAAAGCACTCGAACAACGCCTGCAAACCACCGATTCCATGCCACTGTTCGACTGGATCTGCGATTTGCTTGTGCAGCGGCGGATTTCCAGAGGATTGGCAGCAAGGCTCTTAGGTCAGCTGCACAACAGGTGATTGTCCGAAAAAGTCTGATCAGAGGCCGTCAGAGCAACAACCAGGGTGACGGCTTTGAAGGGGGGTGAATGGTTGCGCTGGCTGACTGCTCTGAGCAAAGCCTGATCAGGCTGATCACGAAGATGTGCCATTTGCCGCGCAACCGAGCGAACAGCGTTGCAAAAATCAATGAAGTTACGTAAACACCATGGCTGATCAGCGACCCCAGGCAAAGAGCGCGATGGAGGAAACCTTCGGAATGGACACCTGGGTCGACGGCGAAACCTGGAACGGCCGCCTGGCCATGCTCGGCTTCATCGCTGCCATCGCCATCGAGGTTGCCGCTGGCCAATCCCTCCTCCCGAAAATTTGGTGATGCGCGACCGGGACACTCACAAACGATGTGCCCCCTGCAAGTGATCCGTTGGCGCCACAAGAACGACCAACGGTCCGAACTCCTGCAGCTGAGCCCATTCTGCTGATCGGAATATCAGTGAAGCAACCAGCAGCAACTCAATACAAGCTGAGGGAATTAACCGTCAAACATTACAATCAATAGCAATCAAGGTGACCTCAATACAAAAGCGACCTGGCAATATGGGCTGCGGCATAGGCTCTTGTTTAAAGCCTTTAGAAATGGAAAACGAATTGAGCCAACATCTGGCAAAGGTCCTGCATTCAGCCGAGGGGTACTCGTCAGAAGAATGCAATGGTGGCGCTGTGATCGAGCTGCTTTTTGATCTGCAACTGATGAAAATCGAAAGTCTTGAAGATTTCAAAAAGAGAGAATCAGAACAGGCCGTCCAGGAGTTGATTCAGGAATACCTCAACAGATAAATACGAACGACCGACAGAGGCCAATCCACTCGCAAAGAATGCTCCAACCATCGCAAATTTGATTAAGAATTTTGCCTTTCAATTCAACAAAAGCATTCAACTATAATCACCTAGACTTCAAATTTTGATGAGCAAATATCCAACGGAATGGCATCTCGATGAAGCTGCTCTTGACTGGCTGGATCAGCTTCTCGATCAGCAGTACCGCCATGGAGTGAACTCTCAGGATCTTTCCGCACACACACGGGCTAGAGAAATGATCGATTTATGGCGAGCGCAGATGGGTTCACGCCGTCAGCAGGAGAGGCCTTGATCATCTCCAGGCCAACCAAAGCTGAGAGCCAGGTGCATGGTCCACAACCACTGATCAAGCCGATGGGCTCACCTGTGCACTCGATCACGCGAGCGTGACCCTTGATGGTCTGCATGATGATCGCCACCGGTCCACATGTTGACTTCAGGACCACCAGTCCAGGCAGATTGCACTGAACTGAAATCCTCAGTCTGGGCACGAGCATTCGTGTCCTGACTGAGCTCAGCAGGGGAAACCGGACCATCAACGGCAATCAACAGAAGACTGATCATGAGAAGTGCTTCCATGACTTCGCTGGCATTCCTCTCTTGATAGCCGGAACCAGCGCAGAGTCGATTTTGGGCCATGGTCCAAAGCAATTCAGCGGCTCAGTCTCTTGCTCCCAAATGTGCAGAGTTGATGATTGCGAGCGACCCCGAAGAAGCAGTTGCCATCAAAATCGTCCAATGTCGGATCGTTTCTCCAGAACTTTGGACGCCGCTGAGATTTCTGGCGGAGAAGGCTGGCTCGTCAATGGTGAACAACAACTGATCGTCCACTTCAGAAGCGATCCATCCGTGAGCCATGGGCAATGGGTGGAGATCAGAACCTATTCCTGGATTCGACCTCAACCACCGGTGCCGCAGACAAGGAGAAGGTTGTCGAAACAGATTGCCATCGAAACTTGGAAAAATATGGTCAACGTTGGATGGCGAAAATGCTGTGCGCCAGTTCGCTAATGCAATGTCCCCATGAATGCATTAATGGGGAATGTAATCCATCGGGTTGTCGAGATTGCTGACACCACAAGGCGTTTCAGCACGTCCTCCGGGCAACATATTGGCTGGAATCATTCCGTCTCTGTAGATCTCGCAGAGCTCTTCGGGATTCCGACGATCAACCCAACCCTGAAAAGTTTCATCCCCAGTAGCCATCAGCTAGGTAATCAGCGATTTACATGAATTCGGCTATGGACCAGCCAACAGGAGCGTGAAGCTGATCATCAGCATCACAGCAGGGGAGCCTCCGGCAGCAGCTCCAGGATGGTTCACAGGACATGATCGAGTCAGACCAACGGCGCATCAGAGCCGTGGAACGCAGTGCCGCTGCTTCTCGGCATCACCTCCTCTGCAGAAAGAGGACGCGAACTCTGACAACTGCCTCGCTGCACAACTGAGGCGAACAGATCAGGCTTCAACGATCTGACCAGGCAGTAACAAACCAAGAGCCATCGAGCGAAGTTGCGGATCCAAAAGCGCGAGGACGACTAGAAGTCAGCGGCTCATGCGGCAATCAAGCACTACTGAGCATCTGCACAAGGCCAAACACAAATAAAACCAAAACGATGGAAGCAAGGAATGACTTACCTCGACCGCCAATAGTATTTGGAATCATGTGCTGTCTATCACTTGAGTCAACCTGAGCAAATAACAGCAAAGCTTTCAAAGCTATGCCACCCATTCGAGTTGTCGATAACGCACAAAAGATACGCCAGGCTTCACTATTCAGGCCGAACAAGTAACACCTGAAACGATCTCAAGGGGAAATGATGCGAGGCCTAATCACCATGAGCAAAGATGCTCATGGCGGCCATCGCAACAACAGCAGCACCACAGAGGCCGCCAGCGAATCCCTGCACCGACCCTCTGAGCACACACTGGGGGCGACCGATTTTTGGTGATTGCACCCAGATCAATCGCGACACCTGTCCTGCCTTCTCCGGCAAAGGCACTTCCAGGAAAACAGTGGCAGGCAGCGCAAACGACACTGATTCTCATCAGCAACTTCATGCTCCTGAGTGTGATTCTCAAAAGCATATTTGCACTCTTGAATGTGATTCTCAAAAGCATATTTTGATCCCTTAATGTTCGGTTTTTACCCTTATCTTTCACGCTTTTGTCATGTAGAACTGATGCATCCCTCAAAGAGGTTTGACATGACTACTTCCGTAACCAACCAGCCCACCATCGTCATCCCAACCGGTCCTGCAGGCCGCGCCATGGCTGAGCCCATGTCCAGCGAAATGCTTGACCTTATGCAGGCTCATCTCAACCTTGAGCGTCAGTCCGCAGCTGCCTATTTCGCTGCCGCCATCTGGTTCGCCGAGCGTGAACTCGTCGGCTTTGCAGACCACCTCCGCGATGAAGCCAAACAGGAGGAGCAGCATGCCGCCAAGTTCGCCGATTACCTGATCTCCAGAGCTCAGCGACCCGTGCTCGACACCGTCGAACCACCCCGTCAGCAATGGCCTGATGTGGAGCAGGTGATCGCCAATGTCTTCCGCATGGAAGCCGATGTCACCGCATCGGTTCTGCAGCTCTACGGCACCGCTGAGCAGGATCTCGACCGGCGCACCACCGTCTTCCTCGATCCCATCGTGGATGATCAGCGCCAGTCCGAGCATGAAGCCGCCTATCTGCTCGGCCGCGTCAAGTTCGCCGCCGGCAACCCCGCTGCGCTGATGATCATCGACGCCGAGCTCAGGGAAGGTGAAGCCGAACCCGCCAAGCTCGAAGGCTGATCAAGCCAATGACCCAAAAGCCCCGCATGGCGCGGGGCTTTTTCATGCCTTCAGGCCCTGAACAGCCTCAGCAGCAACCACAAAGCAGCTGCACCCAGCAGCCATCAGACCGTTTGAGCAACAACTGGCTGGGGGTGACCAACAGTCCCGCTCATGATGAGAGTCCCTCAGTCGATGGCGATGACCTGGACCTATCTCATTTGTCTTCTCGCAGGCGGCGTGTTGATCACGCTCTCGATTGCGGGTGATTCTGACGGCATCGCTGATGTTGATGGTGCCAGCGGGATTGCAGAAGGAGGCAATCCCGCTGTGCTGTTCAGCACGTCGTTCTGGTCTTTTTCGCTGGCCGGTTTTGGGCTCTGCGGTCTGCTTCTGCAGCTGTTTGAAGGAACAACACCCTCCCGCTTCAATCTGCCCATCGCCCTCATGCTTGGCACCAGTCTGGGCTGGTGTGCTGCGTTTGCATTGCGCTTCCTGGCGCGACGCGATGCCAACACGGTTGTACTCGCCAGTGATCTGATCGGGCTGGAAGCCAAGGTGACCTTGCCGTTGAGTGAAGATCAACGAGGATTTGTGGAGACATCGGTACGCGGGAGTCTGGTGCGAAGAGCTGCCCGCAGTGTCAGTGGTCGCCTTGATCAAGGACAGAGGGTCGTGATCTTGCGTGCAGAAGGCAACACATTGATTGTCGATTCTCTGGACATGGCCAGCTGATTGAAGCGTGGCTAGGGAAGGACAGTCGCAGATCCAGGCATGCACAAGAGCCTGGCTACCGAATCCACGCCGGTTCTGGCCCAACGGCAAGCGAACAGTGATCCTGCCGCCGCGGTGGTGACGATCGGTTCCACAGTCTTTGTGGTGATTGTTGCTCTCACCCTGATCAGCCGCTGGATGATTCGCATCTGCCGGCCCAACGAAATGCTGGTAGTGACCGGGTCCAAATCCAATCAAGGGAGTCAGGGGATCAAGGGCTATCGCGTTGTCGCCAATGGCGGCTGCACCTTTGTGAAGCCGATTCTTGAGACAGCTCGGCGGATGGACGTGACATTGCTGCCAGTCCTGGTGGAGGTAAACAATGCCTATTCCAAGGGGGGCACCCCTCTCAATATTCAGGCGATCGCCAATGTGAAAGTCAGCACCGATCCAGAGATCCGCAACAACGCAATCGAACGTTTTCTCGGTCGCGACACGAAGGAGATCGTGCAGGTTGCCAAGGAAAATCTGGAAGGCAACCTACGGAGCGTGCTGGCGCAGCTGACACCGGAACAGGTGAATGAAGACCGGCTGCGGTTTGCTGAGCAAATTGCGGATGACGTTGGCGAGGATCTTCGAAGACTTGGACTGCAGCTCGACACACTGAAAATTCAGAGTGTCTACGACGATGTCGACTACCTCAATTCGATTAGCCGAAGGCGCGTTGCCCAGATCGTGCGCGACGCGGAAATCGCGGAAGCTGAAGCCATCGGACAGGCCGAACGCATTGAGGCAGAAATGGAGGAAGTGGCGGAGGTTGTGCGCACAGAAGCCGACACCGTTGTCCTGGAAAAGGACAACGAGGTTCGGACCAAGGTTGCTCAGATGGAAAAGCAGGCCCGCTCGGAAGAAGAGCGGACTGAAGCGGCCGAACTGGAAGCACGGGCTCGCGCTGAGCAACAGCTGCAGAAGGTACGCGCTGAGCTGGAGCGTCTACGCCTTAAAGCCGAAGCAGTGCTTCCTTCCAAAGCTGAGCAGAAAGCACAGGAGCTAAGGGCTCGAGGTCAGGCGGCGGCCACCGCGGAAGACGTTAAAGCCAGTGCCCTTGTGAACGACATGCTCACCCAGGTCTGGGAAGACGCAGGCAGCACTGCTGAGCTTGTCTTTCTGCTGCAACAGATCGAGATGGTTCTGCAGCAGGCCACCCGACTGCCAGCCCAGCTTCAGCTCAAACACATCACTGCACTTGATGGTGATGATGCCTCGAGCCTTGCCAGCCTGGTGGCTCTGAACCACAAAGTGGTCCGTCAGTTCTTCGAGCAGGTCAAGGACATCCTTGGCGTTGATCTGATTGGCACCTTGTCCTCAACCGGAGTGCAGTGATGTTTTTTGCCGTTGGTCTTACTGGAGCAGCAGGCCTCTGGGCCTTTGTCGTACTTCTGCGTCAGCTGTATTACATCTGTCAGCCCAGTGAAGTCTTGATCTTCGCTGGTTTGGGTAAAACGACTGGTGACGGCCGCAAGGTGGGCTACCGCACCGTGCGTGGCGGCAGCGCCTTGCGCATTCCCGTTCTTGAGGAAGTGATGCGGCTCGACCTCAGCAACATGATCATCGAGTTACGGGTGGAGAACGCCTACTCCAAAGGAGGCATTCCACTGAACGTCGCCGGTGTTGCCAACATCAAAATTTCCGGAGATGAACCGGGGATTCACAATGCAATCGAACGCCTAATCGGCAAAAGCCAGGACGAAATCCGCCACATTGCCAAAGAAACTCTTGAGGGAAATTTGCGCGGTGTGATGGCGAGCCTGACCCCGGAGCAACTCAACGAAGACAAAATCACATTTGCAAGAACCTTGCTGGAAGAAGCGGAGGACGATCTCCAGAAGCTGGGACTTGTTCTCGACACACTCCAGATCCAGAACATCTCTGATGATGTGCGTTATCTGGATTCCATCGGCCGCAAACAGCTGGTTGAACTGAAACGAGACTCACGCATTGCCGAAGCCGAAGCAACGTCTCAGTCCGCAGTGAAGCAAGCGGAAAATGCGCGAATCACCTCACTGCGCCGCCTGGACAAGGAGCTCGCCGTTGCCACGGCTAATGCGCAGAAGCGCATCAAGGACGCCCTCACACGCCGTGATGCCGTGGTTGCAGAAGTGGAAGCCCAGGTTGGGGCGGAGCTGGCTCGCGCCGAAGCTGAACTGCCTGTTCAGGAAGAACGGATCAAGCAAGTGACGCAGCAGCTCGAAGCCGACGTGATTGCGCCTGCGGAGTCTGAATGTGAAACGATGATGGCGGATGCGAAGGGTGCCGCTGCATCGATCGTTGAGCAGGGTCGATCCCAGGCTGAGGGCCTGCAGGAACTGGTCACCTCGCTCAAACGATCGGGATCTGATGCGAAACGCCTGTTTCTGCTGCAGAAACTGGAGCCGTTGCTGACCATGCTCAGCGACACCGTGCAACCCATCGAGGTGGAGGAAGTCTCACTGATCGGCGAACGCGATGGGCAGATGAACCTCTCGATTGCCACCCTGTTGCGTCAACTGCAAGACAGCACGGGCCTGCGCCTTCCCGGCAATCCAGACAGTCCAACGATTACGTCGTCATCACCGAGCGGTTCAGGCACCGATTCTCAACAGTGAGGACATTCCCAACAACTAGCCTGACATCAAAAAAGCAATCCCCCGAACATTGCACGCCTCGCGACTCACACTCATCTCTGCTGCTGCGGCTCTTCTGACATTGCCTGTAGCAGCGGCAAGACCAACGGTTTACTCCACAGGAACTTGCTCCTTCAACGGTGTGCGTGAGGCATGCCGCTGGGGTGAACACACTGACGGCTACTCGGTCATCTGGCTTAGCGACGGCAAGCAGACTTTTTATGGCAAGGGACTAGGGGAAGCGCCCTATGTCGGCGAAGGGTTTGGTTCTTCTTTCAAGACCTACCCGGCAACAAGGCCGACATGGAATACTTGGCGGACTCAAAACGGCACAACAGTGCTACCCATCCCAAAGCCCTATAAAGCACGGTAATGACATCACCGAATTCCTACAGGAGCAGAGGAGTTTTATGCCTTTATCAGGAGTCGAATTCAACCTGAACGGTTTTCATACTCAGGGCGCTGGCATGTTCACACATTGGCCATACCAGGCATCAGGCTCAAACCTGTTTGAGGGAAATACCGTGATAGAGAACAGACGCTCACCACCACGAATCTGGATTTCATAATCTT
Organism: Synechococcus sp.; assembly: GCA_047286285.1. Lineage (GTDB taxonomy): Bacteria > Cyanobacteriota > Cyanobacteriia > PCC-6307 > Cyanobiaceae > Synechococcus_C. The sequence goes on along the minus strand of JBJBBP010000002.1, from coordinate 873,524 downwards.
TTTGCAAGCCGCGATTACGAAACTCCGTAATCAGAGTGTTTCCATAGATTTTAACTGGTATAGGATCTTGCCCAGCAGATAGCTCGCTCGGATCAATATCAACTTCCGTAAGAGTTAATGCTGTTTGATCTAATTGATATTTTACAAGGATGGGATGATTCATAGGAAAGCCGGTTGCAGATCCAGACCCTTGTGTCTTCTCACCAAGGCACTGGAAATAAACGCTGTTCGTCTGTGAACCACCTTCCTGCGCCTTGAGAGGAAGCGGAGCGGCACCAATGGCAGCGGCTAATAGTCCCAGTAATAGATAGAACAGCATTGGAGATGGGCACGCTTGCGCATAATGCCGTGATATCGGTTGTCATGCTGTTCGCAAAAACCGAATTTCACAGATGGTGTGGGCTGTGAGCATTGGTTCGCTCGTGATAATCGAGATACTCCCGTACCTTCAGATCTGACATCGACATGATTTTTTTGCATGAGATCTTGCCGATAGGTATAAAGTCCTTTACAGCCTTTGAGTGGCTCAAGTAACAGCTCAAGCAGATGAGCCTTGGCAGTGGTTCCTGTCATGGATTCGCTAATTCAGATTGAGTGCATTTGAAGGGTTGTCTGATCGATGACGGTTTGAGCTTGAAACAAGAAAATGCCCCTGCAATATTTTCATGATTGCTGCAATGAACGATGTAGACATCCCCCGAGCAGGTGGTCTTCAGGGCTCCTGCATCCCCCATTTGGGGCACCCCCTTGGTCAGAGGTGCAAAGACTGATCCGCCATGATGCCTGCTGACCGAATCGTGGCCGCCAGCGGTCGACCAGAACGCGCTCCAGGATGGAGTGGGGTGGCTGATGAAGGCTCAGGGGGAAAAGGGATGCGGCTTGAGACACGACATACCACCCCCCATGCCGGTGAGATGCGGTGGATCAGAGCGCTGCATGGAGGTCATGGCCGTGTCGTTCGTTGAATGTCTCACCACAACGCCATCGAAGCCTGAGAAGCGATGCGCACAAGGCTATTGAGATGGGCAGTGAGATCAGCCTTTTGCCCAACGTGCTAATGCTTTCTGGGGGTCGCTGATCTCAGAAAGATCGCCATAAAGATACTGAGGCCAATCAACCTCCGGAAGCCCTGCAAACAGCATCAAATTCAGCGGATACTGTTCTGAATCTGTGCAGCGACGAAAGTCATCCCGAAACAAAAAAGTAGGTTTGCCAAGAGCAATCGCCGCGCCCAGTTCAACCATCACACCTTCATCCGGCGGCGTTCCATTCACAACCGCGAACAGGGCATCGGCATCACGCACATCCTGCAAATCACGCTGTGCAACGCGATACGCCCAACCACGTTCCGCCAGGTTCACCTGCCCATTACGGGCGAAGGGCTCCCACACTTCCAAGTCCAGAGCTTCCAACGCCAGAATGAACTCCGGCAACAACAGCCTTTTCCACTGTGCCGAAAAGCCATAGGGAGAAGCCAGATAAATTGTTCGCGAAGTACGCATCACAGACAGCGGGAAGCGCGATAGGCCTGCTCATCAGACTGGGCCAGGTCATGGTTTTCCCAGGGAAAGACCAGCCACTCCGAGGAATCCGCAAGCACCGCTGCTGTCCACCAGTCAGGAGATCGCTTGCTCACCCACACGGCAAATGATGCCTGCGGCACTTGAGCGTGCAATGCCTTCAAGGTCCGCCCAGTTTCATAGACATCATCGACAATCAAGGCTGATTGTTCTGGCAACGACAGCAAGGGGCGATCAATAGCATGACTCAAAGCGACCGCCAGGCAGAGTCCACCCCTCGGAACCCCATAGACACCTGTCACAGCTGAATCTGCGAACTGTGCAGCCAGCAGATGAACGGCTTGATCAAATTGGCCCCAGCTGAGAACCTGCATAGCCGGAGAATGCCACATCCAGGCAGGACTCGCTTTTTTTGACCGCTGATGGCCATCATTTCCACGGCTTGGTCACTGGCCTCATCAGCTGCGTTGTCGTCAATACTCAGTGAGAGCTCACACCGACAGAACCCCCACATAAAAACGCTGGCATCGGCTCTTAACTGCGCAGCAATCTCCGTCTTATGCAGCAGTTATGTCTTTGAAAAGTTGTCGGAGGCGTCTTGCCTCCACTACATCAGGCTCGTCTCAGCCAAAGTCTCGAGAAGACTGGATTTCAGTCGAGCGTCATGGTTGGCGACAACCACTTCTGATTGGAGCTGATGCCATGCCTTAGGGCCACGATGATCGTTGACCACAGCAGGAGTAGACCAGGGGATCAAATTGCTGTATGCCCCACCCTTGCGAGTGGGGTTTTTGATGACTGGATCATCGCCACTGCACTGCCCCTAACGGGACTCACCAAAGATTCACCAAACCCTTAGTGCACATCACCAGAACAGCTCCGATCCGGAGGCGAAGATCTCTACAAAATCCGTTTGCGTCCGAGAAAGGCACCATGGCAATTCTCTTGTTCTTTGTCGGCCCGATTGTCCTGGGAGCAATGGCAACCTACGCCGAACAAAACTCTCTCGATCGCATAGAAAGCGGTTTACGGAACCCTCCACCGGAGCGTTGACCTGAGGGGATCGTCCTCGGGACGGCGTGAGCCAAATGGTGAGCAGTCTGAACTGATCACGCGCAAGATCCCCATACTTTTGGATCGCGAGAGAAGCAAGGATCGTGTGGGCTGGCTCTACAAAGCGCAAACCGGATAGATCAACAGGATCAGCAACGACATGCCAACTGCTTACGCACAGCGAAGGGTGTCAAGACCCTGAATGTCTGGCAACGTTCAGCCGCTCAAGAGAAGAACGCGCAGACATCACCTGATTCAATCCTGGGAGACCAGACAGACGTTGGGCGTATGGAAGCATTGAATGACACGGTGGTGACGCCGCAATGCTCAGGGACGAGTACCTGCGCAGTACTGCTTGAGATCACCATCCTTCAGTCCAATTCTTTCTTGGGCAGCTTCATCACTGATGCGCCCATCCCACCAAAGATCACAGGTATGAATTGGATTCCGCTCGGTCTCTGACACACATGCGGACACCTCAAGACTGAAGACAGTCAAAGCGATCGCTGTGAGGATACAAATTCGTTTCATACAACCAGCTCTACACGGAAAATCTTGACCAGCCTGTGAGTAAGGTCACAGCCCAGCATGATCTAAATCATCGAGTCAGGCACTGAATCCAGAGACGATATGCGCATCGGAGTGATTGATTCTCTCCACCGCACTCATAAACATGATCAAAGCTCAACTCCATTCCATTGATGATGATGTCGATCAAGAGCTAAGGATTGATCAGCTCAGCACATGTTCGGGTGGAATTCTGCCAGCATTTTTTATCGCAGTGTTTAAAGGTGCCAAGGAAATCGAAGAAACGCAGAGAACTGGCAAACTCCCTGAGCGATTTAATACACCAGTGAGCGATATCTTCAAGGGTGATGCTGGTTGTCAGGCTGACGGTGTATGGATGCCTCCTGGAAGTGACACGAGTAACAATCCTGGCGTCTGGCACTGATCAGGAGCAATCTGAATACCCCCATTCGCAAGCGGCGTTTTGTTTGTGTTTGAGCCCCTGCGACCAATGCCACAACAGAAGTTGAGCTGGATCAATGACTTGGCCCTCCAGTTCGGAGATGGTGTGTTCATCGAGAGGACACACCCCTCCACTGCTTTCAGATCAATGCCACACTTCACGAGTTGGGACGGCTGGGATGTCGCTCCTCAAAACGCAAAGCCCTGCTCTCACGAGAGAGGCTTTTGGTTACTGGGGCGATCTAGCGTCATCGGGGTAGGGGAGACCACGCGGAAGTCAGGCTTGGACCGGCCGGATGGGAGCAAAGAGACAGCGTTTGGTTAGGGGTCTGGAAAGTTTCCCGTGAAACTGAGGAACTGAGAAAAATGAGACTTTGTTCTGACAAGGCTGCTCGCAAGAAATAGAGCAAGAGGCACATGGAAAGCAGTGATTATCTACCGCCAGAAATGATGAGCTTGTTTAAAACGAAAACATCCCGTGGATCAATGACAATGTCTACATTCACCTACAGCCTTTTGGCTGGCTTTTCCCTGTTTACAGTATCAGCAGCATTGCTTGCGTTGCCTTACATAGGTAACTGGCCACAAAGCTAATAAGAAGCAGGCAAATCTTCCGAGATTAAACACCCCGCCCCTGGCGGGGCTTGATTGACGTGAAGTTGTATTGTCGGGAGATCGATAGCGACCACTCTCATCGCCCATTTCTAAAAGGTCGCTTTTATCTATCTCCGCTCAACAGCGCTCAATCGCTATCGGCATCAGGAGCGATGAGCTCAATCGAGAGGGATGGCACAAAGCTCAAGCGCAATGCAACCCAGACCGTTCTGCAATTCGAGAAGAGGAAGAAGAAGACACACCAGAAAACCAGAAACAACACCCTCTTTGCCATGATCCCTAGCTCCTGGTTATCGAGCAGTTCAAGCACATAGGTAGCAATCCCGAAGCAATTCAATCCACTTACAGGAACCGTTGAGAGGGGTGTTCCCTCTCGATGCACCCACCATCTCCGGATTCAGCGGCTGACTCGATGACCTACCTCATACAGAGCTGTGATATTGCTCACGGGGTCAGCAGAGCTTCTCATCAAATTCACCACACATTCACCGGTAGATGGAGTGGTGGAGTTCAAGCAATCAACCGATGATGAATGGAGGCAGGAGATCACCATGGACCCAATCAGCATCACCGTCGTCATCGTTGCCCTGGTTGCATTGGCATTCTGAGCGTCATCATTTCGGCTAACACCGCTTCCAGCCACCTAACTTCTGCATGATTTCCCATGCCTTGGTGACGCTGTACCCGAGCATCGGTCTGACTTACGGCTCGCCAGGCTCGCATCATGGTCTGGTCTGGACGACGACCGATTGAGCATGAGCAGTTGGATTGACGTTGGTCAAGCTGCAGATCTTCCCTCCCGAGGCGTTCATCAACCAGCCGACACATTTTTCAGTACATGGCGATCAACTAGCGATTGCGCCTTGTAGGGCATGCCGTCACACTGGCAAGTGCATTTCTGCTCCGCCGGTCTAAGTTAAATCCATCACCCGACCAGAAAACCCAAACCAATATGGAACTTGTCCTGGCTTTAGGCATCCCAGTCATCCTGTTTCTTGGACTAACCATTGTTTTCATAACAGATGGCATTCCAAATTGGGTTACAAGCTTCAACAGTAAATACAGCGCTAAGACATGGCTTTACGGGGTGATTGTGCTCAGCACCGCTGGACTGATCGCTGCATTATTCAGAAGATAGACAGAAGAAAAACTCCCGACCAATGCAGTATTTTTGGATGCATAATCACAGCAATAATCTCAACCGACAACGAGGAAACAACATCCACCAGCACAGAAGCCAGTGTGCGATTTAAAAATCAAGCAGCGAAAAGCTGAATTTGATCATGCACTTTTCTTAATTTTCATAGAGCGCTATCAAGAAAAAAGTGACAATTAAAATATTCATCACCCAAACAGATGCAACCTGCAAAAACACAAGCCTATTAATTCGACGCAGGTAGGGAAGCCTTAGAGACATATTTATTACAATCAGCAAGGAGAAGGACAACAGCGATGGACTAGGGATAGTTTTGAGGACAAAGGCTATTTCGTACGCGTGATATACCAGCGGAAAAAAAGGAACGAAACTTAGAACTGCACCCATTTTGAAAAGTTGTTCCTCTTGACGTTGAGTTAACATCTGTGGTTTTATTCGACTAACCACTCTTTTGATAGCGCCTTAAGAGGTGATTGCACATTCATTCGTTCCAGATCCATCTTCATGGCTGGGTTATGCGCCTATATAGATAAACAGAAACACAAGACACTACGGTCTCGGCCATCCCAGCAAAACAGCAAACGATGATGAAGTCAGGCGGGTGGAGGCATTACCAGCCCGGGTGGTGAGGATCAGCAAGCCAGTGCCACAAGAGCAACGATCACGATGGTGGCGCTGATGGGTTCCATGGAGTTCTCCTGTCTGGTTTCACCATCGATCAGATGGCTTGAATTAACCATCACCCTTTCGAACGAAAGACCCTGTGACCAACCTCACAGCCCTGCATGAGGCAGGTCATCAAGTCAGGCGCTGAATCCGGAGATGGTGTGTCCATCGAAAGGAACACCCCATGACCAACACCGAACTGACCCTTGATCAACTGCAGACCATCAACGGTGGACGCGTCCTCGGCAGCACCTCTGGTCCTGGTGGTTCGACCTTCATGACAGGACAGTTCGAAATGCCCACTGACAACCTCGGCGGTAGTTCTGATCCCGGTGGTGACGACATCTGAGCCACGACGTTTCAACGCAATGCTCTGCTCTCACGAGTGGGGTTTTTGTTTGCCTGCAGTGGGCGGGTGGAAGCGGTGCCAGCCGAGGTGGTGACGAACTTCCTTGTCTTTGGCTAGTCCTGACAGCAGCGGTCAATTCAGGATTGGCAATTTCCTACGTCCTCGCATGGCGCGATCAAGGTTTCAGAGAAGTAGAGCCTTCATGCAAACCAGGTCCTGACTTTGAGGCATGCAGGCGGGACAAGCTCATCGGTGGCATGTAGATAAGCGGCTCGCCGCAGGTTTTCCATGCTTTGAGACTGAGGATCGACCCTGCTCATGGAGTCAAGGATCAGCTCCAAGGCGAACAAATTCTCTGTGCGGTTCATTGGAAGAGTGTCAACTGCCATCATCCATCTCCGGATTCAGCATCTGACTCGATGATCTGGCTTATGCAGGGCTGTGAGGTTGGTCACAGGGCGATTTCACCCGTTTGGGTAATCCTCGATACACAGCCATCACACGAGAGTGCTTTCAGTCGCACTCAATCAATGAAAGGTCTCGGGCGTGTTGTTGTCAGTTCTGCTTTTGGCGGTCTTGTGGGTGCGGCGGCGTTCTTCGCAGTCGATGGCTTGATTCCAGAGGCGGCTAACGCGCAGTCCCATAACCCAATGGGAAATGGCTATGTCCAAGACCACAACCCGATGGGAAGCGGATATGTCCAGGACAAAGGAGTATTGGGCTTTTAACTAATCACCACCTAGGCGGGCAACGCTTCCACCCGCCTGACTTCTGCATCGTTTCCCAGGCCAGGCATACACTCCAACTGATATTTAAGGCTTGCCTGAAATGCCGAGGGATGCAATCAAAGCAATAATTGATCCAATCAGCAAGCCCGCTAAGTTGGCGATAAAATCAGTCCATTCACCATAGCGATTTACATAAGGCTGAATTACTTCTATAACGCCGCTGTATATTGCAAAGAATAGAATTATGTATCTCCAGCCATTCGGCCTTCGCAAGGCTGTTGGGAATGCGAGGAATGCGTAAGCAATCAAATGGTGCGTTTTGTCAGATCCGGCCACTTCAGGTAATTCTTCAAGTGGTGATAGGGATAAAAAGCTAATCGCAAGCAAGAGCAGTACGCTAAGTACAACCCAATATTTGCCAACTAGATTTATAGCTTTTGACAAAGCAATTACTCCTTGCCTGCTTGTTTAATTATCGCCCAACATGCATGTTCCATCATTGACTTGCTCGCTTCCCTCGCCAGAAGACGTTCTGCATCGTTTCCCAGGCTTCGATGGCGTTGTGCCTGAGCATCCTGCGAACCACGGGCTGACCACCGCCGCGTAATGGTCTGGTCTCGACAACAACCCACTGGGCATGAGAAGTCGGATTGGCGTTGGTGAAGCTGCAGACCTTCCCCTGCTGATCATTCAGCAACCAGCCGACACCGTTCTTCGGCGCATGGCGGTCTACTAGTGGTCGGTCCTTATTTGGCATCCCGACACGATGGCGAAATCAATTGGATGAGGTCGGCACACTGAAAAGCTGCTGCACGAATAAACTTGTCAAAAATATCATGAGGAACTCTGATTGGCAGGACTGCCTCATCAGTGTTGAATTCTTTTGGTTGTTGACCATCACGGTCATTGACGATGACCCCAAAGTCATCAATTGGTTCTTTGTCCATTAGTTAGTTGTATTGGTGAAAAAAGCAGGCAGTACGAGAGAATGACAATTAGCAAGAAAGCCCTGCACTTCCTGTGATATAAATGAATAAATAGTAAACCTATTGAATAGCTTTCTTCAAGCCGCGACCTTGATCAATTTATAAATAAAATAAATAGAGCTTTCCAGTGCTTCTAACCTGCTAGGAGATCAGAATTTTTTTATTTAGTGGAGGAGGTGCTCCAAAATTTTTTTATGGCTAGCATGGAAGAAGCTTTTTCTTATCCGATGCGTAAAGCTCTTCTCATTTCTGCAGTAGCTACCCTTTCAGCGATGACTGCAGCAATGCCTGTTCAGGCACAGGAGACCAAAACGATTACGATTAAGTCATTCGAGGAGAAAAAAGAGCACAAACTAAACAAAGCAGAGGCAAAACTGGAGAAGGCACAAGCCAAAGTTAATTGCATCAAAGCCGCCAAAGAGATGAACGCATTGGAGAAGTGTAATTAACAACATCACCACGAAAGTGGCTTTCTCTTTCTAACGAAAAAGTTTCTTACTGTTGCTGTTATCTCTTTAGGTCTTGTCTCTTGCGACAGCGCAGACAAGTTGAGAAGAGAATGTTCCGTGATAATGGGTAATCTTGGGATGTCAGACAGAAAAGAAGAAGCGGTTATTTATGTTGAAACGAGATGCGTATAACAAGAAAAGATGTTACTGGCTTTGTTGGTTTGCCACTTCGCCCATGCCTGCAGTTGAGATGACCTGCCTTCAGTCGCTGGCGGATCTGGAGCAACTGGAGGGACCGTGCATGGAGGCACTGAGCGATGGAGACCCTGAAGGGGTGGCAACGGTTATCAGGCTGGGGCTGAGTCATATGGCGATGACTGCCAAGCGGCTGACCGATGCAATGGTTTTGGATCGGCTGGATGCGGAGCTGGCATCAGTGCTCGACCCTGCTTGAGTTCTAACGGCACGTGCTGGCGGAGCGGCTGCTCCTAGGAACCCGGATTCCACTGCGATTGGATCTCAGTCCATCCGCCCCGCTCGGGAGTTAGAGCAAAACGCAAATGCCAGAACAATTTTGCTCTAGCTTTTGCTCTACCTGGGGTGTCCCACTTGGTGAAAATCCAGTGGAGCCAAGGAGACTCGAACTCCTGACCCCCTGCATGCCATGCAGGTGCTCTACCAGCTGAGCTATGGCCCCAATAACGCGGATAGGCATGAGCCTGTCCTCCGTCGTGCCGAAGCTTACAACGGCGATGCCCGTGACGAGCCAACCCTTACATTTGTCGCCATACAGCAGCGAGCTTGCCCTGGACCTGAACCTGATCGGCAGGCAGCTCAATGGGGTCATAAGCGGGATTAGCGGCCTCGAGGCGAACCGTGATCCCATCGCAGTGAAAATGCTTCAGGGTGGTGCCGCTGCCGGGAACGAGAGCGCTGACGATCGTGCCCTGCCTGAGCCGCGCCGCATCGACGACAGGTTCCATCAGCACAACATCACCGTCAGCGATATGGGCATCCACCATGGAGTCGCCATTCACTGTGAGGGCAAAGAGACCTCGCGTTTCCAGAACAGGAGCCAGATCCAGGCGATCCTGAACATCATCAAAGGTTTCCACCAAGCCACCGGCAGCAACTGCTCCCAGAACAGGAATCCCTGAAGCGATACCACCCAGAAGCTGAAGGGTGCGGGCCTGACCTTCTTGCCAGGTAATCCACCCCTTCTGCTGAAGATGACGCAAACGACTCTGAACAGGAGCCGGTGAACGCAGACCCATGGCCTGCATCATCTGACGAATGGAAGGACTGTGATGATGACAGCCGATGTAATCGGCAAGCCAGTCATAAAGCTCTTGCTGAGCAGTGGTTAGCGGCTCGGGGGATCCAGCAGACACCGGCAATTCATATGTTCGTCAATACATGTGTACCGGTCATCAATCAAGATGGCAAGGTCTCAATCAGACTTCGACAAACCGCAAATCCAACGAACTTTGTCAGCGGTGTCATCACGACCAACGTAATCAACCCACTGTCCCTGGGAACTGATGCGCTGCAGCCTCAACTGATTACAAAGCGCTCGCATTCGCAATTCGCGCACCTGCCAGACGGCCTGACCCTGACGTTGCATCAACAGCGCAGCATCGAACTCCACACCAAGCGGCGACCGAGAAGGAGCACTGAGATACTCACCAGCCTTCAGGGTCGGGGAGTCCATCGCCTCCATAAATCTCCAGGGCCCCTGAGACAACTTGCCTGATGCTTCCAGCTTCTCTCGGGCCTGCGACCAGAACGCTGGCTCCTGAGATGGTGACCAGGTTTCTGCAAGCGCCGCAGCACTGCCAAGGGTGCATGCCAATGCGACTGCTCCAGCTCGAACCAAGCTGTTCATCGTTCTTTCTCCTCCTGCGTGCGGTCGGTTCGTTCCTTTATCAGTTTCGCCAGGATTTCCAGCTTGGTGTTTTCAGACTCCGAAGCCCTCGATGCCATCCATGAATTGGCAGCTTTCATTTGCGTGACCTGCTGCAGCAAGGACAGTGCTGTTTCCCTGAGAGTTTCGAGGTCTTGGCAGTCGCGAATCAGGCGGGCCCATCGTTCCGTTTCAAAAGACTGCTCAAGCCCCTGCTGAAGAGGATCGATACTCAAGATCCTGCCTCCCAGGCCAGCATCGGGTCAGGGTCACCACTGCAAATAGCCCGCGCACGCTGGTAGAAGGCGCTTTCCGTATCGCCAGCAGCTTCGAGTGAGTCGAGCACCTTTTGCCAGTTGTCTCGTTCCTGCTGGTCCATTCGTCGATCTTGAAGTCAGCAGACCCTAAAGGGCTTTCAAAAACATCAGGGTCTGATCAACCACTGTTTCCCACTCAGCATCAGCGGTGATCGCATGCCCGCTTCCATCGAGCCAATGGATGAACACACGCTCAGATCCGGTTCGATGCCTCAACATCTCCACACCTCGTCGTTGAATGACCTTGTCAAGCGTGCTTGCCATCACCAACAGGGGTTGATGCAGATCCCCCAGCTGGCGACGAGTGGAGGCAATGAAATTCAGCACTCGAACGCTGCAGCGACTGGGCCAGCGCGAATACTTCCAGAGACGTGCGGACGCTTTCGGATCAATAAAGTCATCGGCCGGCCGCGGAACTGAAGCCACAAGGAGAGACAACAACGGTGCAATCAGTGCTCGACGATCTCCACTGATGATGGGTGGGGAATAAGCAATGACAGCTTCAACCGCTGGACGCCGTATTCCTGCCTGAATGGCAAGGATCGAACCCAGGGATAATCCAGCTACCACGACTCGCTGCTCCCGCTCAAGCAGCCGGTCAACAAGAGCATCGATCTGCTTTAACCATTGGCTGGGCCGCACAGGCATCAAATCCTCAAGGCAGGTTCCATGGCCAACGAGCAGAGGGGCTTCCACTCCAAAACCCTCGGCGTGTATGGCCTCAGCCAACAGTGAAAGCTCTGCTGGAGAGCCGGTGTAGCCATGGAGGAGCACAACCGTGATGGGTCCACCTGGCATGGAGAGTGAATGCGGAGAAGCGGCCATCACCTCATCGGCAGCCATGGATTGACAGGATTCTCATGGAGCATCAAGGCTGAATCACTGAACACGAAAGCGCGGATCGAGAACAGCCACCAACATCGATCGGTGCCTTCACAACCGTTGCTTGGCCCACAAGTTGAGAGATCGCTGGAACAGGCGCAATGACAGGAACCGACAGCCTTGCTAGGTCGAGCACAGAGCCACTGTCGATCCATGGGTTCCAAACAACAACTCAGCACACTCGTTTCAACCCTGTTGATCCTGAGCGTCATCGGGTGTGGGAAGGGAGCCAACACCAGCACGTCAACCCGTGGAGAGAGTGCACCCACCGAAAACAATCAGTCAAACAAGCCCGTGCAAGGGGAGGCCGCCTGGTATGGACCTGGTTACTACGGAAGCAAGACCACCAGTGGTGAAATCCTCACGAAGGGAACAATGACTGCAGCCCACAGCAGCCTGCCGATGGGAACCAAAGTCAAAGTCACGCGGCTTGATAACAACAAAAGCATCACTGTGATCATCAATGACCGCAAGCCTTTCAAGCAAGGCACAGTGATTGATCTGGCTCATGGCTCTGCCACAGCCCTCAACGTTCACGAAGAAGGTAAAACATCTGTGCAGATTGAAGTCATTGATTGATCAATTGAAGCCATCATCCCTGGCTCACAGGCAGCACAAGTTCCATGGTCAGCTCCAGCCCAAAGACCTGTCAAAGACTAAGGAGAGTCAGCAGAGAGAGAACGGCCCAGAGTCGAGTCAGCCTTCGTAGCGCTGATTCGATTTTTTCCCTTGGTGAAAGAAAAGAACCTGAGAAGACGTGCCCAGGCGATGGAAATTGGTGTGATCAAAGCTCGACCGAATAGCGCGCAGACGATCGTTCTAACCAGTAACAACAGTTTGTGGCTTCCTATACATCTTGCAGCTGTGACGGTTCAGGAGAGTGTTTAACCGCTGAGGTGCGAGGCACCGATAACTTCACGCTGATGACAGACAAACCGTCGCAAGTTCAACATCAACCGGATCGTGGGAATCAGCAGAGGCAGGAGGTTCCACCCGGTCAAAAATATGCCTTATGAGAATGAAATCCGGACTCAGCTACTGAGCACCATGCAGCAAGACACAAAGAGGAGAAAGGAAAAGAGGCCTGAAAGGCTGCGACTTCAGCAGCCGCGAGAATACATCCCAGGCGAGCAATCTGTTTGTTCAATACACGTATGATAAGTTCAACAGAAAGTTGAAAACGACTGCAGAACAACTCGAGCGAAAAATTAGAGAATCGGAGCGAGGGGGCCCGTAATCACAATCCATCATAAACTTTTCAATGACCAGCGCAGAAGCAGCCAAGACTGAGCTTGCTTCCAACAGCAAATGACAACCAGTCAACTTCTCACTTCAGCGAAGTGAGTCACCAGAGCGCCTCACAATGCGTCCATCCGATGTGTTGAAGCTCTTTATAAAGTGAAATAGCATCTTCATAGCGCATGTTTCTTCGCGACTTCAGTAGCGCAGGCTGATCAACGGAGGTCTTCCGACCATGATCAACAAGAATCCGAACATCTTGATTCCCACTGCAGGGCTCTTTGTGGAAACGAACAACCCAAAACCTTTGAGGATCCTTTAGCCAACCATCCGTCATCAGTTGATTGTTCAGTGGGAACAAGGTCTAACGAGTCCTTCGTGCGTGCGCTTGACTTTGTAATCGTCGAAATAGTGCACAGCAGGCCAACGACGACGATGGAGGCACACCAGATCTATGGCAATATTGGGAAAAAGCGTCAATTTCTCCAGAAATAGTGCTTTCTCACCAGGCAGCAGAACGAGAAGGAGGTAAAACAACAACCTATAAATCCGCCCGAACAGGGTCACTCAGCAACAAACGCTGGTGGGAGGCGCTGATGCGCCTGGAGCGATTGATCCCGACACGCTAGGCATTAAGTCGCGCACAGGACATCACGATCGGAGTGCAGGCCTGCAGACCATGGCCAACCATCAACTGCATGCAGAAAACAGAACAGGTGGCTTCCCATTGAGTGGCCATGAGAGCATCGCAGGAACGAGAAAAGCACTCATTCAGACTGAAGATCGCAGACCATTCAGTAACCAAACCGATTCTACAACATTCATTTGGCCATTTGAAGGCCAAGCGTAATCAGAGTGAATCAATCATATTGGCCATAAAAAATGATGACCATCGTTGGGGGTTTCCGGCATCAAGACATTGAACTTTGAACGCACCTCCGTAAGAGGAAGGTGTGCCAATTCAAAGTGGTCAACCAACGAGAAATCACCATGACAACAGCTGCCCCTCGCCATCTCCGTCGACAACAAATGTGCAGCCGTATAAGTATCAAGACTTGCAGAATCTGGATCAATGGTTGGATTCACGCTCACAAACCCTGCTTCATGAGTGATCAGAGAAGCAAGGAGAGCACTCTCATTCACGTCATTGGGCTGCATGGCAAGCTGAAAAGCACTCAGAGCGATTTCTCCAGCAGCAGTGATGGAAATACCTGAGATGACATGCGTCATATCATGAGCCACATAAAGACTATTCAAGGCGCAAGCCTGATGACCAGGAACAGGAAATCCGAAATGCTGATAGTAATAGAGTAATGCCCAGCCCAAGCTCAGTTCAGGGAGCTCTGAGAAGGATTCAATCCTGCGGACCAAGCCAGGGTCAGCATGACTTGCCAATGAGTGCTTATTTCTCAGCTGAGGCTCACTTCGAAGTGGCAGGAATTTATTAAAGACACGACTTGCATCCTCAGCCGCCTTCTTCACCCCAAAAAGAAGACAATCCCGAGTGACTGCAAGTGCATCACTCGATATTCCCAATGATTCAGCATAAAGCTCACCCAAACGCAACTGCTCATTGGATTGTGGATGCCTGCACAATTCGAGCATCATCTGCAAGTTATGAAATACCCTTCGAAGAGCGGGTTCTTGAACAACCAAAGCAAAGGCTTCTGCATCAATTGGCTCGAGCTCGTTGATGCTTAAATCAGGCCGATTCCAAAGATAGTCAAGCAATGCCTGCAGAAGGCGAGTTTGTTCCCTTGTCGGACCTTCAGACGTGGTCACAGATCCCAACAGGCCGCGTGCAACGATCTCCACCAAGCCAGGATCTATGAGGAGACTCACAACCAAGCAGTGCAATCAAAGCACCCAACCCTAGCGAAGTAAATCAGATCTTTCCGTTGATCGGCTTGGTATTGCTGAGCAATCATGAGATTCCCTCGGTGCTCTTACGACTTTATTTTAGAAACAGTCGAGACAACACAATCGACCCTTAAAGGTGAAGCATTGAGACGAAGAGCCTGTCTTGGGAGGTCATCATGCCAGCCACAAAGGATCCATGCAGCCGGAGCATGCCTCCTAAGACAGGACGTAAGATTTCTTGCGTGATCTCCAGATCAACGCCTGCGCAGATTCATGAATTTGCATGGATAAGCAATCACATTGGCTTTCCAAATCACCTCCCCCTGCGCGCCAGAGGGGTATGGAATCACAGTGACTTTTGGATTCCTAGCGCCTTTGAACGTGAAATAACCTCGCTGACGAGACAGTCGATTCCATGCCTCAAGAGCCTTCTGAACTGCTTTGCTTGGGTCATTGGAACGAGCCCCACGATTAATAAAATCACTGGCGCAGGTTTTTGGAATCACGATTCTTCGCGCATCCTGAGCATTAGCGACTGTCGAGCTCGTGATCACGCAGACAGACGACAGCGCAGCAATCACACCGCTCAGCTTGATGATGTTCATTGATTCAGGGGAGTGATGGAAGCTCTCACCTCCAATCGCAGCAGCATCTCCGGATTCAGCGTCTGTCTCCATGAGCTGTCTCAAACGGGATTGTGATGTTGCTCACAGGGAACCAGCCACCGACCACGACCAGCCATTGCATTTCTGCGAGAGTTCCCCCAACCACTGGAGGACCCTTTCGAATGCCTGGGCTGGATCAATACTTTCTTGTTGAGTGGCTCTCTGCCTGGCTGGTCCTGAACTGGGGGGCTCACCTCGCTTTGAGCCAGGGCCAGGAAGAAGCGCTCAGCAATGACACACCTCAACGTCAGTTCCCGAAGCTCAGTCACCAGTTCACTTACATCTTCCATTCAGCAGCGATTGCTTGGTTGATTCAGTGGACATGGCAGTTACTCCCACCCATTGGCTGATCCGGCAAGGTCAACCCCTGGGCGATCGCTACAGCCCACTTCGAGTGCAGTGAACTGATGCAGGGCAGGGTGCCCTCGGTGGCTTGGATTGAACGCTTAGAGACCGCCCAGCAGTGCAGCCAACAAAGCCTGTTGGGCATGGAGACGATTTTCTGCCTGATGGAAAATACGGCTGGCCGATCCCTCCATCACAACCGCACTGATTTCTTCACCACGATGGGCAGGCAGGCAGTGCAACACAATCGCGCCTGAGTCCGCTTTCGCCACCAGTTCCTCATTCACGCAGAAGCCCTGGAAGGCCTGCTCCCGTTCCAGCTGTTCCTGTTCCTGACCCATGGAGGCCCAGACATCGGTGTAGATCGCCTGGGCACCGGCAACGGCAGCCATGGGATCGCCAGTAACACTGATCTCAGCACCGCCCACAGCAAGGGAACGTGCCTGGTCCAGGACTCCTGGCAGAGGCTCAAACCCATCAGGGCAAGCGATGCGCACATTCACACCCAGCAGCGCGCCACAGAGCATCAACGAATGAGCGACATTGTTGCCGTCTCCCACATAGGTCAGAGTCTGACCATGCAGGTCACCGAAGGCTTCCTGCATGGTCAGGAAGTCGGCCAGGGCTTGGCAGGGATGTTCAAGGTCGGTGAGCGCATTGATCACCGGAATCGACGCCCAGTGGGCGTAATCCGCAAGCTCCTGCTGGGCAAAGGTGCGAATGGCAAGCACATCACAGAAGCGGCTCAGAACCCTGGCGGTGTCTTCCAGAGGCTCCCCACGTCCCAGCTGGGTGACCTGGGGATTGAGATCCACTGTCTGTCCACCCAACCTGGCCATGGCCACCTGAAAGCTGACGCGTGTGCGTGTGGAGGCTTTGGTGAAAATCAGTCCGAGAACTCGATTGCCAAGGTCAATCCTGCGGTCACCGCTCTTGAGCTGGCTGGCCAGCTCAAGCAATGCCGCTGTCTGTTCAGCCGTGGCATCCGCAGACGACAGGAAGTCCTTGCCGCTCAGTGCCGAGAGGACGGCAGCAACGCTGGTGTTGGCAGACGTCATGGACTGACTTCAAAGGAGTGTTATCGGGGACAAACAGTGGATCCGTCAAGCCTCAGGCAGCAATTGCCTCAGGCATGACGCTGGCATCGAGCATCTCTTTGAGCTCATCACCCTCGATCACTTCCTTTTCCAGGATCTTCTGGGAGATGGTCTCCAGCAAAGCCATGTTCTGGCGAAGAATCGCTAAGGCCTGATCATGGGCGGTGTCGACAAGGGCGCGCACCTCCTTGTCGATGGCCTGGGCCGTGGCATCACTGACGGTGCGACGCGGGTTGTTGCCTCCACCGAGGAAGCGCCCACCTCCCTGCTTGTCGTAAGCCAGGGGGCCGAGAGTATCACTCATGCCATAAGTACCCACCATCTGCTCGGCGATGTCTGTGGCCCGCTGCAGATCATTGGATGCCCCGGTGGTCACCTTGCCGAACACCACCTCCTCAGCGGATCGCCCGCCCAGCAGGGTGGCGATCTGACCCTGGAGTTCTTCGCGTGAGTTGAGGAACCGTTCCTCTGTTGGCAACTGCAAGGTGTAACCGAGTGCGCTCATGCCACGGGGCACAATCGAGATCTTGGCCACCTTGCTGCCGCCAGGCATCAGATGGCCAACAATCGCGTGACCGACTTCGTGATAGGCCACCACCTTCTTTTCATCGTCTTGGAGAACTCGGCTCTTCTTCTCCAGACCAGCCACCACACGCTCGATCGCTTCACCGAGATCCTCCTGTTCAACACGGGTGCGCTTGGCGCGGGCCGCCAGCAGAGCGGCCTCGTTCACGAGGTTAGCGAGATCAGCACCGGCGAAACCACTTGTGGCCTGCGCAATGCGGTCAAGGTCGACACCCTCTGCCAGCTTCACTTTTTTGGCATAGATCTCCAGGATCGTCTTGCGACCGGACAGATCGGGGCGGTCCACAAGCACCTGGCGATCGAAACGGCCAGGACGCAGCAGGGCAGCATCAAGAACCTCCGGCTGGTTGGTGGCTGCCAGCACGATCACCGGCTTGTCCTTGGAGGCAAAACCGTCCATTTCCGTCAGCAGCTGGTTCAGCGTCTGCTCACGCTCGTCGTTGCCACCAACGACCCCCATCGAGCCGGAACGGCTCTTGCCGATGGCATCCAGTTCATCGATGAAAATGATGCAGGGCGCATTCTTCTTGGCCTGTTCAAAGAGATCACGAACCCTCGCGGCACCAGCGCCAACGAAGAGCTCGACGAACTCCGAGCCGCTGATGATGAAGAAGGGAACGCCAGCTTCTCCTGCGACCGCCTTGGAAAGCAGCGTTTTACCCGTTCCGGGGGGGCCCACCAGCAGCACACCCTTGGGAATCCTTGCTCCGATTTCGGTATAGCGCTCGGACGACTTGAGGAAGTCGACAATTTCAGTGAGTTCGTCTTTGGCCTCATCCACGCCAGCCACGTCGGCGAAGGTGACACGTGACTGCTCATCAGGGACGTAAACCTTGGCTTTGCTCTTGGTGAAGTTCAGTGCTCCCTGCGCTCCACCAGCTCCCATCGAACGTCGTGCAAAGAACTGCAGCACGAGGATGAAAATCAGCGGTGGGACGACCCAGCTGAGGATTGTGGTGAAGATATTGGGTTTCTTTGGCGGTGCAGCTGCGAACTCAACACCCTTGGTCTCCAGGCGCTGAGGGAGATCCATGTCGAAGATCGGCGTGGTCGCCAGCACCGAAGGCGCGCCTTCCTCGGGCTCGGACAGCTCGTAGCGAATCTGATCCTGGGTGATGTAGGCCCGTTTGACAGCGCCATCATTCACCTGGTCGATGAAAAGGGAGTAAGGCACCCGAGGAACCTGCTGCATCCCTTGATTCGGAATAAAGCTGCTGAACAAGAGCAGCACTCCGAAACCGATCAGCACCAGGTTGAGGATTCCAAAGCGGCGATTGGGGCGGTTGTCGTCCTCGCGAATCGGCATGCATCACGTCCAGTGCTGCGGTCAGGCTAAGGCCGGGATTCGAAGCCTGGTCGCAGTGCGATGGCGGAGAACCGAACGACGCATCATTGCGATCGTGCTCGTCAGGGCTTGCAAAGCCCGGCATCCTCAGAGTGATCGAGGCAATGGCGATGCAAGCGGACCGTGTGCGCCCTCAGCGAAGCGAAAAGATCTACCAACTGCTGCTGATGCTCTGCCTGCTGGTGATGGCGAGCTTTGCGTTTCCTCGCGTCACCTGGTTGGGCAGTCTTGGTTACGCCTTGATCGCCCTGCTGCTCACCCAGCTGGTGATGCTGCGCAAGAAAGTACTGAGCATGCACGACAGGCTGTATCAGGCGCTGGGGCTGATCGCCCTGATCACGCAGCTGCTCTGGCTATTCACGCCTGTGCAGTGGCAGTTCAGTGGGGTTCCCTTGGTTCTGAGCTGGATCCTGATGGTGGGCTGGAGTGTGGTGCGCCTGGTGAAGCGACTCGCCGGGGAGCACCAAGTGAACGCCAGCGTGCTGATGGGAGCAGCGGCTGGCTACCTGTTGCTGGGCCTGACGTCAGGACTGGTGATGATTGGCGTTGAGACCATTCAGCCCGGCAGCTTCGAACCGGTGCACATCCCGAGCGCTGCGGATCTGGGCAACGCCAGCGTGATCGAGTGGACACCGATCTTCGCGCAGATCAATTACTTCGCGTTCATCTGTCTCACCACCGTTGGGTTCGGCGACATCAATCCGATTGCACCGGTCGCGAGAATGTTGGCGGTCAGCACTGGCGTGATCGGGCAGCTCTATCTGGCCGTGGTAATGGGAATTCTGATCGGTCGTTTCAGCTCAGAGCTGCGCAGGAACTGAAGAGCCCCTCAAGCAGCAAATCCTGCCCAAGGCTCTGGGCAGGCAGACAATCCAAGCTCAAAACCTGATCCATTCCCGTCAAGCCCAGATCACCCAATGGCGTTCGAGCCTGCTCACCGCCCAGCAGTTTCGGCGCAATCACCGCCGCGATCTCCTGTACACAACCCTGCTGCACTGCCGTCGCCGCCAGGGCAGGTCCGCATTCCCAAAGCACTCTGTTGCAACCGCGTTGTGCAAGTAATGGCAAAAGCAGTTCAGGCTCACAGCAGTCGAGCATCTCGACTTCGACGCCCTTGGTCTTCAAAGCAGACACTCGAGGGGTCTGGTGGGTGCCTGAGTCAGCAGCTGCATGAACCACCAAGGTGGGCGCTACATCCTGTTGCCAGAGCTGAGCGGCAACAGGCAGATCGAGGCTGCGGCTGAGCACAACACGCAGCGGTTCAGGCGAACGGCGACCACGGCTAGTGAGCAGTGGATCATCGGCACGCACGGTGCCACCACCCACGATCACCGCATCGCACTGGGCCCTGAGCTGATGCACCCACGCTCGCGCTGGCGGCCCGCTGATCCACTGGCTGGCGCCATTGGGCAGGGCTGTTCGCCCATCCAGACTCATCGCCCACTTGAGCACCCCCCAGGGACGCCCCGTGCGCACGCGATGCACAAAGGCTCTGTTCTGATGCGCCGCGTCCGCTGCCAAGACACCACTGATCACCTCCAGACCTGCATCGCGCAGTCGCTGCAAACCACCACCAGCCACCCGCGGGTCGGGATCCGTGAGCGCCACGACAACCCGTTGGATCCCAGCGGCCAGAATTGCCTCGGTGCAAGGAGGCGTCCTGCCGTGATGACAACAGGGCTCGAGAGTGACAACGATCGTGCCTCCGCGCGCCATCGCACCGGCTTGCGCAAGAGCTCCTGGCTCAGCATGCGGTTGCCCGGCCCTTGCATGAAACCCCTCTCCCACCAAGCGGCCGGCTGCATCCAACACAACAGCCCCCACCAACGGGTTAGGGCTGGTACGCCCTGCGCCCAGGGCGGCCAGCTGCAGCGCCCGCCGCATCCAGGGAATCCAGCGCTGTTCCGGCATGGCCAAATCCGGCATCAGCTCAACGGCTCAGATTGCACATCACGCCACTCAGCCACCACATAAGGAGGAACGGGCATCTCATTGAACACACCAGGTAGAAACAGACGCAACGGGCGCTTATTGCTCAGATCATTGAGCAGGGGGTCGAGAGCAAACTCGGCCGCTGCCTCCCGGCCATCACTCGCCAGAAGCGGGTTATCGAGAGTGATGTCGTCCAATTGCCATTCCTTGACGCCGGCCTGTACGAGCAGCGGTGAGGGGTGTTCCAGACGCAGCTTGCCGGGGTAGCCCACGATGCGCAGCACCACAGGGCTGCCGGGCTTGCCCACCCGATAGGCCACCGCCTGCCAACTTTGATAATCAAGGTCACGCAGGCTTTCGAGACTGCGCAACATCGGCTGGCCGTTCTCATCCTGATGCTCATGAACCTGGGCAATCGCTGCTGAAGGCGTGAGCAGAAGCAGCACCACAGCAAGCAGCAATGTGCAGAACAGGCGACGCAACGCGAGCATGGGCTAAGCGTGGAGGGTGTGTCCATGATTAGTCATCAACAACTCAAAGCGGCGTCACTGCTGGACCCGCGGCTGAGAAGCTGCGGCACTGCGCTGCGTGAAGTGGACGACATGACGCCTCCAGGCGAGCAGGATGCCGAACTGAGATTTGGTCCTGGGCAACTGCGCTATTACGTCATGCGCATCCCCAAGCGGTCATTGACGATCAACGCCATGACGCGTCATCTCCAGGCCACTCAGTGTCTGAGTTCAGCGGAAGGAGTCCCGTTCTGGATGTTGCTGGCAGAACCGAGCACCACTGGGCCGATTCTTGATGCCTCCAAGGCATGGCTGCTCAAGGTTGAACCGGGGGAAGGGATCAAGCTGCATTTAGGAACCTGGCATGCGGGACCTCTCTTCGAGGCCCCGTCAGCATCGTTTTTCAACCTTGAACTGGCTGACACCAACCAACGTGATCACGAAACATTGCCGCTCAGTGAATCACTGAAAGTCGTCCTGAATGAATCAGAACTGCCATTCAAAGCCGCCTGATGCCCGGTAGTCCGTTCCCCTGGTGCCTCCCCAGGCTTCAAGGCCACCTCGCACATACACCTTGTACGAACTGCTGTTGATGTTGGCGATCGTGTAATCCAGACCACCTTCTACCAGCAGGCCGTTGGTGTCTTCATTGATGGAGTCGATGTTCACCGTGTCATCGGTGAATCGATAGCCGATCGTCTGATTGCTCAGATTGCCGCTCCAGTCACCCAGCCAACCCACGCGCAAGGAGGGAACCAGTTCGGTGGTGTCGCCCGTCTTGATCGGATAGGCAAACTTGATCGCCAAATCCGTCTGCAGATACGTCGTGGAGCGGTCTTTGTAGGTGAGATTCAAATCACCTGCTCCGCTCTCGGTAAAGCGGTTTTCATTATTGAAACTCCAGGTCGACGTGAACTGGGGCTCAATCAGGAAGTCACCGGCTTCAAAAGGAGCACCCACACGGAAGGCCAAGCCGTAACTGGTGGAACTCTTGTTACCGGAGGCGGTCTCATCACCAATTTGACTGGTGATCTTGACGATGTCGCGTCTTTGGTTGCCGCTGAATCCAGTGGCGCTGAACAGTCCCTGCAAATAGAAGTTATCGGTCCAGTAGTCGGCGCGCAGACCACCACCCCAGCCATCGGAATTCCAGGAGCCACCACCTGCCAGAGCACCCTGCTGAATCAGATTGATATTGCCGTAATTCACGAACGCACCAACCTGGAATGACTCCGAAACCGAGACGTCCACACCCAGCACGCCGCCGCCGGAATTCACGTAGTAGGGGTTGTGGAAATTATCGTTGGAGCTGTCGCGATCGTCGCCGCCAAAGGCGCGGAACCAGGCACGGACTCCATCACGCCGGGAGTACTGCGCCGTCAGCGATGGATCCTCCACAAACCCTGCTGCCTTAAGCCGCTCAACCATCGTGCTCTCCTCCACCACAACATCTGTGTTTTGAGCAATGGCACGATCCAAAGCCTGCTGAGCATCCTGATCACTCACCTCACCACTCTTGCTCCACAACCCGCGCACAGGAGGAGCGGGATCTTCCTCAATTACCTCCTCTTCTTCTACAACCGTTTCTTCAATCACCACTGGATCAAACTGACGCATTGGCATGCGCTCAAACAGCGTGTCAGCCAAGAGATTGTTGTAGGTCGCCATACCACGACCAGGACCATCAATGTTGCGCGGGGCTAAACCAGAGATAGTCAACCGGGAAAGCGTGCCGTAACCAATAATTGGAAGATCAAGCTCTTTAAGAATGTCATCAAGGATGACTGTCAAAATGTCATGTCCAGGGCGACCGGGCTTGACCTCATGATGATGTGGCTCATGCCCAGGCTTAACTGGCTTATCGCAACTTTCATCTTTCAGACAATCTAAAATATCTGCATGATGCTTCTGCTCAACAACAAGCTGTAAACTTCCTTCTTTCAGAAAGACATCGTAAATAGCACTGCCTTTCACACTTTTATTGATACCAGAGAATATGTCGATCATGCCATCAAAACTCAACTTTGAATTTGCTGCCAGCTCATTCATCTCTCCCTGACTAGCCGCAGGTGCATCAATCACTGTGTAGGTTCCCTCCGGATCAGTTTGATCTGCATCCTTAATCAACAGTTTTCCATTTTTATAATCAAAACTGTCAGCAATCAGCGGCGCTAAATTCTTGCTTTCAAGGCTGGCAACAATCTGGCCGCCTTCCATCACAAAATTTTCAAAGGTTGCATGCTCAGAGTCAAGGATCTCCATAACACCACCTTTGAGCGTCATGGTTTTAATTCCAGATGCCTTGAAATTGCCGTCGTAATCCCATGTACCGCTGGTCTGCTCGGCGCGTTCAAAGTTTTTAATTTTAGCTGACGTAAACGGGTGAAGCCTATTATCAGAAGATCCAAATCGAATTAAATCATCTCCCTCGCCACCATCAACTATTCCAGAAAAAGTCAGATTAGAATTAGTCGTAAACATATCATCACCTGCTTTTAGGTTGATATTGGCTGCAGTCGTGATTTCGATCGCTCCATCATTAGTAAAATCATTAGCGGCGTTGGTTCCAGACAGAGAAGCCACTTTAATCGCACCACTATTGTTTAACTTCGCTAAGGTGAGCCTACCATTAGAAACATTGGCATTTTTGTCTACGGCAAGGTTCTCTATCACCTGCGTCGTCGTCCCAAAATCAATCGTGCCAGCTTTTGCTGTTATTTTGCCTTTAAACTGTAAAGCGTTTTCACCAGAGATTGATAACGTACCAGATCCGTCCTTAGTGAAATTACCTTCTCCAAATATACTTCCAGAAAAAATTGTTGATGTTTTGTCGCCACCCGCAGTAAGTGTAATACCATTAGCCAAGTCAACCGAGCCAGCACCAGCAATGGAGCCAATGGTGTCTGTGGAATCAACGTCATAGGTTGCTCCATTCGAAACACTCAAAGCAGTTGAATCACTTAAAGATCCACTAACCCTTAAAGTTCCCTGTTCAATAGAGGTGGGACCGGTGTATGTATTATCTCCTTTCAGGTGTAAATTTTCCTTGCCAGTCTTAACAAGACTGGGGCTACCAGCTAGCTCCGTACCATTGACACTCAATACATCAATAATTGTGGCGTCGCTGATAACGCCTTCGAAGGAAGAGTTTTTATTTAGTCCGCCGACAGTTAACTGAGAACCCAAGAGAACTTCACCGTGTCCACTCAAGGAGCCAATTGTTGTATCACTTAAACTGCTTACTATAAATGTACCTCCCTTTTGCACTTTCATGGCTGCATTAGCATTCAATTTTCCCCTCTTGTCTACCGAAAGATAAGCACCCTTTGAGATGTCAATAGATTTTGTACCAGCCAATTCACCTCTCAACCATAGAAGACCCTCTTTAACTAGAGTCTCACCCTTGTATGTACTGGTATTAGTCAATAAATAATATCCTGCGCCAAGTTTTTCAATACTGCCTTCGTTATCACCAAGACTATCAACGATACTTCCATCGAACGTGCCCACAATTCTACCGAATTGCAATTTACTATTTTGATCAAGCTCTACAGTTCCTCTTCCAGAAAGTTTGCCGATTTCAGTGTCTGTTCGTAAGACGATTCTCGAATCACGTGCCAAGAGAAGATTGTTATTGCCTTCAAGACCACCTGTATCACCAACAATCAGAACTCCTTCGTTCACATCAATATCACCTGTAAACGTGTTTACACCATTTAGAACAAGAGTGCCCTCACCATTTTTTGTTAAAGCTCCGCCTCCCGATATGACCCCGTTAATCACTGGCCTTACTTTATTCCCATCGATTGTTAGATTTCTCGTCAAACTTTTATCTACATCAAACGCCAGAACACCTTTGCGAAGGACGATGCCGTCAGTCGTTGCATATTTACCTACAAATTTGATAGTTCCACCATTGTTTATCTCGATATTTTTTGACGCCCTAACGTTGTCACCACGAAATTCAATAATACCACCATTCGAGATCACTTCATTTTTAATGTCAATATCATCGCCTTTGAGCTTTAAATGTGCTCCTTTTTCAATAGTTATAAGGCCACGAGGAGTTGATAGACTTTGTTCAATAACTAACTCACCTTCGCTAATAACAGTCGGGCCTGTAAAGCGCTGATTATCTCCCGACAACTTTGTCTTTCCGTCGCCTTTAAAGATCAGCTTGCCGTCACCAGTGAACGGCCCGTAAAAATGTGGGTTACTTCCATGATTATCAATCTTATTGTCGTATTTAATGATTCCAAACAAATAATCCTTGTTGACCCTAAATCCACCCAAATTAGGATCAAAGAGATCGAGAAGCCCCAAATCGCCGTACCAGGGAATGGGTAAGATTCCATATCCTTCAAAACTTAGAGTTCCACCATTGAATACAGGCTCAATGAGATCAGGGATATCAAGTTCAAGCCAATTAACAGTCCTTCCTTCGCAGATGGTTCGTGAACCAACCAATGGCTGACAGAAAGCCTCAGCTTTTGGCGCATATGCCAACGAAACAACCGCACCAGCAGACAAAATTGAAGCTGCAGTCGATAAAAAAGAAATGCCGGCGCGACTGACAAGATCAGAAGTACTATCAAATTTGTCAGCCATGTGGTGCACACTTTCGTTGCAAAATAGGCAGCCAACCGAAAGCTTGCAAAACTCAGTCAAGACTCATCACGAGAATGACGAAAGATACAATGTCGAAAACACCTGCCGCATTTGACGGATAGATGCATCCACCGAAAGGCTAAGCGCCTGAATCCTTAACAGAACAAAATCAATCTAGGCACATCAACGCACCTCGAACTTCAAACCAACAACAAGTTCTGAACTAGCTAACGACCAGCTTAAAAATGACCTTACGCACCAATTACGACAACCAAAACCATCGCAAGGCTATGACAAAAAAAATGAATGACAATACCAAAATGCCGTCACCACCTTGATCTATTCAGTTCTTGGCCCTTAAACCATCAGCTAGAAATCACTGGCGCGATTTCGAAGTTTATCAGAACTGGAAGGTCATACCGCCGCTCGCGCGCCAGTCCGTTCCACGGTCGCCTCCCCACACTTCAGCACCACCACGCACATACAGCTTCCAGGAGCCGCTGTTGATGTTCGCCACCGTGTAGTCGATACCTCCTTCAATCAGCACTCCGTTGTTGTCCTCTTCATAGGAAGGCACATCCACATCCTTGTCGGTAAAGCGGTAGCCAATGCTCTGGTCGCCGTTGT
This sequence comes from Synechococcus sp., assembly GCA_047286285.1. GTDB lineage: Bacteria > Cyanobacteriota > Cyanobacteriia > PCC-6307 > Cyanobiaceae > Synechococcus_C. The sequence continues at coordinate 847,119 of JBJBBP010000002.1, read as the reverse complement.
TCTGGTCCCAGTCACCCAGCCAGGCCACACGCAGATTCGGCACCCATTCAGCCCGCTCGCCGATCTTGATCGGCAACGCAAATTTCATCCCCAGTTCGGTCTGCAGAAAGTTGGTGGTGCGGCTGCTGTAACGCAGGTTCAGTTGATCAGCTCCGCTTTCACTGAATCCACTTTCCTGGTTCTGCGTCCAGGCCGCTGTGAACTGCGGCTCCATCAACAGGCTGCCGGTCTGGAACGGTGCACCCAGGCGCAACGCATAGGCATAGCTGGTGGCGCTCTTCTCGCCGCTCGCCGTTTCATCACCGAGGTTGGCGTTGATGCGAACGATGTTGCGCTTCTGGCTGCCAGAGAAACAGGACGCCGAGATCAGACCCTGCACATAGAAGTTCTCGCTCCAGTAATCCGCCGTAATGCCGCCGCCCCAACCGTTGGGATTCCAGGAACCTGAACCGGTGTCACCACCGAACTGATTCAGTGAGACATCGCCGTAGTTGGCAAAGGCACCGATCTGGATATTCGAACCAAGCGACACATCAGCGCCGAGCACCATGCCGCCGGCACTGGCGCTGTAATCGCCATACAAAATCGAGGTCTGCGTAGGACCGATGTCACCACCAAAGGCCCGGTACCAGGCACGCACTCCTTCTCGCTCGGCGTACTGCGCTGTCAGCGATGGATCTTCCACATACCCAACGCCGTCCAGCTCAATCACGGCTTCTTCCACGACAACCTGATCGCCCTGAGCAACGCGCTGCTCCAGATACTCCTGCGCCTGCTGCTCATCCATTCCCTCGGTCTGACTCCACAATCCACGGATCGGTTCAGCCTCAGGTGCAGGCTCAACAATCACCGCTTCTTCTTCCACAACCTCAGCGACCTCAACAGCACTGAACTTCCGCAGTGGCAATCGCTCAAACACCGTGTCAACCAACAGGTTGTTGTAGTTGAACAAACTGCGGCCAGGTGCATCCACGTTGCGAGGCAACAAGCCGCTACCAACCAACTTTGACAAAGATCCGTAGTTGATCATTGGCAAAACAATGTCGCGATTCTGCAAGCCATCGATCAACGCATCAATCACCTGACGAGCAACCGCTTCTTCCTGATCGGTTGCCCGATCTTTCCAAGACTCAATGTCACTGATCAGATCGCAGAGAGGATCTTTGGAATCGCAGCCTGGAAGAGGATCAACAGGGTCTGGTTTATCCGGCTTATTCGGATCTGGCTCCACAGGCTTATCCGGGTCTGGCTCCACAGGCTTATCTGGGTCTGGCTCCACAGGCTTATCTGAATTGCATTGAGTATCAGCTGGGTAAAGATCACAGAATTCCTCCTCCGGAGTCTTGAGACCAACCACTAACTTCAGTGAACCCTCTTCCAGAAAAGCATCATGGAGTGCAGCAGTGATTCCATTGGATGGGCCCAGACCAGAAAACTCTTGCTGGGTACACTCAACATTTTCAAGGTCGCAGTCATAAACAATTCTTGAATTTTCGGCAAGTTCTTCGGCACCCACAACATTGCCTTCAATCACAAAAAAAGCACCGACAGGGTCATCCTGTCTATCGGCGCTGATTACAAATTGTCCGCCTTCGTAAATAAAACCACGATCAACGGCATTACCCTTAACAACAATCGGAGCTTGATCGACCTCATCCTCTGTTGTATTAATCATACCAACATAAATAGTTGAGCCCTTCTCCAGCTTGAGAGTATCAAAAATGGCAGGCGACGACTCGGTTGCAATAAATGAACCATCGCGCAAAGTAACAACCCCAAATTTTTTCGAGAAGTCCCCTCTATAAGCGAATACACCTTTTTCCTGCACGAGATACTCAAAGCTCACAAATCGATCGTCCAAATCAGATGCAACAATTAATTGGCGACCAGAAGGCAGTACCTGAGATGCATCAAATTCAGAGGAAAAGGTATCTAAAACCTCGGAATTATTCAACAACAAGCCATCGCTGCCCTGGCCACCGTTCACAAGAAACGGCGTGTCAACACTTAGCTCTCGACCTGTAAATCTGAACAAATCCTCACCTTTACCCATATCAATTCCTTGTGAAGCATAAAGATCACCATAGTTCTCAACAAGGTCATCACCTTTACCCATCTGAATATTTCCAACAACCTTGATGATCCCTGAACTACGATTGATCAGCTGATCATTTCCTGACCCAAAAATGATCCGCCGACCATTTTTAATATCAAGACCAACCTCAATAGTACCGCTATTATCTATCACACCCCGACCGCTATTTTGAAGATTAATACCAGCATATGTTGAAATAAAAGCATCTTTTTTATTCTCAATCAAATCACCCCAATCACCCAGACCGTTATCAACATCACCACCGTTAAAAACGATTCCCCATCTTGCTGTAATCCTTCCCTCATTAATCAGCTTATCATGGCCGGTTTCAAAATTAATATTGAAATTCTTATCCTTGAGATCACTTTTACTTCCTACATCAAGATGAGTTCCCTTCAACCTGATATCCAACACATCATCACCAGGACCCAGGTTTAATTTCTGCTTGATAACAGACTCCTCTAAAGGGCTTTTTAGCAGAAACTTATCATTGCCATCGCCCAGTACCACGTGACCGGCAACATCTATGACTCCATAACCCACCTGACTTTCTCCCCGGACTTCGATCAGATCATTACCGGAGCCAGCATCAAGATTTCCATTGATGACTGTTTGGCCACGAGAAATAAATCGATCCCTATCTTCGCCAAGCTCAAAGTTTTTCTCAACGAGAAAAGAGCTACCAAATTCAGAACTGATGAAATCATTCCCACTGCCAGTAATAAAGTCCGTGCCAACTTTAATCGCTCCTAGAACACGCAATTGGTCATCACCACCACCTAAATTCAAATCACGATCAACATCAATATTGGCCTTTGATCCAGCAATCACAACATCATTGCCACCAAAGGTACGAAAGCCCATCTCCGTCTTGCCTGGAACACTATTTAAATCGAGATCTCCATTGATCTCGACATAATCATTGGAGTCAACTGGTATTGGATTGCCGTCCGCACATTTAGCCTGATTGCTTTCAGTCTTGCATTGGGTGGAGAAATGAAGGTATTGCCCAATGGTTAAATCACTTGCATCTCCAGTGACCAGCATTGAACCAAAACCATCGGCAAAATACTGAGAATCAATCAGCTCCGAAGCATTAGAGCCAAATTCATTGTCATTCTGTTTAGCGCCGCCAAAATTAAGCCTTCCGTCTATTTTAATCGAATATCCACTTTTGATTAGAAAGGCAGTATTGTAATTGCGATAATCAATTAAATCAGCATAAAGTAAAGTTGACTCATCAGGAATGAAGGTTCCATTGCCATCAAAGTTAAGCGAATCAGCTGGGGTCGAAGAGACTTCACCGACCACTGAATCAATTTGCGCCTGAGCAGAGATTGAGTCGATATTCTGGGCTGCTGCGAGCTGCCCACAGCTTGCATGCACAGCAAGGATTATTACGCCACCGAAGACACTTTGAACAGAAGCCTTCATCTCAGTCCTTCCTAACCTTCTTGATAGGATAATGAATGCACACAAAAAAGATACCTATGCACCCAAACAGGGAAGCACGATTAAGCCTGGTTACAAAGCTTTGAAAAAGGGAGAAACGGAGCTAGGCCAAAAGATGCGTTGATTCAAACGATCTATTGGAACTGGCCCTAGCAGAGAGTGCACTGATAAGTCGCACTCTCTTTCAAAGGTCATCACTTATTTCCTATCGAAACAAATTCAGTGTCAAGGAAAAAACCTCATCAAATGACACTGCCGAGTGTTTGATAGCTCAAGCATCGTTGGATCAACTCATATGTCATATCCGAATAGATCTGATTAATGGTTAAAATTGCCAGGTCACACCGCCGCTCGCACGCCAGTCCGTTCCGCGCTCGCCTCCCCACACTTCAGCGCCACCACGTACATACAGCTTCCAGGAGCCGCTGTTGATGTTCGCCATCGTGTAGTCGATACCTCCTTCAATCAGCACTCCGTTGTTGTCCTCTTCATAAGAGGGAACATCCACATCCTTGTCGGTAAAGCGGTAGCCAATGCTCTGGTCGCCATTGTTCTGGTCCCAGTCACCCAGCCAGGCCACACGCAGATTCGGCACCCATTCAGCCCGCTCACCGCTCTTGATCGGTAACGCAAACTTCATGCCCAGCTCCGTCTGCAGAAAGTTGGTGGTGCGGCTGCCATATCGCAGGTTCAGCTGACCCGCTCCGTTTTCACTGAATCCACGTTCCCGGTTCTGCGTCCAGGCTGCTGTGAACTGCGGCTCCATCAACAGGCTGCCGGTCTGGAACGGTGCACCCAGGCGCAACGCATAGGCATAACTGGTGGCGCTCTTCTCACCGCTCGCCGTTTCATCGCCAAGGTTGTCAGTGATGCGAACGATGTTGCGCTGATGGCTGCCAGAGAAACTGGACGCCGAGATCAGACCCTGCACATAGAAGTTTTCGCTCCAGTAATCCGCCGTGATACCGCCGCCCCAACCATTCGGATTCCAGGAACCTGAACCGGTGTCACCACCGAACTGATTCAATGAGACATCGCCGTAATTGGCAAAGGCACCAATCTGAACATTCGAACCCAGCGACACATCAGCGCCGAGCACCATGCCGCCGGCACTGGCGCTGTAATCGCCGTACAAAATCGAGGTCTGCGTCGGTCCGATGTCACCGCCAAAAGCCCGGTACCAGGCACGTACTCCTTCCCGCTCGGAATACTGCGCCGTCAACGATGGATCCTCGATGTAACCAACACCATCCAGTTCAATCTCCGCTTCTTCCGCAACAACCTGATCGCCCTGGGCGACGCGTTGCTCCAGATACTCCTGCGCCTGCTGCTCATCCATTCCCTCGGTCTGACTCCACAATCCACGGATCGGTTCAGCCTCAGCCTGCGGCTCAACAATCACCGCTTCTTCTTCCACAACCTCAGCGACCTCAACAGCACGGAACTGACGCAATGGCAATCGTTCAAACACCGTATCAACCAGCAGGTTGTTGTAGCTGAACAGACTCCGACCCGGCGCATCCACGTTGCGTGGCAGCAAGCCACTGCTTACCAACTTGGCTAACTGGCCGTAGTCAATCAGGGGAACATCAATATCATCATCATTGATGCCATCTAGAATTCCAGTAATCACATCACTGCCAATTTCTTCCTCAATCTCCAACGCATCATCGACATCGCCTTGAATATCACTGATCACATCACAAAGGCCACCCTCAACATCACAACCTGGCAACTCGTCAACCTTATTATCATCAAAACCTTTGCAATCTGAATCATCAGGATTCAATGTGCACTGAATTTCTTGATCTGTCTTGAGGTCAATCACTAAATTCAATGAACCGCCGGTTAAATAACCCTTGTGAAGCGCTGGGCCGAAGATTACGCTACCTTCACCAGTTCCCTCGAAAGAATATTCGTCGTCATCTACCAATAATATTGTATTTTTCGCGAGTGATTCCTCATCCGATACTTTCCCTTTGATGATTTCCCAGACTCCCATTGGCTCATCAGTATTGGAAGCGACAACGACAAGACTCCCTTTGTCATAGATAAATTCATTACTTACGCGAATCGCTGCACCATCGGCTTTACTGCCACTGAGATAGACTTCAATAAAGCCAGGATTACTAGAGACAGAAGAATTGGCATTTAAGCGAACAACTTTCGAGCTCAGTGGATTTATAGACTCAACTAGTAGCTTCCCGCCTTGTACAACCTCAACATTATCAATATCTTGTTGATACCCACGCAAATTCAATATACCGTTTCCCATGACAGTAGTAAATGCTCTAGGGCTAAAGCTGTTTCTTGAGCCTGCCACTGCCAAGCCACCATCAATTTCAAACATTCCCGAAAACAAATTTTCCCCAAACACAATAGTCTGGCCACTTCTAATCTCAACGTTAAGCTGCCCATTAATATCTTTGAGCCTGCCACCAAACGAATAAACATTCTTCGCATTTAATTCTCCATTTTTGCCGTCCAGGGTTCCACCCTTTAAGAAAACTTGGGTAATTTTGTGGTCGTATCCATTCAAATCAAGAGTCGCACCTGGGTAAATATAAGTTCCTGAACGTTCGCTGAAGGCTTGATCAACACCGGCACGCAATACACCATTCAAGACCGTCGTTGCACCTGAATAGGTATTCAATCCAGACAGTGTGGTAATACCGTTACCAACGAAACTCATCGAACCACCACTACCATAAAGAACTCCCGAAATCTCAACATTCTTGCCATCATTATCAATCGCATTTGAATTGTATTTGCCTACTTTCAAGTCATTGCTTACCAAAAGAGGACCTGCGGCGAACGACAATACTCCTCCTCTAAATTCAGGAAGTACATCAGCATTAACTACATCCTGACTTGTATAGCGTACTTGAGCTTCATCAATGTACGGGCAATCATTTTCGCCTAAAACAGTAAGAAAAGTATTTGCCTCTTTATTGGAAACAACCCAACCGCTATATATCTTTCCGGAAACATGTGGGTTATGATAGTAAAGCCTTCTTTGATCACCTACATACTCATAATCATAGGCTATCTTAACCCAGCTATAGTGATTTCCAAGCGCAGTATGATTGGCAAGTTTAACCGATAAATCATAGGTAATATCCTTTCCATTTTCTTTCTTCCACCATGGGTAGGAATACTTTTCAAACCATTCATCCATCTCAGCATCAGACAAATCAGGCAAATAAATCCCATATCCAGGATCATTTGGATCCTTCCTATAATCATCGGCATGGGTTGGACTGTCAGAAATTCGATACCTGGATCCCTGAAAGCAAATAGCATCCTCAGCGAGCGCACTGCCCGTCGAAGCCACGAGAATGGCTGAGGCCAAGGAAGTCATCGAGAAACCGATAAATAAAGCTTTCACTGGCCGAAGCAGGATCTAAACAGTTTTAAACCTCAATAGACAAAATTACAAGTGGATAGAAACAAAATTCTGCCAGCAATCAAAGCAAGACCAAAATTGACAACAGGAGAACCTTAAAGAGGTGGGATGACTACATCAAGCAAAAACTAGCCAAAGGGACAATGGTTATATACCAACAATCAGATATAAAGCTTTATAAGTGACTTCAAGAAGTTGTCATGGTAATTAATGCAAGGAAGATCATGAGTTTCCATGCATAGCCGGTGTTATTAATAATTAATTTTGACAATCAGAACTGGAAAGTCACACCGCCGCTCGCGCGCCAGTTCGTTCCACGATTGCCTCCCCACAGCTCAGCGCCACCTCTGAGGTAGCCCTTCACTGTTGTTCCCTCGATCTTGGCCACGTTGTAGTCAATCCCTGCCTCAATCAGCGCACCATTCACATCTTCCTGATTTGATCCCACGTCATAGGTCTTGTTACTGAAGTCCAATCCGATCGTCTGATCCCCATTGCCCTGGTTCCAATCACCAAGCCAGGCCAGCTTGACGCTCGGCGTGAACAAACCGGTATCTCCGGTCTTGATCGGCCAGGCAAACTTCACGCCCAGTTCGGTCTGCAGATAGTTCGTGTTGCGGCTCTTGTAGTTCAGACCCAGCCGATCATCATCCGTCGACTCAGAGAAGCTGTTCTCGTTATTGCCGGTCCAGGTCGCCGTCAGCTGCGGTTCGATGTAGGTGTTGCCGCTCTGGAACGGTGCTCCCACACGCAGTGCTCCCACCATCGAAGTGGCACTCTTCTCTCCTGTGGCTGTTTCATCATCAAACAGCGTGCCGTAGCCATCAATGTTGCGGCGCTGCTCACCACTGAATCCCGTTGCACCCAGCAGGCCCTGCACATAGAAGTTGTTGCTCCAGTAATCGGCGGTGATACCACCACCCCAGCCATCGGCATTCCAGCCACCGCCCATGTCATAGACACCATTACGCTGCGACAGGTTGATGTTTCCGTAGTTCGCATACGCTCCAAGCTGGAACGACTCACTCACGGAGACATCCACTCCCAGGATTCCGCCACCAGCGGAGATGCTGTAGGGGTTGAACAACGTTCCAGATTCACCGTTGCTGTCAGCTGAGCGACCACCAAAGCCGCGGAACCAACCGCGTACCCCATCACGACCGGCGTATTCAGCTGTCAGCGAACCATCCTCGAGATAAGTTCTGCCATCGATCTCAACCAGCAGCTCATCACCTTTGAGCTCAACAGCGCCCTGACCATCGGCCAGCACCAGCGGCCTGGTGCCCTGAGCATCGCCGTCAACCAGACTTTCAGCGTCTGAGCTAGCGACGGTTTGCTCTAGATACTCATCAGCCTGCTGATCATCAACCTCACCGCTCTTGCTCCACAGCCCGCGTACAGGTTCACCAACAGGAACTACCTCAGGTTCAACAATCGGTGCAGCCTCAACAACTGCAGGCTCAACCTCGGTGAACTGGCGCATCGGCGTGCGCTCAAACACCGTATCCGTCAGCAAATTGTTAAACGTTGCCAGCGTCTGACCTGCTCCATCCACGTTGCGCGGCAACAAGCCGCGGGTCACAACCTGAACAACTTCATCACGCGTCCAGAGATCGAAATCGTCAACGACATCCTCTATAAAACCATCTTCTAAATCAAGCGATCCGCCGCCACTGCCAATACTGCCGCCACTGCTACTACCACCACCACTGCCGCTTCCGTCGCCGCCACTGCTACTACCACCACCACTGCCGCTTCCATCACCACCAGAAATGATGTCATTAATACCATCTATTATTTCTTCCTTATCATCGGGTTCAATATTCTCTTCTCCAACAAAAACTACTAATGAACCCTTCTGTAATTCAACATCTCGAACAAATTCAGCAGGTGTAGATCCAGCACTATCAAACCTAAAGTAATCAAAATCCCCTAATGGAGTTTGGTACTTAACATAGGTATTAGCAAACATTTCTGCATACTCTTCATCAGTTAGGTCATCTGAATCAAAATCAATGATTCGCCATGTGCCTTCATAATCAGCTCGCTCTCCAGACTCAGGTGCTGGTTTATAGAGGAAAATGTTTCCATCCTCATATGTGAACTTGTCTGTGACCTCCAAGGCCGGTGCTTCTTTGTTATCAAAACCGAGGACAAGCCCTGGATAAAAATCATTTTCAAATTGATCACGATCAACGATCTCTTGGCCTGTTTGCGATCTGATCAGCAGATTATTGAAAGTGGATGTATCCGAATCTGCAGCCACAACTTGCGCAGGGTAGTCGATTAATAACTGACCACCTTCAACGTTGCGAAGCAATGTGCGATTATCAGCTGCGTGCAACCATTTAATTGATTTGACATTATCAATAACTCCACCGACCGCACGAATCTGAGCACCTGGAAGTTGTCCATTCTTCAGTGTTGCGGTGTTCGCGAAAACCTCCTCAAGACTTTCACCAGGCTGAAAAAAAGTTCCAATTAGAGTAATGTTTTGCCCATACACACTAACATTTTCAGAAGGATTTGAAGGGTCGAATTCCTGTGTATTGCCACCAAAATCAAAAACACCATAATTTGTTATCGTGATATTCGGAATAAGTGGATTATTGTCCGTCCCAGTCAAATTAAATTCTCCCTCGGGGCCTACATAAATGGATTCACTCTTCAAAGATCCTTTTACATTCAAAACACCACTCACAGCTGCAGTTTGCCCTTGATAAGTATTGCTACCAGAAATTGTTAGATCGCCGCTACCAACTTTGCTTAGACCACCTGAACCGCCTATAAGGCCTTCAAAAATTGCTTTTCGACCTTCCTTAAGATTAACGTCTAATGTGCCTGGAGCTAACACAATAGAGCCCTTGCCTGATATTGAAGGAACTTCATCAGAGTCGATGACAGTGAGCATTCCGCCATTTTCAACGACAATGTCACTATTGCCACTTAAACCACCATTTCTACCAGTCAAATGAGCTTCATCCGTTATCAAGGTTAAACCGGAGTAAGAATTGTCCGCTGAATGAAGTTGAAGACTGGCACCTTCCAAAAGTTCGATACCACCCTTGCCTTCAATTGTTCCATATATCTCGCTTTTTGTATTCGCCCAATTTACTTTAAGAGTTGCATCCTGAGCGAGATTTATCGTGCCGCCATTCACCATTGCCATATCTAACTCTAAATCTTTATTAATGTCCACATTTGAATTTGGCTGAGCCATCAACAACACATGAATCACATCAGGTGCATTGACAACATAACGGCCTAAATCATTGACATTTACCGCAGCTGAATCACTTAAGCTGCCAGTTACTTCAAGAATGCCATTGTTGATTGTTATCGCATCTGAACTTAAGCTGCCAGTAATTCTTAAAGTGCCACCATCAATCTCTGTACTACCTGTATAATCATTTTGCGATGCAAGTGTTAATTCGCCTTTGCCACTCTTCTTAAAATTTCCATTACCAGTTATGAAACCTTTAAACTCTGAATCTTCTGCTTGATTCACAGTAAGTGTGGAGAATTCTCTGATTTTAATCAATCCAGTACCCGATATTAAAGGAACAGTATTAGAAGCATCTAGCGCTAAGGCCCCTCGTTCCATATGAATATTACTGTGTTCACTTAAACTCCCCTCAGTTTCGGCAAGCAACGCACCCTCATTTTTAATTGTCGTTAATCCAGAATGAGAGTTATCGGCACCCCAAAAATAGAATGTACCCTCTATTATTATATCTCCAGATCCGTCAATCGAGCCTTCACTACTCCCATTTTGAAGCGTTAAGGTAGAATTTTTATCGATCTCAATACCGGTGTCTTTATATGTATTTAACTTCCAAAGATTTATATCGCTAGAAAATTTTATAGCGCCCTCTTGGATAGTAAGTGTAACATCTTTGGGCTTATTGGAGAGCCTCAATGTAAGTTTTTCACCGCCTCTTTTTACTATCCTAGAGGACCTTCCTAAAATTTCTCCAGAAAACTCTGTGTTTGTTCCCAACGTGCCAACAGTCAGAGTACAAACGAAATCATTACATCGATCTTGAGATTGAAATTTTAGCGCACCATTACCTTGCAAAGAACCAATAGTATCTGTATTAGCAATTTCATACGTGGCACCTTTGCGAACATCAACAGCTGTTGAATTACTCAATGATCCTTCAACAATCAAATAAGTATTTGTATCGATTATAGTTGGACCGGTGTAGGTATTGTCGCCAGAAAGTATTGTTTTTGCATTTTTGTTCTGAGTGCGAAATATAATTCCTCCATCGCCTCGAAATATTCCAGACAATTTCAATGGTTGATTTTTTTTCAACTTATTTATAATTTTGTCACCCTCGGGATTGGTAACAGTAAAATCTTCACTGGATTGGTCTACATCAACTTCAAGTGTTCCACCATCAAAATATGGATAAATTGTTTTATTATTGACATCAGAAAGTTGCTTCGTCTCGCCTTCTGGGCCAATCAGACCTTGCTCAAAGAAACTTGCTTCAAATGACGAGAAAAACTTAAGTGGAAGTACATTCTTAAATCCATCTCGATAAGTTGAATCAGCATGCGTTACAACTAAAGAATAAAGTTTATCCTTAGTGAAATCTGACTGAATTTGAGGGCACTGCAAAGAAGGTTTGTTTATTGTTCCACATTCGTTAGGGGATGGAGGAATCAACCCTTTATTTTGATATTTAGTTTGTGGTCTACCCCAATCGTCGTCGAATTCATCAATATTTCTGATAATACTATCAGTAATTACGATATCACCATTAAAATCCTTCTGTTTGAATTCACCATTATAAAGAAACATCGCCGTATCGACCGACGTTTCATAATTACCTATCAAGCCATCGGTTATATTTTCCCTTGGAACAAAGAAAACTTCGTGAAAGTCAAATTCGTTGCTTTCATCTCCCGAAGGAGGTTTGAACCCCCCACCGCTACCATTATTGTTTTCTTGCAGCCGAGACTCACCATTAATAAACGTTCCAAAATTATCTGATGATTTCAATTCGTAATAGTTGTAACCAGAATAATCAATTTCTTCAGAATATACTTTATCGCCTGCAGAAAACTCAGCTAACGAGAGTAGGAAAATTAAGGAGCAAATGTGTTTTTTCACCGCAGCCTCTTATACTTAAATTAATTCTCAATATTAGACAAGCAAAACGAAAGGCTGGTCCCGAAAGTGCGAGTCTCTCAAGTAGACTCACAATTCTATTTTTTAATGCGTTGGTCAACATAGTTGATAAGCATTTTGCCGGCTTTTCTCAAGCTATTTTCAAGCCGATGCAGACTCTCCCCTACTGCTTCAAGTGCTGGCAAGCATCAACACCGCCGAGATCGCGGCTGGCTTCCGCTGTTGGCCCCTCTCCCATCAACTGGAAATAGCTGGCGACCCCGACGTTGATTCCCGCCCACAGTTCCCATGGATGGGTGCCGTTGAAATACAACGGCACGACATCACAACGCAAGCCATTGGCCACTCCCACTATTCCACCTTCAAACCTGTCGAAGAAGAGTTTCTTCACAGCCTTGAGCTTGCTGCGGCTATGGCGCTATCTCACGAAAGAAAAAACCACCCAAACCCTCAAGCGAGCAGTTAGGTGGTTCTCTCTACTTCCGGTTTATTGAACAGCGCCAGACGCTGTTCAGAACTGGAAGGTCACACCGCCGCTCGCGCGCCAGTTCGTTCCACGATTGCCTCCCCACAGCTCAGCGCCACCTCTGAGGTAGCCCTTCACTGTTGTTCCCTCGATCTTGGCCACGTTGTAGTCAATCCCTGCCTCAATCAGCGCACCATTCACATCTTCCTGATTTGATCCCACGTCATAGGTCTTGTTACTGAAGTCCAATCCGATCGTCTGATCCCCATTGCCCTGGTTCCAATCACCAAGCCAGGCCAGCTTGACGCTCGGCGTGAACAAACCGGTATCTCCGGTCTTGATCGGCCAGGCAAACTTCACGCCCAGTTCGGTCTGCAGATAGTTCGTGTTGCGGCTCTTGTAGTTCAGACCCAGCCGATCATCATCCGTCGACTCAGAGAAGCTGTTCTCGTTATTGCCGGTCCAGGTCGCCGTCAGCTGCGGTTCGATGTAGGTGTTGCCGCTCTGGAACGGTGCTCCCACACGCAGTGCTCCCACCATCGAAGTGGCACTCTTCTCTCCTGTGGCTGTTTCATCATCAAACAGCGTGCCGTAGCCATCAATGTTGCGGCGCTGCTCACCACTGAATCCCGTTGCACCCAGCAGGCCCTGCACATAGAAGTTGTTGCTCCAGTAATCGGCGGTGATACCACCACCCCAGCCATCGGCATTCCAGCCACCGCCCATGTCATAGACACCATTACGCTGCGACAGGTTGATGTTTCCGTAGTTCGCATACGCTCCAAGCTGGAACGACTCACTCACGGAGACATCCACTCCCAGGATTCCGCCACCAGCGGAGATGCTGTAGGGGTTGAACAACGTTCCAGATTCACCGTTGCTGTCAGCTGAGCGACCACCAAAGCCGCGGAACCAACCGCGTACCCCATCACGACCGGCGTATTCAGCTGTCAGCGAACCATCCTCGAGATAAGTTCTGCCATCGATCTCAACCAGCAGCTCATCACCTTTGAGCTCAACAGCGCCCTGACCATCGGCCAGCACCAGCGGCCTGGTGCCCTGAGCATCGCCGTCAACCAGACTTTCAGCGTCTGAGCTAGCGACGGTTTGCTCTAGATACTCATCAGCCTGCTGATCATCAACCTCACCGCTCTTGCTCCACAGCCCGCGTACAGGTTCACCAACAGGAACTACCTCAGGTTCAACAATCGGTGCAGCCTCAACAACTGCAGGCTCAACCTCGGTGAACTGGCGCATCGGCGTGCGCTCAAACACCGTATCCGTCAGCAAATTGTTAAACGTTGCCAGCGTCTGACCTGCTCCATCCACGTTGCGCGGCAACAAGCCGCGGGTCACAACCTGAACAACTTCATCACGCGTCCAGAGATCGAAATCGTCAACGACATCCTCTATAAAACCATCTTCTAAATCAAGCGATCCGCCGCCACTGCCAATACTGCCGCCACTGCTACTACCACCACCACTGCCGCTTCCGTCGCCGCCACTGCTACTACCACCACCACTGCCGCTTCCATCACCACCAGAAATGATGTCATTAATACCATCTATTATTTCTTCCTTATCATCATCGCCAACGTTTTCTGTTCCGACGAAAAGATTTAACGACCCTTTTTGCAATTCGACATCTCGTACAAAATCAGTATCGACGGGGATTCCAGCACTGTCGAACTTAAAATAACTAAATTCGCCTTTTGGAGTTTCATATACAACATAGGTATTGGCGAACATTTTTTCATATTCTTCATCGCTTAAGTCTTCCGAATCAAATCCCATAAGTTTCCATGTGCCCTCATAATCAGATCTCTCTCCAGACTCCGGAGCAGGCTTATAAACAAACACATTGCCTTTGCTGTATGTAAATTTTCCCGAAACATCTATAGCAGGAGAACTGCCATTCACCTCATCCAATACAACATTAATGCCGATTAATTCACTTGGCTGGGAGTCAATTGTGTTTAAAGAAAGCTGTGAAACTTTCAACGGAGATGAACTTTGAGCTTTGATCCTGCCTCTCACAGCAATATCGACAGTATCGATCTGTTGTTTATAGCCACTAAAATCCAAGGTTCCTCCAAGTGCTAAATAATCCGCAGACTTTGGAAATGCATTATCGTTCAAAGCTCTTAAGACTCCCGACTCAACATTAACGTTGCCTGAAAAGGTATTAGTACCACTCAAGAACGTATCACTATTATTTGAATTATCCAAATTCACAACATTCAACTCGAGGACAGTTCCACCAAGATTATTAATTCTACCTCCATGAGAATTGATTGTTTGAGCTCGGAGAAATGCTCTTTCACCAGAACCTGACAAACCCTCTAACAAGCCTCCTTTTAGTCTCACTTTATTTATATTTTGATTAGTTCCAGAAATGTCTACAACACCATTTTCATTGACAATGATCTCAGAATAGTACGACAAGCTATTGTCTCCGACTGCCTTTAAAGTGCCCTCTTCAATTGTAGTTACTCCAATATAATTTTTATTTGCACCACTAAACGATACAGTTCCATCACCTTTTTTGATTAGGTTGAGCTTTGTCACTTGGGTATCATAGATGCTACCAGAAATTGTTGTGTCATTTCCATTTTCGCCAAAAGTCAATGTCGCAGATCTGACACTAGTTGTTATCGAACCGCCATCACTACTTGACAAAGACCCAATCGTATCAGAACTATTGACAGTATATTTTCCATCATCAACAACAACATCGGACTGATCGCCCAAAGAACCAGACACTATTAAATTACCACCACTAATAGTTGTCTTTCCTGAGTATGTATTATCACCGGATAACGTCATAATGCCAGATCCAGCCTTTGTAAAAGCTCCCCGACCCGATATACTCCCTGCAAAATTTGTGTCATCGTTATTAGCACCAGCTGACAGCACATATTTATTGCCGACAACAACCCCTCCTCCATCTCCAGCTAAGGATCCGATTGTGTCTGAAGCTTCAACTAGGTATCGACCTTCCTTGCTTATGGTGACTTTCGCCTCGTCACTAAGCGATCCGTTGTTGTTTTCACCCTCGCCACTAACGATCAAAGTACCCTGATTGATGTTTATTTCTTTGCTGGCAGAAGAACCTGTTATCCCAAGAATACCAGATTTAATGGTAGTTGCACCAGTGTATTCATTGTTGCCGTCAAGAGTAAGAGAACCCTTACCATGTTTGACAAGACTACCGATCGAGTCGCCGTCGCTAATAACACCATTAAAAAAACTTTTTTGAGAGCGCTGATTTTTAATAGTCAACTCTGAACCATTAAGGGTTATAGATCCATTACCTGTTATGGACGCTAAAGTATCGTTACTCTGTAAAAAGTATTCGCCTCCCTTGTTCACAATTAATGCAGCTCTATTACTGATGCCTTTCATAACCACAAGATTGGCACCTGATTCAACTTGAACTTTAGGCATTATTGAACCCTTAAGTGATTCATTTATATAAACAAACCCGCTCTCTACTGTTAGATTGGTGTTAAAATCAATTGGCGCCAAAACTATATTGGCATTCCCATCTTTTACAAACGTTCCCAGGCCTGAGATATTAGTTGATTTATCAGGATTTAAACTGCCATAAAAAGCACATGGTCCATCACAATAGTCTGCATGGCCGTCAGATATAGTTAATTTTTGGCCTGGAGCAATCTTAATAACTTGCTTTTCAAAATTACCATTCTCAGTATTTAAGGAATTTATAGTTAAATTGTTATTAACATTAATCTCAGCTCCTGCGATTTCAGTACTATCTTTAAATGCCTTAGTAAAATAAATACCGTATTTGCTCCAATCAGTTTCTTTGTCAACATAAAGCTGTGCCTTCCCATTGACTTCAAAAGAATCAACTTTTGATCCATTCTCCTTAAGTACATCTTCGTAATAGCTTGTAGTTACTACTCCTTGCACAGGAAGGGAGTTAGGCTTGGCAACTACCGGAGCACCACAGGATGAAGCGGAAACTCCTGCAAGACATACAACAGATGAAAGAATTTTTTCGGCATTCGAGAAATTTGTGCGCGCCACAACCCACTTAATTGACATTTACGATTAATATTAAACAGAAATCATGAGAAGCTGATCCCAATAGTGCAATTCTCAAAGCAAGACTCGCGATTCCATCCTTAATGCGTTAGTTGAAAAAGATTTATGAGCGCTCTTCCAGGTTTTTCCCAAACAATTTCTTCAACTCGATAAAGCCTCTCCTTACTGCTTCAAGTGTTGGCAAGCATCAGCCTTGATTGGCACCAGGGATCAACTGGCACTCGGTATGCGTTGCCCACAGTCCCCAGATCGCCATTGCCCGTAGGTAATGGCAAGCCCGGAAAGTGTTCACCGCCGTGATCGCCTCCGGTGTGCGGAACTGCAACCCACCTGAATACACCTGGTTCACAACGGCCAAGCAGATCGCTTCCGCTGTTTGCGATTCGCCCATCAACTGGAAATAGCTGGCAATGCCGAAGTTGATGCCGGTCCACACCTCCAGAGGATGGGTGCCGTTGGGATCCAATGGCGTCCCATCACGACGCAAGCCATTGGCCACACCCAGGCTTCCGTCTTCGAACTTGTCAAAACAAGCTTCCTTCACCGCCTTAAGCGTGCTGCGGCTGTTGGCCTCACTCACCACAGGCTCAAGGCCGAGCAGACGAGCATAGAAATCACCGCACAGCTGGTCGGCCATCACCACTGGCGTGCCGCTCTCGGCATCAATGTCGTAGTACTCGCCGTTCCAGAGCAGCTTGTCGAAGTTGCTGCGTGATTGCTCCAGCCAACCGCCGAACTCATACTGCTCAGCGGAAGTGTCCAATCCTGTTTTGAGCTGGAGCGTCTGGCCGATCGCCAGTGCCGCCTCCAATGCCGCAATCCAAAGCGCACCGCAATAGGCGCTCACACCCTTTAGGGGCCAGTCGTCGAAGGTCTGATCCGGTGCTCCCCCGTTATCAGGCAGGCCGTCGTTGTTCACATCGAAGGTTTTCAGGTAGCGCAGCGCTTCCACAGCTGCGGGCCAACACTCCGCCAGAAAACGCAGGTCTTCGCCACTGGGAGCCAACTTGTAGGTGCGCCACACCTGCAGCACAAAATCACTGCCGAGATCCTTCCAGAGGTTGCAGTCTTGATAAGCGGTGTAGTTGGTGGCATCCCAGGGCTGCTCATTGGGAGCTCCCAGATCATGGGGGGTGGCACCCTTCACCTTGCGATCGGCTTCCACCCGTCCCTTGCCCTGAGTGAAATACCAGCCGATCGGCCGCTGGGTGGCATCAGCCGCAGGAATGGCCCGGGCAAAACTGCGCAGCACCGACTTATCCAGCTCCGGCCACAGCTGCAGCAAGGCAAAGGAGCCGTACAGACGCACATCCAGGCTTTCATACCAGGCGTAGTCGAGGCACTCGAGCACGCCGAACCGACCGTGGGGATCCTCGGGTGATGCCGCACTCCAGAGGCTGCCACCACTGCAGAGGTCGTAAAGCTCATTGAACAGCGCCATCCGCAGCGGCTCCGGCAGCTCACTGCGTTGCAGCACCGGCTGCTGCCAGGCGTCGATCTGCTCCCTCCACTGCTTCCAGTCGCGCAGTGCTTCGGCGGCAATCGCCGCGGCCTGGTTGCCAGCAATGCCAAAGAAATCGGTGTAGCGACGCAGAGCCTGACTACCGGTCGCAAAGGCCGTCACCGGCAGATCCCAGCTGATCACCACAGGGATCTCCAGTGTTGCGCCGGGTGCCAGCTGGCAGCGAACAGCCAAAGCTGCACTGAGCGGATCATCGCTGCTGCTATGCCGGTCATTGTTGCTGTTGGGGATCGAGCCGTCATCGCTGAAGCTGTTCCACAGCTCACTACCATCACCTGCCGGGTTCCAGCGGCTGCAGCGTTGAATGCTCACGCCAGGCTGTTCGGTGGTAGCAATGCACCACTGCCCTTCGCCTTCAGCAATCGGAGCGGAGAGATTGCCTTCCAACAAGACTCCTTTGAGCTCACCATCGTCGACGTATCGGTTGCGCTGCCCCTCGGTGCGACCGATCGCCGGTGCGTAGTTGTGTTCGGGACTGCCGTCATCGCGGAAATGCACTTCTGCGGAGGCATCGGTGTTGGTGAACCAGCCGGTTGTATTTCTCCAGCTCAGTAACAGTGAGAGATCGAGGGGGGTCTTGGTGGGGTTGCGCAAGGTCCACACGAACACAGCCACCGGATAACTGGTGCGCTGGTAATCGCCGGGAAGAATCGGGCTGAAGGACTCACACCGCACGTCGGCGTCGTAAACGCCTTCGTACTGCGTCCAGCTGAGCGGATAGCGGGCGGCATAGGTTCCCGTCGAGCGATCCTGCGTGCTGGCGGGATACCAATCCCAGGCTTTGAGTGGCTCACCCGCCTCAGGCCTGGAGGCATCCGCCTGCGGCTTCACCGCCAGGGCATGGGCACGCTTGCTGCTGCCGTTGTCTTCAAACAAAGCGAACTGACAATCAGGCAGCACACCGAACCAGTGCTCGCCACCATCGAGATGCCAGAGGTTGATATTGCCATCGGGAGCCCGGCCGATGCAGCCGGCCCCGAAGCCACCAAGCGGCATGCCGTGATTGGGGCCGTCATCGAGATTGCTGGCATAACGGACCGTGTAGGGCTGCTTCCAACCCAGCCCGAACGGTCTGCTCCAGCTGGCCTGCGGGGGCTGCCAGGGTTTGGAATTGCCGTTGCGACCCAGCAAAGACTTCAGAGCGGAGAGACCGAGCGCAGCCATGCCGAAGGCCGAAAGTCGCCCCACACTGCCAGAACTGGCGGGGCTGGCCAGGGGCTGCCTACCAGCCGTTCAGCAGACCCCAAGACGCATCGCCATCAGACCTCATGCAAGCCGCCGCTCGCTTCGCTATCGAGCAGGGCATCGAGCGTCACGGCGGTACGCACCAGCGATTGGTAGTGCTGCAGGACGCGCCGGTTGCGATCCAGCCAGCGCGCAGCATCTGCTGGACCGTCATTCGAGGCAGCACTGGTCAGCCCAGCGGGGCCGTCTGCATCCATCAACTCCAGATCCTCTTCACGAGCGATCAGCGCTAGTAGCAAGTCATGCAGTCGCTGACGCCGCTCTGCCTGTGCATTATTCCCAGCCATGCCCGCACCGGTTGCGTTCGTAATCCTCCCGCAGATCGCGGTAATCACGGGTCTGACGCGCCAGCATTGCACTGGCTTGCTCAGCCTCAGCTTTGTTTTCGCCGGTCTGTTGTGACGCTGCGATCAACATCCGATTGCGGGCCATTGAGGCACCGAGTGTGTTCATCAGCCTCTTGATCAGGCTGCAGTCTTCCAGAGCAAGCACGGAAGCTGGTGCAGTCAGTAGGAGCACCAAAGCAACAACAACAGGGCGGAGCACAACAGACGATGGCCAGATGGCGCCAAGGTACCGCCCATAGAGCGAAATGATCCCGATCAGGCAGATGCGCGGCCTGAAAGTCCATTCATGGTCATGGTGTCGAAATGGAGGAGTGCAATCCTCCGCGACCCCCCACACCCATGCACAGTTTGTTTCGCTGCAGGGTGCTGACGGGCCTGACGGTCTTGCTCGGCAGCCTCAGCGCATCTACAGCGGTGGCCCAGGAGCTTTACAGCCTGGACACCACCTGCAGAAGCGGAAGGAAAAGCTTTTCGTGCAAAGTCGTGGCATCCAATGTCGACGAC
The DNA here is from genome assembly GCA_047286285.1 of Synechococcus sp. GTDB lineage: Bacteria > Cyanobacteriota > Cyanobacteriia > PCC-6307 > Cyanobiaceae > Synechococcus_C. The sequence goes on along the minus strand of JBJBBP010000002.1, from coordinate 826,871 downwards.
ACCACCGAATACGTGCACTCATTTGGATCCGAGAGCGTGAGTTATCGGGTCATCGATGATCCCTATGTGCGCATTGAAGGCCGAGCCAGCAACACCAAACCGTGGAGCTCGGTGAAGAACGCCACGGTCGATTTCAAAACAGAGGAGCTCTGTTTCAACAACGAAGCGTTCTGCGTGAAGAACCCCAGATACCTCGCCGACGTGCTGATCGGCAGCGGTGATGCCATGCAGGGGCGCACCAAAGTGGGCATGGTCTTCGCGGCCAATGGCCGTGTGGATGTGGCCTGTTTCGACAACGGCTGTGATCGCCTGAAGGAGGCCATCAGACAATGACAATCAACACTCGCCGAGCAACCCAACGACGTCTCGCCGGGTTGCTGGGTCTGGCACTGGCACTGCAACCGGCTGCAGGCCTAGCAGCCATCGGCACTGATTCAGCAGCCACCACCAGCACCAGTCGTGAGGAAATCCAGCTGGCGCAGCGCCGTGGCGGTGGAGGTGGTTCCCGTGGCGGCTCACGTGGTGGCTCTCGCAGCAGTTCCCGCAGCAGCTCTCGCAGCCGCAGCAGTTCTCGAAGCAGTTCAAGAAGCAGTTCAAGAAGCGGCTCGCGCAGTGGTGGCCGCACCGGCTTCAGCAACTACAGCGGCAGTCGTTCAGGCAGTCGTTCAAGCAATCGCTCGAGCACACGCAGCAATCGTCAAGGTCAGGCACGTACCAACAGCACCAACCGCCAGAGCAACCGGCAAAGCTCCCGCAGCAATCGGCAGGGTCAGGCACGCACCAACAGCACCAACCGCCAGAGCAACCGCCAGAACACCAGGAGCAACCGCCAGAACCAGGTGCGCAACAACAGCTCCAACCGCCAGAACAATCGCACCGACCGCGTCAACTCGCGTCAGAACAACCGCACTGATCGCGTCAACACCCGTGCAGACACGCGGCGCAAGGCAGTGAACAACTGGGATCGTTACGGCAACGGTTGGTACAGAGGCGGCAACTGGTACAACAATCGCCCCTGGAACAGTGGGTGGTATGGAGGCTCCTACTACAACAATTGGGGCTGGTACCCAGGACGGGCCGCAGCCTGGGGCGTCGCCAGCATGGCCACCTTCGGGGTCATTAACAGCCTGGTCAACACAGCCCAGAGCAACGAGGTGAGTTACATCGTGGTGCCCGACTCGGAGTACTCCCTCTACTACCCCAGCGTGACGGCGACAGGTGATGTGGTGACCTTCGAAGCCGACGATGGCGACTCCACAGCCAGGTTCTACGCCGACTGCCGCCAGGGCACCCTCAATGGGGGCACACCGGGCAATGCCAACGAAGCCCAGCTGCTCAATGCCGCCTGTCAGGTGGCCTTTGGCCAATAAGGGCTAGTTGGTGGTTGAGGCGTTTGCAGGGGCGATCAGCTCCTGCAAACGCCTCTCCGCCTCAGGCTCAAGAAGCACAGGGCTAGCGCGATAAGCCCTTGCTTTTTCCACCCTGGACTGGATCGGCGCGCGAGCCTGATCCCAGCCCTCAATCGAGAGTTCGCGATAGATCCGTTCAACCGTGGCCAGAGGTGAGCTGACCAGATCGGCATAGTCGACCTCCACCAGCTGACCAGCAGGAATCTGAGGCCTTGAGGCTTCAAAGGCTTCCAGAAGCAAACGATGGGCCATCGCGGTTTCCTCCACCTGACGCCGCTGATCGGGTGCAGGCTGCAGGCCGATGAGATCTGCAAGTTTCTGCTTGACCAGCGCCAGAGAACGAATGGCGTCCGCCGGCTCACGCTTCAGAAACACAAAACGTGCTTTCGGAAACAGATCAAGCAGCAACGGCACCCGAGCGGTATGCGCTGGGTTCTTGATCAGTAAATGACGCTTGCCATCGCCATCGTGAGCCCAGGTGAGGCGAATGAAGTGGATGAACTGACGCTGAAAACGGCGGTTGGTGGAAAGCGCGCATCGATGAAAATGCTTCAGGTAGTCCTGAGGGAACGCCACCCCGGCCATATGCGTATCGATCGTGAGCCGGGCGAGACCGATCTCATCCTCCTGAGGATCCAAAGCACTCCATGGCACCGCATCGATCGGGCGCGTCGCCGTCATCAGATGATTGAGCACAGAAATGATCAAAGGCTTCAGCAGAAGAGCAACCTGTGGAGCCACGGTGAGAGCGTTCCTAGCGGTGGCCGCCAAGGGATCGGCGGCCAGCAACTGATGCAGGTAAGTAGTGCCGCTGCGCCAGTGGCCGATCACGATCACCGGATCATCACTCAGGTCGTTTCGTTGCAGAGCCCTACCCCAGATCAAGGACTGCATCCAGGCCAGAGGTTCAAGAATCAGGCCGCCGATCCCCAGCTGCACGCCCCGCAAAAGGCGATTCGGAGCCGGCCGCGTCATCGCCAAAGCGGCAACCAATGTGCTTGGTCTGATACATCCACCGGCCACTTGGCGATCGACAGTGCGATGCATTGCTTTATCAGAGCCCTTCACAATTAACTCTAATCAAGCGAAAAGGGATAAATTGGGACCTCATTGGGGTCTCCAGTGACCAGCAGTCCTGCCATCAGTGAAGTGAGCACTCGGCGCTCAGGCAGTGCTGGCTCCAATCAGTGCATCAACTCCTCATTTCACTCCGCCAGTGAACTGAAACAGCTGTTCAAGCTGATCGGCAAAGACTTTGACGCGGTGCAACTCAGTCAGGGTGCTCTGCATGGCCGTTTCAGGATCGCCAACCTGGGCAGCATTGTCCTTCTCGAGCTCCAGACCAATCAGCGGCTGCTTCTCAATGGTGAGAGGGGGGCCGATTGCATGAGTTTCTGTTTTGAGGCCACAGGATTAGCCGATGAACATCGCCTGTTCAATATTCCGATCGCCAAGTATTCACTCAATGGATTTCGGCAAGGGCAGATTGAGGCGCATTTCCAACTCTCTGCCAACAGCACAACATATCTGGCCATTCTTTCAACCAGTCGCTTCAATGCCTTCCTGCATCATTGCGGATCCCAAGACTTGATTGAGAAGCTGGAAGCGAACAACGCAATTCAAATTTCTCCCGGCTTGCATGCACAATTTCGCAAAGAATTTGAGCATCTATTCCAATATCAGCCTCTCACATCGCAGCAACGCAGGCAGACCACCAATCATCTTTACAGCTCCTTCCTGCATGCAATCAGCGACAAGCCCAATATCAGATATCTGACTTACGCCCCATCTCCCAGGCAGCAATTAGTCAGGGAGTTCGTGGACTGGGCTTTCATCAATGCAGGACAGGATTGCAATCTTGACCAAATCAGCCAATCTCTCTACGCCTCAAGACGAACCTTGATCCAGGGAACCAAAGAAGCCTTCAGCATGGGGCCCATGGAGGTGATGAAACGGGTGCGACTGGAACAGGTCAACTGGATCCTGCGGTCTCCAGAAGAGCGCGCCAGCCAAAATTTCAAAACGATCACAGAGGTTGCCCAGCACTTCGGCTTTCAAAGCCGCGGTCACTTTGCCAAGGCCTATCAGCAGGTTTTTGCAGAAACGCCCAGTGAAACCTGGCTCAATGCAGCCCGTCAGTAGCAATTGATCTGGATCCCGATTGTGCGCACCTGCAACCGCGGCTAGAGGCGAGGGACAACCAGATGGCTACCAACAGAGGGATGGCACTGACACTGCACCCCTCTCTCCATGAGCACTCGTCAACACATTGATGGTTCGATCCTGCCATTTCCCGCCCAACCGTCGGGAAGCAAGGCAGGAACGACGATGCAGGAATCGACATACAGCCCACTTCCTGCCCCCAAGTACCTCCCAGACGACGCACCCAACATCCTTGTTGTACTGATTGACGATGCCGGCCCTGCGCTGCCGGATTGTCTTGGTGGTGATGTGCACACGCCGAATCTTCAGGCCGTGAAAGACGCCGGCGTGGGATTCAATCGCTTTCACACCACAGCGATGTGTTCTCCGACACGCGCGTCTCTGTTGACTGGCCGCAACCACACCTTTGTGGGCAATGGCCAGATCTGTGAATTAGCGAACGACTGGGACGGCTATTCAGGCAAGATTCCAAAAAGCTGTGCACTACAGGCCGACGTTCTGCGCAACTACGGCTACGCAACAGCAGCCTGGGGCAAATGGCACAACACACCGGCGACGGAAATCACTGCCGCTGGCCCTTTCGACAACTGGCCGACTGGTCTGGGGTTCGAATACTTCTATGGCTTCCTGGCAGGAGAAGCGTCCCAATACGAGCCGCATCTGGTCCGCAACACAACAGTGGTGATGCCACCGAGCAGCCCAGAAGAGGGTTATCACATCAGTGAAGACCTGGCTGATGACGCCATCAACTGGCTTCAAACGCACAAAGCTCTACGTCCAGACAAACCCTTCTATATGTATTGGGCGTCTGGAGCCCTGCATGGTCCTCACCATGTGAACAAGGAGTGGGCTGACAAGTACAAAGGCAAATTCGATGATGGCTGGGATGCCTACCGCGAACGTGCCTTCAAGAATGCGAAGGCCAAAGGCTGGATTCCGGAAAACGCCCAGCTCACACCACGCCACCCCCGGATGGCAGCCTGGGACTCCATTCCTGAGCACCAGAAGCCATTTCAATCGCGTCTGATGGAGGTGCTGGCTGGCTTTGCTGAGCACACCGATCATCAGGTGGGACGCATTCTCTCCGAAGTTGAACGACTCGGCTACGAGGAAAACACCCTGGTTGTCTACATCTGGGGTGACAACGGCTCCTCCGGCGAAGGTCAGGACGGCACCATCTCAGAGCTGCTCGCTCAGAACGCAATTGCCACGGAAATCGATGAGCACATCAAGGTGCTCGACGACCTGGGCGGCCTCGATGCCATTGGCTCTCCGCTGGTCGACAACATGTATCACGCCGGCTGGGCCTGGGCCGGCAGTACGCCTTATCAAGGCCTGAAGTTGATGGGGGCTTACTTCGGTGGCACCCGCAATCCGATGGCCATCAAGTGGCCCAAACGAATCAAGCCGGATCCCAAGCCTCGCGCTCAGTTCCACCACTGCAACGATCTGGTGCCAACCATCTACGAGCTGGTGGGAATCACGCCACCGAAGGTCGTTAATGGCGTGGAGCAGGATCCAGTGCACGGCACCAGTTTTGCCTATGCCTTCAATGCCCCTGATGCGCCTGGCCAGCTGAAGACGCAGTTCTTCGACATCTTTGGGTCACGATCCGTCTACCACGATGGCTGGATGGCTGGTGCTGTCGGGCCACGCCTGCCCTGGGTGCAAGGTGTCGACCCCAGCATCCTTACTTGGTCACCTGACACCGACGACTGGGAGCTTTACAACCTCGAAGAGGACTGGAGTCAGAGCAGGAACATCGCGGATCAACATCCCGAGAAACTGCAAATGCTCAAGAATCTGTTCCTGGTGGAATCTGCCAAATACAAGAATCTGCCGATTGGCGGTGGCCTCTGGACCATCATCTTCCACCCTGAGATGAAGGTGGCACCAGATGCAACGTCCTGGGAATTACCAGGCAGCATCACCAGAATTCCGGAACCCTGTGCACCACGTCTCGGCGCACTGGACAACAAGGTCGTGATTGACATGGAAATCCCGGAGAATGCCAGTGGTGTGCTTTACAAGCTTGGGGCCAATTCAGGCGGTCTCACTGTGTTTATGGATCAGGGGATTCTCACCTATGAGTACAACCTGTTCATCATTGAACGCATCAAGTTGCGTTCCTCGGAGCCACTGGCGGCAGGTCGACATCAACTGGAAATCCTGACCCAACACACTGATGACAATCCAAGGGGGCCGCTGTCCATCAAGTGCACCCTCAATGGCAACCCGCTGATCGAAGGCATTGTGCCGAGACCAGCAGCTCTGATATTCACGGCCAATGACTGTCTTGACGTTGGCCAGGCACTGGGATCTCCGGTATCAATGGACTACCGCGATCGTGCACCGTTCAAGTTCAATGGAACAATCCACACCATGAAGGTGGAGTATCTCAAATGAGTCATTCAGCCAAAATCATTGGGCAATAATTAGTTCTGGAGCAGACTTCTTAGGGAGTCTGCTCTTTTTCTTTGAGCTCCAGACTCAAAAAGTAATTCAAGAATGTGCGCACTAATGCCACTGCTCCCAGCTGAATCAATGCTGATGCCTCTCGGCTGATTGTGGTCTGAACCACATCAGCCCCCAGCTGAAACTCCAGAGCCAGGGCCACCCATCCACCGAAGGTCAGACGCGCTGCCGTGAGCGGTCCTCGTTGCATCAAATGCGGTGGAATGGCCCGCAGACGCAAAGGCCCGCCGCGACTGAACACCGCAATCAATCCAATCCCAACAGAAAGGACCGACAAGCACTCGAGGATCAAGCGCAATCCCTCAGCTGCATGGGTCAGCAGATGTTCAGCCCATTCCATGAATCTTCGGGTGCTGGTGTGAGGTGATTGTGGATGGAGAGACCGAAAATGACCAGTTTTCAAACTTCCAGACACTTCAATTCAGCACAATCGGGAGCTTTCAGGGATGACCAAATCGGCCTCGATTTCTAATCTGGCAGCAGTGGTCAGGCCTTCCACAACGGATGAGCAATCCCAATACGGAACTGGCCAAAACGCGTAACCGAGCTGCCGCTGAGCGTACAACCCTTGCGTGGATCAGAACCGCACTTGCTCTGATCAGTTTTGGGTTCGGACTCGACAAAATCATCAGCGCCATTCGGGATGCTGGAGGCGACACCACCTCCAGCAACGACATGGGTGTGCAACTGATGTCGATGGGATTCATCGGTATTGGGATTTTCACGCTGCTGGTCGCCATACGTCAGCACAAACGTGAGCTGATCAAGCTGCGAAACGACCCTTACCTCTACCGGGATGAGCCATCACTCTCGATAGCCACTGCAACAGCAGTATTGGCGATCGGAGTGATTGCCTTTCTGCTGCTGCTGTCCGGGTTCGTCTGATCCCATCAACCTGACCGATTCACCGCTGAAGTTCTCCCTGTTTCGATGTCCCTGCTGATTTCTCTGGCCCTGTTTTTCATCATGGTGTCTCTGGGGATCAATCTGCCCAGCCTGCAATTCGACTTGCTGAAACACAGACCGGCGCTGATCGGTCGTGTTCTGCTCGCCACTTGTGTCGCCATGCCGCTTGCAGCATTCCTGCTGCTGCAAACTCCGGTCGGACAGGGGCTTTCTCCTGCCATCACAACAGCTGTGATGCTGATGGCAATCTGTCCCAGCGCGCCCATGATCGCTCTGAAGAGCAGAAAGCTGGCAGAAAATCCAGAGCTGGCAACAAGGCTGCAGTTCTGGTCAGCCTGTGCCGCCATCATCAGTGTGCCGCTATGGGTGACTCAGCTTCCATTGGAAGCGGGCGAGACCCTCTGGAGCATCTCCGCCAGGGACGTTGCCTTTCAAGTCTTCAGCGTGCAACTGATTCCACTCCTGGTTGGGGTGTGCTTGCGGCGTTGGTGTGCGCAATGGGCTGAACGCTGGAATCCGGTGATCCAGAAAGCTGCGAGCCTTCTTCTGCTCGTGCTGTTGGCCCTGATCCTGATCGTGGCGTTGCCGAAGGTGACGCCGATGCTGATCGCCAATCTCAGGGGTGCCCTGGTGATGTTCATCCTCACCTGGATCGGCCTTGGGCTGGGATATGTCGTTGCTGGCGACAACCACGACGAGCGCAGCACCCTGCCCTTGGTGCTGTCGATGCGCAATCCAGGCCTTGCCCTGCTCATCATTCAAGCCATGGCCCCCAACGCCATTGATCTCAAAGCAGCGGTGGTGGGATACGTGGTCGTCACGGCGATCGGTTCTGCACCGTTCATGAAATGGCGCCAGGTCAATGCATCCCCGAATCAGACCACTGAAGAGGCCTAGAGCGAATTGATGCAGAGCAACTCCGACACTCCAGGCCTGTTGAACCGAACACCTCACAGGGGAGCTGATGTGGCGTCCCTGCTGCTAGCAGCAGCTATCGGCTACGCGATCAATCTCAAATTGCCCCTGCTCGCGGCCGTCTCGTTCAGTTGCATCCTGTTGATCCTGCTGAGCCGGCTGCGCAATCGCCTGAAAACTCCCACACAGTGGTGGAGCAGCATCGGACTCTGCTCAGGCAGTTTCCTGGGAACAGCAGCCTCGATGGTGAATGAGATGCAGCAAGGCAGTGCTGCTGCTGCTGACCACTCACCTTGGGAGCGACTTGCCCTTGTCATCGTGCTGGGCATCACTGGTGTGTTTGCAGGTCGACGAGTCGGTCTCAACCCCGACGCTGTGGAAGGACGCTCGATCGGAGACCTGTTGAGGTCGCTCAGCGGAACCTTCACCGGCGTGTTTGGTGTTCTGGTAGCGATTGCCTTTGTGTTCAACGGCCTTGAGGAAGCACGAACACTCTCCAGCAGGCTCACCACATCGCTCACCATCATCATTCTCGGCCTGGTTGGGCCTGGCTGGATCAGTCACCGTCTAAAAAACTATCAACGCCATCAACCGCATTAATCCAATCAACGCTCATAAAAAAGTGATGCTGCCCCTTGGGGCAGCATCACCATCAAGCCACTGAAAAATCGAATCAGTCAGCTTTTCTTGGCATCTGTCTCCTTGGGGTAGATCTCCAGGGTGACCTTGTCAATCTGTCCGCCATAGGCGCTGTAACGCCGAGGACCAATGTTCTTGACCGTGACCGCCGAGCCACGGTCAAGACCAACATCAGCGCCTTCATCAATGGAGAATCGAGACGCGATGGTCTGATCAATGCGACCAAGTGCAACTACTTGACCATTGATCTTCATCCGCACATCGGCCCCTTTACCAACACCGCCACCGTCGTAGTCGATCTCAAAACGAAGTTCAGACTGACCAACTGGCAATGGCTGATTGCTGGTGAAGGTGTAGAGCTTACCCATGTAGTTGTAGGTGTAAGCAGGCACATTGTTCTCCACATAGAGAGACCAGCCACCAAAGCGACCGCCCTGAGAGAAGATCACGCCATTCTCCTTCTGGCCTGGCTTCACATCCAGCTGAGCCGTGATGCTGCTGGAGGTGTTCTTCACGTTGAGGATCGAGTCCTCGACCATGTTCCAGGCATAGGGATACAAATCCATGGACGTCCGATCACCCAACAGTGTCGGCCGACCGGCGACAGAAGGAACAAGACGCTCGAGCAGACGATCATCCAGCGGCAAGACCTGATTGGCAATGGCCTCTTCCATGAACTTCTTCTTCATGGCCACAAGGCGTTCCGGTTCCTGATCGGCGAGATCATTCGAGAGGCTGAAATCCTTGGTGGTATCAAACAGCTGCCAACCAGAATCATCTGCAACCGGATTCATTCTTTCCGGAGCCATCCAGGGATACATCACTGTTGTCCGCGCCATCCAACCGTTGTGGTAGATGCCTCGGTTACCAATAATCTCAAAATACTGCGTATTGTGCTTTTCTTTGGCGTCTGGATTATCAAAGGTGTACATCAAACTGGTTCCTTGCATGGGAATCTGAGTGACGCCATTGATTGTGTTGGGCATCGGCAGATTGGCCGCCTCAAGGATCGTTGGGGCCACATCATTCACATGCGAGAACTGTGTGCGCAGACCACCACCTTGTTGGATGCGTTTCGGCCAATGAATCACCGTGCCGTTGCGTGTTCCACCGAAATCACCGGCGACTTGCTTGGAGAGAGCAAAGGGTGAATTGAAGGCGATCGCCCAGCCCATGTGATACATGGGATAGGTGGTAGGACCACCCCACTCCTCAAGTTTGGCCTCCTGTTCGTCAGGCGTTTCTTCAACACCATTGAGGTAGTGGTTCCAATTCCACTGCCCCGTCCGATCACCTTCAACACTGGCGCCATTATCGCCAGTGATGTAGATCACCAGCGTGTTATCAAGCTCGCCAAGATCATCAATGGCCTGGATCAAACGGCCAGCTTCATAATCTGAATACTCCGTGAAGGCAGCAAAAACCTCGGCCTGACGTGCATAGATTTTCTGCTGTTGTGGTGTAAGGCTGTCCCATTTGGGAATACTGTCTGGCGCCTGGGCCATCTGAGTGCCTTCAGGAACAATCCCTGCCTTGATCTGATTCTGAAGATTGCGCTCGCGCAGAACGTCCCAGCCTTCGTCAAACTTTCCTTTGTATTTGGCAATCCATTCCTTGCTCACATGGTGAGGGGAGTGGGAGCCTGCGGATGAGTAATAAATAAAAAACGGCTTGTCAGGTTTGATCGATTTCTGCTGCCGCATCCAACCGATGGCCTGATCGGTCATGTCTGCAGTGAAGTGATACCCCTCTTTCTTCGGTGCATCCACAACGGTGACACCATCGTGGATCGTTGGATCCCACATGTTGTCTTCCGCGCCAACAAAGCCGTAGAACTTCTCGAATCCCTGCCGCGTTGGCCAACGGGTCTGAGGGCCGGCTGCCGTGGTCTCCCGACCCGGCGTTTCATGCCACTTGCCGAAGGCACCGGTGTTGTAGCCGTTCAATCTCAGAATCTCAGCAACTGGCGCGGCATAATCCGGCACCACTGTGGAATTACCCGCGTAACCGGTTGCGATCTCTGGGATCGATCCCATATTCACCTTGTGGTGATTGCGTCCGGATTTCAAAGACGCCCTGGTCGGCGCACAGAGGGCTGTGGTGTGGAATTTGTTGTAGCGCAGGCCATTGTCAGCCAGCTTTTCCGCCGTCGGCATGTTCACCGCACCGCCAAAGGCGGAGGGTGCGGCAAAACCCACATCGTCGAGAAGGATGATCACCACATTGGGGGCATCCTTTGGTGCCGTCACCTCCCACTGCTTTGGCATGGGCACATCGGCCGGCAGCACTTTGGTGACCTTTGCAGGCATTGGGTCAGCAATCGGCAAATTCGTCCGATCCAGGTTTCCACCTAATGCCTGCTTCTGATCCGTACAGGAGGTGGTAAGGCCCGAGACCAAGAGCAGTCCTCCGCCCAAGACCAGGTGGCGGATGAATCGGGAAGCTTTGGCTTGATCAATCATGCTGGAAAAGCGAATTGAAAAGTGAACGGAGTGGCTACCTCAGCAGAGGTGGGATTCACAACCAGTGCATGGAAGAAGAGACATCACCTTCTGCTAGCTGCGGGTGTTGGGTGCCGAATCAGCAGAGGCACAGATCTGCACAATTGGGACCAGCAGAGCGTGCATGGATCGCCAGATCCGCTGATCAGCGCCCATCTGCGGCTGGGACAAAAAACCGTGCCTAGCTTGCGTTCAGACCGTTGGTTGAGGAGGACACCTTGCCTTTTCGCTCCAGGCTCTACCGACTCGCCAGTGCCATCGAACTGATCACAGGAGTCACTCTCCTGCTGATGCCAGCAGTGGTGATGTCACTGCTGTTCAGCGCACCAGCAACTAGCGCAGGCGAAAAACTCACGCAGCTGTACGGTCTTGCGCTGATCGGGCTGGGAGTGGCCTGCTGGGGGTCCCCCTGCACCACTCCTGCAAGACGGGGATTGCTCGTTTACAACTGCAGTGCCGCAATCCTTCTCCTGCACCTGGCCTTACAGACGCTGTCCGGGGGAGCAGCCGTCTGGGCTGGCGCAGTGATTCACGTGGTTCTCGCTGTTTTGATGGTCCGCGACCAGCTCAGTGATGTCTCAGGCTGAATCGGCAGCACAACGGAATCCCATGTGGCAGGTTGCCGTATCCGTCGTTTGACCCATCAAGGCCGCAGGTCTGAAGCGGTGACAGTAATTCTCAGCACAGAGGAATGACCCGCCCTTGATGATCCGACGCTCCTGCTCACCTTTGGCAACCGGGAACACTGTGGAGGTCCACTCCCAGACGTTGCCGCACATGTCGACCAGCCCGTAGCCGTTCGGCGGGAAAGTGCCCACAGGAGACGTCCAGAACCAACCGTCTTTCTGTTCGTTGGTCCAGGGAAACGGTCCTTGCCAAACATTGGCAAGCCAGCGGCCATCGGGCGTCATCTCATCACCCCAGGCGTAGTCCTGCTGAACCAGCCCACCTCTGGCAGCCACCTCCCACTCTTCAGCAGTGGGCAGACGCTTGTTAGCCCACTGGGCATAGGCAACAGCATCGTCATAAGCGAGATGCACCACCGGATGATCCATCAGGTCGTCGATCGTGGATTCAGGTCCCTGTGGATGTCGCCAGTCAGCTCCTTCAATCAAGGCCCACCAAGACATTGGTTGATTGCGATCAACCGATGGCGGAGGCGGAATGAACACAGCCGATTCGGGATTCTGCTGATCCGGCGGAAGATTCGGGTACAGAACCGGGTCGGGTGGCTTTTCCGACACTGTCAGATAACCGGTCTCCGCCACAAACCGCGCAAATTCGGCATTGGTGACCGGAGCCTCATCAATCGTGAATGAACTGATCTCAACAGAGCGGACGGGCGCTTCCTCGGGATAAAAAGAATCACATCCAATCGAATATTCACCTGCTGGAATCGTGATCATGCGCTCGCTGCTGTTACTCATCTCAATGACTCAATTGGGTCATGCTATTGACCAGAAAAGTCAAGCCTTGCAATCATCACAATTTGTGAGACCACCCAGCATTTTGCCAAAACAAAAGCTCGTCATTTCGGTCAAAACGAAAGAAACAACGAGCAGGGTATCGACCAGGATTCAACGGGTCAGGCTGACTCAACCACCAGTTGGGAATAGGAACTGGACCTGTGCACGGAAGGTCCAATCACCAGAGAGAGTTTGGCCGGCGATCTCAGGCTTGATTGCATTGTAATAAGCACTAAGCGAAGCATTGACCGGCTGAGTACCAAGCACAAAGACGCGACCCACACCTGCTCCAACAGGAACCGTCCAACCTTTGTTGTCTTCGTTTGTCCAGTTCGCAGTGATGATTGGAGAACTCGTGAGATACCAACCTTTGGGAAGGTTGTAGTTAAGGAAAGGCTGAATCAACATTTGGTTGACGTCTTTCTTGCCATCCCCTGCAAACGACCAGACGTTGTTCACCAGTCCACCCGCAACAACCTTGCCTTTGGTGTAGACAATGACAGCAGAGGGTCCTCCACTCCAACGACCTGAAGCGATTCTGTCGTCAGTTGCGGATGGAATGATCAGGGTGGGGCCCAAGCCAACCGTCAGGTTTCCCTTCAACGTTGGAACAAAAAAGACGGAAGGATTGATGTCTCCCAACGTCTGAATGTTGGTACCACGAGCCCAAGGCTGGGAGATGAAGGGAACGATTGTTCGAGTCACCAGCGTGAGATCGTCACTCACCTTAAAGGGAACAACAGGCTGCACATTCACCACGTTCTGGGTTTGATTGTGCTGGGCGCCCGGATCAACAGCGTTGGGTGCCCATTGCGTATTCGGGGTGCTGTTCCACTGAATCGGCAGACTGATCAGACTGGCAATCGGGTTTTGCGCAGCTTTGGCCAGTGAACCTTCTTCTGCAGCAACGGGTTCATCAGGTGTGACCGTGACGGGCTGATTGTCAGTACCTGCTGGCTGGTCATTAGTGGAGGCCTGTGCAACCTCAAGTTCACTCAGCACAAGGGGCGTGAAATCAAAACCGACCTTTTGATCCACCAGAAATGGAGAACGCTCTTGCGCTTCGACAACTGAAGGGACCAGAAGGGCCGCGAAGCTCAACAGCCAAAACGAGCGAAGGCTTACACGGAAGAGTGATCCCATCAGACTGAATCAAAAACCATGGATTATTAATACCAACAGCTTTTTGAGCCAAGGCTGCTCTGAGAAAATCCGCACAAATGGGATCAGACAAAGGTGCATCTGCTCAACCATGCTCCTACGGTTCGGCCAATCTCCTTTTTGTTGTGGTCCGCTACCTGCCCCTCGCACTCCTCACACCGCTGAGCGCTCTTTGCGTTGAGGCCGTGGCACAACCACAGAAAGCACCTGCGGGTATTGAGGTCGCCAACTCCGATGCGTCGGATCTGCTGGTCCACACAACAAAGATTGCCAGCAGTGAACGTGACGCAGAGCGTGCACCGGACAGAGAAGCTCAGACTCTTGCGATCACTCAGGACAAGAATGTCGACGCACCCGAAGCGATCGAACCGTTGGTGCTAAGTCAGTCCAACGCCAGTGATTCTCCAAGCGAGAGCGCGCAGGATGAAGAAGAATCCTGGCGTTTTTATCTGGATCTCTATGCATTTGCGCCCCTCTCAACCAACACAACAACCCAACTGAATGGCGGCAACCCAGTGGATGCACATTCATCCTTAGCGGATGTCTTGGCAAGCACCAGAATGGGCTTGACCTTTAAGGCGTCAGCTGAATACGGACGGATCGGGGTTTACTCAGGCGTCAACTACGGCGCGGCCTACCAATCCGATAACGTCGCGACGTGGAAAACAACCAATTCTCTCCGTAAAGCCCTGGGGATCCCTACGAACCGGATCAAAGTTGAAAGGGAAAATAGTGTTGATGCCACCATCGAGACCAGTCAGTTTATTTATGACCTCGCTGTGCGTTACCGCGCTGGCGAAATACAAAAACCAAAGATGGAGAAAGGCAGTGCCAGCTTTGTTGGCTTTGTTGGTGCCAGGTTCATCGATGGCTGGATGACGACAACAATTGATGTCAACAGAAAACGCACATTGTCGGCAGACGGCCAAATCTTAAGTGGAGAAAAAACCAAGGAATTTGAAAACTCCGCGAGTGGAACCTGGGCGAACACCTGGGTTCAACCACTGATCGGCATGCTCGCGACCTATGCCATCAGTGAAGACTGGCAAGCCTTTGCTTACCTCGATGCCGGTGGCTTCGGACTCGCTGGTGAACGTGATCTCACTGGAACCGCTCAGGCAGGTATCGCCTATGCCCTGGGGAATTCAGCACAAGCCTCTCTGTCCTACAAGTATTTCGGCCTCGACTATTCCGGTGGCGGATCCGGTAACGGATACACCTCCACTCAGAGCGGTATCAACTTGGGGCTGCGTTGGCTGTTTGATTGATCAGCACTGCTGCACCTCGCTGAAATTCAGTGGTTGAGGCTTGCAGCCACAGCCACTGCAGTCTTGGAGCCGCTGGCGATGGCTCCTTCGATGAAGCCGCGCCAGCCCTCACCATGATCACCCGAAGCAAAAAACAGACAGTTGTCCTGCTTGGGTAGTTCATCGGCAAATCGCACAAAGGTGCCGGGTCGATAGGTACACCAACTGCCTTGAGACAGAGCATCGCCACCCCAGTCGTGCCCGAAGGTGGACAGCAACCGAATCCCAGGCAGAAACTCCTCGAGGACCGGTTGCCAATCGGCAACAGACCTCTCAAGTGCATCCGTCACCAGGCTGAAACCAGCCAGGACTGAGTGCTGTTCACCTCGCTGATAGGTGAAGCTGCCGATCAAAGGCGACTCAGTGGACCTTGCCAAGGTCATGACCGCGCCTGGATCTCCCTCAACCTCAAAGAACACCTTGGCTCCACCACCCACATGCTTGAGCTTTGAAGCCTCCACCTTCACCGATTTCAGTGGAGGATCAAACTGCACGGTGTGAAGCACATTCAGCGGCAACGTGATAACAGCCCGCTTGGCATTCACCTGCTGTCCAGCCTCCGTCGTCACCGTGACTGCATCGGCAGTCTGGTGAACGGATCTCACAGGAGTGTCCAGCATCACATCAAAGCCACCATCGCTGGCCATCGCTTCCACGAGTGCACCGGTTCCAAGCTTGAGCTTGTAACGGGCCGCTGCGTCATTGAACAGCGCATAATTCCAACCCGTGAGCGACCAACAACGCATCATCTCCAGGTAAGAGGCATTCTCAGGCTGATTCATCGATAGGATCTCGAGGAAGCCACCGATACTGGTGCGCTGCAATGGAGTGAGCTCCATAGACTGCAGGCGATCAGCCACGCTCAGCGAGTCGCGTTGTTCGATGGCTGGCCAGTTGTAATGGGAGTCGTAAGGCCGCTCCCAAACCAGAGGAGCTTCAGCAAAGAACTGCTCGAAACCTGCGACGAACTCACCAAGTTGATCTTCCCGCAGTTCACAAACCTGACCATCAAGCTTGATGGCCACCCGCTCCGCAACACAGCCTGGGGTTTCCTGAATCTCCAGGCCGTAGCGCTCTTTTTCCGCCCAAACGAAGGGCTGGGTCCAGTGAATCCAGGTGCCACCCAGCTCCACATGGAATCCGTTGCGATCAGTGCTCCAGGTTCGACCACCTAAACGATCACGCGCTTCAAGCACCAGCGCATTGAATCCTCGTTTCTGCAGATCTCGGGCAGCGGTGATGCCTGCAAAACCACCACCGATCACCACTACATCAACGTCTTGGGTCATCACCGTGAATCAAAATTGGAGTCGTTTTCCGATACATGCCTACGGATGGTTGGAATCCGCCGCAGACAAGCATCGAAAAGGTCAAAAAGAGAAAAGATCAGATCTTTTCGATGTCACCAAGCTTCCAGGTGCGGTCAAACCACGCCTGGCCCGGTCCATAAAGACGGAAGATTCCGAACCAACCCTTGCCTGGAACAGTCTTGACCCAGTTGGCCTCCATCCCAGCCGGTGCGTCCGGTCCGAAATAGAGATCAATGCTGCCATCAGCATTCTTCACCATGTCAGCATTGCGCTTGTTGTTCTTGCTGGGATAAGGCATCTCGCCGCTCTGAAGCATTGAACGGGTCTGAGGGTCGTAGACCACAAACGACCAGAACTTCTGTGCCGGCGGATTAGCTGGAATATTGAGTTTGTAGGTGTTCGAACCGTCAAGATAAGCACCACGACCATCCCGCGAAGTGAAGGCGTACTGGGAACCGACACCAGGAATTTCAAGAGCCATCGCAGGCGTGTTCACCGTGGCCAGATAGAAGAACAAGGTGCGGCCATCCATATCTCGGCCACCGTTGCCGTTATTCACCAGGTACTCATGGCTGCCGCCTGGGAAACCGGTTTGCCAGAAACCGGCCTTATCGGGGTAGATGTAGTTCTTGGGGTCCTGAGGCCCAAAGAGAATGGAGCGTGCCGTGGCGTTGCCGATGGCAACCGCTTCGGTGAGCAGTGCCTTCTGTGCTGGAGAGGGGTTGAAAGGTTTGCCTTTCTGAATGCCAATGGCAGAGGCCATTCCTAACAGCTCAGGCGAGAACAGGTCGGAGGGCTCCCTTTGAATCACCTCATCCAGTTCTTCGTAGAACTTGAAATTGTTGGCATGAATGGTGTTGGTCTCCCAATCGGTGAGATTCTTGAAATTGTTGGCAGGGGGATTGGCACGCAGTGCGTAGGGATAGACCTTCAAAGCAGTTTTGAAGGCATTTCTGGCGGTATCAGTTTTGCCCTCATTGTCGAGAAAGCCGCGCAGGATCAACCAATTGATCTTGCTCGGAGTGTTGGCAACGAAGTAGCCATCCGTGTTCGCAGGAGCTGTCTGGCCTGGACCGATCAGCAGATATTTTCCGCCCTTGCCCTTATCAGGTCCAGGGCCACCCATATCGATGACAAAGCGGAAGAACGCATCGTTCACCGTGCCTGGGCCTGTCCCAGCCGGTACCTCCACCACGATGGGACCGTCGGAGAGATCCAGGAATGCTGAGGCGTAAACGGTGTCGGTATTACCGGTCAACCAGAGCGATCGGGAGCTCATCAGCTCTTCAAACAAGCCGATATCCCGATTCACCTGCATCCCGTAGCCATCACGATGACCCACGTAGAGCATCTCGAGTGATGCCGCCGGCATGAAGTTCAGGAATGTCTGCACGCCACGGCCAAGGTCCACCTGCCGGCGGGCTTTCGCCATGGTGTCATCGTCTGGGAAACCATCGAAATAGTTGAACGTGCCGATCCTGGTGTTCACCCTGTCGGGGGTCAGCACGTCTTCAGGGATCGTCGTGTTGTAGCCCTTTGGAGCCACATCAGCAGCCTGCAAAGCGGAACCACTGCAGGCAAGAAACAAAGCAGAAAGGAGAGCGGAAGGGAAGCGAGTGAAAACAGTCATGGCTGAGAATGAATCGTGGTGTTGATCTGTTCAGGTCTCAACCGAGAGGCTGAATGTCATTGAGCTGCCAGGTTTTGTCGAACCAGGGCTGAAGAGGCCCGTAAAGCCGGAAAATCGCAAACCAGCCCTTCCCTGGGATCGTCTGGATCCAGTTGGCTTCCTTGCCCTGAGGAGCCGTGGGACCGAAATAAAGATCGATCGTGCCATCAGCATTCACCGCCATATCACGGTTGCGCTTGCTGTTCTTGCTCGGAAGCATCTGGGGGGTCTGCAATTCGGAGCGGGTCTGGGGGTCATAGATCACCATCGACCAGAAATCCTTGGCCGGCACGTTGGCATCCACTGTGAATTTGTAGGTCTTGCTGCCATCGAGATAGGCACCGGTGGCATCAGTCGCCACAACGCCGTACTGGGATCCGGCACCAACCATCTTGAGCACCATGGCCGGCGTATTCACCGTATAACCCCAGAAAAAATTGCTCCTGGCATCAAGGTTTCTGCCGCCCTTGCCGCCATCAACAAGCCATTCATGGCTGCCGCCGCCGAAGGGGGTGAACCATTGCTTGTCGTCGTAGAAGTAGACGTCACGATTCCTTGGCTTGCCCATATCGGAGCGCACATAGGCGACTCCCACCTGCACAGCTTCTTCAAGAATCTGGCGATCCTGTGCACTCGGATTGAAGGGCTTACCTTTTTCCAGTCCGATCGCCGAAGCGAGGCCAAGCAGTTCAGGGTCAAACAGATCGACTGGCTCACGCTGAATCACCGTGTTCAGCTCTTCAAAGAAGTGGAAATTGTTGGCATGCACCGTGTTGAAAACGAGATCGCCTCCCTGCACAAACGTCATGTTGGGAGGGTTGTCTTTCTGCGAGAGGGGATAGAGACGCAAACCGTTCTCGTAGTTGGCAACCGCCTGATCAGGTTTGCCTTGATCGTCGAGGAAGGCTCGCAGAATCAACCAGTTGGAATAGCTGGGTGAACGGAAAACGAAGTACCCCTCGGTGTTTGCTGGCTCGGTGTCATCGGGGCCGAGGATCAGGTACTTGCCACCTTTGCCACGATCCGGGCCTGGAGCTCCTGTATCGGCAACAAAACGGAAATAGGCATCATTGATGGTTCCAGGACCGAGACCTGCTGGGATTTCGATCACCAATGGTCCCGTGTCCTTCAGATTGAAGAAGGCTGAGCCATACACCGTGTCGGTGTTGCCTGTCAGGAACAGGGGGTTGGAGTTCAGCGGTGCCATCAACATGACCTTGGTGTGGTCATCGACACCCTGCTGCGCATGGCCAACGCGCATCATCTCGATGCTTGCGGCCGGCATCAGCGTGAGGAAGGTCTCATAGGCACGAATGAATTTGATGTAGTCAAAGCTCGCTTCAACCGTGGCAGCATCCGGCATGCCATCGAAGAACCGAAACGTACCTGCGCTGGTATCGACTCGATCAGGAGTGAAGAGCTCTGCAGGAATAGGGGTGGTGTAGCCCTTGGGCACAGATCCAGAGGACTGCACGGCGTTCTGCGCAAGCACTGGGGAACAAAGACTGGCCGCAAACGCAGAAGCCAGAAAAACAGCGGATGATCTTTTGCGTGTTCTGCTCGCAAAACCTTTCATTGACTGCCGTATTACGCGGTATTTTTGTTATCTAGAGACAATCAGGTCGCGCGACTGCAGCCCGAAAAAAATCTCGCCCGAACGGGACCACGAGAACATCGACTGCAAACAGAGGCGCCTGAAATCACTGCAAAAAATGCATGCAGGCCGGCCGCACCTGCATGCGAACAATCAACAGCTTTTTGGCGTTAATAGTGTTCGTTCTGATACAGGAAGAGCTGGGGCCTGCGGTCAAAACTTCGACCTGACGTCGGGAATCGGGTGATCACTTCGCTGGCTGGAACTGGGGCGGGGTCCAAGAGCCATCAAAATAGGCCTTGGTTGGTGAGTAGATACGAATCGCCGCATTCCAACCCGGATAAATATCCAGATAATTATCCTGATTCTTATCTCCCCCTAGGTGAATTACATACTCACCTTGATCATTTTGCTTGGCAAATGCGCTATTGATATTGTAGCTTTCACCAATTGAAAAACCATCTTTATCGTAAACAGTCACTGACCAGAATGCTCGCGGATCAATGGGAACGTCTTTCAGCGTGAGTGTCTGAGGCTGAGTCGAATTGACAACTTTAGGGAATGGATACACAGCACCTTCCTTGGGAAGTCCACCCCAGCCAATGGCGACCCCGAAGTTACGCATTTCCGGACTGATCTGGCCTTTCCTGCCAAAAGCCATTTCCGAAGTGATTCCCTCCGGCTGACGGCGCGCGTTGTAGTCAGCACGCAGAGCCAAGATCTGCTTCATGTCGTACTGATTAGCAACCACAAAAGCGCCCTTCGCCTGCTGCTCAAGCCTGATCTGATCCTGCACAGCAGCAGCCTGCTTGAGATCCTCAGGGTCCTGCATGTTCACCTGAGTCCGCACGAAGGCAAACACATAACGGCTACCCATGGATTCCTTGGTCAGTGTGTAACGACCTGGCTTGTCGCTAATCAACGGAATCCAGTGCTCGTCATCCACGACCTCGAGAATCTGATAGCGATCGGTATCGGGCAACACCACGGTGGCTGGACTGTTGAGATCCAACACCGCGAAGGAGTACAGCGTGTCAAAATTCGGGCGAAGAATGGAACGCTCTTTGGGGTCCTGGGCGGTCTTTTGATGAAAGAAGACACCCACACCATCACTGCAGGTACCTTTAGCGATCTTGCGAACGTAATCGGCGAGAATCACTTCGGTTTCCGCAAAGGCATAGTTGGCCTTCGTGACTGGTGTCACCACCGTGGCCGTTTGTTCAACAGCGGGCTGTGGGCAAGCCTGACCACTTGCCGCCAGACGGATGGTGTCTGCCCTGCCATGAAAACCAGTGATGGCAGCGAAACCCATAGCTGAAGCGACAACAACACTGGCTCTCTGAAGGAATGACTTGCTGACAGACATGACGGAGCGTTGACTAAAGATCTGCTAGCAGCGCAAAAGAGGCCTGACAACGCAAGGCCGCGCGTCAACCACGAGGCTCTGGTAACAAGCAAAACAATAGAAAATGCATCATTTGACTGGCTCGATGCCAAATATCATCAACAGCCGAAGGTCAATCGCTGCCGCCGAGTCACTCGTTTGATGCACATCACCAGTCAACGCTCTCGATGATTGAGTTGTGATCTAAAGCCACAGGAGTCTGCCGCAAACCCATGCAGTCTTATTACCTGCTAGCGATCATTTTCGTTTGGATTCCCTGTGGAATCCTGAGTGCTTCGTTGGCACAGGCGAACAATAAACCTTCCTGGATCTGGCTGATTGCAGGACTGATTTTTGGTCCAATCGGCCTGGCCGGCGCCATGTTATTGAAGGAGAAACCTGTCTCTTCTTGAAGTCCATAACTGCCATTGAGCATGGAACTCACAGATTGAATGAAAAGCATTCAATCCAATGAAAATTCCTTCACAAGACTGAGCAGATCACGCATATCACCTTCTGAAAGTCGACAAACATTTTCAACCCATTGCTCCATCATCACCTGAATCTCTTCTCCTTGAAAATCATCACTGAATGTGGAGTGAGCCTGCCTCAACATCACGCCAATATCTTTATGAGGCAACCACCAATGCACGCTGGAAATACGATCGACCCGACTCGTGGCCATTCGAGATCAGTCACAAAGTAAAATCATAAGAATTGATCATGATCACTCAACAGCGAATGAAGTCTTCGCAGGTAGTGATTGATTCACCACTGCAGTCCTGAAACGCCTTCAGCTTTCCCAGCCTGAGCAACACTCGTAAGCACAATCCTGGGGCTTTCAAACCAGATGATGCCTGACAAGCCTGATCATCCCCACCACAACCGATCAGCAAGCATTAGCGACATCAAGAATTCATCAATCAAGATTGCCAAAAACACTTGATCAAGCATTGTTGGCGATAGATTCTGTTGTTCCAAGCAAATTCGCCAGCTGCGTTGTTCCCCTTGCAACACTCCTCGTTACAGTCGTCGCAAAGGAGTTTAGAGCACAACTGTTGAATGGTTGATCATTCACATCATCCTCTTCATCACGACATTGAGAGAGGAATTGAATCAGCCTCAGATCCATTACGCCACACAATCTGGGAGAATAATGCGGGAAAACCTGACCTAGCCCTGATCAATTGTTGCTTTATCGAAGACCAAAATGTGCCCCAAGAAAATAATTGGGTATTTGTCCTCAAAAACCATAAAAAACACGAGCGCAGACCTCTTCCTGCCAAGCATGCATCGTTGGTTGAAGAATCACGAGATACAGGAGCTACATCAAGAGATCACATGCCCCGATTGAGCTGCACTGAAAGCACGACAACAATCAGACCGGAGGATGGACATCCATGCATGAACGTTGGTCTCGGACATCACCGCATTGAGCTCTGGCAGGAACTGCACGCACGGGCTGAAAATCAACGCATGGCCTGGCGATCTTCTTTGCATCCACTGTTGCTGGCGTGAGAATGATCAGATGATTGACGTGATCGGCACCGACGCTGGTGCCCCTGGCTCGCTCCCTGAAGCACTCCAGATTTTGGTGCGACAGGCCCATCTGATCGCTGCTCCGCAAAGGATGCGACCGGCACTGGAACAGTGGCTGGATCATTCCTGCTCGGCAACGTGTATTTCCAGCGACGATCCGATCGCCCTCTGCCACAACCTGTCCGCACTGAATGACCAGCAGCGGGCAGTGGTGCTCGCCAGCGGCGATCCGCTCTGGTTCGGCATTGGACGGATCCTGCTCGAGCGCATTGGCCGCGAACGTCTTCGCTTTCATCCGGGCCCATCGTCACTGCAACTGGCTTTTGCCCGACTGGGAAAGCCATGGCAGAGCGCTGAGTGGATCAGCCTTCATGGGCGTGATTCCGCGCCCTTGAGCCAACGGCTGCAACAACGCCCCAAGGCCCTGGCTGTGCTCACGGATCCCAGCCGTGGTGGCGTTGAAGACATACGGCGAATTCTGAATGCCAGTGGTCTGGAGTCTTGTTACGCGCTCTGGCTATGCGAGGCACTGGGCCATGGCGATGAGCGCGTGCAGCGGCTGCAGCCCGGCGATCCAACCCCCGGCGACCTCAATCCGTTGCACCTGGTGGTTTTGTTGGCGGTGGATCCTGCTGCGCCCAAACCAGACTCGCTGCCCCTGTTCGGCCTGGACGACGGTGTTTATCTGCAACACCAGGACCGACCGGGCCTGATGACCAAACGGGAGGTAAGAATCCAGCTGCTCGCTGATCTTCAACTACCGCTCGAGGGAGTGCTGTGGGATCTGGGTGCAGGGACCGGCAGCGTAGGGCTGGAAGCACTGCGGCTACGACCGCAACTACAGCTGTTTGCTGTGGAGCAGCGCAGCGGCGGAGGCACGCTGATCAAGGCCAATGCCACTCGGCTGGGCGTCAACCCAGCTGCCGTGATCGAGAACAACGCACTGGCTGTTCTTGAGCAGCTGCCCAGCCCGGATCGAGTCCTGCTGGGAGGAGGTGGACGCCAACGCGCTGAACTCCTGCAGGTTGTGATCGATCGCATGAAACCGCATGGTGTTGTGGTGATCCCAATGGCCAACGTTGAAGCACTGTCGGAGCTGCGGCCCCTGCTTGAACGCGCAGGCTGGTCGATCCGGATCAGCCAGCAGCAGGCCTATCGAGGGCAGGCACTGGCTGATGGCATGCGTTTGTCACCCATGAACCCTGTGCTGATTCTCAGGGGCACCAACAATGGACACTGACCTGCAGAATCAAGGCCGTTCCGATCCCGATCCATGCCGGTTCAGAAGGACAAGCAGGTATCACCCCTGCGGATGAAAGTCACCCTGCTGATCGCCGGGTTCGGCCCACTGCTGGCCATCGGCCTGTTTTTGCAATCCAAGGGATTCTTCGGTTGATCAACTGCCGTGATTGCTTTGACGGAATAACATCAGGCATCCACGATGAATGGTTCGGACAATCGAACCAATGCAATCACAGTCGACTCCGGCCATCAAAGTCAGCCGAAATTACACAATAAACTGAAAATATCAGTTTCCATCATTGCCGCGTTTCATGACTATCCGATTTCGCAATTGTCAGCTTGCGCTCTAACTCAAAATCCTCAAAAAGAGCCGCAGCATCAAAGGCCTGACCATTGCCGATCAGGTATCGAATTCTTTCCTGCCACCATTGCTCAACTTCACGACAATAGCGATCATCCGCTTCATAAAAAGAGGATGAAAGAGGGGAGCCCATAAAGATGCCGCTTTTGCAGATAATTACTCGAACAAAGCACCTTGCCGGCAAGATTGATCACAAAATCAACGACCACATGAAGCAAGCAACCTAATAATTGCTATTCACGAATGTATCGATCATCCCTGCCCGACTGCAGGCTCAACAAAAGATGACGCGAATGGGAGCAGGATGCTTCGAGCAATCATCGCTATCGAGCATAACGATTAATCAGCAAAGTTATATTTGAGCTGTAAAGTCTTGGGAGTTTATTATCATGAATCAGACCACGATCAATTGCTTTCTTGTAGGCGGCAGCTTGCCTTCGATAGCGATCTTCGAGCGCATGAACCTTGCTGAGGCAATATCGTGTTTTTCCTCCTCTGGAAGCAACCTCAAAATTGCTTTCAAGATCTGAGGCGAGAGACGCCACCTCCTTGAGCCAGGCCTCAAGACCGGAATGATCGCCTGATTCAATGACATCCCTGAGACGAAGCCACTCGTCATTAGGCTTCGATTTCACTGGGCTCAAAAGTCGTTGCAGATAACTGACAATCATTTTTTACACGTCCATTGACTTCAACGATAGCTCCGCAATCGCAACAACGAACCATCTCATGTCACAAGCAGAAAGAGTTAACGATCACACTCCCAGCGAAAGCAATTGATCAGCAGTCAGAGGCTCAGCAGCAGCTGTCGATGACATGCGTGAGCACACAACACCTCCAAGATCTATTGCACAGCAGATCCAGCCAATCACTGACATCACTGGTCAGCCGATCGGGTCAGAGCGTGTAGTGCCAGACCGCGCCGATCAGACGCAAAGGGAAACCCATGAGCTGTCACGGTGATGCAGTGCCTGTTATGGCCTCAATCGCCACTGCATCACCCGGGCGAATTCCCAAACGTGAGGCCTCGCCAGCACCGATCTCGATGACACCATCCACAAAATCCGCCCTGCCATTGCCATCCGCATCGGCCCAGTAAGAAGCACAGGGCAATGTTGGACAGATCGGAACATTGGACGCAATATCGAGCACCCTGCCATCACGGATGAACAGCATGTCCAGGGGCGCAATGGTCTTGTACATCCAGAAACGCATCGGCTGAGAGGGTTGCGCCGGAAACCACATCCCGCGAAGGGGCGGCAGGGCAGGTCGCTGCATCAATCCCAGCCTCTGCTCATCAGAGTGATCAGCCACTTCCAAGGCAATGCAGAGCGTGGGGCGATGCTCCAGGCACCAGCGAGCTTCGATGGGCAGGATCTGAGGAGGTAGCGGGGGCTGCTCCATCAATCAGTCCGCAGACTCGGCATGCCGTCATTGAGACAATATCCACGCCCCCGGATCGTATGAATCAAGCGAGGCTCACCACCTTCCTCCAGTTTCTGACGCAGGTAACGCACGTACACCTCAATCACATTGCTGGAGGAACCCTGCTCATCCTTCCAGACATCCCTCAGGATTCGATCACGGCTGACAACCCGGCCCCGCTCCTCAAGCAACAACACCAGCAGGGCGTACTCCCTGGCCGTTAACGCCAACGATCGAGTACCACGACGCACCTGACGGCAACGGAGATCGACGCTGAGATCTGCAAGTTGCAGCAATGGAGGCTTCAGGTCACTGCGGGATTGAATCGAGCGATGCAAACGCAGACGCTGCAGCAGATCGCTCGGTGCACTGAAGGTGAACCAGAAATCGTCCGCACCACAGGCGAGCACCGACTCTCTGGCGGCAATGCTGTCATCGCTCACTCCGATCAGAATGGGCAGCGACCCGAAACGGGCACGCAGCTCGGGAACTCGTTCCGCCTGATCAGTGGACAGAATCGCGGCAACAGGGACCGAGTCGGAGCCAGCGGCCATCGCGGTGTGCGCGTCGAGCGTCCAATCGATTGGGGCATAGCCCGATGCCATCAGGCGTTCGGCCAGTGCTGCCGCCTCAGGACCAACTAGCAGAACCACTGCTTCCTGGCCGTGATCGCTCATGGAGCCCTGAACAGCGGTCATGGGCGATCGGGCTTGGCCACATGGGGTAAGCCCCAACCGAGTTTGTTGCGCAGAACCTGGAAAAACTCATGGTCCGTGAGACGGACAAAACGGACTGGGTGGTCACTGCGGCGAATCAGAACACGGTCTTCGGGCCACACGTAACAACCAGCGCAACCATCCACAACCATCATCAGGCGTTCGGGCGTGGCGGGAAACACGGTGACAGGTTCCGCATCACTGAACACCAGTGCCCTTGAAGCCAGGGAATGGGGCGCGATGGGCGTCAGCTGCAAGACCGGACAATCCGGTGTGATCACAGGACCACCGGCACTGAGTGCATAGGCGGTGGAGCCCGTGGGCGTGGAAAGAATCACTCCATCCGCGGAGATATCCACCGGCGCATGGCGTCCAATGGCGATCTCGAAATGGCACATGCTGGTGAGTGGTTCCCGATGCAACGCCATCTCGTTGAGAGACAACGCTTCCCAGCGGCGCTGATCACCGCGCATCACACTCACGACCAGGTTGGCCCGCTCCTCGATCGTCCACTGCTGAGTGAGCACCTGCTCCAGGGCGCGATCCAGATCATCGAGGTAGGCCTCCGCCAGGAAGCCGAGGTGTCCTGTGTTGATCGTGAGAATCGGGACTCCCACTGGAGCGGTCTGACGTGCAGCCGACAGCACCGTGCCGTCGCCACCCAGCACGATCGCCAACACCATGGACTGATCAAACCCCTCCGGCACGCAGGCGTTGTAACCGAGCATGCGCAGGTGCTGGTCGGGATTGGCAAAACCAACCATGCCTCCTGAGCTGCTGGCACGGATCACGTCGTGGCCAACCCGCTCAAGGCGCGACTGGATCGTGCAAGCCGTCTCGACCGCGAGCGGCTTGCCGTCATTGACGATCAGTCCGACACGGGGCACCGATCGCAGCAGGCAACAGCGGTGTCATCTTATGAGAGCGAACCTGATCCGGCTCTCGGATTCGCGGTTATTGATCTGCCGGGGCTGTCTTACACCCGTTGAAGGGCCCTTTCGAAAGGCGCATACTCCTGCTATCCACTAGGGATATTGACCTTCCGCCATGCGTCCTCAGCACATCCGCAAGCTTGCACTGCTGTTGCCCTCGATCGGTTTAGGGATTGCATCCTGTTCCCTCGGCGGCCATCCGAATCTCAAAGGCCAGGCCTCACTGATGGGACAACCTCTGCAGCAGGCAACGGTCAGCCTGTGGGAGAGCCGGGGTGGCGAAAAGCCGAAACAACTGCAAACCGTACGGACAGATAACAACGGCTCTTTTCAGGTGTCTGTCAAACAAGAGCCCGGCCGAGTGCACTACCTGATTTCACGGGGAGGTCGCGTGAATGGAATGGACGCAGAAAGGCTTTCCATGCTCACCGTTCTGGATGGAAACACAAGCGAGACCGTCAAGGTCAATGAACTGACAACGATTGGATCGGTCTGGCCCAATGCTCAGCAACTTGATGGAGATCTTCTGCAAGGGAGCGACACCGCTCTGACCATTGGCTCCTCACAAGTTAAAAATCTGATCAATCAAGGCACAGGAACCTTCGGAGAAACCCTCTTGAAAGGGAGCAATTTGCTCAACTCCGAAACTGCAGCCAGGATCAATGTGCTCTCCAATCTGTTGGCGTTGTGCGGGAGCAAAGCACAAACCAAACATTGTGATCAGCTACTGGCATTGACGGATACAGACGACACGCTGGCGGCCATGACGTCGATCGCACGACAACCCTGGAAAAACGCTAAAGACCTCTATCAACTCTTTTTAAAAAGTTATCCAATTGACCCAAGCACACAACTTCGTGTAACGGCAACAAAGCCCTATCTTCTGTTCGAGCCAAAAAGTTTTTCGCTGTCGCTTCGATTTGAAGGTGGCGGGGCTCTGGCACTCGGCAAAGTGATGCTTGACCACAAAGGAAATGCCTGGAGTGGTGCCAACTGGATGCCGGGTTCACAATCAGGGGTGATCAATAGTATTGGGGGTGGCGTTGCCCGTTTCGGTCCGGATGGCAAAGCCATCTCTCCAGCCATTACGGGTTACAACGGGCAAGGATTGAATGGAATCGGCTGGGGAACCGGCGTTTCCGAAAACTATGCCTGGGTTGGTACCTTTAACAATCGAGTGGGAGTGTT
Source organism: Synechococcus sp. (assembly GCA_047286285.1). GTDB lineage: Bacteria > Cyanobacteriota > Cyanobacteriia > PCC-6307 > Cyanobiaceae > Synechococcus_C. The sequence goes on along the minus strand of JBJBBP010000002.1, from coordinate 798,569 downwards.
CTCTCTGGAGAATGGTGAAGCCCTTGGCCCTGCCACAATTGATCAACCCGTTGGAGAGTTACAGGGAATTGCTACAGCGAGAAATGGTGATGTGTGGATTGCCGACAACACAAGCAATCACATGATTCATTTCCCTGGTGGCGACTACACCCAGGGCAAGAGAATTTCGATCCCTGGACTTCAGGGACCTTTCGGAGTGGCCGTGGATGGAGAAAACCGCGTGTGGGTGAGTAGCAGTTTCAACAACAAGGTGACTGTTTTTTCAGCGGAAGAACCCAATCAAGTCAGCACTGTTGAGGTGTATTTAGGTACACGCGGCATCGCGGTCGACTCGACAGGCCATGTCTGGGTAGCGCAACAGACGAATTCACCACAGGGAGCACCTGGGCCAGGCGGAAAAATTCCACCGGGAATTCCAGCGAACCCTCCCCAACCAAAAACGATCATGCAGGAGTTTGCTGCTGGAGCGGAGTATTACATCGACAACCCCACACTCACTCAGACTGGTGCTGTAGCTGTTATTTCGCCTGAGGCAAAGGTGATTAAAAACAACATCGCCAAAGGCATCGCCTACATTCCTTGGGGAGTCTCAATTGATGGCAAAGACAACATCTGGGTGGGCAACCTTTACGGACAAAGCTTGATTCACATTTGCGGAATGAAGCCAGAAAACTGCCCGGAAGGGAAAACAACTGGTGATGTGATTCACAACTACCAGAGTGGTGTGATTCAAATCACGACAGATGTGATTGTCGACGACGCCGGCAATCTTTGGAGTGCCAATAATTGGTTCGAAGGCGATACGGTCATCAACAAGACCTATACCGGCCGAACCTCAACATTTCCAGGTGGCCAGGGCGTTGTGGTCACTTACGGAGTAGCCGGACCAGTGCAGAGCCCGTTGATGGGTCCTGTGCGTCAATCCGAATGAACAAACAGCGGCAGCTGGATCTCAGGATTGACACGATCCACAGAAGGCCTAACAGGGTGGCGCCTTTGCACGGTGCCACCTTTGGCTGAATGCACTGAACAACGGCGCCAATCGCCATGACCCTCCACACGAATTCACGTCGGTGCTGTTTCCAGATCAAAACTGCTCGAGGAAACGCAGATCACTGGTGTAAAGGCGGCGGATGTCATCGATTCCGTGGCGCACCATGCAGAACCGCTCCACCCCCAAACCGGCAGCAAAACCGCTGTAACGCTCAGGATCGAGGCCAAGTCCTTCCAGAACAGCAGGATCGACCATCCCGCAACCCATCACTTCAAGCCAGCGGCCTCGCCACTGCACATCCACTTCGGCAGAAGGCTCCGTGAAAGGGAAGTAACTGGCGCGGAAGCGCACGGGCAGATCGCCGAAAAAAGCCTTGAGAAAGGCCATCACCGTGCCGCGCAAATGACTGAAATCGAGGTTCTCGTCAATCGCCAGCACCTCCACCTGATGAAACACCGGGGAATGGGTGGCATCGACCGCATCACGGCGATAAACCCGACCAGGCGCCACGATTCTCACGGGCGGGGCATGGCTTTCGAGGTGGCGGATCTGCACTGGTGAGGTGTGTGTGCGCAGCAGCAGATTGTCCTTGAGGTAGAAGGTGTCTTGCATATCCCGCGCGGGATGATCCGGCGGGATGTTCAGAGCGGTGAAGTTGTGGTGGTCGGTTTCCACTTCAGGGCCTTCGACCACCTGATATCCGAGGCCGCAGAACAGGTCAACGATTTCCTCAGTGGTCGTAACCAGGGGATGGCGATGCCCCATGAGGGTGCCCTCTGGGGGGGCCGTCACGTCGAGAGTCTCGGCAGCGATGCGGGCTTCCATGGCCGCATGCTTCACGGCCTGCAGACGATCGCTCAGCATGGCCTGAACCTGAGTTTTCAGCACGTTGGCGCGCTGACCAACCAGTGGCCGCTCATTGCCGGGCAGCTTGCCCATCGCCCCCAGGACACCGGACAGTCGGCCCTTCTTGCCGAGCAGACCGATCCTCAGCTGGTCCAGCGCTTCGGCATCAGCAGCTGAGGAGATCGCTGCAGCAGCCTCTGCTTCCAATGCTTCCAGCTGATCGGTGAGCTGCTGCAGGGAGACGGTGGCGCTCACGGCTTTGACATGACGACAGCTGACTGTAAGCAGTGATCACGACTAGGTTCGCCCCACCGGTACGCAACCCAATGGCCCCGCTGCGGATTCTGATCAGCAATGACGACGGCATCTTTGCCGATGGAATCAAGGCCCTGGCCCTTGCAGCCGCGGCCAGAGGCCACCAGGTGGCCGTGGTTTGCCCCGACAAGGAACGCTCGGCAACAGGCCATGGCCTCACCCTTCAGCAACCGATCAGAGCGGAGCGAGCCGATCAGCTGTTCGGGCAGGGCATCACGGCCTGGGCCTGCAGTGGAACACCTGCGGACTGCGTGAAACTGGCCATCTGTGAATTGCTGGATACCCCTCCAGACCTGGTGCTGTCAGGCATCAATCACGGCCCGAATCTCGGAACCGACGTGTTCTGCTCCGGCACGGTGGCCGCTGCAATGGAAGGAACCCTGGAGTGTCGTCCGGCCATGGCGGTGAGCAGTGCCTGCTTCAAGTGGCGAGAGTTCGAGGGAGCCGCTGCGCTCGCGATGGATACGGCCGAATCAGCTCTGAGGGAAGGATGGCCCGAGAATCTCTTGCTGAACCTGAACCTGCCCCCCTGCAAGCCTGAAACCATGGGCCCCATGCGCTGGACCCGGCTGTCGATTCGTCGCTACAGAGAACAGTTCAGCCCCCGCACAGATCCGCAGGGTCGCTCCTATTACTGGCTGGCGGGGAAAGTGGTCGAAGACCTGGAGTCAGGTGGGGACGGCCCTCGGGACTGGCCAACGGACGTGGCCCAGATCGGCACCAACTCACCTTCGCTGACGCCGATTGAACCGGAATTGTTCTGGCGTGGATCCCTGGGGGGTCTTCCCAACGTTGAAATCGCTGGTCAGCGGGTGCGGTAGATCCGCTGCAGCATCCAGAGAGAGAACAGCAAGCCGATCAGATGCGCGAACAACACCTGGGTATTGCTCAACACCGAAAGCATCTCGAGCGAAGTGATCGCCAGATTTTCAGCGGCTCCCGCACCACCGATGGCAATGCCGGGAGTCTGAGAGGACGCCTGCACAAACAGGGCTCCTGCGAGGGACTGGTAACCGATCGACGCGAAGACCAACCCGAGTAAATCCGCGAAGATTCCCCGTTTAAGCAAGCGACTGGCCTCGCCGCGACTGGGGCGAACGCCACTGTCGAGAGCACGCCCGAGACGCACGATCAGCCACCCTTGCCAGAGGCTGAACAACAGAACAAGAAACGAGAGCGTGGTGAGTGACAGCCCCGGACTGAGACCCACTGCCCGATCAGCATTCCGGGAGAGGCTGCCACCGATGTTGTTGAACATCAGCACCCCCACAACCACTACACCGAGAGCGGTCTGAATCCAGAAGCGGATCCAGGCAGTACGCCGCAGGCCAAGGGCCAGCAGCTGGAAGTCGAGCCGGTCAGCCATGCGGGCGTGGACGTCTGTCGTCCAAACTTGCCATCAACTACTGCACCGTGCACGGCCCGTTGATCCCTCTCTGCTCCCCTGAGGAGGCCCGCATGCCCACCGCACTGGCGCTGGGCAGCTTCGATGGGCTGCATGCCGGTCACCGGCGGGTGATCGACGCCGTGTGCCAGATGCCTGCAGGCGGGATCCCCACAGTGGTGAGCTTCTGGCCACACCCGCGGGAGGTTTTGCAGGGCGAACCAAGGCTTCGCCTGGATCTGCCCGACGAGAAACTGCATCTGCTCGAACCCCTGGGCATCAAGCAGTTGGTGCTGGTGCCCTTCGATCGCCAGCTGGCCCAGCTCAGTGCTGCTCAGTTCTTCAATCAGATCCTGATTGACACACTGCAGGTTCGACACATCGCCATCGGCGCCAACTTCCGCTTCGGGCGTGGTCGTGAAGGTGGTGCCGACACGATGCGCAGCCTGGGTGAGGCTGCGGGAGTGATCGTGAGTGTGCTGCCGATTCTGGAAGACCCGGTTGGCCGCATGAGCAGCAGTCGGATTCGTCAGGCTCTCACCGAGGGCGATCTGACCACCGCCAGTGATCTGCTGCAGCGGCCCTACCGATTTCAGGGTGAGGTCGTGCAGGGACGAGGTCTGGGCAGACAGCTGGGATGGCCCACCGCCAACCTGCAGGTGGATGGCAGAAAGTTCCTCCCTGGACTGGGCGTGTACGCCGCTCGAGCCTGGGTTGACAACGAGACGCTTGCACTTCCCGCGGTGATGAATCTCGGACCACAACCCACCGTGGATCCAGGATCACCCTCAGCTGTCGAGGTGCATCTGCTCGACACACGCCGTGAACTGGTGGGCCGGATTCTGCGCGTTGAGCCGGTGAAACGTCTGCGAGGACAGCAGCGCTTTTCAGGCTTGGAGGAACTCAGCGCCCAGATCAGTCGTGATGCCCAGCAGGCGAGAGAGCGGCTTCAGGACACAGCCGGATAGGCGTTGGTCACTCCCCACACGATGAAAACGCCGATGCCACCGAGAAGAACGATGCCCCACACCAGGACGTGCATCGTGCTTTCTGATCCACCGTTCTCCATCGCATCACCAGACATGAGATCCTGCCCACAGTGCCATGGAATGGATGCCTGTCGCCCCTTGCACTGACACGCGTGTCGCGAGGCTGATCGATGCCAACCTCGATCGAGCCCGAGAAGGCTTGCGGGTCATCGAAGACTGGTGCCGCTTCGGGCTGGACCGGCAGGACCTGGTGATACCGCTCAAGGATTGGCGACAGCAACTGGGACAGCTGCACGCCGACTGTTACCGAAAGGCACGTTCCACGGCCACCGATGCCGCTGCTGGACTCAGCCACCCCGCTCAGCAGACACGCACCGACAGCACCCGGGTTTTGAAAGCCAATGCCAGCAGGGTGCAGGAAGCCTTGCGCGTGATCGAGGAGTTCGCACGCACCGGTGATTCCGCGCTGGCTCAAACAGCCGCCAGCATTCGCTATGCCCTCTACGACCATGAAGTCCGCATCCTGGAAGCCTGCGGTCAGAACCAAAGGCGACAACGCCTGGAACATTCAAGGCTGTGCCTGATCACGGATCCCGGCCGAGGAGAGACCAGCGCTGACATGGTCAACAAGGTGGCACGGGCCTTGCAAGCCGGGGTCACACTCGTGCAGTACCGGCGCAAACAAGGAGCAGATGCGCTGCGCCTGCAGGAAGCCCGTCAGCTGGCCCAGTTGTGCAAAGCCCACCAGGCACTGCTGATCATCAATGACCGCATCGATCTGGCCTTGCTCGTTGATGCGGATGGTGTGCATCTGGGACAAGACGACCTTCCCCATGAAGAGGCGCGTCAACTGCTGGGCCCGGAAAAACTGATCGGCCGCAGCACCCACAAGCTCGAACAGCTGCTTCTTGCTCAGGAGGAGGGTGCCGACTACCTCGGTGTCGGGCCGGTCTACGCCACTGCCACGAAGGCGGATCGAACCCCTGCAGGGCTGGATTGGGTTCAACAAGCCAGCGGTTCAGCCACAATCCCCTGGTACGCCATCGGCGGCATCAACAACGACAACATCTCTGAAGTGCTGGCTGCAGGTTCGTCGCGCGTGGCTGTGGTGAGCGCGATCATGGGGGCCGACGATCCAGCGACCGCCAGTCGACAGCTTCTGGAACAGCTGAGCTGATCGTCAGCGTTCAAGATCTGGTTTCATTCATTCGGCTCATCGATTCGGTCCAGCCATGCAGCTCACGGTGAACGGCGAACAGCGCACTCTGGAAGCGGAACTCAACCGACTGGATCAGGTGGTTGAGGCCCTCGGCCACCATCCCAAGTTGGTGGTGGTGGAGTTCAACGGATTGATCCTCACTCCCGATCTCTGGGCAGACCAGGAGGTCAAGGACGGAGACAGCCTCGAGATCGTCACCATCGTTGGCGGGGGTTCCTAGGATCATTTGAGATCTAGACACCGTTTTGGCCCATTTGCCGACTCGTTCCACATTGGTTTCGCTGCGTCGCTGGCTCTCCGGCCTGATGGTGCCGCTGCTGATGATCGGGTTGCTGGTGTTCCACCCGCTGCCTAGCGAAGCGGCCCGCGGCGGGCGCATCGGTGGCGGCAGTTTCCGGGCCCCCACCATGCCTCGCTCCGGTGTTTACCGCGGCGGTGGCATGGGAGGCGGCTACAGCCGGGGCTACGGCGGTGGCATCGGATTCCCCTTCATCCTTCCGTTCTTCGGATTCGGTGGCGGCGGTCTGCTGGGCTTCATGGTGCTGATGGCCTTCGTGGGTGTGCTTGTGAACGCCTTCCGGGGTGCAGGAGCGGGAGCAAGTTCTCCTGCGATGGGCGGCTACGAGTCCCCCCGTGAAATCCCCATGGGTCCGGTGTCTCTGCTGCAGCTGCAGATCGGCCTGCTGGCAAGCGCCAAGGATCTGCAGAGCGACCTACGCCAACTTGCCGGTAGTGCTGATACCAGCAACGCCGGTGGTTTGCAGCGGGTTCTTCAGGACACCACCCTTGCACTGCTGCGTCAGCCCGATCTCTGGGTTTACGCCAACGTGGAGTCGGGCAGTGTGCCGTTCAATGCGGCTGAATCAACCTTCAACAGACTGTCGATGACCGAGCGCAGCAAACTGCGCGAGGAACTGACCACCAATGTGGGTGGCGTGCAATCCACGGGTAGCGAGCTGACATCGCGGGGCGATGCGGACGCCACAAGCGAATTCATCGTCGTCACTGTGCTGGTAGCCAGCCGCCGGGTGGTGAACCTCAAGCAGGCTGAAAACGGCGAACAGCTGCGCGAATCGTTGCGCATCCTGGGGTCGACGGCATCCAGCGATCTGATGGCCCTCGAAGTGATCTGGCAACCGGACGGAGTCGGCGATGTCCTCAGTGCGGATGAGCTCGTGACGGCCTATCCGAACCTTCGGCACCTCTGATCGCTCGCCACCCAGCTGACAACAATCCGGAACCTGAACCGTCCCCCCTTGCTGCGCGATCAACCGTCACGCATGGTTTGCCTGTCGCTCGTACACGATGCGCGCTCGATCACCGCACTGGGTCAACTCCACCGTGATGGTGGAAGCCTTGCAGCGCTACGAGCAAAACCTGTTGCCACGGTCAATGCGGCTCTGGGTGGAAGCGATGCTGGACATCGATACCAGTGATTCAGCGCAACCGCTGCTTCCCAGCCAGCAAAACCCCTCTCAGCTCTGAGCAGCCGCGCCCTTGAGAATGCGCAGGGCTGCCATTGCAGCGCCATAGCCGTTGTCGATGTTGACCACACTCAGGCCAGGAGCGCAGCTGGCGAGCATGCCATCGAGAGCAGCACGACCACCGGCACTGACGCCATAGCCCACTGACACCGGCACGCCGATCACCGGCTGAGGAACAAGACCCGCCAGCACCGTGGGCAAGGCTCCTTCCATGCCGGCGCAGGCAATCAGAACCGACATCGGCCTGAGCTCAGACAGAACATCCAGAAGACGGTGCAGGCCGGCAACACCCACATCCAGAAACGAGGCGGTAGCAACTCCATGCACCCTCAACGCCAGGGAGGCTTCCTCCGCCACCCGACGATCACTCGTGCCGCCACTCAGCACAGCAACCTGGGCGCCCTCTTCAGCAATTGGAATCTCACCCAGGGTGAGACAAGCAGCCTGATGGTGAATCTGCACAGCAGGGCAGCACTCCTGCACTGCGGCCGCTTTTGCTTGATCAACCCTGGTCACCAAGGCAAGTTCCCCAGCCGCCTGCATGGTCCGCAGAATCGCCGCGATCTGATCGACACTCTTGTGTTGTCCCCAGATGGCTTCCACCATCCCAAGCCGGCGACGACGCTGCAGATCAAGGCGGGATTCCTGAAGCGTCACGGCGGCAACAACTCACCTTCAAACACCAGGGGGAATGGATTGCCCGCTTTCTGGCCCGTGGACTGGCGGGCTAGTTGCTCAAAACGCTCTTGGACCTTCTCAACCTCCTTTTCTGGGATGGCTTTCCAGGCTTCGCGACTGCTCCAGCGGATCAGCAAAGTGCCTTCTTCGGTCTCGGGATCCCAGAGCAGATCACGACCGATGAAGCCTTCCTGCCTGGCAAGCCAGGGCTCCCAGCTGCCACGTTCCGCCTCCAGCCAGGCCTGCCGTCCCTGACTGGGGACCTGAATCCGGAGATGTTCAACAACCGCTACGTCGTAGCCGCCGTCTGGATCGGCGAAAGCGGCAAAGCTGACATCGGAATGGCCGGAAAGCAGGATTAGAACCGCCAGACAGAGAGCGCCCACGTTAAGGATTTGCCTGCGAAGGTGCTGCATGGTCATGGCCTGGTCAGCAGGGCAACCGCATGGCAGGAGATTCCTTCTTCCCGCCCCTCGGGCCCCAGCCTCTCGTTGGTGGTTGCCTTGACACCCACCTGATCGGGCTCCACTCCCATGCTCTTGGCAATGGCCCTGCGCATGGCCTCGATGTGCGGTTTGAGTTTGGGGCGTTCCGCGATCACCACGGAATCGACGTTCACAATCTGCCAGCCATGCTGCTGCACCAGCGTCACGACCTGCTCCAGCAGCACCAGGCTGTCTGCACCCTTCCAGCGGGGATCCGTAGGCGGGAAATACTTGCCGATGTCGCCAAGAGACAGCGCGCCAAGCAAGGCATCCATCAGCGCGTGCACAAGCACATCGGCATCGCTGTGGCCGTCAAGACCAAGACCCTCAGGGTGCTCGAGGCGCTGTCCACCCAGGATCAAGGGCCGCCCCTTCACCAGACGGTGCGTGTCATACCCGTTGCCGATGCGAAGGTTCATGCCTGTGGCGATCAGTTAATTCTTGGAATCGCACCCATTCTCAGCGTTGGGACGCCTGTTCCAGCGATCAAGAAGGTCGGGACGGCGCTCTGCAGTGCGCTGTTCGCGTTGCTGCTGGCGCCATCGGGCAATCGCACCATGATCCCCGCTGCGCAGCACGTCCGGCACTGTCATTCCGCGAAACTCGGCTGGACGCGTGTAATGCGGATGCTCCAGCAAAAGGTCGCTGTGGCTTTCTTCCACAAGCGAGGCCGCCGTGCCGACGGTGCCAGGCAGCAGACGCACCACCCCGTTGATGATGGTCATCGCCGGCAGCTCACCGCCAGTGAGCACAAAGTCTCCTAGCGAGACCTCCTCATCGGCCAGTGAGCGGATGCGTTCGTCAAAACCCTCGTAGTGACCGCATAGCAGCACTAACTGATCGTGATCATCAGCCCAGCGCTGCAGATCGGACTGTGCAAGCGGGCACCCCTGAGGCGTCATCAGCAGCACCCTGCGCCGTGGGCTGACAGGAATTGACTCGAATGCAGAGAACACCGGTTCCGGCTTGAGCACCATGCCTGCACCACCGCCGTAGGGCTCATCGTCAACCTTGCGGTAGCGATCAGTGGCGTGATCGCGGGGATTGTGCAGATGCAGCTCGGCTCGTCCCGCCGCAAAAGCTCGACCAATCACTCCCAGCTCCCCGAGCGGCGCGAACGCCTGGGGAGCAAGGCTGATCACATCCAGGCGATAAGCAGCCACAGCTCAGGCCTGAGGAGACGAAACGCGACGAATCTCGGAGCAGAAGCGCGCCTGCAGAGGAGTCCCATCCTTGGCGATCGCCGTGGTGCTGCGCAGACGCAGATTGGGTTTGATGAACCAGATGCGCTCAAGCACCGAGGCGCCAGAGTCAGCATCCGTCAGCTGCAGTTCGAGGCTGGCGTCCTCGCGAAGCTGCCAGCCGCCGCCGCGCTCGCCTCCATCAGCCACCACCTTAAGCCCTCCGTCTTGGGCAAAGCGAAGTTCACTGGCTGCCCCATCAGCCGACCGCACCGAGAGCAGCCAGTCAGCACCCTGTTCGCTCAAGCTCACGGTTACCTCGCCGCGGTCACTGGTGTGCCAGTCATCCTCGGAACCACTGCTGAGATCGAAGCGGCTGCGCAAACTCATCCAGGAGCCCACACACAGCGAGAGGAAAGCCTTCAGATCGGCTGGAGGGAAAGCGGTCTCATCCATCGAACCATCTTCGCAGGGCAGTCCACGGGTTGATGCAATCGGGCATTACTCATACGCCCTCCTCGGCGTAGCCCAGTTCCGCCAGTCTCTGTGGCTTGCTTCGCCAGTCAGGCACCACCTTCACGAACAGCTCCAGATACACCGGTCCGTCGATCAGGGTCTGCATCTGGAGGCGAGCGCCCTGACCAATGGTCTTGAGCATGGCGCCACCCTTGCCAATCAGAATGCCCTTCTGGCTCTTGCGCTCCACAAGAACTGTGGCCAGAACGGCAGTGCGAGCCCTACCACGCCCCTGTGCGGGCATGTCTTCCACACGATCGATGCTCACCGCCACGCTGTGAGGCACCTCTTCACGCGTATGCATCAAGACCTGCTCACGAATCAACTCGGCCATCAGCAGCTTTTCAGGCTGATCACTCACCATCTCGGGTGGATAGAGCTGAGGACCTTCGGGCATCAGGCCACTCACAGCGTCCACGAGCTCAGGGCAACCCGCGCCGTTCAGAGCTGAGCAGTGGTGAATGGGCCAATCCGTCTCTCCCAGCAGCTCCCGATAGGCCGCATCAGCCTCGGGCTTGCGGTCGACCGGAACCCGATCCCACTTATTAAGCACCACCTGCACAGGCAAACGCTGCTGCCGCAGAAGGTTGACGATGAAGGCGTCACCACGCCCAGGGGGTTCGCAGCCCTCAAGCAACAGCAGGACCTGATCCACTTCACCGATCGCAGCTCGCGCGCTCTGAACCAGACGCTCCCCAAGGAGATGATGCGGCTTATGAATGCCTGGAGTGTCCACCAGGATCAGCTGAGCATCAGGAGTCGTGAGAATCGCCCTGAGGCGGTTGCGCGTGGTCTGGGCCACCGGTGAGGTGATGGCCACTTTGTCGCCCACCAGTTGGTTCACCAGGGTTGATTTGCCCACATTGGGGCGTCCGATCAGAGCGACGAAGCCCGATCGATAGCCCTCAGACAACGACGTTGAGACTGCATCCATCTCTTCAGCATCGCCTGAAGGCTGCACCCTGCCCATAGGCTTGTAAGAGCAGTCAGTTGCTGTTCATGACCCAGCGAGAACCGAGCTTCCAGGAAGCCATGGAGATCGCCGCCGGCTGGATGACGCAATGGGACCAGGAGGAAATCAGCGACGAAGTGATGGCCGACCTGGTGGGTGAACTCGTCGCCAGCCGTGACGGCGCCAGAGGATTCTTCGTGGTGAGCCTTGCCGGTGACAGCACGTTGATGGACCGTCTTCCTGATGCCCTTCTGATCAAACTGCGCCAAGCCGGTGACGGCGTAGTCGACCTCACCGCGCGCAATCTGGCCATGAGCGCCGCCATGGCGGTGCATCACCGCAACAATGGCGACGACGAGCAGGCGTCAGGATCAGAGCGGGTCAATCAACGCTGCTCCGAACTCCTGCGCCAGCTGGATTCCCAGCGCGTGAAGGACCGGCTAGAGGTGCTACTGGATGCGGCAAACCACAGTCGTGGCGAGGATCTGGCTTTCTTGGAACGCTGGGGGTATGACGACCTTCAGCGGCGAGCCATCGGCGATGCAGTGCAGGCTGTTGCCGACTGATCCAAAGGCAAAAGTCGCAAAACCGCCACACACCAGATCTAGTGTGACGAACCATGAAGGAAGCGCTTGCGACACTATTAGGTCATTCTGAAGTTGAGACAACTTTCGACGCATCCTGATTACCCTTAACGTCATCGGCCGGGTGATGGGGATCAACCGACGTCGATACCTCGGACTGACTCCGGGGTTTTTTATTGGCAAACGCTCAGAACAACAGGGGTATCTGAGCCGATCGCAATGCGATTAGGCCTTACTTAGCTGCCAAGGCGGCACGGACCTATCAGATGGATGGCACCAGGCCTGGTGTCATCCATCGCACCCAAACAACCGATCAGCCGTTCCAGCGCCCGGGTGGTCGCGCTGCTGAGGGCCGTGAACACTCGACCATCAAAAAACCCTGGTTGATACCAGGGTTGTCTTGACTGAAATTGGCCTTCGTGAGTCAGTCGCGACGGCCGCCACCTTGAAGGGCAATCACAAGACGCAGGATGAACACAAACAGGTTGATGTAAGTGAGATACATCCCCAGAGCTCCCGCCAGATATTGATCATCGCGGTAAGTGCGAGGCATTGTGTAGAAATCAACGAATGCCATCCCTACAAAAAGAACCGTTCCAAAGCCGGCAATCATCAATTCGAAAGTGCCTTGCTGGAACATTTCCGGGGCAAAGAAGCCTCCGATAAATTGCACAACCATGGCGATGATCAGGCCGATCAGACCAAGCCCGACCACAGCGGACAGCGCCTGCCCGACACTGTCGCTCATTTTTTTGCCGACAACCGAAGCAATCACAAAGGTCAAGCCCGTCGCAATCACAGCAGTTGCGATCGAACCCATGCCAGCGACCTGGTAGGCAAGACCAACAATTCCACTGAGCGTGAAGCCGGTGAGCAAACTGAATGCCGACAGCAAAGGCAATGCTTTGCCGTTATTGGCATTGTTTGCAGCGCTGCTGGCCATGAAGAAGAGAACAATCTCTCCGATGAATGCAGCAATGAATAAGGGGAAGAACAGAGGGCTGCCCGCTTGACCAGGGGGCATGGGCTGCATCGAGAGCCCGCCGAGAACCCCTAAAGAAGTCAAAACCATGCCACCCCCCACGTAAGGAAGGGCTTTGTTCACCACATTGGGGCCCACCAGTGCGCTGGATTGCGCCTCACGGATGGCGTTTTGGAAATTGCTGCTGGCTGGCATAGTGCCCCAGATCACTGCTGACATCTTGCCAGCTACAGCCAGATTATGGTTTTTAGCCCGGTGCGGATCTCCCCATCGAACGCCGGGGCAGTGGCCCTTCTCGTCGGCGAGGGTGAGTTTTATCGCGCCTTGCATAGGCATCCACAACGCGCTGAACCAGCGGATGACGGACCACATCAGCCGAGGTCAGTCGGCAGACAGCCACACCCTCAACGCCATCCAGGACCTCTGAAGCTTCCACCAAACCACTAAGCTGGCTGGGCGGCAGATCCACCTGGGTGATATCGCCGGTGACCACCATGCGGGAGCGTTCTCCCAGACGGGTCAGAACCATGCGCATCTGTGCTGGCGTGGTGTTCTGGGCTTCATCGAGAATCACAAAGGATTCGGCGAGCGTGCGTCCGCGCATGTAGGCCAGGGGTGCCACTTCAATCACACCCTTTTCCAACAACGCAGCGGTTTTCTCCGCACCCATCAGCATGTGCAGGGCGTCATAGAGAGGACGCAGGTAGGGATCCACTTTCTGCTGAAGATCTCCAGGCAGAAAGCCGAGTCGCTCACCGGCCTCCACAGCGGGCCTGGTCAGCACGAGGCGCTCCACCTTGCGCTCGGTGAGCATCCGCACTGCTAGCACCGTTGCAAGGAACGTTTTGCCCGTACCGGCAGGACCGAGCGCGAAAGTGAGATCGTTGCGCTCCATCGCCTCCACATAGGTCTTCTGACGCAGCGTGCGCGGACGCAAAAGATTGCCGCGCTGATTGCGTGCCAGAACCTGCTGCCCCATGGCTTCATGCTCATGGTTGCGGCCGGTATCGAGTGCCTGAAGAGCCGACTGAAGATCAACAGGAGAGATGGATTCACCCGCCTCCCAGAATTTGCGAAGCAGCTCAACGACTGCTGCGGTTCGCTCGAGTTGACTTGGCCGGCCGTTGATCTCCAGCTGAAGCCCACGCAGAACAAGAGACGTGCCCGTCAAGGCCTCGAGTTGACGCAACGTCTGCGATGAAGGACCACCTGCCAATGCGAGGGCGGCCTCCGTATGCGGCAGATCAAAAACGAAGCGACCAGGTGAGGCTGCTTCGGACATCCTGTGAATCAGCCTTCAGCGTCGGCATCATCTCCCGCTGATTCTGCAGCGGCAGCCTTGGCTTCAGCTTCAGCAGCAGCCTTGGCCTCAGCTGCATCCTTGGCGGCCTGCTTGGCATTAGCTTCGCGCTTGAGGGCCTGCTTGGCTTTGCCGACGATCTCAGCAGGGCGCACCTTTTTCTCGATCAGACCGCCCTTCTCAAGCAGGGTGCGAACGACATCGGTGGGCTGAGCTCCCTGGCTCAGACGCTCACGCAGAGCCTCTGCATCAAGACGGGTCTCCTTGGTGCGGGGGTTGTAGTAACCCAGCTCCTGAAGAGGACGGCCATCACGGCGCGAGGTGCTGTTGCAGGCCACGAGACGGAAGCTTGCTTCCCGCTTCTTACCGAACCGCTTCAGGCGGAGCTTGATCATCGTGGCGCTGGCTGTGGGTTGGAACTGTTCGGCGCAGCTGAAAGACGCGCCAAACAACCAACTTAACCTGCCGCGGGTCAGAGGTCTCCGAAGCCCTTCTTCTTCTTGACCGGTCGCTGACGACGTGGCGTTCCACCGCCGCGGCCTGCAGGCATGCCACCTGGCATTCCAGGCATGCCGCCGCCCATTCCGGGAAATCCGCCCATGCCCGGCATTCCACCCATTCCCGGCATGCCACCCATGCCGGGCATCCCGCCCTGCGACATCTGCTGCATGAAACCGCGCATTTTCTGAAAGTCAGCCAGCACCTTGTCCACATCGGCGGGCTGGTGGCCGCTGCCACGGGCGATGCGACGACGGCGGGAGGGTTCGCTGGCCAGCAGATCGGGATTTTCCCTCTCCTGCTGGGTCATGGAGCCGATCATGGCCTCGATCTTCTTGAGTTGCTGCTCCCCCTGCTTGAGCATGCCGTCGTCGATCTTGTTCATGCCCGGGATCATCTTCATCAATCCACCCAGCGATCCCATGCGCTTGATCAGGCGCATCTGCTTCACAAAATCCGAAAAGTCAAACGTGGCTTCCTGGAGCTTCTTCTGCATCTGCTCGACATCGGCGAGCTCCACCTCTTTCTGGGCTTTCTCCACAAGCGTGAGCACATCGCCCATCCCGAGGATGCGGCTGGCCATCCGCTCAGGGTGGAAAGGCTGCAGAGCCTCCACTTTCTCTCCCGTGCCGATGAACTTGATCGGCTGACCGCTCACTTTGCGAATTGAGAGAGCCGCACCACCTCGCGAATCACCGTCCAGCTTGGTCAGGACTGCTCCTGTGATCCCCACCTGGTCGTGGAAGGCCCTGGTGAGATCCGCCGCTTCCTGGCCGATCATCGAATCCACCACCAGCAGCACTTCATCGGGCTGCACAGCGGTGCGGATCCGCACCATCTCCTCCATCATTTCGGTGTCGATCTGAAGGCGACCGGCGGTGTCGACCAGAAGCGTGTCGAAACCTTCCTCCCTGGCCTTGGCCAGACCAGCCGCCGCGATGTCTTCAGGCTTGGCATCAGCACCGAGACTGAACACCTCTACACCGATCTGACCACCGAGTGTCTTCAGCTGCTCGATGGCGGCTGGGCGGTAGACGTCCGCTCCCACCATCAGAGCCCGCCTGCCCTGATCCTTGAGGTGAAGGCCGAGCTTTGCGGTTGCCGTGGTCTTACCGGCACCCTGCAGACCAGCCATCAGCACCACCGTCGGTGCTTCCTCGGCCTTGGCGAGGGGAGCGTTATCACCGCCCATCACTTCGACCAGCTGGTCGTGTACGACCTGAATGAACTTCTGATCCGGGCTGACGCCGCGCACCACCTCGGCGCCCACAGCTTTTTCGCGGACCTCGGCGACGAAGTCCTTGACCACCGGCAGGCTGACATCCGCCTCGAGCAATGCTCGGCGCACGTCTTTCAGCGCACCGTCCACATTGGTTTCACTGATCTGACCCTGGCCTCTCAGCCCCTTGACCGCGTCTTCAAAGCGGGCTGACAGCTCGTCGAACATCTGCCGGACATCGGTTTCAGTTCCCTGATCGTAAAAGTGGCAGGGACTGGAGGTGCAATCTCCATCTCCACGCCATCAACGGGTCGGTCAGAGCTGCTTGTAGGCCTGCAGGCGCCAGCCGTCCTCATCGCGGCCGAGGATGTAGCTCACCTTGAGAGATTGGGGAGCAGTGCGATCCACAACTGTTCCTGCCGCGTTGAGCGTCTCATCGCTGTAGTCGACATCAGCGCGAAGCTCGATGCGATTGGGCGAACGGCTGATCACCCTCATGAAATCGACAGAGGCCACCACCTTCTGGGTTCTCCCTGCTGACTGATCGGCGGCTCTCTGCAGACGCACTTGGTTGATCAGACCGGCACGGGCGATGGGCTGAAGGCGTTCATCTGCGGTGCCGTTCCCACTCAGAACATAGGCTTTACGGTTCAGCCAGGACTGGAGCAAAGCCTGCAGCTGTGCCTCAGAGGGACTTTCAGAACGAAGCACGGGATCGGCGTCCTCGGCAGGCTTGGCAACAGAGACCTGCCCAGGCGTTTCAGTGGGCGCTGGTTCAGACAGTTCGGCGGAATCCTCTGGCTGAGCAGTCGTTGCAGGATTCGCCCCCTTCTGATCGAGAGGTGCATCCATCGAGGACTCAGCAGCCAGCTGAGGCTGCTCAGCCTCACGCCGCAAACCGACGACACTGAACGCACCGATCACCACCACCACGGCGAGAAAAACCCCTGATCCGATCCAGGTCGAGCGACTGGGTTGAGGCAGCTCCGGCCATTGCAGTTCAGGCCACTGCAGCTGGGGCATGGATGGCAGAGTGGGCCGAGGCAGCGAGGGCCAGGCAAAACCTCCCACTGCACTTTCCCTTTCCTCTCGTGTGGAATCGACTGGAGGATCGGAATCAGGCAGAGGCAACGGCAGCATTCCGTCGGGATCAACTGTCAGAGGTGACAGGTCGTCCAGTGACCAGTTCCTGGGAGTGGCCTGACGCTCCAGTCGCTCCACATAGGCCTGGACATCCCGATCGGCGAACCAGGCCTCCAGATCGATGGCTTCAGCATCCACATCCCGATAACCGGGCAGCACATCTCTTCCCAGCCAGGTGCGGCAGTAGTCGCAGAGCGCCGCCAGAACATCGCCAGGATGCGCTGACAACCATGACTTCAGAGCCGGGTCGGGACTGGTGGCGAAATGGCGCTCAGCCCGATCAACATCGCCCAGCAGTAGATCCAGGCATCCCAGCAAAGGCTGGGTGTCGAGGCCTTCCAAGGTCAGATCCTGAAGGCGCGTGCGAGCGTCCTGGACCCGTTCTGGCTTGCGCTGGGAAAAACCTGCGGCCGCGAGAGCCATCACAAGAAGGAAGGAGGCATCACCGGAGCCGGCCTCCTGGAGGCGTCCGTACAGATCCACCTGCTCCTGAACCGTCAGAAAACGACGGATCTGCTGAAAAAACAGCTCAAAGGCCCCCTGATCCATCCCGGCTGGCAGATCAGCAGCCTCCATCCCCTCAAGAGCACTGCCTTCCAGTCCGCCTCGGTCGGCGATGAAGCTTTCCAGCATCGACAGCCCCTCGCGTCGCGCCGACTGCTCAGCCAGATCACGACTGAGCAGGTCGAGGATGCGGAACGGGCGAAGCCTGGAAAGATCCGTTTCCAGAACCTGCCTCTGTTCCGGAAGCTTGCCCATCCGCTGAAGCAGCTGCATCCCCTCCTGGAGCAGGTTGGCTGCTGACTCGTAACGACGTTGTTCCTGATCCTGGTCAGCAGCGTCGCGGGCTGCCAGAGCCGCCAGCAATGCCAGATCCGACTCCCTACCACTGCCCAGAGCAGGAGCCTGAGGCGGCTGCAGAGCCTGTCGCGCCAACTGAAAGGCTTCATGCGGTGCATGCGCTTCCCAGAGGAGCATGAGACCGGCGACCTCAAGATTGGAAGACAGTTCAAGACCAGCCGTCTCGCCTGGATGGTCCTTCTCGAGTTCCAGCAGGGTTGCTTCGTACTGTCCACGGCTCTCCGGGTCCGTGAGCAGGTCTGCTGACAAGCGCAGCAGCTCAGCCCTCTGATTCAGCGACTCATGGGTGAACCCCTGGTCCGGACAGCGGTCCAAACGCAGCTGAAGGGTGCGCAACACCGCCTCGGGTGCCGCCGTCGGACTAACCCCCAGCAGACGGAAATGGTCGATGGGCAGGTCCACCAGCATTGCAGCTATTGGCTGCAGACTGTAGGCAGTGTCTGGGGTTTTGCCCATCGATCCGCCACGGACCCTTAAAGTCATTGGTCAAACAGTTGGTGCCATGGGTCAGGACATCGCAATCGGCACGGAGACACGCAGCGCTTCCGCCTCTGAAGGAGGTTCACTGCTTGGAGCCCATGCGGAACGGCTTTCGACCCTGGTGACAGCCCAGCGGGCCACCGTGGACAGGGAAACAGGCCTCGCGCTCTACCGGGACATGACCCTCGGTCGCCGCTTCGAGGACAAGTGCGCGGAGATGTACTACCGCGGCAAAATGTTTGGCTTCGTGCACCTCTACAACGGCCAGGAAGCGGTGAGCACCGGTGTGATCGGTGCCATGAAGCGACAGCACGACTGGTTCTGCAGCACCTATCGCGATCACGTTCATGCCCTGAGCGCAGGCGTTCCGGCCCGTGAGGTGATGAGCGAGCTGTTCGGGAAGGAAACCGGTTGCAGCAAGGGGCGAGGAGGCTCCATGCACCTCTTCTCCAGAGAACACCACCTGCTTGGCGGTTTCGCCTTCATCGGCGAAGGCATCCCCGTGGCGCTTGGGGCGGCCTTCACCAGTCGCTACAAGCGGGACGCCCTGGGTGATCCGAGCAGCAATGCCGTGACAGCGGCATTTTTCGGAGACGGCACCTGCAACAACGGTCAGTTTTTTGAGTGCCTGAACATGGCGCAGCTCTGGAAGTTGCCGATCATTTTCGTGGTGGAGAACAACAAATGGGCCATCGGCATGGCCCATGACCGCGCCACCAGTGACCCTGAGATCTGGCGTAAGGCCGGTGCCTTCGGCATGGCCGGAGAGGAAGTGGACGGCATGGATGTTCTGGCCGTTCGAGCCGCAGCTCAACGTGCCGTTGAACGTGCCCGGGCTGGTGAAGGTCCCACGGTGCTGGAGTGTCTGACCTATCGCTTCCGTGGACATTCCCTGGCCGACCCAGACGAACTCCGCGCAGAGGAGGAGAAACAGTTCTGGGCCAAACGCGATCCGCTCAAGGCCCTCGAACGCGACCTCGTGGGAGCCGGCCTCACCAGCAACGATGATCTGCGTGCGATCGAAAAGGAAATCGATGGCATCGTTCAGGACTGTGTCGACTTCGCTCTCAGCGCCCCTGAACCGGATGGATCTGAACTGACGCGATACATCTGGGCTGAAGACTGAGCAGAGGAGATCAACCGCAAAGGAAGATCACAGCAGTGAGGCCTGATCAGAGCCCATGCAAGCGGGCCTGGTCAGCAGCTGCTCTGAACACAAGCGAATGCCTCTTCACCAAAGGCGTCATGGCGTCGTAACCGCCACCAATCACCGTGGCCACTGGAATGCGTCTGCGTAGACAGGCATCCAATACAAGATGATCCCGCTGCAGAAGACCGACATCCGTTAGAGCCAGACGTCCCAGACGATCCTCTCGGTGAGGATCGACACCCGCGTTGTAGAGAACAATCTGCGGATTCAGCCGGTCCAGAAGAGCGGGCAGATGGTCGCCGATCAGGGCGAGATAGTCGTGATCCTCCACCCCGTCACCGATGGGCAGATCAAGATCACTGTGCTGCTTTCGTGCGGGGAAGTTGGACGCGGCATGCGCTGAAAACGTGAACACACGGGAGTCGTTCTGAAAGATCAGCGCAGTGGCATCGCCCTGATGCACATCGAGATCCACCACCATGATCTGTGTGAGGCCCTCTTCCTCCAACAGAACACGGGCACAGATCGCCAGATCGTTGAAGATGCAGAAACCACTGCCGTATCCAGGAAAGGCATGATGCGTGCCGCCAGCGAGGTGGCAAGCCAGACCATGCTTCAAGGCCAGTCGAGCCGTCAGCAGCGAGCCGCCGACGGCCAGATAGGTGCGCTGCACCAAAGGCGTGGTGACAGGAAGGCCGATACGACGCTGCGACTGACGATCGAGCCGATCCCTTGCGAACGCTTCGTGATACTCACGGTGATGGACGAGTTCAAGCAGGCGGCGCGGTACCGGAAGAGGGCGGTGCATCTGCACGTCTCCAGCCAGCCCCGTCTCTCTGAGACAACGGTCGAGCTGGCGGAATTTCGCCATTGGAAAGCGATGACTGCTGGGAAGCGGTGCGCTGTAGGCCTCGTGGTAAACGAGTGGTGGTTTCAACGATTCAACGAACCTCTGAATTCTGAGGAATCAGAAGCTGGGTGCGACGCGGCGGGTCAGGTTGCGCAGCTTGCGAAGGGCCTTTAACTCCACCTGACGAACACGCTCACGCGAGACCTCAAGCAGACGCCCGATTTCAGCCAGGGTGTGCCGCTCATGGCCGTTCAGACCGAAACGCAGGGTGAGCACGTGCTGTTCCTGCTCGCTGAGATGGCTCATCCAGCGACCCAGCTGCTCGTGATGGATGCGCTGCTCCACCTTGTCGAGCGGCTCTCCGAGGGATGAATCAGCAATCAGATCACCGAGGAAACTGCGACCCTCCTCTCCGTTGACCGGTGCATCAAGACTGCTGGTGGTCAGGGCCTGCCTCAGCAGCGAATCAAGCTCTTCAACGGGCATGTCCATCGCTTCGGCGATCTCGATGCGACTGGGCATCGCGCCGAGTTTGTGAGCGAGATCGAGGCTCACCTTGCGGATCGTGGTGAGGCGCTCGCTGAGGTGCACCGGCAGGCGAATGGTGCGCGACTGACAGGCGATTGCACGCGTCATGCTCTGGCGGATCCACCAGAAGGCATACGTGGAGAATTTGTAGCCACGGGTGGGATCAAATTTCTCAACCGCCCGCTCAAGCCCGAGAGAACCTTCCTGAATCAGATCGAGAAGTTCAAGACCCTTGCCCTGATATTTCTTGGCAACACTCACAACCAGGCGCAGATTGGCTTTCATCATGCGCTGTTTGGCACGCAGGCCAACACGAATCACTCGTTTCTGCTTACTAGAGAACGAATCACTGTCGGAAGGAATCGTTCCATCCTCGGTGAGTTGCATCAGTTGTTGAACCTGATTGCCCAACTCAATCTCCTCTGCAGGAGTAAGCAGTGGAATCCTGCCGATCGTGGCGAGGTACCAACTGATCGGGTCGCTACTTCGTCGTTTTTGGGTTTCTGAAATCCCTGCTGCCGCTGAGACCATGGGGATGGATCTGTGTCGTGATGCGACTGTCCTATGAATTTCACGATCAGCGATGTGTTTTCAGCAACCCTTCAGATTCATGCGTGGAAAACGACACAAAGCCGAGTGAATCGTGTAAAAAATGTAGAAAAGTCAACGTCAATCGCACCTCAAGTCACGATCGCAAAACGAAACGCGTGAGACTCGCCAACTGATCAGAAATCGCCAGGGCACCACTGCCGCGCTCGAATTGTTTTGCAGCCAGGGCATGCAGCAGCGCGGAGGCCGCAAGATCTTCAACTCCAGTGTTCTGCGTTGCAGCCAGACAACGAGCGCCCCAACCAGCGCAGTGACCCGCCAGAACGTCGCCGAGCCCGGTTCGGGCCACAGATGGATCCGTATCGGTCAGCTGCCGCATCTCTCCGCAAGGGGAGGCGATCACCGTGTGAGCACCCTTGAGCAACACCACCGCCCCAGAGCAATCCGCAGCTGCCGCGGCCTGATCGAGCGGAGATCCCTGGCAGCAGTCGGGAAAAAGGCGGGCAAATTCAGTGGCATGGGGCGTGAGCCATGTGGGGCCGGATCGCTTCAACAACCAGCGCCAGCCGTCCTCAAAGGCCGCCAACTGATTGAGGCCGTCAGCATCGAGCACCAGCAGACCACTGAAACCAAGAAGGGGCTCCGCCCACTGCTGCCAGCAGCCCTGCGTGCTGCCCAGACCAGGCCCGAGCAGCACCGCATCGAGGCGGTCCAGAGCCAACCCTTCAAGGGCCTTCCCCCAAACCAGAGCCCCCTGAAGATCCGACGCCAGCCCAGCTCTGAGAACCACCTCCGGTGCCAGCTGCCAGAGCTGCTCCGCCACCGATGACGGAAGACAGGCTTCCACGCTGCCTGCACCGCTGGCCAGGGCACCCCGCACCGCAAGCTGGGCTGCACCCCGGTAGCGCTCACTGCCGGCGATCAGCAACAGACGGCCGCGCTGGTATTTCGCCGCCGCCGCCGGCTCCGGAGGACAGGGGAAATCCTCGACATCATCAGCGAGCAGGCGCAACGTAAGCGGTGGTGGCAGCGACTGCGTCAGCGTCACCGGCACACCCGGATCGATGCGATGCAGACGGCCCACATGCTTCAGGGCAGCGTCCTGCACCAGACCGCGCTTGATCAACCCCACACACAGGGTGTGCGCTGCAATCGCAGCGCCACCCTCCAGCGGGCAACCGCTGTCGGAATCCAGGCCTGCGGGAACATCCAGGCTGAGCAGATGCCGTGGTGCTTCTCGCTGTCTACGGGAAAGCAGTTCTGCCAGATCCGGAGGCAGCGGCCGCTTCTGACCAAGACCAAACAGCGCCTCGATCCACAGAGCCCTGTCCGCCGGATCGGGAGTCGACTGCAGCGCGGCAGCACCCAGCCAGAGCAGATGACGCCAGTGCTCCTGCGTGAGGGACTGGCGCAGAGGCAATGGCGCCCAGACCCTCACATCCACGTTGGCTTCAAGCAATTTGCGGCCGAGCACCAGTCCGTCCCCGCCGTTGTGCCCAGGCCCCACCAACACCAGAACACCGGAAGCCAACAACTCCGGACGCGCAAGACACCAGTCGGCCATGCGCTGACCCACCGTTTCCATCAAGGCCGCAACCGGCAAGCCACTGGCAAGCCACTCCCGCTCCAGAGAGAGCATCTGATCGGCGGAGACCAGAAGATGGTCGGCATCAGCGGGTGGCCAGAACACTGACGGGGCCCATGGCACCTCACTATGGAAAGAGAATCCCGTTCATGCCCGCCCTTCCATGTCGGCAGCGACGCCCAGCATTGCCGCCACTTCAGCCGGCGCCCAGGCCCTTGAGCGCCTGCAGGACTGGCCGGGTGAACACCGCGTGGCGGTGGGGCTTTCAGGAGGCGTCGACAGTTCCCTCACCGCAGCTCTGCTGGTGGAAGCGGGCTGGGAGGTGGAAGGACTCACGCTCTGGCTGATGAGCGGCAAAGGTGCCTGTTGTGCCGAAGGCCTGGTGGATGCGGCGGGAATCTGCGAACAACTGGGGGTTCCTCATCACATCGTGGATTCCCGCGACAACTTTGCGCGCGAAATCGTTGAAGGCCTGATTGAGGGCTACCAGGCGGGGATCACCCCCCTGCCCTGTTCACGCTGCAACCGGGCGGTGAAATTCGGTCCGATGCTCGATTGGGCGCGACAGGAAAGGGGGCTTGAGCGTGTTGCCACGGGGCATTACGCCCGCATTCGCCTGGATGAAACCACAGGACGCTGGAAGCTGTTACGTGGTCTAGACACGCGCAAGGACCAGAGCTACTTCCTCTACGACCTCAACCAGGATGTGCTCTCGCGTGTGGTGTTCCCTCTGGGAGAACTGACCAAACCCGATACCCGTCAGGAAGCGGGGCGCCACGGCCTGCGCACCGCAGAGAAGCCTGAGAGCCAGGACCTCTGCCTGGCGGATCATCACGGCTCAATGCGTGCCTTTCTCGACGCCTATCTGCCGCCGCGAGAGGGAGAGATCACGCTTCAGAACGGCACCGTTGTGGGACATCACGACGGCATCGAACATTTCACGATCGGCCAGCGCAGAGGACTTGGTGTGGCCTGGAGTGAACCTCTGCATGTCATCCGACTGGATGCGGCCATGAACCGTGTGGTGGTGGCGCCGCGGGCCGAAGCAGGTCGTGGAAACTGTGAGGTGGGAGCCATCAATTGGGTGTCCATCGCACCACCTGATCCAGGCGTCAGCCGCAGAGTGGAGGTGCAGGTGCGTTACCGCAGCGCACCGGTGATGGCCCAGCTCACCAGCATTGAGGCCAGCGATGCCGACATCGCCGGGCAACGCCCCCATCGCTGCCAACTGACTTTTGACGCG
The DNA here is from genome assembly GCA_047286285.1 of Synechococcus sp. Classification (GTDB taxonomy): domain Bacteria; phylum Cyanobacteriota; class Cyanobacteriia; order PCC-6307; family Cyanobiaceae; genus Synechococcus_C. The sequence goes on along the minus strand of JBJBBP010000002.1, from coordinate 774,554 downwards.
CCCCAGTTCTCGATCACTCCTGGTCAGGCGGCGGTGTTTTACGAAGGCGAGTGCGTGCTGGGCGGAGGCCTGATCCAGGCCTCGGTCTGATCCAGAGGCTCACCCCTACAACCACCAGCAGCACCCAGAGTGGCCAGTCGCGCCAGAGCAGATAAAGCGTTCTACCCTGCTGAGGCTCCAGCCGAACCTGCAGCAACCCAGGACGCATGGCGGGCAGCTGCACTTCCACCACCCCCCTGTTGGCTATCAAGGCTGTCGGCCCGGTATTGGCAACCGATAGCAGTGGCCTGGCGGTCTCCAGGCTGCGCAGTTGCGCAAGAGCCACAAACTGCCTCTGCAGCAGCAGCGGATAGGGATCGAGGTTTGCTGCAGCCAAGATCCATTGCGCGCCCTCCGCAACCGCCGCGGCCAGAGCGTTCCCATTGCTGATTTCGTAACAGATGGCCACCGCCGCCGGCGGGCCGCCCCAGCTCCAAAATCTGGAGGGCTCACCGGGCTGCAGGCCACCCACCGCCGACAAGCCCGCCAGAGCAGGCCAGGAAGGCATCCATTCTCCGAGAGGAACCAGCCGATGCTTGTCGATGCTGCTTGAGGGACCTGCCATCTCCGGCGGCAGCAGCAGCAGGGAGCTGCGCTGCTGGCCCCCCACAAAACGAAAGCCACCACTGATCAGAGGGATTCCCTGGTCCTCCGCAAACTGGAACTTCAGAGGAAGCGTCCCCTCCGGAGCGATCAGCAGCTCGGCACCTCCGCTCTGAGCGCTGTCCATGATCTGACGCAACCGCTGAGGCAGCTCCGCCTGGCGACGATCGCTGAACTTCTCACGGGTGGGAATCGCCGTCTGCCAGAGCGCCACAGGCAGGGAAGCTTCGCTGTGATCCGTTCTGCGATCGACGGGTCCAATCAAGGCCGCCACACCCAGACCATGGACAACCACCAGAGCAAGAACACCCCAACGCAGCAGTCGCCAGCGCTGGCCTGGCTCTGAGCGGGCCAAGGGCCACAGCTGCCAAAGCCACCAACCCAGCAGCAGCTGAATGGTTGCCAGACCTCCTGCGCCGAACCAACCGGCCAGACCCGCCAGCCAGCGGTCCCCTGGGAGCGCGCTACCTCCGACCCCAATCCAGAAAAGAGGCCCCCTGGCGAGCAGTGTCTCGCTCAGACCCCAAACCAGAGAGAGAACCAGGGCCTGTCGGATGCCGCAGCGGCCAGGCAACCAGCGCGCCAGACAACTCCATGCCGCCACCAGCAACGCTGCGGCTAGGACGCAGACCAACCAGACCCCCACCGCCAGAGGAAGACTCAAGGGCGCCGGCACACCCAGCCAAGTCAGGGGATGCAGAGCAATCAACCAACGATGACTGATGGCGACAGCCAATCCGGCCCAGAGCGACGCCGCCAGGGGCGATCGAACGATCGACCACAACAACGCCAGGGCAGGAAGCATCCACCAAGGGCCTGAGAGGCAGAGACCGAGTCCCGCAAGAACTCCACCGATCAACCCCCTGAGCATCAACAGGGATCGGTCATTGCCCATGGTCAGCCCCATTGGATGCCGTCATCCTGAAATCAGACTGAACCGCGATTCTCGATGGAGACCGCCAACCCCCTCCAGCAACTGCTGCTCCGAGGTCTCGGAACGACCACCCTGGTGGCCGACCGCCTTCGGTACGTAACCCAGGAATGGGTGAGCAGCGGACGCCTGGATGCATCGCATGCCTCTGCACTCGTGGATGACGTTCTGAAGGCTCTCCGCGGTGAAACGCCAGAGCTTGAACAGCAGATGGGGCGCAATCTCGAACGCAATCGCGACAATCTTCTGCAGGACCTCGGCCTGGCCAGCCAGAAGGAACTGGACGAGCTCCGCGGTCGGATCGACCGGCTGGAGCAACAGCTTCGTCAGCGTGATCGACAGGAATGAGCCTGCCAGAATCAGAGGGAATGAACAGACCTTCAGTGCGCGACATTCTGATCAGCTCAGCAGTTTGCGTGGCCTGCCTGATCGTGGCTCTCGTGAGTCAGATCGTGGCTCCATCCACGGTGATCGCTGCAGCTCCCGCAGCTCAACCCACTGTTGTTCAGACCGCTGGTCCGAACAGCACATCCAGCCCGATGGAACTGGATCCGGAAGAGACCAATCCCACCCTTTTTGCCATGGCCCCAGACTCCAATCAAGCCGACGCCTCAGCGCTGGGAGGCCCGATGAGCGCTGAGAAAAGCCAGATCCTGGCCAGTGGTCTGCGCATCACAGACCTGGAGGTAGGTACCGGCGCTGAAGCCGTCGCCGGGCAGACCGTTGTCGTTCACTACCGCGGCACGCTGGAAAACGGGAAACAATTCGACGCCAGCTACGACCGCGGCAAGCCCTTCACCTTCCCCCTTGGACGGGGCCAGGTCATCAAAGGCTGGGATGAAGGTGTTCAGGGCATGAAAGTGGGTGGCAAGCGCAAGCTTGTGATCCCCCCTGAACTCGGCTACGGGACGCGTGGAGCCGGTGGGGTCATTCCGCCGAACGCAACACTGATCTTCGAAGTGGAGCTGCTCGACATCAAGTCTTGAGTGCCAGTTAGGCTGAGCGGACGGCAGTTGACCATCAACCCACATGTTCCGCTCGGCACTCTCAGCCATTTTTCGCGCACTACCCGCTGAAGCAGCACAAGCCCACTGCGACGGTCCTTGTGGGGTCTATGACCCGGCTTCAGCCCGCGTAGCTGCTGAAGCTGTTCTCTCGATGACTAAGAAGCTCAAGGGAATGGAAGCACCCGCTGCAGGTGATGCAGCAGCTCTTGCCACCTACAACAACACCTTCTCGCGGTATGTCGCGATCAAGGAGGAAGAGGCCACCAAGGCGAAGAAGGAACTCATGATCCTCTGGACCGATTACTTCAAGCCCGATCACCTCGCCAGCTTCCCCGATCTGCATTACACCTTCTGGAAGGCTGCCAAGCTTTGCAGTGCTTGCAAGGTCAACATCGATCAGGGCAAGGCAGAGGAACTGATGGCAGCCGTTGAGAAGATCCACGGCATGTTCTGGCAATCCAAGGGCCGCAATGACGCCTGGGTGACTGCATCCTGAGCGCATCTGCACCTGGCTGAATCGCTGTGCACACACCACTTCCAGCAGCAGGTATCAAAGACCTGCTGCTGTTTTTTTTGGGCAGAAGAAGGCTGTTCCAGGTGGAGGGCTGTTCCATGCTCCCTGGTCTGCAGCCGAAGCAGCGTCTGATTGTGAAGATCCTCGCCAAGGGTGCCCAGGCACCCCCTGAAGGAACCGTTGTGGTGTGTCGTCACCCAGATGACGCCAATCTGGTGCTCACCAAACGGGTTTGGCGGTCACATGGGCAGCTGCTTGAGCTCAGAGGCGACAATCCGCAAGCCAGTACGGACAGCCGCCACTTTGGACGGGTCCCGCTGGACCATGTGATCGGTGAAGTGACTGCTGTGATTCCTGTGCAAGGCTGAGACACGCCAGGAACTGAATCAACCGGAGATCAGTTTGCGTAGGCCCTGCTCAACATCCGGTTGACGCATCAGAGCTTCTCCCACCAACACCGCAGAGGCACCAGCGGCCTGCACGCGATCAAGGTCTGCTCGAACAAACAAGCCCGACTCACTGACCAGCAGGGTGCCCTGCTCCTGCAAGCGATCCTTGAACTGCTCGGCCAGCTGCTCTGTGGTGGCGAGGTTGGTCTCAAAACTGGCGAGGTCCCGATTGTTGACTCCAATCAACGGAAAACCGCCGAGAGCGAGAACCCGCTCCATTTCAGCCGGGTCATGGACTTCCACCAGCACCGTGAGTCCGATTGCAGCCGCCACTTTCTGCAGATAAGAGAGATCCTGGTCCGTGAGAATTCCAGCAATCAGCAGGGCCGCATCAGCGCCAGCGGCGCGAGCCTGATACAGCTGATGGGGACTGAGGATGAAGTCTTTGCAGAGCAACGGCACATCCACGGCTTCACGCACCGCGACCAGCACATCAAAGCCGCCTTGAAAAAAGGTCTTGTCCGTCAACACCGACAGACAGCTGGCACCGCCCGCGACATAGGACTGAGCAATCGCAACGGGATCGAAATCCTCCCGAATCACCCCTTTGCTGGGACTGGCTTTTTTCACCTCGGCGATCACGGCCGGACGAACGGGAGCAGCTCGCAGAGCCCCAAGAAAATCTCTTGCGCCGGGCAGTTCGGCAACACGCGCTTTCAGCTTGACCAGCGGCATGCGCTGACGAGCCGTTTCAATTTCCCGGTCTTTTTCCCAGACGATCTTCTCAAGGATGTTGCGGGGCTCACTCTCCTTGTGAGGAATCGCATATTCGAGATGAGCCACCTGAACCTTGGGATTGGGTGGACGACGACGAATCTCCATAACAGGGATGGTGGGAGGTGATCAGGCAGCAGGCGTGAGGGAAGCGGCGGCCTGCTTGTAGGCCACTTCAATCACTTCGCTGAGGGTTGGGTGGGTATGCACCTCGGTGGACAGCTGGCGCACGCTTTGACGACGGGCCACTGCATTGGAGACCTCCTGAATGAGGTCAGCAGCGTGGAGACCATAGATGTGGGCACCCAGCACTTCACCGGTGACCTTGTTGAAGAGCAATTTCATCAGCCCGTCACTCTCCAGTTCAGCCAGAGCCTTGGAGTTGGCCTTGAAGTAGCTGCGCACCACCCCCAGCTCGAACCCCTGATCCACTGAATGCTGTTTGGCATCGGCTTCGCTGAGGCCCACGGAACTGATTTCGGGGTGTGTGAATGTGGCCGCAGGAATACTGCGATAATCGATCTCTCGGCTGTGGCCGAGAATGTTGTCGACCGCCACCGTGCCCTGAGCAGCAGCGGTGTGGGCCAGCATCAGCTTGCCGGTCACATCGCCGACAGCCCAGAGATGAGGCACGGGCTGCCCAGCGGCAAGAACTCGCATGCCGTCGTCAATGGGAACAAACCCCCTGTTGGTGTCCACACCCAAAGCCTCCAGGTTGAGGTCTTTGCTGCTGGGCACCCGACCGGTGGCCACCAGAACAGCATCCACTTCGAGAGTCTCGACAGGCTCACGGGTCTGCATATCGACCAGTTCGATCTGAGCGGGCGCACCGGGCTTGATCGATTTCGCCAGGACACCTGAACGAGCATCGATGTCGCGACCATCAATCAACTTGCGTGCAGCAAGCTTGGCGATGTCTGGATCAAAGGTCGGCATCACCCTGTCGAGAGCCTCGATCATGGTGACTTCACAGCCGAGCGCTGTGTAAACGTCAGCAAACTCGAGACCGATATAACCACTGCCGATGATGGCGATCCAGCGGGGCAGCCATTCCAGATTCACCGCCTCATCACTGGTGAACACACTGCGTCCATCCGTTTCGATCCCAGGGGGCACAAAGGGATCGGAGCCGGTCGCGAGAATCACATCACGGGCAGTGAGAATCCTGTCGACACCACTGACCTCACGGACTCCAACCTTCTGCGAAGCCTCCAGACGTCCCTGGCCGCGGATGATCGTGACACCCGCTCTCTCAAGGGTCTTGGTGAGGTTGCTGCGGATTGTGGCCACCAGCTGATTGGCATGGTCAGCAATCTTCTGCCGCTCAAACCGAACGGGAGCCGCATGGATGCCGAAGCTGGAGAGATGCTGTGCGTCGGCCAGCTCGCGCACACGGCCTGACGCAGCCAGCAGAGCCTTGGAAGGGACACATCCACGGTTGACGCAGGTCCCGCCCATGTCGCGGGACTCAATGATCGCCACTTTCAAGCCGTGATCGGCTGCATGTTTGGCCGCATCGAAACCGCCATAACCGGCACCGATCACAATCACATCGAAGTCGAAACTGGCGTCGCTCACCCGGACTGCTGCATGGAGGCAGTCATTGTGGCCCGTCGGCGTTCCAAAAGAAGCGGAACTGCTGCTGAGGCGACATTCAGTGACTCCACCTGCGCGCTGTGTGGAAGCGTGACCCCATGGCTGCAGCAGGACCGGAGCGATGGATGCAGCCCGGATGCCTCATTCCCGAGCACCAACACGGTGGGTCGGCACCAGTCCAGTTGCCAGTAAGGAGTCACTGGCATCCCTGCAGCGGAATCCGGAACCAGCGTTGCCACCACCTGAAGACCACGCTCACGGGCTGCGCTGAGCTTGTCGGCCAACTGCTCTACGCCCACAGCATCGGTGGGCCCCAAACGTCGCAGTGGCAGTCTCAGCAGCGCTCCCACCGCAGAACGCATCACTTTCGGAGCAAGAGGGTCAGCTCCAGCAGCAAACCAGACCTCCTCCACATCGGCCGCCAGCGCAGTGCGCAGCAAGGTGCCGACGTTGCCTGGATCCTGCACACGATCCAGTGCCAGAACAAAGGAGGGAGCCTCAGCCGGTTGAGGGAGAGCATCGATCGGCCAAAGGCAAGCCACCCCGTCGGGGTTGACCGTGGACAAGGCAGCTCTGAGCGCTTCGTCAGCCATGGGCTGCAGATGAATATCACCAGCAAGACGGTCGATCAGATCCTGGTGAGATTGCAGCCAGGCCGGAGTCGCCATCACCTTGACCGGTTCCGCCAACCGTCGTGGCAGTGACAGCAACTCCTGAAATTGATGCGTTCCTTCAAGCAGCACATGACCGTCCTGCTGACGCCCTGACGAAGTCGCCAGAGAGCGAAGACGACGAACCAGGGGATTGCGACGACTGGTGATCAGATCGACACCGGCTCCCGGCACCTGTTTCACCTCAGAAACTGGCGTGCTTTCGCACCTTTAATCCATCGTGAAGACTGAGTTCACTTCCATCGAGATCAACGCCGTTCACGGATGCAATTTCGCCCTTGATCCCCTCTGCTGAGAGGTTCTCAACCAGTTTCTTGATGACCTGATCCTCAACAGCTGCCTGATCAACCTTGTCGGGAGTCAGAGCTTCCAAAAACTTTCCAACCTTGGAAGCCACAACCTCCGATGAATTGGAGATTTTCAGAACAATCATGGGCAGCTAGTGGCGCCTTGCATTATCAAGATAGTTCGGATGTGAAGGGTTGAAACCCAGTGACAAGGCAGTTGTCAACGCAATGATTAATTACAGAGGCGTGCCTTCAGTAGCAGTCGCCACCAACTGATCCCATCCAGGCAGAGTCTGTGGCCGCTGATGGACTGCGATGAACAACGGAGGGGGCCCCAGACGTGCTCTTCAAGACGGAAGAAGAGACGAACAAACAGGTTTGATCAGATATTGATTCCATGGCTTGATTGATCCTTCTCACGCTCGTATCAAGCCCTAAAATTAAATGAGGGAAGCTCTACCCTTTCAGTTCTCTTCTGGGTTTCTGCTTGATTGTCATGCGGATGGGGAGACTTGAACTCCCACGACATTGCTGCCACTAGTACCTGAAACTAGCGCGTCTACCAATTCCGCCACATCCGCTGGCGTGCGTCGCAAAGCGACCCGTGAAACATACGACATCGGCTCTCGCCGACCGAGTCAATCGTCAAGACAGTTTGGGGGCCGGCCGTCTAGACGGTCTCAGACATTCTGGTCACAATAAGCATTCGGCAGGTAATAACAGGGATGACAGCCGCGGCGCCCGCGTCTCAAGACATTCTCAAGCCACATCTTGAGATCCAGGGCGGCAACAAGCTGCAGGGAGAACTTCGTGTGAGCGGAGCCAAGAACTCCGCTCTCGTGCTGATGACGGCGGCTCTGCTGACGGAGGAAACACTCTCCCTCAGCAACGTTCCTCCACTGACTGACATTGACGGGATGGAGAAAATTCTCGTCTCCATGGGAGTGAAGGTCCAGCGCAACAGTGAAACCATCCACCTCCAGGCTTCTGATCTCACCAGTGCTGAACCTCCCTACGAGCTCGTCAACGGGCTAAGGGCCAGTTTCTTCGCGATCGGCTCGATCCTGGCGCGCATGGGACACGCCAAGGTTCCCCTCCCAGGCGGATGTCGAATCGGTGCACGGCCTGTGGTGGAACACATCCGCGGCCTCAAAGCGCTTGGCGCGGTGGTGACTGTGGAGCATGGAGTCGTCTCGGCCACGGTGCCTGGAGAGCGCACGCGCCTGAAGGGGGCTTCGATTGTTCTGGACTGCCCGAGCGTTGGAGCAACGGAAACGATTCTGATGGCCGCCACCCTGGCGGACGGCACCAGCGTGATCGAAAACGCAGCTCAGGAACCTGAAGTCCAGGATCTGGCCAACCTGCTCAATGCCATGGGAGCCCGCGTCAGTGGTGCCGGTGGACCCTCCATCACCGTGGAAGGGGTGGAACGGCTGCATGGTTGCCAGTACACGGTGATCCCCGACAGGATTGAAGCGGGAACCTTTCTGCTGGCAGCAGCCATCACCCGCTCAACACTGCGCGTCGCCCCAGTGGTCCCTGACCACCTCAGCTCCGTGCTGCAGAAACTGCGCGACTGTGGCTGCAGCCTCGAGATCGATGGCGATGGCATCGTCATCACCCCTGGATCGATCACGGGAATCGACATCACCACCCAGCCTTTTCCTGGATTCCCGACCGATCTGCAGGCACCCTTCATGGCGCTGCTGGCGACCGCCCAGGGAACCAGCGTGATCACCGAAAAGATCTATGAGAACCGCATGCAGCACGTGGCGGAGCTGCAGCGCATGGGTGCAGCCATTCGTGTTCAAGGCAACGCCGCTGTCGTCGAAGGGGTCCCATCGCTTAGTGGAGCTCCTGTGAATGGAACCGATTTGCGCGCTTCGGCCGCCATGGTGCTGGCAGGCCTTGTCGCCAAGGGCAAAACACAGGTGAGCGGGCTGAGCCACCTCGACCGTGGTTACGCCGGCATCGAAGCCAAGCTCACCGCCAGCGGAGCGAAATTGGAACGGCACAGTCCCTGAGACCGTGAACTGAACCGGATCACCTAAACTTCCAAATGTGGGAGCGTGGCGGAATTGGTAGACGCAGCGCACTCAAAATGCGCCGCCTTCGGGTTTGTCGGTTCAAGTCCGACCGCTCCTATTGATCGACAGGGTCGACGCCAACACTGTGATCCTCGCTTGCTGAGGACGGGGTTGGATCACCCGCAGCAGCAGTGTGCTGCGAGACAATGATCAGGTCCTTGATCCCCTCCGGGGAACTGCTCTGAAGATCCATGGTGGAGCCAGCGCCAGCGCCCCCATCCGATGCGGTGATGGGCACCTACAACCGCTTCGCGCTCTCCCTCCTGCGCGGCAAGGGATGCTGGGTCTGGGATGACCGAAGTCGGCGCCATCTCGATGCTGTCGCCGGTATCGCCACCTGCACGCTGGGGCACAGCAACAGAGCCATGCGCAAGGCCCTGAACAGGCAGCTGCGCAAGCTCCAGCATGTCTCCAATCTCTATCGAATCCCCGAACAGGAAGCCCTGGCGAAATGGTTGGTCAGCAACAGCTGCGCAGACAGTGTGTTTTTCTGCAATTCAGGTGCTGAAGCCAACGAAGCCGCTATCAAGCTGGCCCGGAAGCATGGTCATCTGCGTCGGGGCATCGAACGTCCCGTGATCATCACCGCAGCAGCGAGCTTCCATGGACGCACGTTGGCAGCGGTGAGTGCCACTGGACAACCCAGGTATCACAAAGGATTTGAGCCCATGGTGGAGGGCTTCGAATTCTTCAGTTACAACGATCTCGCAGATTTCGAGCAGCTCCTTGAGCGTCTTGAACAGAACGGCCCAAAGGTGGCGGCGGTTCTGATCGAGCCTCTTCAGGGCGAGGGAGGTGTGAATCCCGGCGACCCCGAAGTGATGCAGGCGATCCGCGAACACTGCGATCAACGCAACATCCTGCTGATCTTTGATGAGGTGCAGGTGGGGATGGGCCGAACAGGCACACTCTGGGGGTATGAGCAGCTCGGCGTTCGTCCTGATGCACTCACCCTGGCCAAAGGTCTCGGTGGTGGCCACGCCGTTGGCGCACTGATGGTGCAACACCATGCCGATGTCTTCGAGCCAGGTGACCACGCCAGCACCTTCGGCGGCAACCCATTCGCCTGCCAGGCCTGTCTGACGGTGGCCAGCGAAATCGAGAGGCGCAATCTGCTGCGCAATGTGCGGGAGCGAGGCGGGCAGCTTCGTGCAGGCCTTCTCCAACTCGTGGAGCGTTTTCCTGATCAGCTCGAGGGATCACGCGGCTGGGGGCTGCTTCAAGGCCTGGTCCTCAAGGAAGACTGCGGAATCACCGCAGTGGATGTTGTCAGAGCCGCTCTGGAGGAGCAGCTGTTGCTGGTGCCCGCCGGTCCTCAGGTGGTGCGCATGGTGCCTGCTCTGGTGATCAGTGCCAGGGAAATCCAGGCCCTGCTCACACGGCTGGAAAGAGCCTTGATCCACGTGAGCTGAGCTCAGTGAAGCGGCCTGGCGATGGCTCTGACGAGCTGGGTGATCTGCTGCCGCGCTTCGACGTGCGTGGCATGGATCTGTCTCTGGACAGAATGACGATCGCTCTCGAACAGCTGCATCAACCGGCCCACGCCATTCCGGCTGTTCAGATCGTGGGCACCAACGGCAAGGGGTCCATCGCCTGCATGATCCACCATGGCTTGATGGCGGCGGGACTGCGTTCAGGCCTGACCACCTCTCCCCATCTGGTGAGCTGGTGTGAACGCATCCGCGTGAACAATGAATTGATCTCCCTCAAGACCTTGCGACACACGCTGGAGCAGTTGCAACCAGTGGTTGAACAGTGCCGCCTCACTCCGTTTGAACAGCTGATCTGCTCAGCACTGGTGCATTTTGAAGCGCATCAACCCGACTGGCTGGTGCTCGAAGCCGGACTGGGTGGACGGCTGGATGCCACAACCGCCCATCGCTTTCGTCCCCTGATTGCTGTGGCGTCGATCGGGATGGACCATCGTGAACATCTGGGCGGGAGTCTCGAAGCCATCGCTGCAGAAAAAGCGGCGGCCATCAGTGCGGGGGCACATGTGATCACTGCAGCCCAGGAGCCGGAGGTCGCGGCCGTGCTCGAGCAACGGGTGATCGACGTGAACGGCACGCTGCAGTGGGTCGATGCTCTCGACGAAAGCTGGACGCTGGGGCTGCCTGGGGCATTACAGAAACGCAATGGGGCCGTAGCCGCTGCCGCCCTGCAGTGGATGAGTGCCAGGAATGAAACGATCACCAGCCAAGCCATTCGTCAAGGCTTCGCTGCAGCACGCTGGCCCGGTCGGCTGCAGTGGATGCGCTGGCGGGGTCTGAGGGTGAGAGTGGACGGAGCCCACAACCCACCCGCCGCCAGCGAGCTGGCACAGGAACGCCTGTCCTGGTCATCGAGCGGAACAGCACAGACCTGGATCCTGGCCATTCAGGCCCAGAAACAGGCGCCGGAGATGCTGCAACAGCTGCTTGGCTCCAACGACGAAGCCTGGATCGTGCCGGTGCCCGGACACCGCAGCTGGACTGTGGAGCAACTGCAACAAGCCCTGCCGCTGCAGGAGCACCAGCTGAAAGCCGCCGACAATGCTGCCGATGCGCTCGATCAACTTCTGGACCGGGGCTGGCCTGCCTACGCGCCGGTGATCGCAGGATCCCTCTATCTGATCGGCCATCTGCTGGAAAACGGCACATTGGAGGCAGAGTGAACGCCACGCCACGCACTTCCACCATGAGATCGCTACTGAAGCTGCTTGCCGCACTTGCCCTTGTAATCACCTGGATGACGCCGCCAACAGTCCTGGCCCTGGACACCTCTGCTGGAGTGGGCCTGCAGGACAAGGCGCTGTTTCAGGAACGGGTGGACTACACACTCACCAATCAGAGCGAGGGCGATTTTCACGCCCAACAGCTCACCAATACGTCGTTCGCCGGTGCGGTAGGCCGTGGTGCTGATTTCAGCGGCGCCAACCTGCATGGAGCCATCTTCACGCAAGGTGCCTTCGCCGAGGCTGACTTCCATGGAGCTGATCTCAGCGATGCACTGATGGACAGGGCAGATTTCACACGCACGGATCTGCGCGATGCCCTGCTGATCGGGGTGATTGCTGCCGGCAGCAGCTTTGCAGGGGCAGATGTGGAGGGCGCCGACTTCAGCGATGCGCTGCTGGATCGTGATGATCAACGCCGGCTCTGCCAGGTCGCTGAAGGGGTCAATCCCACCACGGGTGTCGCCACCCGTGACAGCCTCAGTTGCTGACCCCCCCAAGTTTTCCCGGGTTCAGCAGACCGGTTGGGTCGAAACGGTGCTTGGCGGCAACCTGGTCGGCATCCACCACTCCGAGCCCTCCTCCTTCCACCGTGAGCACATGCGGGTTGAAGATCAGTGCGCCGAGATCCCTGCACTGCTGCATCAACTGCTCAAGCGCCTCCTCCCCGCGCCAGCGCACCAAAGGAAGCGCTGCGATCCGCTGAGCTCCCTGCTGACGAACACCCTCCAGGTGCCAGAGGAGATCATCACCCCAGGACTGCTTAAGCGTCTCCAGACAGGGAATCTCAGGTTGGGGAAGCAACATCTGCAGGTAGGTCCACTCAGGGTCTCGCTGGCGTAGGTGCAGGGTGGTGTGATTCCAGCTCAGCTCGCGCAGACCACTGCCATGGCGATCGGCTTCCGAGCCGAGATGCGTCAGCTCGGCACCCACATCCGATGCCAGCCGCTGAACCGTGCTGACAGCATCGGGAGCCAAGAGCAGCAAAAGGCGATCAGCACTGCGCTGAGGGAGGTCCCAGCTCGGCAGCAGCTGCACCACAGCGGCCTCCAGAACGGTGCAGAGATGCAGGTCAATGGCCGCTGAACTGCAGCGTCTTGCCAAATCAACAGCCGTGGGCCAGTCCGGGCAATCCACCACCACCTCCTGCCAATCCACACTGATTGCCGTGGCTAACCGCAGTGCCGTGATGATGCCGTTGGTTCCGTAGGCATGGTTCAAGGCCTCGGCATCACTGGCCTCGAGCTGCAGAACCCGTGGCTCCTCATCCATCGTCACCACCTCCAGGCCGAGCAGGTGGCCCGGATCCCGGAGAAAACCCCAGCGCACAGATCCGATGCCCCCGGAACCCCCGGCGATGAAGCCACCGATCGTGGCGCTGCGCCAGGTGCTTGGCATCAGGCGCAACTGCCGCCCAAACCCGGACAGCTCACGATTGAGATCCTTCAGCAGACATCCGCTCTCAACAACGGCAACACCACTGGCCTGCTCGATGGAACGCACCGCCCGCAGCTGGGTCATCAGCATCACGACGCCAGACTGAAGGGGGACGGACTGGCCGTAATTGCCTGTGCCTGAGCCGCGCAGGGTCAGAGGAACGGCATGCCGCCTGCAGGCTGCCGCCACGCGCACAACCGCTTCAATGGTGTCCGGCCTGACCACCAGCTCCGCGCGGCAACGGGCCAGCCGTTTCTGCAGCACTGGCGAGTAGTCATACGCATCACGGGAAAACCGCTCCAGCTCTTCCGGCTGCGTGAACAGCCTGAGGCCAGGGACTGCCGCCAGCTCAGTTCGCAGGGAATCGGGAAGCATCTGTCGTTTTTAGAGGCTTGACGCCCAATCCTGCACCCAATGTCCACGGGCAAGAACGCGGCGCTGGGATGCCATCGCCAGCAATTCGGGCCAACCTCCATCGGGCAGATGAATCAGATCCGCCGGTGCACCGGCACTCAGTCGCCCATCCCAGTCCAGGCCCAACAGCCGAGACGCATCCATTCCAAAAGGCCTCAGACCATGGTCATCCCAGGGAGCGAGCTGGGCAAGGGGAAGACTCATGGCCATCAGAGCCAGGGGATCGAGCTGTCCTCCTGGGAACCAGGGATCCTGCACATTGTCACCACCCACAGCCACAACAACGCCTGCCCGCTGCAGCTGACGAATCGGCGCCAGAGGCCTGCGCAGAGGTGTCTCGTGATCGTGGTGCCCAAGCAGCCATCCATTGGTGAGCGGCAAGGCCACCACCTGAAGGTTCTGACGGGCCATACGGCCGGCTAGCCGCTGCAGTGATCCCGCTGAAAGCAGCGACAGGCTGCTGGCATGGCTGCAGGTGACAGGCACAGAAACACTCATGCTCTCGAGCACATGCAGCAACTGGCGCATGCCGGCTGCAGGGTGGGAAGCCGCTTCGTCGATGTGCAGATCCACAGGACAACCCAGCTGATCAGCCAGCTCCAGCAATCTGCGCAGAGCCCGGCGTGTCGCGCGTCCTCTGCAAGGAGGTGCGAGCACACCACCGAGGACACCCTTGGTCTCCGCCACAGCGGCAGCCAGATGTTCACCATCAGGCGTCGACCAGTGCTCAAGCGGAACCAGAGCGACAAGTTGCAGCTCAACGCGTTCACGCCAAGAGCGGCGTAGATCCGACAGGACCTCCCAGCTGCAGGTGGCACCGGGTCCAAGACTGTCGATATGGCTGCGCACGGCCCGCAGACCATGCATCCAGGCCAGTTTCAGAGCCCGCTCCCCGCGCTGCTGCACGCGCTCCGCCGTTCGGGTCTCATGCTCACGGAAGTTGGCCGCCAGGGCCTCGTCGTACGTTCCGGCCGGATTGGGATGATCATTCCAGGAAAACGCCTTGTCGAGGTGGGCATGGGGTTCCACCAGTCGGGGCAACACCAATCCTTTGGCGTCAACAGTTGGCCTCACTGACTGAATGCGACTGTCTGCCCAGGTCAGAGCCACGGGAACAAGGCCATCGACACCAGCCCTCGGCAGCGGATCTGACCCCAGATCCAGGAGCGAGCGAGGACAACGAGCTCTCAGCTCACCGGATGACAGCGCCCCGCCGGATGTGCTCATTCGAGCTTGCCGGCATCCGAATGGGCGTTGAGCACCTGAAACTGACCGGCGATGCCCAGGCTGGTGACGGTGTAGCGCGGCAAGCGCAGGGCGGGGAGCAGGTTCTGACCACCAACTTGGGTCACATAAACGCTGGCGACCCCGACATTCCAGCGACGGGTGAACTTGTCGGCCAGCAAGGCCAGAGCCTGCTCCTGGTCTGCGATCAGGCGGGGACAATCACTGATCCACAACTGGAGCACCATCGGCAGGGTCTGACGCTCACAGATCTCCTCGGTTGCCAGTGTCACCAACGTTTGCCCTGCAAAAGCCCTGTAGTCCTCTCTGTTGGGATTGGTCAAGAACAGCACTGCTCCGCTTCCCGCCAGCACCAGCATGGCTGCAGCCGCAGTTGCTGAAGGCCAGCGCCGAGGAGGCGAAGTCATGCCGGTGGAAGTGCGGGGCGAATTGGTAGATTCTTACCGACGCGGCGGGCGTCGCCAAGTGGTTAAGGCAGCGGCTTGTGGCGCCGCTATTCGGGGGTTCGAATCCCCTCGCTCGCCCTTTCTCCTTTCAATCAGGCTTGCTTTTAGAAGGCCAACAACGCCTGAAGGAGCTCATCCGCTCCATGCCGGATGGGATCCCTGCACACCATTCCAAGTCGATCACTGAACTCGGCGACCAGATCGGACGCCTCCGATGGATGGAGTCGTGCGGTGTTCAGCGCCAGTGCCTTCACCTTGGGAGCAGAGGGACTATCCGCAGGTCGTGCAATCGCAGCCAGTGATTCACAGATCGCCACCAGATCCTCCACTGGAGGCAGAGGGATGGCAGGCAGACGTTCAATGGTCGCCTGCCGAGCACGGTGCACCATCATCAGTGCCGTTGGCTGACTGCCCCTCAGCAAAGGGAGGGTGGCACTGGATCCTGGATGACAGAGGGAGCCCTGACCTTCCACAAGAACGAGTCCCTTCTGCGGCAGCGACGCCGCCGCTGACAGCACTTCTGCCTCGACGGCACCTGCTGCGAAATCAACCCGGACAGCATCCAGCGGGACCCCACGGCCACTGATCAGGATGCCTGCCTGACCGGTGCCCACAAACGCCGAGGGGACTCCCGCACGACAGGCGGCTTCATGCACCGCCAGACAGGCGCTCATCTTGCCGACAGCCATATCCGTACCCACCGCAAGGATCCGCTGACAGGAAAGCGTCGCAGCGCGGGCCTGGCCAACACCGAGCCCTGCCGGCTCGCGGCGAAGGTCCCAGATCCAGCGCCCAGGTTGCAGAGCAGCTTGCAGCTCTGGATCATCCTTCAGACAGGTGTGCAGTCCGCTGGCGAGAGACAGACCGGCATTGAGTGCACCCAACACATCCGCCCGCATGGCATCGGGCAGGACGCCTCCCGAAGGAGCCAGACCGATCACAGCCACGGCTGGCCCATGAACCAGAGCTTCGGCCAGATTGCGAACCACAGGCACATGCCTGGCAATGCCTGTGACGAGATCCAAGCGTTGGCCGGCATGGTCAGGATCGATCACGGCCACGATGGGACCCTGCCGATGGCGCAACATCGCCAGCCCCGTTTTTCCGGTGAGAGACGCCAACCCTCCGTGCTGCATCAGCACCAGCGGCATTGCAGCAAAGCCTGAAGGTGACTGCGTAATGGATTCAAGACTCAAGCGTGGACCCCACAAGTGAGCGGGCGATGCATCAGTCGCCCCTGACCATGGATCTAGCAACGCCTGTGGAGCCGCACGTACTCCGGAACGGGGAGCCCTGAAGCCGGACCCTCATGCGACGCGAACAGCACTTCGATTGCTGATCCAATGCACAACGAACCCGCGCAACAAAACACAATCAAGCCTACGAAAAGTCACGATTTTTTGTGTCACTGGCAACCGAAAAGCCCGTCTTGACGGGCGAATATCACAGAACGTTGTAGAAACTTGATTGTTATTGACAGGCAAAAAATAGTTTTGTGTTTTGAGAACTTTCACCGCACACTTCTGATTAAGGTTCTCTTCAGAAGCCTTCGTTTTTCTGGGGGTAGTGCTCATGTCCAAAGGACTGAAAGAGGCAAGTTTTCTTGGCGCAACATTCCTGCTCGGCCTGGCCGCGCTGGAGACCCTGCTGCATCTTGCCGGCTTCTGACCAGAGCATTCAAGCCACCAATGCGGCAAGTCAGCCAGCAATGCCGATGACATCGGGTTCGCGTCATCCACACTTCATTGCGCCCTCAAGCGTTTGATGCCTGCCCATCCCCGACCCGGAGTCAAGACGATCCAGCCCATCGGCATGGACAGAAGCGCAGGGAATCGTCTAACTCATCGGTCCGCAGCTGCGAGATTTGCACCAGCCACCCCACAGGACCTCCACAACTGCAGACGGGTTTCTCCCCTCACGGCACAGTGATTCAACCCATTGTTTTCGGCCAAAATCACATCACAGCGAAGTGCGAAATCAGTCCTGCACCGCTTCGAAAACATTCGATCAATGCAGGATTTTAAAAATCATGCGATAATAAACAACGCCGAAGAACCCAGAAGGGTCCACTGCGCGATAACCGATAAGTCGAATTCCAATGAATCGAAGAGAGAATGCTCCGAACAGGGAGTGGAGGAGGTCTGTCAAACCCGTCAAGACCTTCCAGATCACAGGCTATGAGTCACCACAGAGGCGCCGATATCTGCGGGAACTGGCCGAGCAGGAGCTCAACCAAACGGCTTAAAGCTTGCTTTGCGCTGATTGCTGCTCCGAGGCTTGATCTGAACTTGCAGCGACGTGAATGCCCAGGCCAGCCCCTGAAGGCGGCGTGAGTCTGTCCCCTTGAAGAGGAAGGCCGACATAAGGGTCATCCACCAAATTGAGGTGGCTGTCCAGATCAGGCCAGCGGATCAACGACAACAGCTGCGAAGCTGCTCCATTGAGCAACGTGCTGTCTGAATAACAGCCCACCATCAGATCCAGTCCCAAACGCCCGGCGACTCTGGCCATCAGCAGGGCTTCTGTTAATCCGCCTGTTTTGAGCAGTTTGAGGTTGACCGCGTCCACATGGGGCGCCAGCCGCAGCAGATCCGCCAAATCCCAGCAACTCTCATCGGCCACAAGCGGCAGGCTGCAATGCGCCCGCAGAGCTGCAAATCCATCCAGATCCTCCTGGGGACCGACCTTTGCTGCGATCGGCTGTTCCAGGAGCACAACATCCGCAGCCACCAGAGCTGACTGCATCACCATCGCCTCCTGCACGGTCCAGCCGCCATTGGCATCCACCTGCAGCTCGTGCTCGATGCCGGTTTCCTGTGTGCGCCTGCGCAGCATCAACGCCACCGCCTGCAGCAGCCTTCGGTCATGGTCAAGGCCCTCAGGGCTGCCGAGCTTGAGCTTGATGCGGGTGGCAGGCAGTTGATCCCACCAGCGGTAGAGCCGCTGCTGAACGCCCTCGACCGAGGCCAGACCAAGGGTGACGCTGGTGGCCACGCTGCAGCGTCCATCCAGGCAGAACAGGCGCCAGAGCGGCTGCTGCAAGAACTGTCCCCACCAATCCCAGAGCGCCAGATCCACAGCACATCGTGCCGGTGGCGAAAGGCTGCTGAGCAGCGGCGCAACAGCGGCTCGATCCTTGGGATCGAGCGGTTGGAGAGCGGGCAGCAGAGCCTGCAGCTCCGCTTCGATGCTCTCCAGGTCATAGGCGCGATGCCCCGTGTCCAGGCCCCCGGTTTCCCCCCGCCCCCTGATCCCGTCTTGCTCCAGTGACAGTTCCAGTCGTTCCACAGCTGATGTGGTGCCACGGCTGATGGCCAGTGGAACGGCCTTGGTGAGCGGAAACCGACGCAGAGTCCAGCCCATGCAACGTGCGCACCGAATCTCAAGGTGACACAGGACCCTCGTGAACCACACTGAAGAAAGGTTCCCTCGCCGCCGGTCCATCGGACGGCCCTCCGCCTTGACCGTCACCGCCTCTCCTTCCACCGCTCCAGTACCAGCTCTGGAGCGAGGCAGCTACTGGATCACCACCTTCGGCTGCCAGATGAACAAGGCTGATTCCGAAAGAATGGCCGGGATCCTGGAGTCAATGGGATACAGGGAAGCCACAGCTGAACTGGAAGCCGATCTCGTTCTCTACAACACCTGCACGATCCGCGACAACGCTGAGCAGAAGGTCTACAGCTACCTCGGTCGCCAGGCACGACGGAAGCGCAGCAACCCCAATCTGAAACTGGTGGTCGCAGGCTGCGTGGCCCAACAGGAAGGTGAATCACTGCTAAGGCGCGTGCCGGAGCTCGATCTGGTGATGGGACCGCAACACGCCAATCGTCTGGAAACCCTGCTGCATCAAGTGGACAGCGGACAGCAGGTGGTGGCGACCGAAGAACACCACATCCTTGAAGACATCACCACCGCTCGCCGCGACAGCAGCATCTGCGGCTGGGTGAATGTGATCTACGGCTGCAACGAACGCTGCACATACTGCGTGGTTCCATCCGTGCGCGGCAAGGAACAGTCGCGCCTTCCTGATGCCATCAAGCTGGAGATGGAAGGACTGGCGGCACAGGGTTATCGGGAAATCACGTTGCTGGGCCAGAACATCGATGCCTATGGACGCGATCTGCCCGGCATCACCGCGGAAGGCCGGCGCAAAAACACACTCACGGATCTGCTCCATCACGTTCATGACGTTGAAGGAATTGAACGGATCCGTTTCGCCACGAGTCATCCCCGCTATTTCACCCGGCGCCTGATTGATGCCTGCGCCGATCTACCCAAGCTCTGCGAGCACTTTCATATCCCTTTTCAGAGCGGAGACAACGACGTGCTGCAGGCCATGGCCCGCGGTTACACCATCGAGCGCTACCGCAAAATCATCGACCACATCCGTGAGCGCATGCCTGACGCCTCACTCAGCGCCGACGTGATTGTTGCCTTCCCCGGCGAAACCGACGCCCAGTTCAGGCGAACCCTGAAGCTGATCGAGGAGATCAACTTTGATCTGGTGAACACCGCCGCCTATTCACCACGACCCAATACACCGGCAGCGAACTGGGACAACCAGCTGCCCGAGGAGGTGAAAGTGGCGCGCCTCCAGGAAATCAATGCCCTGGTGGAACGCTGCGCCAAAGAGCGCAACGCCCGCTATTTCGATCGCATTGAAGAGGTGCTGGCCGAGGGCATCAATCCCAAGGACCCGTCACAGCTGATGGGACGCACACGCACCAACCGGCTGACCTTCTTCAGCGCAGAGGGCTCCGATGGTCGGCGCTATCAGCCCGGCGACCTGGTGCAGGTACGTATCAATGCGGTGCGTTCCTTCTCTCTCAGTGGCACTCCCGTGCACGACTGATAGTTTGCGGCGCAGACCGTCTCAGAGATCTTCCCCCCATGCCGACTTCCCCTGTCCGCGTTGGCGTGGTGTTCGGCGGTGCTTCTGGGGAACACGACGTTTCGATCCGTTCGGCCGCAACGGTGATCCAAGGACTCACGGATCCAAGCAATCAGCAGAGGTTCCAGGTGACGCCGCTCTACATCGACCGTGAGGGGCGCTGGTGGCCGGACACCGTCGCCGAAAGGGTGCTCCAACAGAAGGCAGCGCTGGCCAGTGACCAGCTGCCTCAACCACTGCCAGCACGAGGACTGCGGCAGCTGCCTCTGGATCCCGACTGCATCGATGTCTGGTACCCGGTTCTGCATGGACCGAACGGAGAGGACGGCACGGTGCAAGGTCTGTTCACGCTCATGCAGCAACCCTTCGTGGGCTCCGGAGTGCTGGGATCCGCCGTGGGCATGGACAAACTGGCGATGAAAGCCGCCTTCGCCGCCGCTGGCATCGCCCAGGTTCCCTACCTCGGCGTTAACGCAACTGACCTTGACGATCCGCAGCAACTGGAGCGTTTGCTCATCAGTCTCGAGGGTGAGCTCGGCTACCCCTGCTTCGTGAAGCCTGCCAACCTCGGCTCATCCGTGGGCATCAGCAAGGTGCGCAACCGCGACGAGCTGCTGGCGGGCCTGCAACTGGCAGCGACACTCGACCCGCGCCTGGTGGTGGAACAGGGTGTGAAGGCTCGTGAGCTGGAATGTGCCGTGCTGGGTCGGCAGCAACTAAGGGCGTCGGTGGTGGGTGAAGTGCGCTTCGATGCTGACTGGTACGACTACGAAACCAAATACACCGAAGGGCGAAGTCAGACGCTGATCCCGGCACCACTGCCCGAAGAGGTGAACCAACGGATTCAGACCATGGCCATCGAGGCATGTCGGGCTGTCCATGCGTTCGGGCAGGCGCGTGTTGATGTCTTCTACGACGAAGCAGATGACCGGCTGTGGCTCAACGAAATCAACACGCTTCCGGGGTTCACCTCCCAGAGCATGTATCCCACGCTCTGGGAGGCCTCCGGTTTTCCTTTGCCTCAGCTGGTGGCAGAGCTGGTGGCCACGGCGCAAGAATGAGCAGTCTGCCTCTGCTGATGCCGCAATGATGCACGGTTTGCTCTGGTTCCCACTGCTGCTGGTGTTCGTGCTGCTGGCATCGCTGGGCTGGCTGGAGCGACGACGCCAGAATCTTTTCCGGGTCTGGAGCGACGCATCGGAGCTGGCCAAACTCGACGGCTGCGGTGCAGCCCGACTGAAGGACGGCGAACTGTGCTGGAGCAGTTTCCATGCCGGCAGTTTCAAGGATGAAGGGCGTTTTGTGATTAAGACGCTCGAACTGGTGGAGCTGATGTCGCTGTCATCAGGTGACACCCCCCTGGCCCATGAATCCCAGGGTCGCTGCCGCCTCAGGCTGATCGGCGAAGGCCGGCAGATGGATGTGCCCTTCTCGGATGCTGAACGCGCCCGCCGCTGGATGACTCAGTTGATGGCCAAAGCACGTTGCGACCTGTGATGGCCCGCTCGAAAGACAAACAGCGCGAACGCAGCAGTGGTCCGCTGCCTCCGGGTGTCGAACGCCGCCGTCGACTGCGCCAGGAGCGACGACGGGAACAGCTCATCCAGTCATGGCGGATTCTGCTGTTTGGTGGTGTTTCCACCGGACTGATCTGGCTGCTGCTCAACGCCGGTTGGAGCCTGCGCTCTCAGGAGCAGCTCGCGGTCAGCGGCAGTGACAGGCTCGGCAGTGATGCCGTGGTCAAAGCAGCAGGACTGCGCTTCCCCAGACCCTTGATCACCCTCCAGCCAGGTCGTCTTGAACGCCGACTCCTGGCTGAACTTCCGGTGCAGTCCGTCTCGGTGCAGCGACGTCTGGTGCCGCCCGGTCTGGTGATCAAGCTGAAGGATCGGCGCCCGATCGCGGCGGCAAGTCGCATGGGCGCTCGCGGCAAGGAGCAGGGCATGGTCGACCTTGAAGGTCACTGGATGCCGCTCAGCGTTGCGCGCCAGGGTGAAGCCCCCGCCAGCACAGTGCGTGTGGAGGGGTGGATTTCCAGCCGCCGCTCCATGATTGCGACAGTGCTCGAGCGACGGGATCAACTGGGCAGCCCACTGCAGGTGATTTATGTCGCCCCGGATGGCGATCTGAGCCTGCGTACGAAAACGCTTGGCCTGGTGCTGCTGGGCTCGAATGAACGTCTGCTGGATCAGCAGCTCAGCACAATTGCCCTGCTATCCAGCAGCCTTCCTGAAACCCTTCGCGGCAAAGCGAGCAGCGGCATCGATCTTTCGGATCCTTCCAAACCCGAATTGCAGCTGAAACCAGAGCCGAAACAGAAAACGAGCAAACCCTGACCCTGGGTTGCGCAGTGCTGAAACCACAACGAGTGTTATTTGAATTCGGCGAACGTCACTCGCAGGGACATAATGCACACGCACCTCAATGGTTCGACGTCGACGATGGAGATGGTGAGCGGTCAGATGTCCCCTTCTCCTGATTCAGCAGGAATTCTTCCCTCTCAGTCCGCCCGTATTGAGGTGATCGGAGTCGGTGGCGGTGGTAGCAATGCGGTCAACCGCATGATCCAGAGCGACCTTGAAGGCGTTGCCTACAGGGTTCTGAACACAGATGCCCAGGCTCTGTTGCAATCGTCGTCTCAAAACCGCGTTCAGCTCGGACAGACCCTGACTCGTGGTCTTGGGGCCGGTGGAAATCCCAGCATTGGCCAGAAAGCTGCTGAGGAATCCCGGGCGGATCTGCAGCAGGCACTCCAGGGTGCCGATCTTGTCTTTATCGCCGCCGGCATGGGTGGGGGCACTGGAACCGGTGCAGCACCCGTTGTGGCCGAAGTCGCCAAGGAAAGCGGCGCGCTCACCGTTGGCATCGTCACCAAGCCCTTTGGATTTGAAGGTCGTCGTCGCATGCGTCAGGCCGATGAGGGCATTGCCCGGCTGGCTGAGCATGTGGACACGCTGATCGTGATTCCCAACGATCGTCTGCGCGATGCCATCGGCAGTGCACCGCTACAGGAAGCCTTCCGCAGCGCTGATGACGTGCTGCGCATGGGTGTGAAAGGCATCACCGACATCATCACCTGCCCAGGCCTGGTCAATGTCGACTTCGCTGATGTGCGCTCTGTGATGACCGAGGCGGGAACGGCTCTGCTCGGCATCGGCGTCGGATCCGGTCGCTCCCGTGCCATCGAAGCCGCTCAGACCGCAATCAACAGTCCTCTGCTTGAGGCAGCACGCATCGATGGTGCCAAGGGTTGCGTGATCAACATCAGCGGTGGCCGCGACATGACCCTCGAGGACATGACCAGTGCTTCCGAAGTGATCTACGACGTGGTGGATCCCGAAGCCAACATCATCGTCGGGGCTGTGGTGGATGAGCGTCTCGAGGGAGAGATCCACGTGACAGTGATTGCCACCGGATTTGAAAACGGTCAGCCCTACCGCACCGAGAAAAGCATTTCTCGCTCTGCCGCATCGGCCTTCAGCCCCGCAGAACCTCAGGATTCCGGAGCTCGCATTCCCGAATTCCTGAGGCAGCGTCAGCAACGCCAGGAAGGCGGTCAGAACAGCTGAATGATTGAACAGACAAACTGATCATCGACAGTCACAGAGATCTCTGTGACTGTCTCGATAGTTGGTGACCCGGAGTCCACGCCTGTTCAGAGCATCCCGTGTGGCTGCTGCCTTCCGGTTCTGACCAAGTTTGGGCGTCTGAACCGCATAGGTCCGAGTCGCTTGCAATGTTAGCAATGGAGATCCGCTGATTCGAGGGAGCGGTTGCGCGCCTCAGACCTGATCCGGTTCAAGCAGACCGGCCAAACGATCACCATGCTCACCGCCTGGGATGCCCTGAGCGCCTCATTGGTCGAGGACGCTGGCGCCGATGTGGTCTTGGTGGGCGATTCGCTCGCCATGGTCAGCCTGGGACACAGCACAACGTTGCCGGTCACGCTCGAGCAGATGGTGATGCACACCCAGGCGGTCTGCCGGGGCTTCAGCAACCCGCCTGCGGAACAACCCCTGGTGATCACTGATCTTCCCTTCCTCAGCTACCAGTGCGGGCTGGATCGAGCGGTGGCTGCTGCAGGAACTCTGATCAAGCAATCGGATGCGGCTGGCGTGAAGCTCGAGGGGGCCGAACCCGAGGTGTTGGCCGTGATTGAACGCCTGGTTCGCACCGGCATCCCGGTGATGGGACACCTGGGACTGTTACCGCAGGCCGTCCACAGCCTTGGTTATCGACGCCAGGCCAACGATCCACGCAGCCAGGAACGCCTGCTCCAGCAGGCCGCAGAACTGGAATCGGCGGGATGCTTTGCGATCGTGCTCGAACATGTTCCCTCGGAGCTGGCGGGCAGAGCGCGGCAGCATCTGGCCATTCCGGTGATCGGCATCGGTGCGGGAAGCGACTGTGACGGCCAAGTGAGCGTGACCGCCGACCTGCTTGGACTGACCCCGTCACAACCACCCTTCAGCCCGGCACGAATGGACGGCCGGGGGCTGGGAGTCAAGGCCTTGCGCAGCTGGCTGGATGATCAGCGTCAGCAGACACCTCCTCCCACCACTCCACCAGCTCCACCAGAACCGCATTGCTGACGGCCATTCCCAGAGGATCCGTCAGCTGCCATCGATGTCCTCGTCGTCGCATCAGATCCGTTGTCAGAAAGACAGTCCAGCGATCCTCCAGCCGAGGCAGCCAACGGCGGCAAAGCTCCCCTGACCAACCGCTGCTGAGGGCCTGATCCAGCAGATCCACACCCTCGTGCCGCCGCAGTCCCACGAGAAGGCGGTCCTCCAGGGTCATCGACAAGGCCTGGTCCTTCAGTAGAGAGGAATGTGGACCATCCCGGCGTTGCTGATCCAGCCAATCGCCATAGGCCTCACGGGTGCGAGGCCTGGCGAAACGCTCACCCCATGGAGCACTGGTGGCGCCCAGACCGAACGCCCACCACCCTGCGCCGCTCCAATACACCCGGTTATGTCGGGACGCATGGCCAGGCCAGGCGAAATTGGAGATTTCGTAACGGCAGTAGCCAGCCCTCGAAAGGCGATCACTAGTGGCTGCGATCCGATCGGCAGCCCCGTCCTCATCGGGAAGTTGCAGCTCACCGCGCTGCTCAAGCCTCGAGAACACCGTGCCGGGCTCCACGCTGAGGTCGTAGATGGAGAGATGGGGAGCCCCCATCGCAATGGCACGCTCCAGTTGCACAGCCCAGGCGTCATCACTCTGATCAGGCAGGTTGCGGATCAGATCAAGGCTCCAGCTGCGCAGAGCACCCTGTTCAAGGGCTCCATGCAGCCACTCGCAGGCCTCCAACAGGTCGGAACGGCGATGACGACGACCGAGTGATTCAAGAACCTGATCATCAAAACTCTGACCACCCAGGCTGACCCGGTTCACCCCGCAGCGAAGCAGGGCCTCGAGATCCATCCGTTCAAAGCTGGCGGGATCCATTTCCAGGGTGACTTCAGCACCGCACTGCAAGCGAAAACGCGCCCGCAGTGCATCCAACACCCTTGCCACCTGCTCGGGTGTGAGCAGCGAGGGGGTGCCGCCACCGATATAGACGGTGGCCAGGGGCTGCCCTGGCGGCGACAGTTGGATTTCAGCCAGTAACTGCCGGAGATAGGCCTCAATCGAATGACTTCCCGGACCACCATGAGCGTCCGCCTTGTCCCCCAGCGGAACCACAGCGAAATCGCAGTAGAAGCAGCGCCGATGGCAGAACGGAATGTGGATGTAAGCGCTGCGCGGCGCGGGTGCGGTCATCAGCCCGAGCCAGGAGAGTGAGAATGGTGCATGCTGCCTGCATCTGGACTGGGCAGTGAGAACCCAACCTCATGGTCGAAGCGCTCATCATCATCCTGTTCCTGATTTCCGGGACGGCCACCGGCTGGATGGGCGTGCATCTCCTTCCCCAGGAACTGCTGGATAACGCCAACGCGCAGCAGGTCCGCCTGGGTCTGAGCGCCGGTGGTGCGGTGATCGGGCTTGTGGCGGGCCTGGTGTTCCGCAGCCTGCGGCAGCGACTGATGAATCAGGTGCGCACCATGCCCACCGATCTGCTGGTGAGCCGGGCAGTGGGACTGATCCTCGGCTTGCTGGTGGCCAACCTGTTGCTGGCACCCATTCTGTTGCTGCCGCTCGCCGGCGCCAGCTCCCTGGTGAAACCCCTGGCAGCGATCCTGAGCAATGTGTTCTTCGGAGTGCTGGGGTACAACCTCGCCGAGGTGCATGGACGAACGCTGCTGCGGCTCTTCAACCCAACCTCCACCGAGGCCTTGCTGGTGGCGGATGGAGTGCTCACGCCAGCAACAGCCAAGATCCTTGACACCAGCGTGATCATCGACGGCCGCATTCAGGGAATGATCGGCTGCGGTCTGCTCGAGGGGAAGGTGATCGTGGCGCAGACGGTGATCAACGAAATGCAGCAACTCGCCGATTCCAACAACCTCGAGAAACGCGGCAAGGGGCGGCGGGGCCTGAAGCTGCTCAATGCCCTGCGTGAGACCTATGACAAGCGCCTTGTGATCAACACCACCCGCTACGACGGAGCAGGCACGGATGATCGGCTGCTGCAGCTCACGGAAGACACCGGCGGAACGCTGGTGACGGCCGATTTCAACCTGGCTCAGGTGGCCCGTGTCAAGGAGCTCAAGGTGATGAACCTGAGCGAACTGGTCATCGCCCTGCGTCCCGAAGTGCAACCCGGGGACGAACTCAATCTGAAGATCGTTCGTGAAGGCAAGGAGGAGCACCAAGGCGTGGCCTACCTCGAAGACGGCACGATGGTGGTGATTGAAAACGCCCGAGCCGCCATCGGTGAACGTCGGGCCGTGGTGATCACCGGTGCCTTGCAAAACCCGAGCGGCCGCATGGTGTTCGGTCGGCTCGACAAGGACGGTGAAACCAGCGCAACAACCAAGAGCAGTCCCGGGGGGAAACCGCCCCGCAAGAACCGTCGAAATGAGCGTCCCACCTCAGGATCCCGCTAGGCTCCGGCCACCACGGCAGCCCGACGCGGATGACCACATCAGCTCCCTATTACGGCGATTCGTCGGTGATGCGGACACCGCCGCCGGATCTGCCCTCACTGCTGCTCAAGGAGCGAATTGTTTATCTGGGTTTGCCCCTCTTCTCCGATGACGACACCAAGCGCCAGGTCGGGCTGGATGTCACCGAACTGATCATTGCCCAGCTTCTCTATCTGGAATTCGACAACCCCGAGAAGCCCATTTATTTCTACATCAACTCAACCGGCACGAGTTGGTACACCGGGGATGCCATCGGCTTCGAAACCGAGGCCTTCGCCATCTGCGACACGCTCCGCTACGTGAAGCCGCCGGTGCACACGATTTGCATCGGTCAGGCCATGGGCACGGCTGCAGTCATCCTCTCGGCAGGAACCAAGGGGCAACGTGCTGCGCTGCCCCATGCCTCGATTGTGTTGCACCAGCCCCGCAGCGGAGCTCAGGGCCAGGCCACCGACATCCAGATCCGAGCCAAGGAAGTGCTTCACAACAAACGGGCCATGCTCGAAATCCTCTCGACCAATACCGGTCGCAGCGTCGAGGAACTCTCCAGGGATTCCGACCGCATGAGTTATCTCACCCCGGATCAGGCCAAGGACTATGGACTGATCGACCGGGTGCTCTCCAGTCGCAAGGAGCTTCCAGCTCCTGTGCCCGCCGGCTGATTCAGCCACGATTCCAACAGCTCAACGTTTTTCTTCAACCCGCAAGCACCCATGCCGATCGGTACCCCCTCCGTGCCTTACCGCCTCCCTGGCAGCCAGATGGAGCGCTGGGTGGACATCTACACCCGACTGGGTGTGGAGCGCATTCTCTTCCTCGGCTCCGAGGTCAACGATGCCGTGGCCAACAGCCTGGTTGCACAGATGCTGTATCTCGATTCCGAAGACAGCAGCAAGCCGATCTACCTGTACATCAATTCACCAGGCGGATCAGTCACGGCCGGCCTGGCCATCTACGACACGATGCAGTACGTCAAAAGTGACGTGGTCACCATCTGCGTGGGGTTGGCAGCGTCGATGGGAGCTTTTCTGCTGGCAGCGGGCACCAAGGGAAAGCGGCTCGCCCTGCCCCACAGCCGGATCATGATTCACCAGCCTCTGGGCGGAACCGCACAGCGACAGGCCAGCGATA
Source organism: Synechococcus sp. (assembly GCA_047286285.1). Lineage (GTDB taxonomy): Bacteria > Cyanobacteriota > Cyanobacteriia > PCC-6307 > Cyanobiaceae > Synechococcus_C. The sequence continues at coordinate 746,345 of JBJBBP010000002.1, read as the reverse complement.
TCGAGATCGAGGCACGGGAAATCCTGCGCATGAAGGAAATGCTCAACCGTTCCATGGCGGACATGAGCGGCCAGAGCTTCGAGAAAATCGAGAAGGACACCGATCGCGATTACTTCCTCAGCAGCGAGGAAGCCAAGGACTACGGGCTGATCGACAGGGTGATCGCCCACCCCAACGAGGCCTGAGCGATCAGACGCTTGCGTAAGCTCGGTCGTTACCAAGCTCCACGTTCATCGTCCGGATGGCTCAGCTTTTCTACGACTCCGATGCCGATCTTTCGCTGCTCAGCGGCAAGACAGTGGCCATCATCGGTTACGGCTCCCAAGGCCATGCCCACGCTCTGAACCTCAAGGACAGTGGCGTGAACGTGGTGGTGGGCCTCTACGAAGGCAGTCGCTCCGCTGATAAAGCCAAGGCTGACGGTCTGGAGGTGTTGAGCGTCGCTGATGCCGCTGCCAAGGCCGACTGGATCATGGTGCTGCTGCCCGATGAATTCCAGAAGGAGGTCTACGACAAGGAAATCGCCCAGCACCTCAGCGCCGGCAAGGTGTTGAGCTTTGCGCATGGCTTCAACATTCGTTTTGGTCTGATCCAACCTCCCGCGGGAGTGGATGTGGTGATGATCGCCCCCAAGGGCCCGGGCCACACCGTGCGCTGGGAGTACCAGAACGGCCAGGGCGTTCCCGCCCTTTTTGCCATCGAGAAGGACGCCTCAGGCAATGCCCGTGGACTGGCCATGGCCTACGCGAAGGGCATCGGTGGTACACGCGCCGGCATCCTTGAAACCAACTTCAAGGAAGAGACGGAAACCGATCTCTTTGGTGAGCAGGCCGTGCTCTGCGGCGGGCTGTCCGAACTGGTGAAAGCTGGCTTCGAGACCCTGGTCGAGGCGGGCTATCAGCCTGAACTGGCTTACTTCGAGTGCCTGCACGAAGTGAAGCTGATTGTGGATTTGATGGTGAAGGGTGGCCTCTCAGCCATGCGTGACTCCATCTCCAACACAGCGGAGTACGGCGATTACGTGAGCGGCCCCCGCCTGATCACCGCCGACACCAAAGCCGAAATGAAGCGGATCCTCGCTGACATCCAGGACGGCACCTTCGCCAAGAACTTCGTGGCTGAGTGCGAAGCCGGCAAACCCGAGATGAACAAGATCCGCAAGCGCGACGGGGATCACAAGATCGAGGAAGTTGGCAAGGGTCTGCGCTCGATGTTCAGCTGGCTGAAGGCCTCCTGAACCAGGGCATCATTCAGCCCTTGCTCCTGGTGATCGCCGCGGCTGGTTTCGACCGGCTGATCGGCGATCCACTCTGGTCTCCCCATCCTGTGGTGTGGATGGGCAAGTCCATCAGCATCTTGCGGCGCAGGGTTGAGGATTGGAGTGGAGATCAACCGCTGTTGCTCCGCATTGGTGGAGTCGCCATCACGCTGGCTCTGACTCTTGGTAGTGCCGGCGTGGGCTGGTTGCTCGAAAGATTGGCCCTGCACACACAGGGGGGGCTTCAGGTCATCGCGATGATTGCTCTGGTGACAGGCCTCGCCAGTGCCCTGGCAGCAAAAAGTCTTGAACAAAGTGTGCTGAATGTGCTTTCAGCCCTTCCCTCAACAGAGGGAGAAGATCTTTCGGCAGCACGCGAAAAACTCAGCTGGATCGTGGGCCGCGACACGACCTCACTCACCAAAGCGCAGATCCTGCGCGCCACAGCCGAAACCGCCAGCGAAAATGCAGTGGACGGCCTGTTTGCGCCACTGTTCTGGATGTTGGTCGGCGCCTGCCTCTGGAGCCTGGGATTCATCAGCGCTCCAGGACCGCTGGCCCTGGCCTGGGGGTTCAAGGCCGCCAGCACCCTGGATTCGATGCTCGGGTATCGCAGAGGCCGCCTGTTCTGGCTTGGGACCGCGGGAGCAAGACTAGACGACCTGCTGACCTGGATGCCCTGTCGCTTCGTGATGCTGAGCCTGCCGATGGTCAGCAAGCCTCCATGGCAGTGGGCCACGCTGGTCATCAACGCTGAATCCGAAGGACGACACGATTCATCGCCCAACGCGGGACGATCAGAAGCGATCTATGCACACTGCGCGGGCCTGCAACTCGGAGGCACAAACCACTACGACCAGCGCTCAGTGGACAAACCGGTGCTGGGAGCTGCTTACCCCCCGGCGGACGCCGACAGTGTGTTCAGAATCCTCGCGTTGACACGGCGACTGGAACTGTTTTGGATCGTGATTGCAGCCTTGCTGAGCTGGAAGCTGCAATGAAGAGTTCAGTAGGCCCCTCGATCCATCGGCAGCAGCAAGACACCCAAGGTGCGCAAGATGATTGCCAGATCAAGCAGGAACGAGCGACCACGGGCATAGGCAAGATCAAGCCTTACCCGCTTCGGATAGCTGAGGTTGTTCCTGCCACTCACCTGCCAGAGACCAGTGAGGCCTGGCCGAACAGACAACACTTCGTCCATGTAGTCGCCATAACGACTGATCTCCTTGCTGACGATCGGCCGCGGACCAACAACACTCATTTCACCGCGTAGAACATTCAGGAACTGCGGGAGTTCATCCAGGCTTGATCGACGCAAGAAACGCCCGATCGGTGTGATCCGAGGATCGTTTTTCAGCTTGAAATCTCGATTAAATTCCGCTCTCAGCTCTGGAGAGCGCTCCAGAACCTGTGCCAGAACAGCATCAGCATCAGGGCGCATTGTGCGGAATTTGATGCATCCAAAGGGGCGATAACCGCGACCGACCCGTTTCTGCACATAGAAGACAGGACCAGGCGAGCTGAGCTTCACCAACACGGCTAACAGCAGAAACAGCGGAGAACCCAAACTCAGCACTGCGGCTGCAAACACAACGTCACCACTACGCTTGAGGGAGCGCCCAAGCCTGCTTTGGCGGCCAACAAGCGTCAACGCGGGGAGGCTCGAAGGCGGCGCAGCCACCAGTTCAAGATGGCGTCGTGATGCGCGACGACGCAGCTTGGAGGGTGATGCGGACAGCACAGCACGACGGGGAGCACTCACCAAACGTTGTCCCTCGCGTCTCACCCCAATCAACCTCAAGGCCATGCATTCGTCAGCATCAACTGGCCAGTAACCGCAACGGCACAGAACCAGCTGCAGCCGCCCCTCGAGATCCAAACGTGTCTCATGACGCGACAGATTGATCAAGAAGTCTCTCAGGCGATTGCCTAGCTACGCACCCGTTCCGAAGCTTGGGGCATGGCATCCACCAGCACTGCTCTCAACGGCCTTCTCGAAGAAGCGCTCAAAGAGGCCTCCATTGGCGAGACCCCGCATTTTCACTGGCATGCCACAGCCGTGGGAATCGCAGCGCTTTGGCAGGGAGACGCCCCCCCAAGTACGCCACCTTTTGATCAAGCCGTCACCGAAGGACTGGAAGTCGGCTTGGATCTGAGCCGAGAGGAACGGGAATTTCATCAGGTGAGCAATGGACTGGTGCTGCTATTTCACTCATAAATCCAATCTCGATCGCTGCAGCATCAATCTTTTTTCGTAGAGCCAGTGTCGACTGACCACCTGGCACTTGATTGAGCCGTGGGCTTCAGAACAAAACAATCAACAGTCCAAGTCCGGGCTAGTCAGATTCATAAGAAAGTGCGTTTGACCTGACCAACACAATCCCCTTCAGGGATGAACAAAAAACGGAGAGGGTGGGATTCGAACCCACGAGGGTGTTACCCCTACACGATTTCGAGTCGTGCGCATTCAACCGGACTCTGCCACCTCTCCCAGCGCTCAAAGCGCGGTCTCACCTTAGTAGGCGGCCCTCTCGACACTTGGGCCATCAACCGGATTGGGGACGAAGATCACTGCGACGCAGTCGCTGGACTCGAGTTCCAAAACGGACCTTCAAGATGCGGCCACGTTGATCAGCAACACCAACACTCAGACCATCGCTCTGCAGACGCTGCCCATGCGTGAGAGGAAACCGTCCTCTCTGATCCGCTTGAAGCGTGTGCCCCAAGGAATTCCAACAGGGTTCCTGACTGATGCCTACAGGATCGAGAACCGCAATCCAATCAAGCCTTTGATGACCGAGCCCATGACTCAGTCGTGTCGCAATCCGACAACTGACTGCATCGCCATGACTGCTCACCATGGCCGCCCGCCCGCGATGACGCAGCACCAACCATTGGCGCCCCCACTGATCCACGCGAATCAGATCGTCCCGAAGCTGACAACAAGCCTGGACGAACGCCACAAGAACAAGCAACAGAACTGAAAGGCCTCGCCAGCCCGACACAGCGGGCAACAACCAGGGAAGCAGTCCTAACGCCAGCAGCAGAACAAGCCAAGGGTGCACTGGCCCTGTGAGCAAAAGGGCCCCGGGCCAGTGACCGATCCAAATCACCAGGCTGATCAGCAACCCACTCAACTGCTGCACAGGCCAGATCAACCAGGGCAACAGGGAAGAGGCCAGAGCAGCCGGCAACAGCAGAACCACGACAGCCAGAGCCATGGCGACCAGGGTGAGAGGCGCCAGCAATGGGGCTGCCAGCAGATTGCTGAGCAATGCATAAAGCGGCGCTGCACCAAAATGAAGCACTTGCAGGGGCAGGGTCCAGAACAAAGCTGCAAGGGGAATCGAAAGCGCCGGAGCCAGTCGTTGCAAATGCCGGGGGCCGTTCTGGATGATCCACTGCTCCAGGGGGCCGGCCGAAATCACCAGGCCGGCCGTCGCCGCTGCACTGAGCTGAAAGCCGATGGAACGTCCCCAGGTCGGATGCACCAGCAGCATCAGCACCAGGGTGACCAGGAGCACCCCCAGCGGGCGACAGCGATGTCCGCTTTCCCGAATCAGCAGTGCCGCTGCACCCATCAACACGGCGCGCACCACGGATGGCTGCGCACCGGCAAGGCAGAGAAACAGCGCCATAGCGCCACTTCCCGAGGCGAGCCTCAAAGCCGCAGGCAACTTCCTGGTGCAAGCCATGGCACTGCCCAGCAGCACAGAAAGATGAAAGCCAGACGCTGCAAGTGCGTGGGAGAGACCTGCCACCCGAAATGCATCGCGCACGCTTTGCGGCACAGACACCTGGGCACCTCCCAGCACCAGAGCCGCCAGGAAGCCACCCTCACGCTCCCCTGCCGCATCCAGGAAACGCTGAGCGATCCTTCGTCGCGCATCGGACAAGGGCGTCCAGTCCTGCCGCACCACGTGAATGGCATTGGCGCGCAGACGACTCCAAGTTCGCTGCAGAGCCAGTCGCTCATCACCACGGGCCAACAGTGGGTGAGAGGCAAGTCGAGGGCGGCGCATCTCACCCTCAAGCTCGAGCCAAGACCCAGTCAGCAAAGGAGTGGTGCAAGGCTCGAGGGTCAGTTCCGTTCGGCCTCGACTGAGCTGCCCGTTGAGGCTGCTCACCTCCAGCAGAGTGCGGCAGTGACCGTTATCCACAGCGCCATCCGCGTGGACCCTTCCCACCAGGTGCACGGCGAGAGGCTTGCCATCACCAGGAATCAACAGGCTTGGATCCCCTAGCTGTGGTTGCGGCTCAGCTGCTATTCCGCAGCGAACAGTGACAAGACAGAGCATCAGCGCGAGAGAACCCGTTCCCCTTCGCGGCCAACCCTCCGCTCGCCCCCACAGCCCTAGTCCCAGAACCAGCAGCAGCACCAGGCTGTGCCACTGCGCTGAGGAGCGAACACACGCCGCCCCAATGCAGGCCATGAACAGCAACCATCCGGCACTGAGCACCGGTTTCATGAAGCGCGTTCAGAATTGGTGTGAGTGTTCCCCCAGCGATCAGACGGCTGCTGCTGCAGGTTGCTTGAGCAGCGGGAAACCGAGCGCTTCCCTTTCGGCCAGCCAGGCTTCGGCAACCTTGCGCGCCAGGTTGCGGATTCGGCCGATGGTGGCGGTGCGCTCCGTCACCGAAATCACGCCACGAGCCTCCAGCAGATTGAACGTATGGCTGCACTTGAGCACGAAATCCAGGGCCGGCGCAGGCAGGTTGTTCTCGATCAGATCCGCCGCTTCCGCCTCATAGATCGCGAACAACTGCTTGAGGCGCTCAGGGTTGGAAGCCTCGAAGTTGAAATGGCATTGCCCCTTCTCAAAGGGAAGCCAGATATCGCCGTAGCTGCGCTCGGCATTCCAGCTGAGCTCCCAGATACTTTCCACGTCCTGCAGATACATCGCAAGACGCTCAAGCCCGTAGGTGATCTCGATCGACACCGGCTTGCAGTCGATTCCCCCGCACTGCTGGAAATAGGTGAACTGGGTCACCTCCATGCCATCCAGCCAGACCTCCCAGCCCACGCCCCAGGCACCGAGCGTCGGTGACTCCCAGTTGTCTTCCACGAAGCGGATGTCGTGATCAGCAGCACGGATCCCCATCGCTTCCAATGAGGCGAGGTAGGTCTCCTGGATCCCATCCGGGGAGGGCTTGATCAATACCTGGTACTGGAAATAGTGCTGCGCCCGATTGGGGTTATCGCCGAAACGGCCATCGGTGGGGCGGCGACAGGGTTCGGGATAGGCCACAGCCCAAGGCTCGGGGCCAATCGCCCTCAACACCGTATGGGGACTCATCGTTCCAGCGCCCTTCTCCGTGTCATAGGGCTGCAGCAGGAGACACCCCTGCTCTGACCAAAAACGGTTGAGAGTGCTGATGATGTCCTGGAAATGCATCCGTGGGTTGGAACCAATGCGGTGCATTCTCTCGCCAGAGCGCTCCCCCTCGAGAAGTCAGCTCGAATTCAGCTCAGTGACAGGCAGCGTTGCAGATGAGCGATCGCATGATGACGGTGGGGATGACTACGTCCCGGCCCCATGGTGCCCAACCAGAAACTGCCATCTCCCTGAAACACCAGCACCGGCTTACTGGCCCCTTTGCCGTGAGTATCCAACAGCGACATGCAGAGCTTTTCAGCCACCTCAGCGCCTCTTGGACGAGAGCGCAGACGGCGAAGAACAGGATCAACCTGGGAGAACGAAACGAAGGTGGCTTTCTGCGAATCAGTGACCAGGATCATTCCGTCAAGCCACTGGACCTCATCCAGCAGATCCTCGATGGAGGGCAGCAGAGACGGCAACGGAAAGGCCATGCATTTCTCCCCTGCTTCTTAATCATTCCTTCATAGTTCATCGGTCTCACCTCTCGCAAGCGAGGTGCAACAGGGGATTAACTTCTAGGCCTGAACGGTGAGCAGGCCCATCAGACCGCCCGCCACAGGACGATGGCAGGCCTCTGCAAAGCCGGCATCGAGAGCCAGCTGCCGCTGTGCAGCCCCATCGGGGAAACGCTTGAGGCTCTCTTCGAGATAGGCGTAGTGATCGGCAAGCCCGGCTCGAGCAGCGACAGGAACGACAACTCTGCGCAGGTAGGCCCGCTGGAACACAGCAGCAGGACTCTCTGAGGGAAGACGATTGAAGTCCAGCAGACCGGCGCGGCCTCCGGCACGAAGAACGCGTCGGAGCTCTCTGAGCCCGGCCGCAGGGTCCGCCAGATTGCGCAGGCCATAGGCCATCAACACTCCATCGGCGCAGGCATTCGGCATCTGAAGATCCAGAGCATCGCCCTGCTGCCAGCGCACTGGAAGCCAGGGTTCCCGCGCAGATCGTTGGGCCGCGATCGCCAACGGTGCAGCGGCTGCATCCACACCCACAACTCCACCACCGGGGCGCAAACGTCGAGCAACGCACAGGGCCAGATCACCTGTTCCGCAGCAAAGATCCAGCCACTGTTCCCCTGGCTGCGGCGACAGCAGCAAAACCATCTGCCGCTTCCATTGACGATGCAGGCCGAGGCTGAGCCAGTCGTTCAGCCTGTCGTAAGTGGGAGCAGCATCGTTGAACAGCTGCTCAACAGCCTCAGGATCGCCAGGTTTCAAATCGGCAGACCACTCAGTGTCATGACCATCACGGTGGCCAGTCCAACGGCAGCTGAACACACCATGCATCCAGCGAGCATGAGGGAAAACTCACCCTGATCCATCGCTGCCTGCATCAATTGGAGAGCCCACCCCACAAGGGTGATCACCACAAAAACCAGCGCTATCCCGAGAGGCAATATCCAGCTGCTGGGAATCAACGGCTGACCCGAAGAAACCGTTAACGCCTCAACTGTGGACAGCAGCACGTGCACTGAAAGACTTGAAAGAGACTGAACAGTTCTTCACACAATAAAGAGAAGTCAAGCTTCTAGTGGCCTGATGGTCAGGCCGCGGCGCAGCAAATCCAGCTTGATCCCTTCGACCGTCAGCACTCTGTCGTGAAGCAGAGACGCCAACAATGCAGCGGAGGCCTGCCCTCCATCAGGGCCACCATCGAGAGCAGCTGCAATGTGATCCAGGCAACCGGCGCCTCCAGAGGCGATCACTGGCACCGGCACAGCCTGTGCCACCGCCCGAGTGAGCTCAAGGTCATAGCCCGCCTGGGTGCCATCACCATCCATGGACGTGAGCAGGATTTCTCCAGCCCCGAGTTCGGCCACACGACGCGCCCACTCGATCACATCAAGGCCTGTGTTCTCCCGTCCGCCTTTGACATACACATCCCAGCCACCTGTAAGTCGGCGGCGGGCATCAATGGCCACCACGATGCACTGGCAGCCGAAGCGATCCGCGCCCTCTTTCACCAGCTCCGGCCTTCGCACTGCTGACGAGTTGAGGCTGACCTTGTCAGCTCCGGCCCGCAACAGTTCGGTGATGCCTTCCACCGAGGCGATCCCTCCACCCACCGTGAACGGAATGGTGACCTGATCCGATGTGCGTCGAACCATGTCAACCAGGGTGGCTCGGCCTTCATGACTGGCAGCGATATCGAGGAACACGAGCTCATCAGCGCCAGCCTGGCTGTAACGGCAGGCGAGTTCAACGGGATCTCCTGCATCGCGAAGTCCCACAAAATTCACTCCCTTCACCACGCGCCCCTTGGCGACATCAAGACAGGGAATCAAGCGCAGAGCGACCATGGCATTCGATACACGGCTGTTAAGGTGCGAATCCCTTCCAAGCCTTGCAGGTCATGCTGGGAAATATTCTCAATCTGATCAAACGATTAACCGGCTCAGAACCTCTGCCAACGCCGAAACTCGAGTCAATTGAAGTCGGCAGCAAGGTTCGTGTGACCCGGGTTCGTGATCGCATTCCGCAGGGCATGGTGGACCTGCTGAAGAGTGATGCCTTTGGCACCGTCACTGAATTCCGCACGGTCGACGGCAAAGGCATTGGAGTTGTCGTCGAACTCAGTGACGGTTCAAGCTCCTGGTTCTTCGAAGACGAGATCGTCGCAGCCTGAGGCCTGATTCCGTGAGTGACGCCCGTCAGCTGCTCGGCATGAAGGGTGCCAGTGGCACCACAAACATCTGGAAGCTGCGTTTGCAGTTGATGAAACCGGTGACCTGGATCCCGTTGATCTGGGGGGTGGTCTGTGGTGCAGCGGCAAGTGGTCACTACCAGTGGCGGCCAGATCACGTGCTTGCAGCCATCGCCTGCATGGTGATGAGTGGACCTCTGCTGGCGGGTTACACCCAGACCATCAACGACTACTACGACCGCGAAATCGACGCGATCAACGAGCCCTATCGACCGATCCCCTCCGGCGCGATTTCTCTCGGACAAGTCAGGCTGCAGATCTGGGTGCTGCTTCTGAGCGGACTGGCCGTGGCCTGGGGTCTCGATCAATGGGCCCAGCACTCAACGCCAGTGCTCTTCCTGTTAGCTCTCGGCGGATCACTGGTCAGTTACATCTACTCCGCTCCTCCTCTCAAGCTCAAACAGAACGGCTGGCTGGGGAACTACGCACTGGGGGCGAGCTACATCGCCCTTCCCTGGTGGGCCGGCCAGGCACTCTTTGGCCAGCTGACCTGGACGACAGCGCTGCTCACCCTGGCTTACAGCCTCGCAGGGCTGGGAATTGCCGTCGTCAATGATTTCAAGAGTGTTGAAGGTGACCGTGCCCTTGGGCTTCAGTCACTTCCGGTCGCATTCGGTATCGGCCCAGCAAGCTGGATCAGCGCTGGGATGATCGATGTCTTTCAGCTGTTGATGGTTGCGGTGCTGATCGCGATCGGGCAGCATTTCGCTGCTGTTCTGCTTGTTTTGCTGATCGTGCCCCAGATCACTTTCCAGGACATCTGGCTGCTGCGCGATCCCGTGACCTACGACGTGAAGTACCAGGCGAGCGCTCAGCCCTTTCTGGTGCTTGGCATGCTGGTCACTGCGTTGGCTGTTGGCCACAGCCCTCTAACCCAAGGCATGTGATCCGCACCCGTCGTCATTGGATCCTGATCGGCGGTTCAGCCGTCGTCATCGGCAGCGGAGTGGCTCTGGGACAATCCGCTCTGGTGCGGGCATTCGATGCCACGCTCCCCGATGCTCGCGGAATCAGCCGTTTCAGCAGGCCTGGCACCATCACCCTGCTGGCCAGCAACGGGGCAGTCATCCAGAAGCTGGGTCCAGCAACCCGCGAAAAGATCCAGCCAGGGGAGATGCCTCTGCTGGTGAAACAGGCCTTTATTGCAGCGGAAGACCGTCGCTTCTACGAGCACAACGGTGTCGATCTGTGGGGAATCGGCCGCGCTCTGGTGCGCAATGTTCGCCAGGGAGCCGTGAGGGAGGGTGCCAGCACAATCACCCAGCAACTGGCGCGAACGGTGTTCCTCAGCCAGGACCGGACGATCACGCGCAAGCTCAAGGAAGCAGCTCTGGCTTACAAGCTTGAGCGCCAGCTCAGCAAGGAGCAGATCCTTGAGCAATACCTGAATTACGTGTACCTGGGCGCCAGCGCCTATGGCCTGTCCGATGCCGCCTGGGTGTATTTCTCCAAGACACCGGATCAGCTCAACCTGCAGGAGGCAGCACTGATTGCAGGCCTGCCCCCAGCTCCCTCGGTGTATTCACCGCTCGTGAATCCAGAACTGGCACTGGAGAGGAGAAAGCTTGTGCTCAACCGAATGCAACAAGCTGGCTTCATCACCGCCAGCGAAGCCGAGCAGGCAGGCGACAGCCCGCTCAACCTCAAACCTGCCATTCCCAAATATTTCAACAGCTCAGCGCCTTACTTCACCAGCTGGGTTGCTCAACAGCTTCCGCTCTTGCTCACCCCTGAGCAGCTTGAAGTTGGAGGACTTCAGATCCGCACGAGCCTCAATCTCGACTGGCAAAAGAAAGCCCAGCAAGTGGTCCGGAAATCAGCCCCTTTCAACACGGAAGGAGTGATCGTGTCAATGGAACCAGGCACCGGCCTGGTGAGAGTGATGGTGGGTGGAAAGAATTTCAGCAGCAGCCAGTTCAACCGCGCCACCCAAGCGCTGCGCTCACCGGGATCCACATTCAAACTTTTCCCCTATGCCGCGGCCATCGACTCCGGGGTCAAACCGGAAGACGTTTTCATGGATGCTCCCCGGTGCTGGTCGGGGTACTGCCCAAAGAATTTCGGAAAAAAATACTTCGGCAAGATTTCTCTGGCTGACGCCCTCAAGAACTCGCTGAACACTGTGGCCGTGCAGCTCCAGGACAAAGTCGGCTTCGATGCGATCATCAGCACCGCGAACCAGCTGGGCATCGGAAAGCAGCGCCCTCTCGGCAAGTACTACCCGATGGCCATTGGCGCCTATGAGCAGACCGTGCTCGACATGACGGCGGCTTACGCAGCAGTGGCCAATCGGGGGGTGTACGTGAAACCGATGGCTTTTGAAGAAATCCGCGGTCCTGGAGGCGATGTTCTCTGGAGCAGGCGCATGGACGGTGACAAAGGCCGTCGAGCTCTCGACAGCGACGTGGCCGATGCCATGAACTGGATGTTGCAACGGGTCGTGACCGGAGGCACGGGGGCTGCAGCCCGGCTTGATGATCGACCGGTGGCAGGCAAGACCGGTACCTCTGAGGGAGCAAGAGATCTCTGGTTCATCGGCTCAATCCCGCAGCTCACCACAGCGGTGTGGTTCGGCTACGACAACAACGCGGAAACCAACAGCAGCAGCAGCGAAGCCGCCTGGGCCTGGAAGCAATTCATGACTCAGATCAAGGGCAGCTACAACGTCCAGAACTTCCCTCCCAAACCGGTGCTCACCCGCCCCTTCACAGGGCCCAAAAAACAAAGTCGCTTCACGACGGATGACGCCAAGATACCTGGGGATGGCGATGATCCCGCAGACAAGCCCTTCCTGAGTGGGGAAGAACCTCCCACAGACACTCAGACCACCCCTCCGCCTCGCTATGTCGCGCCACCCGGTGGCCCACCTGTGGATGAAAACTTCAGGCCACTTCCGGTGCAGTGATCACAGCGGCGTAGAAACCATCGCCTCCTGAAGGATCAGGCCAGCGCTGCTGCTCTGAGCGCAGTGTGAGCTCAGGGTGAGCCTGCAGCCAGCCATGAATCTGATCGGTGTTTTCTGAAGGATGAATCGTGCAGGTGGCGTACACCAGTCGACCGCCGGGAGCCAGAAGAGTTCGAAGGCCTTCGAGGAGGCTGAACTGCAGCTTGAGCAGCTCAGCCACCGACTGTTCAGTGACTCTCCAGCGGGCATCGGGATGGCGCGCCAACGTTCCCAGACCCGAGCACGGAGCATCGACAAGGATCCGGTCAAATCGCTCTCGCCACTCAGGTCGCTCCTGGCCGAGCTGCGCCGCATCGGCAGCCAAAGCGTGAATGCTGCTGCAGCCCAGTCGTGCCGCATTGGCAGCCACCCGTTGCAGTCGTCCAGGTGAACGGTCCACAGCCCAGATTTCTCCAACATCCCCCATCAGTTCGGCCAGGTGGGTGGATTTGCCACCCGGTGCAGCACAGGCGTCCAGCACGCGCTGGCCAGGGCGCGGATCCAGCAGCGGTGCCACCCACTGGGCCGCACGATCCTGGACGCACCAATGCCCTTCGCTGAAGCCCGGCCACTGACGCAGGTCGCCGGATGGCTCAAGCACCTGAATTCCATCCGGGCAGCCTGCAATGGGAGCCGTTGCAATGCCGCGTTCCCCAAGCAGTGCTGCCAGATCATCCGACGACGAGCGCAGGCGATTGACCCGCAGATCCAGGGGCGGGACCTGATTGAAAGCCCTGGCAACACGCTCAGCTTTCTCCTGCCCACACCACTGAAACAGCTGGCGACTGAGCCAGAGGGGCAGCGAATGCTCCTGAGCCAGTGCAGCCATCGGCTCATCGGGCAATCGCAACCCCTCACCGGCCTCATGGGCTCGCAGCGCTGAACGCAGCAGGCCATTCACCACAGGCGCCAGGCGTGCCAGCTTGCCCTGCTTGGCCAGTTCAACTGTGGTGTTGACCGCTGCGGAGGCAGGGATGCGCTCCATACGAAGCAACTGGTACAGCCCGATGTGGAACAACCAGCGCAAACGCGGCGGTTGCTTGCGGGCCGGCACCTTGCCCAATCGATCCAGCCAGGCATCGAGCCACTGGCGCCAGCGGATGGCCCCATAGGACAACTCAGTGACAAATCCGCGATCGACAGGCGCCAGAGACCGGCGACGCAGAGCTCGCTCCAGAGCCACATCCGCATAAGCCCCAGCGGCCACCGCCTCAAGGACGTCCCAAGCAACACGACGGGAGAGCAGGGCATCTCGGGTCGAGGGCGGAGATGATTGCGCCATAGGCGGGCTTCACTGCCTCCAATCATCAGCCAGCAGAGTCCATCACCCGACCGGACAAGCCCCGCGAGGACGAGAGCCTTACCTCAGACCGCTCGCCGAACAGACAGATTCGACAACTCCAAAACAAAAAGCTGATCGAATAGCAGAAGAACTGAAAAACACTTAAAAACGAAACCCAAGTTCACCAAATACAGGCTGAAATTTGAAATTAAGTCTTTTTGTTTTGCGAAAACTTAAGAATCCAGTGATTCGATCTTAGTTCGGGCCAAGACTCTCTTTGATACCAACATCGCGTCCAAAATTTCCCATGCTGTCCTCCACCTCAGTCGCAACACAATTCGGTGGTGAACGTGCAACAAAGCAGCCCGTAAAACTTCGCTCCGGCTTTGAAGGTTCTGCTGAAGCTGCTGATATTGATATGGCGATTCAGGCGGCCTACAAGCATGTCTATGGCAACGGACATGTGATGGATTGCGAACGCTCAACCTCACTGGAGGCTGAGCTGAAAGACGGACGTATCACGGTCCGCGAGTTCATCCGCGGCCTCGCCAAGTCCGACTTCTATCGGAAAAACTTTTACGATTCCTGCTCTCCTCAGAGAACAATCGAACTGGATTTCAAACATCTTTTGGGCAGGCCTCCACATGATCAAGGTGAAGTCTCGGAAGCCATCCAGGTTCAGGCTGCCCAAGGCCACGACGCACTCGTGGATTCCCTGATTGATTCGGAGGAATACAACGAGGCATTTGGCGATCATGGGATTCCGTTCATGCGTTCCTGGCAATCCCAGCCGGGGTCAGCGCAATCGGCCTTCAACCGCACTGCCGCGGTGTCTCTGGGTTATGCGTTCAGCGACAAAGCGATCGGAACAGGTTCCAAACTCAGCACTCAACTGGCTTCAGGCCGGGCCAGCAGGATCGCTTTTCCTGCCTCCGCCGCCATGCAGTTGATGAGTGCCTCCAGCCGCTGGAGGGGGAATCAGCCACCTCGCTGGGCCAGCAAAGTCGCCACGGTGTTCGTTGTGGCTGGCGTGATCGAAGTCACCCGTCTTGTGATCACCATTGCTTACAGCGCTCTGAGCAACTGACCCATCCGGGCGATCTGCCCCTCATCAGGCACCCACAGAAACCTGGCGAGAGGCAAACGGCCGTCGAGAGTGACCGGAATTCCTTCAGCGATCAACAGTTCACGCTGCATCCAATCGGATCCCTCTCGGCTGAGGCTCATGGAGATGCGTCCCTGCGCATTCACGACCCGCTGCCAGGGAATGCTGGAAGGCAGCCTCAAACGGCGCAGAGCCCAACCCACCTGACGCGCACAGCCATAGGCCCCAATCCAGTCAGCAACCTGCCCATAGGTGGACACACGTCCATGGGGAATGCAGGCAACAACAGCTTTCACATGTTGATCAAACAGGCTGGGCTGCCGTGAAGTCATCAGCCACCATCGACCTGGCAACCAATCAGAGCACCAGCAGCTCCGCCAACAGGCACACCGATCCAACGACCGTTGCCACGGGACAGCGCAGCACCAAGGCCAGCCCCCAACAGCCCACCGATCACGCTGCCCTCAACGCAACTGTTGGTATCTGCGCCTGATTCACGCCAAGCAGCCCGATGCGCAGACTCATCTGGTTGATAGAGATAACCACGTCTGTCATAGCGATGGTTTTCATACGCCAACAGCGGAGTTGCCGTCATCGGCAGCAGGGCAGCCAGCGTCAGCGCCGCAGAGAGGCTCACCGGAAAAGGACTTTGCATGCTGACGTCATTCATAGGCAGATTCATGCTGTTGAAGACCTCCTGCCAAGAGGTGACTGAACAACGGCAACCCTGCAATCAGATATGACTGAGAGCAGTCACTGGCCCCGCAAAGCGATCAACCATCGCCAGCCAACTTGCCCTCGGGACACAGAACGAGCGCTTTGAGGATCCAACGCGACCCCAATATTTATGCCCTTCGGGATTCAGACATCCTGAAGCTGCTCGCCGCCTTGCCGAAGACAACGATGGGTCGCCGCTATGGATTCGCCTTCCAGTTAATGGCCACCTACGGACTCCAGGCAGCTGATCTGCGCTATCTGCAGGTCCGCAACCACGAAACCGAGCTTTGGCTGCGCGCAAGACGACACGATCCCGACAACCGGGCCTCTGCAGATGAGCCTTCCCTGCTTGAAGCCTTGCAGGTTTTCACAGACGACGGCATCCCTCAGCAATGGAACCTGGTGGCTCGAGTCGCCGCTGGAGAGAGACTGCCACCCCTCGGCCATGACGCCGATGCTGACCAGCATCTGAATGACTACCTGAAAAACAGGCCTGTGTGGCAGGAGATTCAGAGCAGAGCGTCGCGGTCAGAACAACAGGCAGTGATAGGCAGCTTCTGCCAGCGCTATGCCTGCACAGCGGACAACCGTTGCAGAAGCGATGAACCGATCTGATCGCATTGAGCGGTCATCCTCGCAACAACGGGAAGGCAGAATGAAGACTCACTCGCCAGATTTAAACAATGTCAGAAACAAGCAATGTCCAAAGGTTAGAACTGATTAATTACAAAAATGATGCAGGAGAAGAATTGCTTGGTCTTGGCATCGAACTTGCTGATGATCCCAACGGAGGCATCCAGGTGCGTGTGATCATGGATCCTCAGGTCATTAGCGGTATCACTGTCACCCCTCTGCAGCAGAAAGGATGCTGCGGATAATTCACAACTGGAAATCGATGCAATTGATTCAACAGTGACTCATTCAAGCAATTGATTCAGGCTGCAGAAAGAACCAGCACGCAGCCGGAAACTTTCAATCAGCC
This sequence comes from Synechococcus sp., assembly GCA_047286285.1. Classification (GTDB taxonomy): domain Bacteria; phylum Cyanobacteriota; class Cyanobacteriia; order PCC-6307; family Cyanobiaceae; genus Synechococcus_C. Next base: position 729,973 of record JBJBBP010000002.1, on the reverse strand, counting down.
TTGAACGAGAAGCAGTTTCCACAGGACGACACATCAATCGACTTGCCTGAAAGAAAAAACCCTCCGCCAGACAGCGATTCCTGATAGTCGATCACAATTCCCGAAAAAAGACCGACCTGTTCAGCATTGGAGTACAGGGTCACTCCCGATTCTCTGGAGATGGGTTCGCCTGAGTGCCGGCCTGCCTTGAACACAATCGCGTAATCCGAGCAGCCCCCAGAGACGAGCTCGGCATGCATTTCACCTGGAATGCCTGCAACAGCGGATTGACGCATGAGCTCCAAAGCCGCATTGGACGTCAAGATCGTGCCCATCGCTGATCCATCTCTCCGTTAGAGCTACCAGCGGAAGGCACCTTCAGCGGGCGGGCATGACATCGGCTTGTGTAGCAAATGCGTTGCCCCTTGATGGGGCGGCCGCCCGCGGCCTGCATGCAAATCTGAGCAATGCCCCCATGGCTGCCAGCAAGCACTTGCGCATGCAGCGGTCTCAGCGATGCCGATCCTTCCCCGCCGATTTCATCGTCTGAAGCAGGTTCTCAACTGCCGCATGTCGGATCTGACCGTGCTGGTGGAGCATGTGGAAAAGCCCCACAACCTCTCGGCCATCCTGCGCAGCTGCGACGCGGTGGGGGTTCTGGAAGCCCATGCGGTCAGCTTCAGCGGCAGACCCCGCACCTTCAACAGCACCGCCCAGGGAAGCCAACGCTGGGTGCCACTGCATGGCCATGCCGACGTCAGTGGTGCCGTGCGCCACCTCAAGGATCGTGGTTTTCGGCTGTATGGCACCAACCTGGGTGTGGACGCACGCGACTATCGCGAATGCGACTTCACGGGCCCCAGCGCCTTCGTTCTCGGTGCGGAGAAATGGGGGCTGACCGAAGAAGCCACAGCCTTGATGGATCAGGCCGTCTTCATCCCGATGCGCGGCATGGTGCAGTCGCTGAACGTGTCAGTGGCAACAGCCACGCTTCTGTTTGAGGCGCTGAGACAACGGCAGGTGGCGGGTCTGGCACCGATCAATGGAGAGGGGATCCCTGCGGGGCAGTACGACGATCTGCTGTTCGAGTGGTGTTATCCCGAAGTGGCGCAGTGGTGTCGTGATCAGGAGCGCAGCTATCCAGCACTGAGCCCCGATGGAGAAATTCTCGAAGATCTACCGCGCACCACAAAGCTGCATTGTTGATCCATCTGGCACCACCATCGCTACGTTCGGCGCAGAACTGTTGATGGGGTGAGACGACGATGACTCAGGACTTGCGCAATCTGCAGCTCTATCGCATGTCCATGCCTGAACACGAGTGTCCCTGGGGGCTCAAGGCAATCGCACTACTGCAAGAGCGGGGAATCGCATTCGAGGATCACCGGCTGACCACGCAGGCTGAGGTGGACAGCTTCAAAGAGCAGCACGGGGTTCCGACCACACCGCAGATCTTCAGCGATGACGAGCGCATCGGTGGCTACACCGAACTGGCGGCTCGGCTCGGCGCTGATGTGGAGCGCCCTGAGTACTCCTACACCCCGGTGATCGCAGTGTTCGGGTCGACGCTGCTGATGGCGCTGGTACTGGGCGGCAATTTGATCCAGCAATTCATGGGGATCTCCATCTGCGCCCTGGCGATGTTGAAGCTGATGGACGTGGAGTCTTTCGCAGCCAGTTTTGTGAAGTACGACCTGGCCACGCAGCGCTGGCGTGGCTGGGGAAGGCTTTATCCAGGCGTGGAATTGCTGATCGGACTCGGGTTTCTGTTCAATCCACCGCTACCCGTTGCAGGCTGGGCAGCGCTGTTGATCGGCGTTCCAGGGATGGCGTCGGTGATCAAAGCGATCTACATCGACAAACTGGCTCTGAATTGCGCCTGCGTTGGGGGCAACACCAAAACGCCCTTAGGCATCATCAGCTTCAGCGAATACGCCATGCTCACCCTGATGGGATTTGTGGTGAGCTTTCAATTGGCATTTTGAACCCAGTTCAGATTCAGAACGGCATCAACACGTCTTTACTGCCCTGGGTGCGCTCCATCACAGGATGATTACGGCGGGCGGCCGGCAACCGCAGAGCAAACCCCAGGGCCAACACTTCCAGTGGAAGGCTGCGCCCAATGAACAGCACCACCAACCCCAGGGCGATCGCCAGCATCTGCTCAAGCAGACCAATCACATCATCGGGATTGCCGCGGCCGGACACCCAGAGGGTCAGCATCAGTGTCAGCAGAACGAGCGTGGCCCAGAAAGGCATGGTCGGATCACTCCATGTGGTTATTTTGCCGCGTCTCGCCCGGTGCTGCTCACCCAGGCTTCCAGCCCTTCACCCAGAAACGACAGACCCAGCACCAGCACGAACATCGCCAGACCGGGATACAGGGCCGTCCACCACACGCCGGTGGGCACAGCCGCAAGAGCGAGATTGAGATCACTGCCCCATTCGGGCACTGTTTCAGGAAGCCCGAGGCCAAGGAATCCGAGCCCCCCGAGCACCAGCACCGCATCGGCGGCATTGAGCGTGAGCAGGACCGGCACGGATGTGATCACGTTGCGCAACAGGTATCGGCGCAGGATCCAGACAGGACCAGCGCCCAGCGTGCGGGCCGCCTCCACGAACAGCTCCGCCTTCACCTGAGCTGTCTGGTTGCGCACCACCCTGAAGTACTGCGGGATGTACACCACGCACAACGCCGCAGCCGCGTTGGGAACGCCTCGCCCAAGCAGAAAAGCCAGCACCACCGACAGCAACAACACCGGCAGGGTGTAGAGCGTGTCCATCAGCAGCACCAGCACGCGATCCACAGCGCCCCCCAGATAGCCACTGACCATGCCCAGGGGCACGCCGATCGCCAGCGCGAGCGTCACAGCGAGCAGCACCACCTGCAAGGCCACACCGCTGCCCTGAAGCGTGCGCACGCAAACATCACGGCCAAGTCGATCGGTGCCGCACCAGTGCGCCATGGACGGGGGCGCATAGATGGGATTCTCCAGACCTGCATTGGGGTCCGGCAGCAGGCCTGTAGACAGCAGAACGGGTGTCAACAACGCCACCAGCCCGTAGATCGCCACGATCACAAGCCCCCAGCGGGCCATGCGGGCCGAGAGGCTGGGACGGGCAATGCCCAGTGGCGAGGCGGCAAAACTCACAGAGGAGCGCAGTTCTGATCCAGAGCATTCTTGCCCGCCTGTCTGACAAAGAGCAGGATTGGGTCATGAACGGTTCCGGCAACTGGCGCTCTCACCTCACGGGCACCATGCTCGGCCAGCTGCAACTCGCCACCTACGCCGCCGTGCTGGTTGGCTTCACCGGTGCCACCAGCGCAGGTCTGTTGCTGAGTGAACGCAGCCGGCTGCGGGTCGGTGAAGCCGAACTGCAGACCGCGTCGGCATCACTCGCTGTACGCATTGAGGCCAGGCGTGATCAGAGTGAAACGGTGATCGTGCGAGAACTTCAGGATCACTCAAGCGTGCGCACCAATCTGTGGCTGGAGCAGCCCAATGGACAGGTCCTCACACCCGAGAGGACTTATCGCCCGATTCCCACGGCACTGTTCCAGGCAGCAGTTCAGGCGAACCCGACGCGGACGCCGGGTCAATCGCATCTGATCGCTCTGCAGGGACGCGACTACCTCACCCTGCTCGACCGACGGCTGACCTCTGGTGATCTGCTTTGGAGCAGCACGGAGATTTCAGGCCTGGGCTCTGCCCAGAGTGAATTCCTGGCCTGGATGATCCTGATCTGGGGTGGGTCTCTGAGCGCCTCCCTGCTGCTGGTGAGCCTGTTGGTGAGAAAGATCACCAGACCATTGCAGGAGCTCAGTGCGCGCAGTGCTGAACTCACCGCAGAAGGTCTGCAGACAGCCGCCCTGCCGGTGCCCAGAGGCCCCAAGGAACTGAGTCGACTCACCCGCACCTACAACGCCCTCACCGAACGACTGGCCCAGTCGTGGAGCCAACAGCGTCAGTTCGTGAGCGCTGTGAGTCATGAGCTACAGACTCCCCTCACGCTGGTCTCGGGATCGCTCAAACGGGTGATCCGCAAAGCACCGGAACTGGATGCACAACTGGTGCAACGTCTTCACGACGCCGAAGAGGAAACCATCGGCATGCAGCAGCTGCTCAATGACCTGCTCGACCTCTCGCGCAGTGATTCAGGCCGGCTGCAGGTGAAACAGGAGCCCGTGGATCTGCGTCCTCTGCTGGAGGAGGTGGTGCGCGCCCAGGGAGCCGCACTGGGACGCGAAATGACGCTGCAGCTTCCTGCGGAAATAACAGCAACCGCAGCTCTCGGCGATCCCGCCCGGCTGAGGCAGGTTCTGCTCAACCTGATCGAGAACGCGCACAAGTATTCCCCTGCCGAGCAGCCGATCCAGCTGCGGATGAAGTCGACTGCTACGGGCCTGTTGCTTGAAGTGGAAGATCGAGGGATCGGCATACCGCTGCAGGATCAGGCCTACGTGTTCGATCGCTTCCATCGCGGCTCGAACACCACAGGGCAGAGCGGCAGCGGCGTGGGGCTCTCGGTTGTGAAGCTGCTCGTAGAGGCAATGGATGGCAGCATCGAGGTCAGCAGTGAGCCCGGAATGGGCAGCTGCTTTCGCATCAAGCTGAGGCGAGCACCATGATTCCCTATCTGATTCTGATCTCATTGCTGGTGCCAGCCAATTTGTGGGCGTCGATCACACCGCACCTGCACAGCGATCTGAGCATGCGCCTGTTGCACGGCGTCTCCACGGTGGTGTTGCTGCCTCCTCTGCTGAGCATGTGGCGTCAACGACAGCGGATTCAACGACTGCCCGCCCTTCTGTTGACGAGCTTCTCCCTGGTGTTGATCGTGGTCAATACCCACATCGCCGCCGTCGGCATGGGTGTGCGTTACGGCTGGATCGACCATCTGTTCCTGGCGATCGCCTGTCTGGCGGTGCTCACCTTCTATCTGCTCAACGACGAAGAGGATCCGGTTCAGGAGACATCCATCTCCTGAGGGTCAGCGCAACAACAGCTCCCTCTCCATCGGCATTGTCGATCGAGACACTACCCGCCATCTGATCAGCAAGCATCCGGACCAGAGCCAGGCCGATGCCACTGCCGGGGATCCCTGCACTATTGCTACCTCGACGGAAACGCCCGAACACCGCTTCTCGCTCATCCGCTGGAATTCCCGAACCGTGGTCACGAACACGCACAACAACCCTCTCTGCATCCAGGCTGCAGCTGATCTCCACCGCTGATGCCGCGGGGCTGTATTTGCAGGCGTTGTCGATCACATGAACAAGACACTGCTGCAACGAGGCACGGTCAGCGAAGGCCTGGATCGCATTCAGATCGATCCCTTCATCAGCCACGACCACAACGCGTTGCTGTATCGATTGCTCGAGCGACGCGATGGACTCCTGAACGAGATCAGCGATACAGAGCGGCTGCAGCTCAAGTTGCTGACTGCCGATCTCAGCACGGCTGATCGCGACTAGATCGCTCACCACCTGTGCCAGCCGGCGGGTTTCGTCCTGCACGATCAGCAACTGATCGCGCTGATCGTCGCTGAGATTGTCGCCTCGGCGCAGCAGACGGCGGGTGTATCCACCGATCAGGGTGATGGGAGTGCGCAGCTCATGGCTCATGCTGCTGGCGAACTGTTGCTGACGCTCCCGTGAATCCGTGCGTTGATCGCGCAAAGCATTGAGCGCAAACGCAAGCGGCTTCAACTCCAGAGGCAACTGCTCTGGATCAACATGCTGTTGCTGCAATGGGTTGGCATTGACAGCATCCAAAGTGGTTCCCAAACCGATCAGGGGTCGCAGAGCTTGTGCAATGCCGTAGCGGTTGAGCAGCACTGACACCAGGGCAGCAAAAGCAGTGGCAAGAAACAGCAGTGCATTCAGCTGACGCTGAAACGCCACCTCTTCGGAGACGTCCTCCATGAGATACAGCTTCAGATCGTTGCCATTGAGATCCATGACTCTGCTGGAAATCAAGTAGCTGCTATCGCGGTCATGAAACAGCTGAGGCTTTGAATGGCCTTCAACAAGCTGCTCGGCCCGCTGGCGCAGAGGCGCAGAAATCTCTGGCAACAAAGGAGTGGTCTGCTGACCCACAGGTCGCCCCCACAGAACCTGAGTTGAGGAAGAGAATCTGTTGAGCAGGCCTTGCAGCTGTTGAGGCTGTCCAGCAACGGCAACATTGCTGCGCAACAGTTGTTGAGCTCGCTGCATCGTGACCAGCTGTCGCTGATTGCGCTGCTGCTGAAATAACTGAACAGTCACCACCAACAGCAGGCCATAGCCGAGCAACACCGCCAGCCAACCGGAGCGCTGCAAGCGTCGCCGAATCGACGTCTGAGAAGATCCAGCATTCACAGTCGTGCCTCTCCACCTTCAGCACTGATCAGCGACGTGCTCAAGTCTTCAAGCCGCCAGCCGACTGCGCAGTGATAGGAGTTCACCGGAACTGGACGGCAACTGCTGTTCGATCTCCAACTCCAACACAGACCATTGCGGGTGCGGCCGTGCTTTGAATCCTGATTCGATGTCGTGAGGAAGCGCATCCAGCAGAACCCGATTCTGGAAAGCACCCTGGAGGTTAGGCACGCCATCCAGGCTGTAGGCAGGGCCACAACGCATCAAGACCTAGCCGCGCCAGATCGCATCAGGCGCCGAGCCAACGGAATAGACAATCGCCTGTTCACCGCGTGCCTGCTGATCAGCCTGCTGCGTAGCGATGGCCAGCACCGGACGTCGACCGTTCATGCGGCAAGGCCAATGATTGGAGACGGGCGGATCCACCATCCAGCCATGGGCCACCCCCAGTTCCTCGCGGATCAGCTCCAGGCTGCGGCGTTGACGTGAGCTTTCACTCAGTCGCAAGGCCATCGCCCTGCCCAGCTGCAGATCAGCACCGATCAAGCGCAGCATCAACGCAAACAACAGCGCGCCAAGGGCTAGGGCAAGCATCAGCTCCAGCAGCGTGAATCCAGAAGAGCCTGCCGCTGTGCATCGGCTTCGCGTCACCTCACCCCTCCTCAACCCTGGGTCGGCAGAGAGTGCTGCGCGGAGCCTCACCTAGCTCAGGGAGATCTCCTTGATAGAGGCCAACCCTGCTCACACCTAACGGCAAGCTCACCACCAGGCAGAGGCTTCGGGCCACGCCCTCATGGCTGAGCACGGTGGTGCCGCCATCGAGCAGCAAGCCATTGGCCGACACGCGAATCACATCCGGCAGGTTGGTCTGCAGCTGAATTGATCCCTGTTCTATGGCCTCCTGCAACGCCAAGCCAAACCCTGAGCAGGGGACCAACTCGCCCGGCAGATCCTGTTGCTCAGGCTCCAACCAGGCCTTGTTGCCAAGGCTGATCCCGCAGGCCTGTTGCGCACGTCTCCCTGCCAAGCGAGCCCGTTCCAGACCAAGCTGCAAACGCCGGGCTGCCGCATCCAGCAGCAACTGATCACGCTCAGAAGCATGATCTGGCAGAGCTACTGAGGCGATGATCCCCACCACGGCAACCGTCACCGTCAGCTCCACGAGGTTGAACCCTGCACTGGAACGTCTCATGAGCGGCACAGCCCGTAGGCCGCAGGACTGACCAACTGGCGGCGCTGCAACAGCACCTCACCATCGCCGTTCAAAACAGACAGCTCCTGCCAGACGCCAAGCTGCTGGGAATCCACAGTCCATTGACGCTGGATGCCAACGGGCATGGGCAAAGCCTGATCAGAAGCTGCTGCAACAGCCTCAGGATCCAGCCGGCACGGATCAGAGCCAGACGTCAACAGGTCATGTTCAGCGCCATGGCGCATCAGCCAGCGATGACTGGCCAGTTGCAACAGCTGCAACTCATCGGCTTGCTGCAACAACCTGCTGCTCTGATGCCAGGCCGCCGTTGCCTGGCTCCAGACGCCCAGCGCAGCACTGCTGCTGCTGGCCAGGAGGAGCGATGAGATCAAGACCTCCAACAGGCTCATGACAACGCCTCCGCAACAAGGCGACCCTGCAGCTGCACATCACTGACACCCAGGATCTGGGTCCCCTCAGACGCAAGCGACAGCCTGAAATTGCCACGAGGTCCATCGGTCAATGCCAACTGCAAACGCCCGGACTCCGAACCCGGAAGCCAGGAGATCAGCTGCCATGGCTGATCACCCACAGTTCCTGAAAGCAGTGCTGTGGGGTCAGCACCCAAACACCCGTTCATTGGCAAGTTCCATTCAGCAGAAGGCCGCCGCAACAGACAAGCCTCAGCACCACTGGCCAGTGCCGTGAACGCCTGAGCTGCTGAGCGCAACTGATCCGCCGACTGTTCTCGCTGAATGGCATCCTGCGAGCGAAAGCCCCCCTTAAGGCTGAGCGTGTGAATCGAAGCGCTGCCCAGCAGCAAGACAGCGGACGCAGAAACAGCCAGAGGAAGGACAAAGCCAGTGGCGCGCTTCGCTTCCCTGGTGCACAACAGATGAGAAAGATACGGTGTCGTCAATGCCAAGGATGCGAACAAGGCGAAGTATTCCCCAGAGCAACGTCAGGTTGAAGTCAACGAAGCAATCTCACCAATTAATTAGGGCCCAAAGGGAGCAAAGCAAACCAGAAATCCAGGCGGATGGGATAAGCGAACTAAGGAACGTCTCAGCAAACCTTTAGGTTCATTACCAAATCAAAGGGCCCATAGTGGAAATAATGGGTTGGTCAGCACCAGTGGTGCGAACCTGAATCCTTCAACCATGACCAGCCTTAATCCTCGCTTGCGCCTGGCCTTACTGAACCGCAAGAAGTCTCGCAACCTTCTTGATAAGGGCTTCACTCTTGTGGAGCTAATGATCGTGATCGTGATCGTTGGCATCCTTTCTGCTGTGGCTTTGCCGAACTTTCTCAGTCAGACCGACAGAGCAAAAGCAACGGAAGCAAGGAGCCTAATGAAAGCATATTTAACTAATTACCACATCGCTAGCCTTGAAGGAGATACGAGTACGGTGGTAAATAAATTAAGCGATTCAGATCCTGGTGCTTGCCCAGAGAATACAGCGAACTGGCAGTTCAGGTGCACAGGCATTACTGGTGGTTCAACAGCGCAAATAGAGGCGATCCCAAGTGGAGGAACCTGGGGAACGGACCAATTCTCCGGAACAGTAAGTTCTACAACGGGAGCAATTACTATAGAAGAAGGATAACCATTGGTTTAAATCTTGAAGTCTTTAAATCAACTTACAAAATCGGCTACAAGCCGATTTTTTTGTGAGAGCTACGAACTGGCGATGAAAGCTGAAGGGGCCAAATATGTGTAGCGAGACGCTACCAGTGGGATCTGCAGGGACAAGAAAGCAAGAAACGAAAGAAAAGCCAAAACTTTGAGGGATAAATTATATTTTTCCTGAACAACAAGAATACGTGGAGCCAATTTCAATTCATAAGATAATATTTTTTGATTAGTGGTCAGACCAATCGAAACAGCAATCACAAAAAAGGTAATCCAGCAGCCTGATGACCAATAGATAATTGCGGATACAGCTGAATAGACGAAGAACAGTGATAGGCAAAAACAAATGCTCGAAGACAAAAATTTGCTTTGGCGCAAAATTGGCAATAAAAGCCTGAACACAAAGAATATAGAGATTAAAACGGTGATAACACCCAGCAAACCAGAATCAACCAGAAGTTGTAGGTATAGATTATGCACATTTGTAAGCCACCTACCTGGCGGCAACGTATCTGCTGGAACATAATTAAAGCCCATGCCGAGGAACCAATCATGCGGGTGAAGAGTGAGTGATTTAAGCCAAGCAGACCACATCTGCAGCCTTGCATGATCAACCTCAAGCAACCTCACAGCTGAGTTAGAAGCTTCAGCAACAGAAGCTCCTATCATCAACCTCAAGACAAAAGCGAATACAGTAGCAATTGCATTGATCAGAAAAAAAGCAACCCAAGAACTTCCACGCATGAGCCTGGAAAACCGAACAGCTAATAGGGCAAAAGCAACGGAGACAAAAAGAGCTCTAGAAGAAGTTAAAAGCGAAAGAAGATAGGCAGGAACGAGCAAAACAGAATACTTAAGTATTCCGCGCACAGTCATAACGAGACAAGGCAACCGATGATAGGCGTTAGACCACAACACAAAAACATATCCGATGAGTAAAACAGACCAAGCACCACCGTCTCTGGTATTGAGAAAAATGCGCGAGAACTCCTCACCCCTCAATGTAAAACTCGCATTAAAATTAATTCCATAATAAGAATAGAGGCCTAAGAATATGCACTCAATGCTATTGATAGCGACTATTACTAATCCCAAAACCTTGAAAACCCAAAAACTTCTTACCGAAGACATTGCATAACAAATAAACGGCACACACAATGCCCCTAAAAATCCAGAAATCAGCCCCTGGCCATGAGCATCAGAAAAACCAAAGCCGTGCCTCCATCCCATCAAAGAAAGACCAAACAGCCAAAGTGGCAAAAGGTAAATAAAAATACTATGACGAAACCAAACAACAAACCGATTTAGCGCTGATCTCGAACAAATAACAATTGCCATAGCAAGCAACGTGCTATTACAGAGCACTTGAAACCGAATCCCATAACGCTCCCAAGTTGGATAAACCCAACAAGTCGCCAACAAGGCAGTGGGATAAATCAACAGCAAGCATGCAGCCGAAACATCTTCGGCGCGCTCAAACAAAGCCCGACAACGACTAAGAATCATCATTGATGAACATCCTCAACGGAACAATAAAGCAAAGAATTGAGTTTTTATCTCAATCAAGCAAAAATTGACGACAGAGAAAGATTGGGTATTGTGATCAACGTTTTACAGAACCCTCCTGAAACCAGCCGTGCAGGTTAAGCAAAACCATCAGACTGTACAAGTAGGCAAAGGATCAGCAACCTGAGCAAAGGCTGAGAGCACACTCATATAAATCTTCGAAGGATCTACTGGTCTGCTCAGCCATAGACGAGAAAGGCCACCGATGATGGAAACATGAAATAAGGAGCTCTAAACAGAATGACTAGCTTCACATCAAAAACTCTACTGAGTCCATTCAGAAAAGACAAGTTAAGGGATGGTTTTACCTTAACCGAAGTAATGTCAGTTGTAGCCATTACCAGCATCCTGACCGCAGCAAGTTTGCCTGCGCTTACAAAAGAGACCAATAAAGCCAAGGATTCAGCAACAATTACGACCTTAACGATCGCAGCAAAGGAATGCAGTTTATCTCTTATTAATCATGGAAATCATTCTACCTACTTAGACGCAACGACAAACAAGCCATTTGACGGCAGATTCTCAAACGTTGGTGGATCATGTGAAGAAGGCGGAGTGCTAACGCTGATCAGCCCAGGACGCGCAATAGACACAACTAACGAAACTCACATCGCAAAGGTCATATTTGATGGCGATGTCCCACGTTCGGTTGAATTCAACACGGAGGCTAACTAATCATGAATTTAGTATCTGCAATGGTTGGAATTTCCATCGCGGGAATTGCCGCTCCGACAATACTGGAAATGTCCGTTACACCCATTATCGCCCAGAAAAGAGCGAAAAACTTTAGTGAAGCTGAATCAGCCGCAGTTATCTTCGCTGCAACAAATGAAGGAGCGAGTGATGTTGCTTCTCCTCCTGATAATTGTGATCTTGATAGCACGAATCCACCTGCATACACAATAACTTGCAAACATGGAACTGGTAAATATATGCAAACAGTTTCTAGATCATTCAGAACCGCAATAATTCAAAGTAGAAATAGTCAAAATGGTATGTGGGAATATCCAGAACCATCAAAGGGCTTCACTCATATAGAATGTCATGCACATGAAAACTGGGGAATCAATACAGATGCATTTGACATGGAAAACAATGTATGGGTCAAGAAAAGCTGCATGCCTTCACTCATTCGTGGAAACAACGGCACAAACTATCATGCCAGTGATATCAATAGCTGGAAATACAACATAAACAACTGGAATGGATGGGGGGATCACAAAGACTACCAAGCCAACAACAATTGACGCAATATTTGAGAAAGTAAAAATAGAAATTTGGACTTAGAGGCTGCTTTAGGATCTATGTTCACTTGAGAAAAATTATAACTTAAAGCTGATTGTTTAGACTTAAAAAAATCATTGAATATGCAGATTTTGAATGCATATTCAAGCAAAGTGATATCATTAACGCTACCAACCTCTATACAATGCAACGAAGCGGATTTTTGTTTAAGCCATAAACACGTTGATAAAGACAGCGATAAATACACAGTAGCTAGTCTCCATCGTACGAATTCAACACAGCGATAAAAACCTCAATCGTTACGTGAAGATTAGCTATAGACTTCATGCACTTCATGTACTTCGACTATCTCTGCTACATCCTTATATTCCAAGTAATATCAAAGCCGTAGCACTTGATAGGAAAGTCTTTACTGGTAGCGCTGACGCTGAAGGAGGCGACGATGCGGCTGCCAATAGAAACCTGAACCAAAATAAATAACTGTGAGCGAGGGGTCAGCTCCTTCATTTATCCGCCAAAGTCTTAACTGAGTTGTAAGACTTGTACTGATGCACAATTGTTATGGGAGCATTGGCCCAAACACCATGGATCAGCAGATCAAAGGCATCAGCTGGTTCAGGCGGTAACCGATAACGCTGGTGTCCATCGACATATAACTCTGGGTGTGGGACATGACCTAATCGAAGAAGTCAGTCGTAAATTCCGCCAAGAAGCATTCAACGATCAATGTCATCAGGGCGGTTATGGTGTATCTACACAAAGATCCTGATATGGCTCAGATCAGCGCCATAGAAGCTGGGTACATTTATCTACATGGGCCACAAAACTCATATATCGATGGAATCTGATGAAGATCAGAAGGAAAAAAGTGAAAAACACCATCTCCTTAATCCTGAACAAAATAATTCACTATTTTTGGGTGCATAAGATATTCAGCAAGAACGGAACAGGCTAAAGATATTAATTACCTTACAGGCAAAATCCCTGAAATCGAGGATTAAACGAAAACAGCTATTAAAGCTAAGAACAAGGGCATTCAAACTGCAAGAATTATCGACAATACAGGTAATTGACAAACGCAAGAACGGTTGCTAAGCATAAGATAGATAGTTATCTTTTGTTTCAAGCGTTTCGGGCTTGCAATCACAATGGCTGAAATTCGAAAATTGATATTTTTCAAAAGGAGCAAAAGCGGGCAAACAACTCCTGACGGGTATGTATTGCCATTAGTCATCGTAACAGGAATGATTCTTGTAGTCGGAGCTGCGATCTTGTCAGCAGAAAGCTTCAGCGGTCTTATTCGATCAACTCGGCAAAAGCAAGCAGATGAAGCAGTTGAAATCGCTGAAACAGGCGCCTCGCTGTTGATCAACGAACTAAACAATAACTTCCCTTATCTGCTAACTGTGAACTGCAAGGTTGAAAATAATTCCACTTCAGAACAAATGCAAAAACCAAATTGCATAGGCTGGAAAGAATTTAAGTTTGGTCAATCTGGCGGTTTTAATTCAGCGTGTCCAGCAAGATCAGACGATCCATCAAAAGTCATGGATCTTCTATACACGTCAATTGCGAATCGGCGCGCATCCTATCGTCTCAGGAATTATGAGTTTCTGGGTGATCAGACCCAGGGAGGCAAAGCGATTATTCAGGTTCAAGGTCAAAGGTTCAAAGGAGCTGGTGAGAGCTCAGGCCTAGCAGCTTCAGCAATCGTTGAGCAGGAAATTACCATTGCACCAAAATGTTGTGGGAAACCACCTTTTGTTGACTTGGAGCAATGCGCTAGTGGTAACAAAAAAATTCTGGGCCTGCTGACAAATCAACTCACTAATTTAGATACAGGTAGCAAAACAAGAAAAGGGCTGGATATATTCGGAGACAGTCATATTGTATCCAACTGCCCACCTGGAATGAAGGGAAACATATCGACCGGATGCACTGATACATGGCTGTGCGAAGACATACTCGATATACCAAAAGGACAAATCACTCGGTCTGATGCTGGAGAACAGAAATTATGCAGCCATGTCTCGGGAGAGAACAGTTACGGACCTCGAGAAATACCTATGGCCCCGACCTGGAGCGAAGCTGGAGAAAATCAGGATCCTCCACAAGACGAATGGAATTCAAGAAGTGCTTGGCTCATCAGAAATAGCAACGAAACCGTTGGTCACGATACACATCCAGATCACTGTGTTACAACTACTGGTCCTGATAATAAAAAGACAACAAGTTGCAGGATATGGCTCATGGAATACAGCAATGGAAGCTCTCTAAAGCTTGATCCCGGAGATGGTTACATTAACTTTTATCTTGACGGCGGTGCAAACACAGGTGAAAAAATGTCTTTTTCAGGTGAAAATATTGTCAACAACGGCAATCCAGAACAATTTTCAATTATTGTAGGACCAAAGGTATTATATCCTGGCACACGTGATGAAACAAAAAAGTGCGAAGGAAGTGGCAAGATGATTGATATCAGCGGCACAGGCACAATTAATGCTTTCATTCATGCTCCATGCGCAATCGTGAAAGCATCAGGCGCTCCAATTGACTTTAATGGCAATATAATCTCGCGTGAATTTGCATCAAACAGTAACGATATACGAATCAATACCCCAGAAGGAGATTATGGATCCAAAATTTGCGAACGCTTCGATCTTGATATCTGCACAGAGTCAGATCCCACTGGCGAGTTCGCGGCCCTCGGAAGTAATCGCTGGTCACTGATTCAGATGGAGCAGGAATGAACATAGCCAAAGACGTAGGTCATCAATCAGCCGGTTTCAGCCTGATTGAATTAATCATTACTATTTCAATTATTGGGATACTAAGTAGTATTGCACTGGTAAATCAATCATCCTCCTGGTCGAAAAATAAATTGGTAGCCACAAGCAGAGATCTGAAGATTTGGCTCAGCGAACAGCGCAGCTATGCGAAGACTCACAACCTCACGTGCCTGATCAGAATTGATCATGCTAACCAACAATTAATCAGTACAAGATATCCAGAGCAAGCAAATAAGGCATGCATAGACAACGCCTCAAATAGCAAAGCTAATATCTTTGATATAGCTGAAATATTTGGGAACGGGAGTGAAAAGCTTTCACTGACCAGTACACCATCAACAGATCCTGACCACAGCGATGGTGGGATCCTCTTTTCACTACAAGGATTCAGTCAAAATTATCAACTCAGCTCAACAGGCATGCTGGAACTAAAGCTGGCCCACTCTGATTTACAACAACAACGTTGCATCAGAATCATTTCCCCCATCGGAATGATTCGCGATGGACGAACAGATAGCAATGACTCACAATGCCGTTATGACAACCCAAGCTGATCGTTTCGTACCAAATACAGTTCAGCGCAAAGGGCGGAATTCAGGATTCACATTGGTTGAGTTACTAGTCGCCACATCGATTGCTGCTTTGCTTTCAACGCTCACCTGGATAATCCTGATCGAAACTACAAAAGGGAACATCCGCTCTGAATTCCGTAGACGCCTGCATGAAGACTGGAACCAGGCCACAACCTTGATTCAGTCAGAAATTTCCATGAGCGACCTGATCACATCCAGTCAAGTCACCGCTGAGTCAATTCCGGATGAGCATTGCCAGCTGCTTCAGGATTCAAGTGCACGTCTGAAGCTGCGCATGCATCTGGTGGGGACGTTACCCGAAATCATTTATGGTACCCGAACGATTGGAAGTCTTCCAGAAAGCGAAACCTTTCAATGGATGGGGAATCCTGATGATGGAGTTTTAATTCGCTGCGGTCCTGAAAGAGAAATCGGTGCAGATGGAAAGATTCAATACCGACAAGGTTCATACCACCAATCAATATTATTGGACAATCTTGACCTCTCACAAGGCGATGGCCTGGAAATTATTCAATCAACAGACAGTGAGAAACTGGTTCAATTCTCGTTGAGCATGAATGAAGCCATTGGTAAAAATCCTTCAGAGGCAAATCGCAACAAAACACTCAATAGCAGTGGGTTGTCAAGAATTCATGAGGTTCAACACATCCCCGCCAACACATCCTCATGTCAGACCATATGCAAAACCAAGAATGTTGCATGTGGCGAGGGTGTTACAACAGTGCTTGAGGAAAATCTACGTTTTTATTATGCCGAAAACGAGCCAGTGCCAATTTTCGGAACAACGACAATCTGCACGAATCGATCATTAGAAGTGAATGATGGCATCGCAGGTGCTAACGGCCATTACGTGATCGATGGATATCCGACGCCAACACGTGATAATCCAGAAGGCAGCGGAGTCACTCTTGAAGGCGGTGCTCTAAGAAACATTCTGCTTGGAACTCCTGCTGACGACATCCTCATAGGTGGACCCGATCATGATGGATTGATAGGAAGAGGTGGAGATGACGAATTTTTTGGTAATGCCGGTAACGACAACATCGTTCCATGGGTCTCCACTTCAGCTGAAACCACAACGATAACTATCGACGGCGGAGATGGATTTGATCGCGTTTACCTGAAAGACATTGAGAACAATTACAACCTTGATTGCAACGCCAATACTTGCGAATTGGATGCCAATTCTGGCGGAAAATTAATTCTTACTAATGTGGAAATGTTGATGTTTAAAACTAGCACAAATCGTCTTATTGATTGATGCATTGGTTTTTAACGGCGTCACGCCAAATCAAATTCAGCAAAAACTCGGGTTTCACTCTGATTGAGGTGTTGGTGGCCTTCTCAATCCTGGTGATCATCCTGATGACTGTTTTACAGTCACGACTTGGAAGTGTTCGTCGTATGGAGCAGACAGGTGATCTGAACCAAATTCAAGACATGGTACGCGCAGATCTCGCCAACGTTCGCAAACAGGCGTTGAAATGGCAATGTGTTGCCGGCACTGCTTGCAGCGGCCTCAGAGAAGATCGATATAATCCATCCCGCTACAGCAATTCTCATTGTGAGAGCGATAGCCCATTAGCCAACTTTCCCGTACAGTCGGGGACAATAATCAGTGGTAACAGCAACATTGAACTGATCAGAACTGTAGAACCCATTGGTCAACAACTGGTAATCAGCTATGGAGGCAAGGCCAGGAATAAATCATTCAACACAAGCACCTCAATCATTCCTCAGGCGATGAATTGGTGCAGCTGATCTGTATCAATAATCCTTGTCAAGGATCACTTAATTAGATTCATTCAACTTCAACACAGCCATGAAGGCTTCCTGCGGCACATCCACCTTGCCCATCGCCTTCATCCGCTTCTTGCCTTTGGCCTGTTTCTTCAACAGTTTCTTCTTACGGGAAATGTCTCCGCCGTAGCACTTGGCGAGCACATCCTTGCGCATGGCACTGATGCTGGTGGAAGCAATGATGCGGCTACCGATCGAAGCCTGCAGGGGAATCTTGAACTGCTGGCGAGGAATCAGTTCCTTCAGCTTCTCCACCAAGCCCTTGCCCACGTTGTAGGCCTTGTCGCGGTGCACGATCGTGGTGAGGGGGTCGGCACGCTCGCCGTTGATCAGCACATCAAGGCGCACGAGTTCGTTCTTGCGGTAGCCAATCAGGTGGTACTCCATAGAGGCATAGCCCTGGGTGCGGGTCTTCATCTGATCGAAGAAATCCGTCACCACTTCCGCCAGAGGCAATTCATAGATCAACGTCACCCGATCGGTGGTGATGTACTTCATGTCGATGTACTCACCGCGTCGCTCCTGGCAAAGCCCCATCAGCGCACCGTTGTAGTCGTTAGGCGCATAGATCTCCATGCGCACATAGGGTTCTTCGATGGATTCGCGCTTCTGTGGATCCGGCAGCGTGGCGGGGTTATCCACCATCTCTTCGCTGCCGTCGATCATGTTCACCTTGTAGATCACCGACGGCGCAGTGACGATCAGGTCGAGGTCGTATTCGCGCTCCAGGCGCTCCTGCACGATCTCCATGTGCAGCAAACCCAGAAAACCGCAGCGGAACCCGAACCCCATGGCACTGCTGGTTTCGGGTTCAAACTTGAGAGCCGCATCAGAAAGCTGCAGCTTGTCGAGTGCTTCACGCAGGTCGGGATAGCGGTCGGCCTCCGTCGGGAACAAACCGCAGAACACCATCGGCTTGGCCTCGGTGTAACCGGGTAGCGGTTCCTCGGCTGGGGCACTGAGCAGGGTGATGGTGTCCCCCACGCGCGCATCCGCCACAGCCTTGATCGAGGCGGCCAGGTAGCCCACCTCACCGGCATGCAGCTCATCCACCTTGCGCTGGTCAGGCGCCATCACGCCGACCTCATCAAGTTCATAGGTCTTCTTGCTGGCCATCAGCAGGACCTTGTCCTTGCAATTGATCCGGCCGCTCATCACCCGGAAATACACAATCACTCCCCGGTAGGGGTCGTAATAGGAGTCGAAGATCAGGGCCTTGGTCGGTTCATCAACGGCATCAGCCGGAGGCGGCACCTTGTCCACCACCTCCTGAAGAATTTCTGGCACCCCTAGGCCGGTCTTGGCCGAGCAGGGAATGGCATTGCTGCAATCCAGCCCAATGATGGCCTCGATCTCTTCCTTGATGCGATCCGGGTCGGCACCAGGCAGATCGATCTTGTTGAGCACCGGAATGATCTCCAGATCGTTCTCCAGCGCCAGATACACATTGGCCAGGGTCTGAGCTTCCACACCCTGGCTGGCATCCACCACCAGAAGGGCTCCCTCACAGGCCTGCAGGCTGCGGCTCACCTCATAGGAGAAGTCCACGTGGCCTGGGGTATCGATCAGATTGAGGGTGTAGGTCTCCCCATCGGCGGCGGTGTAGTTCATGCGCGCCGCCTGAAGCTTGATCGTGATGCCGCGCTCACGCTCCAGGTCCATGTTGTCCAGGAACTGCTCCTGCATGTCCCGGTTGGCCACCGTTCCCGTGTCCTGCAGCAGGCGGTCGGCCAGCGTCGACTTGCCGTGGTCGATGTGGGCAATGATGCAGAAGTTGCGGATCCGTGAGACGGGGGCGTCGGTCATGCGATTGGCGGAATCCCGGCTCGGGCGTGTCAACTCAGTCAAGCGATCCTAGGGAGCAGCCACCAGCCCCCTGTGACTTCCACCAATCCCTGGCTGCTCCTGATGATGGCCATCACCGCTGAGGTGATCGGCACCTCCTGCCTCAAGCTCTCGCAGGGCTTCAGCAGACCTGGGCCCACCCTGGTGGTGCTGGCGGCCTATGCCGTCTCGATGACGTTGATGTCCAAGGTGGTGCAGGTGATTCCCATGGGCCTCACCTATGCCCTCTGGAGCGGCATCGGCATCATCGCGATTGTGAGTGTGGGCGTTCTGGCCTATCGCCAGGTGCCCACCCCGGGGCAACTGGTGGGCATGGCACTGATCACCGCAGGCGTGATCACCGTGAACCTCAATGGCCATCCAGGCTGAACAGCAATCACCACACCCGAAACCCTCTGCCACGCGCCTGGCCGCAGGGTTTCAGGCCCTGAACCGTCAACGACCAACAGACGGCTCTGACATCAACTGATACCGGCAGTCGCAGCACGGCGCCTGAATGTGGGAGGGTCTTCACCACTGTGATCCCCCCTCTGTGCAGCGCTTTCGTCGATTTCTGCTGATTGCAGCCGTGATTGCCGGGCTGGCCGTTCTGTTCCACCTCATCAACGTGCATGGGCTGGAGCCGATCCGGGCTCAGGTTGAGCGTCTTGGGGTTTGGGCTCCCTTGGGGATCCTGTTTCTGCGCGGGGTGAGCATCATCCTTCCGGCACTGCCCAGCACCGCTTACTCACTGCTTGCAGGAGCACTACTGGGTTTCCAGACGGGATTCATCACGATCGTGGTCTGCGATCTGATCTTCTGCCAGGCGGCCTTCCTGCTGGCCAGCAACTACGGGCGGGGCCCGGTCCAGAAGCTGGTGGGCGAGCGGGCGATGAGCACCATCGAAAGCTTCAGCCGCAATCAGCTGGAAGGCAATCCCTTTCTGCTCACCGGTCTGCTGATGACAGGGCTGTTTGATTTCGTGAGCTATGCCGCGGGCCTCGGCGGCATCCCCTGGCGGGCATTCGCGCTGCCGTTGGTGGTGAGTGTGCTGCTGAGCAGTGCACCCATCGTGGCGCTGGGTGCTGGGATCTTCAGCGGCGGCAAGTGGTTGCTGATCGGATCGGGGCCGTCTTCGGCATGTTCGGGCTGGCGCTCCTGGCCGGAGTGATTCAGAAGCGAACCCGCAGGCAGGCAGGCTCAGACAGCTAAACCCAGCAGCGCATCACTGCGCTCTCTGGTGCGCCTCAACAGCTCTGCGTTGCTTTTGAGGTCCTGGCGGTAGCTGGGAATCAGCTGATGAAGGCGCTCCTGCCAGGCTTCCTGGGCCAGCTTGGCGGCAAAACAGCGCTCCAGCACCTCCACCATGATCTGGACGGATGTGCTCGCTCCCGGAGATGCCCCGAGCAGCGCGGCGAGGGAGCCATCGGATGAGCTCACCACTTCCGTTCCCATCTGCAGGCGACCGCCATCAGGCGTGCGTTTGATGATCTGCACCCGCTGTCCCGCCACCGACAGGCTCCAGTGTTCAGGGTTGGCCTCGGGCAGAAAAGACCGCAAAGCCTTCATCCGATCCGCTTCGCTCTGGCGCAGCTGATTGATCAGGTACTTCACCAGAGGCAGGTTTTCAACACCAACCTGCAGCATCGGCAGCAGATTGGTGGGGCGCACCGAGCGCGGCAGGTCCAACAGCGAGCCGGTCTTGAGGAATTTGCTGCTGAAGCCTGCGTAAGGCCCGAACAGCAACGAGCGTTTGCCGTCGATCCAGCGGGTGTCCAGATGGGGAACCGACATCGGCGGGGCGCCCACTTTCGCCTTGCCGTACACCTTGGCGTGATGGCGATCGACCAGGGCTGGTTCACCGCACACCAGCCACTGGCCACTCACAGGGAAGCCTGCATAGGAGGCCGCCTCGGGGATGCCGCTGCTCTGCAACAGCGGCAAGGCACCACCACCAGCGCCCAGAAACACGAAGGGAGCTTGCACCCTTCGACGGCCCGACGGACCACGAAGCACTAGCTGCCAGTCGCAGCAGGTCATCGATTCCGACAGCTCTCGCCTGAGTCCCTGTACCGCAGTGCCATACATCACCTCAAGAGATCCTGTGGTCTGCAACGGCAGCAGCAAGGCCCTGGTCAGGGCTCCGAAGTCGAGATCGAGCCCACGTTCGATACGTGTGGCTGCGATCTGTTGATCAGGACGACGCCCCTCCATCACCAGAGGCATCCAGTCGCCAATCTCGCTGGAATCGGAACTCCACTGCATGGCGGCGAATGCCGGCAGGGCACTCAACTGGCGATGGCGCTGCTGCAGGAAAGCCACATCGTCCTGTCCCCAGACGAAACTGAGATGCGGCACCTGGTGCAGAAAGCTGCCCGGGTCAAGGAGGCCTTGTTCCGCCAGAGACGCCCAGAACTCCAGGCTGCGCTCAAACGCAGCATTGATCCCCAGAGCCTTGTCGACGGACACCGTCCCATCGGCTTGTTGAGGGGTGTAGTTGAGTTCACAGTTGGCGGCATGTCCGGTACCGGCGTTGTTCGCAGCGGCACTGCTCTCCAGGGCCGGCGCCTCGAGGCGCTCGACCAGCAGCAGACGCATCTCCGGATCGAGAGCATGCAGCAACGAAGCCAGGGTGGAACTCATGATTCCCGCACCCACCAGCACGGCGTCGTAACGATCCATCGCGTTGGGTGATCCTGCTTATCAAGGGTATGAATCCAACCGGCCACGTGCCTGCCTACGCTGAGCGAAAGCACTTATCCCCAACCGGTCATGAGCACAGAAACGATGCCGCTCACCACTGAAAACGTGGAAAAGGTGCTCGACGAGCTCCGCCCGTTCCTGATGGCCGATGGCGGCAACGTGGAAGTGGTGGAAATTGATGGACCCGTGGTCAAAGTTCGGCTGCAGGGTGCCTGCGGCAGCTGCCCCAGCAGCACCATGACCCTGAAGATGGGCATCGAGCGCAAAATGCGCGAATCGATTCCCGAGGTGAGTGAAGTGGTTCAGGTGCTCTGAGTCGACTGAGCCAGCGACAAGTTCAACTCAGACAACCCTCCTGAACACAGCAAGAAACCGGTCTGCACCTATTGGTCACTGTGCTGGCGGCGGACAGGTGCGGAGCTCGAAATTGCAGGCATAGATCGCCGGCTTCTGCCAGCTCAGGGGAATCTCCAGCAGGTCGCGCGTACCGGTGATGCCCTGCGCCACCAGCAGCAGCGCCGCCAGCACATTGGCGGTGACATGCAAGCGACGCAGGCGCAAGTCGCGCAGTATCTCCGGCCTGGCACCGAGAGAAAACAGCATCAGGCCCACTACGCCAACACCCGCCCAGTAATGGGATTGCCAGAAGCCTGACGAGAAAGGGTCATCGGAGACGCGCCACACTTCCGGCTGTGCTCCCAGCCCGAGAACACCGGCCCAGGTGATCAGGGCAAACGCCAGCCGGAAGCCAGGAGCCTTGGCGATCCAGAGCGCCCCAAGACTCAGCAGTGTTCCGAACAGCACCAACAGCAGCGTGAAAGCTCGACCGGAACCGCCTTGAAACTGATCCAGTGGTGCGTGGGTTGCAATGGCCACCGTGAGCGCAACAAGCACAAGACTCACCACACCTGCCGCGAGCCAACGGCCGAGGTCGCTGTGGTCCCGTCCCACGGTCGGAGCAGGTTTAGCGGTCTTCAGGCGCCGGGATCGCGTCTGCATCGCGAGTCGGATGACAACCCCGGCGAGCGGATAGATCATCACGACCGCCAGAACCGGATGCAGAATCCAGAGCCAATCCACCATGGCCATTGGTGATACCAAGCCAGTTGGCAAAAGCAACGTAGCTATGGCGTGCTTGAACGCCTCGCAACTGCGTTAGGAATTGAAGTCAACAACTCTGCTGAGTAGCAGAGCACGTCGCAACAGCCCCCCTGAGCGGCCTTGGAACCGCGCAGTGGATGGGGTGAAGGTCGATCAAAACTGTGTGGTGCCGTGAGTCGATGCGGAGAGAGCCCTGCCCAGCACTGGCCAAGACAACCGACGTCAACCAAGCAAGGCTGATTTGATCAGTCCTGTCATCCCAATGGTTCAAAACAGAACCAACACGAGGAAGCCCAACACTCAGACCAACGACGTCATCAAGCGCCGATCCATTTCAAGACGCTCAGCACCAGCCACACAGCCTGGAGAGACCTGCACGACTGACAGGAAAGAACGGCTCTCCCGAAGCCTTGGCGACACCAGTTGAAACGGCTGATACCGAAAAGGAAGAAGCGGAGCTCAATCAACTGAGCCTCGGGTCAGTGGTCTAACTGAAACCACGGACACGAATCACGAAGCCTTGAATCATTCACACCATCTCTCCACAAAAACATCATCCTCGCTTTCCTTCAGCAGTTCAACAGGGATGGAATTAAACCAAGCCACAAACTCAAGGCTTTTCACATTCCCATGCGGTGTATCCGTTGTGCGCTCGCCATCCTTTGTCTCACTGAAATCAATCACGTGATCCAAATAAACAAGCCCGGCATATTTAGATTGCATTTGAAAGAAAAATTCAGCCTCCTTGTTCACCCATTCAGCATATTTCCAAGCGTCTTTACTCCATTCTTCAGTAGAGAGGGGCTCTAGCTTGTATTTGTCAGCGATCATCTGCGTAACAAAGATGATACTGCTTACATCGAATTGCTCCCAATAACAACCACTGTCGTAGCGGAAGCAATCCTCACTTTCATTGTATTCAATGAGCTTGTCTTCTTTCATGAGCCCAACTCCTGCAGCCAGCAGCTGAGCCCCAGGCGGACTGGCACCGAATCGACAACAACAATCATCGGGGAAGCAGGCTCCATTGACATCCTGATCAACCGCCAGAGCATCTCCGGGTTCAGCGCCCGAATCAATGACAAGGATCAACCTGAACTGTGATCTTGGTCACACGGTGGGCGCAATACTCTTATGAACCAGTCAACACCTGAGGCATGCAGACAGATCGCCCATCGTTTCGATCAAAAGGGCCAACAGGCGACGATTCAATGATCACTTGAAGGAGTCAATCAGAGCTTGAGTCACAGCCACTGCTGCCTGAGTCCCCGCTGAAGCCACTCGCATCACACCTATCATCTTCAGCATCTTGCTCATATGCATAGAACTCACGATTAAGTCGATCGTTTTCGTCCATCGACAAATTACGGGCTTTACTCTTTGTGGAAGTTGAGGCACTACTGGCCGCCCCACGCACCATCCAAGAGACCGCCACAGCAAAAACCGAAAAGACGATGAATAACACAATGAGCCAAACAAGAAATCCAGCTAGCGGTGTCGCACTAGAAGCCGAGAACAACCAAGCCAGAACAGTTGCAGCGACAGCAATAATTCTGACCTGATTACTGCTCAGAAAGCTATTGGCTTTGCTCATTTACCTGGGTTGAATGACGCATCACTCTATTGATTGCATGCTATGCATCAATGAAACAACTCAATGGAATCAAAATTCGCACAAGACCATCAAGGACTGACGCAAGAGGCTTGAAACGGGCATGCCTGAGCCTGACGAAGCAAGATGCCAAAGAAGCCTGGGCGAAAGCAATGGCGAAGACCACTGCTACCGTTCAAACAACTGGCGATAACAATGAAACCACTTCCAATCCTCGGCTCTCTGCTCCTAACCACAAGCCCAGTCTTTGCTGACGACTTCTCTTATCTACAATGTGATCTCGAGGGAGTTATGCAGAGAAAAGAAATCAAATCAAATCAAATTCTGGAGTCGCAGAATGTCGGCGGAAACATACGGTTAAAAATTGATTTTGAAAACACTAGAGTCATGGATGCCATAGTAGGGAAATGGCAAGACGTAGTGATCAGCAATGGCGTGATCACCAATAGCACTCAAGAGACAATTGACGGGGTGAATCGTCAGTTCAAGATCTCTGTTGAAGCCGATCCCCCTGGTGTACTTTCAATTGACCAACTTGATCGCAGCGATCGGTTTTCAATTACGGTAAAGGTGAAGGGAACCTGCAAGAACGTTGACCAGACCGTGTTTGAGAAGACTTTGAAAGAGCTTTGAAGCACGTATCGCTGTCGAGTCTTGTAGTGCTTGCCGAAAATGCGTCTGGAAGCCTCTTAGACCAACACCTCGATCAACATTGCTCAAGTGATGCTTAGAGATCTCTGCCCCGCACTGGCCAATAAGACCTACTTCAACTACGGCGGCCAGGGGCCTCTGCCCACACCCTCGCTGGATGCCATCACCGCCAGCTGGAAACGGATCCAGGAGCTCGGCCCGTTCACCGCAGATATCTGGCCCTACATCAGTGCCGAGGTGAACCACACACGCGGCCGCCTGGCCCGTTTGTGCAATGTGCCGCCGCATCGACTCGCTCTCAGCGAGAACGTCACCACGGGATGCGTCTTGCCGCTCTGGGGCCTTCCCTGGCAAAACGGTGACCACATCCTGATCAGCGACAGTGAGCACCCCGGCGTCGTGGCTGCCTGCCATGAGCTGGCTCGTCGCCACGAGCTGCAGGTCCACACCCTGCCGGTGAAGCAGCTGCGGCAGGGAGGCGATGCACAAGCCCACACCGACAGCGAGGTCCTCGCGGCTCTGGAACAACAGCTCACCAGCCGAACCCGACTGGTGGTGTTGTCGCATCTGTTGTGGAACACCGGCCAACAGATGCCGATCACAGCCGTGGCGTCACTGTTGCAACAGCAACCATCAAAGCCGTACCTGCTGGTGGATGCTGCCCAGAGCGTCGGCCAGATCCCCGTCGGCGAAGCAGCCAAAGCCTCCGACATCTATGCCTTTACCGGGCACAAATGGGCCTGTGGACCGGAGGGGCTAGGAGGGGTGGCGATTTCGGAACGCATCCTCACTGAAGCCAATCCCACCTTGATCGGCTGGCGCAGCCTTCAGGACGAGACACGGGCTGTTGCGGATGATCCAGACCCTTTCCACCACGACAGCCGGCGCTTCGAGGTGGCCACCAGTTGCGTGCCCCTGATGGCAGGCCTGCGCAGCTCCCTTGAACTACTTGATCAGGAAGGATCGGACAACGATCGGCTGAAGCACATCCGGGATCTGAGCCAGCACCTCTGGATGGAGCTGAACACCATTCCAGGGGTCACACCGCTGCTTGAAGGTCCACCACCCGCTGGGCTTGTGAGCTTTCAGATGAGCTTGCAGGCAACCACCTCGACAGCATCCAAGGTGGTGAACACGCTGGGGAGTCAACAGATCTGGATCCGTGATCTGGCGGATCCTGTCTGCCTGCGTGCCTGCACCCATGTCTGCACCAATCACGACGACATGGAGCAACTCACGCAACAGATTCGGCAGTTGTCAACGATCGGAAGCTAATTCCAGCGTCGCAGCGCCTTTTCCGCTTCTTCGCGATCATCGAAATGAAGCTTTTCAGTCCCGACGATCTGATAATCCTCATGCCCCTTGCCGGCGATCAACACGAGATCTCCCGGGCGTGCAGTGTCAATCGCCTGTGCGATGGCGATCGCTCGATCGGCTTCCACCTGGTAGTCGATTTCTGAAGACAGCCCTGCCACAACATCGTCGAGGATCTGCTGGGGATTCTCAGTACGAGGATTGTCGGAGGTAACCACAACTCGATCGGCCAGCTCTGCAGCGATTGAGGCCATCTGAGGGCGCTTTCCGCGGTCGCGGTCACCGCCGCAGCCAAACACGCACACCAAGCGTCCATCCACAAAGGGGCGACTGGCCTTGAGGGCACTGCGCAGGCCGTCCGGGGTGTGGGCGTAATCCACCAGCACAGCGGGGCGCTGCTCCGCGGATGGCGCTGAGGGCAGTACACGTTCCATGCGACCAGGCACACCACGGAATCTCGGCAAAGCGTTCAACAACAGGGGCAGGGGCAGACCCTGTTGCAGCAGCGAGCCGATCGCCTGCATCACATTCATCAGGTTGAAACGACCCACCAGTGGGGAATGGAAGCGACCCTCACCCCGTGGCGTGAGCAGCATTCCCTCAACGCCGCTGGAGGTCATCACAAGCTCTCGCATGCTCAGGTCGGCAGCGTCATCGAGACTGCAGCGCCAGCAGCGATCACCAAGGCGATCCGCCAGACGACGACCCCAGGGATCATCAACATTCACCACCGCACTTGGGCCTTCACCGACCAGGAAGGGCTCGGCAAAAAGACGCGCCTTGGCTTCGAAGTAAGCCTCCATCGACGCGTGATAGTCGAGATGGTCCTGGGTGAGGTTGGTGAACACAGCCGAGGCGAAACGACAGCCTGCAACCCGTTGCTGGTCGAGCGCATGGGAACTGACCTCCATCGCCGCAACCTGTGTGCCCCGATTGAGCGCTTCCGCCAGCTGGGCCTGCAGCCGGTCCGCAACGGCGGTGGTGTGCGTAGACGTCACACTCTGACCGGGCCAACGGTTGACGAGTGTTCCGAACAGCGCCGAAGGACGTCCGCACTCGAGGCTGAGGTGTTCTATCAAATGGGTTGTGGTGGTCTTGCCATTGGTGCCGGTCACACCGATCAGGTGCATGCGCGATGACGGTTGCTGCCAAAACGCCGCAGCCAGTTCACCGGCCCAATGGGCAACCGGCTCAGGGATCACCAGGACGGGATCCTGGTCTGAAGGCGGATGCGACTTCGCTGCTTCCGCACCAATCAGAGCCGCCACAGCTCCGGAGTTGAGAGCCTGCGACCAGAACCTGCCCCCGTCCACCCGTTCTCCGGGGAGACCGATGAACAAACAACCTTGACCGACACTGCGGGAGTCGCAGGTGATTGACGTCACCACAGCATTGGGTAGCCCAGCCGGAACGGGAAGCAGCACTGCTTTCAACAGTGCATGGAGCGTCTGCGTCATCACCGGCCCCCAGGAATGAGGCCGTTCTAGTCCGATCCGGCGATGGTGGTGCACAGCCGTTGCAACCAAATGAACAGTCCCTCACCACTCAAACGAGGCGACACCCGTGGCAAAGGGGTCCCCTGCAACGCCAGAACGGGCACTTCGAGGTCATAACGGGCCCGCAGCTCCGGATCAATTCCCGCACCATCAATGTCAATCACCTCCAAGCTCAGCGGTGGCTCCAATCCACTGAGATCAAGATCTTGCAGACGTTGCTCCAGCCCCTCACAAAGACAGCAGCCCTGCCTGCTGAACAAGGTCAGCTGCAGGGGCTCAATCGGGGACTGGATCACAACCGCAGGGAGTGAAGGGATGACACCGGCAGATCCGGCGCAGGGTGAGCCAGCCCCCCCGCCAGGGACCATGGCGCTGAATCGCTTCCAGACCGTAGGCACTGCAGCTGGGAATGAAGCGACAACGGGGGCCAAGCAGGGGCGAAAACCAGCTGCGGTAGAAACCGATTGCTGCAATCATCAGCTGGGCCATGGCCTTGCTGAATCCATCCCTAACGGACACAAGAAAGCCGACAGATAGGATGTGTGGTTCGCGCACGTAGAAACGCGGAGCTGACTTCAAGTCCAGCATGGCGTTTCATCAGCGTGAATGGTCCAACACCCTCTTCTTCTATGTCTCGTTACCGCGGCCCTCGACTGAGGATTACGCGGCGCTTGGGAGACCTCCCTGGTCTCACCCGGAAGGCCGCAAAGCGGTCCTATCCACCCGGTCAGCACGGCCAAGCCCGTCGCAAGCGCTCTGAATATGCGATCCGCCTTGAAGAGAAGCAGAAGCTTCGCTTCAACTACGGCGTCTCCGAACGCCAACTCGTGCGCTATGTGAAAAAAGCGCGCGCCCAGGACGGTTCCACCGGAACCAACCTGCTCAAACTTCTCGAAAACCGTCTCGACAACGTCTGCTTCCGCCTCGGTTTCGGCCCCACCGTGCCTGGCGCCCGCCAGCTGGTGAATCACGGACACGTGACCGTGAACGGCCGCGTCACCGATATCGCCAGCTATCAGTGCAAGGCTGGTGACGTGATCGCCGTCCGTGAGCGCAAAGGCAGCAAGAAACTGGCTGAAGGCAACCTGGAATTCCCAGGTCTTGCCAACGTTCCGCCCCATCTGGAGCTCGACAAGGCCAAGCTCAGCGCCAAGGTGATCAGCAAGTGCGAACGCGAATGGGTCGCACTGGAAATCAATGAACTGCTGGTGGTGGAGTACTACTCCCGCAAGGTCTGAGGTCTGCCTCACAGCGGTCTGCCTCACACCCCCGCATGGTTCCTACCCCGACCCCGCACGGCTCAGCCGCTGCGGGGTTTTTTATCAAACCTCAGCGCTGCAATGAGGGTTTTGGAAACCTGAGCAACACCTCAGCCGTGGAGAGAGCACAATCAGCGGTGACGTGAAACATCAACTGGCCTCTGCGAGGATTTTCCAGGAGATGTCTTCCATCAGAACCGAGGGCTGACCCTCCAGAGCGGCAGCGAGATCCGCTGGCTCAGACAGATCAACCAGAATCACTCCATCCCTGCAGAGGAACTGCATGTCGGTTTGATCGTGGCTGACAACCCGAAACGCAGCTGCATTTTCCTGAGACCAGAGCGATGCTTTTGCTCTCGCCTCCAGCAGGTTGATGTCTTCTGCAATGCACACCCAGCCCTTGTCTGAGAGGCGTTGAATACAAAACACGGCGCATCCTGTGACAATCGCACTGTGGTGCAGCCGGCAAATAGAGGCCAACAAGAAACAGACGAGCTTTGGGATCACTGCATGTCGGATGACAAGAAGACCAGCCTCTTGCAGCTTTTCCTTCAGCTGGCACGATCAGAAGCAATCGGGCGGCGAGGCTGGAGTGATCCAGCCTCTTTTTTTGTCTGATGATTGACGCTCGCGTTCGCCTGGGTGCATGGGCCAGGGAGATCTCAAGTCGTTAAGTGAAGCCAACAACATGCCTCCCCATGGGCATTATCAGAAGACGCAGGTGGCAGGGGTCGGCATAATCCGACCCTTTTTGTTTTGGATAGCGGTTGATGCAAGACATCATCAACAGCACCTTCATCTCCACCAGGTTGTCAGGCGATGAACTAGCCAGTGAATGACCATCAATGGCGACCAAAGCGCTCGAAGTGCAAAAGCAGCCAATAACGAGTCAAATCGGATACGACCACATTGCGTGTTGATAAGGGGAGCCCAGAGCGGAACTGAAGCGCAATGAGCAAAGCTAACTTAGTCGAAATAGGTTCGATTAAAATGCCTAGCTGGATAATGTTTTTGCTGGCTTTAAATCAGACTTTTCCTGACGAAAAAATGCTGTCCGCTCTCGGCTCAGTCCCTAAGGAAGCAAGAACCGAACCGCAAGAATGATCAGCAAAGTCTTACTGACTATCTCGCTCGGCAACCTCGAAATCAGCGAGATCAGCGCCGCAGTTCTTGCCATCGTTTCGCTGGCCTTTCTTGTGAGCTTCGGAATTGTCTCGCTCAAGAACGACAACAAAGGGATGATGGAGTGGATGTTTGACAACAAAAACAATCAAAAACGCTGAGGTTTTCCCAAACCAACAATTCAACGAATCAGATTGGCCTTGAAAAAGCCGAGCCCTAATCCAAAGCCCTTGGGCTTGTCCTCGAGAAAAGTGATCGCCAATTCAAAATCCATCAGCCCCTCAGCCTCAATCAGCTCCTGAGGCAACTGCCCCTCTCGCTGCTCGAGATAGCGAGCATGGATCAGTTGCTTGTTCTCGCTCAGGAACGTGACGATTTCACTGAGTACATGATCGCGCCACTCGTCCTTGTGGCTCTGCGTCACTGCAATGTCAGCCAAAGGTCCGAGTCGCTGCAACAGTCCCGACGCTAGCGGCTGCAATCAGGCTGTTTCCTAGCCTTGGAGGCTGACGGCAGCCAACACTTGCAGCGCCCAGCCCCAGCCGATGCCACCCGTGCCATCCACCACGGTGAAAGCTTTGCGGGCGATACGGGCACTGTGATGCCTCCGATCTATTCCACGTCGACGTTTGCCCATGGCAACGCCGGTGGTTTTGATTACACCCGTTCAGGAAATCCCAACTTCCGCATCCTGGAAAACGTGCTCGCCGCCGTGGAGCACTGCGATCACGCCACGGTGTTCGGTTCGGGAGTGAGCGCGATCACCGCCATTACCTCTGGGCTCAGCCAGGGGGATCTGGTGATCTGCGAGGAAAACCTTTACGGCTGCACAGTGCGTCTGTTTGAGCAGGTGTTCGCCAAATTCGGGGTACGCACCGAATGGGTGGATTTCACTTCACCCCATGCAATCGAGACCATGGCGGCCCAAAAGCCCGCCATGGTTTGGCTGGAGAGTCCCACCAATCCGCTGCTCAAGGTGATCGATCTGGGCAAAGTCTGCGCTGCCGCCGCGGCCGCCGATGTGCCCGTGGTCGTGGACAACACTTTCGCCACAGCACTGGTACAGCGCCCTCTGCAACTTGGAGCCACCCTCTCACTCACTAGCACCACCAAATACATCAACGGCCACTCCGATGCTCTCGGCGGAGCTGTCTGCACCAACGATCCGGCCTGGCAGCAAAAAATGGTGTTCGCACAGAAAGCCCTTGGTCTGCAGCCCTCCCCCTTCGACTGCTGGCTGATCACCCGCGGCATCAAAACCCTCCCCCTGCGCCTGAAGCAACAGATCAGCAACGCAGCCGCCCTAGCTGATCATCTGGCCGGCCATGCCCAGGTGAACTGGGTGCGTTACCCCCATCGCCCGGATCACCCCCAGCAAGCCGTGGCCCTGGAGCAGATGAGTAGCGGTGGCGCCATTGTCACCATCGGAGTCGAAGCCAGTCGCGACAAGGCTTATGCGATGTGCAAGGCCCTGCGTTGGTTCACGATGGCCGAGAGCCTTGGGGGCGTGGAGAGCCTGATCTGCCATCCGGCCACGATGACCCACGCCGCGGTGTCAGCGGATGTCAAGCAGAAACTGGGCATCAGCGATGGGCTGATCCGCTTGTCCGTGGGTTGTGAAGACGTCTCCGACCTGATCGCCGATCTCGATCAGGCACTTGGCTTGCTGCGATGAGTTCGAGAGATCTCTTGCGCAATCCCTGCTGGCAGGGGAGTGATCTCGGGCACCCTCTGCCCGATGCCACCCACGCCGTGTCGGTGGCACTGCCTCGATGGCGTGATGTGATCGCCTACGAGGAGCAGGATCCCGCCTGCCGAAGCGCCTTGCGGGCGGTGTATCCAAGATTTGGTCAGCATCCGCTGGTGGCGGAGTTGGCAGTTCAGTCGCTTGCGGCATCAGAAGCTGACCCTTCAAGCGGTGCCAGCAGCTGGCCCTATCCCAACCGCATGGCTGCTGAGGCAGCCCTCGCCCACTGCCGCAGGACCAGCCCGGAGGCACACCTCCATCTTCTGCCGACCCACGGGCTGACCTGCCTGATTGCCGATGCCAGTGGTCACGCCGCGGCCAAGGCTTTCTGGCAACACACAGGCCTCGGAGCATCGTCTCGCCTGGCCGCGGTCGCCCTCGGGCATGAACAGGGCACCAACACTGCCGCTGGAGAGGCCGCCCGCAGCAACGTGACCCAGCGCCTGGCGGAGATCTACGGCTGTCCAGCGGATGCCGTCAGCCTGCATCCCTCAGGCATGACCGCCCTGTACAGAGCGCTTGATCTGATTTCGGCCTTGCGTCCCAACAGGCCTGTCCTGCAGATCGGGTTCCCCTACGTGGACGTGCTCAAACTGCCCCAGGTGGTGTTCCACGGAGCCGAACTCCTACTGGATGACAGTGCAGCCAGCGTGAATGCCGCCCTGAAGCGACTGCAGCCATCGGCGGTGGTGGTGGAGCTACCCAGCAATCCCCTACTGCGCTGCGTGGATCTGCACACCATCGCCAGGCTTGCCCACGAGCAGGGCATCCCGGTGATCGCCGACGACACCATCGGCTCCGGGATCAACATCGATGCCTTGCCCCATGCCGATCTGGTGTTCAGCTCGCTCACCAAGAGCTTCGCCGGGCGTGGGGATGTCTTGGCGGGAAGCCTGGTGTTGAGTCACCACTCCCGATGGCGTGATCAGCTCGCTGCAACTGCGCGCTCTCGGCAACCGCTGGCCGAGCTGGCCGGCATCGATGCCATCGCCCTCGACCAGGGCAGTCAGGACGTGGCCACACGAGTGCATCAGCTCAATGCCAACACGCTTTCCTTGGCTGAACAGTTGCGACGTCACCCTGCCGTGGCGAGAGTGTTTCATCCGGGCGAATGCAAGAACTTCATGGCTCTGCAGCGGCCGGGTGCAGGGCATGGCTGCTTGCTGTCCTTTGAACTCAAAGGAGGCACCAAGATGGCGCAGAAGGTCTACGACGCACTGGCGGTCTGCAAGGGGCCAAGCCTCGGAACCGCCTTCACTCTGGTCTGCCCCTATGTGCTGCTTGCCCACTATGAGGAGCTTGCTTGGGCAAAGGGCTGCGGCGTGCCTTCCCATCTGTTGCGCGTCTCCGTGGGACTCGAAGAACCGCAGGATCTCTGGGAGCGTTTTCTGAAGGCTCTGGAGATCAAGTGACCAAACCGCAGGGATGACTCGGCGACTCGACGACTGAGGAAAAGGTTGATTGGGATGCCTGGTTGTCAGAGTTTGAACAAGCCCTTAAGAGCCAGGCACTCAAGAGAGAGTCTCCCTAAATTGCAAAAATTGGCCATTTTTTCGACTCCCCATGTCTCGCGTTTACGCCGATAACAGCCAGGCCATCGGTAATACCCCCCTGGTGCGTCTGAACCATGTCACCAAAGATTGCAAAGCCACCGTTCTCGCCAAGATCGAGGGTCGCAATCCCGCTTACAGCGTGAAGTGCCGCATCGGCGCCAACATGATCTGGGATGCCGAAAAGCGTGGTGAACTCACCGAAGGCAAAGTGATCGTCGAGCCCACATCAGGCAACACCGGTGTGGCACTGGCCTTCACCGCGGCTGCACGCGGTTACAAGCTCGTGCTCACGATGCCCGAGTCGATGTCGATCGAACGTCGTCGCGTGATGGCCGTTCTCGGCGCTGAGATCGTTCTGACCGAAGCCGCCAAGGGCATGCCCGGTGCCATCGCCAAAGCCAAGGAGATCGCAGCCAGCGACCCCGGCAAATACTTCATGCCAGGCCAGTTCGAGAATCCGGCCAACCCCGAGATTCACCAGAAAACCACTGGCCCTGAGATCTGGAACGACTGCGATGGTTCCATCGACGTTCTGGTCGCAGGCGTGGGCACCGGCGGCACCATCACAGGCGTCTCCCGCTACATCAAGAATGACCAAGGCAAGGCAATCGAATCGGTGGCGGTGGAGCCCAGCCACAGCCCGGTGATCACTCAGACGATGAACGGCGAGGAAGTCAAGCCAGGACCTCACAAGATTCAGGGCATCGGCGCAGGCTTCATTCCCAAGAACCTCGACCTCTCCGTGGTCGACAAGGTGGAGCAGGTCACCAACGATGAGTCGGTTGAGATGGCTCTGCGTCTTGCCAAGGAGGAGGGCCTGCTCGTGGGGATCTCCTGCGGAGCTGCAGCGGCGGCCGCCATCCGGCTCGCCAAGCAGGACGCCTACGCCGGCAAAACCATTGTGGTGGTTCTCCCTGATTTGGCTGAGCGTTATCTCTCCTCCGTGATGTTCGCCGACGTTCCGACCGGCATCATCGAACAACCCGTGACGGCCTGACTTTCAGGGTGTCCAGCCGAATCAGCCCCGGTCAAACCGGGGCTTTTTTGATGGCGATCAGGAACTCACTGATCAGCCATCAGCACAGGGTGTCACACCGGGAAGCACCGCATCCGGAGCGATCCACATGGCATCACCGTAGGAATAGAAGCGATAGGCCTCCTGAATGGCGATCTCATAAAGCTCAAGCAGTCTCCCCCGTCCGATCAGAGCGCTGACAAGCAAAAGCAGCGAGCTCTTGGGCAGATGAAAGTTGGTCAGCAGACCTTGCACCACCGCGAAACGAAAGCCTGGCTGAATCACCAGATCAACCGGTCCCCTCAGAGGTTGAAGCATGCCACCGCCTGCTGCTGCCGCTCCCTCAAGAGCCCGCACACTGGTGGTGCCTACGGCAATCACCCGTCCTCCGCGCTGCCGACATTCCGACACAGCAGTGACCAGCTCAGGGGTCACCTCCACCCATTCGCTGTGCAGACTCAGATCACTGAGATCTTCAGTCTCAACAGGCCGGAATGTCCCCAAACCAACGTGCAGGGTCACCGTACCCAGCTGAACACCGCGAGCACAAATCGCCTTCAGGAGCTCATCACTGAGGTGCAAGCCAGCCGTTGGCGCAGCTACCGCTCCAGGCCTAGAGGCATAGCGGGTCTGATAACGCTCCTGGTCAGAGTCGTCATGGCGAGTGATGTATGGCGGTAACGGCACCTCGCCGTAGCGCTCCAGAAGCGTTTCGATCGCCGCAGCATCGACATAAGCCGCAGGAAACTGGATGATGCGGCCGCCACTGGCAGCGTCGGCGGCCAGCACCTGCAGAGGAATTGGCTCCTGTTCAAGGGATTCCAGCCAGACCTGATCACCGGGCTTCAGTTTCTTGCCGGGCCGGGCAAGGCAGAGCCAGCGCCCATCACCACGAGGTTCCAGCACCAGAAGCTCTGCAAGTCCACCACCGGAGCGCCTCACCCTGAGCCGTGCCCTCAGAACCCGCGTGTCGTTGACCACCAGCAGGTCGCCAGGATGAAGCTCCTCCTGCCAGTCCCACACCTGGCGATGCATGAACTCCGTCATGGGCCGATGCAAGGGGGGGGCCATCAGCAGGCGAGCTGCATGGCGTGGCTCTACAGGTGCCTGCGCGATGCGTTCCTCAGGCAGCCGATAGTCGTAGGAGCTGAGCTGAAGATCCCTGGGATCCGCCACAACGAGTGATCGTGATCAGTCCATGCTGCCTGAGGGCAATGCCCCACCCCTGGTGTTGAGTCGGGGCACGTAGTAACGCACGATGGAAAACACCCTGCTCTGATCGGTGGAGAGCGCCTCGAACAGGCTGCGAGCCCGTTGGTTGAGCAACGCCATATCCAGTCGATCCCTGGGAATGGCAACAGGCATTACCACGGTGGTGGTGAGCTCAGGATGGCGTCTCTCCTGTTCCATCACGAAATCACAGAAGGGATCCAGCAGCGAACTGAACGGGCTGTCAAGCAGCACCAGCTCAAGAGCACCGGTGTCCGTGCCTGCATAACGATCCCACCGCTGGCTCAGCTTGCCGGCATCCTCTTCCTTCTGGACCACGATCACTGCCGTGACGGAATCAGCGAACGAGCAGGCGTAGCGCACCGCCTCAAAGGAGGGCTGCATCATGCTCGCGATCCAGACAATCGCGTGGTGACCGGTGGGTGGATCACGGGGCACCAGCTTCAGTGCTGACCGCTCAGGATTCAGAGCAAGAGCAGCAAAAATCTCCCGGTATCGGCGTCGGATCAGGGCCAGTCCCCACACCAACAGCGGGATAGCGATCACCACGGTCCAGGCACCCTCATCAAATTTGCTGACGACGATCACCACGAGCACCACGAAGGTGGTGATCGCTCCGAGCGCATTCATGGCCATCCGACCCCGCCATCCCTCACCCCTCCGTCTCCACCAGCGACACACCAGGCCCAGCTGCGACAGCGTGAAGGCGGTGAAGACACCCAGGGCATACAGGTTCACCGCCACGGTGGTGTCGCCCCTGCAGATCAGAATGATCAGAGCCGTGATCGCAACGAGAACCCCGATCCCGTTCTGGTAAACGAGCCGATCACCCAGCAGCTTCATCTGCATGGGCAGACAATGATCCTCCGCCAGCATTGCCGCCAGACGCGGAAATCCGGAGAACGCCGTATTCGCAGCCAGCACCAGGATCAGCAGCGTTGAGATCTGCAGAATCCAGTAGAGAACACTGCCATTCCCGAACACGCGCTGACCAATCTGAGCCAACACCGTGATGTCGGGATTGGGTGCGACTCCATACATGAATCCCAGGGTGCTGACCGCGAGGAACATCGCTGACAGCAGAACACCCATCACCAGAAGGGTCTTGCGGGCGTTGAGGGGAGCAGGCTCCCGAAAGACCTGCACACCATTGGCGATGGCTTCGATCCCGGTCATCGCTGAACAACCGGAACTAAACGCGCGCAAAATCAGAAACAGACCGATCGGCTGCAACGCCGCTTTCAAAGGCGGGGCATCGGGTGTCCAGCCGTGATGGAAGGTGAGGTCCTTAAGCCCGGCGACCGAGAGCACAACGATCATCACCACGAAGGCATAGGTGGGAACGGCGAACACACGCCCTGCCTCCTTGACGCCGCGAAGATTGGCCCAACCCACCAGCACAAGCAGGAACAGAGCGATCGGGACCTCATGGGCCAGCAACGATGGATCCAGGGAAGACAATGCCTGGGTTCCGGCCATCAGGCTGACCGCTGCTGTGAGCGTGTAGTCGATCAGCAGCGCGGCCGCAGCCACCAATCCCACGTTGCGGCCGAGATTGTCGCGGGCCACCACATAGGAGCCGCCCCCATTGGGATAAGCCGCAATGGCCTGCCGGTACGACAGCACCACAATCGCGATCAGAGCGATAATCGCCAGTGTGATCGGCAGCGAGAGCCGCAGCGCAGCACTGCCGCCCAGAATCAGAATCCCAAGCGCCGCTTCGGTGGCATAGGCCACGGACGACAGAGCATCCGAGGACAGGATCGGCAGCGCCTGAAGATTGGGGAGTCGCTCATCCTTGGCGCTGGAACGCGGCAGCGGACGGCCCAGCAGGCGGGAAAAGGACGGAACTGACACATCGCGACCGGCACCACGTCAAGAGTGGCAACGTTCGCTGCGCTCGACAGGTCGGTATCTGCCGTAGAGGAGATTCAGATCGCCAGACTTTCTGGCCGGGTTTCAATCAATTCCGCGAGATCCTTGAGGAACGCGGCACCATCAGCGCCGTAGATCACACGATGATCCGCCGTGAGATTGACCTGCATCTGCCGCTTCACAGCGATGGAGCCATCCTTTCCAGCCACCACAGTGGGCCTTGAGGCTGCCACCGCCAGGATGGCACCCGTGCCAGGAGGAAGGATCGCGTCGAAGCGATCCACCCCGAACATGCCCAGATTGGAGAGGGTGAACGTTCCCGTGCTGTATTCCTCGGGCTGCAGCTGCTTGCTGCGGGAGCGCTTCACAAGATCTCCCCACTGACGAGAGAGTTCGTAGAGATCGGTGCGATCGGCCTGTCGCAGAACAGGCGTGATCAAGCCACCGTCTTCCATGGCCACGGCAACGGCCACATTCACATCAGCGGGGTAGCTCATGCCAGCGGCGGTGGTCGCGGCATTCACCTGGGGATGTCTCGCCAGGGTCACGGCCACGGCCTTGGCCAGAAGGGCCGTCATCGTGACGCCCTTGGGTTTCACCTGCTTGTAGAAGGCATCAAGCTTGTCAGTGGTGATCGTGTACCCCACACGGAAGCAGGGGACCGCGAGGCTGGCTTCCATGTTGCGGTTGACCGCGCCCTGGAGCGTGTTGAACGGCACCGTTTCACCCGGTCCACCGAAGCTGTTGCCAGCCGGTGCGGTGGGGGCAGTTGCGGCCGGCGTGGCTCCGGCTGCCACGGCAGCAGCGGTGCCTTCCCCGACAAGAGGAACCGTGATGGGGCGTCCAGCAGCACGCTCGACGTCTTCGGCCTGGATGCGGCCATTGGGCCCACTGCCACGCACGCCGGCGAGGTCGACTCCCATCTGTGAGGCCAGTTTCTTCGCCCTCGGGCTGGCGATCAATCGTCCGTTGCTGGGTGGAGCAGCCACCGGTGCAGGGGGAGCAACTGGTGCCGGCTGAGCCGCCACGGGAGCTGGTGCAGGTGGGCTTGGCGCCGGAGTGGTGGGTGCAGCAGAAACACTGGTCTCAGCAACAGGGGCAGCAGGAGCAGCAGCTGCTGCACCACCAGCCGGTGCGTTGGCCTGGGCCTCAGCAAGCTCAGCCTCGGTCTCAACGATCAGGCCGATGGTCTCACCCACTGGAGCCGTGCTGCCGGCTGGCATCAAAACAGCCGCCAGGTAGCCCTCATTGAAGGACTCCACATCCATGTCGGCTTTGTCGGATTCGACAACGAGCACGGATTCACCGCGGCCCACCTTGTCACCAGGGTTTTTAAGCCACTCAACGATCTTCCCCTCCGTCATCGTGGAGCTGAGGGCAGGCATGAAGATGTCGTGGGTTGCCAAAACCTTCTCCAGAGGGGCGACTAGAAAAATCTTACGGGCCGGCAGGCCGGCCCCAAGCAGCACTCAGCCCTGATCGATCGACTCGATCACTCCATCACGCACCACCACCGCAACCTGCATCTTGTTCACGAGATTGTCGCCGACCTGAATGTCGCAGAAGCTCTCAAGCTGACCCTGGTCGACGATCTCTTCCAATTCAAGCTCGCGAACCTGAGCCTGCTGTTGAAGCAGATTGCGTTTCTGCTCTTCGAGCTCAGCCCGCTTGGCTGCCACCTGCTGCTGCACCTGAGCAACCTGATCCTGCACGCGCGGGTCAAGGGGGTTGGCGCTCTGACGACGCACATCATCAACAACCTGCTGGCCCTCCTGCTCGAGTTGAGCCAGCTGCTGATCGGTCGTAGAGATGCCAGCACTCAGCTCTCGCTCGGCCTCTTCCTTCCATGCCGGAGTCACCACAGCACGGATGGTGATGGAACGCTTAATCGACAGAGTGGTGCCGTCGGACATTGGAGCGAAGAATCAGCGCCAAGCGTCTCAGCCCCACGGCGGATGGTCAACCCGGTCGTTTGATGAGCGCTTTCAGCGCCCGTAAACCCGTTCGATCGATGCACGATCCCGGTCAGTGATCCGGTCGCGACGTTGCTTGAGCGTCTGCGTGAGAAGACCATTCTCCATCGAAAACGGTTCCACTAGGGCCACACCGACCAGTCGCTCATCAGCCCTGGATCCCACACGATCCATCAACAGTCGGTTCAGCTCACCCCGCAGCAGCTTGCGCAAGCGCTCATCACCTGGATAACCGCCCAGGTCATCGCCTGGATCACATCCCTGAGTGATGGCCCAGGCCCTCATCGCCTCCGCGCGCGGCACCACCAGGGCACCCAGCTGACGTTCGTCCTGGCCGACCAGCATCACCTGTTCGATCAGAGGGCTGGAGACCAGAGCCTCTTCAAGCGGCCCCGGCTCAATGTTCTCGCCGCTGCTGAGCACGATCGTGTCCTTGGCCCGTCCGGTCAGAACCACAGATCCATCGGGGAGAAGCATGCCCAGATCGCCCGTATCAAACCAGCCATCGCCATCCAGCACCTTGGCGGTGGCCTCAGGTTTACCGAGGTACCCACCCATCACCTGAGGACCGCGCACCAGCACGACCCCACGTTCGCGGAACCCGAGCGGCTTCCTGGTCTCGGCATCAACAACGCGGAACTCAGTTTCCGGGAGGGGCAGACCGGAACTACCGCGAATGTTGCGCCACGGCCGCCGGCAGCTCACCACCGGACTGGTTTCCGTGAGGCCGTAACCGACCAACAGCTCGATGCCCACCGCTTCAAAGAATGAATCCACGTGAGGAGCGATGGCACCTCCTCCATTAATTGGGAAGCGCAGTGCGCCGCCACTGAGCTGCTGCCTCAGCTTCGGCCAGATCAGCTTGGAGGCCAGGGCATGGGCTGGCCAGCGGCGGCTCGCATCAGCAGCAGCCCTCAGACGGTCGCGCTTGCGCAGCGGCTGAATCATCAGGTCACGGCTGCGACGTCGGGCGAGGGTGTAGGCCGTGCTGTTGGCCAGGGCTGCCCTCAACAGGCGTTGACGGGATGCGGGGAATGTCTTGACGGCATCCTCGAAACCAGCCTGAACCGCTTCCCACAACCTGGGGACGGTCGCCATGATCACCGGCTTGACCCGAGGAAGGTCCTTCTTGAGCTGCTTGATTGTGGTGTAGCTCTGGGAGCAGGCACAGGAGAAGAAGTAGTACTCGGCACTGCGTTCGTAGGAATGCCAGATCGGCAGAACACTCAGCACCGGTGAGCCGGGTTCCGGCCGGGTGACACAGGCGAGGCTGCGCATCTGATGCAGAAGGTTGGCGTGCGTCAGCGGTACGCCCTTGGGCCGACCTGTGGTTCCGCTCGTGTAAAGGATCGTGGCCGTGGTGTCTGGCGCCGAAGCGCTATCCCGCCCAGTGATTGGATCCGGTGCCTCCTGTCCGTCGGCAAGGGCGAGAAAAGCGTCAAAATCGAAGGCACCCTGTGGCGCAGGTCCCTCGAGCACGAGCAGGAAGCGCAGTTGCTCCCGCTGCTCTTGTGGCAGCTGAAGTCGCTGCAACAGATCAGCGGTCTGCACCACCAGCGCAACGGCCGCCGAATCTTCAAGGATGTACCTCAGTTCCTCGACAGGTGCTGCTGCCCCTCGCACGGCGTCGATAGCACCCGCCCGCATCAGACCCTGATCGGCCACCAGCCAACGCGGACTGTTCTCAGCAAAGAGGCCCACCACATCGCCACTGTTGATCCCCAAACCGCGAAAGGCGGCTGCGGCCTGATCGATCCGCTCCGCCAGCTGTCGGTAGCTGAGACGCTCCGGATGAGCCGCATGGGGAGCGTCGACCGCCATCACCTCGCCGTGATGTGACTTCAGCCACGGCCACACCTGATCCACCCGGCCCAGGCCTTGAACATGCGCCTGGCGTCCCAGTGCCGCCTGCTCGCGGGAGGTTGGTTGCCAGGAGGATTGAGCAGCGGCAGTCAAGGGAACGGTGCGCAGTCGCCCAGGCCTATCACCTCCAGGCTGCTTCGGCAATCAGGGTGCACCGGTGGGCGCTGTATCAGGGTTGCTCTCGCGCCAGATCAGCCCAAAGCGCGCGGCCAGGGCATCGCGCAACAGGCTTTGCACCATTGCAAGCTCCAGTTCTGGAATCCAGTCGCAAAGGCGGCCGACGGGCCGTCCCTGCAAACCACAGGGCACCACGGATTCAAAACCCTGCAGATCGCAGGTCACATTCAAGGCGAGACCGTGCTGGGTGATCCAACGGCGGCACCCCACACCGATCGCCGCCACCTTGTGGTGCTCAAGCCAGACCCCGGTGAGCCCTTCGATGCGCTCTCCCTGAAGGCCGAGCACGTGCAACACGTCAATCACCACCTGTTCCAGCTGGCGCAGATACCAGTGCAGATCGGTTCGGCGGCGGCGCAGATCAAGCACCGGATAAGCCACCAGTTGACCGGGAGCGTGATGGGTCACTTCGCCACCGCGATCGATGCGGTGCAAAGGGGCCGGCGGATGCTCGGGGTGGAAGAGAAGGTGCTTTTCGGTAGCGCCGCGGCCGAGTGTGTAACAGCTCGGATGCTGCAGCAGCCAGACCGCCTCCGCTTCGGTTTCAGACTCCATAAGCATCCGCTCCTGCCAGCAACGCTGCAGATCCCAGGCCTGCTGGAACGGCACCAGCTGTTCAGGCTGAAAAAGAAATGCCGAAGACCCGGTTCCGGAATCCGACGGCGTCACTAGCTTTCCGTTAGGCGCAGGCACCGGAGGGATGCATGAAGCTCTTGATCCATGGTCGCAATCTGGATGTGACTCCCGCGTTGCGGGATTACACCGAGACGAAGCTTGATCGGGCGATCCATCACTTCAACGATCTAGTTCAGGAAGCGGATGTCCATCTCTCTGTGGCTCGCAATCCCCGCGTCCCGCAGCAGACAGCCGAGGTCACCGTGTTCGCCAACGGCACGGTGATTCGCGCCCAGGAACGCAGTGAGAATTTGTACGCGAGCATCGATCTCGTAGCGAGCAAGCTGGCGCGGCAGCTGCGGCGCTTCAAGGACCGCCACAGCGATCACCACCACAGCCCCGGGCACAGGGCCACGGAGACCCCAACGACCGAAGCGGTGCTCGATGACAGCCCCGTGAATGAATCACTGCTGGACGGCAAAGAGGCACAGCTGCCAAGCCCAGGAGTACGGCGCAAATACTTCTCCATGCCGCCGATGACACTGGATGAAGCTCGCACCCAGCTGGATCTCATCGACCATGACTTCTACCTGTTTCGTGACATCGAGAGCAACGAGCTGCAGGTGATCTATCGACGCAACCACGGGGGCTATGGAGTGATCCAGGCTCGCAACTGAACCTTTCTTGACGGCTTGATCCGTCGTTTCCTCTGCGATGACCGAGTCACCGCGCCGGCAGGACCTGCCGGACATCCCTTCTCTGATCCACCAGGCCCTGCTGAATCCACTGCTCCAGGAGGAGGAGCTACTGACGCTCTGCGACGCATGCCGGCAGCTGGGATTCAGCGGCATCTGCGTCAGCCTCTCTCACCTGGAGACCGTGCGCAGGCGCCTAGGGGGACATGGACCGGTGAAGCTGATCGCAACGGTGGCCTTCCCCTTCGGCGCTCTGCCCGCTGAGCTCAAGCTGGCCCAGGCCGAGTGGGCTGCTGCCCGTGGAGCCGAAGCTCTCGAGGT
This sequence comes from Synechococcus sp., assembly GCA_047286285.1. Taxonomy (GTDB): domain Bacteria; phylum Cyanobacteriota; class Cyanobacteriia; order PCC-6307; family Cyanobiaceae; genus Synechococcus_C. Next base: position 686,669 of record JBJBBP010000002.1, on the reverse strand, counting down.
CACGCCCGACTGGTCGGCTCTTGTGAACGACCGTGCCAACAGCTTCGCCGAAGAGCTGGCCGCGATCGCCGCACTCGATCTGCCGATGACCGTGGTGATGGATGTCAATCAGCTGAATGAGGCGCAGCTCGCTCTGGCCGCAGAGGCTGCGATCGACGCGGGAGCTGCATCGCTTCAGGCCGGCAACGGTTTCGGCGCGCCTGTCTCAGCGGACCAGGTCAGAGCATTGCGTCAGCTCACCGGTGGCCGATGCGCCATCAAGGCCGCGGGTGGAATCCGAGATCTCGACAGGGCCCTTGATCTTGTGGAGGCTGGAGCCATGGCCCTGGGCACCGGTCACGGCCCCGCGCTGATCAAGGCCCTGCGACAACCGCAATGAGTGGGGAGAGGCGCCTGAGGGGGCTGGCCCTCAAGGTGGGTCCCCTCGGGGAACATGACCGGCTGCTGACGCTGCTGAGTGACGAGGCCGGCGTGGTGAGACTGGCCGTGCCTGGAGCTCGCAGACCCCGCAGCAGCCTCGCCGCGGCTGTTCCACTCACCATGCTGGATCTGCAGGTGGTGGGCCGGCGCAGCCTGCAGAGAGTGCGGCAGCTGCGGGTGCTGCACAACTACAGCGGTGTGGGTCAGCGACTGGAAACACTGGCCGCAGCTCAGGCGCTGGCGGAACTGGCCATCGCCATGGTGAGCGACAGCGACCCGGTTGGCGGACTGCTGGACACGGTGCTGGTGCATCTGGACAACCTCGAATCGCTGAGCCGCTCCAGCGAACCGAACGCCGATCTCTGCCTGGCGATGCTGGTGCAGGCCGGAGTGCATCTGCTGGCGCTTGGCGGCTACGGAATTCCCCTGCAGATCTGCTGTCAGAGCGGAGCGGAATTGGTGCCTCCCATCGGCCAGTGGGAGTGGCGTTGCAGCCTCTTGCCTGAAGAGGGGCTAGCCATCGGCTCCCTCCCTGGAGCCACACTTCAGATGAACCCCTCCGAGCTGGCTCTGCTGCAACGGTTGCCTAGGGCGGAACTTCCCCGAAGACGGGATGGTGAGCTGATGGGGCCACGCCCCGTCTGGCTGAAGCTGCTGGCGATTCTGGAATGCTGGTGCCGCACCCATCTGCCTCGCCCGGTGCGCTCGCTGGCGATGGTCGGCAACTGCATGCCGCCGCCGTAGGCGATCATGGCCCGATCAGTCCAGGAACCTTGAGCGGATCCCCCCTGAGCAGCCCAGAGCCGGTCCTCCCCACCGGTAGCAACCCCGAAGGTGGCCGAGGGCTGCAGGCCGTGCTGCGTCTGAGCGACTTCCGCAAACTCTGGATCGGCCAGATCTTCTCCCAGCTGGCCGACAAGTTCTACATCGTGCTGATGGTCTTCCTGATCGATCAGCACTTGCTGCTCACCTCCCAGCAGAACGGCGTTCTTGCTGAAGTGGCATCCGACTACGGCCTCGACATCAGCACCCGTACAAAGGTGATCACCCTGCTGGCAACGGGCATCTTTGTGGCCAACACGCTGCCGGCGATGGTGTTGGGCAGCGTGGCGGGCGTGTGGGTTGACCGCTGGCCGAAACGGCGCGTGATGGTCGCCTCCAACGGATTGCGCGGCCTGATGGTGATGCTGACGCCGCTGTTCCTGATTCCCGGCCCCCTCATCCTTGGCCTGCCCTGGGGCTACTGGGGCCTCATCGGCATGACGTTCGTCGAATCGATCCTCACGCAGTTCTTCGCACCGGCGGAACAGGCGGCCATCACCTTGCTTGTGCCAGGAGAACATCTGCTGGCCGCGAACTCGCTCTACCAAACCACCAGCATGGGAGCCACGATCGTTGGCTTTGCCCTTGGTGAGCCGATCCTGCGAGGACTCAATCACCTGTTCAGCGCGATCGGCATCCGCGGTGGTGAGTTCATTCTTCTGCCGTTCTGTTACGGCATGGCAGCTCTGAGCCTGCTGGCGGTCCGCCACCGGGAACGGGCGATTCACAACGATGGACGGTCGGTGTGGCACGAAATCGGCGAGGGCCTCCAGGTGTTGAAACGCATCCCAACGGTGCGCAACGCCATGGTTCACCTGGTTCTGCTCTACAGCCTGCTCGCAGCTCTTTACGTTCTGGCTCTTCAGCTGGCCGGCCTGATTCGCAGCCTTGGCCCCTCGGGCTTCGGCATGTTGCTGGCCATGAGCGGACTGGGCATGGCCCTTGGCGCCGTGATGATGGCGCAACTGGGCCATCACTTCAGTCGCCGGAGACTCACGGCTGCCGGACTGGGCCTGATCACCTTTTCACTGGTGTTGCTCAGTCAGTTCAAGGGCTCCCTGAACAGCACCCTGGCTCTGTGCGGGATCCTCGGCGTTGGTGCAGCGCTGGTTGCCATTCCGGCACAGACCACCATCCAGGAGGAAACTCCCGAATCCCAGAGAGGCAGAGTCTTCGGCCTGCAGAACAACTTGATCAACATCGCCCTGAGCCTGCCGCTTGTGCTGGCGGGCACTTTGGTGAGCAGCATCGGGCTCAGCCCCGTGTTGTGGTTGCTCGCCCTGCTGGCTCTGTTGGCCGCCCTGCTGGAACAGCCCTGGCAGCGCTGCTAGCGTCGTTCATGGCTTGTGAACGGTGGCGGTGACGCATATTGCCTGGCTGGGCAAAAAAACTCCGTTCTGCGGCAATGTCACCTATGGGCTGAGCACAACGGAGGCCCTGAGGGCACGGGGTCATCAGACCAGTTTCATCCACTTTGACAATCCGAAGGCACCCGGCAGCAGCACATCGCTTCTGGCCAACGATCCGGATGTGAGTCTTCCGTATCTGGTCAAATCGCAGGTTTACACGATTCCTTCACCGGGAGCTCAGCGTGAGCTGCGGGAATCACTGGAGCGTCTGCAGCCTGATCTGGTGCATGCCAGCCTCACGCTGTCTCCATTGGATTTCCGACTGCCTGAGCTTTGCCAGCAGCTGGGAGTGCCCCTGGTGGCCACCTTCCACCCCCCATTCGACGCCGGGCTCCGCAATCTGACGGCTGGCACCCAGCAGCTCACCTATCAGCTTTACGCGCCGGCACTGTCCAAGTACGACCGGGTGATCGTCTTCTCCGATCTGCAGGCCGAGGTCCTGGCTCGGCTCGGCGTGCGTGAAGACCGGCTGGCTGTGATCCCCAACGGAGTTGACACCAACCAGTGGAGTCCGCCAAGACAGCCGACAAACCCAGGCATCGCATCGGCAGTTGGCAGCCCGCTGCCAGAGGTGCGCTCCCGCCTCGGTTGCGATCGTGTCTTCCTCTACATGGGCCGGGTCGCCACTGAGAAAAACGTGGAGGCTCTCCTGCAGTCCTGGCGTCTGGTGAACATGGAGGGCTGTCGTTTGGTGATTGTCGGCGAAGGGCCACTGCGCAGCACCCTGCAGAACAGTTACGAGGACGGCGTGCTCTGGTGGGGCTATGAAGCCGATATGGCCACCCGCATTGCTCTGCTGCAATGCGCTGAAGTGTTTGTGCTTCCATCCCTTGTGGAGGGACTGTCGCTGGCATTGCTGGAAGCCATGGCCAGTGGCTGTGCCTGTGTGGCCACCGACGCCGGTGCTGATGGAGAAGTGCTCGCCGGTGGTGCAGGAATCGTGATGAGCACTCTGGGAGTGACCAGCCAACTGCGCACCTTGCTTCCGGTGCTGCGCGATCAACCCGTGCTCACGCGTGAACTTGGTCGACAGGCTCGAGAGAGAGTTCTGCAGCGATACACGATGAGCCGCAACATTGATGCGCTTGAGCAGCTCTATGGCGAGTTGATGCGCCGAGCGCCCTTGGCGGCCTAGCGCAAAGCCCGTCCATGTTCGGCGGCAGCGATCACCGCTTCGATCAGAGCTGAACGGAGCCCGGCCTCCTCCAGCTTGCGAAGCGCGGCCATGGTGGTGCCGCCTGGTGAGGCGACCATATCTTTGAGCTGACCTGGGTGCAGTTGCTGCTGATCAAGCAAGGCCGCGGTTCCAGCGAGTGTCCGATGAGCCAGACGGTGGGCCTGATCACGAGGCAGGCCAGCGGCCACGGCACCGTCAGCCATCGCCTCCGCGATCAGCGCCACGTAGGCAGGTCCAGAGGAGGTCAGAGCCAGAAAAGCGTCAAGCCTTGATTCGGGCAACTCCAGGACTTCACTCACTGGCTGAAAGGCCTCCGCCACCCACTGACGTTGCTGTTGCGTGACCCCGTCCCCCCAGGCCAGGCCACACAACCCCTGACCCACCAAACAAGGGGTGTTGGGAACAGCACGAACACATGCCCGGGCTGGAAATCTGCTCTGAAGCCGCTCGAGTGTGACGCCTGCGAGCACTGAGATCAGCAATGGTGACTGCGGGGACTGAGGTGGCTCCACGGCAGCCGCAACAGCATCCAGCTGCTGAGGCTTGACTGCGAGCAGTTGAACCGGTGCATTCCAGGCTTCGATCGCCCGAGGATCGGAGGCGGGAACCACGCTCAAACCGCTGGGCAACTCGGATGCCAGCCGATTGGCAGACGCTTCGCTGCCGACAACCCCGATGACATTCGATGGCTGAAGGATGCCTCGCTCAACCAGAGGACAGACCAAGGCCCGAGCCATGCGACCCAGACCAATCACACCAACGGAAACGGTCACCGAAGCGAAGCGTCAAAGAGCGGCGGCGTCTGAGGCAGCCCAGGCCGGAGCAGGAGCGACACTGCTCTCCGCAGAGGCCGTCTCAACATCCTTGGTGACCACAGTGGGCGTGGTGCTTTCGTCCTGACTGGCGTTGGTGACGGTGACACAACTCGGGGCAAACAGGAAGATGCTCTCGCCGACACGCTCTTGATGACCATCAATGGCGAAAGTGCCACCGGCCACGAAGTCAACCGCTCTCTGAGCCTGATCAGGCTCCATCATGGTGAGATTGAGGATCACTGTCTTGCGTTCGCGCAATGCCTGAATCGCTCGGGGCATTTCATCAAAGCTGCGTGGCTCCATCAGTGAAACCTCTGCGGTACCCGAGCTGATTCCTGGCATGCCAATCACATTGGATCCAGAGAAATTCTGGTCCATCTCGAATGGATTGGTGGCATCCAGAGGGGCCAAAGCACTGGAGCATGAAGACGACATGCCCTGCATGTTGTCTTCATGCTCACCCGTGTCGTAATCGAGTTCGTCATAATCGCCGTCCAGGTAATCATCACCAGCAACGACCGCACGAAGGCGAGAAATCAACGACACCGGAAATCAGCAGAACCTTGACCCTGGATAGCGCTCAACGGAGTTGTGAGCAAGCGTGTCCAGATGGATTGATGTCCATCCCTGCAAGTTGATTCGAACGATCTGATCAAGAAAGTGATGCTGGCCGCGCACCAAACAGGGCCGATCCCACCCGCACCCAAGTCGCACCGGCGGCTGCCGCCTCGGGCCAGTCACCACTCATTCCCATCGAACACTGGGTCAGGTCAAATTCATCCACCAGATTGCGGCACTCCCTGAAAAGGCTCTGACGTTCTTCAAGATCCAGCCCCAATGGAGCCATGGTCATCAACCCGGACACACTCAGCCCCGGCAACTGACTCAAGGCAGGCCAGGCCTCTCTGAGCGACCGAGGATCCCAGCCCCCTTTGGAGGGATCAGGCCTCAATTTCACCTGAAACAACACTGATGGACGGCGGCCCTCCTCCAGGGCGATGCGCGATGACCGTTCCGCCAAGGTCAGCGAGTCGATCGAATGAATCCAGCTGAACGCCTTCACCACCGCACGCACCTTGTTGGCCTGAAGACGACCGATGAAGTGCCAGCGCAGATCGCCGAGATCCGCCAGGGCCTCCTGCTTGGGCAAAGCCTCCTGAACACGACTCTCTCCGAAATCGAGTTGACCGCAAGCGGCAAGCTCTCGCACGGCGGAAGCAGGCTGCATCTTGCTCACGGCAAGCAGATTGACCCCCGCCGGCAGACGCCGTTGCAGTTGCTGCCAGCGGCTCTGAATCTCCGTCACCCGCGAAGTCCGTGTTGCATGGTTCAGATGAAGGTCTGATCGAACAGCTGTTTCCAACTGCCGTAATCCGCTGATGAATCCCTGCGACTTCTGGCCAGATTCAGCTCTGCATGATGGCGGGCATCGAGGTAGGGAATCACCTCAAACTGAGCACCCCTCGGCTGCAGGGTGACCAGAAAGAACATGCGCTGGGCGTACAAGGTTGCATAGACATCGCGACCTTCCCCAGCAGGGGCCACTCTGTAGAGCATCCCAAAGGTGGGGTGGTTGAGATAACCCTCAGCGCTCACAGGCCTGAAAACGGGGATCAAAGAGCACCGTACCTTCCGCGCAGAACAAGAACAGTGACAAGCCCCACAGCAGCCATCCCATTGAGAATGGTGCGACCAGCACCCTGCGACGTCTGCGCCGGACGGAAAGCATCCGCCGGCAACCAGGTTCCACCTCGAGCAAGCAGCGCTTCAGCACCTTGTTCAGCACGCAGAAGGATGTTGGCAAGCAGGCGCTCTCCCACCGAAAGCACCAGACCGAAGGAGGCTTTAAACCCGAGTCGACGTAGGTTCACAGCGCGACTGGCAAGTGAACGCAGAAGGTTCTGAAGCTCCTCCTGCACCAGGGGCAGAAAGCGAAGAGCCAACAACAGCTGAAAGCTCAGTCGATCGATCGGCACACCGAGGCGGGCTAGAGGCGCCAGCCACCAACTCAAAGACCACATCAATTCCTCGCTGGGTGTGGACAGCAACATCAGATTCACGCTGTGAACGACGGTCACGATCAAGGTGGCGCTGTTGAGTCCGAGCTCGGCCGAACGGCGATCGACCACAAGCGGACCCAGCTGCAGCGATCCGAGCTGGAGCGGTCCCAGGCGGATCAGCTCCCAGGAGGGTGAGGTGACCGTGATTCCTGGGATCTCCCCCGGTGGACGCAGATTCACACTCGCTCCAGGATCACCAGTCGGCAGAAGCATGGCCAGCAGGCCGACCGCGCAACCGAGAATGGTGACCAACAGAAACGAGCGCCACCAGAGCCGTGCCGGCAATCCACTGACAAGCGTGATCAACAGCAGGCTCAGCACCAGCGCAACCCGCCAGACGGGACCTGCCAGCACCGGTGTGAGCAGAAACATCAGCACCCACAACAGCTTGAGGCGGGGATCCAGCTGTCGCAGCCATCCCCCGGCACCATCCACGTACTGCCCGATCGGAATCTGCCTGAGCCAATCCATGCCGCTCAGCCCTGACGGTTCTGCTGCTTGGCCAGATCCCTTTCCGCGTCACGCTGTTGCTTGCCACGCCAGAAAAGTTTCAACGGCGTGCCGTCAAATCCCAGTCCTTCACGGATCTGCCGCTCGACATAGCGTCGATAGGTGTCACCAAACAACTTGGGATCATTCACGAAGAGCGTGAAACTCGGAGGCCTGCTGGCCACCTGGGTGCCGTAATAGAGCCGGCCCTGCCGGCCACCACGGGTTGTCGGCGGGCTCCGCCAGCTGAGGGCTTCCTTCAGCACTTCGTTGACCACCGACGTGCTCACGCGACGACGGTGCTGCTCAACCGCAAGAACAGCCAGAGCAAAAATGCTGTCCACACGCTGACCGGTGAGGGCTGACGTGAACAGCATCGGCGCCCAGTCGAGGAAATACAGCTTGGAACGCAGCTCTTTCTCCATGGCCGTCATGGTGTGGCTGTCCTTCTCCACTGCATCCCATTTGTTGACGACCACCACACAGGCACGTCCGTCCTCTTCGATGCGACCTGCCAGGCGTTGATCCTGCTCGGTGACGCCATCCAGGGCATCGATGACCAGCACGCACACATCACTGCGCTCGATGGCCTTGAAACTGCGATTGATTCCGAAGAATTCAGGCCCGTAGTTGACACTGCGGCGACGGCGGATGCCAGCGGTATCCACCAGACGCCAGGGCCGGTTTTCCCGAACGATGCTGGTGTCGATCGTGTCGCGGGTGGTGCCGCGAATCGGACTGACAATTGCCCTCTGCTCTCCGCAGATGGCATTGAGAAGACTGGATTTGCCCACGTTGGGACGACCAATGATCGCCATCTGAATGGGCTCCTCCTGATCACCCTCCTGATCCTTCGGGGGCAGGAATGTGAGCACACGGTCCAGCACCTCTGCAGTGCCTGCCCCGTGGATTGCGGAAATGGGGTAGGGCTCTCCCAGCCCGAGGCTCCAGAACTCCGCTGCCATGGCCAGGCCTTGATCAGGCGACTCGCACTTGTTAACCGCGAGCAGCGTGGGACAGCGCTGGCCACGCAGGAACTCCGCAATGGCCTCGTCGGATGCCGTGAGGCCCTGCTGCCCGTCAACAATCACCAGAGCAACACTCGCCTCCTCGAGAGCGAGAGCGGCCTGTTCTCGGATTTCAGGCAGAAACTCACTGTCGTCATCGAACACCAGGCCACCGGTGTCGACCACCTTGAATTCGCGATCGCCCCAGTAGCCATCCTGGTAGGTGCGATCACGGGTTACACCGGGCTCGTCATGGACGATCGCCTCCCGACTCCGGCAGAGACGATTCACCAGCGTGGACTTGCCGACGTTGGGGCGCCCGATGATCGCGACGACGGGACGCGCCAAGTAGGTCCACAGCAAGAACAGTCTTGACAGTACAGAGGCGCCTGCGGCGCGAGACAGCCGCGATCACTGCCCTCAACTTTTCATCTCGCCAACAAGAATGGGAATTCTTTCCGGGCGAGACCAATGAGACGCAGATAAGACAGCTAGCGATGGGGCAGTGCATCCACCGTCACATCGTCATGCTTGAACTGATCGCCACCCTGGTGGTGGACCTCTCGGATCAACAGCTCACCGTCTACGACACCAACAACGAGATCGTGCGGGTCATCCCCGTGAGCACCGGCAAGGCCTCCACGCCCACTCCCACAGGTGAAGCCCAGGTGCTGACTAAGTACCGCTCCGTGACCATGCGTGGACGGGGCTACGTCGCACCCGGCGTGCCCTACGCGATGTGCATCACAGCCAATGAAATGATCTGCATGCACGGTGCGCCATGGCAGGAAGATGCCGGACAGGCCTTCGGTGTTCCCCGCAGCAATGGCTGCGTGCGCATGCCCACGCATCAGGCCCGCTGGCTGTTTGAGAACACGCAGAAGGGCACCAAGGTGTTGATTCAGGTGTGACGTTCAACCCACCGGCGGATCACCTGGGTGCCCCTGCACCGGATCCGCCGGGCAATCGAGCAAAGGCGGCAAATCTCCGTCATCGGGCAGCTCCTGCCCAACCGATGCCAACCAGGCCAGCAGCCAGTTGACCGCCGTGGCACGGCGGGTGCGCCTCGGGTACAGCTCCGTAATTCGGTAGCCGGCGAACTGCAACTGCCGCTTCAGCAGTTGCTTGGATTCCTTGGGAATCGAGCGGGTCAGACGCACCGAAGCGGCCCTCGAGGCGATCACCTGAGGAGCCTCCGGGAATGCCTCGCTCCACTCAGCTGGCGTGTCAGGACCCGCCAGCCATGTGCCCGCGCCAGCCTCAGGGGGGAGATAACCCAGGCGCTCCCAGACCAGTCCCGACACGAATCGATCACTGAGACGATCGTCAAGGATCGCCACCAGCAGGGTCCGACTCAGGCTCCAGGACATGGATGACATCGACGCATGCTGTCATCCACCCAACCTGCTGCCATGGAGACACCACCAGGAGAAGCGCCGCACCTTCATGGCCTAAGGCTGCAGGGACAGCTCGACCCATCTCTGCCAACGGTTCGAACCGGCGGGTGGCGAGGATATGCGGGTTGAATCCATTCCCGATGATCAGGGATCTGCAGCTGAGAGGGAGCAGCATCGAACGCAGGCTGCGCTGCAACGTGCTGCAGTCTCCGCTCGCAGGAGTCAGCGACAGAATTTTTCGTGCCCTCGTCAGACGTTGGGCTCCTGATGCTCTGCTGTTCACGGAGATGGTGAACGCCACCAGCCTTGAGCTCGGCCACGGCAGGGGCAAAGTCGAGGAGTTGAGCGATGAGATCGGACCGATCGGTGTGCAGCTGTTCGATCACAGACCCCAGGCGATGGCCGATGCAGCTCGTCGAGCCGAGGACGCCGGAGCCTTCCTGGTGGACATCAATATGGGCTGTCCCGTCAGGAAAATTGCCCGCAAAGGCGGGGGCAGCGGACTGATCCGCGACCCCGATCTGGCCTGCCGGATTGTGGAATCCGTGGCTTCAGCCGTGGGCGTTCCTGTCACGGTGAAGACACGCCTTGGCTGGTGCAATCCCCCCGAAATCGATGCAACGCATGGCGCGGCGGTGGCCTGGTGCAGGCAGCTTGAAAATGCAGGAGCCCGGTTGCTCACCGTGCATGGCCGCACCAGGGAGCAACGCTTCAGCGGCGCGGCCGACTGGGGAGCCATTGCCTCCGTGAAGCAGGCTCTCAGCATTCCGGTGATCGCCAACGGGGACATCAACAGTCCCGATGACGCCCTGCGCTGCCTCGAGCTGACCAACGCTGATGGGGTGATGGTGGGGAGAGGAACCATGGGAGCTCCCTGGCTGGTGGGTCAGATCGATGCGGCTCTCAACGGTCGCGCCATCCCAAGCACCCCAGAACCGCGGGAACGTCTAAGGCTGGCCGCGGAACAACTGCAGGCCCTTGTTGAGTCGCGTGGAGATCACGGCCTGCTGATCGCACGCAAACACATGAGCTGGACCTGCACCGGATTCACAGGAGCCTCCCAGTTCCGCCAGAAACTGATGCGTGCGCCCACCCCTGACCAAGCGCTGACCCTTCTGAAACAGCAGCAGGAGCAGCTGGCTTGACCTGGCTGCCGCTTCTGGTGCTGTTGTGGCCTCTTTGGCTGAACCAACAGCCTGAGCAGCAGAGCCCCATCTGGAGACGACGCAGCCTGATTGTGTTGATCAGCCTGCTGACCGCTCGCTATCTGCACTGGCGGATCACCAGCAGCCTCAACCTGAGCACAAACCTGAGCACCGGGCTAAGCCTGTTGCTGCTGGCAGCGGAAGCCTGGCTGCTGCTGTCGGGCCTGTTGCCGTTGTGGCTTGCCTGGCGGCGCTTCCCGGACCGTCGCGAGACGATGGATCAGCTGAGAGAACAGTGGCAGCTGAGCGACTGGCGACCGACGGTCGACATCCTCGTGCCCACGTACGGCGAACCCTTGGAGGTGCTGGAACGCAGCCTGATCGCCTGTTGCCATCAGCATTACCGCCCCAGTTGCGTCTGGGTGCTGGATGACAGCGGCCGCAGCGAAGTGCAGCAGCTGGCACTCCGGCTCGGCTGCCGTTACCGCCATCGACCGGAACGCACCAATGCCAAAGCCGGCAATCTCAATGACGGCCTGCGCCACTGCAGCGGCGAGCTGGTGGCTGTATTTGACGCTGACTTCATGCCGCAGAGCGATTTTCTCGATTGCTGCATCGGCTTTCTCCAAGACCCATCAGTGGGGCTGCTTCAGACACCGCAGACCTTCATCAACGCCGATCCAGTGATGCGGAACCTGGGCATGGAGCGTTGGTTACTTCCCGATGAGGAGAGTTTCTATCGATGGATTGAACCCGTCCGCGACGGATGGGGCGCTGTGGTCTGCGCAGGGACTGCTTTTCTGGCCCGTCGCAGCGCCATTGATTCCGTTGGCGGATTCAGGGAAGGGGCGATCTCCGAGGATTTCATGACGGGTCTTCGGATGCGGCGCAGGGGCTGGAGACTGCTCTATCTCCAGCAGAAACTCAGCGCAGGCCTGGCCGCTGAGACCATGGCCGACTTTGTGCGACAGCGCCAACGCTGGGCCAATGGAACGCTGCAGAGCCTGCGACTACGTGACGGACCGCTGGGCGGCGGCGAACTCCTTTTCTCAGAACGGGTGGCCTATCTCGAGGGCGTCGTCCACTGGTTCAACAACTTGCCCCGGCTGGTGCTGATGCTGATGCCGCTGAGCTACGGCCTTCTCGGCACTGTTCCCATCCTGATCAGCAGCCGTGAGGCACTCAGTCTGCTCTTGCCGCTTTGGGCAACCCTTCTGCTCAGCATCGGCTGGATCAACCGGGGCTCCCGCACCGCCTTGCTCAGCGAACTCACCGGCTGGGTGCTGACGGTGCCGTTGACCCTGACGGTCTTCACCAATCTGCTGGGACAGATCGGCGGTTTTCGCGTGACACCGAAGCACCAGAAACGAGACAGGGGAAGCTTCAGCCTTGTGCTGGTGATCCCACTGCTGGGACTGCTGTTGCTGAACCTGATCAACCTCTTCGGCCTAATAACGACCGCTTCCCTGAACAGCGAGATGCTCGATGCGCGGCCCCTGGGCCTGACCTGGGCCGTGATCAACCTGCTCAGCATTGGGATTGCACTGCGCGCCTGCTGGGATCCACCTGCCCAGGATCCAGCTCCCTGGCAGGCCATGTCCCTGCCAGGGGTCCTGGAAGACCAGTCGGGGCAGAGCCAGGAGTGTCGGATCACCGCTCTCAGCGAAAGCGGTGCGGAGCTGGAGATTGCCGCTCCAACGTCAGCACCGACGCTCTTCACAAAACTGCGCTGGACAGACGAGGTGTTGCCACTTGCGGTGGCGCTGGAAAGCAAGCGTGGCAATCGACTGTCATTTCGCTGGCAGCAACTCGACGGTCAAAGCCGACAACCTCTCATCCTCTGGCTGTTCTGCAGATCCGGCTGCTGGCCGGACCGACAGGCCTTACCTGAATGGCGCGCCTTCATCGCTCTGATCCGCAATCTGTGCACACTGCCAACGCGACGCCCGTTCAATCGCTGCCTGATGCCACAAACAACACCGCAATGAGACTGGGGCTCAACCAAGCCAGAGATCACGGGTGCCCGTAATGGCCTGGGTCGCCAACAAAAGGGCCACCAGGATGTTGAGCGCTACATGCATTCGGCGCATCCAGAGGCGCGCTGCGATCTCCCGCTGACAGGCCATCGTCAACAGCAGAAACGCGATCAGCAACAGCCCGCCCCAGGTGTGCGACTGCCAGACCGCAGCGTCAGCCAGCGCTCGATCGCTGACCAGCGAAGGCTGAATCGTGAACAACAGCAGAAACAGCCAGCAGCTCCAGGCAGAGAGGAGGCGCAGCATCAGTCTGCGCGTGCGCAGCAAGGCCACAAACGACACCACAACAGCCGATGACTGGAGAGTCGCCGTCACCCAGCTGCTGAATCCTGCGCCGGCAACGGCCAAGCCATGACTGAGAGCAAACAGCACAGCCACCAGCAGACCAGCCGTCGCCCAGCGGCCGTGATCGACATGTTCAACGGGCACTGTTGGAGCGATGGGATTGAGCTGCAGACGGCGTTCCCTGGCCAGAATTCCCAGGCGAATCGTTGCGCCGATCACCGGATAGACAAACAGGATGATCAGCACCGGATGCACAAGCGCAAGCCATTGCAGGGGTGTCAGCGGTTGCAAAGCGGCAATCAAGGCAACACCTCAGGCCAGACCTGTCGGATCAGCAAAAGTGAAAAGTAGGGCTTCAGATCGTCGGGCACCGACTGAGCCGGGGCCACCCACTGATCGGGCCAGCCAACCCGTTGAGCGAAGAGGGCTTGACCAAGCAGCTTTTCCTGCTCCAGCGCGGCCCGCACCCACGACCAGCGCTGCCCCACCTTGAGCAGACCCAGCACCGTGGAACTCTTGCGGGCACTCTCAAGCAAGGCGATGAACTCGGCCTGGGTCTCTGGGCAGGGACGAATCAGCAGACCCTCCTGCTGAAAGGCCAGGGGGATATCGGGAGATCCTTCTGCTGCAGCGGCAGTGGCGGCGGCGGCACACACCGAGGGAATGCCGGGAATCAAGACGAACGGCAGATCAGGGTGACGCCGCCGCAGTGCCAGTTGCACGTAGCTCGCGGTCGCGAACAGCGATACATCCCCTTCGCACAGCAGCACCACCCTGTTGCCGGCCCTGACCTCTGCCGCCAGGAGATCAGCAGCCTGCCTCCAGGCTTTGATCCTTGGCTCAGGCTCAGCCACCATCGGAAACAGCAGAGGCAGACATCGCTGATCAGAGCGGATCCAGCGGGACGCAATGGTGAGCGCCATGCTCTCCGCGCCTTCATGAGCAACGGGATGAGCCACGACATCGGCTGCCTCCAACGCACGAACAGCAGCCACCGTGAGCAGCTCGGGATCGCCTGGGCCGACACCGACCAGCATCAGCTGATCAGGGGAACACTTGGACGTGACGGACAACGGCAATCGAACCCAACCAGCCAACCAGCATGCTGAACAGGGTGACAGCAGCCCTGATTCACTGCTTCAGGCAGACGTTCAGCAGCATGAGTGAACTGACTCTGTATTCGGTCCAGTCGAGTGAGTTGCTGCTGAAAACCCGCGATTGCGCGCGAATCCAGCAACTGTTGAAAGACCGGGGAATCGGCTTCGAGCGCTGGCCGGCACACCATCAGCTGGAGATCAACGCGTCGCCCTCGCAGATCCTTACGACCTACCAACGCGAAATTAAACAGACGCAGGCCCGTGGCGGCTACCCCGTGGTTGATGCCATTCGGGTGCTTCCCGATCACCCCGATCGAATCGCCCTACGCCGCAAGTTTCTGAGTGAACACGTTCATGCGGAAGATGAAGTGAGGTTCTTCGTGGAAGGCTGCGGTCTTTTCTGTCTGCACATCGGCCATGAAGTGGTGCAGGTGCTCTGTGAAGCCAATGACTGGATCCGGGTTCCTGCGGGGACGCGCCACTGGTTCGACATGGGAGAAGACCCTTTTTTCTGCACACTGAGATTTTTCAACAACCCCCATGGCTGGGTCGCTGAGTTCACCGGAGACACGATCGCCGATCGCTATCCAGGCCTCAGCACGTCTTAGAAGATCAGGCCGCCAAAAGCAGACGGGCATCGACGGAAGATTTCAGCGTTGGCATCCCACAGGTGGTCAGCTCTGACGCCAGGGGCTCATCGCTTAACAGCATCGCGGCTTCCAGATCAGCACAACGACCAATCAGATCTCGCACCAATGGATTGGCCTTGAGCCCGTCCCATTGCTCATCAGTGGTGCCGTTTCGCAAGGCCTGCAGCGAATCAGCAACAGCGGTCACAGGGTCAAGCATCGACATCGCAAAGTGACTGGGTCAATCCTAGAAGTGACCCAACCTCCATGGCGCGTCTCTTTAGACTTCTTTTGGACGCTTGTTACGAACCTCCGTCGTCGAGGTCAGGCATCGACTCCGACTGAGTGCATCCGCACAGCTTCCGGATCAGAGAGGGTGCCTCGCAGCGCATCGACTTCTGCCGCGGCCAGTTGCTGAAGGCGAGGCACGATCACATCCCTCGGATAACGGTCTGCGCACAGCACCCAGTAGAGACCGAAATGGCGTGCCTCACTTTTCAGAAGGTCGCCATAAAGCATGCGCAGGTCTGGATCGGGGCTGTGCTCAGCCAGCAGGGCCATCCGCTCATGACTCCGGGCTTCAATCAGACCTGCCACCAGAAAAGAATCCAGCATCCGCTCGGGTTCTCCCCGGCGCACCTGTTTAGCCAAGAGTGCGCCATATCCAGGCGCAGGCAGGGGCTCCAGGTAACGACCCCGGTCCTTGAGCAACCTCAGCACACGTTCAAAATGCTCCAGCTCCTCTCGCGCCAGCGGGCTGAGAGCCTCCCCCAGGCCAGGCTCACAGAGATAGCGGAACATCAGCTGCACCGCGGCGCCGGCCGCTTTGCGTTCGCAGTGGGCGTGATCGATCAGCACCTCCATCGGCCTGGCGATGGCCTGCTCGACCCAGCGGCGGCTGGTCGGTGCTGCAAGCCAGCGGATGCTTGGCACCGATGAGGCAATGGTCATGGTGCAGCCCTGCGCAGGTGATTCAGCAGGCCATCGAAAGCCAGGTCATAACTCAAAGGTCCGAAGCCACTCACCACCCCAACGGCACGGTCAGCAAGAAAGGATTGATGACGAAAGGCCTCACGAGCATGGGTGTTGCTGAGGTGAAGTTCGACGTAGGGGATGGCCACTCCCAGAAGGGCATCGCGAAGGGCGATCGAGGTGTGCGTGAAGGCGCCTGCATTGACAAGGATCCCGTCCACCTCGCCCATCGCCTTGTGCACACGCTCCACCAGCGCACCCTCGAAATTGCTCTGGAAACAGTCGAGCTGAACACCTGCATCCATCGCGCGCGCGCTCAGCCCTCGCTCGATCTCCTTGAGCGTGTGATGTCCATAGAGGCCAGGTTCTCGCTGACCCAGCAGGTTGAGATTGGGGCCGTTCAGGAGCAGCAGGCGCATGGCCTCACGAGATTTCCCACAGACCTCGATCGTATCGAGAACCAACGAGCGGCACAGATGGCGGCAAGGATCGCCAGGCCGACTGGTAAGTTCTTCGGGTGGTTCGGGTCGGTGCCCGAGTGGTTAATGGGGGCGGACTGTAAATCCGCTGGCTCTGCCTACGTTGGTTCAAATCCAACCCGGCCCATCCACCACACGCCCTTGTAGCTCAGCGGTAGAGCACTCCCTTGGTAAGGGAGAGGTCTCGAGTTCAAGTCTCGACAAGGGCTTCAGACAACACCCAGGCACCGGGTGTTGTTTGCGGAAGCGATCAGAGATCGATTGCTGCTCCGTAAGTCCTTCACTCCTCGGTGAGCCATAAGGGCCATGGACAGTGTTTGCCGTCATGGATCCCTTGCCCAGCAGGCTCTGCCGATGCCTCAACAGCAGCAACGTGGCGACTGTCGATGAGCGCCGCTAGCACTTGAAAAACAACGAGGCCATGGCAGCAACGCCCCTCCTTCTTGCACTGGATCAGGGCACCAGCAGTTCCCGCGCCGTTCTCTTTGACCCGCGCGGTGTCCCCGTGGCCAGTGCCAGCGCACCGCTCGCAATCAGCTACCCGTCTGACGGATGGGTGGAACAGAACCCCAGCGACATCTGGGAGAGTCAGCGCCTGGCGATGGAGCGCCTGGAGAAGTCCATCAGCCAGGAACAGAGAGAGGCGGTTGTTGCCTGCGGAATCACCAATCAAAGAGAGACGACCATCCTGTGGCGACGCTCCGATGGCAAGGCCTGCGGGCCGGCTTTGGTATGGCAGGACGGACGCACCACTGCGATCTGTCAACAATGGAAAGAGGAAGGGCTTGATCAGGAATGGCGGGCCCGCTCCGGCCTGCTCCTCGACCCCTATTTCAGCGCCAGCAAGATCCGCTGGCTGCTGCTGCATGAAGCAAGCGCCTCCACTGCGGCCAGCCAGGATGATCTCTGCTTCGGCACGGTGGAGAGCTGGTTGCTGTGGAACCTCAGTGGAAGCAGCAGGCATTGCTCCGACATGAGCAATGCAAGCCGAACTCTGCTGATGGACCTGAAACGGCGCGAATGGGTGGATGCCTTTTGCGAACAGACTGGCCTGCCGCTGAATGCACTGCCGGAGCTGGTGCCCTGCCGCGGCGACTTTGGATCGGTCGCTTCGGGCCTGCCCTTTGCCGGCGTGCCGATCCATGCCCTGCTCGGTGACCAGCAAGCGGCCACGCTCGGCCAGTTATGCCTTGCCCCGGGCGAAGCCAAATGCACCTATGGAACCGGTGCCTTTCTGGTGGTGAACACAGGCAGCAACATCCATCGCAGTGATGCTGGATTGCTGAGCACACTCGGCTGGACCGACGACCAGGGAGAGCCCACCTACTGCCTTGAAGGCAGTCTCTTCAATGCAGGCACAGTGGTGCAGTGGCTGCGGGACGGACTCGGCATCATTGAGACGGCCGAGGGGGTCAACCAGCTGGCCCTGAGCGTGAGCGATGCGGGAGGCGTGATGCTCGTCCCCGCCTTCACAGGCTGGGGAACCCCGCATTGGGATCCTGGTGCTCGAGGCCTTTTGATCGGATTGACCCGTGACACCGGTCGCGGGCAGATCGCCCGTGCAGCGCTCGAAGGCATCGCTCTCTCTGTGGCCGGGCTGGTGCAGCTGGCGGAGCAGGCCATCGGCCGGGGGCTCGGGGAATTGGCCGTGGATGGTGGAGCGGCCGCCTCGGATCCTCTGCTCCAGGCCCAGGCCGACAGCACCGGCCTGAGGGTGCGACGCCCCGCCTATCTGCAGAGCACTGCACGAGGGGTCGCGCTGTTGGCAGGCGTTCAGGCGGGGGTGATCAGCAGCCTCACGAGCCTGGAATCCCTGCGCGGAGAACACGCAGACGTGTTCGATCCCTCTCTCAGCTCTGAACAGCGCCAGGACTGGTTGCAGCGCTGGAGTGACGCCATCTCGAGGAGCCTGCGCTGGCATGGATGACCACTGCTACGACCTTGTGGTGATCGGCGGCGGGGCCAGTGGAGCCTGCGTGGCCTATGAAGCCGTGAGCCGGGGTCTCAAGGTCGCTCTCCTCGAAGGCCATGACCTGGGAGGCGGCACCAGTTCACGCAGCACCAAGTTGTTGCATGGAGGTGTTCGGTATCTCGAACTGGCCTTCAAAACGGCCGATACGGCTCAGCTGCGACTGGTGAGGGAAGCCTTGCTGGAACGTGGCCATTGGTTGAAACAGGCACCTTTTCTTGCCCATCGACTTGAGCTGGCGCTGCCCACAGGTGGGCTGATCGGCCAGCTGTATTACCGCCTCGGCCTGGGCATGTACGACGCCCTCTCAGGCCGCGCTGGCATCGGTAGCAGCCGACTGCTGTCCAGATCTCTGCTGCGTGAGGCGTTGCCCGATCTGCGCAGTGATGTGCACGGCGGCGTGGCTTACAGCGATGGGCAGTTCGACGATGCCAGGCTGAACCTGTTGATGGCCCTCACCGCCGAGAAAGCCGGCGCGGTGGTGCGCACGCGAACACCGGTGGTGGAGCTGGAGAAAGACGGCCAAGGCAGGATCTGTGCAGCGATCAGCGAAAGCGCGGACAGTCAGAGAGAACGCTGGCGAGCACGGGTGGTGGTCAACGCCACCGGTATTCACGCCGATGCGCTCAGGCGCATGGCTGAACCCGACTGCAAGGAGCGCATGCTGACCAGCCGCGGTGTCCACATCGTGCTGAAGCAGAGACTCTGTCCTCAACGGATCGGCCTGCTACTGCCCTCCACCGATGACGGCCGGGTTCTGTTCATGCTGCCCTTCTTCGGGCGAACATTGGTGGGAACAACCGACACGCCCTGCAACCAATCGCAGGCAGCTGCCCCTTCGGATCAGGAACAGAGCTATCTCCTCGACTATGTGAACCGATGGTTCCCAGGCCTGAGCAGCATGGAGATCGGCAGCTGCTGGGCTGGGGGAAGGCCGCTACTCATGCCTGCTGATACCGAGGTGAACAGCAGCCGTGTGGTTCGGGAGCACGAGGTTGAGACCCTGCCAAGCGGTCTGGTGAGTGTGATGGGAGGCAAATGGACCACCTGTCGTCCAATGGCGATCGACACGCTCAAGGCCGTTGCCAAGCAGCTCGACCAGCCGCTGCCACCATCCCGTGATTTGCCCTTGATCGGCTCAGCGATCAATCCCCTGCAAACGCCCGAGCAGCTGACTGGACAACGGTCAACACTCCAGGATCTCTTGCCTGACTCGCCCTGGCACGCAGCACAGCTCGACCACCTGGAAAGCAGTCATGGCCTGAATGCGGCAGGGTTAGTGAACAGCTGGTCGACCGAGGATCGGGAACCACTGAGCCAGGTCATGCCCATCTGCAAGGGCGAGCTGCGGCATGCCATTGAGAAGGAGAAGGCGCGAAGCGTCACTGACGTGCTAGCACGGCGCACGCGACTGGCCATGGTCGACCGGGACGAAGCGCAACGGTTGACACCATTAGTGAGTGAGCTGCTGGATCAGTGCGGCCACGGCGACAACACTCCTCTCGATCTGAACCACTGAGGGCACAAACCATCAGGAATCCGTCACCACATCCTCCACTTCACCGAGCAGCCACCAGCTGAATCCGTGGGCTGGCAGATAGACAAACCAATCCTCAGACGCTGGGGGATATTCACAACCCCAGAACACCTCGCGCGTGCGCTCACCACTCCAACGGCTGAGGTCCAGATGCAGGGAAGCTCCTGCTGCAGACAGATTGGCTGCCACCAGCACCGTCATGCTGCCGTCACAGCGCACGTAGCTGATCACGCCAGGGTGCGGGCATTTGAGGAGTTCGAAATTGCCATGCCGCAACGCCGGCAACAGACGCCGGCAGGTGAGCATGCGCCGGTGCCAGTTCAAGAGCGAACCAGGCAACTGCTTCTGAACTTCAACATTGACCACGCGGTAGTCGTAGCCGGGCGCTGTGATCGGAGGGAGCACCAGCAGCGGATCAGGAGCGGTTGAGAATCCTCCATTGCGCGCAGGAGTCCAAGCCATGGGTGTGCGGTTGGGATCACGGTCACGCAGTCCCGGCCAATCACCCATACCCAGCTCATCGCCGTAGTAGAGGCAGGGCATCCCAGGCAAGCTGTACAGCAGAGCGTGAAGAACGCGATTGGAACCAGGGTCGCCGTTGAGCAATGGCGCCAGGCGACGGTTGATTCCCCAGTTGAGCCAGTGCCCCTGTCCTTGATGAAGACCAGCGCGGATGGTCTGAATCACCTCCTCTGAAATCAGATGACCATCACCCAGCCACAGCTCATCGTGGTTGCGCAGCGGCAAGGCCCATCGGCAGCCACTCACAACCTGCTGCGCTTCTTCCAGACATTGGCGCAGGTTGTCCACCCTGCCACTGGCGATCGCAGCGAAAAGGTGAGCCGTCAGAACGAAGTTGTAGGCCCCATGGAGCTCGTCTTGCAGCAGGTAGGGAGCAATTTCTTCAACCGGCTGAATCGCTTCGCCTAACAGCAGAACATCTCGGCCATGTGCATCCACCCGCTGACGCAATCGCTTGAGGAACTCGTGGGTTTCAGGTAGTCCCTCACAGCGCGATCCCTCCTCCTCACAAAGAAACGGCACGGCATCGAGGCGGAAACCATCGACACCTCGATCGATCCAGAAATCCACCACATCAAGCATTGCCTCCTGAACAAACGGATTGGCGTAGTTCAGATCGGGTTGATGACGCAGGAAACGGTGAAGGAAATACTGACCTGCCACCTCATCCCATTCCCA
Organism: Synechococcus sp.; assembly: GCA_047286285.1. GTDB lineage: Bacteria > Cyanobacteriota > Cyanobacteriia > PCC-6307 > Cyanobiaceae > Synechococcus_C. The sequence continues at coordinate 665,724 of JBJBBP010000002.1, read as the reverse complement.
GTTCGAGGACTCGAAATGGCGGAAGAGCACTGGGGCATCGGCATAGCGATGGGGGTCATCGCTCCAGACGTAGATATCGCGCTCCGGGCTGCCTTGAGGGGCCCAACGCGCCCGCTGAAACCAAGGATGGAGCGTGCTGGTGTGATTCATCACCAGATCCATGATCACCTTCAGGCCCTGAGCATGCGCAGCCGTGAGAAAGCGGTGGAAAGCAGCAAGATCACCCAGATCCGGATGAATCGCCTTGAAGTCGGTGATGTCATATCCCCCGTCATCCAGAGGAGAGGGATAGATGGGTGTCAGCCAGATGGCTTCCACTCCCAGCCAACGCAGATAAGGAAGACGGCTTGACAGACCCTGCAAGTCGCCAATCCCGTCGCCATTGCCATCGCGGTAACTGCGCACGATCAGCTGATAGATGACGGCGCCGTTCCACCACGGCTGCTGCTGACTCATCAGGCCTTTGCCTCTGATCACGGTGTAGTGGCGATCGAGGTCACCGTCATCCCCACGCCAACGGTTGAGACAACGAAATTGCGAGCATGCCAAGAACAGACAGCACGCTCATCCACGTTATGGTTCAGGCCAACGCTGCAAGCCCTTTCACCGACACCGACCTGGAGCGGCTGCGCAAGCCCGTTTTGGAGGGCATCACCAGACCAGAGGCATGGCGGCGCCAACAGTTGCAGCGCCTGCGCGAGCTTGTGACCAAGCACGAGCCTGAAATTCTCAAGGCACTGCGTCATGACCTTGCCAAACCTGACCTGGAGGGCATGGCCGAGGTGGTGTCATTGCTGCAGGAGCTCAACCTGACGGAACGCCGTCTTCGAGCCTGGATGCGCCCCCGCAGAATCCGCGTGCCGCTCGTGCAGCAGCCTGGCCGTGCCGAGTTAATCCGGGAACCGCTCGGATGCGTGCTGTTGATCGGCCCCTGGAATCTGCCTTTCGGCCTCACGTTATGGCCCCTTGTGAGCGCCCTTGCCGCCGGCAACACCGCCGTGATCAAACCCTCTGAACATGCTCCGGCAACCGCCGAGCTCATCGAGAAGCTCGTGCCAGAGCACTTTTCAGATGATGTGGTGCAGGTCGTCAACGGCGATGGTGCAGTGGCGGCTCAACTGGTGAGGCAGCGCTTCGATCACATCTTCTTCACCGGCGGCGGCCGGATCGGAACCAAGGTGCTGGAGGGAGCCGCCGCCAACCTCACGCCCGTGACACTGGAACTCGGCGGCAAAAATCCTGCCATCGTGCTGCCGGGGGCCGATCTGTCTGTCACTGCACGCAGACTTGTCTGGGGCAAGGGATTCAATGCAGGGCAGGCCTGTATCGCCCCGGATCATCTGCTGGTCCAGACAGACATGCGTGAGCCTCTGCTGCAGGCTCTCGCCGAAGAACGACTGAAGCTCTACGGCAGCGATCCACTGGAGTCTGAATCGCTCGGGAGCCTGATTCATGACCGCCATTACGGTCGGCTGGAGAGCTTGCTGAAACAGGCCGAAAGCGAAAACCGCGTGTTGCTCGGCGGCGAGTTCGACCCCATCAGACGCAGGATTGCTCCAACGCTCATCGCCGTGCAGGACGAACAGGATCCGTTGATGGCCGATGAGCTGTTCGGACCGCTGCTGCCTGTTCTGGAGATCACGAACCTGGCTGAAGCGGTTCAACGGATCCAAAAACAGGACAAACCACTCGCTCTTTATCTGTTCGGCGGCAAGCAGAGTGACCAGGAGCATCTGTTGCGCACGACCAGCTCCGGCGGGGTGTGTTTCAACGATGTGGTGATGCAGGCAGGCGTGCCTGATCTGCCCTTCGGTGGCGTGGGAGCCAGCGGGATGGGAGCCCATCACGGGGAGGCAGGATTCAAGACCTTTTCCCATGAACGCTCCATCCTGCGACGTCCGTTCTGGCTGGATCTCCCACAGCGCTATCCGCCTTACACCCTGAAGCCAGAAACATTCCGTCGTCTGTTGAGCTGATCTGCGCCAAAACAAGTCCAGAACAGGACTGGCGCTCAACGGCAGGCACCTTATCTTTCGCCCAGCCAACGGACACGCATGCGCCGCACCCTCCTGACCGTCATGGCCGTTATGGCCCTGTCACCCATCACCGGTCATGCCGCCAGCGTGACGGTCAGGTCAGGTGAGACCCTGTCGGATATTGCGGCCCGCTACGGCGTCTCCCTGAACAGCCTGATGAGCCTGAACGGGATCACCAATTCGGATCATGTAGAAGCAGGTCAGACGCTTCGGCTGCCGGGGAGCGTCACAGCCGGGAAGGGTCGCCACAACGTGAAATCCGGTGACACCCTCAGCGGCATTGCCGCGCAGTACAGGGTGAGTGAGCGTCAGTTGATGGCACTGAATGGACTGTCCAGTCCCGATCATGTTGAGATCGGCCAGAGCCTGAGGCTTCCCAGCAACGCGGTACTTCCTCAGGCGAAGCCCAAAGCCACAGCCAAGCCGGTGCCGATTCAGGCCAAGCCGAACGCGCTTTCCCACACTGTCGCCCGAGGCCAGACTCTGACTCAGATCGCCAGGGCCTACGACATTCCGATCACGTCATTGATCAGCATCAATGCGATTGAGAACCCCAATCAGGTGACGATCGGAACCCAGCTGATGCTGCGCTCCACCGCAACCACAAGCAGTGCATCAACTGCCTCAGTGACCACCACTGCGGAACAGCAACCACTGCTGACCGAGAGCCAGCCTGACGTGTCTGCCAAGGCGCAACCGACAGCGACAACCGAGAAGCCCGAAGCGGTTCAACCGAAGGCGGTCAAACCGAAGGCCGTCAAACCCGTTGCCACCGCCAAGGCGAGCCAGACCGCCACTGCAAGCGTGCAACCGAAACCAGCCTCCTGGCGCACCTATGGCCCCCTTCAGGTCGACTGGAGCAACTGGCAGTCGATGGGCGGAAGCGAGGTAGCCCCGACGCTGAACAGCGAAGGGCAATCGCTCTACGTGGCTGTGAACTGCTCGGCCAAGAAGATCAATGCCACCGGTGCCAATGGGATGTGGAAGAGCTGGATCGCTCCACAGACGGCCTTTGAGGAGGCTCTTGTGAAGGATCGCTGCTCGAGCGAAAAGGGATAACGCGGCTCAAGCGGCGTAATGCAGAGGCCAGGGCTGACGCAGAAAGCGCCGGCCGCTTTCCTTCAGGTACAGGCGCTGACTGCCGTCATCGGTTTCATGGATCAACTCCTCCTGAACCAGACGCCGCGTGAGCCATCCCCAGTGCGCGGCTCGGCCCTCCTCGGCATTGAGCCGTTGACTGAGATTGCGGGAATCCGTGCCATGAAGCTCCGCCAGCAACTCAAGAACCGCCCTGGCCTCATCGGACCAGTCCTGCCTGGATGCACTGGACAGACAGCGGTCACAGCGACCACAGGGGGGAACCAGTTCACCAACGGAGAGCAGCAGAGCTTGCTCCCGGCAGGTCTCTCCCTCAGCGACGGCCTCCATCCGGCGCAGCTGCTGCTGCGCCAGTTCAATCCGCCTGGATTCTTCGACGGAATCATGGCCCGAGGAGCGGCGCAGAGCGCTCTGCATGGCCCATCCCAGGCTGGTGCGATCCTTGGGTGAGAACAACACCAGACAGTGCGCCGGCTTGCCATCACGACCGGCGCGACCTGACTCCTGTAGGTACCCCTCTGGTGTGCTGGGCAGATCCAGATGCAGCACCAGACCGACATCCGGTCGGTCCACCCCCATACCGAAGGCCACAGTGGCCACCAACACAGGACCCTCCGCGTCGAGGAAGTGCTCGAGAGCCCGGTGCCGAACCTCGGGTTCCAGGCCGGCGTGATAGGCGATGGCCTGGACCCCATTGGCACAGAGCCGTTCAGTCCAGCGCTCCACGGACAGGCGGGTGCGGGCGTAGATCAGACAGGCACCCCGTGCGCTCTCCAGCGCCTCGACCACATCCTGAAGAGGATCCCCAGCCCGACGTCGCATGGCGTAATGCAGGTTGTGACGTCGAGCCGAGCCCACCTGAATCAACGGACGCCTGAGATGCAAAAGGCGAAGAATGTCGGCCCTGACCCTGGGTGCTGCCGTGGCGCTCAGGGCCACCATGGGAACCCCGGGGCAGAGAGCTCTCAACTCACCCAGTCGGCGGTAATCAGGGCGGAAGTCATGCCCCCAGGCGCTGATGCAGTGGGCCTCATCAACGGCGAGCGCGACCAGCTGGCCGGAGGCGGCATGCTCCTGAAGCACCGAGCGGGTGGCTTCCCCCTGCAGACGCTCCGGCGCGAGATACAACAGCCTTAAAGATCCTTCGCTGAGCTGCATCAGCGTCTGCCTGCGCTGATGCAGCTCGAGGCCGCCATGAAGACAGGCTGCCGGGATGCCTCGACGGCGCAACTGCAGCACCTGATCTTCCATCAGGGCTACCAGTGGCGAGATCACCACCACCAGCCCTGTCCTCACCAGAGCTGGCAACTGATAACAGAGCGATTTACCTCCACCGGTTGGCAGAACCGCCAGACAGTCCTGACCCTCCAGCAGACACTCCACAACAGGGCGCTGTCCTGGTCGGAAATCAGACCAGCCGTAATGACGCTTGAGCGCATCCTGCAGCAGGTCCAAGGCACTCCACAGATGGTGTGCACAGCCTACCGAGCCCCAGATCTAGTGGATCGCAGGAGGTTCCAGCTGATCCGGTGATTCCTCAACCAGCTGCAGCCGCACCCGCTTACCGCCAGCCAGTTCACCCAGAGAAACGCGAAGCGTGGCACCGCTGAGACTCTGCAAAGCCGAGAGCACGTCACGTAGATAGGGCGTGCTGCTGCCACTTTCCACCCAAAGCCTCTCCTGCAGACCACCAAGACGTCGCCAGGAGGTATGCAGCTTGAGCACCGCCGATTCCAGCGACTGGGCCTGTCCAACCGCGTCAGCCAGCAATCCGAGTGCATCCAGGCGCTGCGCCTCCTGCATCGCCTTTTCCAGATCCAGCTCACCCTGCTGAAAGGCCCGCACCGCGACACTGGATTCCGTTGCCTTGGTGATCCAGCGAGCGGTGTGGGTCACATCCTTGATCCGATCGAGCTCGGGCTCATCTCGGAGCACCTTGCGGAGGTCATCCTGCTGAGGCTCCGGCAGTTTGGCCAGCTCACGCACCAGCGGAGCAACCACTTTCGGCGGCAGCAGATTCTCCTGGGTTCGCTGCCTGATTTCCTCAGGCAGCAGTGGGCTGGTAGCAGCCATGAACTCGTCTGTGAGCCGCCTGACCTGCTTGCGGGTGATCTCCTGACCGTCATTGGCAGCCTCGGAAATCATCAGCTGCACCTCCGGGGCCGCCTGCGCGGTTTCCATGAAGGCGCGCTTGGAGAACTGATTCACGCTGGACTCCTCAAGGACGCCCTCGCCCAGCATCTCCTGGGCCGACTCAGCGAGTTGGATCAGTCCGTAGGCACGGGTCTTGCTGATCTCCCGCTCTCTGAGCCACTGCAGGAATCCGGCACCTCGCCCCTCTCCGCCTCTCTTTTCACGATCGCGAACGGCCTTGAGGATCTTTCCCCGCCAGATTTCGGTCTGAAGATCGAACTTGTCACAAACCGCCCAGGCCTGCTCCAAGCGAGCCAGAAACTCCATCGTGCTGATGTCATCCTGCTCTGGATCAGGTAGATCCAGCTCCAGCACAGGAGTTTCCATGTTCGTTGGAAGCAAGGCAGACAGAACCACGGAGGGAGGATGCTGGCATGGCGCAGAGCCGCGGGTGCGCTGATCCCGGCGACATTGTGTGACGCAAAGGCACTGAGGGAAGCACCTGGAGATACGCTCGAATTGCTTTTAGTTCCTGCGCAGCGATGGCGATCTCCCGCGGTGACATGGTGCGGATCAAGCGCCCTGAGTCCTTCTGGTTCAACGATGTAGGCAAAGTCGCCTCCATCGACACTTCAGGCATCCGCTACCCGGTTGTGGTCCGTTTTGAACAGGTCAACTACAACGGCCTTCAGGGCTCGGACGGCGGCATCAACACCAACAACTTCGCGCTCGACGAACTCGAACCGGCCTGAGTCTCTTGCCGGAACTTCCGGAAGTTGAGACGGTTCGCCGGGGCCTGGCGAGCCGTCTTCAATCCTTTGTCATTCAGGAGGCAGAAATCCTCCGGGAGCGAGCAGTGGCGAGCCCTGGAGGCTCGGTTGCTTTTTGTCGTGGGCTTGCAGGCCAGGTCGTTGGTGACTGGCAGAGACGCGGCAAATACCTGATTGCCCAGTTGCAGCATCCCAGCACTGGTCAACCCAGTGGTCACTGGGGAGTGCATCTGCGCATGACTGGACAATTCCAGTGGCACGAACAACCCACTGAACCCTGTCAACACACTCGCGCCCGCTTCTGGAATGCCAAGGAACAGGAGCTGCGCTTTGTTGACGTGCGCAGCTTTGGAGAGATGTGGTGGGTTCCGCAGGGGAAAGCCACCGACTCTGTGATCACCGGACTGAAACGACTGGGGCCGGAACCATTCAGTGAAGAGTTCAACGCCAGTTATCTGAGGAGCAAACTCAAAGGATCCACACGATCGATCAAGGCAGCTCTGCTTGATCAGTCACTCGTTGCTGGCGCGGGAAATATCTATGCCGATGAGAGCCTGTTTGCTGCAGGTATTGCACCCCAAACGCCAGCAGGCAGGCTCAACCGCAAACAACTTGAGCAGATCTGCGAAAGCCTGGTGCACGTGCTGGAGATCAGCATCGGCGTTGGCGGCACAACGTTCAGCGATTTCCGCGACCTGGAGGGTGTCAACGGCAATTACGGAGGGCAGGCTGCGGTGTATCGACGCACCGGTCAACCATGTCTGAGTTGCGGGACAGCCATTGAGAGGATGAAACTGGCGGGTCGCAGCACCCACTGGTGCCCCTCCTGCCAGTCCTGAACCACAAGTGCGATAGGACAGAGATGCCAAGGATGGGGGAGGCGCGAAGTTGGTTCAGGCCGCTGAAGAGCTCGCATCCACAATCAAGCGGCTGCATCACAGAGGTTGGTGCGACGGCACCGGAGGGAACTTCAGCGTTGTCGTGGAACAACAACCTCTGCGACTGCTGATGGCTCCAAGCGGAGTGGATAAAGGATCAGTGAAGGCAGACGAGCTGATCACTGTGAACTGCCACGGTGAAGTGATCGAAGGCCAAGGCAGAGCAAGCGCAGAAACGCTTCTGCATCTGTGCATCATTCAGCATTGCGGAGCAGGGGCCGTCCTGCACACGCATTCCCTAGCAGGAACTCTGCTATCGAGAATCGAGCTGGCCCAGGGCAGAGTGATCCTGGAGGGATGGGAGATGCTGAAAGGCCTCAAAGGAATCACAACGCATGACACCAGCGTCAGTGTTCCCATCATTGCCAACAACCAAGACCTGCAGACACTGAGCGAATCTGCGGACGCTCGGCTGAATGATGCCCCCCATGGACTGCTGGTCTCAGGCCATGGGCTCTACGCATGGGGCGATGACCTGCCAGAAGCGCGTCGACACACTGAAATCCTTGAATTCCTTTTGGAACTCACTTGGAGGCAATCACTACTGAGGACTCAACAGTGATTCAAGCCATCGTTTTGGACATTGAAGGAACAACATGCCCGGTCGACTTTGTCAGCAAAACACTATTCCCCTTCGCACAAAAGCATCTCAATTCTGCATTAATGCGAAGAGAAGATGACTCAGAGATTGAGGCGTTAGTGCAAGAAGCCATCAACGAATGGAAGCTTGACTCGGATCCAATCAGCAAAACAATGCTGATGCAAAGCCAACAGACAACTCCCTCAAGCAGAGAAGTCGGAGACTATTTGCAGTACCTCATTCGAGCTGACAGAAAGTCAACAGCCCTCAAAGAATTGCAAGGCATCATCTGGAAGCAAGGCTACTTATCCGGCGAAATCCGATCGCCCTTATTCGCAGACGTGCGGCCACAACTCGATCACTGGAAAGAGAAAGGAATCGCTCTTGCTGTGTACTCATCTGGAAGCATTCAAGCCCAGAGACTGCTCTACGCACACAGCAATGAAGGAGACATCACCGATCGTTTTTGCCAATGGTTTGACACACGAACAGGCCCAAAGCTCGCTCATCAAAGCTACACAATCATTTCTCAAAAACTAGAACTTCAGACCAATGAGGTGCTCTTCGTCAGCGACCATCCTGGAGAATGCGATGCAGCCAGACAAGCAGGAATGAAGACGGCGTTTTGCCTGCGCAAAGGAAATCCCCATCAAGACCCGGGGAGCCACGAAGTGGCACAGCAACTGTCCGACATTGACCTCAACACGCTTGGCCCATCTGACATCAGCCAAAGCTGATCTCAACCTGACAACAACAGAAGCGCGACTAGGCACAAAAAAAGCCACCCTCAGTGGGGTGGCTTTCTTCGCATCACGTGCGTGATAAAAATGTTTTACCTGGCATCGAGCTATTTTCTCAGGGGGCTACCCCCCAAATATCGTCGCCGCTGCTGCGTTTCACAACCGAGTTCGAGATGGATCGGAGTGGTTCCACAACGCTATGGACACCAGGATAGAAAACATTCCCAAGGTTGAACCCTGAGAACTGCATAGGACATAATTAACGACTTTCATCACTAATCATGCGTCTGAATTGAATAAAACGTCGCCTCAGGCAAGAACCAAATCATGGTCAAGCCCTCGGTCTATTAGTACTCCTCCGCTGCATCCATTACTGGACTTCGACGTAGAGCCTATCAACGGGTGTTCTTCCCGTGACCTTACTGGGTTACCCCATGGGAATACTCATCTTGAGGTGGGCTTCCCACTTAGATGCTTTCAGCGGTTATCCACTCCGCACATGGCTACCCAGCGTTTACCGTTGGCACGATAACTGGTACACCAGAGGTGCGTTCCTCCCGGTCCTCTCGTACTAGGGAGAAATCCTCTCAATATTCCTACGCATACACCGGATATGGACCGAACTGTCTCACGACGTTCTGAACCCAGCTCGCGTACCGCTTTAATGGGCGAACAGCCCAACCCTTGGGACCGACTTCAGCCCCAGGTTGCGATGAGCCGACATCGAGGTGCCAAACCTCCCCGTCGATGTGAACTCTTGGGGGAGATCAGCCTGTTATCCCTAGAGTAACTTTTATCCGTTGAGCGACGGCCCTTCCACTCAGAACCGTCGGATCACTAAAACCGACTTTCGTCCCTGTTCGACTTGTAGGTCTCACAGTCAAGCTTCCTTCTGCTTTTGCACTCGTCAGCTGATTTCCAACCAGCCTGAGGAAACCTTTGTGCGCCTCCGTTACCTTTTAGGAGGCGACCGCCCCAGTCAAACTGCCCACCTGATACTGTCCGCTCCCCGGATAACGGGTGAACGTTAGAACCCTAGCTCTGAAAGAGTGGTATCTCACCATTGACTCCCTAGTACCCACGAGCACTAGATCAACGTCTCCCACCTATCCTGCGCATTCAGAGCCCGGGCACAATACCAAGCTACAGTAAAGCTTCATAGGGTCTTTCTGTCCGGGTGTATGTAGTCCGCATCTTCACAGACAATTCTATTTCGCCGAGCCTCTCTCCGAGACAGCGCCCTGATCGTTACGCCTTTCGTGCGGGTCGGAACTTACCCGACAAGGAATTTCGCTACCTTAGGACCGTTATAGTTACGGCCGCCGTTCACCGGGGCTTCAGTCGCCAGCTTCGCTTACGCTGACCGGCTTCCTTAACCTTCCGGCACTGGGCAGGCGTCAGCCCCCATACATCGTCTTGCGACTTAGCGGAGACCTGTGTTTTTGGTAAACAGTCGCCAGGGCCTTTTCACTGCGACCACCTTGCGGTGGCACCCCTTCTCCCGAAGTTACGGGGCCAATTTGCCGAGTTCCTTAGAGAGAGTTACCTCGCGCACCTCGGTATTCTCTACCACCCCACCTGTGTCGGTTTCGGGTACTGGCAGTTATGCCTTAACGGGTATAGAGCTTTTCTTGGAAGCATGACATCACCAACTTCGCTGCCGTAGCAGCTCGTACTCACGCCTCAGCTCGGAACGTTTTCGCCGCTCCTCATAGCCTCGAACGCTTGAACCAGTAACCAACATCTGGCTTGGCTAGCCTTCTCCGTCCCTCTTCCCAAAACATAACCGGTACAGGAATGTTGACCTGTTATCCATCGACTACGCCTTTCGGCCTGACCTTAGGACCAGACTAACCCTCCGCGGACGAGCCTGCCGGAGGAACCCTTAGGGTTTCGGTGCATGGGATTCTCACCCATGTTTTCGCTACTCAAGCCGACATTCTCACTTCTATGCAGTCCACGCCCGCTCACGCTAACGCTTCGCCCCACATAGAACGCTCCCCTACCATAAATCCGCAGCTTCGGTACAACGCTTAGCCCCGTTCATTTTCGGCGCAGGATCGCTCGACCAGTGAGCTATTACGCACTCCTTTGAGGATGGCTGCTTCTAGGCAAACCTCCTGGTTGTCTGGGCAATCCCACCTCCTTTATCACTTAGCGTTGATTTGGGGACCTTAGCTGGCGGTCTGGGCTGTTTCCCTCTCGACCATGGAGCTTATCCCCCACAGTCTGACTGCCTCGCTACACACAGGGTATTCAGAGTTCATCTCGATTTGGTACCGCTCTCGCAGCCCGCACCGAAATGGTGGCTTTACCCCCCTGCTGGAGCACGAGACGCTACGCCTCAACGTATTTCGGGGAGAACCAGCTAGCTCCGGGTTCGATTGGCATTTCACCGCTAACCACAGCTCATCCAGTGACTTTTCAACGTCAGTTGGTTGGGACCTCCACTTGGTATCACCCAAGCTTCATCCTGGCCATGGTTAGATCACCCGGGTTCGGGTCTATAAACACTGACAAACGCCCTATTCAGACTCGCTTTCGCTATGGCTCCACCATTTCCGGTTTAACCCGCCAGTGCCTATAAGTCGCCGGCTCATTCTTCAACAGGCACACGGTCACCCGATAAGTCGGGCTCCCATTGCTTGTAAGCTCACGGTTTCATGTTCTATTTCACTCCCCTCCCGGGGTTCTTTTCACCTTTCCCTCGCGGTACTGTTTCGCTATCGGTCACACAGGAGTACTTAGCCTTACGAGGTGGTCCTCGCAGATTCACACGGAATTTCACGTGCTCCGTGCTACTCGGGATACAGCTAGGTCAGTTCAGTTTTCGTGTACGGGGCTTTCACCCTCTGTGGCGTGTCTTTCAAACACTTCCACTAACATTCCTTTTCCACATTGCTGTCCCACAACCCCGATGGTCGAAACCATCGGTTTAGGCTCTTCCCCGTTCGCTCGCCGCTACTCAGGGAGTCGTTTTTACTTTCCTTTCCTCCAGCTACTAAGATGTTTCAGTTCGCTGGGTTGGCTCGTGCCAGCCTATGGATTCAGCTGGCCGTTCTAGGGGTTGCCCCATTCGGAAATTCCCGGATCAAAGCGTGTTTCCAGCTCCCCGAGACTTATCGCAGGTAACCACGTCCTTCATCGCCTCTGTGTGCCAAGGTATCCACCGTGAGCCCTTTGTAGCTTGACCATTAATCTCCAAAACGCTTGCTGTCGTTGAAACAGATTCTGAACGATTCATTACTGAATCAATCATCAAACTCCCAATTGCTCGACACAATTAGAAGAACGTTATGGAGTCTCGGCTCTTGCTCAAGAATTGACATCATCCTAAAAAAGAATGATGCATCCATGAGAGATGCTTTATTCTTACAGACTTTTCCTATGCAGTTGTCAAGGTTCTGCTAGACATCAAACTGATTTCTCAGTTCGAGCCCAGCATCTTATCAACCAAATGTCTCGTGATATCTCACTCAACTTTGGAATGACAGGAAGCTGGGGTCATGCCAGCGGACACATCTAAATCACATCACCTCGAGTTCACCTTCCATCATTGCGACGATGGAGATTGAGTTCGATCAGTGGAGGTTAGGAGACTCGAACTCCTGACATCCTGCTTGCAAAGCAGGCGCTCTACCAACTGAGCTAAACCCCCAACACCGAATGGGCCATCCTGGACTTGAACCAGGGACCTCACCCTTATCAGGGGTGCGCTCTAACCACCTGAGCTAATGGCCCAGGAAGACTCAACCCTTGTGGGATGTGACCTAGACAAAGTTTAGGAACTGAAAATCTCCATCAAGCAACTCACATTGCTGTGAATTCTTGACTTCAAATCTGAGGTACCGATCGACCTAAGGTGACAGGATTTCGGCCTGAGAATAAAAGTACTCAGACATCAAAATCGTTGTTTGTCTCCCTGTTAGGAGGTGATCCAGCCGCACCTTCCGGTACGGCTACCTTGTTACGACTTCACCCCAGTCATCAGCCCCACCTTCGACGTCCTCCTCCACAAGGGTTGGAGTAACGGCTTCGGGCGTGGCCAACTTCCATGGTGTGACGGGCGGTGTGTACAAGGCCCGGGAACGTATTCACCGCAGTATGCTGACCTGCGATTACTAGCGATTCCTCCTTCACGTAGGCGAGTTGCAGCCTACGATCTGAACTGAGCCACGGTTTATGAGATTTGCTTGTCCTCGCGAACTTGCTGCTCTTTGTCCGTAGCATTGTAGTACGTGTGTAGCCCAGGATGTAAGGGGCATGATGACTTGACGTCATCCACACCTTCCTCCGGTTTATCACCGGCGGTCTCTCTAGAGTGCCCAACTAAATGCTGGCAACTAAAGACGTGGGTTGCGCTCGTTGCGGGACTTAACCCAACATCTCACGACACGAGCTGACGACAGCCATGCACCACCTGTCACTGCGTTCCCGAGGGCACTCTCTCGTTTCCAAGAGATTCGCAGGATGTCAAACCCTGGTAAGGTTCTTCGCGTTGCATCGAATTAAACCACATACTCCACCGCTTGTGCGGGCCCCCGTCAATTCCTTTGAGTTTCACACTTGCGTGCGTACTCCCCAGGCGGAACACTTAACGCGTTGGCTACGACACCGAGGGGGTCGATTCCCCCGACACCTAGTGTTCATCGTTTACGGCCAGGACTACAGGGGTATCTAATCCCTTTCGCTCCCCTGGCTTTCGTCCATGAGCGTCAGTTATGGCCCAGCAGAGCGCCTTCGCCACTGGTGTTCTTCCCGATATCTACGCATTTCACCGCTACACCGGGAATTCCCTCTGCCCCTACCACACTCAAGCCCAACAGTTTCCACTGCCATGATGGAGTTAAGCTCCACGTTTTAACAGCAGACTTGAAAGGCCGCCTGCGGACGCTTTACGCCCAATAATTCCGGATAACGCTTGCCACTCCCGTATTACCGCGGCTGCTGGCACGGAATTAGCCGTGGCTTATTCCTCAAGTACCGTCAGATCTTCTTCCTTGAGAAAAGAGGTTTACAGCCCAGAGGCCTTCATCCCTCACGCGGCGTTGCTCCGTCAGGCTTTCGCCCATTGCGGAAAATTCCCCACTGCTGCCTCCCGTAGGAGTCTGGGCCGTGTCTCAGTCCCAGTGTGGCTGATCATCCTCTCAGACCAGCTACTGATCGATGCCTTGGTGAGCTCTTACCTCACCAACTAGCTAATCAGACGCGGGCTCATCCTCAGGCGAAATTCATTTCACCTCTCGGCATATGGGTATTAGCGGCCGTTTCCAGCCGTTATCCCCCTCCTGAGGGCAGATTCCCACGCGTTACTCACCCGTCCGCCACTAACCCGAAGGTTCGTTCGACTTGCATGTGTTAAGCACGCCGCCAGCGTTCATCCTGAGCCAGGATCAAACTCTCCGTTGTAGATCAAGTCCTCTTAAAGATTTTCATCTCCTCAACTTGATTTGCTTTACCCACATCTCAGCACTGGCGCACTGATCGCAGTTAAAACCACCTTCCTCTGACAGAAGGGTTCATAAGAGTGCACTCAGAATCTCTCCTTCGTGACTTTCCAGGATCTCAGATCCGGTTGTTGCTCCACAACGCGCACACCGACAAACTCAAAAGCTCGTGAAAACTTTCGACCTTGTAAGCACGTTGCTTCTCTGCAACTAAAAAATTGTTGACGGGACCTCACACTTACATCGCATTTTCATCAAATTCCAACTACTCAACCTTGCGATTCAGCAATCAGAACTCGACGCGATGAAAGCGTCAGTTCCTAAACTTTTCGATTGTCCAGGTTCTGCCTTCGCGCTTCCTCTCAGAAGCGGTTGGCGGTGCGGTCTCGCGACCGCTTGTGAAACTTACAACACCGTGGGATCTCTCCCTCCTGGCCTCGTAAGCACTCCTCAACATTACAAGCTCGCGCTCTTCTTGCTCAGGAGCTGCGCCTCAGGCTTCCGCCTTCCGCGCAGTCCAAAAACATAACTCACCACACCCCTCTTTCGCAACTCAGCGCATCTCAAGACTTGCTTCCACTGCCGAAATCGAACGCCAGCACTACGTTTTGGCTACACGCAACGGATCATGGCAGGACGCTTCAGCCAGCAGAACCAGCGTGTTCGACCGAGCTCGAAGGAAGACCAGGTGGTCCAGAAGGCCCGCGAACACTTCGAGCGCACGCTCATTCCTCTGCGTGGACAGCTGGCGGGCAGCGTCGCCGCCCTGGAGCATCCCCGACACGATGAAGCGCTCAACTACGGCGAGATCTTCCTGAGGGACAACGTTCCCGTGATGGTCTACCTGCTCACGCAGAAGCGATTCGACATCGTGCGGCAGTTCCTGACCATCTGTCTTGATCTGCAGAGCACCACCTACCAGACGCGCGGCGTCTTCCCCACAAGTTTCGTGGAGGAGGAAGGCCATCTGATCGCTGACTATGGCCAGCGGTCCATCGGTCGGATCACATCAGTGGACGCAAGCCTCTGGTGGCCGGTGCTCTGCTGGATGTATGTGAAATCAAGCGGGGACGAGGAATTCGCCTCCAGTCAGGCCGTTCAGCGTGGTGTTCAGCTTCTGCTGGACCTGGTGTTGCACCCCACCTTTGAGGGAACCCCGGTGCTGTTCGTGCCGGATTGCGCGTTCATGATCGATCGTCCGATGGACGTCTGGGGTGCCCCACTGGAAGTGGAGGTGTTGCTGTACGGATCCCTTCGTTGCTGCACGCAGCTGATGGAGCTTGGACGAAAGCACCACAGCAGCAGACTTCTGGACCAACGACTTGTGCTGACGCGCCAGTGGGTTCACGACCTCCGCCAGTTTCTTCTCAAGCACTACTGGGTCACCAGCAAAACGATGCAGGTGCTGAGACGGAGGCCAACCGAACAGTACGGCGACAACCAGCACCAGAACGAATTCAATGTTCAGCCCCAGGTGATTCCTGACTGGTTGCAGGACTGGCTCGAGAACCGCGGTGGCTACCTGATCGGCAACATGCGAACAGGACGTCCTGACTTCCGCTTCTACAGCCTTGGCAATTCGCTGGGCTGCCTGTTCGGGCTGCTCACAGCCCCACAGCAACGGGCCCTGTTTCGCCTGACGCTGCACAACCGCGACCACCTGATGGCGGAGATGCCCATGCGCATCTGTCACCCTCCGATGGAAAGCCTCGAGTGGCAGAACAAGACCGGATCAGACCCGAAAAACTGGCCTTGGAGCTATCACAACGGCGGGCACTGGCCAAGTCTGTTGTGGTTCTTCGGCGGTTCAATCCTGCTGCACGAGCGGCGTCACCCCCATGCCGATGTTCTGCTGATGGGGCAGATGAAAGCGCTGCTGGAGGAGTGCTACTGGAGTCACCTCAATCAGTTGCCGAGGCAGCAGTGGGCTGAATACTTCGACGGTCCAACCGGGACCTGGGTGGGTCAACAGTCCAGGACGTACCAAACGTGGACCATTGTTGGCTTCCTGCTGCTCCACCAATTCCTGCGCGTCAACCCGGATGACGTGCTGCTTCTGGACCTTGATGAGGGCGCCGTCCCTGACCCTGCCGACGAGGCGCCCGAAGACAGTCATCACGAGTGGGATCACCATTAAAAAAGCCCAGCCAGGAAGCTGGGCTGATGAAAATCCTGAGGGAGGGATTCAGAAAAGACCCAGAGTCAAGGACTTGTCGATGGGCATGGCAGCACCGATTCCCAGATAAATGGTGGTGGCGGTTCCAAACAGAAACACAGCCATGGCGACAGGACGACGGAAAGGATTCTGGAACTTGTTGAAACTCTCGATGAACGGAACGAGCATCAGTCCTAGAGGCACGAGCGTCTGCAGCGCGATACCCAGGAGTTTGTTAGGAACAACTCTCAGGATCTGAAAAACCGGATAGAGGTACCACTCAGGGAGAATCTCCAGTGGCGTGGCGAAGGGATCAGCCTTATCGCCGAGCATGGCCGGGTCGAGCACTGCAAGACCGACGATGCAAGCAATGGTGCCAAGGATGACGACCGGGAAGATGTAGAGCAGGTCGTTGGGCCAGGCAGGCTCACCGTAATAGTTGTGGCCCATGCCCTTGGCGAGCTTGGCGCGCATCTTGGGATCATTCAGATCCGGCTTCTTGAGAATGTGCATGGATCAGTGCTTGATGTTGGAACCTTAGTCAGACAGTGGATACCGAATGGTGAAGCGCTCAGAGACTGAAATGGATCACAAGGGACCGGAAATGCCTTGCTTCCGAATCATCAGGAAGTGCATGAGCATGAACACCGCCAAAAGCCAGGGCATCACGAAGGTGTGAAGGCTGTAGAAACGAGTGAGAGTCGACTGTCCAACGCTTTCACCACCGCGAAGCAGCTCAACCATGAAATCTCCGACCACGGGGATTGCGGCAGGAACACCGGAAACGATTTTCACAGCCCAATAACCAACCTGATCCCAGGGAAGGGAGTAGCCGGTGACACCGAAAGAAACCGTGATGACAGCCATTGTGACGCCGGTGACCCAAGTGAGCTCACGAGGGCGCTTGAAGCCTCCGGTTAGGTAGACCCGGAAGACGTGGAGGATCAGCATCAGCACCATCATCGAAGCGCTCCAGCGATGCACGGAACGGATCAGCCATCCAAAGCTCACATCAGTCATGAGGTACTGAACGGAGCTGTAGGCCTCAGCGACCGTCGGCTTGTAGTAGAAGGTCATCGCGAAGCCTGTCGCGAACTGGATCAGGAAACACACAAGTGTGATTCCGCCGAGGCAGTAAAAAATGTTGACGTGTGGAGGCACGTACTTGCTGCTGATGTCATCAGCAATGTCCTGAATTTCAAGACGTTCCTGGAACCAGTCGTAGACGGGTGAGGAGTTCGCCATGCAGAGGTGGGCTTGGATTGCGAGAGTCTACTGATGACGTTCCAGTTGCGGGCAGGGATGAAGCCAATGTTGCCGACTGTTAACGGATGGCCAGATCGTCTGCGACATCTGGCTTTTGGACTGGTGAGTGCCATCTTGATTGTTCTGATGGCCAGTCCGCAAGCCCTGGCGCTCAACGATGCACAGCAACTGGTAGTGGAAAGCTGGCGCCTGGTGAATCAGGGTTATTTGGACCCTGAGCAGTTCGATCGGATCCGCTGGAAGCGCCTTCGTCAGAAGGCGCTTGAAAACACGATTGAAAGCAGCGAAGAGGCTTACAGCGCCATCGAAACGATGCTTCTGCCGCTCAATGACCCGTACACCCGCCTGCTGAGACCGGCGGACTACGAGGTCATGAAAGCCAGCAACGAGGGAAATCTCAGCGGCGTTGGTCTGCAGCTGGGTCATCGCCAGGACAGCAACAACATCGTGGTGATCGCCCCACTGGAAGGATCCCCAGCCGCTGAAGCGGGCATTGTGAGCGGGACAGAAGTCATGGCCGTGAATGGAGAAGCGGTCGAGACGCTTGGTCTTGAGACAACTGCAGCCCGTCTGAGAGGGGCCGTTGGAACCCAGGTGGTGCTCACGCTGCAATCGCCGCAAGGTGAGGAGCAGGAACTAACACTGGAACGCCGCAACATCGACCTGCGTCCCGTGCGGACGCGGCGGCTGCGCAGTGATGCCCACACCCTTGGCTACATCCGCATCACACAATTCAGCGAGGGCGTCCCGGACCAGGTCCGCGAAGCCATCGACGAGTTGTCCGACAAAAGCGTTGAGGGACTGGTGCTGGACCTGCGCAACAACTCCGGCGGACTTGTCAGTGCAGGGCTTGCGGTTGCCGATGCATTCCTGAATCAGCAACCCATCGTGGAGACCCGCAACCGAAGCGGAATTGCCGATCCGATCCAGTCGGGCCCGGAGGTTCTTTACGCAGGACCAATGGTGACACTGGTCAATGGAGGCACCGCCAGCGCGAGCGAAATTCTTGCTGGCGCCCTCCAGGACGATGACCGATCGCTGCTGCTCGGAAGCAACACGTTCGGCAAAGGTCTGATTCAGACCCTGACCAACCTCAGCGATGGCAGTGGACTCGCCGTGACCGTGGCGGGCTATGTCACCCCCAGCGGTCGTGACATTCAGGGCGAGGGCATCACTCCGGACAGAATCCTGGATGGACCTGAGCCACTGAATCCCGGCGGGGAGGGCGATCTCTGGCTGGCAGATGCCGAGCGGGTTCTCCAGTCAATCATTGATCAGGAAGCCAGTCAGGCGAACGCGGATCAGATGCCGATCAGCGACGACGTTGAAGCGGAGCCGATGAGCTGAATGCGGTCACGCACCTATCACGACCCTCTCCATCACGGCATCAGCCTGCATGCGGATCAACCAGCCGAAGCCATGGTGCTCGCGCTCGTCGATTCAGCGCCTTTTCAACGACTCCGGCGCATCCGTCAGCTGGGGCCGGCATTCCTCACGTTCCACGGCGCCGAGTCGAGTCGTTTCACACACTCCCTGGGTGTGTTTGCCATCGCCCGACGGGCGATGGGCAGGCTGATTGATCTCGATCCCTCTCTGAACAAACAGAAGGGCGTGCTGTACGCCGCTGCTCTGCTCCATGACCTCGGTCATGCACCGCTCAGCCATACCGGTGAAGAGATGTTCGGTACACACCACGAGCAGTGGTCAGCGCGTGTGATCCGCGAACACCCCGACATTCGGGAACCACTGGAACAGTTTTCAGAAGGAACCGCTGCCTCGGTTGCAGACCTTCTGGAACACGGACATGCAGAACGGGGCGTGATCAAGGCTCTGGTGAGCAGCCAGCTTGACTGCGATCGTCTGGATTACCTGTTGCGCGACAGCTACAGCACCGGAGCCCGATACGGGCAGCTGGATCTGGACCGAATCCTCAGTGCGATCACCCTCGCGCCCGATGGTGAACTGGCCATTCATCCCAAAGGACTGATGGCTGTGGAGCACTACCTGGTGGTGCGGAACCTGATGTATCGCAGCGTTTACAACCACCGCCTCAATGTTGTTTGCAACTGGTTGCTCGAGCAGCTGATTCGCCAGGCTCGCCTGCTCGGCCCCAAGCGGATCTGGGCTGACCCGACCATGCAGGCATGGCTATGGAAGACCCAGGAGCTCGAACTCCACAGCTACCTCGCCAACGATGACCAGCGCACCGGATATCACTTCCAACGATGGCGAGAGGAAGCACCGGAGCCGCTTGCCGATCTGTGCGATCGATTCCTGAATCGTCGACTGTTCAAGGCCCTGGATGTCAGCCAGATGGATGCATCAGCGCAGTTGGAGCTTCTGGCCAAAGCACAGACCTTCGCCACCAAAACAGGACTCGATCCTGAAATCTGCTGTGGACTTCGACACCATCAGATCCGCGGATATCACCCATATCGAGGTGGATTACGGCTCTGGGACGGTCACAGCCTTCAGGCACTGGAGCAATGCTCCCCACTGGTGAACAGCCTCGCCATTCCCGCAGCGTCAGCCTGGTTGATTCACCCGGGAGAAATCACAAACCAACTGACGATGGCCATGACCAGCACGCGCTAGAGGCCGATGGCCTCCCTACTGTCCGGCCATGACCGCTGAACCCTCACCTCCTATCCCCGACTGCCTGCAGCTCCCGGCATTCCGATCCGTTTCCTGGCAGCAATGGCTTCCCACCCAGCTTGCGACCCTCCCGGGGAGCACGATCGATCTCGACACCGGAGACTGGAGCCTGAGCTGCCGCGAGCTCGACGAGCTGCTCACGGCCTTGCACGCGGCTGGCCACAAAGTTCACGTGCTGACGACCCGATGCCGGAACACCTTGATCAGTGCAGCTGCGCTGGGGTTGATCGCACGTCAGGCAATCCATGACCTGACTGCCGGCGAAGAGAACCGCGATCCCGAGAAGCACACCAACAACATCGCTG
Organism: Synechococcus sp.; assembly: GCA_047286285.1. Lineage (GTDB taxonomy): Bacteria > Cyanobacteriota > Cyanobacteriia > PCC-6307 > Cyanobiaceae > Synechococcus_C. The sequence goes on along the minus strand of JBJBBP010000002.1, from coordinate 645,601 downwards.
GCTTGACCGTTCACCGGGGAACGCTTCGATCCGGAGATCACATCGAAACCAGGGGGCATCTGCTGATTGTGGGAGATGTGAATCCAGGGGGATCGGCGTCTGCCGACGGAGATGTCTATGTCTGGGGACGTCTGCGCGGCCGGGCCCACGCAGGCCGTCAGGGCAACGGAAACGCAAGGATCGTGGCACTGCAGCTGCGCCCTCTACAGCTGCGCATCGCAGAGCTTGTGGCGAGGGGTCCGGATGAACGGCCCCAGCCTGGCCTGGCAGAGCAAGCCTGCATTCTTGACGGGGCCATTGCTATCGAACCGGCCAGTCCGCCCTTTGCTCCTCAGCAACCCTGATCACAATGGGGAGGACGGGAAGGGTCGATGCCATTAAGGTGGCGCGATCAAACCGGGACCCCGTGACCAATTCGCGAACGATCCTGATCTGCTCGGGAAAGGGTGGCGTCGGCAAGACCACCCTCACTGCCAATCTCGGGATTGCACTGGCCGGGCTAGGCGCTCGCACTGTTGTTCTTGATGCCGACTTTGGCCTTCGCAATCTCGACCTGCTGCTGGGCCTCGAGAACCGAATCGTCTACACCGCCCAGGAAGTTCTGGCAGAGACCTGCCGCCTTGATCAGGCACTGGTGAAGCACAAGCAGGAGCCGAACCTGGCACTGCTGCCCGCAGGCAATCCGCGCATGCTCGAGTGGTTGAAACCTGAGGACATGCAGACCATCGCTGGAATGCTGTCCGAACGTTTCGACTACGTGCTGATCGACTGCCCGGCGGGCATCGAGGACGGCTTCAAGAATGCCGTGGCAGCAGCAAAGGAAGCAATCGTCATCACCACGCCGGAAGTATCCGCGGTGAGGGATGCCGATCGTGTGATCGGACTCCTGAACACCCATGGGGTGTCACCCGTGCAGCTCGTGCTCAACAGAGTTCGGCCCAAAATGATGGCCAATCAAGACATGCTGGCGGTCGACGACGTCACCGACATCCTGGCTCTGCCTCTGCTCGGCCTTGTGCTTGAAGACGAGCAGGTGATCGTCAGCACCAACCGTGGCGAACCCCTGACACTCAACGGAAGTGCCTCTCCTGCGGCCAAGGCTTACGGAAACATCGCCAGTCGCCTCCAGGGAGACGACATTCCCCTGATGGACCCTGCGAAGGAACGACGTGGGATTCGCGCAAGGGTGCGCCGACTGATGCAAACGAAGATTTTCTGAACGCCATGACCTTGCGCGACTTGCTCGACAAAATCCTGCGTCGTCAACCAGCCAGTGCGACCACAGCGCGTGAGCGCCTTCAGCTTGTCCTGGCACACGATCGCAGCGACCTGAGCCCGGAAACTCTTGATCAAATGCGACGCGAAATCTTTGAAGTCGTAGCCAAATACGTCGACATTGATCTTGAGGAAGGCGATGTGAGTCTGGAAACCGAAGATCGTGTGACCGCCCTGGTGGCCAATCTGCCGATCCGTCGTTCGATGGCGACCAGTTCGAACGAGTAGACGCGTCGGGATTGAGGGGAATCCCTTCAGCAGAAGTCCCCACAATCGATGACGAACCTTCAGCTCACTCCTGCCGAAAAGGGCGTGCTCGACCTTCTGGTGCAGGGCAAAAGCAACCGTGCAATCGCTGAGACGCTGGTTCTGAGCATTCGAACGGTTGAAACCCACATCAGCCGTTCCCTCGGGAAAACTGGCTGCCGTTCAAGACTGCAGCTAGCCCTTTGGTGGATGCAGCAGATCAAATCGGGCTCAAGGATGTGCGCCGGTAGAGTGCCGTCATTGCCGGCTTAGCTCAGCGGTAGAGCAGCGCTTTTGTAAAGCGAAGGTCGTCGGTTCAAATCCGTCAGCCGGCTTCCCGGGACTGAAATCCAACTGTTCATGGCGTCCTATCGGATTCCTTGCGTCCAGCCAAAAACCAGATCCCCAGAAAGCCCAGAAGCCAGGGCAACAACTTGAGTTCGAACACAGGCGTGAGCCATGTGATCACTGGCTCCAGCACCCAGTGAAAGAGGGCCTGGAGCAGCAGCACAAGCGCGATCAGCCAGAGCATGGGTGTGAAGGTTGAATCACATCAGCCATCACAGCGCCTTGGCGCAGCAGTTGCCAGCATCCGGGCGATGTCCAGGCGATCACAGTGCTGGCGAGCCCGGATGGAGCAGGCCAGGGCAGAGGTGCCAGCAAAGGCAAACCGGGGAAAACGGCAGCGGCTTCCTCGGCACTCTGAGTGGGCGGTGCTCCCGAGGCATTGGCACTGGTGGTCGCCAATGGACCGCTCTGGGTCAGGAGTGCTCGTGTGGCATCGCAAGCTGGAATCCGCATGCCCAGTGTTCGCCTGCCGGGGTTAAGGGTCTGACTCAGAGCTCCCTGCACAGGAAGCACCAGAGTGAGTGCGCCAGGCCAGAAGCGCAGCACAAGCGGTTCGGCATCAATCCTGGCCTCTGCACTGGTGAGAGCCAGCAACTGATCAGCCTGGGCCCCCATCAAGATCAACGGTTTGTCCTGCGGGCGCTGCTTGAGGGTCCAGATCTGAGCCGAATGCTCAGGCGCCGCTGCAAGCGCCGGCAAGGTATCCGTGGGCAGGAGTGCTGCGCCACCACTCCTGAGGTGTGCGGCCATCTCAGGAGCTGACATCAGTGAGCTGTTGTGAGTGGTCATCAGGAGGGCCGTAAAACAGCTTCAGCACCCTGAGGCCGCCTGGCGATGGCAAAGCGCTTGACTCCATTGAGATCGGAACGGGCTGCGGAGAACACCAGCCCAGCAGCGGTCATCAGGCCGAGCACCTGATCACTTTGATCGTGATGATGCTCGATCAGTAGCCATCCGCCTGGGGAGAGTGCCTGAGGAGCCAGTTCCACGATCGCCTTACAACAGTCCAACCCATCCTCGCCACCACACAAAGCCTGCCTTGGTTCATGGTCACGAACGAGAGGGTCGAGGGCCTCAACCACTCCGGAGGGGATGTAAGGCGGATTCGAAACAACCAGGTCGAACCGCCCCCACCAGCTGCGCAAGGGATCCCACCAAGATCCTTGATGCAGCTGCCATTTTTGCGATGTCGTCAGGGCATTGAGGTTTGCATGGGCCAAATCGACAGCGGCAGCGCTGAGATCCACGGCATGTCCATCCCATCCCGGCAGAGCGCGGGCCAGAGCTATCGCGAGTGCGCCGCTGCCTGTCCCCAGATCCGCCCAGCGACCAATGGCGGGGAATCTGCCCAAAGGCTGCTCCTGAAGACAGTCGAGTGCAAAATCAATCAGCAGCTCCGTCTCCTGGCGGGGAATCAGTGCCGCTGGGCTGACGCGGAGCTCAAAATCGCGCCAGGGGCAGCGTCCAACGAGATGCTGCAAGGGAACATGACCCTCAAGATGCCGTGACCAGAGCGGCTCCAGTACCTCCAGCGAGCTGGCCAGCGACGCGATTGACTCTGGCAAGATTCGCAGCCTTTGCAGATCAGCCCAGCTCAGGTCGGCCGCCATCGCCAGCAGCCAATCGAGATCAGCAGCCCTGCCACCGCGTAGCAACTGTGCGCGGCGCCAGGCCAGCAACTCCTGTCCTGAACATTGCACTGACACCATGAAAACAACCTAGAGGGGGCGCCAACGCAGGCCTGACTGGGCCATAACCAGACCAGACAGCTCAAGCTTCAGAAGCTAAGCGGCGACAAGCTCGGAACTGGATTGCAGTGACTGCACCATCTCTTCAAACGTGGAACCTTCATGGACCAACTTGAGCAATCGTTTCTGGTCAGAACCGGAGGGAAAGGCATTCTCTGACTGCAAACAACTGGCTGCGCTTTCAGCAGAGCGAGATGGACAGGGTCCTGGCCCCAATTGATCGATCAGATGCTGAACGTTGATCAATGGCAAAGCTCCCGATCGAAGTAGCGCATTGCTGCCCTGCGCCGATTCACGCAGAGCATCACCTGGCACAACCCAAACCGGGATCCCCATCGCACGTGCCACGGAAGCCGAACGGAGCGCTCCACTGTTGTTCGGACACTCGACCACCACAACAGCCCTGGCGAGCGCAATTAGCAAACGGTTGCGCCGAGCAAAACTTGATCGCATGACCCGCTCTGTGTCGCGGAGCTCAGTCATCAACAACCCCGCCTGAGCCACCTCCTGCTGCAAACAGCGATGCTGGGCCGGATAAGCCCGATGAAGAGGGGTTCCAAGAACAGCGACAGGACGACCACCCGCACGCAGACAGGCTCGATGAGCAGCTGCATCGATCCCTTCAGCGAGACCACTGACCACGGGCCACTGAGCCTGGGCAAGAGCTTGACCCAGGAGTTCCGCCATCGGAAGGGCGTGAGGGGATGGACGCCTTGTCCCCACCACGGCAACCGCCTGCTGAGACGAGAGCAACGACAGCAACTCTCTGTGCCCACACCACTGAAGCGACAGTGGTGGGCGCTCCAGGCTGTCAAACCCAGCAGGCCACTCAGGATCGCAGGGCAAAAGGACATGACCTGGCACCTCCATTACGGGATGCGAGCCAACCGCGCCTCTGTAGCGCTCGAAGGAACAGAGAAGCGATGCCGGCCATTTGAACGCTTTCTCCAATCTCGAAAGAGGCCAGCTCCAGAGGTCCTCCAAACCCTGCGGAGTCTCAGCGGCTGCAGAACAAAGTTGGCGCATGCGCACCGAGCCAATCCCAGGGCACTGGATCCACAACCACCACCAGGAGCGCTCCGGCATGCCATTGCCACTAGTACATCAATACTATCAATGGAACTGTTTCGGGCCTTCGAGCAGGGCTCTGAATGCCTCCGATACCGCCTCCGGCGGCTGCCGTAGAACTTTTCGGGCTGGGCGCACGCTCAGGAGAACAAGCTCCACCGAAGCCTCGGCCACACAGATGCCACCCTTGATGAAACGGGTGCGCCAGGGCCAGCGCACACCCCTTGGAGCACAGCACTCACTCATCAGAGCCACCTCATCGCCCAGCGTCAGCGCTTCCCGATAGCGGATCTGCAGCTGCACAACAGGCATTTCCAGGCCGCCTGCAGCCATCTTTTCGTAGGGGTAGCCGGTTTGAGACAGCGCTTCGACCCGGGCCTCTTCCAGCCATCCCACATAAGCCCCATGCCACATCACTCCGCCATGGTCTGTGTGTTGCGGAAGCACTCGCTTGGCCAGGCACCAGGGAGTCCTGGTAACGCTCTCATTCACCATCCGAACTTGGCACTGCAATCGGCCATAGGCTGCTGCATAGGCTGAAATTTCGCCGTGTTCAAGAACCTTTTGATCGCCGACTCAGGCAAAGGCCACGTCGGCGAAATGATCAACATGTTGCGTGATCTGCCGGCCTTCCAGGCCGCCAGGATCAACCTGCTGCATGTGGTCCCGGAGCAGACCATGTCGGCAACACAACAGCACTGGGAGAGCGCAGGCAGCCTTCTGGCTGGAGCCGTGGAGAAGCTGGGACTCAATCCCCAGGATGTGAATTCGATCATTCGCCAGGGGGACACCAAGCAGACCGTTCTCAACGTGGCGGACGAACTGGACGTGGACCTGATCGTGATGGGATCCCGAGGCCTTGGCAGGCTTCGGTCAATCCTGTCCAACAGCGCCAGTCAGTACGTTTTCCAACTTTCAACGCGGCCGATGCTGCTGGTCCGCGACGACCTTTACGTCCGCCACATCAATCGCGTTCTGGTCACCATCGATGGCACTGGAGTCGGCGATGATGCCCTCACACTGGCCTGCGAGATGGTCCGGGAGATCCCCGGCGGACAACTCACCGGTGTTCATGTGGCGCGTCAGGACCCAACACCATCAAGAGGAGCAGCAAGCAAGAGCGACACTTACCTGGACCGCGCTGTGCAGAAAGCCCGAAATCTGGGTGTTGAGCTCAAGCCTCTGCACGTGACTGACACCGATATCGGTAAAGGGGTTTGCCTTGCCGCTGAGCAGGTCAACGCCGATCTGGTGGTGCTTGCCTCTCAAGACCGTCGACCGCTGGTGGCGAGAGGACTGGTTGACCTCGACAAACTGCTCGGCGGTTCCGTGAGTGACTACATCAGAGTTCATGCACCGGCTCCAGTGCTGTTGGTGAGAGAACCGGAGCGGCGCTGAGAGGCCCTGATCGAAACAGCGGCGGGGGATCACCCCTCGCGGCTGTTGGTCTGAATGAACAGGATGATCAGGAAGACGGTCGGCACCAGAACAAACAGCAGGCTGGCCACGAAGCCGAGATCGTTGGTTTCCATGAACGTGAAAGAACCTGCTGGAACGTATCACCGTCCGGAAAGCTTTGACGCGAACCGATCAGCGCTCTTCACCGGGCGTTGCAGGCGAAACCTGAGTTGCGACTTCCAGCGCCTGGATGGACTGGTCATCAGCTGAAACATCATCAGCGTCTTCGTCTGCGGCGGAAGCACCTGGCCACTCCAGCGGTCCCGGAGGCAGCGGTGCCGCCAGGGCGGCAGCCACGCGCCTGCCCTGGTCAGGCATCGAAGCCTGGGGCTTGGTCACAACAACCACCGACTGCTCCACCAGAGACTGACAAGCCAGGCGCCAGCCCGCCGGCCTGCGCCTGAGCTTGGTCTCCTCCACTGCGGTTCTCGGACTCAGAGCTGCAGAGGAACTTTCGCCTTCAACCTTCACAAAGCAGGTGCTGCACTGACCGCAACCACCACAGTTGCCCAGCTGGCCTTTCAACCCGTAAAGCTGGATCCCCTCACGCATGGCCACAGCGCGCAGATTTTCACCGGGGAAGCACTCGACATCCCGACCTTCACGCACAAAACGGATGACAGGCATGGAACCTCCGGGGAGAAGGGCGCTGCGAGACGCCGAAACCTCAACACTTTGGGACCAGAGGTTGCGATTTGTAACCCCCCTAAGCCAGATAGCGTTGCCAACCAGCGAACCCAGGAAACCGGCTGGATCGAGAACTTCGATCACCTCCGTCACCATCAATTCACGTTGCGGCTCACGACAGCCTGACGCGTGCAACGAAGTGAACGCCCTACGATCGCCGGGTCTGGCTGCATCGGCAGCTCCGTTCCCCCGAACCTGACCCATGGGATTGCCCTGGTATCGGGTGCACACCGTCGTCATTAACGACCCAGGCCGCCTTCTGGCCGTGCACCTCATGCACACTGCCCTCGTCGCCGGCTGGGCCGGCTCGATGGCTCTTTATGAACTCGCCATCTTTGACCCCTCCGATCCAGTCCTGAACCCGATGTGGCGTCAGGGCATGTTCGTGATGCCCTTCATGGCCCGCTTGGGCGTGACCGATAGCTGGGGCGGCTGGAGCATCACAGGAGCGACAGGCGTGGATCCTGGCTTCTGGAGCTTCGAGGGTGTCGCCGCTGCTCACATCGTCTTCAGTGGCCTGCTGATGCTGGCCGCGATCTGGCACTGGACTTTCTGGGATCTCGAGATTTGGCAGGACCCCCGCACAGGGGAGCCCGCACTCGACCTTCCCAAGATTTTCGGCATCCACCTGCTGTTGGCAGGCCTCGGTTGCTTTGGATTTGGAGCCTTCCACCTCACCGGTGTTTTCGGACCTGGAATGTGGATTTCTGATCCCTATGGAGTGACTGGACACCTTGAAGCCGTACAACCCTCTTGGGGACCAGAAGGTTTCAATCCCTTCAACCCCGGCGGCATCGTTGCTCACCACATTGCTGCCGGAATCGTCGGCATCATTGCCGGAATTTTCCACATCACCACCCGTCCCCCAGAACGCCTCTACAAGGCCTTGCGGATGGGCAACATCGAAACCGTGCTGGCCAGCGCGATCGCAGCCGTGTTCTTTGCAGCCTTTGTTGTTGCAGGAACCATGTGGTACGGCGCAGCCGCAACTCCCATCGAGTTGTTCGGACCCACCCGCTATCAGTGGGACCAGAGCTATTTCAAAACTGAGATCAACCGTCGCGTTCAAACCGCGATGGATCAAGGTCAAACAGAATCTGAGGCTTATGCCTCTATTCCCGAAAAGCTGGCATTCTATGACTACGTCGGAAACAGTCCTGCCAAAGGCGGTCTGTTCCGCGTGGGTCCCATGGTGAACGGCGATGGTCTCCCGACTGGTTGGCTTGGCCATATCTCCTTCACTGACAAGGACGGCCGTGATCTCCAGGTTCGCCGCCTGCCGAACTTCTTCGAGAACTTCCCTGTGATCCTCGAAGACTCTGACGGCGTCGTGCGTGCAGACATTCCCTTCCGTCGTGCTGAAGCGAAGTATTCCTTCGAACAGCAAGGCGTCACAGCAACTGTGTTTGGTGGTGCACTCGACGGACAGACCTTCACCGATCCTGCCGACGTGAAGCGACTGGCCCGTAAGGCCCAGCTAGGTGAAGCCTTCGAGTTTGATCGCGAGACCTACAACTCCGACGGCACCTTCCGCAGCTCCCCGCGCGGCTGGTTCACCTTCGGGCATGCAACCTTTGCGCTGCTGTTCTTCTTCGGCCACATCTGGCACGGAGCTCGCACCCTGTACCGCGATGTGTTTGCCGGCATCGACCCCGACCTCGGCGAACAGGTTGAATTCGGTCTCTTCCAAAAACTTGGAGACCGCTCGACCCGTCGACTGCCAGAGGGCTACGTGCCCCCGGCAGGCACACCTCTCAGCTGATCAGCCCTTAGGAGATAACCGATGGAAAGCTTCGCTTACATCCTCATCCTCACTCTCGCAATTGCCACTCTCTTCTTCGCCATCGCATTTCGCGATCCTCCGAAGATCGGCAAGTGATCATCTCAGCCCCGCTAAAAACGGGGCTTTTTTTATGTCTAAAACGTGAATTCGACCCGCAGATGTCATGGGTGGACGCGAGCCTTACAATTAATACATCTACGTTTTTTCAAGGGCGTGCAGTGCCCCTCATGTCAGAACACCGATAGCCGGGTGCTCGAATCAAGAGCTGCCGATGGAGGCAGGAGCGTGCGACGTCGCCGAGAATGTCTTAACTGCGAATTCCGCTTCACCACATACGAAAGGGTGGAAACCGTTCCAATCACGGTGATCAAGCGCAATGGAAATCGTGAAACATTCAGTCGGAGCAAGCTTCTGCACGGCTTGAGCAGAGCCTGCGAAAAAACGGGCATTCCACCCGAGCGCCTGGAGAGCATGGTGGAAGAATTGGAGCTCAGCCTTCAACAACGCAGCGGCCGTGAAGTCTCCAGTAGCGATATCGGAGAACTGGTGCTCGACAAGCTAAAAATGCTCAGCGAAGTGGCCTACATCCGTTTTGCTTCCGTCTATCGGCAGTTCAGCGGGGTCAGTGATTTTGTGGCCACCTTGGAGGGAATCAACGCCACAAAGGGTGAGCTGACAGCAGCGATCTGAAACACGGTGGTCGATCTGTAGACTCGACGATTGCCTGATTCAGGTCGGCGGGCCTGTTTCAGATCCCATCGCTCTGCTCAACAGGCAGACCGCCAACGTTCCATGACTGTCACTCCCACAGATCCTTCCCAGGAATCTGCAGTGGATACCGCGGAAGCGGTCCCATCCGCATCTGATGCAGCAGTGGCTGATAGCTCAGCCGATCAGGCTGACTTCGGCACGGATGAAGACCTCGGCATTCCCGAAGACATTCCCACGGCTGATGATCCAAGCAGCAGGGCGACAAGCCGGGACATGGACAATGCTGGATTCACTCTGGATGAATTCGCAGCCTTACTGAGTAAGTACGACTACAACTTCAAGCCCGGTGACATCGTCAACGGCACGGTGTTCGCCCTTGAGTCAAAGGGCGCGATGATCGATATCGGTGCAAAAACGGCAGCCTTCATGCCTCTGCAAGAGGTGTCAATCAACCGTGTCGAAGGACTGAGCGATGTGCTGCAACCCGGCGAAATCCGGGAGTTCTTCATCATGAGTGAGGAGAACGAAGACGGACAACTCTCCCTCTCGATCCGACGCATCGAATACCAGAGGGCCTGGGAGCGTGTGCGCCAGCTTCAGAAGGAAGATGCCACCATCTACTCGGAAGTCTTTGCCACCAACAGAGGCGGCGCCTTGGTCAGAGTCGAGGGTCTGCGCGGGTTCATCCCCGGGTCCCACATCAGCACCCGGAAACCCAAGGAAGAGCTTGTTGCCGACTTCCTTCCCCTCAAATTTCTTGAGGTTGATGAGGAGCGCAATCGTCTGGTGCTGAGCCACAGGCGCGCTTTGGTGGAACGCAAGATGAACCGCCTCGAAGTTGGGGAGGTGGTCGTAGGTACCGTTCGCGGCATCAAGCCCTACGGCGCCTTCATCGATATCGGTGGTGTCAGCGGTCTGCTGCACATCTCGGAAATCAGCCACGAGCACATCGAAACTCCGCACTCGGTGCTGAACGTGAATGATCAGATGAAGGTGATGATCATCGACCTTGATGCCGAACGGGGCCGGATCTCCCTGTCCACCAAGGCCCTTGAACCGGAGCCGGGTGACATGCTCACCGATCCCCAGAAGGTGTTCGACAAGGCTGAAGAAATGGCCGCCCGCTACAAGCAGATGTTGCTTGAGCAAGCCGAGGAAGGTGAAGAGCCCCTGGGTTCGATGATGATCTGAGGTATCCGAGCCGATGGCTCATCTCAAGCTCAAACACCGAAATCTCGGTTCATTTCAGGGGGTGCTGTTCGACAAGGACGGCACCCTTTCCCATAGCGAGCCACGCCTGATCGAACTGGCTGATGCCCGAATCAACGAAGCCTTGCGCCGATTCCAATTGCGAAGCGCCTCCAGCACAGTGCTTCAGGAGCTTGAGGATCTGCTGGCAAGAACCTACGGCCGCTGCAAGGAGGGGATCATCCCCGACGGCACGCTGGCAGTGGCCTCCAGACATCACAATCTGCTGAGCACCGCAACCGTGTTCTGCCAGATGAATCTCAGCTGGCCCCAATCACTGCTGCTTGCTGAAGAGGTGTTTGATCATGTCGATGCCTGTCAGCAATCGCTTCATCCAGGAGGGCACCCGATCGACTTACTGCCCGATGCGGCAAGGCTTCTGAGGGAGCTTGCCGGTGCAGGAATCCTGTGTGCGGTGATCAGCAACGACACCACTGCAGGCATTGAGGCATTTCTCAACCAGCACCAACTGAGCGACTGCATCAGCGGGCTGTGGAGTGCCGATCACCTTCCCGCCAAACCTGACCCCGGTGCCGTTCGAGGGCTCTGTGGCCAGTTGAACCTCGCAGTGGAACATTGCGCGCTGATCGGCGATGCCGACACGGATCTGATCATGGCCCGGCAGGCAGGCATCGGGCTGACCCTCGGCTATTTGGCGGGTTGGCACCGCGAGCCAGCGCTCACCGCTCATGAGCTTCTGATCAGCCATTGGAGCGAACTCACCGCGACCACGCATGAAATGTCAGAGGCCTGAATCGCTGACCTCGTAAAGTCGCTGGCAATTACCGATGGTCATGAGTCGATACGTCTTCACCTCCGAATCCGTTACGGAGGGGCATCCGGACAAGATCTGTGATCAGGTCAGTGATGCCGTACTCGACGCCCTTCTGGCTCAGGATCCCTCCAGCCGCGTGGCCTGCGAAACAGTTGTCAATACTGGCCTTTGCATGATCACGGGCGAGGTGACATCCAAAGCGCAGGTTGACTTCATCCACCTTGTCCGCAACGTGATCAAGGAGATCGGCTACTGCGGAGCCAGAGCCGGTGGGTTTGACGCCAACAGCTGTGCTGTGCTGGTGGCCCTCGACCAGCAATCTCCCGACATTGCCCAGGGTGTGAATGAAGCCGATGACCACGCCGGTGATCCTCTTGATCTCGTTGGTGCCGGCGACCAGGGCATCATGTTCGGTTACGCCTGCAACGAGACACCCGAGCTGATGCCCCTGCCCATCAGCCTGGCGCACCGCCTGGCCAGAAGGCTGGCGGAAGTGCGCCATAACGGCACGCTCGATTACCTCTTGCCCGACGGGAAAACGCAAGTGAGCGTTGTCTATGACAACGACAAACCGGTGGCGATCGACACAATCCTGATTTCCACCCAGCACACAGCAGAAGTGGGTGGCATCAGTGACGAGCAGGGAATTCGTGAGCGCATCACAGAAGACCTCTGGACCCACGTTGTGGAACCTGCAACAGCTGATCTGGCGCTGAAACCAAGCCGCGAAGCAACAAAATATCTGGTCAATCCCACCGGCAAATTCGTGGTGGGTGGCCCTCAGGGTGATGCCGGACTGACCGGTCGCAAAATCATTGTGGATACCTACGGCGGATACGCACGTCACGGAGGTGGAGCCTTCTCAGGAAAGGACCCCACCAAAGTCGACCGCTCGGCAGCCTATGCAGCACGTTATGTCGCGAAATGCCTTGTGGCAGCTGGCCTGGCTGAACGCGCTGAGGTGCAGCTCAGCTACGCGATCGGGGTTGCCAAGCCAGTGTCGATCCTTGTCGAATCCTTCGGGACCAGCCAGCTGGCCAACGATGCCCTGACCGCACTGGTTCAGGAGCACTTCGACCTGCGACCCGGGGCCATCATTGAAAGCTTCGGACTGCGCAATCTGCCTCAGGAACGCGGCGGGCGTTTCTACCAGGACACCGCGGCCTACGGACACTTCGGCCGCAATGACCTGAAGGCTCCCTGGGAAAACGTCGACGCCAAGGCGGAAGAACTGCGCAAAGCCTGATCCGTTCATGCACGATTCACTGGCGCTCGGCATCGATCTGGGCACCAGTGGTGTACGTGTGGCTGTCCTCAATGCACAGCGTGATCTGCTGTACACAGCTGCCACCAGCTACGAGCGAAACCTGACCTATCCAGAGGATTGGCAGAAAGGCTGCATCCAGTTGATCGCGGCCATTCCTCATGGGCTGCGCACCAGGCTCAGAGCTCTCGCCGTTGATGGCACCTCAGGAACACTGCTGGCCTGCGACCGAGAGGGGACACCTCTGGGCAAGGCATTGCCGTACAACGCGTGCTGTCCAGAACAGCTTGATCAGGTGCTTGCACTGGTGCAGGCAGGCCAACCTGTCGCAAGCGCCAGCGGCAGTTTGGCCCGCGCTTTCAGGCTGCTTGAACAGCACGCGCAGCCCCTGATCCTTCGTCACCAGGCGGACTGGATCACGGGCTGGCTGCTGAGCAACTGGCAGCTGGGCGAGGAAGGCAACAACCTCCGTCTGGGATGGTCGCTGACCGGTCAGCAATGGCCCAAGTCCTTTGAGGATCAGACCTGGCGTGAAGCACTGCCGGAGATCCGGCCGAGCGGGTCAGTCCTCGGGACCATCGACCTCAGCAGAGCCCATCAGCTTGGGCTGTCCAGTGACATTCTCGTTATTGCAGGCACCACCGATGCCAATGCGGCTGTGCTCACCGCCGATGCCGGCGACGATGAGGGCATCACCGTTCTGGGAAGCACTCTCGTGTTGAAACGCTTCACAGGCATGCCTTTGCGACATGGGGCAGGGACGTCCACCCACAGGGTGGGCGGCCGGTGGCTTGGCGGTGGAGCCTCCAATAGTGGCGGTGCCGTTCTGCGCGAGTGTTTTCCAGGCATTGACCTCGACGAACTAAGCCGGCAGATCGACCCTGATCAGGACAGCGGACTGAAGCTGCTGCCCCTGATCGGCAAAGGAGAGCGTTTTCCGGTTGATGACCCGGATCTTGAACCGGTTTTGACTCCCCGCCCTGTCAGTGACGCGCTGTATCTGCATGGTTTGCTGGAGGGCCTCAGCAGGATCGAGTCCCGGGGCTGGCAAAGGCTCACTGAGCTCGGCGCACCTGCACCGAAACGTCTGGTGACTCTCGGCGGTGGTGCCAGAAACCCTCAATGGCGACGCTTGAGGCAACGGTTGCTCGGCATTCCGATTCGCAGTTGTGACAGCCCACCTGCTGCAGGGGTGGCGCGACTCGCTCTCACCGCTCTGCAACAGAAACACGATCAAAACAGCTTTTCCGAGAGAGAATCGACTGAGCTTCCATGAGCCTTTGGCAAACCGAATTCGTGACGCGCTCGCCATCGGGCTGTTCATCGTGTTGGCCGGATACGTGGGGTTCAGTGGTTTTCGACTGGCCCTCCTGCTCTGGCAGCGCTTCAGCTGATTTCGTTCTTTCCATTCCTGCTTCTTTTCCATGGCCGCCGATCCGCTCACTCCAGCCATCAGCGAACGCATCTGTCGTCACATGAATGACGACCACAGTGATGCCGTGCTGCGTTATGCCCACCACTACGGAGGCATGACATCCGCAACGGCCGCAACGATGACGGGTGTCACCGCTGAGGCGATGACTCTGGAGGTCAACGGAGAGGCCGTCAGCATTCCCTTTGACCACACCCTCACCGATAGCGAGGATGCTCATCGCACACTCGTGGCGATGCTGCGTGCCATGCCTGCCGCAGCTGATCAAGGGGAATCCTGAAGTCAACCGCAGAGCTCTGCCTTGCTGACCTCCATCAAGAGCTGTCTTAAGCAGCTGTTGATCGAACCGAGCTGTGTGCTTTGCAAGCAACCGATCAACTCCACGACGACAGATCAGCCAGTTCTCTGCAAGCCCTGCCAACAACACCTGGGGCTTGCAGAGATTGCGATCAAAGGCATGACCCCGTTGCCCTGGCGTGCAGCCTCTTGGTACAGCCCTGGAATGCGCCAGTGGATTCTGTCAGTACGCAGGCAGCGCAACCTCAGCTCTGTGCGGGCGATCTGCACGAGTCTTCAACGCGATTTGGCACAGCAAAGTCTGCTGATACCAATTCCAGGATGGAAGGCGAAAAAGCGGTCGAATCCGCTGCCTGAACTGATGTGCCGCGGCCTGGAGAGGCCGACACTCCAGCTGCTGCAGCGCTGCAGACCCACGGTTGGCCAGCACCGACTGAATCGCACGCAGAGAGTCAGCAATCAAAGCGGCAGCTTCAGCTTGAACCAGACATTGATCAAGGGGCAGGAGGCAACGCATCACTGGAAGCGCCTGTCTCAACAGGCGCAGATCTGGCTGGTTGATGACATCCTCACGACTGGGGCCACCGCTCTGGCCGCACGCCGAACCCTTCAGGCCTGCGGGATCACTGCCCAGGGTGTGCTCTGCCTCGCCAGAACACCTCGAGGCTCCACCCCGTGATTTAAGATTCGAACGTCGCGTCGAACACGCGCCGGGATAGCTCAGTTGGTAGAGCAGGCGACTGAAAATCGCCGTGTCCCCAGTTCAAATCTGGGTCCTGGCACCTTTCTTAAGCGCCAAATAAGCATCGAATGGTCCTGGAATGGCACCACTCGATGCTTTTTGGTGTGTTGCTCACAGAGCGGCCATCAACCCCATGGTCACCACAGCAGCTGGAGAATCCAGAGCATCCGCAGAGATTGATCAATGGCCTCAGAGCTCTTCATGCGAACACAAAAAACGGGGTGGTTTCCCGGTCCACCCCGTTCCCCCTATTTGCGTCTTCCCAGATCCTGCAGCACCCCCTTCATTGGAACGTGCTCAGTTTTGTGTATCCAACTGATACACAAAGTCGTCAAAAGCACAGTTCAGCAAAAAAGTTCAGCTGGGCACAAAAACTCCTGAAGCTCTAACGCTTCAGAGGCCGCTTCTGTCGAAGACTCGCTTGTCCACTCTCCCGCTGAAGTGTCGCAACAAGAAGCAGGACGACCGACACCAAGCATGCGGTAACCCACTCAGAAGCGACAGAGCGAAAAGCGACATCCTTTGGCCATCAAGACGAGTTCTTGACAATCAAACGGTTCTAAGACTGATGACTGGGTTCAAAGGCCCTGGTGCTGCGGCTTGGTCTGTCTCTTGATCGCAGGGAAGTCCGGGCAGATGAGCGCAGGAAAATCCACTCTTGCCTCCTGAAAAAGATGACGGATCAGGGTCTTGTATTGCCGCCTGGTCGTTTCCCCAGCGCTGCCCTGCGCTTCACAGTGCTTGCGAACGATCAGGAAAAACTCCAGGAAGTCGTTGCCAGTAATCCGCTCAACACTTTTGGTGGTCGCCCAGGGCTGAAAACCAAGTCCAGTGGTTCCATGCCATAAGAAGCGCTGGTGACTCAACCAGCGGCTGCGGTTGTTCCGAGGCTGCTGCTGTTCACGGTCATACCATCGCTCCCAGTACACCGAAAGCGCCTGTTTTTTCTCCACTTGCTGCGCCTCGAATTGCTGGTGAAGATCCAGCCACCTCTGCTGGGAAGCAGAGATGGCAATGCTGGCCGCCTCCCAGGGGTCAGTGGTCCCGCAGGTGCCCTCGATATAAAGACGCTTGCCTTGCCCCCGATTGGCTCTGCCCGCAAAAGGGCGCGGATCCTCAGACTGTTCAGGGAGGAAGCGCCACTGAAGATTCTTGGTCTTCCTGCTGTGCGCGCTTGGCTTCTGGCGGAAAACGGAAAGAGAGGCGTGGGCAAGCGAACCGTCTCCACCTAGATCACGAACCACATTGAGGGTGTGCAAGGTGCCGTCGATCCAGCCCTGAGGAAGGGAGCGAGACATAGAGTTTTGATACCAACGCTCACCATCAGGAGGGCGAAGGCCTGCCGCGAACCACACCCAAACCTAGGGGAGCGGTATGGGAGCAGCAAGGCAAGAAGTCCTCAGCAGGGTTCTTCTTGGGTGCTGTTACACCAATTTGAGCGTTTTTGGGGGCCAATCGTCGCACCGCCTCCAGCTCAAAACTGGATCCTGGCAGTTTGCATCTTTGCTCATTGACGCCAATACCACTCAACGACGATCGACAATTCAATAACGCCGATGGCTTCGCAATGGTCTTTGATCCGGCATGGAAAGAGTGTCTGAAATCAGCGGAGTTTGCCGATCAATCACTGGATGAAAAAATTGAAACCGTCATCAAGCGTCTGAGCGAACATCCTTTTGTGCAGTCCCAACCAGACCAGGCACGTCAGGTTGCTCAGTTCAGAGTTCGCCTTCTCGACCTTTAATCTCTTACGAGGATCCTGCGTCCAGCAAACTCAGGCACTCAGAAGATCGATCTGATCGTCTCCTTGCGGAGGTTCGATCTCATCGCCGGAAGGATCGACCTGGGGGTCATCAACGTAAACGGTCTCATTCAGCGAAGACACAAGTTCATCTTCACGGGATGAGGAAACCTCCGCATCAGAGGCAGCCTCTACCTCATCGCTTGATGAGGTAACGAGCTCAATCACAGCGCCGGGGGCGTCCTCTTCCAGCAGCCCCTGCAGATGCCTGAGACGGTCCCCGCTGTCATCGAGCAGTTGGCGGCTGGCCTGATCCGGCTCGGAGTCAGATGCATCATCCAGGGACTGTTGATGAACCTGCTCAAAGCGCTCCTCGAGTGCAAGCAAACGCAGCGTGAGTGACTCAGCAATCTCGCTAACGGCATGCAACTGGCGACTGAGCTGCTGGACCATCACCGAGTTGGATTCAGCAGCAGCCATGGGACACAAGCAGTGGCGGCCTGATCGTATCGATCGTTTGTGGGTTGTCCAGCAGTGCCGAAGGAAAGACAGCAACGTCCAAAGCCCAAGTTCACGGGAAGCGAGGCCCTGCACTTCGCACGTCTTCTGATGACATCCCTCACGATCGACACCAAGGATCCCGAACAGTACAGATACAGTTCTCAAGGCCGGATTTGAGCGATGGATGGATCACAACAGGCCAGCCTGATCTCATTGATCGAGGGGGTCGGAGAAGAGAACGAGCAACTCCATTCCGTTGGGGATCAGATTCTGCGACTGAATCTGAAACCGGATGATCTCCAACTCTGGCAGGACACCTTCAGAGCCATGCCGGAACCAGGGAATGTGTTGCTGGCCTGTGAAAGCGACGCCTGCCCATTGGAATCGACCAGACTCACCTGGGTCGTCGGTGCCGCCATCCGCAGCACTGCCGTCAGCTCTGCATCCGACGTGGGAACACTGCTGAAACAACTTGGAGTCAGTGCACCAATCGCTGATGCCATTCCTTGTCACTGTCCCGGCGTAGGTAGAGAGATTGCTTGGGCGTTCTATCTGGAACGCCATGGCTGGCTGACCGCTTGCCCGATTCTTCCTGTCACTTCCACCAACACCGCTGTTCATCCGTGAACTCCGCTTTCACCCAACAGATCAGAGAGCTTGCTCAGCAATCGAAGGTGTGTGGACTCAGCCAAGATCTCAGCCTGCCTGAGAATCTCCGGGATCTGATCGACAACGCCGATCAGAACAAACGTCTACTCAATGACAACGAGATCAGCCTTTGCTGCAACTGGTCTGGCTTGGCCACAGCTCCTCTGATCGCACTTCAGAGCCAGGTTTCGGAGCTCGTCGACCAGGCCCGCGCAGATCTTCTGAAAGAGCAGCCAGAATTGGTACAACCCGGGGGAAAGCTCTTCCCCGCGGATCGGGCCGAGGCCTGCTGGCGAGACTGCTTCCATTTTCTAAGGGTCAGCATTTACGGGGCAGCGTTGCGGCGAACTGCAATCACAGACCCCAACGGCATGCATTCCCTGGCGGAGCTTTATGCACTGCTGGAGGTACCAGTGCCGGCGCTGCTCCTGGCACTGGATCGCCTGCGGCAGCATTCAGTGGCCGCTTACAGCCTGCTGGGCGCCGAATCAAATGCCAAAACACTCAATGACGCGCTGACGCATCTCGGCAACATGATTTACAAGGAGATGAAGAGAGACGACGGCCAAGACAGGGAACTTCAAACAGCCATAAAATGACTTCAAAGACTGAGCATTTCTACGCATGACGCTTCAGCTGCTCGACTACCCGCTCACAAGCCAGAACAACCGCGTCGGCGATCAGGGTGGTTTGACGTCTGAGCTGAATCGCGCCACATACCCTTGCCGCGAAGACCGAGGCGAACAAATCGAACAGGCCTATCGGCAGATTTTCTTTCACGCCATGAAGTGCGATCGTGACGTGCACCTTGAGTCTCAGTTTCGCGATGGCAGCATCACGACCCGGGATTTCATTCGCGGGCTTCTGCTCTCAAGACGGTTCCAGGAAGGCTATGTCTCCTGCAGCACGAATTACCGACTGGTCGACCAGGTCGTGGGCCGCGCGCTCGGCCGGGAAGTCCATGGTCAGAGCGAACGAATCAGCTGGTCCATCCTGATTGCCGAAAAGGGATTTGCGAGCTTTGTGGATGCAGTACTGGATAGTGAGGAATATCTCAACTCGTTTGGCTACGACGATGTTCCCAGCCAGCGCTCAAGGGTGATTCCTGGAGCCTCAACGGGAGTGATGCCCATCTATCAGCAGTTCCCCCGCTATGGAAGTGACTGGAGAGATCAACAATGGAATCAGAAACTTCAGACACGAACTGATGATGACATTTTGGCATCTGCTTACATCAAGACACCAGAATGGGCCAAGAAGGCCTGGCTTGGACTTGCCGCAATTGGAGCGTTCGAAGTGATCAGAGTTCTCTTGATTGTTGCCGGAGAGATGTACGGCACCCGCTAAAAAGCGAACACGAGATAACAACAAAGCGAAGAATCAAATCAAACCTGAAAAATAATTAAAAAAGAATTGGAACGGTCAATCATCAGCACGCTGATCCCAGCATCTGAAGATAAAATTGCTACCGGTCTTCGATACATAAGCTTGGCGCGACATCGACACACAAGCGGACAAAAGCTCGGCCGGAAGCACAGCACCAAGACGTCATGCACGCTGCATTAAGAAAATCAAAGAAACAACAGAAAACATTTTGTTGCAAGCCTCGTGGCTCAACGGAGTTCATCAGAGAACCGGTTTAAGGTCTGCACAGAAGTTCCTCCAGAGATCAGCAATGGTCGCCATCAAGCCGACACGCGATTTCACAAACCTGTACCGGGTCTCTTACGCAGGAGGCAAATCTGTCCAACCAAAGCCGAACACCGCAACTAATCTCTACCGAAAGGAAGCTGAAAAGGGGGGATTTGTTCCTCGTCAAGGCAAAGCAGCGTCAACAGTCTACGAATACAAGGAAAATCTTTGCTCTGTGATGGGCATCGGTATTGGCCCAAGAGTTCATAGTGAGTGTCCCTTCAGCAGCGTCAACGACGTCTTCGCATCATCGGGAAGTGAGGCACTTGCCACAACGATTTCCGCTATTTACAAGCAGGTGCTGGGAAATCTTGGCCCGATGGGCAACCAACGTTGCACTGAACTGGAATCACAACTCAGCAACGGTGAGATCAGCGTTAGAGATTTCGTTGCCGGTCTTGCCAAATCAGATCTGTACAAAGCCAAGTATTTCCATAGCGTTTCCCCAATTCGTGGAATCGAACTGAATTACAAGCACCTTTTGGGCAGGCCTCCTGTCAATCAGGCCGAAGTCAGTGCCGCAATCACCTTGATTGCCGAACAGGGATTTAATGCACTGATCGACAAGATCACCCATTCAGGCGAGTACCTGGAAGTGTTCGGCACCGATACAGTGCCCTACCCGCGTGCCTGGACCTCGGAAGCCGGTGCCTACTGCTCCAGCTTCACCAACCTTGCGAAGGTGACTCCTGCCAACGCTGCATCTGATACGACAATCGAATCGCGCAGCCAGCTGGTGATGGAATTCACCAACGCCCGAAGAATCTCACAGTCTGGCGCTGGGTACGATGTCAGCGGATTCGTTTATTCGAAAGCCGTCAAGGACCCTTACTGCGGTGCCTTCCAAAGAATGTACCAATCAAAAACAGCCAAAACCTGGGCTCAACAAAACGGTTGACACTGCGCAAGATCACCATTTACTAAGTCATTCAAAGCACTGGTTTCCAAGGAAATCAGTGCTTTTTACATGGCATTTCTTCCTCAGAGGAAAAATTGCAATCTCACAAAATCACACAACTCACTTTGTCTGCAAAAAGAGAGTTTCATCATCAACAATCACATCTCACCATGGATCAATCACCTCAGGAAGTGATTAGAGAGTAATATCTTCCGAATGAATGACTGGTCCCTCGAATTTTGACTTCTGAATTTGTCGACCTACAAGCATGGATTGCCCCAGAAACGCAAAAACCTGAAGAGGCCCAGGGTCCAGCATTCGACGCAAGAGGAGCAAACTGGCGTAATCATGACGTTGGCCAGCGCGATCTAAGTGGCGCCTTGCTGTGCAGATGTGATCTTCGTGGCAGCGATCTGAGTCGATGCAATCTGGATGGCGCCGACCTGCGTTTGGCGATTTACGACTCAGCGACACGACTTCCAGATAATTTCACAATTGAGACCAGTGGCGCGGTCGGTCCAGGAGCAAAGCTGAACGGAGCATTCCTGAACAATGCAGATCTGAGAGGGATTGATCTACGCGGTGCCATCTTGATGGGTGCCTACCTCAGCGGTGCCGACCTGAGCGGAGCCATCCTCGACGGCACTTCATTGGCTGGAGCAGACCTCAGACACGCCAAATTGCGCGGTGCGATGTGCAGGGAAACGCGCTTTGGAACCAGTCAGCTCGACATGGCCGATTTCCGAGGCGCGGATCTGGAAAATGCCGCTCTCGACAGCGTGGAATCGATCAAAGGCACGGATTTCAGCCTCTGCCAAGGACTCGAGCAGCAGCTGGAAACATTGCTCACCCGTGACGCCATGGAGCTGGATCAGTGGAACCCGTTCACACGCAGTACGGCACGAAAGAGCCTGGAGTCGCTCCGAGTCTGAAAAGGTGGGATCCAGCGGCTGGCTTCGCTGGTCCAAACCCCTTCCCGCAGCATGGGATTGTCATGTCACGCAATACTTAGACACACTTGATTGAGGTTTATAAAGAACCCGCTCGGTCTGAGCACTTCTGACTGACGATAGGCGGGCGAATAACGCGAGAACCTTCATGCCCTTCGGTCCTGCCTCGCTTTTGGGGGTCGAGCGCTTCTCGGACGAGAGTGAAGCACCCCTCGAGCTTCTCCCCGGCGACGACGACGCCAAGAAGGAACAGATCATCCGACGGGTGTATCAGCAGGTGCTTGGCAACGCTTACGTCATGGAAAGCGAGCGCCAAACCATCGCTGAATCACAGTTCAAACTCGGTGAAATCAGCGTCAGAGAATTAGTCCGCCGCATCGCGAAAAGCGAGCTTTATCGCAGCCGCTTTTTCGACAGCTGCGCGCGTTACCGCTACATCGAACTGGCATTCCGCCATCTTCTCGGACGGGCTCCGGAAGATTTCGAAGAGATGCGCGGTCATGCTGAACGGCTTGACAGCAAAGGCTATGAGGCTGATATCGATAGTTTTCTCGACTCATCCGACTACCAGAACGCCTTCGGAGAGTGGGTCGTTCCCTATCAGCGCGGCTGGAAAACCGAATGCTGCACAACACTCCAGGAATTCACCTGGAGCTTTCAGCTGTTACGAGGCAACAGCAGCAGCAGCCTGAAGGGTGACCTGGCTGGCAACAAAAGCAAGCTTGGTGGAGCTGCCTACCAAAACCGCCCTCTTGCCGTTGTTCCGCCCTCTTCCAATGAGAACAAAGGCTGGAGTTTCCGTCCTTCGGACAATCTGCAGGATGCACCCACACGTTTGGGAGCTGGTGCAGGTCAGGAAGGAATGACCTATCGGGTGGAAGTGACTGGGTACAGCGCGAACAATCTGCGCCGGATCTCCCGCTACACCCGTAGTAATCGCGTCTTTTACGTGCCTTTCGACAAGCTTTCTGAGCAGTTCATCAGGATTCACCGTGAAGGAGGAAAGATCGCAAGTATCACTCCGGTGACCTGATCCAATTCAGAAAAGTCATTCAACGAAGCCCACAATTTCACCCCATTCACTGATCAACACCATGGCAACCAATCAAACCTCCAACGGATTCGGCGCTGAAAGCAAGTGGAACAGCCCGGTCAGTTTCCAGAGGAAGGGCCAGGGCGCTGCGAAACCCGCACTCACCATTGGAGAATTTCTCAAGCAGTCATGCGACCAGATGGCGATCGGGGTGGGCCCTCGAAACCATGAAGACTGTCCTCATCGTGTGACCTCGGAGTGCTACAGCCCCGACGATGACAATTCACTCAACGAAGTGATTGCAGCGGCTTACCGACAAGTGTTCGGTAACGCCCATGTGATGGACTTCGAGCGCTGCAACGAACTGGAAGCCCAGCTTCGCAATGGTGATTTGAATGTCAGAGATTTTGTGCGTGGTTTGGCGAAGTCAAGCTTCTACAAATCCCGCTTCTTCAGTGCAGTGGCACCACAACGTGGGATTGAGCTGAACTTCAAGCATTTGCTGGGTCGTGCACCCCATTCTCAAGCTGAGGTTTCTCAGAAAATCTCTCTTCAGGCAGAACACGGTCATGACGCTCTGATCGACAGCATCATCGATTCGGCCGAATACCTGGAAGTGTTTGGCAGCGACGTTGTCCCCTACGCACGCGCCTGGAGTTCACCCGCAGACCTGGCGACATCTGCATTCCCGATGTTGGCTGCTCTTCAAAAGAGCTTTGCTGGCAGTGACAGCGCTCGGGGCGGAAGCAGTGCTTTGACCAGCAGCATGGCTTCAGGCATTGCTCCCCGCATCAGCAGTCCTTCTCAAGCCATCGGTGTTCGTCCCTCGACCGCATTCTCCAGGGGACAGATCAGCAGCAGACCACCTGGAGTCACCAGCGGCAAGGATTCTGCACCCATGCGCGGAGACGCCTACGTCTTTTTCGGTCTTGGTCAAAGGGAGCAGGAAACCTACCAGCGCTGCCCTGGCGATACTGCCGATCAGCTCAACGCACTCATTCGGGCTTCTTACAAACAGGTGATGGGCAACCCACACCTGATGGAGTTCGAAAGAGCTGTCACCGCAGAGAGCAAGTTCCTTGATGGTTATCTGAGCACCAGGGAATTTGTCCGCGCAATTGGTCTTTCGGCGGAATACAAGAAGCGGTTCTTTGAAACCAATGCTCCTTATCGCTTCATCGAGCTCAATTTCAAGCATTTCCTTGGACGTGCACCCAAGTCACAGGCCGAAGTCAGCGAGCACACGAAAATCCTCGCTGAGCAGGGCTACGAAGCTGAAATCTGCAGCTATGTCGACTCCGAGGAATATCAGAGCACTTTCGGCGAAGACACCGTTCCCTTCGCACGCATTCTCTCTGAGAATGGACGTTCACAGGTTGCATTCAACCGTCATCTGAAGTTGGCTGAAGGCTTCGCATCCAGTGACACTGTTCTAACCAGTTCCTCCCTTGTCACATCTGTGGCAACTGGGATGGTGCCCGGGGGATGGAGCTCCACCACCACACGCATCAACAGAACTGGCACTCAATCTGGTGCACCCGATCCCACCAAAAAGCGCTTCCGGATTGTGGTTGCAGCACAAACCGCCCGTTCCAGACAGCGCACTGCAGGCAACACCTATCTGGTATCCGGAAAGGATATGTCCAGTCAGATGAAGTACATCCATGCCAGAGGTGGAAAAATCGTCTCCATCACCGAGGTGATGTAAGAACCGAGTTCATCAGCACGTTTCTTCTAAGGCCTTTTCAATGAAAGGGCCTTGAACACCTTTTACCTATCACCTATTACCAACAACATGACGGAAACCACAACCCTTTCTTCCCAGGCAAATGCCGATTTGGGTCATGCTGATGAAGTGATTCAGAGCATTTACAAGCAGGTTTTTGGAAACCGTCACCTGATGGAGCTTGATGTCAACAAGTCTCTGGAAGCGTTGTTTATGAATGGTGATCTCACGGTTCAAGGATTCGTGACTGCTCTGGCACAATCGGACACCTACAAGAAACTGTTTCTCGAAGACAAAAGCCCCTATCAATTTGTAGAGCTTAATTTCAAGCATTTGCTTGGTAGACCTCCACACGATCAAAACGAATTGATGGAGCATGTCACCAGGATGAATACCGAAGGTTACGATGCTGAAATCGCCAGTTACACCTACAGCGAAGAGTACTTAAGCGCTTTTGGCATTGATCAGGTTCCTCACAATCGCTCCAGTCAATCAATCAATGGCGGACGGACGATCAATTACACACGAGGCATCGCTGTTGACGCGGGCTTCGCAGGTTACGATGCGGCCAGCAATGGATCAAAACTGCTGAGCAGCCTTTCCACAGGAAATGCACCAGCAATCGTTGACCGCAAGAGTGTTGGCAACGCCAATGCGATCTCCATCTTCTGGACGACACGGCGTCAAATCAGTGCCAATCGCCGAGTCATGCAGAAATCAGTCGTCAGCCAGACCTCCATGTCTGCAACCATCCGCAGCATCCAGGCTCAGGGCGGACAAATTCTCTCTATTTCGAAGGCTTAACTCTTCAAGCAGGAGCTCTCAAGCTCCAGGATTCATTGGCGATAATTGGGTTGGCGTCGTTAACGCCAACACGACTGGAAGCCAAGACCGGATCAGACAATCAATCGAGTTTTTTCAACGCCTGTCATGCCGATTCTCCGAGATACATCGAGATCAGACCCAAATCAGACTGACGCTTTTAACAAGTCAGTATCATCCGTCCCCATGGCGATGTCCATGATGGTTGACTCGATGGTCAACATGATGCAGGCAAACTTGCCCAAAAATTCCGAAGGGTCAAACGCCGAATCAAATAATGGATATTGAGCAGTTCGTTGCTCAAAGCATTGGAGAATGGCGCTCAATGAGAAGCGGACACTCCCTTGCATTTCAACAATTCGAAGATGTACTGAGTGAAATATCAATCAAGGAATTTACTGATGACAAGAATCAGCTGGGCGAATTGATCAAGCGATCATCTCAGCCCAACGACAGTCACTACATTTCACCTTTTGCAATGGAATGGTGTGCCGAGAGTGACTGGGAACCTGACGATCCGAGTGAAGTGTCCAGCGGGTCATGCGTGATCGTCCCGATTCCAAAGGATGCACAATCAGGAAAACTCTTGAGAAGCGTTGGCTATGCCGAATCGATAGCCGCGGAATCGGACTACCGTTTTCTTGATGATGGCACGTTCATTCTCAAGACTCACTATGATCAATCAATCGCTGAAGAGCGGATTTGGTTCATCTCTGACCATGTGCGCTGTCGTTCATCGGTCCTCAAAACCTCAGAAGGGTCAGGCATCCTGCAAGCATCGTTCGCCTCTGAAGTTAAAAAAATCTCGGTTTAGCTATCAAAGCTGACGTTGCATTCATGAAACTCGAAGAGAAAATCAGATTCGCAAAAACTCTTTCTGGAATATTTGATAACTTCGCACAGTCACAAGAGCGTCCTAAGGACTTTGCTCGAATCAATATTGTTTTCAGACCGCTTCCTTGGCATATATTTCAAGGGCCAGGATTTTATTCAGAGCAATATTACGACTATTCCCCATGGGATCCCTATAGACAAGGGATTCATCGCTTGTCGTACCTCAAAGATATCTTTATTGTAGAAAACTTTGGCTTCGCCAATAAGGAGCGATTGGCTGGATCGGGCAGACAACCAGAATTGCTTGATTCATTAGACATCAACAGCCTACAAAAGAGATGTGGATGTGCAATGCATTTCAAGGAAACAACGACTGGTCATTATGTAGGCAATGTGGAACCAGGGAAAGAGTGCATGGTTCCTAGAGATGGACAACTAACCTATCTGGTAAGCGAAGTTGAAGTTAACGAACAAAGCTGGGTCAGCCGTGATAGAGGTTTCGATCCCGAAACCGATGAAGTTCGATGGGGATCAGAACATGGACCTCTCAAGTTTCAGCGAGTTGAAGATCTTTCTGAAGGGATCACAACTGAATGGATCGATCAAATCAGAGCGTGAATGCAAGACAGCATAAAACAGCTTAAAGGTTGGATAAGATCACAACACATGATCTGCGACGGGACAGATTTTGTATTTGAAACAGTTGATCAAACTCAGCTGGAAAAGTTTGAACGGTGCATGAATGATATTGGCGGGAAAGTAAGACAAATAAAAGCCGTAGGCAATTGGCCTATGGGGCCTAATCGATCATTTAAGATTTTGCGAGCTATTGCAAGCGTTCCCAGGCCAGGAGGAGAAAGCCTGGTAACTTATTGGGCTAAACGAGGAGGAAAGCAAACGCGCTATTCAGAAATCAATACTTGAGATCACTCACTAAACCAACCCAACCAGGTTGGCTTCGAAAAATCGGTGTGCTTACTCCACTTCCTCAAAATGGCCAGAGGATCGATCTGAAAACCTCGTTCTGCTGCAATAGCAATCACTTGATCCTGATTCAGTGCCGATTTGATTTCATCTTGAAGGCCTTTGTCGGCCTTCGCTAAGGCGATAAATTGCTCAAGAATTTGATCTTGTTCAACATCAGACATCATTTCAGCTCACAAAATCGTGATCAGGGCACGGGAATCATGATTGATTCGTATCCGCACCTTCCATCAGCATAGCTCTCCAGGCAGAAATCTGACGAAAAGCCCAGGACCAATGACTGGTCTGAGCAGCTAAAACTTTTTGCTGTATGGGATCAGACAACTCTGCGAAGTCAGATTGAAAGTAGGAATTCCATTGATTCTGAGTAAAATTAAACCCCTGGCTTTGGGCATAGGCAACAATCTCTTCGTGAGAGACAAGCGGCTTTAAACCAGTCGCAAGCTCATGGGAACGGACTACCTCGTTCACAAAGCGGCTCAATTCTTCAGCAGTCATCAGCAGCTCTCAATCCAGATTGCGAAATTAGCTTTGCTGCAGATCAGCTGCAAAACAAGGGGACCTCCCGTGCAACGAAGAAGTCTCCAGGGAAGCGAAGGATCGATCACTCCGGAATCCACGAGGATCTTGGGAGGACGTGTGGCTTGATCAAGAGGGATCAAAGCAGCACCTGTGAGGGTGGGGTCGACAGCTTGAACGGCCTGACGAAGGGCTTCAATGTCAGACACCTGGTTCAACTGGTTCTGAAAATTCTGATCATTCCTCAGTGTTTCGACAAAACGAGGTAAAGCTTTTTCCGCTTCAGCAGAGACTGGCATTCCGACGATCAGAAATTCAACTGACCATAACAGAAGCAACGAATGTCCTGAATAAGTTCATCCCGAAGAGAAAAGTCTGTTGACATTTGCAATCAAGTGAATCAAGGCAAGTCCGCTTTAAACACACGGACGGACGGAGCGCAGGCACCTCACAAGTATCAAGTTCTTGATCAAGTCAAACTTGCAAGAGTCAATCAAGGCTCGACAAAGTATCGGTTCGTCCAAAACATGGCAGGAAGCACTTGAGATTGTGAGAGGCAAAAACTGAAAACAAAGATGATGCGATTGGATTGTCTGCTGAAAACACCAAGCAATCTCAGTGCCTGCGGAAATTCGTCAACCCCTTTTCAACCAATCGATGCTGAAGGCCGGATCATCAGACCAAAGACATCCAACCTGTTGAAACCAGGGGTCAATCCCAAGGTGGTAAGCAAGCAGGGGTCACCAGCCAACCAAAACAACGCTGGATTGAGTCGATCGGACCCTGGATCGAAAGTGCAGCAGCAACAGCAGTCACGCCCAGACCAGACCGGCCATGGGACCACCGCAGTCCGAGGCAGATCAGTGATCTGGAAATCGCTTGAAGGATTCAGGAGATCCCAGTAGCGCACAGATCAACAAGCGCAGACTTCCATGCCCTCGGTGCAGAAATGCCCATGCATCGATCCACAAAAGACGGATTGAAGGCAAACAGCGAACTGCAGCCGAGTAACGGAGCTTGCGGCTGACCTGCGGACTGACAACGATCGCGCCTGAATCAGTGGACGGCCGCGACTGATTCAGCAGCTGGCCTCGGTGATTCCGAAAAATTCAACCTTGGCACGCAAACGCTGTGCCAAGGATCAGAAGACTCGTGACCCATAGCGAGACCTCCGATGCTGAAGGCAACCAGCTGATTCATTCAAAATTGCACACACCGCGGGATCCAATCACCGACTGACAACAGGTTCGCTATGTAACAACTGCATCAACACACAGGTGCTTTGCGACACTGCGACAGACAATCCAAGCCAGTTATCGAGGAATTCGGTAACAGCAACTCGAGCCATTCGCATCCTGAGGCCGGATGGCTTAACAGAGCGTTGCCAAGATTCTCGATCAATTTCGGTTAATAGCATTGAAGGAGCACTATGAACGGCCCCTTAAACAGACGTCATAAACCTGCACTTTCACTGCGGCGCAGGGCCTCCAAAGGCGAAAGCGCAACTGGCTTTGTGATTTTTAGTTTTTCCTTCGAATTGCGTTTGCAAACTTGTGTGTCCTGACAATCTGCTTTTGGTGGAGGGACAGAAAGCAGGGTTAACGTCATTCGTGATGCGGATTTGCATCCCCCTCTAAAACTTTCCGAAGCACCCATGCTCGACGCATTCTCCCGGAAGGCCGTCTCGGCCGATTCCAGCGGCGCTTTCATCGGCGGAGGCGAGCTGGCCTCCCTCAAGTCCTTCATCTCCGATGGCAACAAGCGCCTTGACGCTGTCAATGCGATTACTTCTAACGCTGCCTGCATCGTTTCCGATGCTGTTGCAGGTATCTGCTGCGAAAACACCGGCCTGACAGCCCCCAACGGTGGTGTGTACACCAACCGCAAGATGGCTGCTTGCCTGCGTGACGGTGAGATCGTTCTCCGCTACGTGAGCTACGCCCTCCTCGCCGGCGACGCTTCCGTGCTGCAGGACCGCTGCCTGAACGGTCTTCGCGAAACCTACGCCGCTCTGGGCGTCCCCACCGGTTCCGCTTCCCGCGCCGTGGCGATCATGAAGGCTGCTGCAGGCGCTCTGATCACCAACACCAACAGCCAGGCCAAGAAGATGCCTGTCACCCAGGGTGACTGCGCCAGCCTGTCTGCTGAAGCCGGCAGCTACTTCGACATGGTGATCAGCGCCATCAGCTGAACCCTATCTGCTTGATCGTTCAAAACAACACACATCCTTCATCATGAAGTCCGTCATCACCACTGTTGTCGGTGCAGCCGATAGCGCTTCCCGCTTCCCCTCTGCCTCCGACATGGAGTCCGTTCAGGGTTCCATCCAACGTGCAGCTGCACGTCTGGAAGCTGCTGAAAAGCTGGCTTCCGGCTACGACGCCATTGCTCAGCGCGCTGTTGATGCTGTGTATGCCCAGTACCCCAATGGTGCTACCGGCCGTCAGCCCCGTGCATGTGCCACCGAAGGCAAAGAGAAGTGCAAGCGTGACTTCGTTCACTACCTGCGTCTGATCAACTACTGCCTGGTCACCGGCGGCACCGGCCCCCTGGACGAGCTGGCTATCAATGGTCAGAAAGAGGTCTACAAGGCTCTCAGCATCGACGCTGGCACCTACGTTGCTGGTTTCTCCCAGATGCGTAACGACGGTTGCTCACCTCGTGACATGAGCGCCCAGGCTCTGACTGCCTACAACACCCTGCTCGATTACGTGATCAACTCCCTGGGCTGATTCGTCAGTTCAACTGTTGAATAATTCAGCAATGTGATTGGGGTGGGCATTTCTGCCCACCCCTTTTTTATTACCTTCACTATGAAAGTAATCACCATGCCGAAATCGTGGCGTTGCTGAATCATGGGACATTCCGTTCGGCCACTCATTTGGCCGAAAACAAAGACTTGCGCCATTCTCGACAGCAACAAGAAACCGCCAAGGCCTTTCTTGTTACCTCAAAGTTTGAAACCGATTGCTCTTGAGCTTCAGCATCTAAAGCAACTATCAGGGGTAATTCGGGACAAATAGTCAAACCTATCCCCAATTCACATCATGCTCGGCCCAGAAACCAGTCTGAAATCACTCACTTCAGCGACCCGAACCGGTCCTGCTGCATATTCCACACCTAGCAAAGCAGGAAAAAACACAATTCACCGCACGGTTGCAGGTGCGCGCGCCGAGTACAAGAGGCAGCATTGTGCCTCAATGGGGATTGGGATCGGCCCCCGACTTCACGCTGAATGTCCTTTTGGATCTGTATTTGATCAATACAGCCCCGACGATATCGCTGCTCTTGAGCGCGTGATCAGAACGGCATACCGTCAGGTGTACGGCAACCTGCCTCCCACCGACAACCAGCGAGAAACCTCCCTGGAAGTCAGGTTGATGAACGGTGAAATCAGCGTTCGTGATTTCGTCAACGGCTTGGCCAAGTCCGATTTCTACAAGGCAAACTTCTTTCACGCAGTTGGCGCTCAACGTGGAATCGAACTGAACTTCAAGCACCTGCTTGGACGAGCTCCTCTGAACCAAGAAGAAGTCCAGAATCACATCAAACTGCAGGCTGAAGCAGGCTTTGATGCACTGATCGACAAGCTGACTGACTCAGCTGAGTACACCGAGGTGTTTGGTTCGGACATCGTGCCCTATGAAAGATCTCACGATTCCTACGCAGGGATGTTCACACGTTCCTTCAACCTGATGCGTGAACTGGGCGGCATGAAGGTTGCTGTCAGCGACAATGCACAAGGCCGCAACAGCCGCACAATCAATCCCCTGGCGATTGCATCAAGAGAAGAATCCAAGCCACAGGCATTCACTTACAACGCGGTTCAGCGGACTCCCGTCAAGCTGCCACAACAGCAGTACAGCGGACATCAGCCCCCGAAGATGACCGACTATGTGGAATTCCGGCCTTTCGGAGTTCACTTCTGATCAATTCCAATTGTTGATCGAATACAAAGCCCCATCTTTTGATGGGGTTTTTTTTGACTGTTGATCGACCGGCTGACTCCAAACCACAGGGGTTGAAGACCGTCAATTAGATTCCATTCAAGCAACGTGATCGACCATGCAAGAGGGAACATCTGAGCAGCAGATGAATGAACTTGATAATCTCACTGAGCAGGAGGCCTTCGAACTGGCGGAGGTGTTGAAGCAAAAATTAGCTGATCAAGAAACTCCAGAAAATGATCAGGCCTCAATTCAACAAATGGTTCGAGGATTAGGAGATCATCGCGGCGCTTTGCGTCTCACATTTGCGCAAAGCCTGGGCAATGTTGGAGAGGATGCAATTCCATATTTGTGTGATGCAATGAAAAACGATCCAAATGTCATTATTCGACGAGCATCTGCAAAAACACTGAATTTAATTGGCAGCAAAAAAGCTTTGCCAAATCTAGTCGAGGCATTTAAAACAGATCAAGACCCGGTGGTTCAAGGCTCATCAGCAGGAGCCATGGCAACCATTGGTGCACCTGCCATCGATGATCTGCTGAAGATTCTGGTAGAGCCCGGCTGTACAGCATTCCAGGTAGGACTGATCAATCTTGCACTCAGCTTTATTGGGTCGAAAGCACCCGACGCATTTGATCAAGCAACTCAATCAGACAATGTAGAGATCCGCATCGCGGCGATCACCGTGCTTGCTGAGCAGATTCAGGCAACAACAAACAATTCAGCAAAAAGTGCACTTCTCAAGGCATTATCAGATGATGCCAGCGAAGTGCGGGCTGAAGCAGCCACAATGGCCGGAAAAACACTCGAACCCGAAGATGCCAGCAATCAATTGTGCGTGATGCTCCAAGACGAATCGGATCAAGTCAGAAAGAACACATCACTTGCTTTA
Organism: Synechococcus sp.; assembly: GCA_047286285.1. GTDB lineage: Bacteria > Cyanobacteriota > Cyanobacteriia > PCC-6307 > Cyanobiaceae > Synechococcus_C. The sequence continues at coordinate 613,329 of JBJBBP010000002.1, read as the reverse complement.
ATGAAAATGGAAGCAACAAATGCGATTGATCCAATTAAAGACGCAATTAAAGCAGAAAAAGACGAACAGGTGAAGGCTGTGATGACTGTCGCGGTTAATGTATTAGCGAAAAGCTAGCCGGGACTTTATCAATCAAAGCCCAAACTCTGACGCCTCTCAAGACTTGCTTGAGCGACTTCACGGATTAACTCGTCTTTGCTGTCATCTTCAGCCAGACCTTGCAGGCACTGATTCACCAAAGGCGAATCCAATTCAGCGAGCGACATCGCCGCACCTTGCACATGGGCAATATTGCTGCTGTCGCACGCCTTGATTAACAACGGAATCACCCGAGCTTCTTCTGAAGCTTGCTTCGAAAGGTGCCCAAGAGTCATCAAAGCAGACTGAGCCACCACTGGGCTGTCATCATCCAGCGCTTTTTCCAACATCGTTAGTGTGTCAATCGAAAAAGCATCATCAGGAAAACTGACTGATACCTGAACGATTGCCTTGATGCAACATGCCCTGATTGTTCCATTATCAGATGAATTGAACAGTTGAATCAGATTAGGCACGCTCTGATGACCAATCATCCCTAATGCCTTAACCGCAGTGCGATACACACCTGGATCAGGATCGTGCATCAAATCAAATAGGCGCGGCATTGCTTCCTCGGGAAATTGCTCCGCAAGAAGTGAGCACGCCGTAAAACGAATATTGGGATTGGGATGGGCTAAATCAGCAAATAAAGAGTCAATGGAGTTACTAGAAGAGCTCATATAAACACGTGCAAATGCAAAGCAATACTATCTTACCATTAAGGGCATATTGAAGCTGATTGCATCACACTAGAAGCACCAAGCTCAATCAAGACAGTTGCAAGGATGCCAGCTTGGCTTGTACAAAAGCGTCATCATCACCAGCAAGTGATTTAAGTATATCTTCAAACTGAGCTCGATCGAGATAATCAGAGATTGCTTCAGCAGCGAGAATGACAGCATAACGACAATCCCATGGAGGTAAATATTGGCAATCCAAAAATACAGGAATCATCTCAATAAAATGGGTTGGATTCAATAGCGCCATGGAGTAAATCGCTGCTGAACGACTTTTTTGAAATTGAGGCCGCATATTAATCGCTGAAGTTTTCAAGATTTCGTGTATACAGCTGATTGCCTGCTGGGGCCAATCAACTCGGGAGCCAAGTACTCGCATAAAGAAGTAATGGGCGCCATAATCATTATGAGCTTCTTCATCCCATTGTTTTAAAATCAAAGGCCAGAGTGTTTCCGAAGGAACACCTCTCAACGTCTTTAGGGCGAGATAACATCGACTGAAATCGGTATTGAAGAGATCACGTACTAAGAAGTCAGCAGATGGGACAACGTCATACTCGTGAACAATTGTGATCCCATCAGGGTGGTCGATCAGAACAGTGTCAACGAGAGGGATTGATTGCATCAATGCTTGATGCTGCTCATCTGAATTGAGGAGAAGCCTGCAAGCACGCACTCGAAAAGCAGGAGAGACTGGTGATGCCACAACGGAAGGAAGTTGCTCCAAAGCCTGAGCATCAATTAAATCCTGGATTGCACATTGCCGATCCATCTGGTTTGGGAGCAAAAGATGATCTGCAATCGCAGAAAGACCCTTGCGATTGCCCGAAAGCTGAGCATCTGCAGAAATTGCTGCTCCCCTGATTCCGGGAGAGTCGCTCTCTTTCAGCGCCTCAATCGCAGGGAGACTCTCCTTAACAGACAAACTCGCCAGACATTGAATCAAAGCACGTTGATTGTGTTGATTTTCACTCAAGAGAGCAATCATTTTTTCGATCAATTCAGGCTGAAAACACCTCAATTGCTTAAGTGCGCATATCGTATTCTCAACCAAATATTGATCTTCAGACCAAAGGCATCGACCAATTTTTGATATTAATGAAGTGGCATCGAGCCTTCCAAGCACTTCTACAGCCTTTCTCTTCGCAATATTCACGGCTTGTTCGTTGAGGGGATTTTCAATCAAACCCACCAAAGCTTGCTCCGTCTCTGATCCCGGGCAGTTAATCAAATGTGACGCGGCCATATAGTAATCGCTTTGCGAGTCCAACTCATTAATAGGCTGAAGAAGAATCTGACGTGCATGTTCACATGTCAGCTCAGGATGAATATTGTCAAAGCGACCTGACATCAAATGAATAAAAGGTGTATAAATTGTACCTTAAAACCAAGCAAGGTGTCTTCACCAAACTCAAACTCATCAAAAAAAACTAACCCAACGCTTGGGAAAGGAGAAACAGCATAGACTTGCGCGAGTTACATGAACATTGTGGGACCTTTTCCTGGACAACGATTCAAAGTACAAACGATGGCAATGAATCGCTCGAGACCGTCGATTTCCGTCAACTTCAACATCCCATTCAATGGTTTATGCCATGGCATGCAAGTCATGCATCGTTCAGGCTTTAGCGTTACCAACCTGAATGCGGGCTATGTCAGCGACGCACCTCAACAGCCAGCCAAGACCAGCAATGACTTAACTGCAGAAAATTTGCTGAAGTCAGTCATCAAAACAGCCTCGCCCAAAAGAGCAGAAGCGAATAGAGAAACTAAAGAAGAAACCGTAAAAAAATCCGAGAAGAAGTCATCACAAAGGAATCGTCGTCAACGTCGTAAATAGACTGAATCTGATCTCAAAAGTCAACTTTTAATCTCAAAGACTGCATCACTGGGACGTCCACTTTTAAGGCTTTCCCAGTTGATGCCAATCAGGAATTGCTCTGGGTCTGCACACTCAACAACATCAACACCCCAGGCTCCTTCCTGAAGAGGTGAACCAGATGCTCCAGGGGAATCCTTACGACCTCCAAGAGCAAGCAAGTGATGCGAAGAGCCATGAGAGGAAGCAATTCGAAATTTTTTCCAGGCCTGAACAAGCTCTTGAGCCATTACATCGGGTGGCAGAGAAGATTCAAGACGAATAAGCCAATGCGGATGATTCAGAGCCTCAGCAGTTGAAAACACACTCGATTGACTTTTCAGTGCTTCAACTAAGGCTTCTGCAGATAGAGCCGGAACTTGATCTGATGTGATCTGGAGATTATGAGAGACAACAAAAACGGTCATGGTTTGGGCTATGGTCAAAGTCACGTGTGATGGACGAGCTTAATGAATGACTTCACTGAAACACAGTTGAGTCAAGAAGAAGCTCTTGATCTTGCCAATCATCTCAAAGAAAAACTAAGAGCGGGATTACCGATTGACGCTGATCCGGAATCAATCGCGACCATGGTAGCTGCGCTCGGAGATCCGCGTGGGCTGCTGCGTCGCCAAATTTCTGAAGGCTTGGGTTCGATTGGCAAAGCAGCGGTTCCTGCTTTGTGCCAGGCCATGCGTCGCAGTGATCAAGTCACCGTAAGAAGAGCAGCTGCGAAAACTCTGACCCTGATCGCTGATCGAAATAGCCTGCCTGATCTGCTCACAACTTTTCTGACCGACACAGATTCAGTGGTTCAAGGCTCAACAATGGGGGCCATGGCTTCCATGGGCGAAGAATCAATTGGAGCAATTCTGAGCATCGTCGAAAATCCCGAAAGTACAGAAATGCAGATTGGCTTAGCCAATTGGGCACTCACTCTCATCGGAGATCGAGCTCCAGAAGTCCTGAGGAATGCACTGTCTTCAGAAAATTCCAGAGTCCGAAAGGCAGCCATCTCAGCACTAGGCAGTCAGATTCAATCTCTTAATTCTCAAGAAGATCGAGACTTGCTGCAACAGGCACTTCGCGACTCATGTGCTGAAATTCGTTCCGAAGCAGTGATTCTGCTGGGAAATCTCGAGGACTCTGAATGGGCATTGCCATTGCTGTCACCCGGTCTTTCCGATCAGGACAGCTGGGTCAGGAAAAATACTGCTTTATCACTGATGAAGCTTGGCTGCAGTTCAAGCATTCCGAATCTGCAAACACAGCTCGAGAGTGAGTCGGACCCGGTGGTCAGCAAAGTTTTACAGCTTGCGGTTGATCGACTTCAACAGTCCGACGAAAACTAGCCATTAAAAAAGGGGATGCTGAAGCATCCCCACATCTTGATAATGAAGGTGAATCGAACTCAGGAAAGAGCGTTGATCACATAATCAAGGTAAGACTTGAACTCGTTGAGAGCCTGAGGGCTCATGTCACGAGGTGCACAAGCACGATCGCGTGTGTAGGTGAGAGCTTCAACGTAGGGGCCAGTGGGCAGGCTCAGTGAGCGATAAACCTCACGAGCACCGGCGATGCCCCACTCGTCCAGAGGACCAGTGCCACCAACAACCAGGCAGTAGTTGATCAGACGGAGATAGTGACCCAGATCGCGATAGCACTTGTCCACCTTGACCTGGCTGTCACCAGCCTCACCAGGCTGCTTGAGGTACGCATACTTGTTGAAGCAGGCATCGCCGGCTTCACGGGTGACCGCGTCGAGGCCTGCAGCCAGCTTTTCAGCAGCTTCCAGACGGGCAGCAGCACGCTGGATGTTGCCCTGGACTGCTTCAAGATCGTTCTGAGAAGGGAAGCGACCTGCTGCATCTGCAGCAGTCACGACGGTGGTAACGACGGACTTCATTGTTGGATTCCTTTAAAAGGGAGGGTGTCTGAGAAGAAAGCGAGAAGCCGTTCAGGAAACGGCGCCGATCACGCGATCGAAGTAGGCACCAGCTTCAGCCACCAGAGCAGAGCAGTCACCTTGCGTGGTCTCCATCTTGCGGAAACGCTTGCCGCCAGAGGCAGGAGAGTTGGTTTCGCCGATGAGTGCAGTTGCTGAAGCCTTCATGATGGCCACGGCACGGGCTGCCGACTGGGTGGGAACTCCCAGAGCGATGTAGGTCTCTTTCAGACCATTCAGGCAACGGTCATCCAGCACGGAAGCGTCGCCTGCAAGCAGTGCATAGCTGATGTAGCGGAGCACAATCTCACCATCGCGCAGGCATGCAGCCATGCGGCGATTGGGATAGCAGTTACCACCAGCCTGAATCAGGCCGGTGTTCTCGCAGATCATGCCGGTCACAGCATCGGAAACGATGCAGGAGGCGTTGGAGGTGATGGCGTTGACAGCGTCCAGGCGCTTATTGCCTTGGCTGACGTAGGAGCGGAGGACAGCGAGGTCGCTACCACCAACAGGTGCGGTTTTGGCGTCAGCGCTGACGACCGAACGGGAGAATGCGTCGAGCATTTTGGGCCAGACAGTTTTGTGGGGGAGAGGCTTCTAATGCCGTGAGGCAACCACTGAGCAAGGCCTTTGAAGGTGTCTCGATCAGATGGCTGATAAACCCAAGGGGTTGGAAGCGCCCCAACAAGCTAAGCCGGGTCAACCAAGCAGGGGTGCGGGATTTGCTGATCACGCAAGAGTTCGTCACCTTGTGAGCACAACGACACCCTCAACAGACTTGATCGCGCCAGGAACCACAACAACACAGGAAACAAAAGGCACTCGCGAAGGGTAAATCTGAGTGTGAAAACAACTAGATCACCAATCGCAACGCCGACAGCACGTCGGCCTCAGCAGGCGGGTAGGCTCACAATCGCTTTTCTGTTCATTTCGTCAGCATGACGGATCAACCTCCTCAGCAAGCAGCCAGCATTGAAGAATTGCAGGAATCGATTGATGAACTTTCCGCCTACCGAGAGCGACTTTATAACGACGTGCTGGGCCTGGGCAAAAAACTTCGTTTATCCCAAAAGAAGATTGATGCCGCGCTGAGCGAACATCCTGAGCTCACCAGAATCGATGAAGTGTTGGATCAATTGAAGGCCCAAATAAAAGTTCAGAGCGGTCAATGATGAGCCCAGAGGATTGTGCTCCGATGACGATGGCAAGCTTCTTTGAAGCAAGCCGCGGCACCTGGCTAAACCGACGTGTTGTCCACCATCTTGATTGTCAGGACGATGAGGCCGCAGACTCTAATTTGATCATTGAACCCTTCGATAGTAGCGATCCTGCGGTTGAGAAAGTCTGTTCTGCGCTGAACGTCAAGATCAATGATGCAACTGGAGGCGCAAGATTCTGGTGGGAAAGCAACTTGATGAAAGAGTCAAGGAATGATGATTACGCAGCTGTTGTTGTAGACGCCCCTCATCCAGAAAATCCCCGCCAGGGATTTTTATTGAGAGACGTTGGTTATGTTGAAAAGAAAGCGGTCGTCAGCACCTATTACTTCGCTGACGATGGAGTCTTAACCATCAAAACCCGATATGACACCAACATCGGGATTGAGCGATGCTGGTTCGTAAATGATCAGATCAGAATGCGTGTGAGTTCGGTGCAGTTTCTCAATGGCGTTGCCATGACCACCTACTGCACTGAATTTCGCTGTCCAAGCCAGGCAGATATCACCGCACTTTCGTCAGCCACGAGAACCCGAGCTGACCAAACACCCTCAAATTCAGTGGAGCTGAACCGTGTTTGACCCATTTCTCAACGAACTTCACCAAGGCATCGAAGCAAGAGGCGGCAAAACCATTGAGGTTCCGCAGGGATTGGAGGAATGCCGTTCCAGCAAAGGAACCAGTGTGATTCGCAGCTGGCTCTGGCAGGTTCCAAATTTCCGGCGCTGGCGTGTAACCCGGCTGGATGCAGGTGAAAAGCTCCAGGTTTTGAACTCGGTGGCCTATCCGGATTACAACCTCGACCACCCCTTGATGGGAGTCGACCTGCTTTGGTTTGGCGCACGTAAGAAACTGGTCGCCGTTCTTGATTTTCAACCTCTGATTCAAGATTCGAATTACCTCGATCGTTACTTCAGTGGTCTCAAGCAACTCAACAAGGATTTCCCTGATCTCAACGGAGAGGAGACCATGCGCTCCTTCGACCCCAACCAATATTTCTCCTCTTGGTTGTTGTTTTGCCGTGGAGGCGCAGATCAGGCTGAAACCTCCTTGCCCGGAGCTTTCACTGCTTTTCTGAAGGCTTATTGGGCACTTCACGACAAAGCACTGAATAGTGATGCGCTCATGCCATCTGATGAAGTGAAACGCTTACAGGACAACTACGACGTTTACAGCGCTGAACGAGACCCTGCTCACGGGTTGTTCACCAGTCACTTCGGGAAGGAGTGGTCCGACCGATTTCTCAGCGAATTCCTTTTCCCAGCATCCGCCAAACAATGACCTCAACCCGAAGCAACAGCCTTGATCCTGTTGCCATTGAAGGCTGGAGCTGGCAGCCGTTCCTTGAGGACGCCATCCAGGCCCTGCAGCCGCTGGGCATTCAGCCTTATCCGGTGAAAGATGAGTTTCTGTTTAAACAGGATCAGACCGGATCCAAAGCGAAGCCTGTGACCGTCACCACGGCCACCTGGGCATGCCGGAATGAAAAGTTCCGTCAGGTGAGAGCAGCATGCGTCAGCGCCGGAACATCCGCGTCGGTTCTCAACTTCGTCATCAACCCGCTTCCCAGGTATGACCTGCCGTTCTTCGGCGGCGACTTGGTCACGCTGCCCTCTGGTCATCTGCTTGCCCTCGATCTTCAACCTGCTGACAAGAGCGACGAAGAGCACACCCATCCTGTCTGGGAGCGACTCATTCCGATTTTTGACCGCTGGCGCTCGCAGTTGCCGGACGGGGGGCCAATTCCTGACGAAGCCCAGCCATTCTTCTCGCCGGGGTTTCTCTGGACTCGTCTGCCTCTGGGAGAGGAAGGCGATCAACTCATCCACAGCGTGGTGCGCCCCGCCTTCAATGAGTACCTCAACCTTTATCTGGATCTGGCGGCATCAGCGCTTCCTGTCTCCGATCAACGCAGGGAGCATTTGCTTGCGGGCCAACGGCGTTACACCGATTACCGAGCGGAGAAAGATCCGGCTCGCGGGATGCTGACGCGCTTCCATGGCGGCGAATGGACGGAGGCCTACATCCACGATGTGCTGTTTGACCTCTGAACATGTGCTGTTCTGCTTTGAACAGCTCAAAGCCCTGCTTTCACAGGGGTTAAGCATTATGAACAGCAATCGGATGCGCTTCGACCACTTAGCGAGAATCGTTTCCGACCCCGACGGGACTTTTACGATGTCCCTCCGGTGTCTGTGACACCCATTTCGACGCTGCCAAGAGGAGTTCCAAATGTTCGACGCCTTCACCAAGGTTGTCGCCCAGGCCGACGCCCGGGGACAGTTCATCAACACCAGCGAGATTGATGCTCTCGCCGCCGTCGTCGCTGACAGCAACAAGCGTCTGGACGCCGTGAACCGCATTTCCAGCAACGCCTCCACCATCGTCGCGAATGCTGCACGCGCGCTGTTTGCTCAGCAGCCTGCCCTGATTGCACCTGGCGGCAATGCCTACACCTCCCGTCGCATGGCTGCCTGCCTTCGCGACATGGAGATCATCCTTCGCTACGTCACCTACTCCGTGTTCACCGGAGACGCGTCCGTGATGGAAGATCGTTGCCTCAACGGTCTGCGTGAGACCTACCTGGCCCTCGGCACACCGGGCGCATCCGTGGCTGCCGGCGTCAACCTGATGAAAGAAGCCGCTCTGGCGATCGTCAACGACAAAGACGGAATCACCTCTGGTGACTGCGCATCACTGAACAGCGAGATCGGCACCTATTTCGATCGCGCAGCCGCTTCTGTCGCTTGAAACCGATAGTCCCCTTTTTCGCTTAAATCCTTCTTCATCATGAAAACCCCCCTCACCGAAGCCGTCGCTGCTGCCGATTCTCAGGGTCGCTTTCTGACCAACACCGAAGTGCAAGCTGCCTCCGGTCGTTTCACCCGCGCCAAAGCAAGCCTTGAAGCTGCCAAGGCTCTCACCGCCAAAGGTGATGCCCTGATCAACAGTGCTGCACAGGCTGTTTACACCAAGTTCCCTTTCACCACGCAGATGGAAGGTTCGAACTATGCCTCAACATCGGAAGGCAAAGCGAAGTGCGCCAGAGACATTGGCTACTACCTGCGCATGGTCACCTATTGCCTCGTTGCCGGTGGCACAGGCCCTATGGATGACTACCTGATTGCTGGTCTGGCTGAAATCAACCGGACCTTCGAGCTCTCACCCACTTGGTACGTTGAAGCTCTGAAGCACATCAAAGCCAACCATGGTCTTGCTGGTGATGCTGCGACTGAAGCCAACAGCTACATCGACTACGCCATCAACGCTCTCATCTGAACAACGACGTTGTTCAGACTCTCCACAAGCCCCCATTTGGGGGCTTTTTTATTTTCAGCACCTCAAGGATGAAACCATCTCTGCATCGATTTCTAGACCTTTTATGCGGGGAGTACAGCAACCAGCAACAAGCCCTGGACAATCCACCACTATTTGCACATATTTTCCTGAGATATCGACCCATAGAGCATCTACAAGAGGGATCGATCCTTCTAGAACAAACCTATGCTGTAGATCCTGACAATCCCTATCGACTAAGGGTGATACGAGCAGAAGAAACTGGAAATGGAGTCATCAAGCTCTGGAACCATCTTTTACGTGAACCCGAGCGATTCTCAAAAGCATCGTCAGACCTCAATCTACGAAGACAAATCCAAGAAGCCGATCTCATTGCAGTAGATGGCTGCCACTACCAGGTCAAAGAAAAGGAAGATGGATATTATGGAGAAATCGAACCAGGCTCATGTTGCATTGTTAAACGAGACGGAAAAGAAACGATTCTCGTCAGCTCATTTCACCTGGATCGAGAGACTTTATCAACCCTTGATCGAGGCCTTGATCCAGTCACCAAAGAGCGTTGCTGGGGCTCGATTGCAGGTGAATTTAGATTCAAAAGGACGGCATCCTGGGAGGCAAAATGGTGCCTGTCCTCTGAGAACGAGTCCAAACAGGATGCAGCTTTCTCAGACACGCAGGGAAGGGACACCTTTTAAGCTGAGGATGAAGACCTGCTGCTGAACAAAAGAGGTTTGATCCCAATCAACTCAACAAAATCAGCTCTGGAAGCCCTTGAGCACGAAGATGCGGGTGTCCGTTACCACGGGGCCTGGTGGCTAGGCAAACACAGAGCTTTCGAAGCAGTCCCCAAACTGGTTGAGTGCCTGAAGGATGAAAGGGAGGTCACCTCTGCAGGCGGTTACCCACTGAGGCGACAGGCAGCACGCTCACTGGGGATGATCAGAGATGAGAGCTGCGTCCAAGCACTTCTTGAAACGCTGGAAACCAATGATGTTCAACTACACGAAGCAACATTGAGAGCGCTGATAGAAATCAAAAGCGATCAATGCTCCAGCTCGCTCATCAGCTATCTCGACAAAGATATTTACAACAAGCCCGTAGAAGCTCTGATTGAAGCACTGGCTTCACTCGGAATCTGGCAGGTTTCTGAAAAGATCAAGCCCTTTCTCCAATCAGACTCCGAAAGAGTGGTGAGTTCAGCCGCATCTTTCTTCTTTTGCTGCACAGGCGACACAAACTATCTCGATCAGGTCGCTGGTCTCCTCAGGCATGAAAATCGCTTTGTCAGGCAATCAGCCGCATTCGATCTTGCCCGCATCGGGACGCTCGCAGCAGCCGAACCGATCCTGGCAGCGAACATCCCCAACAACGTCAAGATGTATGCCATCAGGGAAATCCTGAGCGATTCATTGCCAAATTCAACCAAGAGAGAAAACAACCAAGAACCACAGAATGCAGAGGTGCATGATTCTCTATTCAGAACGCTTGATGAATTAACGAGAGAAAACTTTGCGGGCAATTTGCTGATTGATCAAGACATTCAAAAATCCACCAATCCCGAACAGACACTCAGTTCAAAAGCAGAATTACTCTCGAATGCCTTCAAGAGGCTCGGGTCGTCGTCGTTGATGGAACGGGAACAAGGCATCAAGTTGCTAGTCAACAGCCCGGAAAGCATCAAAGAAGATCTGCACAATCTCTACTTTTCAGAATCAGACCAAGACATCAAAATGGGCCTTGTCAAAGTCATGGCAAAGCTCAAAAACAGTCTTTATATCCCAGCATTGATCGATGCTGTTGGCGTGGAAATTGGCAATCACTGTCAGGGCAACATCCGACGTGTGGCCGCATGTGCACTAGGAGACATCGACTGGGTTCACCAAGCCGATCGCCAATCACTCACCCACACAATTGATAAACTCAGCTGGACATTGCAATATCCTGACGACTGGGGATTACGCTATAGCGCTTGCATCGCACTGGAAGGCATCAGCAATGCCCAAGCCAAGGATCTTCTGATTCAAACAAGCCAACGCGAGACAGACCCGGTGATCTCGAGACGCGTCAACATCGCCTTATCCAGAATGACCATAAACAACAATCTTTAAAACTTTCAATTATTGATATCCCTGGGTTTCTGCCCTGCCAATGACTCATTCAGTCTTAAAAACACCATGAAATTACTCTTCGTCTGTCTTGGCAATATCTGTCGTTCACCCGCGGCGGAAGGCGTTTTTCTTCATCTTCTCAACGAACGAGGACTGTCTGACCGCTACGAGGTGGACTCCGCTGGAACCGGCAGCTGGCATGTGGGGAATCCTGCTGACCGTCGGATGCAGGCCGCGGCCAAGCGCAGAGGCATTCATCTACCCAGCAGAGCCCGACAGATTGAACTCCATGACCTCGAACACTTCGACCTGGTGCTGACCATGGATGACGACAATCTGGAGGCCGTCAGGGGATTAGCCCGTGAAGCAGGCGCAAGAGCCACCGCCGAGATCAAGCCGATGCTCAGCTACCGAAAGCGCTACAGCGAACGTGAGGTTCCTGATCCCTATTACGGCGGAGAGGCAGGCTTCGATCACGTGCTGGATCTTCTGGACGATGCCTGCGAAGCATTGCTCGATGAGCTGAACGACAACGATCACCCGGCCAACGACCAGCGCTGAACCGCAATCAGCCCTCAGGAGTCGGCCAGACCTCCTCAGCCACACGCCCACGGAACAAGTCCTCGAGCGCGTCAATCACCGCTGCGATCCCCATGCCATCGGTGACCAGCTCGGTGGCATCTTCCGCCTGCACCAGCGGGGCAATCGTTCTGGTGCTGTCGAGCCGGTCCCGCTCAACGATCTGTGCTTCGAGTTCACTAAGCGCAGGCACGGAATGGCCACGCGCCTGCAGATCCCTGGCGCGGCGACGCGCCCGTTCCTCAGGAGTCGCTGTCAGGAACACTTTGAGCTCCGCATCGGGGAACACAGCCGTCCCGATATCTCGGCCTTCGGCAACCAGTCCGCCTTTCTCACCGAGGCGCTGCTGCTGCCGTGTCAGCAGTGCTCGCACACACGCATGGGCAGCCACCGTTGACACTGAGCCGGTGACCTTGGGATCTCGAATCGCATCAGTGACATCTCGACCATTGACGCAAACCGTCTGGACCCCATTGCGCAACGGAGAAAGATCCACCTCCAAGCCCTCGAGAAGTCGCTCGACGGCTTCAGCGTTGGCAGGATCAGCACCATGCTCCTGGACCCACAAGGTCACTGCCCGATACATCGCACCGGTATCGAGATAGAGCAGACCCATCCGCTCAGCGAAGGCCCGTGTGACCGTGCTCTTTCCGGCACCGGCAGGACCGTCGATGGCAACGATGGGAGAACGGGTCATGACAAAGATGTGATCGATCAGACGAGTGGAGCCGCAGTGCACAGCAGCGGCCAGCAAGCGCAGAGACTGCTCAGGCGCTGCTGGCTGCAGCGTGGATGGATCCACGACCTCTACATACTCCACCTCGAGGCCGGCGCTTTCGAGCCCCTGCCTGAGGCTCATCAGAACATCACTCTGGACAGACGCCCTGGTCCCAAGCTCTTTCGCTGCAGCTCGGAGAGCCGCTCCGAACGACACCGCTCTCAGGCGTTCCGATGGAGCCAGATATGCATTGCGTGAACTGGCAGCGAGACCATCAGGTTCACGCACGGTTGCGCATCCCTTGACCCGCACCGATAAACCAAGGTCCGCCACCATCCGCCGCAGAATCGTGAGCTGCTGCCAGTCCTTCTCACCCAGCCAGATCCGACTCGGCTGAACGAGTGCCAGCAGGCGGCTGACCACCGTGCAAACCCCATCGAAATGGTCTGGACGCCAGGGGCCACACAAGCCGGACTGCAATGCCTTCGGCGTGCGAAGCCTCCAGCCTGAACCAAGCCCCTCGGGATAAATCTGACGGTCATCCGGAAACCAGATCGCTGTTGCGCCAGCCTGCTTGGCCAGAAGGCAGTCAGCGTCCAGGCAGCGTGGATAACACTCAAAATCCTCACCCTCTCCAAACTGAAGGGGATTGACGTAAACGCTGACCAGAACCGATCCGGTCTCAGCACATCCCTCAGCGGCGCTGCGGATCAAACTGGCGTGACCCTGATGCAAGCCCCCCATGGTGGGAACAAACTCAACAGGGCCCGGTCGTGATGCACGCCAGGCCCTGAGTTCGGAGTGAGTTCGAAGAACGCGAAAACTCAGCGAAGCACCTCAAGTCGAACCTGCGCGATGCCGCTGCTCATCAAGCCCAGCTCACGCGCAGCACCATGGGCCAGATCAATCACCCGGTCACCAGCGAACGGACCGCGGTCGTTGATCCGAACCACTGCCTTGCGGCCGTTCCAGAGGTTGGTCACACGAACTCTGGTTCCGAAGGGCAAGGTGCGATGAGCGGCAGTCATCGTGCCTGGACGGAACACTTCACCATTGGCAGTGCGGTTGCCATAGAAACCAGGGCCATACCAACTGGCTTCACCCGAGTGGGTGGAGATCACCACAGGTCCAACAGGCTTCGCTGGGGCAGGCGGAGCAAGGAGTACTGGGGCGTCTGGCTCGGCGATGGCCGTCGCTGGGTCCCCCAGTGAATCGAGAGCTGGATCAACGGTTTCCACAACGGAAACCGGTTCAGAAGGGATGACCAGATCCATTGGATCAATGATGTCAAAACCATCGATGTCTCTTGCCAGCACTGGGTAGAGAGCCAGACCAGTCAGGGAAACGCCGGCAAACGCAGCGACGGCAGGAAGAAAACGAGCCATAACGGTGGGTCAAGCGGCGAGCCGAAAAGAGCTGTTGTGTCTGCCGTGAAAGACCCGACAGAACCGCGACCAGAGCACAAGAAGGTCAGCCGAACGTAAAAATGACTGCACACCACTGCGGAAAGCCGTGACCTCATCGGCAGCAACCACAGGACGCTGATCAGAGACCCGGAGAGGGTGCGGCAACTGGGCTGCGAGCAGACCACCCCAGAACGCCATTGATCAGCCCGGGCAATCCGAACAACAAGCCCCACTAATCTCCAGAGGACCAGCGACCGCAGCGGCACAACAGCAGGGCAGGAGGCCCGCTCACGAGGGGTGAGGATCAGGGCAGAACTACTGCTGCTGATGGACTACCGAGCCGCCGGGGTGGACGTGGAAGCTGGGCGAGCTTTCGTGCACAGGATCAAATCCGGTGTTGAAGCCACGCACCGCCCGGAGGTCGTCGGCGGACTGGGCGGCTTTGGAGGCATGATCCGTCTTCCACAGGGCCTGAAACGCCCACTGCTGGTCTCAGGCACGGACGGCGTGGGCACCAAGCTCGAACTGGCCCAGGACCATCACGGGCATCACGACGTGGGGATCGATCTGGTTGCCATGTGCGTCAACGATGTGATCACCAGCGGCGCGGAACCGCTCTTCTTCCTGGATTACATGGCCACCGGCGCCCTGAGTGCTGATGCCATGGCCACGGTGGTGGAGGGCATCGCTGATGGCTGCCGGCAGAGCGGCTGTGCCCTTCTCGGCGGGGAAACGGCCGAAATGCCTGGGTTTTATCCAGCGGGCAGGTATGACCTCGCTGGTTTCTGCGTCGCCGTGGTTGATGAAGACGCAGTCATTGATGGCAGCAGGGTGCAAGCAGGTGATCGCATTCTCGGAATCAGCAGCAGTGGTGTTCACAGCAATGGCTTCAGCCTGGTGCGCAAAATTCTCGAAGCCAATGGCGTGACTGCAGACACGCGTTTCGGGGCTGAGGATCAGCCCCTGATCCAGGCGCTCTTACAGCCCACCCACCTCTATGGAGCACTCGTGAAGCAGCTGCTCAGCACAGAGACTGCGATTCACGCGATGGCCCACATCACAGGTGGAGGCATTCCCGAGAACCTGCCTCGCTGCCTGCCGGAAGGCTTGATCGCAAGGGTGAACCCGAAGAGCTGGCCACGGACGGATCTATTCAACTGGCTTCAGTCGCGTGGGGAGATCAAGGAGCGGGATCTTTGGCACACCTTCAATCTCGGAATCGGCTACTGCCTGGTACTTCCTGAAACGGCCATCCCGGCCGCAAGACGCCACTGTGAAAACCACGGTTTCCAGGCATGGGACATCGGCGAGATTGTTTGCTCAACTGGCGAAGGAAGCACGCCCGTTCTGGGCTTGCCTGCCTGAACAAGACCTGCATCCAACAATCTCCAACAGCTGACCGCTGAAACGCACTGAGGACTTGAAGTCCCGTTATTCTCCGGACAGACAGATCGATCACGAGTCGATCAATGCGTCGCGACATACGGCTTAGTAAGACATGCCATTCGATAGACCTCAACGCACAACCAGACGTCGCTCGTCGGCAGGGCCCACTCCACCCAGGCGTCCTCTCGGTTCGGGTTATGACAAAAACGGACCTCACCGACAGAGCGGACCGAGACCAACATTTCTTGCACTGAAGGACCACGGCAAAGTCTTCGTCGCAGACATGCCCTTCCTTTCCGACGGACAGCTGGCCAACATCAGCAAAGAAGCCGGGGAGGTGCTCGTCAGCCTGGAGAGACGCATCAGCGAGCTGGAGCAGGTTCAAGGTGACCGGGACACCCTGATCAAAGCCTGCACCAAGCGAGATGTCACCCATCGCTTTTTGCGGGCGATCGAAGAGGAACAGCAGCAGCGCCGCGACAATCCTGCAGTGCGCCGCGCAGCGGGTGAGTCTCTGCCTCGCACATTCCTTGAGATTGCCCGGCACCGTCTTCCCGGAGCCACCTTCGATTCTCTGCTCCAGGAGGCTCTCTCAGCCTGCGAACAGTCGGCTGAAGAGCCTTCGCCCATTACTAAGCCACCACTCAAGGTGGTGACGCTTCAACCTCAGGCTTCCTCTCTACCGGTGGTCGTGAGCCCAGATCCGGAACCGAGCGATCAGGCACTCTGAAAAGGGTTGTCGGGCATCCTCACCGAACAGGCGAGACTGAGTTGATCGAGCTGAATGCGCTCCTGCAGAGTCAGCTCCCAAGTGAGTGCCTGTTGAGCATCCTCCACCTGGACTGGTCTGCGAATTCCAGGGATCGGACAGGTTCCATGGGCGCGGCACCAGTTCAGTGCCACCTGGACCTGACTCACTCCTCTTGCCTGGGCCATCTCAGCCATTGCCTGACGCAAAGGGAGTGAACCTGGCAACAGACGGCGAAAGAGTCCCGACCGCAGCAGTGTGGCATCGCTTGGTGTCCAGCCAGGGCGGCGTGCCAGAACCCCCAGCGCAAGGGGGCTGTAAGCCAGCACCTCAACTTCGAGATTTTTGCACACCTCCAGGATGCCGCCGGGCTCGATCGGCGCAGGAGCTAGCAGGGAGAACTGAACCTGCAGGCTGACCAGCCGAACGCCTCGACGCGCCAGATGATCATGCAGAACCCTCAGACGCTGGGGGCCGACGTTGGACACACCGAGCTCGCGCACGTCACCTTGATCGACCAGATCGGCGAGTCCATCCAGCAACGGTCGCTCCTGCCATGGCGCATAGCGGGCCGTGCTCCAGTGCAACTGGACACGATCCAGCTGCCCACGCAAACGCTCTCGACTGGCCTGGAACGCTTTCACCAGACCGCGACGACCAAGACGCCAGGGGAAGGGAGCCAGCTTGGTGGCAACAGTGAGGTTGGCGCGCGAAGACGCCTCCAGCCCTTCCAGACACTGACCCAGCAGCTCTTCACTGCGACCATTCAGGCGACCGGTGCCGTAGGAGTCAGCTGTGTCCACAAGACGGAGTCCGGCAGCGACAGCCGACGCGAACGTTGCTTTCAGCTCTGGATCGTCTCGATCGGAGCGATAGCCCCAGAGCAGCTGGTTACCCCAGGCCCAGGTACCGAATCCAATTCCTGTCACTACGCCATGGATCGCTGCACGCCATGATCGCTTCAGTTCGGTCCCTGCGATGTCACTCTCCGCTGCCGAGACAGCTCCCCATGGGAGGGAGGAGACCTCCGCTCCAGAGTCAGCCGGCGCATCGGCGCAAGATCGCGTGCTCTGCTCTCACTGCGGACGCACCGCCAGCAACGGCATCAGCTGTATCGGGATGTGCGTGGCCGACAGCGATTACTGATCTGATGTGCTTCCTGCCCAACCACAACAAAGCGGGCATCACATCCGCTCTGGCCATCGCGATGTCCTGGCCACTGCCGATCCACGCCACAGTCGAAGCCTTCGCCGGTCGCTATCAGACCATCAGCAGCAACTGCCGTTTCACCCCAACGAAGGGACAGAAGCGTGGCTGCAGACTGATCCAGATCGACGGCAGGACAGCCACCATTGTCAGCCTCCGTTTTCTCGGTGCTGGGGATCAGCCCGGATCAAGCCAGAGGCTCACTTTCGTGGCATCGGCGTCTACAACCACACCCCTCCTGAGTTGCAACCTGGGCAACTGCCGGCTGGAAACCGCAAGCTGGCAAGGCAGGATCAGCAGTGTGTCTGAAGCGAACTACGACGCCGATGGGCTTGCCGAAGGCGTGCCGAGGGCCTGGGCTGTGAATCAGGGAAGCTGCAGCGTTCGCGATCGACGCATTCTCTGCAGCGCCGACGTTCCAGGAGGAGGACAGGTCAGTGCCGAAGCACAACTCTGATCGTCCAGAGGAGATGATGAGAACGAAGGCGGCACCCAGATTCGAACTAGGAAGCAATACCGATAACAAGGCAAGAAAACAGTCACAACGATCTCGTCCCCTTCCACCACTGCATTAAGTGCCGCTTGCAGTTGGTGTCTTTCGTTCTCAGGGATACGTGTGCTGGCGATCTCTTGGAACACAGCAGCGCAGCCTGCGTCTTTCAACGCCTTGACCTGGACTTCTAGCCCTGCTGCTTGCCTGCTGTCTCCACCACCGCTGGTTCGTGCGTAACCGATGCTTCGAGAAGTCACTGTTCTGGAAACGGTCGTTTCAATAACCACGCCAACCGAACATAGTTAATGGAACACCTAAACAGCAGTAATTGCAGCCTTTTGAAGCTGTTCTGCAAACCGAACGGTTATTGGCATGGTTAATTAACGAACTCGCCTTTCAGGTCATTTATCGACAAAAATCGATTAGGTCAAAAAGAAATGTCTAAACTGCAAACCAAGCAAGCAAATTAAGCGTAGAGCCTTGGAAATATCAATCACAGTTGGTCATAAGCCAAGGCATCACAAAGCGAATCGCTAGCCACCTTCAACAAGGGCAGAGTATTTGAATAATATTTAACGCATGCTTTTGCTTCCTTCGCGACAGAATGCTTGCCATATTTTCTCAATAAATACTTGCCATATTCAGTATTTGGCACGATCATCATACTAAATGCAGTCACATTCCCCTTCTTGTCCAAATGAAGAGAAATATTCTTTGCATCAATACGAATACCATTGAATTCAATATTGCAATTCTTCAAGTCGTACCATTCGCCCATCACACGAGTATTGACCCGAAAGGTTTTGCTTTGCAAGCAAGATTGAAGCATTGATTCCCGAAACACCTTGTCATGGAGAAACTTACTTTCATCCACAGCAACTTCAATATCAGCGACGAGGGAATTAGCGTCAAAGGCATTGCTTTCACTTTCGGAAGCAGAGCAGGCTC
The DNA here is from genome assembly GCA_047286285.1 of Synechococcus sp. Classification (GTDB taxonomy): domain Bacteria; phylum Cyanobacteriota; class Cyanobacteriia; order PCC-6307; family Cyanobiaceae; genus Synechococcus_C. The sequence continues at coordinate 594,602 of JBJBBP010000002.1, read as the reverse complement.
CAAGAAAAATTGCTAGAATCACTGATATCAAACAAAGCATTTATCAAACAAACTCAGACACATTCATGGAAACTATTAAATTCATATTTTGCTGACCGATTTTGAAAAATATTTTAGAGTGCACCAAATCTACCATCAGAAATTCTCCTGGTCTACCAATTTGATGCCATAGAACGAACATGAAGATCGCGCCAATTGCATGGGCGAGAAATGAATATCAGGTTTTATTCCTCACCAACCTGACGCTCTTCCATTGAGCTTGTCAAAGGTAGCGGGTAGGGGAAGTCTGAGAGACTGTTCTGCAACAGGGGATTGTCAAAATTCCCCTACCACTCTCCTACTAGCAACGTTGCACGAAGAATCCCCAACATGCCATTACCTGACTGGTATCTCGGGGATTAGTGCAGAGGCGGCACCCAGATTCGAACTGGGGATAAAGGATTTGCAATCCTCTGCCTTACCACTTGGCCATGCCGCCGCCCGGAGCAGATCCGCTCCACTGGCGGATCGTATCAGCGAGACCGCCCCTACCCTGCTGGTGATCAGCAACGGACACGGCGAGGATCTGATCGCGCTGAAAATCCTCGAGGCCCTGCACCGACTGCAGCCTGCCTGGAAGCTGAAAGTCCTGCCGCTTGTCGGACAGGGCAGCTGCTTTGAGGCCGCTGCGGATCAAGGATGGCTGCAGAGGATTGGTCCTGGAGCACGTCTTCCCAGCGGTGGATTCAGCAATCAGAGCCTGCGTGCTTTCCTTTCGGATCTGATGGCAGGGCTGCCCCTGCTCACCTGGCGGCAATGGATCTGCCTGCAGAAGCAGAGGCAAACCATTGCCGGAATCCTGGCCGTAGGAGATCTGCTCCCTCTGCTGATGGCCTGCAGCACTCGCCGACCGTTCGGATTCATCGGCACTCCCAAGAGCGACTACACCTGGAGCAGTGGCCCAGGGCAAGCCCTGAGTGATCGCTATCACGCACTCAAAGGCAGCGAGTGGGATCCATGGGAATGGCAGCTGATGAAACTGCGATCTTGTCGCCTGATTGCCATGCGCGACCGTCTCACAGCACGAGGACTTCGCCGCCACGGCGTTGACGCGATCAGCCCCGGCAACCCGATGATGGATGGCCTGGAGGAGGCTCCACCTCCTGCCTGCCTGGAGCGCTGCAGACGCGTTCTGCTGCTGTGCGGCAGCCGGATGCCTGAAGCGCTGAGCAACTTCCGGAGGCTGATCAGTGGACTGATGCAGATGCCAAGCCCCGTGCCTCTGGCCGTGCTGGCAGCTCTTGGCTCCACACCCCAGCAGCACGAGATGAAGGACCTGCTCACGAGCCTTGGGTTCCGCAACTGTCCTCCTCCGAGCAACGCCCTGGAAGCGGCTGAATGCTGGGTCCATGGGTCGGTTCTGCTGCTCCTCGGCCCTGGAAGATTCCAGCAATGGGTGGCCTGGGCTGAAGCGGGTGTGGCCACTGCCGGCACGGCCACTGAACAAATGGTGGGGCTAGGGATCCCGGCACTGTCATTGCCGGGTCGCGGTCCGCAGTTCACCCATGGATTCGCCAAGCGGCAGAGTCGCCTCCTGGGCGGCGCCGTGCGTACCTGTAAGTCGGAAGCAGAGCTGGGTCGCCGCCTCGGCCAGCTCCTCAATGACCCGCTGCTGCAACAGGAGATGGGGCGAGTAGGACGCCAGCGGATGGGCCCTGCCGGCGGCAGCGAAGCGATTGCCCGCGAGGTGATCCGCCAGCTCGCACCTGAGCGCTGATACTGGGTTTCTCTCCAGAACGAAGGATCTCCTTCCCAACGCCATGGCCGCCATTCAGGATCGCGACTATCTGAGGCTTTGCGCGGAACTGGCGAGTCTGCTCAGCATCAGCCAGGCCTCTGCGCGACGGCGGGTCGACCAGCAGGCAGCCAGAGACGGCGCGCGGGATGTGGTGACCCGCAAGGCCGTGGCCCACAGCCTGCTGGAAGCAGCCAAGGCTGAACAGGAGCAGAGCTCAGCTGGCAGGAACCTGGACACACTCCTGGAAGCTGAGCCCAAGGATGAGCACTTCATGCTCGAGGACTGAATCAGCTCAGTGCTCAAAGGTGTTGACGAACCGGAAGCGATCCAGATCAGACATCACCGGAACGCAGGCGAAGCATCGCTGCGCCAGCTCCCAGCGCCCTTCACGCCGCAGCATCACCTCCAACTGGCGGCGCGCTGGCAGCAGATAGCGAGCGTCATTGGCGGCGTAGGCCAGCTGCACGTCGCTCAACTCATCCACCCGGCCCCAATCGCTGCTCTGAGCCTGTTTGTCGAGCTCAACGCCGACCAGTTCCATGACCAGGTCCTTGAGGCCATGCCTTGGGGTGTAGGTCCGCGCCAGGCGGCTGCCCACCTTGGTGCAGAACACAGGATTGACGCGGATTGAAAGCCCAGTGGCCAGCGCCGCCACATCAAACCTGGCGAAGTGGAAAACCTTTTCAATGACCTCAGACTCCATGAGTGCCTTGAGACGAGGAGCTTCCGCCTGACCGAGACCGATGCGAATGCAGGCAACCTGGTCTTTGTCATCGCAGATCTGCACAAGGCACAGTCGGTCACGACCATGAATCAGTCCCATGGCCTCGGTGTCGACCGCGAGAGCCTTGGCCGGCGCGAAACGGTCATACCAGTCCTGATCCAGGTCTCCGTCAAAGACTGCAAAGGCGCAGGGCTCCTTGGGAATCTCAGCCATGGAATCAACAAAGGGGAACAGAACGGGGGCCACTCTGGCCGCAGCAGACGATGAAGCGAGTTTTAACTGGGCGCTTGAAAATCAGAATGAGACCGAGTTAGACAAAATCGAGACAGCTTGATTCCATGCTCACCCAACGCAAACCGACGCGCTCCTGTCTGGCCGACATTGAACATTATTTCCGGCAGCCACCTCCGCTTTTTCTCGATCTCGAGCTGGCGGTCTGCTGGGTTCTGGACTGCCTGCTGCAAAACGACAGCTATCCCTCAGGACTGCTTCAGAGACTGCAGAGCGACCATCCCAAGCTGAGACTCTCCGAAACGGTCTTGCATCAGGCCGTCGACTTTCTCGAGCAGCAGGAGATGCTCGACTGCTACACCAAGCGCTGTCCCAGCAGGGGACGCCCCCGCCGGATGCTGCATCTGCATCAAGATGCGAGGAGCCAGGCCGAACGGTTGATGGAACCCTGGAGTCGCTGGCTTCACGAACACGATCCACTGACCACCTAGAACAGACTCACTGTGCTGTCGGCGGCGGATGCCCTCTCCCCAGACGTCCACCCTGCTGCTGACAGCACTGCTGGGAATTGGCCTGGTCTTCTTTCTGCGTGCTGCCAGCAAGGATCGAACCACCGTGGTGGAGGTTCGATCCCCGCGGCCGCCCGTGGAAGTGCTCAATGGCCTCGACGCCTGGTTGAAGCAGCGGGGCTGGAGCCATCAGGGGGGAGACGCTGACCGCTGCCTGCTGGAGTACCGAGGCCAGGTGGACAGCAGTGTTGCGCTGGCGGTCCTGCTTTCAGTCCTTGGGACCGTCGGCGCCGGAAGCCTTGGCCTGGTCGTCCGCCAGATGGACCCATCCCTCCACTGGTGGCCTCTGCTGCTTGCCGCTTTCGGCCCTCTGGCCGGATGGATCTACACACGCCGGGCACGACGCGTGGAGGAGATTCAGATCCGATTGATCGAATCCCTCTCCGGCGATGGCAGCACACTTCGCCTGCGAGCCCATCGTGATGAGCTCATCGCCCTGGAGCTCGCCCTTGCTGATCCGCTGGAACTGGCCAGCGATGGCGCGTTGCTGTCCTCGCCGATCTGACCGTGATTCGACGACGACTGACCCTGACACCCGCATGCATTGCCACCGGGCTGATCATGTCGATCGTTGTGGCATCGACCGCCAAAGCACCACACCCGCAGGACGACGATCCCCTGACGGGCGTCAGGGTTGCTCTGCCAGCTGCCTGGAGGGGCAGAAAAGCAATCCCCCGCGCCATCGAGATTCTGGTTCTCGCCGGCCATGCCGACTCCCAGGGAATCGAAGGAGCCGGAACCTCCGGAGCCGCCGTCGACCGGGCAGGAGCGCGCCCGATGGACCCAAGGATGCGCGATGAACTGTTCTGGAATCGGCGCATTCGCGATGCCGTGGTCCGAGCAGGCCAGGCACGCGGCCTGAACATCCAGTCCTATGAACCAGCTCAACTCACGATTGCCAATGCGGACGATCCCCGCACCAACTGGTCGGTGGGGCGCCGTCACCACGATGCGGGCGGGTATGCCCTGGAGATCCATTTCGATGCTTACGGCAGCCATGGTGTGGGATCAGGCCTGATCCCCAACCTGCGCAGTCCAGCCTCACAAATTGACGAGAGCCTGGCCCTGAATTTCGGGCGTTATCCCCTGCACTTTCGAGGCGGTCTGGGCGCACCCCGAAGAGGAATCAGCATCCTGGAGATCGGCAAACTGGAAGGACAGCTGGAGCGCAGACTGAGGGATCCGGAAAGCCGGAACATCGTGGTTGCAGCGCTGGCTCGGCGGATCGTGACCGCCATGGAGCTGGGGATCGGGAATGCCCCAGCCCTCAAGACATTCAGTTCACCGCCTGATGCGGACGACAGCGCTCCTCCAAGGTTGAATCGTCGAACCAGTGCTGAGGCCGGGTGAACAGATCGGTGAGGAGGGCTTCACGCGATCCCTCCTGGGCCTGGTAGCCGTACTCCCAGCGAGCCAGAGGTGGAAGAGACATGAGAATCGATTCAGTGCGGCCATTGGTCTGCAAGCCGAAAATCGTTCCGCGATCCCAGACAAGATTGAATTCCACATATCTGCCGCGTCGATAGAGCTGGAACTGGCGCTCACGGTCTCCATAGGCCAGTCCGTTGCGCTTCTCGACAATCGGCGTGTAGGCGGGGAGGAACGCCTTGCCGTTGGCCTGCGCCAGATCATGCAGCTGCTCCCAGGAAAGCTGCACTGAACCGATCTCAGCTGCTTTTCGAGCCGCAGGGCCTTGAGGATCCTGGCCGCGGTAAAGACGCCCGGAGCCATCCTGATAGTCGTAAAAGATGCCGCCGATTCCGCGTGTTTCCTGGCGGTGCTTCAGAAAGAAGTACTCATCGCACCAGGGCTTGAACACCTGATAGAGACGCGCATCGACCGAATCGCAGGCCTGCTTGTGGGTGCGATGAAAATGACGAGCATCCTCGAGGAAGGGGTAGAAGGGCGTCAGATCGGCGCCTCCACCGAACCACCAGACCGGCCCTGCCTCGAAGTAGCGATAGTTCAGATGCACCGTGGGAACGTATGGGTTCCTGGGGTGGAGAACCATGGAGGTCCCTGTTGCAAACCAGGGATGTCCCTTGGCCTCCGGCCGCTGTTTGAGGATTGAGGGTGGCAGCTCCTGGCCGTGAACCTCGGAAAAATTCACGCCTCCTTGCTCGAAAATGCGACCTTCACGCATGACGCGGGAACGACCGCCGCCGCCTTCAGGCCGATCCCAGCTCTCCTCCTGAAATCTGCCCACACCATCGAGCTGCTCCAGACCGGAGCAGATTTCATCCTGAAGACCCATCACCAAAGCGCGGGCACGCTCACGGGACTCTGCAGGGGGTCGCTCTCCAGAGACAGCCGCACCAGGCGACGAGGGCACTGAACCGAGCATCCGGCCCTTCAGACGCTTAAGCAGGGAACGGACCATGGTCGACAGTGTTGTTGAACTCCCGACCATTTCAGCCCAGCACGGTCTCACACAAGTCCGTGTGAAGGTCTGTCATGGAAAGCGCCCCTAGGATCCAGCCAACGAATGGGACGCATGACCTCAGCGGAACAGGCCACTCAGGCGCTCAGCGACCTCCGCGATGCGGGCAGTGACCGTTCTCTGTTGGACCTGGGATGGCTTGACCAGGTGCGGGTGGCACCTCCCCGGGCAGTGATCCGCCTCAACCTGCCGGGATTCGCCCAGAACCAGCGCGACCAGATCGTGAGCGGAGCGAGGCAACGGCTCCTGCAACTCGAAGGCATCGATGATGTTCAGATCGAACTGGGACAACCGCCTTCCCAGGGAGGGATCGGGCAGGCAGGTCACGGGCAGGTGGCTGAACGTCAGTCGATTCCTGGAGTGCGCCACGTGATTGCCGTCAGCAGTGGCAAGGGCGGAGTCGGCAAGAGCACTGTGGCGGTGAATCTGGCCTGCTCTCTGGCTGTGCGTGGGCTGAAGGTTGGTCTTCTTGATGCTGATATCTATGGTCCAAACGCCCCGACCATGCTCGGCGTGGCTGACCGCACTCCCGAGGTGAGCGGCAGTGGAGACAACCAATGCATGCAACCGATCGAAACCTGCGGTGTTGCCATGGTGTCGATGGGTCTGCTGATTGAGGAGAACCAGCCTGTGATCTGGCGGGGACCCATGCTCAATGGGATCATTCGCCAGTTCTTGTACCAGGTGAACTGGGGTGAACGCGATGTGCTGGTGGTGGACCTGCCGCCGGGCACCGGTGACGCGCAGTTGTCCTTGGCCCAGGCCGTGCCCATGGCGGGCGTGGTGATTGTGACCACCCCGCAGCAGGTTGCTCTTCAGGATGCGCGACGCGGCCTGGCGATGTTCCGCCAGATGAGCATCCCGGTGCTGGGGGTTGTCGAGAACATGAGCGCTTTCATTCCGCCTGATCAGCCCGACCGCAGATATGCCCTGTTCGGCACGGGTGGCGGTCAGACCCTGGCCGATGCCTTCGACGTCCCCCTACTGGCGCAAATTCCCATGGAGATGCCTGTCCAGGAAGGCGGAGATCAGGGAAGTCCGATCACCCTGTCCAAGCCCGAATCGGTCAGCTCTCAGACATTCCTGGCACTGGCTGATCGGCTCTCATCCATGGTGACCAGCGAAGTCTGATCATGGTGTCCGGAGTTGGGCTCAGCAGACAAGCGCTGTTCAGGAAGTCCGGGAAACAGCGGCGTCGAGGTCGCGAGCGGGATTGGATTCTCTGGGGTGTGCCTCTGGCCATGGTCGCCGTGGCTGGAATCCTGATTGCCAGCACTCAGCGTCAGGCGGATTACGCCGACTGGTATCACCACTGGATCACCGCGGGGGTAGGCGTGGGCATCGCGCTGGTAATCGCACGGCTGTCACTGCTGCGACTCCGTCCTCTCCTGATCCCCATTTATGGACTCACGGTGATCAGCCTGGTTGCTGTTCGGATGATCGGCACCACAGCCCTGGGCGCCCAACGCTGGATCAGCGTCGGAGGAGTGCATGTGCAACCGTCCGAATTCGCCAAGCTGGCCGCAATCCTGCTGCTGGCAGCCGTGCTGGATCGACACCCGGTCGAACGTCCAGTGGATCTTCTCAGGCCTCTTGGAGTGATTTCACTGCCTTGGTTGCTGGTGTTCATCCAACCCGACCTGGGCACATCGCTGGTGTTCGGGGCACTGCTGTTAACGATGCTCTACTGGTCTGGCATGCCTTTCGAGTGGCTGGTTCTGCTGCTCTCCCCTCTGATCACAGCACTACTCGCTGGCCTATTCCCCTGGGGACTTGCTGCATGGATTCCACTCACTCTGGGGATCGCCTACCGATCACTTCCCTGGAAAAGGGTGGCAGTGGCATTGGTCCTGGCTGTGCAGAGCACCGCCGCATTGGTGACTCCCTGGCTCTGGGAAAACGGCCTGCAGGATTATCAGCGCGATCGACTCGTGTTGTTTCTCGACCCGACCAAGGACCCTCTGGGCGGTGGCTATCACCTCCTGCAAAGCACTGTGGGGATCGGGTCCGGGGGACTGTTCGGCACAGGCTTGCTTCAGGGACAGCTCACTAAGCTGCGCTTTATTCCTGAACAGCACACCGATTTCATTTTCAGCGCACTGGGCGAGGAGATGGGATTCATCGGCACCATCCTGGTCGTGCTTGGCTTTGCGCTGCTGATGGGGCGCCTGCTTCAGGTGGCAGGGAAAGCTCGCACCGACTTCGAATCACTCGTCGTGATCGGCGTGGCCACCATGTTGATGTTCCAGGTTGTGGTGAACATCTTCATGACGATCGGCCTTGGACCCGTGACAGGCATTCCCCTGCCTTTCATGAGCTACGGACGCAGCGCCATGGTGGTCAATTTCATCGCCCTTGGCCTCTGCCTCTCGGTGGCACGGCGATCACGACGAGCTCTGATCCGTTGAAGGAGTCCACACCGCTGCTGCAGTCAATCCAGGCCTGCATGGCGACTGGAGTACCGGCCGGCCATGCCAGTGATGCCAATGCCAGAAGGCTTTGGTGGGGTGGCCTGGAAGTGCTTCAGGAGCTGCTGGAGATCCAAGACAACACCGCGTCAGGGGTATGGCTGGCGGCACCCCTGCCGGCCTTGTATGCGCCTGATCTGCTCCAGCGCTTCCAGGGATGGGTCTGGGCACCGGAAGCTCTCGACATTCTGAGCGCCGCCGAACGATCCACCCTGCTGCCACCGGATCGTGTCAGCGGCAGGGAGACTCCTTTGCCATCGGCGACATCGAGCGAGCACTTCCAGCGCCTGCCGCTGAGAGAGTCCGACAGCCACGATCCACTGCTGATCGTGATCACGAGCCGCCTCCAGGTGGCTCTCGCCCTCCATGGCCAGGAAGGGCAACGACAGCTGCTCATGCGTAGCGAACCCGACATTCTCGGGCAGGCCCTGACGCTGGTGGAACAGCGCCTGCGCCTCGACGCGCCAGAACAGGCCGACAGGCTGCAGCAGGCTGTTCGGCAACTTGGGCCATTGCAGAGCAGCAGCGATCTGGCCACACGCTTCTGGCCCCGCCTGGCGGAACGACTGGCAGGGATGGCACCGACCGTCATGCTGCAAACGACGCAAGCATCCAAATCCCCATCACCGCCACAGCAGTCGTCGACTGATCAAGTGGATGAAGATGCTGAACTGTCACTGCTGGAGGCCATCACGCATGAAGTACGCACTCCCCTGGCCACCATCCGCACCTTGATCCGCTCCCTGCTGCGTCGAGACGACCTGCCCCAGCAGGTGCTCGGTCGCCTGCAGCAGATCGACACGGAATGCAGCGAGCAGATTGACCGCTTCGGGCTGATCTTTCAGGCAGCGGAACTGCAGCGGCAACCTGACAGCTCCTCAGCACTGGCCCGCACCGACCTGGGAGCGATGCTGACGCTGCTGGCGCCAGGCTGGGAACAACAGCTTCAACGCCGTGGATTGCATCTTGAGCTGAAACTGGAGAGCGAGCTTCCTCCTGTACTGAGCGATCCAGGTCGACTGGAGCCGATGCTTGGCGGACTGATTGATCGCTGCAGCCGCAGCCTGCCGGCAGGAAGCAGCCTTGAGCTCACATTGCAACCTGCAGGGGCCCGCTTGAAGCTGCAGATCCTCACCAGGACCCCGGATCAGATCTCCACCTCGATGGCCGAACACGATGGGCTCTCCCAGGAGAGCCTGGGGCCGGTGCTCAGCTGGAACACCAGCACAGGCGGACTGCAGCTGAGTCAGACCGCAACCCGTCGCCTGCTGGAGCGTCTCGGCGGCCGACTGACCCAGCGCCGGGACCGCGGACTGACAGTGTTCTTCCCAATCGATGATCATTGTTGACGGGTGTGAAGCTCCTGGTCAGATCAGGGATTCCGACCCGAATCATTTGCTACCTTCCAAGCAGATCGGCATGCAGATTTCCTAAGGACAGCCATGACATCCACTCCTTTGAAAGGCCAGCTTCCCCAGTACATCGGCAGTACAGGTGGCCTGCTGAATTCCGCAGAAACCGAAGAGAAATACGCCATCACCTGGAGCAGCAAAACGGAGCAGGTCTTCGAGCTTCCAACCGGTGGCGCAGCAATGATGAACAGCGGCGAAAACATCATGTATTTCGCCCGCAAGGAGCAGTGCCTGGCCCTGGGAACCCAACTGCGCACCAAATTCAAGCCTCGCATCGAGGACTTCAAGATTTATCGGATCTTCCCCGGTGGTGACACCGAATTCCTGCATCCCAAAGATGGCGTGTTCCCCGAGAAAGTGAATGAGGGACGCGCCATGGTCGGCCACAATCCCCGTCGCATCGGTCAGAACACCAACCCTGCCAAGATCAAGTTCAGCGGCCGTAACACCTTCGACGCCTGATCACCGCAGTTCTCAAATCCATCCTGTCGTTCTGTCGAACGGCATGATGGGCGGCGGTCGGTTTCGACGACATCTTCATGCTCAGCCCCGACCGCAACGCTTTTTTGGAAGCCGCCGAATCGGGTTCCACACTGATTCCTGTGGCCTGCAGCTGGCCAGCGGATCTCGAAACACCGCTCAGCACCTGGCTGAAGGTGGGTGACCAACGTCCACCCGGGGTGTTGCTGGAGTCTGTTGAAGGAGGTGAAACACTGGGGCGCTGGAGCGTTGTGGCTTGCGACCCGCTTTGGACGCTGTCAGCGCGACGCGATGGACTGGAGAGAACCTGGAGGGACCGACATCGCGAGACCTTCAGCGGAAATCCCTTCGATTGCCTGAGAACGTGCCTGGATCCCTATAAGCCTGCGACCCTGCCAGGACTTCCACCGCTGGGTCAGCTCTATGGCATGTGGGGTTATGAGCTGATCCGCTGGATCGAGCCCAGTGTTCCTGTGCACCCGCCGGGCAGCGACGCCCCCCCCGACGGCATGTGGATGCTGATGGACAGCATCTTGATCTTTGACCAGGTGAAACGCCTGATCACCGCTGTTGCATACGGGGATCTCAGCGGCCAGCGCAATGCAGCCGAGAGCCCGGAAGAAGCCTGGGAAGCCGCCATGGCGCGAATCAACAGCCTGCGCGAACGCATGGCCGAACCTTTGCCACCAGTGCGCCCTCTCAACTGGAGGCCAGACCGGGGCACGGCGCCAACCACCAGGAGCAATCGCACCCGGGAGGACTTCCACCAGGCGGTTGATCAGGCTCGTGACCACATCGCTGCTGGCGACGCCTTCCAGCTGGTGGTCAGTCAGCGGCTCAGCGCTGATGTCAACCATCCACCGCTGGATCTGTATCGCAGCCTGCGGATGATCAATCCCTCGCCCTACATGGCATTCTTCGACTTCGGAGATTGGCAGCTGATCGGCTCCAGTCCTGAGGTGATGGTGAAGGCGGAACCGGATCAAGGTGGGATCCGCACAGTGCTTCGACCGATTGCCGGGACAAGGCCACGAGGTGGCAATGCCGTGGAAGACCGAAACTTCGAAGCCGACCTCCTGGCCGACCCCAAGGAACGCGCGGAACACGTGATGCTCGTAGACCTCGGCCGCAATGACCTGGGCAGGGTCTGCACTCCCGGTTCGGTTTCAGTGCGAGAACTGATGGTGATTGAGCGTTACTCACACGTGATGCACATCGTGAGTGAAGTGGAGGGTCGTCTCGCCCCGGGCAAGGACATCTGGGATCTGTTGATGGCCTCATTCCCAGCAGGAACGGTGAGTGGAGCTCCCAAGATCAGAGCCATGCAGATCATTCATGACCTCGAACCAGACGCCCGAGGGCCCTACTCCGGGGTCTACGGATCGGTGGACCTCGCGGGAGCTCTCAACACCGCCATCACCATCCGCACCATGGTGATGACACCCAAGGCCGGCGGAGGATGGACCCTGCAAGTGCAGGCCGGAGCAGGAATCGTGGCCGACTCTCAACCGGAATCGGAGTTTCAGGAAACACTCAACAAGGCGCGTGGAATGCTGACAGCCCTGGCCTGTCTCGAGGACGTCGGTGCATGACCCGAACCAGGTTGCTGAAAGGCTTTGAAGTTGAGCTCTTCACTGGCCGACCCGATGGCCGCAATGTTGGAATCGCAGCGCGTGCCAAGCGGGAACTGCAGGGCTTCGTCACCGAACCGGATCATCGCAATCTCGAATATGTGACCGATCCCCAGGCGGATTACGACGGGATTGCAGAGGCCTTGCTGGCACCTCGCCGCGTGCTTCGTCGCTGGCTGATTGAGCAGGAACTCACCCTCTTGCCAGGCAGCACTCTCAGTCTTGGTGACACCAATCGTTTTGAGCGTTCAGACCCTGACAATCCGTATCACTCCCTGATCGAAACCACCTACGGCACAGCCGTGGTGACAGCAAGCATCCACATCAACCTGGGGATTGACGATCCTGCTGATCTCTTCGCCGCACTGCGTCTCGTGCGCTGCGAAGCAGCTCTGTTGCTCTCCCTGAGTGCAAGCTCACCCTTCCTCAACGGGCGGGTCACCGGAGCGCATTCCCAGCGCTGGCTCCAGTTCCCACTGACGCCGGCCCGTGTTCCTCTGTTCGTCGATCACGAGCACTTCATCACCTGGACGAATCAGCAGATTCAGGCCGGAACCATGCACAACGTCAGACACCTCTGGACCTCTGTGCGACCCAACGGACCGGAGCGTCCTCACCAACTGAATCGGATCGAGCTGCGCATCTGCGATCTGATCACCGACCCCGAGGTGCTGATCGCCGTGACCACCCTGCTGGAGCTGAGGGTGCAGCAGGTCTTGCGAGAACCGGAGCAGCACGACCCACTGCGCAGCAGCGCACTGACTCTGCAGCAGCTGGAAGAGCTGAGCATGAGCAACGACCGCGCCGCAGCCCGATCCAGTCTCGAGGCCACTCTGCACAACTGGCGAGACGGACGCGAACGCTCCTGCAGAGACTGGCTGGAGCACCTGATCGACAGCGTGACACCGCTGGCTCAGGAACTGGGACTGCAGCAGCAACTCAATCCTCTTGCAGCGGTGTTGAAAGACGGCAATCAGGCCATGCGCTGGCTTCAGGGCATCGACGCCGGGGCAAGCATCGAGTCGGTTCTGCGCGAAAGCATCACAGCCATGCGGGAGGAGGAGATGCGTGGTGTTCGCACTCCAGCCGAACGCACTTTGGGATGATCATGACGACTCCAGATCCCGACCCACTCTCAATGTCCTCCTCCCCCGCAATGATTCCTGCGAGCGATCAGCCCAGGGCTGCGGTTCAGGAGACATCTGGCAACGGCCACCTGCTGCAGCAGCGCCTTGCTCTGGTGGAGGATCTCTGGCAAACCGTGCTGCGCAGCGAATGTCCCGCAGAACAGGCTGAGCGCCTGCTGCGAATGAAGCAGCTCAGTGATCCGGCCGTCCCCGAACCCAGCAACGTCAGCTCGGATTCCGTGGTCTCCTTGATCCGGGATATGGACCTTTCGGAAGCGATCGCAGCCGCCAGAGCCTTCTCCCTTTACTTCCAGCTCGTGAACATTCTCGAGCAGCGCATCGAGGAAGACAGCTATCTGGAGAGCATCATTCGCTCACAGGAGCTGGCCGAGCAGGTCGATCCCTTCGCACCCCCACTGGCGACCCAGACGGAACCCGCCACTTTCAGCGAACTGTTCGAGCGTCTCAGGCGCCTGAACGTGCCACCCGCTCAGCTGGAGACCCTCCTCCAGGAGCTCGACATCCGACTCGTCTTCACAGCTCATCCCACCGAAATCGTCCGCCACACGGTGAGACACAAGCAGAGAAGAGTTGCCAGTCTCCTGCAACAGCTCGAGGCGGCATCCGAGACCAGTCCGCGTGAGGCCGCTGGCATCCGTCTTCAGCTCGAGGAGGAGATCCGTCTCTGGTGGCGGACGGACGAACTGCACCAGTTCAAGCCCTCGGTGCTCGATGAGGTCGATTACGCCCTGCACTACTTCCAGCAGGTGCTGTTCGATGCGATGCCGCAGCTGCGTCGACGACTCACCACGGCCCTGGCGGGCAGCTATCCCGACGTCCAGCTGCCTCCATCATCGTTCTGCACGTTCGGCTCCTGGGTTGGATCCGACCGTGATGGCAACCCCTCCGTCACCACAGACATCACATGGCGTACAGCCTGTTACCAGCGTCAGCTGATGCTGGACCGATACATCAGTGCTGTCCAGAGCCTGCGCGACCAGCTCAGCATCTCCATGCAGTGGAGTCAGGTGAGCGCACCGCTGCTCGAATCCCTGGAGATGGATCGGTTTCGTTTCCCGGAGGTTTATGAAGAGCGAGCCACCCGATACCGCCTTGAGCCCTACCGGCTGAAGATGAGCTTCATGCTCGAACGACTGCGTCTGACACAGCTGCGCAACGACCAGCTGGCAGATGCCGGCTGGAGAGCTCCCGCGGAAAGCCTGCAAGCCTGCACTCCCGACAGTCAGCCGAACGAAGCTCTTCACTACGGCTCGGTTGCCGAGTTCCGCAGTGATCTTGAGCTGATCCGCACAAGCTTGGTGAGCACCGATCTCACCTGCGAGCCCCTCGACACCCTGCTCACGCAGGTTCACATCTACGGCTTCTCCCTTGCCGGTCTTGACATCCGCCAGGAGAGCACACGCCACAGTGACGCGCTCGATGAACTCAGTCGCTACCTGAATCCAGATCAGGCCTATGGAGACCTGAATGAGCAGGAGCGGGTGAACTGGTTGCTGCAGGAACTCCAGACGCGGCGGCCGCTGATTCCCCCAGCGGTTGATTGGTCAGCCACCACAGCGGAAACCGTGGATGTGTTCCGGATGCTGCATCGCCTTCAGGACGAGTTCGGCAGCCGAATCTGTCGCACCTACGTGATCTCCATGAGTCACAGCGTCTCCGACTTGCTGGAGGTGCTGCTGCTGGCCAAGGAAGCAGGCCTGGTGGATCCCTCTGCCGGCCATGCCGATCTGCTGGTTGTACCCCTGTTCGAAACGGTTGAAGACCTTCAGCGAGCGCCTGAAGTGATGGAAGAGCTGTTCAAGACACCCCTCTACAGAAATCTGTTACCACGCGTGGGCAGCCAGGGGCTTCCATTGCAGGAACTGATGCTCGGTTATTCCGACAGCAACAAGGATTCAGGGTTCCTGTCCAGCAACTGGGAGATTCACAAAGCTCAGATTGCGCTTCAGGATCTGGCCGCCCGTCATGGAGTGGCACTGCGTCTTTTCCACGGCCGTGGCGGTTCCGTGGGAAGAGGTGGTGGTCCCGCTTACCAGGCGATCCTGGCCCAGCCAAGCGGCACGCTTCAGGGAAGGATCAAGATCACCGAGCAGGGCGAAGTGCTGGCTTCGAAGTACAGCCTGCCTGAGCTGGCTCTCTACAACCTTGAAACGGTCACCACAGCCGTGGTGCAGAACAGCCTGGTGACCAATCAGCTTGACGCCACCCCGAGCTGGAATGACCTGATGGCCCGGCTGGCGAAATGCTCACGCCGTCACTACCGGGCCCTGGTGCATGACAATCCCGACCTGGTGGCCTTCTTCGAACAGGTGACTCCGATTGAGGAGATCAGCAAACTGCAGATCTCCAGTCGACCGGCGCGGCGCAAATCGGGTGCGAGGGATCTCTCCAGCCTCCGAGCCATTCCCTGGGTGTTCGGCTGGACCCAGAGCCGTTTCCTGCTGCCCAGCTGGTTCGGCGTAGGAACAGCTCTCAGTGAGGAACTGCAAGCGGATCCAGACCAGATGACCTTGCTGCGCACCCTGCACCAGCGCTGGCCTTTCTTCCGGATGCTGATCTCCAAAGTGGAGATGACTCTCTCCAAGGTGGACCTGGATTTGGCCCGCCATTACGTCACCAGCCTTGGCAGCTCGAGCCATCGCGACGCCTTTGAGCGCATCTACACGACGATCGCCGATGAGTACACACTCACCCGTCGCCTCGTGCTGGAGATCACCAGACAGGACAGGTTGCTGGATGCCGACCCCGCACTGCAGCTGTCGGTGAACCTGCGCAATCGCACCATCGTCCCGCTGGGGTTCCTGCAGGTCGCCCTGCTCAAACGTCTGCGTGATCAGAACCGTCAGCCGCCCATGAGCGAGTTTCCGAGCGACGGCGACGGGCGGACCTACAGCCGCAGTGAGCTGCTGCGGGGTGCCCTGCTGACCATCAACGGCATCGCAGCCGGCATGCGCAACACCGGTTGAGTGGCACTGCTTCCCTTTCGTCAACAGGCCGCCGTTCCACGACTTCCGGAGCGCTACAGCGCCAGCATGGAGTTCGTGCCTGACGGAGCCAGCATCAATGCCCTGCTCGAGGACTGCGGCGATCAACCCCATCCCGTGGAACGCTGGCCGCTCGCCCTGCAGCGCAGTATCTGGCACCTGAGCATTCTCGACATCCAGGAGCAGCGGCTTGTGGGCTTCGTGAGAGCCACGAGCGACCAGGCGCTCAATGCCAATCTCTGGAATCTGGCAGCCGCTTCAGGCCCAGATCAATCCCAACTGCTGTCGGTGCTGGTTCACCGTTCGCTGGCGTGCCTGCGCAGAGATCTGCCGGGATGCAGCATTTCCATTGCCGCACCGGCTCAGGCGCTGGACGCACTCAAATCACGCGGATTCATCCTCGACCCAGGAGGCATCAGGGCCATGGGTCTACGGCTCCGATGAACGGTCGATCTTTCTGAACACGAGCATGGAGGGACTCGAACCCCCGACCCTCAGAACCGGAATCTGATGCTCTATCCAACTGAGCTACATGCCCCCGCGGCGGCTGGGAGAACAACCGCTACCCAGTTACCTTAGCCACACACCGCACCCGGACCGATTCGGCTTCTCCGGCTCGAACTGCAGGAGTTCCGCAACCACTGCCATCTGCAGCTGGAGATTGATGCGCCCCGCCTGCTGGTGATCGGCAGCAACGGCGTTGGGAAATCCAACCTGCTCGAATCAGTGGAACTGCTGGGCAGCCTTCGCTCCCATCGGTCGAGTCAGGATGCGGACCTGATCCACTGGGATGCCTCCCGCGCCCTGCTCAGGGCCACCTGCGTGGATGAGGATGTCGTGGAGCTCGAACTGCGACGACGCGGGGGACGACAGGCACGTCGTAACGGCAAGGTGCTGCAGCGTCAGATGGATCTGATCGGGCCCCTGCGCTGTGTCGGATTCAGCGCGCTGGATTTGCATCTGGTGCGTGGGGAGCCCGCCCTGAGGCGCCAGTGGCTGGACCGGGTGGTCTTGCAGCTGGAGCCGGTCTACGGCGACCTGATAGGGCGCTACAACCGTCTGCTGCGACAACGCAGCCAGTTCTGGAGACGAGGAGGTCTGGCCACATCGCTGGAACAGCAGATGCTGCTGGACAGCTTCGACACCCAGATGGCACTGGTCTGCACACGCATTCATCGCCGCCGCCGCCGCGCACTGGCTCGACTGGAACCCCTTGCCGCTGCCTGGCAGCAACATCTCAGCCAGGGCCATGAACAACTGGAGCTGCGTTACACCCCGGGGAGCTTGCTCGAAGGGGAGGAAGCCGAGGAGCCCTGGAGACTGTCAATCGAGGAACAACTGCGCCGTCAACGACCGGAAGAGGAGAGGCTGGGCAGCTGCAGGGTGGGACCCCATCGCGACGAAATCGATCTGATGCTGAACGGAACTGCAGCGCGCCGATTCGGGTCCGCCGGGCAGCAGCGCACGGTTGTGCTGGCACTCAAGCTGGCTGAGCTGGAATTGGTGGGCGAGCTCAGTGGCCATCCGCCTTTACTGTTGCTGGATGACGTGCTGGCTGAACTGGATCCCCGCCGCCAGCTGGCCCTGCTGGAAGCCGTAGGTGATTCCCATCAATGCCTCGTGAGCGCCACACATTTGGACGCCTTCGAGGGGGGGTGGCGCCAACGCTCGCAGATTCTCAACGCTGATCACTTGAGAAACGGGATGAGAAAAAGCTAGGGTCTGGAGCCCTTTGACTCGATGCCCTGATGGAGCAGACCTTGTCATGCCTGCATCCCAACCCGGGATGGGACGACGCTTTAACCGTTGCAGCCCCCAGCGCCGACCAGGCCAGTGCGACTGACATGGTGGGCAAACATTGCATTCTTGAGCTCTATGGCTGCGATCAGCGCAAGCTCGACGACGAAGCCTTTCTGAGAACCACCATCACGACGGCAGCGAAACGTGCTGGTGCCACTCTTCTCAACCTGATCACCCACCGATTCGAGCCACAGGGTGTGACCGGACTCGCCCTTCTGGCTGAGTCGCACATCTCAATCCACACCTGGCCTGAAAACGGATACGCCGCTGTTGATGTGTTCACCTGCGGCGATCACACCATGCCTGAGTCGGCCTGCGAACATCTCCGGGCGGAGCTTGGTGCGACAAGGCATGCCCTGCGCAGTTTTCTACGTGAGACGCCCGCTGCAGTGGCTGAAGCCCAACGAACCCCGACCGTCCAGGCCGGCTAGAACTCCCTCAACCGGATCAGACCCGGTTGAGTTTGCCGCTCACCAGGCCCTCAAGGTCGAGGCTCACACTGGTGAATCCCAGTTCGAGCATGGCCAGAACCAGATCCTGTCTGAGCTCAGGAGCCAGCAGTTCCGCAAGCCGCTCCTGAGGAATTTCGATCCGTGCCGAGAGTCCCTGGGAGCGGACCCTCACACGAGCGAACCCCCGTTCGATCAGCCAGGCCTCAGCCTGACCGACCTGTCTCAGGCGGTCATGGCTGATCGCCTCTCCATAGGGAAACCGCGATGCAAGACAAGGCTGAGCTGGCTTATCCCACCAAGGAAATCCCAGTGCTCTTGACAGGCGCCTCACACAGGACTTATCGATCTGCAGATCGGCCAGGGGAGAGCCCACGCCGGCTTCACTGGCCGCCTCGAGCCCAGGGCGATGATCGCCGAGGTCGTCGAGATTCACACCATCCAGCACCCGCGACCCTTGAGCTGCCTCGGCAATGGGTGCGAGGTGGCTGTGCAGTTCGCGTTTGCAGGCGTAACAGCGATCCCTGGGGTTGCTGCTGTAGGCGGGGTCTTCAAGCTCGCGGGTTTCCACTTCGCGATGTTGGATGTCCAGCCAATGCGCCTGCTGGCGAGCCTCTGCCAGCAGATGGGGCGCCAGGGAAGGAGAGACTCCGGTGATGGCGCATGCTCGATCACCGAGCTGCTCGCGGGCGATCGCAGCCACCAAGGTGCTGTCCACCCCTCCGGAATAAGCCACGAACACCCGTTCGCATCGAAGGATCCAAGTGCGCAGCTGCTCAAGCCGCTGCACGTCTTCGATCGAGAGAGGCTCCAGCAGGCGGAAGGTCTCGAAAGCCACTGCTGAAAGCGCGAATCTCGGTATGCTCCGATCGTAAGAAGCGCCATCCAAAAACTGACGATGGACGCAGTCCGGTCATCCGATAGCTCCAGCGGAGCTCGTCGCCGCAACAACCCAGGTATCGGCATCGTCACGGCTGCAGACAGTCGGGAGCGCAGCCTCGGTCAGCTTCATGTCTATGACGGAGAAGGCAAAGGCAAAAGCCAGGCAGCTCTAGGCGTCGTTCTGCGCACCATCGGTCTCGGCATCTGCGAACAGCGCCGAACCAGGGTCCTGCTTCTGCGCTTCCTCAAAGGACCGGGCCGGGCCTACGACGAAGATGCCGCGATCGAGGCACTTCAACAGGGATTTCCTCACCTCATCGATCAGGTCAGAACAGGTCGTGCTGACTATTTCAACGCCGATGAAGCAACCAAATTCGACCAGCAGGAAGCCCAGAGAGGGTGGGATATCGCCCGCGGTGCCATCGCCAGCGCTCTGTACTCCGTTGTGGTTCTGGACGAGCTGAACCCTGTGCTCGATCTCGGGCTGCTCGACATCAATGATGTGGTGAAGACCCTCTCGGCGCGTCCGGAGGGCATGGAAATCATCGTCACCGGCCGAGCTGCACCCCAGCCATTGATTCAGATCGCTGATCTGCACTCTGAAATGCGCGCCCACAGGAGGATCGATCCCAAGGACGATTCGCTGCTTCCATTTCCCTCACCAGGCGGAATCGAGATCTACACCGGAGAAGGCAAAGGGAAATCGACCAGCGCTCTGGGAAAGGGTCTCCAAGCGATCGGGCGCGGCATCAGTCAGGACAAAAGCCATCGCGTGTTGATCCTGCAATGGCTCAAAGGCGGCAACGGCTACACCGAAGATGCTGCGATTGCTGCTCTGCGCGAGAGCTATCCGCATCTGGTGGACCACCTTCGTTCCGGACGGGACGCGATCGTTTGGCGAGGTCAACAGGAACCGATCGACTACGTGGAAGCCGAGCGCGCCTGGGAGATTGCCCGAGCAGCCATCGCCAGTGGCCTCTACAAAACTGTCATTCTTGACGAACTCAATCCCACCGTGGATCTGGAACTTCTGCCTGTCGAACCGATCGTGCAGGCCCTGGTCCGCAAACCCTCAGAGACCGAGGTGATCATCACGGGCCGCTGCAAAAACCCACCGGCCTACTTCGATCTGGCGAGTGTCCATTCGGAGATGGTCTGCCACAAGCACTACGCCGAACAGGGTGTCGACCTCAAGCGCGGTGTTGACTACTAATGTCCTGACCCAGGCAAAGACACCCGTGAAGAATTCGGGCGCAGCTCAGTAACGGGGAACAGCAGCGTCCACCTCCTGCGACCAGGCGTCAATGCCACCCGACACATTGGTGGCTTCGAGACCTTGCTGGGCAAGCAGCTCCACCGCTCGCGCGGAACGGCCTCCCAACTTGCAGTGGACATAAATCGGACGGGTGCCGGCAAGACCGCGAATCTCCTCAATCCCCTCTCCACTCTCGATTCTTGCGAGCGGAACCAGTTGCGCCCCGGGAATCACCGCGATGTCGGCCTCTGATGGATTCCGCACATCGATCAACACCAACGCCCCTGCCTCATCCAACAGTGCGCTGAGCTCCTTCACGGAAATGCTTTTCACGCTCGACACCTCCTCATGACGGCCAGAGCCTCCGACGCGACAGAACGCCTCATAGTCAATCAGGGCTGTAATGGGATCACGGGTCGGTCGGCGCTTCAGATGCAGCTCACGGAAGCGCATGGCCAGGCCGTCCACAAGCAGCAGCCTGCCGTCAAGAGATTCTCCGATACCTGTGATCAACTTGATGGTTTCCGTGGCCTGGATCAAACCGATCAACCCCGGCATCACGCCAACAACACCTCCATCGGCACACGAAGGCACCAGACCAGGCGGAGGCGGCTCCGGCACCAGATCGCGGTAATCCGGTGACTGGGGACCCTTGTTGAAAACGCTGACCTGCCCTTCAAAGCGCTGAACCGATCCGTACACCCAAGGCTTGTTCAACAACGCGCAGACGTCGTTGATCAGATAGCGGGTGGGGAAGTTGTCAGATCCATCCACCACCAGGTCATGGGCCTCGATCAGCTCGATGGCATTGGCTGTTGTGAGCCGGTTGGCATGCTCCTCAACACAGCAATGGGAATTGAGATCCAGAAGCCTCTGGCGAGCTGAGCCCGTCTTGGGCTGGCCGAGGGTCCTCTCACCATGAATCACCTGCCTCTGGAGGTTGGACACCTCCACGCTGTCGTCATCGACGATCCCGATGCGACCGATACCGGCCGCGGCCAGGTACAGCAGCAGAGGAGAGCCAAGACCCCCTGCTCCCACACACAGCACCGATGCTGTTTTCAAACGCTGCTGACCGGTGACCCCCAGTTCGGGGAGAGTGAGATGACGGGCGTAACGCCCCCGCTCCGCCGAACTCAGATCGGCATCTGGCAGTTGTTCTGTCATTGCAGAAGCAGGGACTGGCCATCAGGACACGAATTCTCAGTGTCTCCCAAAACCGAATCGCCGTAGATTTCGATCGGGAGAGCCCTGACATGCCTGCCGAGCGGCCCGTGCAGCCACCAGGCACCGACGCCGGCGGCACCGCCATCAATCACCATGACCGTCTCGGCAGCGGCGCACTGCCTGTCCAGTGCACTGGGGACAGGTTGTCCCCCTGGATGGGAATGGGCACTACCGAGAACCCGCAGGCCTCTTTGGCGCGACCATCGTTGCGCCGCGATCTGCTCACGAGGATCGAGCGCAAACCGTGATCGCCGATTGCGGGAGACCTGTTCGTGGTCGCCAGTCAACTCGATCGAGTCGCTGAGCCCTGCAAATCCTGGATGCCAGACATTGCAGCAGGGCCACACCATGCGCACGGTGATTTCAGGCTTCAACTCCCCCAGCAGCAATGCACAACCTTCTTCCGGTGCAACGGCCCCAAGAGAGCTCCTGAGAATCATCAGACAATCGAGATCGATACAGAGCCGGCATGGCATTCCAGTGAGCTTGCCGATATCGTCGCGGGGTATTAGTTCCCAGCCTAGGCGTCATGAGCGACGAAACCACTACGCAGTCGACTGAAACCGCTGCTGGCGACAACGTCGCATTCGCCGAGCGATACAAAGACATCCTTGGCAAGGTGAACGAAACTCTTGACAAGGTCGACTGGAGCCAGGCTGGGCGCATCGGCAAGGTTGTGGGCATCTTCGCCGCGGTGATCGTTGCCCAGATCCTGATCAAGGGAATTCTCGACACGATCAACCTGCTGCCGGTGGTGCCGGGCCTGCTGGAACTGCTTGGCGTTGTGGTCGTCGGTCAATGGAGCTGGAAGAATCTCACCACCAGCGACAAGCGCAACGCCCTGGTGACCCGCATCCAAACACTCCGCCAGGAGTACTTGGGCTGAGCCTCCTCGGCAGCCACTGACCGTTCAACTATCAGAGCAACATCAGCCGCAGGTCCTTGAGGATCCTGCGGCTTTGCTGTTGATAGCCACCGCCGAACAGGTTGGCGTGATTCAACAGGTGATAAAGATTCAGCAGCTCAGTTCGTTGTTCTGCTCCCGCCGGCAAAGGCCATTCACTGCTGTAACCCTCCACAAATCGACGGGAGAAGCCCCCGAACAGCTGAGTCATCGCCAGATCCACCTCACGATCGGCCCACCAGCTGGCGGGATCAATCAACAGCCCGCGACCATCAGCCAGCACTGAAGCGTTACCAGCCCAGAGATCGCCATGCACCAGACAGGGCTCAGGGTTATGACGATTGAGCCATTCGGCAATCGACTCAAGCAGTGGCTCCCAGTCCTGCGCATCCAGCCCCCACTGCTGGGCAAGACACAGCTGGGGATGAAGCCTCAGCTGGGTGAATGCTTCACCCCAGCTCTCGCGCCAGCCGGAAGGCTGCGGTCCCAGGCCGATGAAACCATCCTGATCCCAGCCGAAACGGCCTGGTCCTTCCGCGAACGACAGACGATGCAGCCGCGCCAGCCCCCGGCCCAGAGAGAACTGATCACCACTGCTCAGATCCCACCAGGCCATCACCAGGGCTGACTGCTCACCCAGGGGAAGACAGCCAAGCACCTGGGGCACTTCGAGCAGAGAGAGATCGGCCCATCGGCGCAACGCCTGCAGACCGGCCTGTTCAGCCTGCAGGTTGGCGTCACAGGCCATCTTCACGAAAAGAGCCTGACCATCGCTGAGGCTCACCCGCCAGCTGGATCCCACACTGCCGCCGCCCACACTGCTCAGGCCAACCACCCGCTGTCCCTGGAGCAACCCAGGAGCTTTCGCCAGTGCCCGTTGCAGCTGATCACGCATCCACGCTGATCGAACTCTGCTGCCAGCATGCCGCGATGGAATCAGTCCAGGACGTGATCGTGATCGGTGGGGGCATTGCCGGTCTCACCGCCGCTGCACTGCTCGCCCATGAAGGATTGAGCGTCACGCTGCTGGAGGCGCATCACCAGCTTGGCGGCTGCGCCGGAACGTTCCGAAGAGGTCCCTACACCTTTGATGTTGGTGCCACACAGGTGGCGGGTCTGGAACCTGGCGGCAGTCATGCAAGGCTTTTTCAGCACCTGAACATCAGCCCTCCCGACGCAGCGCGCCTGGACCCTGGCTGTGTGGTGGACCTCAATGACGGTTCTCCGCCTGTGCATCTCTGGCACGATCCCGAACGCTGGCGCCAGGAACGCAACCAGCAGTTTCCCGGCAGCGAACGCTTCTGGCAGCTCTGCAGCTGGATTCACCGCCAGAACTGGAAGTTCGCTTCAGCAGACCCCGTGCTGCCGGTTCGAACCGGTTGGGATCTCGGTCGCACCCTGTCCGCTCTGACCCCCGGCAATCTCGCCTGTGCCCCCCTGAGCCTGCTGACGGTCGCCGACCTGATGACTCTCAGCGGATGTGGTGGGAACGATCGGTTGCGTCGCTTCCTCGACCTGCAGCTTCGGCTGTACTCACAGCAACCCAGCGAGCGCACCGCGGCGCTGTATGGAGCGACTGTCCTGCAGATGTGCCAGGCCCCACTTGGTCTCTGGCACCTGCAGGGCTCAATGCAGAGTCTCAGTGATCATCTGGCATGCGCGCTCGCGCGCGATGGTGGGCGTGTGCTTCTGCGCCATCGCGCTCTCAAGCTTGAGCGTGACAGCGATCAACCCGGATGGTCCGTCACGGTTGATGCTCCTGCCAAAACGCAGCAGCGCCTGAAGGCCAGCGAGATCATCTGCAGCCTCCCGCCGCAGTGCCTGCCGGGCCTGATTCCCGACCGACGACAGATGCCCGACGACTACCGCAACCATCTCGAAACACTGAAGGCACCCAGTGGAGCGCTGGTGTTCTACGGAGCTCTCGAACGTCACCACCTGCCGGATGAATGTCCAGGCCATCTGCAGCGTGATGGGAACTCCCCCGGCTCACTCTTCCTGTCGGTGAGCCATGACGGAGATGGTCGAGCTCCCGAGGGACAGGCCACGGTGATTGCCAGCGTCTTCACCTCACCGGAGGGTTGGCACGACCTGGATGAGACGGACTACCAGCAACGCAAACAGGAGCTTCAGGATTCGATTCGACGTGAACTGAACACCGCCCTCAACCTGCCCGATGACGCCTGGCTGCATCAGGAACTGGCGACACCGAGAGGGTTTGCTTACTGGACCGGTCGACCCAATGGCGTAGTCGGCGGTTTGGGGCAGAGTCCAGCTCGCTTCGGACCCTTTGGACTCGCAAGCCGCACACCCATTCCCCAGCTCTGGCTGTGCGGTGATTCGATTCATCCCGGGGAAGGGACGGCCGGTGTCAGCCTTTCAGCGCTGATGGCGTGCAGGCAACTGATGGCTGCACGTGGCCGGAGCCTCAGTCTTGCCGCATAGCCGCATCCGAGGGGGGCTCCAGGAAACTGGGGCGCAGGGCACGGGTTTTCTCTAGCTCCTGCTCGAGTTGAGCCCAGTGGCCATTCAGGATCGCCTCCTCCAGTTGCTCGAGGCTCCATCGATAGGCGGCGAGAGCTTTCAGCAAGGCCGTTGTGTTGCGGCTGGCCATCGCAGTTCCCAGGGCTGGATTGCCCCCACCGACACGGGTCGTATCCGCAAAACCGCTGGAGGCCAGCTGACGGGCCAGGTCTCGCACACGCGGGTCCCGCTCCTCTCCAAGAACGCGCAGCAGTGCAGCGCTGACCATCACGGGCAGGTGAGAAATCAGGGCAACGGCCTGGTCATGAATCAGCGGATCCGCACTGATCCAGTGCGCACCCAGTGAACAAGCGAGCGCTCGCACCCGGTCCAGGGCCTTTGCATCCGTATCAACCTCGGGCGTTCCCACCCAGGGACGACCTCGGAACAAACCGCTGCAACCAGATTCCACTCCGGACTCCGCTGTTCCCGCCATGGGATGGGAAGCCACAAAACGGGGGTGAAGATCCCTCCAGACATCGAGAACGGCTCCCTTCACCGAACCCACATCCGTGACCACAGCCTCTGGTGGAAGCGCTGTGAGCAGAGCCTCCTGCGGCTGCAGCAAGGCCTCCAACGGCAACGCAAGCACCACAAGATCACAACCCTCAAGACAGGCAGGGTCACAGCTCACGGCATCGACCAACCCGCGCTCAAGTGCACGCTCAGCCGTGCTGGCGCGATGAACGAGGCCCTGGACGCTGACCCCGAGAGCACGCAGATCAAGACCGATCGAGCCACCGATCAGACCCAGACCAACCACACCAACCCTGCTGAAAGCAGCCAGCTCTGCGATCCGCTCCTGATCCATGACCGCCGTCCGCATACAGCCCATGTTGCTCGACCAAAGGCTGAGATCGGTATGGCTCAACTTGAACCGTGGGACGGTGCGGCGGTTCCTAGGCTTCCCGAATGCTGGAAGTCCAGGCCCATCAGCAGCTCAAGCACCTGCTCAGGGGAGAAGCAGGCGAATGGGAACACCAACTGACGCTGAGCCGACTGGTGGGGCGCAGCCTCCGACGACAGGATCGAACCAGAATCCAGCTGTCCGCGGGCAGCAGTGACCGCTGGTGGCTGGCCCTGCTGGTGCCGCTCAGCCTGTGTAGCCAGCACACCGTGCTGGTGCTCGACTCCACACAACATCAGCGGCTGCTGCATGTCGAACGACCACGTCTGCTGGAGAGCGGATTGAAGCTGGCCTGTTGGACAGGCATGGATCCCCCGCCCGCAGAGCAACTCTGGCTGTTGACACCCCAACAGCTTCTGGATGTGCATCGCTGCGGCCAGCTCCGCCCGGATGACCATCTGGTGGTGCCGGAAGCGGAATGGCTGCCATCCCTTCTGCGGCGGGCCATGACCGTGACCATCAGAGCAAACCACTGGGAGCAGCTGAGAGCTGCATTCCCCTCTGCTGGTCAGGGATTGCTGGAGCTGCATGAACGACTCAGCCGCCAGCTCGTCGCGCTCGGCGGAGGAAGCAACCGCGACCTGTGTATGCCCGAAAGCGCACTGACCAGCGTTTGCGACCTGCTGCAACTGCTTGGATCGACGCCGGAACCCTGGTGTCAGCTGATGTCCATGGACAGGGCGTCATGGGCAAGCTGGGCACGCATGAACCCCGACACGCTCCAGTGGACCTGGCAGCTCCAACCGCTGGAACCACTGATCAGCTTGGAGGCATTGTTCTTCAACCATCCCTGGACGCTCATCCATGGGGATGGGGGCTGTCGCCGTCATGGCGAAGACCCTGGCTCCGGCCTCGATGCGCTGCGAATCGATCTGCGCGATGCACCCCGCGGGGAGGCGCTACCGATCTATCTGCCAAGACGCCAGCCCCTCCCCAACACGCAGATTTTCGCCGGACATCTTCTGGAGCAGAGCCGCCGCCTGATCCTGGGACGATCTGGGTTGACCGTTGTGCTTCTGGATGCGCCCGGCCTGCGTCAACGCCTCTGCAGTGAGCTCGCTGCGGAGTTCGGCAGCCGGGTCACCCTGGAAAGCACGGCACCGGAGACCAATGGGGTGATTTGCTGCAGCTGGAGCTGGTGGTTGAGCCATCAGCATCTGCTGCCTGAACCGGAACAACTGATTGCCGCCATGCTGCCGATCGCCAGCCTGGAGGACCCCCTCACCGCGGCCCGTGTGGAGTCGCTGAAGCGACAGGGGCGTGATTGGTTTCGAACGCTTCTGCTGCCAGAAGCACTGGCAATCCTGATCCCTGCCATTGCCTCGTTGCGAGGCAGCGGTGGCCGCCTGGCCATCCTCGATGGAAGGGTTCGCGGACGCAGCTGGGGAGAACAGGTGCTGCGGGCGCTCGAACCCTGGGAAGCATTGCAAAGGCTTCTTCCAGACTGAGAATCACTTCTAGGCTGGCTGGCAGCTTATGAGGCCTGTATGGGAGAAGCACGACGCCGTGCCAGTCAGGGACTGCCACCTCGCCAGCGCAAGCCCGATCCCAAGGAGGCCGAGCGTTTCATCGCCTGGCTGCCACTGACGCGCGCCCAGGCATCTCAGTTCGTCTCCATCACCACGCGAGGGGCCTGGATCGGCATCGCAGTCCTGGTGGTGTTCTGGGTGGTGGTGCGCTTCATCGGACCTGCCGCAGGCTTTTGGACACTCGCCGACAGCCCGTAAAACCGGGAACGCTCACCTAATCTTGAATTCGGAAGAAAACCTTTAGAGTCGGTTGATTCTGGTTGGTGTTCCCTGTGTTTCTCAGGCTTTCCGAGCAATACCGCTCGGTCGTCCAAGACCTGGTCATGAGCCTGCAGGCTCTGGCCTCCAACCTCCGCAAACAGGGAATCACAGCAACCTGCTACGTCTGCGATGACGGCAATGACGGAAGCGGAGCATCGTTCATGGCCGAACTGGGCGAGCAGCACATGGTGCGCTTTCTCGTCTCCGACTTCGGCATCAGCTGGGTCGAATCCCGCAATGGGCGAGAACTGGTGAAATTTGAAGGCGCTGAAGCGATCCAGGAACTTCAGCGCATCGCAGGGAATTGGCAGGGGAGCTACAGGGAACGCAGCTCCTCAACACTCCAGCAGAGCTGATCAGGCTGCGTCCTTCGACGCAGCAGCAGCATCAGCGGACTTGGAAAGAGGCTTGGCAGCAGCCGACCGAGCAGCTGCGGCAAGAGGACGCATCGAATTGGACGTGACTTCCGAACCCTCCGTCAGCTTCTGACGCACCAGCACCTCGATGGCGTCCTTGGCTTCTGGATTCTGCTCCAGCCAACCGATGGTGTTGTCACGGCCCTGGCCGATATTGTCGCCTTCATAGCTGTACCAGGCCCCCTTACGAGTGACGACTCCCGTCTCCTCCGCCAGGTCGAGCAGACAACCCAGTGTGCTGATGCCCCGGCCAAAGAGAATGTCGAATTCCGCGATGCGGAATGGAGGAGCCACTTTGTTCTTGGCCACCTTCACCTTGGCGCGGATGCCGTACTCCTCTGTTCCCCGCTTGAGCGTTTGAATACGGCGGATATCAAGCCGAACCGAGGCATAGAACTTCAGAGCGTTACCGCCGGTGGTGGTTTCTGGGTTGCCGTAGGTGACGCCGATCTTGAGACGCAGCTGGTTGAGGAAAATCACCGTGCAACCGGATTTGCCGATGTTGCCAGTGATCTTGCGCATCGCCTGACTCATCAGCCTGGCCTGACTGCCGACGGCCAGATCTCCCATCTCACCTTCGATCTCAGCACGAGGCGTGAGAGCAGCAACGGAGTCAACCACCACGATGTCGACGGCAGCGGAACGGACCAGCTGGTCCACGATCTCCAGAGCCATTTCTCCGGTATCTGGCTGCGACACGAGCAGATTCTCAACATCCACTCCCAGGGAAGCGGCATACACAGGGTCGAGGGCATGCTCGGCGTCGACGAAGGCTGCGACGCCTCCCCTGCGCTGAACCTCGGCAATGGCATGCAAGGTCAGCGTGGTCTTACCGGAACTTTCGGGTCCATAGACCTCCACAACACGTCCCTTGGGATATCCACCACCCAGAGCAAGATCCAGGGTGAGGGCTCCGGTGGAAATTGTTTCCACCCTCATCCTGGATGCATCCCCAAGGCGCATGATCGATCCCTTGCCGAAGTTGCGCTCGATCTGACCGAGCACGAGGTTGAGCGCTTTATCGCGCTCACCGGGGCGGATCTCTCCACCGGAGGACTGGGAGGCTTTCACATCGGCTGGCATGGCTGAAGTAGTTAAAGAGCAGAAGAACGCCGCAGGCAGCTGATCGGGACGGCGGATGAACCGACGCCTCGGTGGAATCAAGACCTGGACAGACCATCCAGTGCCCCGACTCAGGCCATCCGTCTCACGTAGTACAGATGTACGTTATCGAATCAGAGCCAGGTCGCCAAGGGGGCTGCGAACTGTTCCGGCCTCAGCAGGCGAATTCCCTCGGGAAAATCCACCAAATCCGTGGGCTTGAGGTATCCCCAGCTGACCAGCCAGCAGGGGAGGGTTTCCAGGCCCGGGGTCGTCCGAACGGTTTCAAGGGTGGGGCGACGGTCCTCCACAAAGCCGGCAAGACGCCAGTCAGCAGCCAAACGGCGCAACACCTCAGGCTTCGACCCCGACTCATGGCCATCCAGCTGTGCTGGATTGAGCCCCATAGAAGCAAGCAGTTCGGCGGTGAAATGGCGTGCTTTGGTGGTGAGCACCGCCCAGGAGAGATTCTCCTCGGCGAGGGCATTCAGACGTTCAGGCACGCCCGGATAGGGCTCATGCAGGGCCAGCCAGCCGTCACGATCGGTCCGCACCGCATCAGCACGCACCGCCTCCAGAGCCTGCTGCAGCACCCCGGGGCTCCAGCCGAAACGCTCCAGTGCTGCCGTGCAGTGGGCGTTGTAGTCGGCCACGAAGAGCGCAGCTCCCAGCCGCTCGAGCGGGCCACCCTGTTCGGACAGCAATGCCGCGATCAGCACCATCTCCCAACCGTGATGAATCCAGGGCCTGAGCTGACGAAACTGTTCGGGCGTGGACTCCGGAAGATCAGCGCCGGGATGAAGCCTCAGGCAGGCCCGACGAGCACTCCACCAGTACTCGTTCATCCCGTTGACAATCACGCCGTCGAAATCAAAGACCAGCAGATTGGGGGGGAGCACCGGCGATCCGGAAAAACTGGGCCGCTAGGATTCGAACCTAGGAATGGCGGGACCAAAACCCGCTGCCTTACCACTTGGCGACGGCCCATTGACTCCAGCGTTGGCACTCCCTATGGAGAACAGCTCTGGGGTTCAAATAGTTACCCACAGCGAAGTGACCTTCGTCAATCCATTCGGGCCATCTGTTGGCTGATCAGGGAGGAAACACCCTGAGCCGACGCTGATCATGGGAGCCATAAACATCGCTCTGCAGGCTGTAACGCGACACGAGATCGGCCTGCATCTGAAGCACGGTCTCATTGCGCGGAAGCAGTTCGACCGGACGCCCTTCGGGCATCACAATCTTCTCCACCGCAAGCCTGCATTCCTCAAGAGCTGCCAGAGCATCAGCGCGGTCGGGCTGACCTGGTGACATCTCAGGCTCCTGTTCCCGCTGGACCTGCAGCTGACGGCTGAGCAGACGCTCCAGAGCTCGCTCCACCTGGGCCAGAGAATCCGACTTGATCACAAGAATCGGCACCCCGGCCTCCCGTGCCTGCCGGCGCAGCTCAGGCTGACGTCCCAAACCCTGCCGCACGCTCAACAGCACATCAGCAGAAGCCAGATCATCAACGGCCCTGACGGGCCAGTCATGGCAGCGAACAGCCTCCTCCAGTCGCTGCCGGCTGAGGCCGCAACAGAGCACCTGCAACACCACCTCGCCAGGATGCTTCACAGCAGGAGACTCTCCAGAGGGCGGGCCGGATCCAGGCCTTCTGGGACCGCTGCGCTCCGGATCGGGCACAGGCACAACGGCCAGGGCCGGCCGCCGCTGGGGTGGCTGCGGCATCGACGGCTCTGGATCGACAAGCCGGACACCACCGTCCGCCATCAGTTCGCGCTCCTGAGGCCTGGGGGTTTGTCCGCGCAACAACAGATCCACCGTTCGCCCGACATCGTCATGAACAGCCCAGCGACGGCGGCTGTGCATCTCCACCGCAAGAGGGAACGTGGGGTCAGCGGCGCGCTCCAGAACCGTTTTCTGTGTCCGGCGACGACGAGCTTCCTCATCGCCCAGGGTGACGGATTCAATCCCACCAACAAGATCGCAGAGAGTGGGGTTCTTGATCAGGTTGGCAAGAGCATTGCCATGAGCGGTGGCCACCAGCATCACGCCCCTCTCGGCAATCGTGCGTGCCGCCTGAGCTTCCAACTCGGTGCCGATCTCATCAATCACGATGACCTCCGGCATGTGGTTTTCCACCGCTTCGATCATCACCTGATGCTGGAGTTCAGGCCTCGCGACCTGCATGCGCCTGGCACGGCCGATGGCGGGATGGGGGATGTCACCGTCACCGGCGATTTCATTGCTTGTGTCGATCACAACCACCCGCTTGTGCAGATCGTCGGCCAGAACACGGGCAATTTCCCTGAGAGCTGTGGTCTTGCCCACACCGGGGCGCCCCATCAGCAGCAATGACTCTCCACTGTCGAGCAGATCACGCACAATGGCGACCGTGCCAAACACGGCACGCCCCACTCGGCAGGTCAGGCCGACCACATCACCACGCCGGTTGCGGATGGCGCTGATGCGATGAAGGGTGCGCTCAATACCGGCGCGATTATCAGCACCGAACTCACCGATTCGTCTCACCATCTCGAGGAGATCATTGCGTTCAAGGCACCGCCCTCCAAGTTCGACCGAGCGGCCGGGGTAACGCGCTTCGGGAATGCGGCCAAGATCAAGCACCACCTCAAGAAGCTGATCGCGACGCTCAGCAGGGTCAAGAGCCTCACGGACCGCAGCTGGCAACAGCGCGAGCAAGCGCTGCAAATCATCAGTGATGCGCTCGGTGCTCATGGTCCGGGCTCCAAGTGCTCTACAGGACCTAAACGCCTTCTAGCAGGAGTGAGTCCACAAGCGGGGACAGTCAGGGCCGCAAAAGCCAGGGAATCACAAGCTCCCTGGCCAGCGAAAGCGCCTTGTCCCAACCCAAAGGCCAGTCACGAAGAGTGGTTCGACGCGATTCAGCCTCCTGTAGAAGCGGTTGAACAATGGCGCGGGCCATGCCACCGAAGGCGACCCCTGCCGGCCCCCTGGAGCGCGGGAATCCCAGACCATCCAACAGACCGATCGTCGCGCCGTTGGTTCCTCCGGCCAGCTGCAACGGCCCCGGAGGCGCAGTGGTCCGCACCTGCTGCCAGAGACGCAAGGCCGCCCGGGCGGTTCCGGCACCGACATCGCCGCTCATCGGACGTCCATCGAGCTGCCAGAGAGGTCGAAATCCGCGCTTGCGCAACGCCTCATGACGGCCCCACAGCTCGTTGACCAGATCCTCTGAGCGCAATCCATGTCCCTCAAGACCGCAGCTCACCGCAAGCCTTCTCAAGGGGATGGAAGCAGCCAAGACCTGATCGAGCGTGCGTTCAAATTCCTCGAAACGCCCGGGTGCGGTGTGAACCTCGAGCGCATCGGGTTTGAGTTCTGCAAGCAGGTGAGCGAGGTTGTCGAGCCCAACCCGATGATCAGAGGTTTCAATCAGGCCAAGGGGACAGGCCGGCAGACAGCGTCCACAGCCATAGCAGCGGCTTGGATCGACACCGGGACCAGCGTGAATGGCATCAGCAGGACAGACCCTCTCGCAGGGGCGGGAACAATCGGGGGGGCAGCGGGAGGGATCAAAGACAGCCTTGCGAAAGTGGGCATCGCGACCGTCGCTGACGCTGACCATCAGCCAGGGCGATTGTCCTGTGCGATCTCGAGCCCAGCTGAGGCCGGCGCGAGCTGCGTTGACAACAGCGGCATCGGCTGCCACATCCACACACTGGACTCCTGCAACCGCGTACAGAGCACACAGATCGGCAACCGCAGCCAGATCCTGATTACTGGCCCCGCAGATCAACTTGACCCAACGCCCTTCCCCGAGGGCATCGTCACCGGCTTGCAGAGAACCGGTGACCGGCAGAAGACAGGCGTTCAGGCTCCCAGCAGCCGTGTCATCGGCTGCCAGCGCAGGCTGCGTGCACCACCCATCTCAACAACCACCTTCAGACGCGGTTCACGCCGGCACAGATCGCAGAGAGAAAGCAACTCCGATCGCGACAGCACCTGACCCTCAATCAGCCAGAGAACCACAGGCTTGTTGCCCAGGAGAAGCTCTCCAAGTTGCGGCATGACCTCCTGGACTTCGCCGACAGCCGCACCACGACCAACACTTTGATGCCCCAGATGTGGTGGTCGCACACCATGTTTCTGGAAAAGAAACACCTCCGGATCTCCGAGACCGCGCGCCGATGTGATCTGCGTGCGATAGCCAGCAGCGCGCAAGCGCCTGAGCAGTCGTGTCTCCGCACCACCTTCAAGAGGGGCATGCACTGCCATCACTCCAGCGGATTCCAGTTCACGGCGGAAACCCCGACCTGAAAGCAGCAGCGGCATGGAATCAGTCCAGATGGGGAGAGTCTGGCAGCTGATCAGGGAAGGATGGAAGCAGGAAGGCAGTGGTGTAGGGTTTTTGTTTGCTCTGCCGATCTGTGCCCGACCGCTAGCCGGGCCTCCAGTTCCAAGAGCAGGTCCGGCGTGTGCGCCGGATCTTTAGGCCAGAGCAGCACAGCGATTCCATTCGTTGCGTT
The DNA here is from genome assembly GCA_047286285.1 of Synechococcus sp. Classification (GTDB taxonomy): domain Bacteria; phylum Cyanobacteriota; class Cyanobacteriia; order PCC-6307; family Cyanobiaceae; genus Synechococcus_C. Next base: position 560,973 of record JBJBBP010000002.1, on the reverse strand, counting down.
GCCGGGAAACTACCGACCGTCACCGGTCGTTCAAGTCCCAGCCAGCTGATTCGCTCGCTAGCCCCAATCCGAATCGCCAAGACGGTTCCCGTCACAAGCATTCGGCCATGACTGCGTCACTTAGATCAGCGCCCTTCAGGCCACAGCTCAAGCAGCGTCAAGTTGCAACGGCTGAGGTTGTCCACGCTGGCGTCATTACCTCCCATGTCCATCGGCATCCTTGGGAAGAAACTGGGTATGTCCCAGTTCTTCGATGAGCAAGGCAAAGCCGTCCCGGTCACCTTGATCGAGGCGGGGCCTTGCCGGATCACCCAACTCAAAACCACCGAAACTGACGGCTACGAGGCCGTCCAGATCGGCTTTGGCGATACTCGCGAAAAGCTGATCAACAAGCCCGCCAAGGGCCACCTCGCCAAATCCGGCGAAGGGATGCTCCGCCACTTGCGTGAATATCGCGTCGACGACCTGAAGGGTCTCGAACTTGGCGGAGCCATCACCGTGGGTGATTTCGAAGCAGGCCAGAAGGTGGACGTCAGCGGCGACACCATGGGTCGTGGCTTCGCCGGTTATCAGAAGCGTCATGGCTTCAGCCGAGGCCCAATGACCCACGGCTCGAAGAACCACCGCGAACCCGGCTCAACCGGCGCCGGCACCACGCCTGGCCGGATCTACCCCGGCAAGCGGATGGCTGGTCGCTATGGCGGCAAAAAAATCACGACAAGGGCGCTCACGATCCTCAAGGTGGACAGTGATCGGAACCTGCTCGTGGTGAAGGGCTCAGTCCCCGGCAAGCCGGGATCACTGCTGAACATCCGGCCCGCCAATCGTGTGGGCGCCAAGCCCGCCAAAGGAGGTAAGTGATGGCTAACTGTGTAGTTCGCGACTGGCAGGGCAAGGAAACCGGCAAGGCTTCCATCGACCTGAAGGTGGCCAAGGAAACCACCGCCGTCGACTTGATGCACCGTGCGGTGCTGCGCCAGCAGGCCCACAGCCGTCAGGGAACCGCAAGCACGCTTACCCGTGCTGAAGTTCGTGGTGGCGGACGCAAGCCCTACAAGCAGAAAGGAACTGGTCGTGCCCGTCAGGGATCGATCCGTACTCCTCTGCGTCCCGGCGGCGGCATCGTCTTCGGTCCCAAGCCCCGCACTTACAACCTTGCGATGAATCGCAAGGAGCGTCGTTTGGCCCTGCGCACCGCACTGATGGCGCGCATCGACGACGTGATTGTGGTGAAGGACTTCGGAGCAGCCCTCAAAGCGCCAAAAACCCGTGAAGTCGTTGACGCACTCGGGCGCCTCGGAGTTGCTGCCGACGCAAAGGTTTTGATCGTGCTCAGCTCCCCGAGCGATGTTGTGCGACGGTCCGTTCGCAATCTCGACAAGGTGAAGCTGATCACGGCTGATCAGCTCAACGTCTTCGATCTGCTCCACGCCAATGCACTGGTGCTGGGCGAAGAGGCACTCGCAACCATCCAGGAGGTCTACGGAGATGACTGAGCGCTTCACAGGGCGTCTGGCGGACGTGATCCGCAGGCCCCTGATCACAGAAAAGGCCACCCGAGCACTGGAACTGAACCAGTACACCTTCGAGGTGGACCACCGAGCTGCCAAGCCCGACATCAAAGCCGCTGTTGAGCAGCTGTTTGATGTCAAGGTCACCGGCATCAGCACCATGAACCCTCCCCGCCGCAGTCGTCGGGTCGGCAAATTTGCCGGCAAACGCTCTCAGGTGAAAAAGGCTGTGGTGCGCCTCGCTGAGGGCAACTCCATCCAACTCTTCCCTGAGTCCTGAGGGGTCTGAAACGTCATGGCAATCCGTACCTTCCGTCCCTACACACCCGGCACCCGCACCCGGGTCGTTACCGACTTCAGTGAAGTCACCAGCCGCAAGCCGGAGCGTTCACTTGTGGTGTCTAAGCACCGCCGCAAGGGACGCAACAACCGCGGTGTGATCACCTGTCGTCATCGTGGCGGTGGCCACAAGCGGCAATACCGCATCGTCGATTTCCGACGCAACAAGCACGGCGTCCCCGCCAAGGTGGCCGCCATTCACTACGACCCGCACCGCAATGCGCGGCTGGCTCTTCTCTTCTATACCGACGGAGAGAAGCGTTACATCCTCGCGCCTGCCGGAGTCACCATCGGTCAGACCGTGGTGTCGGGACCGGAATCCCCCATCGAGATCGGCAACGCCATGCCGCTCTCTGACATCCCCCTCGGTTCAAGCGTTCACTGCGTCGAGCTTTACGCAGGTCGCGGCGGACAAATGGTCCGAACTGCCGGTGCCAGCGCGCAGGTGATGGCCAAGGAGGGCGATTACGTCGCCCTGAAGCTTCCATCCACTGAGGTTCGCCTAGTGCGCCGTGAGTGCTACGCCACCATCGGAGAAGTCGGCAACGCGGAAATCCGCAACACCAGTCTTGGCAAGGCAGGTCGCCGTCGCTGGCTCGGACGCCGGCCTCAGGTGCGAGGCAGTGTGATGAACCCCTGCGACCACCCTCATGGTGGTGGTGAAGGCCGAGCTCCCATTGGCCGCTCCGGTCCTGTCACCCCATGGGGCAAGCCTGCGCTGGGCCTCAAGACCCGCAAGCGCAACAAGCCGAGTAACAAGTTCGTCCTCCGCAAACGTCGCAAGACGTCCAAGCGGAGCCGTGGCGGACGCGACTCATGATGCTGCTCACCATTCTGTCGTTCGCTTAATCCGCCATGGGACGTTCACTCAAAAAAGGCCCCTTCATTGCCGACAGCCTTCTTCGCAAGGTTGAAAAGCAAAACGCCGCCGATGACAAGTCGGTGATCAAGACGTGGTCAAGGGCCTCCACGATCCTGCCGATGATGATCGGCCACACAATCGCGGTTCACAACGGCCGCACCCACGTGCCGGTCTTCGTGACCGAACAAATGGTGGGCCACAAGCTTGGCGAATTCGCCCCCACCCGCACCTTCAAAGGCCACATCAAAGACAAGAAAGGAGGCCGCTGAGACCATGACAACGTCATCCCCAACGGCAACTACCGCCCAAGCCCACGGTCGCTTCATTCGCGGCTCCGTGTCCAAGGTCCGGCGGGTGCTCGATCAAATCCGCGGTCGCAGTTATCGCGACGCGCTGATCATGCTCGAGTTCATGCCTTACCGCTCCACGGGTCCCATCACCAAGGTGCTGCGTTCTGCAGTGGCCAATGCCGAGCACAACCTCGGACTTGACCCATCAACCCTGGTGATCTCCCAGGCCAGCGCAGACATGGGCCCCTCCATGAAGCGCTACCGCCCCCGCGCTCAAGGTCGCGCCTTCGCGATCAAAAAGCAGACCTGCCACATCAGCATTGCTGTGGCAGCCCAGACCGACTCCTGACCCCCGAGCACCCCGACTGATGGGACACAAAATCCATCCAACCGGCTTACGCCTGGGGATCACCCAGGAGCACCGGTCACGCTGGTACGCCCCCAGCAAGAGTTATCCGAGCCTCCTTCAGGAGGACGATCGGATTCGCAAGTTCATCCACAAGAAGTACGGCTCCGCCGGTATCAGCGATGTGCTGATCGCCCGCAAGGCTGATCAGCTTGAAGTTGAGCTCAAAACCGCACGCCCCGGCGTGTTGGTTGGACGCCAGGGAAGTGGTATCGAAGAACTGCGTTCCGGCATCCAGAAAACCGTCGGCGATCCGAATCGTCAGGTTCGAATCAATGTGGTTGAAGTTGAGCGTGTCGACGCCGATGCCTTCCTGCTCGCTGAGTACATCGCTCAGCAGCTTGAGAAGCGTGTGGCGTTCCGTCGCACCATCCGCATGGCCGTTCAGCGCGCTCAGCGAGCCGGCGTTCTTGGCCTGAAAATCCAGGTTTCAGGTCGCCTGAATGGTGCAGAAATCGCTCGCACCGAATGGACGCGTGAAGGTCGGGTGCCTCTGCACACCCTTCGCGCTGACATCGACTACGCCACCAAGGTCGCCAGTACTACCTACGGGGTACTCGGCATCAAGGTCTGGGTGTTCAAAGGCGAGGTGCTGGGTGATGAAGCCCAGCAACAGCTGCCTGTGGGGGCAACCCCGCGGCGTCGGGCCGGTCGCAGGCCCCAACAGTTCGAAGACCGCTCCAACGAGGGTTGAACAGGAGGCCTGAACCATGCTGAGTCCAAAACGCGTCAAATTCCGTAAGCAGCAACGCGGCCGCATGCGCGGTGTCGCCACACGTGGCAACACCATCGCCTTCGGCCAGTTCGCTCTGCAAGCACAAGAGTGCGGCTGGATCACCTCGCGCCAGATCGAGGCCAGCCGTCGTGCGATGACCCGCTACGTCAAGCGTGGCGGAAAAATCTGGATCAGGATCTTCCCTGACAAGCCGGTCACTATGCGCGCCGCCGAGACCCGAATGGGTTCCGGTAAGGGCAACCCGGAATTCTGGGTGGCCGTGATCAAGCCCGGCAGGATCCTGTTCGAAATGGGTGGTGACGAAATCACCCCCGAAATCGCCAAGGAAGCCATGCGCCTTGCGCAGTACAAGCTGCCTGTGAAGACCAAGTTCATCACTCTCGATGAACAGGAGCAGACATCCGGTGCACAAGCTCCGGCAACTGCTGCCGCCACCGTGGAGTCCTGACCATGGCCCGTCCCAATGCCTCCGAACTGCGTCAGCTCTCCGACGCAGACATCACAGAGCAAATCGTCGGTCTCCGTCGCGAGCTGTTCGATCTGCGCTTCCAGCAAGCCACCAGGCAGCTGGCCAACACCCACCGCTTCAAGCAGAGCCGCACAAAGCTGGCCCAGCTGCTGACGGTGCAAAAGGAGCGCCAAAGCTCCACCGCCTCCTGATCCTCCGCTTCATACCCATGGCACTCAAGGAAAGGGTCGGCACCGTCGTCAGCGACAAGATGGACAAAACGGTGGTGGTTGCGGTGGAAAACCGCTTTCCCCATCCCATCTACAAGAAGACGGTCAGCCGTACCACCCGATACAAGGCTCACGACGAAAACAACAGCGTTCGCGTCGGTGACCGTGTTCGCATCACCGAGACCCGTCCGCTCAGCCGCCACAAGCGCTGGGCCATTGCCGAGGTGCTCAGCCACAGCCCCAAGGCTGAGGAGGTCAACAAATGATTCAGCAGGAATCGTTTCTCACCGTCGCTGACAACAGCGGCGCCAAGCGCATCCAGTGCATCCGTGTTCTGGGTAGCAATCGTCGCTACGCCCATGTGGGCGACGTGATCGTGGCCACTGTGAAGGACGCCATGCCCAATATGGGCGTGAAAAAGTCCGATGTGATCAAGGCCGTGGTGGTCCGCACCAAAGCCACACTGCGGCGTGATACCGGCAACTCCATCCGGTTTGACGACAACGCCGCCGTGATCATTAACGACGACAAAAACCCCAAGGGCACGCGTGTCTTTGGGCCTGTGGCCCGCGAACTTCGCGACCGGAACTTCACCAAAATCGTCTCCCTCGCTCCGGAGGTGATCTGAGATGGCAACTGCAACTCCGAAATCCGCCGCAGCGCAGCGCATCAAGATGCGCATCCGCAAGGGCGACACCGTTCAGGTGATCACCGGCAAGGACAAGGGCAAGACCGGAGAGGTCCTGCGCACCCTTCCCAATGAAAACCGCGTGATCGTGCAGGGCATCAACATGCGCACCCGCCACGTCAAACCGACTCAGGAAGGTGAAAGCGGTCGGATCGTCACGGAAGAGGCTTCACTGCATGCCTCCAACGTGATGATCTACTCCACAGAAAAGAAGGTGACCAGCCGAGTCGAGCTGATCACTGAGAAGGACGGCAGCAAAAAGCGCCGCCTCAAGAAAACCGGCGAGGTGATCGACTGATCACCCCGATCCGCCTTCTGACCAAGCCCAGAAGTCCCATTCCCCAGCCATGTCACTGAAACAGCGCTACAGGGAGACCATTCAGCCCAAATTGCTGAAAGATCTCAGTCTCTCCAACGTCCATGAAGTCCCCAAGGTGGTCAAAGTCACCGTCAACCGGGGACTTGGCGAAGCTGCCGCGAATGCCAAAGCTCTCGAAGCCTCGGTGAATGAACTTGCTCAGATCACCGGCCAGAAAGTGGTGGTGACCCGAGCCAAGAAAGCCATCGCGAGCTTCAAGATCCGCGAGGGCATGCCGATCGGCTGTGCCGTGACTCTGCGCGGCGATCGCATGTACGCCTTTCTCGAGCGACTGATCAACCTGGCACTGCCCCGCATCCGCGACTTCCGTGGCGTCAGCCCGAAAAGCTTCGACGGACGTGGCAATTACACCCTGGGGGTGAGAGAGCAGATCATCTTCCCTGAGATCTCCTTCGACAAGATCGACGCCATCAGGGGCATGGACATCACCATCGTGACCACTGCCCGTTCGGATGAAGAGGGCCGGTCCCTCCTCCGCGAGATGGGAATGCCGTTCCGCAGCAACTGAGCCCTCCTCGGAAACCATTATGGCCAATCACGACCCTATTTCCGACATGCTCACCCGCATTCGCAATGCGAGTGAGAAACGTCACCAGAGCACGAAAGTACCTGCCTCCCGCATGTCCCGCAGCATCGCCAAAGTGCTGCAGCAGGAAGGCTTCATCGCCGAGATCAGCGAAGAAGGCGAGGGAGTCCACACCAACTTGGTGCTGGAACTTAAGTACAGCGGCAAGAACCGCCAACCCACCATCCGCTCCATGCAGCGGGTGAGCAAGCCTGGTCTGCGCATTTATAAGAACACCCGCGGCCTTCCCAAGGTCCTCGGCGGACTGGGGGTGGCGATCATCTCCACCTCCAAGGGTGTGATGAGCGACCGCGATGCCCGAAAGCAGGGCGTGGGCGGTGAAGTGCTCTGCTACGTCCTTTGATCTGGAGCCACAACCATGTCACGTATCGGTAAAGCCCCCATCCCCATCCCTGAGAAGGTGACCGTGAGCCTCAACGGCCTCGCTGTCACAGTGAAGGGACCGAAGGGAGAACTCAACCGCACACTGCCTGAAGGCGTGAGCATCGATCAGGTGGAGAACACCATCGTGCTGTCTCCCACCAGCAGCAAGCGCACCTCTCGTGAGCGCCATGGCCTGTGCCGCGCTCTCGTCAACAACATGATTGTTGGCGTTGAAAGCGGTTTCAGCAAAAGCCTGGAAATCATCGGGGTTGGCTCCAGGGCTCAGGTCAAAGGCACCACCCTGGTCGTCTCCGCTGGTTACAGCCACCCCGTCGAGGTTGTAGCTCCTGACGGCATCACCTTCAAAGTTGAGAACAACACCAAGGTGACTGTGTCCGGGATCGACAAGGAATTGGTGGGCAATGAAGCCGCCAAAATTCGCGCCATTCGTCCCCCAGAGCCCTACAAGGGCAAAGGGATCCGGTACGAGGGTGAATGGATCCTCCGCAAGGCCGGCAAGTCGGGCAAAAAGTAATCCACTACTAGACGCCGTTCTTCTTTACCCACCATGTCGACCCTCTCCCGTAAACAACAGACCCAGAAGCGTCATCGACGCCTGCGTCGTCACCTCAGCGGCACCGCCGGCAAACCCCGGCTGGCCGTGTTCCGCTCCAACAGCCACATCTATGCCCAGGTCATTGACGATGACGCCCAGAGCACACTCTGCTCAGCCTCGACCGTCGACAAGGACCTGCGCACCAGCCTCAAGTCCAACGGCAACAACTGCAATGCTTCGGTCGCCGTCGGTGAACTGGTTGCCAAACGCGCCCTCGCCAAGGGCATCCAACAGGTGGTCTTCGATCGCGGCGGCAACCTGTATCACGGCCGGGTGAAAGCCCTTGCCGACGCCGCCCGGGAAGCGGGCCTTCAGTTCTGATCCTGCTCTCAACATGACCGATTCCAACCCCCAGACCAATCCCAACGACGTGCCCTCAGCGGCCGATGTTCCTGCGGCGGCTGAAGGCCAGCAGCAGGAACAGCGCCGCGGAGGAGGTCGCGACCGTGGCGACCGCCGTGGTGGACGCCGTGGTGACCGACGCAACCAGGAGCGTGACTCCGAATGGCAGGAGCGGGTTGTCCAGATCCGCCGCGTGTCCAAGACCGTGAAAGGCGGCAAGAAGATGAGCTTCCGAGCCATTGTTGTTGTCGGAAATGAGCGCGGTCAGGTCGGCGTCGGTGTCGGCAAGGCCGGCGACGTGATTGGTGCCGTGCGCAAGGGAGTTGCTGACGGCAAGAAGCATCTCGTCAAGGTGCCTCTGACACGTCACAACTCCATTCCGACCCTGTCCAACGGTCGCGATGGTGCAGCCAGCGTTTTGATCCGTCCTGCTGCTCCGGGTACCGGTGTAATTGCGGGTGGCTCGATTCGTACGGTTCTCGAGCTTGCCGGCATCAAGAATGTGCTGGCTAAGCGACTGGGCAGCAAAACACCTCTGAACAACGCCCGCGCCGCCATGGTGGCGCTCGATGGTCTCCGCACCCACAAGGAGACAGCCAAGGAACGGGGGATCTCCCTCGAGCAGATCTATTCCTGATTCCCCATGACTCTTCGACTTGATTCCCTAAAGCCCAACAAAGGTGCCCGCCGCCGCAAACTGCGCAAGGGTCGCGGCATCGCCGCTGGCCAGGGTGCGAGCTGCGGCTTCGGCATGCGCGGCCAGAAATCCCGTTCCGGCCGGCCCACCCGACCCGGTTTTGAGGGTGGCCAGATGCCTCTGTACAGACGAGTGCCCAAGCTGAAGCACTTCACATTGGTGAATCCCAAACACTTCACCGTTGTGAATGTGTCAGCACTGAATGAGCTCAAGGCCGGCAGCACCGTCAACCTCGACTCACTCGTCAAGGATGGCGTTGTCACCAGCCCCAAGCACCCACTGAAAATCCTCGGCCACGGGGAACTGAAGGCCAAGCTCACGGTTCAGGCCGCCGCTTTCACGGCATCAGCACGAACCAAAATCGAAGCAGCCGGTGGCACCTGCGAACTGTTGGACTGAGATCCGTCGATCGACCTCCACAGATTTAATGTCTGAGCCGTCCGCCGGATCATCATCCGCGGACGGCTTTGCTGCATCAAGCTCAATCACACAATCTGTCTTCCATGCTCGTCAGTCGGGGACGAAATCCCAGCGCCACTGAAGTCATCACCCAGCTGGTTCAGAACCCTGAGCTACGAGGCAGGGTTCTCACCACTCTGGGTCTATTGATGCTGGTGCGTCTCGGCATCTACATCCCGATGCCCGGCATTGATCGCGTTGCCTTTGAACAATTCATCCAACAGGGTGGACAGCTGATCGGCTTCCTCGACATCTTCACCGGTGGCGGCATTTCAACCCTGGGCATCTTCGCTCTGGGAATCCTGCCGTTCATCAATGCCTCAATCATCCTGCAGCTGCTGACAGCTTCTCTGCCACAACTTGAGGACCTGCAGAAAAACGAAGGGGAAGCGGGCCGGCGCAAACTCGCGCAGATCACCCGATACGTCGCACTCGGATGGGGTCTGGTGCAGAGCGTGGTCTTTGCTGTGATCCTTCGTCCCTATGCCGTGGACGGAATTCCCGACACTGTGTTCGTCGTGCAGACGGCACTGGCGCTGGTGACCGGATCCATGATCGTGATGTGGCTCAGCGAAGTGATCACAGAACGGGGCATCGGCCAGGGAGCCTCACTGGTAATTTTCCTGAACATCGTGGCCACGCTGCCTCAGGCTCTGGGTTCCACGATTGAAAAAGCACAGACAGGCGATCGCAACGACGTATTCGGGATCGTGATCCTGGTGATGGTGTTCCTGGTCACCATCGTGGGCATCATCTTCGTACAGGAAGGGCAACGGCGGCTGCCGATCGTGAGTGCGAAACGTCAGGTGGGAGGTGGAGCGGTTTTACCCAACCGCCAGAGCTACCTGCCCCTCAAGCTCAATGCCGGCGGTGTGATGCCGATCATTTTCGCGTCGGCCCTGATTTTTCTTCCCATCACCATCGCCAACTTCAGCCAGAACCCATTTCTGATCAGAGCAGCCACAGCGCTGAATCCAGGCAGCTCCAATCCATGGCCCTATGCCCTGGTCTTCTTCTCGTTGATTCTCGGCTTCTCCTACTTCTATGCGTCACTGACCTTCAACCCTGTTGATGTCGCCAGCAACCTCAAGCGTGGAGGCGTGGCGATCCCAGGCGTCCGTCCCGGCACGGCGACGGCGAATTACCTCGAAGGCGTCAAAAACAGACTCACCCTTCTGGGCGGCCTTTTTCTGGGTGCTGTCGCGATCATTCCCTCCGCCGTTGAACGCGCCACCAATGTGCAGACCTTCCAGGGGCTGGGGGCGACGTCGCTGCTCATTCTGGTTGGTGTTGCCATTGACACCGCCAAACAGGTGCAGACCTATGTGATCTCCCAGCGCTACGAGGGCATGGTGCGTCAGTAAGGAGACATGCACTGGCAATCCCCCGCGACATGCAAGCCCGAAAAGATCAGTCCATCCCGATCTTTCCTCTCACCCCATCAGCCTGAATCACCATGAAACAACGTCTTCTGTTCGTGGGCCCGCCCGGTGCCGGGAAGGGAACTCAAGCCGCACGCCTCTGTGAAAAGCACGGCCTGCGGCACCTGTCCACAGGCGATCTGCTCAGAGCCGAGGTGGCCGCCGGCAGCGACCTGGGCAAGGAAGCGGAAGCCGTGATGAATCGCGGCGAGCTGGTGACCGACGCTCTGGTGCTGGCCATCGTCAAGGGACAGCTGTCGGCGCTCAATGGCCAAGGCTGGCTGATGGATGGATTTCCGCGCAATGTGGCTCAGGCCGAGGCGCTGGCACCCCTGCTCCAGGAACTCAATCAGGCGATTGAAACCGTTGTGTTGCTGGAAGTGGACGACGCTGCTCTGGTTGAACGATTGCTGGGACGTGGTCGCGCAGACGACAACGAAGACGTGATTCGCAACCGTCTTGAGGTCTACAAGCAACAGACCGCCCCTCTGATCAATCACTACAGCCGTCAAAACCTCCTGATCAGAGTGCAAGCTGACGGCAGCGTCGAAGCCATTGCTGAGCGAATCGAAAGCATTCTTGCTTGACCCACTGTGGTACGGTAGCTGTTTGCAACATTGGAGAGCTTCGCCCCATGAAGGTGCGTTCCTCAGTCAAAAAAATCAGCCCTGACGATCAGATCGTCAAGCGCAGAGGTCGCATCTACGTGATCAACAAGAAGCGTCCTCGCAACAAGCAGCGCCAGGGCTGAAGCCTCGGTCCACACTCTCAAGGCAGGGGCTTAGCCCTGCCAGCCTGACTGAAGGCTTCCCAGGTAAAGGAAGTCATTGTCCACCTCGATTAATTGCTCAGTGGCACGGATTGCTGGTGTCGACATTCCCCGCGACAAGCGGATCGAAGTCGCCCTCACCTACATCTATGGAATTGGCCCAACCCGGGCAAAGACCATCCTTTCGAAGACCGGTGTCAATCCCGACACCAGAGTCAAGGATCTTGAGGATGGTGATGTGCAGAAACTGCGCGGTGCCACAGAGACCTACACGATTGAGGGTGACCTCCGCCGGCAGGAGGGCATGGCCCTCAAGCGCCTGCAAGACATCGGTTGCGTGCGCGGTCGTCGCCATCGCATGAGCCTCCCGGTGCGTGGCCAGAGAACCCGCACCAACGCACGAACCCGTCGCGGCGCCCGCAAGACCGTGGCCGGCAAGAAGAAGTAAGCCGCCTCGGCCGATCGGATTCTTCAGTTCCCATAAGCCCCCTCTATTCCCAGGCCCATGGCCAAAACAGTCAAGAAATCAGGTCCCAAGAAGGCCAAACGCAACGTCCCCAACGGCGTTGCCCACATCCAGAGCACCTTCAACAACACGATCGTTTCGATCACCGACACCACCGGAGAGGTCATCTCCTGGTCCTCGGCAGGCGCCAGTGGCTTCAAAGGAGCCCGCAAAGGCACGCCGTTTGCAGCGCAAACCGCAGCTGAGGCAGCCGCTCGCAGGGCCCTCGAACAGGGCATGCGCCAGATCGAGGTTCTCGTTCGTGGCCCTGGCTCAGGCCGTGAAACCGCGATTCGAGCTCTGCAGGTTGCTGGTCTGGAAATCACCCTGATCCGTGATGTAACCCCCCTGCCCCACAACGGCTGTCGTCGCGCCAAGCGTCGTCGCGTCTGAGCCAACGCGTCCCAGTTCAGGTCCCTCTCTCCCCCGCCTCAGACCGTGTTGCAATACCAGATCGACCGTATCGAGCATCAGATCGCTGACGATCGCTCCCAAACCGGTGTGTTCCTCATCGGCCCCCTTGAGCGGGGCCAGGCCACAACCCTGGGAAATTCCCTGCGGCGTGTGCTGATGGGGAACCTCGAAGGCACCGCCGTCACAGCAGTGCGCATCGCTGGTGTCAACCACGAATACGCGACTATCCCAGGAGTTCGTGAGGATGTTCTCGACATCCTGCTCAATTGCAAGCAGATCACGGTCAACAGCCGAACCAACGAGCTTGAGATCGGCAGGCTGGTGGTTGCCGGACCCGCAACCGTGAAAGCCCGCGATCTGCAGTTTTCATCGCAGGTCCAAGTCGTTGACGGCGAGCGCGTCATCGCCACGGTGAGCGATGGCTACAGCCTCGAACTCGAAGTGCATGTGGAGCGGGGCGTGGGCTATCGCCCGGTCGACCGCCACAACGAGGACACCAGTGCCATCGATCTTCTCCAGATCGATTCAGTCTTCATGCCCGTTCACCGGGTGAACTTCACCATCGATGAAACGGCTGTCGCTGAAGGTGGCTCTGCCCGCGAGCGCCTGCGCATGGAGGTGGTCACCGACGGTTCGATCACGCCTGACGATGCCATTGCTCAGTCGGCGAATCAGCTGATCGAATTGTTCCAACCCCTCGCCACCGTGACGATGGTGGAAGAAGTTCAGGCTGAACCCGAACCCACAGCCGAAGCTCAGATTCCTCTCGAGGAACTGAATCTCTCGGTTCGTGCGTACAACTGCCTCAAGCGCGCCCAGGTCAACTCTGTCTCCGATCTGATGGGCTTCAGCTACGAGGATCTTCTGGAGATCAAGAACTTCGGTTCCAAGTCGGCTGACGAGGTGATTGAAGCCCTTGAACGGATCGGCATCCAGATCCCCCAAAGCCGCACCAGCGTCTGACGCCTTTCGCCCCCGTCCCTCAGCCTCTAAAGAATCATGCGCCACCAATGCCGAGTCCCGCAGCTGGGACGTCCAGCTGACCAACGCAAAGCCATGTTGCGCGGTCTGACCACTCAGCTGATCCGTGAAGGTCGGGTCACCACCACCAAGGCGCGTGCCAAAGCCCTGCGTGACGAAGCCGAGCGGATGATCACTCTGGCCAAGGAGGGCAGCCTCGCCTCACGGCGCAGAGTGCTGGGATACGTGTACGACAAGCAGCTTGTGCATGCTCTGTTCGACAAAGCTCCTGATCGCTACAGCGATCGCAAAGGTGGTTACACCCGCATCACCCGCACTGTGCGTCGTCGCGGTGACAATGCAGAAATGGCCATCATCGAACTGGTCTGAGTTCCGGCGTCAGCACAACGGAAATCACCATCGCAGAACCCTCGACTGATTCTGAAGGCCTCCGTCTTAAACGGATCGCGCTCAGTCTTCAGTACGAGGGTTCTTTGTTTTGTGGCTGGCAACGTCAACCCAACGGCAACAGTGTGCAGGCGGTGCTCGACGGAGCCATCTCGGCTCTCGACCCCCATCGACCGGTCTTGACCGTTGCAGCAGGGCGAACGGATGCTGGCGTTCATGCAGCCGGCCAGGTGGTGCATTTCGACAGCTGCGGCCCCATTCCAGCCAGGCGTTGGGCTCCTGCTCTCAATGGCCGCTTACCCTCCTCGATCCGCGTTCGAGAAGCGGTGGAGCGCCCGCTGCAGTGGCATGCCTGCTATTCCGCCAGCTACCGGCGCTACCGCTATACCCTTTACAACGGACGCAGGCCGAATCTGTTTCTGGCGCCCTGGAGCTGGCATCGCTACCAGACACGGCTAGATGAGCAGGCGATGGACCATGCGCTTCAAGGCCTGCTGGGGAGTCATGACTTCGCAGCGTTCCAGCGCACGGGAAGCCGGCGATCCCATTCACGGACAACCATTCAAGACGTGTGCATCAAGCGACGAGGGGATCTTGTTCACCTGGAGATTCAGGCCAGCGGTTTTCTTTATGGGATGGTTCGTCTATTGATGGGCCAGCTGGTGGCCGTCGGCGAACATCGATTGACCCCTGAACACTTTGAACGTCGCTGGAGAGAGCGCCGACGCCATGAAGTGAAGGATGGAGCACCGGCGCAGGGCCTCTGCCTGCTGCGCGCTGGGTATCCGGAAGAGGTCTTTAGCAAGAGCGGCTGGTACGATTGTCAACCGACGTTTTTTCTGGCCTCTGAAGATCCGCCACCGGATCCTCCGCCTTGGCCAATCAGTACCTGAGCGTCGGTCTCATCCATCTGATTCGATCAGACCGAGACCCACCGACAGGTAAAGTCGATCTTTGAGCTCTGCACAGCACGCCACGGCGTCACGGAAGCTCCCTGCCCAGCTTCGTCGCTTGCGACGGGGCATACCCGAACCGGCATGCCGGCGCGATGAACAAGACCTCAGTTCCCTCCATCGATTCAATCGACCGCCAGTGGTACCTGGTGGACGCTGAGAATCAAACCCTCGGCCGCCTAGCGACCGAGGTCGCTTCCGTGCTCCGCGGCAAGAACAAAGCCAGCTACACACCTCACCTCGACACCGGCGATTTCGTCGTTGTCATCAATGCCGACAAGGTGAGAGTCAGTGGCAGCAAGCCGCAGCAAAAGCTGTATCGCCGGCATTCCGGACGCCCCGGTGGCATGAAGGTCGAAACCTTCGCGCATCTGCAGGAGCGTCTTCCCGAGCGCATCGTGGAAAAAGCCATCAAGGGCATGCTTCCCCATAACGTTCTCGGTCGCCAGATGTTCCGGAAACTGAAGGTTTACAAGGGTGCCGAACATCCGCACGCCGCCCAGCAGCCCCAGCCCCTGCAGCTCGATCCCGCCGCCTCCGCCAAATGAGCACATCCAATTCCGTCGTCTACTGGGGAACCGGTCGTCGCAAGACCTCAGTGGCACGCGTACGCCTGATTCCCGGCAACGGCACGATCACCATCAACGGCCGACCTGGTGATAATTATCTGAACTACAACCCTGCCTACATCGCTGCCGTCAAGGCACCGCTGCAGACACTGGGGCTGACCACCGAGTACGACGTGCTCGTCAACGTTCGCGGCGGCGGTCTCACCGGTCAGGCTGATGCCATCAAGCAAGGAGCCGCCAGAGCACTCTGCGAACTCTCCGCCGACAACCGCAAACCCCTGAAAACGGAAGGTCACCTCAGCCGTGACCCAAGGGCCAAAGAGCGTCGCAAGTACGGCCTCAAGAAAGCCCGCAAGGCTCCCCAGTTCTCCAAGCGCTGATTCCTGTCATGCCCAAGCCCGACATTCATCCCACCTGGTACCCCGATGCCAAGGTTATCTGCAACGGAGAAGTGGTCATGACCACTGGCTCCACGCAACCAGAAATCCACGTGGACGTCTGGAGCGGTAACCATCCGTTCTTCACTGGTACGCAGAAGATCCTTGACACTGAAGGACGTGTGGACCGCTTCATGCGCAAATACGGCATGGGCAGCACCGCCAGCGTCAACGACGAAAAGAAAGCCCCAGCCAAGGACGAGGCGAAGGCCGAAGCCTGATGCACACTGCAATCGACGCACAAGCGATCGATCGCCAGAATTCCCGCCCCCGAAGGAAGACATCGCTCTGCCTTCGGGGATTTTTTCTGAAAGGGCACACCCGTCAGTCCCTTCCCCGACAATGCTTCTGAGGCGATGGACTCCTCAACCCTGATCAGTCGTCTTGAGGCGGCAACAAGCAGTTTCCACAATCTGGAACGCCAGCTTGCTGACCCCGATGTGGCGTCTGATCCGGAGCGTCTCCAGTCCGTGGCCAAGGAGCGCTCGCGCCTTGAGCCTCTGGTCGTCGATTACGCCAGCCTGCAGAGCGTTCTGCATGAGCGCGACCAGGCGCGGGCGCTCTTGCGTGACAGCCGAGGTGACTCCGAAATGGAGGAACTGGCTCAGTTGGAACTGCAGTCGCTCGAGCAACGTCATGATGAGCTGATCCAACGGCTGACGGTCGCACTGCTGCCGCAGGATCCTCGCGATCAACGCAGTGTGATGCTGGAAATCAGGGCCGGTGCCGGCGGCGATGAAGCCTCGCTCTGGGCTGGGGATCTCGCCCGCATGTATGAGCGCTTCAGCAGCCGCCGCGGCTGGACTGTGCAGCCTGTGAGCGCCAGTGAAGCCGACCTGGGTGGTTACAAGGAACTGATTCTTTCCGTGAAAGGTGATGCCGTCTTCAGCGAGTTGAAATTTGAAGCGGGTGTGCATCGCGTGCAGCGCGTTCCGGCCACGGAATCGCAAGGCCGCGTGCACACATCCACGGCGACCGTGGCGGTGATGCCGGAAGCAGATCCCGTGGAGGTTCAAATCGCAGCAGGGGATCTTGAGATCAGCACGGCTCGATCAGGTGGAGCAGGTGGCCAGAACGTCAACAAAGTGGAGACCGCTGTTGACCTGCTTCACAAGCCAACCGGAATCCGCGTGTTTTGCACCCAGCAACGCTCCCAGCTGCAGAACCGAGAGCGGGCGATGGAAATTCTGCGAGCCAAGCTGTACGAGCGCCAGCTCGCCGAAGCGAACGCCCGTGAGAGTTCAGCCCGGCGCTCCCAAGTGGGGACGGGTGACCGCAGTGAAAAAATCCGCACCTACAACGCCAAGGACAACAGAGTCACCGACCACCGGCTGGGCCGGAATTTCAGTCTGGAGTCCATTCTTCAGGGGCAGATGGAGGATGTGATCGGTGCCTGCATCGCCGAAGAGCAGCGCAGCAAGCTGGAGGAGCTCAGCAACCAGGCCGACAACTGATCAGAGCAACGTCAGACGCCGATCACGTATTTCGCCCACTCGGTGTGGCGACCGGAGTCGATCTGACGGACAGCCTCGAAACTCAGGCTGCTCAGGGGACGACGCGGAACCCGCTTGAGAGGCATCTCGGCTTCTGAGGGAGTGCGACTGGCCTTGCGAACATTGCAACTCGTGCAGGCGGTGGTCACGTTGTCCCAGGCATCGGTTCCGCCGCGACTGCGCGGAATCACATGGTCAATGGAGAGTTGTTCACGGCTGCCGCAGTACTGACAGGTGTGGTTGTCGCGCTGGAAGACATTACGACGAGTCAGAGGAACCTGTCGAAAGGGCACTCGCACGAACTGACGCAGCCGGATCACCGTCGGCACATGCATGTCACGCCGAACCAGACGCTGAGAATCATGCTCCAGGCTCTCGGCTTTGCCCTTAATCATCATCACAACGGCGCGACGCCAGGTGGTGATGTTCAACGGCTCATAGGACGCATTGAGAACGAGAACCTGGCCCATGCCAGCTCCCTGATTACAAGGCATGCTATCGGGGTCACAAGGGCCGCTTTGTGACCTTCACTACCCGGCTCCCATGCCAGACCTGTCCGCCAATCGCACCAGTCCCTCCGGCCCAGAGACGGCTGCCGGCGCAGACCCGCGTCAGCGAGCCTGGATGGAGGTTTCAGCCTCAGCTGTTGAAAACAACGCCCGAACGCTGAAGCAGTTGCTGGCAGCGGACTGCGCTCTGATGGCGGTCGTCAAAGCTGATGGTTATGGCCATGGCGCCGAAACAGTTGCCCGGGCGGCCATCTGCGGGGGCGCGACCAGCCTGGGTGTTGCGACTTTGCAGGAGGGAATCGAACTGCGTCGCGCCGGCCTGGAGCTACCGGTGCTCGTTCTTGGCAATCTCACCCAGCCCGAAGAGCTGCGGGCCTGCCTGCACTGGCAGTTGATGCCCACACTCAGCAGCATGCGCGAGGCGCTTCTGTGCCAGAACCTTGCCAACGGCAGCGGCCGGCAGTTTTCGGTGCAGCTCAAACTCGACACCGGCATGACGCGCCTTGGCTGCGATTGGCAGGACGGGGAACGCCTCACGGAAGCGATCCTGCAACTCGATCAATTGAACCTTCAAGGGGTCTACAGCCATCTCGCCATGGCGGATGGCGGACTGAAGGGGAACGCCGAGCTGACCACACGCCTGCAACAGGAGCGGTTCGAGACCGTGACCCGCAGGCACCGACAGCAGGGTTTGCAGCGACATCTGGCCAATTCAGCTGGGACTCTGCGAGACCGATCCCTGCATCACGATCTGGTACGGGTGGGATTGGCTCTCTATGGCCATGCTCCTGGCGTCCATCTTGAACAGAGCCTGGATCTGCAACCGGCGATGGCCGTGAAAGCCAGGGTCAGTCTGATCCGTGAGGTCGCATCAGGTGTAGGAGTGAGCTACGGACACCGCTTTGTCACCAGTCGGCCCAGTCGCCTGGCCGTGATCGGCATCGGCTACGCCGATGGGGTCAGCCGCTGCCTGTCAGGACGGATCCACGCTCTGCACCGTGGCAAGCCCTTGCCCCAGGTGGGAGCAATCACCATGGATCAACTGATGCTGGACGTGACCGACCATCCCGATATCGACATCGGCGATGTCGTCACATTGCTGGGACAGGATGGTGAACAGATCATCCGGCCACAGGACTGGGCAGAGCTTTCTGATTCCATCCCCTGGGAGGTGTTGTGCAGCTTCAAACACCGCCTGCCGCGCCTGGTGGTCTGAACGGACGCCCTCTTGATAGGGTGGGCGGGCCGCTGGAGAGGTGGCTGAGTGGTTGAAAGCGGCTCCCTGCTAAGGAGTTACAGGAGGCAACTTCTGTCGAGGGTTCGAATCCCTCCCTCTCCGTTGAACTGAACAGCGAGTCGTCAATCGACTCTGAACTCCGCGAGTTGGCTTGCCAGAAGGGGCAGAAGCTGCTCATCACCAGCACGCTCAGGCCCCTCGGTGAACACCACCAGCAGGCTGGGTGATTGGTCATCCGTACACCACCAGGCCGCGTCATGGCGGGCCTGGCTCATCCAACCGGCTTTGCTCCAGAGCTGACTGCCTTCGGGCAAACCGGCCCCGAGGAAACCATCCACTTGGTTCTCGGGATCCTCGGCCCTGTCGGACAGGCTGAGTGAGCGAGCCAATCGGGCTCGCAGTCGCTGACAGGCAGGCGGAGACAGCACTCCGTCGGTCATCACTGCTTCAAGGATCCTGGCCACAGCAGCAGTGCAGAGGGCGTTGCGATTGGTGTTGTTCTCCCCGTAAAACACTTTCTCGCGTCCATAGGGACCGTCTCCCCAGGTTTTCTGGCAACAGTTGACGCTCCCCAGCTCAGGCCAGCCGAATCCCTCAAACCAGTCGTTGACGAGTCGTCGCTGCTGCTGCCACTGCTCCCAGGCGGGAGAGCGCAATGCCGGCCCACTGGTGGTCCCCGTGAGCAGATCCACAATCAGGCCCGTCGCGTCGTTGCTGGAGTCGGCCAGCATGTCGAGCAGTGCTCGTCGAAGTTCCTTACTGTCCGGGATGAGATCACGCTGCAACCAGTGCTCAGCCGCTACCGCATACATCAGCTTCACCACACTGGCTGGATACATCAGCTTCTGATCTGCCCAGGCAGCGCCATGACCGCTACCGGTGACCGGCGAGGTTGCGTCGTAACGCACCCAGCTCACCGCGATCTGATCATGCAGGCCAGGACGGCCATCCGCTGCAAGCTGATCGATCAGGTCGATCAAACGTTGCTGCATCGCCGGCTCGGGACGGTAGAACGCCATGAAACTGGCCTCAGGCAATGCCGACACTAGGCACCCCGTTCGCTCCGGACCTGATCAGCGCTGGTGGCCATTGGCGGCTGCTGCGGGATCTCAATGGGTATGCCCATCCGCAGGGAGAAGGGCTGGCAACCCAGGCCGCCAGCGGACGATGCTTCAGGGTGGCTGCACCATTGCGAGAAGAGGATCACGGACGCCTGCGCGTGGTGCTGCTGGAAGACGGCTACCCCTGCTGGTTCGCAATGCATGACTTGGCAGGACACGCTGAATCCTGTGGGCCATGGAGCGCTTCCCTTCTCTTAGAGACAACAATCTCCAGCAGATTGAATCGTGTTCTGGAGTGGCTCACGGCTGCCGCTGAACGCGAGAACACCTATCTCTGGGGCGGCACCATTGGGCCGAACCTCGACTGTTCAGGACTCGTGCAGACCGCCTTTGCGAGTGCAGGCATCTGGTTACCGCGGGATGCCTACCAACAAGAGCAGTTCTGCCAGTCCGTGGCAGTGCAACCCGATGATGTGCAGCATCTACTGGCCGGAGACCTGATTTTCTTCGGCACCCCTGAGCGCTGCACCCATGTCGGCATCCATCTTGGAGAGGGCCGCTACATGCACAGCTCTGGGATTGAACATGGCCGCAATGGCATCGGCATCGACAGCCTGAACCCCCAGGATCTCCACCCAGTAGCCAGACATTACCGAGGCGAACTGCGCGGAGCCGGACGGGTGATCCGCTGCCATGACGGCAGCACACTGCCGTGACGCTATTCGCTCACTCTCTGTTCCCCAGCAGAGTAGAAATCAAGTCTCATCGAAATTCACAACTATCTCGAATCACTTCGCCATTCGGAAGAATGGTGTTCAACAAACAGATTCCATAAGGCTGATCAGCCAAGACCTTGCGGTAAAAGCTGGCATCCACTTTCGCGCCGCGTAGATCGGCACCCTCAAGCGTTTTAATCAGCTCAACGTTGCTCCTGCGTAGATCAGCCCCACGAAGATCCGCATCGGTGAACCACACATCATGCAGATTTGCGCCACGAAGATCAGCATCTCGAAAGTTTGATGATTTTGTAAAAAAGGTATGACTGAGATCCGCACCACGCAGATCCGCTCCTTGCAGATTTGTGGTGAGCATGTACATATTGCTGAGATTGGCTCTGCGGAGATCAGCTTTTGAGAGGTTGGAGTTCGTAAAACTCTTGTCTCCCATACTCGCTGAATTGAAATCAATGCCTTGCAATGTGCACCCCGGGCAGGTCATTGGCAAACCGAAGGGTTGGGCCATGGCCGCCAGTGGCATACAGAAAAGCAGTGCTCGGCTGGTCCAGTGAATGAATCGTTCCAGCACAATGAGTTGTATTGGGTGACGAGAGACTAATCAGCTCCAGGATTTCGTCATCACGTCAACCGACTGCTTCAGGCCATCGAAGGTTGTCGAGCAATCGCAAACCCGGCGATCACTAGAGCCAGAAATCCAGCAACTGACCAACTTTTGAGCAAGCTGATCTGCGGTGCACAGGCCGCGAGAACTGTCTGAAGGGGAGAGGATGGTGAGGCATCCACGCTGACTCCATGGATCTGCTGACACTGCTCGCCGGGCCTTTGATCGCACAGATGAATCTCTCGGCTCCAGAAATGGGCGAGACCAGCAGCATGAGCGTTGAAGGCGAATTTCTTCAGCGCAGTCAGCCCATTCAGCAGCTGACACTGATGCGCACCATCTACCGGGGCGATTGTCCTGGCGAAAGTGTCACACCAATCCGTGGCATCACCTTCCTGGCCGCCCTGCCCCCGGCAGGCAATCAGCGGATTGTGATCCGCAACAGAAGAACCGGTGGCTACACCAACCGTGAATACGGGAGCGGCAGGCGACGCTCGGAGCGTTTTTCAATCAGCCTTGGTGAGCGGCACCACGGCAGCTTCCTTTCTGTGGCACCAGGCGAGAACGAGTTCCGCTGGTCAGTGACCAAAGCCCGCAACACGGATGGAGCAACCAAGGGCAGCGCCAGGCTGATGGTGAACACCGAAGACAGAGAGCGCTATCGCAATTTCCGAGCCATCAATGAAGACGCATTCTGCCCGGGGGAGGAATACTCCTACTCACGCACTCCTCTCGGACAGTGCAGTGCCGGCTATTTCAAGGTCAAACGGGAGGGCGTCTGTCCCGATGGCAACAAGGTTGACCTGGGCACACAGAACATCTATCGGCGTTACCGCTCCTGGTGATGGCCTGGAGGGCTGCTGGCCTTTGCCCATGAGCGATGGAACGACAGGTGCCGATTAGGTTGCATGAACATCGATCGGATCCCGATGACAGCTGGGCTGGACCTTTCGGTTGTGGTGCCGCTCTACAACGAGGAGGAAAGCCTGCCGGAGCTGGTCGAACAGCTGCTCAAAGCGCTGCGACCCATCGGAGAGCGCTTTGAGATGGTGCTCGTCAATGACGGCTCAACCGACGGCACCGCCTCAGAGCTGGAACGACTCAGCGCTCAAGTACCTGAGCTGGTGGGTGTTCTGTTACGCAAGAACTACGGCCAGACCGCTGCCATGGCGGCCGGCTTCGATGTCGCCGAAGGGCAGGTGATTGTCAGCCTCGATGGTGATCTGCAGAACGATCCCGCTGACATCCCCTTGCTGCTGAACAAGCTGCGCGAGGGCTATGACCTCGTGAGCGGTTGGCGTTTTGATCGCCAGGATGCCGAGCTCCAGAGAAAACTCCCCTCCAGGCTGGCCAATCGACTGATCGGGCGCGTCACGGGGGTCCGCCTTCACGACTACGGCTGCTCACTCAAGGCCTACGACCGTGACGTGCTTTCCGACATGCGCCTGTACGGCGAGCTGCATCGATTTCTGCCGGCGCTGGCCTTCATCGAAGGAGCACGCATCACTGAAGTGAAGGTGAACCACCGTGCGCGTCAGTACGGAACCAGCAAATACGGCATCGATCGCACGTTTCGGGTGCTGATGGACCTGCTCACGGTGTGGTTCATGAAGCGCTTCCTCACTCGGCCGATGTACGTCTTCGGCTTTGGAGGCCTCATTGCCATTGCCACAAGCCTTGTGGCAAGCACCTATCTGCTGGTGATCAAACTGATGGGTGAAGACATCGGCAACAGGCCATTGCTCACCATGGCGGTTGTGCTTGGACTAGCTGGCATTCAGCTGTTCTGTTTCGGACTGCTGGGGGAACTGCTGATCAGGACCTATCACGAAAGCCAGGGGCGGCCGATCTATCGCATCCGGGCAACATTGCGAGGGGGGCGAGCCACCTGAACCGCAGAGGGATGGGTCGCGCCGCGATGACGCGCGATCGCTGTTGCAGCGGCTTCCACAACCCGGCTGTCGGCGTCACGCAAACCTCGCCGAAGCAGTGGCAGAACGGAGACATGCCCCCACTGACCAGCCCGCCGGACGGCCTCAAGTCTCTGGTTTGGATCCCCTTGATCCATCGCCTCACGCAACTGACGCTCAAGAGCGATGCGCTCAGCGCTGCTCACCGGTGGCTTGAACAGGGCCAAATCAGAGCGTTCCGTAGCAGCCCCCAGTTGGATCCTGGGGTCCATCTGAGACGCCTGGGCTTGCACCAAGCCCAGCTGAGCCCTGTTAATGGCGGCCACGGATGCCGCATCTGTGCTTCGCAGCAGGGTTTTTTCAGGCCTGCGCCCCAGGCCCCAGAGCACAGCCATCAGCACGAGGGCGGCACCACCGGCAAGGAGCTGATTCATCGGGTCTGAGCGGCGGAAGCCGGATGGATTGAACTTTTATTTCGCCGTTCGGGCTGGCACGGGACCAGCAGAAAGGCAGTCCTTACAGTACCGATGGACCTTTTGGCCGCTGCCATGACAGGAGATTTTGCAGCCGCATGGCTGCCGGTGATCTTTGTGCCGATCGTCGGAATTGCATTTCCCGCAGTTTTCATCGTTCTTGTTGGACGCGTGATTACCGCAGCTGAGTAATCAATCGCTAGCTGCAAACACCTCAACCCCGGCTTTTATTCCAATGACTGTGAAACCAGTTGCAGATCCCTGTGTTGGGAATCTGGCAACACCTGTCAACAGCGGCTACTTCATCAAGGCACTGATCAACAATCTGCCTCTGTACCGCCCGGGAATTTCGCCCAATCAGCGTGGTATCGAAACCGGTGCTGCATTTGGCTATTTGCTCTACGGCCCCTACACAATCTGTGGCCCGCTTCGCAACAGTGAATACTCCCAGACAGCTGGTTTGTTAGCTGCCGTTGGGGCAGTTCACATCCTCACCCTGCTGTTCCTGCTTTACAACCAGCCGGGCCGTGGGCCCAACGTTCCTCCCTCGGATCCGACGGTTGCCAATCCCCCCGCTGAGCTCTTCACGCGCATGGGATGGTCAGATTTCACCAGTGGCTTCTGGCTCGGAGGTTGTGGTGGCGCTGCTTTCGCGTGGTTCCTCTGCAGTACGGTTCACGTTCAGGAGCTGTTCAAAATCGCAGCCGGTGTCTGGAGCGTCGGTTAATCGCCGAGTTCAACACCTGAATCAATCACACAATTGATCCCCTTCAACAATCATCAGTTGTTGAAGGGGATCTTTATTGTCTAGGCGCTACTGCCTTGACCGCTGAAGCAGTGCGTTCCATCTCCCAGCCGTTCCTGAGACGGCCCGTTTTCACCATTGTCTGCAGCTTGCTGGTTCTGCTAGCAGGCGTGGTCTCTCTGGTGGGTCTCGGTCTTGAAGACTTGCCCCAGCTGGCACCCACCCGAGTGAGTATCAGAGCCAGTTTTCCTGCCGCGGGTCCGGAAGTGGTGGAGCAAAGCGTCACAGCAGTACTGGAAAACCAGCTCAGTGGCCTGGACGGCCTGGAAAGCATGACTTCCAGCAGCCGTCAGGGCGGAGCCAGCCTCAGCCTGCGCTTCGCGTCAGGCGATCCTGAGCTCAACGCGATCAAGGTTCAGAACGAAGTCAACCTGTCCAGTCGTCGACTGCCCCAGGCCGTGACGCGGCAGGGGCTGAACGTGAACCGCTCCACGAATGACCTCCTGCTGATTCTTGGCTTCAGCGCTCCTCCCGGCCTCTATGAACCGATCTTCATCGGCGGCTGGCTCGACCAGCGGCTGAGTGAAAACCTGCGAACAACCCCTGGGGTTGGAGATATCCGCGTTTTCGGCAGTAGCGAGCTGGCTTATCGGCTCTGGCTGGATCCCAGTCGGCTGAAGCAGTTCAGTCTCTCCACCAATGACATCACCAACGCTCTGGCAGAGCAGAACGTTCTGGCTGCAGTGGGGAATCTTGGTGAAGCACCGGCGCCGTCAGGCCAGCTGTTCAGCCTGCCTGTGGATGCCGAGGGACGACTGCGCAGCCAGGCTGACTTTGAAGCCATGGTGGTGAAACGCACCGACAACGGAGGCCTGGTTCGCCTCCAGGATGTTGGTCGCGTTGAGCTGGGGCAACGCAACTACGGCAGCAGCGCCCTCAATCTTCAGGGCGAAAGCTCTGTGGCTGTGGGCATCTACCAACGGGATGGCTCGAACGCTCTGGAAGTCAGCCGGGCGGTTCGGGAACGGCTCAAAAGTCTGCAAAGCAGCTTTCCGCCTGGACTGGACGTCCAGGTGATCGTGGATGGGGCAGACACTGTCCAGGCCAATCTCGATCGCACCAGAGACACCCTGCGGGACGCGGTTCTGCTGGTGCTTGTGGTGCTGGTTCTCTTTCTTGGGCGCTGGCGCCTGGCCTTGATTCCAGGCATTGCTGTGCCTGTGGCTTTGATCGGCAGTCTTGTGGTGGTTCGCCTGAGCGGCTCCAATCTCAACAGCCTGATCCTCTTTGGTCTCGTTCTGGCCACAGGCATCGTCGTCGACGACGCAATCGTGGTGAGCGAAGACATCGCAGGCCGAATCGAACGTGGCGAGGAGCCACAGGGGGCAGCCGAGGATGCGATGGCGGAGCTGGCGGGAGCAGTCTTGGCCACGTCGCTCGTTCTGGCAGCCGTCTTCCTGCCTGTTCTGCTGATCCCCGGATCCATCGGTCGCCTCTATCAGCCGATCGCACTGGCCATCAGCGGCGCAATCCTGTTCTCCACGTTCAATGCCCTCACCTTCACGCCGATGGCCTGTGCCCGCGTGCTGGGCAAAGGCGATGGACAATTACCTCGACCCCTCAGGCGAATCAGTCGCGAACTGCGCGACGGCATGGGCCGGCTGCAGGGTCTTTATGGGGGAATGCTGGCAGTCTGGCTGACGCGAGGCAGAACGGTGATCGCCCTGGTGCTAGCCGGGCTGATGCTCACCGGCTTAGGCCTAGCGACGATCCCCACATCCTTCATTCCCGATGAAGATCAGGGCCAAGTGCGTGGTTATTTCACCCTGCCGGAGGGAGCCAGTCTGGAACGCACCGAGGCCGTGATGGAACGCATCCGCCAGGTCGTTGCCGAAGAGCCACTGATCCGCAGCGGCAATTTCTATGCAGGAAGCTCATTCGGACAAAGCGGCGAGGACACTGGATCGTTTTATCTGCGCTTGACGCCCCTGAACGAACGCCAAGGCCGTCAGAACAGCAGCGAAGCCGTGAAGCAACGTCTGAACCGTGAGCTGAAGAGACGCATCACCGATGCGCAGGTGATTGTCACGACACCACCCACAGTCCGTGGTTTCAGCAGTGAATCAGGCCTGCAGATGGAACTGCTCGATCGCAGCGGCGGTCAGCTCAGCTTGCAGGACTTCGAAGAGCAGGCCCAGCAGTTCATCCTCGCTGCAAGAAACTCAGGGCGATTCCAACGGGTCAGCACACGCTTCGATGCGAGCGCACCGCGGTGGCGCCTGGAACTGGACCGCAGCCAGATGGCTGCCCTCGACCTCCCAGTGGGTCCGACACTGAGAGACATCGGAACCGCCATCGGCGGCCGATTCATTGATGACACCTTTGCGGGGGGAGAAATCCGCAGCATCTACATCCAGCTGGAAGGTGCTGACCGCAGCACCCCAGGAGATCTCACAAGCCTGATGGTGCGCAACCGCAGCGGCGAACTGGTCTCCGTGGCAAACGTTGCCCAGCTGAAGCGTGATTCAGGAGCGAATCGCATCACCCGCTACAACCAGAACCGTTCCATCAGCATCACAGCCGTCACAGCTGATGGCATCAGCAGCGGCCAGGCGATCGATCTTCTGCAGTCCATCAGTGACCGAACCGGCGGCAACAACCTGGCACTGGCCTTCACCGGTCTTGCCAGAGAGGAGACCCGAGCAAAGTCCGTGTCCTGGGTGCTCTTCGCCCTTGGGGTCACAGTGGTTTACCTGCTGCTGGCGGGGCTCTATGAAAGCTTTGTGGATCCGCTGATCATCCTGCTCACGGTGCCGATGGCATTGCTGGGAGCACTGATCGGTCTGAAACTGCGCGGACTGTCGCTCGACGTTTATGCCCAGATGGGCCTTCTGGTGCTGGTCAGCCTGGCCGCAAAAAACGGCATCCTGATCGTTGAATTCGCGAACCAGCGTCTGAAACAGGGCGTCGCACTGATGGCCGCGGTCGAGGAAGCGGCGCTCAACAGGATGCGACCGATTCTGCTGACAGCCGTGACCTCCCTGGCAGGATTTCTACCGTTGCTGCTCGCCACGGGATCAGGCTCCGCCAGCCGGATCAGCATCGGCACGGTGGTGTTCAGTGGACTGTTGGTCTCCACCCTGCTCTCTCTATTTGTTGTGCCTGCAACATTTCTGCTGTTCAAACACTGGAGAGGAGTCGGTCCGGCCATGCCCGAACTCGACGGCTGAGGTCAACAGGGCTCAAAGCGCTCGTTCAGGGCCGGGCCACCACCGGGAGGAACCCTGCAGAAGCTGGCGGACAAGGTTTGAGGTGCAAACTGTGGATCTCCCGGCTGGTCTGAGGCAGACGCCACAAACTGCTCATCCGAACCAAGCTCGGCAAGGTCGATCTTCTCTCGGGGCAGGATCTGCATGGCGAGGTTGTAACCGGTGGCAACCCCAACAAGCAGCACGACTAGCTCAAGTCTTGGGGGAAGGGCTGGAAAGGGCATGCGTCGCTAAGCGTTGCTGTGAAACCTCAGTCCACAGGAAACCCTTACTCAAAGGATGACTGAGATCTGCCGAAGCGATGACGCTTTGCATACGGAGAACGTATGGGCGATTTGTAAGGTATGTGCTCCATTGATTGCCGAGAAGCCACCGCATGCTGAGAAGCGCAACAGTCCGCCAAGCGTCATCGGCCCAGGCTCAGTATTTCTCCTACGGCGAAGCCGCCAATCCGATCCGCAGCGGACTGACGTCAGCTGTCCCCTATCGCGCTTTTTCGCCTGATTTCTTTGCCAAGAGCGGGACTGCGGTGATGCCTCTCGACCTCAGCACCCAACTTCAGTGCAGTGGACCTGCCACCGGCCCGTCTCTGAGCGCCAGCTTCATTCGACTCGACGGCACTGAACTCCGCACCGCCGCGGTGGCAACGAGCCAGCTGTTCTTTGTGGCCGATGGCCAGGGAGAGTCCGAAGCCTGCGGAGAACACTTCCACTGGAGCAAAGGTGACATGTTCGTTCTCCCCGCTGGTGGAGATGCCATTCACACCTGCTCTGTCAAGTCCTCTCTCTACTGGGTTCACGATGCTCCGTTGCTACGTCATTTGGGCGTGACACCAAGTGAGGCCCGTTTCACGCCAACCTTTTACAGCCATCGCGACATCGCGAGTCGTCTGGCTGAGATCGCGGCCAGTCCAAGCGGAGCTCGTGCCAATCGAGTGAGTGTGCTGCTGGGCAACTCGGCGTTCCCCCAGACAAGAACCGTGAGCCACACCCTCTGGGCCATGCTTGGGATCCTTCCTGCCGGACAGGAGCAGAAGCCGCACCGACATCAGTCCATCGCCCTGGACTTCGCCGTGGACTGTCAGCCCGGTTGCTACACCTTGATCGGGACCGAACTGGATGATGAGGGAAGAATTCGCAACCCACAGCGGGAGGACTGGGCCGCAGGTGCCGCGTTCGTGACCCCGCCGGGATATTGGCATTCGCATCACAACGAATCAGGTGCTGATGCTTATGTGCTGCCGATTCAGGATGCAGGGCTGCATACCTATCTGCGGACGCTCGACATTGTGTTCAGCGGCTGATTGATGCCTGAATGATGGGCACTGTCCAGCGTCAGCCAAGAAAAAACCCCCGCCAGTTGTGCTGGACGGGGGTGAATTGAAGGTTGCCCTGTAACCAGGGCCTTCGGGATTGTTCAGCCGAACTTGCCTGACGTCGAAGCGATCAGGAAGGCTGCATAGGTGAGGACGTAACCCACAGTGAAGTGAGCAAGACCGACCACGCGGGCCTGAACGATTGACAGAGCGACAGGCTTGTCGCGCCATCCCATCATGTTGGCGATGGGGCTGCGCTGATGAGCCCAGACGATGGTCTCAATCAGCTCCTGCCAGTAACCACGCCAGGAGATCAGGAACATGAAACCGGTGGCCCAGACCAGGTGACCGAAGAGGAACATCCATGCCCAGACAGCAAGATTGTTGCTGCCGAAGGGGTTGTAGCCATTGATCAGCTGGGAGGAGTTCAGCCACAGGTAGTCGCGGAACCAACCCATCAGGTAGGTGCTGGACTCATTGAACTGAGCAACGTTGCCCTGCCAGATGGCCAGGTGCTTCCAATGCCAGTAGAAGGTGACCCAACCGATTGTGTTCAGAGCCCAGAAGACAGCCAGATAGAAGGCGTCCCAGGCAGAGATGTCACAAGTACCGCCACGGCCAGGGCCGTCGCAGGGGAAGGAGTAGCCGAAGTCCTTTTTGTCGGGCATCAGCTTGGAGCCACGGGCATCCAGAGCGCCTTTGACCAGGATCAGGGTGGTGGTGTGCAGACCCAGCGCGATGGCGTGGTGAACCATGAAGTCACCAGGACCGATCGGCAGGAAGACATCGGTATTGCCATTAATGGCATCCATCCAGCCACCCATGTAAGCGGCATTGGCGTTGGCGGCTGCACCACCAGCGTTGGATAGCAGCACATCGAAGCCATAGACCGCCTTACCGGAAGCCGCCTGAACGAATTGAGCAAAGACCGGCTCAACCAGAATCTGCTTCTCAGGAGTACCGAAGGCGACAACAACGTCGTTGTGAACGTAGAGACCCAGGGTGTGGAAGCCAAGGAACAGAGTGACCCAGCTCAGGTGGCTGATGATCGCTTCCTTGTGCTCCAGCATCCGCGCCAAGACGTTGTCCTTGTTGGCTTCAGGGTCGTAGTCACGGATGAAGAAGATCGCTCCGTGAGCAAAGGCACCGCACATCAGGAAGATGGCGATGTACTGGTGGTGGGTGTAAAGCGCTGCCTGAGTGGTGTACGCCTTGGCAATGAAGGCATACGAAGGCATCGCATACATGTGCTGAGCCACCAGTGAGGTGACAACACCCAGAGAGGCAAGAGCCAGGCCCAGCTGCATATGCAGGCTGTTGTTCAAGGTGTCGTAAAGACCCTTGTGGCCAGCACCGAGATCACCAGGAGTGCCCTTGGGAGGGTTATGCGCTTCGAGGATCTCCTTAATGGAGTGTCCAATCCCGAAGTTGGTGCGGTACATGTGGCCAGCAATCACGAACAGGCAGCCGATCGCCAGGTGGTGATGGGCGATGTCCGTGAGCCAGAGCGCTTCGGTTTGAGGGTGGAAACCACCGAGGAAGGTGAGAATCGCAGTACCGGAGCCTTCGGCTGTGCCATAGACCTGACTCATGGAATCAGGGTTCTGGGCATAAACGCCCCAGTTGCCACTGAAGAAGGGGGCAAGTCCAGCGGGATGAGGCATCACGCTGAGGAAGTTGTCCCATCCCACGTGTTGTCCACGGGATTCGGGAATTGCCACGTGAACCAGGTGACCGGTCCAGGCAATGGAGCTGAATCCGAACAGAACAGCCAGGTGGTGGTTCAGGCGGGATTCAGCGTTCTTGAACCAGGCCAGGGAAGGCCTGAACTTGGGCTGCAGGTGCAGCCAACCGGCGAACAGAGCCCAAGCCGACAGGATCATCATGAAGATGGAACCCTGGTACAGCTCGGCATTCGTCTTCATGCCGATTGTGTAGAACCAGTGATAAAGGCCTGAGTAGGCGATGTTCACCGGTGAGGAAGCTCCCGCCTGGGTGAAGGCAGTGATGGCGCCTTGACCGAAGTGGGGGTCCCAGATTGCGTGAGCGATGGGCTTCACGTGCAGTGGGTCGGCGACCCACTGCTCGAAGTTGCCCTGCCAGGCGATATGGAACAGGTTTCCCGAAACCCAGAGGCCGATGATGGCGAGATGGCCGAAATGGGTGGAGAAGAGCTTTTGGTAAAGCCGCTCCTCCGTCATTCCGTCATGGCTCTCGAAGTCGTGAGCCGTGGCGATCCCGTACCAGATACGGCGGGTTGTCGGGTCCTGTGCCAGACCCTGGCTGAACGAAGGAAATTTCGTTGCCATTAGAGGGAAAGTTCAGGAAAGGTCAGCCGCCCACCACAAGGATGTGGGCGTGGAAGAAGGCCCACGTCACGGTGATGCCGCCCAAAAGATAGTGAGCAACACCGACAGCACGGCCCTGGATGATGGAAAGTGCACGGGGCTGGATGCCAGGCGCAACCTTCAGCTTGTTGTGAGCCCAGACGATGGACTCGATCAGCTCCTGCCAGTAACCACGGCCACTGAACAGGAACATCAGGCTGAAGGCCCAAATGAAGTGACCGCCCAGGAACATGATTCCGTAGCCGGCCGTATTGGAGCCATAGCTGTTGATCACCTGCACGGCCTGAGCCCACAGGAAGTCACGCAGCCAACCGTTGATGGTGATTGCACTGTTGGCGAAGTTGCCATTGGTGAGGTATTGGACTGATCCATCAGGCCTCACCGCTCCCCACACATCGCTTTGCATTTTCCAGGAGAAGTGGAAAATGACAACTGAGAGGGAGTTGTACATCCAGAACAGACCCAGGAAGACGTGGTCCCAAGCAGACACCTGACAGGTGCCGCCGCGACCAGGGCCATCGCAGGAGAAGCGGAAGCCCAGGTTGGCCTTATCTGGAATCAGACGGGAGTTACGGGCATAGAGAACGCCCTTGAGAAGAATCAGCACCGTCACGTGAATCGTGAAGGCGTGAATGTGGTGCACCATGAAGTCCGCTGTGCCCAGAGGGATCGGAGCAGCGGCGACCTTGCCGCCGACAGCGACCACTGAGCCGTTGAACACTTCACTCACGCCCGCCAGGGCGTTGGGAGCAGTGCTGCCGGCAGCAGCGGCATGGAGACCCTGAATCCACTGTGCGAAGACAGGCTTCAGCTGGATCGCTGAATCACTGAACATGTCCTGGGGACGACCCAGAGCACGCATCGTGTCGTTGTGGATATAGAGACCGAAACTGTGTGCACCCAGCCAGATGCAGACCCAGTTGAGGTGGCTGATGATGGCGTCGCGAGCCTTGAGAACCCTGTCGAGCACATTGTCAACATGCTTGGCCGGGTCGTAATCGCGAATCATTGCGATCGCAGCGTGAGCTGATGCCCCCACGATCAGGAAGCCACCGATCCACATGTGATGGGTGAACAGGCCGATCTGAGTTGGGTAATCGATCGCCATGTACGGATACGGAGGCATCGCATACATGTGCTGGGCAACGATGATGCTCAATGAACCAAGCAGTGCCAGGTTCACAGCCAGCTGAGCGTGCCAGCTGTTGATCATGAACTCGAAGAGTCCGTCATGGCCCCTGGTGGCAGGGAACAGCAGGGGATCACCCTTCTGGCCCTCGAGGATCTCCTTGATGGAGTGACCGATGCCCCAGTTGGTTCGGTACATGTGACCAGCCACGATGAAAAGCACCGCAATGGCTAGGTGGTGATGAGCGATATCGCTCATCCACATGCTTCCGGTTACAGGATTGATTCCACCCTTGAAAGTGAGGAAGTCGCTGTAAGCGGCCCAGTCACCACGGAAGAAGGCACCGATTCCAGCGCTGAATCCCGGATAGAGCTGAGCGATCAGATCCTGGTTGAAGAATTCGTGAGGCAGGGGAATGTCTGCCACGGAAGCAATGGTCTTGCCATTGAGCACCAGCGGCTGGCCGGCGTCGATGGCATCCATCAACTTGGTCGTGGGCAGAGACACATGCAGCAGGTGGCCGGTCCAGGACAGTGAGCCCAGGCCGAGCAAACCAGCCAGGTGGTGGTTGAGCATCGACTCAACGTTCTGGAACCACTCAAGCTTTGGCGCTGCCTTGTGATAGTGGAAAACGCCTGCGTTAAGCATCAGGCCGGCCATCACCAGGGCGCCGATGGCGAGAGACATCAGCTGCGTCTCGCTGGTGATGCCCCAGGCTCTCCAAACATGGAAGAGACCAGAGGTGATCTGGATGCCTTGGAAGCCGGCACCCATGTCGCCGTTGAGGATTTCCTGGCCGAACACCGGCCACACCACCTGAGCACTTGGCTTCACGTGGGTGGGGTCGGCGAGCCAGCCGGAGAAGTTGGAGAAGCGGGCGCCGTGGAAGAAGGCACCGCTCAGCCAGATGAAGATCACGGCCAGATGGCCGAAATGAGCACTGAAGATCTTCCGAGAGACCTCCTCAAGGTCACTCGTGTGGCTGTCGAAATCGTGAGCGTTGGCGTGGAGGTTCCAAACCCAGGTGGTGGTTTTGGGACCTTTCGCGAGGGCTCGGTCGAAGTGTCCGGGCTTACCGAACAGCTCGAAGGTCGCTGGATTGTCGACCTTCTCGACTTGAGTCTTCGCGGTGCTCCCACGCTCTGGTGGGCTGATGGTCATCGAGTCGTTCCTCGAGGGACGGGATCGAGGTGGTGGGACACCCCTCCGGCAAGCAAAAGGATTGCCGGGGCCCCAGGCACGGATCGGCAAAGCTTCTCCGTGACAGGGCGCCAGTGGCATTCAGAGCAATGAAGCCTGACCCCCACTGGAGCTAGGGCCCCAATGAGGGGACCGCTGGGGGAAGCATAGGAGGGGAAGACCACATCACACGACAGGGAGTTACAAAGGTTCAATCCGGCCGCGGGCCTGTCCAGACCTGGGGTCTTCAATAACCTCAGCATCAGCGAAAAAGATGCGATTAGGCACGCTGAGCAACACAAACAGGCAACACATATCAAGCTATTTAATGCAAATCGTTCCCAATAGTGCGCCTCCCCCGTCGGCGCCCAGAATGGGTCGACTCAAGCTTCGCTCCATGACGGCATCGGGCCGGACGCACCGCATCCATCGCTGGCTTCATGCCCTGCTTGCCCTCTGGATCATGGTGCTTCCCGCCGCAACAGCCCAGGCCTGGCCATGGGGAGGGGAGGGCTCCGGCGACCGCGGCCGGACTGCTGAGATCGTCGGTGTCAGCGCCCCCTCAGGCCGACTTCAGGAAGTCAGCCCCCCTGGTGCTGTTCAGCAGCTGCAGGCAGCCTTGAAGAGCCACACACCCCGCCTGGAGCTGCTCAGCCCCTCTGAAGGCAGTCTTCTCAGCACTGAAGACCTGCAGATCACACTGCGCATCGAGGATTGGCCAATGGCCGAAGACCCTCAGCTCGGGCTTGGCGCGCATGTCGCGCTCCAGATTGATGACGCTCCCCCACTGCGCATCGCACACAGCGACAACGATCGCGTTGAGATCCGTGTTCCCGATCTCAGCCCAGGCAGTCATCGCTTCACCGCCTATGCCGCCATGCCCTGGGGTGAAGCCGTTAAGTCACCGGGGGCCAGCCTGCAATGGCGTCTGGATCTGCTGCAGGGGCTTTCCGGCACCCAGCCGGAGCCGGATGCTCCCTGGCTTGCGGTGGTCAGCCCCTCGGACATGGGCAGCGGCAATCCTCTGCTGCTCGACTGGCTGATCTGGAACGCACCGCTGCAGAACCTCCGCGAGGGTGACGGCCGCTGGAGACTGCGAATCAGCGTGAATGGCGACAGTTTCCTGGTTGATCGCCAGGAAGCCCTCTGGCTGAAAGCAACTGGAAACGGAATCTCCAGTGTGCAGATGGAACTGCTGGATGGCCTTGGTGATCCGATCACCCCAGTCTTCAACAATCAACTGCGCGCCACGCGAACGCGTCCTGGCGCTCGGCCGATCTGGATGCAGTCAAAACTGAGCGATGACCAGATGGCTCGCCTGCTTGGTGATGCCATTGCTGAGGAGCAGCAAGCGTCTGAACAGAGTGAGACGAAGCCAGAAACAGGGAGACCCGATTCCGCCACACCAGTCGACTCTTCAGCTGAGAAGCCATCAGCAGAGGATTCGGTCGACAGCGGCAACGCCGATCCCAGCGCCCCGTCCGACCGTCTAGAGAACGCCAAAACGAACCAAGCTGGTGACCCTGAAGACAAGCTGACTGGATCGGCGGAAGGGGCCGCGGATGAATCCGAGACGGACACAGGCAAAGCAGATCAACAGGCTTCCGAGCGCGAAACCTCAGCGGTCGATCCCGTCAGCGAGCCTGAAAGGCTGCGGATCACCAGCAGCCTGGGAGGATCAGCCAGGGAGCTGTTGAACGACGATGGCACCCAGCGCTGATCCACCGAGGCCGCTTGCCCTGAACGCTGTCAACTCCATTCCCATCCAGCCGATGGGCGCTTCGCTCGCACTGGGCCTGTCAGCCAGTGCCTGGCCACTCCTTCAGCAGCTGCAAGACAACGGCCTTGCCGATCGGGTGGGCCTGACACCTGTCGCAGCCTCAGCGCTTCAGCCCCTCACCGGAGACATATTGGTCGCACCGGCAGCAGAACTTCTGGCTGGCCAGTGGCTGAGCGGCGGTCCCTCGATCGTGATCGGGGCCCTTGGTGCTGTCACCAGGTTGGTGGCACCGCTGCTCAGCGACAAGCAGAAGGACCCAGCCGTGCTGGTGATGGATGCAAAAGGTCAGCAGGTCGTGCCCCTGATTGGGGGCCATGCGGCAGGTGCCGAGCAACTGGCTCATGAACTCGCTGCGGCTCTGGGCGGGCAGGTTGTCCTGACCGGGGATGCGGCAAGCCAGCAACGTCTTGCTCTCGATGCCTTTGGAGAAGCATGGGGATGGGTGCGCACTGGCAAGCCGGAGCACTGGCATCAACTGATGATCTCCCAGGCCTCTGGCCAGACTTTGACTGTGCAGCAGCAGTCAGGAACAGCGCTTTGGCGCAACAGTGCCGCCGGACAGAACTTCGGCTTCGCTGCAGAAAACAACAACAGCTTTGCACTTGCCATTGGTCCGCGTGCGGATGGAGCACCCTGTCGCTGGCATCCAGCCACGCTCTGGATCGGGATCGGCTGCGAACGATTCAGCAGCCTTGAATTGATCGAAAGGGCCGTTGATCAGGCGCTTGAGACAGCGGGCATGGCCAAGGAAGCCGTGGCTGGAATCAGCAGCATTGAAGCCAAGGGTGACGAGCCAGCCCTACTGATGTTCTCCGAGCAGCGGGGATGGCCTCTGCGATTGCACAGTGCACCTTCCCTCGCCGATGTGGCCGTGCCCACTCCCTCCGAGGTAGTGAAAGCGGAGATGGGAACCGCATCCGTGGCGGAAGCCTCGGCACTACTGGCATCCGGAGAAGGGTCGCAGCTCGTGCAGGCCAAGCGGATCGTCCATGCCGCGCCCGGCGAACGGGGCGCCGTGACGGTGGCGATCGCAGAGGCTGGCCATGCCATGGCACCCGGTAAGGGAGAGCTGCATCTGATCGGCAGTGGGCCTGGGTCGCTGCAGCTACTCACGCCCGACGCCCGCAAGGCCCTCAGCCGATGCGTCATCTGGGTGGGGTATGGCCTCTACCTCGATTTACTTGAACCGCTGCGTCGCGGCGATCAGGTTCGCATCGACGGACAGCTCACCCGTGAACGGGATCGCTGCCATCAGGCGCTCGATCTAGCTCGGCAAGGTGTCCGAGTGGCCCTGGTCTCCTCCGGAGACAGCGGCATTTACGGCATGGCAGGTCTGGCTCTGGAGCTGTGGATGGCCCTGCCCGAAACCGAACGTCCTCAGTTCCAGGTGCATCCAGGCCTATCAGCACTGCAACTGGCTGCCGCCAGGGCCGGAGCACCACTGATGCATGATTTCTGCACCATTTCTCTCAGTGACCGGCTCACGCCCTGGGAGGTCATCGAACGCAGGATTGAGGCCGCTGCCGCCGGAGACTTCGTGGTGGCGGTCTACAACCCTCGATCCCGGGACCGAGACTGGCAGTTGGCCAAGGCGCAGGAAATTCTGCTCAGAGCTCGCCCCACAACCACGCCTGTGGTGATGGCCCGCCAGCTCGGCCGGAGCGATGAGCAGGTCAGTCTTCATGACCTGGGAAACCTGCGGCCTGAAGACGTAGACATGCTTACGGTGCTGGTCATAGGAAACAGCAGCAGCCGTGTTCAGGCCGGGCGCATGGTGACCCCCAGGGGTTACCCAGGCGCCGCCCTGAATTGATCACGACCAGTGCAGTCGGGATGACAGGATTCGAACCTGCGGCCCCTTCGTCCCGAACGAAGTGCGCTACCAAGCTGCGCCACATCCCGATGGCCCGACTGTAGAAGATGACCTCCGTTCTGAAACCTGACTGGTTGCGCGTCAAGGCCCCGCAGCGGGAACGCATCGGAGCCGTTGCCGACCTGCTCCTTGACCTCAAGCTCAACACGGTTTGCCAGGAAGCCAGCTGCCCAAACATCGGCGAATGCTTTGCCGGAGGAACCGCCACGTTCCTGATCATGGGTCCAGGGTGCACGCGCGCCTGCCCCTATTGCGACATTGACTTCGACAAGAGCGTTCGCGCGCTGGACCCCACCGAGCCGGAACGACTCGGTGAAGCCGTGTCGCGCCTGAAGCTGAAGCATGTGGTGATCACCTCGGTGAACCGCGACGATCTGAGCGATGGTGGGGCCAGCCAGTTCGTTGCTTGCATTGAGCAGGTAAAACAACGCTCCCCGTTCACCACGATCGAACTGTTGATCCCCGATCTTTGTGGGAACTGGGAAGCGCTGGCGACGGTGATGGACGCAGCACCACACGTGCTCAACCACAACATCGAGACAGTGCCGAGGATGTACAGGAGAGCCAGGCCGCAGGGCAATTACGAACGCTCTCTGGAACTGCTGAAACGTGTCCGGGAAGGATGGCCACGGGCCTACAGCAAATCCGGCCTGATGGTCGGTCTCGGAGAGAACGATGAGGAGGTGATCGGGGTGTTGCGCGACCTGCGTGCACACCATGTCGACATCGTCACCATCGGCCAGTATCTGTCTCCTGGGCCGAGACATTTGCCGGTGAACCGATTCGTGACGCCTGAACAGTTCGACAGTTACCGGCGCATCGGGGAAGAGGAGCTGGGGTGTCTTCAAGTCGTCAGTAGCCCACTAACGCGCAGCAGCTATCACGCCGGTGAAGTGCAACGCCTGATGATCAGCCACCCACGCTGATCATCAGAGCTGGTCACCGCTGATCTGGATCCACTCCTGCAATGTCCAGGTCACAAGACCGGCTTGAATCATCGGGTCGGCTTGCACCCAGCTGAAGGCTTCCTCATAGCTGCGAGCCTCAAAGATCAACAGTCCGCCGCCACCGGGCCGACCCTCTCCATCCACCAGATATCCGCTACGAATGCGGCGACCAGACTTGGACTGTGCCATCACCCATCGACGATGAGCCTCAAGGTGGGGCCTCCGTTGATCGATTGACAGGGCGGCCGTCTCCGGTGTGAAGGTTTCGGTCTTGATGAACCAGCGCACGGTGGGGCAGAACAATCAGGCGGCAACCGCCTGTCTGTCCTCGAGCCCCATTGCGGCGCGTTCGCTGGGGGGGACGAGAACCTTGAACCGGCTCCTCGCGGCAGACCAGTCAGCGAGAAGAGCCGCGGCCTTCTCACTGCCGGTAGCGGTGGCATGACGCTCCAGCAAACCCTTGAGTGTGGACTCCTGTTCAGCTGTGGTGATGGGGCACACCTCCACGATTTCACGGTTGACGCGCGGCGTGACCCGATCAGCTTCATCAAGAAGGAAGGTCACGCCGCCGGTCATGCCGGCACCGACGTTGCGGCCGGTGCTGCCGAGCACCACGACCACCCCACCGGTCATGTATTCACAGCAGTGATCGCCGGCACCTTCAACCACCGTGTGAGCTCCGCTGTTACGCACACCGAAACGCTCTCCTGCACGGCCATGGGCGAACAACTCACCACCAGTGGCTCCATAGAGACAGGTGTTTCCAAGAATCACCTGCTCACCGGGATTGGCCGTGGAATCAGCCGGCACCAGAGTGATGCGACCGCTGTTCATACCCTTGCCGACATAGTCATTCGCTTCACCCTCGAGGCGAACATTCATGCCCTGAACCAGGAAAGCGCCGAAGCTCTGGCCAGCGGCTCCGCGGAAGGTGAGATCGAGCTGGCCCAGGAAACCTCGGTTGCCATGACGCTGAGCGATTTCTCCGGCCAGACGCGCGCAGACACTTCTGTCGGTATTGATGATCTCAACGGTGCGGCGGATGGATTGATGACTCTCAACAGCCGCCATCAGCTCAACGTCGGCCAGAAGCTGGTCCTCCAGGATCGGCCCGTTGCCATGAGCTTGGGCGCTGTGAGTCAGCCATGAGCGATCTTCGGAGCCACTGATCGGTGCCAACAGGCTGGAGAGGTCCACGCACTGGGTTTTGGCCAGCGACACGTCTCTGGGCTGAAGAAGATCGCTGCGACCGATGAGGTCCTCGAGTCGAGCAACGCCGAGCAGGCTCATCAGCTGACGCACCTCCTCGGCGACGTACCAGAAAAAATTGACGACGTGCTCAGGGACCCCGGTGAAGCGTTGACGCAGGTTCTCCTTCTGGGTCGCCACACCAACCGGGCAGCTGTTGAGGTGGCAAACGCGCGCCATCACACAGCCCTCAGCGATCATGGCGATTGAACCGAAGCCATACTCTTCGGCACCGAGCAGAGCAGCGATCACCACATCCCAGCCGGTCTTAAGACCGCCATCGGCTCTGAGCAGAACACGGTCGCGAAGACCGTTCTCGAGCAACGCACGATGCACCTCGGTGAGGCCCAGTTCCCAGGGACCGCCGGCATGCTTGATCGAACTCAGCGGGGAAGCACCCGTGCCTCCATCGTGGCCGGAGATCTGAATCACATCCGCGTTGGCCTTGGCCACACCGGCAGCGATCGTGCCGATCCCGATCTCAGCAACCAGCTTGACGCTGACCGGCGCCGCAGGATGAACCTGGTGCAGGTCATGGATCAACTGAGCAAGATCCTCGATCGAATAGATGTCGTGATGAGGCGGTGGAGAAATCAAGGCAACACCGGGCTTGCTGTTGCGCAGCCAGGCGATGTACTTGTCGACCTTCGGCCCGGGAAGCTGACCACCCTCACCGGGCTTGGCACCCTGAGCCACCTTGATTTCCAGCTGCTTGCCGCTTCTCAGGTATTCAGCGGTCACCCCAAAGCGTCCTGAAGCGATCTGCTTGATTGCAGAGCAGGCGGTGTCACCGTTCTGAAGCCCGCCGATGCTGGGGAAGGCGACCGAACGTCCCTCGTGATCCACATCGGTGAGCACCTGAAAACGTGCCGGGTCCTCACCACCCTCGCCACTGTTGCTCTTGCCGCCGATGCGGTTCATTGCCACGGCAAGCACCTCATGGGCCTCTCGCGAGAGAGCACCGAGGCTCATCCCACCGGTGCAGAAGCGGGTGCAGATGCTTTCCACGCTCTCCACCTGATCCAAAGGCAACGGAGCAGACGCCACCTTGAACTCCAGCAGATCGCGAAGTGCCATCACCGGACGGTTCTCCAGCAATGACTTGTAGGTGGAGAAATGGTCGTAACCGGGGCCCTGGGCCAGTGCCTTGTGGAGCGCCTTGGACAGTTCAGGGTTATTGCGGTGGTACTCCGCTCCGTTGCGGTATTGAACAAAACCCATGAACTCGAGCTTGCTGCGATTCAGCTCGGGGAAAGCCTTGGCATGCATCGACAGGGTTTCGTTCGCCAGTTCGGCAAGGGTCATGCCAGCCACACGGCTGGTCGTGCCGCTGAAGGCGGTGTCGATCACATCGGCACCGAGGCCGATCGCCTCGAAGATCTGTGCGCCGTGGTAGCTGGCCAGCAGCGAAATGCCGATCTTGGA
Source organism: Synechococcus sp. (assembly GCA_047286285.1). Taxonomy (GTDB): domain Bacteria; phylum Cyanobacteriota; class Cyanobacteriia; order PCC-6307; family Cyanobiaceae; genus Synechococcus_C. The sequence goes on along the minus strand of JBJBBP010000002.1, from coordinate 520,306 downwards.
GAGGATTTTTCTGAGGCCGTTTTCAAGAGAGATGCGCACATTGGCCTGAACCTGATCAGCACTGAGGTCTGGAAGTTTTCCCTGCTCGATTCGTTTTTGTGTTTTGGGGTGCTGGAGCCAGTGGCGTGTGGTCTCCCAGGTCAACCACGGACAGACAGCGCTGGCCCCATAACCGATCAGACAGGCCATGTGATGCGTGCTCCAGCACTGGGCGGTGTCAATCACCAGTGAGCAGCGCAGACGCAGCTTGCGGCGCAACAGATGGTGGTGGACGGAGCCCACCGCAAGAAGCGCCGGAATCGCCACCGTGGTGGCCGTTAGTGGAGTGGCCCGGCCCGAGGAATCCACGCGGTCGGAGAGCACCAGAACCTGGACTCCGGCATTCACAGCTCGCTCAGCTGCCTGGCAGAGGCCATCGAGTACCGATTTGAATCCTCCGGTGCAGGATTCAACTGCCACCTGGGTGGAGAGGTACTGCACCGGCAGACCCTGCTGGCTGATCCCCTCGAGCTCGGCCTCATTGAGCACAGGGGTATCCAGATGAATCACCGAGGCGGCTTCCGCCTGAGGCTTCAATGCCGGTCGGCGTTCGCCCAGATGCATCTCCAGACTCATCACCAGCTGTTCCCGCAGGGGATCAATCGGCGGGTTGGTGACCTGCGCGAAACGCTGCTTGAAGTAGTCGTAGAGAAGATGAGGCTTGTCGGAGAGCACGGCCAGTGGGATGTCGTCTCCCATGCAGAAGGTGGGCTCCTTCCCGAGTGCGGCCATGTCTCCGATGATCAGATCGAAATCCTCTGCGGTGAAACCCATGGCGGTCTGCAGTCGCAACAGGTCGAGTTCTCCAACCTGCTGGGACTGGGTCCACGGTTGCGGACGCACATTGCGGCGGTGTTGCTTCAGCCAGTCGCCATAGGGAAAGCGTTTTGCGGCGTCTTCCTTCACCAACCAGTTGTCAAGGAGCTGACCGGTCTGCAGATCCACCGCCAGCATCTGCCCAGGGCCGAGTCGGCCTTTCTGAACAATGGTCTTACCGCTGAGGTCCACGACACCGGTCTCGGATCCCATGATCACGAAACCGTCCTCCGTGGAGCACCAGCGAGCCGGTCGGAGACCGTTGCGGTCAAGGGTTGCACCGACACGCTTGCCATCGGCGAACACCAGCAATGCCGGGCCATCCCATGGTTCCTGGATTCCAGCATTGAATTCGTACATGGCCGTGACATCAGGACGGCTGTCGAGATCAGGCTGATTGCGGAAAGCCTCTGGAACGAGAGTGATTAGGCTGTCAGTGACTGATCGCCCACTGCGAACCATCAGCTCGAGCGTCGCATCAAGGTTGGCTGAATCACTGAAGGCGGGATTGACCACGGGGTTGAGATCATCCGCTGCCTCACCCCAAACTCCAGAGAGGCTGGCTTCTGAAGCCTTGGCCCAGTTGAGATTGCCGAGAAGAGTATTGATCTCGCCGTTATGACCCAGCAACCTCATCGGCTGCGCCAGAGGCCAGCGCGGAAGAGTGTTGGTGCTGAAACGACGGTGGTAAACGGCAAAGCTCACCTCAAATCGTGAGTCACGCAGATCGGCGTAGTACCGGGCAAGAACCTCCGAACGCACCATGCCCTTGTAGACAACGGTGCGGCTGCTGAGGGATGCGACGTAGAAATCCCGTGACTGCTCAAATCCCCAGGCCTCTCGGGCCCTCGCACCCACGCGGCGCCGTAGACGCAGCAGCAATGCTTCAAAGGCATCTCCTTCAGCAACGCCTTTGACCAGCCACTGCTCAATCACGGGAGCCGTTTCACGGGCCATTGGCCCGAGCACCGCAGGGTCGACAGGCACCTCGCGCCAACCGGCGAACTGCAGACCGAGTGCAATGGCCTCTTCCTCGAAGAATCGGCGAGCCTGCTGACGCCGTTCAGCATCCGCTGGCAGGAACATCATCCCAAGGCCCTTGGCATCAGCTGCTTCCGGCCAGATCGCCCTGAGATAGGACCAGGGAATTTCACACAAAATGCCCGCACCGTCTCCGGAGTCGGAGTCACCTCCGCACCCGCCGCGGTGTTCCATGCAACCGAGGCCACGCAGGGCCTGTTGCAGAACCCAATGGCTGGGATGCCCCTGCATCTGCGCAAGAAAGCCCACACCACAGGCGTCCTTTTCACCAGCCACAGCCTGGGGCGCAGCGCTGTCGCTGTATGGCCAGGAGGAGCCGGTGAGGTGAGTCATGACCTGGATAAGAGTCGGGCTGACCCCGCTCTGGATGCGACATCCAACACGGGGCAATTTCGAATCCTAAGGATTGGCCACCCCGGCTAGCGTCTGCGCATGTTTTCGCCCCCACCCCCTCCGATTCCGGTCACTGAAGTGCGCGGAGCTGACCAGATCACCGGCAGCGGATTGAACGTCGGAGGGATCACATCCAAAGGCGCCTGGCAGTGGATCGGTCGTGATCAAACCTCCCCGCTGGAGCTATGGATCCCCCTGGATCTGCTGATCGGACGCCTGGGTTTCCAACGGGTTGGCGGCGGCGACAACGCAACACTGGAGTGGTTCGGCCACCGCGCAGCTTTGGCAACTCTTGCCAAGCGATCCCTCGACGATGAGGTGGCGATTGACGCCGCACCGTGGTTCAAGCGGGTGAATGCCACAACCAGCCGTCGAGATGGAGTCCTGTCGATTGCGCTGAAAGCGTCCAGGCTTCAGGGACTGCGCCAGGGGCGCGGCAGCACAGCTGGGCGGCTGGTACTCGACCTCAGCGGTCCTGCGCTGATGCAACGTCAGAACGATGACTTGCTGCTGGGGGTTTCAATCACTGCCGCTCAGGAAGTCCAGTTACGCAGGATCGGCCTGCAGGTCAAACGCGAAAGACAGGGAGTGCGACTCAAGGACAGCGCCGAACGCCCGACGCTCACACTCGCATCACCTTGGCGGATCGTGATCGACGGGCTGAGTCGCTCAACGCCCAGAGCTCGTTCCAGCGGCAATGCCTTTCAGACGGCTCTGCTCAATCCTGAGATTCAGGCGGCAAGTCGCAGAGGGCTTGTTTTTGATATGCGCACGATTCGTGTCGGAGTCAAGCCGGTGAGGATCTACAGGGCCGGTGCTCCCTTCAACAGCAAGACCCTCGTACTACGACCACTCGCGGCTCGAGGTGCACAGACAGGGATCCGTTTCCTCCGCCAGCTGGCACAGCCGGAGCAGGCTCTCCTGGCCGTGAACGGGGGATTCTTCAATCGGGTTCGTCAGCTGCCTCTTGGCGCACTGCGAGTTGACGGAATCTGGCTGTCGGGCCCGATTCTCAACAGAGGCGCCATCGGCTGGACGCCAGGCAAACCCCTTCTGTTCAATCGGCTGCGCCTCGATCAGGTGATGGAAGTCAAAGGAGGACGACGCTGGGGCCTGGGATTTCTCAACAGTGGCTATGTCCAACGCGGCCTGAGCCGATACACCCGAGCGTGGGGACCGTTCTACAAGGCCCTCAGCGGGGAGGAGAAGGCCATCACGGTGCGGGATGGAATCATCACCGACCAGCACGACCGCTCCGAGCTCAATCGTGGCGTTCCTCTCTCGCCAGGTAGCTCCCTGATCGTTTCGCGTGCCGGAGCGCCGCTTCCGGCTCAACCGGGTGATCGGGTCAACATCCGCCTCAGAGCCTCCACACCGGTGGGAGAGCAACCACAGGTGCTGGCTGGTGGCCCACTTCTGCTGAAAAATGGTCAGACCGTGCTGAAAGGACGCCAAGAAGGCTTCAGTGCAGGGTTTCTCTCCCTCTCTGCACCGAGAACAGTCGTGGCGCAGGATCGCAGTCGCGTCTGGCTGATGACAATCGACGGCAGCTCGGGCAGTGATCCCACGCTGCTGGAGACCACGCTGGCCCTTCGCCAGCTGGGAATGCTCGATGCCCTCAATCTTGATGGCGGCAGTTCCACAACACTTCTGGCAGCCAATCGAACCGTGATGACCGGAAGGGGCGTGACACCGAGGGTCCAGAACGGCCTGGGCCTGGTTCGCCGCTGATCAACGGCTGGCACACTGAATCATCTCCCGAACTTCGGACCATGGGTGCCTCGCTGCAAATCACTGCAACTGCAGCTGCCGAACTGGGGCGTCAGGCGGCTGTTGCAGGCACCCCCGGGGTGATGCACCTTGACCTCACAGCAGGGCACTGTGAGCAGAACGTCATCCGGCTTCAACCAGGGCGCCTGAACGGAACGCCTGTCGCAAGAGCTGACGGAGTCACTCTGCATGTCCCCGATGCTCAGCGAGAGTTGGTGGATGGTCTGACGCTCGACTACCGCAGCGATATCAGTGGTGGTGGCTTTCTGATCCTCAGCAGTGATGCGGTGCGCTGCTGCGCCTGCGGCAGTGCTTTCAGCCGCCTTTGATCAAACCCGGATGCTCGACCCGGTATGGTGATGGATTGTCGAACCAGGTCGGATCTCCGGCCGCCAAGCGACCGTCGATGCCAACCATTCAGCAACTGATCCGCACTGAGCGCCAGAGCTCTAAGGCGAAAACCAAATCGCCTGCTCTGAAGGCCTGCCCCGAACGCCGTGGTGTTTGCACCCGTGTGTACACATCCACTCCGAAGAAGCCCAACTCGGCTCTGAGGAAAGTGGCTCGTGTGCGCCTCACCTCCGGATTCGAGGTCACCGCCTACATCGGTGGTATCGGCCACAATCTTCAGGAGCACTCAGTTGTGCTGATCCGCGGCGGTCGTGTCAAGGATCTGCCTGGGGTTCGCTACCACATCATTCGCGGAACTCTTGACACCGCAGGGGTCAAGGACCGTCGACAGTCCCGTTCCAAGTACGGCGCCAAGTCACCGAAGGAATGATCTGCAACGCTCCTTTTCAGGACCGTGTCCAGTGCATCACCTTCTCCTTTCCCCGTTCCTTTGTCATTTGACAGTCCATGTCACGCCGTAACGCCGCCGTCAAGCGCCCGGTTCTTCCTGATCCCCAGTTCAACAACCGACTTGCCACCATGCTGGTGGCACGGTTGATGAAGCACGGCAAGAAGTCCACGGCACAGCGGATCCTGTCCGACGCGTTCAGTCTGATCAGCGACCGCACCGGTGGCGATCCCATCGAACTCTTCGAGACGGCCGTGAAGAACGCCACTCCCCTGGTGGAAGTCCGCGCTCGCCGCGTTGGTGGTGCCACCTACCAGGTGCCCATGGAAGTGCGTCAGGAGCGCGGTACCGCCATGGCCCTGCGCTGGCTGGTGAGTTTTTCCCGGGCTCGCAATGGTCGCAGCATGGCCCAGAAGCTTGCCGGTGAACTGATGGATGCCGCCAACGAAGCCGGAAGCGCCGTTCGCAAACGCGAAGAAACCCACAAGATGGCAGAAGCCAACAAGGCTTTCGCCCACTATCGCTACTGATCCAACCCCGCCCTGAAGCCTCGCTTGCTCAGGGCGGACCTGTAGGATCTCACCCGCCTTTTTACGCCCCACCCCGGAGTTTCCTGTGGCTCGCGCCTTTCCCCTGGAACGCGTCAGAAATATTGGTATCGCTGCCCACATCGATGCGGGCAAAACCACCACGACAGAACGAATTCTGTTCTATTCGGGCGTGGTTCACAAGATCGGTGAAGTGCACGACGGTGCAGCGGTGACCGACTGGATGGCCCAGGAGCGCGAGCGAGGCATCACCATTACTGCCGCGGCCATTTCCACCAGCTGGAAGGATCACCGCATCAACATCATTGACACTCCCGGGCACGTGGACTTCACCATTGAGGTGGAGCGCTCCATGCGTGTTCTCGATGGTGTGATCGCTGTGTTCTGCGCAGTCGGTGGCGTCCAGCCCCAGTCGGAAACCGTCTGGAGACAGGCTGACCGCTATTCGGTGCCCCGCATGGTGTTCGTCAACAAGATGGACCGCACCGGCGCCGACTTCCTGAAGGTTCACGGACAAATCAAGGATCGCCTCAAGGCCAATGCCGTCCCGATTCAGCTGCCCATCGGTGCTGAAGGAGAGTTGAGCGGAATCATCGACCTTGTGGCCAATCAGGCTCACATCTACAAGGACGATCTCGGCCAGAACATCGAAGTCACCGATGTTCCCGCTGACATGAAGGATCAGGTCGATGAATGGCGCAACGTGCTGATGGAAACCGTTGCCGAAAACGATGAAAACCTGATCGAGAAATTCCTGGAGACAGGTGAGCTGTCTGTCGATGAACTCAAGAACGGCATCCGCGAAGGTGTTCTGAAGCACGGCCTGGTGCCGGTGCTCTGCGGTTCAGCCTTCAAGAACAAAGGTGTGCAGTTGGTGCTCGATGCAGTCGTCGACTACCTCCCGGCCCCCGTGGATGTCCCCCCGATTCAGGGCGTGTTGCCCAACGGCAAGGAAGCCGTTCGTCCCTCCGACGACAAAGCTCCCTTCAGCGCTCTGGCCTTCAAGGTGATGGCCGATCCCTACGGCAAGCTCACCTTTGTTCGGATGTACTCCGGCGTTCTTGAGAAGGGCAGCTACGTGCTCAACTCAACCAAAGACAGCAAAGAGCGCATCTCTCGCCTGGTGGTCCTCAAGGCTGATGACCGCGAGGAAGTCGACGCACTGCGCGCCGGTGATCTCGGTGCTGTTCTGGGTCTGAAGAACACAACCACCGGCGACACCCTCTGCTCCGTTGACGATCCGATCGTCCTGGAGACCCTGTTCGTTCCAGAGCCGGTGATCTCCGTGGCCGTTGAGCCCAAGACCAAGGGTGATATGGAGAAACTCTCCAAAGCTCTGGTGGCCCTGGCCGAAGAAGATCCCACCTTCCGTGTCAACACGGATGCGGAAACCGGTCAGACCGTGATCGCCGGCATGGGTGAGCTCCACCTGGAGATCCTTGTCGACCGGATGCTGCGTGAATTCAAGGTGGAAGCCAACATCGGTGCTCCCCAGGTTTCCTACCGCGAAACCATTCGCGCTTCATCACGCGGCGAGGGCAAGTTCTCTCGTCAGACCGGCGGTAAGGGTCAGTACGGCCACGTGGTGATCGAAATGGAGCCGGGAGAACCGGAATCCGGTTTTGAATTCGTCAACAAGATTGTTGGCGGTGTCGTTCCCAAGGAATTCATCAAGCCCTCTGAGATGGGCATGAAGGAAACCTGCGAATCCGGCGTGATCGCTGGATTCCCGATGATCGACGTCAAAGTCACCATGGTCGACGGTTCATATCACGATGTGGACTCGTCGGAAATGGCATTCAAGATTGCCGGTTCGATGGCCTTCAAGGATGCGGTCAAGAAGTGCAATCCCGTACTTCTTGAGCCGATGATGAAGGTCGAGGTCGAGGTCCCCGAGGATTTCCTTGGCTCGATCATCGGCGACCTGTCCTCCCGTCGGGGCCAGGTCGAAGGTCAGGCAATTGACGATGGCACGTCAAAAGTCTCGGCCAAGGTGCCCTTGGCCGAGATGTTCGGCTACGCCACCGAACTCCGATCCATGACCCAGGGTCGGGGTATTTTCTCGATGGAATTCAGCCACTATGAGGATGTTCCTCGCAACGTGGCCGAGGCCATCATCTCCAAGAATCAGGGCAATTCCTGATCTCTATTTCCACTTAATTCCACCCCCGATTCTTTAACCAAAATGGCACGCGAGAAGTTCGAAAGGAACAAGCCCCACGTCAACATCGGCACCATTGGCCACGTTGACCACGGCAAGACCACCCTGACCGCCGCGATCACCAATGTGCTCGCGAAAAAAGGACAGGCACAGGTTCAGGATTACGCCGACATCGACGGTGCACCCGAAGAGCGTGAGCGCGGTATCACCATCAACACCGCGCACGTCGAATACGAGACTGATTCCCGTCACTACGCCCACGTGGACTGCCCTGGTCACGCGGACTATGTGAAGAACATGATCACCGGTGCCGCTCAGATGGACGGCGCGATTCTCGTCTGTGCAGCCACCGACGGCCCCATGGCCCAGACCAAGGAGCATATCCTTCTGGCCAAGCAGGTGGGCGTGCCTGCACTGGTTGTTGCGCTGAACAAGTGCGACATGGTCGATGACGAGGAAATCATCGAACTGGTGGAAATGGAGATCCGCGAACTGCTCTCCAGCTACGACTTCCCCGGCGACGACATTCCCGTGGTCCAGGTCTCCGGACTGAAGGCCATCGAGGGAGAGGCTGAATGGGAAGCCAAGATCGAGGAGCTGATGGCGGCTGTGGACGCCAACATCCCCGAGCCTGAGCGTGAGGTTGACAAGCCTTTCCTGATGGCGATCGAAGACGTGTTCTCCATCACCGGCCGTGGCACCGTGGCGACCGGTCGTATCGAGCGCGGCATGGTCAAAGTCGGCGAAGAGATTGAAATCGTCGGCATCAAGGACACCCGCAAGACCACCGTCACCGGCGTGGAAATGTTCCGCAAGCTGCTGGATGAGGGCATGGCTGGCGACAACGTCGGTCTGCTGCTCCGCGGCATCCAGAAGGAAGAGATTGAGCGCGGCATGGTGCTGGTGAAGCCCGGCTCCATTACCCCTCACACCAAGTTTGAGGGTGAGGTGTATGTGCTCAAGAAGGAAGAGGGCGGCCGTCACACCCCCTTCTTCGCTGGATATCGTCCGCAGTTCTACATCCGGACCACCGATGTGACCGGCCAGATCACCGCTTTCACCGCTGACGATGGCAGCGATGTCGAAATGGTGATGCCCGGCGACCGCATCAAGATGACCGGCGAGCTGATCTGTCCTGTGGCCATTGAGCAGGGCATGCGCTTCGCCATCCGTGAAGGTGGCCGCACCATCGGTGCTGGCGTCGTCTCCAAGATCATCGAGTGATCTAGATCGGGATGGTCTGATAGCAGTCAGACCATCCTTTAACATTCCAAAACGACACGAACGTTGCCGAGTCACGTTCGATCTGCACCTCGACAATCCACCTCTCGTGATCTCCGCAGGAGATTTCTTCGCGCTTCATGTCCACTGCAATTGCCCAGCAGAAGATCCGCATCCGCCTGAAGGCGTTTGACCGCCGCATGCTGGATCTGTCTTGCGACAAAATCATTGAAACCGCCGATAACACTGCAGCAACGGCGATCGGCCCAATCCCCCTTCCCACCAAGCGCAAGATTTACTGCGTTCTCCGCTCACCCCACGTGGATAAGGATTCGAGAGAACATTTCGAGACTCGCACCCACCGCCGGATCATCGATATCTACAGCCCTTCAGCCAAGACCATCGATGCTCTGATGAAGCTCGATCTTCCCAGCGGAGTGGATATTGAGGTCAAGCTCTGAGTAGAGCCCGTTCAACCGGTCAGCTGCCTAGGATTCGAGCCCTCGACGAATTCCTGCGTGGCTGACCTGTCCGTCAGAGAGCTTCCACTATTTCCTCTGCCGGATGTCGTTCTGTTCCCCAGCGACGTACTGCCGCTGCACATTTTCGAGTCTCGCTATCGAATGATGCTGCAGAGCGTTTTGGAAAGCGATCGCCGCTTCGGTGTCGTTCGCTGGGATCCACGCAGTCAAAGCATGGCGACCATCGGCTGCTGTGCTGAGGTGATCCAGCATCAGACCGGTGACGATGGCCGCAGCAACATCGTCACGCTCGGGCAACAGCGCTTCAGAGTGCTGAATGTGACCCGTGAGACCCCATTCCGTAGCGCCATGGTGAGCTGGATTGAGGATGACCCCGAAGACGATATTGATCAGCTTCACACGCTCAGTGAATCGGTCACCAAGGCACTGAGAGACGTGGTGGAACTTACGGGCAAACTCACGGATTCCCCGACCGCACTGCCGGAGGATCTTCCTGACCTTCCCAGGGAACTGTCGTTCTGGATCGGCGCTCACCTTGGTGGCCCGGTTGCGGATCAGCAACAGGAACTGCTGGAGCTCACGAGCACCCGGACACGACTCGAACAGGAATTCGAGATGCTCGATGAAACCCGCCGCCAGCTGGCAGCTCGCACCGTGCTGCGCGACACCCTGTCCTCCGCCGATTCCGGCAACGGTTGATGTCTCTCTCCATGTTTCTAGGTCCGGCCGTGCTCGGACTCGCCGCCGCTGTTGGCGCCTACACACTCTGGAGCCGACGCAGCAGGGCCTACCAGTCCAGCGAGAGCGTCGCTTCTGCGTATGACGCCTGGACCGAAGACCGTCTGCTCGAAACCCTCTGGGGTGAACATGTGCATCTCGGGCATTACGGAGACCCACCGGTTCGACGCGATTTCCGGCGTGCCAAAACCGATTTCGTGCACGAACTGGTTCACTGGAGCGGCCTGGATCGCCTGCCCCCGGGCTCAAAGGTTCTCGACGTGGGCTGCGGGATCGGCGGCAGCGCAAGAATTCTGGCCAAGGACTACGGCTTTGATGTGCTGGGTATCAGCATCAGTCCCGCACAGATCAAACGTGCCACGGATCTCACGCCTGCAGATCTGTCCTGCCGTTTTGAAGTGATGGACGCACTGAACCTGACGCTTGGGAATGCTGCATTTGATGGCGTCTGGAGCGTTGAAGCGGGTCCGCACATGCCCGATAAGCAGCGTTTCGCCGACGAGCTGCTCCGAGTGCTGAAACCCGGCGGCGCTTTGGCTGTCGCCGATTGGAACCGTCGTGATCCTCGTGATGGTGCACTGGATGCTCGTGAGCGCTGGGTCATGCATCAGCTTCTGACTCAGTGGGCTCATCCCGAATTCGCCAGCATTCCAGGTTTCCAGCACAACCTGGAATCCAGCAATCAGCGCCGGGGACTGATTGACACGGGGGACTGGAGCAGAGCCACCCTGCCGTCATGGAATGATTCGATCCTGGAGGGATTCCGCAGGCCAGCTGCGGTGCTCAGACTTGGTCCTTCCGCCCTGCTTCAGGGCCTGCGCGAAACCCCCACGTTGATGCTGATGCGCTGGGCTTTCGCGCGAGGGATGATGCAGTTCGGTGTCTTCCGCCTCGCCAGCGATCAGGTGAGCTCCGAGCTGGGATAGGCACCAAAGTCAGCCAGATGTTCACAGAGCGGCCTGAGCAGTGCTTCGAGTTCCATCAACATGTCATGCGCTCCGGAACTGGGCAGCTCCACATCCACAAAGAAGACATATTCACCGAGCTCCCGTTTCGAAGGTCTCGACTCGATCCTGCTCATGTTCAGACCGAGGCCTGCAATGGCCTGCAAAGCTTCGATCAGGGCCCCAGGGGCATTGCGGTGCAATGAGAATGCCAGGCTTGCGACCTGTCCATCACGCCGACGCTCTCCGCGATGAAGCAACAGGAAGCGCGTTCTGTTCCCGGCCACATCATTCACCGGAAACGCCAGTTCCCAGAGACCCTGCAGTTCTCCAACAGATCGATCCGCAATCGCTGCTCTGAAGCGGCTGCCTTTCACCATCCGAGCCGCTTCCGCTGTGGATGTGGTCGGCAGCTGGAGCGCCTGTGGCAGATGGGTCGCCAGCCAACCGCTGCATTGCGCCAACGCCTGGGGGTGTGACAGCACCTCTGTCACGCCCTCGATCGAACCACTACTGAGCAGAGCGTGCCGGATCGGGAGAACCAATGCGCGGCGGATGCACAGATCAGGGTGGGACCAGAGCGCATCAAGACTGGCCGTGACGCCACCCTCGACGGAATTCTCAACAGGCACCACAGCAGCATCGCAACGGCCATCCGCCACGTGATCAACCACTGAACGCAACCCTGTGCAGGCCACCAATTCCGCATCACCGATCTGCTCCAGGCGGAGCATCTCCCGTGCGGCACGCTCGCCATAGGTGCCTTCCGGCCCGAGAAACGCCATCCGCATCGGCATGGATCGAAGCACTTGCATCGATAGGATCATGCCGCGTCAGCACAAGGGGCATGACCCTTGCCTTCCGCGCCAGTCAGCATCTTGATCTGCCGGTCGCCAGCCAGAGCAAGCACCTGCGCAGTTACCTGCGACAGGAAGACCGGGTGATCAAAGCACTTCTGGATGAGCGTCAGCTCGAGAGAATCGGACCCGGTCGCTACCGGTACACCGTCACCACACTGCAGGTGTTTCAGCTGCAGGTCTGCCCCGTCGTCTTGCTGAAGATCGAGAAGGGTGATGGAAGAATCTCGATGCAGGCGACCGATGCAACGCTCGAGGGACTTGGTCTTGTGGATGACTTTCAGCTGAGCCTGGAGGCAGTGCTGGAAGTTGCTGATCAAGGCTTGCAGGGTGAGGCCATGTTGGGAGTGAATGTCAGTCAGCCGCCTCTGCTCAAGCTGATTCCCAAGCGGGTGCTGGAAAGCACCGGCGAGTCAATCCTCAACGGCATCCTGATGACGATCAAAGGCCGCGTCGGACGCCAGCTGGTCAGGGATTTTCAGGACTGGTGCCTACAGTCCACGGCACAACAGCAAGCAAGCACAGAGCTGAGCTCAGGAAGCAGCGAACACCTTGGTGAGGAAGGTGTGACGGTGCATCGGCGTGGGTCCTGACGCCAGCAAGGCCGCTCGGTGTTGGGCTGTGCCGTATCCCGCATGCCGTTCCAGTGCATAGCCAGGAAAGCGGTTGGCAAGGCGGCGGATCAATGCATCTCTAGCCTCCTTGGCCAGGACACTGGCGGCAGCGATCGACGCCTCTTTGCTGTCGCCGCGAACAATGGTGCGCTGAAGCCCTTTCCAGGGTCGTAGCGGCAGAACGCCGTCCACCAGCACAAGTTCAGGGGTACGGGGAAGCCTCTGAAGGGCACGGAGCATGGCGAGCTCCGTTGCCACCCTGATGCCCATGGCATCCACATCACGCGCAGCCCCCTGCCCGAGTGCCCAGCAGGTGGCACGGGCTTCAATCTCGGGAACCAGCGCTGCCCGACTTCTGGGCGAAAGCGCTTTGCTGTCGGTCAGACCGAGATCGGAAAGGTCCTGTGCCGCAGATTCGCTGAGGCAGACCGCCGCGGCAAACACGGGACCGAACCAACATCCACGGCCAACCTCATCGACACCGACAATCACTCGGCAGCAGCGGAAGACCGACGGCGACGACGCCCCGGGCGGGCCTCCTCAACCGGCTGTTCAGGTTCGCTGACTGCGGCGCCAACGGGTTCAGGCGTCTGCGACTGCGGATCAGCAACCGCTGCCGACGATGACGGAGCCTCTTCAGCACCAGACACCTCCAGCGGTGTGATCTCAACAAGCAGCGGGGCCTCTGGGGCGGTTTCGGAGGCGACGGGGGCGGGAGCCGCTGCTGCGGGTGCATGCCGGCCTCCACCTCGACCACCCCGTGAGCCGCGGCGGCGGCGGCGACCTGAACTGGCCGCCAACTGCTGGCGTGCCTCCTCAAGGACCGTCTCGGCATCTTCGCCAGGACGGACCACACGGACCAGCAGATTGTCGGTTTCCGGAGCTGGATCCAGCAGCAGTACTGGATTCAGACCCAACCATCCGTAGACCCTCTCCTGGTCATCGTCCATCGGAACAGCGACCAGTTCGGGGTCCTGGCGCCGATTGGCGCCCGCCGGTTCAGTGGCCTCCGTTGTGGATTCAGCCGCGACAGCTGACTCCAGACCGGACTCAACCGGAGGACTCTCGCTGGTGGCATTGACGCGACCGCGACCACCACGCCGACGACGTCCGCCTCCGGCGTCAGCTGGGGCAGCGACTTCGGCACGCGCCGAAGCCGCCGATCTCACCAGACCGGTGGCGGAGGCCAGAGGTTGCAGCAGATCCTTGCCGGGCAGAACAGCCACATGACCCAGGCCACCACAACTGGGGCAGGCACGACCAAACAGCTCATAGAGGTTCTGACCCTGGCGCTTGCGGGTCAGCTCCACCAGACCCAGCTCGGTGAGCTGCGCGATCTGGGGGCGGGCTGAATCATCCCGGATGGCGGTGGTGAAATGTTCGAGCAGCTGTAACTGATCACGGCGGGAATCCATGTCGATGAAGTCGACAATGATCACGCCACCGATGTTGCGCAGCTTCAGTTGCCGCCCGATCTCAGCGGCGGCCTCACAGTTCGTCCACAACACCGTTTCCCTGGCATTGGCGGATCGGGTGAAGGATCCCGAGTTCACATCGATGACGGTGAGAGCCTCGGTTGGCTCAATGATCACGTAGCCACCGGAGGGAAGATCCACCCTCGGCTTCAACGCATCACGGATGGCGGCGTTGACCTTGAAGTGCTCGAGAAGCTCATTGGATTCGTTGTGCGCCTCCACCAACACGTTGGCCCCTTCCTGTCCCAGGAAGTTGCTCACACGATCCACTGCAGAGGCGTCATCCACCACGACGCGCACCAGTTCAGGTCCGGTGTGATCGCGCAGGATGCGATGGATGAAATCTTCATCCCGGTTGAGCAGAACAGGCGGGGAGGCAGTTTCAGCGGCTTTCTGGATGGCTTCCCACTGACGAAGAAGGGACTCGAGGTCATCAATGAGCAAGTCTTCACTGATGCCTTCAGCTTCAGTACGCACGAGCAGACCAGCTCCCGGCGGTTTGACGAGAACGCCAAGAGCTCTCAGACGATTTCGCTCCCCTTCAGCGCTGATGCGACGCGAGATATTCACTCCCTGGCCGCTGGGCTGCAACACCAGATAGCGGCCGGGAAGCGCGAGATTGCCGGTGAGACGCGGCCCTTTGGTGCCGGTGGGCTCTTTCATCACCTGAACCAGCACTTTCTGGCGCGGTTCAAGCAGTTCTGTAATCCCTGCAGCTCCCTTCTTCAGGCGCAACGGCCCAAGATCGGTGACATGGATGAAACCGTTTTTCTCGCTCTCTCCAATATTCACGAAGGCGGCGTCGATTCCGGGAAGCACGTTCTCCACCGTGCCGAGGTAGACGTCACCGATCTGATAGCGGCCTTGCGCCACGATCAGCTCATCAACACGGTCATCGGACAGAACGGCCGCAATGCGCAGCTGTTCGGCGATGACGATTTGCTGGGGCATAAACAGGAACTGACGACGCCCGTCAGGACAGATGCCGATCAATGGACCGTCGGGCCCATTGCACGGGGGTGAATTGAAATTGCTTTGGAAAGACCCTGAGGTCGAAATGGCACGGAGTGCATCACTCCTATGGCCGATCCACATCAGCGCAAGGGCGCTGGCAGGAGCGGAGGCCTAGGCCTCTCGTTCCAAACAATGAATGGGACAAGAAGACCGGGACGAATCCGTGGCTCAAGCCTCTGGATTGAAGTCCTGTATTGAACTTAGCACTGCAGCAGAGCGAGTTCCATCCGCCGGACACGGGACAGTGACAACTCCAAACCCAGTTGCTGTGAGAGCCACAGCTGCACCTGGGCTGGCTTCAGGCTGCGTCCCTGGGAATCCACCGCAGCGAGCAACTCCAGCTCAGCACTACAGCCGCTCAGACCGGATGAGGTCTCGACCAGCTCGAGCACGCGCAGTCCCTGCAACAGGTCGCGCACATCCCGACGGCGGGGACGACCCTTTTTGTCGGTGTCCTCCCAGATCAGCTCATTCTGGGCGAGCAGGTCCAGAACGGCCTGGGACCAGTCGGCGGAGTCGCTCCGCGACGATCGTTGAGAGCCGCTGAGAACAAAACGCCAGCGACTGGACAGCAACTGCTGAGCAAGGCTGGGGGATGACACAGCCACCTCCTCTGCAGTGATCAGACGCAATCCCGGAGGCAAAGCCTGCTGCCAACGCTCCATCACCATCACCGCATTCACCGGCTCCACAAATTCCAGGTCCATCCATTCGCCTTCTCCTTCAACACCAAGGGGAAGTGCCAGCGCCAGCTGCAGCCGAGGCAAGGGATGAAAACCACCTGTGTAACTCACGGGCAGGCCGGTCCTGCGCAAGGCCCGTTCCAGCAGGCGCACCAGATCCAGATGACTGAGCAGCGCCATCGCTCCGGTTTTGCTGAAACGAAAGCGAAGACGACAGGCACGCTCACTCGGTGGCGCCTGCTGAGGTTTGGCCACAGGAACTTCAGGTGGAGTCACCACAACGTTGTGGCCGAGATCGGGGCCGCAGACACCGCAGCTGCTGCACGCAGCGAAAGAGCAGTCAGGCACGACGCTCGAAGCCAGTGCGTGCTGCAGATCCTTCGCCAACCAGTCCTTGTCGATGCCACTGTCGATGTGATCCCAGGGCAGGGGTTGGCGGCAGAACGCCTCGAGATCATCACGATCCAGAGCCGACACGGCAGTCCAGCCACCGAGCTCCATCTGCCGATAACGCCCCTCCAGTCCGGCCTGGGCAATAGCCGTGGTCCAGGCGTTGTAGGTGCGGTCGAGAGCCTCGAACCAGGCATCCATCCCCGCACCGGCACGCCAGGCCGCTTCAATCACAGGCGCCAGCCGCCGATCTCCCCGGCCCACGAAATCCTCCATCGCTGAAAGGCGCACATCCGTGAAGTTGAAGCGCACGCCCCGAAGGCGTCGACCGGCGTCACGGAGGAGCTGCTGACGGCGGAGAAATTCGGAGGTGGACACGCTGTGCCACTGAAAAGGCGTGTGCGGCTTCGGCGTGAAGTTGCTGATGGTGGTGTTGAGGCTGAGGCGGCCCAGATCGCGGCAACACTCCTGAAGCATCCTGCAGGTTTCGGCAATCCCGAGCACATCGGCATCGGTCTCTCCCGGCAGGCCGATCATGAAATAGAGCTTGACCTTGCGATAGCCGTTCTGCATGGCTGTGCGGATGCCCTGCAGCAGGTCGTCGTCGGTCAGCCCCTTGTTGACGATGTCCCGCAGACGCTGAGTGCCCGCTTCCGGAGCAAAGGTGAGGCCGGCCTGGCGTGCCCCTCCAAGAATGTGAGCGATGTTCTGGTCGAAACGATCCACCCGTTGGCTGGGAAGCTGAAGCGTGACGTTGCGATCAGCCAGCCGGTTGCGAAGCTCCACTCCCACAGCCGGGAGCGCAAGGTAATCACTGCAGCTGAGCGACAGCAGTGAGAAATCGCTGTAGCCCGTCTGACGCATGCCCGTCTCAACGGCCTCGATCACGGCTTCGGGCTCCACATCCCTTGCCGGACGTGTGAGCATCCCTGGCTGGCAGAAACGACAACCCCGCGTGCAGCCCCGTCTGATTTCAACTGTCAGCCGGTCATGGACCGTTTCCACATGGGGCACCAGACCCATCGCGTAATGGGGCATCGGTGTGGCGACCCGCCTCAGCACCCGTTTTGGCAGGCCTGGCTTGATCGGTTCAAGGCTCACTCCATCCGGGCCCTGGGCATAAAGAGACGGCACATAAACCCCTGGCACTGCAGCCAGATCAAGCAACAGAGCCGAGCGGGTCAGACCTGCCTGCTTGCCTTCGGCCAACACCAGACCGATCTCCGGCAACAGCTCCTCACCATCACCCAGTGCAATGAAATCGAAGAAAGCGGCATAGGGCTCGGGATTACTGGTGGCTGTGGGCCCTCCAGCAAAGATCAGTGGCGGCGCCTCAGGATCACCGAGCGGCAGATCGCCTCGATCCACTGCGCGAATCGGAACCCGGCAGAGATCCAACATCTCCAGGATGTTGGTGGCGCCCAGCTCATAACTCAGACTGAAGCCAAGGATGTCGAACGCGTTGAGGGGCCAGCGACTCTCCACACCGAACAGTGCCTGCTCACGCTGCTTGAGGCGTTCGGCGAGATCGGCGGCAGGCAGGTAGGAGCGATCACAGACCTGCCCGGGCAGGGCATTGAGAATCGAATAGAGAATGATGTGGCCGAGATTGCTGGAGCCCACCTCATAAAGCTCCGGATAGGTCAGAGCCCAGCGAACCCTGGCGCCCTGCCAGTCCCTCGGTTCAACACCCAGCTCGTGGCCCATGTAACGGGCGGGGCGATTGATGCCCGCATCCACCAGTTCGTCGAACGACACCGGAGTGGTGGATGTGTTCAGCGCGACGGTCAAAGTCGTCCGACCCGACTTTCTTCATCGTATGTAGCAGGATGCCCGCAGAAATCGGTCTTTCTGTGGTTCAGGTCAACGGCAATTACCTCAAACTCAAGGCGGGCTACTTATTCCCTGAAATCGGCCGTCGAGTGAAGGCCTTCAGTGCCGCCAACCCCGATGCAGCGCTGATTCGCCTGGGCATCGGCGACGTGACGGAACCACTCCCCCTGGCCTGTCGCGAAGCGATGAAGACAGCCATCGATGAGATGGGAACCGCCGAAGGATTTCACGGATACGGCCCCGAACAGGGCTACGGCTGGCTTCGGGACGCCATCGCCAAACACGACTTTCAGGCTCGCGGCTGTGACATCAGCGCGGAGGAGATCTTCGTCTCCGATGGCTCCAAGTGCGACAGCAGCAACATCCTGGACATCCTCGGGGAGGGGAACAGAGTCGCTGTGACAGACCCCGTTTACCCGGTGTATGTGGACAGCAACGTGATGGCCGGTCGCACCGGAGATGCTGGTGACGAAGGACGCTATGCCGGCCTGACCTACCTGCCCATCAGCGCCGACAATGGCTTCACTGCTGAGATCCCCAGCGAACCTGTGGATCTCATCTACCTCTGCTTCCCCAACAACCCCACAGGGGCAGTGGCAACCAAGGATCAGCTGAAAGCCTGGGTTGACTACGCCCGCGCCAATGGGTCTCTGATCCTGTTCGATGCGGCCTACGAGGCCTTTATCCAGGACCCAAGCCTGCCCCATTCGATCTTCGAAATTGAGGGAGCGCGCGACTGCGCCATCGAATTCCGTTCGTTCTCCAAGAACGCAGGCTTCACCGGCACCCGCTGCGCACTCACTGTTGTGCCCAAGGGGCTCAAAGGCCGAACCTCCAGTGGTGAGACGGTTGAACTCTGGGGTCTGTGGAACCGGCGTCAGAGCACCAAATTCAACGGCGTGAGCTACATCATCCAGCGTGGCGCTGAGGCCGTGTACTCCACCGCCGGCCAGAAAGAGGTGAAGGACTTGGTGGCCTTCTACATGGAGAACGCTGCGATCATCCGTCGTGAACTCAGCTCAGCAGGCCTCACCGTCTATGGCGGAGAGCATGCCCCCTACGTGTGGATCAAGACACCGGACGGCATGGACTCCTGGGGCTTTTTCGACCATCTGCTCAATCAGGCGAATGTGGTGGGAACCCCAGGAAGCGGCTTCGGTGCTGCAGGCGAGGGATACTTCCGTCTCTCGGCATTTAACAGCCGCGAGAATGTCGACAGCGCCATGGCGCGGATCAAGGCTCTCTGACTCGCTCGCTGTGTTTCCAGTCCCTTTAAATTGCACGTATCTGAGAACCATGGTCATGGCGGTGGACACTCCCAGCCGTAGCCCCGGTGGAGCAGCCGTCTTGGACAAGGCGACCGAGAAGGTCCGCAAGCGATCTCCCCGGTACAAGGTGCTGCTGCACAACGACCCGGTCAACTCCATGGAGTATGTGGTCACCACACTGCGGCAGGTGGTTCCCCAGCTCAGTGAGCAGGACTGCATGGCCGTGATGCTCGAAGCTCACAACACAGGAGTAGGCCTCGTGATCGTCTGTGATTTGGAGCCCGCTGAGTTCTACTGCGAAACGCTCAAGGGCAAGGGGCTTACCAGCACCATCGAGCCGGAGGAGTAATCGTTAAACCCATTCCCGGCTGGTGGGGTGGGCTGCTGAGTCTGCAGCCCCGCTGGATCATGGCGATCGTCCTGATTCCCGCCTTGTACGGACTTGGCTGGTTGACGGCACAACCGATCGGCTACGCGATGCCTTTGGCCTCGACCTCGCGCCTGTCTCTGATCGGCACCGTCATCACCTTCGTGCTGTTCATCCTGGTGCTGCCCAGCTGGGTGCGCCAACGCTGGAACACCCGTCAACCCTGGCTGAGCCTGGGTGTCCGCAGCCGACGCGGCGAGGCATCAACTGGTGCATGCCTACTCCAGGGACTGCTGCGTTCCGCAGGCCTGCTGGTTCTGATCTGTTGTCCCTTGCTGCTTGGGTCCTGGGGACGCTGGCTCGGTGAGCTCACCACGGCTGATGCGGTCAACGCCCTGTTGCTGTGCTTCGGGCTGGGCTTTGCGGAGGAACTGGTCTTCCGCGGATGGCTGTGGGGGGAGCTGAACGCTCTCACGGGCCCTCGCAAAGCGGTCATCGGGCAGGCGGTGATCTTCAGCCTTGCGCACACACGATTTGACCAGGGATTTCTGCCAATGCTGGGCTTGCTGACCGGGCTGTTGCTGCTTGGACTGATCCTGGCCGTGCAGAGACGCCTGGACGGCGGATCCCTATGGGGCTGCATCGGACTGCATGGTGGGTTGGTCGGCGGCTGGTTTGCACTGCGATCAGGATTGCTGCAGGTGTCTCCCAGTGCTCCGGAGTGGCTGATCGGCCCAGGAGGAGCCCATGCCAACCCCCTGGGTGGACTGGTCGGAATTGTCGCTCTGAGCCTGCTGCTCTGGCGTCAGCTGACAGCCTTGGCCAGGGCCGCTCGTCCCTGAAGAGGCGCCCTGAGGGCTTCCTGCAATGGCGCGACCCCGTAATCCCTCTCAAGCAGTGACATCACAGTTCTGCCGAAATCGGAAGGATCAAGATCGAAGGCTTCCAGGCAGATCCTGCCGAAGGTGCTTCCCATGGGCTCCGGATTCCAGAGAAGCTTGCGGGCTGTCCAAGGCATCATGCTCATCGGGTTGTAACCGGGCTTGATCAGACCCTGGTCGAAGCCGTACTGCTCGAGGTGCGTGTGGGGCTGGAGCCCGATGAAGAAAATCGCGGGCTCAACCAGATCGGCACCAAAGATGCGCTCAAGCTCACGGTGATAGGCCACGGTCTGACGAATCGTCTCTGGGCGCTCGTCGATCACGTTGAACGAGTAGTTGACCGAGACGTGATCACGGAAGCCTGCATCGGCAAGCATCCTGCAGCTTTCCAGCACCGTGCGCAGGTTGTAGCCCATGCGCATTTTGCGCACGAGCTCCTGGGACCCTGAGGTAATGCCGATCTCGAAATAGCTCATCCCGGTCTCGACCATCAGCTGAGCCAGTTCGGGGTCCAGGTTGTCGGCCCTGATGTAGGCAGCCCAGCGGATACCAGTGAGCCCCTCCGCCTTGATGGCTCGTAACAGCTCTTTGGCATCCTCGATGTAGCGCTTAGCAGGAATGAACTGAGCGTCGGTGAACCAAAAGCCTCGAACACCTCTGTCGTAAAGCTGGCGCATCTCCGAGACGACAGCCTCCACAGGATTCAGCCGCACCTGCTTGCCCTCCACAGCCGTGTAAACGCAGTAACAGCAGTTGTGAGGACAACCGCGCTTGGTCTGCACGCCGACGTAGAAATCACCACCCTCGAGATACCAGTCGAGCTGCGGCCAGATCGAGGCGATGTAGTCGTAATCGCATGCCGTCTTCGGACGACTTTCCGGTTGCTCGTGGATCAAGCCAGGCCGGGGCGCCTCGCCGACCACGAAACAACGCTCAGCATCCAATGGCTGACCAAGCAGAAGTTTCTCGAGGAGAGGTTCTCCCTCGCCGACGGAAACAATGGTGCCCTTGGGGAGTGAGCGTCCGAGTTGCTCGTAGAAAACGCTGACAGCTCCTCCACCCAGCACAGCCCGAGCTTCGGGACGATGCCGCCTTGCGCGGCGCAGCCCCCTGCGCACCAGAGCCTGGTTACGGGAGAGTTCTCCGTAGTGACTGGTCATCAACCGAAGTCCGCCCAGGGCTCCGTGCAGACGCTTCAGTGGATTACGGGCATAAAACACTTCAAAAGAGTTCTGAAGTGGATTGCCGCCCCGACCGTCAACAGGGGCATAGATCTGAATGTCCCGCCAAGAAAACACCAACAAGGTGGGGCGGAACTGGTCGATGGTGATGCGCAGCACCCGGTGCACATCCAGCACCGGCAATGCAGCCAGATCAAGAATTCGCTGCGGAATTCCTGGAAAGCACTTATGGAGGTGATCGGCGAGATAAATCGGGCCGATCGGGAAAATGGGGTTGCAGGGCAGACGAACCAGCAGCACCCTTTCGCCGGACAGCTTGGGCTGAGACAGAAGTTCTGGCTTTTGCAGAAGGCCTTGCATGGCCTGGACGCTAACAACCGCTTCCCTGAGAACGCCTGCGCCAGGTCTCAATGGTTCTTTACGTCGGCTTCATAAAGCTGCCGACATCTTGCGCAATGTTGCTTTACAATCACACTTGGCAGGGCTTCCTGCCCTTCCGTAACCGTCTCCTCGGAGACCTTCTTTCCCGTTCTCATGACCACCACCATTCAGCAGCGCTCCGGCGCTAATGGCTGGCAGCAGTTCTGCGAGTGGGTCACCTCCACCAACAACCGCCTCTATGTGGGCTGGTTCGGTGTGCTGATGATCCCCACCCTGCTGGCTGCCACCACCTGCTTCATCGTTGCGTTCATCGCAGCACCCCCCGTCGACATCGACGGCATCCGTGAGCCCGTCGCCGGCTCCCTGATCTACGGCAACAACATCATCTCCGGTGCTGTTGTGCCCTCCTCGAACGCCATCGGCCTTCACTTCTATCCCATCTGGGAAGCGGCTTCTCTCGACGAGTGGCTGTACAACGGCGGTCCTTACCAGCTGGTTGTCTTCCACTTCCTGATCGGCATCTTCTGCTACATGGGTCGCGAGTGGGAACTCTCCTACCGCCTCGGCATGCGCCCCTGGATCTGCGTTGCTTACAGCGCACCTGTGGCTGCTGCCTCCGCTGTGTTCCTGGTGTACCCCTTCGGTCAGGGTTCCTTCTCTGACGGCATGCCCCTGGGCATCTCCGGCACCTTCAACTTCATGTTGGTGTTCCAGGCCGAGCACAACATCCTGATGCACCCCTTCCACATGCTTGGTGTGGCTGGCGTCTTCGGTGGTTCACTGTTCTCCGCCATGCACGGCTCCCTGGTGACCTCCTCCCTGGTTCGCGAAACCACTGAGAGTGAGTCCCAGAACTACGGCTACAAGTTCGGCCAAGAGGAAGAGACCTACAACATCGTGGCTGCCCACGGTTACTTCGGTCGCCTGATCTTCAAATACGCCTCGTTCAACAACAGCCGTAGCCTGCACTTCTTCCTGGCTGCCTGGCCCGTTGTCGGCATCTGGTTCACCGCCCTGGGCGTGTCAACCATGGCCTTCAACCTGAACGGTTTCAACTTCAACCAGTCCATCCTTGATGGTCAGGGCCGCGTCCTGAACACCTGGGCTGATGTGCTGAACCGCGCCAACCTCGGCATGGAAGTCATGCACGAGCGCAACGCTCACAACTTCCCCCTCGACCTGGCTGCTGCTGAGTCCACTCCTGTGGCTCTGCAAGCTCCCGCCATCGGCTGAGGCTGAAGTCTCCAAGAGATTCAGCTTTAGCTGAATCGGAAAGCCCTCGCCTCACGGCGGGGGCTTTTTGCTGGCGTTCATTCGAATCGATCCAACCGATCAGATTGCTGGGATCTCACCGGTGATCCAGTAGCGAACACGGGCCTGATGCGATGCGATGTAATCGTCCACAGCAGCTTCAGCCGTCCGATCGCTGGCCTGCAACAGCAGATCCGACATCTCCTGATCGGGCAGGTGAAAACGGGTGAGAAACCCCGCCACGTTCTGCATCTCCAGGTCGAGTTGAGGGCGACCGAGCGCATGAATCCATTCAATGCCACCAAACACCCGTTGAGGATCATCCAGGAAGCGCAACCGGTAACGCGCAAACATCCAATGCGGAGTCCAGCTGGTGACCACCACCCAGCGTTGCTGACGAATCGCCTGATCCAGCACCGCCGTCATCGCGGCACTGCTGGATGCCACCAGCTCCAGATCCTTGAGTTGATAACTCTTGAGTGCTTCAGCCGAGGCCTGATTCAGACCGGAACCAGGGTCAATACCCTGCACACGGTTATCGAACCGAGCAGCCAAGGAAGGATCACGGAGATCAGGAATGGCGGAGAGATCCGAAACAGGTACATAATCCGGAACCACCCACCCCAGCCGACCGGAGTACATCGAACCGAAATCGACCACCCGATCGCGCACCCGCCGGTAATAGTCGCGATGCGTGAGTGGCAACCATGCCATCAGCATCAAATCAAGATCGCCGCGGGCCAGTGAGGCGTATTGAATGCCGATATCGGCCAGAACACGCTCAACCTTCACGTCGAAGGCCTGCTGAATCACCGACTGAGCAATAAGGCTCACCACTTCAGCGTCGGCCCACGGTGACCAACCGAGACGCAGTGTGGGGCGGGCTGAGGCAGAGCCAGGGAGCGAACTGCGTGAAGACTGCAGAGCCCCCTTGTCGGCAGAGAGCGCAGAGCTCACCGAAGAGGACGGCGCACTGAGCTTGACCAGGCTTGCAGCGGAGACCCCTGCAACCCCCAGACCTCCCAGCAAAAAAGCCCGCCGTCGAATCTGTCGGCCGCTCATGACGACCTCCACAAAGCCATCCATCCGCGTAGACGCTCTTGAAGAGATAATCCGCGACGCCCCGCAAAGCTCTGACTGAGACGGTCAAGGATGACCGCCAGAATCACCACGGCAATCCCTCCTTCAAACCCCATCCCCACATCAAGCTGCTGAATTCCACGCAAGACGACATCACCAAGACCGCCGCCGCCAATCATCGAGGCGATCACGACCATGGAAAGAGACAGCATTATGGTCTGATTGACCCCGGTCATCACGGTGGGAACGGCATTGGGCATCTGAACCTTCCAGAGCAGCTGCCGATCACTACAACCAAAGGAGCGGCCGGCTTCGATGAGATCTGCCGGAACCTGAACAATTCCCAGATGGGTCAGACGCACAACCGGCGGCATGGCGAAAATCAGGGTGGCCAAAATGGAAGGAACCGCCCCCGTACTGAACAACATCACGGCTGGAATCAGATAAACAAAAGCGGGCATGGTCTGCATCAGATCAAGGCAGGGACGCACCAACCTCCAGACCAGTCGTGAACGTGCCGAAAGAATGCCCAGTGGCAGGCCGATCAACAGGGCCAGTCCCGAAGCTGTGAGCACCAGGGAAAGAGTGGCGATCATCTCGCCCCACAGCTCCATGGAGAGCACGAGATTGAAGCCAAGCAGCACAAACAGAGCAAAGCCGCCGTTGACTCGCCACAAGCCCAGTGCCGCAGTGATCAGGGCAAAAAGCCAGGCCGGCGGCCACTCCAGCAGCCACTCAGTCACGGAGACCAGAGCCAGGACCGACGCCTTGATCACATCAAACAATCCCTGGGCATTGGCCAACAGCCACTCAACACAGAGATCGATCGCCTGACCAAGCCAACCGGCTTGATGTGCTGCAGCAAGGATCAACATCAAGCGCCCGCCTCCATCGCAAGCAGCAACTGACGCGGACTGATCACGCCAAGCAACCGCTGCTCGTCATCGAGCACTGGCACCGGCTCAACACTGGTCGCCACCACATCAATGGCTTCTTTCACAGACGTACCGGCTGACAACGAACTGATGGAAGCCACATCAACCCAGCCGAGACCTGCTCGAACAACACCGCGCAATTGCTGCAGACGATTCGTCACGTACAGCGTGCCGTCTCCATGGTCAGGGAGCGGTTCGCCCAGATCGCAGACCCGCAGATGGGGAGGAGGCTGCGCGATCGTCTCCACGGTCAGCACGGACGCCACATCAACATCGCGGAAAAAGCGTTTGACGTCGTCGTTGGCTGGATGGTGCAGCAGTCGCTGGGCGGTGTCGCACTGCAAAAGCCGCCCAGCCTGCATCAAGGCGATCCGGTCTCCGATCCGGATCGCCTCATCGAGATCATGGGAAATGAACACCACCGTGCGACGCTGCTCCGCCTGCAGGTCCAACAACAGATCCTGCATGTCCTTACGGATCAGAGGGTCCAGCGCGGAG
Organism: Synechococcus sp.; assembly: GCA_047286285.1. Classification (GTDB taxonomy): domain Bacteria; phylum Cyanobacteriota; class Cyanobacteriia; order PCC-6307; family Cyanobiaceae; genus Synechococcus_C. Next base: position 494,646 of record JBJBBP010000002.1, on the reverse strand, counting down.
AAGGCCTCATCCATCAACAGAATCGGCGGATCAAGAGCCAGGGCCCTGGCCAGACCGACCCGCTGCTGCATGCCGCCGGACAATTGACGCGGCCGTTTACGGGCCTCTGACGCCAGACACACTCGCTCTAGGGCATGCATGGCGCGATCGAACCTCGCCTTGCGAGGCATACCCGCAACCTCCAGTCCAAAGGCGGTATTTTCGAGCACGCTGCGATGGGGGAAGAGTGCGAATGACTGAAAAACCATCGCCATCTGATGACGGCGCAGCTCCGCCAGCTGCTGTGGCGACATCGAGCGCAGTGAACGGCCCTTGACCATCACCTCCCCTGCGCAAGGCGAGATCAGACCATTCAGCATCCTGAGCAGGGTGGATTTACCTGAACCGGAAAGCCCCATCACCACAAAGATCTCTCCGGAGCGAATCTCCAGGGAGACATCCTGCACAGCAGCCCGCACCCCACGACTGGTATGAAGATGCTCAGGATCCGCACCTGAACGCAACTGATCAATCAACTCCGGCGAGGACCGTCCGAAGAGCTTCCAGACCGACTCAATGGAGATCTCTGAGTGCACGTCAGAGCCTCCGCCCAGGACTGAGCTGCTTATAGCAATGGTCAGGCGGATGATCACTGATCAGTCGCCATGCCTATGCCACGAAGGCAATGCATGGCGTAGCTGACAGCAGCGAACGCCGTGATTAGGTTGCCGATTGAGCCGGTTTCGTCATTTCGAATCAGCTCAGAGGGTCGGTGACGAGCTGTGCGACAGCGCCGCTGCTGTCCTTCGCACTGCCCAACGCAGTAGACCCGCGCAGTAGAGGACCTGACAGGCATGACCACCATCAGAAGCCACTCGTCAACGGAATCCAGTGATGCGCAACGCTTCGGGCACCGCCCCGAACGCGTCCGGGAGACCGATCACTACCAACAGGAATACATTGAGCAGTTCGCCGACCGCTGGGATCGCCTGATTGATTGGGATGCCAGGGAAGAGGCTGAAGGCGACTTCTTTGTGCGATTACTGCACGAGCACGGAGCCCGATCGGTGCTGGATGTGGCCACAGGTACAGGCTTCCATTCCGTGCGTCTTCTACGCGAAGGCTTCGATGTGGTGAGCGTGGATGGCAGCCCCAATATGCTCGCCCGTGCTTTCAAGAACGCCAGAGAGCGGGACCTGCTGATGCGGACGGTTCACGCCGACTGGCGCTTCCTGAACCGTGACATCCACGGCGAGTACGACGCGGTGATCTGCCTCGGCAATTCATTCACCCATCTGTTTCGTGAACGGGACCGCCGCAAGGCCTTAGCGGAGTACTACGCCGTTCTGAAGCACAACGGCATCCTGATTCTCGATCACCGCAACTATGACCGTCTGCTGGAAGGAACCTCCACCAGCGGTAAGAGCAATGTTTACTGCGGCAAAGACGTGGAGGTGGGACCGGAACACGTCGACGACGGCCTGGCCCGTTTCCGCTACGCCTTCAGCGATGGCAGCACCTATCACCTGAACATGTTCCCGCTGCGCCATGGCTACGTGCGGCGCCTGATGCGAGAGGTGGGCTTCCAGAGGATCACCAGCTATGGCGACTACCAACGTGGACACGATGATCCCGATTTCTACGTGCATGTGGCGGAGAAGGAATATCTCTTCGACACCGACATCACCGCAATCTGAGAGATGACGAGCACCTATTCCGAGGCCGCCAGCACTGCAGCGAACTACTACGACAGTGATGATGCCGATCGTTTTTATGCCGGCATCTGGGGCGGCGAAGACATTCACATCGGCCTTTATGAGAGCGACGAGGAGCCGATCGCAACGGCAAGCCGTCGCACCGTCGACGCGCTGATCGATCTGATGGATCAGCCGCTTCCCGCCAGCGAAGCAGCCACGCTACGGATCGTGGACTTCGGCTCCGGATACGGAGGAGCGGCCAGACGACTCTGCCGCAGCCCTGGGATCCGGGTGGATGCCATCAATATCTCCGCCGTCGAGAACAACCGACATCGGCTTCTCAATCAAGAAGCCGGTCTCTCCGAACGGATCACGGTTCATGATGCGTCCTTCGAAGCGGTGCCTCTCCCCGATGGCTGCGCTGATGTGATCTGGAGTCAGGACGCGATTCTTCACTCCGGTGACCGCCGGACAGTGATGCGGGAGGCAGCGCGTGTGCTGAAACCTGGTGGCGTGATGGTCATGACCGACCCCATGGCCGCTGATGGGGTGAATGCCGATTCGCTCACGGCGATTCTGGGTCGCATTCACCTTGCCGACCTCGGATCCCCGGAGCGATATCGCCGCTGGGCAAGCGAAGCCGGCCTGACGCGGACTGCATGGCATGACCGCACGCCGATGTTGATCGAGCACTACAACCGGGTCCGGCTGGAGCTGCGAAGGCGCCGGCAGGATCTTGAAAGCAGCATCACACCCGGTTATCTCGAGCGGATGGATGCTGGGCTTGGCCACTGGGTTGATGGCGGCCTGTCAGGCAAGCTCAGCTGGGGCTTGATGCGATTCAGCAAACCCCTGAACTGATGGAGTCATTCACAGAGGAATCACCGTCGTCGAAGCACTCGCCGATGGAGGTGGTGAATCAACTGATTCAGAAATGGAGCCTTGAGCCACATCCAGAGGGTGGCTGGTTCCGTGAGTTGTATCGGAGCTCATCACGAGTCACTCGTGACGATGGCCAGCAAAGGACTTCAATCACAAGCATTCTGTATCTGCTCGATGCAGGTTCCAGAAGCCGCTGGCATGCCGTGCATCAGGCCGATGAGGTCTGGACTCATCTGCAGGGAACACCCCTGAGTCTCTGGACCCTTGAACCCCAGGGGGGCAAAGCGGTTCAGCACGTGCTGTCGATGCACCATCCCGTCCACGTGGTGCCCGCAGGCCACTGGATGGCTGCACGCTCAGAGGGGCAATACTCCCTGGTGAGCTGCTGTGTGGGACCGGGCTTCGACTTTGCCGACTTCGAGCTGCTCGCAGACCGCCCGTCCGGTCAACATCCACAGGGTGCCCTGGGCGAGCTGATCTGAGCTCTCTTACGCTCGAACCAGAGAAGGCATTCCATTGGGCAGCAGTTTCGGCACCCTGTTCCGCATCAGCACCTTCGGAGAATCCCATGGCGGCGGTGTGGGTGTGATCCTGGAGGGATGCCCCCCAAGGCTTGAGATTGACCAGCAGGCGATTCAGGCTGAACTCGATCGACGCAAGCCCGGACAAAGCAGGATCACAACACCGCGCAAGGAAGCGGATCAGGTGGAGATCCTCAGCGGAGTCATGGATGGCATGACCCTGGGGACACCGATCGCCATGGTGGTGCGCAACAAGGACCAGCGTCCTCAGGATTACAGGGAGATGGAAGTTGCCTTCCGCCCATCCCACGCTGATGCCACCTATCAGGCGAAGTACGGCATTCAGGCCCGCAGTGGCGGTGGCCGGGCGTCAGCCAGGGAAACGATCGGCCGGGTGGCAGCTGGGGCGATTGCCCGGCAGTTGCTGAAAAAAGCCCATGGCACCGACGTTGTGGCCTGGGTCAGACGCATTCATGACATTGAAGCCAGCATCGACATCAATGCTGTGAGCCGGACGGATGTGGAAGCCAACATCGTGCGTTGTCCGGATGCCGCGGTGGCGGACCGCATGATCGAACGGATCGAGATGATCGGCCGCGACGGTGATTCCTGCGGAGGGCTGATCGAATGTGTTGTGCACAGGCCTCCAGTGGGCCTCGGAATGCCTGTATTCGACAAACTGGAAGCGGATCTGGCCAAGGCAGTCATGTCCCTGCCCGCCACCAAGGGATTTGAGATCGGCTCAGGTTTCGCCGGCACAACGCTGAAAGGGAGCGAACACAACGATGCCTTTTTGCCCAGCGAAGATGGGCGGCTGCGCACAGCCACCAACAACTCCGGTGGCATTCAGGGAGGCATCAGCAACGGCGAACCGATTGTGATCCGGGTGGCCTTCAAGCCAACAGCAACCATCCGCAAGGAGCAGCAAACGATCAACGACCGTGGTCAGGCGACCACCCTCGCAGCCAAAGGAAGGCACGACCCCTGCGTACTGCCAAGAGCCGTGCCGATGGTGGAAGCCATGGTGAATCTGGTTTTGGCAGATCACCTACTCAGGCAACAGGGTCAGTGCAGCCTCTGGTAAGGCGAGGCTGCACCATCGACATCAGCTGCGAGCCGGCGAAGTGACCAGCTGAGCTGCTGCTTTGGCCATCCGTCCGGCCACTGAACCTGCGGAAGACTTGGTGGCCTTGCGTGCACGACGGGCCGAGCGTGGCTTAGCCGCCGTACTGACCGACGTTGAGGTTGTGGTCGATTTTTTAGCAGCCCTGGGTGTGGTGGCCTTCCTGGAGGCGGGCTTCTTCGCGGAAGCCTTGGCCGCCGAAGCTTTCGCGGCAGGGGCTTTGGCAGTCGAGGCCTTCACTGCTGCACGCTTCTTGGCGATGGGCTTTTTGGCAGCGGCTTTCTTAGCAGCGGGTTTGCGAACAGACTTGACGGTGGTCTGACGGTTGCGATGGCTCAACACCATCACCCACTCTTCATCGGTCAGTGACGAGGGCTTGCTGCCATGGGCATTGGCAAGCTTGGCAGCCTTTTCGATGTCCTGAATCAGGTTGACCCAGGAGGTTGAGAAACGCTTGTCGGACTGCGAACGAGCCCCGCTTTCCACCAGGGTCTCGACAACGCCGGAGGCGGTGACCTTCTTGCGACGTCGATTGAAAATTTCCTTCTGCAACTGAGCGATCAAAGCATCAGCTTTGTCGCTCAACTTGATGGATAGCTGAGACATCGTGACCAAAACATCTCTCTTATCTGTAGCAGATGGGTCTCATCCCTACCACTCAGGTGCCGATCCAGGCCGCCAGGGAGGGGTCAACAGCATCTTTTTCAAACACCGTCCGACCGAGAGCGATGGCGTCATATCCAGCCTGAAGCCAGGAGTGAAGATCCGCTGCACGCAAGCCACCAGCAGCAATCATGAAGGGCAGGTTGCCCATCGGCGCTGCGATCTGATGATGAAAATCTCGACCAACAACACTCGCCGGAAACAACTTCACCAAACGGCAACCAAGATCGGAGGCCTGCCTGATCTCAGACGGTGTCATCACCCCTGGCACAAGCAAACAACCGAGCTGCCTCGCCCTCTCCTGTAAACCTTTGTCCAGCAGCGGCGACATCGCGTAGCTGACCCCTAGTTCAGCCACCTGCTGGAGAGCCGACAGCTGTGTGATCGATGCCGCCCCAAGAGAAAGTCGTGCATGCCGAGACTTCGCAGCCGTCACCAGATCAGACCAGCAGGGATGATCACTCCAGGCGATCTCCACATGCCGAACACCCGCCTCCACAAGCTGATCAAGCTGATGGCAGAGACGGGTGAGCGGGAAAGCAGACCCCAGATCAGCAGGTTCTGGACGCAGAACAACAAGAAGGGGCTGGATCCGCAGTGAGCGGATCAAACCCTCCCCGGAATCAGACGTATTCGGCAATCCGGACATCGCTGCGGATCAGCAGTTCCTGGAACTCTTCGGCATCCACAGTTTCCTGATCGACAAGCATGTCGGCGAGCTCGTCGAGCACGGAGCGATTATCAACGAGAACCTTGGTGGCACGTTTGTAAGCCTGCGCCACAAGATCCGAAACCTCCTCGTCGATGGTGGCCGCTGTGTCTTCCGAGAAGTCACGTTCAGCGGCAATGTCCCTGCCAAGGAACATGCCTCCCTGCGAGCGGCCGAGAGCCACAGGTCCCAGCTTGTCGCTCATGCCGAAACGGGTGATCATCTGGCGGGCGGTGGAAGCAACCTGCTGAAGATCGTTGGAAGCACCAGTGGTGACCTCATCCTCTCCGTAGACAATCTCTTCAGCAACACGGCCACCCAGAGCGACAGCCATCTGGTTCTGAAGATAGGTGCGGGAATAAAGACCCGATTCCATCCGTTCCTCGCTGGGAGTGAAGAAGGTCAGACCGCCTGCATTTCCACGGGGAATGATCGAGATCTTCTGAACAGGGTCGTAATCAGGCATTAGTGCGCCGACGAGGGCATGGCCAGCCTCGTGATAGGCAACAAGACGCTTGCGGCGGTCACTCATCACGCTGTCCTTTTTCTCAGGACCAGCCATGACCCGCTCGATCGCGTCGCTGATCTCGTCGTTGCTGACTTCGCTCAGATCACGACGCGCGGCGAGAATCGCAGCTTCATTGAGGAGGTTGGAGAGGTCAGCGCCCGTGTAGCCAGGAGTCCGTCGTGCAACCTTGTCGAGATCGACATCCTTGGAAAGGGTCTTGCCACGGGCATGAACCCCGAGGATCTGGAGACGACCTGCATAGTCAGGTCGATCCACCGTGACCTGGCGGTCGAAGCGGCCTGGACGCATGAGAGCTGAGTCCAGCACATCAGGGCGGTTGGTGGCCGCGACGATGATGATGCCCGTGTTGCCCTCAAATCCATCCATTTCGGTGAGCAGCTGGTTAAGCGTCTGTTCGCGCTCATCGTTGCCACCACCCATGCCGGCGCCACGCTGACGTCCGACGGCATCGATCTCGTCGATGAAAACGATGCAGGGAGCATTCTTCTTTGCCTGCTCGAACAGATCACGCACGCGACTTGCACCAACGCCGACGAACATCTCGACGAACTCGGAACCGGAAATCGAGAAGAACGGAACGTTGGCTTCACCAGCCACAGCTTTGGCCAGAAGAGTTTTGCCGGTGCCCGGGGGACCAACCAACAACACACCTTTGGGAATCTTTGCTCCTACAGCAGTGAAACGATCGGGGTTCTTGAGAAAGTCCACAACCTCGGTGAGTTCAAGCTTGGCCCCTTCAATGCCCGCCACATCACTGAATGTGACCTGGGTGGAGGGCTCCATCTGCACACGGGCCTTGCTCTTGCCGAAATTCATCGCGGGGTTCCCACCACCGCCACCGGACTGGGCACGTCGGAAGAGGAAAAACAGGCCCCCAAGCAGCAACAGAGGGAAGATCAGGCTTGTGGCCGCCTGCTGCCAGGCGCCGGGCTGACGGGAGGGCTGGACAGCGATATCAACGTTGTGATCGGTCAGCAGCTTGAGCAGGTCCTTGTCGGGAGCAAGGTTGACCTCTGCTCGGCGGCCATCGGTCTCAACCACCGAAGCAGTGCCTCGGTCGGGGGAGAGAAGCACACGACTCACCTGGTCTTCCTGGACCCGCTCAACAAAGTCGCTGTAGCGAAGAGAGCGAGCCTCGGGCTGAGGAGCACCATTACCACCAAAGAAAGCCGGTGCGATCACAACGATCGCGAGCACCAGCAGGGCACCAAGGCCGATGTTCCGCCAACGTTTGTTCAAGGGTCTTCCGCCTCTGATGAAGGAATGTTAATAGGAAGCTGAGAGCTCAGGCGGACCGAAGCACGTCAACGACGCTCTTGAACGCAAACCACTCGGGGATCTCCTCACCGCTGCGAAGCATCTTGCGGAACTGGGTGCCGCTGAGCTTCTTGACATGCAGACCCCTGGCTTCGGCGTGTTCCGCTGTGACATATCCCTCCTCCTCGGTGAAGACGAGATTGAGAGAGGGCACCGTTTCCATGGTGAGTTCCGGCGCGCACTCCTTGGCAAAGTTCTGAGCGTCGTAGGGCCCGTAAAAGTCATCCCCGCTCAGGGAGGACTTACACCCGGCCATGTCACGCCCGATGATGAAGTGGGTGCAGCCGTAATTACGGCGAATGATCATGTGCTGCAGGGCCTCACGGGGGCCAGCCATGTGCATCGCGTAGGGAAGATAGGCCCAGCGAATCCTGGGGTTGTCCACTTCGGCCGCGAGGCGTTCATAGGTCTGAAAACGCACGGCTCCGGGAATGTCGTCCTGCTGGGTCGGACCACAGGTGGGATGCACCAGCACCACAGCGTTTTCACTGACGTTGCTGGCATGCAGCGCGCGGGTGAATAGCTCGTAATGGGCTCTGTGGATGGGATTGCGGCACTGGAAGGCCACAACGTCTTCCCCTTCGGGCAGGCCTGCACGGACCTCTGCAGGGGTTTTGCAGGGGAACACACGTGATGGCAGCTCGAGGCCCTGAATCAGACCGCCGAGGTAAAAGCGACGGCGCTCTGTGGCGATCATCCGCACAGCCGGATGTTCCAGCGACGTCGTTCCGTAGCAGCCTTTGGCCTCAATGACCTTGTTGGGCTCCCACTTGTCCTCCACGGTGAGCACCGCGAGGTCCTGGCCCTTGTAGGTCAGCAGCACCTTGTCGCCGACCGTGACGTCCTCACGATCGGTGTCCATCACAATCGGCAGCCCGAACAGATAGCCCGTGGTGGTGCGGTGCCCTGCCACAACAGCGTCGTAATCGGCCTGGTGCATGAACCCCCTTTCCGGAGAGAATCCACCGACCACAAGCAGCTCAACATCACAGGCATTGCGATCGGAGCACTCGATGCTGGTGCTGGCGGATGCCTTCACAGCTGCCTTCTCACCTTCAAGGACCATCAGATCCACAAGGGTGCCGCCGTAGGGGGCGATCACACCGGTCTGGGAGGAAGAAGTGCTGGCAGTCATGACAGGCCGGAGTGCGCTGAGGAAACGGCGCGATTCTCCCAGACAACAGTCCGAGGCATCAGCGAAAACCGTTCCCAACAAAAAAGGGGCCGAAGCCCCTCATCGAAAACAACCTGAGTTGAGGAGATCAAGCTTCCTCAAGTTGTCCGTAAAGCTCACCTGTGATCTTCACATCCACAACTTCCCTGCCGCCCATGTCGGAGTCGGAAGGTTGGATTGCAGAGAACACTCCGGCGAATTCACCGGTCTCGGGGTCCACTTTCGTGATGGACAGACTCATCACACCCTGGCCATCGATGTAGCGCTTGACATTTTCCTTGTCGAGCTCCTGGTAATCACCACCCAAACCGATCAACCCCTGGGGGTAATCCACACCGGTGGTGAGGGCACGACCCTTGGGATCGATGAAATTGCTGGTGCGGTAGCTGGGAGTGCGGTATTCACCCTCGAAGTCAGTGCTTGTGGTGATGGCGGCGCCATCAGCCTCAGCCTGCAGATTCTTGCTGGAGAAGGTGAAAGGGAACTCTTCACCACCGGGAACCAGCACAGTGATGGGCTGGAAGTCGATACCGCCTTCCTCCTTGAAGGAGAGACCGTTCTGGCCGACGACCAGGTCTCCGTACACCTGATCAAGGCTGGAGGTGTAACGGGTGAGAATTTTGCCCTCAATGAACTGGGCTTCCTGACGCTTGTTGGCAGGCTCACCCTTTACAAAAACCTGACTGGGGTGCATGCAGATGGCACGCAGTTGGTAGTCGTTTCCAGGAGTGAGAGGAATCGAACCACGAGCGGAGTCAGGAAGTGTGGGGCAATCGTTCGCCTTGCCGGTGTTCCGGATGTCGTCGTAAGTGATGTTCGAACGATCAACAGCCTGAGCATCTCCGCTGCAGGCAGTGACGAAGGTCAGACAGAAGGCCAGCACAAGGGCCAGCAGAGGACGGATGCGCATGGAGGAGAAGCCGAACGCCGGTTGATGACGGTTTCCACCGGACTGCCGGATCCTACAGGTGTCAAACGGCCGCACCGGCTAGCTTTTTGCACGTCTCAACAACGTGAAGTGTTCTCGGTGTAGAGCGACGGCAGCAAAACCATCCGGGGAATGCTGCAACCTCCGCTGAAAACACTCCCGTAGCTGTCGGAACACCGTCGCGGGGATCCACAGTCTCTGCGAACGCTGTTGCGCGACCTTGAAGCCCTCCAACGGCGCAATCAGGACGGCGCCTTTCGAGAAAGCCCTTCAGAGAATCGTCAGAAACTGTTCGAACTGCTGAAAACGATGGAGCGGCAGGCCAGCACAAGCCCCACGCCTGCAGCGGCGCAGGTTCATCGATCTGCTTGAAAAGGCTCCTGCCGACATGGCGGCTTGACCCAGATGAAGCTGTTCAAGCGGGCAGCTTGAGCTCCAGCAGTCGATCCAGCAACCGATGGGACAACACGAGTTTGTCTTCAACCGGACAGAGCTGCTGTCGATCCCCCGGCCCCAGCAGCCAGCCGCCGTTCAGAGCACTGTCAAGCCCCTGACCTGGACGATCAATGGGATTGACCATCAACAGGTCACAACCCTTGGCGTGATGCTTCCGAAGGCCTAGCTCAAGCAATTGCTCATCGGTTCCGGCCAGAGCGGCAAAACCCAGCAGAGCCTGACCTTCGACACGGTGCCTGACCAGGCCCGCCAGCAGATCAGGCACCAGTTCCCAACCCTTCTCAAGCGATGCAATCAGCCGGTCTTTCGGCAACTTCTGAACTTCAACCACACTGGCTCGACGCAGATCGGCCACGGCAGCACACATCAGAACAGCATCCGCATTGGGCTGCAATCGATGAAGGGTGTTGTCCATGGAGGCGCTTCCGACCACTGCATGACATTGCAGGCCCTCCAACCAGGACTGCGGGACCTGAAGAGGACCATGCACCAGGTCAACAGTGGCACCTCGCAAGTGAGCAGCCTGGGCCAGCAGAACCCCCATGCGGCCGCTGCTGCGGTTGGACAGAACACGGACAGTGTCCAGAGGCTCCAGGGTCGGGCCAGCACTGACCAGCACATGCTTCCCACGCCAGTCGGATTTGATCAGGCCTTCAGCATCGGCCTGCACCAGTGCGCTGGCGGCAGCCAGTTCAATCCTGACTGGGTCAGCCATTCGTCCCGCCCCGACGCGATCGCAGGCGAGCAGACCGCCCTCAGGTGCCAGCGGTAAAACACGCGGATCTTCATGGAGAAGGCGCCAGTTGCGCTGAACAGCAGCGTGATTCCACATGGCCGTGTTCATGGCAGCAGCTGCCAGAACAGGGCATTCAGAGGCCAGCAGAAGACTGGCCAGCAGGCCCTCTCCATCACCATGAACCCATCGGGATAGCGATGTGGCGCTGAGCGGAGCCACCACCACCAGATCCGCCCATTCAGCCAGCTCGATGTGCAGTGGGCGTGCGCGCGAGGCATCCCACTGATCCGCATCCTGCAAACAGGGCTGACGACTGAGCGTTGCCAGAGCAACAGGGCTCACCAGGCGGGCAGCGCTCGCAGTGAGCACACAACGCACCTGGGCTCCGGCCTGCACGAGCGCACTGACCAGCAGGGGAGTCTTGACGGCAGCGATGCTTCCGCAGGCAGCCACCAGCACGCGTCGACCCTGCAGCAGCCCAGGCATTGGCTCAGTCCTCGTCGAAAGGTTCCTGATCGATCAGATGGACGTAAGGGGCTGTCAGCTCCGGGCGATGAATCGCAAGGGCTCGCAGCAGATGCCAGTCACCCAGGCCTTCGAAGGGGGTTTGGTAGTCGTCGTACTCGAGACGGCGCGCCAGCATGGCAATGGATGCCTCATCAAAAGAAGCCAGGCGCTCCGGTGTGATCGGCATGACCGCATGCGGCACTTCTGTTCATTTTGCATTCAAAAGCGCTCAAACACCGGCGCTAAGTTGCGCTGCGCGGGGAATTAGCTCAGCTGGTAGAGCGCTGCGATCGCACCGCAGAGGTCAGGGGTTCGAATCCCCTATTCTCCATCCAGGTCTCAAAAGATCAACGTTGAACTGGAGCGCAGAAGCAGAAAAATCGCTCAAGGAAGTCCCTTTTTTTGTGCGGCCGGCAGTTCGACGAAGGATTGAATCCATGGCCCAGGATCGTCAGATTGACTGCATCGATTCAACGTTTTACGCCGAGGCCAGGGCGATGTTTGCGAAGCGCTGAACCATGAACAGACCCACCCTTGGCTATCGGCGAGCGATCAGGCCACCCCTGCTCATGGCACTGAGCATCACGACATACCTATCAGTGCTCGTCAGACCTGCCGCACTGCTGACCTATGGACTGATCCTTCTGGCTTGGGGTCTGTCGCGACGTTGATTGCTGCCGCGAGGGCACTCATTCAGGCCATGCGGTAAAAGAGAGGCTGAGAAAGGCACCATTGATGTCTCAGTCGAAAAGAGAGCAAGTAGTGAGCCATCTGCGCTACATCCGCCAGGAACTGCGAGAAATGCATCAGGGCGTCATGGAAGACGGCCTACTCCCCGAAGCAGGCGAAGTGCGTGGCGTCATGGCACAGATGGAAGCTCTTCTTGAACTTCTGGAAGGCAAAAGCTCTCGCAAAGCAAAAGCTGAATCCAACTGATCCTGAAGCCTCCCCTTGCCAAGCAGGCTTGATCAGGCTTTCCTTGGTTCGTGCTCGTCAAAGAGCCGGACAGTTTCCTGGCTTTTGCATTAAAGCCTCAATATGTAGCGGTTGATAGAGGCAACTACGCCACAAATGGTGTATACATTGCTTGGCAGGGTTCGGGCCGGGTGATGGGGATCATCGGTTGTTCTCCCTGCCTCTTATTCAGGGGTTCGCCACGTTGACAGCGCGACTTCAAACAACCCGCCTTCAACAATCCCTAGGGGAATCAGCCTCCAGGCTCGAGCAGTGGGCGACCAACCCCTGGAGAAGGGCATCGCTCCTGTTGATCGCGCTGACCGGAAGTTTCATGATTGGCAACGGCGTCGCTGCTGTATCCGGCGCGCTGTCGCTGATGGATCCTGTGGCTGCGATGCTCAGCGTCGGCCTCATGGAAGTCATGGTGAGAACGAGGAGGCACTGGGCGAAAGATCGCCGCAGTCACCTAGGGCGGCAATTGCTCGACATGACACGAATTGGATTGCTGTACGGACTGTTACTGGAAGGTTTCAAGTTGCTCTGAAGAGCGTTGCGTTGTTTGCTTCGCAGACAAAACCCTTCGGCATCCATACGCTGAATTGAGATTGTTGGCGTTGCATCCATGGCTGGAGAGCATTTCTTCCTCGAGCTGGATCCACCCGAAGAACGGCTGCGTCATGCTCCCCACGTGGTGATCGTTGGCGGGGGATTCGCTGGGGTGCGCGCCTGTAAAGCACTCGCCAAGACAGACGTTCGCATCACCCTGATCGATAAACGCAACTTCAATCTGTTTCAGCCTCTGCTCTATCAGGTTGCGACAGGGCTGGTCTCCCGGGGTGATGTCGCGACACCGCTGCGCCAGCTGGTGGGACGTCAAAGCAATGTGCAGGTCCTGCTTGGGGAAGTCACCGAGATTCATCCGGAAGACAAGAAGATCGTCTTCAGCGGCAAGGCCTATAGCTATGACCACCTTGTGCTGGCCACAGGATCCGGCAGCACGTTCTTCGGCCATGACGACTGGCGGACCTTTGCGCCACCGATGAAGATCCTGGAGCATGCCGAGGAGATCCGAAGGCGTCTGCTCATGGCCATGGAGCAGGCCGAACAAACTCCCGACCCTGAGGCGCGCCGCTTCCTGCAGACCGTGGTGATCGTTGGCGGTGGCCCCTCCGGCTGCGAAATGGCTGGAGCCACCTCCGAGCTGATGCGCAACGCCATGCGCAAGGAATTCCGTCAGCTCAATTTGGATGACACCAGGATCATTGTGGTCGACCCGGGTGACCGCGTTCTCAGAGCCATGCCGGAAGAGCTGTCTCAGGCCGCTGAGAAATCGCTGTCAGCTCTTGGCGTGGAGTTCCTGTTCAAGGGACGCGTCCAGAGCATGCAACCTGGTGAAGTGATGGTGGGAACGCCGGATGGTGACCGCCGAATTCAGGCGGCCACTGTGATTTGGACTGCCGGCGTGCGGCCCTCTCACCTGGGGCGACAACTGGCGGATGCCGTTGGATGCGAAACCGATCGCGCCGGTCGCGTGGTTGTGGAGCCTGACTTCTCCATGAAGGGCCATCCCGAGATCCGGGTGGTGGGAGACCTCTGCTGCTACAAACACACCCGCGACGGAAACCAGCTGCCTGGCATGGCGGGGCCGGCCACCCAGGCCGGGGGCTTCGTGGGAAAGGACATCGCCGCGATTGTGTCAGGCGGATCACGGCCCAACTTCAGCTGGTTTGATTTCGGCAGCATGGCGGTCCTGGATCGCGTCGATGCCGTCGCTGACCTGCGTGGATTCAAGTTCAAAGGCGGTTTCGGCTGGCTGCTGTGGGCCGCTGCACACCTCGCCTTCATGCCCAACGAGGAGAATCGCTTCTCGCTGCTGCTCAAATGGATCTTTGCGGTGGTCTCTCAGGCCAGAGCCTCGATGTTGCTGACCGGGATGCCCAGCCAACACATGGGTCTGGATTCCCCCGATGCTGCATTCCCGATGGCGCCAGGGACCGGGCCATCGATCTCCGAGCCTGGAGCTGCTCTGCGGGCTGCAATGGATTACTACTCCAATCAGGTCTCCGGCCTGACGCCTCAACCCAGAGCAGGAGAATCCACAGAGGATCCTGCCGCTGCCATCAAATAAAGCAACGCCATCCTGATCGGAATGCCGTTGCTCACCTGACTCTCCACCAGGTTGGAGCTCAGGTCATCAAGCAAAGCACCAGTCATCTCAATCCCCCGGTTCACCGGGCCGGGGTGCAGCACCGGAATTGAGGCTCCCGATCGAGCCAAGCGCTCATGGCTGAGGCCGTAATCACGGTGGTAACGGTCCAGCGCGCTGAGCATGTGCTGACGCATGCGTTCCTTCTGCAAGCGAAGGGTCATGACGGCATCAGCCCCCTCCAGGGCAGCATCAAGGTCGCGACAAATGGTCAGCGAGCCACGCTGCGCCACGGGATCCACGGTCTGGCCAGGCGGGGGCTCCGCCAGGAAGTCACCGAAAGCATCCGGCACCAGCGTGGGTGGACCACACAGCACGACATCCGCACCGCAGGCACTCAAGGCCCAGAGATTGGAGCGGGCCACACGTGAATGCAGGATGTCTCCCACAATCACGACGCGCCGACCCTGCAACGCCTCCGGCAGAGGATTAGCTGCATCGAAATGATGGGCCAGGGTGTAGAGATCAAGCAGCCCCTGACTGGGATGACTGTGCAGACCATCGCCGGCATTCAGGATCACCGTGCGATCACCGGAGCGTTCCAGCGCTTCGGCAAGCTGGCGAGGCACACCTGTGCAGCGATGGCGCACCACCAGCATGTCGGCTCCCATTGCTACATAGGTGCGTGCGGTATCGAGCAGTGACTCCCCCTTGCTGAGCGAACTGCTGGAGGGCGAAAAACTGGAGACGTCTGCAGACAGACGCTTAGCAGCTAGCTCGAAACTGCTGCGCGTGCGCGTGCTGGGCTCGAAAAAGAGGGTCGCCACCAAGCGGCCCTGCAACGCCGGCAGCCGACGCGCACCTGTGGCCGGCATCGACCGGAAACGGTGGGCCAACTCCAGAACAGTCGCGAAGTCTTCCCGGGAAAAGGCCGCGAGATCAAGGATGTGTCGGTGTGTCCAGGCGCTCAACTGGCCTCACCTCACTTCTCTCAATCGTAGATGCGCAACGTCAAGGTGCCCAGCTTGGACTTGGTCGCAAGGCTTCAGTGGGCTTCGGAGAGCGATCTCCACGGGCTCGTTTGCTGACGCTCCGGCTGGCCTGCAGGTACCAGCGCAGAGGCAAGTCCTCGCCCTGACGGATTCCGATCCGGGTGGTGGTGACCAAAGCAGGTTCGCTCAGCTCTACCGGGCGGGATGCAAGCCAGACATCACCGTCTCCGCAAACTGAAAGGGCATCACATCGGCGATCGAACCCGAACCGACGGGCCAGCAGGCCTGGGCCGGCAGCCACCCGCTCAGGTTCGCCTGGAAGCGCCACGGCACGCAGCAACACACCGTTCGCCCATTCGGGGCGATCAGTCACCACATTCACGCAGTGGTGGATGCCATAGCTGACATACACATAAAACCGCCCAGGTTCACCGAACAGGGTTTCGTTCTGCGGCGAACGCCTGCGATAACCATGACAAGCGGGCTCATCCTGCGAATACGCCTCCGTTTCCACAATCACGCCCCAGAGCAGGCTGCCGTCCCCCTGCCGTTTCACAAGCCGGCAGCCCACCAGCTCAGGTCCGACTACTTCCGCAGGGCGGCAGAAGAAGGATTTGGCAAGCGCTGGAAAATCTTGGGTGATGAGCTGAGTTGCTTTGTGAGTTGATTGGCCGACACATTCCATCCTGATCACTCTCAAAACAACCAGCAAAGAACGACCCAGATCACATCAAAGCGAGTGATTTCCTCAGTGCGTCCTGGCCAAACCATCTCTCCAGGGCCTTGAAGGCAGCGAGCGAGACAAGAAACTGCCAGCCTGAACCCCTTGGCAAGCGTCAACAATGAATCCAGCGCTGCAGCAACGGCGAGAGTTTTGCTTTCTGGTACTCGCCGGGCTGTTTCTGGGAACGCTTGGCATGCTCAACATCCTCGGCCTGACCCGTTTTCTCGAACTGGGTCACATCGGCTCCTGGCCAATCGTGGTGGCCGTTGGCGCCCTTCCTTACCCGATCACCTTTTTGTGCACGGATCTGATCAGCGAACTCTGGGGAGAAAAGCGTGCAGCCCAGGTGGTTTGGGTAGGCCTGCTGCTCAACGGATGGGTCGTGCTGATCCTGTGGCTGGGCGGAGTCCTGCCAGGAGTGGAAGGTGCTCCTGATGCCACCTTCTTCGAGATCCAACGCCTGGCGTTCGGATCCGTGATCGCCTCCATGGCCGCTTATCTCACGGCCCAGTTCGTGGATGTGCGCATGTTCCATTTCTGGAAACGCGTGAGCAACGGCAAGGCCCTCTGGCTGCGCAACAATGGTTCAACGCTGGTGAGTCAGCTGGTGGACACCAGCGCTGTGGTGCTGATCAGCCACTACGCCTCGGGGGTTCTGCCTGTGAGGCCTGGTGAACCGGTGGCTCCGCAACTGGTCTCGTTCATCGCCAGCGGCTATCTGTTCAAGTCATTCGCTGCACTCGCGGACACCCTGCCGTTCATCTGGATCACAGGTCAACTGAGGCAGTGGCTGGAGATTCCCGACAGCGGCAGTGAGATCGGTGGCGATGACGATCCCTGCATGCAGGTGATGACAAGCAGCAATCCCCTGCCAGGCTTGGAGAAAAGGGTCTGACGCCATGGATGCTGCACCCTCCGGCTTCAATCTGGGCACCGTGTTGTTGTTCAGCAGCGGACTGTTTGTAACGGCCACCCTGTTCTTTGGAACGCATGGCGGCTACTACAACACCGATCAATACGACGGCAACGGCACAGCTCACTGAAGCAGCCACGCCTATTCAATCCTCAAGCCAAAGCCACGCTCGGCATGCCTTCCATCCTCCCCGGCCCGGCCGCCAGCACCAGCGCCATTCGCCTGGCTCTGCAGAGCTGGCCAGACATTGATCAGTATCTGCAGTCATGCAAGGGAATCATCGTTCCACTCGGCTCCACAGAACAGCACGGCCCGACAGGAGCGATCGGTACTGATGCCCTGACCGCTGAGGCCGTGGCGCTCGAACTGGGACGCCTGAGCGGTGTATTGGTCACCCCTGTGCAGGCCTTCGGCATGGCCGAACACCATCTTGGATTTGCAGGCACCATGAGCCTGCAGCCAGCAACCTTGCTGGCGGTGATGCATGACCTCGTCATGTCACTCGCCACCCATGGCTTCGAGCGAATCCTGGTGGTCAATGGCCATGGCGGCAACATCGCCACAACGAAGGCTGCCTTCGCCCAGGCTTACGGCACAGCCGCAAGCCGCGGCCTGGAGGTGGCTCCACGTTTGCGCTGCAGGCTGGCGAACTGGTTCATGGCAGGGCCGGTGATGCGGCGAGCCCGCGAGCTGTACGGCGACCGCGAAGGACAACACGCCACCCCCAGCGAGATTGCTGTCACCCTGCATCTCCACGACAGCCTGGTCAGCAAGCAGCGAGCCTTGCCAGAAGCAGCACCTTGTGGCTCGATTCATGGGCCGGCGGACTTCCGTCGCCGCTACCCCGACGGACGCATGGGATCAGACCCTTTCCTGGCCAGACCTGAGCACGGCCAGGAGCTGTTGAACACAGCGGCGAAGGCGTTGCGCGAGGATCTTGAAAATTTTCTCACCGCTACATGAGCAAGATCACCGCCGACGACGTGCGCAAGGTGGCCCAGCTGGCGCGCCTCGATCTGCCTGAAGAGAAAATCACCACTTACACAGGACAGCTCGAGCGCATCCTTGATTACGTGGATCAGCTCCAAGGTGTGGACACCGAAGGAGTAGCTCCCACCACCCGAGCTGTGGAGGTGATCAACGCCACCAGAGAAGACAACGTGGAGCCAACCCAGGTGCGGGAGGAACTCCTCGATCAGGCTCCACTGAGGGAGGGAGACTTCTTCAGGGTTCCCAAGATTCTTGCTGAATGATCAGCGAGATGATGAACGCCGTTGCTCTGTTTTGATCGCGATCTGGTTGACAAATCCAAGCCAGGCACGCTGGAGACGACGCAACGGCATGAATTTGGCCACGCGACGCATTTTTCCTCTGCGTCGTTTGTGACTGCGAACTCCAACCAGGATGTCGTAGAGAAAGTTGTATCCGTCGCGCCGCGTCTCGAAAATCCCGAGGCGTTGAGGCGAGCCTTTGGAGTCCAGCAAGGACTTGGTGGCTTCGTAGGCAGGTTTGTAATCAAACCAGGGAATTGACGGCCAAAGGTGATGAATCAGGTGGTAATTCTGGCCCATAATCAACCAGTTCATCAGCCTGCCGGGATAAATCCTGGAGTTCTTCCATCGATTGCGTGAAGTGAACGGTCGATGCGGTAGATAGTCAAAAAACAAGCCCAAAGTGACACCCACCATCAGAGCTGGGGCGAACCAGCAGTTAAAGATGAAGGGCAGAAACTGAAACTTGGCCGCAGCCAACACAATCACCAGAAACACACTGCGCTCGAGCCCCCACTGCATCAATTCCCAGCGCTTCCACAATCTGCGCTGGAAGAAAAACCACTCGTGGTAGAAAAATCTCGGGGCGATCAGCCACAGAGGGCCGAAGGTGCTGACAATGTGATCGGGGTCGTTTTTGGGGTCATTGACGTGAGCGTGATGCTCAAGATGAACCCGCGTGAACACGGGAAAACTGAACCCGAGCAGCAGTGCTGAGCCATGCCCCATGGCCTGATTGATCCAGGGAACAGGATGCGCCGACTTGTGACAGGCATCATGGATGACGGTGCCTTCCAGATGTAGGGCCAGAAAACCGGTTATCAACAGAACAGGAAGAGGCCAACCGGCGGAAAACCATCCCCAGATGGTCAAAGCGGCGAGTGCATATCCACCGATGAACAGCCCCAGAGTGAGATTCAAAGCGGCTGGTGGTGCCAGGAATTCCCTGGGCACGGATCGCAACCGAGTCTCAGCGCCTTGCGTTGCGGGTTGTGCGAAGGCCTGTGTCATCAGCGGAGAGAAGTTGGCTGACCGCAGTAGGTGAAACCAAATTAGGGAAACGGATGCCCACCGGGGGACTTGAACCCCCACGACCGAAGCCACTGGTACCTAAAACCAGCGCGTCTACCAATTCCGCCAGATGGGCAGAACGCAACTCTAGGCAGAGATCCAGAATGGACTCAGACATGAGAAAGCCTTGATGCTGGCCACAATCGCCGGAGACCTCTGCCTGCTGCTGGGCCTGGCGGTGCTGCTGTTGCCGTTGTTGGCCACTGAACTGAGCCGGCCAAGAGATGGGATCTGGGGTGGGGTTGTGCTTCTGCTGGGCCTGGTGTTGGTCACCAGCAGTGACCGTCTGCGCGGTGCACCCATGCTCGCTGTCATCTGCAGTGCACTGCTGATCAGTCGACTGGGCCTGGAGGTGGGCCAATCCCGCTGGCAGCGACTCAGCCAGGAAGAACAACAACGCCTGCGATCAACAGAACGCTGGTCGACGAGCATTCAACAGCTTGGAACATCCGCCACCACCCTGCTCAGCAACCTCCGCGACGCCGCCGGCAGCCTGAAACCCGAGCCACCGGCTGCGAACCGTGAAGAGGGCAGCAGCCGCAGCGGCAAACGCTGGGTTCGTCCTGATGACACCAAGTCGGAAGACACACCGGAACAGGCGCTTCCAACCGATCAGGAGACGTCCAAGCAGCCAACTGCACACAAGACGGGCAGCGAGGACGGATAATTCCGTCTGCAGCTGACCGAAAGTGAGCAAGGAGACGCGCGACGCCAATGCCGAAGGACGTCCCTCCTACAAGGACACGCTCAACCTGCTGCAGACCAGTTTCAGTATGCGCGCCAACGCAGTGAAACGGGAACCGGAACTGCAGGCTTTCTGGGCTGACAAGGGAATCGATCTGAAGCTGGGCCTAGACAACCCAGGGCCGATTTTCACGCTGCACGACGGACCGCCCTATGCCAACGGCCCACTGCACATGGGCCATGCCTTGAACAAGGTGCTCAAGGATGTGATCAACAAATATCAGATCCTGCGTGGGCGCAAGGTCCGTTACATCCCTGGATGGGACTGCCATGGTCTGCCGATCGAGCTGAAGGTGCTGCAGTCGATGGATCAGGATCAGCGCCAGGCACTGACCCCCATCAAGCTGCGCAAGAAGGCTGCCGCCTACGCCCGGAAACAGGTGGACAGCCAGATGAAGGGGTTTCAACGCTGGGGCATCTGGGCCGACTGGCAACAGCCCTACCTCACCCTTCAGAAGGACTACGAAGCCGCTCAAATCAGGGTGTTCGGGGACATGGTTCTGAAAGGACACATTTACCGGGGCCTCAAACCGGTGCATTGGAGTCCCAGTTCGCGGACAGCTCTGGCGGAGGCCGAACTCGAATATCCCGATGGCCATACCAGCCCAAGCATTTACGCAGCCTTCCCGGCGGTTGAACTGCCGCAAGTCCTGCGCGACGCTCTGAAAGCAGAGGGGGTCAACTTGCCGAGCGATGCCGATGCTCTCGGCCAAGCTCTTCAGGTGGCGATCTGGACCACAACTCCCTGGACTCTGCCGGCCAACCTGGCGGTCTCAGTGAACGAACGGCTGAACTATGCCCTGGCTGACGATGGTGAGGGGCGACTGCTTCTGGTTGCGGCGGAGCTGATCGAGGCCCTCACTGCAACCCTCAACCGACCACTCGTCTGCAAAGCCACGGTGAAGGGAGCACTGCTTGCGGGGCTGAAGTATCGCCATCCATTGCTGGAACGCACCAGTCCGGTTGTGATTGGCGGCGACTACATCACCACCGAATCAGGAACAGGCCTTGTGCACACCGCACCGGGCCACGGGGTCGACGACTTCCACACCGGCCAGAAAAACGGATTGCCTGTTCTATGCCCGGTGGATGAAGCGGGAACGCTCACGCAGGAGGCGGGCCCCTTCGCCGGCCTCAACGTCCTGAAGGATGCCAACCCAGCAATCATCGAAGCGCTTGAAACTGCGGGAGCTCTGCTGAAGCAGGAGGCTTATGGACACCGCTACCCCTATGACTGGCGCACGAAAAAGCCCACAATCTTCCGTGCGACCGAACAGTGGTTCGCCTCGGTGGATGGCTTCCGGCAGCAGGCCCTCGATGCGATCGATCAGGTCGAGTGGACCCCCTCTTCAGGGCGCAACCGCATCGAAGCGATGGTGAAGGAGCGCGGTGACTGGTGCATCTCGCGTCAGCGCACCTGGGGAGTGCCGATCCCGGTCTTCTACAACCGCAGTGGAGGCGACGTGCTGCTCAACGCCGACACCCTGGCTCACATCGAGGCACTGATCGCCGAACACGGTGCAGATGTGTGGTGGGAAAAGGACGAGGCTGATCTGCTCCCGCCCGCTTATGCCGACCAGGCTGACCAGTGGCGCAAGGGCACCGACACCATGGATGTATGGTTCGACTCCGGCTCCAGCTGGGCAGCAGTCTCCAGCCAGAAAGAGACCCTCAGCTACCCCGCCGATCTTTACCTGGAAGGTTCGGACCAACATCGCGGCTGGTTCCAGAGCTCACTGCTCACATCCGTTGCCGTCAATGGTCACGCCCCCTATCAACGGGTGCTCACCCACGGTTTCGCGCTGGATGAGAAAGGTCGAAAAATGAGCAAGTCGCTCGGCAATGTTGTTGACCCGATGGTGATCATCGAGGGCGGCAAAAACCAGAAGCAGGAGCCTGCCTACGGCGCTGATGTGCTGCGACTCTGGGTGAGCTCGGTGGATTACTCCGCGGATGTGCCGATTGGTGCCGGCATCCTGCGCCAGCTCGCCGATGTGTACCGCAAGGTGCGCAACACCAGTCGCTACCTGCTGGGCAACCTGCACGACTTCAACCCAGCGAGTGACGCCGTGCCAGTGGCGGAGCTGCCATTGCTGGACCGCTGGATGCTGCAACGCACTGCAGAGGTGATGGATGAGATTACAGAAGCCTTCGAGAGCTATGAGTTCTTCCGCTTCTTCCAGTTGCTGCAGAACTTCTGCGTGACCGACCTGTCGAACTTCTACCTCGACATCGCCAAGGACAGGCTGTATGTGAGCGCGCCTGCAGACCGTCGACGCCGAAGCTGCCAGACCGTGATGTCGCTGATCATCGAACGGCTGGCTGGTCTAATTGCTCCGGTGCTGTGCCACATGGCCGAAGACATCTGGCAGAGCCTCCCCTACAAGGTGGAGGAGACGTCGATTTTCAACCGCGGCTGGCCCACGGTTCCTGCCGACTGGCGGGATCCCAGCCTCAGCGATCCCATGCAGCAGTTGCGCGACCTACGCGCAGCTGTGAACAAAGTGCTGGAGGACTGTCGCAGCCGTCAGGAACTCGGTGCATCTCTGGAGGCCTCGATCCGTCTCGAAGCCCACAGACCTGAGCTGCAGACAGCGCTGAGCTGGTTGAACGAGAACGGCGATGTCGAAGTGGATGGCCTGCGTGACTGGCTGCTGGTCTCTCAGCTTCAGATCGGTGGCGAGCCCTGGGCAGAACTGCTCGCGAGTCAGGAGGATGACCTGGCGCTGATCGAGGTGAGCAGGGCGCGAGGAATCAAATGCGAACGTTGCTGGCATTACGAGGGTGATGTCGGCCAGTCCGCTGATCATCCGGGTCTGTGTGGGCGGTGTGGCAGCGTCCTCGAGCGGCGGAATCACCAGCTGGCCTGAGCCAGCTCTTGCGGATTCAGAGGGCCTACAAGACGGGTCTCACCGTGGGGATCCAGGGGGCCCTGGAGGAGTTCAGCCCAGTCCAGACGGGTACCTTCCGGCAGCACTGAAGCATCGGGATCAAACGCCGTTGGATGGGTTGTGCTGCTACTGAAGCCACGAAAAATCAACAGTTCAAACGGCTCATCGTCCACAAAACCATGCAACCTCACCACCCGATCGGGACTCAGACGCGTGCGCTCTTCCAGCTCCTGCACCAGAGCGATGGAGTCCATGGTCAGAAATCCCCGGCGACCCTTCCCTGCTTGGGCAGACGAACCAAAGCCCACTGCAGCAGACCGACGCCGTAGGCAACCAATGCCACATAGCCAATGAAAGCGGCCACGGCCATCGTCCACTCACCGCCGAAGACGAAATCAAACACCCGTTCGGCAACGCGATGCAGACCCTGCGGAGCTTCCAGCCAAACCCGACAGGCATCCGTCCCGAGCTCACGGGTGCAGCCCAGCGCGGATCCGGACATGACGGCGGCGAACAAAGCGAACAGCGTGAGAGCCCAACGCCAGATCCGCACCGTGACCGGCAACGCACGGCCGGGTGGGCTGTCGGCCAGCTCCTCGTTGAGATCGACCCAGAACCACAGTGATGCAGCCATCAGCAGAGGTGCGAGAAATGCCGTGAGGTAGCCGATCGGCCGTTGATCGGTGAGCAGCAGCACGCTGATGGCCAGCAGGCTCGCCACTTTCCAGTAAATCCCCAGTAGCCGCACCAGCGCAGGGTCGCGTCGCATCCCCGACCAGATCAACAGCACCAGCGGGATCCCGAGCGCAATCGTTGCCCCCAGTCGATACGTCAGCCACACCAGGGTGCGTGTTGTGAAATCAGACACCGACCAGGCACATCAGAGGGCCATTATCACGGTCATCCAGCAAGACCACAGGATTGGTAAGGTCCAGTTCATGGTTCCGTTCAATCCTCTCGACTGGTTCCGGAGCCGCGGGCCGCAGGCCCGATGCCGAAACGCCCTCTCCAGCAAGACTTCTCTTGAGGAGGCTGCGCGAGAAGTGACCAGTGTTCTGGGCCCTGCTGAAGCGGATCTGGCACTGGTGTTCGTCTCAAGTCACTTCGCAAGCGATCTGACGCGCCTGTTGCCGCTGCTGCAGAAGCGACTGAGCGCCCGACACTGGCTCGGATGCCTTGGTGGTGGCGTCGTGGGCACGACATCCTCGGGCGAAGCCCATGAGGTTGAACGCAGTGCCGCACTCAGCGTCTGCCTGCTCAACCTTCCAGGGGCTGAAATCAGCAGCTTCAAACTGGACAGCACGCAGCTCCCCGATCTTGATGGAGCCGCCCTGAACTGGCAGGAGTGGGTCGGGGTGAACCCTGCCCACTGCCGTTCGATGCTGCTGCTGCTCGATCCCAGCTGCAATGCCATCAATGATCTGGTCAGCGGACTGGATTACGCCTACCCGGGTATCGCCAAAGTGGGTGGCATCGCCGTCCCTCACAACGCCGATCATGGCTCCCTGCTCCAGGGGGATCAGGTCGTCGGCGGAGCTGTCGGCCTGAGCATTGGCGGCAGCTGGAGTCTCGACCCTGTGGTCGCCCAGGGATGTCGCCCCATCGGACCGGTGTTCGCTATCGAACAGGCTCAACGCAACGTTCTGCTTGAACTGAGCGACGGTGATCGCAAAGCCAGTCCAGTGGCCTGCTTGCAGCGTGTGCTTGCTGATCTCAGCGCTGAAGACAGAGAACTGGTTCAACATTCACTGTTCCTGGGTGTGGAACGGGAGGAGCTGATTGCCGATGCAGTGCTGGCGGGCCTGAATCAGGTCGGTGCAGGCAGCGATCGCCCCGAAAGGGCTTTCCTGGTGCGCAACCTGATCGGCGTCGATCCCCGCAATGGCGCTGTCGCTGTGGCCGATCGCGTCCGTGCTGGGCAGAACGTTCAGTTCCAGCTGCGTGAAGCGCAGGCCTCACGCATGGAAGCCCACCAGCTGCTCCAGAAGAGACGGGATCAGGGCGGCGACGCCACACCACTGATGGGAGTGCTGTTCGCCTGCTTGGGCAGGGGTGACGGTTTGTTCGGCAGTCCCGATGGTGATGTGAACATCGCTCGAAACGTGTTTCCTCAGCTCCCGGTGGCCGGCAGCTTCTGCAACGGCGAAATCGGCCCACTGGGAGGCACCACACACCTGCACGGCTACACCGCCTGCTGGGGGTTGCTGCGCTGCGATGCTGCCTCGGGTGAAAACCAGTCCTGATGCGGCAGCACGTCAATCCCCTCAGCCGTTTCTTTCAACTTCCTCTGGAGCTGCCCAGCCCTGATCAGCTGTTCGATCACGCGGCTCGCCCCATCCATCTCGACATCGGCTGCGCCCGAGGCGTGTGCCTGATGGAACTGGCAGCACTGAGGCCCAACTGGAACCATCTGGGTGTGGAGATCAGACGTCCGCTGGTGCTGGCAGCACAGCGTGACCGCGACAGGCTGGAGCTGCAAAATCTCCATTACCTGTTTTGCAACGCCAACATCAGCCTGGAGGGCTGGTTGGCTGAACTGGCGGCGGATCAGCTGCGGCTGGTGAGCATCCAGTTCCCGGACCCCTGGTTCAAGCGGCGCCATCGCAAACGCCGGGTGATGCAACCCTCGCTGCTGCTGGCCATTGCTGCGGCTCTCGGTCCCAGCCGGGAACTGTTTCTGCAAAGCGATGTGCTGGAGGTGATCGAACCGATGGTCGCGCTGGTGGAACTGAGCGGTTGCTTCGACCGCCCCAGCGAAGACGCCCGTCCCTGGCGAGCCAACAACCCTCTGCCGGTGCCGACGGAACGGGAGCGCTACGTGCAGGAACAGGGTCTGCCCGCTTACAGGGTGCTCTACCGCCGCAACCATCAGCCACCGCCTGAGCGGGACGAACTGGAAGTCGCCTGGCAACGGGTCGATAATCCCGCTGATGTACCTCTTGATCACTGATGGCTGAGGCTTCGGCCCCGACCCCTTGGTTGCTGCGCTGGCAAGGACTTCTACCTGATTCACCAGCACAGGAGAAGCGGCTGAGCGACCTGGCTGGGATTGTTCTGATCTTGCTGATGGCCGGTCTGCCGGTGCTCAGTCGCACCGGCCTCGGACTGATTGTGCTGACATGCGGAGTCCTCTGGCTGCTCTGGTCACTCACCCGAACGCCTGGACGCCTCGGTGCAATCAGTGGCTGGCTGCTGCTGTTCCTCGCAGTGGCCGTTCTGGCCACAGGGTTGTCACCGGTTCCGAGCGCCGCAGCCAAAGGGCTCTTGAAGCTGATCAGCTATCTCGGTGTCTATGCACTGATGCGCCAGCTGCTGAATGTCCGACCTCAATGGTGGGATCGACTGGTGGCAGCCCTGTTGGGAGGATCTCTGCTGAGCAGTGTGCTGGCCTTGCGTCAGCTGTACGCCCCCACCGAGGAACTGGCTCTCTGGGCAGATCCCAATTCCGTGGCGGAGGGCACCATCCGCATTTACGGACCACTGGGCAATCCCAATCTGCTGGCGGGCTACCTCGTTCCGATCCTGCCCCTCGCCATGGTGGCGATGATCCGATGGCGTGGCTGGGGCTCCAAGCTCTATGCGGGCACAGCCCTGATCCTGGGCTGTGCCGCGACTCTGTTCAGCTACAGCCGTGGAGGCTGGCTGGGAATGGTGGCCTCGGTCGGTGCGCTGCTGCTGTTCCTGCTGCTTCGACAGATCCGCAACTGGCCAGCCCTGTGGCGCAGGCTTCTCCCCCTTGCCCTGCTGGCCGTCAGCGGCGCACTGCTGGCCTTCGCTGCCACGCAGGTGGAACCGATCCGCACAAGAGTCGCCAGCCTGCTGGCAGGTCGGGGCGACAGCTCCAACAATTTCCGCATCAACGTCTGGCTGGCCGCGATCGACATGATCCAGGACCGCCCCTGGCTGGGCATCGGCCCGGGCAATGCTGCCTTCAACAGTGTTTACCCGCTCTACCAGCAACCGAAATTCAATGCCCTCAGCGCCTATTCAGTCCCTCTGGAGATTCTCGTCGAAACGGGAATTCCAGGCCTGATCACCTGTGTGGGGCTCGCTGTTGCCAGTCTGCGCAATGGCTGGCGATCGCTGACTGCAGAGTCTGATCTTGCGCTTCCCTGCCTGGGCTGCCTGGCGGCCATCGCCGGATTGCTGATTCAGGGTGCAGCCGACACGATTTTTTTCCGCCCCGAAGTGCAGATCAGCGGCTGGTTCTGCCTCGCCACACTGAGCCAGATGCGCCGGAACCCTTGAACCAGCCATCCTTCATCCTTGCGGGGTTCGATGCAGGGCAGACAAGCTGCCGCTGTCGCCTGAGTCTCTGGAAGAACGGTGCGCTGCAGCGACTCGGCGAGGGCTCAGGCCCTGGGGTCAGCCACCTTGATGCAGCAGACGCTGAAGAGTGCTTCCGAACGGCCATCCGCTCCAGCCTGAACAGTGCCCGACTGGAGTGGACGCAGCAATTGGGACTGGATCCCAACGACGCAGAACCGATCACTGCTGCCGCAATCGGGGCCAGCGGGATCGAGGCAGGGACGCCCCTTCAGGCAAGAGGCAGGGCCCTGCTCGCTGCAGAATTACATCTGCCGGAAACCCACTGTCTGGCAACGGGCGACGAACGCACCGCATTGCGGGGCGCGTTCCCCGATCAGGCAGGCATCGTGCTGATCAGCGGCACCGGAATGATTGTGGTTGGCCGGGATGCCCATGGCCGGGAGCACCGGTGCGGCGGCTGGGGCTGGCGTCTGGATGGCGCTGGATCAGCCTTCGACATTGGACACCATGCGCTTCAACTGAGCGTGCGGATGGCCGATGGCCGTGTTTCCCAGAGCAGCCTGCGCGAAAGGCTCTGGAGCGCTCTCGGCTGTCACAGCGCCGCCGAACTCAAAGCCCTCGTGGTGAGCCCAGGCCATGGGGTGGCCGATCAGGCAAGGCTGGCACCGCTGGTCGACGAGGCAGCTGCTCAGGGGGATCAAGCCGCGCAGGCGATCCTGCAGCAATCGGCCTTAGCTCTCGCTCAGGCAACAGCAGCCACAGCCAAGGCACTCAAGCTGACGTCTCCATCACTGGGCGCTCGTGGGGGTGCTCTGGAGCATCTGCCGGTGTTTCGTCAACTGGTGAACGCAGCAGTCAACGAGTTACTGCCTGGAAGCGACTGGCAATCGGCAGGCGGTGATGCCTGCGATGGCGCCCTGACCTACGCCCTGGAGCTTGCGGACCTCAGGCCACATTGAGATGGCGATCGGCCGCCTCAGCCAGGCGACCGGTCCAGAGTTCCACCACCTCAGTCTCGGCTGCTTCCACCATCACCCTCAGAAGAGGCTCGGTGCCACTCGCACGCACCAACACCCTGCCGTCTCCAGCCATCGAGCGCTCGGCTTCATCGACCAGCTCTCGCAGAGGTGTGCACTCGGCCCAACCCTTACGGCGCCCGAGATCTGACACACGCACATTCACAAGTTTCTGTGGATAGGCCTGGAAGCTGCAATCGAGCCAGTCAGCCAGAGTCATTTGCTGGCCATGGCAAAGAGTGGCGAGCTGAAGCGCCGTCAGAACCCCATCTCCTGCCAGCCCATGAGCAGAGGAGAGAATGTGACCCGACTGTTCACCGCCCAGGGCTGCACCACTGCTCACCATCGCAGCATGCACATGTTGATCTCCAACTGGAGTGCGCTCCAGTTGTCCGCCTCTGGCCTGCCAGGCCCGCTCAAATCCAAGGTTGGACATCACCGTCGCAACCAGGCGCTGATCAGGCAGCGCCCCGCTCTCCTGAAGCACAGAACCCCATAGGTAAAGCACGTGGTCACCGTCAACCACACGGCCACGACCGTCCACGGCCAGCATCCGATCGGCATCACCGTCAAAGGCGAAGCCCATGGCCGCACCACGCTCAATCACCGCCTCGCGCAAGGGTCCGAGATGGGTGGAACCACAGCCCACATTGATGCGTTCGCCGTCGGCAACTCCATGCAGCACGGTGAGATCGGCCCCAAGTGAGCGGAAGACCTCAGCACCGCAGGCGGTTGCTGAACCCCAGCAGAGATCGAGCACGATCGGAACGCCATCCAGGCGTTGGTGCTGAACGCTATTCAGCAGACCATCGCGGTAGTGCTCCAGCAATTCAGCGCGGTGGCTGGAAACGCCGCAGGCGGTCATCGAACCTGAAGCCTCCGTTTCTCCACGCAGACCGACTTCAATGCGCTGTTGCAGGTCAGCACCCAGCTTGCTGCCATCAGGCCCGAACACCTTGATGCCGTTGTCTTCAGGTGGATTGTGACTGGCCGAAACCATCAGCCCACCCGATGCCTGAAAGCGACGAATCAGACCAGGGACCGCAGGTGTGGGACAGAGACCCAGAGTCCAGACCTCACGGCCTGCTGCCGCAAGCCCTGCGGTGAGAGCGGCCACCACCATCGAACCGCTGCAGCGCGAATCCATCCCGATCAGGACGGGGCCATCCGATGGCAGAACACGTCCGCACCAGAAACCCACCTGCAGTGCCAAAGCCGGCGTAATCGCAGTGCCGACACGACCCCGCAGACCATCCGTCCCGAAACTCACATCGGGAGAGTGGAGTGAACCGAGCGGATGAGCGGCTTCGGAGGCCATGAGGTCTCATTTGTGGACTGAACCATAAGAGCCCTGAGACACCTGATCGCCAAGGCAGTGACAGGGCCACATCCGCACGATGCTGGTCAGCTCCAACGCTGCGGCGCAAGCAGCAAAGCCGCCAGTTCCAACAGAGCCCAGAGCGCACAGAGCAGCACCACCCAGCCAGGTAGCAATTGCAGGGGGCCCAGCCAGCGCAAGCCCCAAATCAGGAGAGCCAACACAGAAGCCACAACCCAGCGCAAGCGTTGACGCTGACCAGGCCGGGATTGCCGGCGCTGAGCAACCATCCATTTCGATCCTGCTGGGCACAGAATGCCAGCAGTTTCCAGCGATGGCTTGAACGCTCGAGAAATCCGCGGACCGCTGCTTCTCGGCGGCACCACGCTTCTGACCGTTCTGGCGATCCTGGGAGGGCGGGCCCTGCTGCGCAGTCAGCACGTCCCAATCACACCACTGCAAAGTGATGCACAGCTCTGGGAGCATTACCGCTGGTCTGTGAATCCTGATCAGCGACGCGAAGCAGCCCTAATCCTGAGCAGCCGCAGCAGTGATTCCCCCCACCGGCGCAGGCACCTGCTCACCGGACAGGGCTGGGGGCCAGCTCCGATGGCCGCCGTCGCCGTCAAGCAACAGGCTCTTGCAGCCAAGGCCCTGGGCCTGCGTGAAGAGGCGCTGCAGCACTGGCGCGGTCTACTCGCGCGTTTTCCCACGTCAGTGGCCAGTGCCGATGCGCGCTATCACCTCGCTGCTCTGGAACCGAAGCTGAGAGCAGAGCTGCTCAGGCTTCAACCTGCACATCCTGCGGCTCTGGCGGCCGCCGCCGAACTGCCGGACGATGCCGATCAGGATCTGGTCCAGTCAAGTGCCCTGCATCTGGCGCGTTGGGGAGCCAGCTGGCCAGGGGCCGAGCGTCTGCTGCGGCAGGCCTGCACCGCCATCACAGGCGAAGGACTTGAGCAGCAGCAGCGTCTGCAGCTGGCCGCAGCCCTGGCTGAACTCGGGGATGGACGATCCGCTGAACTTTGTCTTCAGGGAACGCCTCTGGCACCTGCTCAGGCACTGGCGATCGGGCGCACCCTGCTCAGGGGTGGGGGAGGTCAGCAGCAGCGAGGAGAGAAGCTGCTGCTGCAATTGGCCGAAGCACATCCAGACAGCTCGGAAGCACTGGAAGCAGCAGCGCTGCTGAGCGAGCCCTTGCGTCCGAATCAGGTTCTGCTTGATGCCTTGCCTGACGCTCTCCAGAAGCGATCGGCGGATGTCGCCGCGGCCCGCGTGCGTTTAGCTGGTGGCGAAGGGGGACTAGTCACACTGAAACGCTGGCCCGATCATCCCGCCAGCTGGCAACTGCAGTGGGATCTGGCACGCGAAGCCCTTCTCAGCGGTCAATGGCGGTTGGCACGGTCATGGCTGGCGGCCATCCCAGCCGAACAGCTGCCAGACCCCTTGCGTGCACGACAGCAGTTCTGGCTTGGGATGAGCCTTGACAAGCTCGGAGACAACGAGGCAGCGAACAGGATCTGGCAGACGCTCACGGATCAGCAACCTCCCGGTTACTACACCTGGCGAGCCCAGACCAGGCTGGGATCCGGCAGTTTGCCGATCCTGTCTGGAGAGACACTCAGCAATGCTTCAGAGGCAATCGACCTCAACGCAGGCCGGACGTGGAAGCCTCTCAACAGTGGCGACCCACTGATCGACCAGCTCTGGCGGCTTGAGCTGAATCAGGAAGCCTGGGAGAGCTGGCGCAACGAGACAACCAATTCCAATCAGTCACCACAGGAACATTTGCTGGAAGGCAGGCTTCGACTGGGAGTGGGCGATCATTGGAACGGTCTCAGCAGGCTTTGGCGAGCCAGCCTGCGCCTGGTGTCACCCGCCTGCAGCACCCGCTATCTGCTGCACAACAGCCTTCACCCCAGCCCCCTGCTGCCTCTGTTTCTCGAAGCATCACAGCAGGAAAAGGTGCGATTGGAGCTGCTTCTGGCCATCGCCCGGCAGGAATCACGGTTCTCACCGGGTGTGGCTTCGCCGGTGGGAGCTTTGGGATTGCTGCAACTGATGCCTGCCACTGCTGCCGAGATGGCGGGAGAGGAGCTCAGTGCCGATGACCTGCGAGAACCAGGGCGCAATGCGCTGCTCGGTGCCCGCTATCTGACAGGCCTGCTGAACCTTTGGCAGGGGAATCCCTGGCTGACGGTCGCCAGCTACAACGCTGGGCCAGGGGCAGCAGGCTCCTGGCTGAGCCCTGAACTGGAAAGCGATCCAGAGCTTTGGGTCGAACGCATTCCCTATCCGGAAACGCGGCTTTACACCAAGAAAGTGCTCGGCAATCTCTGGGCTTACCTCAACACCGATTCAGCCTCCAGACAGTGCACCGAGTGAATTCGAAGGATTGGGCAGATCGTGTCCAATCCAGATACCTGCGATCACGATCACCGCAAGCCAGAAGGCCATCAGCTGCGGCGGCGGCACCACCTTGATGCGGCTCAGATCAAGGCGTGCCAGCAGAGTGGCCGAACCCAGGATCAACACATCCGACAACAGACTGAGACTGAGCACATAGAGACCAACGGTGATCAGCAGCGTGAGGGTGACCACCAGACTGAGCACACGGCTTGATGCCATCAGCATGGAGAGCTGACGGAGCAGAAGATCAGGCATGGTGCAGATCACAACCACAGCCAGAGCCTGAATCATCTCGAGTGCCCAGAAGGTGGTCACCGAAATGGAGTGGGCCTGGGCAAGCCAGGCCTCCTGGATCGCCCAGTGATGGCCGAGAAACAGCGACACCACGAACAGAACAATCAGCAGCGGAGCCCGAAGCGGTAACAGCAGGAAACGCAGGACGGGCATCGGCTTGAGGCAGATTTGCGGCTGACAAACGTCGATCAACGACACCTGCAGCTGCGGCCAGACGCTAGCAACAGCAAGCGGTTTGTCCTGTCAGAGTGGTGTCATTGATGTCAGTCCGCGATGACCGACAGCGCCTCAAGCTCCAGCCTCACCACACTGCAGAAAGTTCTGCTGCTGATCTCAGCAGTGGCCCTGGCTGTCAGCCTTTTTCTGTTGCGCAACGGCGGGTCCATTGAGTCACCGCTCGACCAGCTCGCCAGACGTTCGCTGTCTCCGGAAGTGGCTCTCAGCAACGGACGGCCAACCATCCTCGAGTTCTATGCCGACTGGTGCGAGGTGTGTCGAGACATGGCTCCAGCCATGCTGGAGATGGAGAAACGCCACAGCGCTGATCTGGACGTTGTTCTCGTCAACATCGACAATCCGCGCTGGGTTGACCTCACGGACCGCTACGACGTCAGCGGGATTCCCCAGCTGAACCTGTTCTCAGCAGACGGCTCAATGCGTGGCCGGTCGCTCGGAGGCCGAAGTGCCACGGAGCTGGATTCCATCGCCAAAGCCCTGGTGGCCGACCGACCGCTGCCAACCCTGAGCGGCATTGGCAGCACAAGCCCTCTACCTGAAACGACCCTGGCGGATTCAACCGGTCCGCGAAGCCATTCGTAAATCCTGACGATCCTTGCCGGAGAGGCCATGATCGTTCGACATCTCGTACCCGAAACCTCAAACCTCATGGATTCCCGCTTCCGGGTCGAACTGATCGCCGCCACACCCAACCCCCAGCAGAGCGTGTATGCCGGCATGCACCAGGACTACAGCGAAGGGTTCGTGGTGATGGAACGCGACCAGTGGCCAAACGAAACGAGGGCTGGGGAAATCTGCATCAAGCGTTTGCTGGGAGGAATGAAGGGCCATTACGGTCCACTGGAACATGCCCAGATCGTGCTGAATGTTGGCTGGTTCCCACACTCGGTGATGCAGCAGGCACGAACGCACCGGGTGGGCGTCAGCTTCGATGTGCAATCGATGCGCTACACCGGCGAGAGGATCTGCCGAGCCGCGGATGGGGAGCTTGAACTCGAGGAAGTGTTCTATCTGCGTCCAGTGGGTGAGTACCGAGACCGACTGGGCAAGAAATACACCTATACCAATGAGCAACGCAGCATCGATCTGAAGCTCTGCAAACAGGCAGCAGAGCGCTACCGCGATCTACTGCGCGACGGGTTTTCCGAAGAACATGCCCGCGGGATTCTGCCCTTTGACTACCGACAACACTTTGTCGTCAGTTTCAGCCTGCGCGCCTTCCTTCACTTCCTCGACCTGCGCTCCAAACTCGACGCACAGCAGGAAATCAGAGAGCTCTGCGACCTGATGTGGCCACATCTCGAGACCTGGGCGCCGGAGTTCGCGGCCTGGTACGAAAAAAACCGCCTGCACAAGGCACGTCTGGCGCCTTGAACGTAAGGAGATTTCTAAACCTTCGCCAGTGTCACCCTCTCCGGTTGATGCTGGTATTTGCCCTGGCGATCGCTGTAGGTGGTGTCACAGGGATCACCTTCAAAGAACAGCAGCTGGCAAATGCCCTCATTGGCATAGATGCGGCAGTCTGCTCCTGAGCTGTTGCTGAATTCAAGTGTGAGATGCCCTTCCCAGCTGGCTTCAGCCGGTGTGGTGTTCACGATGATTCCCAGACGTGCATAAGTGCTCTTGCCCAGACAGATCACAGTGATGTTGGGAGGAACCTTCATCTTTTCCAGAGCCACACCAAGCCCATAGGAATGAGCGGGGAGGATAAAAAAGTCACCATCTTCGTCATGGTGAAGTTCGGTGGGTTCAAGGTTGCCTGGATTGAACCGTTTGGGGTTCATCACAGTTCCGGGAACGTGCTTGAAGATCAGAAATTCCTGCGGCGACAAACGCAGGTCATATCCGTACGACGAACATCCGAAGCTGAGAACAGGCGCTTGCTTCCGGTCAGGATCCAGATGGCGGACCAGCCCTTTCTGGAAGGGATCGAGCATGCCGGCAGCAGCCTGCTCGGTGATCCATCGGTCGTTCTTGAGCATCAGAAACCCCGGCGCAATTCCGTCACTTGATCGGCAAGGCCCATGATCGATTCGGGAATCGACGGTCCTGTGATGATCACATCCATGGAACCAGGGCGGGACTCCAGGCTGTCACGAACCTCAGCTTCAGCGAGATAGCCAAGCGCGATCGCCAATCCGAGTTCATCCAGCACCAACTGATCGAGATCACCGCTGATCAGATGCCTTCTGCAGACCTGCCAGACCGCCTGCACAGCATCCAAGCTCTCGGTTTCAGATGGACTGGCGGATTCTGAAAGACATCCCATCACCGCAGGTCTCATCCAGACCATGCGGTCGCAGAGCGTGAGTGCCGCATCAGGCCCCTGCGCGACACCTCCCTTGAGAAATTGCACCACCGCCACCCGACTGCCAAGGCCAGCTGAGCGCAAAGCCTGACTGAGCACTGTGCCAAAACTGCCGCGGTAAGGAGCGGTATGAACCTGCAACTGCCCCTCGGGGGCCACCAGATGCAGCGGCTGCTGCGGTTCAAGCGATGGCAGGGGGTGCAAACCGACACGATTCAGAGCCCGATGATCGGTACCGCTCTGCGCGCGGGATCGATGGCTGGGGCTCAGGCTTGCGGTCATCTCGGTCGCGTTCGTCTTTGCCGGCATCGATTCGACCCAGCGGACTTTGAATCTAGCGGCGAAAGAGCAAATCACAATCCCTTTGACACTATCCCTGGTGTCTCCGCTCCAACTGGCAGGCTCGACGTTCCGATGCGTTCTCCATGAGCGAAACCCTGCGCAGCGACGGCCGCCAACCCGCCGATCTCAGACCCTTCTCGATCGACTGGGATCCCATGGGCTTCGCTCTGAGCTCTGTGATTGTGCGCACTGGCCGCACCACCGTGCTCTGTAGCGTCTGTCATGAAGATGGCGTTCCGCGCTGG
Organism: Synechococcus sp.; assembly: GCA_047286285.1. GTDB lineage: Bacteria > Cyanobacteriota > Cyanobacteriia > PCC-6307 > Cyanobiaceae > Synechococcus_C. The sequence continues at coordinate 459,278 of JBJBBP010000002.1, read as the reverse complement.
CGACGTGATCAGGGCCTGGGATGGCTCAGTGCGGAGTACCGACTGCTGCCGGGGTCAACCCCCGAACGACAGCGACGGGAACTGATGAAACTGTCCGGACGCACCCAGGAGATTCAGCGCCTGATCGGCCGCAGCCTTCGTGCCGCTGTTGACATGAGCGCATTGGGGGAAAACACTCTGCTGATCGACTGCGATGTGATTCAGGCGGATGCGGGAACCAGGACAGCGGCCATTACCGGTTCCTGGCTCGCTCTGCAGAAAGCTTGCGAAAGGCTGCTGGAACAGGGCCGTATCAGCACCAACCCTGTGATCAATCAGGTGGCGGCAGTGTCTGTAGGCCTGATTGAGGGGCATCCTCTACTCGATCTCGACTACAGCGAAGACCACCGTGCCGATGTGGACCTGAACGTGGTGATGAACAACGCCGGGGATCTTCTGGAACTGCAAGGCACAGCCGAAGGGGCACCTTTCAGTCGCCAACAGCTGAATCGTCTGCTTGACCTCGCCGAACCGGGGCTCAAGCGACTCATGGCTGCACAGCGGAATGCACTCCATGGGAACTGAGCCAGGAGAATCGTGTTCGTTGCTACAGGGTGACCGCGCATCGGTCCTTAACTTCGCAAAATTGATGCGTTGGTCATGGCCGAAGTGATGCGCGGCTTCAGTCGGACTAGTCCCCAGCTTGGGCGATCCGCGGAAACGAGCCTGACCAATGCGCCCAACCCCTCCAGCCGCACCCTGCTGGAAGTGATCCGTGATCTGGAAGGGGCCAGCACCGAAATGGTGGAACGGAACAAGACGATCTTTTTCCCTGGCGACCCCGCGGAGCGCGTCTATCTGATCCGGCGCGGGGCTGTGCGTTTGTCGAGGGTGTACGAATCAGGAGAGGAAATCACCGTTGCCCTCTTGAGGGAGAACAGTCTGTTCGGCGTTCTCTCGCTACTCACAGGCCATCGTTCCGATCGCTTCTACCACTCTGTGGCATTCACAAGAGTGGAGATGGTGACCGCACCTGCCAGCTCCGTTCGCCAGGCGATCGAAGCGGACACCAGCGTGGGATTGCTCTTACTACAAGGCCTCTCCAGTCGCATTCTGCAGACTGAGACCATGATCGAGACACTCACACATCGAGACATGTCCTCCCGTCTCGTGAGTTTTCTGCTTGTCCTGTGCAGGGACTTCGGCATACCTGGATCTCAGGGCATCACGATCGACCTGCGTCTCTCCCATCAAGCCATTGCCGAAGCGATCGGATCCACGCGGGTCACGATCACGCGACTGCTCGGAGATCTGCGTAATTCAGGGCTGGTCGAAATTGACCGCAAGAAGATCACCGTTCTCGATCCGATTGCGCTGGCCAAACGTTTCAGTTGATCCCTCGACAGGTGAAGATGGGCAGCACCTCAGCGGCCCATTCCAATGATTGAGCATCCGTGACCGGCTGGCTTCTGCTGCTGTCCCTGCTGATCCTGGGTGGAGTGCTCTCCACCCTGGGAGACAGACTGGGTTCACGCGTTGGCAAGGCCAGGCTGAGTCTTTTCGGTCTCCGGCCGCGTCAAACCGCTGTGGTGATCACAGTGCTGACGGGGAGCCTGATTAGTGCTCTGTCGCTGGGGTTGATGTTGCTGGTGAGCCGTCAACTGCGAGTCGGCCTGTTTGAGCTCAATGATCTCGAAGCGCGCCTGCGCAGCAGCCGCTCAGATCTACAGGGAAGCCGCAAGGCACAACGCAAGGCCCGTCAGCAACTCGAGGAGGCTCGTGCTGATGAAGTCAAAGCCCGAAAGATCCTGGCTGATGCCCAGGCAAGAGCCACTGAGCTGCGCCGCACACTTCAACCTCTTCAGGCTCAAACCCAAAGACTTGAAGCGGAACGCCAAAGACTGAGCCAGGACGTGCGCAATCGCGATGCGGAAATCCAGCGCACTGACGAAGAGCTCAAAGAAGTGCGGGAACGCATCAACTCCGGAGAAGCGGAGCTGCAGCTCCTGGAAGAGAACCTGCTGGCCCTGCGCCGGGGGAACGTGGCCATCAGTAGTGGTCAGCCACTGGCCACCGTCACCCTGAAGCTGGATCGTCCAGATCAAGCCCGCCAGGTGATTGACCAGGTGCTGCGAGAAGCCAATCTGCAGGCCTTTCAAAAGGTTCTACCTGGCCAGGCGCCAGATCGGCAGATCATCCTCGTGCCCCGCCAGGACATCGAAAGACTGGAACGAGCCATCCGAAAACCCGGTACCTGGGTTGTCTTACTGCGCTCAGCGGCCAATGTCCTGAGGGGTGAGCGCGTGGTTTACGCCTTTCCCGACGTGCGTCCCAATGTGGCCATCACCATCGAAGGAGAGGTTCTGGCCAAAACCGCTCTCGCCAGCCAGGAAACCAATCCTGAATCAGTACGGAACCGCATCAACCTTCTGCTGGCTTCCACCCTGTCCGAGGTGCGACGTCGTGGGTCACTCACCCAGGGGCTTCAGTTTGATGCGAACGCCGTCAACACACTCGCCAGGGAGCTGACCAAGCGCAGCGGTGGGCGGGTTGAACTCGAGGCGGTAGCCCTTCTTCGCAGTGAAACGGCAGATCCCGTTGCCATCGAGCTACGCCCGAGCCGGAAGCTCCGTTCCCCCTCAGCGCAGCAGGATGAGATCCCATGAGCCGGATCGTGTCTCTTGACCCAGGACTCAGCAAATGCGGGCTGGTCCTGGTCGACGACGACAAACGCTGCGTCATTGAAGGGCATGTGCTTGCCACTGAAACTGTGCTCGACACCCTTCAAGGCTGGAGACAGCTGGCACCGATTGAAAGGCTCGTGCTGGGAAACGGCACAACCAGCCAGATCCTCAAACATCAGCTTCCAGGAGATCTGCCCGTCAAGTTGGTCGATGAACGTGGGACAACACTCCAGGCACGCAAGCGCTACTGGCAGCTTTGGCCGCCCAAGGGATGGCGGCGGTTGGTACCCAGAGGCCTGCTGGTCCCCCCGACGGAACTGGATGCTGTTGCCGCGATGGTGATCCTGGAATCGGAACTCGGTCACGACCTCTTGTGGCCAGGGCCCGCCCCACTCAGAAGCGGGCCCGCACGGTGAAGCTGTAATCGCCACCTGCTTCCAGCCTGTAATCGGATTTCACAAGAAAGCGAAGCAAGGCGTCCTGAATCAATGCTCTTCCAAGGGATGGCTCGACGCTGAGCTCACCCCGATCAAAAAACCAGTGAAAAGACCAAATGAAACCACCGGCCTGAACTTCGCCCTGCAGGCACTTATCTCTGAAGCTGTGATGATGCACCCGAAGATGAGCTGTGGTGACGGGCAGGCGCGCCATCAGGCCGGATCACCCTCAACGGCAGGCACCAGATTCACCGCATTGATGGCATTCCCGGCACGATCCAGGCCCTGGCGCTGGATGTGATCGAGTCCGCGCAGCACTTCCCGCAGGACCTCCTGCAACAGCGCTTCCTCCGCACGATTGAACTGACCGAGAACGTGGGACACGGTTCGAGCCCGGCGCTCCTCGGGATTGCGACCTGGAGCCCCGATGCCAATGCGAAGACGAGCGAAATCCTGCGTCCCAAGATGCTGAATGGTGCTCTTCAGACCGTTATGACCACCTGCACCTCCTCGAGCACGCAAGCGAAGCCGACCCAGCGGTAGGTCCATGTCATCCACGAGCACAATCAACTGATCAATCCCCAGATCAAACCAATCAAGGGCTGCACGGATCGAGCGGCCGCTCTCGTTCATATAGGTCTGTGGCATTAACAGTCGGAGACGAGCGCTGCCGGAACCGACATCGGCGAGATCACCCTGAAGCCTCGACATGGCCTTGAAACGACCTCCCTCCCGAGTCGTGAGCAACTCAAGCGCCATGAAGCCGACGTTGTGGCGGGTCGAGGCGTATTTTTCACCGGGATTTCCCAGTCCGACCACCAGACGGAGGTCTCCACTGTTGATCACCGTTCAGTCCTCAGAAGCCTTGGAGGATGAAGCGGCCTCCGAAGAGGAGGAAGGTGGCAGCTCTTCAGGCTCTGCCATGGCTTTATTGATTTCACGCTCAAACTCTTTCGAGGCGGTCTGAAAGCCTTTCAGTGTCTTGCCGAGCGTCCGACCGAATTCGGGCAGACGCTTGGGACCGAACACCAGGAGCGCAACGGCTCCGATGACCGCCATCTCAGGGAGACCGATGCCGAAGATGTTCATGGAAAGCGAGGAGAGGCCCTGATTCAGGCGCCGCCGTTCCAGTTCACGTTGATGCCTTCAAGGATCAGTGACTGGTTGTAGAGCTGAAGAATCACCAGCAGGAAAACCAGAAACAGCACCATGAAGATGCCCATGACAGGGGTGGTTCCCCAGCCGGGGACAACCTTGCCGTACTCGGAGTTGAGGGGACGGAGCAGATCGCCCAATCGAGTGCGTTGTGCCATAGCGGCCCTGAGGTCTCGGGTGAAGTTCAGTGCCGATACTGTAGGGGTCCCGGTCCTGATGAGGACCGATCCTGTCGAGAGATGTGATGGAAAGCTCTTCCCCGGCACTGTCAGTGTCGATCGCGGTGTTGACCGCCCTGCTGGGACTGACCGGTTTTGGCGTCTACACGGCATTCGGACCACCGTCGAAACAACTGGACGATCCGTTTGACGATCACGACGACTGAGGGCTCAGGCGAAGTTCCTGTATTTCGCCTGGTGGAATCACCACTGAAGCTTCTGCACCGCCTAACAACCAGCCATCCTGACCAGGGGACCAACGAACTCTGGCGCTGCCCGGATTCAAGAGCTGGATGACAACCTCCCTCTCTGAGGTCGTCTCAGACAGGGAGGGCCGCATGGACACCGGCACCAGACCGGCTGGGAGGGCAGGAAAGCCTTGCCAGCGCTCGCACAAATCGACGGGCCCTAGCCAACCCGGCTCACGGAAGCGGATCGCAGCCTGAGCGAGGCCACCGCGATACCACCCCTCGGAGACAGGCATCAGCGCCAGACGGTGACGATGCCGGCCCTGATCAGCTGACGGGTCAGGCCAGGTGGGTCCCCTCAGCAATGAAACTCCCAGATGTTGCGGACCGGCATCAACGCCCTGGGGACCATCGAGCAACACGCCCAGCCCACCACCCGGTGCGTGTTCCTCACTCGCCAGCCAGGAGATCACCGGCACCTCCCAACGGGCATGCTCCCAGGGAGTACAGGCCACAGCAGGACGTTCAATCACACCGCCGCTGGTATCGGCAGCCCATCGAACAGCTGGCCTGGCCAGGGGACAGACCAGGCGGAGCAGCTCATGGGTCTGCCTCCAGTCGATGGTCAGTTGCAGCTCAACAGCAGGGCTATCGGCTCGCAGCAGCACATCCATCCGCATGGCACTGTCGCCCAGGGATCGACGCAACGCGACCCTGGCCACCAGTGGGCCTTGCTCGAGCAGCTCAAGCTGCCAGTCGTCATCCATCGGCAGCGAATGCTCGGAATAATCCGCTGCCAGGTCCCAGGCATCCCAGAACTCACCACGGTCGCGGTACCGCCTGAGCTGCAAAGGTTCCGACAACTGATCAACTCCCTGCTCATCCTGCAGTCGAGCCAGTCCCCTCCTGTCCAGCTCCAGCGTCAGACGACCGTTGCTGATTCGCCAGCTCCGCTCTGCGATGACTTGCACCTGCACAGGATCCCTTTCGCAGGCTGATTCAGGCCCTGGTTGAGCATCGGAATAACGCTCCAGAGGCAGTGCTACAACTCCTCTCGCCTCCGGCAGCTGCACCCAAAGATCCCCGCCTGGGGCCACCTGTGAAGGCAGGCTCTTCCCTTCACAACGCCACCGACCTCGCGGCAGACGAATCAGGGGAGACCAGCGTTGCAGGGGCTGAAGACCGCACCAGGCCCAGCGTTGACAACCTTTCTCGGAACTGGAGTCGACTGACACCGAATGGCTGAGCAGTTGATGAAGACCGGCCGTGCGCGCCACGGCGGCACGACGGCGGGCACCTCGCCATTGCCACTCCGCCTGCTCAAATACTTCGGGAATCGATGTTCCCGGAAGGATGTCGTGGAACTGCTGGAACAGAAGCACCCTCCAATCCTGCGACTGCTTGGATTCGGCTCCCAGGGCTTCCACCAGATCCGCCTCACGCAGCAACCGCTCAAGCGTGCGGTTATGCCGTTTCTGATCCGGTCGTGTGGTGGCGCATCCACGATGCAGCTCGAGGTACAGCTCATCCCTCCAGACAGGCAACGAGGCCCGGAGCGGCTCCAACCGATTGAGATATTCACGAACTGTCCCCGATCGGCGCGGGACGATCTGGGGATGGTCCTGCCAGAGCTGCATCTCTTCAAGCATTTCCCTGGTCGGCCCGCCACCGTGATCACCGACTCCCGGCAACCACAGCGCCTGATCCACGCCCGTATCAGCCCGGAAGCGCTGCTGTTCCTGCTGCATAGCCAATGGATCGGCATCCGTACCGATGCCGGGCAGCATCAACGCCAACAGTTCGGAGCCTCCACGCCCTCTCCAGCGAAACAGACGATGCGGGAAAGTGTTGCTGGCATTCCAGGCCAGTTTGTGCGTACAGAACCAGCGAACGCCGGCGGCATTCGCAACGGTTGGCAATCCGGCAGCAAAGCCAAAACTGTCCGGCAACCAGGCCAGGTCGTGACACCATTCTGGGAACTGCCTCTGGCTGCTGTCCTGACCCAGTGCAAATTGCCTCCAGAGGGAGGCGGTGCTCACCAGAACACAGTCGGTTTCAACCCAGGGACCGTTGATGGGCTCCCAACGTCCTAGACGACTGGCTACCTGTATCCGTGCGAACAGCGCCGGACGATAAGTCTCCATCCACTCATACAGAGCTGGAGTGGAGTGAGCGAAATGCAGCTCCGGACAGAGCTCCATCAGCTGCAAGGCGGAGCGGAATGTGCGTTCCGCCGCCTGCCAAGTGTCCGCGACAGGCCACAGCCAGGCCAGATCCAGATGGGCATGGCCCACCCAGTGCACCCCACCTGTGGCACGCGGCTGCCCCGAAAGGTGCTGATGAACCTCGACCGTCGCATGGCTCGACAACGGCTCAAGATCAAGCCAGGACTCAGGCATCGATGCGGAGTCGATGCCTGTCAGCTCCAGTGCCCGCGGGAGCAGGCATCCCTGGGGATCAAGGGAGGGCAGCTCTGGCTCACGTACCAGATCACTGGTGATCAACGCACCATCGTCATGACAAGGACTGCGCAGCTCCAGCAGCACTCTCAGCCCAGCTCCATGCCTCCAGTGATCCGGCAACTTCCAGCGGCAACGGGTATCGAACAGATCCCCTTCATGCACGAGCACGCCATCCACCCAGAGACGCACCTGGTCTGCCCACCAGCTGAGCACCAGTCGCTCAAGACTCTCCTGGCAGTGCTGCCAGTGCTCAGGCCAGGTGATGGTCTGCTCTATGCGCAACCAGACACCACCACGCGGCCAGATCAACAGCCCCCGCTTCGCCCAGTCGGGACGGTGCTGCGCTCCCCAGGGCTCTTCGAGGACGGATTGCATCCTGGAATCGCCGCAACGATGCCAAAAAGAGAGCAGATTGAGGCGGCTCCGACTTCGAAACGTTTCAATCCACGCCAATCGCCTGGGATTGAGAGGGGGCTGCATCGTGATCTCCCAACCTTGACCCATAAGATGATGGCGCTATCCCAGACGCCGGTCGGTCTCCATGCTCGCCCTCAAGATCTCCGTTTACTCGGTCGTCTTCTTCTTCATCGGGATCTTCGTCTTCGGATTCCTGGCGAGTGACCCGAGCCGCACACCGAGTCGCAAGGATCTGGAAGATTGAGTCCAGACCTTTTCTGAGCAGGCATTGCCCAGGGGTCACGAAGAACACTGGTCATTCCCTGGCGGATGCAGAGGATGCTCATGTGAGGATCAGCGGCCACTCCTGAGCGGATTTGCCAACTTCCCGGTCTCCTATCACGATCACGGGACTTCTGGCTGTGGCTGCAGTCCTGGGATCTCCTTCTCGCTCAGACGAAGTTGAGAACCTGATCGACTTCGGCGTCATTCCTCCCGCAGCTCAAGAATCAACATCAGATCGTATTGAGGAGCCGACGACTGACCTAGAGGAGCCGCGGGCTGCGAACCCTCTTTCGGATGTGCGGCCTCCATCCGAACTGCGCCTTCAGGCTGATCGCCAGATCTATGACGCCAGGCGCAAGCTGTTCGTGGCCGAAGGCAACGTCAGCGCCGTGCTCAATGGCGGCGTGCTTCAGGCTGATCGCGTGGAATTCGATACGAACTTCAATAGCCTGCTTGCTCGGGGGAGTGTTCGCTATCGAAAGGGCTCCCAATATTTCCAGGCCAGCAGCCTGCGCTTCAGCCTGATCCAAGGCAGCGGCTCGATGGACGACGTGTACGGCGTTCTCGATCTCGACACCGCTGCTGTTGATTTCAATCCACTGCCTGGAAATCAAGCAGCTCCGACCGCCAACACCCAGCAACCCGAGCAGGATGTGACGGAGCGTCAAAGCCGGGACAAATTGCTTCCGGTGATCGAGAGCACCGGGTTCGGATTCCCGACAGCCATTGACATCGAACTGGGGGCTTTCACCGCCAATCGCATCCGTCCTCAGGGCGAGGATCCTGGTTTCTGGGACCTCGAGCAGCCACTACCAACCGATGAATGGCTGGCAAAGGCTCCCGGCAAACCAGATAGGGAACTCGACGAGGGCATGGCCTGCCCACCAGCGATCCCACCCATTCCCGACTGGCATCCACACCCCTGGGCCATCACCGCCTGGGGCGGACAGATGATTGATTCCAACTTCGGGGACACGTTCCTGTTCAACGGGCGCATGCGGCCTGAGTATCTGCTTGGGGTGAGCATGCAGAAGCGCATCTGGAAGGCCGGGCCCGTTGAACTCGAGCTCGAGGCCGACCTGTTCGCCCACCAGGCCTATGAACAGCAGGGGGGGCCGTTCAACCAGAGCGTTCCCAATGCGAACACCCCTGCCCAGACGTTCGGGGAAGGAATCCTGGGCATTGGTGCCCGCCTCTGGGTGCAGCCATGGCTCAGCCTCGGATTCGTTGAAGGCATCAGCTACAACTCCGCGATCAGTAATTACGAGCGCACCTACCGCGAGAATTACGCGAACCTGCTCAACTACCTCGGTTTCGAACTTGAGGCAGCGGTCTCTCCCGAGCTCTCCATGGTGGGACGCATTCACCACCGCTCCGGGGCCTTCGGGACTTACAGCGGTGTGAAAGAAGGCAGCAATGCGTATCTGATTGGCTTGCGTTACCGCTGGGGAGAGGATCAGCGAGAACCTGACAGCCCGGAGGCTCCGCCGCCGCTGGGTTGCCCTGATCCCGACCGCACTGCAAGACTCAATCCTCAGAGCCTTAGCGCACAGCTGGAAGACATCACGCTGGGCAATCCTCTGCGTGAGTCAGCCATCCATGCTGCCTCAGCGGATCTGGCAGAACCCAAGCCAGATAGGAATCGATCCAGCCTCTCGCCGGCTGAACAAGAAAGGCTGCGCAGCAAGGCGATCGCAGCAATTGACCAGCGGATCACAAGCATTCAGCTGCAGCAGCGCTTGGTCTTCGAACAAACCAGGGGCCTTGGAAAAGACGTGCGCAACAGCGAAGTCCTCGAAGCGAATCGCTACGGCGGCGTCAAACCCAGCCAGCTGAATCAAAGGTCACGCAGTCAATTCATCACCGGCGAAATCAGCCGCTGGAGAATCCAGGCATCCCAGGTGCGGTTCACACCTGAGGGCTGGAGAGCCAGTCGAATGAGCTTCACCAATGACCCCTACACACCGGCGCAGACCCGCATTGATGCCGAAGATGTTGTGGCGACGGAGGAGGCCAACGGCGACGTCTTGATCAAAAGCCAACGCAATCGCCTGATCGTTGAGGAGCGACTACCCATTCCAGTTTCAAGAACTCAACGTATCCAGAAACAGGAAGAAGTGGAAAACCGTTGGGTGCTGGGAATCGACAACGATGACCGCAGTGGTTTCTTCGTTGGACGCGAGCTCAAACCGATCACTCTGTCCAAAAATCTGATCCTGGACCTGCAACCACAATTCCTGCTTCAGCGCGCCGTCGACGGCAGCAATAACAGCTACGTGGCACCCGGAACATCCATCGACAGCGCCGAAGTGACACAGGACAATGCGATCGGGGACCTGTTCGGACTCGAAGCGGAACTCAGTGGCGAATTACTGGGCCTGAACGTCGAAGCTGAAGCCGACATCAGCACATTTAGTCCCAGCAATTTCATCAATGGCAGCCGTTTCTGGGGGAATGTGAATCGCTTCATCCAGTTGCCTTTGCTTGGCACGGTGGAAACCCGTTTGTTCGGCGCTTATCGATACCGCTCCTGGAACGGCTCTCTCGGTGAAACTGATGTTTACAGCGCCTATGGAGCCTTTGCAGAACAAAAAGGCGACTGGGCTTTGGGGAAGTTGAGCAACGACTACATCTGGAGAGTGGGCCTCGGCAACTACCAGGCTGAAAGCTTCACCAGCAACAATTTGATCGACACCCTCCGTGCCAATTTCTATGGCTCTCTCAACAGCAGCTATCCACTCTGGCGCGGAAAGCCTGCAGCACTGACGCCGGAAGCGGCTTACCGCTATTCGCCTGTTGCCATCGTGCCCGGCCTGACGTTGCGCTCGAATGTGAACACAACCATTGCTGCTTTTGGTGATGGCAAGAGCCAGAGCACCATCAGCCTCACGGGCGGACCAACTCTCACCCTGGGCAACTTCAGCAAACCGTTTCTGGATTACACGGAGCTTTCCATCTCAGGTGGGGGCACCCTGAAGCAAGGATCCAGCCCCTTCGAGTTCGACCAACCGGTGGACCTGGCCACTCTGGGCATTGGGCTCACCCAGCAGATCGCAGGACCGCTGCTCATCAATGCAGGGCTGGGAGTGAATGTGGATCCAGCATCTGAGTTCTACGGCAATGTGATCAACTCCAACATCGAGCTGCGCTGGCAACGGCGCAGCTATGACCTTGGGTTCTATTTCAATCCCTATGAAGGAATCGGCGGTTTCCGGTTCCGCCTGAATGACTTCAACTTCACCGGAACAGGACTGCCATTCATTCCCTACACCCCGCGCAATCTGCCGAACGAACTGGACCGTCGACCGTTCTGATCAGACTCCGAATCAATCCGGTCCACCCCCGTAAATCAGATGGCTGCCGGTGAGATCTGCACCTGCAAAACGCATCCCATCCGTGCGCACACCTGGCGCATAGGCATTGATCACCACAGCTCCGCGAAGATCGGCACGGCGCAGATCGGTTCCAGACAGATCGCTGTTGCTGAGTTGCGCTCCCTGCAAATCAGCGCCATCGAGACGAGCACCGGTCAGATCCGCTCCTTCCAGGTTCGCCTCACGCAGGTCTGCGTCTCGAAGATCGGCATCACGTAGATCCGCCCCGATCAGATGGGCACCCTGCAAACGAGCCGATCGCAGATCACAACCAGAACAGGCACCGCTGCTGAGCAATCGCTCTGTGGCAGAGCCAAACGGCTGAACGAGCAACGGCTGAACAGGCTCAGCGCTGGCAGCGGCAGGGATCAGTGCACTCACCAAGAGGGCAGGGGCGAGGTGAGGAAGTCGGAACTGATGCATGGCAGGGGCGCCTCTGTCTCAGTCTTAGACAATCTGGTCGCTGCCTGCCGCAAGCCATTGACAACAATCAGTCGGCAAACTCAGAAGCCATGCAGATAGGGCAGCGCCTGCATCGTACGGGTCAGTTCTGCATCCCTCGCCACCAGCTGCCCTGTGGCATCCCACTGTCCTGTGCGGAGCATGTCTAGGGCACCTGCCGCCAGTGCAATGTCCTGGGATGTTGTTCCATCGCTGAAGGTGAGCGCCTGAAGATCGAGCGTCCATTCAGCAGCGGGGTCCGCCTCCACAGCATCCTGCAGGGCACGAATCTGCTCAGCGGTGGCCGTGGCACAGGGAATGCCCAGAGCGAGGCAATTGCCGTGAAAGATCTCGGCGTAACTCACACCGACAACTGCACGGATGCCCCAGCGCATCAGTGCCTGAGGAGCATGTTCACGACTGGAACCGCAACCGAAGTTGTCGTTGACAACCAGGACCGACGCGCCCTGATGCACCTCCTGATCAAAGGGGTGCGCACCCGCCAGTTCCTTGCGGTCATCTGCAAAAGCCTGTTCCCCCAGAGCTTCAAAACTGACGCATTTGAGGAAGCGGGCCGGAATGATCCGATCCGTGTCAATGTCATCACCACGCAGCACCAGCCCACGGCCCGACACACGGCCGATCGGCCCCTGAGGGAATGCGATGGTCTCAGTCATCAAGGAATCAACAGCGTGGTGGGACTTGTCAGGAGTGAGGGCCGTGGATGCGATGCGCGTTCAACTCAGCTGACGCACATCGCTCACCCGTCCGGCGATGGCAGCCGCAGCCACCATGGCAGGACTCATCAGCAGAGTGCGGCCACTGGCGGAACCCTGCCGGCCCTTGAAATTACGGTTGCTGGAACTGGCACTGATCTGACTTCCCTCCAGACGGTCAGGGTTCATCGCCAAACACATTGAGCACCCGGGTTCGCGCCACTCAAAGCCTGCGTCAAGGAAAATCTGATCAAGGCCTTCCTTAATGGCGGCGCGCGCCACCTGTTCCGAACCCGGCACCACAAAGGCCTTGATGCCGTCAGCAACATGTCGACCACGAGCCACAGCTGCCGCAGCCTGAAGGTCGCTGAGACGTCCATTGGTGCAACTGCCGATGAAACAGACATCCACAGGCACCCCTTCAATGGGCTGACCAGGAGCCAGATCCATGTAGCGATAGGCCTCTTCAGCGATCGGGCGATCGGCTGGATCCAGCTGCTCGGAAATCGGCACCCGTTCATCAACGCCGATGCCCTGTCCAGGCGTGATGCCCCAGGTCACCGTGGGGGCAATCGCAGCTGCATCGAAGCACACTTCATCGTCGAAGCTCGCATCGGCATTAGACGCGAGTGAACGCCACCAGGCGACAGCGCGCTCCCAGATCTCTGCAGAGGGAGCCTCGGCTCGACCTTTCAAGTAATCGAAGGTGATCTGATCTGGATTCACGTATCCGCAACGGGCACCCCCCTCAATCGCCATGTTGCAGAGCGTCATGCGCTCTTCCATCGACAAAACCTCGATGGCTGGTCCAGCGAATTCATAGGCATAGCCAACACCCGCCTTCACCCCGAGGGTGCGGATCACATGAAGGATCAAATCCTTGGCGAACACCCCATCAGTGAGATGGTTCTCCACCCAGATACGACGCACCTTGAGCTTGTTCATGGCCAAGCTCTGACTGGCAAGCACATCACGCACCTGGCTGGTGCCGATTCCGAAGGCAATCGCACCGAACGCTCCATGCGTGGAGGTATGGGAATCACCGCAGGCAACAGTCATTCCCGGTTGGGTGAGCCCCAGTTCTGGTGCAATCACATGCACGATTCCCTGACGACCGCTACCCAGCCCATTGAGGGTGATGCCATGGCGAGCACAATTCCGCTCAAGGGTGCTGAGCATTTCCTCGGCGAGCGGATCAGCAAACGGTCGCTCCTGGCTGATCGTCGGAACGATGTGATCAACAGTGGCCACAGTGCGCTCTGGGCAGCGCACCGACAGACCCTTGTCATCCAAGGCTGCAAAAGCCTGAGGACTGGTCACCTCATGAATCAGGTGCAGACCGATGAACAGCTGAGTGGCGCCTCCGGGCAGATCCGCGACGCGATGCAGATCCCAAACTTTGTCGTAGAGGGTTCCGCTGCTCATTCCAGGTCAGCCGTCAACATTCAACCCTAATGGGCGACATCCATCACACGGAACTGATCAACCGCAACCGCAGTCGATTGAGCGCCTCTCCTGCGCTCACGATCCGGACCCAGTCACGTCCGCGGCTGTCTCCAAGTCGGATCGGCTGACTGACACACCCATCAGGACCTGCAACGGCGATATGCACCAAACCAACGGGCTTATCGGCGGTCCCCCCCCCAGGTCCTGCGATCCCGGTGATCGCCATCGACCAATCACTGCCTGTGAGGTGTCGTACACCCTCAGCCATGGCTTTGGCCACCGGATCACTGACGGCACCGAACTGCTCAAGAAGCTCCGCTGACACGCCGAGAAGCGACTGTTTAAGGGCATTCGAGTAGGCGATCACACCACCTAAAAGGACGTCAGAGGATCCTGGAATGGCAGTGAGTTCGGCTCCAAGGCCACCGCCGGTGCAGGATTCCGCAACCGAGAGAGTTTGCTGCTGCTTGCGCAGCTGTTCAAGAACCACCGAAGCCAGTGACTGATCATCACAGCCAAAACAGAGCTTGTCGGTGCGCTGACGCAGCTCGGTTTCGGTGGCATCCAGCAACCGCAAAGCATCTGCTTCGGCCGAGGCATGAGCCGTGACGCGCAGTTTGACCTCACCTCGACCTGCATAAGGCGCCACCGTGGGGTTGCTCTGATCGAGAAGATCGTGAAGCTCTTCCGCCAGGCTGGATTCACCAATGCCCCAGAAACGCAGTAGTCGACTGCTGAACACACCTTTCGAGAGCCCGGACTGATGAAACCAGGGCACTGCAGTGGCCTGCCACATGCTCCGCATTTCGCTGGGGACCCCAGGGAATGTGAGCACCGTGAATCCCTCCATTGGGGACCAGATCATTCCAGGAGCCGTTCCAGTGAGGTTGGGCAGCACTTGCGCTCCGCATGGCAGCAAAGCCTGCCGGCGTGTCTCGGCTCCAGGCGTTCTCCCACGACTGCGCGCTTTGGCAGTGATGTCGTCCCAGACCTCGGGGCGCTCCTCCAGCGGTGTGGAAAATGCTGCTGCAATCGACTCGGTGGTGAGATCGTCGGGCGTCGGCCCCAACCCACCGGTCGTGATCAACACCCGCGAACGATTTGAAATGGCCTGCACCTCAGCGATCAAGCGATCCCGGTTGTCCCCAACAACCGTCTGACGGAAATGCGGCAATCCAAGAGCTGCCAGTTGCTCAGCAAGCCATCGAGCATTGCCATTGACAATGTCCCCAAGCAGCAGCTCAGTGCCGATGCAGAGAATCTCCACCCCGTCAGACGGGGACGCAGCATCAGCCACGTGAATCAGAGCAACAAGACTGGGCGCGTTCCTCTTGGGGCTCTTGATCACCCTCTTCAAGAGCCAGGTCACTATGGCGCTGTCGTTGAATCACCATGACGGTTCCTACAAGAATGGCTGTGGCCAGACCCAGCCAGAGAAACCGCATTTCCACATTCGCCATCACCATGGCAATGGAGGCCAACCACTGGGTGAAGACGTAAATCAGCAGAACGGTGCGGCGATGACTGAAACCTGCGCGCAGTAACCGGTGGTGAAGATGGCGACGATCGGGATAAAAGGGTGAACGACCTGAGCGCAGGCGGCCCATGATCACTGCAGACATGTCCGCCAGAGGCAGGGAGAGAATCAGCAGCGGCAGGAGCAGGCTGACCGTGGTCAGTCCCTTGGCGGGGCCCACGATGCTGATCGCTGCCAAGCTGAATCCCAGGAAATAGGAGCCACCGTCGCCCATGAAAATTCGGGCCGGATTGAAGTTGTGCCGCAAAAATCCGAAACAGCATCCAGCCAACGCTGCTGCCAGGAAGGCCGCGGCCACCTGATGCAGAGAAAAGCTCACTGAAACCAGGCCGATCGCTGCAATTCCGGCTACCCCTGCCGCCAGTCCATCGAGGCCATCAAGCCAATTGATTGCATTGGTGATGCCGACAAGCCAGATCACAGTGGCCAAGAGGCTGATCACATCAGGAAGGATGACGGCTTCGGCACTGCTGGAGAGCCAGGGCAGATCAATCGCACCGATCTGAACTCCCTGCGACCAAACCACGACCGCTACAGCAATCTGACCAGCCAATCTCGGCCAGGGGGAGAGAGAGAAGAGGTCATCCGCAAGGCCGATCACAAAGAAACAAAGTGATCCAGCCAGCGTCGTCCAGATGAGCTGATCCCTGGCCGGGGTCAGCATGCCGAAGCCACCAAGCCCCCAGGTCAGACCGAGCGCCAGACAAAATCCCAGCACCATGGCAATGCCTCCGAGACGCACCATCGGAACGCTGTGCTGCTTACGAGCGTCGGGTGTATCGGTGAAGCCGTGCCTGAGTCCGATCCTCCTCACCATCGGCGCAATCGCTGTGGTGATCAACGTCGACGTGACGAAGATCCCAACAGCAACTGCGAGGGGAGTGCTCGCGAGAGTCAAGCAGAACTCCGGAGGAGGCAGCCCGTAAAAGGCCTAGACACCAAGATCCTAGGCAGACCTCAGGGCAGGATCCAGTGGACTGTGGTCCAGTCAGGCAAGCGCCGGTTCCGGAGCGGTGGCATAGAGAGGAAAACGGCTGCAGAGACTGGCAACCCTCTCAAGGCAGCGCGCCTGGATCGCATCATCTTCAGGATTGAGCAATCGATCGGCGATGACATCCGCCACTTCACGGAAGGCTGCGCAATCAAACCCACGCGTGGTGAGCGCAGCGGTACCGAGACGCAGGCCACTTGTGACGAAAGGCGATTCAGGATCAAAGGGGACGGTGTTCTTGTTGGCCGTGATGTGCACATCACTCACGAGCAGATCCGCCACCTTGCCGGTCATGCCGATCCCGCGCAGATCCAGCAGAACCACATGGTTCTCGGTGCCGCCGCTCACCACATCAATACCTCGCTCAATCAGGCGCCCCGCCAGAGCAGCAGCATTGGCCACCACCTGCTCGCTGTAAGCCTTGAACGAGGGCTGCAGAGCCTCTCCAAAAGCCACCGCCTTGGCAGCGATGACATGCTCCAAGGGGCCACCCTGTGTACCGGGGAACACCGCCTTATCGAATTTTTTGGCGAACTCCGCATCACGGCAGAGAATCAGGCCACCGCGAGGACCTCGCAATGTTTTGTGCGTGGTAGTGGTCACCACATCACAGTGAGGCACTGGGCTGGGATGCACTCCGGCAGCCACGAGCCCGGCGATGTGAGCCATGTCCGCAAGCAGATAGGCGCCCACCTCATCGGCGATCGCACGGAAGGCGGCGAAATCGATGATCCGGGGATAAGCCGAATATCCGCACACAATCAGTTTTGGCTTGTGCTCAAGAGCCAGCTTGCGGATTGCCTCCATGTCGAGGCGCTGGGTTTCCCGGTCTACGCCGTACTGAACGACGTTGAACCACTTGCCGCTCACATTGACCGGCGATCCGTGGGTGAGATGACCGCCATGGGAGAGGTCCAACCCCATGATCGTGTCGCCTGGCTGAAGCAGCGCCAGAAAGACCGCAAAGTTCGCCTGAGCACCGCTGTGTGGCTGAACATTGGCCCAGGCAGCACCGAACAAGTCCTTGGCACGCTCGATCGCCAGCTCTTCGATGGCATCGACGTGCTCACAACCGCCGTAGTACCGCTTGCTTGGGAGCCCTTCGGCGTACTTGTTGGTCAGCACCGATCCCTGAGCTTGCATCACCGCCCTGGAGGCGAAATTCTCGGATGCGATCAACTCAAGATGCGTCTCCTGGCGCTTCTGTTCCTGATCAATCAGACCGGCAATGGCCGGATCGGAGGATGCCAGAGATGCATTGATCGGGGCCGAAGCGAAATCCGCCATGCGTCGCAGTACTGCTTTTGCCCGAATCGTAAGCAACGAGCCCTGCGGTGAGGTGGCCAAAAAAAAACTGCCCTGGGGCAGTTTCGCAAGCGCGCCTGGAGAGATTCGAACTCCCGACCCTCTGATCCGTAGTCAGATGCTCTAATCCGCTGAGCTACAAGCGCTGGCGTCACACCATCTGACCCCACGGAGGTGCCGTTCGTCAACTGGGGCACACCCACGCGCCAGAATCACTGCACTGCAACGCCACTAACCAATGCCCATCCGCTGGTACGGCACCGGTGACACCATGGATCCCAGGTACCGGCACTTCAGCCGGATTGTGAATTTCACTCTGCACGCAGGAGTGTTTGCCGCGGTGAACAGCGGTCTGTGGTTTGTCCAGGCGATGCGGCATCCCTGGAGTCACCTCAACGTGTTCAGTGAAGTCTGGCTAGGCGGACTGTTGATCCACCTCCTGGTGGTTGTGAAGCTACGGCCTGGAATGGATGCGGACAACGGTGAATCCTGACGGCACGATGTCTCAAAACACCTTGTTCAAAGACGCACTCTCGCCATGACCTTGGATGCTGCCGATCTGAAAGACCTGACTGCGGCCATTGGTGACCGTCTCTATCTGCAGGTTGCTGGCTGGCATCTCTACCTCGGCGATGCAGGCCTTGCTGAAACTCTGGCCATTGAATGCAGCGCCCTTGTGGACCAGGGTCCAGCCGTCTGTGCTCGTCGTGCACTGGAGGCCGTTCAGGTCCCCATCGGAGCCGGGAGCGGTCGACTGCCTCTCGCCCGCTTGTTGCCGTCCTCGCAACTTTCCGAACTGGAGCAAATTCTCGAGGACCACTGCCGATAAGGTTGCTGACCGTCAGGGAGTTCGCGTGCTCATCATCGAGGTCACCAATGCCCGCGACGTGGTGCGTCAGCGCATCGGTCGGCTGGGTGAGCGCCTGATCGGCAAGGTGGTCGATCCCGAAGCACAGGTCGAAAAGGCTTTGATTCAGGAGATCGACACTGCATTCCGGGAATTCGGAATCGAAGCAAGGATCCTCTCCGTGCAGGGCCCTCAGTTGGTGGGACGTCAACACATCGAGCTGCCGATTCAGGTCCGGGAAGAGCGAGAGGTGCGTCTCAACGACGCCTGAAACGGCTGGCAATCCCCCGGCTGATCTCGCTCACTTCCGGAACAGACAAAGCCTGAGCGCACAGCACAAACAGCAGCAACCCCAACGCACCGGAAAGACCCACCTGGAACAGCCTTCCGATGAAGTCCAGAGGCCAGGCGATGCCGACACTGAGTGCCCAGGCCGACAGTCCTGCGACCAATGCCGCGAAAGTGAGCTTCAGGGAATCGTGGCCCCACTCACGCAGGGGCAATCCACCCAGCCGCTTCTGCAGAGCCAACAGCAGTGCCAGACAGGTGAGCAGATTGATCAGCACAGTCGCCAACACCAATCCAGGGGCCCCGAGATTGAGAGGGAACTGAGGCCCCCAGGGGGAAGGGCCACCGACGAGCGCCCAGTCAAAAAGCACATTGAGGCCGATCCCCGCCATGGAGAGGCGGAAAGGAGTGGTGCCATCCCCAAGGGCATAAAAAACACGCACCAGCACATCCCGGCCGAGATAGGCCGGCATGCCGATCCCATAGGCCATGAGCAGACCGGTCACCAGTTGCACGGCCTGCTGATCAAACGCGCCGCGTTCGTAGACAAGGGCAACGATGGGCGTCGACAGAGCCAGGAACAAGGCTCCAAGCGGCAGCATCGAAGCAGTCGACAGCATCAGTCCCTGCCGAATCCTTGCGATCAGCGGCAGCCGATCTTCAGGAGCTGTGAGTCTGGAGAACGTGGGCAGCAACGGCACCAGCAAAGCGTTGGAGATCAGCCCCAGAGGCGTCTGAACAAGCAGATTCGAATAGCTGAGACCGGCTGCAGCACCGAGGATTCCTGAGGCGAAAAACATATCCGTGAACACATTGATCTGCAGCATTCCCGAGGAAAGGGTGGCGGGAGCCATCACCTTCCAGACCTCTCGGACGCCGGGATGACTCCAGTCCCAGGAAAGACGCAGGCGCGCCATTCCCTGGCGGGCCAGGGCCGGCAGCTGCAGCAGCCACTGCAGCAGAGCCCCGGCAAGCGTTGAGAACGCCAGCACCACGCCCCCCCAGAGGGCATTCGCAGGCAGCGCAATTTCCGTGCCGAGCTGCCACCACAACAGTCCCACCCCCAGGATCAGGGCCACACTCGACATCAGCGGCGAGATGGCGGGGATCCAGAATTCATCGGCAGCATTCAGCGATCCGAAGCCAAGCCCGATCAGACCTGCCAGCAGTGCCATGGGCGCCATCACCTGCAACTGCGCCGCCGCGATGCGATGCAGCTCCGGCGTCAGCCCAGGGCCCACAAGCGTGATCAAAGGGTCAGCGGCCAGCACCAACACGGCTGTCACCATGAGCAACAACGCACTCACGGTGGTGTTGAGCGTGGTGAGGATGTGAGCTCCTTCCTCGCGGGGCCGGCGGCTGAGCACACTGACCATCGCGCTGTGGAACGGACCGTTTATCCCTCCCAGAAGAATCAGCAGAAAGCCGGGAAGGATGTAGGCGTAGTTGTAAGCGTCATACGCCGCACCCACACCGAACGCCGCCGCGATCACCAACTGGCGGATCAGACCTCCGGCTTTGCTGAGCAGAGTCCCGTAGGTGACCACCAGGGCGATGCGCTTGAGAGATCTCCCCATCGGTGTCCGCGGAACCTTGCCATCAATGAGAACGATCCTCGGTCCATTGCGCGGCACCATGGCGCCAGTCAGCCCGCCTCCATGACCGGCACCCCTCTGCTCGAGTTCGCCCCTCTCACAGAAGGGGTGCTGCTAAAGCGCTACAAGCGCTTTTTGGCCGATGTGGAACTTCAGGACGGCTCTGTAGTGACGGCCCACTGCGCCAACACAGGGCCGATGACAGGCGTGCTTCATCCAGGAGGCCGGGTGAGGATGCGCTATGCCCCTTCCCCAAAGCGCAAACTGGCCTGGAGCTGGGAACAGGCCGAAGTTCCAGGGGCCGACGGGACATCCTGCTGGGTGGGAATCAACACGGCCCTCCCCAATCGGCTGATCAGAGCCGCCGTTGAGGCCGGTTACCTGAACGACGCACTCGGGACGATCGCCGGGATCCGGGCGGAAGTGCCCTACGGAGAGAATCGCCGAAGCCGAATTGATCTGCTGCTCACACCAGACGAGGGGGCCCCTGATCAACGTCTGATTTACCTGGAAGTGAAAAACACAACCTGGTGCGACGGACCATTGGCTCTGTTCCCCGACACAGTCACAGAACGGGGACAGAAACACCTGCAGGAACTGATGGGTGTGCTTCCTGCCGCTCGCGGGGTGCTGGTGCCCTGCCTGAGCCGGCCGGATGTGTCCTGCTTCGCGCCTGGAGACAGCGCTGATCCGCGCTATGGCGAGCTGTTCAGGCAGGCCTCACATGCAGGCGTTGAAGTCTTGCCCTGTGCCTTCAGCTTCCACTCCGACAGGATCCTCTGGGAAGGCCAGCGACCTGTGCAGACCCACCAATCGCCAGTTTTGTAGCAACGGCGACGCAGGAAGTGTTCGCTATTGAGCACTTTGTTGGAGTCTGAAGGTCCTTTACAAGACTTTCTGAACTGCAGTTTCGCTTTCTTTCTATGACAACTGCTCTGCATCCGCCGTCGCGGCGGCGCAAAGCGCGCCTCCAAGAGGCAAGCCTCCTTGAAGGCCCCATGCTTCTCCTTCAGAGCATCCGAGGCTTTAAATCCAATCGCGCGATCCTCTGGTTGGCCTGTGTGCCCCTCGCGCTGTTTGGTCTTGGCATCTTCAACCTCTCGGCCCGGGCCGCAGAGATGCCTGCCCTCAGTGCTCAGTTTCTTGCCAACAACCTTTGGCTGCTGGTCGCGACGATCCTGGTGATCTTCATGAATGCCGGCTTCGCCATGGTCGAAGCGGGCATGTGTCGTCAAAAAAATGCGGTCAATATCCTCGCCAAAAACCTCTTTGTCTTCGCACTTGCCGTAACCGCTTACTGGTTCTGCGGCTATTCGTTGATGTATGGAAATCCGGTTGCAGCTGGATGGCTCTACTTCAACAGCCTCTTTTTTGATCCAACCGTCACTCCGGAGATCATCTCCTCTGATGGCCTGGTCCCAACAGTTGATTTCCTGTTCCAGGCTGCCTTTGCTGGAACAGCAGCAACGATTGTTTCTGGCTTGGTCGCAGAACGAGTCAAGTTTGGTGAGTTCGTGATTTTTGCGCTGGTGCTCACCGCGGTCATCTACCCGATCTCAGGTTCCTGGCAATGGAACACCAACGATGGTGGCGCAGGTTGGCTGAATCAGCTGGGCTTCATTGATTTCGCTGGATCGTCGATCGTGCACTCCGTCGGCGCCTGGGCAGGCCTCGTCGGGGCAATGCTGCTCGGACCCAGGATTGGCAAATACGTGAATGGCAAAACTCAAGCCATGCCTGGTCACAACATGGCCATCGCCACCCTGGGCGCTCTCATCCTCTGGATTGGCTGGTACGGATTCAACCCCGGCTCCGAACTGCAGATGGATCAGTACGTGGCTTATGTGGCTGTGACAACAACACTCGCCGCCGCCGGTGGAGCGATTGGAGCAACTGTGATCTCCACGTTGACCTCAGGCAAGCCTGATCTCACCATGATCATCAACGGCATCCTTGCTGGCCTGGTGAGCATCACAGCCGGTTGCGGCAACATGACGATGGTCGGCTCCTGGGTCGCAGGTCTCATCGGCGGCATCATCGTGGTGTTCTCAGTTGCTGCGCTGGATGCAGCTGGCATTGACGATCCTGTCGGTGCATTTTCAGTTCACGGCGTTTGTGGCGTCTGGGGCACCATTGTGATCGGACTCTGGGGCGTCAAAGGGATGGCTCCCGAAGACTTCTCTGTGGGGATCGGACTCTTCAATGGAGGCGGCTTCTCCCAACTGGGAATCCAGGCACTTGGCGCAGGCGCTTATGCCATCTGGGCCATCGTGACCTGCTGGATCGCCTGGAGCGTGATCGGCGCCATGTTCGGCGGCATCCGTGTCAGCGAGGAAGAGGAGATCAACGGCCTCGATATCGGCGAGCACGGGATGGAGGCTTATCCCGATTTCGCTTCTGCCGGCAACTGAAGTTGCTTCAGTGATCCTGAACCCCGGCCCTCTGTGGGCTGGGGTTTTTTCTTGGTTGGGGCCGAGCCTTCCCAAGGCATGAGACAGCTCCTACCCACAGCCCATAGAGTCATTGCACTACCGCGGCGGCCATGGATACCCACGCTTTCAAGCGCTCTTTACACAACTCCGACCGCTACAACCGCCGCGGCTTCGGGCGCGCTGAAGAAGTTGCTGGAAGCCTGGAACAGGCCTATCAGAGCAGCCTGATTGGATCCATCCGTGAAAATGGTTACCAACTCAGCCACGGCCGTCTGAACGTTCGACTGGCCGAGGCCTTCGGTTTCTGCTGGGGCGTTGAGCGGGCCGTTGCCATGGCGTACGAAACCCGTAAGCACTATCCGAGCGAGCGGCTGTGGATCACCAACGAGATCATTCACAACCCTTCCGTGAATGATCATCTGCGCAACATGAATGTCCATTTCATCCCTGTGGATCAGGGGGTGAAGGACTTCTCAGGCGTGGCTTTCGGCGATGTGGTGATTCTTCCTGCCTTCGGAGCCACCGTTCAGGAAATGCAGTTGCTCAATGATCGTGGCTGCCACATCGTTGACACCACTTGCCCCTGGGTCTCGAAGGTGTGGAACACCGTGGAAAAGCACAAGAAGCACGTTTTCACCTCAATCATTCACGGCAAGGTCAAACACGAAGAGACCCTGGCCACGAGTTCTTTCGCGGGAACCTATCTCGTATTGCTTGATCTCGAGGAAGCCCAGTTCGTTGCCGACTACATCATGGGCAAGGGAGATCGCGACAGCTTCATGGCCCGGTTTGCAAATGCCTGCTCCCCAGGCTTCGACCCGGACCGCGATCTGGAGCGCGTCGGTGTTGCGAACCAGACCACCATGCTCAAAAGCGAAACAGAGGAGATCGGCAGGCTGTTCGAGCGCACGATGCTCAGCAAGTTCGGCCCCACCCAATTGAACGAACATTTCCTTGCTTTTAACACCATCTGCGACGCCACCCAGGAACGGCAGGACGCCATGTTTTCCCTGGTCGATGAGCCCTTGGACCTAATGGTGGTCATCGGCGGATACAACTCGTCCAACACCACGCACCTCCAGGAAATTGCCATCAGTCGAGGGATTCGCTCATTCCACATCGACACACCTGAGAGAATCAGCGAGGACAACACCATCGAGCACAAGCCACTCGGGGAAGAACTGACTCGCGACAACAACTTCCTACCGAGTGGGCCGATCACTGTTGGCATCACGTCCGGAGCTTCAACCCCCGATCGCGTGGTGGAGCACGTCATTCAACGCATGATCGCTATCAGCGACGCAGACTGACCGCCACGAAGCTTTACATTGGCTCATCACAGCAATCCTCCAGATCCGGGTTCGTCCGTGCTGCTTTTGTCGAGACCATCGGACGAAGCCCTCCGTCACCGTGGAGGACAGGATCCACAGGTGCGTTGCTATCGCAGCCAATTCAGTGACCGCATGGAAATGCGGGCCGATCCCGACACGATTGCGACCTACCTTGACCAACACGAGGGTTGGTTCTGCAGGTGTGCAGCACCCATGGAGGTCGATCCTCTTGACCCCCAGGCGTATGCGTTGACCCTGGGTCGGTTCGGAAATTTCGGTTTTGAAGTGGAGCCCACCATCGGCCTTCGGCTGCTGCCACGGCAAGACAGAAGCTATGCGATCGAAACCGTTGAACTTCCAGCCGATGATTCCGCTCTTTCGAAGTTGTACGACGTGGATTTCAAGGCCAATCTGAGCTTGGTGGATCATCCTGAGAGTCCATCGGAGCAGGGTCATACCTGGGTCAGCTGGACACTTGATCTCACGGTCTGGATCTCACTTCCCCGCGTGATCACCATGCTCCCGAACGGGCTGGTTCAATCCAGCGGGGACCACCTTTTGCGCCAAATCGTGCGTCAGATCTCACGCAGACTGACCTGGAAAGTCCAGGAAGACTTTCATGCAACGCATTCACTGGCATGCCCTCCTAGACGAAGAGCCGCATTCTGAAATGCCGGTCGAGGCCTAAACCAGAAACAATTCAGACCAACACAAGTTGAGACCGGCCGAATTTTCAGCGTTGACCTGACGGCTGCGCGGTTGTTCGGCCCAATCATTCACCATGCCAAAACAGTGACTCGCCATTACAAACACTAAAAATTCAGCAAGCGCAGATGATTATTCAAAGTAATGAAGGAACGTCCCGCCATTACATCGCCAAGCAAACCAAATCAAATCAAAACCAGCCATAAGAACCATTCCTATGGCTACTAAAACAGCTGGATTCAGGCCGACGGGATTGTTGCAAATCGTGAAATGGCGATGTGTTATGTTTTCTTTTTATCCAGCAATCACCAATGGCATTGTCAGGATTTGAAATTGCCGTTGGCGGCATCGCTTCAGCTCCAATCCTGGGCGGCCTGATATTCCTGGGATACAAAGCCTTTGGCGAGAAAAACCTTGATACTTCCAAGCTGAAACCTAAAAAGCCTGCAGCTGCTGACAAAAAACCTGCTCCCGCGGCTGACAAAAAAGCCGCACCGGCCGCAGCCAAGAAAGCCGCTCCCGCTGCCGACAAGAAAGCCGCACCGGCTGCAGCCAAGAAAGCCGCTCCTACTGCCGACAAAAAAGCTGCACCGCCCGCTGCCAAGAAAGCTGCTCCCGCTGCCGACAAAAAAGCTGCACCGCCCGCTGCCGAGAAAGCCGCTCCCGCTGCCGACAAAAAAGCTGCACCGCCCGCTGCCGAGAAAGCCGCTCCCGCTGCCGACAAAAAAGCTGCACCGCCCGCTGCCGAGAAAGCCGCTCCCGCTGCCGACAAAAAAGCTGCACCGCCCGCTGCCGAGAAAGCCGCTCCCGCTGCCGACAAAAAAGCTGCACCGGCTCAGGAATAGCCTCTGCCAATCCAACGTTGGCAGAAATGATCAATCAAATTGATTCAACAAAACCAATCAATCATAATAAAATTAAAACAATATATTCAACTGAAAAGGCCATCACTGGCTTCCCATTTTAGGCGAATAAAATTGCGACAATTTCCAATAAATCACTGGACTGTCTGGCGCACTGTCGTAATTATTGGATCACATGGCTGACAAAAAAGATCCATGAATCGACTCATTGGCGACTAAAGTTAGAAGGCGATGATTCACGATCATGGGTGACTGGACCCAGCAACTTCTTGAGCTGAATTTCCAAAAAGAGAAGAAAGAGGATGGCTCGGTCTATTACACATTGACTCCTGGCCATCGAAGAGAATCTTATTGGACAAAAATTACCGTTAAACAGGTTGGTGCGCCCACACCAGATGCATGGCAAGTCACCTGCGCGAGATCCGAAATTCAAATTGGCCTCTGGAAAATTCACAACGCAACGCAAGATATCAGCGTCGTTGTTCACACGAGTGCACAGAAAATGCTCGAAGACATTATTCATCAAAAAAGCCTGAAGCCGAGTTTTTTATCCAAAATCAGTAATTAACCGGTTTGGAGAGCTATGGTTGATGTGTCATGTCCACCTTGGATTGACAAAACAATCTGAATGAATCAGCTAGCTTCGGCTTTTTGGCTCAAGGGTTCATGCTCAACCACCAGATGCTGTGGCATTTCAAACGATCCACATCGCAAGCCCCACTGTGAGACCAACTCTTAATCCTGATGAAATCAATCAGGCCATCAACCAGGCTGATCTTAGTGAAATTGAAATTGACATTATTGAGTATATTCGGTACATAGGAGTCTTTAACGAACTGAGCCTAAGAAAGGCACTTTCCATGCCATCCAAGCCGCCCGCATTGTACCGATTATGCAAAGCATGCGAGAAGATTGGCCACCAGCTTCCCGATCAGTTTCAACAGATGATGGCATGGTCAGAGCATCAAAGCGATGACAATATCGCGTGGCAAGGAAATTTGCTTTGCGCCATCGCATACACATGCGACGGAAC
The DNA here is from genome assembly GCA_047286285.1 of Synechococcus sp. Taxonomy (GTDB): domain Bacteria; phylum Cyanobacteriota; class Cyanobacteriia; order PCC-6307; family Cyanobiaceae; genus Synechococcus_C. The sequence goes on along the minus strand of JBJBBP010000002.1, from coordinate 432,570 downwards.
CAAGTTGCAACCTGAAAATGGGACGTCTCTTTATCATACTTTTGTAGTTCATAAGGAATTATTCAACGGCCTTGATCTCGAGTAAAAACCACGCCCAACAGGCGAAGCATCTGTATACTAAGAAACCATACATTGTCAAAAACTTTTTGATCAATCTCTCCCAACGAGAAAGAATAGATTAAGTAGGTTGTCCTATGAAATTTACGATCGTCTACGCATCAGCAACCGGCCATACGGAAGACATCGCTGAACGGCTCGACCAGCTCTTGCCTGACTCAGAACTGAAAGAGCTCAGTGATCTCAAGAGCATTCAAGATATCGAAGCATGCGAGGCGCTGATCTGCTGCACTCCCACCTGGAACACAGGATCAGACGTCAAACGCTCAGGAACAACTTGGGATGATTACGTTGAACAAATACCAGCCCTGAATTGCTCAGGAAAACCTGTTGCCATCGTTGGCCTGGGAGACTCGGCAGCGTTCAGCAAATTCTTCTGCGATGCGATGGAAGAGCTCTACACAGCCTTCAAAAAAGCTGGCGGCAATTTGATTGGACAGGTTTCTGGAGACGACTATATTTTCGATGATTCAAAAAGCATGATTGACGGAATGTTTTGCGGACTTCCGATCGATGAAGACAATGAATCAGAAAAAACTCAGGACCGTCTCGAAGCTTGGTGCCAAACAATCCTGACTGAGTCGAACACCTAAATCATTCAACATTGACTGCAACATTAAGCGATAATAACTTTACCGCCAACATAGAGGTGAGCTTCATTTATCGATTTGTCGCTGCAGAAATCAGCTCATTTGTTTTTCTGGAAAGACATGCAATTCACGGGTAGTCCGGCAATGATGCTGACCAAAATGGGAGTCATGACCATCGCAACAATGAGGAAGCCGACGGGTTGCGGAGTTGATTCGCGTGTTGCCTGAAGCAGGGCCAGAGCACAACTGCTCACATACAGCAGTGATACCAAAAAAGGCTTCAGCACTTGAGACGGTATTTAATGGAGATTGATTCTATGACAACCAGCAGTGGTGTCGGGTTACTGAACAGTCCAATAGCTAGTTCAGTACTATCCCATCGGGATCATTGATTAGGCGGCACTCCTCAGCGACAACTTGAGTTAACTTTAATAACGTCACCAGAAAGACACGTACCTTGCTGTCAAAAGAGTCGCAAGTAATCTTGATTTGCCAGCAACCCAGCAACAGTTTGTTCTTCTGTCTATAAAAAATGACCAATTTCATTCCCTATCACTGGAGAGAATAAATCAGCTCATCTCGACCAATGGTTGAACCGAACTGGGACTATTTCATCAATGCTCCCCTGGACCAGGGAACCATTCGCTTTGAAACGAAAACCGAACGAGCCCTTCACGCCAGAGTCGTTGCAGCTGAAGCGAACTGGATTGAATACAAAACTTGCGAACAACTCAGCGCTTACTGGTCTGCGAAGCGAGATCTTGAGGTGTTCCGAGAAGGTCGAAATCATGCAAAACAACGACGACTCTCCTAACGGAACAAGATTGAGCAATGAATATCAATGAACTGAAATCCATGAGCTGAGATTCCATAACCGCCGACCCGCGTAAATTAAATAACTTTAGTAAATAACATATGCTACATTTAGATAATATTGTATACTTGTGATTAATTCGTCAAATTTCAATGTATCAAGATTACACCGCGATAGCCATCTTGCTTTTAACGGCAATACCTGTTCTGGCTGTAGCCGCCACGGTGTTCTTTTACGTTAAAAACAACGACAGGAAGACTCCTCTGGTCAGGGAAGATTTTTATCGCTGAAATTTTCAGATTTGCGAAATCAACTCATCGATTCATCCAGATTCGATTCATAATTTCCATCCCGCTGATTGCTTGCCATAAAAAGAGCGTCAGCATTCCCATGTTCAGTCCAACATGGGCTTTACGTGCAATTAAATTCCCACGCTGCATCAAAGGAGAGAGGGCTGAGGCTGCTGCAATCATTCCGGTCATGGCAAGACCGACCAACAAGTGCGGACCCATGAATAGTTTTCCGTTGTTCAGGTAAGTGACCGCCATGCCACCAAGCGTTCCAAACACCATTACGGCCATCAGAGCGCTACCCCAGAGATAGTGTCGCTGGGCGAATTTTCCTGGGATCAGCGCTTTGCGCTGCTCGGATGTTCCTGTGCGCACCTTCTTGGCTTTGATGCCCAGGTACATGACATAACCGCCCGCAGCAAGCAACAGCCACATCATCAGTGGATGGACGAAGTTGAGACCAAAAGACAGGGCCGCGGGCATCAAAAATCACAGAGCTAGCGGAAGGCTAAAACTGCAACCTCCAGGCTGTTGCCAGCGAAGCCCTGTTCCAGATCAGACCATCAATGCAAAAAGTGTCGGCGTCCTGTCAGAAGCATCGACAACCCGAGTTCATTGCAGGCCTGGATGGAATCACCATCACGTTTGCTGCCCCCGGGGTGGATGACAGCCGTAATGCCATGTTCCGCGGCCAGACGAACCGTGTCGTCAAAGGGGAAGAAGCCATCACTGGCCAGCACTGCGCCTCTGCTGCGGTCACCGGCTGCCTGCAGGGCGATCTGCGCTGAACCCACCCTGTTCATCTGACCTGCTCCCACTCCGAGGCTCTGACCTTCCCTGGCGACAACAATCGCGTTGGATCGAACATGACGCACCAACTGCCAGGCGAAACAGAGATCATCGCGTTCACTGGCGGTGGGGATTCGCTCGGTCGCCACCGTCCAGTCATCCGGGGTCACGGGCTGATCATCAAGATCCTGCACAAGAACTCCCCCGAGAATGCTGCGCACATGGTCGTGACCAGCGGCGTCAATGGCCTCAGGCGAGAGCTCAAGCAATCGCAGATTGGCCTTCGCAGCAAGGATTTCCCGGGCCTCAGGAGCAAACTCCGGCGCAACGACGCATTCCAGGAAAAGACCGGTGAGCTCACGCGCCGCCGTTGCATCAACGCAGCCGTTCAAGGCCACGATGCCTCCAAAGGCGCTGACGCGATCGGCATCCAGAGCGCGACTGAGGGCTGCAGCAGTGCCGTCGCCAATGGCCACCCCACAGGGGTTGGTGTGCTTCACCACCACCGCTGCGGGGCGGCTTGCAGGATGGCTGCCGTTGATGCCGTAGCCAAATTCCCGGACCGTTGCCAGAGCTGCTTCAAGATCCAGCAGATTATTGGTGCTGAGCTCTTTCCCCTGCAACTGAATCGCGCCTCCCCAGCCTGACTTTGCAGCGCTGAACCAGCTGGCATGTTGATGCGGGTTTTCCCCGTAGCGCAGGCGCTGACGCATGGGCAAGGCCTCCAGCCAGGGGAGATCGACCTCCGAGCAATCGCCTGCACCACTCACTTCCGGCCTGACCTGCATCCAGCGGGTAATCGCTGCGTCATAAGCCGCTGTATGGGCAAAAGCCTCCAGGGCAAGCTGACGACGGAAGGCATCCGTGAGTGCTCCCTGCGAGGCATCCAGGGCAGCTAAAAACCGGTCGTACTGATCCGGGGCGGTGAGCACCGCAACATGCGCGTGATTCTTGGCAGCGGATCGCACCATGGTCGGACCGCCGATGTCGATGTTCTCAATGGCGGTGTCCCAGCTCACCAAGGGATCGGCAACAGTTTCCCGAAAGGGATACAGATTGACCACAACAACGTCGATCAGGGCGATGTCCTGAGCAATCAGATCAGCTTCATGGCTGGCATCGCCACGCCGGGCGAGGATGCCGCCGTGGATTCTCGGATGCAGGGTCTTCACACGGCCCCCGAGAATCTCCGGAGCACCGGTGTGATCCGCCACCGGCGTCACAGGCAGACCAGCCTCCTGGAGAACTTTGGCTGTCCCACCACTGGACAGCAGCTGATAGCCGTAGCGGTGGTGCAGAGCCTCAGCAAGAGGCACCAGTCCGCGCTTGTCGGACACGCTCAGAAGCGCAGTGGGAGCCATGGCAGCAGCACAGGAAGGAGACCTTGGGCCAACCTACGCAGAAGCAGGACAACATCCTGATGCCCGATTCAGTGATCCATGCCGGTTTGGAACCGGCACGCATTCGCCTGGTGCTTCTGCATGGCTGGGGCGCCGACGCCAATGATCTGATGCCAGTTGGCGACGGGTTGATGGCAGCTTCGCCTGTGCCTGCGGAATGCATTGGATTGCAGGCACCGGAACCGCACCCCGCTGGATATGGGCGGCAGTGGTATGGGTTGTTCCCAGCGGACTGGCAGGCCGTCCCCATGGCCACACAGCAGTTGTGCCATCGCCTTGCAGAACTCGACCTCGAGAAAATTCCGTTGTCCAGAACAGTCCTGATCGGTTTCTCGCAGGGAGGTGCCATGGCCCTGCACGTGGGCTGCAACTTGCCGCTTGCAGGAGTGATCAGCTGCAGCGGCTACCCCCATCCTGGCTGGAAGCCCCCTGCGAACCGGCCTCCCGTCCTGCTGCTGCATGGGCAGCAGGACGATGTTGTGCCTGCTGCCGCTGCAAACAAACTTCTGGAGTTACTCAGCCCTGGCGCCAATCCGTGCTGTCTCAAAACCTTTTCAGGCGGCCACAGCATTCCCGAAGAAGCTCAAAACGCCATGAAGGAATCCATCGGGTCCTGGCTTCGATGAGCGGGCCAGGACCTCGACCTGCATGCTTCAGACGAAGGCGTATTCGTACTCTTCCATCTCCTCCCAATCGTCGGAGGAGAGCTCAAGGCCTTCAAAAATGACCTCTTCGCCGACGCTGTCGACGATGGTGCGCAGCGAAGGGAAAAGGAAATGGTTTTCCTCCGCGTACTGAGCGCTGAACAGACCCTTTTCGCCCCAGAAGAAACGGTCCGTGGTGTGCTCGTTGCGGCGCACATTCAACAGTGCGGGAGGAACGAGACCGCCTTCAGCAATGAAACGACGGGCCGCTGTGACGGGCTTGTGTTCACCGGTTTCCAGATGGAACGTGGAAACATGTGCCAGCACACGCTGGCCGGCAAGACGTCGGCGGCTAATCCGCTTGCGCTTCTTAGACATGAGGGTTGCCTCCCGCAGACGGGAGCTGAGAGGTGGACTAAAGGGAGCTGTTGAACAGAGCCGTTGGATCAAGGCAATGCCCTGTTGACCCCGCGCGGGGAACATCAGGTCATCAGCGTTCGGACTGCGGAAATCCGGGGAAAGCCGGCTCGCAAAGGGACACACTCCATTGCTCACAACGACGAAATGTCGACGTCAACAGGGGATTCATCAACCTCTGCTGTAACCTTGGTGGCACGGAAAGTGCAACCTCAAGTTGGAGCAACGAAGGAGCACGGCCTCCCATGGGGCGTGCTGTCGGTCTCATCTCCGATCTTAAGACTTTTTCCTAATTTGGCAAGCAATTCGGATGCCGCACCGCACTTCCGTCTGTATTCAGTGAGGCAGTTCGGCTGATGCAACTGTCCGATCGGTTCCTGGAACTCGCGCAGCAACAGCTGGAGTCTCTGGCAGTCGACACGGCCATGGCACGTCTTGCTCTGTATGTGACTGATCGAGATCAGGGCTCCACCCCCACGCTGACGCTTGTGGCTCAATGGCCCATCGATTCAGCACTGCCCCCAGCCATTGCCGAGGATCCCAGCCTGCGCAGCGTGGCCCAGGAACGACGCTGGTACCCACTCCGGCACGAGAGTCTGCTCCTGGGCGTACTGCGTGCCGAACAGCGACCGCGACCAGGCAGACCCGTTGAACATGACCCGCGCCTGCAGATCTGCGCCGAAACGCTGGCATGCATCCTGGGTCTCGAACAAGACCGCCAACGCCTCCACAACCAGCTCCACCAGCAACGTCAGCAGCTGAATCTGGTGGTGCATCAGCTGCGCAATCCGTTGACGGCTCTGCGCACCTACGCCCAACTCCTGCTTCGACGCATCGGTCCGGAAGATCAGCAGCGCTCTCTGGTGGAAAGCCTCATTCAGGAACAGGACCAGCTCGACCGCTATCTGCAGTCCCTTGACCGAATCGGTCAGGGAGACCTCAGGCTGGAGGCCGACGCCTCCACCCCTCTGCTGCTGCCCCCAGTTCCCGTGGATGCACCCGACCTGACCGTGGCGGATCTGCTCACACCGTTGATCCAGAGGGCAGCCGCTACAGCGACCCTGCAGAGCCGGCATTGGCATGGCCCTGAGCATTGGAGTGAATGGACCAAGGCCGCTCGACCGGCCGCCGACGCCGTCATGGCCGAAATCGTGGCCAACCTGCTTGAAAATGCCTTCCGCTACAGCCCGCCAGGGTGCGCACTGGGCCTAAAGCTGTTGAACCATGCAATCTGCGTCTGGGATGCAGGCCCCAGCATCCCCGTCACCGAACACGAGCGCATCTTCCAGCAAGGAGAGCGTGGAAGCAGCAGCATCGACCGACCAGGATCCGGCCTGGGGCTGTCACTCGCCCGCCGCCTGGCCGAAAACCGCGGTGGGTCACTGAGCCTGCACACCGAACCCAACACCCTGGACAAGGGGCTGCCGGCAAAGGGCAATGCCTTTCTGCTCAAGCTGCCGGAAACAGAGCAGGAGCAAGCAATGCTGAACCGAGCAATGTGAGCGTTTCGCAGATCATCAGGGTGGCTCCGTAACTGTCGCCGGTATGACCGCCAAGGCGCCGGCCCAACCACTCAGCCGGAAGCAGCGCAGCAATGCATGCCAGCACAACCATCGCCATCACAGCCATGAGCAGCGCTGGCTGCTGAGACATCACGAGCAGTTCCAACACCACCACCAGACACAGAGCCGGCGTGCCTTCACGCCAACCACACCAATGCGTTTGATGGAACGCCGCCGTGCCGTCAGGGCGCAAATAACGAAATCGCCCCATGGCCCACAGCGGAGAGACCCTCGCGAAAATCGATGAGATCAGTAGGGCAGCGGGAGCCAACTCGCCGAGCTGCAGCAGCGCTGAAAACTGGAGCAGCAGCACGATGACCAGAGCCTGAACACCACTGGCCCCGACACGGCTGTCATCCATCGCCTCCAGACAACGGCTGCTCCCGGCAGCCAGACCATCGGCCGTGTCCATCAGGCCATCGAGGTGCAGACCACCGGTGAGCCAGATCCCCAGAGCCATCGCCACAGGCGCAATCGCAACAGGTGGCCAGTTCAGAGCAGTGAGCAAGAGCCAGAGAACTGCCATCAGCCCGCCGATCACCGCGCCGATCCAGGGGCCAAAGCGGGCAATGCGCTGGAAGCGAGGCGCTGGCCATGGCCAACCTGGCAGCACCGAATAGAACACCCAGGCACCTGCCAGATCACGCAACCAGGGAGGAGAGACAGACCGCAGAGCGAGGCAGATCAGGGGGTTCACCCACCGTAGGGTCAGAGCTGGGGCGGAGATGCGCGTGTTCGAGTTCAGGATCAGCGCTCACTGTTCGCAGACGGCTGGGCGCTGCGGCACGTTCTCAACCCCACACGGCGCAGTCGAGACACCGCGGTTCATGCCGGTTGGGACGCTGGCCACCGTGAAAGGGGTCAGCACGGATCAGCTGGCGACCACCGGCGCTCAGATGGTGCTGTCCAACACGTACCACCTGCATCTGCAACCCGGCGAAGCGATCGTGGAGGCCGCTGGAGGACTGCATCGATTCATGGGCTGGAACGGGCCGATGCTCACCGATTCCGGTGGATTCCAGGTCTTCAGCCTGGGCGACCTCAATCGCATAGACGACCAAGGAGTGGATTTCCGCAATCCACGCAACGGCAGTCGCATCCTGCTCACCCCAGAGCGATCGATGCAGATCCAGATGGCACTGGGGGCGGACGTGGCCATGGCCTTCGATCAGTGCCCTCCTTATCCAGCGACCGAAAACGATGTGGAGGAGGCCAGTCGTCGAACCCACGCCTGGCTGGAGCGCTGCGTGACGTCCCACCAGCGAGCCGATCAGGCTCTCTTCGGCATTGTTCAGGGAGGTTGTTTCCCACACCTGCGGGAAGCCAGCGCCAGAGCGGTCGCAGAATTCGATCTACCTGGGATCGCCATCGGCGGAGTCAGCGTGGGCGAGCCCGTTGAAGACATGCACCGAATCGTGCGACAGGTGACCCCGCTGCTGCCGGATGACCGTCCCCGTTATCTGATGGGAATCGGCACCCTGAGGGAAATGAGTGTTGCCGTCGCCAACGGCATCGATCTATTCGACTGTGTTCTGCCGACCCGACTCGGCCGTCACGGAACGGCCCTCGTCAAGGGTGAGCGCTGGAATCTGCGCAACGCCCGTTTCCGACACGACCATTCACCCCTGGATGCAGGCTGTCCTTGTCAAGCCTGCCAACAGCACAGTCGCTCCTATCTGCACCATCTGATCCGCAGTGACGAGCTGCTGGGACTGACTCTGCTCAGCCTGCACAACCTCACTCACCTGATCCGCTTCACAACGGCCATGGGGCAGGCGATCAGGGACGGCTGTTTTTCAGAGGATTTCGCTCCCTGGGATGAGGAGTCTCCGGCCCATCACACGTGGTAGCGTCCGCACACTGACCGTGTTCCGCCGGGATGGCTGCTTTTTCCCTCGATCTGCTGGCACAACTTCCTGAGGCCTATCAGGCTTTCGGTCCGCTGATCGACATCCTCCCGATCATTCCTCTGTTTTTCCTGCTGCTTGCCTTCGTCTGGCAGGCATCCGTGGGCTTCCGCTAAACAGCTCAACGCTGTCGTTTAGAGCTTGCCAACACAGACCAGGCGAATCTTGGCAGCGCGAGGTAGCGCCTCCAGCGCTTCGGATCCTGCAACAGCCTGTAAAGCCACTCCAGTTGCAGGCGGCTGGTCCAGCCTGGAGCACGTTTCTTCAAACCTGACCAGACATCAAAGCTACCGCCGACGCCCATCCAGAGACCTGGAAGCTGATCGCGCATTCTCTGAATCCAGATCTCCTGAAGTGGCACCCCCAGCGCCACAAGAACCAGATCAGGATTGAGGCGCCTCAGCCTGGTCTCAAGCTCAGGCCAGTCAGCGGCATCCTGAAAACCGTGTTCTGCAAAGTCCAGCCGCAGCGCCGGGAGCTGTTGAGAGAGACGGTCACACAGCCTGTCCATCACTTGCGGAGACGCACCGACCAGAGCGACACGCCAGCCATGGGCCGCTGCGTAATTGAGCAATGACCAGGCAAGCTCGATCCCTGGAGTGCGCTGCACCTTGACGCCCTGACGAGCGAGCGCCCAAACGACGCCTGCGCCGTCGGGAATCACCAGATCTGCAGCTCGGATCACATCGCCCAGCTCAACATTGCTGCGCGCAGTCATCGTCATCTCAGCATTGAGCGTGACGATCTGACCTCCACCATCGGCATGCAGCCCGATGGCTGCTGCACTCACATCCCGGCAGGCGTCAACGGGGATCTCGAGAACATGGCAGCGATGTTGATCGCGCGGACCGGTCGAGAGTGCTTCCATCCGCGAGTCCGCAGCAAGAGAGAATCTAGATGCGGTCGCGTTAGACACCATGGTCATGTCGCAGCCGACCCTTGAAGAGCAGCAGCTGCGAGCACGGCGACTGATCCAGCTCGACCGCTCGATCGAGCGTGTGGTGCTGCAGCGACAGAACCCGATCAGTGGCTTGCTGCCGGCCAGCACGGCTCACACCGTGCATGGCAACTATGGAGACGCCTGGGTCCGCGATTGCATCTACTCGATTCAGTGCGTCTGGGGTCTGGCCATCGCCCATCGCCGTCAACACGGAACCCGTCAACGCTGCTGGGAGCTGGAACAACGCGTCATCGACCTGATGCGTGGATTGCTCAACGCCATGATGCGTCAGGCCGGGAAAGTGGAGCGCTTCAAAAGCAGCCTCGATCCACTGGATTCCCTGCATGCGAAATACGACAGTGCCAGCGGAGCCCCAGTGGTTGCCGATGACGCATGGGGCCATCTCCAGCTCGATGCCAGCTCACTATTTCTGTTGCAGCTGGCCCAGCTGAGTGCCAGCGGCCTGGCCATCATCCACAACCGCCACGAAGCCTCCTTCATTCAGAACCTGGTGTATTACGTGGCCAGGGCCTACAGGGTTCCGGATTACGGAATCTGGGAACGGGGCGACAAAGGCAACCACGGACTGCCGGAACGCAACGCCAGTTCGATCGGAATGGCCAAGGCTGCTCTAGAAGCACTTGATGGGGTTGACCTGTTCGCTTCCCACGGAGACGGAAGCATGCAGGTGCTGATCCCACACGGTGCTGTGGTGCGCCTGAGACGTGCCCTGACAGGACTGCTCCCACGTGAATCGGCGAGTAAGGAAGTCGACAGCGCCTGCCTGTCGGTGGTCGGCTACCCGGCGTGGGCGGTGGAGGATCCAGCGCTTGTGGAGCGCACCAACAGGCGAATCAGGCGCGAGCTGGGAGGTCCTTACGGCTACAAACGTTTTCGCCGAGATGGTCACCAGACGGTGGTGGAAGACATCAGCCGTCTGCACTACGAACGAGAGGAACTGGCCACCTTCGAGGGAATCGAATCGGAATGGCCGCTGTTCCTGGCCTACGAATTGGTCACAGCCTGTTTCGAGCAGCGCTGGGACGAAGCCAGGGTCTGGCGTGAACGGTTGGAAGTGCTGCAGGTGGAGCGCGACGGAGAGCGACTGTTCCCCGAGTTGTATCTCGTACCCGACGACCTGCTGGAGCTGGAACGGCGGGAGCCTGGCAGTCAACGCCGCATCGCCAATGACAATGTTCCGCTGCTCTGGACCCAGAGCCTGGCCTGGATTGGGGAGATGCTCCTGGATGGGCTGATCACGGCCGAGGATCTTGACCCTTGCGGAAGGCGACTTGCCACCAAGCTGGGAGCGGAGACCGTACTGGTCTCACTGGTTCCAGAAAATGAGGCGGTCGCGCAAAAACTGCAGAAACTTGGGCTGCCGATCAGTGATCCGGAATCCTCAGACCTGCCCGTGCTGGCATCTGAAGCCTTGTGTGAACGGCTCGGGACCGTCGGCGCCGACCCTGCCCTGGGGCTCAGCGGCCACCCACCACTCCGGCCCGAGACAGCCGTCACGGCTCGCCTGTATCGCCAGGGTCAACAACAACTGGCGTTTTTACCTGCTGTGCTGGAGGAAGGCACGTTCTTTCTCAGCCATGACCCGCGACAGCTGGTCGAGAGCATTGTCAACGAGCTGCATCTGCTGCAGCGGCATTGGCAGGGCCAGGGAGCTCCCCTGCTGCTGATCCCGGTGCAGGCCACCCTGCTGGAAAGGAACGAGGCCCTTCTGCTCGAACTCACACAACAACTGCAGAGCGGCAGTGTGGAAGGGGTTGCTGTTGATTTCGCAGATCTTGAGACCCTCGCCAGCAGAGCCCAGTGGCTGACGCTCCCTGACCAGATCGTCAACACCCCACAACCCGACCCAACAGGACAAGCCGCGGAGCTGCTACAAGCCTCCACTGATCTGAGCGACCTAACTGCGGCCCAGGAACAGGAACTGGATGACATTCCGCTGGAAGAGCTGCGACAGAGGCTGTGGAGCAGCCATTCGCTGCGCGAACAGGCGGAGGTTCTGGAGCTGTTGACCCAACGACTGGGTGCGCAAGCCATTCTCAGCGGGCCGAAGGGAACACCTGTTGAGCTGGCCACACTGCTGCAGGAGATCTACCGCCGCGGCCTCAGCCAGGAGGACTGGAACGTCGCCAGACGCTGCGCCGGTGCCATGGGACTGATCCATCCTCAGCTGGAGGATGCACTCACGGATCTTCTGAGCCGACAGAAACAGGTCGTGGTCGGCAGGAACTACAGCAGCGACTCGCGACTGACCAGTCCTGTGTCGAGTCAGTCGATCGCCGCACTGATCGAGCGCACCTGCGGCACTGACGGCCGTGAACGAATGCTCCAGCAGGAATTGCTGCTGGCGCTCGACGGCATCGCCAGGCGTGAACCGAACATGATCAGAGGCTCACTCACCTTCCAGCTTGGACAGCTGCTGCTGCTGCTGACCTCAGAGCTGGCCGCAGAGCAACAGTGCAGCCAGGACGAAGCCTTTGAAGCCCTGTGCGATGAACCACCCCATCGCATCAGCCTGCGATTGCGCACTGTGCTGGCTGACGTTGACCATGCCAGAGCGGCCCTGCAACGTCGGGAACTGCTGCACCTGAGCGGCAAGGTGCAGTGGAACATCCCCGAACCCCTGGATGAAAGCCCCGGCGGCAGCGACTGGCTTCAGCACCGGATCCGCCTGGGTTCGCTGCAGCAGGTGCCCAAGGAGTTCTATGCAGGGATCTGGTCGCTGCTTCACCACTGCCGTGGGCTGGTCATCGGCGACAAGCTGGAACGCCGCAACCGTCTGACCAGCGCCCTGCTGCGGGAGAAGACTCCTGGAGAACGCAACTTCGCGATTCAGGTGGAGCATCTGCTCAGTCGCATTGGAGCTCCCGAATACCGGCAGCTCTGCACGGAAAGCCTGCTCTCACTGATGGCCTTTGCCACCGCCAACCCGGACATGCGCTTCGACGACGACATCGCTCTGGACGTGGTCATCGGCCATGCCGTGAGGGTGGGGTGGAGAAATCGCCATCCGGATCAGAACACGGCTGAGTATTCCCAGCACAAGGCCGCTGCCTGGGAGCACTTCTACCGATCGTCCCCTGCCGAATGCCGGCAGTGGCAGATCGAAGCGTTGCGTGAACTGGCAGATCAGGAAGGACTGAGCTGATTCCGCTCAGATGGGAGTCTCAATCGGAACCCCGACACCCGGCTGCTCAACGGCCTGCTCGATCAGATCAGCGAGACGCAAGGCCCTGGAGGCCTGCTGACCGTCGACGGCAGGCGTCTCCCTGCCTCGCACACACTGCAAGAAGTGTTCCAGTTCGGCATAGAGGGGCTCAATCGAGGTGGTGCTCACCTCCTCGATGAAGCCGTCGTTGCGATACAGCAACTCGCCATGGTCGGCGGAATACCACTCATGGGCCCTGCGGTGGATATGCAGGTTGTGATTGAGGAAGTCGGTCTCAACCAGGCTGGCCCGGCAATGGGCACTCAGCGTCCGGATCTTGCGATGACTCATCTTGCTGGCCGTGAGACTGGCCACCACGCCGTTTTCAAAACCGAGCGTGGCGTTCACGTAATCAATTGGACCCTCCGAGCTTCGACCGCCGGCCGCCGCCAGATGCACGACTGAAGAACTGGCCAGCTCAAGCACCAGATCGAGATCATGGATCATCAGATCCAGCACCACCGACACATCATTGGCGCGATCGGCGTGGGGGCTGTGGCGACGCGCTTCAAGCACCACCACCTCTTCGTTCGCCACCACCTTGGTGAGTTCACGGAACGCGGGATTAAATCGCTCGATATGACCCACCTGAAGCAAACGACCCACCCTGCTGGCAGCGTCGATCAGAGCAGCAGCCTCCTCCTGACTCGCAGCAATCGGCTTCTCGATCAGCACGTGTGAACCAGCCTCGAGGCAAGCCAGACCGACGGAGTGATGCAGCATCGTCGGAACCGCGATGCACACCGCCTCAACCTCATCGAGCATGCTGCGGTAGTCGGAGAACCAGCGACATCCGAACTGCTCAGTTGCCAGTGCCCCACGTTGAGAATCGGGGTCCGCAACCCCCACCAGATCAGCATCCTTAAGGAGACTGAGCACGCGCGCGTGGTGCCAGCCCATGTTGCCGATTCCGATCACGCCGACCTTCACCGGAACCATGGCGTCGGTCATCAGTGGGACTGCGCGAACCGGCTGATTATCGGTGATCAATGCGAAGCGGAGTGAATTACACCAATCCCTGTTCAGGATTGGGGGCCTCTGTCGGGGCATCCGGCTCTTCAATCAACACCAGAAGGACCCGCACGATGCGAGGTCCGGCCATGGCGACGATCTCGAACTGAATGTTGTGGTGACGCAACGCCTCACCGGGTGAAGGGATGTGCTGAAGCCGTTCCAACAGGAATCCAGCCAGGGTGTGGTGGTCACTGGCTTCGGGAAGGTCCAGCTGCAGCTGACGATTCAGCTCAACAATCTCCAGATCACCAGCCACAAGCCAGGTGCCGGGCTGGTCCTCCACCGGCAACAGGTCCGGTTCATCCGTTTCATCGTCCGGTTCATCACCGACGATTTCTCCAGTGAGATCGGCAGCAGTGACAAGTCCCTCCGTTCCCCCGTGCTCATCCACCACGAGCAGCAGCGGGTTTCCTGAACGGATGATCGCCAGCAGATCAGCCAGATTGCTGGTCTCCAGCACCGTCTCCGCAGGCATCAGATAGGGCTCCAGCCAGGAATCCTCACGCAGTTCGCCACGGGCGATGGGTTCGGCGAGACGTCGGAGATCAAGAACTCCCCGAACATCATCCAGCGACTGACCGATGACGGGGAAGCGGGCATGGCGGGTGCGATGCACCGCCTCCATCAGCTCCGCAAAGCGCACCTCAACAGGGAGGGTGACCATCCCGGAACGCGGCACCATCACCTCACGAACCTGGGTGTCGCGCAATGCGAACACACCCTCAAGAATGTTGCGTTCATCGGGTTTGAGACCGGTCACCGCACCGCTTTCGATCAGTGTCTCCAGCTCCCCGGCTGTCAGAGCAGGGACCGGTGCATCCCAGCGCTGGGTGAATCCGGCCAGTCGCAGCATCAACGAGGCAAGGGTGTCCAAAGCCGACAGCAGAGGGCTCAGCACCCGAATCGCACCCTCAAGGACAGGACCCAGCTGCAGAGCAGCGAACTCAGGTCGACTGAGCACCCAGGCGCGGGGAAGCAATCCGGCAACAAGGGTGGCCAGCACCACCAGCAGCAGGAACCAGGCGAGATCCCACCAGCGACCGGCAGGCATCTCCAGTGGCCACCAGCGCTGACCGAAGCCGCGGCCGATCCAGCCCAGGGCCACCAGCGACAGGGAAGCACCGAACTGGGTCATCAGGAGAGCGATGCGCAGATGGCGCTGCAATCGCTGCACCGACTGGGCACCGGGGCGGCCCTCCTCACTGAGAGCCTGCACCTGGCTGGGCCTCAAACGAAGCAGCGCCACCTCCGCAGCTGAAAACAGAGCCGGCAGAACCAGCAGCGCGATCAGCAGCAGGGTGCGCATTGGAACAGATCAGTGGGGGTCGCGGGGATCGAACCCGCCTTAGGCGAATTATGAGTTCGCTGCATTCACCAGATTGCTAGACCCCCTTGGCCGGTGGATTTACCACAGGGCGCGCACCGGCGAAAAGACTTCCTCCTCCTGACCACCATCAGGAACGGGGGAGGCAAGGTCCTCAGCAAGGCTGCCGCTGAAGCCGTTGGGGATATCAACAGTGCGCCAGGGGATCGGATCACTCTGGTCTTCCAGCAGCATCCGGTAGGTGTTCTCAACGGCCGTACCATCCCAGATGATGGTCTGATCAGGAAAGCCGAGCCCTACGAAACGGTTTCCCTCTGGCCCGGCAACGGCGATTCCCAACAGATCGGTGAACTGATGCAGCAGATCCACGCCGATCTCATAAGGGGCTGTCCAGCTGTAAAAGCGCTCCTCCATCAGCGCTGCCGTGCTTTGCACAGGCGCACAGCGGGTCACCTCAACCGGTGATGGCAGCTCGCCAGCGTTAGGGGTCAGGCTCGATGGTGCCTCCAATGTGGTGGAGCAGACCACCGGCCGAGCCACTGCAGCCGCCTGAAGCGAACTCAATGTCAGAACCAGCAGTAGAGATCTGAATCGAAGCCTGTCCACAGGAAAAGGCACCACTGCGCGCAAACTAGGCAGAGGATCCGCGAAGCACCAGCCCCCATGCCCGTTCATTCCGACCCGTCCACGGATCGCCAGGACCTACTGGACCGATTGGCCCGGGAGGCGTACCGACATGGACAGTTCACCCTGGCATCGGGTCGCAGCAGCGAGCACTACGTGAACTGCAAACCGGTGGCTCTCAGTGGCAGTGGTCTGGCACTGCTCAGTCCTGCAATGCTCGAACTGGTGGAACAGGATTCCGTGGCCGTGGGAGGCCTCACGCTGGGAGCAGATCCCCTGGTGAGCGGTGTGGCCATGGCGGCGGCACAGCAGGGCCGTGATCTGGATGCGTTGATTGTGCGCAAACAGGCCAAGGGCCACGGCACTGAAGCCTGGCTGGAGGGCCCTCTGCCGCAGGCCGGTTCCTTGGTGACCGTTCTGGAGGACGTCGTCACAACGGGTGGATCCTCAATCCAGGCCGTCAACCAGATCAAAGATGCCGGCTACTCGGTGCAACGCGTGATCACCATCGTGGATCGTGAGGAAGGTGGCCAGGAAGCGATGGATCAGGCCGGGCTGCAACTGGTCAGCCTGTTTCGCCTGAGTGAGGTGGCTGCCAGAGCGAAGCAACTGGAGCAGTGATGAAGCGGAATCACGAAACAACTGAGTTGATCTGGGATGCGCCATTCCCCCTTCTGCACATGCACGGAAGCGGATGCAGCAGCTTCCTGCATGGCCAGACCAGTGCCCGTGTCGAAGGATGCAGCGATGGCGATCTGATCCAGGCCTGTTGGCTCAATGCCACAGGCCGTGTGCAAGCCCTGCTGGAGATCCGTCTGAGGTCCGATGGAGCGGATGTGCTCGTGCTCAGCGGGGAGATCGACCGCGTGGCCAGCGGCTTTGACCGTGTGATCTTTCCTGCCGACAAGGTGCGGCTCGGAGAGCAGGGCCAGCAGCGCCGCGTTCAACGCCTTCAGGCAGGCAAGGCGCCTGAACTCAACCAGGTGATCTGGCTGGATGCCAACGCCGATCCACCGCCAGCCTGGACAGATCATTCCCCGTGCAACCCCGCTGAACTGGCCTGTTGGCGAAGCAAGCAGGGCTGGCCCCTGGGAGATCAGGAACTCACCGGAGACACCAACCCCTTTGAACTCGGTCTGAGTCGTTGGGTCGACCTCAACAAGGGCTGTTATCTGGGACAGGAAACCGTGGCCAAACTGGCCTCCCGTGGTGGCGTGAAACAGGAACTGCGTTGCTGGCACAGCACGGCTGAGGGTTGTCTTGGTCTGGAGAGCGGAGATCAGCTCAGCCTGAACGACTCACGTGCGGGGTTGATCACCAGCATCTCCAAAAACAGTGCAACGGGAAGCTGCTTCGGCCTTGCCTTCGTCAGACGTCAAGCGCTTGACGCCGAAACGCTGTTGGCAGGAAACAATGGTGTGGCGGTGTCCATCTCACGGCCCAGTGCCTTCTGCGACCCACCTTCGCGGGACTGAGAAAGGTTCTCAGCCGCCAACATCCAGTCAGCCACCGCCCAAGTGGCCAGGCCGTCATCACGGTTGTAGGTGAAGATCCAGCGCAGAGCCTGAACATGCCCACGGTCCGCTGGGCCGGTGCCACGCCACTGTCGCCACCAGAGCAGCGCTCTAGCGCCATCCACCCCGACCTGCCTCCAGCTGAATCCAAGCCAGGTGGCCACCGTCTTCAACCCGTAACTATTGAGCGGAAGCCGCCAGTGGCTGCGGAGCCTGGCATGAACATCCACCAGCCGGGAGCGAAGAAGCTGCCGATCCGCTTCACTGACGCCCTGGCGTTTGGCCATTTTGCACAGGGCCAGCGACTCCGTTTCGCCGTAATGGAGAACCGGCCAGCCTTCATAACGCTTCAGAAATCGCTTGATGCGCTGCCAGCAACGGACCTCGCCTTGCTCCTGCAGCATCAGCAGAGGGTGGTAAGTCGCCCGTTCGAGAGCCCAGCGGCCATCGGCGTCCCGAGGCAAGCGAACAAACCCATGCAGAAAGTCATCACGGGCGTCCGGATCGGATTCGATGTCATAGAGGAGAACACCAGGCGCATGGATCAGTTCCGGCAGAGCCGGCGAATCAGCAAGCGCAGCAGCCTGGCCATCACGCTGCGCGCGGGCCTGAGCCACGAGCGGAGCCGCCACAGCACCGTGCTGGTCTCCAAATCTCTGCAGCTGCTCGGCCAGACGTTGTGGGTCTGCAGCGGCAAGTGCATGCAAACCGTCAATCCCTAGCTCGAGGAGCATCTCCCGCCGCTTGGCACCGATACCGCTGACCTCACTGAGATGGCCGACCCGACCTGCTTCGGCATTACAGACACCGCGCCAGCTGCAAAGCGAGCATTTACGCCGGTCAGAGGCGAGTGGAGGTGGCTCAGGCCGCTCAAGATCGAGCGCCAGTTTGCGCAGTGCCTCGTCCAGCTGACGCTGCAGGTTCTCACCGAGAGCCACGGTGTCCTTGTCGAGGTAGCGCCCTGCTCCTGCCAGAGCCAGCCCATCGGCAACAGGAGCCTGCTGCAACAAGGCAAGCAAACGGGCTGCTAAGGCCAGCTGGAGCCGATGTTCCCTGGTGAGCCGTCGGCCCTGCCTCGCCAGCACGGGCCGATAGCTGTAATCGCCCCATCGGCTGAGACCGGGCTGTCGCTGAAGCAGAGCCGGATGGGCCTCGAGGCGTTGTCCCTCTGGGGTCTGTCCGCGCAGCCTGAGCCCAACCACTCCAACATCTCCCCGCTCACAAGCGGCGAGACCATGTCCAGGCTTGCAGGGGAGCAGCGCAACGAAACTGCGTTGCTGATCATCCAGCTGCAATGTGCGGTGAGCGCTGTACACCCGCTTGCTCTGGTCACCATGGCGATCGAGCCATGCCCGTCGTCTGCAGCGGGTCCAGCTGCGCAGCAGTCGATCGGTGAGCGGCTTGTCAGCAGACGGGGTGTCACCCATCAACTGAGGTTAAGGCGGCCAACTGCTAAATCCAGATGGACTGCAGGCATGCCATGGCGTCGGCTCCCCTACCTCTGCGCGCAGCTCCCATCCGCTTCGGCACCGATGGATGGCGGGGGGTGCTTGGGGTGGATATCACGGTGGAGCGGCTGTTGCCGGTGGCGGCAGCCTCCGCACTGGAACTCGCACATCAGGCACCGGATCAGCTCGGCAGCAGAACTGTGGTCATCGGCTATGACCGCCGTTTCCTGGCACCGGAACTGGCGGAGGCGATCGCCTCCGCGGTCCGCGGCGTGGGACTGGAGCCACTGCTGACCAGCACACCCGTTCCCACACCGGCATGCAGCTGGACCGTGGTGCAGCGCCGGGCGCTTGGAGCCCTCGTTATCACCGCCAGCCACAATCCGCCCGAATGGCTTGGATTGAAGATCAAAGGACCTTTCGGCGGATCGGTGGAAGGCGAGTTCACCGCCGCGGTGGAGCGACGCTTGGCTGCTGGAGGCATCAGCGTGCCGGTAGCTGGAGAGCTGCAACGCTTTGATGCGCGCAGCGAACACCTTGAGGGACTGCGCAACAGGCTGAATCTCAGTGCCATCGTCGATGGGCTGAAAGCCATGGGCCTCCAGGTGATCGTGGACCCGATGCATGGTTCAGCAGCAGGCTGCGTTGCCGATCTGCTCGGATCCGATGCCGAGGGCCTGGTCTCCGAAATCCGCAACCAACGTGATCCTCTGTTCGGCGGCTCAGCGCCGGAGCCTCTCGCCACGCACCTGCAGGAACTGATCGCTGCGGTTCAGTCCTCCGGCCGCGATGGGAAGCCCTGCGTAGGCCTTGTCTTCGATGGTGATGGCGACCGCATCGCAGCCGTTGATGAGCACGGTTGTTTTTGCAGCACTCAACAACTGATGCCCCTTCTGATCGATCACCTTGCCGGCACGCGAGAGCTGCCCGGAACCGTGGTCAAGACGGTCAGTGGCTCCGACCTGATGCGCCTTGTGGCTGAAGACCACGGCCGAGAGGTCCTGGAACTTCCTGTGGGCTTCAAATACATCGCCTCAGAGATGCTGTCTGGAGGTGTCCTGATCGGCGGCGAAGAGTCGGGTGGCGTCGGCTTCGGCATGCACCTGCCTGAACGGGATGCACTGTTCGCCGCCATGCTCGTGCTGGAGGCCCTGGTTCAGGGGGGCATGCCCTTAGGAGCGCGCATGGAAGCTCTGCGTGAGCGATGCGGTGGCTCAAGTCACTACGACCGCCTGGATCTGCGCCTGGCAGACATGGAGTCACGACGACGCCTGGAACAGTTGTTAGCGACGCAACCACCAGGGGCAGTGGCGGGACAGACCGTGAACGAAGTGATCACAACAGATGGCGTGAAGTTGAGGATGGGGCCGAGCCACTGGTTGATGTTGCGCTTCTCCGGCACTGAACCCCTGCTGCGGTTGTATTGCGAGGCGCCCGACAGCGATCGGGTGGCGGCCGTACTGAACTGGGCCCGCAGTTTCGCGGAGGCCGCTTGAGCATGAACCTGCGCACATTGGTGATCGCCAGCGGCAA
Source organism: Synechococcus sp. (assembly GCA_047286285.1). Taxonomy (GTDB): domain Bacteria; phylum Cyanobacteriota; class Cyanobacteriia; order PCC-6307; family Cyanobiaceae; genus Synechococcus_C. The sequence goes on along the minus strand of JBJBBP010000002.1, from coordinate 412,417 downwards.
CTCAGGCAAGGTGCGGGAATTCGAGGGTCTGCTGAGCGGACTGCCATTGAGAGTGAAGGCCCAACCTGATGGTCTGGAGATTGAGGAAACCGGAAGCACCTTCAGCGCCAACGCCCGAATCAAGGCGCTTGCAGTGGCTGCCGAAACCGGGCACTGGGCCCTGGCGGATGACTCAGGCCTGAGTGTGGACGCCCTCGAGGGAGCCCCTGGGGTTCACTCCGCTCGATACGCCGCCAGCGATCCGGAACGGATCGCTCGGTTGCTGAAGGCCCTCGCCGCTGAAGACCAGCGCAGCGCTCGTTTCTGTGCAGCCCTTTGCGTGGCATCCCCAGACGGCACGGTGCTGCTGGAGGTGGAAGGCCAATGCAAAGGCAGCATCATCCGGACACCAAGGGGGAATCAGGGCTTCGGTTACGACCCGATTTTTGAAGTGGAAGGCACAGGACAAACCTTTGCAGAAATGTCCCTGGAGGAGAAAAAAGCCCATGGCCATCGCGGTCGCGCGTTCTCATTGCTGGAACCACCCCTGCGGCAACTGCTGTCTCAGCGATGAGGCCTGCAATCGCACCGGATGTGACGAGGTCCTGACAAAAAGGTCCTGTACGGTGTGATCTGTCGCTGACGAGGTCGATGGCCATCGCCATGACCACCGGTTACAGCGCACAGACCGAAGGCGCTCTGCTTTGCATCGAAGCCGCCTCCGACTGGGCCCTGACTTGTGTTGACCAACTGGCTGCCGCTGACAGCCATGTCCTGATCGATTACGGAGCTGCTGACGGCGGAACAGCAGTCGGTCTGTGGCACAAGGTGTTGGATCGCCTGCATGCCAACCAGCCCCAGGCCCATCTCACCCTGATTGGCAACGATTTACCCAGCAACGACAACGTTGCCCTCGCCGAAAACCTGGCTCTGCAGATTCCGCGGACTCCCAGGCCGACTGTTCTGGTCAGCGCACGTAGCTTCTATGAACCCTCTGTGGGGCCCGATACGGTGAGCTTCGGCTTCTCAGCCACGGCGATGCACTGGCTGAGCGAGTCACCCGGACCGCTTGAGACCCACACTCATGTGTTGGCATCCGGTGATGCTGATGCTCTGCAACGCTTCACGGCACAGGCCCTCAAAGACTGGACCTACATCCTTGAGTTGCGCAGCAAGGAGCTGAAGGTGGGTGGAAGGCTGCTGACGGTGAATCTGTCCCGCGACAATGAAGGGCGCTACCTGGGTCACAACGGTGGTGAAACCCGGAACGTGCATGACCAGCTGCACCAGATCTGGAAGAGCCTTTCCGACGAAGGCGTGATTTCCCAAGAGCAGTACCGCAAGGGGACGGTGCTCAATTTCTACAAGTCACCCGACGAGTTCATGGCGCCGCTGAAGGATCAGAGCTCGGCGCCCTATCGCAATGGTCTGCGTCTTGTCGATGAGCGCACGGTCTACGTCAAGTGTCCCTACCGCCGTCGCTGGAATGAAAACGGTGACACCGCGGCCTTCGCAGCCGGTCTGATGGCCACCATCCGCAGCTGGAGCCGGCACAGCTTCGCAGGAGCTGCCGGAGATGCCGCAGCGGATGAGGTGTACCGCCGCCTTGAACAGCGCATTGCAGAAGCCCCCAGCGAGTGGAGCCTCGATTACGTGGAGCACCACCAAATGATGGAGAAAGTGGCCTGATGACAACTACAACCCAACCTGCTCCGGACGTCTCGGTGCTTGCTGAACACGTGTCCGACCATCTGTCGGTGTTCGTGGTCGCCGAGAACACGGATGCACGTCGTCCGGCCAATGGAGGCCTCCGCCTGCTCAATTACCCGAGCGATGAGGCCTGCATTGCCGATGGCCAACGACTCGCCGGGCTGATGACCCATAAGCATGATCTTTACGGCACTGGTTTCGCTGGTGGCAAGATCGTGGCCCGCGCCGCCGAACCGGAGGCCGTCAAGGATGAACTGATCAGCATCACCGCTGGTCTGCTGGAATCCCTGGACGGAGCCATGATCACCGGCTGTGATCTGAATACCAGCCTGGAGGACATGGAGCGCCTGACGGAGCTCACTCCCCATGTCCTGGCAGCCGTCGGCAGCCCGGTCGATGCCAGTGCGGCAACGGCTCACGGAACCCTCGGTGCCGTTGAAGCTGTGCTCGAATCAGCCCTGGCAGATGCTGCACCCGGCAGAGCTCTGGTTCACGGCTGCGGCGCTGTGGGAGGCACGGTGGCTCGCGTGTTGGTCAAGCATGGCTGGACTGTGTTCACGGTGGATCTGAGTGCGGAACGGGCAGGCTTCCCCGGCGCGACACCGCTTCCTAAGGACTGCCCCTGGTGGGAGCTGAAGCTCGATCTGCTGCTGCCCTGTTCGATCTCGGGGCTGATCAATGCTGAGATCGCCTCGGCCCTGAGAGTGAAATCGGTGGTTCCAGCGGCCAATGCTCCCTTCCAGAGCTCCCAGCTGGCCGACGATCTGCGCCGCCGTGGCATCCGCGTGCTGCCTGATCCACTGGTGAATGCCGGTGCCGTGATCGCTGACTCGATCGAGCGCTTCTCACCCGATGCCTGGAAAGGTGCCGGTGCCGAGGATGTCTACACGTTCGTGCGCAGCGAGGTGCGCCAGCGCGCCAGCGACTACCTCAACCAACGCGATCAAGGACTCTCCGTGGGAGCAGCCCTTGTGGAAGTGACCGCCGAACGGGAAACAGATCCAATCGGCCTCAGCTTTGGAGATGCGGCATGAGCTCGGCATCACTCCCCTCCAAGGCAGCGGTGGTGATCGTGGGCGGTGGCATGGCCGGCCTCAGCTGTGCAGCTTCACTGGCCCGTCGTGGCATCACTGACGTGGTGCTGCTCGAGGCCAGAACACTGGCGCACGCCAAGGCCAGCAGCTACGGCGAAACCCGGATGTTCCGGGAGATGTACTCCGACCCCGTGCTTTGCCGCCTGGCTCAGGAAGCCAACAGACTCTGGCGCGAGGAGGAGATCCATGCAGGCGAACAGCTGCGTGAAACCCATGGATTGCTCTTTTACGGAGAAAGCTGGGATGAGGAAACGATCGAAGGATCGATTCCAGGAGCACGCCGGGTCATGGACGAACAGGGCATTCCCTATGAGGCCCTCAGCGCCGAACAGATCTCAGCGCGTTTCCCACTTAAACCCAAGAGCGATTTCACAGGGCTGTTTGAACCCACCGCCGGAGCCGTGCGCAGCGACAAGGTGGTAGCCCACTGGATCCGTTCGGCCCGTAACGCCGGCCATCAACTGGTGGAGCACTGCCCTGTGGCCAATCTGGATGCCGATGGTGGGGGCGTCACCCTTGAGAGTGGAGATCACATCGCCGCAGACCAGCTGGTGATTGCCTGTGGCATCTGGAGCCAACTGCTACTGGCACCTCTGGGTCTTGCCCCGAAACTCGAGGTATGGCCGATGCTCTGGGCGCACTACACCGTGGACCCCGCACTGGCGGATTGTTATCCGCAATGGTTCTGCTTCCAGCAGGAACGCGGCGATGACGGTGGCCTCTATTACGGCTTTCCCGTGCTCAGCCGCACCGACGACGGCAGACCACGCATCAAGGCCGGTATCGACTGGGCACCCAAGGAGCTGCGTGTCGCCGAACCCAATGCCATGACCAGCGAGCCACCGGCAAGGCTGGTTGAACTTCTCGACACCTTTCTGTTCAACGAACTCGAAGGTGTACAGGAGCGTGTCGAAACGGTGATCAGTCCATACTCGATGGCCAGCGACGTCAATTTTGTTCTGGACCGTCTGAGCCCGAAACTGAGCCTATTTGCTGGTGGCTCAGGGCAGGCCTTCAAATTCGCACCCCTGATCGGCGACTCACTGGCACGGCTCGCCAACGGTGAAGTTCCCGCAGTGGATCTGTCCTGCTGGAGTCACCAGCGCGATGCTGTCAGCGCTTGAAGTCCTCTCACCACAACATTTCCCTTGCCCGACCCATCAACCTCCAAGGACGGCGCGACTGAAACCAACACCTGGTGGCGCCGCAGGCCCCTGTGGATCGGCGCAGGACCACTACTGGTGTTTCTTGTGGTCGCAGCCATCGACCTCAAACTGGCCAAACACTTCACCAGCTCTGGCAAGGCGATCGTGAGCAACGCTCTCGGTGGGGTCTGGCAGTGGATGGTGCTGCTGCTGTTTGTGATCGCCGTCGTGCTGGCGATCAGTCCAATCGGAAAGCTGCGTCTGGGTGGAGCCGAAGCCAAACCCAGTCTGAAATTCTTTGACTGGTGCGCTGTGCTGATCTGCACGCTGCTGGCCGGCGGGGGCGTGTTCTGGTCTGCAGCCGAACCACTGTTCCACTTCCGCAATCCTGCGCCCTACTTCGCCGGAGTGGAGGGATCCTCTGCGGCTGCAGTTGATCCTTCCCTGGCCGTGAGCTTCCTGCACTGGGGATTCCTGGCCTGGGCGCTCGTGGCAACCACAGTGACGATCACCCTGTCGATCCAGGAACAGCGGGGAGAACCGCTGCGGCCGCGCACATTGCTGGTGGGAATTCTTCCCAGTCGCTGGGTGGGAGGTCCCCTGGGAGACCTCGCCGATGGACTCTCAGTGGTGGCGGCCATTGCAGGAACCGTGGGACCCCTGGGGTTTCTGTCTCTCCAGCTGAGCAATGCGGCCGGGATGCTGCCCGGTTTCACAGACAGCGCAGGCCTGCAATCGCTGGTGGTGATCCTGCTGACAGCTGTGTTTGCCACCTCCACCGTGAGTGGCATCCAGCGGGGGATCAAGTGGCTGTCAGAGCTGAACGTTTGGCTGACCCTCGGACTTGCCGCCGCTCTGCTGCTGCTCGGGCCAGGGCTGTGGCTGATTCAGCACTTCATCAGCGCCTTCGGGCTCTACCTGACCAACCTGCCGCGAATGGCCCTTGCCACCAACAGCAGTCCCGGCAACTGGGTGAATGGTTGGACCGTGTTCTATTGGGGCTGGTTCCTTGGCTACGCACCCCTGATGGGACTGTTCACAGCAGGGGTGAGCCGCGGCCGCACTCTGCGAGAACTGGTGCTTGCAGTCGCCATCCTCTGCCCAATCGTGACCAACATCTGGTTCACGTTGCTGGGAGGCTCCGGAATGCAGCTGGAGCTCGCCAACCCCGGCTCGATCAGCGGTCCGCTCACGACCAGCGGTGAATCGGGTGCCCTGCTGGCAATTCTTGGCCAGCTGCCCCTCCCCTGGCTGTTGATTCCCGTCGGGCTTGTGCTGGTGGTGCTGTTCATGGCCACCAGCGCCGACTCGATGAGTTACGCCGCAGCCATGGTGATGAGTGCTCAACGCACGCCGCCGACGTTGCTGCGGCTGTTCTGGGCTCTGATGATCGGCAGCCTCACCCTGGTGCTGCTGCGCATCGGCACCAGCCTGGGTGACAACACCTCGATCAACGCTCTGCAGGCCTTCATTGTGATCACCGCCGTGCCGGTCACTCCCCTGGTTCTCCTGAGTCTCTGGACCGCGCCTCGTCTGGCCTGGAAGGAATGGCGTCAACGGCAACCGGCTCAGGGGTGAACTTGATCCAGCTGGCCATGGCAACACCAAACAGGCCAAGTGCCCCGTAGATCAGCAGCACCAGCGACAGGTCTCCCTTCGGAGACGCCTGAAGAATCAGCCCAGACACGATCGTCATCACCCCACCCATCACCGTGCCGGAGGTGTTGACGATCGAGACCGTCATCGCCGTCTGTCCAAATGGTGCCGCAGCTTCCGCGATCGGAAATGCCAGTACGGAGGTGCCAATGCCAACACCGAAGCTGAAGGCAGGCAGCAGCAGAACACTGCGCGGCAGAGAAGGTGTGATCAGCAGCAACAGCGACAAAAGCGTGACCACGGTGCCCGCCAGCAGCAGGCCACCCCGGTGCTGCGGGCGACCGCCGAGAGCCCCGCTGCCAACCATGCCCACCACCAGGCCGATCGACATGATCAGGGTGAGTCCTTCCATCAACGAACCGGACCACCCCCTCAGACTGGAGAGCAGGCCGTACTGCGCCATCCCGAACACAAAGCCAAGCCCCCAGGCATAGAGAAGACAGCACTGGATGAGCCGATGCACGCCGGCCCGGGTCCAGCGATTCACGCAGGCCTCGTGTTGCGCAACTGGCACAACGACAGGCTCACGTCGGCTGGCCCCCAGCAGCAGCAGCGGCAACGCCACAATCAGAGCCAATGCGAACCCTTGAAACAGCACCAGATCCCGCCAGCCGGCGCGACCCAGAAGCAGCGGCACCACGGCTGCGAACGCGGCACCCATTCCCAGGAGGCCGTCGGTGAATCCGATGGCCAGGGCGAAGCGATCGGCTGGCAGGCTGCGTCGTGCCAGCACCGCCGATGCCGGGAACGCCACCGCACAGGCCATGCCGGTGCCGATACGCGACAACAACAGCCCCTGCAGACTGTCACTGCTGGCGAACACGAGGCTGCAACAGGCCGCGGCCAGGGCAGCCAGCAAAAGCCAAAGCTCCACCCTGCCGCGGTCAATCAGGCGTCCAATGGGAACCTGCACCAGGCCATAGGGCAACAGAAAACTGCCAGCCACCAGCGCCACACCCGCTGATTGCAGACGCAGATCCGAGCCCAGGGAACCCTCGAAGTATTGAAAACTGGTTTCAACCCACACCAGCCAGACCACGAAGAACAGGCTCGTGACCCAAAGCAGTCGATCGATGCGTCTCCGCTCCAAGGCTCTCTGCCGCCAGCTCAAGGCCAGTGTGGGGGAATGCCTCAGTTGAGGCAGTAATCCAGGGAAAGGCTGAGGCTGCCTCGGGGCTGAGGTGCTTCCTCCGGCTTGAATCGCGGCGTTGACCTGACCGCCATCGCAGAGGGGCGAACCGTGGACTGAGAGCGCTGATCAATCCGCAGCAACGCAACGCGACGCAGCCCCAGGGCTGTTGCCGTTCGCTCAGCCTGGCGGCGACCGCGCTCAAGAGCCCTCTCAAGCAATCGGTCCTGCAAGCGTTCCTGCCCATCAGACGATGGCAGCGACGTCATGCCCTGAAGACGGACGCCCTGAAGACGACCGGCGCGCTGAATCATGGTGTCGTAGTTGCTGCTCCCAACCGTTCCGGTGATGCTTGTTGAAGCCCGATACCCCTTTGGCGGCTGAGACTCACTCTTGGCATAGGTGCGGGGTGCCGGAATCACGAGCCGTCCCATGACCAGGGGTTCCAACGCTTCACGCAGCCTGGCCAGACGGTCCCTGAGTTGATCCAGGGCTGCTGCACTGGTCGAGGCTTCCGCCTCGATGCCCAGGTTGAAGCGGAAGTGGTCCGTGCGGCTTTCACCGCTCTCCCGCACATTCAGTTGCAAAAGAGTTCCCCGACAGGCAGGGCCTTGAATCTGAGCCTGGGCGCTGCTGGACAGCAGCGAAACGGCCGGAAGCAACAACAGTGCGGATGCCAGCGACTTAACCGAGCTGCTCAGGGCTGAAGCCATCACAAGTTCAAAAGGGACAGGTCATTACCTGGCTGTCTAAGTCGGACATCGCGCCGGATGGTTTCAGAACCATGACCGGCACTGCTTCAGTCACCACTGGATCCGACTGATCAGCGAGCAGACACCCAGCTGCCATGCAGACCGTGGGGAATCGCCAGGGGCAGCTCGAAAACCGCCAGCTCGCGAAGGTCAGAAGCATCGAGGATCACCAGATCGGAACCTTCCCGATCGCCGTTCCACACCAGTTCCAGCACCCAGCCATCGTCTTCTGCACTGGCACCAGGCCTGGGAACCATCAGTGGCTCACTGACAAACCCATGGGGCACGGCGCTCCAGATCTGGCGCTCGCCGCTGACCAGGTCAAGCTTCTTAACCACCTGAAGCGGATCATTGCCCTGCTCACGGGCAGCGGCGGCCATCCAGGCGAAGCGGCAGGGCAAGCCCTCTTTCTCGGGATTCACCATGGCGAACTCACAGCAGCGTTCACTCAGCCGTGTGGTCTCGACTGTGTCGCTCTGCAGGTTGATCCGACACTGCTCCAGCAGACCCTCAGGAATCAGATCAAAGTCAACCGCCGCGAAATCAACATCGGGACCAATGGAAGGGAAATCGCTGTAGTAGATGCTCTCCACCACCACGTCCCCCTCCTGTTCCCAGGCGTTGAGGTGATGAAACACAAAGCCCTCTGGAGCATCCACGATGCGCGGGGGCTGACCGGCGAAGGCTCCACTGTCACGCGGAATCAGCCAAAACTTGGCCTGACCGTCCTTCTTGGACTGCAGACACTGGGCCGCACCTTTCTGGCCGAGCACGAAGGGCAGGGGATTGAAGTCAATCGCGTTCTGCAAAAACACAGCCCAGTTGGGGGTGATGGCGAAGTCGTGCAGGAAAGCGAAACCGTTGAAGCTGTCCCGACGGTCACTCAGAAGATCTCCGGCCTTGATCCCTGCAACGGAATCATCCTCTGTAGCAAATTCCATCAAGCGGATGGTGCTGCGAGGCCCGGTGTTGACCCCGAACGTGACCATGCGCGGCCGATCGTGATGGCCCGGATCGAAGCGAGGGTGAGCACTGAACGCTTCCCCTTTCTTCAACACACCACCCAGCAGGCTGATGCCGTGGGTCTCAAGTGTTTGCGGATCGAGGGCATGGGGTTCCGCCGCTTCCCAGAGCGCCAGCAGCTGGTCACCAAGCTGGACAACGCCGGTGTTGGCGATGTTTTTCAGACGCAGATCAAAGGCATTCGCCAAAGGGCCACCAGGTTTCTGGCTGCCGAACACGCCTCGATACAGCACCTTGCCCGCCGCTTCCTCGGCCTGCCAGCCGGCAGTGCGCACAAAGCGGTTGGTGAGCGAAACGCCAGCGGCATTGAACTGAATCGCGGTGATCATGCCGTCACCATCAAAGGGATGGTGAACGCGCTGGCCATCACGCTCCAGCAGACCAGGACCGTTGCGATAAAGCGTTCCCAGCAGCTCAGACGGCACACGGCCTCTCACGGGTTGCAGCGCAACATCCGTGAGCTCCTGCTCCACATTCCGGAAAGCACTGGCCCATTCCGAGCGGTTGAAGCGTTCAGCGGCGGGAGCGACGGTCACGGGCGACGACTGCAACGAGCCCCATCCTCTCGTAACGGACTGTGAAGCGCGGGCATGGGTCAGCCAGCACCGGCCTGCTCGAGCACACCCTTGCTGCTGGGCACTGCTCCAGCACGACGCGGATCAATCTCCGTTGCCATGCGCAGGGCCCGCGCAAATGCCTTGAAACAGGCTTCGACGATGTGATGGGAGTTGGTCCCATCCAGCTGACGTATATGCAGTGTGAGCCCGCTGTTGTTGACCACAGCCACGAAAAACTCCTTGACCAGCTCCGTGTCGTAGCGGCCGATCTTCTCGTTCGGAATGCTGAGGCTGTAGGAGAGATGGGGTCGCCCGGAGCAATCGAGCACCACCTGCACCAGCGCTTCGTCAAGCGGCGCTACGAAGTGACCAAAACGCACGATTCCGCGGCGGTCTCCCAGGGCCTGTGCCAGGGCCTGACCAACCGCAATGCCCACGTCCTCATTGGAATGGTGGTCATCGATGTGGGTGTCTCCAACCGCATTGATCTCAAGATCAATCAGCCCATGACTGCTGATCTGATGGAGCATGTGATCAAGAAAGGGCACTCCGGTGCTGGCCTGGCAGATACCGCTGCCATCCAGATCCAGGCGCACCTTCACATCGGTTTCACCGGTGACTCGATGGATCTCACCCGTACGCATGCTGTTCGGCTCCGGAGGCGGCGACGTCGCTGTTCCGATCATGCCGAAACAGGCGACGCTGACCAAGGCCTTTCACCAAGGAATCACATGCCATTGATGCAGTAACCGGCATCCACGTAGATGGTTTGACCGGAAATTCCGCTGGAGAGGTCACTGAGCAGGAATGCGGCGGTGTTACCCACTTCCGTTTGTGTGACGGTGCGGCGCAGCGGAGCCTTCTCCTCGACGTTGTGAATCATGTCGAGGATGCCGCCGATGGCGGAACTGGCCAGCGTGCGGATCGGGCCTGCACTGATGGCATTGACGCGAACCTGTTTGTCGGGACCCAGCTCGGCGGAGAGATAGCGAACTGATGCTTCCAGAGCAGCTTTGGCCACACCCATCACGTTGTAGTTGGGAATGGCTCGCTCAGCGCCGAGATAGGTCAGCGTGACGACACCGGCTTTCTCACTGAACAACGGCTTGGCGTGTCTGCACAGAGGTGCGAGGGAATAGGCGCTGATCTCAAGCGCACGGGCAAAACCCTCCTGACTGGTGGCGCTGTAATCACCAATCAGCTCTTCCTTGCCAGCGAAGGCAAGACAATGCACCAATCCATCGAGAACACCCCATGTCTGTTTGATCTCGGCAAACACGGATTCCATCTGCGCGGAATCCTGAACATTCAGCGGCAGAAACAAGGAGGGTTCCAGGGGAGCGGTGAGCTCACGCACCTTGGTCTCGAAGCGACCCTTGTCGTCGGGGAGGTAGGTGATGCCCAGTTCGGCTCCCGCGGCTTTGAGCTGCTGCGCGATTCCCCAGGCGATCGATCGATTGTTGGCAATGCCGGTAACGAGGATCTTCTTACCCGTGAGATCGAGAAGCATCGGACCGGTGTTCGCTGAACTGTTGGGGGATTCTCCACCATCCCCGTCCCGAACTCTCAGGAGCGGTCGCGTTTGAGCCGCTGGATCGACAGGATGACACTCTCAGAATCCTCCCCCGGTGCCCCCGCAACCCAGCCCAGTATCTCTGTCATGGCCTGAACGGCCAGGAGATTTACCCAGGGATCTCCCAAACCGTGAGGCCCTCGAACGCCTGCTGGAGAACGAGTTTCCCCAAGCCGGCGGAACGCTCAGTCCGCTGCGCGGAGGGTGTCAGGCTGCTCTCGGAAAGCTGACTCGCATCGATCCCAGGCGTTACACCAAGAGCCGGAATCACCTCCGAGGTGCCGTGACCGGTCTCTCGCCTTACATCCGTCATGGCGTGGTCACCCTGGCCGAAGTGCGTGACGCCGTGTTCAAGCGCATTCGCAGCCGCGATGAGGGGAGCAAGTTGATCAACGAGCTGGGCTGGCGCGACTTCTGGCAGAGAATGTGGCTGGACCTCGGGGATGGCATCAATGACAGCCAGGAGGATCTGAAGACTGGGCATGATCCCGCTTCCTACGCCCGCGCGTTACCTGAGGACATCCGCGAGGGGAGAACGGGTCTGGCCTGCATGGACGCCTTTCAGAACGAACTCACCACAAGCGGCTGGCTGCACAATCACGCCCGGATGTGGGTGGCGGCCTATGTGGTGCATTGGCGCAAAGTGCACTGGAAAGCCGGCGCTGACTGGTTTCTTGAGCACCTGCTCGATGGAGATCCCTCCAGCAACCACCTGAGCTGGCAATGGGTGGCCAGCAGCTTCAGCCACAAGCCCTACTTCTTCAACAAAGGCAATCTGGAGCGGTTCAGCGATGGACAGTTCTGCAGGTCCTGCTCCAGCAGCGAGCGCTGTCCGTTCGAGGGCAGTTATGAGCAACTGGAACATCAGCTGTTCGCAGGCCAGGCCGCCATTCGCGATGTTCCAGGCCAACGCGGTCGCCAGCATCAGGGGCGATACAAGAGCGGCGGCAACGCGGCCATGGCCCGACCGAAGCGATAGCCGTGCCTTTACAACGACCCGTCCTCTGGGTGCATGAAGAAGCACTCGGTCCCCGCAATCCAGCCCTGCTTGAGAACCCGGACAGCCCGGCCATCTTTGTTTTTGATGCCCGATGGATCAATGAAGCCTGCATCAGCCGCAAACGGCTCGGCTTTCTCTACGAAAGCGCTCTCGATCTGCCGATCACACTGCGTAAGGGAGATGTGGCCAAGGAAGTGATCGCCTTCGCCGAACGGCACAATGCCGACGGTGTGGTGAGCAGTCTCCCCGTTGATCCTCGCCTGGAGCGGATCGCAGCCTCTATCGAGAAGCACTGCCAGCTGGAACTGTTGGAACCCGAGCCGTTCGTGACCATGCCGCGTCCGCCGCGGCTTGGACGCTTCAGCCGCTACTGGCGAGAGGCTGAGTCTGTGGTCTGGGAAGGGTTCTGATCGTCACCGAGCAGATCATCCTCACGCTGCTTCTCTGCGGCGGGATCCGTCAGCAGATCGTCCTGCTCGTAAGAGGGAAGTTGAACAGGCATCACCGCGGAGGCATCAGCTGGAGGCTCGGTCCATTGCCAGCGAGCCTGTGGAGCGCGCGCCTGGCAGAGAGCCTTCAACTCCCTCTGAAGAGCTCGGCGCACATCACGGCGACGCACAGCAGCAAAGAATTCCTCACGCGGTGCCAGCCCTGCACTGAATGGTGCTGAACCGTTGCCATTGAAGAGACGGGCGGCATCCGGAAACCAACGAGGCGTGCAGACCGATGGATCATCGGTGTCGGTTTCGAGGAAGAGGTGCAGACCAAAACCATCTGGCTGACTCACCACCGCGAGTCCATCATGGGGCATGCGCCGCTGCAGCGGAAACACTTTCCAGCTGGGACTCTGCGGTCCTGAGCAAGCGGCCAGCATCAGAAGCACGGCTGTGCCGAAAATCCGATCTGCCGGGGCACGCCTGAGCACGCGTTCTCTGCTTCGGAGAGCGGAGTCTGAACCAGGATGAAACCTGACGCACCAATTGTTGCTCGTTCGCCATGGCCCTCACTCCCTCAACCATGCTGCCCCTGGGCGAACCGCTGCCGTCCTTCCGGTTGCCTGTGGTGAGCGGAAGCCTGAGGGATGCTGAGGCGACAATCACTCTCAGCGACAAAGACCTGTCAGCAAAGCCATTGCTGCTGATGCTGATTTGCGCCCACTGCCCTTTTGTGAAGCATGTGGAACCCGAGCTGAGCAGGCTCGCTGATCAATACGGTGAAGCGGTGAACCTGCTTGCCATCTCAAGCAACAGCCTCAGCACCCACCCGCAGGATGGTCCCGATGGCCTGCGTCAGCAGGCAGAGCGGCGTCAGTGGCGTTTCCCCTATCTGCTGGATGAGCAACAGAACCTGGCCAAAGCACTGAAGGGAGCCTGCACGCCGGAGTTCTATCTGTTCAACCCCGACAGCACAGGCCTTCAGATCCTTCGCTACCGCGGCCAGCTCGACGGCAGCCGCCCAGGGAATGCGGTGCCACTGGATGGCCGGGATCTGCGCAGGGCCCTGGATGCGGTCCTGAACGGACAGCCGGTCAGCGATGAGCAACAGCCCTCCGTTGGCTGCAACATCAAGTGGCATCCCGGACAGGAGCCACCATGGTTCAGGGCACCGGCTTAAGGTGCCCTTCATGCAGGTGCCTCCCTTCAGCCTCAGTCAGCAGCTCGCCGACCTGGGGGCGGAACTCGATGAAGCTGTACTGCGTGTGTTGCGCAGCGGCCAGTACATCGGTGGCACTGAGATTCAGTCCTTTGAAACGGCATTCGCTTCAGTCGTGGGCACGGCCCATGCCGTTGGCTGCAACAGCGGCACCGATGCCCTGATCCTTGCCCTGAGAGCTCTGGGGATCGGGGCTGGTGACGAAGTCATCACAGCCTCCTTCAGTTTTTTCGCCACAGCTGAAGCGATCAGCGCCGTGGGTGCCACCCCCGTGTTCGTGGATGTGGATCCACTCACCTACCTGATCGATCTCGATCAGATCGAACCGGCGATCACTCCCGCCACCAAAGCCCTGATTCCTGTGCATCTGTTCGGGCGTCCTGTGGACATGAGCCGACTGATGGAGATCGCCAAACGTCACAACCTTCGCGTTGTTGAAGACTGCGCCCAGGCCACAGGCGCCAGCTGGAACAGCCGACCGGTCGGCAGCTGGGGGGACATGGGCTGCTTCAGCTTTTTCCCGACCAAAAACCTTGGCGCAGCCGGCGACGCAGGAGCCGTGACCTGCCATGACGCAGACCTTGCGCAGTGCATGCGCGAGCTGGCCGTGCATGGCATGCCTCGCCGCTATCTGCACACAGAACTCGGATACAACAGCCGCCTCGATGCCATGCAGGCCGCTGTGCTCAACGTGAAACTCCCCAGGCTCAACCAGTGGGTTGACCGCCGCCGGGCCATCGCTCAGCGCTATCGCGACGCACTCCAGGATGTGCCAGGCCTGCACCTGCCCGATGGCTCAGTCGGTCAGGGGCATGGCTGGAATCAGTTCGTTGTTCGTGTCACGGTCTGCCCAACCGAGGTCGCTTCCAGTGACAGTCATCGCCCCAGCGAGTTCGGACTGCCCAGCAGTCATTGCCGCGACTGGCTGAAACAGAGCCTTCAGGAACGCGGGGTCAGCACGATCATCTACTACCCCATCCCCATTCATTGCCAACCGGCTTATGCCGAGCAGCAGCATGGAACCCGTCTGACGGTCACCGAGCAGTTATGCAGCGAAGTGCTGAGCCTGCCGATCTTTCCCGAGCTTTCCAGCGAACAGCAAGAACAGGTGATCTCCGTTCTTCGTTCACTGCTGATCCAGAACGCCCCGGTCGATTCGCAGACCTGCAGCGTGGCGGCCTGAGCTCAGGTTCGGATCGTGGCGTAAAGCCCCTTGAAACGGGCCTGCTGCTTCTTGTGATCGATCAGAAGCTCGGGATATCCCCGTCGCTCGAGCGCACCGATGTCACCACTCAGCAGATCCTTGGTGCTCACATGGCGGAGCTCCGGTAACCAGTGGCGGATGTAATCGCCCTCGGCATCGAACTTTGATGCCTGCGTGGCCGGATTGAAAATCCGCAGAGGCTTGGGATCCATGCCGCTGCTGGCACTCCACTGCCAGCCGCCATTGTTGGCCGCGAGGTCACCATCAACCTCCAGCTCCATGAAGGCTCGCTCACCCCAACGCCAGTCGCAGATCAGATCTTTGACCAGGAAAGAAGCGACGATCATGCGGCAACGGTTGTGCATCCAACCGCTCTGATTGAGCTGACGCATCGCCGCATCAATGATCGGCATTCCGGTCTGGCCCTCTTTCCAGAGGGCAAACCAGTCTTCACTGTTCTCCCAGGGAAAACGTCGCCACTGCTCGCGGTAGGGGCCATCAGCCAGTTCAGGGAAATGGAACAACGCCTGCTGGTAAAACTCCCGCCAGCCCAGCTCCTGCTCCCACACCGTGATCGCATGCTGCTGTTCGTCACTGCGTGCGATCTGCTTGGCACCCTGGGCAGCACACCAGGCTTGCCTGGGACTGACCGTGCCGACACTGAGAGCAGCACTCAATGTTGAGGTGCCCTGCAGGCCAGGGAAATTGCGCTCAGGCTCATAGCCGAGCAAGGGCCCGTCAGCGAAGGTCGCCAACTGATCCGCTGCCGCGGCTTCACCAGGCCTGCAGGGACACAGATCTGTGCCGGCAAATCCATGATTGGTGCGCAAGCGCTCAAGCTCGGACTGCCCCAGGGAACAGAGGCGACCCAGCTCTCCCTCCGCAGCACTGATCTGCTGGCACTGGGCTCGGCTGAGATCCTGCAGACCCTCGGGAGCTTCAGAGATGTGAGGTGCATGGCGTTCAACCTGACCACGCCAGTTGCGCAGGAAAGGTCCATACACCCGGTAAGGATCACCTGCCCCGGTCTTGAGTGACTCCGGCGCCACCAGCAACTGGTCCCAGTCGACAAGCAGCTTGCGTCCGTCGGCCTGCAGTGCCTTGGCCACCTGACGGTCTCGCTCGCGGGCATAGGGCTCCACATCGCGACTCCAGACCACCACGGGTGCATTCAGAAGAGCCGCCAGCTCCGGCAGCAGCAGAACCGGATCACCAGCCAGCACCAGCAGGCGGCTACCGGCCTGACGCCAGCGCTGCTGGAGTTCGGCCAGGCTTTCCACCAAAAACCACAACCGGGCGGGCGCCATCGGCGGCAAGTGGGTTGGGGGTGTGATGAGAGCCGAATCGAGCACATAAACGCCTGTCACGGCAGGACCCAGTGCCACGGCAGCCTGCAGGCCTGTGTTGTCCGCCAGGCGCAGATCGCGGCGGTGCCAGAACAGCGTGCGAGGTGTACTCATCCTTGGTTGCGAATTCAGAAACCGAGCAGCTGTTTGGCCCGAAACCAGGCGGTGACACTTTTGCCATCGAGCCACTCTTCACCGGATGCCAAGCGGTCATCCAGCTCTGCAGGACTCATGTGCAGCACCTCAAGATCCTCATCGTCGTCACCGGCCGGTGGATTCTCAAGTGCTGTGAGATCCCTGGCCAGGAAACAGTGGATCACTTCATCGGAATAGCCGGGGCAAGGCAGCATCGGACCGAGGGCATCCCAGCGAGCGGCGCTGTAGCCCGCCTCTTCGCCGAGCTCCCGCTTCATGGACTCGAGAGGATCTTCTCCCTCCTCAAGCGTGCCGGCCGGGAACTCCAGCAATCTGGCCTGAACAGCAAAGCGATACTGACGCAGCACCACCACCTGCCCCTCCTCGGTGATCGGCACAGCCAGAGATGCACCGGGGTGGCGAATGATCCCGAAGCTGCCCTTCACCCCCATGGGCAACTTGATGCGGTTGCGCTCGAAACGGATCTTGCGCGCATCCAGAGCTTCGATGGTCTCTAGCAGCTCGTAGGGCTCAGGGGCCGGTAGCGGGGCCATGAACTCTCAGAACAGAAGATCCAGCATGGCGGTTGAGCGTCAGGATCGGCGGAACCCTCTGCCGCTTCCGGCATCACCCTGAACGATCGAGCATTGACGTCCACGCCCTCCAACGTGCTTCCGCGGCTCCAGCAGTTGCAACTGCTGAAAGCCCTAGGACTTGAAGCAGGCTGGGGACATCTCTGCCTGCAGGCGCTGCTGAGCGTGGTCAGCAGCCTGCTGGACATCGCCGGACTTGGTCTGGCCGTGAGTCTTTTGCTGAGCTCAGGCTCAGGTTCGGCTGCCTTGCCTGCTCTGCTGAACGGCCTGCCACTGGCCGCAAGCCTGGGGCTACTGGTGAGCCTGATCCTGGCGCGAGGCCTGATCCAGGCACGGGTGGCCGTCAGCAGGGAATGGCTGCGCTCCGGTTTCACGGACCGGCTTCGGCAGCAATTGCTGGAGAAGCTGTTCTCAGCGTCCTCTCGCCAGCTTGATCAACTTGGCCGGGGGGATCTGCTGGCCTTGCTGATGGCTGACATCACGCGCTCCGCCATGAGCCTGGACCAGGCCCTGCGCATGATTCAGGCACTCCTGGCCATGCTGATTTATCTGATCAGTGTGCTGTGGGTGGGTCGAACTGCGGCATGGCCACTGCTGCTGGCACTGGCGGCAACCGCCAGCGCAGCCCTGCTGAAGCGTTCCGGCAGTTGGGGGCTGGGCAGAATCCAGAGCCGCCTGAATGCAGCCCTGCAACGCACCGTGGGGGATGGGCTGCACGGCCTCAAAGCCTTGCGTGCCGCTGCCGCTCAAGACTGGCTGTTGCATCGCTTTGCGCGGGAGACCGCCAAAGGACGCTGGCTTCTGAAGGAACGCGTGCGCAGACGAGCGGGCTACAACGCCTGGCGCGACACGCTTGTGGTCGCGATTGCTGGCCTTTGGATGCTGATGCAGGGGGAAGCACTTACGGCCGAAGTGCTTGCCACAACACTGGTGCTGGCCTACCGAGCCGGCACATCCCTGAGTGCTGTGGTGCAGGCCCGACGCCTCTGTCTCGGCAGCCTGCCGGGATATGAGGCTCTGCGTGAACGTCGCAATCAACTGCAGGCCAAGCCTTTACAAAGCTGCGGAACACGTCTGAGCGAACAGTTTCAGAAGAGAATCAGACAGGAGCACTGGAGCCAGCTCGACTGGCAGGGCTCTGATCCTGACGCGGCTGCGCCGAACTGCATCAGCCTGCTGCAGAACCAGCTGATCGTCATCACAGGGCCCTCTGGCTGCGGCAAGACCCACCTGCTGGATCGCATCAGCGGACTCCATGACGAAGAGAACAGCCGCTGGACGATCCACTGCAACAACACAACATCGCAGCTTTCAGGTCTGCCTGGGGCCCTGCAGCTGCGCGGCCTGATGGCCTGCGCGCCGCAGCATGCCGTGCTGTTTGAAGCAAGCCTGCGCGACAACCTGCTGCTTGGAGATGACCAGCCCGATCAGAGCGTTGAGGCATGGCTGGAGCGCCTGGGCCTCAACCATCTGCTGACGAGGCCGGAAGGTCTGGATACTCCCCTGTCGCTTGCCCAGACCCCCTTTTCCGGTGGCGAAATCCATCGACTCGGCCTGCTGCGTGCCTGGTTGCGGGATCGACCGGTGGAAGTGCTGGATGAGCCCACTGCCTTTCTCGATGCGCAGGCGAGCGAGCAGGTCCGGGCCGTGATCCGGGAGCGATCGCAGCAACGACTGATCGTGTTGAGCAGCCACGATCCCGCTCTGATCCAAGAAGCTGACACCGTGATCGCACTGACGTGATCACAGTCGAAAACCTGATTCAGGGAAGCCACTCCACTGATTGCCGCATGGCCGCCATCAGCGGTTCGAGCACGAAGCTACGCAGGTGCAAACGGGGGTGAGGCAGCACCAACCGCGGATGATCCAGACGCCATTCCCCCCAGAAGAGGAGATCAAGATCAAGGGTGCGCGGGCCCCATGGAAGCTCCCGATCTCGATCACGACCCAATCGACGTTCAAGCTGATGCAGCTTGGCGAGCAGCTCCAGAGCCCCTGCTTCAGAGAAGGGACGCTGCACCCCGTCGAACAGCACCACGGCATTGCAATAGAGCGGCTGACCTGAAGGCCCGCCCACTGGAAGCGTCTCCAGGATTGGCGACCAGGAGCAGCGCATGTCTCCCGCGACAGCTTTGGCCCAGTCATTCACGAGCTGCTGCAGCTGGGGACGCACCGAAATCAGAGTCTGTCGGGGGACACCCACAGCACTCGGCAGGTTCGCGCCAAGGGCGATGGCCAGACGGTGATCCTGATCAGCGAGACTGGCGCTCACGCGCAGGGCTGGCAAACATTCATGGTTTCAGGTGGAGGGGTCGCCAGCGGTATGGCCAGCACAGCTGCTCAGGAACAGGCGAACCGCGCCTTCCCCCTGGCAGCCATCACAGGCCACGGAACGCTGAAGCTGTCACTGATGCTGGCAGCGGTAGACCCTGGTCTGGGGGGCGTGATCATCGCCGGAGGCAGGGGCACCGGCAAATCGGTTCTGGCACGGGGCCTGCACGCCCTGCTTCCGCCGATCGAAGTGCTGGATCAGGACGCAGCAGGCATCCCGGCAGGGCCAGGGCTCAACCTCGATCCCACCCGGCCCGAGGAATGGAATCAAAACTGCCGCGACCAGCTGAGCACAGAGCCACCCTCCAAGGTGATTCCCGCTCCTTTCGTGCAGGTGCCTCTGGGCATCACCGAAGACCGACTGGTCGGTGCTGTGGATGTAACCGCATCACTGGCCAGCGGCAGTCCGGTGTTCCAGCCGGGGTTACTGGCGGAGGCGCACCGTGGGGTGCTGTATGTGGATGAGCTCAACCTGCTCGATGACGGCATCATCAACCTCTTGCTCGCAGCCGTGGGCGCCGGAGAAAACCAGGTGGAGCGAGAAGGCCTGAGCCTCAGCCACCCCTGCAGACCGCTGCTGATCGCGACCTACAACCCGGAAGAAGGGAACGTCCGCGACCACCTGCTCGACCGCTTTGCAATCGCCCTCTCAGCCAATCAGCTTGTGAGCACCGAAGAGCGGGTGGAAATCACCAATGCTGTGCTGAGCCACGGTCAGTGCAGCCTCAGCTTCGCGGAGCGCTGGAAGGAGGAAACCGATGCTCTGGCCACCCAGCTTCTGCTGGCCCGTCAGTGGTTGCCGGACGTGCAGATAGCTCACGAACAGATCGAATATCTCGTGACCGAAGCCATTCGCGGTGGCGTGGAGGGTCACCGGTCTGAGCTCTATGCCGTTCGCGTCGCCAGGGCCCATGCGGCCCTCAGCGGCCGAGAGCAGGTGGAGGCCGAAGACCTGCAGGTGGCTGTGGCCCTTGTGATCGCACCTCGCGCGTCGCAACTTCCACCGCCGGATCAGCAGATGGAACCACCACCGCCGCCGGAACCGCCCCAGGACCAGAACCCACCACCACCGCCCGAGTCAGGCGAGCAGAACCCTGAGAACCAACCCCCTCCGCCCGAAGGCTCTGATGAGGATCAGAACGACCCCCCTGAGGAGGACTCCAACGACAACGACAACGACGACACCGACGAGGAGTCAGACCAGGACCAGGCACCGCCCTCGGTGCCTGAGGAATTCATGCTCGATCCGGAGGCGGTGTCCATCGATCCCGATCTGCTGCTGTTCAATGCCGCCAAGAGCAAGAGCGGCAGCAGCGGCAGTCGCTCGGTGGTGCTCAGCGACAGCCGTGGCCGCTACGTCAAACCGATGCTGCCCAGAGGGCCCGTGCGGCGCATCGCCGTGGATGCGACGCTGCGCGCCGCGGCGCCTTATCAAAAGGCGAGGCGCGAACGCCAGCCCGAACGCAGCGTGATCGTTGAGGAAGCCGATCTGCGCGCCAAGCTGCTGCAGCGCCAGGCAGGAGCCCTGGTGATTTTTCTTGTGGATGCCAGCGGTTCCATGGCCCTGAACCGCATGCAGAGCGCCAAAGGTGCCGTGATTCGGCTGCTGACTGAGGCCTACGAAAACCGTGACGAAGTGGCGCTGATTCCCTTCCGAGGCGATCAGGCCGAAGTGCTGCTTCCCCCCACACGTTCGATCACGGCTGCTCGCCGGCGGCTGGAATCGATGCCCTGCGGCGGCGGGTCGCCGCTGGCCCATGGCCTGACCCAGGCAGCCCGCGTCGGGGCCAATGCCCTGGCCACCGGAGACCTGGGACAGGTGGTCGTGGTGGCAATCACCGATGGGCGCGGCAACGTGCCTCTGAGCACCTCACTGGGGCAGCCGGAACTGGAGGGCGAAGAGAAACCTGACCTCAAACAGGAAGTGCTGGATGTGGCGGCGCGTTATCGCATGCTGGGCATCAAGCTGCTGGTGATCGACACCGAGCGCAAATTCATCGGCAGCGGCATGGGCAAGGACCTGGCCGAAGCAGCCGGCGGGAAATACGTGCAACTGCCGAAGGCCAGCGATCAGGCCATAGCCGCCATCGCCATGGATGCCATCAATGCCGTCACCTGATCTGCAGAGCTACTGCGATGGACCGGTCTGTGCCGGATAGACCTCATCGAACAAGGCACCGAGTCCGATCATCACGCTGCGCAATCCCTTCATGAAGCGGGGATCATCGGTGAGCTGTTCGATGTCCCCACCGACCTGATCAATGCGCGCCGTGAGTTCACGGGCATTGGCCACGGTCTGCTTGAGATCACCAACTGTTTCGGGGTTGTCAATGGCGCCAGCCAGGTTGTTGATGTGCGCTGCAGCCTCGGCAGCTTCCGCCGTGGCCCGATTCAGATTTTCAATTGTGGGCTTTGCTCTGGCCACCTCAGCGCGCAGCTGATGGACAAGCGTGTCGACATTCTCCGCAGCCGTATCAGCCGTGTTGAGGAACTTGGAAGCGTCCCGACTGGTGATCCCGAACTGCTTCGTCGACTCCACCAGCTCAGGAATCAGATTCGCTTTTTGAGCCTCACTCAGCAGCTGTTCCAGAGTTGCTGTGACGGAGGTCAGACTTGCCGCCGATTCTCCAGTCAGCGTGTCGCCATTGCAAAGAATTCCACTGTTCTTGCAGCGGAGTGATTTCGGGTTGGGCGCATCCTTGGGGAGCGGCGTACCGGTTGTGACCAGTTCGACCTGTGAGTCACCCCCCAATAGAGATGCGGAGATCACCGAGGCCTTCACCGGCAGTGGCAACTTGAGATCGTCGGTATTGATATCCAGCGTTGCTTTCACCGCCGTCGGTGTGACGTCGATGGATCGGACCGTACCCACCATGATTCCCCGAAATGTGACGGGTGAACGGGCCGCCAGTCCTCCGGCGTTGGCGAAATCAGCTGTCACCGTCCAGGTGTCCGAACCGAGACGAACCCCTCTGAGCCACAACATGGTGCCGCCAAAACCGGCGATCGCTCCGACGATCGAAAAACCGACAATGGCTTCGCGGACACTGCGTCGCATGGCTAATGGTCGGAGGGCTGCATCGGTCCGCGCAGGTTACCTGTCCTGAACTGAACGACGTAGGGGTTGTCGGTGACGCGGTACTCCTCCACACTGCCGTCCCATTGAAAACGGCCCCCGTACAGCATCACGATCCGTTCTGCTGCACGTTCGATGGTGCTGTGCACGTGGCTCACCACCACAGAGCATCCTCGGGCGACGGTGGTGGTCTTGACAATCAGATCTTCGATGCGGGTTGACGCGACCGGATCGAGCCCTGCGGTCGGCTCGTCGTACAGCAACAGGGGCATTGCCCCCTCATCACGGTCGGGATCATCAATCAGAGCCCTGGCGAAGCTCACCCGTTTCTGCATGCCACCACTGAGCTGGCCTGGATATTGATCGGCTACATCGTTCAATCCAACAGCCTCGAGACACTGCTGGACCCGTTCGCGGATCTGGGCAGAGTTCATGCGGCCGAGTCGCATCAAGAGGAAGCCGACGTTTTCCTCAACCGTGAGTGAGGCCAGCAAGGCAGGATTCTGGAAGACCAGACGCACATCCGGAGGACGGCGTTGATCAAGACGCAGGTACTCCTGCGGTTCACCGAACAGACGCAGCTCACCTGCGGTGGGCAGCTGCAGACCCGCCAGCAAGCGCAGAACTGTGGACTTTCCCGCTCCGGAAGGCCCGACAACGGCGATGCGTTCTCCCGGCTGCATGGAGAGGGACACCTTGTCCAGCACCGGCTTGGCTCCCCACTGCATCGTGAGGCCACGCATCTCCACAACGGGAGGCTGTGTTGCTGGAGGGGTGGGTTCCAGCCTGCTCTGCACGGGGCCGCTGCGGATAACGCGCTCATCCTGCCTCGTCTGGAACAAAGGGATGGCCATCAGGGACAACTTCCGTACAGTTCCCCCATCGCAAGGGAAGCGACGACCCTGGCCCCGGATTGCACTTGACCAGCCCAACCCGCCGCGGACACCGTCAACGCATCCGAGCCATGCAGGCTGCACGACAGCGCGATCTGATGATGCGCTCCCGCCGGGCGGTGCGCTGGCTTCAACCTGGACTGGTGGTGAAGCGCTGGCTGCTCACCTCGGGAATTGGACTGGTCCTGGCCCTGCTTGGTGCAGCGGTCTGGGCGGATCTGCAGCCGATTTACTGGACACTCTGGGCGATTCAGGAATCCCTGGGGTGGATCACCCGCGTGTTGCCGCGGGGAATCACCGGTCCCCTGGTGCTGCTGGTGGGGGTCGGCCTGCTGCTCTGGGGCCAGAGCCGCAGCTTCGGCTCCATCCAGCAGGCCCTCGCACCGGAAAAAGACACCGTGCTGGTGGATGCGCTCCGGGCCAAAAGCCGCCTGAATCGTGGACCGAACATCGTGGCCATTGGTGGTGGCACCGGCCTTTCCACACTGCTGAGTGGCCTCAAGCGCTACAGCAGCCACATCACGGCCATCGTCACCGTGGCCGATGACGGCGGTAGCAGTGGGGTGCTGCGCCGGGAGCTTGGGGTGCAGCCACCCGGTGACATCCGCAACTGCCTGGCCGCATTGTCGACCGAAGAGCCATTGCTGACGAAGCTTTTCCAGTACCGCTTTTCTGCAGGAGGCGGCCTCGAAGGTCACAGTTTCGGCAATCTGTTTCTTTCAGCGCTCACCGCCATCACAGGCAGTCTGGAAACGGCGATCACAGCATCCAGCCGAGTGCTCGCCGTTCAGGGACAAGTTGTCCCTGCCACCAATGTGGATGTGAGGCTCTGGGCTGAACTGGAGGATGGACGTCGCATCGAAGGAGAGTCGAGCATCGGCCAGGCTCCAAGCCCCATTGTTCGCCTGGGATGCCTGCCCGAAAGGCCACCGGCGTTGCCAAGAGCTCTGGAGGCCATCGCACAGGCGGATCTGATCCTGTTGGGGCCAGGCAGTCTCTACACCTCACTGCTGCCCAATCTGCTGGTTCCTGAACTGGTGACAGCCATCCAGCGCAGCCGCGCACCCAGGCTCTACATCTGCAATCTGATGACGCAGCCCGGTGAAACCGATGGGTTGGATGTCAGCGGACATTTGCGGGCGATCGAAGCGCAACTCGCTTCGCTGGGCATCAGTCATCGCCTCTTTGATGCAGTACTTGCCCAGGAGCCGATCGGCGAATCACCCCTGATCAACCATTACCGCTCTCGTGGTGCTGAGCCAGTGACCTGCAATCGCCGCGAGCTGGAGTTCGAGGGATATGACGTCACGGAAGCTCCTCTGCAGGGGACCAGACCCACAGCCACCCTGCGCCACGACCCCCGAAGCCTGGCCCTTGCAGTGATGCGTTTTTACAGACGACACAAGGCCGACAAACTGTCGACGGCGAGTTGATTGAATACCAATCAACGTGCCAACCAAAGCAGCCCAATCTTTGTTTCGACGTCAGTAAGCGTCTTGCATCTCGTAGAAGTCAGGCTGCACATAATCCTTACGGAGCGGCCAACCCGTCCAATCCTCTGGCATCAGCAAACGCTTGGGATGGGGATGGCCCTCGAAGCTGACACCGAACATGTCGAATGTCTCCCGCTCCTGCCAGTCGGCCCCGCGAAACAGTCCGTACAGACTGGGAACACTCGGCTCGCCCTCTCTGGACAAAAACACCTTCACACGCACTTCGCGCAACGTATCCACAAGACCATCCGCCACTTCCGCCATGGCAATCAGGTGATAGAAGCAGACCAGTCGCTCACCAGGGCCTTCGTCATAACCACCCTGGCACTGCAAATGGTCAAATCCATGGCTTTTGAGGGCCGCGGCAATCACGGGAAGGAACAGCCCTTCCACACCGATCTGCTCAACCCCAATGTGGTCTGGATCCAGAACCGTGTGGTCAAAGCCCTGCTCAGTCAGCCACTGACTGACAGGTCCTGGTTCAGGACCTGTTGCAACTGGGGCTTCTGATGTCGTTTCCTTCTCTGGGGTTGCGCTCATGATTCCTCTGGGCTTGTGACGGGCTCGGCTGTTTCCAACGCAGGCATCGGCAGTCCAGCGCCAGGCTTCAGAGCAGCCACCTGGGTTTCCGCACGTAGATAGGCACCGGTGACGATCGGCTCAACCGGAGTCATCGCATGCTCCACCGTGCAATAGCGATGGGTCTGCATCAGCAGACGACGATCAGCCACGGATTCATTGGACACCTTTTTGCGCAGCTTGATCACTGCATCAAAGATCGCTTCCGGCCTAGGCGGACAGCCAGGAAGGTAGAGATCAACCGGAATCAGTTTGTCCACACCACGAACAGCGGTGGTGGAGTCTGCGCTGAACATCCCACCGGTGATCGTGCAGGCTCCCATGGCAATGACGTATTTCGGTTCGGGCATCTGCTCGTAGAGACGCACCAATGCGGGCGCCATCTTCATGGTGACCGTGCCCGCAACCAGCAACAGGTCGGCCTGGCGCGGTGAACTTCGGGGAACAAGACCGAAGCGGTCGAAATCGAAACGCGAACCCAGCAATGCAGCGAATTCGATGAAGCAGCAGGCCGTGCCGTAAAGAAGCGGCCAGAGACTGCTTAAACGAGCCCAGTTGTGGAGATCGTCAAGACTGGTGAGAATGATGTTCTCACTGAGATCCTGGGTGACGGTGGGAACACCATCAGCGGCACCGGCCACAGGCCCGCAGCTGGATTCCCGCAGATCCCGAACTGCCTGTATCGAGGGGGCTTCTCCGGTTGTTGTAGCGCGTTCAACGGATGAGGTCATGGGATCAGCTCCACTCCAGGGCGCCCTTGCGCCAGGCATAGGCCAGAGCCACCACGAGGATGGCAATGAACACCAACGCTTCTATGAAAGCCAAAATACCTAGTCGATGGAATGCCACGGCCCAGGGATAGAGAAAAACGGTCTCCACATCGAAGATCACAAAGACCAGCGCAAACATGTAGTAGCGGATGTTGAACTGGATCCAGGCACCGCCGATGGGCTCCATTCCGGATTCGTAGGTCAGTTCCCGTTCGCCGACCTGACTCCGCGGGGACACAAGTTTGTTGGTCACCAGGGCCAGCACAGGAACAGCCCCGGCGATCAGCAAAAAGCCGAGAAAGGCGTCATACCCCTGGAGCACAAACATCTGGGCTGAACCGATCTGGTTGGCAGTCTGGCATTCGCAGCCTCTGTCTGACGTTTGGCCAGCTGAGCTAGATAGAGTGGATTTCCCCGGTCAATCAGCGGTGAGCGACGAGACACAAGCACCGCAGGACCCTGCGAATCAGGTGGTTCAGGTCGAAAATCAGCAGGTCCCAAACGCTGAGTTTTCAGACGAAATCAAGGTTCGCTCTCCCGAAAAGACCCTCGCGGAGCAAGCCAGTGATCCACTGACACACCGCTTCGAGTGCCGAAGCTGCGGATTTGTCTATGACCCTGAGGAAGGCGTCAAAAAATTGCGCATCGAATCTGGAACTGCTTTTCAACAGCTGGATGCCATCACATTCCGCTGTCCGGTGTGTCGCAGCAAAGTTGGTGCTTTCCGCGATGTTGGGCCACGCTCCAAGGCCAGTGGTTTTGAAGAAAATCTCGATTTCGGCCTGGGAGTCAACCGTCTGACCCCAGGGCAGAAGAATGTGTTGATCTTTGGGAGCTTGGCCCTTGGATTCGCCTTTTTCCTGTCTTTGTATTCCCTGCGTTGAAAACTGTGCTCAGCTCGTCTTGCGCTGAGCGACCTTCCCAGCTCACAGCCTGCCTCCACTTTCAATCCGGCATGAACTCTCTGATCAAATCCCTGGCCCAGTTGGCACTTGTTGTCTGCATCGGCTTCGGACTTGGCGGTTGTGTCACCACCAAGGTGCCCACTGCCACCACCAGCCCATGGCAGGTGATCGATCTCAACACCCAGGCCAATCCGTTGGACGTGGCCTTCACCAGCGCCGACCATGGCTTTCTAGTGGGCAGCAACCGACTGATCCTGGAAACCAACGACGGAGGTGCCAACTGGAATGAGCGCAGCCTCGATCTGCCGGAGGAAGAGAACTTTCGCCTGATCAGCATCGCTTTTGAAGGGGATGACGGCTGGATCGCCGGTCAACCTGGCCTCTTGATGCACACCACCGACGGTGGCCAGAACTGGACGCGTCTGTTCCTGGATACCAAGCTGCCTGGTGAGCCCTACCTGATCACGGCTCTGGGAGCGAACAGTGCAGAGCTCGCAACCAACGTGGGCGCTGTTTACCGAACCAGTGACGGTGGTGGCAGCTGGGATGCTGAGGTGAGCGACGCTGCAGGTGCAACCCGTGACCTGCGTCGCAGCCCTGATGGCGCCTATGTGAGCGTCAGCAGCCTGGGCAACTTTTACGCCACCTGGAATCCTGGACAACCGGTTTGGCAGGTTCACCAGCGCGTCAGCAGCCAAAGGCTTCAAAGCATCGGCTACCAGCCCGATGGCCGGCTGTGGATGGTGGCTCGCGGAGCTCAGATTCGTTTCAACGAAGACGCTGCTGACAATGAAAACTGGAGCAAACCGATCATTCCCATCACCAACGGCTATGGCTATCTGGACATGGCCTGGTCAGATGATGGGGCGATCTGGGCGAGCGGCGGCAATGGCACCCTGCTGGTGAGCCGGGACAATGGCGATAGCTGGGAGCGGGATCCTGAAAGTGTTCAGGCTCCCACCAACTTCACACGCTTTGTCTTCGACGACACAGATCGCCAACAGCATGCGTTCCTCCTGGGTGAGCGCGGTCTGATGCTGCGCTGGTCAGCCCTGAGCTGAATGCGGCTGAGAGCAACTAGCAAACAACGCTCTGTAACCAACTGGCAGGGTGCGGCGCAGTCGCCGGACCCCTGCCTTTAGGATCGCTGAGCTGATACACCCGTAGCCATGGCCGCCGGCTCAACCGGGGAACGCCCGTTTTTCGAGATCATCACCAGTATTCGTTACTGGGTGATTCACGCAATCACACTCCCTTCCATCTTTCTGGCTGGATTCCTGTTCGTGTCGACTGGCCTTGCCTACGACGCCTTCGGAACACCTCGTCCTGATGCTTACTTTCAGGCCAGCGAAAGCAAGGCTCCTGTTGTGAGCCAGCGCTATGAGGGCAAGTCCGATCTCGACCTGCGCCTGAAATAACTCATTCTCATGACCCAGTCACCTACCACCTCCAAGCCACGCGTTTACCCGATCTTCACGGTCCGCTGGCTTGCTCTGCACACCCTTGGAGTTCCGACGGTGTTTTTCCTGGGGGCTCTTGCCGCCATGCAGTTCATCCGCCGCTAATTCCTCAACAGATCTGACAAATCATGGAGCGCAACAAAAACCCCAATACTCTGCCGGTTGAACTCAATCGAACCAGCCTCTATCTGGGTCTGTTGTTCGTGTTTGTCACTGGCATCTTGTTCTCCAGCTACTTCTTCAACTGAGGGACTGAATCATGAGTGGTAAGAAATCAGGTCTCCCCGACGGTCGTATTCCAGACCGTCTTCCCGATGGCCGACCAGCTGTAGCATGGCGCTCTCGCTGGACTGAAGGAACCTTGCCTCTGTGGCTCGTTGCCACTGCAGGCGGAATGGCTGTGATCTTTGTTGTGGGCCTGTTCTTCTACGGTTCCTATACAGGTGTGGGTTCTGCCTGAACCTCTTAAATTTTCAGTTTTTGATAGAGAAAATTCCGGGTTCATCCCCGGTTTTTTTGTGGGGTTATTTCCGCTCAACCAAGCGATTCATCGATCTGATGAGCCTTGATTCCAGATATGCAACTCATGCATCGACAAAAGACAAAGGTCTCCTCGGAGGCATACGGTTGTTAAGGCAGCATGTCTCTGATGGTTCTTCTGGACCAGCAACCAGCCGAATCCAGGGTTTCAAGTTCATCGAAACGTAATCGCCGACCCAAGAAGCGGCAACTGTTTTGCCCAGCCCACCCTGAGCAGCCGATCGAAGGCAACGGCAGGAAGTACTACCTGCACCTGCTGCAGCCGGAACAACTTCAGCAGAGAGGCATTTCAGCCAAACGCGCCCAGCTAATCGTCCAGGCCTATCCAGTGCTGGTGCTTAGCAATGAGTGGCTGGAGGAGTTGTATTGCCCCAAATGCAGGAGCTTGCACTGGTGCCATGTGATTAAGCATGACCGAGTGCAGCACACGGTGCGTTGGGCACCAAGGGAGCTGTGGCAACAAGTCGCACATGTGGATCCTGTCGTGGCCAACCCCACAGCAAGCGAGTACTCCCGTCGAGAAGCAGGGCGACACCGCCAGAAAAGAGTGGACGGCAAGCGCTATTACGACCGCTGCTGAAAACCGCTGGTTCGATCAACTAAAAACGCTCTTCCCCTCAGAGCAGCCCTCGAAGATCTGCTCTTGCAATGAATAGTCTTCAGACCAACCAAACCTGATCCAGATCAGTCATGGCCTCAAATTCTGGGACCTTATGCAGCAACGTTGCCCGGCTCAGGATCGCCGTGGCAACGATCCGGACATCAGGAACGGAAGTGGATGCGACACCCTTATCCGAGAGGCCTCAAGCAACAAGGGTTCTGTCTGGTCAACCCATTGGATAGGCAGAGATTGCAAGTGTTCATAGGCAAGACGCCCACTACTCTCCACTTCGTCTTTCCAAACCCGGTAAAGCACCTCCATGCGCGTGATGAAACAGGCGAGACAGGGATCAGGACCTTCCAACAACGAGGCGACGCGCTCGGTACCTGGCGCAGGATGACGTCCACCGCTAAGTGCGACGATTGCATCAGCCGATGCAGCCTTGGCTACCGATTGGCGGTGCCAAGGTTTCTCTAACCAGCGCCAGAGGGTCTGGCTCACCAACCCAAGCGAAAGCAGCCAAAGCAACACCACAGCTGTGATCACCGGCCAACGCCAGCGACCGATCAAGCCCACTAAGAGCAGAATCAGACTGAAGCCAAGGGGCAACACAGCCAGGGGAAGGATTTTGCTCAGCCAATAGGCCATAGCAAAGGTTCAGCCCAGTGGAAGTAACACTCAGACGCCGTAAAACTCTCGGTACCAGCGTGCAAAGCGATCAACACCGTCTTCTATCGGCGTGCTGGGGCTGAACCCAATCCAATCCTCCAAAGCCTTTGTATCGGCAGCAGTGGCCACCACATCACCCGGTTGCATTGGCTGAAAATCCTTGATCGCTTCTTTGCCCAGCGCCTGCTCCATCACCTCAATAAATCGCAGCAGCTCGGTGGGCTGGCTGTTGCCGATGTTGAACACTCGATGCGGAGCGGCGGCCGTTGCTGGATCGGGATGAAGAGGATCGAAGTCGGGATTGGCGGTTGCTGGTTTGTCGCAGCAGCGAAGCACCCCTTCAACAATGTCGTCGATGTAAGTGAAATCACGCTGCATCTTGCCGTGGTTGAACACCTTGATCAGATCACCAGCCAGGATCGCCTTAGCGAAAAGCATCGGCGCCATATCCGGCCGGCCCCAGGGGCCATAAACAGTGAAAAACCGCAAACCGGTTGCAGGTAGGCGATAGAGGTGGCTGTAGGTGTGAGCCATCAGCTCATTGGCCTTTTTGCTGGCGGCGTAGAGGCTCACTGGATGATTCACAGGCTGCTGTTCATGGAACGGCAGATTGAGATTGCCTCCATACACCGAACTGCTGGAGGCATAAACAAGGTTCTCGACGCCGTGATGGCGACAAGCTTCGAGGATGTGGCCAAAACCCACCAGATTGCTCTGTATGTAGGCCGCCGGATTTTCCAATGAATAACGAACACCGGCTTGCGCTGCCAAGTTGACCACCACCCGTGGTTGCTCTGCAGCAAACAGAGCCATCAACGCTTCTCCATCCTCCAGATCTATCTCCTCAAAACGCCAAGCATCTGCAGGAGCTGCTTCCTCAAGCCGTGCAAGACGCGCACGCTTGAGCTGAGGGTCGTAGTAACTGTTGAGGTTGTCGACGCCGACCACGCGTTCGCCGCGCTCCAACAGACGCAAGCTGAGGGCTGCGCCGATGAAGCCAGCCACACCTGTAACTAGAACAGGTCGTTTCATGGCTGGCCTTCACCCACACGCCAGAGGTTCAAACCAGCGGCCTGAACCTCAGCCGGTGTAACCACCGATCTGGCATCGAAGACCCAGGCCGGCTGACGCATCAAAGGAGCTAGTACTGACCAATCAAGCTCTCGATATTGAGCCCACTCCGTAAGGATCAGCACAGCATCAGCCCCCTTCAACGCCGCGGCGATCTCGTCACTAGGCCACCAGGTACCCTCACCACTTGGAGCAGCCCCCGTAGGACCGCACTCAGCATCCGGTGCTGTGCTAGCAGGCAAATTCAGGTCGCGGGCAATTTGATCCGAATCCACCTTGGGATCATGGATGGCGAGCTGAGCACCCTCTTCTAATAAATCCTTGGCAATGCGGATTGCCGGGGCTTCACGGGTGTCGTTGGTGTCGGCCTTAAAGGCAAATCCCAAAATGGCCAGGCGTTTGCCAGTGACAGTGCCGAACAATTTCTGCACCACCATGCGAGCAATCCGGTGCTGCTGCCAGCTATTCAGTTGCACCACGGATTCCCAATAGTTGGCCACATCGGGAAGCCCAAAATGCCTGCAGAGATAGACAAGGTTGAGGATGTCTTTCTTGAAGCAGCTTCCCCCAAAGCCAGGGCCGGCCTGCAGAAATTTCGAACCAATGCGGCTGTCGCTGCCAATTGCCCGGGCCACCTCACGCACATCAGCACCGGTGGCTTCACACAAAGCAGCAACGGAATTGATTGAACTGATCCGCTGGGCCAGAAAGGCATTAGCCGTGAGTTTGGACAGCTCGCTGCTCCAAAGGTTGGTGCGCAAAATGCGCTCCTGAGGAACCCAATGGCCATACACCGATGCCAAAGCATCGATAGCCTCAGGATGTTCACCACCAATGAGCACCCTGTCCGGTGATTCAAGATCCGGTATCGCGGTGCCCTCCGCCAAAAATTCTGGATTAGACAAAACCGCAAAGGTTTTCTGTGATTCCTCGCTGGACTGTTCAGCAGCAGAGAGGATCGCTTTGACCGCTTCAGCGGTACGGACAGGCAAGGTGCTTTTCTCAACAACGATCGTGTGACCAGTTGCCGACTTGGCCACCTGGCGAGCGCAAGCCTCTACCCAGCGCAGGTCACTGGCCTGACCAGCTCCAAGGCCTTTGGTCTTTGTAGGTGTGTTCACGGAGATGAAGACCATGTCAGCAGCAGCGATCGCCTCATCCACCGCAGTTGAGAAGTGCAGGTTGCGGCCTCGTGCACGCCCGACCACTGCATCCAGGCCTGGTTCGTAAACCGGCAGCTTGCTCAGATCACTGTCGTTCCATGCATCGATGCGGGCCTGATTGATATCAACAACTGTGACCTGCACCTCAGGGCAACGGTCGGCAATAACCGCCATGGTCGGCCCACCCACATAACCAGCACCGATGCAACAGATCGAACGAATTGAAGCAACTGGCATTCAATGGAGGGGCTAAGCCGTCAAACGCTGGCAGGTTATCGCTGATTCTTAGAGAAGAAACGGCTCTAAGTGGTGGTCTGCGGGTCGAACATCAGTGCGACGGAATCATTAAGCGCAACTCAATGCTCTTCGCCTGCTGCCACGAAAGGCAAAAGGCACATTTAATCAGTTTCAGCTACCTCTAAACCGATCACGAACACCTCTACACCCACGAACACGGCTGGCTAGAGGGGATTCACATGTATCCAGCTGGCAAAGACAGCATTTTTCTCTCTACCCAAAACACTCAACTCATGCTTATGCCTAGGGCGCTTTTAGCACAATTCGCAGCCAGCACCGTGGCATTGAAGCGCTGAAGAAAGATCAGCTCGCCCAGGGTGACGCCCACCACTAGGCAAAGCTATCTAAACAGCCAACGCAACCTTGGCTGCAGATCGGCATTGCCAGGGAGCTTCCAACAGGCGCAAGAGAAACTGGCTCACCAATTCGAGGGGGTTACTACAACACTCTGAGCTAAACCGACCCACCACCTAGGGCAAATCACCAAGTCGCCAAGCGCTCCGACAACTGTCCTAACTCTCCCTTGACGTCCACTCCGGCACCAGCCCCCCTAACAGCCTCAACGATTCTTCTACATCCTGCGACGCAATCGATGCAACAAGTGCCTCCAGCGGCGGCCAGAGCTCATTAGGTGTCAAAGAACGTTCTTCGGCCCGGTAGATCAACGGATGGGCTGTGGGCTGGGCCTCAGCGTCAATAAGCAGCTCCTCGTACAACTTCTCTCCAGGACGCACACCGGTACAAATGATCTCAATGTCCCCATTGGGATGTGCTGCATCACGTAGTGACAAACCACTCAGACGCACCATCTGCTCAGCCAATGCTTTGATCCGCACGGGTTCGCCCATGTCGAGCAGGAATACATCACCGCCTTGGGCGAGCACAGAGGACTGCAGCACGAGGGAGGCCGCCTCAGGGATGGTCATGAAGTAGCGAATGATTTCTGGGTGAGTAAGCGTGATCGGCCCACCCGCTGCAATCTGTCGGCGAAACAGGGGAACCACCGAACCCGAAGAACCGAGCACATTGCCAAAACGCACCATAGAAAATCGGGTGCTGTTTCCCTCAGCCGCGTGGGCTTGCACAACCAATTCCGCCAGACGTTTGGACGCCCCCATAACGTTGGTGGGGCGCACGGCTTTGTCAGTAGAAATAAGAACCACTTGGCGCACATCTGTCGCTACTGCAGCGCGGCACACCTGAACAGTGGAGCCGACGTTGTTAGCCAGGCCCGCCAACGGATTGGCTTCCACTAAGGGAACGTGCTTATAAGCGGCAGCGTGGAACACAAGCTCTACGCACTCATCAGCAAATAAGCGCTGCAGCAGAGGTGAATCCGTAGCACTGCCCAGCACTGGCTGAAGTACGATCCCATCCCTCAAAAGCAAACGGAGCTCCTGGTCGATGGCATAGAGCGCTGGTTCGCTACGCTCAAGCAAAATCAGCCGAGCCGGAGACAATTCCAGGATTTGGCGACAGAGCTCTGAACCAATCGAACCACCAGCACCGGTGACACAAACCACAGCATCTCGAATGCCAGGCCCGAGCAACTGAGGCTGGGCTGGCACCATATCGCGGCCGAGCAGATCTTCAATCGCAATTGGCCTTAGAGCATCGATTCGCGCGCGCCCTGAGGTGAGGTCATCCACGGAAGGCACCTGCAGCACAGCTATGCCAAGGCTCTGGAGATCATCGACAATGCGTCGTCGTGCACTGCGGGGCAAGGAGGGAATGGCAAGTAGAACCTGATCAAGAGAACCCTCCAGTTCCATCAACACCTGGGGCGGTTGAATCGCCACCCCGTTGATGGATCGTGTCCAGTACTCGGGGTTGTCATCGAGAAAAGTGACAATCCTGTGATTGCCAGCAAGACGCAGGGCCGCCGCCAACTGGGCCCCGGCTTCACCAGCCCCGTAAATGGCGACACGCAATTGCTGCTTGTGATGAAAAGAGCGCAAATTGAGCAACAGGTCACGCAGAGCAAACCGAACAGCCCCCGTAAAACCTGTGAGCAGCAGCCACAACAAAATCCAGCTGCTGCGTGGGGGCATCGGGAGCCGAAGCATCACACCGAGGGCCGCAAGCAAAAGCACCAAGAGCCCGTTGCGACCCGCCAAGAAGTAAAACGCAGCGCTGCCGACGTAACGAGTAAGGCCCTTGTATTGCCCGGAAAAAGCGTAAAGAGGAAGACCCACGAGGAGCACAGCCAGCATCAACCAACTGCCAGCGGCTATGAAGCTGGAATGAAAGGGATGGGCCAGGCGCAACCAGAAACTCAGCCACACTGCAAAGGGAAGCAGGATCGCATCAAGCCCGATAAGCAAAAAACGTCTTAAAACAGGCGGCAGACGCGTGATTACATCGCTCGCAAATACAACATTCATTTGTTCTGAGATGCCAGAAAAAATGGCAGTGCAACATGTTTATCCAACCAGAAGCCAACTAAAACCTCTGCAACAGCAAACCCTAAAACACACGGCCAGCCTCCAATAAGAAGTGCCACCGATAGCACAGATGTCGCTGCTACGTAAGTAAGAGACACGCGAGCATGAGACCAACCAGCCTGGTTGAGGCGCTGAAACAGATGGAGACGGTGGGCTTCGAACACAGGCTGGCCAGCTAACAAACGACGGAACAAACAAAAGCAAGCATCTGTAAACAAAGGAGTAGCTACAAGGAGACAACTAAATGCTTCTAACCAACTGGAAGCTTGGAGCACCAGACCAGCGAACACTGCACCAAGAAAGGTGCTGCCCGTATCCCCCATAAATACCTTGGCGGGGCTCCAATTCCACAGCAAGAAGCCGAACAAAGAACCAACCAAAGCCCAGGTGGAGGACGACACACTGAGCTCAAAAGACAAAGCAGATATTGCTACAAGCATGCACCCTGCTACAAGTCCATCTAAGCCATCCATGAAGTTAGTGAAATTGATAATGGCAGTGACGGCGAATGCCAAAAGAACAAAGGAAAAAAGAGGGAGCAAACTACTGGACGCAGCGACAAGGGCGAATCGTTGAACCAAAGGGCTGACTCCGAGAATGACAACAGCTGTTAAAAACTGAACGCCAAATCGCCAAGTTGAAGGGAGATTGTGGCGATCATCGAGCAGGCCTACAACCGCCAAGGGACTTGCGAGCAAGGGAAGGGCAGCAGTAGTTAATTCTTGACCACTAATCAACAAAATGGCGGAAAACACTGAGGTCAGTGCGACAAAGGCAATACCACCACCACGCGGGGTTGGCTGAAAGTGGGAGCTGCGATCATTGGGCTGATCAAGAAGACGCGTACGCAATTGAGGGATCAGCTTTAGGAGGAGCAGCCAACAGGAGGAAGCTGCAACGGCAGCAACAACAAGATTGAGCAACTGTGGTCAGATCAAAGGAAGCACTGGAAAAGGCTGCGAAGAGGACTTCAACAACTGATGGACTGGTGTAAAACCTGAAAGATCAGAACCCATCCGCAGAACCGCTTCAAAAGCTTTGGGCGAATTGAACAAAAAAAGAGATGCAGCAACCTGAAACAATCGGGTGGGTAAAGGCAGCAAACGGCAACGTCGGCCAGGATCTGATTGAGGAAGGGACTGCTGCAAAGCCTGCAACATAGAGGCGTAGCAGAGTTCACTATCACCACCCAATGCGATGACTTGCGGCAACACAGGATCCCAGCAACTCATTTTAAATTGTCGCACCAACTCAAGAACAACAGAAGCTAGCTGGCTGGCATGGATAGGTTGACGAAGACCAGTGTGCGCCGGCAAAGGCAAGAGCGGCAGCCGACGCATCAATCCAATCAAACGGCTGAGATTTTGATCCACATATGGACCAACACGGCCGTAAATGATCGTGGGACGGAGGATGCGGCAAGACAAATCTAGGCGACGACAGGTGGTAACCAGTTGATCTTCAGCTGCGGTGAGGCGGGCCACAAGCTCACGGTCAAAACGATTGAAAGCAAAACGTTTGGTAATCGCTGAGGAAGAAGAGCAGGCGATAAGACCACGCAGGCCCTCCAAACGTTTGGGGTGCTCCAAAGACAGCTTCTCGAAGAAGGGGGCAAACAGCCAGATGGGAGCAAAACTGACCCACAAACAAGGAGCTCCGAGCACACCACCCGGATTAAAGGAACTCGGGTCGGTAAAATCAGCCGAGAGTAACGAAGGGTCGCGACGAGAATACCCAATGAGCGGAAAAGCTGGGTAACTAGTACAAAGCTGCTGCTTCAATGCTTCACCAGAGGATGTCGCAGCACCGAAAACATGAAGGTGCAAATCTATATCACGCAAATCATTCATGGAATGCATGCAAACATATGAGTGGTAAGGCTCAAGCGAAAGAGCAATCAATGCCTAATGAACAAGAATCATCATAGGATAAGTAAAAATAAGCTGACCTTACAATGCCACATCGCAACAAAGGACAATGATTAGGGCATGTACTAACCAGCTATCGGCT
Source organism: Synechococcus sp. (assembly GCA_047286285.1). Taxonomy (GTDB): domain Bacteria; phylum Cyanobacteriota; class Cyanobacteriia; order PCC-6307; family Cyanobiaceae; genus Synechococcus_C. Next base: position 375,566 of record JBJBBP010000002.1, on the reverse strand, counting down.
GATTCTACTTTGACAAAAAATACTGGGTGCATTAAACCGAATCTTGAGCAACGGCGGGATCAACAGTAGTTGCGTCGACAACGCTATGCATCACAGCATGACTGTCGAAACAAGTAAAGATTAAAGTTTTAACAATCAATAATTCAACAAAAGTGACTAAAAACAGAAAAACCAAGCAATTTCTAAATAGCACAAATTATCACCAAAGCAATAAAAAGACACTGTCAGCAAAAGATCAAAATCCTCGCTATAACTTTAAAGAACGAATGCTGAAGACTAAATTTCAGCCTAAGTGACACGTAAACGCCAGCGCAAATTATTATTAAAAAGCCTAGCCAGACGAAATCATGAGAAGAAACTTGACTAATGATGAAAAAGGATCAAAACAAAAACGTCAAGTTAGCAGAGAATCATAAGCGAGAGAAGAAAAATTAAGCGCCTATGATAAATTCAAAACGCAACAAAGCGGAAGCAATGAACAAAAAAGAGCGCACCGAATGACGAATAAAAATTGCAAAAGGCATAGTAGTTCTTAATTACAACAAGATCTTTATAGGTTGAAAACGGAAAAAGCCATGGAGAAGCCAGGAAAAATCGACACAAATAGACTGGGAATAGATCAAAAGAGAGTAAATCCCCAAAGCCAAATATAAACTAAATACGACTTAATAAGATAAAACATTTGCTTAAAAGACTTGTGAGAACCTCGAGCCCAAAGATGAGTAACAATACCAACAGGATTATGAACTGAAAGGCCTACCATCCCTAGACGTCTAACTATATCAGCATCCTCCAAATGAAGAAAATAAGACGAGGAAAATCCACCAACAATGCGAAAATAATTACTAGGAATAACAAGAAAACAACCTGAAAGATAAGAAGCGTTAAACGTTTCTAAAGAGTAATCGCGATTACGATGCTTATGCCAATCATCATAGGAACGAAATAGACTAAGACGACGTAGAAAGGAAAATCTTCCAATCAATAGGGAAAAGAAAGTTGGATTGCGCTTAGCAGAGTATTGAATAACCCCAAACTGATTAAGTATCAAAGGGGCTACACATGAATAGATTGGGTTATCAATACACCACTTGAAAAGGGGGAAGACAGAATCAGGCTTAAAATGAATATCAGGATTAACGACCACAAAAAGAAAATCAGAAGAGCAACAAATAGCGTCGAAATTACAATTATTTCCCATGCCATACCCGACATTTGGGCCATGCAAGTAATGTATATCTACGCGATCAGCCGAACTACGCAAAAAGGATACCTGTGGGATGGTATAAGGTGAACAACTACCATCATAAACGTAAAGAAAGCATTCTATAAAAGGGTATGAACATTGTAAGGAATTAATCGAAGTAACAAGAGGTAAAATATCAGAAATAGAGTGATGATATAAGACCAAAGAAAAAAAGATTTTCATCAAGAGAGCTCACAAAAACTCAGTACGAGCGCTTTCGAAAAACAACATATAAATAATTATAAGAGAGATAGCGTCCTACAAAGCGAAGGTTGAATGGAAAATAAAAAGATCGCACATAGGTGAAATTTGCAATAGAGCTAACAGTGGAAACAATGGATTCTTTATCATAGAAAACTTTATGGTCAGGGTCAGCGTGAAACCCTTTAAGACATGGAAGGCCTATAACTAATTTACCATCAGAGCACAATGACTTGTAAATTTCAAGAATTAAAAATGAGGGATCTTCTACATGCTCAAGAACTTGATCAATAATACATGCGGGGAAGGATAGATTATCAACAGGAAAAGGATGTCCTGGTTTTATCAATTTTGCATTAAAACCATTAGAACGAATATAATCTACATTGTATGGATTAACATCAAGCCCCAAACATTTTCGCTTGAATCCATAGGAGAGAAAAATGCCAAGACCACATCCAACATCCAAGAAAAAAGGGCCAAGCAAAAAACGCAAAAATGGGTACAGAAGGAGTCTTCTATAAATAAAGCCAAGAAAACTTTCCCGCTTAAGGTAATTATGGTAGGTAGAAAAATCAGAATCACTCACGGGTAGATTACAGAATAAAGGTATGCTAAGAAAAGGGATTACAGATAAATGTGAAAGAACTGAAGGCCTCTGATCATTATGAATAAGAAAATGCGAAGTTGATAGCTAAGGCATAATATAAGCGCAAAAGGGAACATAGTCAACAAAACAAACAAAGCAGGCAGAACGTTGTTGAACCTAAAATAATCCAGGTCACACTACAAAAAGGTTAAAAATCTGGCGTAATTGGATGGTTTTATTGGCAGAAGAGAAAAACTGAATCAAAAAAGACAAGAAAAACATGTATACATAACGAATAAAATCTACTATCACGAACGAAGGGCTGGAAAATAATATTGAAAATGTAAACGAAGAACAAATCCTGGCACGAAAAAAGTAATTTATGCAAATTTCAAAAATTATTAAATGTAAAAACACTGGATACAAAGCAAATAAATTAAACACAAAAAAGAAAACTTGATAAATGTCGTCACTAAGAATATGAACACAACTAATATGAATAAAAACGAATATGTACCGACGGATAGGTGGAGCAAAAAACGGGGTCAAATCATGAATCTATTGAGATAGAACTACAAAACCAAAAGCAATATATAAACAAATTAATAAAATCATGGACGAAAACCCAAAACATGTTCGAGTAAGTAAAAACCAAGAAGAAAAAAATTCTTGATTACGAGCTATTTGAGAAATGACAGTTACGTAAAAAATTCAACTACAAGAAGGAGATGAAATAATAAAATATGAACTATAAGCAGACGAGATTTGCGATCAAGGACCGAACAAACCAATAGGATTATACAAAATAAAATAAATTAATAAGACAAATATATATAGAAAGGAGAATAAGAAGCAAACGAAAGTAGCTAATAAGTTGTGAGAAGTGTGTAAAGATTAGAAGATGATATTGACTGGCGAAACGAAAGCGGAAGCAGACAAGAACGATAGTGCTTAGATCGAGAGAGGAACATTGCGCTAAGCATTACATCAGAAAGCTGGTCATCCGAATTAAAAAGATAACCATTCTGACCACATGTGATCAGCTCAGAATTTGCATCAACATCTCGCAATACATTAGGGATACCTAGATAAAGAGATTCTAGTGAAGCACGAGAAACGCCTTCAGATAAAGAAGGTAGAACAAATACATCCGCACGAGAAATTATTGGGAAAGGATTGGATTGAAAGCCATGTAGAGTAATAGAATTTGAAAGATTCTTGATGTTAATAAAATTGGCAACTGAATCGTACAGAGGGCCGGTACCAATCATATCGAGATGAACATCGTAACCCGATTCAAGGAGATAGCAGAAGGAGTGAATCAAAAGAAAGGGCTGCTTACGATCAGAGAGTGATCCTACGAAAACAAAACGATATGTACCAGAAGGCGTTGATGGCACGAAAAAAGGTGTAATTAATTGTTCATCAATAAAGTTGTAAACAACACTTGATTTAATCCTAAAAGAAAGCAACCTTGTCTGCATTGAAAGACTCATGGAGAAGACTTTATCAAAAAAAGAAAGCAAGAAATAGTGAATTCGAGCTAATAATTTGCCCAAAAAACCGTAGTCAAGAGAGTAATTAAGCAATAAGTTGCCACGTACGCTCGAAAAACGTCTACAAAGTCCAAAGGCAAAAAAGTTGATAAAGTCAGCAGAGAAACAGAATGACAATGAAATGGGAGTATTGTCGTCCGAGAAATTAGTTAATATGGAACGATACTTGATAAGGCTGAAAGGCCAAAAAGATGAGGATGAAAGCGACAAACTAATAATATTTGGAGAAAGTAAGGCAGGATCTATACGACGACCCTTTACAACTACAACATATACAGAAAATTGATTGGATAATGAATGTGCTATAGCTAATGCTCCTTTTACAGGACCGGAAGGACTAGATGAAGGCAACAATAAAAAAAGTTTTTGCATATAAAAGATCAATCTGAAAAGGTAACTATAGCCTTAGCTCGCTTTGACCAAGTATGAAGATTAGAATAATCATAATAAGCTCGTCGAGAAATAGAAGCAGCTAGATCATTATCTACAATAAGCTCATCAAGTGCAGATATCCACTCAGAAGTATTAGTTGGTGAACACAAAAGAGAATTTGAACGATGGGAAAGAATCTCTCGCAGAACAGGTAAATCGGAGGAAATGATAGGAACACCAGAAGACATATACTCGAACATTTTCATTGGCGACATCCATTTAGCAGTGTCATGGTTCTTGACGCCAATAGAGACAGATTCTTGATACGGCATTAAAAGAACATCAAAGCAGCGCTGGTAAGCGAGGGCAGAAGAATGCGAACACGTACCAGCATAAAAAATATTTGGCAAGGAAAAACTACGATAGTAATCTATTTCAGAAGAAGTACCACCAAATATAACAAAATAAAAATTAGGACGTTGCTTTGCAATGCTATGTAAAACTTCAATGCCCCGACCAGCACTCAATTGGCCGAAATAACCACATAATAATTGAAATTTCTTAGGTACGTATGAGTAAACATGACAATCCACTAAAAATTTCTCTCTCGATATTGAAGGATACGGATTAAGACCGCTCGGAGCAGCGTCATGCAATACAATAAAATCACGTAAAAGAATGCGATGGTGAACCTGCAAACAATCGACCTGGGAATTAGAAATTAGGATTGACTTTGAAAAAGATGAAACTAAAATATACTTCTGAATAATCCCCCTGATGCCGTATTCAAGCTGATGAGTTTCGAATAACAATTTTCTTCTAAAAATAACAAGAAAAAAAGAAGCATAAAGATTTCGAGAAAGGATAAAATCAAAACGGGATCGAGAGAAAATAAAACGAAGTGAAAGAATGCCGATAAGAAAATTATAAGCAAAAGGAAGTTTTGAGTAGTAACTGACAAGCTGCCAAGCATTAACATTCACTCCGTATGCTGATAATATTGATGAACATAGAAGAGATAAAGACTTTGTAGAGCGTTTAAAAACAAGTGTTGGATGAAAACCAAGTTGCTCTAATGCAGCGCACTGATGAATAACATGAACAGCGTTTGCACTACTTGAGGGAATGACAGATGGGGAAATATAGAGAAATGAACGCATTTTGAAATCAAACGGGAAACAACTAAAACCTAAGATGCAGTAAAAAAAAGAAATTATTTAAAAGTCTAGACCATGGCAAACTGCCTTAAATATGAAAGTAATGAAGGCAAAAGGCAAAGTGGAGAAAGTGGTGAAGGTGGAAAAAGTGGAGAAAATAAAACTACGAAACAAAATAATGCCAAATATTAACATTGCGAGACAAGTAAATATAAGAAAGAGTATAAAACCAAAACAAAAGAGTAATCTAAGATTTTAACAGATGGTGATAGCCGATACCAGGAAAATTTATAAATCCCCAGGTTGAAAAAGTTTCTGGATATAAAGAAACCTGAATACGTGCTAAGGCAAGCATGCGGAACCATGAATCCCACAAATCAGACTCAAACCAATATCTCGAATAAGTAGACCAGTGTGTATGAATTCGTGAATGCTTGTTCCTCAAAAGTGTGAGATTTAAACGGAATCGCTCAACAAAACCAGGACGAGGATATGTGAAAGGATAAGAAAGCATCCTAATAATATTTTTAGGTGACCTTGGGCGAACATGTAGAGATTCACAAAAACCTCCATCATCATTCTGTGAATTAAGAATGCTAGACGCAGTTAATAGAAGAGAATCACATGAGAACTTGGTAAATAACGGGGATGACGTGAGAAAAAATATTGCATCATAGTCGAAACAACCACCACCACCAGGGTATGGAGCGTAATGACCTTGGCTATCTCTGAAACGGGAAACATTAAGGGCAAGTATGTCCCAGTCAATTTGATCATAAGAAAGGAAAGAAAAAATTTCATATTGGTGATAACCATTCTGAAATTGAAGATAGGAAGGCGAAGAGTGAAACGAATTAGACCAAAAACATAATGAATTACGAGCAGATAAATGAAGATACTTCCAATCATCAATGAACTTATGCATTTGTAGAGGATTAAAGTGTTGGGTGTAAAGGGCGATAATGGCCCAAAACATAGCGAAATTACCTGACCTGGGACGACCGGTGAGAGCTCCTACTGTCTTAAATGCGTCTGTAGCATTAGAAGGTACAAAACGGGATATATCAAAATTTAGCGGTTGATCTAAAGTTCCTAAAATGGAAAGGCATGAAATAGTAAAGGTAAGAAGCTGAAGAAAAGGCTTATCATAAGTAAGATCATGAATTAGATGTCGACGTTCATAAAAATCATGAATATTAGTACGAAGCTGTGTATTCCAAATATTCTTATATGAATTAAGCGAAGTGGTATCACCAATTAGATGGAGAGAAAAAATAGAGAAACAAAGAGCATAAGGTGATGCCTCAGAATTGCGAGTAAGTTGGAAAGACGAGTCAGATATCTGACACGAGAGAACAAAATCTCTAAAATTAAAACGAGCCTTTAAGACATGATCAAAAAAAGTATCTTTATTCATGATTTGAATAAGAAGGTAAATAGATAGTAAAAGGTAAAAGAATGAAGAAATCGTTTAAAGTGAAAATGGATAATGTTAAAATAGGTAAGGAGAGTGGACTAAGGTAAAGAGGGTAATAAGATGTGAGAAATTTATTTATGATGTAAAAAGTATAAAATAAGGAAAGGGTACCAAGAATACCAAATCGTTGTGTCCAAAAAATCAACAAATTATGCGTACGGTACATATAATTAGATCCATTTGTAGTCTGATTGAAACTAATGGGGAAAATATATCTGGAGGGTGCTTTGAGAAAAGAATCTAAGAAAACATAATCGGACAAAGTGCGAACTAATATTGAGACATCATCAAGAGGTACTTCGTCATTAGCGTATTCACAATTCTGCATTTTCATGTAGGCACAATTTTCTGCATTGGATATAAATGAGGTAACTTGTGGAATAGAGGCGCCAAACGTAGTATTAAAGAATGAAATATTAAGGGTAGAATATATAAAGAAGAAAATAAGAAGTGAGAAGGCAATGTTGGCTAGCTTAGTTGGGAACAAAGATTGCCAAAGTAGATTGGAAAATCTATTTACGCCCTTAAAGCGAGACAATATAAGAAAAACTATTGAAATAATAAAAGTAATTGAAAATATAAAAAGAGTTGATCTAGATTGAATAATAAAAAATATAAACATGGCAGAGAGGCATAAAATCAGGGAGGTCAAATACCTAGAATTGTGATTTCCGTTTAAATCAATAAAAAAAGTGAGCAATGCCAATGTAGCTATAGGAATGAATTGACCAGAAAAAACTTGAGAACGCATATAAGGTGGGGCAAGAAGGTATCCTAGAGATTGAAAAATAAGTAGAAAAAGGATATAAAAGATAATTCTACTAAAAGGTAATTTAGAATAGGATCCTCTCAATAGGCATGACTGCACGAATAAAAAAAGATTAGTTAAAGTAGCTATGTAGAAAAATATGAGATCTCTAGAGAATCCATATAGAAACGTATGCAAACTGAAAAACAGAAAAACTGTAGCACTACAGGGAAGTGAAAAAGCAATAAACTTCCTAATATTGATTGGTACTAACGCAAAAATTGCTAGAGAGGAAAAGGGTAAAGATGAGAAAACAGTATATGGAGTAAAGCTTGAAATAATAAACGATAAAAAACTCGTAGGTAAACCTGAAAGGATCAAAAATATAAGAGAGAAGCGAGACATGAAGATTAGAGGGTATTAGAAACAGGCGAAAGAAAGAAAATAGAGCGTTAAACTACATAATAAAACAGTTATTGCATGAAAGATTTACTGAATAAGAAAAATAAATAAATTGAATTACATTGAAGAAAGAGACGCTCTAAGACAAGTGATCAAATCAGGGTTTGCGTTGGAATGCCGAACTTGGGCAGCAGAAACCGAAACAGAATTACTTTTGTAATAAGGAATGCCAAAATATTCAAGATTTAGATCAAGAAGATTAGAAGAACCTGATTTAAATTCAGTCTGCAAATTACGTGATTCTGGAGGAATGCAATTGAGATAAGTTATATCATAATATCGTGCTGCCCACATAACATTACTTAAACCACCAATAATTCCTTTTTTGACAAAGGGTAGAAAGGGTTCGATAGGCATCTGGTGAAAGGTTGTCAAGTCAGATAAAGGGGACACAAGCTCGAGAAGGTCAGAATGTAGAAAAGACGTAATCAGTCGATCGAGATGAGTTGATAAAAATTTGGGCAAAATATTTGACAAAGAAACAATAATTAATCGCGGAAATCTTAAGTAGGACAAAATAGCAGCAATGTAATAATATGCTTTAGGAGTAAAGTAATCCCGATGAAAACCATTGTGAGATTTATAGACAACAACATCGGAAGAGGGAAGACTAACAACTATAGAAGTAACAGACTGAAGGAATAAATGTTTATCCCGTTCTGTCCTAAAACTAAAGGTAGTTGGACATGCGATAAACCAATCAATGTTAAGATCGGGATAAATTGGATAGTCTGAGAAGGGTAAACCAACCTCTATAATTTCGATGCTCTCATAGCGAGAAACTCGATCACGCTTGTCCAACAAAAAATTAAGTAGACCGACATCTTGAGCAAATGCAGTTTTAATGTTGAATTGAAATAGAAAATTATCGAGCGGGTCTAATCCAACAGATGCCAGTTGAAGAACTCCAATAGACCGAGAAAAACAGACATAATTGCAAACCTGCGATACAAAAGAATCATGATATTGGAACTGTTGAACAAGAAGTATATTTGTTGAATAGTACCTATCCAAAGAAATAGGAATAGCACCGTAGGAGATGCACAAATTATAAAAAAAATCTTGAGCAGATGATACTTTGAGTGAAAGACTATCGGAAAGAGGTGAAAATATAACTCCCACTTTAAACTCACTTGACAAGTAGCGTATGGATGACAACAAAGATGCAGATGATCTAAAATAGCCTATTACAATTATAAGATCAAAACCTGGAATATTCATAACAGTCGAGTAAACATAGTATTGAAATGATGTAATGTAAAGAAGCTAAGAGTTCATTGAATTGTAGGTCCTTGGATTTGAGATAGATCCATTTGCAATTTCATGAATAACATCTGCATACTTTAAGCTAGAAGGGCGATGAGTTATAAATAAAACAATAGATGAACTAAAGTCTGATCTAATAAAATCAAAAATACGTCTCTCTGTGTCGAAATCGATGCCACTAGTAGCTTCATCAAGGATTAAAAAAGATGGTTTTCGGAGAAATGCTTGGGCTAGTGCAATACGCTGCTTTTGTCCACCAGATAGGCCGAAACCTCTATGACCTACGATAGTCTCATATCCTTGAGGAAGAGTTTGAATGAAACTATGGGACTGCGCTCCCATAGAGGCATGGAGAACCTGTTCATCAGTAGCACTTGGGCAACCGAGCTTAATATTGTCCTTGATAGAGGCATGGAACAAAAAAGGGTCTTGAGAAACGAATGAAACTAATTGACGCCAGGATTGCCCGCTTAATGATGAAAGAGGTTGCTTATTGATAAAAATTTGACCTGAAGAGGGTACAAGTAACTTGACGAGTAAGTCAGTTAACGTTGATTTTCCAGATCCCGATTTGCCAACCAGTGCAACAATCTGACCACTTGAGAAATGTAAATTAACCGTATCAAGCAATTTATTTTTATCCTCATAATCAAAACTAACATTTGAAACCACAATATTTTCAATATGTTTAGGGGAGGGATCACCCTGATCAACACATTCTGGAATAAACCGATCTGAAAAATTGTGAACTAGTTCAACAGAAGGCCAATAGCTAGAAAAATCGATACGCTTCGATAAAAATAGAGAAGACATTGAAAATAGTTTTATAAGTGATAAGCTAAAAACTGATAGGGTTGGCAAAATATATACAACACGATCCGTATAAAACAAATCAGAGAGTATAATAAAGCTGATAAGAATAAAGATGACTATAAATTCACTAATGGGCTTTGGCGAGGAACGTATTAAGGAATATTTAGTCATCATTCTCATCAAACGCGATAGTCGATTATTTAAATCATTAAAGACATTTTCTTCCAAAGAAAAGACTTTAATAGTCCTAATACCGCTTACGGATTCAGTGATTAAATGATTAATACTCTGATTATATGATACTCTACGTCTACCAACATTGTTCGAATAAGATCTTGAGATTATCCAAAACAAGCCAATACCTGCTAAAACGACAACAAAGGAAATAATAGTAAGCCAAAAGTTAATAAAAAACAAGAAAATTGTAACCGAGGTTATAATAAGTGAAGATACGCAGAGATCTATCAATGAGTTGATCGCCTTAGCTGCAAAAATAGGTTCACTAATCATTGAATTGATAAGATTACCCTGTTTCTCCATTGAGACATCTAATAGCCTACCTTGCAAGTAATTCTTAAAAATAGCAGTTGTCCATTTATGTCGCAAACAATTCGTGAAGAAGGCAGAATAATAACTACGTAATAACGCAATTAAAGTACTACAAGAGAATAATACTAGTGTGAATAGTGAGACTATCAGTAGTAAATGATTCTCACCAAAAAGGTTGGAGATGCGAAGCAAAAAAATATTAGATGAAGCAGATTGAGGGTCTATAACTGACAAAAGTAAAGGAAATACTGACCCAATAGAAAGAGTTTCGCAAATTGCAGAAAAAACTAAAATGACAAAAAGAATATAAAATCGGGATCTGTATGGAGCAATGATAGAAAAAAAGTGCGAGACCGAGGTTAAAAACTTAAAATTCTTCATTATTTGAAAGTTGGAATTAAAGTAAGAAAAGACTTAAGCAATAGCTTTCTAGGGACCCGACTGGTTTTAGTTCGAAAATTATTTAAATGCTTAAGCGAGTTTCTATTAAAAATAGGTGGAACAGTGGAAGAGGTAGAGTTACGAGTTGCAATAAACGTGTAAAGCTTATCATTTAATGTCTGATAAGTAAGAAGGGTAAGGCCGTTTGAATGCAGAAGCTGCCCCAAAGTAGAAAGAGAAGGGTAAGTTGGATGATCAAACTGAAGTGCACCAATGGGCTGGGACATTGGTGACATCTTTGCTATAGGATCCTTAAAGTCGAAAACAAACAAAGAATCATCATTCATAAGCTTAGAAATATTAGAAAATGCAAGATTGGGTTCTGTAAGATGATTGATCGTTCCAAGAAGACATATTAAATCAAAACTTTGTTTGACTCTTGGCATCTGTTCAATAGTATATGGCCATACTTCATAACCATCACCAGCTTCTTGAACTCCAGGATTCATACAAACATAATTGCTGATATCTAGCACCTTGGACAAAAGGTCATAATCGGGACGAGTACCACCAATATTTAGGACAGATATGCTTTTTTCAGGCATATAAGGTCTAATAAGAGAAACGACCTCGTTCACTCGATCCTGCGGAAGTACATGATAGTCGGTCTTACCAGAAAAAGACTTAATTAGATTTCGATACGCTCCAGAATCATAAAACAGACTATATTCAGAGGGGGATAATCTTGGTGAAACAAACAAACCACTGCACTTGGTGCATAGATGAGTCTCTACCGGAAATCCATAACGATCCAAACGAGCAAAAGGAACAGAATAAGCAACTTTAACGTTGCAAAACGGGCACGAAGAAACAGTATCTTTAGATGCCGATGGAAAATCATAGACATTTCTAAATGGAGGGAAGGTACCTATGAAAGAATTGAAGAGATTCACTTATCACCTCCATCAATAATACATTGTGTATTAAATTCACATTCCAAGAACTTAAAGTAGAAACAGGCCTCTAGCAGATAATCTAAGCGAATGAATGGAATATCCTGAAAAGAATGCAAGGCAATTGAAAATAATTGTGAAAGCAAATTAGATTTCGGTTTGTAACTCATTAAAAGATCAGACTCCGTACCAGAAAGAGATGAAAGACCTATCCTATTAGAAGAAGGAGAATAAAGATTAAATAACTGAAGAAGCTTATAGGGTTTAGGTATACGCTTTGGTAACATTGATGAGCGACGTTTCAACGACTTTGCATTTACGGATACATAAGGAATTGAAACTAATGTGGAACAAAGCTGTTCTGTCCAATTAGAGACAAGTAAAAAGTTTTCTTTTTCAGAGCGAGATAAGGAAAATACAGAAGATAAGAAATCATTATCGAGTATCATAAATTCCTTCCACAAACCACTAATTAAGAAGCTTACAACGTGTCTATTAGAACTCTTAACTATTCTACAACCGTGACCAGATAGCAATAAGGATGGAGGCGTAGATGGAATATCAACATCAATAGACCAGACTTTAGGATGCTGAGGATAAAGAAAATCATGCATGGCTATATTAATCTATGCCTTAATTGATTTTTGAAGGAAGGCTTGTTCTGCTAAATAAAATTCATTCATAGTGTCGACATCGACAGCTTCATCTGAGGGAATATTTATAAGATGAGGATCGTTAGGAGTAAAAGTCCATAGGACTTGCTGTGAAGCAAAGAATAACTTATTATGAATATGAAAAGCATGGCATCCTTTTGAAAAAGACATATTTTTATTGGTAGTTACATTTCGAGGATCAGAAACGGTAAGGGGATATCCATTACTATCAAATATCCAATCGCCTGTTGGAACAACAGAAGTATAAGAATTATAGTCAGATGACTGAAAATAATCAAAGGCCTTTTTTATTGTATCAATAGTAATACATGGCAAACAAGGATTAAAGACAAAGATGTAGTCAGAAGGTACTCGAAGATAATGCTCAAAAGTAACGGTCAAAGGATTTACTCCTGGCTTAACAGCTTCAGGCGAGCGCTGAAGTATCTGAATATTTGAAAATCGAGAAGCCATATCAGCAAGCTCTGATTCTGCAACAGCCAAATAACGGTGATCAAAAAAATCCATATTATCTAACTTTTCCAGAGCAATATCTAGCAAACTACGTCCAGCAAATTCGCGAACAAGCTTATGGGGAACACGAGAAGAGCCCAAGCGAGCATTAGTGACAACTGAAATACTTTTCAAAATCAATAAGTCTCGGAGTTATCATCATACATCACCTAGTGAAATAGTGAACAACACAAACAATTCGTTCTGTAGCACGAACGTTATTAACGAAAATTTGCTTGCGAAGATGATTCCCTGATGTGGGGGCAAGCCAATTACGCAATGTCACAGTTGAGTCAAGATTGAAGAAAGAATAAAGATCATGTAGATGATTCGATTGGATAACATAGTCCAAAGTGAAGAATAATTACTATATAAGGAAAATAATTTATGCAGTCGTCAGATAAAATTTACGCCCATAGATGAAAGTTGAATCAAGGGACTCTACTCACGAAATAATCTCATGTAAGTTTAAATATGCCTTGTCAATACGCACTTAGCATAAAGAAGACCATTGTGAAACCCCAAAAAATGATGCTCAACAGTTTTGAGATAATCAAGATCCAATTAAAAGAAAAATTTATTTGCCATCTGAATTGAGTAGTTATGCCCTTAGAGTCTTCAAAGCAACTAACTAATTCAAAACTCTGGGGTACGATCTGAGAAAACATTAATGATGCGGTGAATCGCAAATCTGCGCGAAAGACTTCAAGGTTTTAAACAGTATTCAAATAAGATGCTAGTTTTTTAACGATAAAAATGTTAGTTTTTTCAACTGATTCGTAAGTTACACCCCCTATATGAGGGGTAAGAAGTAAATTGTCGAATTCATTTGCGTACTTGTATAGCGGTGTATTCATTAGCCATCCCGGTTGATTTGAGGTCTCAGAAGCTAAGACGTCGAGTGCAGCTCCAGATAAGGTGCGATCGACAAGAGCTTGCAACAAAGCAGACTCATCTACAATTTCACCACGTGAAGTGTTAACAAAAAACGAACCCTTCTTAATACTTGAAAAGAAATTACGATCAAGAATGCCCTTTGTAGAACTATTGAGCTCAAGGTGAACAGATATAACATCAGATTTAGAAGCTAACGTATGCAAAGAAACTTGATCAATATCAGGTGTATCAATATGGAGCCTGTCAAAAGCAATCACGTGCATACCGAAAGTCCTAGCGTAATTAGCCATTATCTTGCCTAATCGTCCATATCCGACAATGCCAAAAGTCATACCATTTAGCTCATGGCCATAAAATAAATCGCGTGACCATAAGCCGTCAATAACACTTTGGTGAGCGGTATTAATATGTCTTACTAATGATATGAGCATACCCCATGCAAGTTCAGCGGTAGCAGTGATGGAATCTAAAAATTTAACTTCTCCCTTCAACGAAAGAATATCAATGTCTAAAGACTCTGCGTAATTAACGTCTATATGGTTCAAGCCAGTAGTTGGGGTCACGATACACTTTAAATTTGTAGCCAAAGAAAGAAGCTTCTTATCAATAACGTTTCTAAGAGCAATTAGGATAATGTCATAATTCTGAATTGAATCAAGGAGAAATTCCCTGTCGGCTTCAATGTTATCAGTATAAACCAATTCATTAAGATACGATAACGCCCAAGCATTAAAACGACCTGGCTCGGTATTAAGTAATCTAAAATTGTATAATGGATGATTCATTTTACCAGTCAAAATCTTCCCATGAAATTGAATCACCGGTTGCAACTGAACGTTTGAGCGTCTTGCCGATAATTTTTTGATATTGAGAAACAGGTATGCCGAGACAAGGCTTTTTTGCATCTAAATGCGAGCGTTGTATTCGAAGACCCTTTGGTAGCGAGATACCAGCAACTAACCCTTTAGTAAAGAGTTGACGCATATCAGTCATAGAATCAGCAATTTTATTTTTGTTAACAGGAGAATTAAGAGACCTCTCTATAAGTCGAACACCATGGACGAGGTCAGTAAAGTCTGAAAAGGTTAGAGAAGCTTTTACATCCGGACCAAAGCAAGACTTGCTCCAAGTGACATGAACTTCAATAGCATTTGCACCAAGAGTAACCGCTCCAATGCAGGGAGCAACTTCACCAGAGTGATCCGAAAATCCTACTGGTATATGAAACTTGTCGCTGTAGGCTTGAATCATATCTAAACCATATTTCTCAGGTGGACATGGGTAGCTACTAGTGCATTGCATAATCATCACAGGAACACATTTCTCGGTTAACAAAGAAATAGACTGACCTAATTCATCAAGATAACTCATACCAGAACTTAGGAGCACTGGTTCATTCCCATCAGCAATTGCCTCAAGCATTAAAAGATTATTTGTTTCACCAGAACCAATCTTCCAAGCTTGAATACCGAGTTCCCGCAATAAATTAACAGCTTTGATTGAGAATGGTGAACTCAGAAATATTAAACCACTTGCTTCAGCATGAGTCTTTAATTGCTTCCACTGATCTGCCGTAAAGGATGTTCTACGCCAATAATCAAAGCGATTCGCATCTTGTGGAAAAATATTAACCCTGAAAGGTTCTAAAGGGGAACTTTCTGATTCTGCTATATGAGTCTGAAATTTTATGGCGTCAGCACCTGCTTGAGCAGCGGAATCGATAAATGCGTGAGCGAAACCCAAACTTCCATCATGAGCAAGCCCAACCTCAGCAATAATTAAAGAAGGATTACCAGGCCCAACAGAACGATTACCAATCTGAAACGAATTAATCATTTGAATTTACTTTCAGAGATAAAGCTGATAAGCTGTTTTGCAATATTAAGTGAGCAATTTGGTTTAAAATAAATATTAGATGTACCATAATGTTTGCCAACACTACTTCTGATAACCTCGGAAAGTCTTTTGTAGTCATTACCGATGTCAAAAACATTGGAATTGCGCTGTCGATCAACCTGCCGAAATCCTACATTGACAACAGGTATTCCAAATGAGGCTGCTTCACGAATACCAGAACTTGAATTAGATATCATGCATGAACAATGTGCTAATAAATGAATAAAACCTTCGAGAGGCATATGACGAATCATATAAAAATTCTGATTAGTCTTGTACTTAGCAATACTAGAAACAATCTCAGAATTATTGGCATCAACGTTAGGATAAAAAATAAAAGCCTTAACTTTAAATGATGCAACCGCATCAAGAACTAAATCCATGCTCACATCATTCCGATTTGTAGTGTCTGGATGTATCATAACAAGGAAATATTGATCATTAGGTGCAATACTAATTTTACGTTTGAAACTTTTAGCAAGTCTCTTGGGATCGAAATTTGCACCCACATCAATCTGACTAACATACTCAACTGCAGGACAACCGTAATCAAAAACTTTGGAGGAATCAACGCCATAGTTAATAAGGTTTTGAGCACTTTGTTCTGTGGCAACAAAATGCAAGGAAGCAAATCTAGTTATCACATCACGAATAACGTTGTCAATAGTACCGCTTAACTCGCCACCTTGAATATGTGCAATTGGAATATTCATCATTGAAGCAGCGACAGCAGGAGCAAGCATGTCAAAGCGATCACCGACAATAATCAATAGATCAGGTTGTCTCCACTGAAAATATGATGAATGTTCAACTATAGACAAACCAACAGTTTTTGCCATTGCCGCATGAGAATCATTAAGCAAAGTGCAATCAATTTTGAAATCAATAGCAAATCCATCCTTGACAAGATCTTGATATCCATTGCCATAACGCTCTAGGAGAATTGTTGAGCTTAGAACAATTTGGATATTAGTTTCAGGAACCTCTCGCAGTGCAAAAAGAACAGGTTTTAACTTTGAGTAGTTTGTTCTATTTGTGAGCGAAACACAGATGTTGATCATAATTTCAAGTTGTTCATTTAAATTACTTTGATGGACGAGCTAATATCATTGTAGGACACAGTCGAGGATAGAAGAAACCAAGAAAAACACGCAAAAAATACATGGGGTAAATATGCATTATTGAAAGCAGCGGCAATGGAGTATAACCAGACCGTTTAAGAAGTTTAGTTAACGACCGTGGCGTAAAACCGTGAAGATGCTCGTAAGGTGCCATTGCATGTACTCTTTTCCCATCATAAGGCCAATGATCCCATACCAATTTACCCTCAGGAGGATTCAAAATATTTGGGACAGTCGCACGAACTATAGTATTAATATGGCAGAATTTATGCAAATCAAGCATGACAGTAAGTGGATCTGAAACATGCTCAAGTACTTGTTCAAGATTAATTACATCAAATTGTAAGTCACCTAACTGGTCGAGACTGTTAACCAATTCAAATTCAGAATTTTGTTCAGAGCCACGTAATATACTAGGTTCATATGCATGAACATTGAAATTAAGGCGAGAAGCAGCACGTGCCCAACGACCGAATCCTGAACCATAATCTAAAAAAGATGGGTGAGCTCTATCGACTAAACATCTGAGGCGATAAACCTCTGAAAAAATTCTAGGAGTTGGGTTCCGTGAAAGTTCCTTAGGGATCAATCGCTTTCCTGATTCGTACATAAGGATCAAGTTTTTTTCACTAGGATGTCTTATATACCAGCGATGAGCACATCTTGGACAACGAACAATTTCAGGTTTAACGTCAGAAACCCAACCATCTAATAAACCATCAAACTTTTTCTGACTAAATTCACGATATTGAGGCATAGACTTATCAGTAAGCACAACTTGCTGCTTATAATCTGTACTGCCACAGCAAGGACAGGAATTGATAAGGCGAACTTCGTCAGGCATAATTATTCCAAAGAATACGAAATCAATTGATTGATGTGATCACCATGATTGGTGAAAAACAAATCGAATACACTTTTTGCATGGGCGATGCTACATGTTTTATTGGAAACTAAAGGTAATTTATATAGACAAGATTCTCGAACAACACGGATAGCCTGAGGAATAGATCTCACAGTTATATTGCGATAATTAAGATGAGCAAGTATGGCCATTCGATGATTACCTTGCATTACAACGAATCGACGCCTGCCATCGTTAGCAATGAGCCATGTCCCACCAATATGTGAATGAGGGTAAGTAGATGGTCGATAACCATTAGCACGAATATGCAAATAAAGACTAATTGTTTTAGTAAACTCCTGATTTATAAAATCCTGTGATGATGGACCGCAAAAACGGGATGTAGCAGGGTCTTTATTAGATGATGAACTTCTAGTATTAAAAGTACCCCAGGGATATACAAATAAAGGCAAAGGCGATTCGGTCGGGATTGATGCGAAGTTAGAAATACTAATAGGCTGAAAGTTCTTTAAAAACAATCCCAATGTTGACTCATGAGGTTTTAAAGACGGGTTGACGTCATATTCCCGTAATGTCTGACGAATATGGTGCCAACCATCATCGCCAAAAGAACAAGCAAAGATGGTAGTTGCATCAACTGGATCAATTGAGTATTGAATGAAGGGTGAGGTGACGTACCTATAAATATTGCCAGCAAAATAACGAGTTCGAGAGTAAATATTGTCAAGCATTTAACTTTCCAGATATAATCTTGGTAAAGGTAAGAAAAGCTCTTTTACCATGACTGAGAAAAGAGCGAAAACGAGACCTTTTTAAAATTTCATCATCATTGTCAAAGATCGATTCAAAGTTCTTACCAGCGACTAAAATTGCGCGACGTTGATTTGGATCATCAATACGATAAAAATAACGGAAGCCAACTCGTTTTAAAATCCGTTCTAGGGCCAAATAACTAAGCAACCAGTATTCAGTGCCATAATAATCTGATGTATCAATAGATTTATCAGAGAAATAAGCAAATGCTTCATCATGAGGTCCGAATTTTAAACATTTCCACTCAAAAAGAATCAAATCAGTTTTTTGAGCCAAAGCTGCAACAGCAGTAAATGGATCAGGAACTCTATGTAAAAACCCAAGGCATAGGCAAAAATCAACCTTATCTAACTTAAGAAATTGATTTGAATAAATATCAATTACACTAAAGGATAGATGGGGAGAGTCAGGTAATATGGATTGTACAAACTTTGCCTTCTCAATCCTTTGCTCGTCTACATCAATGCCTTGAACAAAGGCTCCCAGATTAGACATGTATTGACTAAAAAAACCCTCATTACAGCCAGTATCAAGTACAGATTTACCCTTGAGATTTAAAGCATCGAAAATGGGCTTTAAACGTTTTAATTTAATGAGATTTTTACCATGTGAAGTCTGAGTACCAGGATTAGTTTCTACTCCAAACGGCAATTGAAAATTATGGTTCCAAGGCTGGCGATTACCAAGTTCAAGGACACGAGCTTGTATATCTTGCTTGTTCAAAAAAAAATCTCACCAAGTGGCGGTATCTATATTAGAAAGCAAAGAATCCGATTCTCCATAACTCTCTAATAAATGTGACATAAGTTTAGAGATTTCTTGCTTATAATCAGCTGAGCGCTCAGAATAAACATTAGATTTTCCTAAAAGAACTGAATAAAGATTTACACTGGCGCTTGTTTCATAAACTGCTTGAATATAGGCAGACAAAAAAGATTCATTAAATTCATAATTCAACAAAATATCATTAATCAAGAGATGTAAATTACGAGGATCTTTACATCTTGTGATCATTGTGTCAGGTAATAAGTTGTAGGGGCAATCGCCGAAAGTGATGACAGGTTTACCTAGCATTGCAGCTTCTAAAGCAACTGATCCGGTAACAACACATACGAGATCAGCATGGGTAATAAGAGTACGCGCATCTAAAGCTGAGCTAATAAGCTTTACACGAGGAATATTTAGTAATTTTTTGTATGCGGACAATGAACGTTTACCAACCATCCACGGATGCTCCTTAACAATTAGAACCATATCGGAAGGCAAGCTGAGTGCTAACATTCTGATAATTTCAATTTGATTGATATACGGTCGCCCGTAAACAAGCAAAGAAACCTCTGGTTCAGTATGTAAAGGGTAGAAAGCATAACGTATATTGGGCAGATCACTTGATCTGATATAAGTATTTGCAAGCATTTGATGAATCAATCTTGCACGAAAAGGGTTAAGGAAAGCCGTATAAAAGAATTTTATAAGAGGATTAGGGACATGGTTATCAGACAGTGATGCCGAAGTAGCATAGTTCCAGATTTGAGAAATTGCCGATAAGAATTTATTAGGTTGTATAAACTTGCTAAATTTTGTTTGCAACGCCGGCTTATTTGAAGGAGATATAACGCCTTCGTATCGACCATGGCTTTCACGAACGCGACTAATATAAGATCGCGCAGTTTCCTTATACTCAGAAGGATTACCCTTGAGAATATTATCATATGCAGATGTTAGTTCTGGCGATGGGTCGTTTAAGATAGTTGAAAATGAGACTCTATCGGAAACACGAGTAGGACGCAAATTTAAGAACTTTATTCCTCTAGAACAAGCCATTAAATAGGCTAGATAATCAAGGTAAGTTACACATATAAAACCAACAACTAAATCAGGTCGCAATTGATCGAATAATTTCTCCACTGATTCGAGACCAGATTGAAGTAAAAAAAGTAATTCACTATCTGTGAAGCGGCGCCTGTAATCCTGGGTATAAGAGCAGCCAGGCCCCATAAAAATACGTCGGTCAGCAACAAGTGCACCAAAAAGACCGGCACTTGCACCAAACGACCTCTCGTAATTGCATATTTTCTGAATATTAGGAACACCCAATGGACGAGCTGTGACCTCCCACTCTTTAAGAAGCAAATGTGATTTATGTTCAAAATAAGGTTCAGACTTTAACCAACGTTGATACGAAGCACTATCAGCAATGATAAAACCAGACTTTTGAATCCGAATTTCACGATCAAGCGCAAGAGAAAGTTGATAAAAAAGGTTTAGACTTTCACTCTGAGTACAGAATAAAACATTCATTGCAATAAATCAGGAGGTAATAAACGGGTTTTGTCGTTTAAAGAGATATTCAATGATTTCGAAGTCAAGTTCTGAGTCTATGTCAAAGGCCTGATCACATGGTATTTGATAACCAAATGCACGGCCATCTAGCAAATGTTGTGCAGATTTGAGATAGGTAGGAGACAAGATATAAACTCCAGCAACATGTTCGAATACTTTAGGAGCTAGCTGACGCGCCAGGACAGGGGAGTTACCGATAGATTTACTCATCTTTAGTGTACCGTCATCTTCCGATTCAACTAAATTAAAATAAGGATTACGACGAGCTTCCGCGACAGTAAAAACAGCATCGGGATTTTTATTTTCAGTAGATAGAAGCTGAAAGTAACTAATTGCATTTATAATATCATGAGCGGTAATAAGAGGATTTGTGCAATCTATATCAACAAATAAGTCGTAGTTTTTGCCGTATATTTGTTCACAAGTTAATAAGGCATGTTGCCAAACTTGAAATTTGCCTGAATGGGAATCTGACAAGGCTGCTGGCCTCACGAACGGCGCTTCAGCACCTGCTTCAACGGCAGTCGAAGCTATTTCCTCTGAATCTGTACTAACGACGACACGATCGATACAAGGGTGTCGAAGGCCTTTCTCAATAGCCCAATGAATAACAGGTTTACCGCAAAGAAAGCGCAGGTTTTTTCTCGGAACACCTTGGCTTCCACCACGAGCACATACAACACAAAGAATATTGGATATATTCATTTGGCAAAGTTACTTTGCATACTGAGTTGGATCAAAATACTCGAGGTTATTTCGAATCCATTCAACAGTTAATTCTAAGCCTTGTCTGAAACTTATAGCTCTCTGCCAAGAGGTAAGAGATCTAATTTTTGATGTATCGGCAAGTAAACGGTTGACCTCACTTTTCTCTGGACGGATGCGCGACTCGTCGGTAAGAATTTCCGGACGGAGACCGACGATTTCGCACAAAATGTCAACAGTCTGTGCTATCGACCACTCGTCACCGGAGCCAATGTTAACAACCTCACCCTCAGCATCCTTGCATTGCGCAAGAGCCATCATGCCAGCTGCTGTGTCGGTTACGAAATTAAAATCGCGGGTTGGAGTCAAAGCCCCAAGCCTAAGGCTAGAGCGACCGGCAAGAAGCTGACTCGCAATCGTAGGGATGACAGCGCGGGCAGTCTGCCGAGGACCGTAGGTGTTAAAGGGACGCGCAGTTACAACCGGCAACCCAAAAGAAAGATGATAACTTTCGGCCATTTTATCCGCAGCTATTTTACTTGCAGAATAAGGAGATTGACCAACTAGCGGATGATTTTCCGAAATTGGGACCTGTTGCGCTGAACCATATACCTCGGAAGTCGATACATGCACCAATCGAGTTAAAGTGTCACTTTCACGGCATGCTTGTAACACATTTGTTGCACCCACAACATTAGTGTCAACATAAGAGCGAGGCGCATCATAGCTGTAGGGGATGGCGATAAGACTGGAAAGATGGAAGACATACTCACAGCCGCGAACACCTTGCCGAACACGCTCACAATCGCGTATGTCGCCGCTAAACAATTCAACAGAGGAAAGGATCTGATCAGGTATATCCCTCAGCCATCCTTTCTCATTCCATGAATTGTAATACGTCATGGCTCGTACACGTGCTCCAGATAACACAAGTAGTTCAATAAGGTGACTGCCAATAAATCCGTCTGCCCCAGTTACGAAGACGGATTTGCCAGAGAACAATTTATTTGCCATGGGTATTTGTTTCAGAAAAGAATAAGCGTGCAGCCTCTAAGTCGCCAGGAGTGCCAATGTCGCTCCAATATTCGTGCAAAGGAAACACCGAAACTGGAAAGTTAAGACGCAAGCAAGTTTCTACCACATCAGTCATATTGCAATATCCCACATTGCGTACCAAGCCTAGCGTTGGTGGGGACAATGCATAAATACCGGCGTTGCAAAAGAAGCGCTGAGATGGCTTCTCTTCGAGCCGTCGAATAAAATGACCATCAGAATGAATAACGCCGTACGGGATGTTGACGTAGTGGTCCACAGCGGCGACCGTAACGCTAGAACCATTCGATTGATGAAACTCAAAAAGATTCTCAAAGTTCGATGTCGTAAGAATGTCACCATTCATCACAAGGATAGGCGCTGATGGTGTTTCAGGCAGCATAGATAGTGACCCTGCAGTGCCAAGTTTTTCATTTTCATGCAAGTAGCGGATTTCAATACCAAACTCAGAGCCGTCACCAAAATGATCTTCGATTACATGCGACAAATAATTAACCGACAAGTAGACGCGTCGGATACCATTACGGATTAATCGCTGGATTTGCCTTTCCAGCAAAGGAAGCCCGCCGATCTCGACCATCGGCTTAGGAATCGTCTCCGTCAGCGGGCGCAGCCTCATACCTTCTCCACCTGCCATAATTACCGCAAAATCGAAAGAAGAATTACCACCGATTTCGTTATTTTCAGTGCACAAGTCTGTTAGATGCACGAGTCTTTTGAAATGTCCGTTGTCATCTACCTGCGGAAGCGTGAGAATGTTTCCCCGACGCATAAGGTCAAGAAGATAACTGGAAGGGCTATCGAGTTTGGCCGTGATCGGCTGAGCGTTCATTGCGCGTTCTACTGGTGTTTCCAGTGTTCCACCATCAAGCAGACAGCGACGCACGTCACCATCGGTCAACGTGCCCAGCAGTTGTCCGTCGTCGTTCACAACAACTGCAATTCGGCAGTGACTCGATTCAATTGCTCGAACAGCTGCTACGAGAGGAGCATCAATACTTAGCTGAGAGTCACTCATCGGAACCAACTATCTCGCATCTCGCCACGCAGTGTCATTCGCTTACGAATCAGCTTTGCATCCAACTCAACAGTAGCTAATACATGCGCAACCTTAGGGCCAGCGTCTCCTAACCAGTATGGATTCTCAGCTTTGCGGCAAACGCCTCGAAAGTCAGTGTCGTAAAGGCACTGATGTGTCCTTAGAACTATGTCAACACTATTGTAATCAGAATCAACCACATTGGCTCCGCGCAAGCGTCCGTCCTGGCGCGAACCTATGTTGACCGTTGGGCAATTAAATGCGGGGGTTTCCTTGAGGCCAGAAGATGAGTTCCCCAAACAAACCACCCTTCGATCAGGATCCTTAGCGAGAGCAAGAACTCCGTGGTAGAGATGCCTGCCCAATGAACGATGCACTTGTGTATTTGGCAAGTTTCGCGCAGCGAAAGATTCAAGCTGCTGAACAATCTGGCGTCCGCCCGCGTCGTTGTTCGGGTAAGTGAGGATCACCTGTACACCCTCTTCTGCCAGCTGCTCGATCGCGCTAAGGCTCGGATTCAACTGATTAACAGCTTGATCAAACTCGGTCGTGACCGAGTGCTGCGTGAAAAGCACGATGGGACGTGTTAGGTCCAAGCCGAGACGCTGGGCAATTTCCTCGGGCCCCGCAAACCTTCCCTCTGAGATCAAGTCGATGGCGGGGAAGCCCACAGTGTGAACACGCCAAGCTTCTTCACCCATTGCAAGGATCCGATTGCTCGCCTGCTGATTTGTTGTGAAGTGAAGATGTGCGAGCTTTGTCATACAGTGACGAACAGAGTCGTCAAGTGCGCCACCCTCCGTCAGATCGCCGCCCTCGAGGTGCGCAGTAGGAATGTTCATCTGGCTGGCTGCGATGACAGCTGCGAATCCCTCAAAGCGGTCCGCATACACCACCATCAGGTCTGGCCGGATTTTGGCCAATGTTTTGCTGATCTCGATGACGCCTGATCCAATTGCGTGAGCGGTAGAAGATAGCGATTCGGCATCCATCTCTATTTTGACTTCTGCATGGACGCTAAAGCCATCATTACTAATTTCCTCAAGTGTGCGTCCGAAACTTGAGTCAAGATGAGCGCCAGACACGAGCAAACGGTAATCGAGACCGGGATGTCTCTCGATCGCACGCAGAATTGGAAACTGCAAGCCATATTCGGCCCTATTTCCCGTAAAGACAGCAATAACTCGTTTGTTCATAATGTATCCAAATCAGAATTGATTTTCGTGTCAATAAGCTGGCGGACGCCAACATCAAGGGATATTTGGGGGCACCAGTCAAGCTGGTGCCTCGTTGCAGAAATATCAAGCACCAAATGAGAGGGAATTGTCAAAGGATGGGTTTCGGAAACATCTTGATTGGTTCCCGCCAATCGTTGAGCTAGCTTAACAAGATTGCCGATCGATGTTCCTTGACCGCTTCCGACATTAAAGATGCCAGAAACTTGTTGCCGTGTCAAACATGAGAGTGCACTTACAGCATCATCGATCCAGAGAAAATCTCGCACTGGTGCTAACGAACGCATCGTGATCAATCGATTTTCGCAAAGCTGTATTAGTATATGATTCAACACATTTGTTGACGACATCTGAGGTCCATAGAGATTTGAGAGACGTACAACACTCCCTCCATTTTCCAACACACTTATTTCGGACTCGCGTTTAATACGAGAGTAGGTGTCTGTCACGGTCACAGGATCTGTAACCATTCGGTTAGCAGACGATCGATCACCGTAAAGAACAGCAGACGAGGCATAGATAATATGTTTATAACGTTTCTTAAGCAATAATGACAGCGTGTTACGGGCTGCTGTTTCAAGCGCTTCGCCCCCTGCATTGGCTAACGAACGATCATTTGTCTCTGCACAGTGAATCAGGCAGTCCCCTGAAGGTGCCTCTCCATAAGAGGCAACTCGATGAATGCCAGGCAAGACAGATCGTGAAACACCTATACAATCAACACCTGAAGCAGTCAAGCTCCTTAAGAGTGAGCCTCCTAAAAATCCAGAAACTCCAGTTATAATTGTGCGCATTTATTTAACTTTCCAAGTTAGGGGTTTTGGGTAATCGATAGCTGAGCTTCCCGAATAATTCGAAGCCTACCCAAGAAATTCCGAGATGAAATGGATGTTGCAACAGTGCCGAGATCACTTTTTGTACATGGCTGCACGCGAGCTAATCCTGAAATAGATGAATATTTTAGTTTGTCAGCTCCTAACAGCTGTTGCAGAACAAATACCGTTAATAGTCGCTTGTCGATAAGAGCGCTGACCTCACTTTTTGAATTTCTCAAGACGTGAATGATGTCAAAATCAAATGTGGTTCCTCCATCAAGAGGGGATTTATATTTAGGGCCACCAACAAAAACGAAATCATACGGTTTAACTGGAAGCTCAGAATACCTTAGTCCTCTAAAGAGAGAATATCGATCTTCATTTGAGAGATTTTCCGCAATGCAATCTCGATCTTTTGTTTTAGATACATAGTGCTCAATCACGGTTGATGGATAGGGGTAGGTGTAAAGTCAATATCCACTTGACTAAGCTTAATTTGATGTCCACGTTCAATGGGTGCAAGCGCTTTACTACCCAATAAATTTTCATAGTCGAGAACACCAAAATCACCACCACCCGGTCGCATAACCCAGGTATTTTTTTCGCTCAAGAGTTCTCCGGCCTGGATATCACGAATTGCTACCACTGATGCAAACGCAAAAGCAATCGTTGATGCCTCAGCATCCACAGGTGCTTTTTCACCTCCTCTAGCACTAAAAATCGTGCGGGAACCATCAATAAGATCAGAGAGTGCGGGAGGATCCATGGAACAAACAATGTCTGGCCCCTCCCTGTTCATACTGTCAGTAAAGTGCCTTTCAAGGATGGACGCACCAAGTGCAACAGCTCCTAGACACGTATAGTTGGAGGTTGTGTGATCTGAAAGACCTATTACAGCATCAGGAAACGCCTCGCTTAACTTTGTCATTGCACCTAAACGCACTTGCTCAGGAGGCGTAGGGTAAACGTTTGTACAATGCAACAATGCATAGGGAACATTAGCCGAACGCAAAATTTCTACCGTAGGCCGAACTGAATCTATGGTATTCATTCCAGTACTAATAATTACCGGCTTACCCATTCGTGCGACATGCTTTATTAATGGATAGTTATTGCATTCTCCTGATCCAATCTTAATTGCGGGAACATCGAAACGTCTAAGCCTCTCCGCAGCCGCGCGCGAGAAAGGCGTACTAATAAAAATAGACCCTCGACTATGAATATGATGCATAAGCCTTAGCTCGTCCTCTTCGGAAAGAGAACAGTTAGACATTATTTCATAGATGGACAAATCAGCATGGACAGGTACTACTGCTTTAGCCTCCTCAGACATTTCATCTTCAACGACGTGTGTCTGATGTTTAATTATCTCTGCTCCCGCATCAATAGCAGCATCTGCCATTTGAATTGCCAAGTCAATAGATCCACCGTGATTTATACCAATCTCGGCAATCACAACCGGTGGCAGATCATCACCGATCAATCTATTAGCTATCTTAAACTGGGCCATCAAAAAATTAACATTTTTATAAATTTAGCATAGGCGAGCAAAGGACTGCAAGCGCTGCCAAATCAGCGCAATCTTTTGGCAAAAGTTTATTATCATGAGCCATTTCCAACATCAACAAAGTCAATATCAATAAAAACTTTTTAACTACTGAGGTAATTAAAATTTCCGAGGGCGCAGAAATACTTTGAGCCAAGCAGTGTACATAAAAAAGCAAACCAGACTAGAAGTTAGCGGAAAATAAAACATACGATTTAGTAACTCTCTCTAATAAAAATTCAATGCACAGTTCACAAGGAATTGTTATCTAAACAACCCGTGATAAAGAGGCTGGAGCTAAAAACGTAAGAGTTAAAAATTAATAAATCAGCTCTTGATCTTGAGAATGTTGTCAGTTAACGCTTGCATTTTGCTTAAATGCGAACAGGTTTTAACTCCCGAGGAATTATGCCCTTCATGTCAAGAATTATACCATCTTGTGGGATTAATTGCTGCCATTCATCAATCGTTATTTCAGTAAATTCTGTATGGGAAACAGCCAATATAGCGGCCGCAAAATGCTCACCTTTTGGTATAATAGACTTTACTTCAATTCCATACACTTCAGAGGCTTCTGCAGGATTCACCCACGGATCCACAACAATCGGCTGCATTCCATAATCAGTTAGAACTTGCAAGACATCTACAACTCGAGTATTACGTAGATCAGGACAGTTTTCTTTAAATGTCAAACCAAGTACCAAAACTTTTGCCCCTCCGAGCACCATTCGGCGGCGTGCCATTTCAAGTACTAGCTGCTCAACAACCCAACGGCCCATGGTGTCATTGATGCGACGGCCCGCTAAAACAACCTGTGGGTAATAGCCCACCTGCTCAGCTTTGTAGGTGAGGTAATAAGGATCAACTCCAATACAGTGGCCACCCACAAGTCCAGGCCGAAAGGGCAAGAAATTCCACTTTGTCCCAGCTGCCTCTAGGACATCATTAGTGTCAATGCCTAGTTTACGGAAGATCACCGCAAGCTCATTCGCAAGGGCAATATTCAAGTCACGCTGGGTGTTTTCGATAACTTTGGCAGCTTCCGCTACCTTGATACTGGAAGCTTTATGAGTGCCAGCTTTGATGATAGAACCGTAGAAGTTGTCTACCCAATCTGCTGCAAACGTCGTACTGCCGCTAGTCACCTTGACAATCGTGGTTAACTTGTGAGTTGTATCACCCGGATTAATACGCTCTGGACTGTATCCACAGAAGAAGTGATCATTAAAAAACAACCCGGATTCTTTCTCTATTATTGGCACACAAACTTCTTCGGTTGCCCCAGGGTAAACAGTGCTTTCATAGATCACAATCGGCAAACTATTTGTTCCCCGAAAAGTACGAGCGCGCAGAGCACGACCCACAACAGCACTGGCTTTCTCTAATGGTGTTAGATCCGGTCGTTTAGCGCTATCGATGGGAGTAGGAACCGTCACCACAAAGACATCCGCTTGCGCAAGTTCAGTGTGATCTGAGGTGAATTCCAGCATCTCTGCAGCCCGAAGCTCTTCAGTGCTAGTTTCTTTGGTGCGGTCGTAACCGGCACGCAATTCACTGAGACGCTGCTGGTTGATGTCAAAGCCGATTACACGCCGCCTCAGCGCTTCAGCGCTACGCATATTGCGCTTCTGAATAGCAAACTCAAGAGCCAATGGTAGACCCACATAACCGAGGCCGATCACGGCTACAGTACAAGTATCAAGAGGAGGAAAGTCCATAACCAAAGGCTAATGTTTGGAGGGCTCATACCCCATAAAACTGTCGATACCAAGTCACAAAACGAGCTACTCCCTCCTCCACAGGGGTGTTGGGCTTGAAATCTATCCACGCTTCTAGTGCCATGGTATCCGCGGCGGTTGCAGGAACATCACCGGGCTGCATTGGTAACAGCTTCTTCTCGGCAGTCACTCCTAACGTTTGCTCAATTGCTTCGATGTACTTCATCAGCTGCGTTGGATTGGAATTGCCGATATTGAACACACGATGCGGTGCCCAACTGGTAGCTGGATCAGGGTTATCTGGATCAAAAGATGGGTCCGGTGTTGCAGGCTTGTCAAGCAGCCGAATCAAGCTTTCAACGATGTCGTCGATGTAAGTAAAATCGCGCATCATTTGACCATTGTTGAAAACCTGAATTGGTTGTCCGGTCAACATTGCCTTGGTGAAGATAAACAGTGCCATATCCGGCCGGCCCCAGGGGCCATACACCGTAAAAAAACGCAGACCAGTGGCAGGCAGGCCATAGAGATGGCTATAGGTGTGAGCCATCAGCTCATTGGCCTTCTTGCTGGCCGCATAAAGGCTCACCGGATGGTCCACGCTGTGGTGCTCCGAAAAGGGCATCATTGTGTTGCCGCCATACACCGAGCTGCTGCTGGCGTACACCAGATGCTCCACGCCGTGGTGGCGGCAACTCTCAAGGATGTGACCAAAGCCCACAAGATTACTCTGGACATAGGTCACAGGATTTTCGATTGAATAGCGCACCCCTGCCTGTGCAGCCAGGTTGACCACCTTCTGGGGATTGTGCTGAGAGAAGGCTGCCTCAACGGCCTCCTGATCTTGCAGATCAGCTTTGATCAGCTTGAAAGGGGTGCCCGCTGCTGAGGCTGCTTCCTCAAGCTGAGCGATCCGCGCCAACTTCAGAGATTCATCGTAGTAAGAGTTGACATTGTCAAACCCCACCACAGGAGTTCCCTGCTCCAAAAGCCTGCGACTGAGGTGATAGCCAATGAAGCCGGCGGCTCCGGTGACGAGAACAGACATAAAAACAGAGACTACGAAATTTCAGACACAACGATGATCAAAGATGAACTAGCTGTTGTGCAAACTCTTGGCAGGGAAAGGCAGTTACTGGACGGGCAATCTTCCAACGAAATGCGGGCCCTCCGGCCAAGCCCGGCGAGGCGACTCATGTCCAGTTGCTTCCTCAAGTTGGCATAGGGTTTGCTGCTGTCCCTTCGATCGCACCCTGGTAGCCCGTTTGGGGGGCCACAGCCTCCGCCAGCTCGCGGATCATCCACATGGGGATCTTGATACAGATGATCAATTCGGCTGGTATTAAAACTGCTCGTGCTCGCTCGTCTTTTAATCCCATGCACCTCATAGCCTTTCTCCAGCAAAAACTCCGCTAAATAACTGCCGTCTTGGCCAGTATTCGTGTAATCAGAGCTGTTTTGCTGGGGGTGGTAGCGGAAGGAGGCATGGAAACTTCAAGACGTCATGCAGGCACAACATTTCCGCCTGGGGTCACAGCGGACGGGAGCAGAGCTCAACCGTCTCGCTTGTGACGTGATCATGTCGACTTTGCCACAGCGTGGCTGAACAGCTGAGGTTTTGTGGGCGGCAATAAAGGATTCGAATCACCCCCAAAGCCATCTAAATACTCAAAGAAAAAAGGGTTGGGGGCATGCGAACACCATCGCTATTGGCACGATTGCGTCACGCTGGCGACACATACACGTGCCATCGCCTTGCGCGAGCTGCTCTGCCTCCTCGCTCAGCAATTCAAGGTATGCGTTCGCAACCCTTTTGTGCATGAGCGATCAGTGGCCTACCGGACGATACCCGTTGATCTATGCGAGGTGGTGAAGCAGGGTCACAGCAGCACCCTGCTTCCGTAGCCGTTACAGAAGGAGGGGCAAAGCCACCTCAGAGCTCCATGCTCCATCAAGCCCTAACCCTCGCCAGTGACCCGCAGCTGTTGCAAGATAAAAAGACCAGTCTTTTGATTAAGGCCTTTGTGACCACTCAGTCGCTTCGTAATGCGGAGGATCTGCATTGGCTTCCATGGCAGACGCCGATGTGCGCTGGCTTCAGCGCCTAGAAAACTACGAACGGGCATCGGCCACACTCGAACGAGCGCTCACTCTTGCCGCCAGCCGCCAACTGAGCGAGCTCGAACAACAATGATTGACTCAGGCATTTGAATTCACCCATGAACTCAGCTGGCTTCTGCTCAAAAACTTTCTAGTGGATCAAGGCGTGAGCGGCATCAGAGGCTCCAAGGATGCAATGCGGCTAGCCGTGGTGAAGGAGCTTCTGCCAGCTGGTACGGAAAGCACCTGGATGGCGATGATCCGCAGCCGCAACCTCACCAGCCACACCTACAACCCGGCCATTGCAGAAGCGATCGCGCGGCCATTAAGTATGATTGGTGCTCCTATTGATTGTGCCTAGTGAGGTTGCGATCTTGGATTATCACAATCCATGACTCAACGTCTTGCTGCAACTCAAGGTGAAAAGCTTTTGGCAAGGTTTCATGGGAGCCAAGAAAGTAGTCATTACATTCACTAACCCACAAATCGCGAAGCGCGCCCCAGCGCCAACGGGTTTGGATTTAGCTTGATAAAGATACCTCAACATCTCTAAGCACTGAATTTTCATTTGAAGCCCGCTGGCACAAATTAGTTAAATAGCACTAAGTAACTGACTTCAAGATGGCAACCAGTTGAGCTAGATCATCAAGCGCAACTTTTCTCTCTTCTCCATTCATAAGCAAAGACTTGATAAGAAGTTCACCGCCTTCGGCTTCCTCATCACCAATCACCGCAACCCAAGCGGCACCGCTGCGACGCGCACGCTTGAACTGTTTTACAAAAGCACCACCGGAACCATCAAGCTCGACGAACACACCAGCAGCTCGCAATTTCCTAACCACCACCAAAGCAGAAGTCTCAGCTTGCTTGCCGCGATTCACTACATAAAGATCCGGTGCTTTTTCAGACGTGAGCTTGGCAGCAGCCCCATCAATGTCCTCTGATGCTGCGGCTCCTAGCACAAGCATGAGCCTTTCCATTCCGAGCGCCCAACCAACTGCAGGAGTTGAAGGACCGCCCAGCTGTTTTACCAACCCGTCATATCTTCCACCCCCACAGACGGTTGCCTGAGCACCAAGCTGATCGCTTGTGATCTCGAAAGCGGTATGGCAGTAGTAATCAAGGCCACGCACAAGCCGAGGATTAAGCTGATACGGAATAGCCAGCTGGCTTAGCAAATGCTGCACAGCCTCAAAGCGCTGGGAACTTTCCTCACTAAAAGTATCCAAAAGTATTGGCGCATCCGCGAGCATTGCCTGAGTCATTAAATTCTTGCTGTCTAAAATACGCAAAGGATTGGTCTTCAGACGCTGCTGGGAATCGGCGTCCAAGTGGTGGATTCGAGCTTCAAGCCAATTGACTAACTGCTGGCGGTATTTCAGACGATCCTCCAGAGTGCCAAGACTATTGATTTGGAGTTCCAACCCGGATAAACCCAGGTCACGAAGCAAATCCCAAGCCAAAGCGATCACCTCCACATCACTGCGGGCACTATTCACTCCAAGAAATTCAACGCCAATCTGATGAAACTGACGCTGGCGTCCAGCCTGAGGACGCTCATAGCGAAACATGGGGCCCCCATACCAGAGCTTCTGAACCCCCTGACTAAGTAGGCCGTGTTGCACTGCTGCGCGCACAACCGAAGCGGTGCCCTCAGGGCGAAGAGTGCAGGGGCGATCTCCTCGGTCAAGGAACGAATACATCTCCTTACCCACCACGTCAGTGGCTTCACCGATCCCCCGAGCGAACAGATCAGTCGCCTCAAGCAAAGGCGTTCGAATCTCCTCAACCCCTGAGCGCAGGAAATGGTCACGAGCCACAGCCTCCACCGCTTGCCAACGGCGGGTCTGATCGGGCAGAAGGTCGACCATGCCACGAAGGCTTTGAAGCTGACTCACAGCTGTGTTTTTCACTCAAACCAGTTTGCAGGGCCGCAGCAACTTTCCGAGTGAGGGCAGGCCGCGCAAAATCGTGACCACTTCCCGGAAGCTAAATGCATCCGCAAAAACTAAGAAATTTTTTATTTGCCAAAACAGATATAAGAAACTTTTAAACGGGCGGAAAATAACTATTTTCAACAAAGGCGACCTTTTGCATAAACAAGATTCAAGAGGGCAATGACAATCAAACGCGCTCCTCAACAGAAACAGAACGAACAAAGTCAGTAACGGCAAAACACTTATTTTTTTGATTAAAAAATTTTTAAGGCCCACTTGGAAAAGCAAGCACGGGTGGTTGGGCTGTGGGGGGTGAGAGGCGCAGATCACGACCTCTCACGCGAACCACTACGAGCCCTGGCCACCGTAAATGCGAAATCCCTTCAGGCTGGCTTAATTTGCATGCATGAAGCGATTAGCGTTATCAGCTCTAAAGCACTGCTCTCATCTGGCAGTAGGTGCGACCTTTGTTTTTGGAGCATCAGCATCTTTAGTGAATGCTCAGGAACCAGCATTTCAAGTCAGAACGGACACAAAAACTTCTTTTGCCCAACAACTTCCTGTCACTGGTGCACAAGAGGCATACATCCTCGGCCCCGGCGATGCTGTGGTGGTGGAGCTGCTGGATGTCCCCGAGTACTCCGGTGTGTTCACCATCGGCCCCGACGGCACTCTTTACCTGCCGCGGCTCCGCTCTCTCTTCGTAGAGGGGCTCACGGTGGAGGAACTGCGCTACTTCCTCACCCAGCAGTTCAGCTCCTACGTGCGCGACCCCCAGGTGTTCGTTAGCCCGGCCGCCTACCGACCGATCCGTGTCTACATCGGCGGCGAGGTGGCCAGGCCTGGCTATTACTACCTCTCCGGTCGGCAGTCAGCTTTGGGAGCTGAATCCGCCGCCCAGGCTGGCTCGATCAACCTCGCCACCGGCCTAGTCACAGGCACGAGCACGATCAACCCAGCCACCGCAGCAGGTCCACGCATCGGCGGCGTGGAAATCAATAGCGGCCTACGCCTCCCAACCGTTTTCGACGCCCTTCGGAACGCCGGCGGAGTCACCCCCTTCTCCAAGCTCAGCGAGGTGAGCGTCACCCGAAAGCGCCCCCTCAGCGTCGGCGGCGGCAAGATGCGCACCAGCCTCGATTTCCTCAGCCTGATCACAGAAGGCAACGAGTCACAAAACATCCGCCTCTTCGATGGCGACACGGTGGTGGTCGCGCGCTCTCCGGTGGAACTGCGTGAGCAGATCATCAAAGCTGGCCAGACCAATCTCAGCCCTGATTTCGTTCAGGTGTTCGTCACCGGTCGCGTACGCGATGCAGGATCAAAAGTTCTCCCCCAAGGAGCATCCCTTGATCAAGCCCTTGCCTCCGCTGGCGGTCAGAAGCTGATCCGTGGACAGGTGGAGTTCATTCGTTTCAACCGCGACGGAACCACCGACCAGCGCAAATTCTTCGTGAGTGGTGCCAACCCTGCCGGGTCCTACAAAAATCCAATTTTGATGGCCGGTGATGTGGTGCGCGTCAACGATTCTCCTCTCTCCGCCACCTTAAATGTGCTCAAC
The DNA here is from genome assembly GCA_047286285.1 of Synechococcus sp. GTDB lineage: Bacteria > Cyanobacteriota > Cyanobacteriia > PCC-6307 > Cyanobiaceae > Synechococcus_C. Next base: position 340,986 of record JBJBBP010000002.1, on the reverse strand, counting down.
GAAATCACGGGTCCTGCCGTGGGCATTTATTCCGTGTACAGCCTATTTCAGTGATGACCACCGCCCCCGCTGAACAGCCCCTGGCCGGTTCCCCAGCCAGCGACGACGAGATCGATCTACGACAAGTGTCCGGCGCCCTAGGGCGCGGTTGGCCATGGATTGCCGGTGGCGGCGCCATTGGCATTCTCCTCTCCGGCATCTCCCTGCTCACCAGCAAACCGGTGTATCAGGGTGAGTTTCAGATCGTGCTCGATCAGGGAAAAGACCAGTCTAGTGCGGCAGCCCTCTTGTCTCAAAACTCTAGCCTCGCAGCGATCGCCAGGCTCGGCGGTGGCGGAGGTAGCAACGAATCAATCGCTACCGAGGTGCAGATTCTCAACAGCCCTTCGGTGCTACGGCCAGTCTTCGATGCCTGGAAGGCACGCAAGCCGCCTGAAGAGGTAAAAGACATGCACTTTCAAGACTGGGCAAAGTCAGCGATCACTGCTGAAGAGGAAGAAGGCACGTCGGTGCTCAACGTGGAATTCCGCGACACCAACGAGCAATTGGTGCTGCCGATTACGGAGATGATCTCCCAGGCCTACCAGGGTTATTCCAATCGGGGCCGCGCCCGCGAGCTCAGCAATGTGATCGCGTATCTCAACGAGCAGATCAACACGATCAAGCCCCAGGCGGAGGCAAGCTCCCGCGCCGCGCTCGACTACGGCTACGCCAACGGCCTCGGCCTGCTCGATGGCCTGCCCCTCGCCGGCAATATCTCGGGTGCCGCTGTTTCCAAAAATGGAGCCGGCCGAGGTGCCTCGGTGAAAGGCAGCGGCGGGAGTGTTGAAGCGGCACGCACGGGCGCGCAGCAAAAGGTGAAGGCCCTGCAGATCCAGATTGAAGAAGCCAGCAAAGCCGGACCTGGCTCCCTCTACTTCGCCTCCCAGCTCGCCTCCCTCACCGACAAGTCGTCGACCTTCGACCAGCTGACCTCGGTGGAGACCCGCCTGGCGGAACTTCGTTCCCGCTTCAAAGACAACGACCCCCTGGTGCAGAAGCTGGAGCGGGAGCGCAATACCCTGGTGCGCTACATCAACCAGCAGACGATTGCTTTGCTCAAGGGCGAGCTCGATCTGGCCCAGGCCAATCTGCAGGCCCTCAACCGCCCCAAAGATGTGGTGGCCCGCCACCGCGATCTCACCCAGGAAGCCCTGCGCGATGAGGCCACCTTGGTGACCCTGCAAAACCAAATCAAGCAATTTGAGCTGGAGCAAGCCCGCGCCACCAGCCCCTGGGAGTTGATCTCCACCCCCACCCTGCTCGACAAGCCCGTCAGCCCCCGCAAGCTCCGTACCCTCGCTCTCGGCCTGCTCGCCGGACTGGTGCTCGGCAGCGGCGGTGCCCTGGTGAGCGATCGCCGCAGCGGCCGCGTATTCAGCAGTGATGAGCTCGGTCGTGATCTACCCGGACCCCTGCTCGAGCGCCTACCCTGTCAAGAGAAAATGCCCTCGACAGACGCCTGGAGATCGCCGATCCAGTTGCTTGCCGATGGTCCTTTGTGCGGGAGCGGATCCGTCGCCCTGATCCCCGTGGGAGATCTCGATGCGGCGGCCCTTGAAGGCTTTACCACCGAACTGCGCCGCGCCCTTGGCAGCGCCCGCGAGCTCTTAGTCAGCCGTGATTTGCTCGCCACCCGCAGCGCCTCCACCCAACTGCTGATCACCGCCCCTGGTGCCGCGAAGCGCGAACAGCTCCGTCAATTGCGCGAACAACTTCCACTCCAGGGCACCCCTGTCGCCGGCTGGGTGTTGCTCGACACCGCGCTCGCAGCGCCCGTCGCAGCCTAGGGAAGGCGTAATGGCTCTTCTGCTCATCACCGGCGGTGCCGGCTTCATCGGAAGTCACACCTGTGTGGTGCTGCTCGAGGCTGGCCACGACTTGCTCGTTCTCGACAACTTTTCCAACAGTTCACCCGTTGCTCTCGATCGGGTTCAAGAGCTGAGCGGTCGATCATTGCAGTGCATTGAGGGTGATGTGCGCGACGCCACTGTGCTGAAGCAGATATTTGCCAATGCGGCTAGCGCCGGTAGACCGATCGAGGCAGTGATTCACTTCGCGGGCCTCAAAGCGGTGGGAGAATCTGTCGCCGACCCTCTGCGCTACTGGGACGTGAACGTGACAGGCTCCCGTTCGCTTCTCGCCGCCATGGATGCCCATTGTTGTCACACTTTCGTATTCAGCAGCACCAGCACCGTCTACGGCGAGCCCGACACCTTTCCTCTCACTGAAACCACCTCCACCGATCCCATTCACCCTTACGCCCAAACCAAGCTGGCCGTAGAGCAAATGCTGTCGGCCTTGGCCAAAACAGGCGACTGGCGTGTGGCGTCGCTGCGCTACTTCAATCCTGTGGGATCCCATCCCTCCGGACGCATCGGCGAAGACCCCCTCGGCATCCCCAACAACCTCTTTCCCTTCATCACTCAAATCGCAGCAGGTCGACTTAAGCAACTAAAGGTCTTCGGCAACGACTACCCCACTCCCGACGGCACCGGCATCCGCGATTACCTCCATGTGATGGATCTGGCGGAGGCTCATGCCGCTGCGGTCGATCAACTGCTGCAGTCAGAGTCTGCCCTCAGCCTCACGCTCAACCTCGGAACCGGGATAGGCCTGAGCGTGCTGGATGTTGTACAAGGCTTTGAGCAAGCTACAGGCATCACCATCCCCTACGAAGTGGTGGAGCGACGCCCCGGCGATGTACCCAAACTTGAAGCCAGCCCGAAGAAAGCTGCTGAACTGCTGAGCTGGAATGCCAAACGCTCTCTCACCGACATGTGCCGCGACGGCTGGGCATGGCAGTCAGCCAATCCCAATGGCTATCGGGAGGCGCCATGACGACGCCACAACCAGCTTCATTACCCAAGCGCCTATGGCTATTGGCAAGCCTCGCGCCGATTGCGATCACAGCGCCATTGCATGGGCATGCGCAAGAGCAAGTGATCTGGGAGCCCGTCACAGAAGAGCAATCGGACACTTTGCAGATCCTCGTGCCCTCCATTGATGGCGGAGCTGACAGCGTCCGAACCAATCCCACAGAAACGCAGGCCGTACCCCACCCGATTGTGTGGGAGGTGGCACCAGAGACAGAGACCACAAATCGCTCCACCACCAACTCATCGCGCTCGACCAAAGTGGTGTGGGAGTCACTTCCCAACAATCCATCAGGAGCGTGGGATGAATCAAATGATGGCTCAAACACCGCAATAGTCTGGGAGGTACTGACAGACACCGTTCCCCAGCTGGCGCCTGAAGGAACGGAAACAATTGCCGAGGTCGACAACGTTGAGTTGCCGAGCGAATCAAGCGGCACTAATCAGAGGCCACCATCCGAGGTAATCGCCCAGGAAGAGGCCATGCCACCTCGCGCTGTACCTGGCCCACCACCGCCACCGCCATTACAGGCGTTGGATCGATCTATTGCCTTTGGAGATGGGCTAGTCGGACCTGACATCAGCTGGAATATCCCCAATGGCTTCAGGTGGAGTCAACGATGGTTTGCTGATGCTGCTGTGCTTGGATTTAGTCGCCGGGCTGGAGATGAGCCTTTCTGGGCCTGGAATAACGGTGATGCCGTAGCGATCGTCCACGCCAATGTGCTCCAGACTACAAATTGGAGTTTTGGGCTCAACACTTCCTTCCGAAGCGTCTATCAAGGTAATGATGCCTCTGGCGGTTCAACCCGCATTGGTGAAGGCATCTCCAGCGGCTTTCGACTAGCCCGAGCACTAGGCGATACCGGCGGCATCGCCTTCGGTGGAGAACAGTTGATCCAATGGGATGACCAAACAGACACAGGTCGCAACCTTTATCTCATGGCTAGCAAAGGATGGTGGCTTGGTAATGAAGGGCGCGATTATCCGCTGATCATCGCCAATGGCGGCTTCGGCACGGGCCGTTTTGCCAATCAAGACATCCAGAGCTTTGACAATCCTCTCCGGTTTGCATGCATTTATGGCGTAGAGAATCGCCAAGGAAGTTTCTCTGTCGACAACGACTTGTGCTGGAGCCCGATCGGCAGCTTCAGCTTGGTGATGAATGAATGGTGGGGCATGTTTGTTGAATACCGAAGTGGTACCGCGCAGGCAGCAGTGTCCATGAACCTCACCGGAGGAATTCCGCTCCGCCTGACCTGGGGAGTGGACTTTGCCCGTGAAAATGAAGTGAAAAACATAAAAGATCTCACTTGGGTCTTCAGAGCCAGCCTTGGCTTCTAAATATCTGGTCCTGGCAGGGGGCGGACACAGTCATGCACTTCTGCTGCGCCGCTGGGCCATGAATCCATCGAAGCGGCCACTAGGGCGGATCAGCCTTGTGGACCGTTGCAGCGCAACTCTTTATTCAGGCATGGTGCCTGGCGTACTTGGAGGGCTGTACAGCGAAAAAGACGCTTCGATCGATCTCCGTCACCTCGCAGCACAAGCCGGTGTGGAGTTCATCCAGGCGGAGATTCAGACCCTCGACTGGAAGCACAAAACGCTCCATTTCAACCAGCAGCGATCTCTGAACTACCAGCTTCTCAGCCTCAATATCGGCTGCACCAGCCCGACGCCAGAACAATTCAGCAAGCGAATGCGCTGCGTACCGATCAAGCCTCTCGGGCCGGCCCTGAAACTCATCCAAGAGGAAAGTTTAGCTGTCAAACAAAGCAATCCAACCCCATTCAGTGTTGTGGGTAGTGGTCTGGCAGCGATTGAAGTCTGCCTCAACTTGCGCAAGCGTTGGCCAGATCGCTTAATCCAGCTGGTGCTGCGAAAAAACGGCCGCAATCGTCATTTCATCAAGGCCCTTCAGCGCGCGGGCATCCAGCTCATCAGCTTGGACCAACTTGCTGATGAAAGTCCACTGCTGCTCTGCACTGGCAGCGTCGCACCCACTTTTTTGCAAGCCTCCGGATTGATCTGTGATTTCGCAGGAAGGGTATGTACCGAACCCAACCTGCAAGTGTTCGGGAACAGCGACCTGTTTGCCAGCGGAGACTGTGCTGTCATCAACAAAAAGCCGCGGCCTCCTTCAGGCGTCTGGGCCGTACGCGCCGCACCTGTACTCGCACGCAACCTTGAGGCCACCAGCAGAGGATCGTCACTGCAGGCCTGGAGACCCCAACGCCGGGCTCTGCAATTGGTCGGAGACTCCAGCACCAAGGGGCAGCCCACAGCCTGGGCCCTCTGGGGTGACCTCTGCCTTGGCCCCCATCCGTTGATCTGGCACTGGAAACAAAGACTCGACAAACGCTTCATTGCCATGTTCGAAGCCCAGAGCGCCATGGGCAGTGTTGATAAACAAGACATGGCCTGCCGCGGTTGCGCTGCCAAGCTTCCTGCTACAACGCTTAGGCAGGGCCTCAAAGGTGCAGGCTTGGCTCCACTGGGCACTGATCCCAACGATGCCGTCCTGATCAGCGACAACATGCTGCAGAGCGTGGATGGCTTCCCCGCACTGGTCAGTGACCCCTGGCTGAACGGCTACCTCACCACCCTGCATGCCAGCTCCGACCTTTGGGCGAGCGGCGCAGAAGTCGACACCGCTCAAGCCCTGATCACGCTTCCTGCAATCGATCCTGGGCTGCAAAAGGATCTACTGACGGAAACCTTGGCAGGCATCCAGGCTGCCTTGCAACAACAACATGCTCGCCTGGTGGGAGGTCACACACTCGAATCACGCGATTCGCCACCCAGACCGGTGAGTCTTGGCATCCAAGTGAATCTGATCGTGAACGGTCAGCGCCCTGAGCAACAAACAGCATGGGGGAAGGGAGGTCTTCAGGACGGTGATGTCCTTCTCTTGAGTCGGGAGATTGGAACTGGCGTGTTGTTTGCAGCAGCCATGGCCGGTCGAGTCGATCCCCGCGACCTTGACCAGGCTCTTGCCTGCATGCAAACCAGCCAGCACGTCCTGCTTCAAAAGCTGTTTGATGAGGAAGCCAAACGTCCAAATTCGATTCATGCCTGTACCGATATCACCGGCTTCGGGTTACTTGGGCACCTTGGAGAAATGCTTGATGCCAGCGAGCCTGGTCTGCAACTTTGTCTGAATGTCGATGCAATTCCTGTCTTCAAAGGTGCAATACCACTGCTCAAGAGCGGGATCCACAGCAGCTTGGCTCCCTCCAACCGTGAGGCATGGACTCGACTGGATCCCCACGCCGATACCCCTGCCAGCATCGAGCTGACCAGCCAGCGAATGTCACTGCAGGATCAAAGCTCATGGCAGGCGATGCGCGAGCTGCTGGTGGATCCGCAGACTTGCGGCCCTCTGGCACTGGCCTGCTCAAAAGATTTGGCTCAGGAGCTCTGCCGACTGGGGCCATGGGTGCGAATCGGTACGGTTCGCAGGAAGGCAAATTCCTAAGTGACTCTCTGCTTCAGCGGCGGGAGCAACGAGGCCAACGCCTGAATCGACACCGCTGGATAGGGAGGAAGGGACTCCCATTGCTGCTGCAGCTTCTGCTGATAAGCCGCAAAATTGTGTCGGCACTGCAGCTCATCGGCTTCAGACAAAGACTGACGCAGCAGCCTTTCTTCCAGGCCTAGATCAACCATTGGGAAGCCTGGCGACGAGACTTGTAAATAGCGTTTTTGTAGATCGAGATAGGCCAACAATCTCAGCCGAATTGGTAATTCACCCGCACGAATCAGATCCAGCGCGTGATCTTTATCCAGCGACTTGGCATCGTCAAATCGGTTGAAAAACGTCTTCAGCAGACAGTCGCGAAAGCTCCTTGCCCAGTAGTGATGGACAACGGCTCCGTAAGCACCAACTGGAAGCGATCCCTCATCGGCCTTTTCGGCATCTTGCAAGCGAAAAGCATGATCACTGGCGATCGCGGCCATACGATCTGAACGGACCAGCGGTTTACCCACATGGCCCCAAAAACCGCCAACCGAAGAATCGTCCAGCCGCGGTGCCATCACCCAGGGCAGATAGAACTGTCCCGCGTAGGGAAACATCTCAGCCAAACGAGTAGGCGTAAATCCAGGATTTTGAAACTGAACATATTCATCGCAGTCCACCATCAACGTGAAAGGCGCATCTGAACTAATCAGGTTTAAAGGGAATGTCTGCAAGGCTGCTGAAGGATTCAAAGCTGCATCCAATCGATGCACCTGGAAATTGAGACCAGCGGGCAGATCACTCTCTTCCACGATGCGAGCGTCCTGTTCTGTTTGCACGCAGACATGAACGTGACGGACCCCACAAAGTTGGTAATGCCTCAAAAAAGCGGCCCAATAGGGCTGTTCAATGGCGCAGAAGCGCGTCAGCACCTGAACATCAACCAACGAAGGCTCATGCCCCAGCGCCGGCAATGCTTTAGCTCTCTTGCAGAGCAGCACACTCTTGGCACCTAAGCCATTACCGGGATCCAGCAGAACAGTTTTCTGTGCCTGCGGCAATCGGCGCAGTAAGCGACGTAACTGTTTCCTGGAGAATGACAAGCGCAAGCTGCGCAACGCCGACAGGGATCGTTGCAACAGCCTCACGACTCCCCTCCCCAAGCTTCTCCATTGAACTCCGTCCCCAGCCCCTGGACTCAAACCCTGCGCGAGGCCGCTAACCAGGGCATTGAACTGGCGGAGCTGGAAATGGTCAGTCCTGTATTTGACCGAGAACCACCACAACATCAGCCAGCTTCTCAGCGTCTGCTGATTCTCAGCGCACCTCGCTCCGGCAGCTATTACCTCTGCCGCAGGCTTTGGCTCGATGGGCTTGGAATGCCAATGGAATATCTCAACCAATTTCACCTCCAAGGCTTCAGTCGACGCATGCCGCTGGCACTGACTCCACCTCGCTGGCTTCGCCGCTGGAGAGATCGCCCTGAGCAACGCCTCATCGCAACTCTTCAAAGCATCGAAGAACGCCGCCAGGCCAACGGCTGGTTCAGCCTGAAACTGCAACCCATCCAGCTCAAACCATGGACGCGTCGTGGCCAGAAACCCGGTCAACTGCTGGAGGAGACCTTTTCAAGCTGGCAGGTGCTCCCCCTGCTTCGGCGCGACTGGCACCGACAACTGGCATCTCTGATCGTGAGTCGTGCGACTGGCGCCTACGACCTCGGCCTGCTGCACACCTGGACGGACCCAACGGCCTGCCGCGGCCCAGTGCTCACACCCAAGAGGCTTTTCAAAGCCGCCAGACAACTGCAGCAGGACACCGACGCAATCCTGGACTGGCTGGAGAAGCATCCCCACCAACATCCGCTTTGGTTTGAAGATCTGCTGCAGTGGGACCCCAGCACCTGGCGGGAAGAACTGCAGAAGCGACTGCCTGGCCTCAGCCAACCCAAACATCAGCAGTTGGTGCAAGGGATTGGCGACACTCCCCTGCAACGAAGACAGGATCCTTTTCGGGAGGCCAAAACAGCTGTTACTCGCGAGATTACCGATGCGTTGCGTCACCACCCAGACGCTCAACCTCCGACCCGTCTGCAGAAGTGGATCAACAACTGATGCAGCAACAGCACCAGACGTCGACCGGTGTGCCAGTAGAAACGATGCCAGCGACGCACCCCGAAGCCTCGGCCATCAAAACCACCAAACCAGGATTGCGGGAGTTGATCGAGAACCGACGGTGATAACAACAAAAATCGACTCCAGAAACGCTGACGTCTGATCCTCTGCAACTGCTGATCAAGTGCTGCTGGGGGCTGAGGCACAGTCGCTGCGATGGAGGTCCATGGCCCGCCAGAACATTGGCGATAGGCAGTGTGAGGCCGATGGACACTCCAGGGATGCTGCACCACAGCCCAGCGATTCGCCTCCACCAAGGCGTCCTTCCAGGCACGCGCAATCGCAGCTGCAGATCGCGACATGTTCCCTAGGACTAGCCCCACGCGCAGGTCACTCTCATGGCGAATCACCCGTATCGCCTCCGGTGAAAGGGTGTTGATCCGTGCTCCCCGGAGCTTCAGGCGAGCACGCAGATCGATGTCTTCACAGCCATAACCCCGCAGCAGTTCATGGAAACCACCCACGTCCTCAAACAACTGCCGGTGCATTAACCAGGAGCCCTCTGAACCGCCGGCAAGGGCCCCCTCCAGCACATCACCAGCGGACAATTGCTCCAGCTGCTCCGCTGTCAACCGTTCAGGCCAGCAATCAGCATCGAGCCTCATCAACAACTCCCCTTTCGCCTGCGCGCAGGCGAAGTTGTAAGCGCGCGCCGCACACCATTCCTGCTCTCCCTGCACCCTTATCAGCCGCAGAGAACCACTGGCTGGCAACGACTCCCGAATCAAGGGGACCGTGCTGTTCCAGTCGACCACGACATGCTCCCAGGCCAGCCCCAGCGCATCGGCCCATGCCTGCACCCTGGGTGCAGTCTCAGTGAGGTGCATCTGCCGATTCATGCACACCGTGACCACGCTCAAGTGCACAGTCACCGCCCTCCAAGGAACCTGCATGACCGAAGGAAAAGCTTTTCCAATTCAGTGGGGCCCCTGCGAATCAATCTCCAAAGCAGGCGTTGCCAACCGCTCACAGCAACAACTCCATCAGCATCCGGCCCTGGAAACCAGGCTTCCGGAACACGACGCAACGTCGGCTCAGGCACACCCATCAACTGACTCCAGAAGTGCAGCCGCCAAACCCGACGCCACTTGCGTGTCACGGATGGGTTCAATTCCTGCGACTGCCCCAGGCCCCAGGGGTGGCTAACAATCAGCGCAGCGTCTGCTGCCAGATCCGCTGAGCAATGGGCCGAAGCCACCAGCGACGCAAAGTGATCAGCTCGCGAGTGCAGCTTGCTTAGAGCAACAGGCTGATCAGCAGTCTCAGTCTGGAAGGGCAGCTCAATCAAGTTGTAGCCCGCAGCCTCAAGCCTCCCCAGACAGTCGCTGACCAGCAACGACAGACTGCGCAGCAGCGGATGAAAACCACCCACAGCGACCAAAGCCTGGCGGGGCGCAAGCAGCCATCCCAGCTCGCCAGCCTCATTTGGTGACGCCCGCTGCCCCCAACAACAGTGGTTGAGATTCAACCGATCCGCATCCTGCAGAAGCCCCAAGGGTCCTGGGTCATGCCCATCCCACAGCAGAATCCATTGGCCTTTGGAAGTTTCCAGGAGCTGCTGAAGTCGCATGCCAGGCAGCTGGTATTTGCCATGGCAACCACTCGCAGACACCGGCTCTTCGATCAACAAATTCAGCCACTCTGCATTATTGAAATAGACACAATCTGACTGCTCAGGAATTGCAGAACCTTGGAAATTCAAAAGCAACACACTCAGGATTGGATTCATCAGATCTGGACCCAGTGCCGAACAAATTGCCTCTTCAGTTCACTAAGAATGACGATTGCTTGAGCGACAACAAGAACCAGGGAGTGAGACTGGAACCAAGAGCTCTTCATCGCGCAGTCCTACACACCAATACATGCGTCATGGGAGGCATCTCCGCATTGATTTCACAGCGATAACCACTGCTCTCTGCCAACGTCTGCAAAGGTCGAACTCTGCGACGCATCACAGGGTCCGGACCGCTGGCAGCGAGAAGAATCTCTTCTGGACGAGGGGAGTCTTGAAACAAGTTTTCCAGATCATCTTCATCACCCCAGGGCACTCCCATCGCTGTTAAGCGGCCTGCTGCCAGCTCCATCCGATCGCTGAGAGTGAACAATCGAGGCCGTGGCGCAAAGCGAAACAACTGACCGGCTGTGGCCTGACTGACGGCACGAAAATTATCCGCCTCTCGACTGGCATCCAGTCCTCGAGCCTGGAGAGGTTGAAATCCTTGCCACCAGAACAGGCCAAGAGCAACCAACAAGGCGATCAGACTCAATCGTCTCCCCAGCACGTTGAGAGACAACCCCGACCCCTGCACCGCGAGCCAGGGCAGGAATGCCGGCACTAAAACAACGAAATAGCGGCTGAAGGCCAACGGCTTCACGAATGACACGGCAACCACCCCGATCACCATCAGGGCCGAGGGAATCACTCCGCTCCAGTCGAGCAGCCAACCTCGTGGAATCGGCTGCTGAGCTTCGTCCGCAGCAGCCAATCCCCAACGCCTCAACGCCCACAAGACCATCAGAATCAAACCCAGCTTGGGGAGCGGCCAGGGCCCGAGAGCACGGGCCAAGGTCTCCTCCAGCAAAGCGAAATCTGGCCTGCCGATCCATGCCGCCGCGGACGAACTGAACAGATAGTCCCAGGCGTAAGCAATCCAAGCCAAAGACGGCAACAGAGCCAATGAGGCAGCCGTTGCGAGAGACCCACGACGTTGAGCAGCATCCCAGCACGCAGTGGCCGCGAACAAAAACAGGCCGTAAAAATGCGTGAGGCTGGCCAGCAGCACCGACAGTCCATAAAGCGCAGGCTGACGGCGGCGGCGCCACCACCAAGCCAGGGCCACCAGAGCCGTCAGCAGCGCATAGCTCTTGCCCTCAAGAGAAAAGCGAAGCGGATAGGGGCTGCAGAAAGCCATCAATGCCGCCAAAAGCAAGGCGGATCGTTGCTGCGGAGCAGGCGCCAGAGCCTTGGCCTGGGCAGCCATCAACAAGCCGCCGATGCCATAAGCCAGCCAAGACAACAGCCTGAGGCTCAGGCCACTCTGGCCAACGACGCCGCCCCATACCCAGAGAAGGCTGTAATAAAGAGGTGGGTGCGTGTCCTGGCGAAGCTGGGCCAACAGATCTCCATAACTGGGCTGAAAGCTCTTGCCCACGCTGTAGAGCTCATCGGCCCAGAGACTGGTGGCATCGATCAGGCCCAGACTGCGCAGGGCAAACGCAGCACACACCAGCACCACGGCCATGGGCATCCAACGTCGATTCATCGACTGTTCTCCAGCCTCTGGCGACGACAACGCTTCAGTTCAGCACCCAGTTCCGGCCCAGGAGTCCAACCCTCAGCGATCAGGGTGTTGGCTGACTTGGGCGAGGTCAGATGACGCCATCGGCCCCACCATCGCAGCAAAGGTCGCCAATGCTGCTCTGATTCCACCAGAGCAAGCGCAACCCCCTCAGCGCTCCAACCACGACGCTCGAGTGCCTCCGTCCAATCCGCCGGCGTCCATGCCGGTAGCGAAGCCCGGATCTCATCAGACCCCAGCCAGGAAAGAACCTCCTGAGCCTGCCCGAGCCAGCGGATCTGCTGCGAGGGAAGTTGAAGCCGCTCTGCCACCTCCAGCGGTGCATCAGCACCGAGCAACAAAGCAGCCGTCAGCGGCAAACCAAGGCGTGCTGCCCTGCGCAAGCGCAGCTCGCGTCGAGGATCCGTTTGCAAACCCGAATCCAACAGCGGGAACGCATGCCAGTCTTCAAGACACTGCAAGGCATGGGGCCAGGGTTTCTCATCGAACAACAGCTCAAGCTCCATGCGAAGGCGAGTGCTCAAAGCAGGCGGTGCGGATGCGACCGGATCCCCTTGGCTCCAGGGCCATGGCCAAGCCTTGACACACCGGGCGACCTGTTCCCGTCCATCCGGCCCCAGCTTGAAACCAAGGCGGGTGGCATAGCGAGCTGCCCGCACAACCCTGGTGGGGTCATCAGCCACGCTGGTTCGGTGCAAAAAAGACAGCTCCCGAGCCTCCAGATCCTGCAAGCCTGCATGAGGATCAACCAAGCCCTCTTCCAATGACGACACCCCGAGAACGATCGCCATTGCATTGACGCTGAAGTCACGCCGCTCAAGATCCGACTCAAGATCACCAGATGTCACGACAGGGTTCGCACCTGGCGATGGGTAGGACTCAAGGCGCGCACTGGCGAAGTCCACCAGCAGCCCGTCCAGTTCCAGTTCAGCGGTGCCATAGGAACGATGAATCTGTAGCCGGGTGATCCGCTCTGGCCCGACTCGCAGGAACAAGGCCTCAGCAAGGGCCACCGCATCACCCTCCACCAAAAAGTCGAGATCCCGACAACCTCTCCAGGGAACTCCATCGAGGAGGTGAAGCAGACCATCACGCACTCCGCCGCCCACGAGAGCCACCCGTGCGATGCCCATGGCAGCAGCTTCGTCACCCACCAAAGCGAAAAGAGATGGATCAATGCCAGGCAGATCCATCGCCAACACCGGCTGCACCGGAGATCCCATCGGTGGCGGTGTGCAGGAGAATTGGCTTCATTATCTCCAACAAGCCGGTTGTCCGCACTCACTCGCTGCCTACAGGAAGAGGCTGGCGCCATCGCCACTGCAGCGGATCGACTGCAAAGCGATCAGGTGGAGCATGCCCTTGCCCTGCTCGAACGCTGCGCTGATCGCAAAGCCAAGCTCGTCATCACAGGGGTCGGTAAGAGCGGCATCGTCGCCCGCAAAATCGCCGCAACTTTTTCGTCGATTGGATTGATGGCTCTTTACCTCAATCCACTGGATGCACTGCATGGCGATCTGGGGGTTGTTGCGCCCGATGACGTCTGCCTGCTGCTCTCCAACAGCGGCGAAACAACGGAGCTGCTGGCAATCCTTCCGCACCTGATCCGCCGCGGTACTGCCCGAATCGCACTGGTGGGGCGATCAGAGTCCTCCCTGGCCAGCGGCAGCGACGTGGTGCTGGAAGCCAGTGTGGACAAGGAGGTGTGCCCACTCAACCTCGCCCCCACAGCCAGCACCGCTGTCGCCATGGCCATCGGTGACGCCCTCGCAGCGGTTTGGATGGAGAGGCGTGGCATCTCACCAGCCGATTTCGCCTCCAATCACCCGGCAGGATCGCTCGGAAAGCAGCTCACCATGACCGCTGCCGACCTGATGCTTCCAGCAAACCAGCTCACGCCGTTGGCTCCGGACACGCCTCTGGATGCGGTGATCGGCAGCCTCACACGTGGAGCAGTTGGAAATGCCTGGGTGGAGGATCCCAAAAACCCCGGACACCTACTCGGTCTGATCACGGATGGCGACCTGCGCCGAGCCCTGCGCGATCAACCCTCGTCCCAATGGCCGCGTCTCACAGCGGCCAACCTGATGACCGCCGACCCGATCACAACCACTCTTGATGTGCTGGCGGTGGACGCACTCAAGGCAATGGAACACAACCGTCGCAAGCCGATCACCGTTCTGCCTGTTGTGAATCATGAGGGCGAGCTTCAAGGGCTTCTGCGCCTTCACGACCTGGTCCAGGCAGGACTGGCATGAGAAACCCACTGAATCGCTGGCGACGCAATCTCCTGCTGCGAAAGCTGAGCAAGATCGAACTGCTGATTCTTGATGTTGACGGCGTGCTCACCGACGGAGGGCTGTGGTTGGACTCAGAGGGCAACTTGCAGAAACGCTTCGATGTACGCGACGGTCTCGGCATCCGCCTGCTCCAGCAGGCAGGGCTGACGCTGGCATTTCTCAGCGGCGGCCAAGGTGGCGCAACGGAAGCGCGCGCCAGGCAACTGGGCGTTCAACACTGCCTCGTGGGAATCAAAGACAAACCGGCCGCCCTTCAGCAACTTCAGCAAACACTCGGCTTGGCAAAAGATCAAACCGCCTTCATTGGCGATGACCTCAATGATCTGGCGGTACGAGATCAAACTGCCCTCTTGATCACCCCCTCAGATGCCTGCTTGGCAGTGCGACGACAGGCCGACTGGGTGCTGAGCCGGTGTGGTGGCCATGGCGCCGTCCGGGAAGCCGCTGAAGCCCTGCTTCAAAGCCGGGGATGCTGGGACAGACTGCGCCGCAATGGTTGGCGCGACCGCAACGACTGATCGGTTTTGGCAACTGAGATTCAGTTCCGATCCGTGACCAGCCTGAGGTTGATCCCAGAAACCTCCAGAAAACTGTGGGCATTCGCAGCAGCCCATGGACCTTTGCCAACCAACGCCTTCAGTCGCCAAATCAACTGACGGTGACGACCAGGTTGATAGAGCGTCTGGGCACAGCGACGGGCGAGCTTCTGCAGGTCAGCCTCGCTGAGCAGGGGCACTGACCTGATCACCGGTGGCTGCCCATCGCGTGCGAAAGCTGCGGCGTAATCACCTAGATCCGGCCACTCCAATCCCTGGAGGTAAGCCTGCTGAGACACCAACATGTTTTTCTGGTTGGTCGCATGCTTGAGCCGCGTCGCCGAGATGCCGGAAAGGGCCCCGGGCAGTCGCTGTTCATCCGAATGCTCAAGGGAGTTCACAGAGCTTTGGGGCAGACGCGCCGCTGAAAACCCTTTCAGAAACAGTCGTGAGTACAGGTCAAGCTCATCCCAGCCCCAGCCCTGAACATAAGGATTGAAGCCACGAACAGCCCTTAACGCAGCCCGCGATACAAAGAACAGACCATTGGTACGGAACAACGACGACGGCAGCTTCCAGTCCTGCACTGTGAGGCGATCACAGAGGAACTGCGCACTGCCCGGTGTCTGCATGGATGCCAGCTGGGCAAGGAAGCCTGGAGGAATCAAGGCATCGGCATCCAGCTTCAGAATCCAATCCCCATCACTCAACGCAAACGCCAGGTTGTAGGCGTGGGTGAGCCACCATCCACCGGGCCAGTTGCAACGGATCAGCCGAATCCTGGGATCGGCTGGCAACAGATGACGATCAATCTCAGGAGTGGAGCCGAAATCCAGAATCAGATGCTCTCGATGGATCGAACTCTGGGCAACCAGCTCCGCGCTGCATAGGAGGTGCTCAGTTCGGTCGCGCGCGACCGTGACCACTGAGATCTCACTCACAACGACGATCCTCAATCATGGAAGGCCAGCCAACCTCAACCAGCTGCCGAGCGAGGGAACTGAAGCAAGCCTGAGAGAGATAACGATCCCGACATGCCTGCTCAGCATCTGTGGGCTGCTGATGATCCACGAGGATCCGACCGATTTCCTCAGCCCAGCTCTGCTCAGAGGCCAGCAATGGCATGGTCCAGCAAGCCGCTTCTGCCAGCTGCAGATCTGTGATGAACCCCGTTGGAACCGACACCATCAGACAACCACAGGCCAGACCTTCGAGAAACGACACCGGTCCTCCCTCCTGACTCGCGACAGAGCAGACCAACCTCGTCTGGCCGTAGATGCTGCCGTAACGATTGTGGGGCACCTCGAGCAACTTCACCCGAGGATCAAGAGGGTATTCACAGAGTTCCCAATCCTTGCCCAGAAACGCCACCGACAGTCCCTGCATCACTAGCTGCTCAGCCAGCCTCACCTGGAAGCCATAACGCTTGCGCTGGTGGTAGTAGCCATTCTTTCCCTGTCGGTAGCGACCCACGAACAACACATCAATTGTTTTGGAAGTTGTCGTCGATTGCGGTAATCGAAACAAGGTTGGGTCATAGCCAGCTGGGAAGAGATGAATGCGCTGCCGCGGCACCTTGCGCATCGCGATGAGCTCCCGCTCAAAACCGTTGAGAACCAATATCCCGCGCAAGAGATCAAGCTTTTCGATCTCAACTCCAAGCCGCACATGGGTGTGATAAAAAATAATTCGCTCTGGAGGAAAACCCTGATCCAGCAACGCCTTGAGTTCATTAATACTCAGTGCAATCACATACACATCACGCCCACGGACAGCAGCTTTCAATTGCTTGGAATTCGAGACCATGCCTGACTCAATCTCAGGAATCTGCTCCAACTCCTGACATAAATCCCTCCACAGGAAATCCAGAATCCAGCCCTGCTGCCTGCTGGGCAGATAAGCAAGCAGACAGCGGGATGAGCGCCGCGTTTGAACCATCCAGCCTCGGTAGCGCCGTAATTGCAGACGCCGATAGACAGCGGAGACCAGGTGGGACAGACTGCGCATTCCGATCAGGTTGGGTAAGCGCCGCGCAGGCCCGGATAAGAGCGCAGGAAATACTGGACCTGCCAGAGGAAGAACCAGTAAGCGATCCAGGCACCGACCACCACAGACCAGAACACGCCGAAACGGTTACGAGTGCTCTGCACAATGCGCTCAAGCAGAACCACGAGGCCCAGTGACAAGGGAACAACCCAGGTGATGGCATGGATATCTGGGTGCTCCGCGACCGATTGATTGATCAGAACACCCCAGATCAATGGAGGTGCAGACACAAGGGACACAGGCGCCAGATAGACCGACGATCCACGATGCATCTGCCACAGAAGCAATCCAAGACCAGCTGCGGCAAGCAAATAGAACAACAAATGCTCAACGTTCTCCAGACCACGGAGTCGCCAGTCGGATCGAATCATCAGTTCCGACTGACGCCAGAAAAGACCAAATGCCTGCCAAACCGATTCGTAATCAAGATCCGACTGGCCTTTGCCCCGCATCTTGTGAATCAATCCGAAACGATCGAGTAACGAGGAGCCATCAAGCACATAGCGACCGGTGAGATCCACAAGGCCCACTCGGATGTAATGAACAGCGCTGGCTCCCAGCAAAGCGAGCGCCATCGACCACGACATGATTGCCCTCACTGCGCGGTCTCGCCTTGGCAGGCCATAGCGCCCAATCAAAATCGTGATTGCGGTCACCACGCCCAGCCGAGGACAGCCAAGAGCAGCTGTTACGAGCAGGAATGCAGCAACTCGGTGCCAAAGAGCCTTATGAAAACGCACCGCAAGCGCAAGACTCGCTGAAGCCAGCGCCAGCAGCACCGAGGACAGAGCACGGTCATCACTGTTCCAGACTCCACCCCAAAGACCTTCACTCGGAAATGTGGCGGCAAAGGCCGCAAACAGCACCAGACCCAGCATGAAACGTGGAACCTTGGCCTGGTGAATCCGCTCTTCGGTGATCAGCCAGGAGAGCGTTGCAACCGCAGCGGCCATCGCACCAGCAGCGGTATAGACAGAGGTTCGGATCATCTGCCAGAACGAAGCCGCTCCACCAAATTGATAAGCGAAGAAGTGCGGGACCACATACAGCGTCGACTGTGAGGAATACAGATCGGTCGGCGGTGGCAGAGGCGTCAAAGAAACGCGGAATGACATCAATCCGCCCAATTGCCAGAAACCCAGCTCTTGCCAACTGCGCACCGAATCCAGCAAGCGCAGATTGCAATGAGACAGAAGATTCAGGTCATCGAGAGAATTACCGCGGTGATCAAGCGCGCCGTTGAAGAGACCCAGGCACACCAGAATTCCCAGCAGCCAGGGGAGATAAAACAGAACCTGAGTCGAAAGAGAACTGGCCCGAGTGGTCTTCATGACACGAGGCTCCCTGCACTGGCGATCTGCCGGGCTTGCTCCAGCTGGTCTGCTGTATCGACAGATAAGGACGTTCCCTCCACCAGAAAGGTGGCAACCGTGTAACCCGCCTCGATCAAGCGAAGCTGCTCTAGGCGCTCAAGATCCTCGAGCGGTGATTCAGGCAGCTGATCCCAGGCGGCCAGAACATCAGCGCGGAATCCATACATCCCCACATGTCCCCAGTAATCCGTGTGCTGATGCCATTCCGAAGGAGCAACATCGCGCACATGCGGAATCGCTGAACGGGAGAAGTAGAGCGCCCGACCATCGTGGGCGAGCAACGTCTTCACAACAGCAGGGTTGTGAATGGTTTCGGGCTTGAGGCGATACACCGGCGTAATCACTGCAGGAGTGGGATCGAGGCGGGCAAATTCAGTCGCCATCGCTGTGACCACGTCAGGATCCAGGAAAGGCTGATCCCCCTGCACATTGATCACCGCTGTGCTGGCCAGGCGTTGCATACGGGTGGCGTCATCCCATCGATGTGCTTGCTCATCCCAGGCTCTGGCCACAAGCTGATCGGCCACCGAAGCAATCCGTTCGCTGCCTGAGCTGCAATCCTCGGACGTCATCAACACTGGGAACCCCCAGCCCTCAGCAAGCTTCTGTAGACGCTTGCTGTCGGTGCAGAGCACCACATGCGCAGGCCCCTTGGCCTTGGAGCATTGCTCCAAGACCCGTTGAATCATCGGCTTGCCGCCAATATCGGCCAACACCTTGTCGGGTAAAC
Source organism: Synechococcus sp. (assembly GCA_047286285.1). Taxonomy (GTDB): domain Bacteria; phylum Cyanobacteriota; class Cyanobacteriia; order PCC-6307; family Cyanobiaceae; genus Synechococcus_C. The sequence goes on along the minus strand of JBJBBP010000002.1, from coordinate 322,153 downwards.
GCGAAGAAGCCAGTCGAGCTGGCACTGCAACAACGGATTGTTGGATGGTCATATCAATCCCACAGCTTCATGGCGTCATCCCTGGCGGAGAACCATTCAGCAGCCATCGCCCCCCCCATAGTGCGCTGTTCCCTGAACCATGGACCACCCAAAGTCCAGTGCAGCATTGGTGAATCATCCTGGGTCTCTGGTGGTGTCTGCACATCAACAAGGTGATTCCAACCACCATCGATGGCACCAATTTCATGATCACCTTCGAGCCAGTGAAAGCGGTGCAACTCCAGACCGGTCGCGGTGTTGACGTAATCCACCGTGAGCTTGGTGCAACGGCTGCAGTTGAGCAGCATCAAGGAACTCCAGTTCTTCTTGGGGTAGGCGCTTTGCACCTCGCCAAGGAACTTCACGGTCTCGCCCGGCACATGCTCATGCTGCACGCACATTGCTCCATAGCGGTCATCGCGCTGATCCCAGAGAAGCTTGATGTCAGCGCGGCAGAGCATGTCGCAGTCCATAAAAAGGGCCCAACCCTGATAGCCCATGAGATGGGGCACTAAAAAACGGGTGAACGAAAAAGCCGTGCTCTGTTTGGGATCCTTTTCACGTCGGTAGAGGCCCTGGGCCTCCAGCTGCGGTGTGACCAGAGGTGTGATGGCCAGCGGTATCGAGCTGTGCTGATACAGGCTGTCCATCAGCACGTTGGTCGCTGCACGCTCACGTGGGTCGTAACCGATAAAGATCGGCAGCGGCTGGACGCTGGTCATCAGAAACAGCAGGTGACTTGAGGAGCGTAAGCCGGTCAGCCGAAACCGATGCGACTTAACTGATCACCAAAGGAGGCAACCCCTTCACCAGCGCATCCACTGCTTTCACCTGTGTGAGGAAAGGCTCCAACTGATCCAGGGGCAATGCGCTTGGACCATCACACCGGGCCTGGTCCGGATCCGGGTGAGCTTCCAGGAACAGACCCGCCAGACCGACAGCCATCCCAGCTCGAGCCAACTCAAGCACCTGAGCACGACGGCCGCCGGACGCAGCACCTCCTGGATCTCGACACTGCAGAGCATGCGTGACATCAAAAATCAGCGGCAGGTCATCGCAGCAGCGCTTCATCACACCGAAACCCAGCATGTCGACCACCAGGTTGTCGTAACCGAAAGTCGTACCGCGCTCGCAGACCAGCAGCTGGCCATTGCCGCACTCGCGGAATTTCTCAACGATGTTTCGCATCTGCTCGGGGCTGAGAAACTGCGGCTTCTTGATGTTGATCACCCTGCCGGTGGCAGCCATTGCCTCAACCAGGTCCGTCTGACGAGCCAGAAACGCGGGCAACTGAATGATGTCAGCCACCTTGGCTGCTTCTATGGCCTCCTCAGGGCTATGCACATCGGTGATCACCGGAATGGCAAAGGTGTCCTTCACGGACTGAAGGATGTGAAGGCCAGCCGTTAAACCAGGCCCGCGATAGGAATGAACCGAGGAACGATTGGCCTTGTCGTAAGAGGCTTTGAAGACCAAAGGAATGCTCAACCGTTCACAGACATCCTTGTAGTGCCCAGCGCAACGAAGAGCAAACGCTTCGTCCTCCAGCACATTCACACCCCCGAGCAACACCATCGGCAAGGCATTGCCAATCGTGATCTCACCAAGCTGGACCCTGGTCATCTGCATCAGCTCCATCCCTGGCAAGAACCTAACTTCAGATGAATTGCCCGCTGCCATGAAACCCATCGGCCTCCGCGATGAGCTGCGCTGGCGTGCGATTGGCTTGGGCCGGAAGATCCTTGGCCAGCGAATTGCCCGCACCGAATGGAACGCCCTCTGCGCCTGGAGGGGATTGGTACATCAGGCCTATCAGGCAAGACCCCTACAACCCAATCTGTGCAGCGATCTCTGGCACCAGGGCAACTTCAAGGATCCGCACAACACAAAGGCTTTCTTCACGCCCAACCGACGCGAAAGAGAACCTTCCTCCCACCATTACGGACATGATCTGCAACTGAAGCGCTTCGCAGGACTGCCTTTGGTGGGACCACCACTGCCAGTGCTGCTTGAACACGGTCTGAAAGTGGCCCACAGCTCTCGTTTCGAACGACCCAAGCGATGGGCTCGCTGCGGATACCTCTGCATGGGCGCTTTGCGAGCCCAATGGCTGCGGGAAGAATATGGAGTGCCAGCTCATGCGATCGGCCCGTGGATTCGATTCGCACAGCCGCTGCTCACATCTGACCAGATCGAAGCCCAACGGCAGCTCTGGGGGAAGACTCTGCTGGTGGTGCTTGCTCACAGCTGGGATCAGGTCGAGCGATCGATGGATCTTGACGCCTGCATCAGCGCCGTGATGGCAATCGCCGAGGAGCAGAACTATCAACAAGTCGTGTGGCTCCGTCACTGGAAAGATCCCGAAGATCTGCCGCTGCCCAACGGCTGGGTCAAAGCCTGTAACGGACACCGCTCCAATCCCTGGTTCCTGGATGCGATGCGCACACTGCTGGAAATCAGTGATGGTCTGGCGAGCAACGCCTTCGGGACCCATCTGGGCTATGGCGCTGCTCTGGGGAACAAACTGCACTGGATCGATGTTGAGCCCATGCAGAACCTCCAATATCTCCGCCCTGAGAAAGCAAAGGAGGAAGAAGCAGAGTGGTCTGAACGAAAGCGACTCGCCCGAGAGCTGCGCGAGACATTGACTCAACCGGCTGCAGAACAAAAGGCCGCTGTTCAGGCACTCCTGGATCCCTATTGGGGCCTCACCGAAAATCCCGACCCGAAAGCAATGGCTCGATTACTCAGGTCTTGATCCGTCACGGCGTCCAACTGCCGAAGAAACAATCGGACTCACTCTTCAAATGGCAGTGATCAGAAGCTCCACCTGAATCCGCCCCCGTAATTCACCGACTGCGTGCTACCCGGTGACAGCTGCCCCAGACCATTCAGATACACCGTCAATCGATCATTGATCGACACATCCACTCCAAGACCCAGGTTGAACCATGACGCCGGCGCCGGAGTTCCATCCACCGTGAACGATCCCTTCGGTGCTGAATTGAATCGTGCCGTCAGTGATCGCTGCGTATCGCCCAGATCCAATGCATAGCCCACACTGATCCGTGGAACCACCGTCATTGAGCCAGCCTTGAACGGCTGCTTATAAGCCAGGCCGATCTCCAGTGGAATGGAGTTGTACGTCGCTGAGTCATAAGTGAGCGAGTAGCTGGCCTTACCTGGATCAGCTGTTTTCACCAGCGGATTTCCGGGCTGTACATACGCACGGTTGTTCGTCGTCGTCGACTCTGAGTACTGACCTTGGTTCAGCTGCAGCCAGCTCAGACCCAGGCTCGGGGTCAGGCTGCCCTGCTCTCCCGTGCTGATCTGGTGGCTCAACCGCAGGCTGCCGCCGATCGCGCTGCTGTTGCTCGAACCCTCCTCGGTGGAGGAGTAACCCGCAATATTCACCTGCCGGGTCGTGTCGGTCACAAAGCCGCCGCCACCCACTGAGCCCGTCAGCCAGGTCTGCGAACCCAGGCGCTGCTTGGCATAGACAATGCCGCTCCAGCCTTCTGTCTTGCCGAAGTTGGTCGGCTCTGTCGTCGTCGTCCACAGGTTGTCAAACCGGCCGGCAATGCCCACCAGCGTGTTGTCTCCAACCAAGGCATCAGCACCAACCGATGTGTTGAACCCATTGGTGCTGTAACCCACCTGATTGGAGCTACCGCTACCGGGGGTGTTGGCATCACTGCCACCGGCATTCACCCAGGTGCGCCACTTGCCGCAATCAGCTGGATCACCGCTATAGCTCTCACCCTGCTTGAGGCTCTGCACCTGCAGAATGCAGCGTTGCAGCTGGGAGAGAACCGCTGAATTCAGCGATTCATTGACCTCCTGCTGGAAGGCCTGACCCGTCGACAGCGATACCTGCGGGAATGCCGTCGCTGTGGAACCCGACAGCTGGCGGTACAGCTTGTTCAGATCACCGGTTGTCTCCTGCGCAAAGATCAGCGCAGCCGTGGAGTTGAAGTCATCCGTACTGCCCGCTGCCTGAATCGTGTTGACCGCCTCTCCAACCGCCTTGGAATTCGGGTCCAGACCGCTCGGGGCGTAATCCACGCTGTAGTGGAACGCCAGGTCGGTGTTCTGTTCCGTCAGCTCGAAGTCAAACGACGCCACAGCTGACTTGGGAGCGATCAACTTGAGATCACCGATCGTGATCCCTCCCTTGGCATCAACAATCCCCTCACTGACAAAATCACCAGGCTTCGCTTGACCCACCTGGTTCGCAAGCAGTTCAACTGTTCCGCTCAAATTCGCTTTGTACAGCGTCGTCAGGTTGTCCGTCTTACCTGAACGCAACACCAAGTCCGCCTCATACAAAGACGTCTTCGTCGTGGTGTAGTTGATGTCATTGACCATATTGTCAATGCGATATTCACCACCCGGATTAATAGTTCCTTCCTGGAAGAAAGTTACATTGCCATTGGCACGAATCAACTGGGATTCCATTCGGGCATCTGGAGCATTGAAAATATTTTTAGTAAGACCTGGAAGAATGATGTCACCTGAAATCTCGCCATAGTTGTTAATCTCATCAGGACCACCCGGACCTGTAATGGCATTACCTTTGCCATCGCTACCTCCGATGATCGTGCCGTAGTTGTTGATCCGCTCAACGTCGTCGGTAGGCAGGTCGATAGCAGACCCACCGTCACCGCCTTGAATCACAGCTCCTGCTGCATTATCAATGCGCAGGTTGCCGCTGATATCACTCGTACTCTTGGTGATTCCGACTCCGCCTTGGCCGGAGGCAATGATCAAGCCGGTGTTGTTAATGACAACTTCTCCAGCAGGGGCATCTCCATCCGTCGCACCCTCAGTGATGTTGCTCACCGATCCATCAGGATTCTGATAGAGATACGCACCACCAGTTGCGTTCTGGAACAGCAGCGCAACAGCATTTGCGCCAGTTGCTCGAATTGTTCCTCTATTCGTGACGTTGATATCACCGGATCTGCCGGTGGGATTACCCAGCAAAGACACGGAATTCGCCTTCTCAACCCCACCAAAGACAAAACCGCCACCACCGGCAATCGTCTGCGCCACAACCGCATGCGATCCAACACCGCTCGTGGAGATCGTGCCGGTGTTAGTGAGATTAATGTCACCAGAGCGGGAGTTGGCGTTGCTGTTCGCAAGGCTCACAGCACCCGTGGATGAACCACCAACACCACCGCCACCGCCAATCGTTTGCAGCATCAATCCAATGCTGTTGTCACCGCTGGTCGTGATCACACCACTGTTGGTTGCCGTGATCGCACCCGCAGCCGTTGAACTGCCTGCATGACCAGCAGCAGAGAAGCTGACACTCGTGCCTCCGGTCGTATAACCGCCGCCGCCACCGATCGATTGCAGCACCACCGCAGGCGAAAAGTCACCACTCGTGGCAATACCAGAAATCGTTGAAGTGATGATTTCATCGTCCGTGACAACGGTTTGCGTTCCACGGGCGGCATTCGTCCAGGTAATCGCTCCTGCTGATGCATCGGTATTCGTTGTTCCAGAACCACCTGCACCGAGCTGCACTGTTCCACTCGTAGAAGCAGCGAAACCTCCACCACCACCAATCGTCTGCGCAATCATTGCTGGGCTGGTTGCACCCTTGCTGAAGACACGAGCGTTGATGTTGACGCTGAGGTCAAGGTTGCCAGCCGAAGTATTACCGGTATTGGGAAGAAGGCTTGACCTACCGGCACTGAAGTTACCGGCCACGCTGTCAGCACTGCCGCCGCCTCCACCGATGGTTTGCGCCAGGAGGCCAGGTGCGTTGATGCCTCCGGAACCGACCTGATTGTCGATCGTGAGGTTGATTGCACCCGCAGAACGATTGCCTTGGCCCAGACCACCAAAGCTTGCATTGCCACCGACTGCACCAGCTAAACCACCACCACCGCCAATGGTTTGAACAATGGCACCGGCACCTCCATCACCAGTGCTGGTGAGGTTGGAATTGAGAGTGATCTCAAGACGACCGGCCTGGCCCTCAGGTGTGCCAAGAATGGTGGACGTACCACCGATGTTGGCATTGCTGCCAACATCGCCAACTCGGCCACCGCCACCGCCAACCGACTGGATAAGCAATGCGGCTGCATCGCCTCCATTGGTTGCTGCATCAATCTGACTGCTGAGAGTCAGAGCAGAACCAGTGGACGTGCCTTCATAAAGACCTCCAATCTGGGCAGAGGCTGAAGTACTGCCGGTGTATCCACCACCACCGCCGATCGATTGATAAGTCAGACCACTGGAACCAGCTCCTGTCGTGGTGATCTTGCTGTTGTCTCCAGCCGTGAAACTGATACTGCCACCACTACCTTGTGCTCCTTCAGTGTCGCCACCAAGGAGAAGGTCCCCAGTACTGGTGACTGTGCTGGGGAAGATGAGACCACCACCACCGCCAACTGACTGCAGCACAAAAGCAGGTGATTGAGCACCGGAGGTAGCGATTGAGCCGTTACCACCTTCAACGGCAAGGTTGAGAATGATATTTCCCGCATCACCACTCGCGCCATTGGCACCGAGCGTGATGGAACCTGCAGCTGTGCCAGCACGACCACCACCGGCACCGATCGATTGAGCAGCAATGCCGATGGATTGCGCACCAGTGGTGGTAATGGTGCCCTTGCTGTTGATAGTGATATCAGCTGCGTCTCCGTTGGAATCGTTGGAAGCACCCATCGTGAGGGCGGTGTCTGAGGAACCGCTCACGCCACCACCAGCACCAATCGATTGGAGCAGCAGGCCGTCGCTACCCAGACCCTTGGTAAATACATCAGCATTCAGATTGACCGTGATGGCTGCTGCATCGAGATTCTTGCTGAATTGAGAACCAAGAATCGCTGTCTTAGATGCGATCGGGGCATAACCACCACCGCCGCCAATCGACTGGCCAATCAAGGCAGGAGAGAGATTGCCAAGAGTGGTGAGGTTGCCATTGATAGTCAGCTTCAGTGCATCAGCTTTGTTGTCAGTGGCATTCCTACCGCCCAGCCTGACCGTGGAAGCCGAAACATTCTCCAGGCCAAACACAGCACCACCACCACCGCCGATGGACTGGACGACTGCCGCTGCTGAATTGCTACCTCCGGTAGAGATGGCACCAGACGTGCTGAAGCTGATCGCTGCACTGTCGTTCGTACCGATCACCGAGCCGCCAAGGCTGATGGCATTGCCGCCAGCGGAAGTGGTGTAGACACCACCGCCGGCAATCGACTGAAGAATCACACCGCTGGAGTTCAAACCGCCAGTGGCGATGTCGCCGGAATTGGTGAACGTGATGGCACCTGAGCGGCTGTCACCAAAGCCCGAACCACCAGCGGTTACGGAAGTCGGGGCGCTGCCGATCAGACCACCACTGCCACCGATCGACTGGATCGTGAAGCCCGGTGAGCTGATGCCAGCAGTCGTGATGGGAGCATCACTGATGGCTGTGATCTCACCACCGCGAACATCGCTGCCAAGAGATGAGCTGCTGCCAATGGTGAGGCTGCCATCGACGGCACCAAGCAGACCACCACCACCACCGATGCTCTGAAGCACAACACCGGGGCTGTCAGCAGCAACGGTTTGAATCCTGCGGCTGAGCTGGGTGTAGTCCAGGGAACCAGCTGAAGCATCAACACCGATTTGTTGCGTGCCACCGATCGTGACGTTTCCGCCCACATCAGCGACGATGCCACCACCACCACCAATCGACTGAAGCACAGCACCGGGGCTGGAAGCACCGGTGGTGAGAACCTCAAAAGGAAGCGTGAGAGTGAGATCAGCACTGGTGGAGGTGCCAGTGGTCAGTCCACCGAGCTGAACCGTGCCGTCCGGCACGCTACCGATCCATCCACCACCACCACCAATGGACTGATGGATCACCCCAGGAGAGAAAAGACCGGTGGCCTGAAGGATTCCACCACCTTGGACAAGGGTGAGGCTGCCACCGGAACCGGCAGTTCCATTAATGCCGCCACCGAGGATGACAGTGCCGCTGCCGTCGCTGCTGCCGAGACCCACCATGCCACCGCCGCCACCGACGGATTGCATGAGATAAGAGGGTGAATAATCACCGCTAGTTGCAATCGTGCCACCAGTGTTGTTGATGGTGACATTGCCGGCATTTCCATTTGCCCCGTCACCACCGAGGATGAGCTGACCGGTGGCTGTTCCAACACGGCCACCACCACCACCGACGGACTGCGCAACGACACCAACGCTGTAGTCGCCAGTGGTTTGGACAATGCCTCCAAGATTTGCAAAAACAACCACGCCAGCATCACCGCTTGCATTGGTTGCCCCCATGCTCAGTGATTGCTTACTGGCCCCTGCATTACCACCACCAGCGCCAATGGACTGAGCGATAACACCCTCTGAGTAGAGACCTCGAGTGGAAATGGTGCCGTAATTTTCAATGGAGACATTGGCTGCATTTCCTGAGCCACCGTCCATACCCAGGCTGACCTGAGCTCCATTTTGAGACGTGAAACCGCCACCACCACCAACCGACTGTGCAATGAGACCCTGCGATTGAAGACCGGTCGTCACAAGACGAGTATCGGGACTGAGATAAAGGTTGATCGTGCCGCTGTTACCAACCTGCTTACCGCTACCACCAAGATTGACAGCAGCAGATTGACCGGTTCCGTCACCACCAACGTAACCACCGCCACCACCAACGGTCTGAGCAATCACAGCAGGAGATGAAATCCCCTGGGTTTGAATGAGCGAATTGAACTTCGAGGTAAGGCTGATATTGCCTGAGCTTGTGTTACCAGTGACGGAACCACCAAGATCAACCGAAGCGGTGGAAGTGTAAGCGACGCCTCCACCGCCGCCGATGGACTGGAGGATAAGACCAGGCGCATTGCGGCCTGCTGTGCGGATCTGCCAATCACTACTGATGGCGGTTACGTCGGCGGATGAGGTATTCGCTGTTCCAAAGGTTCCAAATGAAATCAGATCACCATCAACATCCGCCGCCAGACCACCACCACCGCCAATCGACTGAAGAACAACAGCAGGACTGTTATTACCGTTAGTTTGAGCAGAAAATGGTCCGTTCAAGGTGATAGCACCTGAAGAAAGATTACCGGTTGAGTTAGCACCAAGAATTGCATTGCCACCAACGGAATTCACAGTGCCGCCACCACCGCCAATCGATTGGATCACAAGAGCTGCAGAGTCGTTGCCTTGAGAAGACAGCAAAGCACGTGCATTACTGACAACACGAACAGCACCTGCCGCAGCATTCATTTGGCCGGTGCCAGATTTAATGCCCAACGTGGCAGTTCCACCAATCGTTCCCAGACGACCACCGCCACCACCAATTGCCTGAACAAGCATCACCGGCGAAGTGGAGCCAACAGTAACCAAACGACCATCAATATCGACCAATACAGTTTGTTCGACCGGCTCGACTAAACAAACACCAAATTGACAGGGTTTTGGCAGCAACTTATTGCTCGAACCAGAAATACCTACTGTGGAATCCTTAAACATACCGCCAAGTTGGGCATTCCCGTTGGAGTTACCAGCAAAACCACCACCACCACCAATCGCTTGGACAACAAAACCAGGGCTGGTGGAACCACTGGTCTGAACAATGCCACTTACATCAGCGGTAATTGGCCCACCGGCACCTACACCATCAAAACGCTGGTTAGTATCTTTGATTTCAAAACTTTTACCATCATCATCCAAATTACCAGCGCCAAGAGCGATATCAGACTGCGAATTGACCAAAGACCAACCACCACCGCCGCCAATCGACTGAATTACTGCAGCAGCAGACTGATTTCCCTTAGTAGAAATCAAACTGCCAGAATTTGAAGTAAATCTAATAGAACCCGCGGAAGATTCGGCATCAACAGCATTCGTCACATAGTCGGAGCCTAAGGAAACAATTCCTGCAGAGGAAGTTGAAAGCGATTGCAAGGCACCGCCGCCGCCCCCAACAGTCTGAAGCAACAATGCCGGTGAACCAAGACCCGTCGTAATCAGATTGGATTGATTACTGATCTCTAACTGTCCGCCGCTACCTGTAGATGAGTTACTAGAACCGATCAGAATGAGTTCCTTAGCATTAGAATCACTGCTCCAATCGATTGCTGACGAGCCACCACCTCCACCAATACTTTGCACAATCAAAGCAGAAGAATTATTTCCAGAAGTCACAATTGAACTTTGGTTAGCAACTTTGACGAGCGATGAATTATTGAGACCAAAAGAATTCGTAGATCCCATGATCATACGATAATCATTTGCATTGTTAACCCCAATAAATCCACCGCCACCGCCAATGGATTGAGCAAGAAGTCCAGTACTATTCAAACCTGTCGTTTGAATTAGACCCTTAGTTGAAACTGAAACTTTTCCAGAGGTGTTATCACTGGTCAACGTGCTGTTAGCGCCCATATCAACCTCACCTGACGCTTGAGCAACCCATCCACCACCTCCGCCAATCGACTGAGCGATCATTGCGGGGGAATGGTTTCCAGAGGTTTGTATTGATCCGGTAGTTTCGATATCAACTTCACCAGATGTCGATATTTGCTTAGAGAGAGACTGGACTGAACCGAGACTCACAGAACCAGATACAAGACCAACCAATCCACCACCACCACCAATGGACTGAACCAACAAGGCACTTGAAAAATCGCCACTTGTAGTTACATCACCAACCTGGGTAACTTTGACATTATCCGAACTTGTATTGGACCGACCTTGACCTTCAACAGTTCCAACACGTGCAAACTTGTCGGAATTACCAGTAGCACCACCGCCACCACCAATGGATTGAGCAACCAGTGCTGGAGAATTGGCACCAAGACTGACAAGATCAACTGTGCTGTTGAGAGTGACAGAACCACCCTTACCACCTCCAGATTTGATGGAACCAAGGAATGTATAGTCGTTGCCTTGATCCAACAACAACCACCCTCCACCATCACCAATACTTTGGGCAAGAATAACTGAAGAGTTATCAGCCTTGGTCAAATACTGAGCAGCCTGAACATCAATTTTGATAGAACCTGCATTGCCACCGCCACCAATCTGAGAAGTTTTATTCTTGATAAGCAAGGAATCGACTTCGTCAAGATTGACTAGATGTTTAAAGTAATTCCTATCACCAAGCAATTTGGCATCAGTCAAGTCCTTCCAATCTTTGAACCATTCAGCCGAAGTATCCCTCTTACTTGGATCCTGCTGAGGACCCTGGCTACCGAGAAGAACAGCACTATCACCTTCATCACCCAAGGTAATGTCTCCAAGAAAACCTCCACCACCACCGATTGACTGAGAAATCAAGGCTTGTGAGCCGATTCCCGAAGTTACGATGTTGCCCTTAGTGTCGAGATTAATATCACCTGCGTTATTACCATCTAAGTCTGTACCTGTGTTGCCGATCCAGAAGAAGTCTGGATCTGAGGCAATAGGAGCATAAAGACCTCCACCACCAATTGATTGAAGAAGGATTGCAGGAGAAGCGTCTCCAGAAGTCTGAATCAAACCAGTATTCTCAACATCAATTTTCCCAGCAGAACCATCAGAGGCTCCGATATTGCCAACCGAAATCAACTGTTCTCCACTAGTGACAGGGCCCACCAATACATGTCCACCTCCATGACTCGTAGCAGCCAGACCAATGGAACCATCACCAGTTGTCAAAAGGGTGGCGAAATTCTTGATTTGTATATCACCAGCTTTAGTTTGTCCTCGTGTATTGGAACCAGAAAGTAAATCTCCACCAACTTCAGCAATAAAACCACCACCGCCGCCACCACTCACAACCGTAAATGCACTTGCAGCTTTTCCTTTGGTCTGTATGAAAGAAGCATTATTAATGACTTCAACATCACCGCCATTGGCAATAATGTCGGTATCTGGAGACAAAGTACCAAATTTAGCTTCAGCGGTCGATATTCCAAATACTGCTCCGCCGCCACCACCAAGAGTCATTATGTTGAGACCTGTAGACCCAGTGCCAGTCGTAGATATATTTCCACTATTGGTCAATTTGATATTACCACCGCTGCTATTGCCAACAACTTTTTGAGAACCCAGACGAACGGCGTTCGCTCTCGCGCTGGCAGCGCCTCCACCACCACCAACTGTTTGAACTCGAATTGCTTGTGAATAATCACCAATCGTGGTAATCGTGGCTTTATTTGTTACCTCAATATCACCAGCGAATGACTCAGAACCTCTTTTACTACCTAAACGTAGATTACTATCAGTGGCACTACGCAAGGTTGTCCAACCACCACCGCCACCTACACTTTGAATCAATAATGCAGGAGCCATGTCTCCCGATGTAGTAATTGAAGAACTTGTGTTCAAAACATCAATGCTTTTCGCTCCAGCGTTGAGGGAATCTTTTGAGGAAAGAAACAATCTAAAGTTGTCACTAACATTGGTTGCCCCCAAAAGCTTATCAACAGTGATTTCTGTTTGAGGTTGTAAGTTATCAGCCAACACTGAATAAGCATTAACGCCGCCGCCACCTCCAACACTCTGGGCAAGCAATGCAACCGAGCCAATCCCCTTGGTTGCAAGGTTGCCATAGTTTTTGACTACAACCTTACCACTTGTGGAGGACGTTGAGAACTCGGAACCCATAAACATTGAGTTAATAGTATCCGAACTGATAAATCCTCCACCACCAGCAATTGACTGGGCAATAATTGCCCCCGATCCATTACCAGTGGTCAATACATCACCGAAGTTAGTAACCTTAACCAGGCCTGCATCTGATGAACTTCTACCGTTTATACCGAGCGAAATTTCCTGTGCATTAAGACCTCCGGCTTCGCCGCCACCGCCACCCACAGATTGAGCCAAAATTCCAGGAGTTGTATATCCCGCAGTAGTGATAGTGGCAGTGTTGAAAATTTCGACAGATCCAGCATTAAGAATATCATTATTGGCCTCTGGTATCATTTCGCCATTTTGGTCTTTAATTAATTTTCCAGCCCCTAAGCGGCCTTGCGTATTGCCATTGGTGACAGAATCACCAACAAATCCACCTCCACCACCAATGGATTGAGCAACTATGGCAGGAGAACTTTCGCCACGCGTCGAAAGGGACGCAGAAGTATTCGTGAGTTTGACATTTCCACTTGTTGCCGTTAGCGATCCTCCATTACCGATCAGTCCTAACTGAACATCTCCATAACCTTCATCTGCACGGCCACCACCACCCGCAATTGACTGCAACAGAATTGCTGGAGCATCATCACCAACGGTGAGGATAGAACCAGAATTTCGTAAATCAACCGAGCCAGAATTGTCTGTTCCACTTCCACCCTCCAAACCTAATTGGAGTTGGCCAGACTTCATTCCAACCAAACCGCCACCGCCGCCAATGGATTGAATCGTGATCGCAGCTGCGCTGCGGCCTAAAGTAGTGATCGAAGCAGTATTTTCAACTTCAATATTTCCCCCGTCTACATTTCCTGAAGGATTAACTGCACCAAGAACAACGCTTGCATCAGGTTTGGTACTTCCAGCGAGCCAGCCACCACCACCGCCAATGGACTGAACTAATATTCCACGGGCAAATTCAGCTGTAGTAATGATTGATTTTCCAGTATTTGTAACTTTAATAGAACCACCAGAGCCAAAGGAATTATTACGTGAACCCAGTCGAACACTAGATCCCATTAAATCAGTGCTCAAATCTCTAACGTTACCGCCACCTGCGCCAATTGATTGCACGACCAGAGCTGAGGAGGAACGACCCGAGGAAAAAAGTGTGCCGGAATTTTCAACATTGATCGATCCAGCTTTAGACCTCTGCGAACTGATATCACCTAGTCGAATTAAATTGGTTTTACTCAAAGCTGGCGTTTGATCACTCGTAGTAGTGAATCCGCCACCCCCACCGATGGACTGAACCATGATCAAGGGAGATGTAATACCAGACGTAGTAATATTGCCGGTATTCTTAACTATCACCGAACCTGCATCTGCATTGATAAGACCTGATCCGCCAAAGCTAATCTTTTCGCTTTCAGTAATGCTTACAACACCACCACCACCACCAATACTCTGAGCAATTAAGCCAGCCGATGCCTCACCAATTGTTTGAATCAAACTGCTATTAGTGACGGTAACATCACCTGCCGTGATATTACTCTGTGTTTCGCCACCTAAAGCAACTCCGTCTTTAGACGCTCCGACAAATCCACCACCACCGCCAATGGATTGAGCAAGAATCGCAGTTGCACCTTCACCAAAGGTCTTAATCGAATCGCCTTGTGAGGTGAGAACTAGATCCCCTGCAGTGCCAAAAGTATCGCTGATGCCATTGACAGCACCAAGCGTCGCAAAACCTTCACTGGAGCCGGCGACAAAACCACCACCGGCGCCAATCGTTTGTATAACCATTCCGGAAGAATAATTGCCGTCCGTTTGAATTAAACTCTTATTAGTAACTTGAACATTGCCTGCAGAAGCACTGGCGCGATGATTCAAAGTGCCTAACTTCAAACCACTAGATGCGGAGTTGATCACACCACCGCCACCACCAATCGTTTGAACTGTGAGTGCAGTTGAGAAATTACCTTTAGTAGAAAGATTTGCTTGATTTTCAACAACGACTTTGCCAGAGCTAGTAGCGCCGAAATCATCTCCGGTTGCACCAATACGTGTTTCGCCCTTACTTTTTGCAGTGATAAGAGCGAAACCTCCACCACCAGCAATCGACTGTGCAACAAGAGCCGGGGAGAACGCTTGACGTGTGGAAATTAGTGCGCCTTGGCTCTTCACTGTTACATTTCCGGCTGTACCACGAAAATCACCAGTGGCTCCAAAGGTGACTTCATATTCATCACTACCTTTTGTCTCAGCGATATAGCCTCCACCACCGGAAATGGATTGGGCGATCAAGGCCGCTGAGCCGATAGCATTGGTGTTCAAGATAGATGTATTGACAACAGTTACATTCCCTGTTTTTACGTCAGGTAGATTATTTGAGTCTGTCTCAGTCGAGACAGCTCCCATAGCAATAGATTGACCATCATTGGTCGCAGACGTACCACCACCACCACCGATAGACTGAGCAATTAAAGCAGCTGAATTCTTACCAAAAGTATTAATTACAGTATTATTTGTAAGTTTTAAGTCACCAGAACCACTAGAACTCTTGCCTGTTACTTGACTACCAAGCGTGAGACTTTTTCCACTGGTGCTTCCAGTGAAACCACCGCCGCCGCCAATCGCCTGAACGAGGAGACCTGTGGAGTTTTCGCCAAGCGTCTGAATTGTTGTGTAATCCATCGTGGCATCAATTGCGCCTGCGTTGGCTACTCCAATATGAGAAGAACCAAGAGTGCTATTACCGGCGACATTGCCAACCCAACCGCCTCCGCCTCCAATCGACTGCAAAACAATGCCAGGCGAATCAATTCCTTTCGTGGAAATCAGTCGGCCCTTACCAGTAAAAACCAAAGATCCTGCGTTGGCAGTGCTGGTGTCAGCACTAACCATTCCCAGTACTGCATCACCTGTAACTTCAGCACCAAGACCACCACCACCGCCAACGGACTGAATGACCATCGCTGCAGAATTCTGACCTTCTGTAATGACATCACCGGTGAGAGAAGCGTTAACAGAGCCGGAACTGAGGTTGCCGTTAACTTTGGAAGCCCCAAGTGAAATATTGCCAAGGGCATTACCAGTAACACCACCACCACCGCCAACGGACTGAATCACAGCAGCTGTGGAGAAATCAGCAACGGTACTGATTGAGCTGTTGCTATTCACGGAAACATTGCCACCTAAGAGGTTTGTTCCAGCTTCACTACCGAGCTGAGCATTAGGTGTACTCCGAAGCAGTGACCATCCACCCCCACCGCCGATGGATTGCGCAACAAGTGCTGGGCTGTAAGCACCAATGGTGCTCAATTTTCCAGTATTTGTAAGAGTGACTGCACCTGCTTTTGCAGAACTGAGATTTTTTCCAGCCAGCGTCACGTCATATTGAGCGAGCGCATTGGTTTCAGCGATATAGCCTCCACCACCGGCAATGGATTGGACCATCAAAGCGGGGGAGCCATTACCGCCAGTCGTAAGAACACCTCGATTCGTGACTCTGACGGCTGCCGAATTGGTGATATCGCCAGCACTTGCACCGAGACGACTCAGAGAGCCAAGAGATTTGGCTGCTGCACCACCACCTCCGCCGATCGATTGGGAAAGGAGAGCCGCAGCATTAATACCGGTCGTAGTGATGTCGCCGAAGTTGCTGACGCGAACGGAACCACCTGAGGCATTACCAACCAGAGAGCCACCGAGGATGACTGCTTCTCCAGATGACAGTCCGGCTACACCACCGCCACCACCAATCGATTGGGCTAGCAAACCGATTGAATTATCACCGCTTGTCTGAATCAAACTAGTGCTGGTGACATCCACCGCGCCAGCATTGGCAATGCCGGAACCACTAGCTCCCATCGTGACATTGCCGGTAACTTGAGCACTGGCACCACCACCACCGCCGATCGATTGAGCAAGGAGAGCAGGTGAACTCAAACCTTTGCTGATGAGAAGTGGTGCCGTATTGCGGATGGTGACTGCCTCACCATTTGCAGAGGCACCTATGAGATTAATCGCACCAAGATTGAGGGTCCCGCCGATGTCTCCGGCACGTCCGCCACCACCACCAATCGATTGAACATTAACCAGAGGACTGAAGTTACCGGTGGTTTGAATAGAACCCGAGTTGGTGAGTTCAACCTTGCCTGCATTTTGACTTCCTGAAGTGCTGTTGCTGCCGAACTGAGCTGAACCTTGCACTTGGCCTGTATAACCACCGCCACCACCAATGGACTGAAGACTGATAGCAGGAGAAGTGATACCAGAAGTTGTGATGACAGAACGGTTGTTTACCGTGATCGAGCCTCCATCCATGGGAGCAGAACTTTTTTGAGCTCCGAGGATGAGATTTTTCTCGATTGGACCAACCCAACCACCACCACCGCCAATGGATTGAGCTGAAAGAGCCTGGCTGTAATCACCTTTCGTAGTCAGCCGTACGCCAGTGGAAGTGATGCTGATATCTCCACCAGAAAGATCTGCGCTGGAGGCAGCATCAATGCTGCCGATGGTGACAGAACCCCCTGAAGTCTGAGCGATACGACCGCCACCACCGCCAATCGACTGCGCGAAAATTGCAGGCGAGTATCGGGCAAGAGTGATCAGGCTGCCTTCATTGCGAAGGGTCATTGCTTGCGCAGATTGAATTCCTGCAGCGTTCTGTGAACCGATGCTGATGGTGCCATTAGCGCTGTCAGCAGATCCACCACCACCACCGATGACCTGATGAAGAATCGCAGGAGAAAATTCAGAGTTGGACTGAAGGGTGCCCGTGTTGATCAGAAGGGTTTTCCCTGAGCGACCGGTGGCACCCTTACTGCCAAGGGTCGCGTCACCAAAGCCTGCTTGTACATCTCCACCGCCACCGCCAACACTTTGGAGATAAACGGGGATGGAAGAGGTCCCGAAGGTGAGGACATCTCCGGTATTTCTCAGGGTGACGGTGCCGGAGTCGCCACCCGATCCACCAGAGCCACCGAGACTGAGAGTGCCTTTATTGATGTTGGCAGTTGCACGTCCGCCCCCACCACCAATGGATTTCGCAACAACGCCATAAGAGCCAGTGCCCAAGGTCGTGATGTTGCCTGCATTGGTAAGGGTGACATTGCCAGCACTGCCGCCGTTACCGCCTGATGCACCGAGGCTTAGCGCATCACGGTTGCTACCAATATCACCACCACCGCCACCAATGGCCAAAGCAAAGACACCAATCGCGTTCTCACCACGAGTGACGATGGCGCCAGTGGAAGTGTTGTTGATGGTGATGGTGCCGGAATTACCGCCTCCTCCGGCACTACCGCCTAAGGAAGCACTCATTGCAGCTGTACTGGATAGGGAACCACCCCCACCTCCAACAGACTGGGCATAGATGCCATAAGCAGCATTACCGCTGACGTCGATCACGCCGGAATTCGTCACGAAGACATTGCCTGCATCTCCACCGTCACCACCTTTGCCGCCAAAGCTGATGGAGGCATCCGTCCCCTCTGAAGCGGTTGAGGTTGCAATCGAGATGCGACCGCCACCGCCACCTACAGATTGTGAAAACACTCCATGGGACTGACTCCCTTTGGTGACAACAAGGCCTCGGTTATTAATCGAGACGATGCCAGCGGATCCACCTCCACCAGCAGTGGCACCGATCTGAAGCGATCCACTCAGGGTGTTGTCCTTGGATGAGGAGGGAGCAGCAATCGAGCTTTCACCGCCACCGCCGCCCACGGACTGCGCATAAATCGCGATGGCATTATCTCCAGTGGTTTGTATATCAGAAGCATTAGTGATTGAAACAAGGCCAGAGTTGCCACCAGAACCACCCGAACCACCGACGGTGCCGTCAATGGAGAGCTTGGAGGCAGAGGTCCCACCCACAAAGCTGCTGGAACTACCACCACCACCACCAACGGACTGAACGTAAAGAGCAGTCGAGTTATTACCTGCGGTCAGAATCGTGCCGTCTTGAATGTCCAGAGAAACGGCGCCACTGTTACCGCCATCGCCGCCTGAAGCACCGATACCAACGCTGACAGTGATATCGCCACCTTGAACATCATTGACGTTGCTTCCTGCACTACCACCGCCGCCGCCAATCGACTGAGCCTTCAGAGCAATGGAGTTATTACCTTTGGTGCTGATAACCAGATCAGGAGCGGTAAGAGAAACTCTCCCGCTATTCCCTCCGCCACCACCAGCCCCGGAACCGCCAGCTGCAACTCCACCGAGCGTGGCTTTGGTCGTGCTATTGGCAGCTTTGTTGTGAATGGAGCCACCAACACCACCACCACCACCGATCGATTGGAGAAGAATGCCTGTGGATGATTCACCCGTGGTGAAAACGCTCAGGGTTTCGTTGCCCAGAGTCCAAAGGGAAATGTCTCCACCAATGGAGCCGCCACCACCCTTACCGCCCATCGCGAAAGTAGCTGAGGCAGAGAAAGAAGCATCACCGGAGGTTTCAGAAGTATTAACAATGGAGCCACCAGCACCACCACCTCCACCAATGGATTGAAGAACAACAGCAGTGGCTTGCGTACCGGTTGTGGAAATATTTCCAGACAAGCGTGCATTCACATTGCTGGCCTGACCACCAACACCACCATCTCCCGCTTTCGTGCCATCAGCTCCAAAAGCGAAGGAGGACGAAGTATCTGACGCCGATGCAGAAGCATTGGCAGTGATCGAACCACCTTGGCCACCACCTCCACCGATGGATTGCAATAGCACTGCATGAGAGCCATCTCCTTTTGAGCTCAGAGTTCCATCAGCAAAAAGATTGACTGCACCAGCTCTGCCACCGGGTCCACCAGAGCCACCCATCGCCATTGACGCGGCGATATTGCCACCAGAAGCACCAGCGTTGACCGAGCCAGCAGAGCCTCCTCCTCCTCCAACCGATTGCAGGAATAAAGCATGAGCTCCATCGCCACCGGTTTGGACAGTCAAATCAGCAGCCTGAGCTCGAGATCCAAGAGTGACCGAGGACGCCCTACCGCCATCGCCACCATTAAGCGTTAAGCCACCAGTGGCACCCATTTTGAAGCTGGTCTGAGAGTCTCCAGATGAGGTTTTTGCACTGAGGACAGATCCGCTCTGACCGCCACCACCGCCAATCGACTGAAGAAGCACAGCATGTGCACCAGCACCAGCACCGGTAACAGCATTCCCTGTCACAACAGTGAGGGAATTTGGAACCCAGATATTGACAAGACCACCAGAGCCACCTGTGCCGCCGGCGCCTCCCATCGCTACGGCCGTTGAGGCTTGCATCTTGGCGTTACCAGAGCCAGTGGCCGTGGCCGTAACGGAACCACCAGCACCACCGCCACCACCGATCGACTGGGCAAAGAAACCAATGGCGTTTTCCCCAGAAGTCTGAATGGATCCAGAAACACCGCCTCGTACTTTCTGACCCCAAGATCCACCACCGCCGTCAGCACCAATCGGAACAGTGGCACCCATCGTGAAACTTGCATCGGCACTCTTTGCGGAAGCCGAAGCATTGGAGGTCACAGAACCACCAGCACCACCACCTCCACCGATGGATTGAAGGAGAACGCCATACGACGCATCTCCAGAGGTGAAGATGAGGTTGTCAGCATTGTCGATATAAGCGGAGACGACCCCCGCTTCACCGCCTTTACCGCCAGTTCCTCCCATCGAGAACGATGCATTCAGGTTGCCGCCAGAGGAGGCGTTGTTCACCGATCCACCGGCTCCACCGCCACCGCCAATCGACTGCAGGAAGATTGCATGCGCGTTATCTCCCTTGGTTTGAATCGCTAGCTCTGCACTCTTGCTGATTGAACCCAGAGACACCGATCCTGCAAAACCACCGCCGCCGCCATCTCCACCACCGGATCCAGAGCCTCCCATCGTGAACTTCGAATTGGAGGTAGTCGTTGCGGCATTAGCCCCGATAACAGAACCACCAGCACCACCGCCGCCACCGATGGATTGCAACAGCAAACCGTGCGATCCCGCACCAGCTCCACCGGCGCCAATCTTGCCGATCGATGTTGACGGATCCGCCGCCTCAGCACCTCCGGTGGTAATCGTCAGTTTTTCTGGAACCTGGAAACTCACAGAACCGGCATTACCGCCATTACCGCCTTTTCCTCCCATACCCAACGTCACAGAGGCTGCAAACTTCGCCTCCCCTTCTGCAGACGCCGAGTTGGTGATCGAGCCGCCAGCTCCACCACCCCCACCAACGGACTGGGCAAAGAAGCCCATTGACCCGGCACCACTGGTCGCAATCGAACCAGCAATCGAACCATTGATTGACCCTGAGGAACCACCGCCACCACCTTCAGCGCCTTCTCCAATCGCTGCACCAAGCGTGAACGTGGAGTCAGCTGTTTTGTTCCCAGCTCCAGCAGCAACGTTTGAAGTCACCGAACCGCCCTGGCCGCCACCGCCACCAATCGACTGCAACAGCACGCCATAAGAAACATCGCCCTTCGTGATGAAAGTTCCGTCGGAGTAGAAATTGACATCACCAGATCCACCGCCTTTACCGCCAGTTCCTCCCATCGAGAACGATGCATTCAGGTTGCCGCCAGAGGAGGCGTTGTTCACCGATCCACCGGCTCCACCGCCACCGCCAATCGACTGCAGGAAGATTGCATGCGCGTTATCTCCCTTGGTTTGAATTACTAGCTCTGCAATCTTGCTGATTGAACCCAGAGACACCGATCCCGCAAAACCACCGCCGCCGCCATCTCCACCACCGGATCCAGTGCCTCCCATCGTGAACTTCGAATTGGAGGTAGTCGTTGCGGCATTAGCCCCGATAACAGAGCCACCAGCACCACCGCCGCCACCGATGGATTGCAACAGCAAACCGTGCGATCCCGCACCAGCTCCACCGGCCCCAATCTTGCCGATCGATGTTGACGGATCCGCCGCCTCAGCACCTCCGGTGGTAATCGTCAGTTTTTCTGGAACCTGGAAACTCACAGAACCGGCGCTACCACCCTTGCCGCCTTTTCCTCCCATACCCAACGTCACAGAGGCTGCAAACTTCGCCTCCCCTTCTGCAGACGCCGAGTTGGTGATCGAGCCGCCAGCTCCACCACCCCCACCAACGGACTGGGCAAAGAAGCCCATTGACCCGGCACCACTGGTCGCAATCGAACCAGCAATCGAACCATTGATTGACCCTGAGGAACCACCGCCACCACCTTCAGCGCCTTCTCCAATCGCTGCACCAAGCGTGAACGTGGAGTCAGCTGTTTTGTTCCCAGCTCCAGCAGCAACGTTTGAAGTCACCGAACCGCCCTGGCCGCCACCGCCACCAATCGACTGCAACAGCACGCCATAAGAAACATCGCCCTTCGTGATGAAAGTTCCGTCGGAGTAGAAATTGACATCACCAGATCCACCGCCTTTACCGCCAGTTCCTCCCATCGAGAACGATGCATTCAGGTTGCCGCCAGAGGAGGCGTTGTTCACCGATCCACCGGCTCCACCGCCACCGCCAATCGATTGCAGGAAGATTGCATGCGCGTTATCTCCCTTGGTTTGAATCGCTAGCTCTGCAATCTTGCTGATTGAACCCAGAGACACCGATCCCGCAAAACCACCGCCGCCGCCATCTCCACCACCGGATCCAGTGCCTCCCATCGTGAACTTCGAATTGGAGGTAGTCGTTGCGGCATTAGCCCCGATAACAGAGCCACCAGCACCACCGCCGCCACCGATGGATTGCAACAGCAAACCGTGCGATCCCGCACCAGCTCCACCGGCGCCAATCTTGCCAATCGATGTTGACGGATCCGCCGCCTCAGCACCTCCAGTGGTAATCGTCAGTTTTTCTGGAACCTGGAAACTCACAGAACCGGCGCTACCACCCTTGCCGCCTTTTCCTCCCATACCCAACGTCACAGAGGCTGCAAACTTCGCCTCCCCTTCTGCAGACGCCGAGTTGGTGATCGAGCCGCCAGCTCCACCACCGCCACCAACGGACTGGGCAAAGAAGCCCATTGACCCGGCACCACTGGTCGCAATCGAACCAGCAATCGAACCATTGATTGACCCTGAGGAACCACCGCCACCACCTTCAGCGCCTTCTCCAATCGCTGCACCAAGCGTGAACGTGGAGTCAGCTGTTTTGTTCCCAGCTCCAGCAGCAACGTTTGAAGTCACCGAACCGCCCTGGCCGCCACCGCCACCAATCGACTGCAACAGCACGCCATAAGAAACATCGCCCTTCGTGATGAAAGTTCCGTCGGAGTAGAAATTGACATCACCAGATCCACCGCCTTTACCGCCAGTTCCTCCCATCGAGAACGATGCGCTCAGGTTGCCCGCAGATATGGCGTTGTTCACCGATCCACCGGCTCCACCGCCACCACCAATCGATTGCAGGAAGATTGCATGCGCGTTATCTCCCTTGGTTTGAATCGCTAGCTTTGCAATCTTGCTGATTGAACCCAGAGACACCGATCCCGCGGACCCACCGCCGCCGCCATCTCCACCACCGGATCCAGAACCTCCAAAGTCGAACTTGGAATTCGAAACAGAAGTCTTGACTTTGCCCCCGATCACGGATCCGCCGGCGCCTCCACCACCACCTACGGACTGCAACAACAATCCATGAGCACCACTTCCTTGAGTGGAGACATTCAAAGGTTTAGGAACATCGAAGGCAACAGCACCACCATCGCCACCGCCACCACCTTTCCCACCAAAGCCGAAGGTAGCGGTACCAGCAACGCTCACCTTGCCGGAAACATCGGCGGTGTCCGTGATTGATCCGCCTGCACCGCCACCGCCACCGACTGACTGAGCTTTGAATCCCAGCGATGCTTCGCCTTGAGTGCTGATATCACCCGACAGTGAGCCACTAACAGAGGCCCCTGATCCACCTTTTCCGCCATCACCGCTCTCGCCCGCAGTAATACCAAAAACAAATTTTGAATTTGCTTTTTTTGCTTCGCTTGATGCATTGGATGTAACAGATCCTCCAGCACCACCACCACCACCAATCGACTGAATCAGGACACCATGAGATGAATCTCCGATGGTTGTGAATGTGCCGTCAGCAAACATCTGAACAGCACCACCACTTCCACCATCTCCTCCGGTACCACCCATCCCGAATGACACACTCAGATTGCCACCTGAGGAACTGTTATTGGTGTTGGAGCCAATACCACCGCCACCACCAAGTGACTGAATGAATAAAGCTGTAGCGTTATCACCAATTGTTGCAATCCTGAGGTCAGCAATGTTTTGAGCCGATCCAAAATTGACGGATCCAGCACGGCCACCGCCACCGCCTTTTCCACCAGAGGACACCGAAGCACCGAAGTTAAAAGTGGAGTTGGCTTTCGTAGTTGTTGTACTTTTCGACTTCACCTCACCGGCGTTTCCACCACCGCCACCAAGACTCTGGACAGTAATTCCAGTCGAAGAATGGCCCTGAGTAACGACGTTAATTGGAGCTAATGCTGTGAAATCAACATTGCCACCGTCACCGCCATCTCCACCATTACCACCAAGAGAAACGGATAGAGAACCAGAAAATGTCCCTCCACCCTTAGCGGAAGATGTTGTTATGGTCGATCCACCGATACCGCCACCACCGCCAACAGACTGAACGTAGATACCATCTGAGGCATCACTTCGAGTGATAATCGTGCCTCCATAAGCAACACTTACGTTTCCGGCATTTCCACCACCACCACCTTCGCCACCTGTACCACCAGCAGCTCCAAGACTAAAAGTAGAGCTTGATTCTTTTGAATCTGCATCCGAAGAACTCGATTCAGCTTGTGAAACGCTGCTTCCACCAGTGCCACCACCACCACCAATCGATTGAGCAATAAATCCTCTTGAATTAGCTCCAAAAGTCGCTATATCGGCAAGCGTATTAACGGTGACATTGCCAGAGTTACCACCCGCACCACCTCTTGCGCCCATGGTGAAAGCAACACTGACCGAACCTCCTTGGTTCTTGGAACTAGCGCCACCACCTGTACCACCACCTCCACCAACTGATTGAACAAGGAAACCCTCGGCATTGTTGCCCTGTGTTTCAACTGTGATTTCGAAAGGTTTTGCAGAACTCGTACCAACAGTGACTGAACCAGAGTTTCCACCTTTGCCACCTGGAGCGGATTTAGTGGCAGTTGCACCAAAAGTATATTTTGACTTACTTTTATTGTAAGTATTACTTGAAGCAGTACCGCCGGATCCACCACCTCCTCCAATGGATTGGGCAACAAATCCCTTGGAAAGTTCGCCGAGAGTGAGCACGCTCAGAGACTTACCGGTGTTATCGGAATCGACAGTCACATTGCCGGAAACACCACCACTGCCACCCGTTCCTCCCAGACCAACTGAGGCACTACCTTGAATGGTTGAATCACCATCTTTAGCTGCAGTAGCACTTAAGGCCTGAACACTGCCACCGGCACCACCACCGCCACCGATCGACTGAGCAAAAAAGCCATAGGCAAAATTGCCCATAGTTTGAATTTTTCCAGAAACATTGACACCAACATTTCCGGATCTTCCACCATCCCCAGCATTGCCAGCCCATCCAGCCCCAAGCTGGATAGGACTTCCTTCTGTTGAAACACTGAGGGAGTAAGTATTACTGCTGCCACCTGTTCCGCCACCACCGCCAACGGATTGGGCAATAATTCCATAAGCAAAATCGCCACTAACTACATTACCTTGATCATCTTTAAAACCAGTTGTGATATCGCTACTAGACGCAACAGTGACATTACCTCCAGTACTACCGCTACCACCATTGCCACCAAGATCGAGCTTGCCTTCAATACTTGGTGATTTACCTTTGGTTCCTGCGGCACCAATCGAAATTGTGCTGCCACCTGATCCACCGCCACCACCGATCGACTGAGCAACAATGCCAGTTGCATGATCTCCAAAGGTTCGGATTGTCTTCGCTGAATTAAAAACGGAAACTGAACCTGCAGAACCACCTTCAGCCCCCGTTCCACCAATGCTGACACCTGCATTGACAGTCGTGGAAGTACCACCTGCAATCTGACCATTGATCGTGCTACCACCAGCTCCGCCGCCTCCACCGACTGACTGAGCAAATATTCCATAGGCAAAATTGCCATAAATTTCGCCATCTTTAGCGTATTTAATACCGGTATAAATATCTCCACTATTAGTAATCGTGACATCGCCAGATGTAGCCGCCCCTTGCCCCCCCTTTCCACCAATCGCGGCACCAAGGTTGGGAGCCACTCCTTTCGAAGAAGCCGCCAATTGAGCAGTAATGACACGCCCTCCTGCACCACCACCTCCGCCTAAAGACTGTGCATAAATGGCAGCGCTATTGTTACCAATGGTTTTAATCAGACCAGAATTATCGACCGTGACATCACCAGATGATGCACCATTACCGCCATTACCACCAAGGCTGACCCCACCATTGCCAGCCGCACCTGACGTTGAAAAAGCACCTTGAATAGAAATTGCCTCTCCACCAGAACCACCACCTCCGCCAACTGATTGAGCATAAATTCCGTATGCATTATTTCCGTAAAGTTCACTCAGAAGCGGATCGTCACTACCAGTAGCAATGGAGGCTGTATTAGTAACATTCACATTTCCTGCCGAACCGCCGGAGCCACCGGTACCACCCAGATTCACTCCAAGGCTGGCTGCATTGCTTCCACCGGCTCCTTGAACATTAATCGTGGAACCACCAGCACCACCACCACCGCCAATCGACTGAGCGAAAAGGCCAGTAGCAAAATCACCAAGGGTTTTAATACTTGTCCCTGTATTCGTAACAGTGACGTTTCCTGCACTATTTCCAGCACCAGCATCACCGGCAAGGCTTACACCACCATTCACTCCAGCTGTTTGTCCAAGAGCAACTTGTGCATTGAGAGTACTGCCACCATTGCCTCCACCACCGGCGACCGACTGAGCATAAATGCCATACGAATAATTACCTGAAACAATATATTCATCCCACTTAACATTTTTGATATCTTTCGGCAGCGTGACCAAGCCGGTTTGAATTGCCGCAGTGTTGGTAATAGTGACGTTTCCAGATTTACCGCCTTCAGCGCCATCACCTGCAATCGTGGCGGCTAAGTTGACAGTCGCAGTACCGCTGCCACCTAGTTGGATAGTTCCAGCAGTACCGCCCGAGCCACCACTACCGCCCAAGGACTGAACGTAAATACCCGCCGAGTGCTCACCTTCAGTACGAATCGTTTGAGAAGTATTGGTGATCTTGACATTTCCAGCTGTTGATCCAGGGCCTGCTTTTCCACCAATTAGAGCTTTGGCATTAACAGATGCGGTGCCTGAAGCGGACAAACTACCCGACAGGGAATTACCACCATTACCACCCCCTCCTCCAACGGATTGGGCAAAGACACCTGCAGAATAAATACCTTTAGTACTCAAATTAGAGCTATTGGTGATAGTGACATTGCCACCTGATCCCCCTTTGCCTCCAGAACCACCAATCGAGGCACCTGCACCAACACTTGCGGTGCCTGCGGCCTGAACCCCCAAAGTCAGAACAGAACCACCAGTACCACCACCACCTCCCTTGGATTGGGCATAAATCGCTGAAGCGTAGCTTTCTCCAGTCGTCCTGATGAAATCACCGGTTGATGTCACCACGACATCACGTCCGCTTCCTCCGCCCTTACCTGATCCGGCCAAGGTCGCATCAGCATTAACACTGACACTGCCGGAACCTGCTACTTGGGCACCTAAGGAACCTCCACCGCTACCACCGCCGCCGCCAAGAGATTGAGCAAAAATGCCATAGGAAAGGAATCCTTCCGTTTGAATGCTGCTGGCTGAGTTGACTGTGACAGAGCCAGCATTACCTCCGACGTCTCCAGAACCACCAATAACAGCCGTAGCATTAATGGCGGCAGTCCCAGCAACACCGCCACTTAGGCTTGTGGAACCTCCGCCAGAGCCACCACCACCACCAATCGATTGCGCAAGTATTCCGGCCGATTGTTGACCTTTGGTATAGATCAAACCTCCGCCAGTTGACACATTGACTGAGCCAGAATTTCCACCTTTGGCACCTTTGCCTCCAACAGTTCCGCCAACGTTGACTGAAGCAGTTCCGGCGCCTGCGAGCTGACCATTGATTGTTGAGCCACCTTGGCCACCACCACCACCAAGAGATTGCGCAAAAATACCCTGAGACAAGCTTCCTAAGGTTTCAATCGTGTCGCCTTCCCGAAGGTTGACTTTCACTGTCACAGCGCCTGAATTACCTCCAGCTCCTCCATCACCTCCAAGTCCAAAATTTGCAGTAATGGCGGCAGTTCCACCGCCAGCAGCACTCACGGTGGCTGTACCACCACCAGAACCACCACCACCACCAACAGACTGGGCAAGAATGCCGGGTGAATAATCAATCAATGCATTTTCAAAACCAGCTTCATTCCGTTTCCGTCCAGTTCGAATTGAACCAGCGCCATAAACAAGATTGACTGAGCCTCCATCACCTGCTGTTCCACCTTTTCCGCCAACACCGACAGCTGCAGCAACACCAGCAACCGGATTAATACTTGCAGCACCGGAGATGGATGAACCGCCAGAACCACCACCACCGCCGATCGACTGAATCAAAATTCCTGGTGAATAGGCTTCATCGGTAAAAATATTGCCTGAAATATCACCAATTGCTTGCCTTCCTGAACCGCCACCACCTCCATTTCCACCAACTCCCACCCCGGCAGAAGCTCCCACTGAACCGGCGATACCCGTAGCGCTCCCTCCAGCACCTCCGCCGCCACCAATGCTGGTGATACTGACACCTGGAGAGAATTTCTGTTTGGTACGAATCGTTCCAGAGAAAGTGAGTGATGCTCGGTTGCCTTCCCCAGCAGCTCCACCACTTCCACCAACTGCAGACGTCACTGCCACGACCCCTGCTGCACCGCCAATTGATGAACCGCCAGATCCACCACCTCCGCCGATACTGGCGACACTGATTCCCGGGGACTGGAATCCTTCTGTCAGGATATTCCCTGAGGCAATTAGATCGACAGTCCCTGAATTTGCACCAGTACCACCAGTACCTCCGACAGTGACGTTTGCTGCAAAAGCTGCAGGAGCTGAACCGCTTCTGGTACTACCGCCAGCACCACCTCCACCACCCACACTCATCACATTCATGCCCGGAGAATATGCACCGGTCGTAGTGATGTTGGCATTGAATGGATTGTTCGTTTCGCCAACTCGAACTGACCCACCGACAGCTCCTGAACCACCGCTGGCCCCAACACCAACACCCACACTGACAATGGGACTACCAATTGCAGCGTTGGCATTACTGCCTCCATTACCACCACCACCACCAACAGATTGAACAAGCAATCCGGGTGAACTAATCCCTTTTGTATTAATTACAGCGGCTTCTGAACTGGCAGGAGAATTGACAACGACGCTCCCACCTATGCCACCTGCACCACCTTTGCCACCTAAAGAGACCGAAATTGGCCCCGCTGATTCGGAGTTACCACCATTTCCACCCCCACCGCCAATACTCTGAACAATGACACCTGGGGCAAAGTCTCCTGATGTACTGATTGATCCACCACTGATATTGGCCGTTGCTTCACCTCCAGTACCTCCTTTTCCTCCTTTAGCGCCAAAGGTAATCATCCCAGCGGAAGTACCTGCACTTCCGCCACCTCCACCAATACTTTGAACAAGAACGCCAGATGATAATAAGCCGGTAGTCGTGATCGACCCACCACTGAAATTGATCGTGGCTTTTCCGCCGTTGCCTCCACCACCAGCATCAGCAGCACCTCCCAAATTAATCGCTACAAAACTGGAACCAACCGCACCACCTCCACCGCCGATTGATTGGACCAAAATCCCCTGAGAGTTTTGTCCGCTGGTATTAATAGCGCCTGCACTCATATTGACCGTAGACGTTCCGCCATTACCTCCATCGCCACCGTCAGAAACCCCCAAATTGGCTAATGAAACAGTCCCAGGAGCCGAACCACCTCCACCACCAACACTCTGAGCGTTAATGCCCTGCATATTGTCACCAGAGGTAGAGATAGATCCGCTATTAGTTACTGAAACGGTTCCCGCTGATCCTCCGGTTCCTCCAGAAATTCCGCCCCAGGAAACAATGACAGCACCGCTTCCTGCATTACCACCCTGACCACCGACGGACTGCACCAAAATGCCTGCACCACCGCCATTTCCAGCATTACTGACAGTAATGCTGCCAGCATTGGAAGCCTGAGCTAAACCTGAATTCCCGCCGCCGCCCCCATTGCCTCCAGAGCCAAACCAACCTGCACCACCACCAGTATTCCCAAGACCACCCGTATTCTGAGATACGACACCAAAAGCTCTAGCAGTATCGCTTGTTGAACGATTACTCAGATTAATCGAAGTACCACTGCTGATAACAACGTTGGCAGTTTGATTGGTGGCATTTCCACCAACTCCACCGCCGCCGCCAGATCCGAAACCACCACCAGTTCCTTTCCCTCCATAACCTGCCTTCGCCGATGACTGAAGAGCAGTGACTGAAGTGCTGCTTGTATTAACCGTGATCGTTCCATTCCTTAGCTGAACAGTGACATTGCCGGGAGAACCACCTTGGCCACCACTGCCTCCAGCAATAATTCCCGATCCACCACCTCCACCCGTGCCACCTAATGAAGAAGCACCAACCGGCTGTGAGAATGAGTCAACAATAATTTGATTAATCGTGGGGCCTTGGCCGCCGGTACCGCCGTCCCCGCCATTAAAGCCAAATGAACCGCCACTGCCTTGCCCGCCACTCTTTTTTATCAGCGGTGCTGAAGGTGGAGATTGATATGTCTGCGCAAGCACACTGGTTGTCTTGCCCGCCATCAACAAGAAAGCAGGGAGCAAAGCAAGCGCAGAGGATTGGCGGGAATTCACTGGTGCTTTACGTATGGACAGCGTTGAAGCAACTTAGTCACCCCAACAAGTATTGACAACATTTTTTCTACAAAACACAAAATAGAAACCGGCGCCTTGGGAGCGGGTCTCAGCTCAAGAATAATGACTCAACATGAGACAGCAAAAACCGAAAGCTCAAGATAATTTTTCAAAAAAAATCCACCCGATTGGGTGGATGGAACGATAAGCAGAATTGCCTCAGAATTAGCTGATCAGCTCAGGCTGCTTCGGCGTCCTTAACCTCATCGGAATTACTCTGATCGCCGAGCCAGGGCTTGAATTCGCCCCCATCAGACATTGGCTCAATCCCTGAGGATTGAATCAACTGACCCAACGCGGCTGTGAGACTTTGTTGAGCAGCAGACAGCTGGCGCATCCGGAAGCGATGCTCGTTGAGCTCATTCTCAGACCGGATCAAATCATTGAGAACATTGATGGCTTCAGGAGGCAGAGACTCCATCGCGTACACGCGCCCATCAAAGGTGAGTGTTTGCTGACCCGCGGTGGCTTCTTGAGTCTCAGATGAGCCTTCTTCAACTTGGGGCTGAACGGGATCGCTCATTGTTCCAAAGGAAATTTTGAGGAGTGTATGCGAAATCTCTGGTTGCAATCAGCAGCATGCGAGAGATTGTGATGGATGCGACATCACAGACACACCCCATTACCTAATTCAGAGCGCAAGAAACCAGGGATCTGACAGAGAACATAACTGCCAAGTCGCTTGCCACGGCAGGAGTTACATGGAATACACGGTCAACGGAGAAAACATCTCAGACTGCGACCTCGTCGCAAAAGACATGACAGTCAACCGCAACAACAGCGATCATGCTGCTTAACGGAGCTCAGCAATGCATCCAGGCTGGAACTCATTTTGGACTGATGGGACGCATTTTGAGAAGCTGATTGGCGCTTTTTCTCCATCAATCTTTCAACGCCGCTTTCTACAGCAACTGAAGCCCATTGAGGTTCCAGCATTAGCGCTTGAATTATCAAGCGCTGGATTGCGTCGTCGACCGGAGTTCGCTATTTCACTTCTGAGTAGTCGTCGTCGGCGCTGGGAGAACCTACTGAAGCCACTGCTTCACAAGGAAGGAACCTTTGCATCAGGCCTGAAAATTAAAGATATAGAACCATTCCTGCATTTACAAGATCTATTTTACCCAGAAACGTGGCTAGCAATGCATGAAGCACCACGCGAGCACGGCGGACAACCTTTTGAGCTATTTCGTCAGACAGCGAGTCCAGTAGCCACAAAAACCATTCGTAGAGAATTAGGCAAGCTGCATTCACAGCTGAATTCGGCAATCCAAGAGCGTCTCCCACTCCCAACTCATGAATGGTGGCTGGCTATTGAAAAATTAGCATTAAAAGAGACTGAGCAAGTTGGACTGCACCTTTCACACGCATCAAGTTGGTGGAATATTGTCTTTAAGGCAAAGCAAACCAAATTACTACACGAAAAAATCAATACTCCAACTGACTTACAGGATTGCCTAGAAGGATTTCCTATCACAATCAGCATGGATAGTCGCTTTAATGCAGATCAGTACTATTGTCTAAATATTTACCCAATCAAAAAACCAGAGCACAAAGCACTTGATAATTCAGGTGATCTTGAGGGCGATTCATGCCAATGGCCAGCATGGCCAGCACATTCAAATCTGCTTCCCAAATCTCGACTAAATGCAATAGCAAAGTTATCAATCTATCAGCCATCGATTGATTACGGGAAACAAAAAATAGCGATTCATGGCGGGCTCAGCCATCAAAGCATTGTAGTGAGACAAGGCAAGCTGATTGACCATCGTGCCTGCGCCAAAGTAATGGTCAAAAGCACAAGATAGATACAAAATGGCTGATTTTCAGAAATTCGGCAGGGATCGGATTTTCAATTGATGTTGAAAATTTGCGGGCATTTTAACTACGATCAAGATAAGACTGGAAATCCTGCATATCAAACAAATCATCAAGACCACCCTCGACCAACACATCAAGCTCGTCATCGCTCATCGCCAAGATCTGCTGAGCCTGAGCCCGCAGCAGGTCGGCCGCTCGCAAGGGAAATCCCTCTTGAACAGCAAGCTGAAGCACACCCTTGAGATCTAATTGGCTGAGCTGCTCTTGCAAAGCTGGATTTTGTTCAACCTTGGCAAGAAAAGACTCCAAATCTTGCAGGGCCATACTGTTACAGGCAAACGCGTTAAACAAGATCATCTCATCCTTTTGAAAAAATCCCCATAGGATCTTTCCACTCCTGTGAAAGCAACATGCATATCCATTTCCTGATTCCTTGCTTCGGAGGGCAGATCTCGGAAGCAACCTTCACGAGTTTTGTGCGCTTCATCGCCAAGGCACCTGAGTGGGGTCTGGAGTGGAGCCTTGACACGCTCGTGAACGAAAGTCTCATCCCCCGAGGAAGGAACGCACTTGTGGCCAGAGCCATGCACAATCCGCGTGCCACTCACATGATGTTTCTAGATGCCGATATTGGTTTCGAGCCGGAATTCATTCTGATGCTGTTGCAGGAAGATGTGGATGTGATTGGTGGCGGATATCCAAAGAAGAGCCTCCCGATCGATTACGTCATCAATCCACTAGCCGATGGTGAGTCAGATGACAACAAAGCTGAGGTCGAAAGAATTGGTACAGGATTCCTGATGTTCAAACGGGATGTCTTCAGTCGCATGGCAGATGCCATGCCCGAACTTAAATATCTCGACGATTGCGGTCTTGATCCTTCCATCAACCAACATCTCTACGCCTATTTCGAATGCGGCTTATTTGGCGAAAAGGTTTTCATGAGTGAAGATTGGCTATTCTGCAATCGCTGGCGAAAACTGGGCGGACAGATCTTTATCTCTAAGCGCTTTGCACTCAGTCATGTTGGCAATTACGAATTTTCTGAAGCCTCCCAAGGCGAATTACTTCACCACCTCAGTACTCAACTCCAATCGCCTACATCAGCAAATGTTGGCAACCCAATAACTGCTCCTCTCACATCATCCACCAGGTCAGAAATACCTGCCATAGATCCATCTCATGAAACAAAAAACCTTCAACCAAAACGCAAAAGTTCAGACACAACCAAGGGCAATAGATCTGATAAGCCCAAACGCACTAATAGGAGTTCATCACCAGCGAAACCCACGACTAAAACTAGTAGAGCTTCGAAGAGAAGTCCAAAAGGAAGTTCTACAAAAAACTGAATGGATGACTGTTCCTTCAATAGACGCAAAGGTAAATACAACTACGCACTCAAAGTTTTTAATCTGGATAAACGATTATGCATTCATCCAACCCATCAGAAGCTCCACCTGAATCCGCCCCCGTAATTCACCGACTGCGTGCTACCCGGTGACAGCTGCCCCAGACCATTCAGATACACCGTCAATCGATCATTGATCGACACATCCACTCCAAGACCCAGGTTGAACCATGACGCCGGCGCCGGAGTTCCATCCACCGTGAACGATCCCTTCGGTGCTGAATTGAATCGTGCCGTCAGTGATCGCTGCGTATCGCCCAGATCCAATGCATAGCCCACACTGATCCGTGGAACCACCGTCATTGAGCCAGCCTTGAACGGCTGCTTATAAGCCAGGCCGATCTCCAGTGGAATGGAGTTGTACGTCGCTGAGTCATAAGTGAGCGAGTAGCTGGCCTTACCTGGATCAGCTGTTTTCACCAGCGGATTTCCGGGCTGTACATACGCACGGTTGTTCGTCGTCGTCGACTCTGAGTACTGACCTTGGTTCAGCTGCAGCCAGCTCAGACCCAGGCTCGGGGTCAGGCTGCCCTGCTCTCCCGTGCTGATCTGGTGGCTCAACCGCAGGCTGCCGCCGATCGCGCTGCTGTTGCTCGAACCCTCCTCGGTGGAGGAGTAACCCGCAATATTCACCTGCCGGGTCGTGTCGGTCACAAAGCCGCCGCCACCCACTGAGCCCGTCAGCCAGGTCTGCGAACCCAGGCGCTGCTTGGCATAGACAATGCCGCTCCAGCCTTCTGTCTTGCCGAAGTTGGTCGGCTCTGTCGTCGTCGTCCACAGGTTGTCAAACCGGCCGGCAATGCCCACCAGCGTGTTGTCTCCAACCAAGGCATCAGCACCAACCGATGTGTTGAACCCATTGGTGCTGTAACCCACCTGATTGGAGCTACCGCTACCGGGGGTGTTGGCATCACTGCCACCGGCATTCACCCAGGTGCGCCACTTGCCGCAATCAGCTGGATCACCGCTATAGCTCTCACCCTGCTTGAGGCTCTGCACCTGCAGAATGCAGCGTTGCAGCTGGGAGAGAACCGCTGAATTCAGCGATTCATTGACCTCCTGCTGGAAGGCCTGACCCGTCGACAGCGATACCTGCGGGAATGCCGTCGCTGTGGAACCCGACAGCTGGCGGTACAGCTTGTTCAGATCACCGGTTGTCTCCTGCGCAAAGATCAGCGCAGCCGTGGAGTTGAAGTCATCCGTACTGCCCGCTGCCTGAATCGTGTTGACCGCCTCTCCAACCGCCTTGGAATTCGGGTCCAGACCGCTCGGGGCGTAATCCACGCTGTAGTGGAACGCCAGGTCGGTGTTCTGTTCCGTCAGCTCGAAGTCAAACGACGCCACAGCTGACTTGGGAGCGATCAACTTGAGATCACCGATCGTGATCCCTCCCTTGGCATCAACAATCCCCTCACTGACAAAATCACCAGGCTTCGCTTGACCCACCTGGTTCGCAAGCAGTTCAACTGTTCCGCTCAAATTCGCTTTGTACAGCGTCGTCAGGTTGTCCGTCTTACCTGAACGCAACACCAAGTCCGCCTCATACAAAGACGTCTTCGTCGTGGTGTAGTTGGCTTTTACCTTCAAATCCCCAATACGGTAGGGACCATTTGGATTCACTATTCCTCGTTGGAGGAGAGTCACAGACCTGTTGGCTTCAACCAATTGCGCTTCAAGTCGCGCATCCGGGGCATTGTAAATATCTTTGGTCAGGCCTGGAAGAATGATGTCACCAGCAATCAAACCCCAATTCTTGATCTCATCTGGACCACCTTTGCCAGTTATGGCATTACCAGTTCCTTGATCACCGCCAATGATCCAACCTCGATTGTTGATTTTCTCAACCTCTGTAGTGGAAAGGTTGATAGCAGACCCACCGTCACCGCCTTGAATCACAGCTCCTGCTGCATTATCAATGCGCAGGTTGCCGCTGATATCACTCGTACTCTTGGTGATTCCGACTCCGCCTTGGCCGGAGGCAATGATCAAGCCGGTGTTGTTAATGACAACTTCTCCAGCAGGGGCATCTCCATCCGTCGCACCCTCAGTGATGTTGCTCACCGATCCATCAGGATTCTGATAGAGATACGCACCACCAGTTGCGTTCTGGAACAGCAGCGCAACAGCATTTGCGCCAGTTGCTCGAATTGTTCCTCTATTCGTGACGTTGATATCACCGGATCTGCCGGTGGGATTACCCAGCAAAGACACGGAATTCGCCTTCTCAACCCCACCAAAGACAAAACCGCCACCACCGGCAATCGTCTGCGCCACAACCGCATGCGATCCAACACCGCTCGTGGAGATCGTGCCGGTGTTAGTGAGATTAATGTCACCAGAGCGGGAGTTGGCGTTGCTGTTCGCAAGGCTCACAGCACCCGTGGATGAAACACCAACACCACCGCCACCGCCAATCGTTTGCAGCATCAATCCAATGCTGTTGTCACCGCTGGTCGTGATCACACCACTGTTGGTTGCCGTGATCGCACCCGCAGCCGTTGAACTGCCTGCATGACCAGCAGCAGAGAAGCTGACACTCGTGCCTCCGGTCGTATAACCGCCGCCGCCACCGATCGATTGCAGCACCACCGCAGGCGAAAAGTCACCACTCGTGGCAATACCAGAAATCGTTGAAGTGATGATTTCATCGTCCGTGACAACGGTTTGCGTTCCACGGGCGGCATTCGTCCAGGTAATCGCTCCTGCTGATGCATCGGTATTCGTTGTTCCAGAACCACCTGCACCGAGCTGCACTGTTCCACTCGTAGAAGCAGCGAAACCTCCACCACCACCAATCGTCTGCGCAATCATTGCTGGGCTGGTTGCACCCTTGCTGAACAAACCCGAACCCTGCTCAAGCGTAAGTGAGAGATCACCAGAGGATGTATCGCCAGTGTTGGGCAAAGGCCCACTGCGTCCAAAGGTGATGTCGCCACTCACACTGTTCACTGAACCACCACCACCACCGATGCTCTGAACCTGCACAGTTGTGGCTTGAGCTCCTGCAGAGCTCACAGTGTCTTGGATTGCGAGTGAGGTGTTTCTTGCTGAACGATCACCAGTGCCCAAGCCTCCAAGCACGGCATTTCCTCCCACTGATCCCGCCACTCCGCCGCCGCCACCAATGCTCTGAGAGCGCAGTGTGGTGCTGTCGTTTCCAGTGGTGACAAGCGCGGTGTCAATGGTGAGATCAATACCCCCCCCATGTGCCTTGGCAGTACCGAGCAATGCTGCCGTTCCGCCAAGACTGGCATTGCCGCCGACATTGCCAACTCGACCACCGCCTCCACCAATCGCCTGAACCAACATGGCGCTGGAGTTAGCACCCGAAGTTGACGTGATGACCTGACTGGTGAGATTGAGATCAGCGGCGAATGTCTCTCCGCGATACAAACCTCCCAACTTTGCATTGGCGAGGGTATTACCGGCGTAACCACCTCCACCACCGATTGAGTGGTAGCTCAAGCCACTGGAACCATCACCGGTTGTGACCACTCGGCTGCGACGACCGGCAGTGAAGCTGACTGAGGAGCCTTTGCCTTGAGTCCCTAAAGACCCGCCACCAAGCAGCAAATCACCTGTGCCCGCACTGGTATCCGGAAACACAAGACCACCGCCGCCACCAACCGACTGCACAACAAAAGCAGGCGACTGGTCACCGGTTGTGATGATTGAACCATCTCCACCGGGCTTCAAGCTGGTGAGATGCAGTGCAACAGACGCTGCATCACCGGCAGCTCCATTGGCTCCAAGGCTTGCACTCCCACTTGCACCGCCAGCATGACCACCGCCGGCCCCAACAGACTGCGCAACGATGCCGATCGACTGGTCACCAGTTGTTGTGATTGTCTGCGTGCTACGGACTTCCACTGCTGATGCATCGCCAATACCAGAGCCTTCAGCTCCAAGATCAAGGCTTTTGCGGGTCTCACCCACTACACCGCCGCCGCCACCGATGCTCTGTGCAATTAATCCCTCACTACTGGAACCTTGCGTGGTGACATTGGCTCGCAGAAGAACCGAGACCGAAGCACCATCAAGCTCACTACTGTTGCTGGCACCTGCACGAGCATTACGACTGGAAAGCGGGGCATAACCACCTCCACCACCAATACTCTGCGCGATCACACCAGGAGAAGCAGCACCGGCGGTACTCAACGCATCTTCAACCGTGATGGTCACAGCAGCAGCCTGACTACTGGTGGCAGTCGTACCTCCAAGACTCACCACAGAGGCCTCAGCATCAGATTGAGCAAACACGGCACCACCACCGCCACCGATGCTCTGCGCCACGATCGCTGAGGAGTTCTCTCCAAGGGTGCGGATACTTCCACGACTGAGGAACTGAATGGCTCCACTGGAATTGAGGCCAACCACCGAGCTTCCCAACCTCACGGCAGCGCCCCCTGAGCTGGTGGTGAAGATGCCACCTCCACCAATCGACTGCAGCACAACACCGCTCGAATTAGCACTGCTCGTCAGGATCTTGCCTGTATTGGTGAAGTCGATCGAACCCGAACGGCTGTCACCCCTTCCATCACCACTGACGGAAACTGTGGTGGGTGCACTGCCAACAAGAGCACCACTACCACCGAATGACTGAATGGTGAAACCAGGCGAACTGATGCCTGTCGTCGTAATCGGTGCAGCACTGGTCGCAGTGATCGCCCCAGCACTTACATCAGTGAGGCTTGTCGAATCACTCCCAACGGCCATGCTTCCATCCACAGATGCCAGTAGACCACCACCGCCGCCGATGCTCTGCAGCACCACTCCAGGACTGTCGTCTCCAAGGGTGGTCACACTTCGGCCCAACTGGTTGTAGTTGAGGAGTCCTCCACTCGCATCAACACTTTCATTCTGCTGCCCACCGATGGAGACATTGCCACCGACATCCGCAACGACGCCACCACCACCACCGATGCTCTGCAGTACAACTCCAGGGCTGTTATCCCCCACAGTCATGACTTCGAATGGCAGCGTCAATATCAAATCGGCACCGGTGACGTCATCGGTGTTGAGGCCACCCAGTTGCACAGTCCCGCTGGCAACACTGCCGATCCAACCGCCACCACCACCCACCGACTGGTGAATCACACCAGGGGAAAACCGCCCATTCGTCTGCAAGCTCCCTGCTGCGTTGATGAGGGTGAGAGTGCCTCCAGAGCCGTGGGTGCCCCTCACTCCACCCCCCAGCACAACAGTTCCAGTGCCATTGCTGTCGCCAAGACCAACCAAACCACCACCACCGCCAATGGACTGCATCACATAGGCAGGTGCATACGCTCCGCCGGTACTGATCAATCCACCGGCATTGTTGATGGTCACGCTGCCACCATCACCACCACCACCATTGGTACCGAGGGTGATGGATCCACTTGCCTTGCCCACCCGACCGCCACCGCCGCCAACGCTCTGTGCTACGACACCGATGCTGTAGGTGCCTGCTGTCTGGATGCTGGCGTTGGTGTTTTGGATGGTCACATCACCTGCATCACCTTGAGCGTTATCGGCGCCTAAAAACAGAGAGCCATGAGCACTAGCTGCTGTTCCGCCGCCGGCACCGATGCTCTGTGCAATCACACCCGCAGCACGATCGCCCAACGTCACAATCGTTCCCTGATTCTCAACGCTGACATCACCGGCATTGCCCAAGCCTCCCTCCATGCCAAGGCGCATGGACAAGGCACTCTGTGACGTAAAACCACCACCACCACCGATGCTCTGAGCAATCAAACCCTGTGCGTTATCTGCTCTCGCTACCAGACGTGTGCCTCGACTGAGATTGATATCAACAGCAGCACTGCTACCAAGCTGCCGGAACACACTGCCGAGACGCACCACAGGTGCAATACCATCACCGTCGCCGCCGGCATAACCACCACCACCACCGATGCTCTGAGCGATCACAGCAGGCGATGAAATACCCCTGGTCTGAATCGTCGAATTGAATTTCGACACCAAACTCACAGCACCGGACGACGTATTGCCAATCGCCTTCGATCCCATTCGCACCGATGCACGATCGGCATAGGCCACACCTCCGCCGCCACCAACACTTTGCAAAGCAAGACCAGGACTGTTCCGGCCCTTGGTGCTGATCTGCCAATTAGCACTGATCGCCTCCACAGCACCTGCTGAGGTCTTGCCCGTACTGGTAGTGCCGAAATCAATACGACTCCCATCCACTTCAGAGGCATAACCACCGCCTCCACCAATGCTCTGCAACACAACACCAGGACTCTCTTGATCCGTGGTCACCGCTTGGAAAGGACCATTGAGCGTGACGCTGCCTCCACGACTTTCGGTGACGCCACTACCGCCGAGCTGCAGATCACCACCCACATTGTTCACACTGCCGCCACCACCTCCGATGCTCTGCACCATCAGTGCCGGGGAATAAACACCACTGGAACTCAGGCTGGCACCAGCGTTGCTGATCACACGAATCGAACCGCCATCAGCATTACCACTGGAGCTCGCCATCCCCAGCGTGGCGTCACCGCCAATCGTCGCCAGGCGACCACCGCCACCACCTATCGCCTGCACCAGCATCACCGGTGACGTGATGCCGGCCGTGCTCACACTGCCCTGAATATCAACCAACACGGCTTGCTTCACAGGCGCTTCGACACAGGAGCCGAACGGACAGGCCACCGGATATATCAATCCGCTACTACCGCTGATGCCGAGATCTCCGCTGCCGCCACTGCTACCCAAAACACCATCAGTCGAGGTATTACCGGCAAAACCACCTCCTCCTCCCACACTCTGAATCACCAGGCCTGGACTGATTGTTCCGGTCGTCTGCAACGCTCCTCTCAGCACCAAACTGATGGCGCCACCACTGCCGTTCTTCAGGTCAGTCGAACCGAGAGTGCTTGCAGTATCGCTGTCGACCAGCGCCCAGCCACCACCACCACCTACCGACTGGATCACCGCTGCCGCCGAACGGGCACCGCTCGTTGCAATC
Organism: Synechococcus sp.; assembly: GCA_047286285.1. Taxonomy (GTDB): domain Bacteria; phylum Cyanobacteriota; class Cyanobacteriia; order PCC-6307; family Cyanobiaceae; genus Synechococcus_C. The sequence goes on along the minus strand of JBJBBP010000002.1, from coordinate 281,348 downwards.
ACACCTTGTATCGGCGACAGCATCAGCGACCCAGCTGAGGCATTCGTGGCTGTCTTCGATCCAAGTCGCAGCCGACGGGTGCTGACACGACCGAGTGCCTGAATAGCACCACCACCACCACCAATGCTCTGAGCCACCAATCCTGGTGATGCATCACCAGACGTCGTCACTCGACCCGTATTACTGAGACTCAGGCTCCCGCCTGTACTGCTATCGCTACTACTGATCGCTCCCAGACGCAGACTCTCCAGAAGACCAGCTCCTTCACTTCTCACAAGCGTGCTCGCACCTCCTCCTCCTCCGATGCTCTGCACAATCACTCCCGCTGATCCAGCTCCAATGGTCTGGAGGGTTGTGCCATTGATGACATCAACAACTCCACCAAGTTGTTGTCCACGACTGCTGGTGCTGCCAAGGGGAACAGAACCCTGAGTGAGATTGATCACGCCGCCACCACCGCCAATGGACTGCATCACATAGGCAGGTGCATACGCTCCGCCGGTACTGATCAATCCACCGGCATTGTTGATGGTCACGCTGCCACCATCACCACCACCACCATTGGTACCGAGGGTGATGGATCCACTTGCCTTGCCCACCCGACCGCCACCGCCGCCAACGCTCTGTGCTACGACACCGATGCTGTAGGTGCCTGCTGTCTGGATGCTGGCGTTGGTGTTTTGGATGGTCACATCACCTGCATCACCTTGAGCGTTATCGGCGCCTAAAAACAGAGAGCCATGAGCACTAGCTGCTGTTCCGCCGCCGGCACCGATGCTCTGTGCAATCACACCCGCAGCACGATCGCCCAACGTCACAATCGTTCCCTGATTCTCAACGCTGACATCACCGGCATTGCCCAAGCCTCCCTCCATGCCAAGGCGCATGGACAAGGCACTCTGTGACGTAAAACCACCACCACCACCGATGCTCTGAGCAATCAAACCCTGTGCGTTATCTGCTCTCGCTACCAGACGTGTGCCTCGACTGAGATTGATATCAACAGCAGCACTGCTACCAAGCTGCCGGAACACACTGCCGAGACGCACCACAGGTGCAATACCATCACCGTCGCCGCCGGCATAACCACCACCACCACCGATGCTCTGAGCGATCACAGCAGGCGATGAAATACCCCTGGTCTGAATCGTCGAATTGAATTTCGACACCAAACTCACAGCACCGGACGACGTATTGCCAATCGCCTTCGATCCCATTCGCACCGATGCACGATCGGCATAGGCCACACCTCCGCCGCCACCAACACTTTGCAAAGCAAGACCAGGACTGTTCCGGCCCTTGGTGCTGATCTGCCAATTAGCACTGATCGCCTCCACAGCACCTGCTGAGGTCTTGCCCGTACTGGTAGTGCCGAAATCAATACGACTCCCATCCACTTCAGAGGCATAACCACCGCCTCCACCAATGCTCTGCAACACAACACCAGGACTCTCTTGATCCGTGGTCACCGCTTGGAAAGGACCATTGAGCGTGACGCTGCCTCCACGACTTTCGGTGACGCCACTACCGCCGAGCTGCAGATCACCACCCACATTGTTCACACTGCCGCCACCACCTCCGATGCTCTGCACCATCAGTGCCGGGGAATAAACACCACTGGAACTCAGGCTGGCACCAGCGTTGCTGATCACACGAATCGAACCGCCATCAGCATTACCACTGGAGCTCGCCATCCCCAGCGTGGCGTCACCGCCAATCGTCGCCAGGCGACCACCGCCACCACCTATCGCCTGCACCAGCATCACCGGTGACGTGATGCCGGCCGTGCTCACACTGCCCTGAATATCAACCAACACGGCTTGCTTCACAGGCGCTTCGACACAGGAGCCGAACGGACAGGCCACCGGATATATCAATCCGCTACTACCGCTGATGCCGAGATCTCCGCTGCCGCCACTGCTACCCAAAACACCATCAGTCGAGGTATTACCGGCAAAACCACCTCCTCCTCCCACACTCTGAATCACCAGGCCTGGACTGATTGTTCCGGTCGTCTGCAACGCTCCTCTCAGCACCAAACTGATGGCGCCACCACTGCCGTTCTTCAGGTCAGTCGAACCGAGAGTGCTTGCAGTATCGCTGTCGACCAGCGCCCAGCCACCACCACCACCTACCGACTGGATCACCGCTGCCGCCGAACGGGCACCGCTCGTTGCAATCACACCTTGTATCGGCGACAGCATCAGCGACCCAGCTGAGGCATTCGTGGCTGTCTTCGATCCAAGTCGCAGCCGACGGGTGCTGACACGACCGAGTGCCTGAATAGCACCACCACCACCACCAATGCTCTGAGCCACCAATCCTGGTGATGCATCACCAGACGTCGTCACTCGACCCGTATTACTGAGACTCAGGCTCCCGCCTGTACTGCTATCGCTACTACTGATCGCTCCCAGACGCAGACTCTCCAGAAGACCAGCTCCTTCACTTCTCACAAGCGTGCTCGCACCTCCTCCTCCTCCGATGCTCTGCACAATCACTCCCGCTGATCCAGCTCCAATGGTTGTAATGGCACCGCTGCTATTGACCGTGACGCCGTTACCACTGAGCGAGCCTCTCGATTGTGTGGCTCCTAAACCAAGATCACCGCTGACAAAGTTGGTCCAGCCACCACCGCCACCAAGACTCTGTGCAATCACCCCAGCGGATTGAGATCCTAGAGTGGAAATCTCAGTCGACATAGTCGCCGAGATCACTCCTGATGAGAGTAATCCTGAAGCATTAGTGCTTCCCAACTGCGCCTGAGAAGCATTAGTGATCAAGCCACCACCTCCACCAATGCTTTGAAGCACCAATGCCGGACTGTTCATCCCCCTCGTCACAACGGTGTCACCCGACGACTTCAGAGTGATCGATCCTGATATGGCCTTCACCGAGGAACGAGCAGTACCAAGGCCCAGAGAAGCATTCCCCTCTGACTTAATCACAGCCCCACCACCACCTCCGATCGTTTGCAAAAGGATGCCGGTGGAGAAATCTCCATAGGTACTCACAGAACCAAAACTGTTGTAGGTGAGGTCTCCGCTGGATTGATCAGCACTGGCGTCTTGACTACCGAGTCGGACAGCACCGTCAGCTTCCAGGACAAAACCACCTCCTCCTCCGATGACCTGCTGGACAACGCCTGCAGATTGCTTTCCCCGAGTCTCAATTACCCCGGTGTTGGTCATCAATGAACCAAGAGGTGAGCCTGAACCAAGCACTCCTCCCAAGCTGACATCACCGAATCCGCTGAGTGCATATCCACCACCTCCGGCAATCACACTGCTGCTGATTGCATTGGCACGATCTCCCTTTGTGAGAATCGCACCCGAATTGACAACAGTGACAAAACCAGCATCACCACGGGCCCCAGCCCGTGAACCGAGAACAAGGCCACCAGCATTGAGACTGTCGGTCAGCAACCCACCACCACCTCCAATACTGATCGCTCGAAGACCCGCAGAGGCCTTACCCGTCGTCAGGATCGGGCCGCTATTGCGAATGGTCACGTTGCCGGCGTTACCACCATTTCCCCCAGTACTTCCGAGCCGCACATCAGAAACTGTCAGCCCAGCGCTTCCACCACCACCACCAACCGACAAGCCGACCAGTGCAGCCGATTGATCTCCGGTCGTTGTCAATTGACTGACGGCGGAGTTGGACAGAGAAACGTCTCCACCATCACCTCCATCTCCTCCCGACGAACCAAAATTGACCGTCAGGCCCGAAGAGGCGTTGACGGTGCCACCTCCTCCTCCGACCGAGCTTGCAAAGATGGCTCGACTGTTATGTCCGCTGGTGGAAATTCGACCACTGTTGTTGACACTGACAGCGCCCCCATCACCACCACTGCCAAGTGAAGCTCCTAAAAGAAAAGAGACGGGAGAGCTGGACTTATTCATTGTTCGGGTGTCATGCAAAGTCATAACTCCACCACCACCACCGATGCTTTGCAGCAGAAGACCCTGAGCCTGATTTCCTTTGGTTTGAATCACGCCACGATTGCTCACAGTGACGGAGCCACCATGACCGCCTTCACCTCCTCGGGATCCGAGGAACAGTGAGCCACTCAGTGGAGCAGTGGCATGAGAACTCTTGGTGGAGACATCAGCCAAACCACCGCCACCACCGATGCTCTGTGCAACAACAGCGCTTGACCCTTGTCCGAAAGTCAGGATCGATTGATTGGGTTCCAATTCAACGCTAGAGCCATCACCACCTTCACCGGCCCGGAGTCCCATCACGATCGAGAGTTGAGTTTTGCTGTCGTCGTTACCAGTAATCAAAACTGAAGAGCTGCCACCACCAGCACCGATGGATTGTGCGATTAAACCCGGTGAAATAACACCAAGAGTTTGAATCGAACCACTCAGATTTTTGTAAGTGATTTTGCCTCCATCACCCCCATCACCTCCACGAGTGCCCAAGTTAAGAGTAATGTCATGCTTACCACTGTTTCCAGAGCGAAATTGTGTAGACGCATGACCTCCCCCTCCGCCAATACTTTGGAGACGCACCCCTGCAGAAAGGGAACCTTCTGTGGAAATATGAAGCGAGCTTTTGGAGTCAGCACCGGCGATCTCAACAGGCTTGGAGTTTGCTCTATTCTGCGACAACACACCAGATCGATTCAAAGAACCGAGCTGAAGATCAATTGTGGCTGCATTGACTAATTGCTCGCTGATCAAACTGCTCGAGCCACCTCCACCGCTGATCACCTGTGCGACTAAACCTTGAGAATTTGCACCTGTTGTGGAAAGGGCAAGGTCTCTACCAATGTTGAGTTCAATCGTTCCTGGCTGGGATGCACCTAGGCCAGTGCCGGGCCTAGTACCAAGAACACTGGTAAGAGGCAATTGATCAACCCTGCTGGAACGCACTGAACGATGGTTGATCACACTGACAGCTGTTGATCCACCACCTCCAGAAATCGTCTGAAGCAGAACAGCATCACTGCTGACTCCTCCGGTTTGAATCTGCCCTTGCAAACGTCCACCGAGGTCTCCGGATGTACCGCCACTTTGCTTGCCGCGATCGGAGAGACCCAGATTCAGGATGTAGGCACCTGAGACCTGATCACTACTGTTGAGTGCTTTGAGAGTTGTCGCCTGTCCACCGAGACCACCACCGCCTCCAATGCTCTGTGAAATCAGGCCAGGTGATTGAATGCCACGTGTTGTAATCGCCACGTCGAGATAAGTATCAACCGCCCCGCCGTTACCGCCTCTGCTGCTGCGACCACCGAGGGCCATAGAAGCACCAACAAAACCTTGGGCATTGCTCAACGCCGCTGCTCCAGATCCTCCAGCTCCACCGATCGACTGAACCAAAACAGCAGGAGAACCGATACCGTTAGTGGTGATTTGACCTTGGAGAGGGTTTCGATTCGTACCGATGCTCGCTTTGGCACCATTGCCGCCATTCCCACCATCACCTCCACTGGCAACATCCGCACCCAGGAAAAAGGTCGATGCTGAGCTGACATCAGCATTGGAAATCGAAACGCCACCATTTCCTCCACCACCACCAATAGATTGAGCCAAAATCCCATGGGCATGGTTGGCATTAGTAGCAATCGAAAAGCTGGCATTAGGAAGAGAATTAATTACAACAGGACCACCCGATCCGCCATCTCCACCATTACCACCAAGACTCATACTGACAAAACCATTATTACGAATACCCTCAAGAATTAAGTCCACCGCATCCTCATAATCACCATTACTGATGTCTTGGTAGATCTGATATATATTCTCAATGCTGATGTCTGTAGCAACGTCACTGCCCGTAATTTCAGAATTGGATGTAACACTACCTCCGAAACCACCACTACCGCCAATAGATTGAATCAAAAGACCTTGAGATCCATAACCTTCTGTGACGATCAAGCCTTGACCATTCATAGTGACACTTCCACCAGATCCACCGTCACCCCCTTGATTACCCGCAAGAAGAGAAGGAATTCCAGGAAAACTCAATGAGCCAACACGAATCCCACCCGTCAAGTTGACATTGATAGACTTACCAGCTTGAGTTGTTGATTGATTGGAGGAAAATGAAGAGCCTGCATAACCACCGCCACCTCCAATACTCTGACCAACAACCCCTGCTGAAAAGCTACTGGCTGTGTGAATTGCATTGAGTTCAGCTCCATTGATTGGCTTCTGAATGGTGATCTCAACAGGTCCTCCATCTCCACCCTTTCCACCACTTCCACCAACCGTCATTAGAGCCTGGAAGATCGTGGAGCGGTCTGCATTGGTCTGTGAAACTGCACTGCTATTCCCTCCCATTCCACCTCCGCCACCAATGGATTGACCAACGATTGATGGAGAGAAACGACCCTGAGTGCTGAGGATCGGATGTGCTGTGTTGATGGTGACTGGCTGGCCACTGCCACCCTTGCCCCCTGTACCACCGACACTTGTTGCGAGAGTAAAAACATACTGATCATCATCACTATCGTTTGTGCTCTCGTTGGAAACTTCAGTGGATGCATTCCCCCCGAAGCCACCACCACCACCAATGGATTGAGCAACGATTGCAGGAGAAAATGAACCTATTTTAAGTAATGGAAATGCCACACCTGTACGAATACTTCCGGTGTTCTCAATGACAACAAAACGTCCATCACCTCCATCACCTCCGACACCTCCAAGGTTCGCGCTCGCAATATTGGAAGACGGCCCATAAGCACTGCTTTGACTGGTAGAACTACCTCCTATTCCGCCACCACCACCGATGGATTGGGCAAACAATCCTGTCGCGAAATGACCGCGTGTACGAATGCTGAGTGCACTATTGGAAAGCGTGACATTGCCTCCATTCCCTCCACTGCCCCCACTGGCTCCCAAGGCAGCATTGGTCAGAATGGTGAGTGCATCAGAATCTCCTGTAGAAACATTGGTGGTGATGGTACTTGTGCTGCCGCCCATGCCTCCGCCACCACCCACGGACTGAGCAATGATTCCCTTGGAAAATTGCCCGTGTAGCCGACCCTTTTCAAAGGATCCGGTTGAAATGGACTGAACGTTACTGATGGTGACTGATCCGCCATCACCACCGGCACCACCTTTGCCTCCGATACTTACGCCACCGGCGATCTGGCCATCATCAGCAACATTGAGAGTGCCGGTCTGACTGGAGCCACCCAATCCACCTCCACCACCAATGGAGTGGGCATTAATACCGCTTGAAAAAGCTCCGAAAGTACGAATCTGTCTGGATCCTGTTGTGGTGATGGTGATATCACCACCATCACCACCACCACCACCGGCACGGCCTAGAGCACCTGAAAGATTGATGGTAGATGGGAGCTTCCCAACCAGATTCGCCCAATCAGCATCAGGGAAAAGCGTTGTCAGGATTGTTTTGGCATACCCGAGATAATCACGACGATCAGGACGATTCACTCCAGAATCGCTGTAACTCAAAGCGCCAGAAATGGAAGAGCCCCCACTTCCGCCACCTGCACCGATGGAATATGCACTGATGCCTGAAGACCAGACAGAAAATTGAGGTTTAAGAGGACTACCGGTTCGTATCGTCGCACTATTCTCGATCTTGATTGATCCACCACTACCCGCACTTCCGCCGATACCTCCAATCGCAAAGCCGGCATCAATGCCTGGTAAGACATAAGCATCATTTTCAGACGTAGAAGCACCTAACTGGGTGGCACCTCCACCGTTACCTCCTCCTCCTCCAATCGAACTGGCTCTGATCCCAGCTGAAAAACTAGATCCAGTGATGAGTGAATTCGTCGACGTCGTAATCGAAATGTCTCCTCCATCACCGCCTGCACCGCCGGAGCCGCCGACAGCAAGCGATGCATTGACTTGACGCTTGGTGGAACCAGCTGCGCCAGCTGTAAATGATGTACCACCATTGCCACCGCCGCCGCCGATGCTCTGCGCGGCTAAGGCAGTTGAAAAACGGGCCTGTGTACTGATGTCACTGTCCAAATTGATGGAAACTGCACCGGCATTACCTCCGATACCCGCCTGACCGCCAATCGCAAGTGAAGCATTGACAACATTGGTGCCACCACTGGCAGCAATCGACATTGCACTACCACCGTTACCTCCGCCACCACCGATGCTCTGAAGCAGCACTCCGGGCGAAAAAGCTCTACCGGTCTTGATTTGTTGTCCAGAACCATTGAGCAAAACAGTGCCACCTGCTCCTCCACTGCCGCCATTTCCACCAATCGCCGCACTGGCATTGACGGCTGATCCCTTGATGCCCTCGCCCGTGGAGCCCGACACTGAAACGCTGTAGCTGTTCCCCCCATTGCCACCACCACCACCGATGGACTGACCAAGAATCCCTACAGCGAATAAGCCCTTCGTTGAAAGAGTAGAAAAACTGGAAGGTTCAATTATGACGTTCCCGCCGTTGCCGCCATCTGCTCCTGAGCCACCAATACTGACGTCGGCATTGACATTGATGCCTGCAGTGAGGCTTGCACCCCCAGAAATAGCCAAACCACCATGACCTCCTCCTCCACCAATCGATTGAGCCTGAACAGCACTTGAAAATGCTCCACCAATGGCATCAGCATCACCGATAGCTGAACCGGTCTTGATAGAACCAGAAAAAGGCAAATAGATATCCGCACCACCGCCACCAGCTCCCCCACTACCGCCAACTGCAGCAGCAGCATTACCTCCAGATCCCGAGGTAATCGTCAAAGAACCATTAATGGCGAAACCACCAGAACCTCCACCTCCTCCAATCGATTGGGCGATGACCCCTGGTGAATGGATTCCACTGGTCAATACAGTCGAATTCAGAGAGCTAAATAGGATCGCCCCACCCTGACCACCGTCTCCACCTGAGCCTCCAACAGCCGTGGAAGCGCTGATACTTGGCAACACCCCACCAGCAGCGGTTGCCGAAATTGCGCTGCCACCACGACCACCGCCGCCGCCGATATTTTGGACCGAAATTCCAGGCGAAAAATCTCCTGCTGTTGTGATCTGAGCATTAATGGCTATATCACTGCGACCTGAATTACCACCGCCTGCGCCAGACGTACCGCCAACAGTGTTTCCAGAAACTGTTTCTGCACCAGTTGCGATGTTGACCGTGAGTCCAGAACTACCACCGCCTCCACCCACACTATGAGCAGCAAAACCAGGAGAAAAATCACTCGATGTCGACAACTTGCCTGAAAAGGAAGCCGTGATATTTCCACCATCACCGCCTTCACCACCAGAACCACCTGTGGATTGATTCGCATTAATTCCAGTACTAAGGGTGGTACTGATGCTCATACCGCCTTTACCTCCACCACCTCCAACGCTGTAAAGCTCAAAGGCAGCAGAGTGCGACTTTGCAGTATCGAGGGTTCCGGATATTGAACTATTGATGAAACCCGCGTCACCTCCATCGCCTCCACTGCCGCCAGTGGCACTGGAAACATTCCCAACCAGCGAACCAGAAAGATTGATTGAACGACCACCCGAGCCTCCGCCGCCACCAATGCTGTAGAGGCTCATGGCTGATGCGAAGTCGCCCTGAGTTGAAATATCAATCAGAAATGGTGAGTAATCCTTCTGACCAAGTCTTCCTTGACCCAAGGAAACAGATCCACCATCACCACCATCACCGCCATCGCCACCGATTGCCATTCCAACCGTAATATCTCCTCCTGCAACAGAAACTGAGTCCCCCCCATTACCACCACCACCTCCAAGACTTTGGGCGATCAGACCAGAAGCATGTTCACCCTGAGTACGAATTACTAGAGGTATACCACTGCCATCGGAACCGAGTTGGATCAAACCACCATCACCACCGGAACCGCCATCACCAGCGTCCTGATAACCGCCGATCCCCATCGACGCTGCTCTTTCATTACTACTTACTGCACCACCATTTCCACCACCACCACCGATGGATTGCAGCAAGGTGCCAATGGCAAATTTTCCACCGGTTTGAATATCAACATCTCCGAAAACACCCGTAATGGCTCCACCATCACCACCTCCTCCACCATCCACACCAACAGACCAGACACCTTGACCACCTGCCGCATTACCACCTCCACCACCTATAGCCTGAATCAAGGTTCCAATTGAAAATGCACCTTGCCCTTCTAAAGACAAAGTACCCGTAGTTATATTTGCACCACTAAAAGTAATATTTACCGAACCGCTATCACCCCCTCCTCCCCCTGCTCCGCCAACAGAATAGAGATTCTGCTGATAACCAACAGAACCACCACTTCCTCCAAGACTTTGCGCAATTGCTGCAATCGAAAAGTCACCTGAAGTAGTTATTTCAGCTCGATCACCCGTCGATTTAGATGCGGAGACAGATAATGAAACTTCTCCACCATCGCCACCGGCACCTCCATCAGTACTTCCGACACTAACGAGACTGGTCTGATCAGGAACAGAGCCACCGCCCCCACCAACGGATTGGGCAATGATTCCGATACCGACATCTCCAGTTGTCATAATCGAACCAGAATGTGCAACAGTGATGGGTTGAGCAGTTCCACCAGTTCCACCTGTATTGCCATAGGAGATCAGAATGCTCCCACTTCCAGAATCACCACCTTGTCCACCAACTGACTGAGCAACAATTGCAGCACCGCCAATTTTTGAACTAGAAAAGTCGTCAGAGTTGTTGAGAGTAAGGGTGATGTCGCCGTCGTTATTGATAGAAACTGGTCCTGGCCAACCGCCATTACCACCGCTACCGCTACCAGAGAACAAGCCGCCATCACCACCACTCCCACCTTTCCCACCAGTGCTCTGTGCAAGCAATCCAATAACTTGACTACTACCGGCAACTTCAACTGAAGACCCTTGTTCAACATCGATCGATACCAACGGAATACTGGATGGAGTATCGGTTTTTGTTCCGCCTACACCGCCATCTCCGCCACCATTACCACCATTACCACCGTTGCCAGCGCGACCTGAAGAAAAGACTCCAACGACGTAGTTCGTATTGGGAAAGGTGTAGGAGTTGTTGTTATCTGCGCTTACATTCGAGACGCGCGAATCAGAAGATAACGAAATCGTGACCTGGCTAATGGAGCCACCCGCACCACCATCACCAGCAGGGGTAAAGCTACCTAGCCAGCTTGTACAAGAGCCATTGCCGCTACTACCGTTACCGCCTTGCGACTGACCCCCTACATAACCAACATAAGTACTTCCTGACTGAAAAATACTGTTGATAACTTGCGTAGGCGTTGCTCCACCACGACCATTTTTGCCACAACCACTTGGTGTATTACCGTCTGCACCCTTGGTGTAGCTGTAATTGGAACTAGTTTGCTGAGCGCCAACTCGCAACGATAAATCTGAACAAGCCAACGCAGAAAAAGCGGCAGCGGCAATTAATACCGAGAAAGAGCTAAAGCAATTACCGGATCGCAGCTGATGCACCAACTCGAAAAATCAAAAAATAATTGAAAATACTTTAGAAAGGGTGACCAAACGACGCTTGAACTCAAGACGCTTTTTTAATTGTCCGAAAACAGACGCCTACAGCTAGCACTGAAGACAGATTACAAAAAGAAGTTATTTAATCTAGTGATTGCGTCCAGGCTTAAGCAAAGACATTACCTTGAATAAATATAAGCCAAAAACTATAAAAGCTGAAATCTAACAGCTAGGTTTTACATATGAAGGGGTGATCAGCAAAAGCCAAAATAGAGAGCTCTTGATGCTTGAGAAAGTGCAAAAGAGATCATACCGTGCAACCACTCATCTTTTACATCACTCATCAGGTATCCACAGAAGCGTAGGCATCACACCAAATCCACACGCCAAAGGAAAGGAGCGGCAAGTTTTCTAGGCAAAGTTTATTCACATTTCCTGGCACAGCACATTGACAAAGCAGAGATCTGCTTAAATCTGCGAGGAGATTCTCTGAAATGATGAAGCGCGCTACAGCTCTGGTTCTATCAATACTTATTTCGCCATTAACAATCCCCACTGCCCGAGCTTTGGAGCCTGAAGCAGTAGACGCCAAGTTCCAGAATGTCATCGTTCTGACTCCTGTCGATAAATCCGGAGAGTTATTGCCCCTCAAAGACATTGGAATGGTGGCATTCTTCTCACGATTAGCCGCCGATCAGTTTGCGACAGGATGGAAACAGCGTTTCGGAAATACAGGCGAGTTCCGAGTAGCACCCATTTCACTCACTCAGTTTGAATCCGCGTTTCTTGCCGAACAGGCAAAAGGTGAAAAATTGGCGAAAGCCTACGTGCCCGACCCAACTCAGATTCCGGCTGTGGTTGGATTACAAATGCAACAAGGCATCAAAGCCAAGCAGGCCCGTGCACTAGCTCAAAACCAACCTTATATTTTCTGCCCAGATCCATTGGTCAGGATCAAAATCACCCCTGAAAATGGAGGCACTCCCTCCACAAAAGTGCCCTGCGCATTTTCGTTTATGTCAATGGCTCTACTGATTAATCGCATTAATCAGGAAGCAAAGTCACCGACATTCTTGAAAGCCTACTCCCTACAAGACATGGTTAGTTTTTTAACCAATCAGTCTGGCGATGATGCAAAAAACTTAGTCATTGCGAGTCCTATCGAAATGACTAGATCTAACTAATCAAGATATTCTTAAGTTACCTATTCAGCTCAATTGGACTAATCCTTAAAAGGCTCAATCGGGGCTAAACGTGGGTCAAGAATCTTTGGCCCCATACCAGGAAACTTCACTGCGATCGAGACTTTTTCGCCAGTACCAAACGTGTGCGTGATCTCGCCAACCCCGAAGCTGGAATGAGTCACTTGATCGCCTACAGACCAGCTCTTTCCAGGGGCAGGGCCCGCCTGACGGCGACGCACCGCGTTGGCCGGGACACCAGTGCCAATTGGCTTATCCCGGTCCACCCGGGTAAGCCGGTCGAGCCTCTGCTCACGGCGTATCGCCGCTCCGCCGGAACGAGGAATTTCACCCTGCACCAACGCTTCCGGTAATTCAGACAGAAACACACTGGGGACTGCTGGCTCGCGCATGCCACCCCAGAGACGACGTTCACTGGCATGAGAGAGGAATAAACGTTCCTTCGCGCGTGTAATGCCTACATAACAGAGGCGACGCTCTTCTTCGAGAGAGGCAGGATCATCAAGGGATCGGTAGCTGGGAAAGAGACCCTGCTCCATCCCGACAAGGCAAACCACAGGGAACTCCAGACCCTTGCTGCTGTGCAGGGTCATCAGCGTGACCCGGTCAGCCGCCGTGTCCTTGTTGTCGGCGTCGCTGGCGAGTGCCGCTGAAGCCAGGAAGCCTTCAAGATCGCCTTCCTCGTTTTCTTCCTGGTACTGGAGGCCGGCATTAACCAGCTCCTGCAAGTTGCGGCGACGCTCCTCCGCTTCATCAGTGCCCTCAGTGATCAGCTCACTCACGTAGCCGCTCTGCTCCATCACCTGCTGAATCAATTCCGAAGGAGGTGTGTTGTGAAGCCGCTCACGCAGGCCATTGATCAGCTCACAGAACTGCAATAGCCCCCTGGCAGAGCGCCCACCCAAAGAGCGCACGGCTTCAGGGTCACTCACCACATCCCAGAGAGGAATTCCCAGCTGATTGGCTGCATCAGTGAGACGCTGAATCGTGGTCTTGCCAATACCCCGCTTAGGAACGTTGATCACTCGCAGAAGGCTGACGGTATCAGCCGGATTGATCATTAAGCGCAGGTAGCCGAGCACATCCTTGATCTCACGTCGGTCATAGAAACGCAGACCGCCCACCACCACATAAGGGATGCGCCAGCGCACCAACGATTCCTCGATCGCCCTCGACTGAGCATTGGTGCGATACAGACACGCCATATCCCCCCAGCTCAACTCAGGGTTAGCAGCCTCCATCATGCGCAGACGATGAACCACCGCTTCAGCCTCAGCAATCTCGTCGTCACAACGCGTGAGTGAAATCAATTCCCCCTCTCCGCGGGTCGGGCGCAGCACCTTATCGATGCGCTCGCTGTTATTGGCGATCAAAGCATTGGCAGCTTCAAGAATCGTGGCTGTCGAGCGGTAGTTCTCCTCCAACTTGACCATTGTGCGCGTGGCGTAATCCGGAGCCTGATCGCCAAAGTCGTCCTGAAAACCCATCAGGATTGTGAAATCGGCCGCTCGGAAGCTGTAAATGCTCTGATCAGCGTCCCCTACAACAAAGACCGAACGCCCCGACCAGTTGTCGTAAACCTGGGGATCTTTGCCATCAGTTACTAACAGCTTGATCAGCTCATACTGCGTACGATTGGTGTCTTGATATTCATCCACCAGCACATGCACAAAGCGTCGGTGCCAGTAGCCTCGAACCTGCTCATTCTGCTGCAGGAGCTGTACAGGCAGTAGCAATAGATCATCAAAATCAAGTGCATTATTGGCAGCTAACGCCTTGCGGTATCGACGGTAGACATCCGCGGCGAGCTTGCCCCGCTGCCCTTCGGAATTAGCCTCCATCTGATCTGGAAGCCAGCCCTGATTTTTTGCATTGCTGATCGCCCAGCGCACTTTTTTAGGCTCAAAACGCTTGGGATCAAGCTGTAGCTCCTGGGTGACGATTTCCTTGACAAGGCTCTGGGCATCAGCCTCGTCATAGATCGAGAACTGCTTCGTCCAGGTGAGGCCCTCCTTATCTTTGAACTTATCGATGTCGTAGCGGAGCATGCGCGCGAACAGTGCATGGAATGTGCCGATCCATAACTCCTTGGTGACTTCCCGATAGATGCGTGATCGCAGCTGACGCTGTTCCACCGGAGGCAGTGTGCTCCAGGGCTGACCGAACTGACTCTGAGCCAAGCGTTGTGCCAGCAACAACTCCAGCCGCTCCTTCATCTCCCTTGCGGCCTTATTGGTGAAAGTCACCGCAAGGATCTGCGCTGGGTCAGCGCCATGTTCACCGATCAAATGGGCGATTCGATGGGTGAGCGCGCGAGTCTTTCCACTGCCAGCACCCGCCACAACCAGTAAGGGACCTTCATGGTGATCGACCGCCCGGCGCTGGGCGTCGTTGAGGCCGGCAAGAAAGCTCATTGCAAGAGGCTACAGAGCTTTCAACTAAATCTGAATGCACGGGGGTAGTCTCATATGCCCCAACTCAGCCCTCAGCAAGTATGCGCCGGCCATCGCTTCTTGAAGGAGGGAGATTCTGCGAACTTCCCTGGCTTTCGCTCATCACGATTCCCCTGCTGACAGCTTTCACGTACTGGAGGTTGATCGATCAGGGTCTTGCAGAGCATTTATTCGATTATGGAACCGAAGGACTGAATGCAGTTCAGGCCTGGGAGAACCATGGCTTCTGGTCCATGGCTGGGATGTTCAGCTGGGGGCAGGGATACATCCCAGCTGATGTAGAACCGACGAGGCTTTACCAAAGCAAAACTCCCCTACATCTGCTTCACCTTTGGGTTGCTTACAAATTCGTCGGCAGCGGTGGATACCCAGCGTTCAAACTCTCTTATTCCCTAATGGTCGCGAGCCTCAACGGGTTTCTGCTGGCAGGACTTGCCCGGCTGTGCTTTGAGACCTTCGCGACAGGCCTGAAGAAGAGCATCGTCAGCGAAATGGTGGTGATCAGTACCTACGCCATCACAATCACCAATGAGTCCATGCTGCGCTTCTGCATGGTCGACGAACCCGACTATTTGGGAGTGACCTTCTGGCTTGCCACAGTGCTGAGCCTGGGACTGTGGCTCAGACGATCAGACGAAAAGAAGCCATCGAAGGTCAGCCTCTTGCTGGGATTCATGACGTCGTGGATTTATCCAGTTTTTGGCGTGACCAATGTGATCACTTTGTTCATCCTTCAGCTTTTCAAATCTGATCAGAGGCTCAAAGGAGCTCTCCGGGCGCTAATCCCTGGCTCTCTAGCTGGAATTTTTCTTTACTGGGTCCAACGTCTGATTGCAAGAGCCCTACTGCCTCACAAGCTTTACGGAAGCCAACTGATGGACCGCATGGGCATGACCAACAGCATGGGCGCTCATGACGGAGTTTTCGATGCACTTGATTTCCTGTACGACCAACGCTCGGGAG
Organism: Synechococcus sp.; assembly: GCA_047286285.1. GTDB lineage: Bacteria > Cyanobacteriota > Cyanobacteriia > PCC-6307 > Cyanobiaceae > Synechococcus_C. The sequence continues at coordinate 265,322 of JBJBBP010000002.1, read as the reverse complement.
GTGTCCCAGGCTTTCTTCAACAGAGCCAGATCTATATCGAACACTGTGCTGTATGGATCCTCGGCATCGTGCTCTTTTTCATCGTGCTTGCACGACTTAAAGGTATCGACCGTCAGATCCTGATGACGCTCGCTGCGGGAGGTGCCTGGCTATTTATTCCATTACTGACGCAATCACTTGCTCAGCACGGCTGGGTGTATGGCATTCATTTCATGCCAGCCATCGTGCTGGGATGGATAGGAGCACTCACCACTGTGCTGCCTGGAAAACGCTCAGCCATCTTCGGACCAGGAATGCTGGGATTCGTGCCCTTACTGATCTGGGCAATTCAACTTCGTTGGTTCATGGTGCTTTATCTGCGTTGATGATGCGTGCCGCTGAGCGAAGTACATCTGCGACGGTACTGATGTGGTGAGCGACGGTGAAACGCGATCCGGCATAGTCTCTCGCCTCGCTACCCATTCGCCCTGCCATCGCTGGATCTTCAAGTAGCTGAGCCAAGCCGCGAGCTAACACTTGCACATCGCCTTCTGCTGCAAGGAAAGCTGTACGTCCTTCCAGGACAACTTCGGGAATTCCAGCATGACGAGTTGCCACAACAGGGAGTCCTGCAACCTGTGCCTCGAGAACTACCACTGGACAACCCTCGGAATCACCATCACTCGCCACACGTGATGGAAGCAGCAGACAACGGACAGATCTCATCCATTTAGCGACCTGAATTGGTGTCTGCAGACCAAGCAGCATCACCTGAGTCTCTAGGCCAAGTGCTCTGACTTTGGCTTCAACTGCCGTTCGGAGAGGTCCTTCCCCGATCATCACCAAACGAGAGGGAACCGAAGAGGAACGGCACGCCTCGGCAAATGCTTCAAGAGCATCGAGAGGTGCTTTCTTCTCTACTAGACGTCCTACAAACAAAACAGTGGGGGATGCGGCAGCAGGATCAGCCTTTTTGAAAAGCTCCTGGTCTGCTCCTGAGGGACTGATTGTGATGCTTGCGCGGGGAGCTCCATAAGCCTCGAGGACCATTTTCATTGGCTGACTTTTTACGATGAAAGCCTCGGAGAGTTGCATGAGTCTTCGGTAGCGCTCACCCAACCACCGCACTCGACGATCCGCGAAAGCATCGGCACCTCTGAAGTGCACCACAAGCGGAATACCGCTCCACTTCGCAGCATCCATCATGCGCACAGCATGGAAGCCAAACTCTGCAAGCACCACATCAGGGTGATGCGAACGGATCAACATCCAGGCCACCAAAGACGGACAAATAGTGGAGAGTCTCTGCCAGCCCAAGCGGGTGCAGATCTTACTGATCAAAACTGCAATGCCATAGGCCAGCTGACCCAGACGCTGACCAAGGGGCAATCCAGAGCAAACCCCAAACTCATCGCCGAAATAAGCAATCTGCTGCAGAGGCATGCTCGCCAGATTCGCGCGGACGAAAGTTTCCGTTGGTGATCGCCTTGTCGGCGCAAACACCAACACCGTTGGTTCTAGACAGCTATTCACAGCTGCTAGTAATCGCTCACGCACATTCACTTCAGAGAAGGAGCTACGCACTTCAGAAGCCTCATGCCCGAGCCGCTGACGCAGTTGAGGATCTTCCATCAATCGCCAAAGCGAGCGCTCGAACTCTTGCTGTTGCTTGATTTCAGAAACCTCCAAATCGAGCAGCCAACCATTCTTTTGGTGCTCGATCAATTCACGTGGGCCAGTAGGACAATCAAAAGCCAAGCAAGCGCAGCCGGCCGCCATCGCTTCGAGCAGCACATTGGGGAATCCCTCGTAGCGAGAACTGAGTACGAATAAATCCGCTCGCTCGTACCAAATCTGCAGGTTGCCGATACGGCCAGGAAGCAGCAGCCGATGTCGCCAAGCTTTGGAACCAGGAATCTCTTCCAGAATTGCCTGTATCCGAGGATGATCTTCCGACACACCAAGCAGCACAAGCCACCATCCAGAAGCATGGCTTGCGAGCCTGGAAAATGCGATCAACAACCGATCAAAGCCCTTCTGTTGGGGCTTCGTCCCAACTCCCAACAGTACGTGCGCATCACTGGGGACTAGAGAATCGGGACTCAAACGAGGTTTCTGCTCTGCCAAAGGCCAATGCACCGAATTCGGTACACAACTCAGACGACGTGCCAAGCCCTGAGTCTCAAGCCAGGCCCCGATTCGCTCGGTCTGGACCAGGTGCAACCTCGCCTGTGGATAAAGACAACGACGCAGCAAGACCCAGATGGCTGGGAGTGGTTTCGCTGGCGGAAAATTCCGTTCCGCCACCAGAACAGGCCATGAGCGACCTGCACTGGCGAGCAAGAGATTCAAAGCAGGGCGTGTTGTCATCCCTATCGCACAATCCGGGCGAAGTTGATTCAGAACTCGCCTTAACCAAATTGCGATTGGAACTTTGCCAAAACAAGATCCTGCTGGCGGTAACAGCACAGTGACCCCCTCAGGTACTGAAAAGAATTCCTGCGTCGATGTATCGCCAAGCAACAGCCAAACCTGATGTCCCTCTTGATGCAACCAAGAGAGCCAATCGAGGGCTACGCGCTCTGCTCCACCGAGCCCAAGATGATGAATATGCAAGACGATCTTTGACATCGTCAGCTGCTTTCCAGTTGATGTGACCAGATCTCAGCCCCCCGTCGCACGTCGCTGGCTTCACTATTAATAATCAGGGTAAGACGCAGTGAAGCGGCAGCATTCAGTCGGTGATCATTTGCCAAATTCACCACTCGTAGGGCCTGGGAAATCAGATTTGCATGATTTTCCTGAGCGCGCTGCCGAGAACGCACAAAACGAGGCTGATGAATAACGCTCTGAAGCCGTTTCAGCTGGAGTTCTGCGCTCTCTAATTCGGGAGGTTGAAGTGGCAGAGCTAGCAACCCACGCACAAGGTGACTGCTACTTCGATAGAGAACATCAGCAGACAATTCAGCCGAATCGAGTTGCTCAAGCAAGCGCAAGTTGGCCCTGCCAATGGCCGCGATGCAAGCCTTATCAGGGGGTTTTTCCGCAAAGCAACACTGAAGCAAACAGCATCTTGCTGATACACATTGTTTAAAAGGACTCTCCCTATTACGGACCAGGCGCTCAGATTTAAATGAGACATTCAAAACGTCCAAAGCTGCAGCACTCTCCAACCAAGGGCGCAATACGCCCAATCTGACATCATCTCCTGCCAGAAGTGCTGAATGAGCCATAGCAATGCCAGCATAAAAGCTCTGATGATCAAGCAAAAGTTTAGATCTCCACAAGCATTCAAGTAACTCCAATGTCACCGACAAAGACTCAGGACGACTATCCCTTTTGAACAACAGACTTTCGATCTGAAAAGGCCATTGAAAACTCTGCAATTGCTCTTCCAACAAGAGAACTGCAATGGCAATCTGCCCATCACGTAATGCAAGCCAAACATCGTCCTGCAACTGATTGATCCGATCCCGATTCCACCACCAATTCCACCGCTGTCTGCAAAAACGAAAGGCAATCTTCGAAAATTCAAACAGCGAAATCACTGGAATCGCCTCAAAAGTCCTCGACAAGAAGCAAGCAGGCTCACAGGTAAACGCAGCAGACGCCGACATGTATGCCAGTAGAGGCGATGCCACCAACGGACTTGAAAGCTGCCACCGTGATCAGGGGGCAACAACTTGACTGGCAGAACTTTGACATGCAGTTCTGGAAGTTCAAGGAAACGAGACCAGAACACCTGACGACGAAGACGCTCGAGCTCTGCAGCAGCTGCCGGTTCCAGCACGGGTAAAGAAGACGATGCAGCCACCAAACTTTGGTCCTCAAGCCGTCGATATCGAGTGGGCTGACGTTGAGCAGTCCACGGACAATGCGCAGCGGCAACACGATTACTCATGGCCGTCGCCCGGCGCTGGGCAAAGCTGAAAGACTCCTCATAAGCAGATGGCGCGTTATGAACAACAAGATCCCGACTGACCCGTTCATGGATCGAGTGAGCGATCACACCGATCGCCTCGATCGGCAAAGCCCTTAAAACAAAACCCTGGCTAGTGAGGCGAGCCTTGAGATCTTTGTCGTCAAAGCCATAGCCGAGCAACACCTCATTAAAACCGCCAACCGCCTCGAAGGCTGCACGGGAGATCAGAAATTGACCAAGCCGGCCATCAGGTCCAGACCCAAACCAACACAACTGATGCTCAGCCGAAGTGAGCAGCTTCGGATCCAATTGCTCCGGCCAGCAGTCAGCATCCAACTTCAACAGGACATTGCCACGTGCAAGCTGAGCCGCCAGGTTGTAAGCCCTGCACAGGTTCCAGCGGGATTCACCCTCGACCCGTTCCAGTCTCAGCCGCGGATCCGCCGGCAACTGAGCCCGATCAACTGGAGAGCGACTGCTCCAGTCAACGATCAGATGCTCATGATGGTGCGGCCAATCCGCAACCCGTTGAGCCGTCTTCAGCAAATGCTGCTGGCGATTCATGCAAACCGTGATCACGCTGAGAGAGGGGGGGGTCAAGACAAACCCTCCAATACCCGAAGCATCCGTTGCGTTCTGGACAAATAGGTATGCTCCGCAGCCAACGTCAGTCGTACGTCAATGTCGGGTCCAGCGCCGGAAAGTGCCTGCTCCAAGGCCTTGGAAAAAGCCGCAGACTCTGGCTCACAAAGCAAAGCAGCCTCATAGAACTGCCCAAGTGCATCAATGGCCGTGGCCACCACTGGCAACCCAGCAGCCAGGTATTCAAAGAACTTCATCGGAAACATCGCCTGGGTGTAGGGCGAGAGGCGGAGGGGAAGCCAGCCACAATCGAAACCCGCGCAGTAGTAAGGCAAATGGTCATAGGGCCTTGAACCCAGCAGATGCACATTTGGTTCCTGAATTAGGAGTGTGGTGTCGGTTTGGGGTTCCCCTTCACCCGTGGGACCAACGAACACGAACTGCCATTGAGGATGGGCACGAGCCAAAGACGCAATCAGTCGGAAATCCAGTTTGTAACTGCTTACTGCACCCATGAACCCAATCCGGGGGGAAGGAATGACAGCTAAATCAGCTGGCAAGTCATTGATCGACATCGTCATTGCCCGTGCAAAGTGGTCGTGATCAGCCACATTGGGATCAAAGCGGATCCGACGAGACCAAGGCGTGAGCTGACGCTCAAGCGCAGGTGAGGTCACAAACACCTGATCAACTTCAGCGCAAAGCCGACGTTCGGCAGTCTCGATCGTGGCCCTTGGCATACAGGGCTGCTCATGCAGCGCATCCACTGCGTGATACACAGTCCGAGAAAATATGCTCAAACTGAGCAGCATCCCCGTCAGTGGGTTGTAGGTCCAGAGCCAAGGCCGACGAAACCGCAATCGCAAGAGAGCGACGCGCAAACCCCACCCCAGACTGATCCGATTCAACAAAAGACCCAAACCGCTATGACCACCAGGCATCACCAAAGGAGACCAGACCCAAATCCCTGATTGCACAGGCCTGGGCAAGCGAAGTCCTCGACGCAAACGTTTCAGAATCCGCCTCAAATCTCTGCCGGTTGGCTGAGCCACACGCAGACCAAGCGATTCGACATAAAGCACTCTGTTGCCTTCAGCAGCAAGAGCCACGGCAACATGCTGTTTGTTCGTCCAGAGAGGATGGTCCCAGTCAGCTGTAGCCAGCAACACCACATCTGCCATAGCAATCCTTACCTTCGCTGGAGATCCACGAGTTCACGAAAACTGGCAGAACGTTGCTGCAGCTGCTCATAGGTGCCCGAAGCCACAATTGTTCCTTGATTAAATTCATAAATTCGATCGCAGAAACGGATAGTTGAGAGCCTATGGGCAATCACAATCGTCGTGCAGCGTCTGCCGATCAGTTCCAGCGAATCCATGACTTCGTTTTCAGTTTTGTTGTCGAGAGCACTGGTAGCTTCATCGAGAACCAGAACCTGAGCTTGCTTATAAAAAGCACGCGCCAAGGCCAAACGCTGCCGCTGACCGCCGGATAAACGCATACCATCTTCGCCGATGCGAGTGAATGCTCCGTATGGAAGATCTGAAACGAAGTCCGCTAACTGGGCCATCTCAAGGCACTCCCAGAGCAGATCTTCATTGATGGCATCATCCTCAACTCCGAAAGCAACATTGCCCCTCACGCTGGCGTCAAGCAGCTTGATCCCCTGTGGAACGAACGCACAGCATCTCTGCCAGGCCTGTACCTCATTACTGGCCAATGGCACACCGTCCAAAAGCAGCTGTCCATTAGAGGGTTGAAGCAGTCCCAGCAAAAGATGGGCTGTCGTTGTTTTACCGCCTCCTGTGGTGCCCACAAAAGCAACACGAGCACCCACTGGAATCGTGAGATTCACATTATTGAGAACCCAGTCAGAGTGTTCGCTGTAGCGATAGTCGATCCGATCAAGCTTGACGGTGTTGCGAGGCATAATGCCCGCTGGGGTGACCGGCAAATCCACCGAGTCAACCAGGCGAACAGGATTGAGCTGCAACAGTTCAAGGGCATCCTCCAAATCGGGCAGGGAGCCTCGCAACTTGTTGATTGCTCTGAAAACGGCCTGCAGAGGGGCCGCCAATCGAAGAGAAGCGAAGACCACGCCGATGAGTGCAGGCAGAGAATCTCGAACCTCAGCTAATCCACCACCAAAAACAAGCGGTGGAAGAAGTCCAACAACGAATAAAACCGTTACCCCCGCAGGTTCAATTACAAAACGAGGGAGGTCAGGGATGATTTTACGGAGTCGATCGTAGCGCTTCCCTTCTGCTCCTATCTCACGGAAACGACCTATAAAAAAACCTTCCGAACCATGAAGATGAATATCACGAATGGATCGGGTTGATTCCATCAGTACCTCGTTCACACGTCGATTATAAATAAACTGTTGGCGTGTCAAAAAACGCATCCTCGGAGTGATCAGCAGGGATGCAGCGCTATAAGCCACCACAAGCAAACCAAAAACAGCGACTGCAACCCAGCCAAAAGCAATCACCACACCTGCGATCAGGATTCCCGCAGACAAAAGATTGGAACAGATCGCAAGTGATGGCATCACCACTCCATCAGAAACCTTATTCAGAACTCGATTAAGACGGGTCAGCAAATTCATCGAGCTGCTGTCCTTGAAATAGTCGTAGGACTGCAGAATCAAATTGCTGTAAACACGATTTCCAAGAACAGCCCAAACCTCAGAGCTGACCCTGGCTTGTACGAGCCTGGTGGAAAACTTGAGAGCAGTGGAAACCCAGATCAGGATCAACAAAATCCCGACCATCCACAATCCTCGATCTAAAGGATCTCCTCCGAACACCCGAACAAATGGAAGGTTGTCAGCAAGACTTGATCCACTGAAAGAACCCACCAGCCGCGCGACAAGCCCAACAAAAACCAAATCGGCCAAGCCAACAGCCGTAGAGATGATTAAAAGAGCCCAGAAACCACGGAACTGTCGTGCCGGAAGAAAAGACAGAATCTCGGCAACCCGCTGAAGGGTCACGCTCGGCTTCAAGGCACTACGCAAGAACCAGGGGAATCGAGCCAGCAACTTCAGCGCCGGGGTTTATGTGCCTCAACCTACAAATCTCATCACCCCTGCTCAACGTGGCTGGGTCAGCCAAAGAACCGATTGACCACCCGCGTCAGCCCCTTGATCAGACGGCCGAGTCGAAGACGCCAGATTGGTGATGACCGAAGCAGACACACCTCGGAGAAAGCTTCGGGTTGAGAGAAGAACTGATCCAAAGACTCCAAAGTGATCCTCCATTTCTGCAGCAGCACAAACTCCGAATGGGCTTGCAACAAGTCCTCAAGCCTGGAACTCGAAAGTTTCCAAGCATCAGGTTTGGCGACAGCAGAAATAATCCGGTTCACATCGTGGTTCATGAGCCCCTGACCGATCTGGTGAGCACTCTCACCTGGTGTAAGGCTGTCAGCCAAGGCGTGATTGAAACTGCTGAAGACCACACAGCCGCAGGCCATTGCCTCAAGAGGGGGTAATCCGAAACCCTCACTCACTCCAGCAGCACGCCAGTGTTCAGCTGAGTCGTAGAGATAAACAGTGGCCCTGTTGAAAAGGCCTATCAGATCTTCAACCCAATCACTCTGCACCTCAACCTGCAAACCGCGAGCTCGCAGGGCAGGGACGAGGTACGTGAGCACATAATCACTGCTCTTACGTTGCTGAACCAGCACATCAATGGGGCGTTTCACCCCTGACTGATCGCGATCACCTCGTTCGAGCCACTGAGGCTCCAGAGCATTGGGGATCAGAAAAAGAGGATTTCTTGGGGCACGATCTCCCCAGTATCCGAGGGTGTTACGGCTGACCGCCAGAACCGGGACCCCTGGGGGAAGATCAAATCCATAACCAGTGCTGTGTGCCTGATAGATCACAGAACGACCCTTCAGGCGATGCAGCAAACGTGGAATGTGAAAGCCCCAGCTCACTAACCAAAGAGAATGATCTGTATTAGGTCCTTCAGCCCGGAGAAGGTCATCAAGAAATGGATGATCTTCCTGGCGCTGCTGATAAGTAACAATCTCAGTTGAGCGGATCGTGGAAAGCAGACTCGCTGTTTGAAGAGCGACACTCAAACCACCACAACGAAAACGGGTTCCGGTGCCAGGCACCAGAACCCGAATGGAGTTAAACCCCGCAGGCGAAGGCTCAGACGAGAGCATCAAGCAGCGGCGGTTTCTGTGCTGCCGGTGCGCTGACGGCGAGTGAGGAAGCCGAACAACACCTTGCCGATCGCAGCCACCAGATTGCCTTCAAGCTCCTTGAACATGTGCATGTTCATGTGAAAGGCGTTGTTCGCCTCTTCAACAATGCGATCAGCGGTGTCCTGATCGATGGGCAGTTCATCCATGGTGGCGCGATAGGTCGTCTTGAAGGCTTTCTCGTCAGCGATTTCATCGAAGACGTAGAAACGCAGACCGTCATCGCCATCCATGTTCATGGCTTTCTGGGCGATGTTCTTCAGGATCTGACCACCGGAGAGGTCTCCCATGTAGCGGGTGTAGTGATGACCAACCAGCAGTTCAGGGGAATCCTTCGCCACCTCATGGATGCGCGCAACGTAGGCAGCTGCCGAAGGTGAGGGCTGGATCTCATCCTTCCAATTTTCACCGAAGTAGTAGGCAAGATCCTTTTCAAGGGATTCACGTCGGTTCAGCTGCTCCATACCGACAGGACCCACAACGGGGTGATCCTTGAGCTGATCCACTTCCTCTTCCATCGCGGAGTAAACGAAGTAGAGATCTGCAACGAGCTTGCGATAACTGGATTTATCGACAACACCCTTGAGGAAGCAGCTAACGAAACCGGTGTTCTCGGCCATCGTGTGAGCCTTCTTGGTGCCTTCACGGAGCTGAGCAGCCAGAGCTACGGACATGGGATGGACACTTGATCGGTGTAGGCAACCATAAAATCGATCTTCGTCTGCAAGTCCGAAGGGTTGCGAAGGGTTACGCCGCTGTGCCCGTCGCTGCCGGATTAGCGAACAAATCAAACAAGTCCCGACAGATCCCCCGCAGCTGCTGAACCTGCTCGGGCTGCGGTAGATGAGGCCCCTCGGGCTGCCAATCGCCCATCGTCACCAAACGCCAGCGTTCGCCGTCGTAGGTCATGCCGCGCATCAACACTCCCAGCAGGTTGGGCACGGATGAAGATCCAGCCTCAACAGACTTTTGCTGAAGACGGAGCTGCAGCAACAAACTGCGGCATTCCAGACGCGGACTCCAACCAGGAAAATGAAAGGCCAGATCAAGGGTCTGGTCTTCCTGCCACAGACGCGTCTGAGGATCGTCCCGCCAGGGGTTGAGATTGACCTTGGCAGCAGGAAAACGCTGTCGCACCAGGGTGACCGCAGAAGCCAAAGCCTGGGCGAGCTGCACGCTGTCAACCGCTTCTCCTGCGTTCACCAGTTCACCGTGAATTCCCACAGGGTGAAGGCTGCTGACCCGAAGCGCCAGTGGCCGTTACGGTTGCGACCATGATTCCGAGCACTCTCCGCTCCAGGCTCAGCCTCTACGGACTCGTTGGGGTGGTTGCCGCAGCCGTACATGCCTTGATGCTGATGGGACTGGGCCTGTTCCTGCCTCTGTGGCTGGCGAATCCCCTGGCATTTCTTGCCGCATCGCTGGCCGGCTATCTGGGGCACGCACGGTTCACCTTCCGCCCGGAAACCGGTGGCCAACGCTTTGCCCGACGCTGGCTCGTCGTTCAGTACGTCATCAATCTGACGGTGAGTGGTGTTCTGCCACTCGCCCTGCCGGAGGTCCTTGGGGAGCCTGTGCGCGTGGCAGTTCTGGTGTTCACCCCCACGGCACTGAATGCTCTGATCTGGTCGCGGGCTGCACGATTCAGTCGGCGACGGCGGGACTGTGTCGTCACACCACTGGTTCACGCCGATGATCTCGGGCTCAGCCCAGCCACGAACAAGGCCATTCTCGAACTCGCCAGCCAGGGTCGGCTCGACAGCAGCAGCCTTCTGGTGAATGGCCCGGTTGCGGCCGATGGTTTTCACGCCTGGCAGAAACTGACGCGCAACCGCCCGCAGCTGCAGATCTGTCTGCACCTCTGTCTGACCGAGGGGCCATCCAGCGCAGACCCAGCCTCGATCCCTGATCTGGTGAATAACCACGGACATCTGAACCGATCATTCGGACAGTGGTTGTGGCTGTCGCTCCTACCTCGCCGGCATCCCTCACGCCTCCGAATCGAACACCAACTCGGACTGGAAGTGGATGCCCAGATCAAACGCTTCCGCAGCCTGTGCGGTGATGCACCCATTCATCTGGATGGCCATCAACACATTCATCTTGTGCCCATCGTGCTGCAGTCCGTTCTGGATCGAGCTGCCGAAAACAGCATCACGTGGATCCGCCGTACGGAAGAGCCGCTACCCACCGGCCTGCCCTTGCGCTGTTGGGGGGCTGCCATCCGTGAGTCTGGGTTTCTCAAGTGGCTGGTGCTGCAAGTGCTCAGTCGCAAAGCCAGGCCCGCCATCCGGCGCTGCGGTCTGGCCAGCAATCAAAGCTTCGCCGGCGTGCTGTTTACCGGCCAGATGACAGGCGCGCCAATCAAGGCTGCCTGGAGAGAGCTCAGCAGCGCGGAAGCTCGGCCGGGATGCACAGCGCCGCTACTGCTTGCCCATCCCGGCGCTCCTCTTGACATCGACCTCGTGACAGCTGGATTCCCCGTGTCTCAAGCGTTCGCCGCCTCAAGCTGGCGACAACATGAATGGCGCGCTCTTCAGGACTTGTGAATGCGCCGAATGAAGTAGTGAGGGCGTGACTTCGCCTCCACATAAATGCGACCGACATATTCACCGAGCACACCGATGCCAATCAGTTGAATCCCGCCAATGAAGAGCACCGCCACCATCAATGAGGCGTAGCCCTCAACGTCCACACCAAAGATCGCCGTTCGCAGGATGATCACCAGGGCATAAAGAAGGCTGATGGATGAGACCAGAACTCCAATCCCCGTCCACACCTTCAACGGCAGAACCGAGAAGGAAAAAATCCCATCAAAGGCGTAACTGAACAGCTTGAGCGGACTCCATGAGGTCTGCCCTCCCACCCGGCTCATGCGCTGATAGGAGAGCTCAACACTTGAGTAGCCAGTCCACGGCAGCAACCCCTTGGAGAAACGACTGGACTCGCGCAACTGCGTCACCGCATCAACAACAGTGGCATCCAGCAGGCGGTAGTCGCCAGCCCCCTCCTGGAGCTCGATCGAATCGACCACCTTGTTGAACACGCGATAGAACCAGTGGGCGCTGGCCACCTTCAGCCGCGATTCCTGATCCTGGTCATCACGCACCGCCGTGACCACTTCAGCTCCGGCACGCCACTCGCGCACCATCTGTTCAATCAGCTCAGGAGGGTGCTGAAGATCGGAGTCAATGAGCACAGCTGCGCCGCAACGACCATTGACGTGATCAAGGCCAGCGAGCATCGCTGCTTCCTTACCGAAGTTGCGCGTGAGTTCCAGCAGAGTCACAGACGAGCCGAGATGACTTTGCATCCAGGCACGAATGCTCTCAACAGTTGCATCAGACGAACCATCGTCAATCAGCACCAGCTGATCCACGGCAGCAACCGCCAGCACACGCTCAACAAAACGCGTAATCACGTCCTGTTCGTTGAAACAGGCCGCCACGACCCAGACACCCTCTGACTTCGGCATGGGACTGAGGTCGGATCGAAATGACTCTAGGGATTGCCCATCGAGTCATAGGCTCGCCAGAAAGTGATGTCGCCCAGCGGCAACCCAGTCATGGCTCAGTTCGAGAAGCTCACAGCCCCTACCGAGGGAACGCCGATTCGCTTCGAAAACGGACAGCCCGTGGTGGCCGACAACCCGATCATTCCCTTCATCCGCGGAGATGGCACGGGCATCGACATCTGGCCCGCAACACAGAAAGTGCTGGATGCTGCTGTGGCCAAGGCCTACGGAGGCAGCAAGCGGATCCAGTGGTTCAAGGTCTATGCCGGTGATGAAGCCTGTGATCTTTACGGCACTTACCAGTACCTGCCCGAAGACACTCTCGAAGCCATTCGCAGCTATGGCGTTGCCATCAAAGGCCCCCTGACAACCCCCGTGGGTGGAGGTATCCGCTCGCTGAATGTGGCCCTGCGACAGATCTTCGATCTGTATTCCTGCGTGCGCCCCTGCCGTTATTACGCAGGAACTCCCAGCCCACACAAGCGTCCCCAGGATCTCGACGTGATCGTCTATCGGGAGAACACCGAAGACATCTACATGGGCGTGGAGTGGGAAGCCGACGACTCTGTTGGCCAGGAACTGCGCAGGCACCTCAATGAGGTGGTGATCCCAGCCAACGGAAAACTCGGTAAACGCCAGATCCCAGAGGGTTCAGGCATCGGCATCAAGCCGGTCAGCAAGCACGGCAGTCAACGCCACATCCGCAAAGCCATCCAGCACGCCCTGCGCCTTGAGGGCGACAAACGCCACGTCACCTTGGTGCACAAGGGCAACATCATGAAATTCACAGAAGGTGCCTTCCGCGACTGGGGCTATGAGCTGGCCACCACTGAATTCCGTGACGTCTGCATCACGGAACGGGAAAGCTGGATCCTGGGCAACGTTGAGAAGGATCCGGGTTTGAGCGTGCAGGCCAATGCCCGCATGATCGAACCCGGTTACGACGGCCTCACACCCGAAAAGAAAATGGACATCGACTCAGAAGTGCAAGCCGTGATCGACTCCATCGGCAGCAGCCACGGCAACGGTCGCTGGCGCTCGATGGTGATGGTGGATGACCGGATTGCGGACAGCATCTTCCAGCAGATCCAGACACGGCCCCAGGAGTATTCGATCCTGGCCACCCTCAATCTCAATGGTGATTACATCTCCGATGCAGCCGCCGCGATGGTGGGAGGCCTGGGCATGGCCCCCGGCGCGAACATCGGCGAGACAGCGGCCATCTTTGAGGCAACACACGGCACCGCACCGAAACATGCCGGTCTCGATCGCATCAACCCAGGCTCCGTGATCCTGAGCGGAGTGATGATGCTGGAGTTTCTTGGTTGGCAGGAGGCCGCCGATCTGATCACCAAAGGCCTCAGTGCCGCCATCGCTGACCAGCAGGTGACCTATGACCTGGCCCGACTCATGGATCCGCCAGTGGAACCTGTCAGCTGCAGTGGTTTCGCTGACGCCGTCATTGAACACTTCTGATCGGCGCAGAAGCGCTGGCTCTCAAAAGATGAGCGCAGGCGTGATTCAGGTTGTTGTTGTCAGTGACCCAAGCGTTGATGATCTCGGGGACGTTCCAACAACCTGATGAAACTTCAGAGGTTGAGAATGAGCAAAACATCGGATCCATACCAAACGTTGAGGGCACTCAACCATGCGCTTATCCAATAGATTCAGCACTGACATGGTGAAGCTGCAACACGAGGGCCACAAAGAATGAGACAGGACCGTTTGGTCGAACTGGAAAGTGGCCTGATTGAAATCGTTGGCGAACAGCAGGTTCTGACCAGTAGCGAACAAACAAAGCCCTACAGAACCGGAATCCGTGTTGGCCAGGGCGGTGCTTGTGCAGTCGTGATCCCCAAGGATTTGTTGCAGCTGTGGCAAACGCTGGAACTTTGCGTGAAGCTCGACAAAATCATCATTCTTCAGGCCGCGAATACTGGCCTTACTGGTGGATCAACGCCCGACGGTGATAACTATGACAGGGACGTTGTGATTATCAATACATTAAATTTAAATCAATTAATTTTGCTAAAAGGCGGAGCTCAGGTCATTGCCTTTGCTGGCTCAAGTTTATATCAACTCGAAGAGAAGCTCTCACCGCTGGGCAGAGGACCACACTCAGTGATTGGTTCTTCCTGCATTGGCGCGTCCGTCGTCGGGGGGATCTGCAATAACTCGGGCGGAAATCTAGTCAATCGAGGCCCCGCCTACACCGAATACTCACTCTTCGCCCAACTCAATCGCAATGGTGAGCTCGAGTTGGTGAATCATCTCGGCATTGAACTCGGGGCAAGCCCTGAACAAATTCTCACCACTCTTCAACAAGCTAATTTTAATACAAATGAATTAGCAGAATCTGAGCGATCGGCCTCTGACCACGACTACCAGAGGCGAGTCCGAAATGTCACGTCTCCGATACCAGCTCGATTCAATGCGGACAAAAGGCGCTTACGCGAAGCCAGCGGTTGTGCAGGAAAACTGGCAGTCTTTGCGGTACGACTCGACACATTTCCAAAACCCAGCAAAGAGAAAGTTTTTTACCTGGGCACCAACAAACCCGAAGACCTGACGGAACTGCGCAAACAGATCCTGAGCAACTTCAAGACCCTGCCGGATATGGGCGAATATCTTCATCGCAGTTATTTTGATGGTGCTGATCTTTATTGCAAAGACGCTTATCTAGCAATTAAGTATTTCGGCACTGGATTCATTCCAAAGTTATTCGGAATCAAGCGTAACGTTGATCGAATCGTGTCTCAATGGCCAACCGCACTGTTTCAGGATCATTTTTCCGACAGAACACTGCAATGCATCTCCCGGCTGACACCCGATCATCTGCCGCCAAGGATGAGAGAATTTCGCAACCAATACGAACACCATATGATTCTTCTTACAAGCGACAAGTCGATCAAAGAAACCCAGGAATTCCTTCAGAATAACTGGCAAATAAGTGAAGACCATGCCTATTTCGAATGCAGCGAATCCGAAGGAAAAGCGGCCTTACTACATCGCTATGTTGCTGGAAATGCACCTGCACGCTATCAGATTTTAAATCAGGACAAATCTGGAGAACTGCTTCCCCTGGACATCGCATTACCCCGAAACTGCGAAACATGGCACACAATCCTGCCGGAAGACATTCTCTCTCAAATGTCTGAATCCTTCCAAATGGCACATTTTCTTTGCATGGTCTTTCACTGGGACTTCGTCGTCAAGAAAGGGGTCAATGCTGCCGATCTGAAAAACAAAATACTTGATTTACTCGATCAATCAGGAGCCAAATATCCTGCTGAACACAATGTTGGTCACTTGTACAAGGCCGAAACAGATCTAGCCAATTTTTATAAAAAAATAGATCCAACCAACAGCTTCAATCCCGGTATCGGGAAAATGTCAAAGTCGAGGAATTACCAGCCAGACTTGACGCCATGACAAGTCGAACAAACAGCAAATACGCAGAACTTCATCAGAAAACCCTTAATTCGTCATCAAGGGTTAAACTCATCAGATTGAAAGTTTTCCACTGCCTGGGATGAATCAAAACGTTTCCGCCCCACGAGTGGTCAATGTTTCGGACCTCCGTGATCTTGCCAAGAAACGTTTGCCAAAAATGGTTTTTGGCTACATCGATAGTGGTGCAGACAGAGAGCAGACACTTGCGCAGAATTGCGGCGCTTACAATGAAATCCTCTTCAGGCCGCGTTGTGCAGTTGCAACCCCTGAGGTTGAGTTAAATATCTCAGTCCTGGGTCAAAAATTTGACCTTCCATTTCTGCTTGGCCCTGTCGGCAGCAGCAGAATGTTTTATCCCAAGGGAGAAGTCGTCGCCGCGAGAGAGGCAGGCAAAGCAGGTACTGGATATACCCTCTCGACACTCTCAGGATGTCGGCTGGAAGATGTCAAGCAAGCCACCAACTGTCCAGCCTGGTATCAGCTTTACTTGCTCGGTGGCCGAGATGTCGCGCTCAAGACGATTGAACGAGCAAAATCAGCTGGATTTTCGGCGATCGTGCTCACAATCGATACACCTGTATCGGGCTTGAGAGAACTCGATGTTCGCAACGGAACAAAAGAACTACTGTCTCAGAATCCTCTGACGATGTTGCCATTCATCCCCCAGATGCTGGCAAAACCTTGTTGGCTAAGCCAATGGTTTGGCGATGGAGGGTTGATGAATTTCCCCAATGTGGTGCTTGAGAATGGACCGATGGGATACACCGAGATTGGCCCTGCACTGGAGCAATCGGTTGTCACCTGGGACGATCTGAAGTGGATTCGTGAAGCCTGGGGAGGCAAATTGATCATCAAGGGTGTTCATATTGGTGATGACGCTCGCAAAGCTGTCGATCTTGGCGTTGACGCTGTGGTTGTTTCCAATCACGGCGCACGCCAGCTGGACAGTGTTGCACCAACCATTCGTGTTCTGCCGGAAATTGTGAAGGCGGTGAACGGTGAAATTGATGTTTTGCTTGATGGTGGAATCCGCCGCGGCAGCGATGTCGTCAAAGCCTATTGCCTGGGAGCGAAAGGAGTGCTGATTGGCCGAGCTTATGCCTACGGTCTTGCAGCCGGAGGCGGTCCAGGGGTTGCACGTGCCATCGAAATCTTGAAAACGGATATCGTTAGAACGATGAAATTACTTGGCTGTGATTCAGTTCACAAACTTGACCGTTCATACGTTCAAATCCCATCGTCCTGGGGTTATTCATAGAGCAACAAAGCAACCGCAAGAATCTGATGGGACATTGATGCTTTGAGTCATTCATGGGCAATATTGTGAACGTTCTAAAGTCGGCCAATCGTCTTCAAACAGAGCACTGAGGCAACAAACTCTCACTCCTCCTCAATGTGTTCCATCAGTCTCCATGCCTTGGCGAGGGTGCCGGCATCACCAAGATTTCCGGGAAACGTGATCACTGGAAGACCGGTCACACCAGCGATGCCTTCGGATTCCATGGGCCTAACCATTGACAACCCCGGCATCAACTGACCCTCCAGCAGGACAGTTCCCAATCCCAGTCCATCAGCAAGCAGGGTCCCCGTCGTGATGCCCCCCTTACTGATCAGGTAGCCAAGCTGTGGTGCCACGGCTGCAGCCAACCGTGCTGTGACCTGAGCGAGAGCATTCCCGAAGCACACACGGCGACGCTCCGCAGCCTGCCCCTCGCCAAAACCCAGCTCTCCGCGGCTGGTGTACAGCACAGGGGTTTGCTTGCAGCGAAGCACGGCCTGCATCCTTCCCAGCCATTCCCGCTCAAGATCAGCCAGCAGCAGATCTGGGGTGCCACCTTCAAGCACCCTGGCAATACGGGCCACCGGCAGCTCAAGTCCGCAGCAACGTGCATCAGAGAGCAACTCCTCCAGCTGCTGGTCAGCCAGTGGCACATGTGAACCCACCAAGACCAAGCCTGGAAGACGGGTGCCGAGGGGGTCGCACCGTCGGAGCTGCACCAACTGGTCACTCTTGAGAGGTTGGGGCCCAAGTGGCTGGACACCGCCATCAACCAATCCATTGATCAGGCTTGCAGCAGAGCGAAACAGGAAACGACGCTGACCCTGAAGGCGTTGCACTGCTGCCCCCAGCGCATCCAGTTGCTCCTGCCTTTCGGCATCGACAATCACTGCGCGATTGCCATCAAGCCCCTCAAGCCAGCCCAAAAGCTCTGAGAAACCGTTGGAGCCATCGGCAACGTGATCTCCAAACCTTTGAGCTGCAGCACGATCCAACAGCTCTCCCTGCAGTCTCAACACGGAACCAGCCTGAATGGCTCCATCGCTCTTCTCCTCCAACCAGGCATCCAGGCAACTTGTGCTGAACCCAAAGCTGCGGTCGCGGGCGAAGGGGGTCGTATGCACCGGTTGACCATGGAGCAGATGCACCCCATTGACCGTGGTGCGTCCACCGGGGAGAAAAGCCGGCACATGCAAGGTGGCCTGCACTGGCCCAAAACGATGCTCTAACTCCTCGGCAAGAACAGCGGGCTCCAGCACTCCATGGCCCCGCAGGGTGGAGTCGCCCCTGCTGACCAGGAGCAGCTGCTGAGCACTGATCCCCTCAGCGGCCAAGGCTTGTTCCAGCGAGTCGACAATTTCACGATTGCGCGTTGCCGCGGCCTCAGGCAGCAGAGCACGGGTGTTCGCCAGCACGAACAGCAAGGAGGAAGGATGCCGCAGGCCGCGACGCAGTGTCTGCACGTCCCAGCGCAGCAGCAAAGGGCAGCTGTGCACCGTCTGCGAACCAGTTGGATCATCGTCGATCACGACAATCTTCGGGACACACTGAACACCCTCAGATGGGCCCACCATCACGGCACCATGCTTCGGTCGTCAGCCCAAGCCGGGCTCTGATCAAGGGCGAGTGGAGAAGCCAACGGGCTCGAGCGAAGACTGCTTCTGACCATCACATGCTTCAGCTGACGCAATAACGGCAGGAAAGCGTTGTGCTCTCACCCACGCCCAGTTCCAGCCTGCGATCACCAGTGATCAGGGCCTGACGAGGTCCGGTCCATGGCTCGAGGCAGACCATCGCTCGGGGCGGATCGGTCCACACGACCGTGAGATCCATGGGCTCGTGATGCTGGAGCTGCAGCCGGGTGCCGGCCAGCTGATCAACGAGCGTGACCGGGCCAGTCGGGTGAGTCAGGAAATCGACTCCCTGCGGCAAGCGCGTCAACTGGGTGGCCGTTTCAACCTCGGCCATCTCGAGATGATTGAGGCAACGGCTCGCCAGACCTTCCAGTGCAGTGCAAGAGAGATCACTCACCCTGAAATAGGGATGTAAACCGAAGCTGAAGGGCATCAACTCCAGCTCAGAGCCGGAGGTGTTGGTGATGATGGTGGTGATCTCCAGCACAGCAGTGAGCGGGCGGATCTCCATCTGGATTCTGAATCCGAAGGGGTAGACCTTCCGGGTCTCAGCGCAATCCGTCAACACAAGCATCACGCCGCTCTGATCTCCCAACAACGCGATCTGCCAGGGCAGATCACGGGCGAAACCGTGCTGCTTGATGGTGAAGTCACCGCTGGTGAGCGGGAGGCAATCACCAGGCAGATTGCCGCAGATCGGGAACAGCACAGGAATCCCGCCACGAATGCTTTTGGCTGGATCGGCGAAGCGCTCCTGATCGAAATAGAGCACTTCACGGCCGTTACAGAGCCATTCAGTGATCAGGCCACCGCGTTCTGGCACCACCCGCAGTCGATCGCCACTGGCTGGATGCACAAATTCCCAGTGGGCGTAGGGAGCGGACTGTTGGCGAAACGTCATGGCCACAGAACCCAGACATCCAAGGTTGGCCAGAAGCTACCGGGAAGGCCGCAGATCCTGCATGGTTTCACCGGCAAGGGTCGACAACCACTCCAGCAAAGCCGCATTCACCTGATCAGGGACCTCATCATGCGGACAGTGTCCGGCTTCAAGGACCACCTCAGTGGTGGCCTCAGGCGCATGACGCTGGAAACTGGCCCGACGACCTGCAGCATTGATCCAGGGGTCGCGGATGCCCCAGAGCAGCAGCAAGGGAGACTTCAGACAGGCGAACAATTCATCCAGCGGCTGGCCGCGTGGAATGTCAAACACCGTCCGGAACACACCGAAAGCACCTTCATCGAGTGACGGGCGCCGAATTGCCTCCACCAGCCAGTCGTCGACATTGGTCTTGTCGATGTACACCTGATTGAGAGTGCGGCGAATCGTGGCTGGGCGGCGAAGATTCTCGAACAGCAGACGCTGCAGGACGGCGTTCTTCAGGAGCGCTGTGGTGATCGAACGGCGGGTGGTCGGCCACCAGCCCTTGGGCTTTGCCGACTGCTCATCGCTGAAGGGACCTGCAGCATTGAGCAGCACAACACCGGCGGCCTCCTCTCCCAGCTCAGCCCCGGCTGCAAGAGCAGCGAAACCACCCAGTGAATTGCCTGCGATCACTGTGGGACGGCCGATGCGCTCACGCACGTAGGCCACCAGCTGGTCACGCCAGAGAGCGCCGCCGTAGGCAAGAGCAGCAGGCTTGGCACTGCGGCCGAAACCAAGCAAGTCGATGGCATGAACCTCGTGCGTGCTGGCGAGCACAGGAATGTTGTGGCGCCAGTGATCGGTTGAGGCACCAAAGCCATGCACGAGAAGAATGGCAGGGCGCTGAAGATGGCGGGACTCTGCATCCAGCTCCGGTCCAACGCAGAGTCCGTGAACTGCATGACCTTGGAACTTCCACCAGGGCTGCTGCATCTCGCTCACCACACCTTCCGCCAGAGGTGGCGATGCTAAGCATCCTTTTTCGCCATCGCCCTGCCGGGTGGATTACGCAGGATGCTCGATCAGACCACAGGCCTGCTTCTGCAGAGCAGCACCCTCAGTGGCGGCCTGTTCTGGGCTCTTGCCCTCTACTTACCGCTGAGCGCACCACTGAGCCGTTTTGAAGCGAGTCTCGAAAGCGGTCCTCTGAGCGCTCCCTGGCGTCAGGCCGCACTGGTCATCAGCAGTCTTCTGCTTGCCCTGGCTGTGGGCGTCGTGGTCCAACTGCTGCTGGGCTGGGCTCTGGGGCCTGGCTGGGCCTCAAGCCTGGCGCTGATCACCATCGGCTGGAGCCTGTTTCTTTCGCTGGCGCGGAAGAACTGAAGCTCCTCGCCGTAATCAGCCTTCAGATCAGAGCAGGCCCACCGGATCAGCTGCCACCTTGTCGTCGACCTTGTCGTCGTCGTCGGGCTTGTCATCACCGATCACCAGACGCAGGAGCACGGGAGCCAGGAAGGTTGTCCCGATCACCATCAGCAAGATGGCCGCCTCCAGAGAGGGAGACAACAACTTGGCACTGGTGCCAAGACCCAGAAAGATGAGTCCCACTTCACCGCGGGGCATCATCCCCAAGCCCACAACCAGTCGACGGGTTGGTTGCTTGCTGACAAAGGCCCAGCCCGCTGCAATCTTGCCGATGATCGATACCACCAGCAGGAAACCGGCCACGATTAGAGCTGTCTTGCTGGAGGGATCCGAGGGGTTGATCACGGAGAGATCCATACCGGCACCAACCAGAACGAAAAACACCGTGGCGAAGAGCGTCACAATCGGCAGAACCGCCTCCTGAATGGCCCGGTTGTGCTTGGAGCTGCTGAGGATGAGTCCGGCGGCAAAAGCCCCCAGAGCAGCCTCCAGGCCGATCGCCGTTGCTGCGAAGCAACTGATGGCAAGAATCACAAACGATCCGACCAGCACCTCCCCAGGGGCCTTCAGCTTGTCAATCAACCAGTCGAAGGCTGGAGCGGCGCTGCGGCTGAGGCCGATGGCCGCAACCACGAACACAGCGGCAGCAGCCACCAGCTTCACGATCGGACCGATCTCAAGGGAACCGCCGGAGGCAAGAGCCACAACAACGGCCAAGATCACAATGCCGAGGATGTCATCGAGAACGGCTGCGCCAATGACGATCTGACCCTCTCTGGTCTTCAGGTATCCCAGCTCACCGAACACGCTGGCCGTAATGCCGATGCTGGTGGCGGTCATGGAAGCTCCGGCAAAGATCGCCGGAATCGCATCCACATGGAAAATCGCCATCAGGCCCCAGGTGCCGAACGCGAACGGCAGCACCACACCGGCGACAGCCACTGTGAAGGCCTGCGCGCCAACAGCAATCAGCTCCTCCAGCTCACTCTCAAGACCGGTGAGGAACAACAGTGCGTAGAGACCCAGCTCAGCGACCGACTCGAGTGAGGGAAAACTTTCGCTGTAGATCTCAGGAACCGCTTCCGGAGGAACATTCACCAGACCACTAACCAGGCTCACCAGGCCTTGACTGAGTTCCACCTGGGTTTCGGGAGGCACCAGCAGATGCAAGCCGGAGGCGCCGATCAGGACGCCGGCCAGCAGCTCACCAAGGATCGTGGGCAACTGCAGACGCACCAGCACTTCGGCGAGAATGCGTGCCGCAACAAAGATCAGAACAAATCGAGCCACCCCGATCAGGGTTTCTGCCATCTCCAGGTCGTGTGCCGAGATCTCAGCCAGAAATGGCGTTATCAGCGGCGGCATCGCAGCAGCGAGCATCAGAAATGTTGACTCCTCTCGGTGGGACCTTATCCCTAAACGGGTCTCCGCAATGCTCAAGCTGACGCCTTCGTCGATGCAGACGCCGTTGGCTGCTGCTGTGAGTGCAACTCTCAGAAGCCTGCCGCTCTGACCGGAAACCCTGAAGTTCCTGTGCTGATGGTGTGATCCGCGCCAACCTTGAGGTATCTCTCCCGAAGCGATGAGCACCTCCGAGCCCCTCGACCTGCGCCTGCCGACCCCGGGATGCTCAGTTGATCCTGAACGTGCAGGCCTTGATGCGGATTCGGTGTTTGACGGCATGACCGAGCACCTGTTCTTCACACTCGGCAAACTCGCGCCCTCCGCCAGCCCCCATGACCTGTACATGGCGCTGAGCTACGCGGTTCGCGACCGGTTGATGACCCGGTTTCTCGCCAGTAAGGAGGCCATCCGTGCCCGGCCTCAGAAAACCGTGGCCTACCTCTCGGCTGAATTTCTGATCGGCCCGCAGCTAGCCAACAATCTGCTCAACCTGGGCATTCAAAAAGAAGCGGAAGCAGCCCTCAAGCGCTTTGGGATCGAATCGCTGCAGCCGATTCTCGAGGTGGAGGAAGAGCCAGGTCTGGGTAACGGCGGGCTCGGCCGTCTTGCGGCCTGCTACATGGAATCGCTGGCGAGCCTTGAAATTCCCGCGACGGGCTACGGCATTCGCTATGAGTTCGGCATTTTCGATCAGCTGATCCGCGACGGATGGCAGGTGGAGGTCACCGATAAATGGCTGAAGGGAGGCTGGCCCTGGGAACTGCCCCAGCCCGATGAGGCCTGCTTCGTGGGCTTCGGTGGCCGCACCGAGAGCTACATCGACGACAAGGGCAACTACCGGTCGCGTTGGATCCCCTCAGAACATGCCATCGGCGTGCCTCACGATGTGCCGGTGCTTGGCTACCGCGTCAACACCTGCGATCGATTGCGGCTCTGGCGAGCGGATGCCACCGAGAGCTTCGACTTCTATGCCTTCAACATCGGCGATTACTACGGCGCGGTTGAAGAAAAAGTGGGTAGCGAAACCCTGTCCAAGGTTCTCTACCCCAATGACGGAACCGACGAGGGCCGTCGTCTGCGCCTGAAGCAGCAGCACTTCTTCGTGTCCTGCTCACTGCAAGACATGCTGCGCAGCCTCGACAGCCGCGGCCTCTGCGTGGAGGATTTCCCGCTGCACTGGACCGTTCAGCTCAACGACACGCACCCCGCGATCGCCGTAGCGGAGCTGATGCGTCTGCTCATTGACGATCGCCACCTGGAGTGGGAGAGGGCCTGGGACATCACCACCCGCTCTGTGGCCTACACCAACCACACCCTTCTGCCGGAGGCGCTGGAGAAGTGGGACCTGGACCTTTTCAGCAGCCTGTTGCCACGGCACCTCGAGCTGATCTACGAGATCAACCGCCGCTTCCTGCAGCAAGTACGCCTGCGCTATCCAGGAAACGACGCCATCCAGCGCAAGCTTTCGATCATTGATGAAGACGGCGGCAAGGCCGTGCGCATGGCCCACCTGGCAACCATCGGCGCACACCATGTCAACGGAGTTGCAGCCCTGCACTCGGACCTGGTCAAGAACCAGCTGATGCCGGAGTTTGCGGCGCTCTGGCCTGAGAAGTTCACCAATGTGACCAACGGCGTCACCCCCCGTCGCTGGGTGGCCCTCTCCAATCCCGAGCTCTCCAGGCTGCTCGACGAGCACGTGGGCAACAACTGGATCACCGACATGGATCAGCTGCGGTCGCTTGAAGAACGGCAGCACGACCAGGGATTCCTTCAACACTGGGGAGATACCAAGCTCTCGGTGAAGCGCAAGCTCTCCAGCTACATCCACCGCAACACCGGCGTCCTGGTGGATCCCTCAAGCCTGTTCGATGTGCAGGTGAAGCGGATCCACGAATACAAGCGTCAGCACCTGAATGCGCTGCAGATCATCACCCAGTACCTGCGCATCAAAAACGGCCAGGCTGATGGTCTGGCACCACGGACGGTGATCTTCGGCGGCAAAGCAGCACCTGGCTACTACATGGCCAAGTTGATCATCCGCTTCATCAACGGCATCGCCGAAACGATCAACGCCGATCCCGATATGGATGGCCGCCTCAGGGTGGTCTTCCTGCCGGACTACAACGTGAAGCTCGGTGAGCAGGTTTATCCAGCCTCTGATCTCTCCGAGCAGATCTCGACGGCGGGCAAGGAAGCCTCCGGCACCGGCAACATGAAATTCGCCATGAACGGAGCACTCACCATCGGCACTCTCGATGGAGCCAATGTGGAAATCCGTGATCGTGTGGGTTCAGAGAACTTTTTTCTGTTCGGCAAGACCGTGGAAGAGATCGCTGCGCTGAGGAAGGGTGGCTACCGCCCCAAGGACGTGATCGGAGCGATTCCCGAGCTGGCGGAAGCCATCCGTCTGATTGAAATGGGCCACTTCAGCAATGGCGACGGGGAACTGTTCAGGCCGCTGCTGGACAATCTCACCGGCAATGATCCGTTCTTCGTGATGGCCGACTTTGCTGCCTATCTGCGAGCACAGGATGCTGTCAGCCGCGCCTGGACCGACCGCATGCACTGGAACCGAATGAGTGTTCTCAACGTTGCGCGTACCGGTTTCTTCTCCTCGGATCGCTCAATCCGCGATTACTGCCGAGAAATCTGGAAAGTTGAGGCCATGCCCGTGGACATCACCTGTGATATCCGCTGAGGATTGTCCAAAACGAAGAGCCCCAGTGACATCACCGGGGCCCAATTCAAACCTCAAAACAACTGACAGGAAAGGGCTGCAGTCTCAGCTTCGGTCGGGAAGATCCGGTGTCTGATGTAACAAACGATTCAGACGCAGACGATCCGCATTTAAGGGGTCAGGTGCCAGCTCACCGGCAAGTTCACGAAATTTCTGCTCAATTTCCTCTGGTACGCGCACATCAAAAATGCGCTCCATCAGAGCCTCAATCGAGAACAAGTGCGCATTGATGTTCTCCATGTCAGCCATCGCCTGCTGCAAAGCATCCGTGGGCTCATCGGTACCTCCCACTGGAGTGGCATGGATCTGAGCCTCACCTGAGCGAGGACCATGCTGCTTCTGAAGATCTTCGAGCACTCGGCCGGACAGCGTTCGGAAAGCCTGCAGTGCAGCCCAGCTGAGCTCCTGCTGCTGACGCAGGGTTGGATTTTCACGAATCAACCGGTCGTGCTCCCTGTAGAAGCGCTGACAGTCAGGACATTGACAGGGCTCTTCTGGCACTGGGAACCCGAAGCACGGGCTCCATCATGCCATTCGATCAGGCTGCGAGCGGCGGTTCAGAAGAAAATCCACCATCGCCATCACCACCACCGTCATGACGGTTATCACCGTCAACTTCGGCAACTCCTGGCAAAGGAATTTCAATCGACGTCACCACCTGGATCACGTCTCGCAAACGCATGGAATCAGCAAACCAACCCATGGCTTGCTCGGTATCCCCGCGGCGCTCAGCATCACTGGCCTGATCATCATGTGCCTCTGCGAGCAGAGCCAGCCAACAGAGACAACGTGCCTGCACCACAGACAAATCAAGCTCGGTTGGCTGGGAGTCGGCGATGCGCTCGCTTTCCTGTTGAACCAGAAGCTGAAGCCGTAGATCGTGAAGCTGGGTCATGGAGCCGGTTTCACTGATACAACGCTAGCGAGGGCGTCGAGCCTGACCACCCCACCAAATGTAGTGTTCACTACGAGTAAAAGTACTGACAAGACCAGGGATAGCGCTGGACTGGCAATCGGAGAGCTCAGAACGATCAATGGTTCGCCGTCAGAGCCAACATCTGGGAGGAGCCGAACGATTCAAAACAACAAGGCACCGAGAAATAGCCGAACTGATCACCTGACATTGCGAATCAAGCGAGGCAGAGCAGTTGCTGGATCACGGGGCTGGCGGGACTCGAACCCACGACCTACGGTTTAGGAAACCGTCGCTCTATCCAGCTGAGCTACAGCCCCATCAGAGGTCATTATGGGGTTTGAAAGCAGGCGAGGTGGTCGCGATCAGGGCATGCCTGCCTTCGGGCAGGGAGTGGGCCTGGTTGAGGAAAGTCCGGGCTCCCCGATGGCCAGGCTTGCTGGGTAACGCCCAGTGCGGGTGACCGTGAGGAGAGTGCCACAGAAACACACCGCCGATGGCCGGTTCGCCGGCACAGGCAAGGGTGCAAAGGTGCGGTAAGAGCGCACCAGCAGCATCGAGAGGTGCTGGCTCGGTAAACCCCGGCTGGGAGCAAGGCCTAGGAACGACGGTTGGCCATCTGCCCCGTTCCGCTTTAGTGCGCCGCTAGAGGTCGTCGGCAACGGCGATCCCAGATAGATGACCGCCCCCTTCCCAAGGAAGGAGAACAGAACCCGGCTTACGCCCTGCTTTCAACCCACTACCAGTCAAAGAGTCAGGGGGGCCACCCTCTACACCACCCATGGTGGTCCCTGTCTCTGACTGCGATTCGAAAGGTTCAAACTGTCAACCAGCTGGTCAAACCTCAGAACGTCATATTCCGCGACTTCGCGTCGGGGATTTAACGCCTGCCGAGTTATCCCACCTGAAGCGGACGTGTTCATATTTCACGGACTTTGAGCATCTACCAAGGGACACCCGTTCGTTTCATCGTCAGCAGACGCAGCGCCGTCACGAACAGGCCGGGATTAAGGGGCCTGATGAAGCATTAGCGGCAGGGATTGCGAAAATCGCCCTGGAACGGCAGAAGGCCAGCGGTCGCTGTCAGCAGTCCACGCTCGATTTTGGGGCGGTCGAAAGTCTTCCCAGAACGTCACAGAACACCGCTTCTGTCACCAGCAAGAAACCCGCCAAGGCGGCAACCCTGGACCCGAAGCACCTGAAGGAATGGGTCGAAGGTTCTGGCATCGATGAACAGCTGGCCCGCATGAACCTGCGGTCGCTGGCCGGTGACACCGTCTACAAACTGCTTCGCCCGCTCGACGATGGACGCGATGTTGAAGCGGAATGAACCTGTTGTGATGTCCAGTTCCAGTTGGAGTCAACATTCCATACCTGCTGGTGTTGAGCAAGGTGGTCCATGATCTAGCTGATGCGCTATATAGATCCATCGTTGTTGAGATCAAGGCCAAACAGCTCCTCCCAGCCGCTCTGCATCGCTTGATCTGCTGTTTTCCAACCAGACCAATAGGTGGCATTACCAGAGGAGTCCAAGCCCCAGAGGTAGTACTGACCATCCATGGAGTTTTCGCCTTCCAGTAAGGCGTCGTAGCCGCTATTGGTTTTTGCAACCTGCGTTACGTCCCAACGGTTGGTTGTTGCATCTGAAAACTTGCCACCTCTTAGAGCAATGGATTTGCCGTTATCAAAGATGTGGTAGTTGGTGAGGCCATCAACGAGGCCATCGTTATTGGTGTCTTGAACCTGATTGCCGGTGATGCCATCACCATTGAGGTCGGAGTTGAATTTCGTTTCCCATCCGAGGGAAGTGGCTTGATCTGCTGTTTTCCAACCAGACCAATAGGTGGCATTACCAGAGGAGTCCAAGCCCCAGAGGTAGTACTGACCATCCATGGAGTTTTCGCCTTCCAGTAAGGCGTCGTAGCCGCTATTGGTTTTTGCAACCTGCGTTACGTTCCAACGGTTGGTTGTTGCATCTGAAAACTTGCCACCTCTTAGAGCAATGGATTTGCCGTTATCAAAGATGTGGTAGTTGGTGAGGCCATCAACGAGGCCATCGTTATTGGTGTCTTGAACCTGATTGCCGGTGATGCCATCACCATTGAGGTCGGAGTTGAATTTCGTTTCCCATCCGAGGGAAGTGGCTTGATCTGCTGTTTTCCAACCAGACCAATAGGTGGCATTACCAGAGGAGTCCAAGCCCCAGAGGTAGTACTGACCATCCATGGAGTTTTCGCCTTCCAGTAAGGCGTCGTAGCCGCTATTGGTTTTTGCAACCTGCGTTACGTTCCAACGGTTGGTTGTTGCATCTGAAAACTTGCCACCTCTTAGAGCAATGGATTTGCCGTTATCAAAGATGTGGTAGTTGGTGAGGCCATCAACGAGGCCATCGTTATTGGTGTCTTGCGTAAAGATTTGATTGGAATTAATTATCTTGCCTGCGAAGTTGAAATTCTCAACACCAATGACTTTGTCTTCGCCGTCGCGTTTGGCGACTAAATCTTTGATGGTGTACCAGCCAGTTTTCTTGTCCTTTGTGATGTTGTATTGATTTAGGCTACCTGTATAAACAGCAGTGTCAGTTCCACCAGCACCATCAATGACATCATTGCCTTTGCCGCCTGTGATGGTGTCATCAGCAGCACTTGCTGTGATGATGTTGTGGGATGAATTGCCAGTGATTGAAACTAGGCGTGTTGTGTAGGTCGGCAGTATTACTTTCTCGATTCCATCTCCCATTACATATTTGCTGGAGATGTAGCGATACATCACCGTGTCAATCCCACCATCCGTGCCAGTGTCTTTAATCGTGTCGCGTTCATCATCAACGATATAAGTATCACTGCCATTTCCGCCATCAAGGTAATCAGCACCATCTCCACCAGTTAGGCGGTCGTTACCATTGCCGCCAAAGATTCTGTCGTCATCCATTTCTCCATAAAGTTCATCATTGCCATTGCCACCATTTAGGTTGTCATTACCGTAGCCGCCATAAAGGCGATCATCACCTCCCTCGGCGTTAATAGTGTCAAAACCATTGTAGGCATAAATCCATTCGCCCTCATCACTTCCGTTTATGCGTTCTGAGCGATTAGTTCCTTGAATAATTGGTGGTGGGATGTCATAAGCCGGATTGAAGTTGCTCTTATCAAGATCCGTGCGCTTGGTGTTTTTCAGGAGTGCAATGGTCTTGGTACCGAATGCCGTATCAAAGGCGCCATCAGCATCAAATTGCAGCTGAAGATCGGTGCCGGTCTTGACGAAGTCGAGATAACCATTCAGGAATGGATTACTGCCATCAAAACCAACGGCGACATCACGGAACAACTGAGTAAGGTCCAGTAGATCGCCGCCAACTCCGCTGGTGAAATCAGTGACGGTAAGGGCCGCTGCTCCGCTACTAAATAAGGACTGCCAGTAGCCCTTGGTGAAGACCAGCGTGTCTTGACCACTACCAGTTGTGACGCTGGTGCTGCCTCCCTGGGCACTGGTGACCGTGATGCTGTCGTTACCACTTCCTGCCTTAACGGTGTCGCGACCACCACCGGTTGAAATGGTGTCGTTACCGCCATCCCCGATCAGGGTGTTGTTGCGGGAATCACCAGCAATTGTGTCGTTGTAATTGGTGCCGCGAATGTTCTCAAAGTTCTGCACCGTCGCGGTGACAGTACCGAGCCCAGGAATGCCTGTGATCGTTAGCTTTTGGCTGGCCAGATTGGCGTCGATGCTGGCAGTGGTTCCGCCTGAACCATCAATCCAGTCATTGCTGCTGCTGGAAGCGCGAATGCTTTCAAAGAAGTCCGTGAAAGTGTCTTTACCTGCGCTGCCTTTGCTGACAGTGCCACCTTTGTTCAGCGTGATTGCTCGCCCCAGGCTGGTGTAGTCGATCGTGTCGCTACCCGAGCCAAAGGTGTAGGTGTCGTTGCCGGCGCTGCCGAGCATGACGTCATTACCGCCATTGCCCTTGAGGATGTTGTTGCGGGTATCCCCTTTGATCCGGTCAGCGGTATCGCTGCCGTCGACGTTTTCAAAGTTCTGAATATTGACACTGACGCTGCCAACACCTGGTAGGCCAGTGATCTTGAGAGAATTGCTCTGCAAGTCAGCATTGAGGCTGGCGGTGAAACCGCCACCGGTGAGGCCATCAATCCAGTCGCCTGTACCTGTGCTGGCTTTGATGCTCTCGTAGAAGTCGGTGAAGGTGTCTTTGCCCTTGCTGCCTTTATCAACGGTGCCGCCGCGCACCAAACGAATCGATTGACCAAGGCTGGAGTAATCGACTGTGTCGAAACCACTACCAAAGGTGTAAGTGTCATTTCCGCTGCTGGCGGTCATAACGTCGTTACCTCCATTGCCGATCAGGATGTTGGCCTTGCTATCGCCCTGAATCCGGTCGTTGGTGTTGCTGCCTTTAACGTGCTCGAAATCCTGCACATTGAAGGTGAAGGTGCCAACACCTGGCAGTCCACTCACTTTCAGTGATTGGCTTGAGAGGTTGAGATCAATGCTCGCTGTTGAGCCGGTGGAGGCATCAATCCAGTCATTCGCACGAGTAGTGGCCTTAATGCTTTCAACAAAGTCTTTGAAAGTGTCAGTTCCTAGCCCACCTTTGTTGACGCTGCCGCCTTTAACCAGGGTGATGTCGCGATAGAAACCGCTGTAATCAGCGGTGTCGAAACCAGAGCCAAAGGTGCAGGTGTCGTTGCCGACACTGGCCAGCATCACATCATTCCCATCGCCGCAATTGATGGTGTCATTGCCGGTGCCGCCATAAATGCTGTCGACACCATCACCACCTGAGATGCTGTCGTTACCAGTGCCGCCTTTTAAGACGTCATCACCGGTTCCGCCCTGGATGTCATCGTTACCGGTGCCTCCATCAATGGTGTCGTCACCGCCATTGCCGTAGAGCTTGTTGCCCAAGGCATTGCCCACGATCGTGTCGGCGGTATCGCTGCCTTTGACATGCTCAAAATCACGAATCGTGATCGAGGCCGAACCAATCCCTGGAATGCCAGACACCTTGAGGGAGTCAGCAGACAAATTGACATCGAGGCTGGCGATCTTGCCGCCACCGGTGAGGCCATCGACCCAATCATTGAGTGAACTGGTGGCAATCAGTTCCTCTGGGAAATCAGTAAATGTGTCGGTGCCATTAACGCCTTTATCAACCTTGCCGCCACGCACCAAGGTGATCGGGGCTGACATGGACGAGTAGTCCATGATGTCGTAGCCGCCACCGAGTTCGTAGTTGTTATTTCCAGCTTTTGCTACTTGATAACTACCCTGAGAAGTGCCTAAGTGCTCGCTAGCCAGGATTTTTGCGCCATTTGACTGCGTTGCTGTGATATTGATGTCTCTCTCGGTTCTAGGTTTGGCTGAATTTGCATAGCTGATCAGCTTGCCTATCTTTTCGGCTATTGCTGTATTGACACTTCCACCACCACCAGTGATCTTGAGTGAGTCTAGGTATGTGTATGCGCCATAGGCGGTTCCTCCGCTGGCGTCATAACTGCCGCCAGAAAAAACTAGGGCATATTTTCCGGACTCATTAATTGTTTTCGAGACTGTTTGCCAGCCTATTGAGTCGTAATACCTCCTTCCGGATGCATTGACCAATTCAATCGTCTTGCCATTATCAGTATTTAGAAGGTAGCTAAATACATCATAAGTATCGTAATCTCGCTGTGCTTTCCATTCAAACGATATTGTGCCTCCCTTGTTGATGAAATAAGACTTATTTGTAGTTGCGTATGAGCCGTGGACAACCCCATATCCCTGGCATCCGCCTCTTTGCCAAAGCTGGAGTGCATTTCCACCACCTCTAGAATCGGACCTGACAACGGAAGATGAATACCTTTCTCCTCCGTAACTTCCCCGATAGACAGGAACATTATCGCCGGGAGACCGATATGGAAGGGAGTAGTCATTTGGGGTGGCATACCCAAGAACTGTTGATCGGCCATTCAGTCTTAGGCGCTGGCTGTAAATGTTCCAGCCTGTTGTCCCTTGATTGAAGTCGCCATTGATTACCGAGCCGCTTCCTCCTGACAGGACAATTTTTAATTCCCCACTGGCTCCATTTTTAGCTTTATCTATGGAGCCAATTTTGTCAGCTTTTGCACCATCGCCAACAAATATGTCATTTCCAACAATACTTACATCGCCCTTTCCAGTCTTAGCGCTGGTGGCTCGCTTTATTGTGAGGCTCTCGCCTGCAATACGGTTGTCAATTGAGAAGTCCAGGCTTCCGCCATTCAGCGATACTGAGCCACTGCCAAATCGTGGAGCAAGAGCTCTTTCATATCCTGGAGATGGAGAGGGAGGCGTTGGATTCGGCTGAGAAGGAGGTGTTGGTGTTCCTCCGCTTGGCAATGTTCCCAACGCAAAAGGATCGGCATAACCGCCGCCGTTGGCTTTCACCATGTCGCCGGTTTTGACATTCCCCATCAGCAGCAAACCCGCCACATGGGGGGCGGCCATGGATGTACCGCTCAGGTCAGCTAAGGCTCCGCCTTTGTAATACGAACGCACCGAAACACCAGGTGCAGCGAAATCAACATCGTCTCCGCCACTGGGGTCATCCCAGTTGGAGAAGCCCGCCATTTGATATTTGTTGTCCACAGCCGAAACGGTGTAGACATTGGGGTGATCACCGGCTGCAGCTGGTGAATAACCATCCGCGTCAGAACCACTATTTCCAGCAGCAATCGCAAACTTGATGCCTTGATTGGCAGCAGCCTTCACGGCGCTATCAAGACCTGAGCTGAAGCCACCGCCCAGGCTCATGTTGATCACGCACTTGGATTTATCCAGGCCATTGCTGTTGATGACATTGGTGGCGTAATTCACCGCGTCGATGATCGTGCTGTAACTCGCACCACCACCTGAGCTGTTGAACACCTTCAGCGAGATCACCTCAGCGCCGGGGGCAACGCCAACCACCCCTTTGCCATTGGCCAGGGCGGCAATCGTTCCGGCCACATGGGTGCCATGGCCGTTACCGTCGGTGAAGGCGCCTTCGCCGCTCACCCAGCTCTTGGACCAAGCCTTGTTGACCAGCAGATCGCCGGTGGTGTCGAGTACACCGGAATCGATTACAAAGGCATAGGTGCCGCTACCGATATTGCCTTTACTGCTGATGTCCGTGCCGCCCCAAACAGCTTTGACGCCATAGGGCAACACCTCACCGGTGCTGGCGGTGCCATTGCTGTACACCGGCAGGGCTGAGGTGGAGATTCCTCCCTGAGCGCCTAGATCCGACTCGCTCCTCTCGATCACATCGCCAACAAACACCTTCTCCAGGCGAACTTCTCGATCTAGGTCGCTTGCCTGCGACGAGGTAAAAGTCCCGGATGTCTTGCTCTCTGAACTGTTGACAGGATTAATTTCAACAGGCGGCGTCAGCAGCATTGGTTGATCTGCTTCCAAGCTGCGGATGCTGGGAACAGCCTTCAGTCGATCTGCTTCTGAGGAGTCGAGATCGACTGTGAATCCGTTGAGAGCATCGAAGACTTGTTTGACAGGGCAGGCAGCATCTGCCTGCCGCAACGCGTCTTCTGCTCTTTGGGTAACCGACTTTTGAGTACTGCCTTCGCTAAGAATGGCAATGTGTTCAGATTTTTCTGAAATACCTAAGGCGCTATCTGCTGTCGAACTGCAATCATCAACGTCATCAATGACGTGCTGAGCCTTGTATTGGCCTCCAGTCTCAGAGCTTTTTCCCTTTCCGGATAGGGGGGCGAAAAGAGGGAATAAGTTAGACATTGAAGGGCCTCATTAATTCAGGAGATAATCCAGATCAATTGGTTGCTTCGCGTTGACCATGAGTGAGAGGCCTGAGAAGCGGCGGATTGTTTCCTGAGACTCGGATGAGACGATATCACTAAGAGGCAAAAATTTGTCAATGAAATCTGCCTTAGACGACTGAGCATGCAAAGCATGCATTGAATGCATGAACGCTATTTTTCTTGTTGCCTGGCTGCTCAAGCCCATGGCTTATGGATTAATTAGATAAGAATTTGCTGCAGTAAGTCAACAGTTAGCAACGCAGACCTATTCCGTCAAGCATGAATTCACTCATTTTACTTCAGACAAAACAGATTGCCGTGATTTCTTTGCGTTGATGAATTGCAATGGCTCATTTTATGCGATCGGGGGTTTTTGATGCTTAATAAGTAGTTGGTTCAAAAGATTAGTAATCCCTTCCTGAAAGCTGATGCCGTAGCCGCCCTCAGCCAAAGCAGCAATGATGCTCTGCTTGGCTTCCGGCTTCACGAAGATGCAGATTGCCGACTTTCCCTGTCTGCTTGCTTGGGTGACTTTCCCGTAACTCTTGGCCATCTTTGAATGCTTAGTCTTCAATCAATCTCGTGCTCAAGGACATGAAGCACATCACCCATATGGGGGGAGTCCGTCTCGTGTGCCTCCCCCGTTGGAGGTTCAGCTCAGCCTGAAACCAATTACACCAATGCTTCTGGACATGAGGCGGGTAAGCCCGTGATGCTTCGTCTGTCGCCAACCGTTGAAGGTCTTCTGAATCTTGCGAAACCGGAGGATCAACCGATGTCCGCATTCCTAAGGGAATGTGCCGTCAGTTGCGCCCTGCGGAAGCTCGAAGACATTCAGAAGTGACCTTCGTCGTTGTCTGAAACCTTGTCTGCGCGTCGCCCCTGGCGCAAGGACAAAAGAAAGGACCGACGGGTCACTACCCCCTTCGGCCCTGCACGAAACCAATTTCGTTGAGCTCATCATGGCAGATTTCCGGGAAGTAGAAAGGGATGTACCCCCCGCAGGGGACACGCCGAAAAATGCGGAACTGTCAACCAATCAGTCGCTGAAAACGCAGTTCACGACTGAAAACGGCGAGGTGTTTACGCAACCCGGCTTATGCCCTGCTTTCACCTCATTGAGTGATCAAACAAATCAATCTTCGAAGTCAAAAGTTACCGCTGAAAACATAAAACAAAACGGAAAACCTAGACGGCATCAACAAAAATTGATCACCTTTAATTTGCGTTGATTTTTTTGGTGATGAGGTGGTGGCTTGCATCAATCGGACTCATCTTCGCAGCCCATACCCCCTTCTCGACTCCGGGAAGCCATGCGGCAGAACTCCAGCACACACAAAGCACATGGATGCCCCGAGCAGCCACTCCAAAGCCTTTTGAAATCGCGGATAATTCAAATCTGAATGGCGGGTTCTGCTGGGCCAGTAGCAGTGAAAAACTAACAAACTTTTGCGGGGGAGATCCAAAGACCGGCAGTCACGACATCACCTGCTCTCCCTTCAACTATCGACCCTTTCTATTCAACATTTTAAACCGGACTCCAAATCCTTGCGGGGGCTCCCCCTATGAGGACATTGTCGCTGGCGCCCAAAACGGCCAGGGAGCAAGGGCCTGGGGCGCGTTCGATGGAAATGGCAATAACATCGTCAAAGATTATTGGGTCTTTCACAATTGTGACGGGGCAGGCATCCAACCTGACTGCGCAGGTGATATTAAGTACATCGAGCGACTCGAAGGAACCAATACCGAGCCAAATTGCACAAAAGGCAACCACGGCAGAAATCACTGCACATTCACCCATCCAGATTCAAAAACAACATTCGGACAATTCAAATACTGGGCCGGATGGTATGGCAAAACTGGTGAAATAAATCCCAAACAGTGCGGCTCACAAGCATCCGGGCCATGGAGGGAAGATATATGCGACAAAATTGTGGCAATCGAGAATCCATATAAAAACGATAAAAATGTAGTTCATCCCTTTAGCTTTATGCTTTTTCCATGGGTTTGCGAAGCTGATTCAAAAATGGTGGGCAACAATTTCACATGGCCCACCATGTCAAAATGGAATACCACAACTGGCTGGAAATGTTATGCCGACAACGAACCCGGGACACCAAGAACAGGCTGGCCACCTTATATTGAGATATGGCTAGGAGGCCTATACAAAGAGGGCAATACTTATACAATTGTTCTTGATAAATGGATGGTAAACAACAGTGATACTCCAGTAAAAATAGGCAAAGGAGGATACAAAATTTACCCATGCAACGCTAATGATAAATGCCCATGGTAGCCAATCTCAATGCAAAGCCTGCTATGCCAATCGACCCTCAAAGGCATCGAACCAATAACAGTCAATCGGAGCTGAAGCTGAGACTCATCAGCCTTTAAAGGCAACACCAGATCTCTTGATCGTCAACCCTAATAACTGGCTTTATTGATAGTCATAAAAACCTACCATTGCTGCTTCCGAATAACTTAATTTAATCGATGGGAGCTGCAAATAGGCTCACGATCAGCCCCTAGCCTTTTGGCACTACTTCAGGCATTAGCGGAGACTGGGATTAACTTAGATATAAAAAAGAAGGCTCCTCCAGAATCAGAATTGATCTTCACAGAAACAACTCAGAAAACAAGATTGAGAGCAAAAACAGGCGAAAAAATCCATGAAATATCTAGACCCGCATTTGAGGTTAGTGGCTATGATCGACGCTTCATGCAGCCTGACCGCAAAGCAGGTCTTGGATACAGCAATAATAAAAAGTGAGTCAATCGACTCAACTGGATACTGTTGCAATCAAAGCTCGATGTTCACAACGAGGTTCGTCAATCAAGCTTTTAAATGGTTCCTGGATCTGCCGATAACGTGCGTGAGCTGCCCCCCCATTCACCCAATGGTCAAAGTGTGACCACAGATCAGCCGATCCCCAATACACATCGCGACCGGAACGAACACTTGCGCGAATTCTGCAGTGATCTAGGCCTCGACACCGGCCATAGCCCAGACGAAGAGGCGACGTTGGCACTGGTAAATGAAGCGCTGACTCATACCTCAGCCGGTCGGTCGCTGAACCACGAACGGCTTGAATTTCTTGGCGATGCTGTGCTGCGGCTTGCTGCTAGTGAGTTCATTGAGCAGCACCATCCGCAGCTGCCCGTCGGAGAGCGCTCTGCCTTGCGCGCACAGTTGGTGAGCGACCGCTGGCTGGCCTCTCTAGGGGAGACCATTGGAATCGAACGCGTGCTTGAGGTCGGAGCGAAAGCACGCGGAGATGCAGCCGGACGCACCACCCTCCAAGCGGAGGCCAGTGAAGCCCTGATCGGCGCGATCTATCAAGCCTGGGGGTCTCTTTCACCGGTGCATGCCTGGCTGACACCGCACTGGCAGCGCGCCAGTGCTGCAGTCCTGGCTGACCCACACAAGGGCAATGCCAAATCCGCCCTGCAGGAATGGAGTCAGGGGGAAGGCCTTGGCCTGCCCAGCTACAGCAGCGAAGAAAACAGCCAACGCCATGGTGACCCGCGCCGCTTTCGCTGCTGCGTCACCCTGCCGCCGCAGCTGACAGCGGAAGGATGGGGCCGCTCACGACGTGACGCCGAACAGCAGGCCGCCCGCGCCGCCCTGGATCAGCTTGCTGGCAGCTGAGCGGAGCCCTGCAGTACAGCCCCGCACTGATCGCAGTGGCTGGCCTCGCGGCGATGGTCGCGATGACCGCAGCGGCTGCAGGCACGCCTGTCTTGCCGGGCCTGCTGAATTGATTCCACTGTGACGATGCCTGTGGGGATGGCGATGATCCCGAATCCCAGCAGCATCACCACCGCCGCCAGCACACGGCCGAGCACGGTCTGGGGCACGAAGTCGCCGTAGCCCACCGTGGTCATGGTGACGATGGCCCAGTACACACCCTGACCAACGGTCTGGAACTGGGTATCGGGATGACCGCTCTCGATCACCACCATCAGATAACCCAGCACCACCTGCGCCATCACCACAAAAAACAGAAACACGCCGATTCGGCGGGCACTGGCGCGCAGTGCACGGCCCAACATCTGCGCCTCATCCAGAAAGCGCAGCAGCTTGAACACACGCAACACACGAGCGAATTTGAAGACCCACAGCACCAGGCCGCTGCGGATCTGCGGCACGAAAAAAAACAGAACAGCTGACAGATCAATCAGCCCGTAAAAGCTGCGTACATAGGCCAATGGCTTCGGCGACACCCACAGATGCAGCAGGTAATCCGCCATGAACACCAGCAGGCAGAAGTGTTCAAGTGTGTGCACCCAGGCAGGAATTTCCCCGGGCGTTGCCACACGCATCGGGTGCGGTTCGACCAGCAGCCCTGCCACGCTCAGCAGGATCGTGCCGAAAATCACCAGGTTGTAGACCCTGCCTAGACGGGTATCGGAATCGAGAACGACTCGCCGGAGTCGCTGGCGTAGACCGACCTCCATCGATATCAGCTAGCGCTGAGATCTTTGATGCGCAGCGTGACGAGCTTGTCCCAGTTGCCACCTTCGAACAATACGGCGGCCCGGTCGCCACTGATGCGCTGCACGAAACCGGTGTAGCCGTTGTAGATGGAGCGCTGATCCACCACCGTCACCGTGGCACCGGGGAGAATCGGAGCGGCAGAAGCCATGCAATTGAATGTCAGTCCTTAGATCATTATCAGCAAATGTCTGAATAGTCGGTCAGAAAAGCCCAAACCCCTTTGATCCAGCCGTCGCAACGGTCCATAA
Source organism: Synechococcus sp. (assembly GCA_047286285.1). Classification (GTDB taxonomy): domain Bacteria; phylum Cyanobacteriota; class Cyanobacteriia; order PCC-6307; family Cyanobiaceae; genus Synechococcus_C. The sequence goes on along the minus strand of JBJBBP010000002.1, from coordinate 226,858 downwards.
CGAGGTCTGCTTTCGCTGAACGACAAGAAAGTCAACGAGGTTGCTCTGCGAGGCTTAGGAGAACCTGGCTCTGACTGACGTCGCCGATTAGATGGTTTCCACAAAAAACAGCAGAAGGGGCATCATCCTTGCTGGAGGCAGCGGTACTCGCTTGCACCCAATTACCCAGGCCGTAAGCAAACAGCTGCTGCCTGTCTATGACAAACCAATGATCTACTACCCGCTCAGCACGTTGATGCTGGCGGGAATCCGTGAAGTGTTGATCATCACTACACCCCACGATCAACCCGCCTTTGAGAGGCTGCTCGGCGATGGATCGAGATGGGGAATGGACATTCAATATGCTGTTCAGCCCAGTCCTGATGGACTGGCCCAGGCCTTTCTGATCGGTGCTGACTTCCTTAACGGATCTGCTGCAGCACTCGTTCTGGGCGACAACCTGTTCCATGGTCATGACCTCGTCCCGCAACTGGTCAGCAGTGATCAACGCGGTGAAGGAGCCACGGTGTTCGCCTACCCGGTGAGCGATCCCGAACGCTATGGCGTCGCTGAGTTCGATTCGGATGGCAAGGTTCTCAGCTTGGAAGAAAAGCCCGCCAAGCCCAAAAGCCGTTATGCCGTGACGGGTCTGTACTTCTACGACTCCAGCGTTGTGGAGCGCGCCAGACGCGTACAACCCTCCAGCCGCGGAGAACTTGAGATCACCGATCTCAATCGGATGTATCTGGAAGACGGGTTACTGAAAGTGGAACTCATGGGCCGTGGCATGGCATGGCTGGATACAGGAACATGCGACTCCCTGAATGATGCGGGGAGCTACATCCGCACCCTGGAGCATCGTCAAGGGCTCAAAGTTGGCTGCCCAGAGGAAGTGGCCTGGCGCCAAGGTTGGATTAGCAACAGCTCCCTCGAGGCACTCGCCCTTCCGCTGAAAAAAAGTGGCTACGGAACGTATCTGATGCAAATGCTCGGGGAAAGCGTCAGCGACCATGCCGCTCTGCAAAGCAGCCTGGAGGCGAGTCATGCAGGTTGAACAGCTCCGCAGCCCAAGGGGAACTACGGTTGATGGTCCCCTGCTGATAAAACCTCCTGCCTTTGGTGACGACCGCGGTTGGTTTTTTGAAAGTTGGAACCAGCGCAAATTCGACGACGCCGTTGGCGAAAGCGTGGTCTTTTCCCAGGACAATCACTCGCACTCGATTCAAGGTGTTCTGAGGGGACTGCACTACCAACTGGCACCGGAACCTCAAGCCAAAATCGTCCGAGCCAGCGCGGGTGCCATTTTTGACGTGGCCGTTGACCTCCGTCAGAGCTCTTCGACCTTTGGGCAGTGGGTTGGAGCAGAACTCAATGCGGAGAACAAGACCCAACTTTGGGTACCGGAAGGGTTCGCCCACGGCTTCCTTACCCTGACCAAAAGTGCGGAGGTGCAATACAAAGCTCGAGGCTTCTGGAACAAGGCCTGCGAACGGGCCATCCTTTGGAGCGACTCCGATCTTGGGATTGCCTGGCCGGTGGAACGGCTCGAGGGTGCCGAAGTCAGTCTGTCCGACAAAGACGCTGTCGCGCCTGGTTTTCAAGCAGCAACGACGACGGGAGATGTCTTCTCATGAAGGTCTTGCTCACAGGTTCAGCCGGACAACTGGGCCAGGCCCTACAGGCATCAACCCCAGCTGAAATCTCACTCATTGCAACGTGTAGAAACGGCGGGAATGGTCGAATCGCCCTCGATCTTGCCGATGCGGATGCCTGCCAAGCCGTTGTGCAGGAACACCGTCCCGACTGGGTGCTCAATGCCGGGGCTTACACCGCTGTGGACCAGGCGGAATCGGAACCAGAGCTCGCCAACGCCGTCAATGCGGCAGCACCGGCAGCCTTTGCAACAGCCCTTGAAGCGATTGGGGGGCGGCTTCTCCAAATCAGCACCGACTTTGTATTTAACGGGACCCAAGGCTCTCCTTATCAGCCTGAACAGAGCAAAACTCCACTCGGCGTCTACGGCGCATCCAAAGCAGCGGGTGAAGACGCGATCATCCGTGTATTCAAGGACGAGGACCGCGCCCATATCCTTCGCACCAGCTGGGTGATGGGCCCGATTGGGAAAAATTTTGCCCTCACCATGCTGCGTCTGCACCGTGAACGCGAGACCCTCGGGGTCGTTAGCGATCAACTTGGCTGCCCAAGCAGCACAATCAACCTGGCGACTGCATGCTGGCAAAGCATCAAACTAGCCTCTCAAGGCAACCTGCCAAAGGTGATGCACTGGTCTGATGCAGGCGCCGCCAGCTGGTATGACGTGTCAGTGGCTGTGGGCGATCTCGGGCAAGAACTCGGCCTGCTCGACACTCCAGCGCTGGTGAATCCAATCCAGACCAGCGACTATCCAACACCGGCTGCACGACCGAGCTACTCACTGCTCGATTGCAGCGGAACACGTAAAGCACTGCAACTCAATGCAGAGCATTGGCGAAAGGCTCTGAAAACCGTTCTGCAATCGATCGCTCAACCTGCTTGAGCAGACAACTATTGGTTGTGATCAATTAAGTCCAGTTCCATCTCCCCTGTCCGAACACTTCCATGTCCACCACGATGCCCTCCGCTGGCGATCTCCTGGAACGCCGCAAACGCATTCTCGTAACGGGGGGAGCTGGGTTCATCGGCGGTGCAGTCGTCAGGCGGCTCCTACGCGAGAGCGATACGACTGTGTTCAATCTCGACAAGATGGGATATGCAAGTGATCTCACGTCTATCACCCGCACCTTAACGACGCTGGGTGCAGGGGCATCGCGGCGACACCAACTCCTCAGAGTTGACCTCTCAGACGCCGAAGCCGTTCGACAAGCCGTCCGCACAGCAGATCCCGACCTAGTTATGCACTTGGCAGCAGAAAGCCATGTGGATCGCTCCATTTCCGGGCCAGGGGTCTTTATTGAGAGCAACGTCCTCGGCACGTTCAACCTTCTGCAGGCATCCCGGGAGCACTATGAGAACCTCGATAGACCCCGCAAAGATGACTTCCGACTGCACCACATCAGCACCGATGAAGTGTTTGGCTCCCTGGGAGCCGAAGGACGATTTTCTGAAACAACGCCCTACAACCCGCGAAGTCCCTACTCGGCCAGCAAAGCAGCCAGCGACCATCTCGTTCAGGCATGGCATCACACCTACAACTTGCCGGTCGTTCTCACCAACTGCTCGAATAATTACGGGCCTTGGCAGTTCCCTGAGAAACTCGTCCCTGTTGTGATCCTCAAAGCCTCATCAGGAGAGGAGATACCGCTCTATGGCGATGGCCTAAATATCCGCGATTGGCTGTTCGTCGAAGATCATGTGGATGCACTCCTTCTGGCGGCATGCAAAGGAGTGAATGGGCGCAGCTACTGCGTGGGGGGCTATGGAGAAAAAACAAATCGCGACGTTGTCGAAAAAATTTGTAGGCAACTAGATCAACTTAAACGTGTGGATCGCTCCCACCTTGAACTCATCAAACCCGTCACTGATCGACCTGGCCACGATCGCCGTTACGCCATTGATCCAACCCGCATCAACACAGAACTGGGATGGTCTCCGCGACACAACTTCACTGAAGGGTTAGAAACAACCATTCAGTGGTATTTAAATAACACTGAATGGTGTCAAACAATGCAAAAAATGCCGGATACGATGGAGAAAAAGAAAGAGTCTCTCTGAGACAAATCGGCGCAATAAGCACTCAAATATTTATGCACATATTTTAATATACGATCCTAAATCATATAATACGTAGTAAGCGTTTTACTTAAAGCAAAATACAATCTCCTCTAATTTTTAGATATTATTTTGCGGATAAAGCAAACATATTTGACTTGGGTTTTTAGTTTTAATTAACAAATTGTTCAGATGTGACCTTCAAACTATTAGCCAGAGTGACACGATATTTAAAATCTATATCTGGAAGCAAATTAGTCTTCAGGCCATGATCGACAAACACCTCAACAGCTGTCATCCGTGGCCTCAGACTCCGATTTCCAGACAGCGCCAGCTGCCGAAGAGTGGCTGGCGGTTGGCAAGGTGGTGGGCGCTCAGGGACTGCGCGGTGAACTGCGCGTCAACCCAGCCAGTGATTTCCCTGAACGCTTCACCCAGCCAGGGCCTCGTTGGCTTCAGGGCAAAGGCGCAGCTCCCCAGGAGATGACGCTGACCAGTGGTCGGCAACTCCCCGGCCGCAATCTGTTCATCGTGCGTTTCAAGGGGGTCGACAGCCGCAGCGCTGCCGAAGCTCTGGTGGGTCACACGCTTCTGGTGAGTGCCGATGACAGACCCGAGCTTGAGGAAGGAGAGTTCCACCTGCTCGACCTGGTGGGCTTGGAGGCCCGTCTCGGTGCGAACGACAACGCTGTGGTCGGCACCGTGAGCGATCTGATCAGCGGAGGCAACGACCTGCTGGAAATCACCCGACCGGATGGGCGCAAGCTGCTGGTGCCCTTCGTGGAGCAAATCGTTCCCGAGGTGCATCAAACAGAAGGCTGGCTGCTGATCACCCCACCGCCGGGACTGCTGGAGCTGTGATCCTGGCGGGTGACAGCAACGAAAAAGCTGCGCAACAATGGCGCCAAACACCGAGCGTGTGCCGTGACCACCCCTCTGATTCCGGTGATCCTCTGTGGTGGCACAGGAACGCGCCTCTGGCCCCTTTCCCGAGCGAGTTACCCGAAGCAGTACTGGGCTCTCGGCGGCAACGGTGACGAAACCCTGCTCCAGCAGACCCAGCAACGTCTGGAAGGGATCGAAGCGCTGGGTGATCCTCTGCTGATCTGCAACGACGACCACCGTTTCATCGTGGCCGAACAGATGCGCCAGATCGGTATCCAACCGGGCGCCATCTTGCTGGAGCCGATGGGGCGTAACACAGCTCCAGCGGTGGCGGTCGCCGCTCTGCAAGCCACAGCCAACGGCGAAGATCCTCTTCTGCTGGTGCTTTCTGCCGACCATGTGATTCGCGACGCCACACACTTCCGCAGCGCCATCGAGGCCGGTCGCAGTACCGCCGAAGCCGGCCGCCTGGTGACCTTCGGCATCGTGCCCACAGCGCCGGAAACCGGCTACGGCTACATCGAGGCCGCCGAATCCCTAGAGACAGACACTCTCACGCCGGTGCCGATCGCCCGCTTCGTGGAGAAACCAGACCAGGCGACCGCCGAACAGTTCCTGGCCAGCGGACGCTTCACCTGGAACAGCGGCATGTTTCTGTTCAGGGCGAGCGCGATGCTGTCGGAGCTGGAACGCCTGGCACCGGAGGTGGTGAGCTGTTGTCGTGCCGCCCTTGAGCAGGATGTCGCGGACCTCGACTTCCTGCGACTGGAACGGGAAGCCTTCGCCAAATGCCCCAATGTGGCCATTGATGTGGCGGTGATGGAGCAGACCCAGCTCGGATCCGTCATTCCCTTGGCAGCAGGCTGGAGTGATGTCGGCAGCTGGAGTGCCCTCTGGGAAACCGCCGATCGGGATAAGGACGGCAACGTGCTGCGCGGGAAAGTGATCAGTGAGGGGAGCCGCAACTGCTACCTGCGCAGCGAACACCGGCTCGTGGTGGGGCTCGGGGTGGAAAATCTTGTGGTCGTGGAAACCGACGACGCGGTGCTGATTGCTGATCGCAGTCAGGCCCAGAATGTGAAAACGGTCGTGAAGCAACTGGAGGCTGATGGCAGCCCGGAAGGCAAGGCGCACCGCAAGATTTATCGCCCCTGGGGCCACTACACGGGCGTTGTGGAAGACAGCCGCTGGCAGGTGAAGCGGATTTCAGTGAAACCAGGCGCCAGCCTTTCGCTGCAGATGCACCACCACCGCGCCGAGCACTGGATCGTGGTGAAAGGCACAGCAGTCGTGGAGCGCGACGGCGAATCACAGCTGATCGGTGAAAATCAGAGCACCTATATCCCGATGGGCTGCAAGCACCGACTGACCAACCCCGGTCGGATTCCTGTGGAGCTGATCGAGGTCCAGAGCGGGGCCTATCTGGGGGAAGACGACATCGTTCGCTACGACGATGTCTATGGCCGCAGCGAAGTGGAAGCAGCTGCGCGGGCTGCCATCACTCGACAGTGACGCTCTTCGCCAGGTTGCGCGGCTGATCAACGTCCAAACCCCGATGGGCAGCGATGTGATAGCTGAGCAGTTGCATCGGCACCACCGTCAGCAGTGGGCTGATCCATTCACTCACCTCAGGAACGGGCAGCAGTTCATCGAACAATTCCGTGTCTGCACAGATTGGGGCCACACCGATCAACTGGGCATCGCGGGCCTTGGCCTCCTGGGCATTGCTGAGCACCTTTTCAAACACCGCTCCGGGCACGGCAATGGAAATCACGGGGACATGCGTGTCGAGCAAGGCGATGGGGCCATGTTTCATCTCCCCTGCGGGATAGCCCTCCGCGTGGATGTAACTGATTTCCTTGAGTTTCAGAGCCCCTTCAAGTGCGATCGGGTAGTTGATGCCACGGCCAAGGAAAATCACATCCTGCGTTTCAGCGAAACGGTGGGCCATCGCTTCCGACAGCTGATCGTGCTGCCCCACAAGAGCACTGAGCTGCTCAGGCAACCCGCGCAGCTCATTCACCAGAGCAGTAATCTCGGCTGCGCTGCGGTTGCCGCGCCGTGCCGCAAAGGCCAGGGCCAGGGCGTAAAACGCTAGGAGCTGGCCGAGAAAAGTCTTGGTGGCTGCAACCCCCACTTCGATGCCGGCACCAATGTCCAGGATGTAGGGCACCTGACGTGCCAGAGAGCTCTCCACCCGATTGGTTACGCCCAGCTGACGTGGGGCATAGGAGGGGTCGTTCTGGTCCCGTCGCCGATCGGCATCCATGGCCAGAGCAGCCAGGGTGTCTGCTGTTTCACCAGATTGGGTCACGCCAATCGTGAGCGTGTTGGCAGCCAGCGGTGGGGGAGCGTAGCGGAACTCACTGGCGTAATGAACACTTGTTGGCACGCCGGAAAACTGCTCCAGTAGATGGGCTCCCACCAACGCCGCATGCCGGCTGGTTCCACAGGCCAGGATCTGGATGCGCTCTATATCGGCATAGAACGCATCGTCGAAAGGCAAGGCGACGGGGTTGGAAGCCTGCAACGTCAACGGCAGGTGCCTCTCCACCCACAAGCGTGCGGTCTCCGGCTGCTCATGGATCTCCTTGAGCATGAAATGGCGGAACTCCCGCTTATCCGCCACATGCTCCTGGCCGCTGAGCAACGAGGGAGTGCGCTGCTGACGCTCGCCGACATCGTTGTAGAGCTCAATGCCAAGCGGACTGAGCAACGCCACCTCTCCGTCCTCCATAGGAAGGACGGTGCGGGTGAAACCAGCCAGTGCGGGCGTATCGCTGGCACAGACGAATTCGCCCTCCCCTAAACCGATCAGCAAGGGTGCCGCCTTGCGAGCCACCACCAGAGCCCCGGGGACCTCTGCCCACAACACCGCGAGGGCATAAGCGCCTTGAAGCCTTGGCAACACAGCTTGCACTGCCCGCAACAGCGTGTTTCCGTCGGCAGGCTGGCCAGCGGCCCGGTGTTGCCGCAACGCGGCGGAAACCAGATGCGGGATCACCTCAGTGTCGGTGTCTGAGCAGAAGCTGACCCCCTCGCCCGTGAGCTCTTCCCGCAGGGCCCGATGGTTTTCGATGATGCCGTTCTGAACAACGGCTACATCACCAGCACCATCGCAATGGGGATGGGCGTTATGCACCTCCGGCTTGCCGTGCGTGGCCCAGCGGGTGTGGCCGATTCCACAGAAACCGGGCGCACCCTCCTGCTCAACCTTCGCACTGAGATTGACGAGCTTGCCCTTGGCTCGAATGCAGTGCAGCTGTGCAGATGCATTGTTCGCAGACTCTTCAATCGTGGCGATGCCGGCGGAGTCGTAACCGCGATATTCCAGTTGTCGCAAGCCCTCGAGCAGCAGCGGTGCTGCCTCTCGAGAGCCAATCACCGCAACGATTCCGCACATACAAAAAAGCCCGGCAATGCCGGGCTGAGCTTATTGGTTTATGGGCAAGGAGACGATGCTCAGAGCGTCAGTACGCAAGACCCATGCTTCTGGTGGTCTCATCACCCAAGTAGACACGAATACTGAGGAAATCTGTCGGGCAAGCGGTTTCACAACGCTTGCAACCAACACAATCCTCGGTGCGTGGCGAAGACGCAATTTGGCCCGCCTTGCAACCATCCCAAGGGACCATCTCAAGGACATCGAGAGGGCATGCACGGACGCACTGAGTACAGCCGATGCACGTGTCGTAGATCTTGACGGCGTGGGACATGAACCCCTCACGGAGCAGGTGACTTCCAAACAACGTACCGGGGCTTCACGGCACTGAGAGCAAGCGCATGCTTGGCCGTCACCGTTGTTAACGACAGGAGCTCCTTACAGCTCAAAATTGGAAAGGCCCGGGCCAGCCCGTAAGATGCGGCGTCCCGTCTTCACGGCCATGTCCCAGGAAGCGATCCTCGAAAAAGTCCGTTCGATCGTGGCGGAGCAGCTCAGCGTCGACGCCGGCGAGGTCAAACCCGAATCCAATTTCCAGAACGATCTGGGTGCTGACTCCCTCGACACTGTCGAGCTGGTGATGGCACTGGAAGAAGCCTTCGACATCGAAATCCCGGACGAAGCCGCTGAAGGCATCGCCACCGTTGGCGACGCTGTCAAGTACATCGAAGACAAGCAGGCCTGAGGATCGGCAGCATGGTGGAGGGTCTCCAACGCGTCGTGGTCACAGGCCTCGGCGCGGTAACGCCGATCGGCAACAACGTTGCTGAGTACTGGTCCGGTCTCACCTCCGGCAGGAATGGTGTGGCAGCGATTTCCCTGTTTGATGCGTCCCGGCATGCCTGCCGATTTGCCGCTGAAGTCAAAGACTTCGATCCAACAGGATTCATTGAACCCAAAGAAGCGAAACGCTGGGATCGGTACTGCAAATTCGGTGTTGTCGCCGCCAAGCAGGCTCTGGCCCATGCAGGGCTGGAGATCAACGACGCCAACGCCGACCGGATCGGTGTGAGCATCGGCTCCGGAGTCGGCGGTCTGCTCACGATGGAGACCCAGGCACATGTTCTCGAGGGGAAAGGACCGGGGCGGGTGAGTCCATTCACCGTGCCGATGATGATCCCCAACATGGCGACAGGACTTGCCGCCATTGCCCTTGGTGCCAAAGGACCCAGTTCAGCAGTCGCCACAGCCTGTGCCGCAGGATCCAATGCCATCGGAGATGCCTTCCGACTTCTCCAGATGGGCAAAGCTGATGCCATGATCTGCGGCGGTGCAGAGTCGGCCATCACCCCGCTGGGAGTGGCTGGCTTCGCCAGTGCCAAGGCATTGTCATTCCGGAACGACGATCCAGCCACCGCCAGCAGACCGTTCGACAAGGAACGCGACGGTTTTGTGATTGGGGAAGGGTCGGGTGTGTTGGTGCTTGAAACGCTGAACCATGCCCAAGCCCGCGGCGCCACGATCCTTGCCGAGATTGTTGGTTACGGCACCACTTGCGATGCTCACCACATCACGTCACCCACCCCAGGCGGTGTCGGCGGCGCAGCAGCGATGCGCCTTGCCATGGATGACGGCGACCTCAGTGCCGACAGCATCGATTACGTGAATGCCCACGGCACCAGCACCCCAGCCAACGACAGCAACGAAACTGCAGCGATCAAAAGCGCCCTCGGCCATCGCGCTGCACAGATCCCTGTGAGTTCGACCAAGTCGATGACAGGGCATCTGCTGGGTGGCTCTGGTGGCATCGAAGCCGTGGCCTGCGTGCTGGCGCTGCAGCACAATGTTGTTCCTCCCACCATCAATTACACCAATCCCGATCCTGACTGTGATCTGGATGTGGTGCCTAACTCCGCCCGGGAGCACACACTGGGAACGGTGTTGTCCAACTCCTTCGGTTTCGGCGGCCACAACGTCTGCCTTGCCTTTCAGCGCATCAACTGAACCCTTTCGTCAGGCTCACTTTCAGTGACTCTGACCATGCTGTTTCAGACTGATCAACTCTTTATTGCTTCTCGAATCTCACGCCATGGTCGCCGCGCCCGCCTCTCTCGACACCCTCTGCATCAACAGCATTCGCATGCTGGCCGTTGATGCGATCAACAAGTCCAAGAGCGGCCACCCAGGTCTGCCCATGGGGTGTGCACCGATGGGGTACACGCTGTGGGACAAATTCCTGCACCACAACCCCAAGAATCCCAAGTGGTTCAACCGGGATCGGTTTGTGCTGTCGGCCGGTCATGGCTGCATGTTGCTGTACGCCTTGCTGCATCTCACCGGCTACGACTCCGTGTCGATCGATGACATCAAACAGTTCCGGCAATGGGGCTCCAAAACACCCGGACACCCCGAGACCTTCGAAACACCTGGCATTGAGGTGACCACCGGCCCCCTGGGTGCTGGTATTTCCAATGCCGTGGGTCTGGCGATCGCCGAGTCTCATCTCGCCGCGAAGTTCAACAAGCCCGACGCCACTGTTGTTGATCACTTCACCTACGTGATCATGGGTGACGGCTGCAATCAGGAGGGCGTTTCCTCCGAGGCAGCATCCTTAGCCGGTCATCTGAAGCTGGGCAAGCTCATTGCCCTTTACGACGACAACCACATCACCATTGACGGGCGCACAAACGTGTCCTTCACCGAGGACGTGCTCAAGCGCTACGAGGCCTACGGCTGGCACGTTCAGCACGTTGCTGATGGCAACACCGATGTCGATGCCATTGCGAAGGCAATCGAAGCGGCCAAAGCTGTCACCGACAAGCCCTCGATCATCAAGATCACAACCACCATCGGCTTCGGCTCCCCCAACAAGAGCGACACCGCAGGTGTACACGGTGCTCCCCTTGGCGACGAAGAAACCGCACTGACCCGACAGCAGCTTGGCTGGAACTACGGTCCCTTTGAAGTGCCCCAGGACGCTTACGACCAGTTCCGACAGGCGATCGATCGCGGCGCCAACCTCGAAGCCGAGTGGAATCAAACTCTGGCGAGCTACCGCTCCAAGTACCCGACGGAGTCAGCGGAATTTGAGCGCATGCTGCGCGGTGAACTTCCCCAAGGCTGGGATAAGGACCTCCCTACCTACACGCCTGACGACAAAGGACTTGCCACACGTAAGCACTCCCAGATCTGCCTTGGTGCTCTTGGTCCCAATCTGCCGGAACTGATCGGTGGATCTGCCGACCTCACCCACTCCAATTACACCGACATCAAGGGTGAGACAGGTTCCTACCAAGCGGACACCCCCGAGAAGCGGTATCTGCACTTTGGTGTGCGAGAACACGCCATGGCAGCTGTGCTGAACGGCATCGCTTATCACAACAGCGGCCTGATTCCCTACGGCGGCACCTTCCTCGTCTTCGCCGACTACATGCGCGGCTCAATGCGCCTGTCAGCACTCAGCGAGCTGGGTGTGATTTACGTTCTCACCCACGACTCCATCGGCGTTGGTGAAGACGGCCCCACCCACCAGCCCATCGAGACCATCCCCTCGCTCAGGGCAATGCCCAACATGCTGGTGTTCCGCCCCGGCGACGGCAACGAAACCAGTGGTGCCTACAAGATCGCAATTGAAAATCGCAACCGGCCCAGCGCTCTGTGCCTGAGTCGACAAGGCATGGCCAATCAGGCCAATTCGTCGATCGACAAGGTGGCCCTCGGCGGATACATCCTCGAGGACTGCGAAGGAGCTCCGGATCTGATCCTGATCGGTACAGGCACCGAGCTTGACCTTTGCGTGCAAGCCGCCAAGCAACTCAGTGCTGATGGCAAGAAAGTCCGGGTCGTTTCCATGCCTTGCGTGGAGCTGTTTGACGAGCAAAGTGACGCTTACAAGGAAGAGGTGCTTCCAACTGCTGTGCGCAAGCGCATTGTTGTGGAAGCCGCTGAAACCTTTGGCTGGCATCGATTCATCGGCCTCGATGGTGACAGCGTCACGATGAATCGCTTTGGCGCTTCTGCTCCAGGCGGAACCTGCATGGAGAAATTCGGCTTCACCGTTGAAAACGTCGTAGCCAAAGCGAAGGCACTGCTGGGTTAAACGCTTTCACCCTGAATCACATCTGATAAAACAGGCGGAGGATTCATCCTCCGCTTTTTTTGTCTAACAACACTGCGACGTGAAGCCCATGCGAAATTTGATCACCGGCGGCGCTGGCTTTCTGGGCTCCCATCTTGTCGACCGTTTGATGCATGCTGGCGAAGAAGTGATCTGCCTGGATAACTACTTCACCGGAAGAAAAGCCAACATCAGGCAATGGATTGGGCATCCAAATTTTGAATTGATTCGCCACGATGTCACCGAACCGATCAAGCTGGAAGTCGACAGAATCTGGCATCTGGCCTGCCCAGCCTCTCCTATTCACTACCAGTTCAATCCAATCAAAACAGCCAAGACAAGTTTTCTCGGCACTTACAACATGCTGGGCCTTGCAAGACGAGTTGGAGCACGCTTTTTACTCGCCAGTACAAGCGAAGTTTACGGAGATCCGGAAGTTCATCCGCAACCAGAAAGCTATCGAGGCTGCGTCAATACAATCGGCATTCGAAGCTGTTATGACGAAGGAAAACGTATCGCCGAGACGCTCTGCTTTGACTACCAACGCATGCACGGCACAGAAATACGGATTGCAAGAATTTTCAACACCTATGGACCGCGGATGCTTCCGAATGACGGACGCGTGATCAGCAACTTCATCGTTCAAGCTTTAACAGGTAAATCACTCACAATCAACGGCGATGGATCTCAAACTCGATCTTTTTGCTACGTCGACGATCTCATCGAAGGATTAATCCTTCTCATGAATAGCAAACAAACTGGTCCAATCAATATCGGCAATCCGGAACAATTCACGATGAACAAACTCGCCGAATTAGTGCGCGAACAAATCAACCCAGAATTAACATTCAGCATTCAACCGCTACCGCAGGACGATCCCTTACAACGCCAACCTCTGATAGAACTTGCCAAGAAGCATCTCAACTGGGAACCAAAAATAGCTCTTTCACAAGGACTGAAAAAAACAATCTCCTATTTCCAGGAAAATCTCCAGAAATCCTGAAACAACTAGCAAAAGAAATCAGCCTCGCTGTTCCAGAATGGCGAATGTATTAAAAGCACATTCGGAAAATCTCAATCCATTCAGAAATTGATACCTGAAGACTATTCATGAAGCCACATCACACACAGCAACATGGCCTCCAAAGCTTATGACCAGCTCTCAATGATTATTCGGCCTTATCCATCTTTACCCCGGACAACTCAGCACCACCTTTCACTTCGAGCACCTTCTCCAATCCTTCCAGGTCCTCATCAGTAATTTTGGTCTGCATCGGACAGTGCTTGGGTCCACACATGGAGCAAAATTCAGCCTGCTTGTAAATATCAGCAGGCAAAGTTTCGTCGTGATACTGCTTGGCCCTCTCGGGATCCAGTGACAATTCAAACTGCCTGTTCCAATCAAAGGCATAACGCGCCCGGCTGAGCTCATCATCCCGATCCCGTGCCCCTGGCCGGTGACGAGCAATATCGGCGGCATGCGCTGCGATCTTGTAAGCGATCAAGCCCTCACGCACATCGTCGGCGTTGGGAAGTCCCAGATGCTCCTTGGGTGTGACATAGCAGAGCATGGCGGTGCCATGCCAGCCGGCCATGGCCGCACCGATCGCCGAAGTGATGTGGTCATACCCAGGCGCAATGTCAGTCACCAAGGGGCCTAATACATAGAAGGGTGCCTCGTTGCATTCCTCCATCTGCTTTTTGACGTTGAACTCGATCTGATCCATCGGCACATGGCCTGGACCCTCCACCATCACCTGAATGTCTTTCTCCCAGGCACGACGCGTCAGTTCGCCCAGCGTATGAAGCTCAGCAAGCTGCGCCGCGTCCGAAGCATCGTGCTGACAGCCTGGCCGCAGGGAATCTCCCAGTGAAAAGGTGCAGTCGTAGCGCTTGAAAATCTCACAAATATCGTCAAATCGTGTGTACAGAGGATTCTGACGATGGTGATAAAGCATCCACTGAGCGAGGATCCCGCCACCACGACTCACGATCCCGGTGATGCGACCTTTCACCTTCACCAAATGTTCAATCAGCAGGCCAGCGTGGATGGTCTGGTAGTCGACACCTTGCTGACAGTGCTTCTCGATGATGTGAAGAAAATCGTCCTCTGAAAGGCGTTCAATCGATCCGTGCACACTCTCCAGAGCCTGGTAGACGGGAACGGTTCCGATCGGCACCGGCGAAGCCTTGATGATCGAAGTGCGAACCTCGTCCAGGTTGACGCCACCAGTGGACAGATCCATCACGGTGTCGGCGCCGTATTTCACCGCCAGGTTCAGTTTCTTGACCTCTTCCTCAGCATCAGAGGCATTAGGGGAGGCGCCGATATTGGCATTCACCTTGCATTTGCTGGCAATGCCGATTGCCATCGGCTCCAGATTTTCATGGTTGATATTGGCGGGAATGACCATTCGGCCTCTCGCCACCTCTTCCATCACCAGGGTCTCGGGCAGGTTCTCCCTCCTGGCCACGTAGACCATCTCCTCGGTCACCAGGCCCTGACGGGCGAAATGCATCTGGGAAACGTTGGACTGTCCACGACGGGACTGAACCCAGGAAGCACGCATGATCCATTCAGCGAAGGAACTGCCAGGAGCCGGCCAACAAACCGCAGATCACATCGGTCACTTCCCTGTCGCCGGAATGACCCGGATCAGGTTCAGAGGGTGTGATCTCAGCCAATGGGATCGCGAACGATCCAGGGCACCCCTAGTGGTGCTCAATTACTAGCAACGCTGCTGGGATCAAACCGTCAGCGCAGTTGCAACCCATTCAGTGCCGCTGCCACGACCCGATGGTCACGGTCTTGTTGAAGTGGCAACAACAGAGTTTTGGCTTGCTCTCCAATCGGCTGGTCTGAGCCTTCACGGACAATCCGACCCAGAATCTCGGCACCGCTGACGCGCACCGTACCGTCGCCATCCCTGATCGCGGCACTGGCCAGCTCCAGAAGCCAGGCGAAATCGATCTCGGGCTGTTCGGCCAGAGCCGAAAGAATGCTGCAACGCACAAGCCAGGCAGTGTCCGCATCAAATGCTGCCTTCAGCAGCGGCCAGGCTCTGTCCACGCCATAACTGGCGAGGGCATTCGCCGCCTCGGCGCGCACATTCGCATCACCATCACTGCGCAGAAGCCGCTCCAGAACGATCCAACCCTGCTCGGTGCGCTTGTAGCCCAAACCACTGCAGCTCAGGGAACGCACCAGAAAGGCTTCCTGCTGACTGCCGAGCACCAGAAGAGGGACCGCGTCCTCATCGCTGCAGAAGCGCAACTGTGTGAGAGCCGGCATCGCACGCAATGGATCACCGGAACCGATCGCCTCCCTGAGGGCTTTGAGGTCGGGTGCGCCTCCCTGAGGCTGCTGCGGAGTGGACGCCATCAACTCAATCCTCCTGAAAACGGCTGCTTCGCAATGCCAACAGCAACTTGTGACGCCGGCGACGACGACCCACCACTGCGTGGATCACCAGGCCGGAGCCGACCAGGATGGCAGGAACAGACTGCCAACGATCGGTACCCTCCCTCTGGAAGAGCGCCAAAACTCCCAAACACACCAACAGGGGGGCTGCCAAGGACAACACCACATGGAGACGAGTGCGAGGCGGACGATTCATCTCGGCGGCTCCCAGGCCAGCATGGCGGCGGTAAGCACCCTGATGCCGACAGCGAGGCAGCGTTCATCAGGCAGAAAATGGCCGTTGTGGAGCGGTGCACATCCCTCTGGGCCAGCCACACCAAGGCGAAACATCATGCCCGGCACATCACGGATCAACTCAGCGAAATCCTCGGCCCCAAGCGAAGGTTGTTCCAAGCGCAGAACCTGATCAGGTCCCAACTGCTCGATGGCACAGCGTTCAAACAGTGCCGTCAGGCTGATGTCGTTATCCACCGGTGGAGCGATGCAGCGATAGCGCACCGTTGCCTTGGCACCGAAACCCTCGCAGAGGGCTCGCACCGTCTCCTCAATCCAACAAGGCAGATGATCGTGCACATCGATCGACAAACAGCGCACGGTTCCCAACAGTGTCACGCGATCAGCAATCACGTTGAAAGCCTTGCCTCCTTCGATGCGACCGAAGCTCACAACCACCGGATGCAAGGCATCCAGCCTGCGGCTGATGGCCTCCTGAAGCCCGGTGACAACCCGTGAGGCGATCCAGATCGCATCCACTGACTGATGAGGCCTGGCCCCATGGCCAGCTTGACCGCTGATCTCAATTTCGAGCTCACCCGCCGCGGCCGTCAGGCTGCCGCTGCGCAATCCGATACTTCCCACCGGTAAGGAGGGGAAGACATGCAAACCAAACAGAGCATCAAGACCCTCGGCGGCTCCTGCATCGCGCATCCAGCGAGCGCCCTGGGCAATCTCCTCCGCAGGCTGAAACAACAAACGCATTCCAATGGGTCGATGCGGCTCAGCCGCCAGCAATTTGGCGACCCCCAGACCAATCGTGCTGTGCAGGTCATGTCCGCAGGCATGCATCACGCCCTGCCGCAAGGAGGCATACGGGAGGTTCGTTTTCTCCTCAATCGGCAGGGCATCCATATCCACCCGCAAACCGAGTTTCGGACCTTGCTCCGGTCCAAGATCAGCCACAAGTCCCGTGCGCCCAATGCCCTCGCGAACGCGCCAACCGGCCTGACGCAGATTCCCTGCGATCAGTGCTGCAGTTTGATGCTCTTCGCCGCTGAGCTCTGGATGAGCATGCAGATGACGGCGAAACTCGATCAACTCTGGCAACAACGCTTCGAGACGCTCGGACCAGGGGGCTGCAAGTTTCATGACAGCTCCAGGGCGAGAAAGCGCTCGAGATCGGCAATCGGCCGAGGAGGCCAGCGACGCACCTCGGCCAGCCAAACGGGATCGCGGTAGCTGGGATCAAGGCCTGATGCGGCGGCCCAATGGCTTTCCGCTTCCCCGCGGAACCCTTCATGCCAGAGCAGGGCACT
This sequence comes from Synechococcus sp., assembly GCA_047286285.1. Lineage (GTDB taxonomy): Bacteria > Cyanobacteriota > Cyanobacteriia > PCC-6307 > Cyanobiaceae > Synechococcus_C. Next base: position 209,834 of record JBJBBP010000002.1, on the reverse strand, counting down.
CAGTGCTGCTCTGGCATCAGCGAAGAGGGGATAACGACGAATCAGATTCCGCAGATTCCGCTCGGCTTCCTTCAGATCGTCGAGTTGGTACAGCGCCAGGGCATCACTGGCGCGAGCCATCGCAAATCCAGGCCTGGCATCGGCTGCCAAACGGTACAAACGCTGGGCTTCGTGCCAGTCACCCTCGGAACCACGCACATTGCCGAGGTTGTAAAGAGCCGAGGCGTCACTCGGATCCCTATCCAGTATCCAGCCGTAATCGGCTGCTGCGTCCGACCAGCGCTGCAATGCCTCCTCAGCCGTGCCGCGATTGAGATGAGGGTCAGCGTCGTCGGGTGCCAACTGCATGGAACGGGTTTGATCGGCAATGGCTCCCTCCGGATCTCCAAGCATCAAACGCACGTTGCCGCGGTTGCTCCATGCCGCCGCATCGTTGGGAGCAATCTCCAAAACGTGATCCCAGACAGGAAGCGCCTGCTGCGGGTCCCCCGCACGGCTGAGAGCGAGAGCCCGATCAAAGAGCTGCGGCAGAGCATCCACTTCAACGGCTTCTGCCGATAAAGGAATCATGGCTAACAGAAGCGGCAGCAACAACCCACTCAGGCGCTGCATCCAACCCATCCCATTAGCTCCTGTTCAATCGTGAAAATCATTGTCAGCGTATCGAGCCTGACTGCCTCAGCGAGAAGCTCAGAAAGCAGAACACGTGGTATCAAGCAGCGGCGAGATGATCGCGACCAGCGGCAGTGACCACCCGACCACGAGGCGTGCGCTGCAGGAATCCGAGCTGCAACAGATAGGGCTCAACAACCGATTCCAGGGTTGTGGGATCCTCTCCAAGAGCAGCGGCCAGGGTGTCCAGTCCGGCAGGGCCACCTCCATGGGACTGGAGCAGAAGCTCCAGCAGTCGTCGATCACTGGCATCCAGGCCGCGGCCATCCACCCGATGCAACGTGAGAGCTTCATCGACCAACACCCGGTCGATAGGACCGGAGCACTGACGCACACAGGCGACATCGCGGACGCGGCGCAACAGTCGGTTAGCAATGCGGGGCGTTCCTCTGCAGCGAAGTGCAATCTCAGCGCAGGCATCAGCCGTCAGCTCGAGTTCGAGCAAGCCGGCTGCCCGCTCCACAATCGACTGCAGGTCCTCTAGGCCGTAGAACTCAAGACGCTGAATCAAGCCGAAGCGATCGCGGAGCGGAGAGCTCAGAGCGCCTGCACGGGTCGTGGCACCAACCAGTGTGAAAGGAGGCAACTCCAGTGCACGGGTCCGGGCGGTACTGCCCTTGCCCACGGTGAGGTCGAGTCGACGATCCTCCATCGCTGGGTAAAGCAACTCCTCAGCCACGCGACTGAGGCGATGGATCTCATCGATGAACAGCAGTTCGCGTGGCTGCAGATTCACCAACAGGCCCACGATGTCGCGAGGCCGCTCAAGCGCAGGAGCACTGGTAATGCGGCAATTGACTCCCAGCTCTTCAGCCAGCACCATCGCCATGGTCGTCTTGCCCAGGCCAGGCGGGCCGTAAAGCAGCACATGATCGAGAGCATCACCGCGGCCGAGCGCGGCTTGCACGGCAATGCCGAGAACCTGCTTGAGCTCGCGCTGGCCGATGTAGTCCTGTAGACACTTGGGCCTTAAACCGTCATCCCGACAAACAGTCGCCGAGGGATCGAGATCGTCGCCTGGCTGCCGTGCCCCGTCCACGACCCTGTTCGCCGCACGCTCCTTGCGTGGACGCGGAGCTCCAGCACTCGAGGAAACAATGGCCATGCTTGGAAGAGTACCGAGCCCTGGATAGGGTCGGAGCATCAAGCGGCCGAGAGGCCAGACAGGCCATGGCCAAGGGTGGAGGCAAGAAAAACGCAGCAGCTCGGGCGGCGGCCAATCGATTGCTGGCCGACAACAGACTGGCCAGGCATCAGTACGAAATTCTGGAAACGCTTGAAACCGGCATTGAGCTGGTGGGAACCGAAGTGAAGTCGATCCGGGCCGGGCAGGCCAATCTCCGGGATGGTTTCTGCCTGATCCGAAACGGCGAAATGCACCTGCACAACGTGCACATCTCACCCCACACCCATGCAAGCGGCTACTACAACCACGATCCCCTGCGCGTGCGAAGGCTGCTGGCCCACCGGCGCGAAATTGACAAGCTGCGTGGCCTACTGGATCAGAAAGGGCTGACGCTGATCCCGCTCAACCTGCATCTGCAGGGATCCTGGATCAAACTCACCATCGGTCTTGGCAAAGGCCGCAAGCTGCACGACAAGCGGGCTGCCGAAAAAGACAAGCAGATCAAAAAAGAAACGCGGGCTGCCATCGCCCGCTACTGATTCAATGCCGCTTCAAGGTTCCTCAGTGCTGCTCTCCAGGGGCGTTGCCATGGATTCAGCGGGACCATCGGCCTCTTCAGCAGGTGCGTCCTCAACACCAGCAGGTCGGGGCCCAGGAGGCTCCGCAAGCTCTTCCACGGGCCCCTGCACACCCGTGGCCGGATCGGGAATTGGATTGAGATCCACGTCCGGCAACGGCTTCGGGGCTGGTGCATCAGCACGACAGGAGAGTGTCAACACTCCGGACGACACGCCGTCGTTGGTGACCAGGACCTGAACAGGGGAGCCTGCCTCGGCTGGCAAGGTCACGACCCTCAGCGGTCCACGATCAGCGGCCACCTCCCCATCGGCGCCGTAAACCGTCATCTGCATCAATGGCGTGCCGTTGATGCCCAGCACCAGGCGGCGACCCGCTGGAACCACGATCGAAATCAGGCGAGCACCACCTGCGGGCACCTTGCTGGACAGAATCGTGGGCGCCTGCGGACGCGCTTTGACCTTTTCAATCTGCACATCCTCAAGGCTGCGCAAAGCGGCTGCGATCCACAGCTGGCGGAACGGTTCTGGAGGCTTGACCCCAGCCGGCACACCTGGAAGCAATATCTGAGCTGAAGCGCTGACCAGCTGCTCCACCACCTTGCTGTTCACTCCCTGCGATACCAGTGCCTGACGCTGACTCTGCCAATCGGAGGGCCTCAGCTGTCCGAGACGACTGCGCAACTCAGGTGGTAGTTGCTCCACCCTCGACAGCCACTCCTCGGCCAGCTCATTCCAGACACTTCTCAAAGGCGCATCTTCCAGCGAATCACTGGGCAGCCGCCCACCACGCTCCGGGAAGCGGGCCATCAGGCTCGAATCGACCAACTGCAGAAACCAGCTGCGATCAACCTGCAGAGCACGCAAACGGGTGAGCAGCTGCTGACGTTGATCAACCTCTGCAGGCGGCAGGCTCGCGGAAGGGGAGCGGCCGACCACATCGCGCTCCGTGGAGGGAGCATCGGCTGGAGGATTGCCGCGGGTGAGCAGGAACCAACCGATTGCCGTTCCCACCAAAGCCGACACCAACAGGGCACCAACCACGGGCCAAAGATGACCTTCCGCTGCAAGCTGACGCTGCTCCGCCAGAGGCCGCCGCCTTGGATCATCCCGAGCCGGTGTTGCAATCGGGGGCAAATCAGGCGATCCACTGGCAGTAGGCAGCGGATCATCAGCAACCACCGGTGCCAACACCAGGGTGCGATCCGCCCGAGCCTGGGGCCCAGTGGATTCAGGCATCGTCACAGCCTGCAAAGCCTGCAGAGCATCGCTTGCAACCTCAAATCGGCGTTCAGGTCGCTCTGACAACAAACGCTCCAAGACCTCGCGATAGGAGGGTTCCAGGTCAAGATCGGCAGGAAGCAACCAACCCTGAGCATCAGCCCGCAGCAGCTGTTCGGGTGGACGACCGGTGAGCAGGGTGAGAGCCGTGACTCCGAGGCCATACAGATCCATCCAGGCCGCTGCAAAGTCCTGCCGAACCTGGGATCGCGGCGCGAAGGCCGGCGAGGCAGCTATCAGAGGCTGCTGGCCGCAGCGCTGCAACAACCCAAAATCCAACAGCACCGGCAAACAATCCTGATCACGTCGCAGCAGATTGCGGGGATTGATATCACCGTGAACCAACTCCTGGCCATGCAAGACCGCAAGAGGCGGCAGCAACTGCCTCATCAGAAGCAGCACCTCTCCGGAACCGAACACCAGCTGACGCTGAAGGCGTTGATCCTGGATCTGGCTCAGGCTCGATCCTTCCTGCCACTCCCGCACCAGCCAAAGACTGCCCTGCTCTTCGAGCAGTCCGCCAAAGCGCGGGATCTGGGGATGCAGCAGGGACTGGATTGAGGGCCAAAGACCGCGAAAGCGATCCTGAGTCGCCTGATCTTTGAGTTGGCGCAGGGCGACTGGGGCCTCACCGGCCATCTGATCAGCAGCACACCAGAGGGCCCCCTGGGGATGCTCGGGATCGGAGGACAGGCAACGATCCAGGCGATACCGGTCGGCCAGCAACGTGCCGATCACAGAGGAGATGCAGCGTGGGCTGATGGTAGGGGCAGTGCTGCGCTGCCACCCGACAGGGATCCCACTAACGTCACCGCCAACAAGCTTTCTCACCATGGCCGCCGGCTCACTCCTGAATCGATTGATGGAGGTCCGTCACGCCAGCGAAGCCCTGATCGAGCCCCTCAACACGGAAGACCTCAACCTGCAGGGCATGGCAGATGCCAGCCCACCCAAATGGCACCTGGCTCACACCACCTGGTTCTTCGAAACCTTTGTGTTGAAGCCACACCATCCGGACTACGTGCCCGCGGACCCACGCTGGAGTTATCTGTTCAACTCCTATTACGAGGCTGTTGGTCCACGACAGCCGCGTCCTCAGCGAGGACTGCTCAGCCGCCCCCCCATGGCTGAGGTTTCAGCCTGGCGGAGGCGGGTGAACCAGGCTCTTGAACAGCTGCTGGAGCGCCATCCCGAAGCCCCATGGCTGGACCTGGTGGAACTGGGCCTGCAGCATGAGCAGCAGCATCAGGAGCTGATGCTGATGGATCTGCTGGATGGATTCAGTCGTCAGCCCCTGGAGCCTGCCTATCGCAGCGACTGGTGCGAAGAGGTCGATGCTGAGACCAGCTCTAGATGCCGGACGCAAGGTCCAAAGCAGAACGGAACCTGGCTCGACTGCCCAGGAGGTCTGGTGGAAGTGGGCCACAGTGGTGATGGCTTCCACTTCGACAACGAAGGGCCCCGGCATCGAACCTGGCTCGATCCCTTCAGCCTTTCGGCTCGATTGGTGACGAACGGTGCCTACAAGACCTTCATCAACGATGGCGGTTACCAGCGCCCTGAGCTCTGGATGAGCGAGGGCTGGGCTGAACGTCAACAGCGCAGCTGGGAAGCCCCCCGCTACTGGCGCCGCGATCACAACCGAGAAGGCCCCTGGCATTGGGAGTTCACACTCGCTGGTCGCAGCCCTCTGCAGGATCACCTGCCCGTTCGTCACCTCAGCTGGTTCGAAGCGGATGCCTATGCACGCTGGGCGGGTGCCCGCCTACCCAGCGAGGCGGAATGGGAGCTGGCCAGTTCCGAACATGGCAAGGCAATGGAACAGAACCATGGGCAGCTCTGGCAGTGGACCTCGAGTCCCTATCGCCCTTACCCAGGGTTTCAGCCTGCGGCGGGCGCAGTCGGGGAATACAACGGCAAATTCATGACGTCCCAGTTCGTGCTGCGAGGCAGCAGTCGGCTCACACCCAGAGGGCATTCCCGCGACACTTACCGGAACTTTTTCACCCCGGCCAGCCGCTGGATGGCGGCAGGTCTGCGCCTGGCTCGATGACAACTCAAACGCCTGCGCGTCCTCAGCTGATCGATCTGCATCCGCCCAGTGCGGACATGCATCGACTCGTGCGCGACGGTCTGCGACGCGAACCCCGCCAGTTACCGGCATGGTTCCTCTACGACAGCGAGGGGTCGCGACTGTTCGATCAGATCTGCCAGCAGCCGGAGTACAGCCTCACCCGAACGGAGATTGCTCTGATCGAATCATCAGCAGAAGACATGGCTCGAGCCATGGGATCTGGGGTGATTGTTGAATTCGGCGCTGGCAGCGCCCGCAAAGTCGGACCGCTGCTGGAAGCGATGCGCCCTTCCGCCTACGTGGCTCTCGACATCAGTGCAGACCATCTGCGCCAGGCAACCGCCGCACTCCAGAACCAACATCCATGGGTGCCGATGCTGGGAATCTGCTGTGACCACAGTCAGCTTGATGCCCTTCCTGACCATCCTCTGCTGCGCGGAAAGCGACGTGTGGGGTTCTTTCCCGGCAGTTCCCTCGGCAATTTCACACGCACCGAGGCCATCGCACTGCTGCGCAGATTCAGGCAGCTGCTCGATGGAGGACCACTTCTTCTGGGCCTGGATCAACCCAAAACCAGTGCCCTGATGGAGGCCGCCTACAACGATGCCGCAGGCATCTCAGCAGCCTTCGCCCATAACCTGCTGCACAGACTGAACAATGATCTGAACGCCGATTTCAATCCAGAGGCCTTCAGTTACGAGGCCGTCTGGCAGGAGCCTGAGAGCCGTGTACGGATGGCACTGATCAGCAAACACGATCAGACAGTGTCCGTCGGCGGTGAGGTCTGGGCTTTCCGCGAGGGACAACCGCTTGTGACCGAATACAGCGTCAAGTACTCGCCCGAGATGGCCAGCGATCTGGCAGACGCTGCCGGATGGCGCTGGTGCCATCGCTGGCACGATCCAGCAGATGAACTCTCCCTGCACTGGCTAGAAGCGTCAAACTGATCAGAGCAATCCAAGGCCTCGTCCAAAGCATGCGCTTGAGCAACAACCTGCCCAACCCTCAGACGCATGGCGAGTCCAGTCCTGGTGGTGCTGAGTGATGTCTCCCACTTGGCTGGATCAGCTGGAGCGCAATCTGGAGGAGCGTTTGGACGCCTTTCTGCGCTCCAATCCTGATCAGAACCGCCTGCTGCAGGAGCAACATCTGCAGGATCGCCAGCGCAATCTGAACAGCCGGCGGGATCAGATGCAGTTACAGGCCAGAGAGCTGCGGCGCCAGCTGCTCACACTCGCGGAGCAGGTGCAGGCCTGGGGAGAACGCACCAAAAAAGCCCGCGATGCCGGCGCCGAAAACCTGGCATTGCGGGCTGCAAACCACGTTGACAGCCTGATGAATCAGGGCAGGGATCTCTGGAACGAATTAGACGAACTTGGTTGCAGTTTCCGCGATCTGGATCAACAGATTTCCGATCTCAACCAGAAGGCTTCACAACGCCAAGGCGCTCGGAGTCTGGATGAGGACTGGGCGCTGTTTGAAGCTCACCAGGAGCTGGAGGAACTCAGACGAAAGCAGGGCTTCAGCTGACCCCCAAGGCAATCAGGCTTTGGGAGCAGGAGGTTCGAGGCTGACGTTCTCGGGCGGTGGGGTGGGATCCGGATCGGCAATCAACATGTGCTGAAGCACGATCTCAGGACGCTCGCTGTCGCGCCAGCGGATGCGATAAGCAGGCATCTTGGTGCCTCGACTGGTGGTCTGCTCAACGGGCTCCATCACCCAGCCCCGGCGAGAGCGCCCCTGGGGATTGCGCTTGACCACCGCATCGGCGTGCTTGAAGCGGAAACCTACGCGCTCACCACTCATTGGAAAGGGACCTTGCCACTGTGCTCCATTATCCACCCTGAGGGTGCATGGCAACCTCTGAACCCCCTCAGGCCTCAGGACGTAACAGCGGGAAGGCGATGACATCGCGAATCGAAGGGCTGTCAGTGAGCAACATCACCAGTCGATCGATCCCGATGCCAAGGCCACCTGTGGGAGGCATACCCACCTCCAGAGCATTGACAAAATCCTCATCCAAGCCTTGTGCCTCGAGATCGCCAGCCGCTTTGCGTTCCTGCTGAGTCTCCAGGCGCTGACGCTGATCCACAGGATCCGTGAGCTCACTGAAGGCATTGGCATGTTCTCTACCAACAATGAACAGCTCAAAACGCTCAACCAACCCGGGCTTGCTGCGATGGGGCCGAGCCAAAGGTGAAATCTCCAGGGGGTAGTCCATCACAAAAGTGGGCTGAATCAAGGTCGACTCCACAGCCTGTTCAAAGGCCTCATTGAGAAGTCGTCCGACAGAATCGGCCAACGCCGGAACGTGAAGACCCTTGGCCTCCATGGCCGCTGCAGCCTCTTCGCGAGTGCTGAAGGCATGGAAATCCAGGCCGGTAGCGCCCTGCACCAACTCATGCATCGTTGCCCGGCGCCAGGGAGGGGTCAGATTGATCTCAGTTCCCTGATAGGTGATGGTCTGAGAACCGCAGACCTCCTGGCAAACCGCACTGATCATCTGCTCAGTGAGTTCCATCATTCCGAGGTAATCGGAGTAGGCCTGGTAGACCTCAACTGAGGTGAATTCAGGATTGTGACGGGTACTGATGCCCTCATTGCGGAAGATCCTGCCCAGCTCATACACGCGCTCAAAGCCACCCACCACCAGCCGCTTGAGGTGCAGCTCGGTCGCGATCCGCAACGTCAATGGCAGATCCAGTGCGTTGTGATGCGTTTCAAAAGGCCGTGCATCCGCGCCGCCCGGCTGACTCTGAAGAACCGGTGTCTCGATCTCCAGGAACTCGCGATCATCCAGCCAACGCCGAATCGCACTCACCGTCAACGCACGCCGCCGGAAGGTCTCCCGCGACTGAGGCGACACGATCAGATCCAGATACCGCTGCCGGTAGCGCTTTTCCACATCGGCAAGGCCATGCCACTTATCGGGCAAAGGCTGCAGCGATTTGGTGAGCATGCTCCACTCGGCCACTTTGACCGAGAGCTCACCGCGATCAGTGCGGCGCAGAATGCCACGCACACCGATCAGATCACCTGCATCAACAAGCGCCGTGATCTGTGCAAAAGCCTCGCCAAGATTCGATTTCTCGAGAAACAGCTGAATCGTGCCTGTCTCATCAGACAAGGTGAAGAAGGCGAGTTTGCCCATCACCCGCCGAGTCATCACCCGACCCGCCACGGCCACGCTGAGATCCCTTTCTTCCCCATTAGGCAGATCAGCGTGGAGCTTCTGAAGCTGCGCCATCCGATCGGTTGGTTCGAAATGGAGGGCATAGGGCTCTAAACCCTGCTCCCTGAGTGCATTCGCCTTCTCCAAGCGGGTCTCACGCAGTTCAGACACGGAAAGGAACGCAGACGGGCGCCATCCTGCCTCTCGACGGTGCCCGCAGGCGAGAGATCGACATCAAGGCGATCAGCAGGAAGTCAACTGGCCACCGCAGCAGGAGCGTTATCACCTATGCGCTGAGAGGAATAACCGATTCCGCGCACCGTGAGGATCAGTTCAGGATTGCGCGGGTCCGGCTCAAGCTTGCCGCGCAGCCGGGCAACGTAAACATCGACCACTCGCAGATCAGCGGCACGGCGAGGTGGATAGCCCCAGAGCTGTTCAAGAATCTCTGCACGGGGCACAACGCGCCCTGGTTCCCTGAACAGGAGCTCAAGCAGGCTGAACTCGGTGTAAGTGAGTGAGATACGCTCACTGCCGCGGGTCACCTGACGGCGATTGGTGTCGACAACCAGATCGCCAACACGAACAACTCCCTGACCAGTCGGTAATTCTCTTGGCTCAGCGGTTGCTGATCCACGACCCACACGCCGCAGGATCGTGGCGATTCTGGCTTCGAGCTCTTTGGGACTGAAGGGTTTAGGGAGATAGTCGTCGGCACCGAGATCGAGTCCTGCGACTCGCTCTGAGATGGCTTCAAGTGCCGACAGAAAAATGATCGGAACGCAGGATTCAGCCCGAAGACGTCGACAGACCGCGAAACCGTCGAGCTTCGGCAGCATCACATCCAGAACCACAAGGTCTGGCGACTCGCGATGGAAAACCTCAAGGGCTTCTTCTCCATCTTCAGCGCAGACAACGCGATAGCCAGCCAGTTGAAGGCGCATCACCAGGACACGACGCACTGCCGGTTCGTCGTCCACGACCAGCAGTGTGGCTTTCACAGACTCAGGAGCTCCCTGGAGAGACCCATCGCCATCAACTTGGTGGGATGGGCCTTCGGGCATACACTCCATCGGGGAAGAATTGCAACCCTACAGTTCGACGTGAACGGATCGAGCTTTGGGATCCAAACCGGGAAAAGGCTTTGGCTTCTTTTAAGAATTGAAGCGGTCTCGGATCAGGGTGATCAAGGCCAACGGGCACTGGCATAACGGTTCCACTGATGCTCCGCTTCCTGAACAGCCTGATCACTAGTGATCTGGCCAAGCATGGCCCGCTGCAGTTGGGTGTAGATAATGCTCTGAAGGCGCTTGACACCAGGGGTCGCTGGCACAAGAACCCGGGCACTTCTTAACGTTTTCGCCGACAAAAGACGGGCATCACGGATCTGAGCCTCGGCCGCATTGGAGGGTCGCTCCGCCTCAAGCTCAGCACGAACAGCCGCCAAAGCATCAAGAGAGGAAGGCAGCACTCTGGCCTCGCGAGCAAAGCGAGCCTGATTCGTCCCATTGGTCAGAAACAAGGCCAGATCAACGGCATCAGCAGCCTGCTGGCTCTGACGAGGCACCGCCAACGTCATCAACGCCACGTTGGCGGTGCCATCAGGACCGGTGAGCGGTGGCTCGGGCGAGGTGACCGCGGCCACACCGGGGGCATTGGTCTGAATGCTGCGCAGAAACTCAGCGCCGCTGGCCAGCAGGGCAAGTTCACCGCTCTGGTACAGCTCAATTGCTCGCCGCTGACCCTGACTCACCACTTCACGAGGCAGCAACCCTTCCCGATACAGATCCGTCCAGAAGGCGAAGGCCCGACGTCCGGCGGGCGTGTTGAAGGCAGCTCTCTGACGTTGATCCAGAAGACTCACGCCCATCTGCACAAGCGACTCCAGCAGCTCAGCGGAATCATCGGGAACCACCGTGACAAAGAGGCCATAACGCCCTGTGCGTTCCCGGATGCTGCGCGCATAGGCAGGCACTTCATCCCATCGACGAGGCGCCCTGGCAATTCCGGCCTGACGAAGGAGGTCGCCGTTCACCAGGCTCAGGCGAACTGTCAAATACCAGGGGATGGCGATCTGACCAGCCTCAGGATCTCTGGCCGCTTCCCAGACCGATGGCAGGTAGTTCCGCTTGGCATCTGGCGGCAACAGCGGGGTGAGATCGGTGAGGCCACCCTTGCTGGCCAGATTGGCCGCGAAAGGGGGGTTGAGATTGACCACGTCAGGGGCTGTGCGGGCAAACACCGCTGCCAGCAGCTTGCGCTCCACTGACCCCCAGGGAAGGTCTGTCCAGCGAACCGGTGCCTCAGGGTGGAGTGTGTCCCACTCACCGATCAGCTGATTCATGTAGGGATTGAACCTAGGGGCCAGCTGCAACGTCCAGAGCTGAACTGTTCCGTCAGGAGACGAACCCGGACGACATCCCCAGAGGAAGACCGACAGCGCGGAGAAAGCCAGACCGGCAAGAAAGCGGCGCCTGCACAAAGAGAACATCATGCTGGAGCTCGCCGCCGCCACAGAAGCAGCTGCCAGGATCCAACCAATGGAGCCAGCAGTCCAGTAATCAAGGCCTGCGCGAGGGTTGTCTGGAGAGCCCAGGACTGCATCAAGCCGTCAGATTCACCCAACACCAGCCACTGGAGCCACAACGTCAGACCCAGGATCAACGTACCGATCCAAGCCAGAAGCCCGAGATTGAGGCTGCGCTGAATCGGCGGACCACGGCGCCCCAGCCGCCCCCACCACCATCCCATCAGGACCAGCGCAGGAACCTGCGTGACATCACCAAGGCTGAGGCCATCCAGCACAAGACCGATGGCAGCTCCTGAAATCGCACCGGCAAGTGGACCATCCACCAACGACCATGGGAGCAACCAAAGGATCGCCCAACTGGGGGGAACCCCATCGAGATTGAGCCAGCCAGGTGAGGCCATTTGCAGGATCGGCACCAAGAAGGCGGATGCCACACAGATCGGTTGGCGGTGCAGACGCGGCATCCGTCAACGCACCTTCACCTGGACCCAATCGATGGCATCGGGCGGGGCGATCAGCTGAACAAGAGCGGTGGGTGCCGGCACTGATCTGGCATTCAGAGACTGCACCACCGCCACAGGCAGATTTGGGGGCAACAGGGTGCTCGCGGGAGAAGTACTGACCAGATCACCTGGACGGACCTGGATGTCCTTGTCAAGAAATTCAAGTTGCGGACGGGCTGTGCCAAGACCCACCAGCAGTCCGTGCTGCTGTGTGCGCGGCAACCAGACACCGATACGGCTGCCAGGAGCCGTCAACAGGCGAACGCGGCTGGTCGTGGGTGTCACGCTCTGCACCCTGCCCACCAGCCCTCCGGGACCGATGACCGCATCATCCTTGGCGATACCGTCCAATGATCCCTTGCCAAGCAACAGCTGCTGCCACCAACCGGATGCTGTTCTTGAGATCACAGCAGCCTGGAGCAAGTCACCGGACGACTGCTGATCGAGAGCCAGAAGCCCCCGCAGACGCGCGTTGTCCTCCTCCAGAAGCTTCAGACGGGAGACCTGCTCCAACTGGTTGGCTGTTTGAATCCACTCACGCTGGGCAGAACCCGGCCAGAAGGGGCGACTCAACACTGCAAAAGCATCAGCGAATCCAGCCCCCTTGCTGAGTCTCACCAATCCGAGAAGCATCAACAACACCAACCAGGGCCAAAGGCGCTGGATTGACCGCAACCTTGATCCCTGCGGCCACTGGGAGGAGCCCATAGCGATCAGAGGCTGGCAGCGGAACGTACGAATTCAGGTGTATCGAGCACCCTCTGCAGACGTTTGTAGTCATCCAGAACTTGCCCACAACCTTTGACAACGCAAAGAAGTGGCTCTTCTGCGATGTGGGTGAAGATTCCAGTCTCGTGGCTGATCAGGTCACTGATGCCGCGGACTAAGGCTCCACCTCCAGCCAACATGATTCCGCGATCGACGATATCGGCCGCAAGCTCAGGCGGCGTGCGCTCGAGTGTCCGCTTCACTGCCTCCACGATCACATTCAGAGGCTCCGCGATCGCCTCGCGCAGATCGCCTGCCTGCAGCTGGATGGTCCGGGGCAGACCAGACAACAGGTGAAGTCCGCGCACATCCATCACCGTCTGATCAAACTCGTTATCAGGGAAAGCGGAACCAATTCGGATTTTAATTTCTTCCGCAGTGCGCTCACCCACGACCAGGTTGTGCACTTTCTTCAGATAAACGCCGATGGAGTCACTGATTTCATCTCCTGCCACTCGCACAGACTCGCTGAGGACAGTGCCACCAAGACTGAGCACCGCCACCTCAGTGGTGCCGCCGCCGATATCCACAATCATCGTGCCGACAGGCTCAGTGACAGGAAGACCTGCACCGATGGCAGCGGCAACCGGCTCATCAATCAAATGAACCTCACGGGCACCTGCAAGACCGGCCTCACGCACGGCCCGGCGCTCCACACCTGTGACCCCGCTGGGGATGCCGACCACCAGTCGTGGCGCAACAATCCCTCGACCTTCATTGCCTTTTTGAATGAAGGTTTTAAGCATCTGCTCGGCCGCATCAAAGTCGGCGATGACGCCATCCCGAAGGGGGCGAACAGCACGAATATTTCCTGGAGTTCGGCCCAGCATCAGCTTGGCCTCATCTCCAACGGCCATGGTGACGCCTCGTTCAAGGTCAAGAGCCACAACGGAGGGCTCCTGCAGCACGATGCCCTTGCCGGAAACGTAAATCAGGGTGTTGGCGGTGCCCAGGTCGATGCCGATGTCGCGGGACAGCTGGAAACGGCGGAACAGCACTGGCGGGTAGACATTTCGGCGAATCATAGGGGCAGTCTCAGGCCCCATCTGTTACGGATTCATTAGAGGGTGGAACTTTCAGAAGGCAGCCACGACAACCGTCATTTTCGGCAACCGTGGCGCATCATTGACCCACAAACAGGAGAGATTCAATGGGTGTCAACTCCGTGACCCTGGTCGGCCGTGCCGGTCGCGATCCAGAAGTCAGGTATTTCGAATCAGGAAGCATGGTGGCGAACCTGACCATCGCCGTAAACCGCCGAAGCCGTGACGACGAGCCCGACTGGTTCAACCTTGAGATCTGGGGAAAACAAGCTCAGGTGGCTGCGGACTATGTGAAGAAGGGCTCCTTGCTCGGAATCATCGGCAGCTTCAAGCTTGACCGCTGGAACGATCGCACCACCGGCGAAGAGCGCAGCAAGCCGGTGGTGCGTGTTGATCGATTGGAGCTACTGGGCTCGAAACGTGACAACCAGGAGGCCAGTGGGAGTTTCGGGGGCGGAAGTCCCAGCGATGAAGAAGTGCCGTTCTGATGCCTCAGTCTGCGGACTGGCGGCGACGCCAGATCCGCAGACCCAGCCAGATACCCCCTGCCAGCACGGCAAACACCAGCAACACTTTGATGATCTTGCTGATCGGATCGATCCAGACCTCCACGTTGCTATAGCCCTCGCCCAGCACCATGCCTGCAACTGTCAGAAGCAATGTCCAGATCAGGCTGCCAGCAGTGGTCCAGATCAGGAACGGCGTGAAAGGCATCAATTCAATGCCGGCAGGCACTGAAATCAGGGTGCGAATACCAGGCACGAGCCGCCCCCAGAACACCAGAGCAGTTCCATAGCGACTGAACCAGCGACGACTTCGAGACAACTCCTCGGGACTGATGCCGATCCAGCGGCCATGGCGACTGAGCCACTGCTCAATCCGCTCCTCGTTGATCAAACGGCCGATGCCATACCAGGGCAGGGCACCGAGAACAGTGCCGAACAGTCCTGCGATCACAACGGAGATCAACTGAAGCTGACCTTGCTGAACATAAAAACCTCCAAGAGGCATGATCAACTCCGAGGGGATCGGGGGGAAGAGGTTCTCCAGAAACATCGCCGCAAAGATGGCGGCGTATCCAGCCCAGGGGTTGGCCTCTACGGCCTGGCCGATCCAGTCGGGGAGCTGGGTGACGAATTCGGTTAGCCCCATGAACTGCACAGAAGTCGACGCAAGTCTTCCATGAAGAAGATCAGAAGGCGCATCTGACGAGTGTCATGACCTTTTTGTGATGGTTTGTCCACATCAAAAAAGCCAGACCACGACAGTGGCCTGGCTCATCAAAAGAGCATCACTCAAATTCTGAGCGGAGCCTCAATAGCGGTAATGATCGGGCTTGTAAGGGCCCTCAACCGGGACATTGATGTAGTCGGCCTGATCCTTGCTGAGCTCAGTGAGCTGAGCGCCGATACGACCCAGATGCAGGCGAGCCACCATCTCATCGAGGTGCTTCGGCAGGACGTAGACCTCCTTGCCGTACTCATTGCCCTTGGTGAAGAGCTCGATCTGGGCCAGCACCTGATTGGTGAAGGAGTTACTCATCACAAAGCTGGGGTGACCAGTGGCGCAACCCAGATTCACCAGACGCCCCTCCGCCAGCAGGATGATCTTGTTACCGCTGGGCAGGGTGATGTGATCGACCTGCGGCTTGATGTTCTCCCACTCATAGTTCTTGAGTGAGGCAACGTCGATTTCATTATCGAAATGGCCGATGTTGCAGACGATCGCCTCATCCTTCATCTTCACCAGGTGCTCATTGCGGATCACCTGGTAGTTACCGGTGGCGGTCACAAAGATGTCCATCTCCTCAACGACATCCTCCAGACGGACAACGCGATAACCCTCCATGGCGGCCTGCAACGCACAGATCGGATCCACCTCCGCAATGCAGACAGTGGCACCCAGCCCACGCAGAGACTGTGCAGATCCCTTGCCAACATCGCCGTAGCCGATCACCAACGCCTGCTTGCCAGCCACCATGACATCGGTGGCGCGCTTGATGCTGTCCACCAGTGATTCGCGACATCCATAGAGATTGTCGAATTTGCTCTTGGTGACCGAATCGTTGACGTTGATGGCAGGGAAAGGCAGCTCACCACTTTTCTGCATCTTGTACAGACGAGCGACACCCGTGGTGGTCTCCTCGGTGACGCCCTGAATCTGTGCTTTGGTGCGGCTGTAGAAGCTGGAGTCCTGAGCAAGCTTCTTCTTGATCGAAGCGAACAGATAGGTCTCCTCCTCATTGGAGGGGTTGTCGAGAACCGTGATGTCCTGTTCGGCCTTACTGCCAAGCATGACCAGTCCGGTGGCATCACCACCGTCATCCAGGATCATGTTGGGTGAACCACCATCGCCCCATTCGAGAATGCGGTGGGTGTACTCCCAGTACTCCTCGAGGGTTTCGCCCTTGACGGCGAAGACGGGGATTCCCTTTGCTGCAATCGCTGCTGCAGCGTGATCCTGCGTGGAAAAGATGTTGCATGAAGCCCAACGCACATCAGCACCGAGCTCGACCAGGGTTTCAATCAGAACCGCGGTCTGAATGGTCATGTGCAGTGAACCGGCAATGCGGGCTCCCTTCAGGGGCTTTTCGCTTCCGTACTTCTTGCGCAATGCCATCAGACCAGGCATCTCGGTCTCGGCGATATCGAGTTCCTTACGGCCGAAATCGGCCTGTTGGATATCGGCAATGACGCAATCGACGCCAAGCTTCAGCTCAGCCGCGGATGTGGGCGCTGCCACCATGGTTTCGGTGCTCCCTAAAAGAATGTGGAGTTGAATATCTGCGGAGACGCCGAGGCTTCGGGCTCGCTTATCAAGCAATCTACCGATCGGAGCTGGTTCCTGAAGGACCTGGAGGCCACCAGAGCCCTAGGCAGGTATTTGGTGCAACACCCTGAACGTCCATCACTGCTGCTGCTCGAAGGCACGCTCGGTGCAGGGAAAACCTCACTGGTGCAGGGCCTTGCATCGGCAGTGGGCATCGACGAACCAATCACCAGCCCCACCTTTGCCCTCTCGCAGCACTACCCCCAGGGCAAACCTCCTCTTGTTCACCTGGATCTCTACCGACTGGAGCTGCCTGCCGCTGCCGATGACCTGTTTCTTCAGGAAGAGGAAGAAGCACTCGGGATGGGAGCCATCCTCGTTGTCGAATGGGCAGAACGTCTCAGCCTGACCCTGCCGGAAGCCTGGCGACTGAAGCTGTCTCACCAAAGCGACGGGGGCAGACGAGCCACTCTCAACAGGAACGGTGAATCAACGACTGATCAGGACTCGAGTTGTTCAAGAAACTCGACCACCCTGTAAGGGAAAGGTTGTGGGTCAATCGCACCGGCACCGGCACAGACCAACGCACCACAGGAGGCCGCATAGCGCACAACCTGCTCGACGACCGCTGCACTGAGCTGATGTGGCTGACCTGTTGAAGGTGTGAGTGTCACCAGTTGATGGAGCAGTCCGGCCGTGAAAGCGTCACCAGCACCTGTCGTGTCAACAATCTGGGGTGGCGACAGAACCGCCATCGAACCGCAGTGGCCGGCCATGCTCCAGCGCACCGGATGACCGCCGTCAGTGACCAGAACATCCGGCTGCTGAGGAAGGGAGGCACTGATCGCTGCAGGATCACTGCTGCGGAAAAGCCACTCCGCTTCCTCTCTGGCCAGCTTGATCAATCCTGCTTTCTCTAGAAGGGGTTGCGTCAGAGCGAGAGCTTGCGGGTGAGGACCTGCAACAGGATCTGCAGACGGATCCCAGAAGGTGGGACGCCAATTCACATCAAGGGCAATCCGCACTCCATCGCGTTCGGCCTGACTGACTGCAGAGTGCAAGGTTGCTGCTGATGCTGCCGTTGCCAGAGGGATCGTGCCGATCAAAAGCCAGCGAGCTTCTGCTGCCAGCGCGCACCAGATCGGATCCAGACCGGACTGATTGAGGGCCTGATCGGCAAAACCCTCGCCGCGATCGCCCGAAAATCCCTGAAAGACGCGTTCTCCTCTGGAATCACGGCGCACAAGAACCACCCTGCTGGGCCGTTGGGGATCAATCTGAAGACCGCGAAGGTCAACACCACGATTGCCAAACAGCTCCTGAAAGCTGTTACCGATGGCATCAGAACCCAAGCGACCAATGAAGGCGACCGGGGTCCCAAGTCGAGCCAACGCACAGGCCACGTTGGCGGGAGCGCCACCGAGACGGTCATCACAATCTCTCGGATCAGCGGCGGCAGGATCAGATCCGAGCGGTCCAAGTCGATCCACCAGAGCCTCACCGAGGCAAAGCACCTGCGGAGCGGAATCGGGCATCAGACCTTGGGCGGCTGTCAACAGCGTGGCCAGGGATCAAGCTGTCGTCAGGCAGAGCAACAGGAGTCGAGCTTCGGGCCGATTCATGGGTTGGCGACCTCACAGAACCTGCTATCAGAAAGCTTCAAGCAAGATGCTCAAGCAATGCGGCGATGATCCGCACATTCGCGGCAGGGAAGGGGTAATCGGCAAGTTCAGACGGCTTCACCCAACGCACCTGCTGACTGGCCAGAGGTTGGGGATCCCCTGAAATCCAACGACAGAGATGAACCTCAAAGCGCAACTTCTTGTGGCTGTAGGCGTGATCAACTGTGATGAGCTTCTCTTCCACACTGACTTCAATCGCCAGCTCCTCACTGAGCTCGCGGCGGATTGTGTTGGTGATCTCTTCACCAGACTCCTGCTTTCCGCCTGGAAATTCCCACAATCCACCCAGCAGCCCCTCATTAAGACGCTGATCAATCAGAACCTCGCCTGACTCATTGAGCACCACACCCACGCCAATCACTTGGAAGGGGATGTTGCGAGGCGCCTCTTTCACGGGGTACTGCTGAGGAGAACCGGAAGCGTAAGCAGCACAGAGCGCATCCCATGGACAAACCTCACAGGAAGGAGCATGGGGAGTACAGACCGTGGCGCCCAGATCCATCAGTGCCTGATTGAGATCGCGGCTGAGACCTGGGGCTGCACCAATCAGCTCTTCACTCCAGGCCCAGAAGAGAGGCTGCGCACGCATGGGTGGTTCTGAATGGGCATGCAACCTGGCCAGAACACGGCGCACATTGCCATCGAGGATCGCCAGAGGACTGTTGAAGGCGGAAGAAAGAATGCCGCCAGCTGTACTGCGACCGATACCGGGCAGTGCCATCCAGATCTCGGGGTCAACAGGCCAATGCCTGAAGTGCAAGGGGTCATTCACGTCACCGGATGAACGCTCCAGCTCAGCGAGCAGTAAGCGAGATGTGGCATGCAGACGACGTGCCCTTGAGTAGTAGCCAAGGCCCTGCCAGAGCAACAGAACCTGCTGTTCCGACGCAGCGGCAAGCACCCCAACCCCGGGGAAGGCCTTCATCCATCGCTGCCAATAAGGCAGCACCACCCGCAACTGGGTCTGCTGCAGCATCACCTCCGCCACCCAGATGGGGTAGGGATCAAGTCCTTCTTCCGCCATGGGCCAGCGACCATCAGCCCTGAACATCCAAGGCTTTTGGAGGGGATCGCATCGTCCATGTTGCTGCCACCAGCTCAGCAAAGACCTCGCAGCAGCTTCAGGGAGAGGTGGAGACAACAAAGCATCGCTGCACTGCTCGAGCAGCCCTGGAAATCAATTCATCAAAGTGTGCAGGATTCCTGGCGAAACAGACCTCCGAGCCAGGTGACGAAGCGTCGAAAGGTGCTTCCAACTCTGCTGAGACAGGAAGCCCGCAATCGCCGCCTGCAGCCAATGGTCGTGGTTCCTCGGGGGAGGCTCCTCCATCAAAGCCTCGTGTGACTGATTTTCCACACCGATGCGAGAGCGCATCGCATCAGGGGTCTCTTGCAACTCAGACCATTCGCTGTCAACGCATCCATCAGGCCATGCGCACAGACCAGCGTCAAAACCGGGGATTCCACGCAAAGCAGAGACAACTGATTGCAAGAATCAAGTCTCCAAAGGAGTTTTGGCTCAATGGAAGAGCCACTGAGCGAAACCTGCGATGGACTGAAGCGTCATCTCCAAGAGGACAGGGACTTTTCCCCGGAGCCAGCCAAAGCCTGCTCATCATCAGAAATCCACTTCGGCAGACCTGTGGAAAAACTGTGCAAAACCTTCACATCAGAGGGCGACCAACCGCTGTTCAGGGCTGCTGATCAATCCAACCGTGATGACCAGACTCATGAATCACTGCGTTTCAGACGATCGTGCGACAGGGAATGTGCACACATACCTTCTGTTGCGGTGCTCTCTGAAAAAAACCGGTAACGTCCGGCCTACTTGTGTGGGACTTCGTGCGGCGAACCCTGTTGTGCACTCTTGCCGCTGCAGCATTGCTGACGGGCTGCGGGAAGCCCAGACAGGCAGCACGAATGCTGACAGTGCAGACGGCAGCGATCTCCGAAGCCAGCTTTTCTCCGAATATCGAGGCAATCAGTGTTCTGGAGTCGACCACCAATGTGGCTCTGATGCCAGAGACCGACGGCCGTGTGGTGAAGGTTCTGGCCAAAGATGGTCAGCAGGTGAAAGCCGGCCAACCGATTCTTGTGCTGGACAACGTTCAGGAAAGCGCTGCACTGGATGCCGCACAGGCACAGGCACGCACCGACAAGCTCAATGCAGAACGCTACGAATTCCTCTATCAAAACGGCGCAGCCTCAGCCAAGCAGCGAGATCAGTACGCCACCCAGGCAATTGCATCCCGTGACAAGGCCCGCAGCGCGGCGGCAAACCTCGGATACAAATTCGTACGTGCACCCATCGACGGCGTCATCGGTGACCTCGACACGGTGAAACTCGGCGACTACGTGAAGACCGGTCAGCAGATCACGGGAATTGTGAACAACTCAACCCTGTGGACGTTGATGCAGATCCCGGCAACACAGGCAGGAGATGTGGCGATTGGTCAGACCGTGACGGTGGTTTCGCAAGGACAACCTCCGGTGAAGGGAGAGGGTTCGGTCGTGTTCATCTCTCCCTATTTCGGGATGAAGGGCAACACCAGTGCCCCGAACACCTTGATGGTGAAAGCAGAATTCCCAAATCTGACCGGGCAGTTGAAGACCGGTCAGTACGTCAAGAGCGCCATCATCACAGGACGCAAGCAAAGTCTCGCGGTTCCTGTGCAAGCCGTGATGATGCAGGCGGAACAGCCATTCGTGTACAGGTTGGTTCCTCTGAGCAAAGCTCTGCCCAAGATCAAGGCCTCCGCAACTGTTCCCGCGGAAGTCAAGAAGAAACTCGAAAAGCTTCCCTCCAACACGCCGATCGTTGTGCAGACAGCCGTGCAGCTGGGGCAACTGCAGAACAATCTCTACCCCGTCAAATCAGGGCTCAACAAAGCAGACGTCGTGGCGGTCAGCAACACCAGTCGACTGCGCAGCGGCATGCCAGTGAAAGTGGCGCCCGCTGGCTCGACAAGTAGCAGCAGGCCGAGCTCGGCAGCGAAGGACTGAACAAGCGATGTCCTTCTCCGACAAGTTCATCAAACGACCGGTTCTGACGACCGTTTGCAGCATTCTGATCGTGCTCGTGGGGCTGATCAGCATCCCAAGCCTGCCGATCGCCAACCTGCCGAACATCGCCAATCCGCTCATTCAGGTCTCGGCGGTTTACGGCGGTGCCAATGCAGAGGTGACCGAGCAGGCGGTGACCAATCCTCTGGAGCAGCAGATCAACGGCGTTCCTGGGATCAGTTACATCTCCTCCAACAGCGATATGGAGGGGAACAGCACGATCAGTGTCTATTTCGATGAAACAACCGACATCGATATCGACCAGGTCAATGTTCAGAACAGGGTGAGCCTGGCATTGACTCAGTTGCCTTCCCAGGTTTCCTCAACGGGTGTCTCGGTGAAACAGAGCACCCCCTCCATCCTTCTGGCCTACGAGGTGGGTTCAAGCAATGGCCAGTTTGACGCTGGGTATCTCAATGGACTGATTTATGAACAGCTCTATTACCCGCTGTCGAGGGTTGAGGGAGTGGCCACGGTGACGGTCTATGGCGGAGCCAATCCTGCCTTCTGGCTGTTCGTGGATCCCGAAAAACTTGCCGCCAACGGCCTCACTTCCGAGGATGTTCTCTCAGCGGTGAAGTCTCAGAACAGCCTGGCGGTTGGTGGCCTCGTGGGAGGACCACCGGCTACAGGCGATCAGGCCTTCACTTACCCGATTCTGGTTGAAGACAACGGCAATCTGATCTCGATCGAGCAGTTCGAGAATCTGATCATCAATCGCTCCGAGACCGGCAATCTGCTCAAGCTGCGTGATGTTGGAGAGGTTCGCTACGGCACCAACACCTATTCCGTTCAGGCCACGGATAAGAAAAGCAACCCTGCTCTCACCGTGGCGGTTTATCAGACGCCGTCGAGCAATGCACTGGACGTCTCCAATGCAGTGGTGGAGCAGATGAAGGAGTTCGCTGCAACCGTTCCTCCGGGGGTGCAGGTGAATCAGATCTATGACATCGGTCAGTTCATTGAAGCCTCTGTTGACGGCGTCATTGATGCATTGGGTCTAGCGATTGTGCTGGTGCTTGTGATCCTGTTTCTGTTCCTGCAGAACTGGCGGGCCACCATCGTTCCCAGCCTGGCAATCCCGATCTCACTCGTGGGAACTTTTGCCTTCCTGAATGCTTTCGGCTTCTCGATCAATCAGCTCACACTTCTGGGTCTGGTGTTGGCGACCGGTCTGGTGGTGGACGACGCCATCGTTGTGATTGAAGCGGTCTCCAGCAACATCGAGAAAGGAATGAAACCCCGGCAGGCGGCGCTCGAGTGCATGGGAGAACTGTTCGGTGCGCTGGTGGCAACAGCGTTAGTGCTGATGGCCGTCTTCGTGCCTGTGGCCTTCTACCCGGGCGGCATCGGAATCATTTACAAGCAATTCGCCCTGACGATCGCCTTCTCGATCGCAATCTCAGCATTCAATGCACTCACCTTCTCCCCCATGCTCTCCGGGCTGATTCTTCCCAAACAACAGCCAAGGCAACCCAAGGGCTGGGGATGGATCGTCGCCGGAGTCATCGTCGGGCTTGCGTTCGGGAAGTTCAGCGCCACCTCTTTCGGCAACTGGACCTACGTCGCCGGAGTGCTGATCGGAGGCTTCGCCGGTGCGAATCTGACCAGGATCTTTCGCAGCTTCAACGCCGGCTTCGATCGGCTTCAAAAGGCTTACGCCAATCTGCTTGCGCGCTTGATCAAAGCCAGAAAGCTCGTCATGGGGGGGCTTGGAGCTGGGATGGTGATCACTCTGTTGGCTTTCACCACCATTCCAAGTGCCTTCATCCCCGAAGAGGACCAGGGATACGGGCTGGGAGTTTTCCAGCTGCAGAACGGCGCCTCACTTGAGGAAACCAAGAAGCTCGGTACTGAGATTGCCCAAGTGCTCAGCAAGGAAGATGACATCGAAAACGCCTCAATCATCAGCGGCTCCGGCTTCAACGGATCCAGTCCAGACCAGGGGCTGTTCTTCTTTGGACTCAAACCATTAGCGGAGCGGAAGGGAAGTCAGCACAGCGCCGAAGCCATCATTGATCGCCTGAACTCCCAGCTGATCGAACTGAGCGGAGGACTCGCGTTTGCCATCGGGCCAGCAGCTGTTCCGGGCTTTTCACCACAAGGCGGCTTTTATTTCCAGTTCAACGACCTGAGCAACGGCGCCTACAACTTCAACGAGCTCTCCGAGATGGCTGGCGATCTGATCAAGACCGCCAATGCGAGTGGGGATTTCTCAAATGTGTACACCCAGTTCAATCCCAGCTCACCCGCAATCGGTCTCTCGATCGACCGTGACGTGATGGGCGCACTCAACGTCGACTACCAGGAAGCGATGGACACCATCGCCGTTCTGGCTGGTGGAAACTTCTCAGGCCTGACCTACGAGAGCGGCCAGGTTCGCAACATCTATGTGCAGGGGCAGGCTGAACAGCGCAAGAGCGTTGAAGACATCCTCGGGATTTATGTGCGCAACAGAGATGGAGGTCTGGTGCAGGTGTCACAGTTCGCCAGCGCTGAGCTGAGCAGTGCACCGCCTGTGATCAGTCACTACAACCTCTACCGCTCGATCCTGATCCAGGGTGCCGAGGCCGTCGGCAAGAGCAGTGGTCAGGCTCTGACAACGATCCAGGAGATCTTCAAGAAACAGAATTTCACCAACATCGGCTCCGCCTTCACCGGTCTGGCCGCTCTCCAGCTCTCCGCCGGCAGTGCCAGCGTGCTCGTGTTTGGCCTTGGCCTGCTGATCGTTTATCTGGTGCTCTCCGCTCAATATGAGAGCTACATCACACCTGTGGTCATCCTGGCCACAGTGCCTTTAGCCATGCTCGGCGCACTGGCCTTCCTGGGAATGCGGTCCATTGACCTCAACATTTATGCGCAGGTTGGTCTTGTAACCCTGATCGGGCTCGCAGCCAAAAACGGAATCCTGATTGTGGAGGTTGCCGAGCAAAAACTTGAGCAGGGCAAAACCGCTGCTGAAGCGGTGATCGAATCCGCCGAATCACGTCTACGTCCCATCCTGATGACAGCGATCGCAGCCCTCGCTGGTTTTTTACCGCTGGTGGTGGCCAATGGAGCTGGAGCCCACAGTCAGCAGTCTCTTGGCACTGTGATTTTCGGCGGCTTGGTGGTGGCCACCGTGCTGTCTCTGGGTGTCGTTCCACCGTTTTATGTGGTGATCAAGGGGCTGGAGTCACGCTGGTTCGGTCCGACACAGCAAGATGGCGGCGACGATGCATCAATGGCTGGTGCCAGCTGACTCAATCTGGACCTGGAAACGACTGAATGCCCCCAGCCTGCAGGTTGCCTGGCAATGTCATGGAGATGTGCCGGGTCGTGCGGGGCAAGAGCAGATTCCGGCGATAGTCCTGATCCATGGCTTCGGCGCCAGTGGCAAGCACTGGCGACACAATCTGCCGGTTCTGGGAAATCACACCCCCACCTACGCGCTTGACCTGATCGGATTCGGGGCCAGCAGCCAACCTCAGGCTTTGCTGGCTGGTGAGCAGCCTGCCTCTAACCGAGCCAGTGGCAACTCAGCCCTGGCCTACAGCTTCGATCTGTGGGGCATGCAGGTCGCCGACTTCTGCAGAGGCGTCGTCCAAGGTCCAGTGCTGCTGGTGGGGAACTCAATCGGTGGAGTGGTGGCACTGCGGGCTGCCCAGCTGCTTGAACACCACTGCAAAGGCGTCGTACTGATCGACTGCGCCCAGCGCCTGATGGACGACAAGCAACTGGCAACCCAACCAGCCTGGATGACCTGGATACGGCCACTGTTGAAGACGCTCGTCAGCCAGCGCTGGCTCAGCACGGCTTTGTTCCGCAATGCAGCACGACCCAGGGTGATCCGAAGCGTGCTGGGACAGGCTTACCCCAGCGGTTCCAACGTGGACGATGACCTGGTGGAACTTCTCTACAAGCCAACTCAGCGGCCCGGTGCGGCAGAAGCTTTCCGAGGCTTCATCAATCTGTTTGATGACCATCTCGCGCCCGACCTGCTGAAAAACCTGCAACAACCTGTTGATCTGATCTGGGGAGAAAAAGATCCCTGGGAGCCCGTCGCAGAGGCTCATGAATGGGCAAAACAGTTCAGCTGCATCAAATCCCTGGAGACACTTTCAGGGGCAGGTCATTGCCCCCATGACGAACGACCAGAGGAAGTGAATTCATTGCTGATTAAAAGCCTAAAAAAATATTCTTAGAGTCCAATAATGCTGACTTGACTGGCTCAATCAATCCTGAAAGTGTTAGCCACTGAATCAAGTCAGCAGGCAACATAGGCTTCAACCTGATCACTGAGACGGCGCAGTCCGGCTAAGCCGTCACGCTCCAGATTCCGCACTCGATCACGGCTGATCCCAATCACACGTCCGATGCCCGTGAGGCTCATCGGATCCTCTCCGTCCATCCCGTAGCGCATCCGCAGCACTCGCTCCTGCAGTTCAGGCAACTGACCCAGCAGATCGCGCAGATCTCCCTTCAGGCACTCACCCTCCACCTGCTCACTCGGCAGTTCGCCATCACCTGCCAGCAAGTCCAGCAGTTCGGTGTCATCACCGTCGCCTACCTTCATCTCCAGGCTCACAGGCTGACGCGCACGGCACATCAGTTCCTTCACCTCCTCTTCTGGCAGCTCCACAAATCCAGCCAGTTCCGTCACCGATGGCGTCCGGCCCAGCTCCTGGCTCAGTTCACGCTGACCTTTCTTCAGCTTGTTCAGCATCTCCGTGATGTGGATCGGCAAACGGATCGTTCGGCTCTTCTCCGCAATCGCACGCGTGATCCCCTGACGGATCCACCAGTACGCATAGGTGCTGAACTTGTAGCCACGCGTTGGGTCGAACTTCTCCACACCACGCACCAGACCGATCGTTCCCTCCTGGATCAGATCCAGCAGTTCCATATTCCGCTTGGTGTATTTCTTGGCAACACTCACCACCAGACGCAGATTCGCCGCCACCATCCGCTCTTTGGCGCGACGCCCAGCCTGCAGCTTGCGCTTGAGCTGCGCCGCACTCAGGCCAGCCGCCTTGGCCAGCTCCGCCGCAGGCACATTTTCGCCGCCACGCTGATCGCTCAGTTCCGCTTCCTGAGCCTCCAGTTCCATCAACTCCTGCACCTGACGGCCCAGCGTGATCTCCTGCTGATGGCTCAGCAGAGGCACTCGACCGATGTCACGCAAATAAGAACGCACCAGGTCAACATCGGCACCTGATGAACGAACAGCAACGGTCTTACCGCTGGAACCCTTGGAGGGAGCTGCTTTTGAAGGAACAACTTTGAGAGGGGTCGCTACGGACGCAGCGGCGATAGCGGGT
This sequence comes from Synechococcus sp., assembly GCA_047286285.1. Lineage (GTDB taxonomy): Bacteria > Cyanobacteriota > Cyanobacteriia > PCC-6307 > Cyanobiaceae > Synechococcus_C. Next base: position 183,276 of record JBJBBP010000002.1, on the reverse strand, counting down.
GCCATGACGCTTCATTGAGTTCTGTAAAGCGTACTCCTAAGAAACGTAAACGTCCTCTCAGAAATGGACGACAGCGAGTAATTGGGTAGAAATACCTGTGGTCGTAAGCAGCTGGGGCATGTTGAGCAACAACCACTCCGCGGTTTTCAGATAGATGAGCGTGCCCACCACATCCGTGCAGGTGGTGATGAAGGGCGTGGACATGAGCGCCGGATCCCAGCCGAGACGGTTGAACAGCAACGGGAACCCAGCACCGGCAGTCGCTGCAAGAGTTGTGATCGCCAACAGGCTTGTCCCCACAGACAGACCCACAAGCGGGCTTTGCCCACGCCACCAGGCGAAAGGGACCACCAAGAGCATCATCAACAGACCCAGCAACAGCCCGGCGGTGGCTTCACGCACCACGGCCTTCAACTGGCCCAGAGACGTGATGCTCTGAGTGCTCAAACCACGGATCACCACAGTTGAGCTTTGGGCACCCACATTGCCGCCAGTTCCCGCCAGCAGAGGAATGAAGGCAGCCAGAAGAACCACTTCCTTGAGAACCTCTTCATTCAGGGCAATCACCTCGGAGGTGACAAAACTCGCCACCACCAGCACAGAAAGCCAGACAACCCTGCGTCGCGCGACGGTGAACAGGTTGCTCTGGAAATAATCATCCTCATCTCCAGCCTCGACGGCACCCGCTGCATAGAGATCACGCGTGGCCTCCTGCTCGATCACATCAATGACGTCATCCACAGTGACGATGCCCACGAGACGGCGCTCACGGTCCACGACCGGTACAGCAAGAAAGTCGTATCGCTGGATCGCCCGAGCCACCTCCTCCTGATCGGTATCGGTGTTGACACTCACAACTTCTCTGGTCATCACATCACCGATGCGATCCTCAGGATCCGCAGTGACAAGATCTCGCAGTGACAGGATCCCGGTGAGATGGCGCTCACCATCGGTGACATAAAGGCTGTAGATCGTCTCGGTATCACGTGCTCGGCGCCGCACGATCGTGAGTGCCTGGGCTGCGCTTTGGAACTCCTTCAAGTCGATGTATTCGGTCGTCATCAAACGACCTGCCGTCTCGCTGGCATAACCCAGCAACTGTGCCGTCACACGACGCTCAACCGGGCTGAGCTCCGCAAGCAGACGACGAACCACCTTGGCAGGAAGCTCATCAAAGAGACGCACCCTGTCGTCCGGTGACATCTCCTCCACGAGCTCGAGCACCTCACCGGAACGCAAACGTTCCAGCAGGCTCTGCTGAATGGGTGGCTCCAGGTATTCGTACACCTCGATCGCCTCGTCTTTTCGCAACAAACGAAAAGCCAGGGCCTGCATCGTGCGGGGCAGGCTGCCAATCGCTTCTGCCACATCCACTGGCTGAACAGGAGCCAGGAGGATCTTGACGCCGTCGTAATTGCCGACGCTCAACATGGTCTCGAGTTGACGAGCCACCACCTCCACGACCGTCTGGTGGGAGGGAACATCAGTCAGAGCGATAGTTTCGCTGGTGTCCGGTGCCTGATCCATGCCCCGTACCCAGCGCATTCAAGTGTATGCCGATGCAAGACAGTTATCGTCTGCGCGAAACGCTTTCGATGGCAATGGCTCCCAGTATCAGCACCGTATCGGTACGCACCCCAGACGGGAGCGAGAAATCTCTTGGCGCCTATGCCGGCAAAGTGCTGTTGATCGTGAACGTGGCCAGCCGTTGCGGCTTCACCAAGCAATACTCCGGCCTCCAGGCGCTGCAGGACAAATACGGCTCGCAAGGGCTTTGCGTCCTGGGATTTCCCTGCAATGACTTTGGAGCCCAGGAACCCGGAAGTCTCGATGAAATCAAGAGCTTCTGTTCCACGACGTACGGAGCAAGCTTCGAACTGTTCGACAAGGTGCATGCCACCGGGGGCACCACCGAGCCCTACACCACGCTCAACCAAACCGAGCCCGCTGGAGATGTGGCCTGGAACTTTGAAAAATTCCTCGTCGGCAAGGACGGCACCGTTCTCAGCCGCTACAAGAGTGGCGTCGATCCTGAGGACCCCGAACTTAACTCAGCTATTGAGACGGCTCTGAAGGCTTGAGTGCCAACGCACTGATTCCGCGACCGATCAACAGACCAAGGGCTGCGCCACCGAGGCCCAGCCCAAGGGTCATTCCGATCAAACCAACGGCTTCGAGTCGTTGACCAGACGCAATCAGATCCACGCTGTTGACCATCCAGCTGCTGAACGTGGTCAAAGAACCGCAAAAACCGATCCCGACAAAGAGCTGAATTCTGGGACGGTACGGGAGGCCCAACAGCAGGCCCAGGATCAGAGATCCGAGCACGTTGACGACCACGTCTCGATCGTGCAACACCAGTCCAAACTGCCAGCGCAACAAAGCACCGGGCACCGCACCGACACCAACCAACAGGAGCTCCTGAAGCTCCGTGCCAAGCGCAGGAGTCTGTTCAGGCATCGACCAAACCCAGACTGAATCCTGCAGCAGCCACGACAAGTCCGGCGATGACCGAGCCAGCGGAAAGCAATACGGCTTCTCCCCAGCGGCGGTCACGCAGCGTGACAAGAACCTCAACCGCAAAGGTGGAAAAAGTGCTCAGGCTGCCAAAAAAACCTGTTCCAACCAGCAAAATCAGCGCAGAAGCACCTGCTGAATGATCGCAACGGCCCGTGCGCTCCAGACCAAGCACCAAGCCCAGGGCGAATGCAGCCACGAGATTCACCAAAAACGTTCCCCAGTGCTTGCGCGGAACCAACGGTTCAAAGTGGTTGACCACTCGCAGTCGCAACCAGGCGCCGGGAATGGCGCCCATTCCAACCATCAAGGCCTCATAGGAACTGAACTCAGTGATGAACCCAGCCTCGTTGCTGATCAACAGAGGCCGACAGCGAAGAGCCTGATGCAACCTTCACCTGGATCCAATCACTTCCATCCTCACCTCGCCAGCTGCGCAACAGGTGCAGGGGTGTCCCAATCTCCAGTCGGCGCAGAGCAGGAGCCGCAACGATCGGGCTGGAATGGAGCACACAGTTGCTGCCACTGAGCAGTGGGCCGCTGCCCTGCTGACGACGAACCTGAGGTAACCGACGTTCTGCTCCACCTGCCGGAAGGGCAACAGGACCGAACAAAGACACGCCAAGCAACCAGCTCCAGCGCAGAATCAGCATTGCGGACTGATTCATCAGATATCAAGTGCTGACATATCGAGTTCCGCACTATGGGTTTCGATGAATTCACGCCGCGGCGCTACTTTGTCGCCCATCAAAATGGTGAAAATGCGATCTGCTTCCATCGCATCCTGCACTTCAACGCGTTTCATTGTGCGGGTAGAGGGATCCATGGTGGTTTCCCAAAGCTGTTGAGGCATCATTTCGCCCAAACCCTTGAATCGCTGAATGTTGTAGTTGGCTTTCTCTCCAAATCCATCCAATGTTTGTTGCAATTGCTGTTCGTTGTAACAGTAGGAATGCTTTTTGCCGCGCTCAACTTTGTACAAGGGCGGGCATGCGATATAGATATATCCACCCTCAACCAATTCTTTCTGATATCGATAGAAAAATGTCAGAATCAGAGTGCGAATATGGGCGCCGTCCACATCAGCGTCTGTCATGATCACAACTCTGTGATACCTCAGATTCTTGGCGTCAAAGTCTTCGCCCTTGATGCCCAGACCCAGCGCTGTAATCAGGGCTTGAATCTCAGTGTTTTTGTAGATCTTGGCGTCATCGGTTTTTTCAATATTGAGGATTTTGCCTCTCAAAGGCAGGATTGCTTGAAAACGACGATCACGGCCCTGCTTCGCGGATCCACCAGCAGAATCGCCCTCAACGATGTAAATCTCAGATTCAGCAGGATCGCGAGAACTGCAATCAGCCAACTTGCCGGGCAAGGTTGAACTTTCCAGGACGCTCTTACGACGCACCAGCTCGCGAGCACGTCGAGCAGCCTCTGCAGCATTGAAGGCCTGAATCGCCTTCTCGAGAATCATGTCGATCACACCCGGGTTGAACTCCAGGTACTGACTCAGTGCTTCGCCAACGAGGTTATCGACGATGCCACGAACTTCGGTGTTACCGAGCTTGGTTTTGGTCTGACCCTCAAACTCAGGCTCAGGAACTTTGACTGACAACACTGCTGTCAATCCCTCGCGAATATTCTCACCAGCAAGGTTGGAATCAGACTCTTTCCGCTTGCCTCGTTTACGAGCAAACGTATTCAGCGTGCGGGTGAGAACTGTTTTCAGACCCTCAATGTGAGTACCACCATCGACTGTGCGGATGTTATTCGCAAAACCAAGAATACTGTCGGAGTAAGCATCCACACACCATTGAAGCGCTGCTTCAATTGAAACCCCATCTTTTTCAGCGTTGACATAAATGATTTCAGGATGCAATGCATCCTTTTCTGCATTCATATATGCAACATATTCCTTGATGCCACCCTCATAGAAATACACCTCTTCGTAAGGATTACCCTCAGCATCGCGAGCAGCCTCTCGCTCATCGCGAAAGACAATTCGTACACCTCCATTGAGATAGGCAAGTTCTCGCAGTCGGGCCGACAACGTGGCGTAATCGAATTCGATGCCAACGGTGAAGATTTCAATGTCAGGCTTGAACCGGACACTCGTTCCAGTCAGGCCATTTTCATCCGCTGGCTGATCTTCAGAAGCAAGACTGCCGATGGGAGCGCCACGCTCAAAGCGCTGACGGTGCACCTTGGCCTGACGGCGAACGGTGACTTCCACCCATTCACTCAGAGCATTGACAACGGAAACGCCAACGCCGTGAAGACCGCCGGACACCTTGTATCCGCCGGCACCGAACTTGCCACCGGCGTGCAGCACGGTCAGAACGGTTTCAAGAGCACTCTTGCCGGTGCGGGGATGAACATCCGTCGGAATGCCACGACCATTGTCAGTGATACAGGCGGATCCATCCTCAGCCAGGACCACCTGAATCTCAGTGCAATGGCCTGCCAGGGCCTCATCCACTGAATTGTCCACCACCTCATAAACCAGGTGGTGAAGTCCTCTCGGCCCCGTGGAGCCGATGTACATGCCCGGGCGCTTACGAACAGGCTCGAGGCCCTCGAGCACCTGAATTTGTTCGGCGCCATAGGCCGCCTGCACTTTCGCGGCTTCGCTCATGCGATCTGGTTTGGCCAGGCTTCCTGTCAGGCTGAATCTACCACTGGCTTGCCAGAGGCGCTTGCAGAGGCCTCTGAGACGTCATTTTTTCAGGGGGTGCACCCCCATCACGCTCCATGCCAGACCTGAGCCCACCGGCAGCGCAACGATCAACGCAATCACCACCACTGGTGGTGGTGCTGTTGGGACCCACCGCTAGCGGCAAGACGGCTCTGGCGATCGAACTGGCGGAACGCTTTGAGCTTGAGATTCTCAATATCGATTCACGGCAGCTCTACTTGGAGATGGATGTGGGAACTGCCAAGCCGACCGCCGTGCAGAGAGCACGGGTGCCACATCACCTCCTGGACCTGCGCCAGCCTGATCATCCGATCACCCTGCGGGAGTTTCAGGACGAGGCCCTCGCAGCGGTGAACCGCAGCCTGGAAAAGCGGGGTGCAGCGTTTCTGGTGGGAGGAAGCGGCCTTTATCTCAAGGCGCTCACCGCCGGACTGCAGCCACCCTCAGTTGCACCTCAGCCTGAGCTGCGAAATCAGCTTGCAAGCCTCGGCCAGAAAGCGTGTCATCAGTTGTTGATGGATGCAGATCCGAGATCAGGTCAAAGGATCGCCGCCGCCGATGCAGTACGCACCCAACGAGCTCTCGAGGTGCTTTATGCCACCGGTCGACCGATGAGCGCACAGACCAGTGCCAGTCCACCACCCTGGCGTGTTCTGGAACTCGGCCTCAATCCAACAGATCTGCGCCAGCGCATTCGCCAGCGCACCGAACAGCTGTACGCCCAGGGACTGATTGAAGAGACCAAGCGACTGAAGCAGCGATATGGAGCTGACCTCCCCATGCTTCAAACCATCGGCTACGGCGAAGCACTACAGGTGCTGTCAGGTGAGATCAACCAAACCAGCGCGATCGAACAAACCACCAAGCGAACGCAACAGTTCGCCAAACGCCAGCGCACCTGGTTCAGACGTCAACACATGCCTCACTGGCTCAATGACACCGATCCCTACAACGAGGCAAGTCATCAGATCGAGGCCGGTCTAGGCTAAGAAGTGAAACTCCGCCGGGCCCAGATTTTCTCCGGCAGCCTCTTCTTCACTGAATGCCACCACGTCCCCGTTTTGACCGCCGTGCTCCTGTCAGGGAGCTGCCCAACATCAACGATCGCATCAACTATCCACAGCTTCGCGTGGTGGATGCAGACGGCACCCAGCTGGGAGTGATTGATCGGGAAGAAGCTCTTTCAGTGGCCAAGGAGCGGGAACTTGACCTGGTTCTTGTCAGCGAGAAGGCAGATCCACCTGTTTGCCGGATCATGGATTACGGCAAATACAAGTTTGAACAGGAGAAAAAAGCCAAGGAAGCTAAAAAGAAATCGCATCAGACTGAGGTCAAGGAAGTCAAGATGCGATACAAGATTGATCAGCATGATTACGACGTGCGAATCGGACAGGCACAGCGTTTTCTCAAAGCCGGCGACAAGGTGAAGTGCACCGTGATCTTCCGCGGCCGAGAGATCCAACACACCGCTCTCGCTGAAGTTCTGCTCAGGCGAATGGCCAAGGATCTTGAGGAGCCAGCTGAAATTCAGCAACCCCCCAAGCGTGAGGGCCGCAACATGATCATGTTCCTCACCCCGCGCAAAACGCCTCTTGCCAAGCAAGACGAAAAAGAAGAAGCCGCCAAAAAGGCTGTTCGCACCATTACCGCCCCTCCGCGAGCTGCAGCAGCCAGACAGACAAGCAAGCCTGCCAGCAACAGCTGAAGCACCTTCAGGAACGGTCTTTGTTCCCTGAGAGGTTCAGGGGCCCTATGCGTGGTTCAGACCGTATGAATGATGCGCAATCAAATCGATGACGTTGCACGCTTCAAAACAAGCCGATGTCATCAAAAATGTTGCTGGAATGAACTCGCAGGAATGCATCCCATCACAACGACCTTCAGGGTCTTAACAACTGCGGCAAGCCATCAAGTCCGCCAAAGGACAACTGACTGACCGAGCGATCCGTCAGGAAACCATTACCGATCCGACCCTGCAGAACACGCCCAACAGCCTTGATTCACAACCAAGATCAATCAGAGCACTGATTGAGACGGGAGCCTCCGATATGGGTTAGATCCCAAGCGACGGGACTCTTTCGTGAACTGGCATAGGGACACGGACCACCCAGGCAATTGTCACGGAGCCGTTCACTCCTTAAGGTGGCCGCATCTTGATCTGGCCCAGCGGCGTGCGATTTCACATCCAGCAGGAAAGCGACATCCCCGCGTCGACCCAGCTCTACAACCAAATCTGTTTCGCGATAGCTGCCCGGCACTATCCACCAGGTCATCGCCTGCCCAGTACTCGTCAGCTGGCAATGCAGACCGGTCTGCACCGCAACACAATCAGCAAGGTCTACCGCCAACTCGAAACTGACGGGGTCGTGGAGGCCATGGCTGGCTCAGGGATTTATGTGCGTGATCAGCAGAAGCCACGCGAGATCCGCTCACCCATGCAAATGCGCAATCGCGGGGTCACAGACCTCGACCGCGAAGTACGCAAGTGCGTGGATGGATTGTTGAATGCAGGTTGCACACTTCAACAGACTCGGGATCTGCTGACCCGCGAAATTGACTGGCGGCTCCGATGCGGCGCAAGGGTGCTCGTCAGTACACCTCGTGAAGACATCGGCGCCTCCATGTTGATTGCGGAGGAACTCGAACCAAGCCTCGATGTACCGGTGGAAGTGGTTCCGATGGAGGAATTGGAAAGCGTTCTCGAAAGTGCCAGCAATGGCACCGTTGTCACAAGCCGCTACTTCCTGCAACCGATCGAGGAGCTGGCCAAGAAACATGGTGTCCGCGCGGTAGCCGTGGATCTCAACGATTTCCGAGAAGAGCTGGCCATGCTCAAAGAGCTGCGTCAAGGCAGCTGTGTCGGACTCGTGAGCATCAGCCCAGGCATCCTGCGCGCAGCGGAAGTGATCCTGCACAGTATGCGCGGAAACGAACTGCTCCTGATGACGGCGACTCCGGATGTCGGCAGCCGCCTGTTGGCGCTGCTTCGAGCATCCAGTCATGTGCTCTGCGATCGTCCGAGCCTTCCGCTGGTGGAGCAGAGTCTTCGGCAGAACCGTTCTCAACTCATGCGGATGCCGCAGGTGCATTGCGCCGAGAGTTACCTGAGCGTCGACACCATCGAGCTCTTGCGCAAAGAGATCGGCCTTCAAAGCAGCTGATGACGACTAGCTGCCAAAATGACGCCCTCAAGCGCTGAGGGCGCGGCGCCAAGGCATGTTCAATCACATCCGCGCCGATTTGGCGATCATCCGAGAACGGGATCCAGCAGCCCGCGGAGCACTGGAGATCTTGCTTTGCTACCCAGGCTTTCAGGCTCTGACCCTGCATCGGCTAAGCCATCGCCTGTGGAGATCCAGGCTCCCCCTCAAGCTGCCTGCAAGGCTTTTAAGCCAGCTTGGGCGTGGACTCACTGGTGTTGAAATCCATCCTGGCGCCACCATCGGGCATGGAGTCTTCATTGACCACGGGATGGGGGTGGTCATCGGTGAAACCGCTGAAGTTGGTGATCGCTGCTTGCTCTATCAGGGGGTGACTCTGGGAGGCACAGGCAAAGACCACGGCAAGCGTCACCCCACCCTTGGCATGAACGTTGTGATTGGAGCTGGCGCCAAAGTGCTGGGAGCCATCGAAGTGGGAGCCAACACCCGCGTGGGTGCAGGGTCTGTGGTGGTTCGCAACGTGGAAGCGGACTGCACTGTTGTGGGAATCCCAGGCCGCGTGATTCACCAAAGCGGCGTGCGCATCAACCCTCTCGCCCACTCAGCGCTTCCAGATGCCGAGGCGAGCGTGATTCGCAACCTGATGGAGCGAATTGATCAACTGGAAGGACAGGTGCGCAGCCTTCAAGACAATCTCAAGTTGATGGCCGCGGCGAGTGGGCGTCCACTGCGAGAAATACGCAGTGGTGATGCCCAGAACCTCAAAGATCGCGAGATCCTTGAATTCTTAGGTGACTGATTTCCAAGCAGCAGGCAGATCAGGCCGTTGCTGTTTTCCCGGCTGACTGTCCGGCTGGAGGTGCCGGCTGGAACATGAACATCGAATAGATCACGTTGCGCCGCATGTTGGTCATCATGTCGAGAAACATGTCGTAGCCCTCGTTTTTGTATTCGATCAAGGGATCTTTCTGTCCGTAACCCCGCAGACCGACCGACTCACGTAAGGCATCCATGGCCTGCAGATGTTCACGCCAGAGCGTATCGATCTGCTGGAGGATGAAGAACCGCTCCGCCTCGCGCATTAGTCCAGGCCTTTGCTGCTCGATCTGACCCTCTTTGAGGTCATAGGCATTGCGCAGCTGTTCCTGCAGGAAAGCCTTCAGCTCCTCCATCGACAATCCCTGCAGCTGCTCGGGCTTGAGATCTTCGAGCAGGTATACGAATTCCTGAACCTTGCTGACGAGCTGGGCGACATCCCATTCCTCGGGTGGGAGATCCGGATTCACATAAGCCTCCACGATCTCATTCATAGTGCGCTCGCCGTAGCCGACCACCTGCTTCTTGAGTTCGCGACCATCAAGCACCCGGCGCCGTTCTGAGTAGACCGCCTTGCGCTGGTTATTCATCACCTCGTCGTACTCAAACACCTGCTTGCGGATGTCGTAGTAGTAGGTCTCAACCTTTTTCTGAGCCCCCTCCAAAGAGCGCGTGAGCATGCCGGACTCGATCGGCATATCTTCCTCAACGCGGAACGCATTCATCAGACCGGCCACTCGCTCGCCGCCGAAGATGCGCAGCAGGTTGTCGCCCAGAGAGAGGAAAAAACGGGTCGAACCTGGATCACCCTGACGCCCGGCACGACCACGCAGCTGGTTATCCACGCGGCGGGACTCATGGCGCTCGGTACCGATGACATGCAGGCCTCCGGACTCTCTGACCCGGCCCTCTTCCTGCTTCACCACCTCGTCGTACTCGCCTTTCACTTTGGCGATGGCAGCCCGCAAAGCGGCGATCTGAGCATCGTCAGTGGGAGCCTTTTCAGCTGCCGTGGCGATGCGATCCTCTAGCTCGATCACTGTTAGGGCACGGTCGCCCCAGGCCTTGACAAGGTCCCTGGCTAGCTCAGCAAGAGCCTGATCAGTGGTGTCGGTCAGCTGACAGGGATAAAGGCTGCCAATGGCTTTAGCTTCGCTGGGGGCATTTCCATGGGGACCAGACGCCGGCGCTGCCTTGGCCGCAAAACCATCCCCGCCATCCGTGCTGCGTTGCAACGGCACGGGCGGACGATGGCCTTCCTCAGGCCGCACAAGCCTGGGCAGCAACACTTCCCGCAGCTTGAGACGAGCCATGTAGTCGCTATTGCCGCCGAGGATGATGTCAGTGCCTCGACCCGCCATGTTGGTGGCGATGGTGACGGCACCGGAGCGACCGGCCTGAGCCACGATCTCAGCCTCTCGCTCCACGTTCTCCGGCTTGGCGTTGAGCAGGTTGTGAGGAATGTTCTGTTCAGCCAGCAGTGAACTCAGCAACTCGCTTTTTTCAACGCTGGTGGTGCCCACCAACACCGGCCTTCCCTGCTGGTGCACCTCGGCGGTCTCCTGAGCGACCGCGCGCCACTTGGCCTCTTCGGTCTTGTACACCTGATCGACCCAGTCTTGTCGGGCACGCACCCGGTTGGTGGGCACAATCGTGGTTTCAAGTTTGTAGGTCTTCTCGAACTCGGTTTCCTCCGTTTTGGCCGTACCGGTCATGCCCGCCAGCCGCGGATACAACAGGAAGAAGTTCTGATAGGTGATCGAGGCCAGGGTCTGGGTTTCAGGCTGGATTTGCAACCCTTCCTTCGCTTCAATCGCCTGATGCTGACCGTCACTCCAGCGGCGACCGGGCATGACGCGTCCAGTGAACTCATCCACGATCACGGCTTCTCCATCACGCACGATGTAATTCACATCGCGAGTGAACAGATCCTTCGCCTTGAGCGCATTGGTGATGTAGTGGGCCCAGGGATCCTGAGGGTCATAGAGGTCACTGACACCGATCATCTGCTCGGCCTTGGCAAAGCCTTCATCGGTGAGAGTGCAGCTGCGCTGCTTTTCATCCACCTCGTAATCACCTTCCGGGTCGATGCCGTCCTTGCCCATCTCTGCTGCACGATCCAGAGCGGAGGCCACCTCAGCCGCTTTCTGATATTTCTCCTGAGGGCGCTCGACCTGACCGGAAATGATCAGAGGCGTACGAGCCTCGTCAATCAGGATCGAATCCACCTCGTCGATCACGCAATACTGAAAATCGCGTTGAACGACTTCAGTGATGTCTGCGGCCATGTTGTCGCGCAGATAATCAAAGCCGAGCTCGGAGTTGGTGGCGTAGGTGATATCGCAGCCGTAATTGAGCCGGCGTTCAGCCGGAGCCATGTCCTGCTGAATCAGACCCACTGAAAGGCCTAGGAAACGATGCACCTGCCCCATCCACTCGGCATCCCGGCGGGCCAGATAATCATTCACCGTCACCACATGAACACCGCGGCCAGTGAGGGCATTGAGATAGCTGGGCAGGGTGGCCACGAGGGTCTTGCCCTCCCCGGTCTTCATCTCACCGATCTGGCCCTCATGCAGGACCATCCCGCCGATCAACTGCACATCGAAATGACGCATGCCCAGCACTCGCTTGGCGGCTTCGCGCACCACAGCGAATGCCTCGGGAAGGATCTCATCGAGGATGGGACGCTGGTTTTCAAGACTCCCAGCATTGGCCAAAAGCTCCTGATAGGCGGTCGTCTTGGCCCTTAGCTCTTCATCACTGAGCGGAGCAATCTCCTCCTCCAGCAGATTGATATCAGAAACAATCGGCTGATACCGCTTCAGCTTGCGGGCATTGGGGTCACCCAGCAGGAGCTTGAGCATGGTGTCGACAACTACCCTCGGACCCGAAAGCCTACTGGGGTCTGGGAAGAATTCAGGGTGTTGCTCCAATGGTTGAGCTGATCCAACCAGATGCTCCTGCTGAACAGTTGCTCATAGCGCCTGCGCGCCTGAACACCCAGGTGGCGACGAAGCGCAGGATTGCCAGCGAGCTTCTGCAGCACCAGCGCCAGATCCTCCGGTGTCTGTGACCAGTTGAGATCAGCCAGCTGACAGACCCAACCCATTCCCGAACGCCGACGTTGGAAAGCAAGCGCAGGCAGACCTGCAGCCATGGCCTCCAACTGAACAATCCCGAACGCCTCGTTGGAACTCTCCGAGGGCAGAACAAGCAGATCCGCCGCCAGAAGCTGGCGCAATTTGTCGGCCTCCGACAGGCGGCCATGGAACCGCACCACGCCATCACGCCGCGATGCTGTCAGCTCATCGCTGAGGGCTTCAAATTCAGCCCGCCGCGGTCCATCACCAACAACATCCAGCGACCAGGAACTCTCAACCCTGGCCAGACTCAGCAAAAGCCAATCCAGCCGTTTGTAGCTGCCGAGGCGGCCGATGAACAGCACCCGCATCACCGGCTTGGCTTGCGTGTCAGACGACGATCGACTCGTCATCAAGGCACCGGTTTCCTGTTCCTGGCTGAGGCAGCAGGGCAGAACAGCCACCCGCTCAGGCCGGCAGCCACAACGCACCAACTCGTCTTTGAGCAGGGGTGAGGTCGTGATCACCCCAGACAGTCGGGAGACAACCCTGAGAGCCAGCCACTGATAGACGCTGAAAAAGCGTCCGCTTACTCCCGAAGCAGGTTCGAAAAAAAAGTGCCAGTGGGCCGTGACATGCCGCCGGGGACGAGCCAAAGCGGCGAGCAGCAGAACCAGAAGCACCCCGATCGACGGCAGGTGACCATGCAGAGGCTGATCAGAACGCAACAACGACCACAACTGAGCCGACGGCAGCGGCAAAACCAAACGCCCCATAGGCGGCGTCCGCGGCAGCCGTCGCCGCGGGTAACTGGCTGGGATGGCGTCCTGTTCGCTCAGGCTGCGGCCCTGGGCATCCAGGCTCCAGACCGCACCTCCCCAGACCATTGCCAACTCATGGGCCACCCGCTCGATCCCGCCATAACCAGGTGGCCATTCGCGTAACAGCTGTTGGACGACCTGGGACCTTTGATCTGGAGACAGTGGCGTCATGGCCTCAGCGCGTCAAGGCCTTGGAACGAGTGAATTTTGTTGCACACAACAGGTGAGGACACAGTGAGACGGATGATGAGGCCTGCATCGAAAGGCCATGGCCCGCATCCATCTGGTTGAACATGCACCAGGAGCCCCAGGCCTGCGCCTGTTCGGGCTGGGCCCAAACCTACGCCCCACACGCGGTCTGCTCAAACTTCGGCGTCTGCTCGATAAACACGCCTTCTGGGCCGAGGGGCGCAGCCGTCAACAACTGCGTCAAATGCTGAAAGGCAGTCAGGTGGTTGTCAGCCTCTGGCGGGGAAAACGCATGGTGGGTTTTGGACGAGCCAGCAGCGACGGGATCTACAGGGCTGTGCTTTGGGATGTTGTGGTGGCCGGCGACCTCCAGGGTCGTGGGCTGGGTCGACGGGTCGTCGAAGCGTTGCTGGCTTCTCCGAAACTGCGTGAGGTGCAGCGGGTGTATCTGATGACCACCAACAGCAATGGGTTTTACGAGCAGATGGGCTTCAGCATTGTTTCCACGCAGCACTTGCTGATCAGGAAGCAATAACTCAACAAGCGGATGAAGAGATTCGAACTCTCGACCCTCTCCTTGGCAAGGAGATGCTCTACCACTGAGCTACATCCGCAGGCCAACCGGTGGAACCACCAGGCGACTGGAGCAGCATGCACTACCAAGGGGCTCTTGGTCAATCCACAATTCAGGCCCCAGGCAACGCTTTGACGAGAGACCCCATCTCCAAGGCTTGCAGGGCATAGCTCCATCCCAGATTGCTCTTGATCCCTGCTCTCTCCAGGGCCTGTTGCATCGTGTCTGTGGTGAGCACACCGAAGATCACCGGCACACCGGTGTCACGGGACACAGCAGCAATGCCCTTGCTGGCTTCGGCTACCACCACATCAAAGTGAGGAGTGTCTCCCCGGATCACAGCGCCAAGGGTGATCACCACCTGATAACGCCCGCTGCGAGCCAGCTGCTGTGCCACCAGGGGCAACTCAAAAGAACCTGGCACCCACGCCATGTCCAGCTGGTTGCTGTCGGCACTGGTATCAATCCCATGCCGTCCAAGACAGTCGAGGCAACCACTCAGCAGCTTGGTGGTCACAAGGTCATTGAATCGGGCAATGACAACAGCGATGCGCAGGCCCTGCACATCGGTGAACCGTCCTTCAAAGGTGGCCATGACGCCTTGATCTGTTCGCACCATGCTCCCACCCAACCGGCGTGAGCTGGACAAAAAAGATGCGTGGAACCTGGATTCAGACCACGAAGAAGCTCATACCCCAGTTGACCAGCACCAGTGCCACCCAGGCGATGCCGCCAAGCAGAATCAGGCGGTTGGAGCGGCCGCTGTCTTCGTTGGAGGCGTAAAGGACAGGCACCGCCACGATCAACGCGAAGGACATCACCACCAGTGCCAGAACGGTGAGAGTGTTGAGGATCTGCATGGTGAGTCGGTCGACGCCAGGTCGGTCAACGGGATTCTCCCATGTTGAGGAAGGCCGTCTCCGTTGTCTCCGCATCAAGCTTCACAGCTTGTGGTGAACACCATCGGTACGATCCAGCCAATTCCGGATAGCGCATGCCCCGACCCTGCCCCCAACCCGAGGAGCAGTCACTGCAGGGGAATCTGTTCGGGACTCCAGAACCGACCAATAGGTCCGCTCCCGCATCGGCCAAAGCGTCCCAGGCATTGGCAAGCGATGCACTGGCAGAAGTCAGTGACGCCGACCTCAGTGCTGATGCAGCCTCCCGCCCCAGGCAGCGACAGGACAGCAGCAGCAATGCAGAAAGCAGTTCCAACACGCTCAACGACCTCAACAGCACGGAGACCGACGACAGCGATGCTCCTGCCTGGGCTCACCACAGCCAGGTGGATCAGACCCTGCTGACGCCGATGTTGCGTCACTACGTGGAACTGAAGGCGGAGCACCCTGAACGCGTGCTGCTCTACAGACTCGGCGATTTCTTCGAGTGCTTCTTCGAGGACGCGGTCGAACTCTCTCGGGTCTTGGAACTCACGCTGACCGGCAAGGAAGGGGGAAAGGCCATCGGACGCGTCCCCATGGCAGGGATTCCTCATCACGCCGCGGAGCGCTACTGCGCCGAATTGATTCGTCGCGGTTATTCCGTGGCGCTGTGTGACCAGCTGGAAACCACCCCGGCCAAGGGCGCACTGCTCAAGCGGGGAATCACCCGGGTGCTCACACCCGGGACGGTGCTGGAGGAAGGCATGCTCTCGGCACGCCGCAACAACTGGCTGGCGGCAGTGGTTGTGGAGCCTGCTAGCGGCAAGCACCCACTGCGCTGGGGCCTGGCCAGCGCCGATGTGAGCACCGGTGATGTTCAGGTGCTGGAGCGCAGCGGCAGCGATGCTCTGCATCAGCAGCTGGCCCAGTTGGAAGCCTCGGAACTGCTCTGGGCAGCTAGCGACGACACCAGTGCACAGCGACCTGCCTGGTGTCCCGAACGTCTGAGGCTCAGCCCGATGGCGCTGACCCCCTTCAGCAAGCCCCAGGCCGAACAGGCCTTGAAAGAGCACTATCGGCTCGCCGGACTGGATGGGCTGGGCCTTCAGGAAATGCCCCTGGCCCTGCGAGCCTTTGGCGGGCTGCTGCAGTACGTCAATGACACTCAGCCGCTGGAGGAAACAACACGGGTGCCCCTAGACGCACCCCAGATCGTGCAGGCCGGTGACGCCCTGGTGCTCGATGCACAGACCCGGCGAAATCTTGAGCTGACGGCCACCCAACGCGATGGACAGCTTCAGGGATCGCTGCTCTGGGCCGTCGACCAAACCCTGACTGCCATGGGTGGGCGGTGTCTGCGCCGCTGGCTCGAAACACCACTCATGGACCTCACCGCCATCCGGCAGCGGCAATACGTCGTGAGCCTGCTGGTGAAGCAGAGGCCCCTGCGCCAGAACCTGCGACGTCTGCTGCGCCCGATGGGGGATCTGGAGCGGCTGGCAGGACGGGCTGGTGCCGGTCATGCCAGCGCCCGCGACCTGGTGGCCATCGCTGATGGCCTGGAACGTCTGCCTCGGCTCGCGAGTCGTCTGGAGGGAACCCTGGTGAAATGGCCCCAGACACTGGAAGCGCTATTGACACCCAACCCAGCACTCAAAGAGCTGGCTTCCGCTGTTCGCCATGCCTTGGTGGAGGCACCTCCCCTCTCCCTGAGCGAAGGAGGCCTGATCCACGACGGAGTGGACCCGCTACTGGATGGCTTGCGCAATCAGCTCGATGACCAGGACGCCTGGCTGGCCGAGCAGGAGCGGCTGGAAAAAGAGCTCAGTGGCATCAGCAACCTGCGCCTGCAGTACCACCGCACCTTCGGGTATTTCCTGGCGGTCAGCAAAGCCAAGGCATCCTCGGTTCCCGACCACTGGATCCGCCGCCAGACCCTGGCCAATGAAGAACGCTTCATCACCCCTAAACTCAAGGAGCGGGAAGGTCGCATCTTCCAATTGCGGGCACGTGCCTTTCAGCGCGAATACGAGCTGTTCTGCAACCTGCGCGACGAGGTCGGCAGCATGGCGGCACCCACCCGAGAGGCCGCTCGTGCCACGGCCGGATTGGACGCACTTACGGCCCTGGCCGAAACGGCTGCCACCGCAGGCTGGTGCGCTCCTGAGCTGAGCGACGATCGCTCGCTCAAGATCACCGCTGGCCGCCACCCCGTGGTGGAGCAAATGCTGGTGGAAACTCCATTCACCCCGAACGATCTCGCCCTTGGTCGTGACACCGACCTGATCGTGCTCACCGGGCCCAATGCCAGCGGCAAAAGCTGTTATCTGCGCCAGATCGGCCTGATCCAGCTGCTGGCCCAGATCGGCAGCTGGGTGCCCGCATCGGAAGCTCAGATCGGCCTGGCCGACCGAATTTTCACGCGGGTAGGCGCCGTGGATGATCTGGCGGCTGGCCAGTCCACCTTCATGGTGGAAATGGCCGAAACCGCCAACATCCTTCACCACGCCAGCGATCGCTCCCTGGTGCTGCTCGATGAAATCGGTCGAGGCACCGCCACCTTCGACGGCCTCTCGATCGCCTGGGCCGTCAGCGAGCATCTAGCCGGAGCTCTCAAAGCACGCACGGTGTTCGCCACCCATTACCACGAGCTGAACAACCTTGCCGATGAGCGGTCCAACGTGGCCAACTTCCAGGTGATGGTGGAGGAAACCGGCGATGATCTCGTCTTCCTGCATCAGGTGCAGGGCGGTGGTGCAAGCCGCAGTTACGGCATCGAAGCCGCCCGGTTAGCCGGTGTTCCCTTGCGCGTCGTGCAAAGAGCGCGGCAGGTGCTTGATCAGCTGGCGGCCTGAGCCGCCCGGAGCAGGGCATTCACTGCAGCAGCCACCAGTCCGGCGCCACCACGGGTTCCCTCCAGGCGGATCTGATCCAAGCCCGTCGCAGCCAGACGGCGCTTGCTTTCAGGAACACCCACAAAGCCCACAGGCATGCCAATCACAAGCGAAGGGTGAGCGGCTCCTGCATCCAGCTGATCCAGCAACTGTTCCAAAGCCGTGGGCGCACTCCCCACCAACACGACCGGCATTGCCTGCCCCGCCAGCTGAGCCTCAGCCGAGAGTTCCGGCCAGGCCCTCTGCATTGCCGCAGCAGAGCGTGTTGACCGCTGTGGTGAAAGCGATGGTGCCCAGTCGAGCAGACAACGCACGGGTGCGCCCAGTGTGCGTTTAGCCATGGGCGTCACCGCAGCCGCAGCCATGGCCGTGTCGGTGAGAATCACCGCACCGTTGTTGAGAGCTGCAAGACCGCGATCACAGGCCCCGTCACTGAAGCGCAACAGCTGAAGCAGGCCGGGATCGCCGCTGCTGTGCACCAGACGCTCCAGCACCTGCTGTTGCAGAGGATCCAATCCCGTCTCACCCAGCAAGGCCCGAATCCGACGGATGCTTTCCGTGAAGATCGGATGGTCGGCCATTGCAGCAAATTCCTCTGACGGGGACTGCCAGTCAGGGCAGACTTCGACATTGTCCGACGACACGCCTCAATGCCGATCCAGTTGCTCTGGGGCGACGATTCCGCTGCACTGGACCGAGCTGTTCAGTCCTTGATCGAAGAGGAAGTGGATCCCAGCTGGGCAAGTGTCAACATCAGTCGACTGGATGGCAGCGAAAGCGGACAGGCCAGACAGGCACTGGAGGAAGCACGCACGCCGCCCTTTGGCGCTGGCTCAAGGCTGGTGCTCCTGCAGCGATCACCTTTCTGCAACGCCTGCCCCAGCGATCTGGCGGATCGCTTTGAAGCCGCTCTGGATGGCATCCCAGAGAGCACCCAGCTGCTGCTCTGCAATCCCTCCAAGCCCGACGGCCGACTACGCACCACCAAAGCCCTGATGAAACGCATCAAGGCTGGAGAGGCCTGCGAACGCAGCTTCAAACTGCCCGCCGTCTGGGATGGTGCCGGCCAGCGTCAGCTGGTGGAGCGCACCGCTGAGGAATTGGAGCTGAAGCTGGAACCCGCTGCCGCCGATGCCCTGATCGATGCCATTGGCAACGACAGCGCAAGGCTGACCATGGAGCTGCAGAAGCTGGCTCTCCATGCTGAAAGCAGCGGCGAGACCCGCATCAGTGCCAGCTCGGTGGAGAGCCTGATCGAGGGCCTCAGCACCAATGCTCTGCAGGTGGGGGACGCCCTGCTGGCAGGCGATGCCGGGCAGGCGATCGCGCTGCTGGATGCCCTCAACGATGCAGGCGAACCGGCCCTGCGCATCGTGGCCACGCTCACTGGTCAGATCCGAGGTTGGCTGTGGGTGCTGCTGCTGGAACAACAAGGGGAACGAGACGTGGGGGTGATCGCCAAGGCGGCAGGGATCGGCAACCCCAAGCGGATCTACGTGATGCGCAAACAACTGCAGGGCCGCTCACCCCAGCGCTGCCTCAATCTGCTGGGGCGTCTTCTGGATGTGGAAGCAGCACTCAAACGCGGCACCCAACCCGGGGACGCCTTCCGCGACGGGCTGCTGGGAGCAACACAGTGAGACAATCGCCTGCGACATGAGGCGGCATGGATGGCCCTGCTGGTGCAGAAGTTCGGCGGAACCTCCGTCGGCAGTGTGGAGCGCATCCAGGCCGTGGCACGGCGCATCGCTGACAGCAAGGACCAGGGCCACGATCTGGTGATCGTCGTATCGGCCATGGGTCACACCACCGATGAACTGACCGCGAAAGCCAACGCCATCAGCAGCAATCCTCCACAGCGGGAGATGGACATGCTGCTTGCCACCGGAGAGCAGGTGTCAATTGCACTGCTCTCCATGGCGCTGCATGAACTGGGCGTCCCTGCCATCTCAATGACAGGGCCCCAGGTAGGCATCGTGACCGAATCAGCCCACGGCAAGGCACGCATCCTCGACGTACGCACCGATCGTCTGCGCAGCCGACTCGCCGAAGGCCGCGTCGTGGTGGTGGCTGGCTTTCAGGGCACCAGCCAGAGCAGTGGCGGCACAGCCGAAATCACGACCCTTGGCCGCGGAGGCTCGGACACCTCAGCGGTGGCCCTCGCCGCAGCCCTCGGTGCCGATGCCTGTGAGATCTACACCGACGTGCCTGGGGTGCTCACCACGGACCCGCGCAAGGTGGAAGACGCCCAGCTGATGGCCAAGGTGAGCTGCGACGAAATGCTCGAGCTGGCCAGCCTCGGTGCCGCCGTGCTGCATCCACGTGCTGTGGAGATCGCGCGCAACTACGGCGTCACGATGGTGGTGCGCTCCAGCTGGAGTGATGAACCAGGCACAACACTCACAAGCCGCAGGTCGAGGCCGATTGGCCGGGAGGGCCTTGAGCTGGGTCGACCAGTCGACGGTGCAGAACTGCTGGAGCACCAGGCGGTGCTGGCGCTCTCTCATGTGTCCGATCAGCCTGGTGTTGCCGCCCAGCTGTTCGAAAGTCTCTCGGATGGCGGCGTCAATGTGGACCTGATCATCCAGGCCACCCACGAAGGCAACAGCAATGACATCACCTTCACCGTGGCTGAAGCCGACCTTGAGAGGGCTCGCAACATCTGCGAATCGCTGATTCAAAGCCTGGGCGGTGAGCTGGTCTCCCAGTCAGGGATGAGCAAACTGAGCATCAGCGGCGCCGGCATCATGGGCCGACCAGGCATCGCCGCCGGACTGTTCCAGACCCTCTCACGCGTGGGCATCAATCTGCGCCTGATCGCAACCAGTGAGGTGAAAGTCAGCTGCGTGATCAACGCCGAAGCAGGGAGCAAAGCTCTACAGGCCACCCAGGAGGCCTTTGAACTTGAAGACGGGCAGATCAGCCTGAACCCATGCGCCAGCGGCGAAGGTGAGCCGGAAGTGCGCGGCGTGGCCCTCGACCGTGACCAGGCCCAGGTCAGCGTGCGCCATGTTCCCGACAAACCCGGAACCGCCGGAGCCCTCTGCAACGCCCTGGCCGATGCGGGGATCAGCCTCGATGCCATCGTTCAGTCGGAACGTCAGCACGCAGACGGAAGCCGCGATATCAGCTTCACGCTCAAGCGCGACGACCGCAGCGCCGCAGACCGGGCCCTGAGCGCTCTGCTGGCCCAGTGGCCGGGAGCATTGCTGGAGGATGGCCCAGCCATTGCCAGGGTGAGTGCCGTGGGTGCAGGCATGCCCGCCACCGCAGGTACCGCGGGTCGCATGTTCCGCTATCTGGCCGATGCCGGCGTCAATATCGAGATGATCGCCACCAGTGAGATCCGCACCAGCTGCGTGGTGGCTGAAGCCGAAGGCGTTGCAGCGCTTCAGGCCGTTCATGCCGGTTTCAAGCTGGGGGGCAGCACCCGCCATGAAGCCGAAGGAACCGAATCGCCGCTGGTGGCCTAGCTGAGACGCGAGAGCTCAGCTTTGCCCCACCAGCTTCTGACGCAGCTGCTTGATCCGGTCACGAAGGTTGGCAGCCTCCTCAAAGTCGAGCTTCTTGGCCGCATCCTTCATCTTGATTTCAAGCTGATCGATCAACTCGGGCAAAGCATCGAGAGCCATGCCATCGGCATCGTCCTCGAGTGCCTGAACGGCCTTGCCGGCCACCTGCACCAAATCGGCATCGGGGCCATCGGTCTTGAGTTTCCGGGACAGCTCCAGAAACGACAGAATCGAATTGCTGGCTTTTTTACCCGCCGCCGTGGGCACAATTCCATGCTTTTCGTTGTACCCCTGCTGGATCTTGCGCCGCCGTTCAGTCTCTTCGATCGCTCTGGCCATCGAATCCGTCATGTTGTCGGCATAGAGCAACGCCACACCCTCCACATGCCGTGCTGCCCGACCAATCGTCTGAATCAGTGAACGCTGCGCTCGCAGGAACCCCTCCTTGTCTGCATCAAGAATCGCCACCAGGCTCACCTCCGGCAGGTCGAGACCTTCCCGCAGAAGGTTCACACCCACCAGCACGTCGTACTCACCCAGGCGCAGATCCTGAATGATCTCGATCCGCTCAATCGAATGAATCTCAGAGTGCAGATAACGCACGCGCACATTGTTCTCAGCCAGATAATCCGTGAGGTCTTCGGCCATGCGCTTGGTGAGCGTGGTCACCAGCACGCGCTGCTGCTTCTTGGCCCGCGTGCGGATCTCTCCCAGCAAGTCATCCACCTGACCCGTCGTGGGCCTCACTTCCACAATGGGGTCGAGCACGCCGGTGGGTCGGATGACCTGCTCCGCCACCTGCCCATCACTGACCTTCACTTCCCAGTCACCGGGTGTGGCACTGACAAACACGGTCTGACGAGCCTTGGTCCAGAACTCCTCGCCTTTGAGCGGGCGGTTGTCGGCTGCACTAGGCAAACGGAAGCCGTGATCGATCAGCACCTTCTTGCGAGCCTGATCGCCGTTGTACATCGCCTGCAGCTGTGAACAGGTGACATGGCTCTCATCCACGATTAACAGCCAGTCGTCGGGGAAATAATCGATCAGGCATTCCGGCGCAGAGCCCGGCTCGCGTCCGGCCAGATGGCGGGCATAGTTTTCAACACCATTGCAATAGCCCACCTGCTGCAGCATCTCCAGGTCATAGGTGGTGCGTTGCTCAAGACGTTGCGCCTCCAGCAGCTTGCCTTCGGTGTGGAGAAATTCGAGTCTGTCCTTGAGCTCGAGGCGGATGTCTTTCACCGCTGAATCCAGACGATCCTTTGGCGTCACAAAGTGCTTCGCCGGATAGATGTTGATGGTTTCCAGACTCTGCAGAATTTCACCAGTGGTCGGGTCGACATAGCGGATGGCTTCCACCTCATCGCCGAACAGCTCAACCCTCACCAGTCGATCTTCATAGGCAGGGCCGATTTCCAGTACATCACCCTTCACGCGGAAGCGACCGCGCGTGATGTCCATGTCGTTGCGGCTGTATTGGTTGTTGACCAGCTCCCGCAAAGATCCCCGCAGATCGAGAGACTCTCCCACCCGAAACTGAACGGAGGCTTTCAGATACTCGCTGGGAATTCCCAGGCCGTAGATGCAACTGATCGAGGCCACGACGATCACATCACGGCGTTCAAACAGGGAGCGCGTCGCCGAGTGACGCAGCATGTCGATCTCTTCATTAATCGATGCTGTTTTGGCGATGTAGGTATCACTGACCGGCACATACGCTTCCGGCTGGTAATAGTCGTAGTAGGAAATGAAGTACTCAACTGCATTGTTGGGAAAGAATTCCCGCAGCTCATTGCAGAGCTGTGCTGCCAATGTCTTGTTGTGGGCCAGGACCAGCGCTGGACGACCCGTCTGGGCAATCACGTTGGCCATCGTGAATGTCTTGCCCGTGCCAGTCGCACCAAGAAGGGTTTGATAACGACGACCACCATTCACACCCTCAACCAACTGGGTGATCGCCGTCGGCTGATCTCCCTTGGGGCTGTAGGGCGCAGTCAGGTCGAAGGCAGGCATGGTCCTCGCGCTGTGAACCCTGAATGGGGCATCCACGTTACGGGGCCCCATTGGGGGGCGCGTGTGCGCAGCGAGCAGATGGGGGTTCGGTCAAGACCGAACCATCCGGGTCTCAGACTCTGCTGGTGACTGCGGCGCCCAATGCTTCCCGAAGACCACGCACCACAGCCACCATGGCCAATTCATCATTGAGACGGTTCACAGCGGAGCCAACGCCCACGCCCGATGCTCCAGCGGCGATCGCCAGCGGCACGGTGACGGACGAAAGACCGGATGCACAGAGAACCGGTGCGGTCTCACCGGCGTTCTTCAGAGCAGCGCTGATGCTGTGAGCCGCGGCCAGGGTTGGCGCAGCTTTTTCAATCAAACCAAGACTGCCGGCACTGAAGGGCTTGGCACTGGTGCCGCCCTCGGTCTGGATCAGATCAGCTCCTGCCGCGACCAGATCCACAGCCAGTTGTTCCTGCTGATCCATCGGCAACACATGAGGCACCGTGACACTTAGAACGACCTCAGGCAGCAAGCGACGGGTACGGCGTGTGAGTTCTAGTACCTCCTCAGCTCCAAAAATACGGCCCTGGGGGTAAAAAGAATCGAAATTTCCGATCTCCACCATTGCGGCTCCTGCAGCCACAGCGGCAGGAAACTGCTCGGGCTCCACAGACGAAACACAGACCGGGAGGCCAGCGGACGCCTCAACAGCAAGCTTCACCAGCTCCCCATCACAGGCAACATCAATCAGATCAGCCCCTCCCAGCCCCGCCGCGCGGGACACGCGGGCGACAGAGTCCGCATCGAAATTCATCAGACCGGCAATGACCTTCAGCGCGGAACGCTGTTCAAGGCTGCGGCGGAGAGCAACAGGCAGCAGAGAAAGGCGGGACATCAAGCTGATATCAGATGACTCCATCTTCCCACCGCACGAACAGGCAGGATCAAGGTCCCCTTCACCCAGAGCAATGACAGCCAGCGAGCCTTGGCTGAACTGGCACGACAAACTCCACCGGCAACTTCTGCAGAATCCTCAGCTGCTGCCTCAAGGCTCGACGCTGCTGCTTGCGATTTCCGGTGGTCAGGACTCCATGGCTCTGCTGGGGCTGCTGCAGGATCTATGCAGGCGACATCGCTGGACCCTGGAGCTCTGGCATGGAGACCACGGTTGGCACCCAGGATCGGCACGCATCGCACGCGAATTGGGGGAGTGGTGCCAAAGCCAACAACTGCGGCTGCACATCAGCAGCAGCACGCGCAGCAGCACCGGCAGCGAAGCCAAGGCCCGTCAATGGCGGTATGCCCAGCTGCAGCAGGTCTGTCAGGAGCTCAACCGCAAAAACACCGGCGACCACTGCCGCACGGTCGTGACAGGACACACCGCCAGCGACCGCAGCGAATCCCTCCTGTTGCAACTCAGCCGAGGAACGGATCTGGCCGGTCTGGGCAACCTGCGCTGGGAGCGGGCCCTGAATGCCAAGGCAGCGGATGACATTCGCCTGGTGCGGCCACTGCTGCTCTTCAACCGTGAAGACACGGCAGCCATCTGCGAGGACCTGCAACTGCCGATCTGGCCGGACCCAAGCAACAGTGATCCAGGCTTCGATCGCAACCGAATCCGCCAGGAGGTTCTGCCGGTGCTGGAAGCACTCCACCCCGGCTGCAGCACGCGCATGGCGGAACTGAGTGAGCGGGTGTCCCAGGTGCAGGACACCCAGAACGCCCTGGTGAAGTTGAGCCTGGACCACTTGCAGAGAGAAGACAGCGCCCTGAAGCGGCCGCCACTGCAGCAACTCCCCGCTTCAGCCAGACGTCTGGTCCTGCATGGTTGGCTGCAGACCCAGGGCATGCCATCACTGTCGGCCCGTCAGCTCCAGGAGCTGAGTGCTGCCATCGGCCCACGGCAACCGCCAGGCGAGCGCCATCTTGCCGGAGGAAAACGATTCCACTGGAGCCGGGACTGGGTACAACTGGAAGACAAGAGCTGAATCCACTTGGACGGCGACTTCCAGACGCACTACCTAGCCGCCGAACAGGCCTACGGCGCTGGTGATTTTGAAACTGCTCGCAAAATCATCCTTGAACTGCTCAGTCAGCTGGAGCCGGTGCCGGAAGAGGGCGCAGAACGGGATGCAGTTCTGGCCTGGCGTGCCTTCGTGGCGCTGCTGGCAGGCCATATCTATCTCTATGGCTTTCAGGATCCTGCCCAGGCCGAAAACTTCTACGGGCTGGTGCTGAACAGCAACCCCCAGGACACACTGCGGGAACTGGCGGAGCAGGGCCTGGAACGAACCCGGCAAGAACAGCAACAGGAACAGCTGATCCATTCCGAGCCGATCAGTGATCCCATCGAGGATTCATACACGGCGCCTGTGACGGCTACAGGCTCATCGGCCTTGATCGCAGACCCCTTCCTCAGCGAAGCATCCAGCCAGGTGGACGCTGTTCAGACGACCGTCATCACAACGGCAACGCCCTGGCTCAATGAGGAGCAATCAGAGAACAGTGCCGACCAACCGCCCTCCAATCAGACCGATACGGTCGCTGCTCCGGAGCCCGAAGCCGAGTCTGAACCGCAGCCCAGCGATGAACCTGAACCGCAACCGGAAACACCATCGCTGATCACAGAGATCAATGACCTTGCTGAACCTGACCCTGAACCCGAACCTCAGCCGACCAATGACCTGGTCGAAAACTCGGCAACTGCAATCGTGACCATTGAAACCAAGCCCGAAGTCGTCTCAGAGATGAGCGATGAGATTCAGAAACGTCTTGAGGCAGGAAGACTGGTCGTGCATCTTCCAGAGCGAGCTTTGCCGCCATCCGAGCAAAGTTCGGACAACGGCAAGGCAACGAGCCGATGGTCTTGGCTGCGGGAAGCCTTAAGCCGCAGCTGAACGACGCCGGCGTGTCCGGCCGGTGGGCATGTCCTGATCCACAGCTGGCGATGCAGCAGCCGGCGCCGGCACCTTGGCAGGTGAGGAAGATGCTGCGGGTGCAGGGTCCTTAACCGGCGCCGCAGATCTGGTCTCAGCAGAAGCTGAGCGTGTTGTCGTGATGACCCGCGCTGGCGTGGCGTCGCGATTTCGATCACGGCCACCGCCATGACGACCACCTCCATGACCGCCGCCATTGCGGCCACCACGTCCACGAGGTGCGGGACGATCATCAGGCTCCGCGTCAGCACGGCCCTTGTACACCGGTGTTCCAGCAGGTGCGGGCTGAACCAGACAGAGAATCAGAGGCTCAACCTGAAGTTCCCGGCGCATGCGGCGGCTGAGTCCAACCTCCACCTCTCGCTGCACGCCCATCCAGTCGACATCAGGCGCTTTTCCACCGGTGTTGCGGGTGAGCTGCTTCCAACGGTTTTCGAGCACCCACTTGATTTCCCGTTCAGTCCAAAGCGACATCTTGCGTGCATCAGCGGTGGTGACCACGCCGCGGAGATTGACGCGAGGCGGTGCAACCATGGCGCCGTCGGTGCTGATGGCGGCCAGGATCGTGACGATTCCGTCTTCCGCCAGTTGCTGGCGCTCCTTGAGCACGCGGGCATCAACAATGCCGTTGCGCGATTGATCAAGAAGCTCGATTCCAGCCTTCACCGGATCCGACTTCGTGATCGAATCCGCAGTGAGCTCAACAACATCACCGTTATCAATAATCAGGGTGTTGTTCTCAGGAACACCCATCGAGTGACCGGTCCGGGCATGACGCACAAGCATGCGGTGCTCGCCATGCACTGGCACGAAAAATTTCGGACGGGTGAGCGCCAGCATCAACTTCTGGTCTTCCTGGAAGCCATGACCGGAAACGTGAATGCCTTCGCCCTTGCCATAGACCACCTTGGCGCCGAGCATCATCAGCCGGTCGATGGTGTTCACCACGGAAATGGTGTTTCCAGGAATGGGGCTCGCCGAGAAAATGATCGTGTCGGAGCTCTTCACTTTCACCTGCGGATGTTCTCCACGGGAGATGCGGCTCAACGCAGCCAATGGCTCACCCTGACTGCCGGTCATCAGCAGCAAGGTCTCGCGATCAGAGACATTGTTGATCTGCTTGATCGGTACAAACAGTTCATCAGGAGCCCGCATGTAGCCCAGCTCACGGGCCTTCGCGATCACATTGAGCATGGAGCGGCCCAGCAAGCCAACCTTGCGACCGTTCTTGAGTGCAAGCTCAAGGATCATCGACACCCGGTGGATTGAACTGGCGAAGGTGGTGACGATCACCCGGCCCTCGGCCTCGGCGATATGGCGATCGAGGTTGGGGAAAACAGACCTCTCGGGAGGACAGAAACCCGGAACCTCCGCGTTGGTGGAGTCACTGAACAGGCAGAGAACTCCTTTGTCGCCGTGGTGAGCAAGGCGAGCCAGATCGAAATGCTCACCATCAACAGGGGTGTGATCGAACTTGAAGTCACCCGTGAAGATGATGGTTCCAACCGGTGTGGAGATGGCCAGCGAGAAGCTGTCAGCCATCGAGTGGGTGTTGCGAATGAACTCCACAGAAAAGTGCTGCCCCACCTTCACCACGTCGCGAGGTCCGACGGTCTGAAGGGTGGTCCGATCAGCAACACCAGCCTCATCCATCTTTCCGGTGAGCATGGAGAGAGCCAGTCGCGGCCCGTAAATCACCGGGATGTTGAAATGCTTGAGGTGGTGGGCGATACCACCGATGTGGTCTTCATGACCGTGGGTGACGATCATGCCGCGGATGCGCTTCTGGTTCTCCCGCAGGAAGCTGGTGTCGGGCAGAACGACATTCACGCCATGCATGCCATCGCTGGGGAAGGCAAGACCGGCATCCACAAGCATCAGGTCATCGCCGTATTCGAAGACACAGGTGTTCTTGCCGATTTCATGCAGACCTCCGAGTGGAATCACTCTGAGAGTGGGTTGCTTGGTCTGGGCAGTTGTGACGGTCATGAGTCGCTTGCGTATAAGGAAAAATCAATCAGAAAGGCGCATGTCAGCGCTTCAGCAGCCTTGGCGTCAGGTCTGACGCAGGGCATCAAGGGCTTGAGAGAGGGCGGCGCGCATGGCGGGCTCCAGCGGAATGAGAGGAAGACGGGGAGCACCCACCGGCCAGCCGCTCAACTCGAGCGCAGCTTTGACCGGAATCGGATTGGTGGTGGCGAACAGAGCCTTGAACAAAGGCAGTAGCTGTTCATGATGTGCGAGGGCGACAGCGTTCTGACCGGCCAGATGGGCTTCGATCATGTTGTGCAGTCGGCGACCCACGACATGGCTGGCAACACTGACAACACCCACCGCTCCCACAGAGAGCATCGGCAGAGTGAGCGCGTCATCACCGCTGTAGATGGCCAGGCGATGTCCACAAGCGTGGCGTAACTGGGAAACTTCGTCCGTGGTTCCACTGGCGGCCTTGAAGCTCACTACGTTGGCGCAATCCATAAGCCTGGCAACGGAGGCCGGCTGCATGCTGCAGCCTGTCCGACCGGGAATGTTGTAGAGCATCAACGGCAGGTCAGGGGCAGCCTCCGCAATCGCACGGAAATGGGCTTCCATGCCGTCCTGAGGTGGCTTGTTGTAATAGGGCACCACCACCAGAGCACCATCAGCTCCAGCCGCCGCCGCCTCACGGGTGGCCTCCACCGCCTCGCGGGTGCAGTTGCTGCCGGTTCCCGCGAGCACATGCACGCCAGGGCCCACAGCCTGTCTCACCGCCTCAAGCATCTGCAGTTGCTCACTCCAGCTGAGCGTTGGCGACTCACCGGTGGTGCCGCACACCACGATGCCTTCGGATCCCTCTTCCACCAGATGACGTGCCAGACGACCGGCGAGAGCCAGGTCCACAGTCCCCTCCGCATCGAATGGCGTGACCATCGCCGTGACCAGACGACCAAAGGGAGTTGGAGAGAGTTCTGCGGCGATGCTCATAACGTTCAGACGGCGGCGGGCAACAGCAATTCAGCGATCTGGATGGCATTGAGCGCCGCACCTTTGCGGATCTGATCCCCACAAAGCCAGAATTCGAGTGCCTTGTCCTCACTGATGTCCTGTCGGATCCTCCCCACAACCACGGGATCACGGCCGGTCACATCCGTGGGCATCGGGAAGCGATTACTGACTGGATCCTCCAGCAGTTGCACACCGGGTGCAGCCGCAAGCAGCTCACGGGCTTCCGTCACGGGAAAAGGCTCACTGAACTCCACATTGACGGCTTCGGAATGGGCACGGAGCACCGGCACCCGCACACAGGTGGCCGTGAACCGAAGCTGAGGCAAATCCATGATCTTGCGGGTTTCATGGACCATCTTCATTTCCTCCTCGCAGTAGCTGTTGGCCTGCAGCGGTGAGTTGTGCAGAAAAAGATTGAAGGCCAGGGAATGGGGAAGAACTTCACTGGTTGGCGTACCGCCCTCCAGAACCACGCGAGAGAGATCCTTCAGCTCCTCCATGGCCCTGGCTCCGGCACCGCTGGCGGATTGATAAGTACTGACAACCACCCTGCGCATCGGACGCTTCGCAGCAAGCGGGGCCAGCGCGAGCGTGAGCAGGATCGTGGTGCAGTTGGGATTGGCAATCACACCATGGTGCTCAGCAGCTGCCTGCGGATTCACCTCGGGGACCACCAGAGGCACGCCTTCCTCCATGCGGAAGGCGCTTGAGTTGTCCACCATCACGGCACCGGCCGCAACAATCACCTCACGCCACTGACGCGACACCGAACCACCAGCGGATGCCAGCACCAGATCGACTCCCTGGAACGAGCCTTCACAAACTTCCTGAACCGTGATGGTCTGTCCGTTCCATTCGCAGACCTGGCCAGCGGAGCGGGACGATGCCAGCAGACGAAGCTCACCCACCGGGAAGCTGCGCTCTTCAAGAAGCTGAAGCAGTTCCTGGCCCACCGCACCACTGGCACCGAGGACGGCCACCGTGAGAGGTCGATTCGGTAACGAGTTAACGGGGGTCAAACGGACGGGGACACAGATACAGACGGGCAGGTGGTGCAACCACCGGCTGCAACGACCCTGATCACAAGACGTCAGGGTGTGGCTTTTCCTACAAAGCAGCTTACGCGGAGGTGCTGGTCAGGCACTTAATTAAGGTGTTGGGCTGCTTGTACCTGCGACCCAGCCGATGAGTGCCGCCAGCCTGAAGGTTTCCACCTCCTCCCGTCCCGGCAGCCGACTGGCTGTGGAGGTCGCTGTTCCTGCTGAACGCTGTCAGGCCAGTTACGAAGAGGCGATCAACCGATTGAGCCGCAGTGTGAACCTGCCGGGCTTCCGCAAGGGCAAGGTTCCCCGCACCGTTCTGGTGCAGCAGCTTGGTGCTCTGCGCATCCGCGCCACAGCATTGGAGACGCTGGTTGACAGTGTTTGGCGTGATGCCCTCGAACAGGAAACAATTGACGCCCTCGGTCAACCCGAACTGAGCGGCGGCTTCGATGAACTGCTGGAGAACTTCAAACCGGGCGAGGGCCTCACTGTGACGTTGGAAACCGATGTGTCTCCGACTCCGAAACTCAAGAGCACCAAGGGTCTCAAAGCCGAGGCGGAAAGCGTCAGCTACGACCCGGCCCGCGTGGACGAAATGATCGAGGACTCACGCCGCCAACTGGCCACAGTGGTCCCTGTGGAAGGCCGCAAAGCCGAAAAAGGCGATATCGCCGTTGTGGGTTTCAAGGGCAACTACAGCGATGACGGCAGCGAGATCGAAGGCGGCAGCGCAGAGTCCATGGATGTTGACCTCGAGCATGGCCGCATGATCCCCGGCTTCATCGAAGGCGTGGTGGGTATGGCGGTCGGCGACAGCAAAACCGTTGCCTGCACATTCCCTGAGGACTACCCCAAGGAGGATGCACGCGGTCGCAAGGCCAGCTTCGAGATCGAACTGAAAGACCTCAAAACGCGCGAGCTGCCGGAACTGAATGATGAGTTCGCCAAGCAAGCGAGCGAACAAAACTCTTTGGCCGATCTACGCAGTGATCTTGAAAAGCGTCTCAAGGATGACGCCGAGCGGCGTGCACGCAGCAACCGGCACGACGCTCTACTGGCAGCTCTGGTGGAACAACTGGAGGTTGAGCTTCCCGAAAGTCTGATTCAGCAGGAAGTCCGCAATCTGGTGGAGCAGACCGCTGGACAATTCGCCCAGCAGGGAATGGATGTGAAATCTCTGTTCACGCCCGAACTGGTTCGCAACCTGATGGAGTCCTCACGTCCTGAAGCCGAGGAACGCCTTCGCCGTAGCTTTGCGCTCACCGCCCTGGCAGAAAGCGAGAAGCTCACGGTCGAAGACAGCGACATTGACGCCAAGCTTGTGGAGGTGAAGCAACAGCTGTCCGGCGAGCGCGACATCGATCCTGAACGCCTTCGTCAGGCTGTTCTGGATGATCTCCTGCAGGAGAAGCTACTGGGTTGGCTGGAAGAGAACAGCACCATCACCGAAAAGGCTCCTGAAGGCTCAGAGAAAAAGGACAAGCCATCCGCCAAGAAGGCTGCAGCCAAAAGCAGCAAGCCCTCTGAAAAGAAAAAAACAACCAAGCCAAAAACCGCCAAGAAAGGCAGTGATGACACCGAAGCCTGATCAGCAGCCATAGATTGCATGCAAAGCCCGCCAGCCGCCGAGTGATCGACGACCGCAGCCACCATCCAATTCAGAACCGCTGGCGGGGGATTCAACCTGTCTCGCAGCACCCTCAGGCCGCACCGGGGGTGCTGCCGACAGTGGTCGAACAGTCAGGTCGGGGCGATCGCGCATTCGATATCTATTCAAGGCTGCTGCGCGAGCGAATCATCTTTCTGGGTACCGGTGTTGACGATCAGGTAGCTGACGCCCTCGTTGCGCAGCTGTTGTTCCTAGAAGCGGAGGATCCTGAAAAAGACATTCAGATCTACATCAACTCCCCTGGCGGTTCAGTGACCGCTGGTCTGGCGATTTACGACACCATGCAGCAGGTGGCGCCCGATGTCGTCACCATCTGCTACGGCCTGGCGGCCTCCATGGGAGCCTTTCTCCTGTCAGGAGGAGCCAAGGGCAAGCGACTGGCACTGCCCAACGCCCGGATCATGATCCACCAACCCCTTGGCGGAGCCCAGGGACAAGCGGTGGATATCGAAATCCAGGCCAAGGAGATTCTGTTTCTCAAGCAGACCCTCAATGGTCTGATGGCCGATCACACTGGCCAGCCACTCGACAAAATCGCCGAAGACACGGACAGGGACAACTTCATGTCGCCCGCCGAAGCCGTGGAGTACGGACTGATCGATCGCGTAGTGGACAGTTTCGGAGACGGAGAAATCGTTACGGGGGGCTGACATCGGCCGCATCTGTCGCGATCCTCAGTATTCGGGTCGAGATTCTTTCTCTCCGGCTCTGTGTTCCGACTGACTTGCGAAGCGCCCGATGGCCAAGTTCGACGCCCATCTGAAGTGCTCCTTCTGCGGAAAGTCCCAGGAGCAAGTGCGCAAGCTGATCGCCGGGCCGGGTGTCTACATCTGTGATGAATGCATCGATCTCTGCAACGAGATCCTTGACGAGGAACTGATCGACGCCCAGGGCGGTGCCCGTCAGGGCAGCGAGCCGACACGCAAGAACGGCTCCGGCCAGACTCGCAAAACCAGCAAACCTGCCCCGACCCTGGCGTCCATACCCAAACCCCAGGAGATCAAGGGATTCCTTGATCAGCAGGTTGTGGGACAGGACGCTGCCAAGAAAGTGATGTCAGTGGCGGTTTACAACCACTACAAGCGTCTGGCCTGGCAGGGCGACGGCAAGGGAGAGACCGAACAGACCGCCACCCGGCTGCATAAATCCAACATCCTTCTGATCGGCCCCACGGGCTGTGGCAAGACTCTGCTTGCCCAAACACTCGCGGAGATGCTGGATGTGCCCTTCGCCGTCGCCGACGCCACCACCCTCACGGAGGCGGGTTATGTAGGTGAGGACGTGGAGAACATCCTGCTGAGGCTCCTGCAGAAAGCAGACATGGATGTGGATCTCGCCCAAAGGGGGATTATCTACATCGACGAAATCGACAAAATCGCCCGCAAGAGCGAAAACCCTTCGATCACCCGAGATGTTTCCGGCGAAGGCGTGCAACAGGCATTGCTCAAGATGCTGGAAGGCACCGTGGCCAATGTTCCTCCCCAGGGGGGCCGCAAGCATCCGTATCAGGACTGCATCCAGATCGACACAAGCCAGATCCTGTTCATCTGCGGGGGTGCCTTCGTTGGATTGGACGATGTGGTGCAGAAACGCATGGGTCGTAACGCCATTGGCTTCGTACCCAGCGACAGCCGCGGCCGCGGCAAAGCCACTCGCGATCTCCAGGCCTCACAGGTGCTGCGTCACCTCGAACCGGATGACCTGGTGAAGTACGGACTGATTCCCGAATTTATCGGCCGCATGCCCGTGAGCGCCGTCCTGGATCCACTGGACGAACATGCTCTTGAATCAATCCTGACCGAACCACGGGATGCCCTCGTCAAGCAGTTCCGCACGCTGCTGAGCATGGATAACGTCAAACTCGACTTCGAGGCAGGAGCGATCGAAGCGATCGCTCAGGAGGCCCATCGACGCAAGACCGGTGCCAGGGCCTTGCGCGGGATTGTCGAGGAGCTGATGCTTGATCTGATGTACGAGCTTCCCTCACGCAAAAACGTGCCGGACTTCACGATCACCCGCGCCATGGTCGAGGAACACACCGGTGGCAAGGTGCTGTCCCTCCCCGGGAAGGATCGCCAGCAGGAATCCGCCTGAGCACAACGCCCAGCCGAAATCCCTTGATTGGTGAGCCTGAGAGCCATTGATCACCTGTGGTTGACAGACAGCTGAAAAGCCACAGCGGATTCCAGCCAGCCATCGCGGTTCGGAAGCCCCCCCATGCCTGACGCGGGGCTCCGCGACAGACTCAAGCAAGCCCTTCATCACGGCTATGGCCTCCGCCGACCATCTGAGGGTTCCCCGTCAGCACGGTCTGTTTCTGCACCACGGCATTGATCTGGGGGATGGCACGGTCGCCCATTACCTGGAGGGCCGGGAAATTCTGCGCAGTTCCCTCGAGGACTTCAGCCGCGGTCAGGAGGTGAGCTTGGTGAGTCACGAACAGGCCTCACCTGCAGGGGTGACCCTGAGAAGAGCCATGCGTCGGATTGGAGAACAGAACTACAACCTTCTGTTTAACAACTGCGAGCACTTTGCCAACTGGTGCAAAACAGGCCGGCATCGGAGCGGTCAAGTGGAGGACTGGCTCCACACAGGCAGCCTCGGTGCTCTGGCCTTCGGCCAGCTGATGCCTGCAGCCCTGCTCACGGGCCTGGGAATGCTGCTTCGCAAGGGGGTGATCGATGAACAGTCACGCCAACGTGCCAGGCAAGCTCTGGAACAACTGCAGAACCTGCGCGTCAGGCTGATGAACAAACTCGACAGCACCCTGGAACAGGCGGAAACCTGGATGCAAGGGATGCCTGGACAGGGCGCTGACGATCGCGTCAATCGACGCAGTCGCAAGCTGTTGCTCACTGGCCAGACCATTGCCGATGAACTGGCAGCCGTTGAAGACATGGAAGACAAGCTCCATTCCCTTCTGGAGGAAACCTCTCAGGAAGACAACACAGTCTCCGAACCAGAACCTCGGTAGCCTCAGCATCCTGCCGGCAGTGCATGAGCCAGCCGTACCAGCCACTGCATCACAAGTACCGGCCCCAACGGCTTGATCAGCTGGTGGGTCAAGAAGCGATTGCGGCCACCCTGGGCCATGCCCTGCGCACCGGACGCATTGCACCGGCCTATCTCTTCAGCGGACCTCGCGGAACGGGCAAGACCTCCAGCGCCCGCATCCTGGCTCGTTCACTGAACTGCCTCAGCAACGAAGGGCCGACGCCGGAACCCTGCGGCACTTGCGAACTTTGCAACGCAATCGCTGCAGGGACAGCACTGGATGTCATCGAGATCGATGCCGCGTCGAACACCGGCGTCGACAACATCCGCGACTTGATTGAACGTTCAAGATTTGCTCCGGTCCAGGCGCGCTGGAAGGTTTACGTGGTGGACGAGTGCCACATGCTCTCCACAGCCGCATTCAACGCGCTGCTCAAAACCCTGGAG
Organism: Synechococcus sp.; assembly: GCA_047286285.1. Taxonomy (GTDB): domain Bacteria; phylum Cyanobacteriota; class Cyanobacteriia; order PCC-6307; family Cyanobiaceae; genus Synechococcus_C. Next base: position 148,055 of record JBJBBP010000002.1, on the reverse strand, counting down.
GAACCGCCTCCACAGGTGGTGTTCGTGCTGGCCACAACCGACCCACAGCGGGTTCTGCCCACCATCCTCAGCCGTTGTCAGCGATTTGACTTCCGTCGCATCCCGCTCGATGCACTTGAACAACACCTGCGCTGGATCGCAGCAGAGGAGTCGATTCCGATCCAACCGGAAGCGCTGCATGTGGTGGCCCAACGCGCTCAAGGCGGCCTGCGTGATGCAGAAAGCCTTCTCGACCAGCTCAGCCTGCTTCCCGGCCCGATCGAATCCGGTGCGGTCTGGGATCTGTTGGGAGCGGTTCCTGAACAGGAGTTACTGGAGCTGGTGAAAGCCATGAGCACCAGCGAGCCGGTGACGTTGCTGGAAGCCAGCCGGCAACTGCTTGACCGCGGCCGGGATGCCGGATCGGTGCTGCAGGGAATGGCAGGCATCCTGCGGGATCTGGTGCTCATGGCCGCCGCGCCGGACCGACCTGAACTCACCGGGGTATCCCCACAGTTCCGCGATCAACTGCCGGCCCTCGCCAAATCCATCGGCCGCGCCCGACTGCTGCAATGGCAGGGCCAGCTGCGGGGTGCTGAGCAGCAGCTGCGTCAGAGCGTGCAACCTCGTCTATGGCTGGAAGTGCTGCTGCTGGGCCTGCTGGCAGAGCCCGCCACAGCGACGGTCAAGGCGACTGCAGCACCTCCGGCCTCCTCAACGGCTGTGCCAACACCAGCTGCTGCATCTACACCAGCTCTCACGGCAGCCACCTCGGCCGGTGTGAGCCTTCCCGACACATCCGCCGCCAAGGCGCCTCCTACCCCGGCTGCACCCGCACCAACAGCCCCAGTAGCAACAGATTCAGCAACCGAACCACAGCCGCAGGAAGCTGCAGCCACGCCTGCCCAAACAGAAGACCTGGGAGAACTCTGGCAACAAATCCTGGCCAGCCTGGAGCTTCCCTCCACGCGCATGTTGCTGTCACAGCAGGCCCGCCTGGTTCGCATCGACAACCACCGCGCCGTTGTGCAGGTTTCAGGGAACTGGATGGGCATGGTGCAGAGCCGCGCAGCGCTGCTGGAGAAAGCGATTGCCAGAGCCATGGGCGGCAACCGCCAGCTGGTGCTCGAAAACCACGGAGGCGCCGCCCCGATGGCGGCAATGCCAGACCTGCCGGCAGCAGCTTCAACCGCTACATCAGATGCGAACAGTGGCGCTCAGCTGCCCTCGCACCCTCCAGCAGTCCGCGTGACTCCAGGAGAGACACCGTCTCCAACAACCCCATCAGCGACAGCTGCATCCCAACCGCCCGCAACTGCAGTTCCAGCGATCCCCAGCGACCAGCCATCGACCGCTCAGACAGGTCCTGCGACGACGGCAATCCAACCGGAGAGCGCTCCGCCGCGGCGCAATGAGCCATCGGCCATGGATGAAAAGGTGAAGCGCTTCGCTGATTTTTTCAACGGCCAGGTCCTGGATGTCGATCTCAACAGCTAAACGCCCGGCTCTGAAGCCTGAAGCGTTTCATCTTGGCCGCTGTGAGTGGTTTTCGCCCAGACCAGGCGTTTGGGAAGAAAGGCCATACGCAAGCTGACCCAGGGGATGACAAGGAACCAGTGACTGAGATAAGCGATGCCAAGCAGAAGATTGGCCAGACCAGGGGTAGGCAGGTCAGGTCCTTCGCTGAGGCGTCGACAACCACGCCAGTAACCAACACCTGAGACGCTGAAGGCCACGATCGACAGAGGCCAGTAAGCCGGTGTGGTGCGGCTGATCACACTGGTGAAAAGATCAGCCCAGGAAACGACTGGGAGGGCGTACTGCAACAGAAAGAAACAGGCCAAATCGCCCCGCTGAGCGCGGGTCAAACGCGAAGAAATCAAGCCAGGCCAATAGTCGAGAAAGCGTTGCAGACCTCCTTCGGCCCACCGCTGACGCTGCTTCCAGAGCGACTGAAGCGACTCAACGGCCTCCTCCTGAACGGGTGGATCCCAGAGGATCCCAATTCGGGCTCCCTGAAGAATCAAGCGAAAACTCAGATCCAGATCGTCGGTGACGGTGTCTTCATTGAACCCACCACAGGCCTCCAGAAGATCCCGGCGCAATAGCTCACCGTTACCCCGCAGCTCAGCCACTCCACCGCCGGCCAGCCGGCCGGTCTGAAGCTGGGCATCAAAGGCCATTTCCATGGCCTGAACTCTGGTCAACCAATTGCCGCTGGCGTTGGTGACCGCTTTGCGCATCTGCACCGCTGACCAATCACCGCTGGTTGCGAAGGGCATCAACCGCTCCAGCTGATCGGCGCACAGCTGGGCATCCGCATCAAGAATCAGCAGCCATTCCCCTTGTGTCTGAGCCAGAGCCGCATTGAGAGCACCGGACTTTCCTCCGCCGGCATTGCGAGACCGGCGGATCACCCGTAGAGAAGGGAAGCGGATCTGCAGCTCTGCGAGGCGTTCAGGCGTGCGGTCCTCGCTGCCGTCATCGACAACACAGAGTGTGAGACGCCCATCGGGATAGCGGAGCGCACTGAGGCGTTCCACGAGACGGGTGACGACGGCTTCTTCATCGCGCGCAGCCACAACCACATCAAGCGTGGGAAACAGCTCAGCTGCCATCGCTGGGGAGTCGTTGCTGTCGCTCTCACTGCTCTGGGTGTCCTGTTGGTTCAGACCACGCAGAAGCGTGCGCAGGGCATAGCCCCCGAGCAGCATCGCCAGCGTGACGGCAGGGATGAGGATCCTGGAGGGATCAAGCCAGTGCGGCGCCGCACCGGCCCAGCCACAGGCCGCCAGGAAGAAAACCGTCTTGCCGCGGCGGTGATCTCCAGTCCCTGCGGCCACAGCCCTCCCACCACGACGAAACAAGGGGACTTTAGGGGGCTTCAGCTGGAGCGGTCCCGGCTGGAGCTGTGAATGGCCCCAGCTGGGTTCCTGGGTAGTAGTGCTGAAGAATCCGCTCAGCACTCCAACCGCGATCAGCCAGATCGATGGCACCTGCCTGCGACAGGCCCACTCCATGGCCAAATCCTGCGCCTCGGAAGCTCCAGACCCCCGGGCCTTGACGATCAACAACAAACAAGGTGCTGGGCAGACGGCGAAGGGTGCGGCGGATTGCATCCAGTTTCAACACGACAGGAGCTGCTCCACGGTCACGGGCGATCTCAAGGGCCAGAACCCGTCCACTGGGGCCGCGCTGCTGCACGCTCATCGATGTCGGGAGGGCATTCCCATGTCCGGCGCGTGCAAGAGCCTGAGCCAGCTGTCCTGCGGTGTAAGCACGACGCCAGCGGAAGCGGGGATGACCTGCTCCGTACGCACCCTCTCGCTGATTGAGAAAAGACCGCACATCCTGAGCGCTTTGGAGTGGCAACGTCTGACCCCAAGCGGGGACGCCATCCGCGAGCACAGTCACATAAGGCAGTGGCTCCATCGCCCAGGCCTCCTCTGCCAGGGCGCTGATACCACCGTTGGTGGCGTGATAGACCGCATGAATCGGCTGGCCGTCCCACAACAAAACTTTGCCGGCAGTGGCACGGATGGCCTGTCGCACCGATTGGCTGGCCAACCGTGGATCGCTGTACACCTGACATTGGGTGTCACTGCACAGGTGATAACCATCCAAGGCAAAACGATGGCTGTTGGCCAAAGCCCAGGTGCGGGCCAACACCGCCTGAGCCTGCAAGGCCGCCGCTGGTGATCCCGCTCCGATCTCATGGGGCACCACACCCTCCAGATAGCGCTCCATCGGCAGCTGCTCCAGCAGCGTCCAGCTGCCATAGGCATCCGGCTGAAGACGGAACGGTCCCCGCAGAACACCACTTTTCCAACGCATGCCGTCGGGAGCCTCAACCTGCAGAGGCCCCTGAAGGGTTCGACCACCCGTGGGTCCCTCGAGCACAGGCATCACGGCACTGCTGATGCTCTCACTGACATCCCGCATGGACACACCGGCAAGATCGGGCGCATCAGCCGGAACCCACACCTCCCATTCGCCAGGGTGAGCCACGTCCGCCTTCACACCCTTGGCACGCCAGCGCTGAGCAATCCGATCGGCTGATTCGAAACTCGCGAAGGGTCCAGCAACACGGCGAGCCACCTCAAGAATCTTCTTGAGAGGCACCCGTCGCCAGCTGAAGCGCAGCCTTTCAGCCGAAAGCAAAGGCTTTCCGGCCCTGTCTTTCAATTGCAGAGGAGCAGGTCCTGCACTGATCAAGGTCAATTGGGGCGCCGATTGATCCACCAGGGTTCCAGCACCGAGGTGATCGTCGAGTGACACCCAGAGAACGGAATTCCTGGCCGGTGGCGGCAGCGGCACACCTCGATGGGTGGGCGCCACAACAGCCTCGGACTGAGGCAAAGGCTCCTTGATGGCCTGGGCCTGGCAGCCCATGGCTGCCCAGGCTGGAAGCCAAATCCAGGGGAGAACCCTGAACACTGCAACAGAAGCGCAACGGGGCATCACAGCAGACTGAACAGATGGTCTGAGCATGAACCTGGGGAAAGGGTTTGGCTGAAGGGAGGGTGAGGTTCTATGTTTGTCGTTTGTGCCACGCGCCGCCAGAGAAATGCCCAAGCTCAAGACCCGCAAAGCAGCCGCCAAGCGGTTCAAAGCAACCGGCACAGGTAAATTCTTGCGTCGTCGTGCGTTTCACAACCACCTGCTCGATCACAAAAGCCCGAAGTTGAAGCGGCACCTGAAAACCAAGGCCGTTGTCGATCGCACCGATGAGGAGCGCGTGGCCCTGATGATGCCTTACGCCTGAGCAGCCTCCTGCTGTCGAGGCAGTCACTGATCTGATCACATCTCCAATACCACCCTTTTTCAACACCCATGGCACGCGTCAAAAGAGGCAACGTCGCCCGTAAGCGCCGCAACAAAATTCTCCGCCTTGCTCGTGGATTCCGTGGCAGCAACGGAACCCTCTTCCGCACCGCCAATCAGCGGGTGATGAAAGCTCTGTGCAACGCCTACCGCGACCGTCGCCGCCGCAAGCGTGATTTCCGCCGTCTTTGGATTGCCAGAATCAACGCAGCTGCTCGCCTCAACGGCGTGAGCTACAGCCGTCTGATCGGTGGTCTCAAAAAAGCTGATGTGCGCCTGAATCGCAAAATGCTGGCACAGATGGCAGTGGTGGATCCCACAAGTTTTGCCAGCGTTGTGAACGCCACTCAGGGTTGAATAGCGTCCCACCACGGGACCCCATCCAGCCTTCATGAATTCCTTCCTGCCGCAGACCTACCTGCTGGGCCTGATCGGCTTGCTGGCAATCGCTGCTGTGATTGCAGGTCGTCAACTTTTGCGTGTTCGTCGAGACGAGTTGGAGCTCGTTCGTCTCGAACAGTCCGAGGCCGGATCGTCTAAGGATGCTGGTGATCTCTATGAGCTTGCCTGCGTTCAATTGCGCAAACGCTTGTATCCCCAGGCCACGGCAACCTTGCGGCAGGCTGTCAAACGCCTGAACAAGGAACCTGAGGAAGCGCGTGCCCTGATCCAGAACGCCCTGGGATTTTCACTGGCGGCTCAGAAGGATTTTTCAGGAGCAGTGCGTCATTACAAATTCGCTCTTCAGGCCAAGGATGACTATCCGGTAGCCCTCAACAATCTCGCCTTTGCGCAGGAAAGGTTGCTCAATATGGACGAGGCCGCTGATCTTTATCGCAAAACTCTGAAACTTGAGCCGTCCAACAAAACAGCAAAAAGCCGACTGAAGCGTCTGGAACGGACTTCAGACAGTCGCAAGACCAGCGGATTCATCCAGTCGGAGAAGACTTCACCACAGAGCTCGGACGGCAGGGGATTCTGAACCAGGGCAACTTGGGGAAAGACTGAGGCTGCCCCCGCGATTGGTCAGTCGCGGAGCCTGCCAGCTGGAAAGGTTCATCCCCTGAAGACCGAGATAGCTACCACCTGGCTCGAGCGCCTCCGTGAGCTGACTGGCTAGCGGCAGAAGATCCACCTGATCAGATTTGGCATTGAGGTTGCCCTGAACCGGCGTGCTGATAGTGCCGATCTGCATGGTTCCGCGCAGATCGACCATCTGTCCAACAGGCTGGACAGTTGCCAATGTGAGTTTCACATCCATGCTGTTGCCACTTGTGAACGACAGATAACTGCCACACCATTCACGCGGCATCGACATTGCGAGATTGGCTGCTCTGGCGATTGGATCGAAACGCTGAACCGGACCTTCCAGCTGCAATGGCTCCTGCAAGGCGGAGGCATCAAGGGGTAAGGACGGTTCGAACGTCGCCGGAATCTCAATCGGCGCGTTCATGTCCATAGTGATGGGCATGACGAGAACAAATGATGGCCGCAGGGTAGGTCCCTCAACCGTGGCCTGTTCGACTTCCGATCCGGTTCCCCACCAGTCCGCTGCTCCTTCAATGGCTTCGACCCCGTCCAGCATCGACCCGCTTCTGATCGGTGGTCGACAGTTCCAAAGCAGGCTGTTCACCGGTACGGGCAAATATCCGAGTCTGGAAGCAATGCAACGCAGTCTCGATCGCTCCGATTGCGACATGGTGACCGTGGCCGTCCGACGGGTTCAAACCGTGGCAGCCGGACATGCCGGGCTGATGGAAGCCATCGACTGGAAACGCATCTGGATGCTGCCCAACACCGCAGGCTGTGCCAATGCCGATGAAGCTGTGCGTGTGGCCAGGCTCGGCCGCGAGCTGGCCAAGCTGGCGGGACAGGACGACAACACCTTCGTGAAGCTGGAGGTGATTCCCGACAGCCGGCATCTGCTGCCGGATCCTTTCGGAACCCTGGAAGCTGCTGAACAGCTGGTGAAAGAAGGATTCACAGTGCTGCCGTACATCAATGCCGACCCGCTGCTGGCGAAACGACTTGAGGAGGTGGGCTGCGCAACGGTGATGCCGCTGGGCTCACCGATCGGGACCGGGCAAGGACTGCGCAATGCGTCGAACATCGGACTGATCATCGAGAACGCCAGCGTCCCGGTCGTGGTGGATGCCGGGATCGGCGTCCCCAGTGAGGCTGCTGCCGCACTGGAGATGGGAGCCGATGCCGTGCTGGTGAACAGCGCCATTGCCCTCGCGGGCGATCCACCGGCGATGGCTGAAGCGATGGGTCAGGCCGTGCGGGCGGGCCGCACCGCCTTCCTTTCAGGCCGACTCCCGAAACTTGAACAAGCCAGTGCCAGCTCACCAACCAGCGGGCTGGTGAAGTAACGACAAATGAAGTGACGTGAAGCAAGCGACACAAAAGAGGTTGTTAGGCAATTGGACTCATAAGGTCCCAGCAGTCACAGCAGACCCATGCAGGTCACAACCGAAGACGGTGGACGTCTGAATGCCTTCGCCAAAGAGCCCCGCATGGAGGTGATGGCCAAGGAAACCAGCCGCAGCAACGCCTCCAGACTGCTGATCATCGGTGGCTCGGTGCTGGTGGTGGCACTGATGGCCCTGACCGTGGCGATCAGCTGAAAACCCTGTAGTAGCTTGCACCTCATTGGCGGCTCGCACGCTTCAGCAGGAGTATGGGGTGAAAGTTCTCGTTCTCGGTGGTGACGGCTTCTGTGGCTGGCCCTGCGCCGTGAATCTGGCGGATCAGGGTCACGACGTAGTGATCGTGGACAACCTCAGTCGTCGCAAGATCGACATCGACCTGGAGGTTGAATCGCTTACACCGATTGCGAACATCGGAGATCGCCTCAAGGCCTGGCAGGAGATCGGTGGCAAACCCATGCGCTTCGTGCACATGGACATCGCGCATGAGTACGAACGCCTCGTGGAACTGCTCAGGCAGGAAAAACCTGAATCGGTGGTGCATTTCGCCGAGCAGCGCGCTGCCCCCTATTCCATGAAAAGCAGCGCGACCAAGCGCTACACCGTCGACAACAACGTCAACGGCACCCACAACCTGCTGGCCGCCATCGTGGAATCCGGCCAGGACATTCATGTGGTTCACCTGGGCACCATGGGCGTTTATGGCTATGGCTCGCACAGAGGTGCCACCATTCCTGAGGGCTACCTGAAGGTGGAGGTCCCCCAGCCGGATGGCAGTCGTTTCGAGGAGGAAATCCTTCACCCAGCCAGCCCAGGCAGCGTCTATCACATGACCAAGACGCTCGATCAGCTGCTTTTCCTCTACTACAACAAGAACGACAAGGTCCGCATCACCGACCTGCACCAGGGAATCGTCTGGGGCACCAACACAGAAGCAACGGATCGCGACCCAAGACTGACCAACCGTTTTGATTACGACGGCGACTACGGAACGGTGCTCAATCGCTTCCTGATGCAGGCCGCCATCGGCTACCCACTCACAGTCCATGGCACCGGTGGCCAGACCCGAGCGTTCATTCACATCCGCGACTCAGTGCGCTGCGTGCAGCTTGCGCTCGAGAATCCACCCGAACAGGGTGAGAGGGTCAAGATCTTCAACCAGATGACAGAAAGTCATCAGGTGGGCGAACTGGCCAAGAAAGTGGCTGCCCTCACCGGCGCTCAGGTCAACAACTTGCCGAACCCACGCAATGAAGCTGTTGAAAACGACCTGATCGTGGACAACCGATGTTTCATTGAGCTGGGCCTCAACCCCACCACCCTCGATGACGGTCTGCTGAAGGAAGTGGTGGAAATCGCCACGCGTTACGCCGATCGCTGCGATCGCAACCGCATCCTTTGCACCTCTGCCTGGACCAAAACCCAGGCACAAGCCATCGGCTCCGCCTCCTGATCAGGCCTTTCCCTTGAAAATCGCCTTCTTCACTGAAACCTTCCTGCCGAAGGTCGACGGCATCGTCACCCGGCTCACCAAAACGGTGAAGCATCTGGTGGATGCTGGTGATGAAGTGATGGTGTTCTGTCCGGAAGGTTGTCCCGAGGAGTACATGGGCGCCCGCCTGATCGGTGTGCCGGCCATGCCTCTGCCGCTCTATCCGGAACTGAAGCTGGCTCTACCTCGGCCGGCAGTATCGGAAGCCATCGACAGCTTCGAGCCGGACCTCATCCACGTGGTGAATCCGGCCGTGCTGGGCCTGGGGGGCATCTGGCTGGCCAAGACCAAATCGATCCCTCTGGTTGCCAGCTATCACACCCATCTGCCCAAGTACCTCGAGCACTACGGCATGGGCATGCTCGAACCACTGCTGTGGGAACTCCTGAAAGCCGCACACAACCAGGCCCTTCTCAATCTGTGCACCTCCACCGCAATGGTGCAGGAGCTCAGCGATAAGGGCATCCAGCACACGGATCTCTGGCAGCGAGGCGTCGACACAGAGCTTTTCTCCCCTGAACTGCGCAGCAATGCAATACGTCAGCGCCTTCTGGGTGATTACGACGACCGAGGCGCTCTGCTGCTCTACGTAGGACGGCTCTCCGCGGAAAAACAGATCGAACGCATCAAACCTGTTCTCGAAGCCCTGCCTGATGCTCGCCTGGCCCTGGTCGGCGACGGTCCCCATCGCCAACAGCTGGAGAAGCATTTCGAAGGCACGGCCACCACATTCGTGGGCTACCTGGCCGGCGAAGAACTGGCAGGCGCCTATGCCAGCGGTGATGCCTTCCTGTTCCCCTCAAGCACAGAAACGCTTGGACTGGTGCTGCTGGAAGCCATGGCCGCAGGGTGCCCAGTGGTTGGAGCCAACCGCGGCGGAATTCCCGACATCATCACCGACGGTGTGAATGGCTGTCTGTATGAACCTGACGGCAGCGATGGCGGCGCAGCAAGTCTGATCGAAGCCACCCGTCGCCTGCTCGGCAACGACATCGAACGTCAGTCCCTGCGCAGAGCCGCTCGGGAGGAAGCGGAACGCTGGGGCTGGGCCGGGGCCACTGATCAACTGCGAGGTTATTACCGCAAAGTGCTTCAGCAACAACAACTGGGCGCCGCCGCCTGAATCACTGTTTGCCGCGTGTGCGGTTCCAGACCTCCATGACCTTTTTGGCCATCGGCAGGGCGTGCACTGAACCGCCGCCAGGGGTGTTCTGGGCAAAGGCCACGATCACGATCTGACCCTCCGGATAAGGGGCATACGTGGCAAACCAGGCATGGTCCGGCCCCCCAGTGCTGTCTTCAGCGGTGCCCGTCTTGCCAACGGCGGGTGGAATACCAGGTCCATTCAACCCATACCCGGTGCCATCAGACACCACCTTGCGCAGACCCTCGCGGATTTTGTTGAGCGTGGATGGCTTCATCTCAACCTTGGTGCGCCGGGCAGGGTCAGTCCAGTCCAGCCCCTGATCAGCGAGATGAGGCGTGACCAGCCAGCCACCGTTGGCGAACACCGCGTAGGCCCTGGCCAGCTGGAGGGGAGTGATCTGCACCACCGACTGACCGATCGAAGCACTGGCCATATCCTCAGGAATCCAGGGGGTCGTGCCTGGGTCCGCCCAGCCGCGGCCTGCAGCGGCCCATTCCTCATCACCCACCAACCCCACACTTTCCTCCCAACCGATCTCAATGCCGGTCTTCTGTTGGAAACCGAGCGCATTGGCCGCTTTCTTGAGCTCAAGGGATCCTGCGCCCACACCCACCTGATAGAAGAAGGTGTTGCTGGAAAAACGCAGAGCATCGGCATAGCCGATACGGCCAAATCCGGCGCCATTGTGGTCGGGAAAGCAATGACCTCCATAGGTGATGCACGCGGTGGTGTTGAGCTGCGTGTCAGGAGGGAACTTGCCGGATTCCATGCCAGCCATCGCCGTGACCGCCTTCCAGGTGCTGCCGGGGTCATAGGCATTCATCGACCGGCTGAGCAAGGGCTTTTTTGGGTTGGAAAACAGCGCGTCGTACTCCTTCTGAGTCGTGACGAGCTTGGAGAAGAAGTTGGGATCGAAAGTGGGTTTGCTGGCCAGGGCAAGAATGGCGCCGTTTCTGGGATCCATGGCGACGATGGCCCCGCCTGGCTTGTCGGCAAGGGCCTGCTCCGCAGCCTTCTGGAGATCGAGATCCAGCGTGAGCTTGAGGTCCTTGCCCGCAACCGATGGTCGGTCACCGAGATGACGCTGCACCTCTCCCATGGCATTGACCTCAAGCATCTGCCCACCCCAGGCGCCGCGCAGATGGGTTTCATAGGCGGCCTCCACTCCGATGCGACCGATGCGATCTCGGATCTTGTATCCCTTTTCAGCGAGGGCCTTGTATTCCTCCTCCGTGATTGGCTGGGTGTAACCAAGAGCATGGGCTGCCAGCGTTCCATGGGGGTAGAAGCGCAGGATGTCCACATCCACCTGAGCGCCCTTCAGCCCCTGCGACTGTTCACGGAAACGCAACACCTGCTCAGGCTTGAGATCCGTGGCCAGGTTGATGCGATAACCATCCCTCGCCTGACCACTGCCACGACGCTGATCGAGCACGGCTGCATCAAGGCTGAGCAGACGTGCCAGACGATCGCGCAGATCAGGCCAGCTGGCATCGTCCACCAGACGAGGCTCCACATAAAGGGAGTAGGTCAATTTGCTGGAAGCCAGCACTCTCCCTTTACGATCCAGCAGCCGACCTCGGGTCGGTGAACGAGGAACGAGGCGAATGCGATTTTCATCGGCCAGTTCTCGATAGCGGGAGCCTTCAAGCACCTGAAGCCAAACCAGTCGCGAGACCATGGCCGCACTCGCCAGCAGCACAAGCGCAAGGAGCACCAGTGGCTGCTGCCGCAATCCGCTCTGACGTTGACCATCCCGTTGCGAGAAGCCTGAACCCGCCATCCGGTCAGCTCTCCTCGTGCATGAGCGCATCCAGCCGCTGCAGGCGCCCATCAATCCGTGCCAGGACCTCCTGCAGTTCCCGGGAGTCACCCTGCTCGACAGCAGCCTCTGGCTGCAAAGGCTCATCAACCTGCACCTGAACCGACATCACTGGATTCCCAAGCCCGGGACTGATCTGATCAAGGCGCTCTCGGACCTCCCGCGCCGCAGCTTCTCCCTGCTCTCGCAGATCGCCAAGGGGATCATCGCCTCGGGCGACAGACTCAACCGCCTTGGCGGGGCCCTCCGTACGGACGCGATCGACAAATGCCAGACCCATGGGCAGAACCTCCTGCATCAGGGCCAGGCGCAGCGAATCGAGCGGTTGGCTGTCGGCCATAGAGGAGGGCCTGTGGGTTCAACGAAGTCCAGTCTGCTCCGAAGGGAGAACAAGTGTCGGACAAGCTGAGCGGGATGATCCCAGTGACCAGCCGATCACACCGGAAAGCACGACAAGCGCCACGATCGGGGCCAGAGCATGGTGAGTGGTGTCGAGGGCAATCCACTCGGACCAGCCGCGCCAGAAACGATCGCGGGCGAATCGTCGTTTCTCGCGGGTTTCCAGTCGAGCCCGTCTCCGATACGACTTCTCCACCCAGCGCTCAAAGGAACGCTTCTTGGTGATGGCCATCTTGCGCTCAACCTCCAGCAACTGGCCGGAGGTGAGTTCGGGGTGAAACGTGCCGATCAGTTCCAGGCTTTTGAGAAACATCTCGACAGCGCCATCCTTGATCTCCTGATCCGCAGGATCCAGCAGAGCCCACTCCAGCTCGGGATAAAAGCGGCTGCGATTCTGCTGGATCTGATCCTCATTCAGCTGGCCCGGCTCCCGAAGCCAGCGATCGGTGTTGCTGTCGAAACGGCGCCAGTACAGAAATGGGTTGATGTAAATGGTCTTGCCAGCAAGCTGGATGCTGTCCTGCTGGAGACGTCGCTGCAGTTGCTGGTCCTGCTGTTGGGCAGCGGTCACATCCTTGAAGTCGGGGACCAAGGGTATCGGTGCCAGCAGCGGCCTACCAGCCCCCCAGAGCGACTGATTGGCACTCGCGCGTAACAGCAGCATGACTTCAATGCTGAACAGACGCCGCAAGTCGAGCGCACAAAAGCATTGGTTTGTTGAACAGAACCAACGCTGACTGACTCAACTCAACTGAACAACAATTTCTCTGAATCAGAGTTGAACCAGTGCTCGCCACTGGGAACGCTGAACTATTCCCACTCAATCGTGCCAGGCGGTTTGCTGGTGATGTCCAGAACCACACGATTCACACCATTCACTTCGTTGACGATCCGATTGGAAATGGTCTCCATCAGGTCATAAGGCAATCGCGACCAGTCAGCGGTCATGCCGTCCTCGCTGGAGACACAACGCAGAACGATCGGCCAGGCATAGGTGCGCTTGTCACCCATGACTCCCACCGACCGCACAGGCAACAACACTGCAAATGCCTGCCAGATGTCGTGATAGAGACCGGCCTCCTTCACCTCTTCGCGCACGATCAGATCGGCATCACGGAGGCAATCGAGCTTTTCTGCCGTGACCTCACCGAGGATGCGAATGGCCAGGCCAGGCCCGGGGAAAGGGTGACGACGAACGATCTCCTCGGGGAGTCCGAGCGAGCGACCAACCTTACGCACTTCATCCTTGAACAACTTGCGCAGCGGTTCCACAAGCTTGAACTGCAGATCCTTGGGCAGCCCACCCACGTTGTGATGGCTCTTGATCTTCACAGCCACACGCTCACCCGTCTTGGGGTCAACGTTGGTTCCAGCACTCTCGATCACATCCGGGTACAGCGTGCCCTGGGCCAGGTAATCGAAAGGACCTAGACGACGGCTCTCCTCCTCAAACACACGGATGAATTCAGTGCCGATGATCTTGCGCTTCTGCTCAGGATCCGTGACGTCCTTGAGCTTGGTCAGGAATCGTTGCCGGGCCTTGATGTACTCAACGTGAATGTTGAACTTGCGGTCGAAGAAATCCATCAGGAACTCAGGCTCACCCTTCCGCATGAAGCCCTGATCAATGAACATGCAGGTGAGCTGATCACCAATGGCCTTCTTCAGCAAAAAGGCCAAGGTTGAGGAATCCACGCCACCGGACAGGGCAAGCAGCACCCTCTTGTCGCCCACCTGATCGCGGATCTGCTTAACAGCCTCCTCAATGAATGCCGCTGTCGTCCAGTCAGGCTCGCAGCCGCAGACGTGATAAACGAAATTACGAATCATCGCCATTCCACACGTGGAATGGACCACCTCGGGATGAAACTGAACGCCATACAACTGGCGATCATGGTTGGCAACGGCCGCCTCAGGTGTATTGGCCGTGTGCGCAAGACGCACGAAGCCCTGCGGCAGCGCCTCAACCGAATCCCCATGGCTCATCCACATCGTGGAGCCACTGTCCACATTGGTGAGCAAATCCGTGGGATCGTCCACCTCAAGCGGTGCTTTGCCGTATTCAGCCTTTCCTGTTGCTGCAACAACACGGCCGCCCAACTGCTGGACCATCAGCTGCATGCCGTAACAGACTCCGAGAACCGGAATCCCCATCGACCAGATCTCAGGGTCGCAAAGAGGAGCACCTTCGGCGTACACCGAACTTGGGCCGCCGCTGAGGATGATCCCCTTGGGTGCCATCTGCCGCAACTCCTCAGCGGTGGTGCTGTACCCCAGCACCACGGAAAACACCTCGGTCTCTCGCACCCGGCGAGCAATCAGTTCTGAGTACTGGGAGCCGAAATCAAGAATGACGATGGCCGGCTGACGCTGACCTTCAATCGGAACCTGGGACATTTCGCACGTAAGCCGTGGAACGGTCGGCCGCGGAAACCGGCCGCCAATTGATCAGCGTAGAGAAGGGCCTTGACCTCAATCCGCAGCCTGCTGATGGCGCTGAACCCCGCAATGCCGAAGCATCGGCTCTCCTTCAGGCCCAGCCCAACGAAGCTGACGATCCCGGTTGAACAGCGCTGCCCCAACTCGCATGCCGGTGCAGCCGTAGCGCTTCAGATAGGCCTCACTGCGCCGTTCGACTGCCTGAGCCACCGCCATCCAGAGACCCATGGCCTGAACCGCATCATGCGATTGAAGCCAAGACCAGGCCTCCTCGATCGAGGCGGTCTGCAGTAGGGCGCGAACGGATTCGATGCTGAGGCCCTCCTGCACAGCTAGTGCAGCCAAGACCTCGAGACGTGCGTCAGCGAGGTGGTGATGGGTGTGAAAGATTCCACCCGCCAATTTGATGAGTTTTCCGTGATAGCCGAGCACAAGCAACTGCCTCACACCGGCCTCAGCAGCTGCCACAAGCAGAGGCCCAATCCAGTTCCCTGATTTCAACAGGGGCTGCTGATCGGCAAGTCCCAGCTGCTGCGCCAGATCCAGCCCATTTTCACCAATGACCAGCGTCAACCGTCCGGCAAAACCGCTCTGATCAGTGAGCTCGCGCAACCGTTCACGCGCCAATTGCAGCTGATCAGGAGACGCACTGGCCTGCACCTCCGCCTGAGTGCCAATCAAGGCGAGACCATCAACCACACCGAAAGCGGAATTGCTGGTTCGTTGTGCCAACTCCCGGCCCCGTGGCAACACCACCTCAACGTCCAAGCCGCCCAGAACAGGCAACAGGTCGCTGAGATTGAGCTCGAGCAACTCACGAGCGAAACCCGAGATGCAGAGTGAATCGTCTTCCTCCAACCGGCCAACGCCCTCGCCGGCTCGAATCTGCAATCCCTGTACGGCAGAAGAGGAACGACTCACAAGCACCCAGACCTCCAGACCACGGGTGAGATCCAAACCAGGACCGGGATCACAGATGCTGATCGCCAGTGCCCGTTCACCTGCATTCAGCAAC
The DNA here is from genome assembly GCA_047286285.1 of Synechococcus sp. Taxonomy (GTDB): domain Bacteria; phylum Cyanobacteriota; class Cyanobacteriia; order PCC-6307; family Cyanobiaceae; genus Synechococcus_C. The sequence goes on along the minus strand of JBJBBP010000002.1, from coordinate 132,509 downwards.
GATGCTGAATTCACCTCCACCCGACGCAGCCCCTCTTCTGAGGGAATGCGAAGGTCAACAGTTGTGGATGCGGCGGAACCACCCAGCACAAGGGCGGCAGCACGCGCCGCCGCCGCCACCCAGACAGGCAGGGTGAGACCGGGTCCTGAAAAAACAGACGTCGTGGCGATAGGAGCCATGCGGATCATTTTTTAGGATGAACGATTGGCACCCCTTGAGCCCGTGCAGGACAAGCTCACCCTGATGATCCCGGGACCGACCCCGGTGCCCGAAACAGTTCTCAAGGCCATGGGTCGCCACCCGATCGGCCATCGCAGCGGCGAATTCCAGGCCGTGGTGGAACGCACCAATGGCCAACTGCGCTGGCTGCATCAAACCAGCAACGACGTACTGGTGATCACCGGCAGCGGCACAGCCGCGATGGAAGCGGGCATCATCAACACACTCAGCCGTGGAGACAAGGTGCTCTGCGGAGACAACGGCAAGTTCGGTGAACGCTGGGTGAAGGTTGCACGGGCCTATGGCCTGGATGTGGAAGTGATCAAAGCCGACTGGGGTCAGCCCCTCGATCCGGAAGCATTCCGCAGCGCACTGGAGGCCGACAGCGCAAAGTCAATCAAAGCGGTGATTCTCACCCACTCCGAAACCTCCACAGGAGTCATTAATGACCTTGAAACCATCAGTGGCCATGTGAAAACACATGGCACGGCACTCACCATTGCTGACTGCGTCACAAGCCTTGGAGCCACCAACGTGCCAATGGATGACTGGGGGCTTGATGTCGTCGCCTCAGGGTCCCAGAAGGGCTACATGATGCCTCCCGGCCTGAGTTTCGTAGCGATGAGCGAAAAAGCCTGGCAGGCCTATGAGCACTCTGATCTTCCGAAGTTCTATCTCGATCTTGGTCCCTACCGGAAAACAGCAGCCAAGAACAGCAACCCTTTCACGCCGGCCGTGAATCTGTACTTCGCTCTGGAGGCAGCCCTGGAGATGATGCAGGCCGAAGGCCTTGAAGCCATTTTCGCTCGTCACTCCCGCCATCGTGCAGCCGCTCATGCAGCCATGAAAGCCATCGGCCTGCCTCTGTTTGCCTCGGAAGGAAACGGCAGTCCGGCCATCACAGCTGTGGCTCCAGAAGGCATTGATGCAGAACAACTGCGCAAAGCCGTGAAGGATCGCTACGACATCCTGCTCGCTGGCGGCCAGGATCATCTCAAAGGCAAGGTTTTCCGAATCGGTCACCTGGGATTCGTCTGCGACCGGGATGTCCTGACTGCAGTAGCAGCCATCGAATCAGTTCTTCAATCACTTGGACTGCACAAAGGATCAATGGGTGCAGGATTGAGCGCAGCCTCCGAAATTCTGAACCAATGAAACGACCTGAATCACTGTACGGATATTCCTTTATGAGATAACATCAGACAATCGCGGGTGTAATTCAGCGGTAGAATGTCAGCTTCCCAAGCTGAACGTCGCCGGTTCAAATCCGGTCACCCGCTTGATACTGAAGGACAATTCGTTAATCAGTTCTTAGCTCCGATTTTTCCAATTGGATACTGTCGACCTGGGTTTAATCAGTTGCATGACCTGTGGTCCAACGCTACCGGCACGGCGTTCCTGATTAAGAGCTTTGAGAATCAGTTGAGCAGATCCGGCGGTATTGCCTTCATTGGCCTGTATTCGTGCCTGATCAAACCATTGACGTGCTCGGCTCAGGAGTTGGTCTCGATCGGGATCCACGGATTGGAGGGATACAGGAGATTTCAACAACGCCTTCACAGCGACAACGCAAGCATTGCATTCATATTAACAAACGGTTAGGGGAAATATCAATCCATAAAAAAGCTCACATACCTACAACTTAAGCTCAGGCTTGCATCACATCAACGCTTCGTATCAGAGAACCAGCGACAGCTCAGGTTCCCGGTTCTTCGACATTGCCCCCAAGTTCAGCGATCTGAGCACGCAGCTGGTCAGATTTAGATTGATCACCTCGCGTGATTGCAACTGCCAAAGCAAATTCAAGCTTTTCAAGTTGATGACCACCCTCAAAAAAACCGCTAGAGCTTCTGGCCGAAAGATCCGCGGGGCCAGACGGAACCGAACAACGGCTGTTGCTGGTGGATCGAGGAGCAGCTTTTGAGAACGGGGTGCGTGCCATGGTCAGCTTTCTTTTTATTTTGCCACCTCTTACCAGCTTTATGCAGCTGCGATCTCATGGTCAGATTCAGCCATGGAGTCCTGCGACAGCACACTGGCAGGATCAGCGATCCCTCCCGTCTGAAGCTCAGAAGTGTTGAGCAACTCCTGGCAGTCGAGCAGCAGTTGATCCACAACATCCAGACGCTGCCGTTCTTCATCTGGCATGGTCTGAGCCTCACTGCGCTGCTGACGCACCTGCAGATCCAAAGTCTCCAGACGCTGTTCAAGCTTCACCAGACGCTGCGACAATGCATTGAGCGTCTGAGCGACATCTTCAGCCGTGCGAGTGATGCGGAAAGACACAGACTGGGTCATCCGAAGCCAGGCGAGTTCTGGTCCGATGACAACACATCATTCACCAAGCCTCAAGAGCTTTTGACAAGAGCCATCACGCTCTGCCTGCAGACTGAAAGTTCTGTTGCCTGCGGGTGCCATGCCCTCTTTGATAACGCTGCTGGCGTATGCCCTCGCCGGTACAGGTATGGGCCTGCTCGCTATGAAAACTGGGATTCCAGCCGCGCCACTTGCGGGAGCACTGATCGGCGCTGCAATTGTGAGCATGAGCGGTCGCATCGAGGTTGCCGAATGGCCTCCAGGAACGCGCACAGCTCTTCAAATCGGCATCGGAACTGTGATCGGCACAGGGCTGACACGAACATCGTTTGAGCAGCTGCAGCATCTTTGGAAACCAGCAGTGCTGATCACACTCACGCTGGTGATGACAGGTCTGGTCGTCGGTCTCTGGGCCAGCCGACTGCTTGGGGTTGATCCACTGATCACCCTGCTGGGAGCAGCGCCCGGTGGAATTAGCGGCATGAGCCTGGTCGGAGAGGATTACGGCGTCGGCGCTGCTGTTGCAGCACTGCACGCTGTACGACTCATCACAGTGTTGTTGGTCCTACCACTCGTGGTGAGACTGCTGACACCTCTGGGGCTGGGCAATTCCTGAATGCCCTCTGGACAGCCAATCACAAGCCGATACGTTGATTCAGATCGCCTTCTCTGTCCATCAATGGCCAGCCTCCGCACCCGCCTCGCCATCCTGCTACCCATGGCGGGGATGCTGTTCGCAGCCGCACCAGCTCCAGCCGAGGCGGGCAGCGCAGACTCGAAAAAGGGCGCTCAGGTTTATTGCTACATGCGCAGCAACGGCAATAGTCACTCCGTGAGCTTCGAAGCCTCCTATGCCCTGATCAAGCGGCAAAGCGCTGGTGTTTTCAAAACCTCTCCAGAGCATGCAGCCGTGATGATCACCGAGACAGTGGTGGAGGAACCAGGCAGCTATCCAGATTGCGGACGTTACCTCGGAGATCTTTTTGGAAGAAAAGCATCCAAGAGCTCTTCAAATACCAGCAGTGCCAGCAGCAACTCGACGGACTGGGATGCTGATGATCGATACAGCTACTGAAGCTTTTGTCATTGCGAAGGCCTGAAAGAGCCCCTTGGCGTTCCACAAGGCTCCAGCGGGGTCTCCTGGTCGCTGGACTACTGCTCACAATCCAGGCCTGCGGGAACACCGACAGCCCTAGTGCTGTGACCTCCGATTCCGAGCTGAAAGCGTCCAGCTGCCTGGAAAATCTCAATCTGCAGAAGCTGGAAAGGGCGCTGGATCATTGCAACGCCGTTGTGACGAACCACTCAGGCAATCCGGTTCCGCTGATCGACAGATCACTGCTGCTCACACTGATGGGTCGTGATGAAGCTGCCTGTGACGATGTACGCCAGGCAGCTTCCCTGCTCAAGCGAGGGAACAAAACCACAGATCCCCTGCTCGAGCACGAGCTGAATGTGCGTCAGCAATCCTGCAAACAACGGGCCACCATGACCGGTAACGGTTGACGGTCAACGCTGATGCGGCGAGGACCCAGCAGAAGCTCAATCCTTTCTGCCTTACTAGCCACCAAGCCATCAACGAGCTGATCAGCCAGACCCAGCTGAAGCCAGTGACTGGTCAGCCCACCATCCATCCCGATCCGGTGGCAACGATCCTCAGCCTGATCGACATCGCCTGGAGTCCAGGGCCGCTCCAGAAGCACAACCTGCCGAGCGCGATGCAAGGTAAATCCCAAACCTCCACAGCCATAGGTCGCTAGGAGCAGATCCGTTTCACCGGCCTGAAAACGATCAACCGCAACTTGGCGCTGCTCCGGTTTTTGACCACCGGTCAACAGTTCACCACCCAGCCGCTGCTGCAGAAGCTGCAACGGTGCGACAAATGAACTGAACAACACAATCGCCTCGCCGTCGGCACGTAACTGCTCGACCAAAGCCTGAGTGGCCGGAAGCTTGAATTCCGCTGCGATCATGCGCAGAGAGGTCAGCACCGCGAGCGATTCAGCGTCCGATCGCACCTCTCCGAGCTGGACACGCCGGCGATAGTCATCCACCACAAGACGCAGGCGGTGGTCGAATCCAACCGCCTGATCAGCAACCAACGACACGCCATGGAAGCGTCGCTGCTTGGCAGGCAGACCAAGCACCTGCTGCTTCCGCCGATGCAGAACCAGGGGTCGGGTGAGGCGCCGCAGTTCCTCCAGCCGACTGGCACCATCAGCACGCCAGCGGCGCTGACCGCTCTGCTCACTCCAGTGGCCCTGACAGAAAATCTCCTCAAAGGAACGCTGATCCCGGGCAAGCGGATGATCCATCGCTGCCAGCAACGGAAAGAACTGAATCGGTCGCCCATTGCGAATCGGTGTTCCCGTGAGCATCCACACCGCCCGCAGCCGCGGATGGCGTGCCAGACGCAACAGGGCCTGCGTTCGCTGAGCCTGAAGTGACTGGGCGTAGTGGGCCTCATCAACCACCAGCAGTGTTCCCGCTTCCGGAAGATCAGCCGGCAACCGGGCCCAGCTGTGCAGGGTGCACTCCAGATCGAGAGACTCAACTTCGCGTTGCCAATGCGGATGAAGCCCCACAGGAGCGATCACCATCAAACGCAGTGATACAGCTCGCAGCAGAGCGCGGGCGGCCAAAAGAGATGTGAGCGTCTTACCGAGGCCCATCTCATCCGCCAGCAATGCTCCGCGACGTGCCAGCAGCCAGCGCGCACCCGAGCGCTGATGCGGCAGCGGTGTACGCCCATCAGCAAGAGGCTGTTCAAGATCAGCCCTGGCAATCAGCTCCCGGTGATGAGGAAGCGGAGGCAAAGGATGTCGATGCCAGTGCAGCCAACGCACCAACTCGTCCTCAACTCGAAAACGAGAACCAAAACTGTGCAGCAGGGATTCAGCGGCTGCCAGCGGAAATTCCCACCCGTGCCCGGAACCTTTCCAGAGACCCCGAGGCCTGATCCGGCCCATCTGCGCATGGGTCACGGCATCGAAGGGGTAGGTGACCCTGACAAGTCCTGAAGGGGTCAGCCCAAGGCTGCAGCAGGACGTTGATGAAGCCGTAACGACAACTCAGCAAATGAAATTGTATTGCCTCCGCCGCTCAACACAAGGGGGTTGAACCTCAAAAATCACACTTGAAAAAGTGCTAAAAATGCAGCAAAGAACACATTGACGAACCCAGCGTAAGCGCCAGAATTCTCACAACCGAACTCTTCGGATGCATAACAGGGACGCGGTTTTCCTTGAAGATCTATGCCCTAAGTTACGAGTTCGAAGATGGCGTCAGTCGCTTCACACATACACCGGTAAAAGCTGTATTTATTGCGGAAAACAATCAGAGTCAATCGATCACATTCTTCCCAGAGCAAAGGGTGGATTGAGCATCACTGAAAATTGTGTTCCTGCTTGCCTCTCATGCAATGGCCATAAATCTGACTCCGAGGCGTTTGACTGGTATCGACGCCAACGTTTTTATGATCCCCGCCGGGCCATGGCTATTCGTGCCTGGATGGATGGCGACCTACGGCTTGCTCTGCGACTCCTGCAATGGGCTCAGCCCGAACTGAATCAAAAAACTGACCTATCGGTTGAAGCTGATTCACCGCTGAACAACCGGGATGATCAGGACTGGAACTTTCAAGCAGCCTGAAACAACAGATCAACGAGCTTGGTCACCAGACCCTGCAGGCCTCTGCTGAATGGTGCTGTTGGCAGATGGAGGCCTGCTGTTGAGGCTGCTCGGGCGCGAGCAGAAAGGCCCCACTCACCAACATCGACGCGAACAGGCTCGCTGCCACGCGGCGCAAGGCTGCTCTCTCGCCAGTCAGCATGACCGTGGTGCGGTGACAGACATTTCGCGGCAGCATGGATGCCTGAGATGACATCAGAGGAAGACAGGAACTGGTCACGACTGTTTTGCCACTGATACGTTTGTACTCATGCTGGAATCACTTGTCAACCGCTGTCGATCGCTGCCTGCCGGATCCACGTTGTGCATCCTGGGAGCAGGCTTCAGTGGTCAACGGCTTGCTGCCCTTGCAGAGGCTCTGCACATCAGGGTGATCACCACCCGCCGAAATCCTGACCCGAACAGCGAAGCCCTGCGCTTTGACACGGCCAACAACGTCGTGCTCACGGAATCAGACCTCAGGGGCGTGACCCATCTGCTGAGCACCATTCCGCCAGGCCGCGATCAGAACGACCCTGTTCTGAGAACACTTGGTGCGCAGCTCAGACAGCTGCCCCTTCGCTGGGTCGGGTATCTTTCCACCACAGGCATCTACGGCAACACTCAAGGCATCTGGGTCAGTGAATCGGATCCACCGCAGCCCACTCAGGAGCGCAGCCGCAGACGTCTGATCTGTGAACAGGAATGGCTGAACAGCGGACTGCCCGTGCAGATTCTGCGGTTACCTGGAATCTATGGGCCGGGTCGTTCCCCGCTCGCCGCTGTGCAGGCCGGCACCCTGAAACCCGTTCAGAAACCAGGCCAGGTGTTCTGCCGCGTGCATGTCGACGACATCGCCGCCGCCTGCCTGCATCTCATGCACTGCTCCGCCGCAGGTCAACACCCTCCTGTGGTGAACGTCTGTGATCACGAACCCGCACCGAGTCATGTGATGCAACGCCATGCTGCTGAACTTCTGAACTGCGATCTGCCGGAAGCGCGCAGCTACGCCGATGCGGAAGCGGACATGAGCGCCATGGCCCGAACCTTCTGGGCCGAAAACCGCAGAGTCAACAATGATCTGCTTTGCAAAACCATGGGCTACTCCATGGTTCATCCGAACTTCCGCAGCGGTCTCGCTCAGTGTCTGATTGAGGAGAGACTGATGGGGATACTTAGTCAGAACGCTCCGGACTGAGCCCAGGAATCTCATCGAACTTCAGGGGACGCTCAGGGTCGATGAAGGTCAGACCTGCATCATGCAGAAAGCGGCTCCACTGAACTTCCAACCAGCCCTCGCGAAGCGCCGTCCCCAGGCCATAAAGCAGCAGACCGATCACCAGCAAGCGCAGCATGTCCTCATCCAGCGAATGCCCTAACGCTAAGCAGCGCCTTGTGATCGCACTCGGTGATCCTGCAGGAATCGGCATGGAAGTCACCCTCAAAGCCCTGGCGGATCCCAGGCGACCGGCGGACATGCCGAGTCCCCTGCTTGTCGGCTGCAGAGCCAGTCTGCAGAAAACAGCTGACACTCTGAGACTGCAATCACAGGATCCCATCGCCGATCCCGACTTCCTGGATGTTGAGGATCTGCCAGTACCGGGAGGCCCACTCCAACCCGGTGATGCAGGAGCAACTAGCGGAGCAGCCGCTTTCCAATGGCTGAGTCGAGCTGTGGAACTGGTGAAACAGCAACAAGGACGGGCACTGGTGACCGCACCGATTGCGAAACATGCCTGGCATGAGGCCGGACATCGCTACCCCGGCCAGACCGAACGTCTTGCGGAACTGGATGGACGCAAGGCTGCCTCCATGCTGTTCACAGCTGTCTCCCCAGCAACCGGATGGAGACTGAACACCTTGCTGGCCACGACACACATCCCGCTGGGACGGGTCATGGAGGTGCTCACCGCAGATCTGGTTCAACGCAAACTCAATGAACTGGCAGAGTTCTGCCTGCGCTTCAATCCAGCACCTCGATTGCTCGTCGCAGGCCTCAACCCGCATGCCGGCGAACAAGGACAACTGGGAGGCGAGGAGCAACAGTGGCTGAACCCATTGCTGAAGCAATGGGCTAGCGATCACCCCTCAGTGAACCTGAAGGGCCCCTTGCCCCCGGACACATGCTGGCTGAGTGCGGCACAGGCCTGGAGCCATGCGTCTGATCAAAGCGGTCCGGACGGCATCCTGGCGCTTTATCACGATCAGGGCCTGATTCCGGTCAAGCTGCTTGCCTTCGACCAGGCCGTGAACACAACCCTCGGCCTGTCGTTTCTGCGAACCTCACCCGACCACGGCACCGGATTCGACATAGCCGGGCAAGGAGTCGCAAGAGGAGCCAGCATGCTGGCCGCCATCCAGGCGGCCTGGGAGCTCAGCCGGGCTTGACGCGCATCAGCACCTGGCCGAATTCGACCGGAGTGCCGTTATCCACGAGGATCTCCACCACTTCACCTGAAACCTCAGCTTCCAGCTCATTCATGAGCTTCATGGCTTCGAGAATGCAGATTGTCTGACCGGCGGTGATCCGATTGCCAATTTCCACAAAGGGAGATTCGCCTGGGGCAGGAGCTCTGTAGAAGGTGCCGACCATTGGAGCGGTGACATCAACCAGATCTGAGCGTGAACCGGCCGCAGGCGGCGGTGCCGCTGAGGTGGTCTCTCCCTGAGCCGGAACATCAACAACAGGCGCCGGAGGTGCGGCCTGGGCAACAGGAACCACCGGTGCAGCGACAGCTGTTACCGGGAGGTTGCGGCGCACCTCAAGACGGAAGTCGTCTCCTTCAAGGCGAAACTCCTGGATGTCACTTTCACCAAGGACTTCCAACAGCTTGTGAAGCTGATCGTGATCAAGTTGCATGCTCAGCTGTTCTCCCGACCCAGGTAGGAGTCGTTGCGCGTATCCACCTTGATCTTCTCGCCAATCGAGAGAAACAGAGGGACCATCACCTGAGCCCCGGTTTCGAGGATCGCAGGTTTGGTTCCACCGGTGGCGGTGTCACCCTTGACTCCGGGATCGGTCTGGGTGATCTCCAGCACGACGGAATTGGGCAATTCCACTTCGAGCGGCTTCTCATTCCAGGAGACGACGCTCACTTCCATCCCCTCCTTGAGGTACTTGCGACTGTCTCCGATCTGCTTAGCGGTGAGACGGGTCTCCTCATAGGTCGACATATCCATGAAGACATAGTCCTCACCCTCCATGTAGGTGTGCTGGAGGGTGGCTTTCTCCAGCATCGCCTGGGGAAGCATCTCTCCGGCGCGGAACGTTCGGTCAACCACGCTCCCGCTTTGGACAGACTTGAGCTTGGTGCGAACGAAAGCCGAGCCTTTGCCAGGCTTCACGTGCAGGAACTCGACCACGCGCCAGACGGCACCGTCGAGCTCGATCGTGGTGCCGGTGCGAAAGTCGTTGCTGGAGATCATTCCCGCCGAACGGTTCAGGGGATCATACGGCTGTGCCAAAGTCCTTTCAGCACCTGGGGTTCTCCTTGTCGATTCGGTTGGGATTTCAGCGCCTGAGCGCGTGGCTCATCAGCCTGCTGATGATGGCTGGCCTGGCCTGGACACCACCCGTCTGGGCTGGTCTCCCGCAGGGAAACGCCGTGAAGGATCCGGCGGCGATCCTGCGCGATTCCCTGCCCATGAATCAGGAAGACCTGCGCGATCTCCAGCACCAGCTCGAAGGCACCAGTGATGACCTGCGGGCCAAGCGCTGGAGTGCGCTCGGTCGTGGCCTCAAACGCACGCAATCCCTGCTGGACAAGAGAACTGGCGCGATCGTCGCTGCAATGCCCACTGAGGATCAATCAAGGGCTGAACAGATCCTTGATGCGGTGGCGGATGACCTGGAAGCGCTGCAGGAACGTGTTGACGCCAAGGACAAAGCAGGTTTTATCCAGACACGCCGCCAGACCCTCAGCCAGATCGGTGATCTGGAAGCACTGCTGATTGATGACCGGCTTCCGGACATCCCCTCGGAATTCGACGATCTGCCGCGGCTGGCCGGTCGCGCCACGGTGGTGATTGAAACCACTGAGGGTGATCTCACAGCTGTGCTGGATGGTTACAACGCGCCGCTGACCGCCGGTGCCTTCGTTGATCTGAGCCTGAAGGGCTTCTATGACGGTCTGCCCTTCAACCGTGCGGAGGATTTCTACATCCTGCAGAGCGGTGATCCGAAAGGTCCGGAGATTGGCTACGTGGATCCAAAAACCAAGCAGGAACGGCATGTGCCGCTGGAAATCCGTGTACCCGGTGAACCGGAAACTTTTTACAACCAGACCTTCGAAGACGTCGGTCTGTACAAAGCCACACCGGTGCTTCCTTTCGCCACGCTTGGAACGCTGGGTTGGGCGCACTCCGATCAGGCTCTCGATGACGGGTCTTCCCAGTTCTTTCTGTTTCTTTACGAAGCGGAGCTGACACCAGCAGGGTTGAATCTGGTGGATGGGCGTAATGCAGCCTTCGGATATGTCGTAGACGGCTTCGATGTGCTCGAAGAACTTGGCGTCAACGACGAGATCAAGCGAATCAGAGTGGTCGAGGGTGCAGATCGACTCCAGCAGCACGCCTGAGCCCGGTGACGGTGACGCTGGCGGAGCTGGGTGAAGCGGAGCTGCTCAGGCGTCTGACCCGCTTCGCCCCACCGGGGCAGCTGGGTGACGACACCTCGACCCTGGATCCCGACCCAAGGCCGCTGCTGGTGAACACCGACGTCTTAGTGGATGAGCTTCATTTCAGTGACCGCACCACGAGCCCAAGGGATGTGGGCTGGCGTGCCGTGGCGACCAACCTGTCGGATCTCGCAGCCAGCGGTGCGATTGCCGTGGACGGGATCACGGTCGCCCTGGTGGCGCCTGGTGACACCCACTGGAGCTGGGTGGAGGATCTTTACCGAGGGATCAGCGAAGCTCTCAACTGCTACGGAGGCATCCTGCTTGGAGGGGACTGCTCCGCAGGCAGGCAACGTCTGATTTCGATCACAGCCCTGGGTCGACTGGGTCCCTTACGCCTGCATCGCGGTGATGCCCGTCCGGGCGACTGGCTGGTGACGAGCGGAGCCCATGGTCTCAGCCGACTGGGACTGGCACTACTGCAGCGCGATGCGGCATTGGATGCCAGCGTTGAACTGACAGAGAGCCTGCAGCAGCAGGCCATCAGCCAGCATCGACGGCCGATCCCCCGGCTGGATGCCTTGAACACACTGCTGAAGAACAAACCCGAGGAGCTGCCCTGGAGAGCCGCCGGCACCGACAGCAGCGATGGTCTTCTGGCGGCGGTGCAGGCGATTTGCCACACCAGTGACTGCGGCGCTGAACTCAGACGCGAAGGGTTACCGCGGGCAGCGAATTGGCCTGCAGGCGCCCTCTGGGATCACTGGTGCCTGAATGGCGGCGAGGATTTTGAACTGGTGCTGGCTCTCCCGCCCTCCTGGGCGCAAACCTGGCTTGATCGCCAGCCGGATAGCGGACATATCGGCTGGATCACTTCCGACAGCCAGCAGATCATCTGGAATGACACCAGACTCGCTGTTGATTCAGCAGGATTCGATCACTTCGGATCTGTGTCCTGAATCATCCATGCCAAAAAAAATCCCCCCCGATGGGAGGGATGGGAGCGATGGCTCAGATTCCGATCACTTCCAGTTTTTGGCCACAACTTCGGCAAGGTCCACCACCCGCTGGCTGTAACCCCACTCATTGTCGTACCAGGCAACGATCTTGAAGAAGTTGTCGCCCATGGCCAGGGTCAGATCAGCATCGAAGATGGTCGACTGATTGGTGCCTGCGTAGTCGCTGGACACCAGGGGCAGATCCCCGTACTTGATGATCTTGTTCATGGGGCCGTCTGCAGCGGCCTTGAGGATCGACTTGATTTCATCAACCGAGGACGCACGGTTGGACTCAAACACCAGGTCAACGGCGGAGACGTTCGGAGTGGGCACGCGCATCGCGATACCGGTGAACTTGCCCTTCACTGCTGGATAAACCAGAGCCACCGCCTGAGCAGCACCGGTGGAGGTGGGAACCATGTTCACTGCGGCTGCACGGGCACGACGCAGATCGCGGTGGTTGTTATCGAGAATCCTCTGATCGCCCGTGTAGCTGTGAATGGTGGTCATCAGGCCACGGTTGATGCCGATCGATTGATCGATCACCTTCACCAGAGGGGCGAGGCAATTGGTGGTGCAGCTGGCATTGCTGAGGATGTCGAAATCCTCGTGGCGGTATTGGTCCTCGTTCACACCAACAACAAAGGTGCCGACCTTTGGGCCCTTGCCAGGAGCGGTGAGAATCACTTTCTTGGCACCGGCCTGGATGTGCATGCTGGCCTTTTCATCGGTGTTGAAAACACCGGTGGACTCAAGAACCAGATCCACGCCCCACTCCTTCCAGGGGCAGTTGAGGGGGTTGCGATCGGAGAAGAACTTCACCTCCTTGCCATTGACGATCATTGAGTCGTCAGTGGTTTCGATCTTCACACTGGGATCGAGCTTGCCCAGAATCGAGTCGTAGGTGAGCAGGTGAGCACTGGTCTTGGGATCAGAGGTGGCATTCACGCCCACAATCTCGATCCCGGTGTCAACGCCACGGCTGATCCATCCCCGCATCACATTGCGACCGATTCGGCCGAATCCATTGATCGCAACGCGCAGGGTCATAACAGAAGCGGACTATCCGCAGGGAGTGGCCGCCGATCATACAGAAATCACTTATTTCAACTGGATGAACCCGTAAAACGAATGGTCGTGAGCTGCTCTCGCGACAGTCTGCGCCAATTGGTGGTCAGCAGGAAAAGCTGATTTATGGTGCGCGTTCACGGCATTGGTTCTTGAGCAGGCCACTGGAAAGCCCGTCCTCAGTGCACTTCATCGGTGCTGGAGGGATCGGCATGTCCGCGCTGGCGCGGATCCTGCTTAGTCGAGGTCACAGGGTCAGTGGTTCCGACCGACGGATGACTGCCTCCATGGAAGCTTTGCAGTCGCTTGGGATGGTGGCGTTCGCCTCGCAGACGGCGGCCAACTTTGATGAACTGAGAAGGCTGGATCTGGCCAAGCCGCTGGTGGTGATCAGCAGTGCCATTCCTGACACCAATCCGGAACTGATCGCAGCACGGCAGTTGCAGCTGACTGTCTGGCATCGATCAGATCTGCTGGCTGCCCTGATCGATCAACAGCCTTCAATCGCCGTGGCAGGCAGTCATGGCAAAACCACCACCAGCACGGTGGTCACCTCGCTTCTTCACGGAGCTGGAGAAGATCCCACCGCAGTGATCGGTGGCATCGTTCCCTGCTACGGGAGCAACGGACATGCGGGTTCAGGCCGCCTGCTGGTGGCAGAAGCCGATGAATCGGACGGGTCCCTGGTGAAATTCAACGCAACCCTTGGGGTGATCACCAATCTGGAACTCGATCACACCGATCACTACAGGGATCTGGATGATCTGATCACCACCATGCGTCGCTTTGCCGCAGGTTGCGGTCGACTGCTCGCCAACCAGGACGACCCCATCCTGAGCGAACACTTTCAAGCCGATGCCTGGTGGTCTGTTCAACGCAGCGACAACGTCGATTTTGCCGCTCTGCCGGTGGCTCTCGAAGGCGACCACACGATTGCAGATCTCTACGAGCAGGGTGAACGCGTCGGCCGCATCACCTTGCCTCTTCCAGGCCTCCACAATCTGAGCAATGCACTGGGAGCCCTGGCTGCCTGCCGAATGGAGGGAGTTCCTCTCGAGCGGCTCCTCACACACCTCGGCGAACTGAAAGCTCCTGGTCGTCGCTTCGATTACCGCGGTGACTGGCAAGGTCGCCTGGTCGTGGACGACTACGCGCACCATCCCAGTGAAGTTGCCGCAACGCTGTCAATGGCAGCTCTCATGGTGTCCAGCGGACGTAGCCCTCTGCCGCGCAGTCCGAAACGACTGATGGCAGTGTTTCAACCCCATCGGTTCAGCCGAACCCAACAGTTTCAGAACGAATTCGCCCTGGCACTGAGCAACGTCGACATCGTTGTGCTCGCACCAGTGTTCTCAGCCGGTGAAGCACCCATCTCCGGTGTCAGCAGTGAGGCTCTGGCAACCTGCATTCAGCAACACAACGTTGATCAGACGGTTCTGGTGGCAACCACCATGAACGACCTGACTGATCTGGTGAAGAAACACAGCAGAGCCGATGATCTCGTGCTGGCGATGGGCGCCGGAGATGTGAACAGTCTCTGGTCGCGGCTGTCACCGAACTCGGAGCAGGAGCAGACGTCATGTCGATCGACACTGACAGCCTAAGAGACCTGCAGCAGCAGGGGATCCTGCAGCAGCAGGTTTCCCTGGCCCACTACACCACCTGGCGCGTTGGCGGACCAGCTCAATGGCTCGCGGAACCCAACGAACCTGAGCAGATTCCCACCCTGCTCAGCTGGGCAGCCAGCGAAGGGTTGTCCGTCCGCGTGATTGGTGCAGGTTCCAATCTCCTGATCGCTGATGCAGGACTCCCAGGGCTCACCCTCTGCCTCAGACGGCTGCAGGGAATTGATCTGAATGCACAAACCGGCCGGGTACGAGCCAGCTCCGGTGAGCCGATCCCGACCCTGGCAAGACGTGCGGCGCGAAAGGGACTTCAGGGTCTGGAGTGGGCCGTGGGCATCCCTGGCACCGTTGGCGGAGCCGCAGTCATGAATGCCGGCGCTCAGGGTGGCTGTACAGCTGAACGGTTGATCAGCGTGGATGTGGTTCCACTCGAAGGTGGCGATTTCAACATCCGGCGGCTTGAACATGATGCCCTGGATTTCGCCTACCGCCACAGCGCTCTGCAGGTCCAGCCGTTACTGGTGGTGGCCGCCGAATTTCAACTCGAAGCGGGGCATGATCCCGGCGAGCTGCAACGACGCACCAGCGGAAATCTCAACCATCGCACCAGCACGCAGCCTTACAAACAACCGAGCTGTGGCAGTGTCTTTCGCAATCCAGAGCCGGCCAAGGCGGGGCGTCTGATTGAAGGACTGGGACTGAAAGGCCGCCGTGTCGGAGGGGCTCAGGTCTCGGAAGTCCATGCCAACTTCATCGTGAACACCGGTGGAGCCCGCGCGGCAGACATCCGCAACCTGATCGGCATGGTGCAACAGGAGGTGGCCGATGCCCACGGCATCCAGCTCCAGCCTGAAGTGAAACGCCTGGGATTCGAGACGGCGGCCTAATCTCTCTGTTCCTACAGCGAAGCCATGGCAGGGTTCGGACTTCCCAATTTCGGACAGCTCACCGAAGCCTTCCGCAAGGCACAGCAGATCCAGCAAGACGCTCAGAAACTGCAGGAGGAGCTCGATGCCATGGAGATCGAGGGCAGCAGCGAAGACGGACGAGCCAGCATCTGGCTCTCCGGCAACCAGCAACCCCTGCGCGTGAAACTGGACCCAAGCCTGCTGAGTGAAGGGCAGGAAGCGGCTGAAGCCGCAACGCTCGCCGCGCTCCAATCCGCCTACGAACGCTCCACAGGAACCATGAAGGAGCGAATGCAGGAGCTAACCGGCGGACTCGACCTCAACCTGCCCGGAATGGGCGGCTGAGATCAAGAAGTTCCTCCACAGCTCGGCGATACAGCGGATAGCGCTCCCAGTCCCGCGTCACACCGCAACCGGGTTCATCCCTGTGCAGGCAGTCACGGAAACGGCAGGGATGGGGCTCAAGCTGGACGCGCAGCTCAGGAAAGAGAACCTCCAGATTGGAGACATCATCGGGAAGTTCCGGTCGATTGAAGCCTGGAGTGTCAGCAACTCTCGAGCCAGGAGAGAAGGCATGCAATTCCACGTGGCGTGTGGTGTGGCGCCCGCGCTGCAGACGACCTGACACCTCTCCAACCCGTAAAGCGAGTCCGGGCAGCAGTCCATTCAGCAATGAACTCTTGCCCACCCCAGAGGGACCACAAAGCACAGTGATCGGAACGGTTGCCAGTTGCGCACGCAATTGCTCCAGCCCCAGACCGGACTGCGTGGAGACAAGAATCGGTTCATAGCCCCATCCCTGCAGGCGATTCCGCAGACGTGACAGAGCATCCGCGTCGAGCAGATCACATTTGGTCAGCACGAGCAGAACCTGCAATCCGGTCTTTTCAGCCGTGAGCAGAAACCTGCTGACCTGATCAGCATCAAACGCGGGTTGCTCAACCGCAACGGCCACCAGAATGCAGGAGGCGTTGGCCACCGGCGGACGAATCAAGAAACTGCTCCGCGGTTCCACGTCCGCGACCACGGCCCTGGCGTGCTCACGGTCGATCGCTTCCACACTCACACGATCGCCGACGTGAACTGCCGCTCCACGATGGTTCAGTCGTGTGCGACGGGTGCAGAGAAGACGGAGTGGAAAATCGGCTGGCGGAGACTCGAGCTCCACCTCCAGGTAATTGGCCTGGAGAGCCACAACCATGCCCGGATGCAGTGCGCAGCTACTCACTGGCACAGATCACCATCAGCCGCACCTGAACGTCCGACAGACGCTCCACCTGAACCTGATGGCCGTCACGACGCAGTCCGGGAACAACCATCTCTTCAGGCTCGCCGGGATCAAGATCCACCTGAAGGCACTGGCCGACGCTCATGCTCTCCAACATGAGCCGACAGCGGATGAAATTAAGCGGACAGGGCGTCCCACAGAGATCGAGCTGACGATCGGGGGGACGTTCGGTCATGGTCACCGCTGGCCGAAAAGTCGTGCGAATAAACCACTTTTGTGGTGGTGGTGCTGCTCTCCCCTGGCGGAATGATGACCAGCCAACTCCTCGAGCAGCCCCCTTTCCGCATCATTGAGACGGGTGGGGAGCTTCACGTTGACCGTGATCCGCTGGTTACCGCGGGCCACAGGATTTCCCAGCTTGGGAATGCCCTTGTTCTCCAGGGTGAGAATGGCGTTGGGTTGTGTTCCCGCAGGGATTTCGAGCTTGGTTGGGCCATCGACGGTGTCGACCTCGATCGTGTCGCCGAGGATTGCCTGGAGGTAACTCACTTTCACCTCGGAATGGACCGTCAAACCATCCCTTTGCAACGAAGGGTGGGGTTTGACGGTGAGGAACACATAGAGATCTCCGGAGGGACCGCCACGCAATCCGGCGTTCCCCTCACCGGCAACCCTCAGACGGGTTCCTGAATCGACACCGGCAGGGATGTTGATGCGCAGCTTCTTGCGCACCTGAGTCACGCCTTGTCCACCACAGGCATTGCAGGGATCAGCAATGACCTGGCCACTGCCGTTGCAGGACGGACATTCCGCAACCTGGGTGAAACTGCCGAAGGGAGTGCGGGTCGCCCGACGCACCTGACCAACGCCCCCGCAGGTGGTGCAGGTGGTGGGACCACTGCCGCTCTTGGCACCGCTGCCGGAGCAAGTGGTGCAGGTCTCCAGATGGGGAACACGGATCTCCCGCTCCTGTCCGAACACCCCTTGCTCGAAATCGATCGTCAGGTCGTAACGCAGGTCATCACCCTGCTGAGGACCACGACGACGTTGCTGGCGGCCACCACCACCTGCAGCACCGCCGAACCCGCTGAAAAACGTTTCAAACAGATCAGCAAAACCGCCCATATCGCCCATATCGGGCATACCGGCTGCGCCACCGAGGCCGGCCTCACCGAACTGGTCGTAGCGACCGCGGGTCTGAGGATCGCTGAGCACCTCATAGGCCCGACCGATCTCCTTGAAGCGGTCTTCAGCCCCTGGCTCCTTGTTGATATCGGGATGGTACTGACGTGCGAGACGGCGATAAGCGCGCTTCAGGGTGTCGGCATCGGCATCCCGGCTGACACCAAGCAGCTCGTAGTAGTCGGCCATCAGCTGGGAGTCCCGAAGATCACAGTAGAAGCAGGAGGCTGATCAACTGTTGGCATCACCCGAAGCCTCCCCGTCGGTTGCGGCCTCGCCATCAGAAGCGGACGTCTCGCTGCCGGGACTCTGTTGCGGACCAGGGCCCATCGACACCTTGACCATGGCGTGACGCAGCACGCGTCCTTCGAGGTGATAGCCGCGCTGCAGCTCTTCAATCACCACGTCCTCGGGGTGCTCTTCGCTGGGCTCTCGCAGCACCGCCTCATGCAGGGTTGGATCGAACTCCTGACCGACCACGCGCATGGGAGCAACACCGAGTTGCTTGAGCACATCAACCAGCTGTTTGTAGAGCCCCTGATAACTGCGATGAAGCCCCTGAGCTTCCTCGGTCTGAGGGTCGAGCTGCTGACGGGCGCGCTCGAAATTGTCCACCACCGGAAGAATCTCACTGAGGGTGCTGCAGATCAGCTGCAGCTTGAGATCATCCTGGTCGCGACTCTGACGCTTGCGGAAGTTGTCGAAGTCTGCAGCGATGCGCACGTACTGACCGCGCAACACCTCATGCTCCTCTCTGAGAGCGGAGTGCTCCCGCTCCAGCTGCTCCAAGCGAGCTTCATTGTCGACGGACTGCTGAGCTGGCTCCGTTTCAGCCACCGCTTCCGGGGTCGGTGCTTCGTCGACCACTGGCGTCGTTTCGGAGATTTCGTTTGGATTCACGGCAGGTTGCTGGCCGTCGGAACCAGCCGATAACGGATCCTGCGCTGGGGTGGAAGCATCACCACTCATGCTGACCGGTTGCGAATTCACGTCTAGACATGTTGATAGGTGAGGCAGTCCTCCCACAAGCGGGGGAAGCCCGCACCTTTCTGCAACCTTGATCCGTGAGCGACAAAAGCCGGCCTCTGGAACTGGAACTGCTACTGCAACGGGCAATTCCGGGCGATCTCGGCATCGCTGATGAACCCTTCCTGCTCGAGGAACTGGCGACGATGGGATTTGATCCCGCTCGTCATGCCGCGCTCGCGAAAAGCCTGACGGAACTGCTCAGCAACAACCTTCCCGTCAGCGATGAAGCTCCCCCCTTAGAGCCACCCATCACGGAAACACCGCCGAACACCGACGCCACCATCCCGGCCAACAACGAAACCTCCGTTTCAAAAGGCGCAGAGACCAAGACCGAAACCGTGGCGGAGACTGCCACCTCCTACCTTAAGGATTTCACCGTCGACGGGGTGCTGGAAGCCGATCCCGATGAGGAGGACGCCGACTCCTCGAAACCGCAGGACCTTGAATCCGGGCTCAACGATGCAGAGCGCTCACCGGTGATCGATCTGGTGGATCGCATCCTGATGCAGGCCCTTGAACTGGGTGCCAGCGACATTCATGTGGAGCCTCAGCAGACCGGTCTTCATCTGCGCTTCCGTCAGGACGGTGTGCTGCAGAGCCAGATCGAACCGCTTCCGAGCCGATTGGTGCCGGCTGTGACGTCCAGGTTCAAGATCATGGCGGACCTGGACATCGCTGAACGTCGGCTCCCCCAGGACGGCCGCATCCGCCGCCGCTTCCAGAACAGGACCGTGGATTTCCGGGTCAACAGTCTGCCGAGCCGCTATGGGGAAAAGATCGTGCTGCGGCTTCTGGACAGCTCCGCCACGCAACTGGGTCTCGACAAACTGATTTCCAGTGCTGAAGCCCTGAAGCTGGTGCGCAGCCTAGGGTCCAAGCCCTTCGGGATGATCCTGGTGACAGGACCAACGGGATCCGGGAAATCCACAACGCTGTATTCCCTGCTGGCGGAACGCAATAAGCCCGGGATCAACATCTCCACGGTGGAAGATCCGATCGAATACGCCCTGCCAGGGATCACTCAGTGCCAGGTGAACCGGGAAAAAGGCTTCGATTTCAGCCAGGCACTGAGAGCCTTCATGCGACAGGACCCCGACGTACTGCTGGTCGGCGAGACGCGCGATCTGGAAACCGCGAAAACAGCCATCGAAGCGGCACTGACCGGTCACCTGGTGCTCACGACCCTGCACTGCAATGACGCTCCCAGCGCCATCGCCCGACTCGACGAGATGGGGGTGGAGCCTTTCATGGTCAGCGCCTCACTGATCGGGATCGTCTCCCAGCGTCTGCTCCGGCGCGTCTGTCCCCAATGCCGCGTGGCCTATCGGCCCGATCCCGAGGAACTGGGTCGCTTCGGACTGATGGCCAGCAATGAAGCGGACGTCAGCTTTTTCCGGGCCAACCACCCTGAAAGTCAGGCCAACCCTTGCCCCAAGTGTCAGGGCAGCGGTTACAAGGGCCGAGTGGGGGTCTATGAAGTGCTGCGCATGAATGAAGCGCTGGCAACCGCAGTGGCCAAGGGCGCCACCACTGACATGGTGCGCCAGCTGGCGCTTGAAGGAGGCATGAAAACCCTGCTGGGCTACAGCCTCGATCTGGTCAGGGAAGGACACACGACCCTGGAGGAAGTCGGACGCATGGTGCTCACCGATTCCGGCCTTGAATCAGAGCGAAGGGCCAGAGCCCTAAGCACGCTCACCTGCAGCGGCTGTGGTGGCGGACTCCAGGAAGGTTGGCTGGAATGTCCTTACTGCCTGACCCCACGTCACTGAGGAGCGAGCAATGGAGCTGATGATCGAAGACCTGATGGAGGAACTGGTCAAAGGCGGAGGCAGTGATCTGCATATCGCCAGCGGCCAGCCCCCCTACGGACGCTTCAGCGGCCAGCTGCGAGCAATGCGTGATGAAGCCCTGCTCGAGGAAAGCTGCAACCGGCTGATCTTCTCAATGCTCAACAACAGCCAGCGCAAGACGTTGGAGCAGACCTGGGAACTCGATTGCGCCTACGGCCTCAAGGGAGTTGCCCGCTTCCGGGTGAACGTCTACCGACAGAAAGGAAGCTATGCGGCCTGTCTGCGGGCACTGGGCAGTTCGATCCCAAGCATCGAGTTGCTGAACCTTCCACCGGTGGTCGTGGAAACCAGCAAACGACCACGGGGGCTGGTCCTGGTCACCGGACCCACTGGCTCTGGCAAGACCACCACACTGGCAGCTCTGTTGGATCACATCAATCACACCCGCGCCGAGCACATCCTCACGATTGAGGACCCGATCGAGTTCGTCTACAAAAGCGACCGGAGCCTGGTGCACCAGCGCCAGCTGAATGAAGACACGCGCAGCTTTGGCAATGCGCTCAGGGCAGCACTGCGAGAAGACCCTGACGTGATCCTGGTGGGTGAGATGCGCGATCTGGAGACGATTCAACTGGCGATCAGCGCTGCAGAAACAGGACACCTGGTGTTCGGCACTCTGCACACAAGTTCCGCAGCGCAGACGGTGGACCGGATGGTGGATGTGTTCCCGCCCGCGCAGCAGACCCAGATCCGCGTGCAGCTGTCGGGAAGTTTGGTGGCGGTGTTCTCACAAACGCTCTGCCGTCGCAGCAATCCAGAACCTGGCCAGTTCGGCCGGGTGATGGCGCAGGAAATCATGATCAACACCCCGGCCATTGCCAACCTCATCCGCGAAGGCAAGACCGCCCAGCTCTATTCACAGATCCAGACCGGCGGTGAACAGGGCATGCAGACCCTGGAGAAAGCTCTGGCAGATCTCGTCACTCATGGAGACATTGATTTACCGGAAGCTCTGTCGAAAGCCAGCAAACCTGCCGAACTTGAGCGACTTGTGAGCAGCTGAGAGGTCCAGCCCCGCCATGGCCACATTCACTGCCACCTACACCTCCGCGACGGGTCAGGAACGGACCGTGACGGTCCAGGCCAACGATGTGGCCACGGCCAGGCGTCAGTTGAGACGACGAGGCATCAAAGCCACTGAGTTGCGTGCCGGAGACAAAGGTTCTGAACGAGGCAAAAAGAAGGGAAACGCTGCCAAAACTGATGGGATATCCGGTGGGAGCTGGCTCTCGATCGATCTGGGGGAAGCGTTTCAGAAACCTCCGGGCGTGAAAGAGAAAGCGGTCTGGGCCAGCAAGCTGGCGGCGCTTGTGGATGCAGGGGTGCCGATCGTGCGCAGTCTTGATCTGATGGCCACACAGCAAAAGCTGCCGATGTTCAAGAAAGCGCTCACGTCGGTGGGGCTGGAAGTCAACCAGGGCACAGCGATGGGAGCCGCGATGCGCCAGTGGCCCAAAGTGTTCGATCAGCTGACAGTGGCGATGGTGGAGGCCGGAGAGGCCGGAGGAGTTCTCGATGAATCACTGAAACGGCTGGCCAAGCTTCTTGAGGACAACGCACGCCTGCAGAACCAGATCAAGGGTGCACTCGGCTACCCCGTGGCGGTGCTGGTGATCGCGATTCTGGTGTTCCTGGGCATGACCATTTTTCTGATTCCAACCTTCGCCGGCATCTTTGAGGATCTGGGCGCGGAACTGCCTCTGTTCACCCAACTAATGGTGGATCTGAGCAAACTGCTGCGTTCTTCAGCCGCACTCGTTTTCGTCGGTGTACTCCTGGTGTCTGTGTGGTTATTCGGCCGTTACTACGCAACTCACAAGGGCCGGCGTGTGGTGGATCGCTTGATGCTCAAAGTGCCCCTTTTCGGAGACCTGATCATGAAAACGGCAACCGCCCAGTTCTGCAGGATCTTCAGCTCACTGACCAGAGCCGGCGTCCCGATCCTGATGGCACTGGAAATCTCCAGTGAAACCGCAGGCAATTCGATCATTTCCGACGCAATCCTCAACTGCAGAACGCTGGTGCAGGAAGGGGTGCTGCTGAGCACAGCTCTAACGCGGCAGAAGGTCCTGCCGGACATGGCCCTGAGCATGCTCTCGATCGGTGAAGAGACTGGGCAGATGGACCAAATGCTCAGCAAGGTGGCTGACTTCTATGAGGACGAAGTATCGGCCTCAGTGAAGGCACTCACCTCGATGCTGGAACCAGCGATGATCGTAGTTGTGGGAGGCATCGTGGGATCGATCCTGCTGGCGATGTATCTGCCGATGTTCACCGTGTTTGATCAGATTCAGTAGTGAGATCCTGAGAGTTGGAGGCTGCAATGGCTTGTCCCGCTAGCCAGCCACCGCTCCAGCAGGCCTGAAAGTTGAAGCCACCGGTGACTCCATCCACATCCAGCAGTTCACCGGCGATGTAAAGCCCTGAACAGCGGCGGCTTTCCATCGTTGCCAGATTCACCTCACCCAGGGCCACACCACCGGCAGTGACGAACTCCTCACCGAAGGGCCCACGGCCCTGAATCACCAGACGCTGCGCACAGAGAATCTCAACCAGCTGTCGCTCAGCCTTTAAAGGCAGATCCGCCCAGCGCAGCTCACTATTGAGCCCGATTTCACACAGTAAGGCCTGCCAGAGGCGACGTGGCACATGCTCGAAGGGCTTGGCTGCAGTCAGGGTGCGCCGGGCCTTGTCCAGGCGCCAGTGCCGCAGCGTTTGCTCCACACCCTGGCGGCCCAGACCGCAGCTCCAATCCACATTCAGTTCACCCTTGTAGTGGCTTTGATGAAGCGCCCGCGCAGCAAAGGCAGAAAGTCGCAGCGTTGCAGGGCCACTGAGGCCTCGGTGGGTGATCAAGACACGGCCGGTCTGCCTGAAGCGCTGAGTCCCGATCTTCAGGTCAAGACTCACATCATCAACTGCAATGCCACTGCAGGCCCCCAGTGTTTTGGCTTGCAGCGACAAACTGAACAAGGAAGGGACCGGAGGGATGACTTGATGACCCAGCGACTCGGCAAGCGTTCGACCACTGGGATGACCTCCGGTGGCCAGCATCAGCTTGCGAGCCAGCAACGGCACCTTCAGCCCACGTCCCTCGAGCACAAAGCCACCATCGGGCTGTTGTGCGACCTGCCGAACCATCACCTTGGTGCGCAACTGCACACCTGCCACCCTGGCGGCGTTCTGCAGACAACGGATCACCGCTTCTGAGCGGTTCTGCTGCGGAAACATGCGCCCGTCAGGCTCCTCAACCAAGGTGAGGCCATGCTCCTCAAACCAGGCGATTGCATCACCACAGGCGAAGCGACTGAACGGACCGCGTAAAGGCCGGTTGCCGCGGGGGTAGTGGGTTGAGAGCTCCACAGGATCCCAACAGGCGTGGGTCACATTGCAGCGCCCTCCTCCACTGATGCGCACCTTCTGAAGAGGCTCAGGGGTGGCTTCCAGAACCATGACCTGGCGCAAACCCTGTTCAGCTGCGGTAATGGCAGCCATATAGCCGGCGGGACCACCGCCGACGATGACCAGATCAAGCGGGCTGGAAACGCAGAGCGACCCCGTTGTTGCAGTAGCGCTTACCTGTGGGCCTGGGGCCGTCATTGAACACATGACCCTGATGGCCGCCACAGCGGCTGCAGTGGTATTCCGTACGTGGAATGATCAATTTGAAATCTACTTTCGTGTCGATGGCGCCAGGCAAGGGCTGCCAGAAGCTGGGCCAGCCGGTGCCACTGTCGTACTTGGCCTGCGAGGAGAACAGAGGCAGATCACAACCGGCGCAATGGAAGATACCTGTCCTCTTTTCATTGTTGAGCTCACTGGTGAAGGGGGGCTCAGTGCCTTCCCTGCGAAGCACCGCGTACGACTCAGGCGAGAGACGCTTTCTCCATTCAGCGTCCGAAAGAGCCCAGTCGTCATCTGATCCCTCGGAAGCAGCAAGAACCTGCTGGGGGGACCGGAAGACCCCGATCAGACCGGAAAAGATTGCAGCCAACATGGAACGCCTGCTCAACAGCCACTGTTCAATGGTGGGAGGCATTGTTCTCTTCACGTCATTCGTGGGACTGTTCTAAACAACTCGGGACCGGGTGCCAGGCAGCATGGGGGAATGGATTCCCTCACCACCAGCGATCGGGAACCTTCCTGGCGTTTCAGCATCGCTCCGATGCTGGACTGCACAGATCGACATTTCAGGCAGCTGATGCGTCAGATCAGCAGCCACGCGTTGCTGTACAGCGAAATGGTGGTGGCGCAGGCTCTGCATCACTGCAAACGCAGGGAACGCCTGCTCGACTTCGATGAAGAGGAGCATCCGATCGCCCTGCAGGTCGGCGGCGATCAACCCGAGCTGCTTGCAGAAGCCACTCGCATGGCGGCGGACTGGGGCTACAACGAAATCAACCTCAACGTGGGCTGCCCAAGTCCTCGGGTTCAGGCAGGCAATTTCGGAGCCTGCCTGATGGCAGAACCCGACCGTGTGGCCCGTTGTGTAGAAGCGATGGTGGCCGCAAGCACCCTGCCGGTCACTGTGAAACACCGTGTTGGCATTGATGATCTCGACAGCGACACCCTGCTCACGGCTTTTGTGGATCAGGTGGCCGCGGCGGGCGCAAACCGCTTCAGCGTGCATGCACGCAAAGCCTGGCTAGATGGCCTCGATCCCAAACAGAACCGCACAATCCCGCCGCTAGAGCATGAACGCGTCATCGCTCTGAAACAACGCAGGCCAGGGCTCATCATCGAACTGAACGGCGGACTCGACACCCCGGAACAGTGTCTGACCGCGCTGAATCATTGTGATGGCGCAATGGTTGGCCGGGCTGCTTATGCCCATCCTCTGCGCTGGGCGGCAATGGATTCCCTGATCTATGGCGATGCTCCAAGAACCGTGAAAGCCTCGGAAGTGATCAATGGCCTGATGCCCCATGCCGAACGTCACCTGAAACGCGGAGGCCGCCTCTGGGATCTCTGCCGTCACCTGGTGCAACTGGTGGAAGGGGTACCCGGTGCACGCCACTGGCGACGCGATCTTGGTCAACACGCCCAGCGATCAGGAGCGGATCTCAGTGTTCTGGAACAGTCAGCCCGGCAACTGGAAGAAGCCGGACTCTGAGCCACTGAACCGATCGATCACTCAACCTTCGGCGCCGCCGTAGCCGCCGTAGTCATCACCACCGCCATCACTGCTCCCGCCATAACTTCCACCATCACTCTGGGAAGCACCACCACGACGTCGACGACTGCGGCCGTCCTCAAAACCGCCACCGTAAGGAGAGCCGGACTGCTCTGCACCGCCGCCACCACCTCCATAGCCGCCGCCGCCAGAAGAACCACCTCCATAGCTGCGATCCTCCCAGCCACGGGCACCGGAGCGACGATCACCGCCGCCGCCATAGCCGCCGCCACCGCCGCCACCGCCGCCACCGCCGCGATAGCCACCGCCACCGCCACCGCCGTAGCCGCCACCGCCTCCATAGCCACCGCCGCCGCGACGAGGTGCGCTGCCACGGGGCTCAGCCTTGTTGATGCGAAGGGGACGCCCCATTAACTCAGCGCCCTGAAGAGCTTCGATCGCCGCGGCCTCCGCCGCTTCATCGACCATCTCCACGAAGGCGAAACCCCGTTTGCGACCGGTGTCACGCTCAAGAGGAAGGGCACAGTTCGTGACCTCTCCATGAGCGGCAAACAATTCGATCACGTCTTCCTGCTCAGCGCGGAAGGGCAAATTGCCGACAAAAATGCTCACTTGACTGCTGGACCTGAAGAGAAAGGACCCAATCGGATCAGACAAGCCATCGGTTGAAGATCCACTGAAGGATCAACCAACCTCTGACCTGCTCAGGGTAGACCCGGTCTCGCGAAATGATCAGTGATTCGCTATTCCGAGCCGATCGCTCCAGAGCGCCAGCTGTTCTTCGACCCGTTCAAACCCGGTACCGCCTTCACTGATACGCGCCGCCACAACCTGCCGGGGTGCAAGAGCTTCAAAAAGGTCGGCATCAATGGAGGGGTGAAACTGCTGCCAGCGTTCAAGGCTCAGATCACGCAGCAACACTCCATCGCTCAGACATTGCTTAACAACGGAACCCACGATCTGATAAGCCTCGCGGAAAGGGACCTGTCGTGCGACCAGATAATCAGCCACATCGGTGGCGTTGGAGAAATCAGATCCGACGGCTGCTTCAAGACGGTCAGGACGAAAACTCAATCCTTCCTCGATCAGAATCGTCATCGCTTCAAGGCACTGGATGCTGGTGTTGACCACATCAAAAAGAGCTTCCTTGTCTTCCTGAAAGTCTTTGTTGTAAGCCAGTGGCAACCCCTTGATCATCGTCAGCAGACCCTGCAGATGACCGAACACCCGCCCGCACTTTCCACGGACCAGTTCAGGAACGTCAGGATTCTTCTTCTGCGGCATGAGACTGCTGCCTGTGGAGCAACGGTCACTCAGCCGCACAAATCCGCATTCTTCCGAGGCCCAGAAAATCACCTCCTCAGCCAGACGGCTGAGATGCACCATCAGCAACGATGCAGCAGCTGAAAACTCAACGGTGAAATCGCGGTCACTCACCGCATCAAGGCTGTTGGCGTAGATACCGTCAAATTCCAGGGCAGCGGCGGTGCTGCGCCGATCAATCGGAACCGGTGTTCCGGCGAGGGCTGCGGCGCCAAGCGGTGAGCAGTTGACACGTTTGCGTACATCCCCAAAACGTTGACGATCCCGCTCGAGCATCTCCACATAAGCGAGCAGATGGTGAGCCAGACAGACAGGTTGCGCCCTTTGAAGATGGGTGTAGCCGGGAATCAGGGTGTTGCGGTGGTCAAGCGCCTGACGCAGCAAGGCGGTTTGAAACATCCGTACCTGAGGATCGAGCTCATCGATGCGACGGCGGAGCCACAGCCGCAGATCCGTGCCCACCTGATCATTGCGGCTGCGCCCGGTGTGCAATTTCTTGCCCACTGGACCCAACAGGGCAATCAAACGACGCTCGACAGCGAAGTGCACATCCTCATCGTCAAGGCCGGGCTGAAAACTGCCGGCAGCCGCTTCCGCGCGGATCTGTTCAAGCCCGCTGCAAAGCTGGTCAGCTTCTTCCGTCTGAATGACGCCGCACTCAGCCAACATGCGGGCGTGGGCGATCGACCCATCCAGATCCTCCTGAAGCAGGGTGATGTCAAACCCGATCGAAGCATTAAAGCGTTCGATCGCCGGGTGCAGTCCTTGTTCGAACCGGTCACTCCAGGTGGCGGAGCCTCCGCCCGTCACTCCACCTGCCATGGTCCACCCTCAACACTGATCCACTCAGCTTGTCAGGCCGGAGACCTTGGCACCGATGGCAACATCACCTCCTCCCGAACCTTGAGAACCACCATCGAGGCATCGTCCTCAAGCTGTCGATCCGCACCCACAAAGCGATCAAGACGACCGAACAGCTGATCAAGAATTCCCTGCGAACCCGTACCCGAGCGACATGCGGTCTCAAGGCTGCGAATCAGGCGCGCCTCATCAAAGCGATCACCGGTCAGCCCCGGCGCCTCAGTCACGCCGTCGGTGTAATAGAGCAGCACATCACCCGGCTCGAGCACCGTGGAACCGCTCCCATATTCCGCCTCGGGTTGCAGGCCGATCAACAGCCCCGGTGCGTCCAGACGACTGATGCAGCGTTGCTGAGCACGCCAGATCAAAGGCGGATTGTGGGCAGCGTTGGCAAAGCGCAATCGCCGTGTTCGCGGATCGAAATCCGAATAGAACAGCGTCACAAAGCGATGGGACTGGGACAGATCCTCAAGAGCCAGCTGGTTGAGATCGTGCAGGATTCGATCCGGTGGTAATCCGCTCAGCACCTCCGCCCGTAACATGCCGCGCAGCATGGTCATCAGCAGACCGGCGGGGACGCCCTTTCCCATCACGTCACCCATCACCAGCGACCAGCGGCCACGCTCCCGACGTCGACCGATCAGCTCCGGCCGCGTGGGAATGAAGTCGTAGTAATCGCCACCCACCTGAAAGGCAGGACGACAACGGGCTGCGAGTTCAACGCCCTCAATCACCGGACAATGATCCGGCAGAAGCTGGGCCTGAATCTCAGCGCCGATGCTGAGCTGCCGATCCACCCGCTCATGCAGACGGGCCTCCTGCAGCATCTGATCGTTTTCAATCGCCACACCGGTGAGATCAGCCACCAGCTGCACATTGCGACGATGCACATCACTCCAGACCAGTGAGCCGGAGGTGTTGAAGACGTAAAGGCGTCCACGCTGTCGACCTCGAGCCACCAGAGACGTCGCGAACACCCCGGCCGAACCGAGGTGACTCTGCACGAGGCGATCCAGGCCGAGCACGAGGGCATCATCGGAACCGAACCCGGCCGAACGTCCGGGTTCATGGTTGATCACCGCCTGCAACAACATCTCCGAGCGCAGCACGGAGAGCATCTGCAGCTGGTCAGTCCACAAACGCCCATCAGCCTGAAAGGGGATCAGCAGCGCCCCGTCCACACCCACCAGACGAGCTGCCACAACCGGCACAAGTTCCAGGAAACGATTGAGGTTGGTGAAACTGCGCAGCGCAAAACCGATGGAGACCAGCAGCTCCTGATTGGCACGCTGTTCTCTGGAAAGACTGTCGAGCAAGTGCCGCAACGACGTCGTGGCCGTCAGGGACGAGGCCCCCGGGCGAAGCGGTGAAGCCGGATGGCGCCGTGGTGGATTGCTGCTCACGGCAACCCCTGGCAGGAACCGCAAGGTAGCAACTCTGACCGGAGAAAGCTGAACCCCTCAATCCGCCGTTGAGGAATGAGCGTCAGCGACCGGCCAGCAGGGCTTCAACAAACTCGAAACTGTTGAACGGACGCAGATCCCGGATCCCCTCGCCGGCTCCGATGAAGCGGATCGGCAGACCCGCCTCGGAGGCCACAGCCAAAGCCACCCCACCTCGGGCCGTGCCGTCGAGCTTGGTGATCACCACACCCGTGAGTCCAGCGGCTTTGGCAAACGCCATTGCCTGTTTGAGACCGTTCTGGCCCTGACTGGCATCCAACACAAGCAGGGATTCCACATGGGCCTCAGGAGCCAGGCGATCCACAACCCGACGAATCTTCTCCAACTCCTCCATCAGGTTGTGCTTCGTCTGCAGGCGACCGGCCGTGTCCACCAGCACAAGATCAGTGCCCTTGGAACGGGCGGCTCCAATGGCATCGAACACCACCGCTGCGGGATCAGCGTTGGATGAGGGATTGGCAATCACCGGCACATCACTGCGATCTCCCCAGACCTGCACCTGCTGAACCGCCGCGGCCCTGAAGGTGTCCGCCGCCGCAATCATCGCCGAGTAACCACTGCGAACAGCCAGATTGGCGAGCTTGCCAAGGGTGGTGGTCTTGCCGACACCGTTCACACCAACCATCAGCCACACATTGAGCTGATCACGCTGAGGAGCCAGCAACTTCACGCCGCTGTCAAGAGTGGGTTGATCAAGCAGATCACGCAACTGCTCCTTGAGGAAGCGGATGCCTTCGGTGGGGTCGACCACCTGTTCATTCATGCGCCGACGCAAAGCATCCAGCACCTGATCGGTGGCCTGAACTCCGGCATCGGCCCTCAGAAGCAGCGACTCGAGATCATCCAGCACTTCCGGGGTAAGAGGATCATCACCGAGGTTTTCCAGCAGACCTGTGACAAAACCCTGACGGGTCTTCTCAAGACCCTGTCGCAGACGACCCAGCCAATCGATCTCTTCAAGGGTGACCTGATCAGCACGAAGCCCCTGAGCGGCAAGAACCTCTGCTGACCAGGTGAACGTCTCGTCGAACTCACCAAGACTGGGCTCATCGGACTGATCAGCAGCCTCCTGAGGCAATACGGGCTTGGCCTTCGGTTGCTCAGCGACAGCAGGCACCGAAACCTGCTCGATCTGCTGTTGACGCTCCTGACGCTGCGCCGCGGCCTGCTCCAACAGAGAAAGTCCGGGAGCCGGGGCCTGGGCGGGATCGGCTGCTGCTGTCGGAGCCTGTTGCGAGACAGGTGACTGGGGCAGTGGCCGGGGTGGCTGTGGTGAGTCGGCTTCCGGTGATGAAGTTGCTGACTCGGAAGCGATGGGTTGAGAAGTCGCTGCTGTCGGTTCCGAACTGACTGAGGATTCCGTCGCCGCTGACTGAGTGTTCTTCTCAAGCTCCTTCTGGGCTTTGAGGCGCGCATAAGCCAGGCGAGCCCACTCAAGAGGATCATCTTCAGCGGAAACCTCCGACGACTGCTCCGTTGACGCTTGTGTGGATTCAGTTGCTCCTGGTTCGGATGCAGACTCCGCTGATTCTTCAACCGATCGGATCGCTGGGGAGTTGTCCTGATCCGTAACCGGCGCGGGAGTTTCCTCAGACTTCGATGGCTGCTCAGGAGGCTGTGGAGCCTCGGAACTTCGATTGAACCAGTCGTAAACCATTCGAGAAAAGGCAGCGCCTAGGCGGTGGCGTTCTGAAGACGACGCAGAACCCCATTGATCATGCGACGGCCCTGTTCATCGCTGTACCGATTGGCGAGCTCCACGGCTTCACTGCAGGCGACGGACGCCGGGGTGTTCATCGAGCGCAGATCAACGACCGCCAGTCGCAGGATGTCGCGATCAATGCGAGGCAGCCGACTCAGTCGCCAACCCTCCATCACACCATCGAGCTGAGCATCAATGTCTTCCCGGGACTTGAGAACCAGCTGGATTCGCCGCATGGCTTCCTGACGAACCTGCTCCTGATCAGCAAGCGCCAGCAGCCGAGGTAACTCAAGACTGGCCGACAGGCCATTCAGCACCTGCTCAGCACCGGCAAGGGTTTCACGCAGGTGGCTGCGCACGGAGCCCAGATCACTGGCGACACTGCCATCCTGCAATTCGCTGTCGAGAAGTGTTTGTTGCGCTTTTTCCAGATCACCGGCGCAGTGATCAAGCACCTCGCGCCAGTGCTGCATCAGGCTGTCGAGCGCTTTCTGAAGCAGGGTCTCCAGATTGTCGTCGGCAACCGCGGAACGCTCTCGCTCAGCACACTGGCCGAGCACAAACAAAGCGAGCTCACGGGAGAGGGTTCGGGTCTGCATCAGTGGCGAAAGATATTGAACGAGCGACTCAGGACGATGAGGGTGCCACAGATGCTCTGAGCTGAGCGATCAAACTGGAAAAACTGCGATTCACAGGCGCTTCGCGTTCATCCGGGTTCACGATGCCAGCGGAGATGATGGTTCTGAACGCATCCTCAACAGAAATATCCAGTTCCCGGACGGACGCCTCAGGAACAAGGGTGTACCAGCCGGTTGTGGGGTTTGGAGCCGTGGGGATGAACACACTGAGCAGGTTCTGACCAAGATCTGACTGAAGCGAAGGTCCTACCTGCCCTGTGACGAAACCAACGCTGTAGAGGCCTTCACGCGGATATTCAACGAGAACAACACGTCGAAACCGACGGGAATTGTCGCGAAGAAACGTCTCCAGCAGCTGCTTGAGAGTTTTGTAAACAGAACCTGCAAGGGGAATGCGCTGAAGCGTTCCCTCCCCGAATTCAAGGAGCCATCGACCGACGATGTTCCTCGCCATCAGGCCGATTAACAGAATTCCCATCAAAGGAACTGTCAGTCCGAGCGCCAGGTTGATCAGATCCTGAAGCAGTGGGTTGAGATTGATGAATGGGTTGAACTGTTTTGGGATCGATGTCACGAACGCCAGCACAAATTTGCTGACAATCGTGGAAAGCCAAATGGTGGTGGCAAGCGGAATGACCACCAGAAGACCTGCAATCAGATCATTCTTGAGATCATTCTGAAGCCTGGCGCTGAGCGGCAGGTCAGGTCTTGGATTGGACTGAACCAAGGAACGCCGGGGGCCTGTAGCCAACGAGTTCCACCAACTTAACCAGCGGTCAGAGGACAGCGCCGAGAGCGAGCAAAACCAATGCCACTGCGAGAACGACAGCACTGATCGTGCCTCCGAAGAAGCGCTGATTAATGGTCAGATCACGCTGGCGTTCCGCCTGCTGAATCTGTTCAGTCATCTGTGACAACTGCTTTTCGATGAAGGTCTCTGCAGCCTGGACCTTGTCCTCTTCGGAGGCATCAGCCGGAAGCTGACCGGCCTGAGCCAACTGCTCACCCAGAACCTTCACAGTTTCAGGATTCGCCGACTGCTGACGCGCCATTTCAAGTTGGCCCCGACGTTGCTCAAGGGTCTGATCAGCCTCTCCCATCAGGGCTTGATTTCCTGTGATACCAAGGGGGACCACTGAAATCATCACCACCGCCAGAACTGAGGAAATAATGCAAACAACCCAGCGGATCGGTGTGCGCACCTGCTGGGGATGATCCAGACGGGAACCAATCAGCATCAACAACAACCCGATGAAACCCATCGGCGTCTGATTGACAAGACGCTCAATTAGCAGCTGCTGGAACACGCCGTCACTCCAATCGGCAGCACTGAGCACCACCCCGATCTGCAAGGCGAGCAGAAGCACCAATGTGATTCCCAGCCAGCGCAGCAGAGGCGCAAGTCGGAGGGAGGACTCAGGGGAGGCGGACACGTCACGATGCCAAGGGGAGCCCAACTTTAAGGTCAGCTTTTTGAATGTTCCAGCCAACGTTGCAGAGCTGAGCGAGGCCCTGAAACAAAAGGCCAGAGAGGAGGGATTCGACCCCGTTGGCATCGCCTCCCTGCCAGGCAGTCAACGGTTGCAGATGCGCACCGCTGCTTTACAGCGCTGGTTAGAAGCGGGTCACCATGCAAACATGAACTGGATGGCAGCACCGCGTCGCCTGGACGCGGCAAACCTGCTTGAAGGAGCACAAAGCATCCTGGCCGTGGGCCTGAACTACTACGTGGCCAGAGAGCGGCAGCCGGGCAGCCTTGCGGTTGCTCGCTACGCCTGGGGACGGGACTACCACAGAGTGGTGAATCAACGGCTTCGACGAATTGGCCGCTGGCTGGAAACAATCCGACCGGAATGTTTCTGGCGCGTGTGCGTCGATGCTGAACCTCTGCTCGACAAGGCCTGGGCCGAGGAAGCTGGGCTGGGCTGGATCGGTAAACACAGCAACGTGATCCACAGCAGACGGGGTTCGTGGATGGTGATCGGTCACCTCATCACCACGGAACGTCTCCAGGCCGATCAACCGGCTCAAGCACGATGCGGACAGTGCAGAGCCTGTATCGACGCCTGTCCGACCAAGGCGATCACGGAACCCTTCGTGGTGGATGCAAGGCGGTGCCTCGCTTTTCACACCATTGAAAACCGGACTCCGGATCTACCCGCAGACATGGCCGAAGCCATGGGTCCCTGGGTCGCCGGATGTGATATCTGCCAGGACGTCTGCCCGTTCAATCAGGGCTCCATTCCCTCCAGCAATGATCCGGATGTCCAGCCGAGACCCTGGTTGCTGAACCTGAAAGCGGAGCATGTCCAGCAGTGGACCGATGAGGACTGGGATGAACGGCTGCGCGGATCAGCTCTGCGCCGGATCAAACCCTGGATGTGGAGACGCAATGCCGCGACTGCCAGACCTGACACCCCCCCTAGTGTGGGCTGATCTGTGGATCAGGGATGGGAGTTCGCGCACATCGACAACGGAGCTGGCATCAGGCTCTGGTGATCACGATGCTGACAGGAACCCTCGGTGCTCTGCAAGCTTCACCGGTCAGGGCCCTGACCCCATACGTCTATACCCCGAGCGCACAGGAACTGGAAGGTGCCGGCGTCGGCATCGGCCGCACGGCAGCCCAGCTTCTGCGCCTTGGCCAACCAGAGGAAGCGGCACGACTGGCCGCACTGGCCGTCAGGCTTCAACCCAACGATGAACGGCTCTGGTCGGTGCTGGCCGAAGCGCAACTGCGCAGTGATCAGCTCAAGGCGGCTGCCGGATCACTGGCCAAAGCTAAAGCTCTGAAACCGGGAAAAGCCGGACTGTGGTTTGCGGAAGCATCCATCGCTCTGCGTGACGAGCGTCCGGATGACGCCGTTTCACTGCTCGACGAGGGTCTGCGACTGGACCCGGATAATGCCGGTGCCTACTTCGATCTGGGCAATGCGCGCGTAATGCAGTCGGACCTGAGAAAGGCCCTGAAGGCATTTGAACAAGCCACAGCGATCAAACCCAGCTTCTGGGAAGCCCTGAATAATCAGGCGCTTGTGCTGTTCGAAATGGGCAACACCCCCGAAGCGATCAAACGCTGGCGCTCCGTGCTGTCGATCAAGCGCAATGCAGAACCGATGCTGGCTCTTGCGGCTGCGCTCAACAAACAGACTCCGGGCGACGAGGAATCCATCGAACTGGCTCGCAAAGCGCTCGCTGAAGATCCCAACTACGTTCTTCCAGGACATCAGCAGAATCAGCTCTGGGGCTCGAAACTGCGCAAGGCGACTGATGTTCTGCTGACCCAACCCAGCCTGAGGGGAGACGTTGAGCGGGCTGAAGCCAATGCAGATCCCAAATCCGCTGAGTGATTCAGAGGGAAGATCTGTAGGCTAAGCGCCTTCTGCCTTCTTGATTCCGGAGCGGATGGCCGAGGAGCGCGTTCAACCGATCGCCCTGCATCAAGAGATGCAGCGCTCCTATCTCGAGTACGCGATGAGCGTGATCGTGGGTCGGGCTCTGCCGGATGTCCGCGATGGCCTCAAACCTGTTCAGCGCCGCATCCTCTATGCGATGCACGAGCTTGGGCTGACACCGGATCGCCCCTATCGCAAATGCGCCCGCGTCGTCGGCGATGTACTCGGTAAGTACCACCCCCATGGTGATCAGGCCGTCTACGACGCCCTTGTCAGACAGGTGCAGACCTTTTCCAGCCGCCATCCACTGCTGGACGGGCACGGCAACTTCGGTTCCGTGGATGATGACCCTCCAGCCGCCATGCGTTACACCGAAACGCGCCTGGCACCCATCGCCCACGAGGCATTGCTGGATGAAATCGGCGACGACACAGTCGATTTCGCTCCCAACTTCGATGGCTCCCAACAGGAACCAACAGTGCTGCCAGCACAGCTGCCGTTTCTTCTGCTGAATGGCTGCGCGGGGATCGCCGTGGGCATGGCCACGAGCATTCCTCCCCACAACCTGGGTGAGGTGGTGGATGGCCTGATCGCGCTGGTGAGAAAACCGGATCTGAGCGATGAGAAATTACTGGGTCTGATTCCCGGGCCTGATTTCCCCACAGGTGGCGAAGTGCTGCTGGGCAGTGGCATCCGCGACACCTATCTGCGTGGACGTGGCAGCATTCCAATGCGTGGCGTGGCCCACGTGGAGGAGGTGCAGCCAGGTAAGGGCAGGCACAAGCGCAATGCAGTGATCGTT
Organism: Synechococcus sp.; assembly: GCA_047286285.1. GTDB lineage: Bacteria > Cyanobacteriota > Cyanobacteriia > PCC-6307 > Cyanobiaceae > Synechococcus_C. Next base: position 96,480 of record JBJBBP010000002.1, on the reverse strand, counting down.
ACCGAACTGCCATACCAGCTGAGCAAGGCTGGCTGGATCGAAAAGCTTGCTGAACAGGTCAACGACGGAAAGATCGGCGGCATTGCCGATATCCGCGATGAAAGTGATCGCGAAGGCATGCGGGTTGTTGTGGAACTGAGGCGAGACGCGGATACGGACACTGTTCTGAAGGACCTGCAACGCCGCACATCACTACAGAGCAACTTCGGAGCCATCCTGCTGGCGCTTGTGGACGGTCAACCCCGTCAGCTGTCACTGCGCCGCATGCTGCAGACCTTCCTGGAGTACCGGGAACTGACACTGATCCGGCGCACAACCCATGCCCTACGCAAAACGGAAGACAGACTGGAAGTGGTGGAAGGGCTGATCACGGCGCTGGCTTCTCTGCAGAAGGTGATCGCCATGATTCAGGAGGCACGCGATGCAGCGACAGCACGGGCCAGCCTGATGGTGCAGCTGGATCTGAGCGAGCGCCAAGCTGATGCGGTTCTGGCCATGCCACTGCGCCGACTCACAGGTCTGGAACAGGAAAGCTTGCGCCAGGAGGGCGAGGAATTACGAGCGGAACGCCAGAGGCTGAGGCTTCTGCTCGAGAACAGGGATCAGCTGCTGGATGCGCTGGTCCAGGAGCTGCGCCAACTGAAGAAGCGTTTTGCCACACCACGCCGCACCCGTCTTGTCGAGGGAGGTGATCACCTGCTGGCCGAACGAGCGGCAAGCCAACGTCCCAATGCCGAACTGCAACGCCGTCAGGCGCTGGAAGCATTGCCTCCTGAATCGCGAGTTCTGATCCAGAACGATGGTCAGGTGAAGGTCGTGAGTCCGCAACTGCTCGGCCGCTTGCATCTCAATGAAGCAGTGGACCTGGGCGATGAACCCTCTCCAGCGCGTCTGATCTTGCCGATCAACCCAGCACCGAGATTGCTGGCACTCACCGCCAGTGGTCGTATCGCCCTGGTGCGCTGGGAGTTTGCAGGTCAGCAACCAGGCGGACTCGAACGCTTCCTGCCCACAGCCCTGGAAGGCGAAACGGTCATCAACCTGCTGCGGCTTCCCGCAGCGGATGACACGGAGACCAACGGCTGTCTCTCTCTCGGTCTACTGACCACAGACGGCCGATTCAAGAGGCTGCCACTGGATGACATTCAGGAGCTCTCAGGCCGCGCAGCCACCATCCTGAAATTGAAAGAAGGCGTGTCATTGCTATCCGCAGTGATCTGCGAGCAGGGCGGAACGGTCGCCCTGGTCAGCGACATCGGCAGGGTTCTCTGTCTGCCGGTTGAGGAGCAGTGCCTGCCGTTAATGGGCAAGTTGGCCCAAGGGCCAATGACCATGCGTATGTTGCCCGGAGAAAACCTGGTGGGAGCAGTCAGTCAGGCACCTTCTGAAAACAACCACTCCGTATCCGAGCAAAACAGTGGAGAAGTATTGATGGGAACCATGAACGGTGGTCTTATGCGTCTGCCACTCAGTGGATTGCGCCGCTGCAAACGCGGAGATCTTGGAGAAATCGCTGTGAAACTGAACAGCAAAGGCAAGCAAAGCGATCGGCTTGTCGCAGTTTGTGAAAGCACGGATCTGGTGGGTGTGGTGACCAGCAAAGGGCGACATGCCCGCATCAGCAACGAAGCGATCAGCAGAGACATCAACCAAACAACCCAGTTGTCATTCAAATCCGAAGAATCCCTGAGTCAACTTGTTCCACTACTGAACTGAATCAAACCCACACTCAATAATGGGGAAAATCAATTTCAAGAACTGCAGTTCCCCTCTAGCCATTTGAAATAGCTTTCATCAATATCACCTGTCACATAGCGACCGTCAAAGCAGGACATCTCAAGATCCTGAATATCAGTTCCTTGAACAATACTTTTCTTGAGGTTATCAACGCTCTGGTAAACAACATGATCGGCCTCTAGCACCTCCGCAATTTCAGCGGTCGTGCGTCCATGAGCAAGAAGTTCACCCCTGGTGGGCATGTTGATTCCATAAACATTGGGGAAACGAACAGGGGGCGCAGCAGATGTAAATGTGACCTGATGAGCTCCAGCATCACGAGCCATCTGCACAATTTCCTTCGATGTTGTGCCACGCACGATCGAATCATCAACAATCAACACATTTTTTCCAGCGAATTCAGTACCTAATGCATTGAGTTTCTGGCGAACAGACTTTTTCCTTTCAGCCTGACCTGGCATGATGAAAGTACGACCTACATAACGGTTTTTATAAAACCCTTCTCGATATTCAATACCCAGCTGTTTTGCCACCTGCATTGCAGAAGGCCTCGCCGAATCAGGAATCGGCATCACAACATCAATATCACCAGCAGGCAATGAATCGGAAATTGTTTTCGCAAGCAGATCTCCCATGCGAAGCCTTGTTTCGTACACGGAAATTCCGTTCATCACCGAATCAGGCCTTGCCAGATAGACATATTCAAAGGCACAGGGAACAAGCCGGGCAGATTGTACGCACTGACGTTGATGGAGATTAAAGTCAAAATCAATAAAGATCGCTTCCCCAGGTTCGACATCACGAACAATTTCATATCCGCTGTTTTCAATCACAAGCGATTCACTCGCAACGATCCATTCATCCTTTCCATTGCTGGAGATCCTGCGGCCTAGGATGAGTGGCCTGATCCCAAAAGGATCACGGAAAGCAAGCAGGCCGCGGCCTGAGATCAGTGCAATTGCTGCATAGGATCCCTTAACCCTCTGATGCAGAGATGCAACTGCATCAAACAACTGATCAGGTGAAAGGTCAGGACCGGTGAGATGAGACTGAATTTCAGTTGCGAGGACATTCACCAACATCTCCGTATCGCTGGAGGAGTTGGTATGACGTCGATCAATCTTGAACAGATCCTGTTCAAGCTGACTGGTGTTGGTCAGATTCCCATTGTGAACAAAAGTGATTCCATAGGGAGCATTGACATAGAAAGGTTGAACTTCATCTTCAGCGGCTGCAGCTCCTCTTGTGGCATAACGAACATGACCAATCCCGACATTTCCGAGAAGTTTGCGCATATCACGCGTTCGGAATGCTTCACGAACCCTGCCGCGCTGTTTGTGCACATGGAAGGTGTACTTATCCATCGTGACGATTCCCGCCGAATCCTGTCCACGATGCTGCAGAAGAAGCAGATTGTCGTAGATCTGCTGATTAACAGAATCAGCAGAAAACATTCCAATAATTCCACACATAACTACGCCACACCAAAAAGAAATTGAAAAAGATCAAATATGCCCATGGAACTCATGCGTAAATCATCATTTGCGCATCGAAAAAGCTGAACGGAGCAAATAAAAAATTGGCTTCAATTTTAGCAAAGCGGTGCATGGTCATTCACCAACCTGATCATCAGCCTCGATTCGCCGCGGTAATGCACTGGTGTAGGCCAGACGGCATTGCTCCACATCCAGATTCAGGCAAGGTTCCTGATCAACACGAATCAGCAGCTGAGGGTGTTCCGTCACAACACCAAGCTGAGTGATTGGCAGATCATGATTCGCCTTCAGCAGCGCCTCCCACTGGCCAACCTGATCGCCCTTGACGGACACCACGACCCGGCTGCCGCCCTCAGCAAAGAGAACGCGATCCAGACGCACCCCGTGAGCAACGAAGTCAATCTCGATTCCCAGGCCTGAGGCAATACAAGATTCTGCGAAAGCCACACCGAGACCACCATCGCTGCAGTCATGCGCGGAAGCGAGCAGACCCTGAGCAATGGCATCACGCACGAGGCTGCCCACCTTGAGTTCCATCGAAAAATCGGTGAGAGGTGGTCGACCGGCCAAAGATCCAGTCTTGAGCTCCTGGTAGGCACTGCCTGCCAGGCCCAGCGAAACAGCCCCGGCATCACCAGGTACAACACCCAGTAGGTAGATGACATCCTGCGGCTGGCGCCATCCCAGACCGATCACGGTCTTGATGTCATCCACACCACCCACCATGCCGATCACAGGCGTGGGATGAATCGGTTGCAAAGTGCCATCGTCCTTTTTGATCTCGTTGTAGAGCGAGACGTTGCCCCCGGTCACTGGGGTGTTGAGAGCTCTGCACGCATCCGAGATGCCACGACATGCCTTGGCAAGCTGCCAGTAACCCTTGGGGGTTTCAGGAGAAGGAAAATTGAGGTTGTCGGTGACAGCGAGAGGTTCAGCGCCAACGCAGCTCAGATTGCGCGCTGCTTCAGCCACGGCCGCCTGAGCTCCCCGTTCCGGATCCAGTGCAACCCAACGGTTGGGACAGTCCACCGTCGCAGCCACACCCCGGCTTGAAGCATCGAGCGACCCTTCACCCTGCTGAGGCCTGAGTCTGACAACAGCCGCATCGGCGGCACCTGAGGAGACCACGGTGTTGGCCAGAACCTGCTGGTCGTACTGACGGTGCACCCAACGCTTGCTGGCAATGGTGGGGTCATCCAGCAAACGCAACAACTCTCGTCCCCAGTCATGGTCCACGGAGGGAGAAGGAAGATCGGTCTCGGACCAGCGCCAGAGCTCCTGAATGTCGGCGGGCGGCTCACTGAGCAGCTCGTGATGATTGATCGGCGTATCTTCGGCCAGCGCTCGTGATGGGACTTCCGCAGCAACCTGTCCGTGCTGCAACACCCGAACCACAGGCTCCTGCAAGACGCTTCCCACCACAGCAGCCTGCAGACCCCAGCGACGGAAACGCTCCATCAGGGGCTCTTCACGACCAGCCCGCACCACAAACAGCATGCGCTCCTGTGATTCAGAGAGCAGGTACTCGTAAGCCGTCATCCCCTGCTCACGTGCGGGAACCTTGTCGAGATCGAGCTCGACGCCCACATCACCCTTGGCGGCCATCTCCGAACAACTGCAGGTGAGACCGGCCGCACCCATGTCCTGTGCCGCCACCACATCACCGCTCTGGAAAGCCTCAAGACAGGCCTCAATCAGCCCCTTCTCCAGGAACGGGTCACCCACCTGCACCGCAGGTCGATCATCCAGAGAAGCTGAGCTGAGCTCAGCACTGGCAAAACTGGCTCCACCCATGCCATCACGACCTGTGGTGCTACCCACGTACACAACAGGATTGCCAACTCCTGAGGCCCCTGATTTGACGATGTCGTCGGTCTCCATCAGACCGAGAGCCATCGCATTGACAAGTGGATTGCCGCTGTAGGAGGGATCGAAGGCCACCTCACCACCCACGGTGGGAACACCCACACAATTGCCGTAGTGAGCAATGCCAGCGACCACGCCCTGAATCAGACCAACGTTGGCCGGATCGTCCAGAGGACCAAAGCGCAATGCATTGAGCAGAGCGATCGGACGAGCACCCATGGTGAAAATGTCCCGAAGAATTCCACCAACACCTGTCGCTGCACCCTGAAAGGGTTCCACTGCTGAGGGATGGTTGTGGCTCTCGATCTTGAAGGCGAGACGATGGCCGCCTCCAAGATCCACCACACCGGCGTTTTCGCCGGGACCCACCAGGATGCGCGGCCCTTCTGTCGGAAAGCCGCGGAGCAAGGGTCTGGAATTGCGGTAACAGCAGTGCTCCGACCACATCACTCCAAACATGCCGAGCTCAGCTCGATTGGGTTCACGACCAAGTCGACGCTGAATTTCAACGTAATCCTGCTGCGTGAGCCCTTCCTGGCGGAGGGCGGCCGCGACATCAAACGTCTCAGCCACAGAAGAGGACTGGGCCACAGTCAACAGGTCATCTACTCCCAGTGTTGCCGACGGCCCGACCGCACCGGATCAGATCCAGGGATCTCCATCGCGTTCAACGGGTTGACGATCTCTCCTGGAGGGCGGCCGCTCGATCCACTCATCGTCATCCCAATCCTCCAGTGGATCCGACTCAACGGCCTGAACATCACCATCGAAATCATCGAACTCACGGCGTGATGGCTGTTCATCCCAGGGAGGTTCCTCCAGCCAACCCTCGAGACGTTCCCCGGCCCGATCACCGAACTGTTGCAGCTGCTCTCGCCAGTGCCGGGACCTGCGCACAAAATCCTGTCGAACACTTGCACGGGCCTGAGGAAGGTCATCCAGATCGCGGAGACCGGTGGAGACCAGGCCAGGTTGCTGATCCACGATGCGATCAGGAGTCAGTCGCCAACGACTGCTGCCAGGCAGACGCGGATCACTGCGCGACACCAGGTAGTGAAGAATCTCACCGGTGGAGGGAACGAAAGCAAGATCAGCCACCTGACCCAGACGCTCACCGTCGGCATCCAGGAGGTCGGCATCCAGCAGGGTGGGGAGCCGCTCAAGGGTGAGCTGGTCGGTCTCAGCAGGTGCTCCCTTCACGAACACCTGCTGATCATCCAGACCACGGCACTGATCGAGTCTCCAGACCGCACGGGAATTGCGCAACGCCGAAGGCCGGCTGACCCAACCGAGCAGACGATGCACAGGAGGATGCATCCAGGCCATCACGCCAACGCCATGATCAAGTCCCTGATCACAACGCACGCGATGTCTCAGCAGATCACTGAGCAGCAGTGGATCAGGCAGAGGCAAAGTCTCAGGAACGGATCTGAACAGGCATCACCAGATAGGTGAGACCCGACACATCATCGGATGGTGAAAGGATGGCCGGCGTCGTGGGGGCATTGCACTGCAGTCGAATGCGATCCGAATCCATGGCCTTCAGGCCATCGAGGACATAACGCACATTGAAGGCGATCTGGACGGGATCACCTTCAATCTGGGCAGGGAGTGATTCCGAACCACTGCCCACATCCTGAGCATCGGCACTGATCTGCACCAGACCCTTCTCAGGATCACTGCCGATGCGAACAACATTGTTGTGCTGGTCAGCCAACACGGCAATGCGTTCGAGTGAGGCCACGAAAGCGCGACGGTCAAGATCAAGCGTGCGCGTGAACGCATCCGGAATCAACTGGCGGTAATTGGGATAGGTGCCCTCAAGCGTGCGGCTGGTGACCATCTGATCGGCGGCAAGAACAACCACCTGACCGCTTTCACAAAAGAGGCTGACAGCGTCTGTTCCTTTCCATCCCGCCATCAGACGTTCCACTTCCCGAAGGGAACGGGCCGGCAGGGTGACAGCCAGGCCGGACTCCTCTGATGCTTCCTGTTCAGAGGACGCCAACGGATCCTGGAGGGCGTCATCCACACTGAGCACCGCGAGACGATGGCCATCCGTGGAGGCGGCTTCAAGACTGGTGCGGTCAAAGCGGAGATGAACCCCTGTGAGCAACTGCTTGGCTTCGTCGGAACTGCTGGCGAAGAGTGTGCTGCGCAGAGCTTTGACCAGAGCAGCGGGATCAAGTTTGAGCGCTGTGCCGTTTTCCACCAAGGGAAGCTCCGGGAAATCATCCGCGGGCATACCCCGCATTTGATAACTGCCACTCAGGCTGGTGATCCCCACCTGTTCGCCTGCATCATCGGTGGCAAGGGTGATCGGAGAATCACTGGATAGACGGGAGACGATCTCACCGAACAGTCGGGCTGGCAGGGTCACTGCACCGCTGGTTTCAACAGTCGCGGCCAGGGAGGTCTGAATGCCCAGGTTGAGGTCGAAGCCGGTCAGGCTCAAGCGGTCCGTGCCGGCATCTGCAGTGAGCAACACATTGGCAAGCACAGGATGGGTGGGTCGTGCTGCGACAGCTCGGCTGACCAGTTGCAGCGCAGCGTTGAGTTCCGTCTGGGAACAAACCAGTTTCATGGCGACGTGTCCGCTGCAAGACCTGAAGACACCCACGGTTTCACAGGGACGCAGGAAGCGCAATGGTCCAAACGAACCTGCCGTTGTGGCGTCTTACGGGCTGTTTAAGTCTTTGAAAGAAACAACTAAAACAGCCGTAATAGGGCTTGTGGAAAGCGTGGAAAACCATGCAGTCCTTGTTCTGTCAATGCTTTTCTGATCACACAGGCCTGGGGAATCCTGTTGCCCTGATGAGGAGAAACCGCTGTTTCTCACAGAATCAACAGCCTGGGGAAAGTCGCAGTGTCATGGGCCTGGACTGTTGTGCCCTGGTTTCCACAGCTTTTGAACATGGTTTTGTCGAAGCTTCCGCAGGCACTTCGTGATCCGGTTGCTCCATTGTGTTGTCTGTTGACAACAAAAAGCCCCTCCGGGGAAGGGGCTTTTGACGGATCGAGAGTTCAACTCTGATGAGGAATCAGAAACCCATCACCTTGGCCACAGTGCCCAGGTCAGGGTTCAGATCTGTGTGAAACGCTGCGTCGTTGTTGTTGATTGCGCAATCGGGGTCCTTCAGGCCATTTCCGGTCAGCACGCACACCACAGTCGCGCCTGCAGGCACTTCATCCTTGCGTTTGAGCAGACCGGCCACCGAGGCAGCACTGGCTGGTTCGCAGAACACACCTTCCTCCCCTCCCAGCAGCTTGTAGGCCTGGATGATTTCCGCATCCGTGACATCCAAAAAAGCTCCATTGCTTGCTGCGCGCGCGGCAATGGCTTTCTCTCTGTTCACTGGATTGCCGATCCGAATCGCCGTGGCGATGGTTTCAGGATCGCTGACGGTGGTCTCGTTCACCAGTGGGGCTGATCCACTGGCCTGGAAACCCATCATCCGCGGCAGAGTCCGGCTGCGACCTGCCTCGTGATACTCCTGGAAGCCCATCCAGTAAGCGGTGATGTTTCCGGCGTTGCCCATGGGGATGCACAACCAGTCGGGTGCATCCCCAAGAGCGTCAATCAGTTCGAAAGCGGCCGTTTTCTGGCCCTGGAGCCGATAGGGGTTCACCGAATTCACCAGAGTGACCGGGTACTGATCCGACACTTCCCGAACGATATCCAGTGCCCTGTCGAAGTTGCCGCGGATGGCGAGTACTTCAGCGCCGTACACCAGTGCCTGGGCCAGCTTTCCCTGAGCGACATAGCCGTCGGGAATCAGCACGAATGCACGCATTCCTGCACGACGCGCATAGGCGGCTGCCGCGGCTGAGGTGTTGCCGGTGCTTGCACAGATCACCGCTTCGCAACCGGCCTCCTTGGCTTTGCTGATCGCCATGGTCATTCCCCGGTCCTTGAATGAACCTGTTGGGTTCAACCCGTCGTATTTCACGTAAACCTTCACCCCCTTTCCGATGCGTTCTGCAATCGAAGGCACAGGAATCAGTGGTGTAGCGCCTTCCCTCAGGGTCACCACCGGAGTGGAGTCGCTCACCGGAAGCCAGGTTCTGTAGGCCTCAATCAGCCCTGGCCAGTCCTGCATGACAGGAGCCGGGGAGAAGCGGCGACGGAAGCTGTTGAGCAGTGACACCTGCGGAGGGCAATGTTCCACAGGAATCTATGTGGCAGGCATTGCAACCTGTCTCAGTTGCCGCCGTCCTTGAGACCGTCAAGAGGCGAGTCCGAGAAGAACTGCACCAGTCCGGCGATGGATTCGGCTTTTTCGATCACCGCGATCAGAGCGGGAATATTGACCTCCATCACATCTGAGGGGTAAGCCTCAAGAAATTTGATCGCTGTCAGGCCCCCTTCACCCATCTGCAGTCCGTTGATCACTCCAGCGCGAATCGCCGGAACGCTCACTGAGGGGGCGGGCACTCTCAAGGGATAGATGATCCTGGCCACCCTGGTCAGAATCACATCTCCAATCCTTGTCGACATCAGCCTGCTGGTCAGCACCAGAGGGAGATTCAGTTCCTGGTTGAGAAGCTTTGCCACATCTTCCGGATCCTGACGGCTCAGTTTCAGGAGATCCACCAGCAAGCCTCTGGCTTTGCCTGTTTCCGCCAGGTAAGCGAGGTCTGCAACGCTGATCGATCGGACGAAGGCTCCACTGACGAGAGCAACATCCTTGGCGGCATGGACTGGCTGGAAGCAGCTCAGGAGGCTCAGAGCCATCGCTGAGCCTGTTGCTAAAGCGTGCCTGCGAAGGCGTGATCGTGCGGACATGGGCAGATCGAAGCGATCGGAATCTAGGGGGAGACTCCTGCTGCTGCCTTTACGAGCCGGACAACTCCTCGTTCGGCAAGACCCTGTGCGAGCTCGACGCCCATGCGTCGGGCATCAGGTTCACGCATCAATCTGGGCAAGCGGCTGAACAGCAGATCCGGAGTGAATCCAGGTAATTGCTGGAGCACATGGATCAGCTGCCGGACCGGTTCAAGATCCATATAGAAATCCTGATCCAGTTCCGACCCAGACGTCATCAACCTGGAGGGCTGCAAGGGGCGGGGCAGACGTCGTCCGATGCGTTGCAGAGTCATCCAGCCAAGGGAATCAATGCGATCGGCTGCGGTTTCCACCAGCTGAGTGCGCAGCATGCCTCCATTGGCCGAAACCAGGAAATCCAGCACCTGATCAAGCAGAGCTTCCAGATCCAGCTGCTGTTGGCTTGCTGCGCTCTCGACGAGATTTTCCAGTCGCGTCCATCGGAAGATATCGCCGTCAAACAACATCTCCTTAAGGCTCTGCCGCAGCTGTGGATCCGGGTCCTCCATCAGTCGACGGGCGAAGTAGGGATAGGCCGCTCCCAGGATCTTGAACTCAGGGTCGACGCTGAGAGCAATGCCCTCCAGTGTCACCAGTGAGCGGATGATCAGTGCGTAGTAAGGAGGAACGCGGAAAGGAAATTTGTACATCACGCCGGACAGGTCGTCGGTGACCGCCTTGAAGTCCATGCGGCTGACCCCTGCTTCCAGCGCCTGACTGAAAACGGTTTCAAAGGCCGGAACGATCGGCTCGAGATTGACGTCCTCAGCGAGGAATCCGAGGCTGACGAAATCCTTCGACAGTTTTCCGAAGTTGCGGTTCACCAGGTGCACCACCGCCTGGATTAAGCCGGTGCGCGATTCCCGCGACACCTCACTCATCATTCCGAAATCGAGATAACAGAGCCGACCATCAGCGAGAGCCAGCAGATTTCCCGGGTGGGGATCGGCATGGAAGAAGCCGTGTTCCAGAAGCTGTTGCAGGCTGCAGTTCACACCGACAGACACCATGTCGTCGGGATCGATGCCCAGCTCTCTCACCGCTTCGAGGTTGGTGAGCTTGACGCCGTCGATCCACTCCATCGTCAGCACCCTTCGACTGGTGGCTTCTCTGTAGATGTGCGGAACGGCGATGCGGGGGTTCTGTTGATGGAGCTCGCTGAATTTCTCGGCATTCGAGGCTTCATTCAGGTAGTCCATTTCCTCGAACACCCGGCTGCCCAGTTCATCAATCAGGGCGACGAGATCGCTGCGAATCAGACCGATATTGCTGTTGAGCCATGCCGCGATATTGCGCACGATGTAGAGATCGAGCGTGATCTGTTCTCGCAGACCAGGCCGCTGAACTTTCACGGCAACGCGTTGACCATCGTGCAACGTTCCTCGATGCACCTGGCCGAGGGAGGCAGCGGAGATCGGTTCGCGTTCCAGTTCCGCATAGATGCTGCCGACTGGAGCGCCGAGGTCTTCTTCGATGCAGGCCATGGCCAGATCGCTGTCGAATCCAGGAAGTTGGTCCTGCAGCTGAGCCAGTTCCTCCAACAGAACCGGAGGCACGATGTCCGGTCGCGTGGACAGAGCCTGTCCGGCCTTGATGAAGGCTGGTCCCAGTTCCACGAGCAGTTCCGCACATTCCCGTGCTCTGCTTCGAGCCCGCTGCGGATCTTTGAGCAGCTGGAAGATCCAATCAAATCCGATCCCGATCAGCAGCATTCCAATCGGCACCAGTGTTTGCCACAGACGGCGCAGGAGTCGCTGGGGATGACCCGCATAGATACGGGTGATGGCTGCCGGGTCGTAGGTCAGTAGACCGGCTGCTTCGATGAAATCTCCGAGTTCTTGAGGGGCCACTGGCCGCAATGCCATGTCCACCCCTTCTAAACGACCTGAGCCGCCGCTACGGTCAGCACCAACACCGGGGTCTGCCGTGCTGACCGGCCTGCGACTCGAGAACATCGCATTGATCGACAGCCTTGATCTGGCATTTGATCAGGGTTTTTCCGTGCTGACCGGCGAGACAGGTGCAGGAAAGTCGATTCTTCTTGATGCTCTTGATGCCGTGCTTGGCGGTCTGCAGACGGGTGCCGGTGCTCGCCTGTTGCGGGCCGGCTGTGACCGTGCCGTCATTGAGGCCACTTTTCGCCCCGGTGAAGCAGCCAGCCGCTGGTTGCGCGAGCAGGAGATCACCGACGGCGAGGAGGAGTTGGTGGTGAGTCGCGAATGGCGGCGTCAGGAGGAACGTTTCAGCAGTCGATCGAGGCTCAATGGCGTGATGGTCAATCGTCAGCAGTTGCTGGTTCTGCGTCCCCTGTTGATCGATCTCACCGTTCAGGGTCAGACCCAGCAGCTGGCGCGGCCTGGTCAGCAGAAACGTTGGCTGGACCGACTCGGTGGAGCCGCCCTTGATGCTGAGCTCAGTCAGGTCCGTCGCCACTGGAGTGAATGGCTTCGCTGTCGTACCGCGTTGGAGCAGGCTGAAACCGATCGGCAGCGTCTGGATCAACAGCGTGAGGAGATGGACGCTTTGCTGTCAGAGCTTGAGCGAGCCGAGCTGGATGATCCTGATGAGATTGATCAGCTCGAACGGGAGCAGGATCGTTTGGTTCATGGTGTGCGCCTTCACGAGGGTCTGGGGCTGTTGATCGGCCGTCTTCAAGAGGGTGCGGATCAGGCACCCTCAGCTCTGGAACATCTCCACGCCTGCAGTCATGAGTTGCAGCAGATGCAGGGTCTCGACCCGTCGCTGCAATCGCTGAGTGAGCGATGTCTGGATCTTGAAACAGGCGTTCAGGATCTGATTCGGGAGCTGGAGGGTTATGGCGCCTGTCTCGACAGTGATCCCCAGCGTCTTGCTGTTCTGCAGGATCGGCTGGCCGATCTCAAGCGCCTGGAACGTCGTCATGGTCAGGATCTGGTGGATCTGATCAAGCAACGTGATCACCTGCGCGATCGACAGCAGTCCGGTGGCGCTGGTGCACTGCTGGAACGACTGCGTCAACAGGAGCAGGCGGCCTGTGTGCTGCGTGATCGCAGCAATGCCTCTCTGCGGTCACGGCGACTGGCTGTGGCGCAGGAGCTGCAGGAGCGGTTGATGGCCCATCTCAGGCCCATGGGACTGGCCAATGTGCGTTTTGAGGTGGCTGTTCAACCCGCAGAGCCAGGTGAAAGCGGTGCGGATGCGGTGTGTTTCCTGTTCTCAGCCAATCCCGGTCAGCCACTGGCTCCCCTCGCCGAGGTGGCTTCAGGTGGAGAGATGTCTCGCTTTCTGCTGGCTCTCAAGACCTGTCTGGCCGAGGTGGATGGATCCAGCACGTTGTTGTTTGATGAAATCGACACGGGAGTCAGCGGTCGAGTCAGCGGCGCGATGGCGGATCTGTTGCGGGTGTTGTCGCGTCACCGTCAGGTGTTCTGCGTCACTCATCAGCCGCTTGTGGCCGCGGCGGCTGATCATCATTTCCGCGTCAGCAAAGAGGTCTGCAATGGTGTCACTCACTCCCGGGTGTCCCAACTGCGGGACACTCAGGATCGTCAGCGTGAGCTGGCTGAACTGGCTGGCGGTGATCGCCATGAAGCTGAGCTTTATGCAGCCAGCCTTCTGGATCAGAAAGCAGCGTGAGCATCGTCTGATCTCCGTAGAATCGTCAGCTCTTGAGATCCAGCCGTATGGGGCGTACCGCTCCCAAATCCAAGACCTCAACGACGGCAGTGCCTGTCAACCTGAGTGCGGCTCCCGATGACGATGTGATCAGGGTTTGTGGTGCCCGTCAGCACAATCTCAAGAACGTTGATGTCACCATCCCCCGCAACAAGCTGGTGGTGTTCACCGGTGTCAGCGGCAGCGGTAAGAGTTCTCTGGCATTCGACACAATCTTCGCGGAAGGCCAGCGCCGTTACGTGGAGAGCCTTTCCGCCTACGCCCGTCAGTTTCTGGGTCAGGTGGACAAGCCGGATGTCGATGCCATCGAGGGTCTCTCACCGGCGATCTCGATTGATCAGAAATCCACCAGCCACAACCCTCGTTCAACCGTGGGAACGGTCACGGAGATCCAGGATTATCTGCGCCTGTTGTTCGGCCGAGCGGGTGAACCGCATTGTCCGAAATGTGATCGTCCGATCCGGCCTCAGACCATTGATGAGATGGTCGATCAGATCCTCACCTTGCCCGAGGGGACCCGCTACCAGTTGCTTGCCCCCGTGGTTCGTGGCAAGAAGGGCACTCACGCCAAGCTGATCAGCGGTCTTGCCGCTGAAGGCTTCGCCCGGGTGCGCATCGATGGAGAGGTGCGCGAACTGGCGGACAACATCGAGCTCGACAAGAATCACAGCCACAACATTGAGGTGGTGGTGGACCGGCTTGTCGCCCGCGAGGGAATCCAGGAACGGCTTACGGATTCACTGCGCACCTCTCTGAAACGCGGGGATGGCCTGGCGATTGTGGAGGTGGTGCCCAAGAAGGACGAGCAGCTGCCTGAAGGGGTTGAGCGGGAGCGCCTTTATTCGGAGAATTTCGCTTGCCCTGAGCATGGGGCGGTGATTGAAGAGCTCTCGCCAAGGTTGTTCTCCTTCAACAGTCCTTATGGAGCCTGTGATGCCTGTCATGGCATCGGACACCTGCGCAAATTCACTCCTGAGCGGGTGATCCCCGATCCTTCACTGCCTGTGTACGCCGCAGTGGCTCCCTGGGCCGAGAAGGACAATTCCTATTACTTTTCACTGCTCTTTTCCGTTGGTGAGGCTTTCGGCTTCGAGATCAAAACCCCCTGGAAGGATCTTTCCGAAGAGCAGCAGGATGTGCTTCTCAACGGCAGTCGCGAACCGATTCTGATTCAGGCCGACAGCCGTTATCGCAAGGGAAACGGTGGGTATCAACGACCGTTTGAAGGCATCCTGCCGATCCTTGAGCGCCAGCTGCGTGATGCCAGTGGCGAGGCCCAGCGTCAGAAGCTTGAGAAGTATCTGGAACTGGTTCCCTGTTCCAGCTGTGCTGGCAAACGACTTCGGCCCGAGGCCTTGGCCGTGCGCATGGGCTGCTTCCGGATCACAGACCTCACGGCTGTGAGTGTCGGTCAGACCCTGGAACGGATCGAGCAGTTGATGGGTGTGGGCGCCTTTGACAGCAGTGAACCGCTGCTCACAGACCGTCAGATGCAGATCGGTGACCTTGTGCTGCGAGAGATCCGCATGCGCTTGCGCTTTCTGCTGGATGTCGGTCTGGATTATTTGAGTCTCGATCGCCCGGCCATGACGCTGTCCGGTGGCGAAGCTCAGCGCATCCGCCTGGCGACCCAGATCGGAGCGGGTCTTACAGGAGTGCTCTACGTGCTCGACGAACCGAGCATCGGTCTGCATCAGCGCGACAACGACCGGCTGCTGGCCACCCTCGAACGGCTGCGTGATCTGGGCAACACCCTGGTCGTCGTGGAACACGACGAAGACACGATTCGAGCCGCTGATCACCTGGTCGACATCGGTCCAGGGGCCGGCATGCACGGCGGTCACATCGTGGCTGAGGGATCCCTGCAGGATCTTCTCGATGCAGATCAATCGATCACCGGCGCCTATCTGAGTGGACAGTGCAGCATTCCAACCCCTGCTGAGCGTCGCTGTGCAGGCACTCGCAGCCTCAAATTGCTCAACTGCAATCGCAACAACCTCAAAGACCTCAGCGTGGAATTTCCACTCGGACGTCTGGTCTCAATCACCGGAGTGAGCGGTAGTGGCAAGAGCACCCTGGTGAATGAACTGCTCCACCCCGCACTGGAGCATGGTCTGGGTCACAAGGTCCCCTTCCCCAATGGGCTTGGGGAGATGCGTGGTCTCAAGTCAATCGACAAGGTGATCGTGATCGATCAGTCACCGATCGGCCGGACCCCCCGCTCCAATCCCGCCACCTACACCGGTGCGTTTGATCCGATCCGGCAGGTGTTTGCCGCCACGGTCGAGGCGAAGGCCCGTGGATATCAGGTGGGTCAGTTCAGCTTCAACGTCAAGGGTGGCCGTTGCGAGGCCTGTCGCGGCCAGGGGGTCAACGTGATTGAGATGAACTTCCTGCCGGATGTCTATGTGCAGTGTGATGTCTGCAAAGGCGCTCGATTCAACCGTGAAACGCTTCAGGTCACCTACAAGGGTCACACCATCGCCGACGTGTTGGAGATGACCGTTGAGCAAGCAGCCGACGTGTTTTCTGCCATTCCCCAGGCGGCTGATCGATTGCGGACGCTGGTGGATGTTGGTCTCGGTTACGTGAAGCTGGGTCAGCCCGCACCCACCCTCTCCGGTGGTGAAGCCCAGCGGGTGAAGCTGGCGACTGAACTCTCCCGCAGGGCCACCGGCAAGACGCTTTATCTGATTGATGAGCCCACCACCGGCCTGAGCTTCTACGACGTGCACAAGCTGATGGATGTGATGCAGCGTCTGGTGGACAAGGGCAATTCGATTATCTGCATCGAACACAATCTCGATGTGATCCGCTGTTCTGACTGGTTGATTGATCTCGGTCCGGAGGGTGGTGACCGCGGTGGAGAGTTGGTCGCCTGTGGAACTCCCGAAGAGGTGGCTCAACATCCCACCAGCCATACCGGTCGCTATCTCGCCAAGGTTCTGGAGCAGCATCCCCCTGAGACGGTCCCTCTGGCGGCATGACGGTTTCCCTGAGTTTCCGGGTTCGCTTGCTGACCGCTGCGGTTGCTTCCCTGCTGGTCGCCCAGCCTGGGGCAGCGGTTGAACGACTCACGTTCACTTTGCCTGTGCTCGATGAGAGCATCAGCCTGGATCTGAGCCAGGCCACCAACGCCCGGGAACTGATCGATTCCAATCCAGATCTGCAGGAGCTGGACCGGGCAGGGGATGGATCGGTGCTGAAGCTGATCGAAGCTCTGCTCACTGCTCCGCTGCCGGAAGAGACGGGCAGCATTGTTCGCCAGTCCGTCGGCCATCCACTGTTTGAGCAGCTTCTGCTGGTTGCTTCCGAACTGGTTGAGGTCAAGGGGCTTCCAGCTGACACCAGCGGTCAGATGCTGTCGGAGGCTCTGGCCGCGGCCTATCGGGATGATGAGCCCCATCTGCTGGGATTTTTGCGTCATGTCCCCGGGGATGAGCTCTCGATGAATCTTCGAGTTCTGGCGTCCTACGCCCAGAGGCTCCGAGCCAATCAGGACGATGCAAGGTCCCTTGTGCAGAAGGGCACCGCTGCCAAGCCTGTTTCCACATCGATTGTTGATGCCGCCTCATCCGGCTGGATGCGCAGACAGCGGTCCATTGCGGTTCAACATCGTCCACAGCCATTGCAGGTCACTGTGATCTCACCGACCGGCATGCCCAATGGTCGACTGGTGGTGATCTCCCATGGCCTCTGGGATGCGCCCTCCAGTTTCGAGGGTTGGGCCTACCTGCTGGCTGCCAATGGTTACTCCGTTGTGCTGCCCCGTCATCCCGGCAGTGATTCCAGGCAGCAGGAGTCCTTGCTCAGGGGCAGACAGCCCCCACCGGCATCGGAAGAACTGCGTTTGCGTCCGATGGACGTTTCGGCCGTCATTGATGCTGTTGAGGACGGCAGTGTGCTGTCTGGAGCCCTTGTTCAAACCGATTCCGTGGCAGTTGTTGGTCATTCCTGGGGTGCCACCGCGGCCCTGCAGCTCGGGGGATTGCAGACCACAAGCCGGAAGCTGAGTTCCCGCTGTCAGGATCTTCGAGATCCAGAGCGCAACCTGAGCTGGGTTCTGCAGTGCAGCTGGCTCAAAGGTGCCGATCAGGGGTCTCTGGCCGACCAGAGAGTTCGGACCGCGGTTGTGGTCAGCCCGCCTTTGCGTCTGCTGTTTGATCAAGCCAGTGGTCCTTCGATGCATGCCAAGGTCCTTCTGGTGAGCGGGACCCGTGATTGGGTTGTCCCCTCTGACCCTGAGGCGGTCGTGCCGTTGCGGGAAGGTCAGCCCCTGGCCAATGGTCACCGCATCGTTCTGGCTTCAGGTGGTGATCACTTCAATCTCTGGGCTCCGGTGGATGCCGAAGAACCACCGGTTCTGGGTCCATTGATCCTTGCCTGGATCAATGATCAATTGGGAATCAGCAACTCGCTCAGTTTCAGTGATGGCGGTTGGGGCAATCACCGTGTGCCCTTGGTGGATGTCACCGGACAATTATGAAAATTCTTTACGCCAAGATCTTGTTATAAGCAACCTTTTTTTGTCTGTATTTCTTCATCAAGAAAATCGCAGGTCGCAGTGCTCGTCTGCGTTAAACCCTGATGAGATCAAAGTTTCTGGGCATGTCTGTGATTGCAGGTCGTTCAGTTATCAGATTGTTTTCATCTTTTCGAATCTCCACATCACCTAACCCTTGTTCGGACACCAGGACCTGTTCCTGAACGTGTTGGAGGTCGAGTGGGACTGAAGCTGCTGCATCTTCACCTCCATGGCTTGTTTCGTTCGCAAGATCTGGAACTAGGCCGTGATGCAGACACCGGAGGGCAGACCCTCTACGTGCTTGAACTGGCCCGCAGCCTTGCCAGTCGCGCAGAGGTGGATCACGTCGACGTGGTCACGCGTCTGATTCAGGATCGTCGCGTGTCTCTCGACTATTCGAGATCGCACGAAGCAATCGCTCCCGGTGCATCGATTCGACGGTTCGGCTTCGGACCACGTCGCTATCTGCGCAAGGAACAGCTCTGGCCGTATCTGGATGAGCTGGCCGATGAGCTGGTTCGTCATCTCCGTGATGAGGACAGCCGGCCCGACTGGATTCATGCCCATTACGCCGATGCCGGGTATGTGGGGGCATTGGTCAGTCGACGTCTGGGAATTCCCCTTGCTTACACAGGCCATTCGCTGGGGCGCGAAAAATTGCGCCGTCTGCTTGCGGCAGGTGGAGACCACGAACAGATCGAACAGAATTATTCGATCAGCCGCCGCATCGATGCTGAGGAACTCGCTCTAGCCCATGCCGATCTGGTGATCACCAGCACACGTCAGGAGCGCGATGAGCAATACGCCCGTTATGGATGCTTCAACCCTGACCATGCCGAGGTGGTGCCACCCGGTGTCGACAGCAGGCGTTTTCATCCCCACAGCCATGTTGATGAGCTCACTGAGGTGTCAGCGCTGCTCAGTTCTTTTCTGAGAGAGCCTGAGCGTCCGCCCTTGCTGGCCATCTGCCGTGCCGATCGGCGCAAAAACATCCCCGCTCTTGTCGAAGCCTTCGGTCGCTCATCGGTGCTGCGGCAGCGTCACAATCTGGTGCTCGTGCTGGGCAATCGTGATGATTCCCGCCAGATGGACCGTCAGCAGCGGGATGTGTTTCAGCAGATCTTTGATCTGGTCGATCGTTATGACCTCTACGGGTCTGTTGCTTATCCCAAGCACCATCGGCGCGATCAGGTTCCTGCCATCTATCGCTGGGCTGCTGCCAAAGGGGGTCTGTTCGTCAATCCGGCACTGACAGAGCCCTTCGGCCTCACGCTGCTGGAGGCTGCCTCATCAGGATTGCCCATGGTGGCGACCGATGACGGTGGACCTCGTGAGATTCTCAGCCGTTGCAACAACGGGCTTCTCGTGGACGTGACGGATCGGGAATCGCTTCAGGACGGATTGGAGCGTGCCGGATCTGATCGCGATCGTTGGCGACGTTGGAGTGATAACGGCGTGGAAGCTGTCAGCCGTCACTACAGCTGGGATGCCCATGTGTGCAGTTACCTGGCGCTGATGCAAGAACGCCTCAAGCGCTCAAGCACGGTGACGGTTTCGTCGCAGCTGCTCGCAAGCCCATCGGGGCTGAGTCCTTTCGGTTCCCGTTTGCTGCTGCTTGATCTGGACAGCAGTCTTGAGCAACCGGATCTCAAGGATCTGCACAGTCTTCGTCAACAGTTGATCGCATCCTCTGGGCGGGCTGCGCAGACAGGTTTCGGCATTGTCACCGGACGTTCTCTGGGTGCGGCACGACAGCGTTTTGCGGAGCTGCATCTTCCTGATCCCCAGGTCTGGATCAGTCAGGCCGGAACTCAGATCCACTACGGCCAGGAGGAGCAGTGCGATCGCTTCTGGCAGGCTCAGATCGGCGTTGACTGGCAGCGCCAGGCTGTGGAGCAGACCCTCTCCGACCTCGGGGATCACATCAAGCTGCAGAAAGCTGAGCATCAGGGTGAGTTCAAGGTCAGCTATCTGCTGCAGCAACCCGGCCCGTCGGTGCTGCCGCTGATCCGCCAGCGACTGCGTCAGAGCGGCCAGCCTGCAAGACCCCAGCTGCGGTGTCACTGGTTCCTTGATGTGCTTCCCATGCGGGCCTCACGCAGTGAGGCCATTCGCTTTCTTTCGCTTCGCTGGGGTCTGCCTCTGGAAAACATCCTTGTGGTTGCCAGTCAGCAGGGTGACGTGGAACTGGTCCGAGGTCTGCCGGCGGCGGTGGTCACCGCTGACCATGACCCCTGCCTGGACGGTTGTCGCCATCAGCAGCGGGTTTACTTCTCCAACCGGTCCCGACTGATGGGGGTGCTGGAGGGTCTCCAGCACTACCGCTTCATCAGCGCACGGTCCCGACTGGACTAGTCCTCGATCTGAAGCGTCACAGCTCCAGCGCTTCGGTCGGCTTTGGCCTGGGCTTCGTGTCGTTGGTCGGCGCATGCCAGAGCCACGCCCATACGCCGACCGGGACGGGCCTCCTCTTTTCCGAACAACAACACCCTGGTGTCGGGTTCGCTCAATGCTTTCTCCAGCCCGTTGAATGTCACCCGGCTGCCATGGCGGTCCGCCAGGATCACCCTGCTGGCAGCTGCGGCGCTACAGCGAATTGTTGGAATGGGCAAACCAAGAACGGCTCTCAGATGAAGTTCGAATTCACTGAGGTTCTGGCTGATCAGGGTGACAAGACCCGTGTCATGGGGGCGGGGAGACAGCTCTGAAAAGATCACTTCGTCGTCGCAGAGAAAGAACTCCACACCGAACAGTCCGGTCCCTCCCAGGTTGTCGGTCACCGTCCGGGCCATGGTCTGGGCTTGTTCCAACTGCTGTGTGCTCAGTTGGGCAGGCTGCCAGCTGCATTGGTAGTCACCGTTGGCTTGTTCATGCCCGATCGGTGGACAGAACAGGGTGGATCCGTCCCGCTGGCGGATTGTGAGCAGTGTGATCTCCAGATCGAATCGCAGAAATTCCTCCACGATCACCTGGTTGGAAGTTCCACGCGCGTTGGCGATTGCCGCATCCCAGGCCTGATCAAGATCCTCGCTGCGATTGACGACGCTCTGTCCTTTTCCGGATGAGCTCATGACCGGTTTCACCACCACAGGCCAACCCAGTGGGGCAGCAGCTTTGTGCAGCTCTTCGGCACTGGTCGCATAGGCGAAGCGAGCGGTGCGCAGTCCCAGTTCTGTGGCAGCGAGGTCCCGGATGCGATCACGATTCATCGTCACGGCAGTGGCGCGGGCCGTGGGGATCACGGTGATGCCCTCAGCTTCCAATTCGGCCAGTGCGTTCACGGCCAGTGCTTCGATCTCGGGAATGACCACGGTGGGCCTATGGCGCCGCACCACCTCCAGAAGAGCCTCCGGTTCAGTCATCGGCAGGACTTCCGCCAGATCAGCCACCTGCATGGCGGGTGCTCCGGCATAGCGATCGCAGGCGATCACCCTGCAGCCCAGGCGCTGGGCGGCGATGGCCACCTCCTTGCCCAGTTCACCACTGCCCAGCAGCATCACGGTGGCGGGAAACGTCGTCATGGCCTTTTTCAGGGCAGCATGGACTGATCCTCGCTCCACGCCTGATGCTCTCAACCCTGAGCTTCACTTCCGTCGCATTCACGACGGCGGGAGATGCCGCTGATGGGCTGATCTTCGGCTGGCAGATCGCCACCGTTCAGAAATGGGCCTTGATCTACCTGGGTGTCTCGATTCTGGCGTTTGTTGTGGTCTGGCTGGTTGGAGCCTTGCGCACGAAGATCTGAGCACCAGCCGTTCAGGGTTCGAGTTCGTGCATCAGGGTCAGTTGGCGCTCCGCCGGCTCTTCGTTCACAAATCCCCAGGACTGAAAAATGTCCGCATCCGTGTGGGTGATGTGTTGGGCGCCATTGCGCTGTTCCAGAACGAAACCTCTGTCAGCCATGCGGCGCATCAGGCTCGCAGCCTCCTCAAACCGGGCGGCCATCGCTTCAAGGCTGGCGCAATCGGCGGTCAGACCCGCTTCCTTCCAGGTGAAGTAACTCATGTTCGATCGGGTCAGGTGGGGCGAAGCACGATACCCAGCATGACCAGGCCTGCAGTTGCAAGCCAGAACATCGGCACCACGGTCTGCTCGACAGTGCCACCCAGTTCGAAATGGTGGTGGAGCGGGGCCATTCGGAACACACGGCGTCCCACACCATCCGGTCCCTTGGTGATTTTGAAGACCCAGACCTGAATGATCACTGACAGGGATTCAGCCAGGAACACCCCACCCATCACCAGCAGCGGCCAGAGACTGTTGGACAGCAAGGCCACGGCACTGAGTGATGCACCCATCGCCAGGGATCCCGTGTCTCCCATGAACACGCGTGCCGGGTTGCGGTTGTGAATCAGAAAGCCCAGCCAGCAACCCGCCATCGCCACGCAGAACCCTGCCAGGGCGGGATCCCCTGCGTTGCCACGCAGCATCAATTGCAATCCCAGACCCGTAAACACAAGGGCACCACAGCCTGAGGCAAGGCCGTCCAGTCCATCGGTGAGATTGGTGGCGTTGCTTTCTGCAAGGAACACGAACAATCCCAGAGGCCAGATCAGCCATCCGAAAGGAATGACGAGTCCGTTGGGCAGCTGCACCGCCTCAGGGATCCATCCCTGCCAGGCTGACCACCCCAGAAACACGCTGGCGGCAGCACTCTGGAGCAGGATTTTGCCTCTGGGTTTCAGGCCTGTGTTGGTGCGTTTGGTCAGGCTGCTCCAGTCATCCACACCTCCAATCACCATGTAGGCCAGTGTCACCAGACCGACAGCCAGCAACTGATCGGCGCTGCGTCCATCCCAGCTGATCAGACATCCAGTGATCACTCCGACGGGCACCACCAGCAGTCCACCCATCGTTGGGGTGCCGGATTTGCTGTGATGCGCCTCGGGCCCTTCTGTTCTGATCACCTGGCCCATTTTCAGGGCTCTCAGACGTGGGATTCCCCACCAGGTGATCACCGCGGAGATCAGCATGGACGCGAGCAGTGGAAGGCTCAGCAGACTGTTGGGAATCCAGCGGTCTGATGCAAATGCCGCCATCACGACGGCCGTGATCAACACAGCAGCAGCAACACGGCCGTCAAGACGGGTGGATCGGTCTGCAGAAGCGCTCAAGTCCCGTGGACGAATCGCAGGGACCCTAGATCAGTCTTCCCAGTTTTCTTCGTTCTCTTCGTCAGCCTTGTAGTCCTCTTTCTCGCCCATCAGTGCGGAGAGTTCCTCCTCTTCCACTGTGCTCACTTCGGGAGAGCTGGACTCTTCGTCTTCCACCAGGCGGCCGCTGGTTTCAAGCCAGCTCAGCAGATCGGGCTCCTCGCGAAGAGGCAGCACCGGTGCAGGCTCCTTGCGTCCGTAGCGTGTCAGTGCCGGGTTGACGTTGTCGAGGGCGCTCAAGTCCGTGAGAGCTGAGGACAAGATCTCTAGAGCCAATCCTTCATCATAGAAGACTGCGCTCTTTCAGTTCTTGAAGAAAGCGGTTCTCCTCGCTTCCATCTGGGGAGTCTCCCTGCTGATCAGTGCGGTTTTCAGGCTCTGGGGACATCAACATCCAGAGCCTCTGCAGCCCGGTGCCACGCCTGTGCTGACTTTGCTGTTTGTGCCCTCGGTGCTGATGGCCGGCTGGATGCTGTGGTCGTCCCGCGGGAGTGGAGAATCGGAGTAGTTCCGATACAGATCAGGAGTCCGCTTGATGGGACGCGCCAAGAAGGTTGTGCTCGCGTATTCCGGAGGGGTGGACACCAGTGTCTGCATTCCCTACCTCAAGCAGGAGTGGGGGGTGGACGAGGTGATCACCTTTGCTGCCGACCTCGGCCAGGGCGATGAGCTGGAGCCGATTCGCCTCAAAGCACTGGAAGCCGGGGCAAGTCAATCGTTGGTCGGTGACCTGATCCAGCCTTTCATTGAGGAATTCGCGTTTCCTGCGATCCGCGCCAATGCTCTGTACGAGGGCCGTTATCCGCTGTCTACAGCACTGGCACGTCCGTTGATTGCCAGACGCCTTGTGGAGGTGGCGCGGGAGGTCGGAGCCGATGCCGTGGCCCATGGCTGCACCGGCAAGGGCAACGATCAGGTGCGCTTCGACGTGGCGATTGCTGCCCTGGCTCCCGATCTGAACGTGCTCACACCTGCCCGTGAATGGGGAATGAGCCGTGAGGAAACGATCGCTTATGGCGAGCGTTGCGGGATCCCCGCTCCCGTGAGCAAGAAGTCTCCCTATTCAATCGACCTCAATCTGCTGGGCCGCAGCGTTGAGGCGGGTCCCCTCGAGGATCCGATGGTTGCGCCTCCGGAAGAAGTGTTTGCCATGAGCGTGTCCGTTGATGCGGCACCGTCGCAGGCGCAGGAGATTGAGATTGGCTTCGAGGCTGGTAATCCGGTCAGCATTGACGGCGTGCGGCTGGCACCCGTTGAGCTGATCCGTGAAGCCAATCGTCTGGCAGGGATGCATGGCATCGGCAGGCTCGACATGATCGAGAACCGGGTGGTGGGGATCAAGAGTCGTGAGATCTATGAAACCCCCGGCTTGTTGCTGCTGATTCAGGCCCATCAGGAACTGGAGAGCCTGACCCTGGCAGCCGATGTGCTCCGCACCAAGCGGCAGTTGGAGATGCAGTGGGCTGATCTGGTCTACCAGGGCCTCTGGTTCGGACCGCTCAAGGAAGCGCTCGATGGATTCATGGATCGCACCCAGACCCATGTGAACGGCATAGTCCGTCTGCGTCTGCACAAGGGCAACGTCATTGTCACCGGCCGCAGCTCCAGTGACAGCAGCCTTTATGTGCCTGAGATGGCTTCCTATGGCAGCGAGGATCAATTCGACCACCGCGCGGCTGAGGGATTCATCTACGTCTGGGGGCTTCCCACCAGACTCTGGTCGGCAGCCCACCGTCGCTGAGCGATCGGGACGTCAGGACCTGAATCAGGCGGCGTTTCGATCGGAACGCCGCTGAGATGCTTCTCGGTTGTTGCGCCAGCGTTCCAGAAAGGGAATGGCCGCGTCTTTCAGTGGGTTTGCAGGTTCCTCGATCAGAGGAAGCGCTGGCTCTCCCAGCATCTGCTGAGCTCTCGCCAGAAGGCGGTAGCGCTCCATCAGAGGGTCAAGCCGTTGCTGAAACTTGCGCTCAAACAGCTCGGGAAGTTCGCTCAGCAGGGATTCGTAATCCTCCACGATTCGCTCGAGCTCATCGATGCGCGCGCGCAGAGCATCGTTCTCAAGCTCCTGTCCTGAATTGTCAGCAAGAAGTTCCTCTGGAGGTGCGTTCCAGAGGGGCAATGGTGCCTGATGGCCGGCGTCCAGAGGCTGCATGACCGAACGCTATCGCCCGGCCAGCAGTTCAACAATGCCTTCAGATCAGGCAGGGGTTTCGGCTGTTTCGGGCTGGGCTGCAGGCTCACTGCCCGGAACCACACGGGGAGCGGGAAGAGGTCCGTCCTGCTTCACGGTGAGATAGCGGATCACGTCCTCACTGAGACGCATCGCTTTCTCCAGAACAGCCACCTGCTGACCATCACCGTTGTGGCTCAGCTGGACGTAGATGCCTTCCTTGTGTTTGGCGATCGGATAGGCAAGGCGACGCTTGCCGCGCATCTGATTGTCCAGCACATCAGCACCGGTTTCGACCAGGATGTCGCGGTACTTGGTCAGGTGAGACTCAACCTCTTCTTCCGGAATGTCCGGACGAAGGATGTACATGGTCTCGTAATAAGGCTGCTGGGTCATGAAGACAGATCCGACAGGGACTGAAGGCTCAACGGGTGAGCGACGGATGCAACAGCCTATCTCCTTGGGGTTGACAGGTTCAGTAGAGCTGCATGCGCACAGCCTGGCTCAGACCAGGCAGGTCGGGTTCTCTGCCGCGCACGCATTCGATCAGAGCGAAGATCACGACAGCCAGAACCGCAACCACCACCGTGCTGGAGAGTGTGCGCAGCATCAGACCGCTGCTGAGCGGCTGCAGCAGGATGGCGAAGGCATAGCCCAGAAGCACCACGATGATGTCCACCAGCAGGGCCTGGAGCGTGTTGAAGCGCAGGAAGTAAGGCACATTCGGATTGCGCACCACCGCCAGAAACAGCAGGAAGAACACCAGCAGATTTCCAAAGGGGATGCCCCGTTCCAGCAACACGAGAGGCAATGCGGGCAGGGTGAGCCATTGCATCCAGGGAAACTGACCCATCAGATGGCTTGCAAATGGGATGGCATCGCTCCAGGGCAACACGTACACCAGCAGACCCAGGAACCGTTGCCAGACGGGTATCGGCATCGCAGTCTCGAGAATGGCCTGAGCGTAGGGCGTGAATTCAGCTCGAAGATTGTTCAGGCTGAGCCTGATTCGAATCCAGGCTGCGAAGGGCGCCCTCCCGCATCAGTCCAACGGGAACATCCGCGCGGCCCGACCATCGCCGCAGCGAGGCAGCTCCCTGCTGAACAAGCATTTCCAGGCCATCGATGGTCCGGCATCCCCGTTGTTGTCCCAATGCAAGCCAGGGAGTCGGTCGTGGTGTGTAAATCAGGTCATAAAGCGTCGTGGATGCATCAACAGCTGTCCAGAGATCGCGGCCGAGCGGCATGGCCTCGTCATCCCCATGACCCTGCATGCCCACCGGAGTGGTGTTCACCACCAGTTTCGATGTCTTCAAGACTCTGCTGAGTGCTTCGGGTTCGAGGGCCATGGCGATCAGCGGCACGCTTCCACTGTTCTGATCTGTCTTCAGGTCTTTCAGGAAAGTTTCCAGTGCATCAGGGCGTCTCCCGGCGACATGGATCGCCGCCAGAGGGAGCTGCTGAAGCCCGGCCACCACGGCTCGGGCACTGCCGCCGCAGCCCAGTACAACGGCTTCGGCGTCTTGCCACTGTTCTGCCTGTGCCTCTAGCGGTGCCAGAAACCCTTCAGCATCGGTGTTATGGCCATGCCAGCCTCCTTCTCTGAGAGGCGTGAGCGTGTTCACGGCACCCAGTCGCTTGGCCAGTGGGCTCAGCTCCCGGCAGAGACCTGCAACCGCTTGCTTGTGCGGGATGGTCACGTTCAGCCCATGGCAGCCCACCGCCTGCAGTCCGTTGAGCACCGCCTCAAGATCCCCAGCGTCGCAGGGCAACGCCAGGTAACGCCAGTCGAGATCCATCGCTTTCAGCGCGGCGTTGTGCATCACCGGTGACAGGGAATGGCTCACCGGTTGCCCCAGTAATCCGATCAGTCCCGTGGTTCCGCTGATCATTCGCAGTCGCGCGATCCTGCTCCCCAGCCTGCTGCCTCATCCCCCTGTTCGGGAACCACACCTCGCCTGGAGGCATTGCCTCTGCCGAAGATGCAAAGGATCTAATCAGTCATTACACGAAGCAAGGAGGCACGGATGGGCAAGGTTGTCGGCATCGATCTCGGAACCACCAACAGTTGTGTGTCGGTGATGGAGGGCGGCAAGCCCACCGTGATCGCCAATGCCGAGGGCTTCCGCACCACGCCGTCGGTCGTGGCTTACACCAAGAACCAGGATCAACTGGTGGGGCAGATCGCCAAGCGTCAGGCGGTCATGAACCCCGACAACACCTTCTATTCAGTGAAGCGTTTCATCGGTCGCCGGGTCGATGAGGTGAATGAGGAGTCGAAGGAAGTCAGTTACTCGGTGGAGAAGGCCGGCTCCAACGTGAAGGTGAAATGCCCTGTTCTCGAGAAGCAGTTCGCTCCTGAAGAGGTGTCCGCACAGGTGCTGCGCAAGTTGGCAGAGGATGCCGGCAAGTACCTAGGCGAATCGGTCACTCAGGCCGTGATCACCGTTCCCGCTTACTTCAACGATTCACAGCGTCAGGCCACGAAGGATGCCGGCAAGATTGCCGGCCTTGAGGTGCTGCGCATCATTAATGAGCCGACCGCGGCTGCGCTGGCTTACGGGCTCGACAAGAAGAGCAATGAGCGGATTCTGGTGTTTGATCTCGGTGGTGGAACCTTCGACGTGTCGGTTCTTGAGGTCGGCGACGGTGTCTTTGAAGTGCTGTCGACCTCCGGTGACACCCACCTCGGGGGTGATGACTTTGACAAGGTGATTGTCGATCACCTGGCCGACACCTTCAAATCAAACGAAGGCATTGATCTGCGTCAGGACAAGCAGGCCCTCCAGCGTCTGACCGAGGCGGCTGAAAAAGCCAAGATTGAACTCTCCAGTGCCACTCAGAGCGAGATCAATCTGCCGTTCATCACGGCAACCCCTGAAGGCCCGAAGCATCTCGACCTCACCCTCACCCGCGGCAAGTTTGAGGAGCTGGCCTCCAAGTTGATTGATCGCTGCCGCGTTCCTGTTGAGCAGTCGCTCAAGGACGCCAAGCTCTCTTCCGGTGAGCTCGACGAGATCGTGATGGTGGGCGGATCCACGCGGATTCCGGCAGTGCTTGAGCTGGTCAAGCGAGTGACCGGTAAGGATCCCAATCAGACTGTGAATCCCGATGAAGTGGTGGCCGTGGGTGCTGCCATCCAGGGCGGTGTGCTCGCCGGTGAAGTCAAGGACATCCTGTTGCTGGACGTCACGCCTCTCTCACTTGGCGTGGAGACCCTTGGCGGTGTGATGACCAAGATGATCACCCGCAACACCACGGTGCCCACCAAGAAGTCTGAGACCTATTCCACCGCTGTGGATGGCCAGACCAACGTGGAGATTCACGTGCTCCAGGGTGAGCGCGAGATGGCTTCCGACAACAAGAGCCTGGGAACCTTCCGTCTGGATGGCATTCCCGCGGCTCCCCGTGGCGTGCCTCAGATCGAAGTGACCTTCGACATCGATGCCAACGGCATTCTCAGCGTCACCGCCAAGGACAAGGGCAGCGGCAAGGAGCAATCCATCTCGATCACCGGAGCCTCCACCCTCAGCGACTCCGAGGTGGAAACCATGGTCAAGGATGCCGAGGCCAATGCCAGCGCTGATAAGGAGAAGCGCGAGCGCATCGATCTCAAGAACCAGGCTGAAACCCTCGTTTATCAGGCTGAGAAGCAGATGGAGGAGCTTGGCGACAAGGTTGAGGCAGATGCCAAGGCCAAGGTGGAGGAGAAGCGCACCAAGCTCAAGGAGGCCACTGAGAAGGAGGATTACGACGCGATGAAGACCCTGCTCGAGGAACTTCAGCAGGAGCTCTACACCGTTGGAGCTTCCGTTTACCAGCAGGCCGGCGCAGAAGCTGGTGCTGCTCCAGGCGGCGACCCTGGAGCCAGTGCAGGTGGTGCATCGGGATCCGGTGATTCCGGTGATGACGTGATTGACGCCGAGTTCACCGAATCGAAGTGATCAGATCATTCCTGGTTTGAATCCACTCTCAGCGTTCCCCGTCTGATCACAGACGGGGTTTTTTATTGCACAAAAAAGGGAGCATCCGCTCCCTTTTGATTCGCGAGTTGGTCGAGACGCAGTTGATCCAGAGGGTGCGATCGTTCAGTTGATGGAATCGGCCGCAGCTTTGGCTTTGCTGATCACTTCAGCGGGAAGCGACACATAGCCCAGGTCCGGAGCTTTCGACTGGGCCTCCTCGGAGAGCATGTAGTTAAAGGTTGTCTTCAGCAGCGGTGTTTTGTCACCGTTGTCGGTCGCGTAGGCGAGCACCCAGGTGAAAGTGACGATCGGGTAACCACCTTCGGGGTTGGGATTGCCGCCGATCAGATCGGGACCGAGGTCAATGGATGCCAGCGCTTCGCTCGCTGTGGCGTTGGTGGGCTTCACCTGTTCACCCGAAGCGTTTTGCACTGCTGCGGCCTGCAGATCACCCTTCACATAGGCCAATTCCACATAACCGAGGCCTCCAGCGATTTGATTCAGCTGGGCGGAGACACCCTCATTGCCTTTGGCTCCAACACCGGTGGGCCATTTGACCGACTTGTCTGCACCAACATCCTTTTTCCATTCAGGGCTAATGGCTTCCAGATGTTTCGTGAAGTTGTAGGTGGTGCCGGAGCCATCGGAACGATGAACCACATTGATTGCCTTGTCAGCACAACCGAGTTCGCTGTAATTCTTGATCTGCCCGAGGAAAATCCCAGCCAGTTGTTTTTGGGTGAGTGACAGCTCGCAGCCTGGGTTGTTGTAAGCCACGGCGATCGCTCCAGCGGTCATAGGGATCTGCACCACACCGCGACTGACCTTGGCAATGGCCTCTGGCTTCATTGGTTTGTCGGAGGCGCCGAAATCGACCGTTTCTGCGGTGAATTGACGCACACCGGCACCCGAACCCACCGACTGGTAGTTGACATTCACACCCTGGGATGAAAGCCCCTGAAACCATCGCTGGTAAATGGCTGCAGGGAAGGAAGCCCCTGCTGCGGAGAGCTTGCCCTGGACTTTTTCATCACTACCACCACTTGTGGAGCAAGCAGCCAGGCTGAGCCCTGCGGCCACACCCGACATGACAGTCAGCGTTCTCGTGAGAAAAGAGCGTTGCATGAACTCTTCTAAAAAAATCGATGGAGAGTGAAGAACACTCAGATTGAACTTATTGCAATGCGAGGAGACCCGATTTAAGAGCTGGTTATCGTTTCTTTAACAACGTGTTGGCCAACCCATTCAGCGGTTGCAGGTGTCAGCAAGACGCCATTGCGATAGTGCCCTGATGCCAGTAGCAGGCCTGCTTCGAGCTCTTCCAGCAAGGGTGCCGGTCTCTCGCGGGGTCGCGCCCGCAATCCATGCCATTGGCCGATCACTCGGGCGTCGTTCAGCCATGCCGGCGCCAGGTCGTTGAGCCGTTTCATGGTCTTTGTGGCGGCCTGATCCGCTGTCGTTCCTGGCTCCAGCGTGGCTCCGATCCACAGGCGGTCTGTTCCATGGGGAATCAGATTGATGCCTCCGCAGGTGAGCACAGCCGGCCAAGCTGTCCACCGCTCGGGTGGCTCGTTCAACTGAAGTTCAAGCACCTGTCCAAGCACGGCATCCATGGGGCGTTGATGTCCGAGGCTCTGCAGCAGTTCGGTGCAGCCCAAAGCAGAGCAGATCACCACCAGATCGACGTCTTCATTCTCTCCGTCGGCGGTGATGATGCGCCAGCGGCTGCTGCTGCTGCTCAGGCGCTGCAGTTCCACGACGCCTGTCGCCCGTAAGGCGACGTTGCGTTCATTCAGGCCTCGACGCAGAGCCTTCAACAGCTGAAGAGGGTCGATCCTTCCATCGTGTTCCGAGAGCATGGCTCCGTGGCCGACTTGTGGCCAGACCGGCTCAGAGTCCTGGAGCAGGTGGTTAGCGATGAACCGAAGACCTGACTGCGGTCGAGCCGCCGCGAGCTGTTTCATCCGCTGCGCTTCTTCGGGGCTGCCAGCGAGCTGAATCAGCGGAGTCTCCAGATGCAGTGGGGATCCCGGACCATTCAGTTGTTCAACCCACGCTGGCCACAGCGCCATGCTGCGTTGGCGCAGTCTCCATGCCCGGCCGCTTGAACGACGGAAGGCATGACCTATGAGCACGCCGAGGGATGCAGTGCTGCCATTAAGGGATCGATCCTCTGGTCTTTCAGGGATCGGAGTCTCCAGCAGGGGATCGATGAGCAGAAGGCTGTGCCCTTGTCCGGAAAGCTGCCAGGCGGTGCCGGTGCCGGTGACACCGGCACCAATGACGGCGATGGAGGCGCTCAGCTCAGGGCCTGTTCAGGGATCACTTCGGAGTAGTTGGTGAAGCCTGCCACCACATCCTCGTAGTACTTCTGAAGCTTGCCGTCGTCCTGGAGGCGAGCGGCTTCATCGAGATCGGCCAGAGCATCCTTGAGGGCTGTGGCCAGTTTGTTGGCTTCTGCTCGGTCCTGGGGAAGCAGCCTTTGATTGATGTAGAGCATCTCGCGGCCGACCTCCTGCATGGGGCCGTGGATCAGGTTGCGAGTGAATGTCCAGTCCTGTTCACTGACCAGATTGGCAAGCTCGGGCAGTCGATCTCTGGCAGCAGTGAACCCTTCCACCTGCCGGCGGATGACGGCCATGTCATCAGGGCTGATGGTGGCAGGCTTGGCATTGGCGCTGCCGTCACAAGCAGCGAGGCCGAAACACAGGGCGAGGCAGAGGCAGAAGGCGGCCACGCGGCGCAGGGCGCTCAGCATCGGAGTTCACATGAATCGTCGCGACTTTAACTGCCATCTAAGGTTGGTTAACCCATCGTCATAACGGGAACGTCCATGCGGGTGGACACGGTGCCGTTGGCTTCTGTTCGCAGACCTCTGCAGCGATTTCTCGATGAGCACAAGGTGGAGGCCCTGATGGCCTCCATTCGCGAGGAAGGATTGCGCGAACCGATCGATCTTCTTGAAGTGGATGGTCAGCTCTGGGGATTCAACGGCTGTCATCGGGTGGCCGCCCATGAGCGTCTCGGATTGCCAACCATCCGTGCCCGCATCCGACAGGCCACCTCCAGGGATCTGAATCTGCATCTTCGCTGAGACGCGGGGAACCCTCCGGGCGCAGAATCAACGTTTTCATCTCTCTGGGATCCTTGTCATCCGCTTCGGTCATCCTGCAGTTGATCTGCCCCGATCGTCCGGCTCTCGTCAGTGAGCTTGCCGGATGGGTGGCAGCCAACGGGGGCAACATTCGCCACGCGGACCATCACACTGATTCCGGTGCCGGTCTCTTTCTCAGCAGGATTGAGTGGGATCTCGAAGGGTTCGGTCTGCCTCGTGAGGCGATCGCACCCGCTGTGGAGTCGCTGGCAGAGCGGCTCGGTGGCGAAGCTCAGCTGCACTTCTCAGACGAGCAACCCCGCGTGGCGATTCTGGTGAGCAAGCAGAATCACTGCCTGCTTGATCTGCTCTGGCGCGCCCGCAGCGGTGAGCTGCCGATGCAGGTTCCCCTGGTGATTGCCAACCACCCTGATCTGGAGAGCTGCTGTCAGCAGTTCGGGGTCCCTTTCGTGCATGTGCCCGTCACCCGCGAAACCAAGGCTGAGGCAGAGCAGACCATTCTTGAGCTGCTGATCGAGCATCGGGTGGAGCTGGCGGTGCTGGCGAAGTACATGCAAGTGCTCAGCGGTGCCTTTCTCGAGCAGTTTCCCAATGTGATCAACATCCACCACTCATTTCTGCCTGCCTTCAAGGGCGCACAGCCCTATCACCGTGCCTGGGAACGGGGCGTGAAACTGATTGGTGCGACATCTCACTACGTCACTGAGGAACTCGATGACGGCCCGATCATCGAGCAGACGATCGCCCACGTGAGCCATCGCGATGAGGTGCAGGACCTGATCCGCAAGGGTCGTGACACCGAGCGACTTGCTCTGGCACGGGCTCTGCGCCTGCATCTTCGCCGTCAGGTGATGGTCTATCGCGGTCGTACGGCAGTGTTCGCATGATGACCTGGCTTGACCAGGGCCGACCCTCCATGGCGTCGTCACCAGGTTGGCGCTGCTTTCAGCTGGGCCTGTTTCTGCTGCCTTCGTCGGCTCTGCTTGGCAGTCTGCTGCTGTTTCCAGCTCTGTTGTTCGGCAGTGCCAGGCGTGAGTGTCCTTATTGGCGCGATCCCTGGAATGTTCCGCTGCTGGTGGCTGCGGGCCTGATGATTCTCGGTTGCTTTCAGGCTGACAACAGCGGACTCGCCTGGGTGGGGCTGGGTAACTGGATTCCTTTCTTCTGGGGATTCTGGGGATTTCAGCCATATGTGAGCAGTCCCCAGGCCCGTCGGCGCAGCGCCCTCTGGTTGGTGGCAGGAAGTGTTCCTGTGGTGGTGACCGGTCTTGGCCAGCTCTGGTGGGGATGGCAGGGACCCTGGCAGCTGCTGGGAGGATTGATCGTGTGGTTCATGGCACCAGGAGGCCGTCCTGAAGGGCGTCTTTCGGGTCTGTTCGATTACGCCAACATCGCGTCCGCCTGGTTGGCTCTGGTCTGGCCACTGACCCTGGCATCCCTCGTGCAGCAGGGATTGAACCGCTGGCGTCGTGTGGTGGTCCTGACCCTGGCCGTGTTGTTGGTGGTGGCGTTGGTGCTCACGGAGTCCCGCAATGGCTGGGGTTCACTGGTGCTGGTGGTGCCGCTGGTTCTGGGTCCACCCAGCTGGCCCTGGTTGATTCCTCTGCTGGTTCTGGCGCTGTTGCCTGTGTTGCTGTCCGTGCTTCCCGGTGTGCCGCTTCTACTTCAGGATCCTGCTCGGACACTGGTGCCTGAGCCCCTCTGGGCTCGGCTCAGTGACAGTCAGTACGCCGGAGAAAGGGTGCTGGCTTCCACGCGCATCAGCCAATGGAATGTTGCGCTGCAATTGATTGGTGAACGTCCGTGGCTGGGCTGGGGAGCTGCGGCGTTTTCTGTGATTTACCCCCTGCGCACAGGCAAGTGGCATGGTCATGCCCACAATCTGCCGCTGGAGCTGGCCATCAGTCATGGTCTGCCCGTGGCTCTGCTTGTGGTGGGTTTGGTTCTTTCACTTCTGGTGATCAGCCTGCGCCGAGGTTGTTCCGGGTTGTTTGATCGGGCCTGGTGGACAGCGATGTTCGTGCTGGTGCTTCTGCACGGAACGGATCTGCCTTTTTTCGACAGCCGTCTCAACATCGCCGGCTGGATTCTGCTTGCAGGTCTGCGAGCGTCCTTCAGTCCTGAGCTGTCGGAGCGGCCTCAGCCAGTGCCTGCCCCTGGTGCTTGAGCAAGGTCTTTCTTCCCAGTGGGCCGTGCAGGTGGTCCCAGGGGAGCACGACTGTCTCAGGCCAGTTTTCGTGAACGACCTGTTCCCAGGGGGGCGGCAAAGGCAGATCCACACCACCGCTTCTGGCCCCGGGCAGTTCGCCGGCTCGGCTGCTGCGGTAGGCCTTTTTCCAGCCTCCAAGGCTTTCCTGTGATCCCCTCACCGCGGCGATGACTGGCGCCAACCGGCGGTCACTGCGAGAGAGCAGGGCCTGGATCACACTCCAGCCGTAACTCTCGGGTCGCAGATCAATCCCTTTCGGTTTCAGTCGTTTGGCCAGACGTTTAAGGCGTTTGTCGGCTTCAGGTCTCACGCCTTGCCATTGGAAGGGGGTCTGTGCCTTGGGGACGAACGTGCTGACTCCCAGCGTGTAGCGCAGTCCAGAAGTCGCTTTCTTCAGCTGAAGCAGGAGATCAGCGGTTGTTTCCACATCCTCCTCCTCTTCACTGGGGAGCCCCACCATTCCGTAGAGCTTCAGACCACGCAGTCCCCCATCTTTGGCATGACGCGCAGCGGCGCTGATCTCCTCGTTGCTCAGTTTTTTGTTCACCACCTGGCGCATGCGTTCGCTGCCGCTTTCGATGGCGATCGTCAGTGATTTACTGCCGCGCCGGGCCAGTCCGCTTGCAAGCTCGGTCGTCACGGTGGCTGCCCGCACCGAACTCACGCTCACACGCACGTCATCGAAGCGGTCCTGGCTGAGCCAGCTGAGCAGATCCGCGAACTGTGGATGCTGTGTCACGGATGCACCGAGCAGCCCCAGCCTGCGCGTTGCGGAGAGACCTTTCTCGACGGCCGGGATCAGGCCGTCGTCAAGAGAGGGCGTGCGGAAGGGAAGGGTGAGATAACTGGCGAGACAGAAGCGGCACAGCTCCGGGCAGCTGCGCACCACCTCCACCATGTGGATGTCGGGCCAGGCGGATTCCGGCGTGATCACTGTGGAGTGGCTGAGGCTGTTGCCACGCCAGGTCTGCTTGCTGATGGTTGCTGGCAGATCCGTCTCAATCGGTTCGATGCTTCTCAGATTGCCGTCATTGCCGTAGCGGGGGGCGTACAGCGATGGCACATAAATCCCAGGCACCTTCGCCAGGCGCCGCAGTCGCACGGATCGTGTTTCAGAGCGGACCTCCTGCAGCGTGTCGATGAAGCTGGGCAGCAGTTCTTCGCCGTCTCCCAGAAGAATCACATCGAAAAAGGGAGCCAGAGGTTCCGGGTTTGCAGTCAGCACCGGACCGCCACCGAACACGATTGGATCCTGATCCGAGCGTTGTTCGCTCCAGATCGGTATCCGTTGCTGTTCCAGCAGATCCAGCAACACCGGACCATCCAGTTCCCAGCTGAGGGAAAGGCCGAACAGATCGCACTGTCTGTGGGGAGGGTCGCTTTGATCGGTGAACAGACGCCGCACATCCAGATCGGCGCGCATGGCCAGGGTGGCCCACACGATCTGATAGCCCAGGCTGGTGATCCCCACTGTGTAGGTGCTGGGAAACGCCATCACTGCGCGCAGAGCACCTGTTTCCGGCACAGCCGGATCAAACAGCAGCGTTTCCTGTTTCAGGAGGACCTGAGCTTCACATCTTCATCCTGAAGGATCAATGATTCAGATGCTCCAGCTGATGCCATCAATGGTGTCGCCCAGCGCAGGAAGGAACTGCTCATCCCTGGGCACCAGACGACCGATTGGTGGAAGTTGTCAGTTTCAGGAATGGAATGAAGGGAACAGCTAGGGATCAGGTTTTTTGGTTTTGTCTTTCGGAGGTGTTGGTGGTTTGGGAGGGTCGAATTTCCTGCGCCGAATCGATCCCTCCCAAGCGTGGTGAATCCCACCCCGTCGTTCTCTGCGGGCTTCCAGGTGATCCTCTTCCAGAAGCTCCATGCCCAGCTGGCGCTCATAGATCGAGCGGTCATCAAACAGACGTGCCACCAGGAAGCTGGCCAGGCAGGCCACGAGGATCGGTTTGAGGATCAGCAGATCCTTGGTGAGCGCAAAAGCCAGAAACATGGCCGTGATCGGGGTGCGTGAACAGCTGGCCACGAAGGCACCCATTCCGGCGAAGACATAGGTGCTCGGCACGTGTCCGGTGAGCGCTTCCACCCAGATCCCGCAGGCCAGACCGATGGCGCCTCCCAGGGTGAGCATTGGGTAGAACAAACCTCCTGGAGCTCCCGACGCAGCAGCCAGTCCGGTGCTGAAGAACAGCACGGTGAAGGTGCCGAGCGCCATGGGGATATCGGCCTTGCCATCAGCGATCAGGTGCTGCAGCCCTTCCAGGTTGTGAAAATCCTCAGGCAGAAAGGCGTACACGCCGCCCAGCACGCCACCACTGATCACCATGCGCAGCACCAGGTGATCGCCGAACCAGGCATTGCCCTTGCGTTGCATGGCGAGCACATAGCGGCAGTAGAGCTCCGCCAGCACCCCAACCACGACGCCAAGCCCGATCAGATAGCCCAGATCGATCGGCAGGAAGTTCACCAGCGGGGTGTATTCCCGTTCCAGCTGGAATCCCTGCGTGGCATCGAGCCCCCCTCCACTGGAATTGAGGCCTGCCAGACCCAGAACGTCTGCCCAGGCATCAGCCCAGAAGGTGGTGACAATCACCAGCAGCAACACCACCGGTCTGGCGGAGTGCAGCAATTCCTCGACGGCGTAGACGAAGCCTCCGATGGGGGCACTGAACACGGCTGCGATACCCGCTCCACCGCCGGCGGCCACGATCAGGCGGCGAAAGGCCACGGGTGCTTTCAACCAGCGCGCCATCTGCCATGCCACGGAGCCGCCCATCTGAACCGCAGGTCCTTCCGGGCCAAGTGGGAAGCCGCTGCCGATGGCCACGATTCCGGCCACCAGTTTCACCAGGCCCACCTGAAGCCCCATCGGCACCGCCCGGTGTTTCAGGAAGCCCATGATGTGGGTGATGCCTGAGCCGCCAGCGGCTGGCGCCAGGTAGGCCACCATCAGGCCTGAGATCAGACCGCCCAGAGCTCCGAGTCCTGGCAGAACGGCCCAGGCCGGCAGATCCGCCAGCAGTTCCAGTCGCCAGCCACCCAGGATCTTGATTCCGGCTTTAAACAGAACACCGGTCAGGGCAGCGCCCAGACCGGTGAGCATCAGGGCCAGCACCACAACCCACCAGCGTCGTTCCAGCAGCCGTCGGATGCTGCGGCTGGAGCCAAGCTGGTGGCGGCGTTGTTTCAGTTCACTCAGAACGACCATGTCATTGCCAGGCCGGGATCAGGCCCCGGCGAGCACCTGGGCCTCCTCATCTGCACTCACAACCCGACCCTGGTCCTCGAAACCACTGATCTGGTCAAAGTTCAGATAGCGGTAGAGCTCGTCGGAGAGAGGATCGATCTTCTCGGAGGCGACGCTGCGGTATTCGTCGGCTGTGGGGATTCGGCCCAGCTGGGCACAGACCGCTGCCAGTTCAGCACTGCCGAGGTACACCTGGGCCCCTTTGCCAAGACGATTGTTGAAGTTACGGGTGCTGGTGGAGAACACGGTGGTGTTGTCCTCGACCCTGGCCTGGTTGCCCATGCACAGGGAGCAGCCCGGCATTTCCATGCGTGAACCGGCTGCTTCGAAGGTGGCGTAGTAACCCTCAGCCTTGAGGGTCTCCTCATCCATGCGGGTGGGGGGGCAGACCCAGAGGCGGGCCTTGTTTTCACCGGCTCCTTCGAGCACCTTGGCTGCGGCGCGGTAATGGCCGATGTTGGTCATGCAGGAGCCGATGAACACCTCCTGCACCGGATCTCCTGCCACCTCGCTGAGCAGCTTCACATTGTCGGGATCATTCGGACAGGCCACCACGGGTTCGGTGAGTTCGTCGAGGTTGATCTCCAGCACTTCGGCATACTCCGCATCGGCATCAGCCGTGAGCAGTTTCGGATTGGACAGCCATGCCTCCATCTCCTTGATCCGGCGGGCCAGGGTGCGTGCATCGCTATAGCCGCGAGCGATCATGTTTTTGAGCAGGGCCACGTTGCTGCGCAGGTATTCGCTCACCGTTGCTTCGGAGAGCTTGATCGTGCAGCCGGCACAGGAGCGCTCGGCGCTGGCGTCGGTCAGTTCAAAGGCCTGTTCAAGCTTCAGATCAGGCAGACCCTCGATCTCCATGATCCGACCATTGAACAGGTTCTTCTTGTTGGCTTTCTCGACGGTCAGCAGGCCTCGTTGAATCGCGACCCAGGGGATGGCGTTCACCACATCACGCAGGGTCACACCTGGCTGCAGGGAGCCGCTGAACCTGACCAGAACGGATTCGGGCATGTCCAGAGGCATGGCGCCAATGGCGGCGGCGAAGGCCACGAGGCCGGATCCGGCAGGGAAGGAGATGCCCAGTGGAAAACGGGTGTGGCTGTCACCGCCTGTGCCCACGGTGTCGGGCAGCAGCATGCGATTCAGCCAGCTGTGGATGATTCCATCGCCGGGTCGCAGAGCGACCCCGCCGCGCTGCGCAAAGAAATCGGGTAGGTCCTTCTGGGT
The DNA here is from genome assembly GCA_047286285.1 of Synechococcus sp. Taxonomy (GTDB): domain Bacteria; phylum Cyanobacteriota; class Cyanobacteriia; order PCC-6307; family Cyanobiaceae; genus Synechococcus_C. Next base: position 57,279 of record JBJBBP010000002.1, on the reverse strand, counting down.
CTGAAGATCCACAGGCTTGGGATAGGCGGCGGTGTGGCAGAAGCTCTGCATCACCAGGTCGGAGGAGAAGCCCAGGCAGGCCAGCTCCTTCATTTCGTCGCGGGTCATCGGCCCGGTCGTGTCCTGGGAGCCAACGGTGGTCATCAGCGGCTCGCAACTGGTGCCGGGGCGCACACCTTTCAGGCCGCAGGCTTTGCCAACCATCTTCTGAGCCAGGGTGAATCCCTTGCCGGTGTCCTCGGGAGCACTCGGGCGGATAAACAGCTCGGAGGGCGGCAAACCGAGCTTGGCGCGCACCTTGTCGGTGAGGGCTCGACCGATCATCAGCGGAATGCGGCCACCGGCGCGCACCTCATCACTGATCGTGGCCGGCTTGAGGTCGAAGCGGCTCACCACCTCCCCATCCCGTTCGATCGTCCCTTCATAGGGGCGGATGGTGATGACATCACCGGTGTTCAGACCGGTCACATCACATTCGATCGGCAGCGCGCCCGAGTCCTCCGCGGTGTTGAAGAAAATGGGGGCGATCTTTCCGCCCAGAATCACCCCACCGGCGCGTTTGTTCGGAACATGCGGAATGTCCTCACCCGTGTGCCAGAGCACCGAGTTGATGGCGCTCTTGCGGGAGCTTCCCGTGCCGACCACATCTCCCACATAGACGACGGGATGCTCACCCTGCTTCAGCGTTGTGATCGTCTGAAGGCCTTCGGGGTCACGCGTCTCCAGCATGGCCAGTGCATGCAGGGGAATGTCCGGACGGGTCGTGGCATGGGTTGCCGGGGACAGATCATCGGTGTTGGTTTCACCTTCCACCTTGAACACCGTCACGGTGATGGATTCAGCCAGCTCGGGCTTGGAGGTGAACCATTCCGCTGCTGCCCAGCTGTCCACCACCTGCTTGGCGAAGCGGTTGTCTGCCGCCAGCTCCATCAGTTCGTTGAAGGCGTCGTAAACGAGCAGGGTGCGGCTCAGGCCCTCAGCGGCGCATCCGGCCAGTTCGTCATTGCTGTGTTTAAGCAGTTCAATCAGAGCGGCGACGTTGTAGCCCCCGACCATCGTCCCCAGCAGGCGGATTGCCTCCAGAGGTGACACCAGTGGGCTGGTTGCTTCGCCCTGCGCCACAGCACTCAGCCAGGTTGCCTTGATGTAGGCGGCTTCATCCACCCCAGGTGGAATCCGTTCACTTAGTAAAAACAGCAGTTCCTGCTCTTCTCCGGCAGGCGGGTCCTGCAGCAGCTCCGTAAGTGCTTTGGCCTGGCCGGCATCGAGTGGCAGCGCTGGGATCCCCTGGGCCAGGCGCTCTGCGGCGTTCTTGCGGTAGGTGCTCAGCATCGGAATCGGCGCAGGAACGGCAAACGCACTCCATTCTCCTGCGTCACCGTTCCGGGTCGACGTGATGCGGCTTCAAGAAGCTTGCGTAACCTGAGTTCACTCATCGCTCGGGGCATGACCACCACTCACGATCTGCATGTGGTGGATACCCGGCCACTGGTTTCTCCGGCCTTGCTGCACGGGGATCTGCCGACCGATTCCAGGGCCACCGAAACCGTTTCCACAGCCCGGAATCGCATTCAGGCCATTCTCCGGGGTCAGGACCATCGCTTGCTGGTGATCGTTGGCCCCTGTTCCGTTCATGACGTGGATGCGGCCCTTGATTACGCCCGCCAACTCGCTCCCCTGAGGGCCCGTCATGCGGGGGAACTGGAGGTGGTGATGCGGGTTTATTTCGAGAAGCCTCGAACGACCGTGGGCTGGAAAGGATTGATCAACGATCCCCACCTCGATGGTTCCTATGACATCAATACCGGTCTGCGACTGGCGCGTTCACTGCTGCTGGACCTCGCCAGGGATGGCATGCCCACGGCGACGGAACTGCTGGATCCAGTGGTGCCGCAGTACATCGCCGATCTGATCAGCTGGACTGCCATCGGTGCCCGCACCACGGAAAGCCAGACCCACAGAGAAATGGCCTCGGGTCTTTCCATGCCCGTCGGCTACAAGAACGGCACCGACGGCAGTGCCACCATCGCCATCAATGCGATGCAGTCAGCCTCCAGTCCCCATCATTTTCTGGGGATCAACTGCGAGGGGCATGCGTCCATCGTGAGCACCACCGGCAATCCGGATGGCCATCTGGTGTTGAGGGGGGGCAACAGCGGCAGCAACTATCACCTGGAGGCGATTCAGGAAGCATCAGCGGAACTGGCCGCGGCCGGTCTGCCGGATCGTTTGATGGTGGACTGCAGTCATGCCAATTCCAACAAGGACTATCGCCGCCAGGGAGACGTTCTCAGGGCTGTGGCTGATCAGGTTCAGAAGGGATCGACCCACGTCATGGGTGTGATGCTGGAAAGCCATCTGGTTGAAGGCAATCAGAAGATCAGTGCCGATCGCTCCTCACTTACGTATGGACAGAGTGTCACCGATGCCTGCATCAGTATTGAATCAACGGCCGAATTGCTCGCTGAGCTGGCTGAATCCGTGAAGACTGCCGGCGCCCATGCAGCCGGCGTTCCTGTGTCTTGAGTCGTCGTTCCGAGCACCTGGTGCATTGATGGTCTTCCTGTCGATGACCTGGTGCTGGCTGGTTAGGTGGTCATCCAGGTCCAGCACAGGCCCACGGCCATCGGCACGCTGAGATTGTCGATTCCCCAGCGACTCATCTGTTCCAGGCCCACGGCCAGAGCGCATACGACGATCAGACGCAGGGGATGCAGTGGGCTCTGACTGATGAGCACCAACAGAAGCAGCACCACTGCGCTGACGAGACCCATCGTGATCGTTCCAGCCGTTGATTTTCGTTGTTGCCAGACGCGCCAGCTCGGTGATTGCACGCCACGTCCCACCAGACCCGCCATCCCATCGGCGAACGCCATCACCAGCACTCCGGCGCAGACAGCAGCGGCTTTGTCGGGCCAGAAGATCAAGAGAAGTAGACTGATGGCCAACCCATACGCCACGGTTCCGTAGCTGTGTCGATCGATATCCTCGACAGCCGGTAGCAGTTGCAAGCGCTGATTGATCGCTGCGATCAGGGTGATGGCGAGAGCCACTGGCACAGCAATCGATGCAGGAACTGAAAGCCACCAGGCCAGGACGATGACAGGACCCGTGCCGATGTGCACGATTTTGCGACTGAGCTCCCGTTGATCAGGCCATTTCCGGCGACAGACAACAGCTGCTGAGATGACCAGCAGCATCCATGCGCCGATGATCAGCAGGGACGAGAGCAAAAACTCAGGCTGCCTGCTGATGGTTGGTCATGACCCGTAGCTTCAGGATGGCCTTGGCTTCGAGCTGACGGACCCGTTCCCGTGACACATTGATCTGGCGTCCGATCTCGGCAAGTGTCAGGGGTTCGGCACCATCAAGACCGAAGCGCAATTTGAGGATTTTTTGCTCACGCTCATTCAGTTGAGCGAGCCAACCGCCAAGGTGCTCCTTCTGAATGCTGCGGTCCATCCCCTCCATTGGCTCAGCGCCATTGGGGTCTGGGATCAGCTCCCCAAGAGTGCTGCGATCCTCCTCACCACGGGCATGGGCATCCAGAGAGGCGCAGGGTGCGCTCTGGGAGATCAGATCTTCCAGATCGCGGGGTTCGATTCCCATGGCGTTCGCCAGCTCGAGTCGATTCGGCTGGCGACCGAAGCGGTGTGACAGCTCACGCGTGATGCGGCGCATCTTGGAGAGCTTCTCGCTGATGTGAATCGGCAGGCGAATGGTGCGTGCGCTGTTGTCGATCGCCCGGGTCATGCCCTGGCGGATCCACCAGTAGGCATACGTCGAAAACTTGTAACCCATGGCGGGGTCGAATTTGTCTACGGCTCGTTCCAGCCCGATCGCTCCTTCCTGAACCAGATCCAGAAGTTCCAGACCCTGGTTCTGATATTTCTTGGCAACGCTCACGACCAGGCGGAGGTTGGCTGCCATCATCCGGTCGCGCGCTCGCTTGCCCATGCGGATGCGATGTCTCTGCCGGGGAGTGCGATCCTCCTCAGCGATATCGAGCAGTTCCTTCATGGCCTGCACGTGGTGAGCCAGCTCGATTTCTTCCGCTGCAGTGAGCAGTGGAACTCGACCAATGCTGCTCAGGTAATAACCGATTGAGTCAGTGGCCAGACGCCCGCTTTGACGTGCAGAGCGATTGGAAGTTGTGCGTGAACGTGCACTGCTGTCACGACGACCTGTGGTCGGCAACACAGGCTCTGCAGAAGCAACTTTTTGAGTCACTCCTTCAGATTCCAGAGGGATCCCCATCACCCTGGCCTCCTGAAATTAGATTTGCGAAAAATTTAGCACCCGCTCGAAAGAGTGAGGTGATTGAATCGAAAGTTTTTACGAATCAATGATGTAGTGTTAAGTCTCGTTGATGGAATCTGAAATAAAAACAAAAAGTACAATTTCGCTGTATCGATGAACACGGGCTTCAAGCGTTCAGTTCTTCGCTGGCAATCCTTTTCTCCAGGTTTCAATCAGGCTCAGTTGAGAATTGTGCTCCTCACCGACTGGATGGCGCTGACTGAAGGATCCATCGTTGTGCATGTCGAATGAGCCACGGTTGTCATCGAGATAGATCTGCAGCAAACGTTCCAGTTGTTCGCGTAGAGCAGGCTCTTCAATGGGAGTTACAGCTTCGACACGTCGGTCCAGATTCCTGGGCATCCAATCAGCACTGCCGATGTACGCCTCTGGTTCGCCGCCATTGGCGAACCAGAACAGGCGTGAGTGTTCTAGAAAACGACCGATGATGCTCACCACACTGATGTTGTCGCTCACGCCTTCGCGTCCTGGATAGAGGCAGCACATCCCGCGGATAATCAGTTCGATCTTCACGCCTGCCTGTGAGGCCGTATACAGCAGGGCGATGATGTCTGGATCCACCAGAGAATTCATCTTGGCCCGGATATGGCCGCCACGACCGTTCTTGGCGTGATCGATCTCGCGGCGAATCAGGTGGTCCATGCCTTTACGCAGGGACACCGGTGCAACCAACAATTTTCGGAATTCCTGCTGCTTGGAAAAGCCGGTGAGGTAATTGAACAACTCAACGAGGTCCTGACCAAGTTCTGGACGGGCTGAAAGCAGGCCGAGGTCGGTGTAAAGGCGTGATGTCTTCGAGTTGTAGTTGCCAGTACCGATGTGCACGTAACTGCGGAGACGTTCCTTCTCCTTGCGCACCACCAGCACGATTTTTGTGTGGGTCTTCAGGCCCAGCACCCCGTAGACGACATGCACGCCCGAGCTTTCCAGGTGTTTGGCCCACTGAATATTGTTGTCTTCATCGAAGCGTGCCTTGAGTTCAACCAGCGCCATCACCTGCTTGCCGTTTTCCGCAGCGCGGATCAAAGCGGCAATGATTGGTGAATCCTTTGAGGTGCGATATAGGGTCATCTTGATCCCCATCACCAGTGGATCATCGGCGGCCTGGTTGATGAATTCTTCCACTGACGTCGAGAAGAGGTCATAGGGGTGATGCAGCAGAACGTCGCGGCGTCGCACCACAGAGAAAATGCTCTCGAACTCCTCCTCCTTGATGGAGCCGTCTTCAAGCATGTTGCGCTGGGCACGACAGAGCACCGAGGGTGTCTGCCCCGAGTGCGAACCGTTCTTGAGATCCGGCAATGGAATTCCCATCAGACCGAACAGATCGTCGAGGCCAAGCGGACCGTTCACCCTGTACAGATCAGCTTCCTCAACGGACATGCCATCCATCAGCATCTCGACGACGTCCTGAGGCATTCCATCGGCGACCTCGAGGCGCACGACCTCACCACCCATGCGTCGCTTTCGCAGGCCCTGCTCAATGGCGATCATCAGATCGTCGGCTTCCAGGTCGCGCAGTTCCAGATCCGCATCTCTGGTGACCCGGAAGAAGTAGTGCCCTTCGATGCTCATGCCAGGAAACAGAAGGTCGAGATTGAAGGCCACAACCTGCTCCAGTGGAACGGCGGTGTGAACCGGTTCTGAATGTTCATCCGCCAGGTCGGTTGGGATGGCGACGAACCTGGGCAGGATCGTCTGAGGCACTTTCACGCGTGCGAGCAGACGCTGGCCGGTCTCAGGGTCATCGATCAGAGCCGCCACATTCAGGCTGAGGTTGCTCACGAACGGAAAGGGATGAGCGGGATCCACGGCCAGGGGGGTCAGCACCGGAAAGATTGCTGTCCGGAAGTAGTTGTCGACCCAGAGTCGCTGGCGTTCGTTCAGCTGTTCGTAATCGAGCAGATGGGCGCCATGGTTGTGGAGCTGACACCTCAGCTGACTGCGGTAGTGCCGCTGCTGTCGTTCCAGCAAAGGTGTCAGGTGTTCCCGTATGGCATTCAGCTGTTCCAGTGGTGTGCGGCCATCCTCACTGCGCTTATCAATGTCGGCTTCCACCTGGGCCTTGAGGGAGGCCACCCGCACCATGAAAAATTCGTCGAGGTTGTTGCTGAAGATGGCGCTGAACTTGGCCTGCTCCAGCAGTGGGGTGCGTTTATCCAGTGCCTGAACCAGCACTCGCTCGTTGAATGCGATCCAGCTGAGCTCCCGGTTGATGTAGAGGTCGGTGGAGAGAACTTTGTCACTCATCGGGTGACCAGCAGAGCAAGAACCGACCCGCGAAAGGTAGCAATCGTCTGGGGCTAAAAGTGCTCTCCAGTCGATGTTCCGCCGCTGGTGCACTCATTGTGTTCTCGATGGCAGTGGACTGCCTCCCACCAGCAGCATCACCATGACGAGTAGGCCGGCACTCCCCACGAAGGGACTGATCTGTCCCAACAGGTCGTAGCTGAGTCCGGCCAGGGGTGGGCCCAGGAAACTCCCCAGGCTCTGCAGTGCCTGAAGACTTCCCAGTGCCGTTCCCTGCCCTTCGGAGTCAAGGCGGCGTGACACAAGGCTGCGCAGGCTCGGGGTCACCAGGCCTGTGCCCGTTGCCAGGATTGCCACTGAACTGAACACACCGGCCTGGGCCTGTTCAGGCTCTGTTGAGGGAATCAGCAGGCATCCAACGATCACCAACCCCAGGCCGATCAGCGTCAGTTTCCACTCTCCAAGTCGTTTCACCAGTGGACCGATTAGGCCTCCCTGCACCACGGTGGCCACCACGCCCACGATCAGGAAGGCTGTCGTGGCGAGCTCCGGTCCCCAGTTGAAGCGCTGTTTGAAATACAGCACGAGGATCGCAGTGAAGCCGTTGAAGGCCAGAAAGAACAGGAAGAAGCTGAGACAGAGTCGACCGACAGCAGGGTTGCCCATCACTTTGGCGATCTGGGCGAAGGGGTTGAGGTCCCGTTTGCGTGGCATGGCCTGGCGTGCTGTGCGGGGATGGGTCTCCGGCAACAAACCCAGCACCACCAGCAGGTTCACCATGGCGAATCCCGTGGCGACCCAGATCGGCACCGTGACGTTGATGCGTGCCAGCTGTCCTCCAACGAATGGTCCGATGATGAAACCGAGGCCGAAGGCCACCCCGATCAGGCCGAAGGCTCGTGCCCGTTGTTCCTCCGGTGTGATGTCTGCCAGGACAGCGCCAGCGGTGGCGGCGGTTCCTCCACTGAATCCATCGATCAGCCGTGCACCGAACAGCAGCACCAGCGGCAGGGTGGCGCCCCTTGGCCAATCCATGCTCACGGTGACCGCGAACAGACCTAGACCCAGCACGGAACCAGCGACGCAGGTGGCGATGACCGGCCGGCGGCCGAAGCGATCACTGAGGGCGCCGATCAGGGGAGTGGCTGCAAACTGCGCCAGTGCATAGCTGCCGGCGAGCAGACCGAGCGTGCGTCCATCGGCGTTGAAGCTGGCCAGCAGGAACGGCAACAGTGGGAAGACGATGCTTTCGCTCAGTCGGTCATTGAGCAGCGTCAGAAATGCGCTGAGCAGGGTGGGAATACGAGGTCGCTGCAAGGCAGCCGCTAAGCAGGTGAGACTCACATTCCCATAGGCAGTGGCCATGGTCTTGCGTTTGATCGTTCCAGCGGATGCGGCTCTCCTCCGCGAGATCTATGCCGATGCCATCGAGAGTCAGGCACCCCAGCTCTATTCCGAACAGCAGGTGGCATCCTGGGCAGCACTCGCCTGGTTGCCGGGTGTGCTGGATCAGACCCTGAAGGAGGGCTTCGGCTGGATCAGCGGTGAGGATGCCGCTTTTGCCATTCGTCATCCGCGCGATCGGCTTGCTCTTCTTTACTGCCGAGGCCGCGCTGCTCGCCAGGGCCATGGAAAGGCTCTCCTGGACAGGATTGAAGCCGATGCCATTGCGGATGGTGTGACCTGTCTGCGCACCGAAGCCAGTCAGTTCAGTCGCCCCTTGTTCGAGCGGCGTGGCTGGAGGCTGGTTGCTCCGGAAACCATCACGATCGCCGGGGTGCCGTTCGAGCGTTACCGGATGCACAAAGCTCTTTGCAAGCTGCGCAGCTGATCAAGCTGGTCCAAGGCCCTGCCCTCTTCCAGCACCGTGGTGGCTTTTTCAATCCCTGCGTCAAGAGTGTCGCTCAGACCGGCGATCCAGAGATAGGCACCGGCATTCCAGCGCAGAGCATCACTCAGCGGTCCACGGTTCTTGAGCGCGTCGAAGGCCTCGCTCTGCCAGGCACTGTCTGATGACCATTCCCGATCTGCGTCGTGACAGCCGTGATCGCGGGGATGAAGGATCAAGCGTTCAGCCTGACCATTGCGCACTCGGGCTGTGATGCAGGCTCGGCCGATGGGAAGGTCCGTGCCACCCTCGAGCCCTTTCACGGTGAGCAGGTTGGTTTCGCCGGCGAGTCTGAGGGCTTCCCAGGCACGACTTTCGGTTGGAGGGTGCACGAATCCACTCACCAGGAGGTGAGCACCCTGATGTGCAGTCCACAGAAGTTCAAGGCTGGCCACGGGAGGTCGTTTTCCCAGCTCTTCCCGGTAATCAATCAGTGATTCAGCGATGCGGAAATGGTCAGGCTGGTGGATGAGCGCAAAACCATGCTGGTTGAATCCCTCCTGAACACTGCTCAGGGTCAGTCCACCCAGATTGAGATCCAGCAGGCGGAACAGATCGAGGGCTGTAATGCCGTATTTGATAGGCATGCGGTCACCGCCCTGCAAAACAACCGGTTGACCACAGGCCACCAAAACCAGGCTGGTCAGCGGGTAGATCGGTGAGGTTCGTGTTCGACCGTCAAACGGCATGCCGAAACACATCGGCATGCGCTGATCTGCAGGACTCTGCAGAACGGGGCCCATGGCTCTGTAGGTGTCAAGCATGCCGGTGAGCTCCTGAGGCTCAGGACGGCGGATGCGATGAGCGATCAGGAAAGCTCCGATCTGCGCGGGCGTGGCTTCTTGCTTGAGCATGAGTGCCAACGCATCGGCAGCTTCATCGCGAGTCAAGCCTTTGCTGGTGTGCTCGCCGCTTCCCACTTTGCGAAGGTGCTGCTTGAAGCGTTCTCGACCGCTGCAGACAGTGCTTGTCAAGGGCCGTACCATCGCTACAGGCAGTGTTCTGCAGCGGGGTCACCCTGAGGCGTAGCGATTGCTACCGATCCCTTCACCCAAGAAAAGAAAGCCCATGGAAACTTCCATGCTGAGGATGGCTGGGGTTGTGACGACCATCCGCGTAATAGAGACGTTCAAGCACCAGGTTCGTGCTGGCACTGGCATCGAGATGCTGGCTGCTCAGCAATGACGTGAGTCTGCGGAAGAGTGTGCTCATCGAATGCGGGATCAATGAATTTAATAGAGCAGTTCTGTGACTACAAAGATGTAGTCGATGAATCCAAACTGGGTTTTGCTTTTGGTTGTCTTTGTTGCTGTTTTCTGGCGTGAGGCGCGACAGTCTTTTCCCGATTTCAGTATTTTTTATGACTGTTTCGTCCATGTCTGCTCCATCTCTGGCAGCACCATCCCAGACCACATTGACAGCTTCATTGATGGCTGCCAAAAAAGCCAAGGGGATGAGTTTTGCAGATCTCGAGGCGGCTCTTGGGCTCGACGAAGTGTGGATTGCTTCCCTGTTTTATGGACAGGCCACAGCATCAGCCGAGGAGGCGGAGAAGCTTGCATCCTTGCTTTCTTTGGATCCTGCAATCACTGCTGCGATTCAGGAGTTTCCAACCAAAGGCAGCCTGGAGCCGGTCATTCCAACGGATCCTCTGATTTACCGTTTTTACGAGATCATGCAGGTGTATGGAATGCCACTCAAAGATGTGATCCAGGAAAAGTTTGGTGATGGAATCATGAGCGCCATCGATTTCACTCTGGATGTGGATAAAGTTGAAGATCCTAAGGGTGATCGTGTCAAGATCACGATGTGCGGTAAATTCTTGCCATACAAGAAATGGTGACTCTTGTAGTCAGCTTTTCTTGAACGGAGTTGCCCAGTTTTCAAGCCCGACTTTGATCGGGCTTTTTGTTTGCTCAGGATCGAAACTGTTGTTGCAGCTGTTGGCGGGCCAGTTGTTGTCGCGATGCATCGCTGAGGTTCTGACTGAGTTCCAGCAGACAGCGTTGACTGGCCGGAGTTGCGATGCATCCGAGCGCTCTGAAAGCTGCGCCAGCCACCACGTCGGATCCGGTTTTGCAGAGCTCAGACAAGCGCTCGCTGATTGCTGAGCCATCCCGCCGTTGCAACACCCGAATGGCGGCAACCACCACTGGATCACGAAAATCGTTCAGCGGTTCACTGCAGAACAGCAGCAGTTCATCGTCACTCAAACTGTGAGATCGGAAACCGAGTAATTGCAATCCCGCCAGACGATGATGCTGACCGGGATGATGCAAACACTCCTGCACCACAGTTTCCGGTACATCCGCCCCCCAGCACGACAAAGCCTCAAGCAGGCAGAGGTTGACCTCAGCCAATTCGGAGTTGTTCCTCAGTTGATCAAGCAGCCAGTCTCTCGCTTCTGGTTGGTGGCAGAGTCCTGCTGCCATAACAAGATCCGGCAGTGCTCCATGGCGTTGAATCAACTGTTCGATGACAGACCAGCCCTGTTCGGCCAGCATGCCAAGTTTTTCGCAGAGAGCTCGACGCAGCTCAACAGAAAGGCCGGGAGAGTAAACCTCCCCCAGCCATTCGGGCTCCAATGGAGCACGGCGTGATTTGGAAAGCCGTTCCCAGAGAACGGCTTCATTCACGGGTAGTGACACAGAACGTCAATCAGCGGGCGCCCAGTTCAGCGGCCAGTTCACGTTCCAGTTTGTCATCGTGTTCGCTGGGCAGCACGTTACCGATGTTGGTTCGGTGAGTGCTGTAGAAGAGCATCCCAATAAACACCATTCCGCCAATGATGTTGCCGATGGTGACAGGCAGGAAGTTCCAAAAGATGCATTTCCAGAAGGGAACCCCGGAACCAAGAATGGGTCCGGCAGTGTGCAGAAACTGGTTGACCACAATGTGTTCCATACCCATCGATTGGAATGCCGTGATCGGCAACCAGCAGGCCAGTATCTTTCCGGGAACACTCTTGCTGACAAGCGCCATGGTGACACCCAGGCAAACCAGCCAGTTAGCGATCAAACCTCTGATAATGGCCAGAAAGAACCCAAGGGTTTGAAGGTTCTCATATTTGGCGACAACGTTGGTTTTATTCAAAGCGATGATCTTTGCAGCAACCTGCTGCCACATACCGCCACCATCAGCAGCTGAGGCTGGCTCGACGGTGCCTCCGCTGGTGAGACTGATCGCCATCAGGATGGCGACAACTGCAGTTCCAATCCAGTTGCCGAGCCATACCCAGATCCAGTTCCGGAAGGTTGCGCTCCAGGTGCTTTTCCCTGCCCAGGTGGCCATTGGCAGAAGGGCAAAGTTGCCTGTGACCAGCTCCATGCCGAACAGCACGATGCTGGCAAAACCAAACGGGAAAAGCAGAGATCCCAGCCAGGGCTGACCACTTTTGAGGCCAACTGTGAGTGCAAGAATGACGGCCAGGCCAAGAATGGCTCCGGAATAGAATCCCCTCAGCAACAGGTTTTTGACACTGACTGTGGATTTCTTGCCTCCGGCACCGATCATGCCGTCGACAAGTTCATTGGGCAGGACGTAGTCCATCTGCGAAGCAGTGACACTCATAATTTCAATGCTGTTGATAGGAGATGAAGTGGTTGGAAGCGAATTCCGAAATCAGCAGTTAACCGCTGATTTTGTTCATCAATTTGGAAAATGCGTCCTGTTGATGAGGAGCACGCGAAATGGGTTGTTTATCTTGCCCGGTTCTGGTGAACCAGTTGACCATTCTTGAAAAGAAATCGTTGTTGCCAGACATAAGAAATCTCGTGGGTAGTTGTAATCCAATCAGGTCAGGCTTTGTGATGGCCTCAAAAAGTCAGCACCAACACATGGTTGTTTTTGATTGGATCAGGGGGTCAATATTTCGGACTTGGGTTTTGCACCAAAGCGCTCGATGAGAACTTCCCGCAGAACCTCTTTGATGTTTTCCGCAGGAATTGCTTTCTGATGCAACTCACCAACTGTTGGATTGGGGCCCTGGGATCCGCCAAGGGTCATCGTGTAGCCATCGTCTGTTTTGCCTTCACTGTTTTTGGCCTTGGCGCCTGTCAAACCGATTGCACCCATGTAGGCCTGCCCGCAACTGTTCGGACAGCCAGTCCAGTGAATCTTTAATTCCTCAGGTAGCTCAAGCTCCTGATCAAGTTCTTTCGCTGCGGCCAGAGCCTGATCCTTGGTGTTGGTCAGGGCAAAACCGCAGTAGGTACTTCCCGTGCATGACACCGTTCCGGCTGAGATGGCACCAGGTTTCAGCGGGAATCGTTCGACCAGCGGATCGTGTGTAAACGCTTCAACCTGATCCTCTGGCAATCCAACGATGATCACGTTCTGATCTTCGGTCAGTCGCACCTCGCCACTTCCGTAGCTGACGCTCGCTGTGGCCAGATCGTGGAGATCCTGTGCTGTCAGCCGACCAACCGGGACGTGAAGTCCGGCGAACGACAGACCCTCCTGCTTTTGCGGATGGATGCCGTAGTGGGATCGGGGTGTTGTGTCGAAGACTGAGCCTGGGTCAGCTGTCAGTGGTCCGAAAATCTCTTCAACCTGACAGCGGAACTTGTCGTGGCCTACTTCGTCGAGATACATCCGGAATCGACCTTTCGGACGTTTGTTGCGTTCTCCGTTGTCTCTCCAAAGACGGACCACCGCGTCGGTCATCCGACAGATCTCATCAGGCCTGACCCAGGCGTTCAGAGGAACGGCATAGGCATTCATCTGCGAGGACAGAACGCCGCCAATCCAGACACCGAATCCCATCACACCATCTTTTTCGACAGGGTGGAAGGCGATGTCGTTGTGCAGAAGGAAGTTGTCCTTGGCTCCGGCGACTGCGGTGTTCCACTTGCGTGGAAGGTTGGAATATTCAGGATTCCCTTTGCGGTTGTTGGTTAAAAATCTTTCAAGTTCATCTGTATAAGGTCTGGTATCAACAATTTCATTTGGATCAATTCCAGCTAGAGGATTTCCTGTGACATTGCGAGGATTGTCAAATCCCGACTGGATGGTGCTCAAGTCAGCTTCTTCCAGGCGTTTGAGAATTTCCGGCAAGTCGCCCAGAAGAACACCTCTGAGTTGCAGGTTCTGACGTGTGGTGATGTCGCAACTTCCATTCTCGCCATAGCGTTCAACGATCGAACCAACGACGCGAAGTTGCTGTGCCGAGAGCACGCCGTTGGGAACTCGCAAGCGCAGCATGAATTTGCCTGGTGTTTTCGGCCGCCAGAACATGCCGTACCACTTCAGTCGAAGTTGAAGGTCGGTCTCGTCAACCTGCTCCCAGCCCATCTCCGCAAATTTCTCGATTTCACTACCTACAAGCAGACCATCTTTGGCAGCTTTATTTTGCTCGATCTTATTCAGCTTCTTACCATCCAGATAAGGCCTGGAAGGAGAGCTAATGGTCATGTTCCTGGTAAGCAAAGGGCGGAATGATTGATCTTGGAGGTTGCTGATCAATCAAAATGGCCTGAAGACCGGCGCTTCAAAAAGAAGGGGAGCGCTTTCGCGATAGTCAACAAGCCTGTGATGGACCTGTCCGTAGTGGTTCGAACAGTTTCGACAGTTGGCTCTTGAAATGTCCGTCGATCAAGGAATTGGTGCCTGTGGCTACATCTGACCCTCCTGACGGGGCCGTAGAAGGCTGCCTTTCGCGGACTCAGTATTGACGTCCAACTTCGCCGATCATGCGGACGGCCCCGTAGCGGAGCATCTGCCAGACACGCTTCATCGCGGCGAAATCTCGGTCCAGCTCGCTTTTGAATCGGGTGTTTCCATCCCCAGAGCGTCGTCTGCTGTCGAACGGCCGCTGACCGCGAACCCTTTCCGAGCGATAGCTTTGAACGGTGAGATCGCGCTCGGATCGACCTTCACGGAACGGGCGATCGGCGTATCGACGGCGGGACATGGCAGCAGAGGAAATGACGATCCATCGATGACAACAGTCGGTTCGGCCATCGATCCGTGGCCATTGCTACGGAACAGCGATTTGCGTTCTCAGCGAGCCATCAGACTGGTCGTGCATGGCCGCACAGGTGGAGTCGTCCCCGAATCACTGATCGAATTGAGCCAGTCACTGCAGCGGAGACGCTCAGCGCCTGTGCAACTTGAGGTTCTCACCGCCGAGTCAGCACCGGTCTGTCCCAGAGAAGCGAGTTGGTTGGTCCCTCTGTTGCTCTGGCCGGGTTCGCATGCACGAGAGGATGTGCCTGAAATCAGAAATCGCATGCAGCGGGAAGGTGCCGAGGTCTCATTGCTTCCCTTTCTTGGCTCCTGGCAACGCTGGTGGACTCTCGTCGCCGAAGCACTTCAGCCGTTTGCTGCCCAGGATTCTGTCCTGGTGCATCACCCGTTGAGTTCTGAGGAGGCGGATCGTTTCCTACTGCAGTTGTCCGACCGGATGGGTCTTCCGCTGCTGTCGTTTGACCACTGGTCTGACTATCAGAAGACCCATCCGCAGGCTCGTCCGCTGATGCTTGCCCTCGCTCCCAATCGCATGACGGAGGCACTGAGCGAGGCTGGAAGTCTTCCACCGCTTCTTGACCATTCCCTGATCCGTCAGGGCCTGATCGATCTGCTTGCCGCTCTGCCGTGACGACCGCTGAACTCACCGGAACTGTTTATCTCGTCGGTGCAGGCCCTGGTGACCCCGATCTGCTCACGGTGAAGGCCCATCGCCTTCTCGAGAACTGTGATGCCCTTGTCTATGACTCTCTGGTTCCTCGAGAGGTCCTTGATCTGGTGCCAGAGAGCTGCGAGCGTCATTTCGTCGGCAAGCGTCGCGGTCATCATTCCGTCCCGCAACCAAGCACCAATGCAGTGCTGGTGAAGCTTGCGGCCCGTCACCGCTGCATTGTTCGACTCAAGGGCGGTGATCCTTTTCTGTTCGGGCGGGGTGGTGAAGAAGCTGCGCATCTGGTGAAACACGGTGTGACGGTTCAGGTCGTGCCTGGCGTCACCGCTGGAATCGCAGCACCCGCCTACGCGGGCATTCCCGTGACCCATCGTCGTGCAGGTTCTTCCGTCACCTTTGTGACCGGTCATGAGGAGATCGACAAGCGCCGGCCCTCGGTGAATTGGCGGTCTCTGGCGACAGCCAGTGATGGCCTTGTGATCTACATGGGTCTCCACAACCTGCCGCGGATCGCTGCGGAGCTGGAGGCAGGCGGTCTCAGTGCGGAGACCCCTGTGGCTGTGATTCAGCAGGGGACTGTGGCTGGTCAGCGCTGCCTGAAGGCCACACTCTCTGATGTGGCCTCCAGGACGCGCAGTGAGGGCTTTGCCTCACCCTCAGTGATTGTTGTGGGGGATGTGGTCAACGAACAGGTGGACTCCTGTGCCCCCAGGCCGGCGGATGTCACGATGCCGATTCCGTTCTGATCCTCAGTTGGGTGGTTTGTCTGCAGACTCCTTCAGCCGGGATCTGAGTTGTGCCAGGTTGCAGGGCTGGGTTTCGGTGTTCAGCTGGGCTGCGATCAGGCGATCCCAGGCTGTGGTGACGGCATCCGGAGATCCAGGCAGCACAAAGAGGAACGTGCCGTTGGCCACGCCTGCCAGGCAGCGACTCTGCAGGCTGCTGGTGCCGATCGTCTGGAAGGAGAGCACCCGGAACAGTTCACCGAACCCATCGATGGTCTTGTCCAGCAAGGGGCTGATGGCTTCAGGGCTGCCGTCGCGTCCAGTGAGGCCTGTGCCGCCACTGGTGATCACCACGTCAATGGTGGGATCGACGATCCACTGGCTCACCGCTGCTCGGATCCGATAGCGGTCGTCCGGACAGATTTTGCGGCTGTGTAAGTGATGACCAGCTCCCAGCAAGCGTTCCTGAAGCAGGTCTCCACTTGGATCGGTTTCCAGGGTTCGACTGTCGGAAATCGTCAGCAGGGCAATGGACAGCACGCAGCGTTGATGGGAGGTTTGATCGGCAACGCTAGAACTGTGATGGTTTCTCAGTGCAGGGATGAATGAGTGGCAGCCTGATTCCACTCAGACGGTGAAGGTGTTGCTGTTTGCCTCATTGCGTGAGCAGGCCGGTTGGTCTGATCGCTGCATTCCACTGAATGCTCTTGCTGTCAGTTCAGCTAGAGAGATCTGGGACCGTCTCGAACTTGGTGACCTGCCCCAGGTGGTGCAAGTCGCCATCAACCAGGAGATCGTCAGTGCTGATCATCCTGTCCATCCGGGCGATGAACTGGCGTTCCTGCCACCGTTCACCGGAGGTTGATCGTGGGATCGCAACCGGCGGATTTGGAGATTCAGATTCTCGATCAACCCACCTCAGGTGGCATGCAGCTCGACACCTGGCTGCGCTTGCGGGCCGCTTCGGATGCCGCCACAGCCGTCTTTATGGGCCGTGTGCGTGAGTTGGCCATGGATGGGCAAATGCTGGACGCCCTTGAGCTCGATCACTATCCGGGGCTGTGCGAACGACGGATTGAGACGTTCGCCCGTCGGTTGCTGGAGCAACACGGCGCCTGTTCCGCTCTTGTGTTGCACCGTGTTGGCCGCTTGCTTCCAGGCGAGTTGATCGTTCTGGTGGCTGTCAGCGCTGATCGACGTGGGCCTGCACAACGCTGCTGTGCAGAGTTGCTGGAAGCTCTCAAACATGACGCTCCTTTCTGGAAGCGGGAATGGAGCCAAGGTGTTGGGACCTGGCTGTCGGAGAACACACCGCTGGGATCTTGAAGGGTGTCTCAGAGCATGCGCCGTCGCAACAGTTGTGCCCAGAGTTGATCTCCGCATTCCAGTTCCCCCGATTCTGCAGGGATCTCCAACAGCAGATCCGCACTCTGGAGTGAGCCGATCCGTGAGGAGGCCTGGGATCCACTGACTCGGGCGAGCAGCTGGCCGCCATCACTGCAGATCAGTGAAGCTCTGGCCAGTTCCGGCCGTCCCGGCCTGCGCCGGTAAGGCGTCTCAAGACTGACCTGCAGGCGTGGTAGCAGCTCGGGTTCCTGCTGGCCTTCCAACAGCTGCAGTGCCGGCCAGAGCAATTGCAGTGCCGTGATGGCTGCGGCAACGGGATTGCCCGGCAGGCCGAAGAATGGCACCTGATTTCCCACAACGCCAAAGGCGAACGGGCGGCCCGGTTTGAGGAACAGTTTCCAAAAGTCCACCTGACCCAGCTCCGTCATCAGCGGTCGGATCCAGTCGCTGTCACCGGCGGAGACACCTCCTGTACTCACCAACACGTCACAGTTGGTGCTCAGTTCAAGGATTGTTTCGCGCAGTGCCTGCGGTTGATCGGCCACCACCCGGCAATCCCATGCCCGGTAGCCCAGACGCATCAGCAGGCCTTTGAGCAACGTGCTGTTGCTTTCCCAGATGGCTCCCTCCGGTCGCTGTTCACCCGGAGGCACCAGTTCATCGCCGCTGATCAGCAGCCCGATGCGTGGTTGCCTGTGAACACTGAGCTGCTTCACGCCGCAGCTTGCAGCTTGGGCCAGATCGGCGACTCCGAGTCGTTGGCCAGGTTTCAGCAAGGTGGATCCTTGTGCGCATTCCTCATCGGCTGCTCGGATCCAGGGATTGGCTGAGGTCGCCTGTTTCAAGCACAGGGTGTCGTTCAACCTCTGCATCAGTTCCTGGGGGACAACCCAATTGGACCCTTCAGGAAGGGGTGCCCCGGTGAGAATCCGGACGGCTTCACCCTTGGTCAGGACATCTGGATAGGGTGCGGCCGGTGCGGAGCGACCAACCAGCGTCCAGGTGTCATCAATCTCTGGTTGGTGACTCTGACCCAGGGCATAGCCATCCATGATCGATGCTCTGAAGCCGGGGACATCGGCCTTGGCCAGCACTGGAGCAGCGTTGACGCGCTCAAGGGCGTCGTCCAGTGCGACCGTGTCGAGCGATGGTTCAGCACGACGAGAGGTTTGATCCCGGATGGAGGCCAGAACCTGTTGGCGTGCTTCCGTCAGGGGCAGGCCCTCACGGCCATAGGGGTCAGCAGCTCCAGCTGCCATGGCGACCTCCGTCCTTGTGCAGAAGCTGAATGCACTGGATCGACATTCCTGGCTCCACCGACTTCAACATGTCGTAGAGGGTGACGAGCCCAATGGAGACCGCCGTCATGGCTTCCATTTCCACACCGGTCTGTCCGGTCGTACGGCAGCTGACCTGCACCGTCAGTCCAGGCAGCGAAGCGTCCGGCTCAATCGTCACGTCCATGCCGCTGAGAGGCAAAGGGTGACAGAGGGGAATCAGCTCGGCCGTGCGCTTGGCGGCCTGAATGGCAGCAACACGTGCCACTGCCATCAGATCTCCCTTGGAGGTTTCGCCGTTCAGCACCAGCTCCAATGTGGAGGTGCTCATCACCAGCGATCCCCTGGCGGTGGCTTCCCGTTTGGTGATGGCACGGTCACCGACCTCAACCATGTGCACCTCACCGCGCCCGGTGAGGTGTGAAAGCTGTTCAGACATCGCTGGATCGGTTGCTGACTGATTCGTCAGTGTTGGTCAGCGCTCGCCCAGCACAGACCACATGGCTGCCTGGGATGTGACGACGGGTTCAACCTGAGTTGTCGATGCCGATGTCACAGCTGGAGCAACAGCAGCGCGTTGGCTGCGCACCATCTGTACGGCCAGGGAGGCAACGATGAACGCACCGATGAAACCTGTGGCGATGGTGATTGGACTACGACTGGAGCTGGTTGTTGAGTAGGAAGAACCCATTTGGTGATGCACAATCTGCATTCACTATGGATAAAAACTGTAAGAACCGCTACTGAGCTCACCGAAACTTTGCAGTGATGAGCCCTCCTGCTGGGCGTTGATCAGCAGCAGGCCGGAAGCGAGTCCCTCAGAGGCCAGCCAACCATGGGCCGAACCCAACATCATTCCCAGGCAGAGAGCGAGACGCATTGCTGTCAACAACGTTGGTCAGAGCATCTCTCCTTTGCGTCGTGTCGTTGGTCGTTGTTGTCACTGTTTCCAGCTAGAGATAGGCAAAGCGTCGTTATTACTACCAATGCATCCGCAGCTGGATCAGGCGCGGCATTGTTTTGCATTCGAACAGGACTTCATCGGTTCCTGGCGATGCATTCCGCTGTGTGTGCGACGCAAGCTTGACTTGGTGGGACTCAAGCTCAAACTCAGTCATTGGCTGGAGATGAGTCACGAGCAGCGTCAGGACCTGGTGGACTGGGATGATTCCCCCGACCATCTGGCTCAGATGCGTGATCAACTGCGTGCCTGGACGGCTTCGATGGCTGATGGGGTGCTCAAGGATCTCCCTCCTGCGCAGACAGAACCCTGGCAGCTAACGGATCAGCTTCCTGACCAGCTCCTCGACGCGGCTCGGCGACGTGGCATTGACCTCACAACGCAGGCCTGGATGAGGATGCGTGAGCTGGATCGTTTCGCGCTCTGCAAGCTGGCGCGCCCAGGCCATGATCATCACAACCTGGAGGCGGCGTTCAGCGAAGTGCTGGGATGAGCATCCTGCGCAGGGTGTCCAGCCTTCCGGTCTCCTGTTCTACCGGTTGCACCATCGAAACAGCCGGCGCAACCACCACAGCTGTTGCCTTGAGCTCAGGCTGTTTGGAGATCGGGCAGGCCTGATCATGCATCAGGGTGTTGGCTTCGCAGGCTTCGGATTGCGTGAAGCCCCAATGCATCGGCAGGAAGACCGACCCCCTTCGGATCCGTTCTGTTACGCAGACCCGTGCTGTGAGGGTTCCCCGCCTTGAGGTGATCGCTGCCAGTCCCTGATCCTCGATGGCGAATTGCTTGGCATCGCTGGGATGAATTTCCAGGCGAGGTTCCGGGTGCATGCTGTTCAGGCGTTTCACTTTTCCCGTCCGGGTCATGGTGTGCCACTGTCCGAGATAGCGACCAACAGTGAGCACCAACGGGTAGATCTCACAGGGTGGCTCCGCCAGTCCGAGAGGCGCATCCGCCTGAAAGCGGGCGCGACCGCTCGTTGTTGGGAATCGCTTGCCGACGTAGAGCCGTTTGGCTGTTTGGGTGGGTTCATGACCCGTAGGGAATGGCCATTGCTGGGGACCGTGTGTCTCCAGGAGTTCGTGGCTCAGGCCCGACACGTCACAGACACGACTCTTGGTGAGAGCGGCGAATTCGGCATACACCTCCGCTGATGCGTCATAACTGAACTGATCAACGAAACCAAGGCGTCGTCCAAGCTCGGCAAACACCTCCCAGTCCGGTCGGCTGTCGCCATGGCGGGGTCGAAATGCTGGGCAGAGCGTGATGCGTCGCTCTGAATTGGTCATTGCGCCTGATTTCTCGCTCCACTGCGATGCAGGCAGCAGAAGGTGGGCGTAGTGAGATGTTTCCGTGTCGGCGTAGGCCTCGCTCACCACCACCAGAGGGCAGCGTTCCATGGCTGCCTTCACCCGTTCCAGATCAGGCATGCTGACGAGTGGATTCGTGGCAGCGACCCACCAGAGATCCAGCTCACCACGTTCCATTGCCTCGACTTGTTGCCAGGCGCTCAGCCCTGGTTCCGCAGCGATGGATCCCGGTGCAAATCCCCAGGCCTGCTCGACTTCTGCCCGATGGTCGGAATTGGTCACCAGTCTGTAGCCCGGCAACAGATGGGCCAGACCTCCGGCTTCGCGGCCGCCCATGGCATTGGGCTGGCCTGTCAGTGAAAAGGGCCCGGCACCGGGCTTGCCGATTTCACCGGTCAGCAAGTGCAGATTGATCAGTCCACTCACCACGGCCGTGCCTTCCCTGCGTTGGTTCACGCCCATCGACCAGAGGCTGAGCACGCCTGCTTTGCGGCTCCAAAGCCTGCCAACCTCCCTGAGTTCCTGCTCCGTGATTCCGCAGAGTTTGGCCGTTTCGTCTGCTGTCCAGGCGTTGATCGTCTTGACATAGGCCGAGAATCCTTCCGTCGCGGCGTCGATGAAATCGCTGTCGAAGCCGTTGTCTTCGATGACAAGCCGAGCCAGCCCGTGAAGCAATGCGAGATCGGTGCCCGGAGCGATTGCAAGATGGTGATCGGCGATTTTGGCCGTGTCTGTGCAACGCGGATCCACCACCACGATGGTGAGGCCTTTGGGATTGCGTTTTTTGCGCTTGAGCAGGCGCTGAAACAGCACCGGATGGCATTCGGCGGTGTTCGTGCCGATCAGGAAGGCCACAGAACAGTGATCGAGATCCTCGTAGCAACAGGGTGGGCCGTCTGAGCCAAGGCTGCGGGTGTAGCCAGCCACGGCCGAGCTCATACAGAGGCGTGAATTGGCATCGAAGTTGTTGGTGCCCAGGGCTCCTTTCAGGAGTTTCTGGGCCATGTAGTAGTCCTCGGTATGGAACTGGCCGGATCCATACATGGCGATGGCGTCAGCGCCTTTTCCTTTGAGCGTGCTGCGAATGCGCCCTGTCAGCAGGTCGAAGGCACTGTCCCAACTGATGGGTTGGAAGTCATCGTTGAATGTTGGTCGGTACAAAGGCTGCGTGAGCCTTCCCTTGGCCAGGGTTTCTCCCACCGTGGCTCCCTTGATGCAGACCTGTCCGAGGTTTGAAGGGTGCTGTTTGTTCCCACGCGCGGTCCACATCGGGTTGCCTTCGGCGTCCCGCTTCACGGATTTTCCTGCTTCTCCCGGGGGCATCAGTTCCAGACCGCAGCCCACGCCACAGTACGGGCACTGACTCTGAATGCTCTTGCAGGGACTTGTCATCAAAGAGTCTGATGGAATACAAGATCCCCAGTGCAGACAGCACCGGGGATCCGTGATCTCAGGCGAGAGTGCTGATTGTTCAGCGAGCCATCGCGGTTGCGGATGACGATTGGCTTTCACCCTCATGCAGCTCATCGAAGGATCCCTTGGGCTCCTTGAGGAAGAAGAAGCAGAAGAAAGCCACGATCAGACCTGCGATTCCCAGAATCTGGAAAAAGGCGCTGTTGGACGCTGCAATCACCTCGGGAGAGGGCTCTTTCCCTCCACCCATCCAGAGCGGTAGCAGGCTGAAGATGGTGAGGTAGGTCACTGCGCCGACATTGCCGTAGGCGCCAACCAGGCCTGCCACCTGACCAGTCACGCGTCGTTTCACAAGCGGCACCAGGGCGAATGTTGCACCTTCTCCGGATTGGACGAAGAACGACGCAAGCATGGTGATCACCACAGCGATGAAGATGCCCGTGGAACCACTGAATGTGCCCGGTTTGATCAGGCTCATCACCAGATAACCGATGCCAAGCCCGGCGGTGAGGAAGCCCATGGTGTTCTTTCTGCTGCCCAATTTGTCGGAAATCAGGCCACCGGCGGGACGGGCAACAAGGTTCACGAAGGCGAAACAGGAGGCCAGAATTCCTGCGGTCGCTTTCGGCAGGTCGAAAGTGGTTTCAAAGAATGTTGGCAGCATTGAAACCACTGCGAGTTCGGAACCGAAGTTCACGATGTAGGTGAGTTCAAGGATGGCCACCTGACGGAACTCATAACGATCTTCCTTGGGATACACCTTGGTTCCCATGATCAGGTCGCGGTTGGTTCTGATGATTCCCCAGGTTTGGAAAATGAACCAGATCAGTACAGCCAGCAGGGCCAGCGGATAAGTTCCAGCATTCAGGAATCCAACTTTCTGAAGTCTCCAACACAGAACACAGAGGATTGCTGCGAAGGGAACATTCATGCCAAGAAGGCCCCAGAAATCCCTCATCGATGTGACTTCAAGGCCTGCTGTTTTGGCAGGACGTTGGTATTCCTTCCCTGGTGGGGTGTCGCTGACATTGAAGAAATAAATCACCCCGTACACAGCGGAGATGATTCCGGTGAGAGCGATTGCTCCTCGCCAGTTCAGGATGTCGCCAGTCGGCAGCGTGAATCCCCCGGAGAATGAGAGAAAGCCAGCCACTGCAACAAGGCTCAGAGCAGAGAAAGCGGAGCCGAAGTTGCCCCAGCCGCCATAGATGCCTTCAGCGAGACCAATCTCTTTGGGCGGGAACCATTCGGCCACCATCCGGATGCCGATCACGAAGCCCGCACCAACAATGGAGAGCAGCAGGCGTGCCACAACCAGTTGGCTGAAATCCTGTGCTGACGCAAACAGCAGGCAGGGAATTGCGGAAAAGACCAGGATTGATGAATAAGTAATACGGGGCCCGAATTTGTCCAGCAACATGCCGATCAGCACGCGCGCTGGAATGGTGAGGGCCACGTTGCAGATTGCAACCGTGCGGATCTCGCCGACAGTCAAGCCAAGATCAGCTTTCACTGTCGTGGCAAGTGGTGCCAGGTTGAACCAAACAACGAAAGTTAGAAAGAATGCAAACCAGGTGAGATGAAGTGTTCGATATCTCCCCTGGAATGACCAGAGTTCGCCAAGCATGGGGTTTGTTGGGTTGGAGATTCAAACCCCGGCGTCGAAACGAAGGCACCCTGAGGTTTAAAAAGCGGCGCTCATGCAGACCGCTGATTAATTGCACCATTCCGCGGGTACATAAATCGTTGCATTGGCTACAAAAATGCAGCGCTGAGGCCTCACTGTAAATTGTGATCCCTGGACATTTTGGTGTTTTTAGTAGTCGTTGTAACCGCAATGTCATTGGTTTGAGGTGTTACCAAGGCCCAAGATCATTGTTCTTATGTCTCGTCGTTGTCTGGGCGTTGTTCTTGCCGGTGGTGCCAGTCGCCGCATGGGAACCGACAAGGCCCTGATGACCCATCCGAATGGATCAAGCTGGCTGGAGGCTCAGGTGCAGTTGTTGCGCTCAGTGGATCTTGAGGTGTGTGTGCTGACAGGTCATGCGGGGCATCACGCGCGACTCAGTGATTGCGAAGGTGTGAGTGTTCAAGCTGAGCCCTGGGAGCCCGCCGGACCCCTCTGGGCACTGAGTTGTCTTCTGCACGATCGTGATGACGAGGCGTTGCTCACGCTTCCTGTGGACATGCCTGCTCTGCGTCTGGATGCGTTGGAGCACCTAATGGCTCGCTGGAGTGGCGATGACGCCAGGGCTGTTGTGGCGGATGACGGAACTCGTCTCCAGCCCCTGCTTGGCATTTATCCCTGCGGAGAGGTCTTTCGCAAGGCGCTGGATGAAGAGCTCACGGCCGGACAGGCTCGCTGGCTTGGCTGGCTTGAACGGATTCCCCATGACACGGTGAAACTTCCCCCTGATCAGTTGGTCAATGTCAATCGGCCCGTCGATCTGGCAGCGTTGAATGGATGATTGCGGCATCTCCTCCGACCGACCAGCGGGCCCGAGCGCTTGGAGTGTTGCGGATGTCGCTCACAGCCCGCTGCAATCTGGCCTGCCCCTATTGCTGCCCTGATGCTGCGGACCCTCCCGGCGTGCTCAGTCTTGAAGAGCAGTTGCGCCTGATCAGGGTTGCCGCAAATCTTGGCGCCCACACGCTTCGTCTCACGGGTGGTGAACCGCTTCTCAGCGAACGGCTGTTGCCGCTGCTCGAGCGGGTTGCCATGGGGCGGAGGACATCAGGAGACCCCCTGCAGGGGCTTCGGCAGGTGGCTCTCACCACCAATGGAGTGCTGCTGACCCAGGAGCGGGCCAAGGCGCTGCGTTCGGCCGGCCTGGAAAGGATCACTGTCAGTCTTGATGCGGTGGAGGGAGCGGTGGTGGCACGCATGGCGGGCTTGCGTGGTGGTGGCCGTGCCGGTGACCGACTTGTGGGTCAGGTTCTGGCGGGTCTGGCTGCTGCCCGTTCAGCGGGATTTGATCCTGCTGAAGGAGCTCTCAAGCTCAATGCCGTGATTCAGCGGGGCGTGAATGATGATCAGTTGATTCCTCTGGCGGAGCTGGCGCGTCAGCATCGACTCGAGTTGCGTCTGATCGAATACATGGACGTTGGCAACCGCAATGGCTGGGCGATGGAGCAGGTGTTGCCTGCCGCAGTGATGATCGATCGCATCCATCGCCACTGGCCGTTGTCGCCTCTTGGGCGTTCGCCGGGTGGAACAGCCCGGCGCTGGCGTTATTGCGATGGCCTCGCCTCCATAGGTGTGATCGCCTCGATCAGCGAGCCGTTCTGTGGAGACTGCAACCGGCTGCGCATCACCGCTGATGGACAGGCCTACACCTGCCTTTTTGCGTCTCAAGGAACGGATCTGAAACCCGCTCTCGCCAGTGAGCATGAGCTGGAGGATGCGATTCGTGCCCTCTGGCAGCGGAGAGCTGATCGGTACAGCGAGGAGGGTCGTAATGCAGCCCGCACAGCACCCCATGCCGAGATGGCTTATCTGGGTGGCTGAACCGTTATCGAAAGCACCGTTTCACCAGAGAAAGCCCGGTAAAAACTCATCAGTGTTCGGGTTGTGCATCGACCCTTCGGAGATGTTCGAACTGTTGTCCTATGAGCGGTTTCGTGACACGCCTTCCGTGCGTTTCTTTGACGTCACGGTAGAGACGTCGAATGCTCGTGATCTGGTCATTCACTCCGGCCCTGCTGTGAGTCCACCGGATGACCCTGAAACAGGGGCCTGGCAGTTTTATATGCATCCCAATCAGGAAGACAATCTTCTGGCCGCTAGTGGCGGACGAACGTTTTATCTGGTGAATCTTGCCTGGGACCAGCCCTTTCACATCGTCCGGCTCGATGGTGGTGGTGACATTTTGCGCATCCCTCCTAGGACGTTTCACCGATCGATCTCTGATCCTGATGGCTCTGTGGTGTTGAACCAGGCTGTTCGCAAGCCGGGTGTGTCTCTCGTGCAGGAATTCCGCGTTTACAACAGTGCACGGATTCCTTCGCTGATGGCGGCGACAACGATGTCGGCACCAAAACCCCAGCTGCATGGGCTCACACCCTTGCCTCAAGCGGCCTGAACCAAAGACTTCGAAGCTGTTTCGCTGCTCTCCTCCTCGACGTTGATCGTCCAACTGAGCTCGCTGTCGGTATTAGGAGGACCACTGAATGTTCCACTCACCGCTGCCGTGAGCTCTGGCTTCGACGATGTGGCCAACACCACATAGCGTTCGTTGACCTCGTGACCGGCGCTTGGATCGAATCCCCTCCATCCTGCTCCGGGAAGGTAAACCTCCGCCCAGGCATGAAGGTCGTACTGCTCCGGTGCCGGTTGCTGAAGCTGATAACCGCTCACGAAGCGAGCCGGCAGTCCTGCAACGCGACAGCAGGCCACCATCAACATTGCTAAATCTCGGCAGGATCCGATTCGTTCGCGCAGGGTCCTGCCTGCCGTCCATGCAGGGCCAACGTGCCGTTGCGTGTACATGACCCGCTCCTGGATCAGCTCCAGCAAATGGTTCAGAAAGGCCAGCATTTGCTGGTTGCTACCCATCAGTGCCTCTTGAGTGAGGTCAATGGCAGACGGTTCGTGCTGGCCATTGGGGAGCCAGCCCTCAAGCGCTCCGAGTAGGTCAACATTCAGTTGGCCGCGTGGATAGGGCAACGGTGGCTCGAGGTCGTTAAAGCAGAGTTCAAGAGATGGCGCGAGTCGTGTTTCCACACGACTTCGGGCCTCGAAACACAACTGGTTGGTGCTGCCGACAAAGTTGATGCGCCGGACCTCATCTCCACTGGCTGTGAGCAGCTCTCTTTGCAGATGTGGCTCAGGCGAAACGATGAGCTCATGGTCCAGCAGTTTCTGGAAACCTTGCCCACGTGGCTTCAGGCAAAGCCGGTGATCGCCGAGGTTGACCGGCGCCCCGTATTGATAGCTCAAGCGGTGAATGATGACAGCGCGCATGCTGGTTCAGCTGATGTGCGAGGAAACTCAGCGCTCATGAAATAGCGCTCCTCGATGAGGCAGTGGAGCAGATTGAGGTCCTGCTGTAGTTGATCAATCGCTTCGTGAAGGCCGCCTTTGATGAGGTTGTCGATTCGGATGTAGCTCCATCGTGCAAGCAGTTGCCCACGTAAACAATCCAGGTCATGCGGTTGCTTGATGACCGGCTGGGCTTGAATCTGTTGCAAGGTGTCGCTGATTCCTTGCAGGCAGAATCGAACCGATCTGGGAAAGATCGGATCTAGCAGCAGGAACTGAGCAACTGATGCAGGAGTGATTCCCTTCTGCATGCTTTGCCGGTACATCTGATAAGCCCCGGCGGTGCGCAGCAGGGTGATCCATTGCAGCTCGTCGAGGACGCCTCCGATCGCTTCGGGAATGGGCAACAGCAGGAAGTACTTCACATCGAGGATCCGAGAGGTTTTGTCCGCTCGTTCCATGAGTCGGCCCAGCTGGCTGAACAGCCAGCTGAGATCGCGACTGAGGGTGGTGTCAGTGATGCCGTAAAAGATTTGGCAGCCGCGTCGGATGATCCTCAATTGCTCTTGTGGTGGTTCATTCCAGATGGACTCTCCTTTCTGAAGGCTCCAGTGAAGATCATTGATCTGTTCCCACATCTCGGTAGTGATCACATCGCGGATCTGTCGTGCGTTTTCACGCGCCATGGCGATGCAGCTGACAATGCTGTTTCGGTTGTCTTGATCCAGCAGCAGGAAGTGGATGACATCCTTCGATGATCCAGATGGATAGGCTTTGTCAAAGCTGCGGCGGTCGCCGCTGGCATCCACCAGAGGCAGCCACGGTTCGGCACTGCCTGGGGGGCAGTCGAGAGCCATGGCTTCGCTGACCTCCAGAAAGCGCGAGATGTTCTCTGCTCGTTCCAGATAGCGATTGATCCAGTAGAGGGAGTCGGCGACCCGGCTCAACACAGGACTGCCTCCTGTGTCTGCTCGGTTCTTACCCGCTGCTCATCCAGAATCCAGGTGTCCTTGCAGCCACCGCCCTGGGAGGAATTCACCACAAGAGAACCTCGCTTCAGAGCAACACGGGTGAGTCCTCCTGGACTGACCCAATTACTTCGTCCTCGCAGCACGTAAGGGCGAAGATCTACATGACATGGATAAAGCTCTCCCTCGCTGAGGGACGGCACAGTGGAGAGCTGAAGGGTTGGCTGGGCAATGAAGTTGCGTGGATTTTCCCTGATCTTTGAATCGAAGTCGGCCAGTTCTGAGCGGCTGGCCTGCGGTCCGATCAGCATCCCGTAACCACCTGCTTCAGCAACAGACTTCACCACCAGATCTTCAAGGTTGTCGAGTACGAACCGTCGATCTTCTGACCGTGCGCACAGATAGGTTTGAACGTTCTCAATGACAGGCTCTTCACCGAGGTAGTAGCGGATCATTGCCGGCACATGGGCATAGGTGAGCTTGTCATCGGCAACTCCTGTTCCCGGTGCATTGGCGATCGACACCCTGCCCCGACGCAGCACATCCATCAGACCGGAGACCCCCAGGATTGAGTCGTTACGAAAGACAGTTGGATCGAGAAAGTCATCGTCAATGCGGCGATAGATCACATCCACTCGCTTGCGACCGTTTGTGCTGCGCATCCAAACGCAAGCGTCTTCGCAGATCAGATCCCTGCCTTCCACCAGTGGGATGCCCATCTGCTGAGCCAGGTAGCTGTGCTCGAAATAGGCACTGTTGAAAACTCCAGGGGTCAAAATCACAACCTGTGGTGAATCGCTCCACGGCGCCAGGTCTTGGAGGGTTCGAAGTAAATGTGACGGGTAATCATCAATGGGTTTGACCGTGCGACCTTCGAACAGGCTCGGGAACAGGCGTTTCATCACGCGTCTGTTTTCTAGGAAATAGGCCACACCTGACGGACAACGCAGGTTGTCTTCCAGCACACGCCAGCTGCCGTTGCCATCCCGAATCAGGTCCAGGCCTGAAATGTGGCACCAGCGATTGAGCGGCAGTTCAATCCCTTGCATATCTGGGCGCCAGCCGGAGGAACTCTCCACGTCTTCCCGGTCGATGACCCCGTCTTCAATGATCAGTTGTGAGCCATAGACGTCTGCCAGAAAGCGATCGATCGCCTCCAGTCGCTGCAGCAGACCTTGTTCCAGTCTCTGCCACTCATTAAGAGCAATCAGTCGAGGAAGGGGGTCGAATGGAAGAATCCGTTCGCTCCCCTCCTGTCCGGAGTCATTCAGGCGAAATGTGGCACCAAGCCGGCGCAATAAGTTGCTTGCGGAGGCATGGTTGCGCTTCAGTTCCGGTAGACCGATCTGTCCCAGCGAACTCAGCAGGGGAGCGAGATCCTCGCGCGGCATTGCCGTATCACTACAAAAATATTCGTCGTAGCCGACCGATGGTCTGTAGTCGGTGAACATGCCTTGAAGGCCGCTTTAGTTCATCCAAGAGCTCTCTCTTCCCACCCCTGGTGACTGTTGTTACGGATCACAGTGGAGGGTGAGCTGATTCTTGAAGATGGCAAAACTTTTGTAGTGATCGGCACGCAAATGAGTGATCTCCGCTGATCAGGTGAGTATTCGCACCTGTTTTGACATTGTCAGTTTTCGGGGTAGGGAGTGAGCTGATTTCTTGCCACGGCTAGTTCTTGATTTCATCAAGCTTGAACATTGATGCGTGATGCATCCTCTGGGATGTCAAAGTGTTGGAACTCAAGAGTTACCGCATAAAGATCAAGGCAAGACATTCGTGCCCTGCTCCCTAAGGAACAGGGCACGAATGTCTCAGAGATGGTTTGATCACTGAACGACAAACAACCGGTTTCTCAGTGGGTGTAGCTCACTCCGCGATATTTCAACTGGACAGATTTATGCCGTAATTCTGCATGACGGGCCCGATAAACTTGGCGGCGATAGGTGAGCTGCACGGCTGGTTTCTGGGTGCAATCGGTGTGCTGTGTGTAGCTGTGACCGCGATAGAGAAGTGTGCTCATGAACTGTTCTCCGAAGCAAGCTCAGGTCCCCGTTCCATGGCCTGAGTCGTACTGCGCTTCACCCGAAAATGAAGTGAACGTTGTGTAGCTGTTGCTACAAAAATATTGTGACGCGTCGACTGTCTGTTCTGGTGTTCATGTTGATACCAGTTTTGAAAAGTTTTGGATTCAGCTGGTGCTGATGCTGAGCAGCTGCTTGAACAAATTGGTGAACAACCGGCTGCCTGTCTGTTGCAGATGACCGCCGAGTCGCTCCCAGTCGCTGCGAAGTTGATGGGCTCCGTTTGGGCCAAGTGCGCGCACGATATAAATGTGGTCGGCGTCAATCCAGCGTTCCAGATTTGGGCTGGAGACCTCCAGATGGCACTGCAATCCGATTGCATGTCGGCCGATTCTGAATACCTGCTCGGGGCAGTGAAGGGATGACCCCAGCAGCGTGGCGTCATCGGGAAGTTGGATGCGATCGCCATGCCAGTGCAGCACCAGTGAACTGGCACCAAGCCCATCAACCAGGGGTTCTTCGCTGGAATTCCGCAGCCAGTGAATGGCGCCAATACCAAGCTCCTTCAGTGCTTGTGGAGGGTCGCCCACCTCAAGTGGTCCAACTGATCCACCAGCCGCAACAGCGAGCAGCTGGGCACCCAGACAGATTCCCAGCACGGGTTTTTTCTGCTGATGCCAGATCGATAACCATTCCAGCTCGCGTTGAAGCCACTCCATGTGCGGCTTGCTGCGGTCGTTCACCCCCATCGGGCCGCCAAGCACCACGGCAATCGTGTCTGGGAGGCTCGCTGGATCCGGCAGGATTTCGCCGAGATCTGGGCGGATGGTCTGCACGCGCATTCCTCGTTCCGTCGCGAGTGCATGAATCAGATCGGGGCCCTCGTGATCAACGTGCTGGATCACGAGCAGGGAGTGATTCACAACAAGAGGTAGCGCTGGGCGAGGGGCAGTGTTTCGGCGGGCTTACAGGTGAGCAGCTTGCCATCGGCGAACACCTCATAGGTCTGTGGGTCCACGTTCACCTCGGGCAGGGCGGCATTCAGCTTGAGGGCACTCTTGCCCACGCTCCGGGTCTCCTTCACAGCCATGCACGTGCGTTCCAGACCTAGTTGGCGTTGGATGTCGGCATCCATCGCCGCTTCGCTCACAAAGGTGAGACAACTGGGGGCCAAGGCTTTGCCGAAGGCGCCGAACATCGGGCGGCCGTGCACGGGCCCCGGAGTCGGTATCGAGGCGTTGGCGTCCCCCATCTGGGCCCAGACGATTGAGCCGCCCTTGAGGACGAGTTCAGGGCGAATGCCGAAGAAGCCCGGCTTCCACAGCACCAGATCAGCGAGCTTGCCGGTTTCGATCGACCCCACCTCCGTGCTGATGCCGTGGGCCATTGCCGGGTTGATGGTCACCTTGGCGATGTAGCGCTTGAGGCGGTGGTTGTCGTTTCGATCGGAGTCTTCCGGCAGTGCTCCGCGTTGCACCTTCATCTTGTGAGCTGTCTGGAAGGTGCGCGTGATCACCTCGCCGACACGGCCCATGGCCTGGGAGTCGCTGGCGATGATCGAGAAGGCGCCCAGGTCGTGAAGGATGTCTTCGGCGGCGATTGTTTCGCGGCGGATGCGCGACTCGGCGAAGGCCACGTCTTCAGGGATCTTCGGATCCAGATGGTGGCAGACCATCAGCATGTCGAGGTGCTCCTCGAGCGTGTTGGTGGTGTAGGGCCTGGTGGGGTTGGTGCTGCTCGGCAGCACATTGGCTTCACCGCAGATTTTGATGATGTCCGGGGCATGGCCACCACCGGCGCCCTCGGTGTGGAAGGTGTGAATCGTTCGCCCGTTGATGGCTGCAATCGTGTCTTCAACGAAGCCCGCTTCGTTCAGCGTGTCGGTGTGGATGCAGACCTGCACGTCCATCCGATCGGCGACTGAAAGGCAGGCATCGATCGTGGCCGGTGTGGTGCCCCAGTCTTCATGCAGTTTGAGGCCGCAGGCGCCGGCACGCACCTGCTCTTCGAGGGCTTCGGGAGTACTGGCATTGCCTTTTCCGAAGAAGCCCAGATTCACAGGAAGACCTTCGGCGGCCTGGAGCATCCGCCCGATGTGGAAGGCTCCAGGGGTGCAGGTGGTGGCATTGGTGCCTGTGGCCGGACCCGTGCCTCCACCCATGAGGGTGGTGACGCCGCTGGCCAGCGCCGTCTCAATCTGCTGGGGGCAGATGAAGTGGATATGGGTGTCGATGCCACCTGCGGTCAGGATGTGGCCCTCGCCTGCAATCGCTTCGGTGCCTGGACCCACCACGATCGTCACTCCCTGCTGTGTGTCGGGATTGCCGGCCTTGCCGATGCCCACGATGCGGCCATCCTTGAGACCCACATCGGCTTTGATGATCCCCCACCAGTCGAGGATCAGAGCATTGGTGATCACCGTGTCAACGGCTCCTGCTGCTCGTGATGTCTGCGACTGGCCCATGCCGTCGCGGATGACCTTGCCGCCGCCGAACTTCACCTCATCGCCGTAGACCGTGCAATCCCTTTCCACTTCAAGGATCAGATCGGTGTCGGCAAGACGGACGCGGTCGCCGGTTGTGGGTCCGTAGGTCTCGGCGTAGGCCTGTCGGGAAATTCGGTAGGGCATGGATCAGGCGTCAAGGGGTCCGTTGATGCGGCCGTTGAAACCGATCACGCGACGGTCACCGGCGAACGGAACCAGGTTGACGTCGCGACTGTCTCCCGGCTCAAACCTGATGGCTGTTCCGGCAGGGATGTCGAGCCGCTGACCACGGGCGGCCGCTCGGTCGAACTGGAGGGCTGCATTGGCTTCCGCAAAGTGGAAATGAGAGCCCACCTGCACAGGTCGATCACCGCTGTTGGCAACGCTGAGTGTGGTGGTGGACCTGCCTGCGTTGAGTTCGATTTCGCCAGGTTCGCAGAGAAGTTCGCCAGGAATCAAAGGGGTCATGGATCAGTGTTCAGCGGATCGGGTCGTGAAGTGTGACGAGCTTGGTGCCGTCGGGGAAGACAGCCTCGATCTGCACTTCCTCCACGAGTTCGGAGACTCCTTCCATCACCTGATCACGGCGCAACCAGGTGGTGCCTTCCTGCATCAGATCAGCAACACTTTTACCGTCACGGGCACCTTCGAGAACCAGGAAACTGAGCCAAGCCATGGCTTCGGGGTGATTGAGCTTGAGGCCCCGGTTGAGCCGGCGTTCGGCCAGCAGGGCTGCGGTCACGATCAGGAGTTTGTCTTTTTCCTGGGGGCTGAGTTGCATGGGAAGCCTTGGTCAGCTCCAGTGTGTAGTTGTCATGGTTGCTGCAGTGTTCGTTCTGAACTATCAGCGTTGCAGTGGTGCTTCCTGCAGTGGCCACACGCGTGGAATGCATGGTGCCTGCAGTTTGCGCAGAGCTCTGGTTCGTGCCCAGATTCGACTGAACCAGAAGCGAGCATCCCGGCTGGAGGTTCCGACGTAGCGCGCTACCAGACCTTGATGCAGAGCACTGCAGCTCATGGTTCCACTGAGGCCTTCTCTATCGGAGCGGACGTCGCTCAGCAAGTTGGTGATGCGGGATTCCTCGAGGTTCATTGGCGCGGCCCACACCAATGAACCAAAGACTGGCTTGCCATTGAGGCCGTGCAGGTCGTTGACGGCGTCACCTCCCAATTCAATCCGATCCACGAGCTCCCAGTCCTCCGGTCGCCCGTTGTTCTTGTTGCAACGTTGAATCGATAGGTTTGATCGCCATTGACCCTGCTGGAGCGATTCACCTGAAGCGGTCCGGCCCAGACGCACGATTTCTGTACCGAGGAATGATGCGTCAGCGTGTAGCTGCACCATGAAATGCTGTTCATAGAGTCCGTCGGCGAAAACCACAAGTTCCTGCGGCAACCACTCCAAGTCACTCTGCTTGTCGAGATGGCAACGCACGTGTTGACATGCCCAGCGGCCTCTCGGTTCGAGCTGACTGCGACCCACCGAGCCGTAAATCTTCTGCGCCGCCACACTTGTGACCAGACCTCGGCTGTTGGGTTCGAGTGTGAGTTCGATACTCAGCTGATCTCCTCCGACCAGCCCCCCCGCTGTATGCAGCAACGGCAGTTCACAGCGACCGTTCTCGCCTTTCTCCGCGCGCAGCATTTTGAATGGTGCGCTGCATCCTCCTTGGTGGCGGGTGCAATTACCACTGCGCTGAAAGGTCAACTGGCAGTGGCCGTGCCAGGGCTCGAGTCGTTGCATGGGGCCACGCTCGATGCTTGATCGTCAAGGCTCTGTAGCAATCCACACCAAAAGTCAGTTAGCTGCCCGGCAGTCTCAGCGTCTGACGGGAAGCAGCAGTGCTTGAGAGTCTGATTGTGTTGGAGCATCGCCTCGCTGCCAATCATTCATGCGGTGTTCGGAAGGATCGTCAGATGGAACTGCCATTGACTGCAGACGAGCGCATGGTGTTGCGAGCCCGCCGCCGAACACGATGTGGAAAGGAAGTGTTGTTGCAGTTACCCCGGGACCAGGCGCTTCAACCCGGCGATCGCTTGATGGATGGGGCGATGACGCTGCAGGTGGAAGTGATCGCGGCTTCCGAGCCTTTGCTGAGGGTGAGCGCAGTGACGCTGCTTGAGCTGCTTCAGGCTGCTTATCACCTGGGGAATCGCCATGTGGCACTCGAGCTGCATGAACAGGAACTATTCCTGCCTGATGACGCGGTTCTGGCTTCGATGCTGCGCAGTCGCGGACTCAAGGTGAGCTCCTGCAACCGCGCGTTTTTGCCTGAAGGTGGTGCCTACGGGGGTGGACATTCGCATGGTCATGGAGTCGCCTCGACATGACGACCCTCTCATTGCTGCAGTTGGTTAGTCCTGCTCTGCCGGTTGGAGCGTTTAGTTATTCAGAGGGGCTTGAGTCATTGATTCAGTCCGGAGCTCTCAAAGATGAACTGGAAGTGGAGCATTGGTTGAATGCAGAGCTCCAGCAAGGTGCTTTGCGCTTTGAAGCCGCTGCGCTGAGTCATTTGGCCGAAGATTTGCTGTGTTGGTCCACCCATGCGGATTTGGATGCACGGAACCGGATTCGAGATCTCAATGGATGGCTTCTGGCAAACCGTGAGGCTTCCATGGTCAGGGCCCAGCAGCGTCAGATGGGGGGCTCATTGCTTCAGCTCATGGCAGAGATGGGACACCCACTTCCCCAGCCTCTGTCCCTTGCTTGGCCGGCAGCTTGGGCTTGGGCCGCACTGTCGCTTCAGGTGTCTGAACAGGAGATGGTTGAGGGCTACCTCTACGGCTGGGTTGCCAATCAGCTCAGTTCGACGGTGCGACTGTTGCCATTGGGACCCACGCGGGCTCAGGTGATTCAGCATCGTTTGTTTCCCAGAATTGCCTTAACAGCCAAAGAGCTCTGCGGAGTCAATCCGCGTCAGCTTTGGTCGGGAGGTGTAGGTGCCTCGATGGCTCAGATGGCCCATGCTGAGCTGTATTCCCGTCTGTTCAGAAGCTGATGGCCAGTAAGTTGCGTCTTGGTGTTGCAGGGCCCGTAGGCTCTGGCAAGACCGCATTGGTTGAAGCTCTCTGCCGAAGAATGCGGGATCAGCTGGAATTAGCTGTTGTCACCAATGATATTTATACGCAGGAGGATGCTCAGTTCCTGACTCGCGTTGGGGCGTTAGATCCAGATCGTATCCGGGGTGTAGAGACAGGGGGTTGTCCCCATACGGCAATACGTGAGGATTGCTCGATCAATCGTGCAGCTGTCACTGAGTTGGAAACCCAATTCCCCAGTCTCGATCTGGTCTTTGTTGAAAGTGGCGGCGACAATCTTGCTGCAAGCTTCAGTCCAGAGCTGGTTGATCAGTGCATTTATGTCATTGATGTTGCTGCTGGTGACAAGATTCCCCGCAAGGGAGGCCCAGGAATCACACGATCTGATTTTTTAGTGATCAATAAAATCGATCTTGCTCCTCTTGTCGGGGCCAGCCTTGATGTGATGGCTCGCGATGCAAGGATCATGCGTCAGGGTCGCCCTTGGTGCTTTACCAACCTCAATTCAGGTGAGGGTGTAAACACAGTTGAACAGTTTTTGTTGCAACAACTACCTGTTTAATGTTGCAATAGATACCTCTTTAATTTTCGACTGACTTTCAAAAAAGAATTGGTAGCAGCAGACACAAATACAGTTTATTTGAGCGTTCATGGTTGATGAGCTGACATGGTCGGCGCTCAATCAATTCTTTGAACGTGCAATGAAATCCTCGCTTTCAAAGCGTCTTATCGCCGGTCTTGCTGCCTCTGCGCTGGGCATTTCTGTCACAGCTTGTGGCGGTGGAAGTGGCGGCGGTAGTGATTCAGCTGGCAATTTTGATGGGGACATCAAAGTCGGCATCCTTCACTCTCTGAGTGGAACTATGGCCATCTCCGAAACCACCCTCAAAGAAACAGAGGAGATGGCAATTAAGGAGATTAATGATGCCGGTGGTGTCAAAATTGACGGCAAAAGCTTCAGAATTGTGTCCACTTCGGAGGATGGAGCATCCGATTGGCCAACATTTGCTGAAAAATCTCAGAAGCTCATTGATGCCGACGGCGTAGCTGTTGTCTTTGGTGGATGGACATCTGCCAGTCGCAAAGCGATGCTCCCAGTCTATGAAGCAAAGGATCATTTCCTCTTCTACCCCATTCAATACGAAGGTCAGGAATGTTCCAAAAACATCTTCTATACGGGTGCAGTTCCAAATCAACAAGCTGAACCAGCTGTAGATTGGCTTTTTGAGACTTTTGCTGATAAGTATGGCAAAAAGGTCTACTTAGTTGGTTCTGATTATGTCTACCCACGAACTGCTAATACAATCATCAAAGAGCAAGTCAAGAGTCTCGGAGGGGAAACGGTAGGCGAAGACTACATACCCCTGGGGAACACTGAGGTTGCTCCAATTATTGCCAAAATCAAAAAGGAGTTCCCCGACGGCGGGATTATTATTAATACTCTAAATGGTGATTCCAATGTGGCATTGTTTAAGCAATTCAAAGCTGCTGGAATTACTCCTGATAAGTACCCGATTATGTCATTCTCAATCGCAGAGGAGGAGATCAGACAAATTGGTCCTGAATATGTCGGTGGTACGTATGCAGCCTGGAATTATTTCATGTCTCTAGGTACAGAGGCTGCAAATAATTTCAATGAAGCATTCCTCTCAATGTATGGAGACGATCGAGTCACCAATGACCCGATGGAGTCTGCATACAACATGGTTTACCTCTGGAAGGCAGCTGTAGAGAAGGCTGGTACCTATGAAGATCTCGATGCGGTTAGAACTGCTCTGATCGGGATCAAGCTTGATGCGCCTCAAGGTCCTATCGAGATGTACCCCAACCACCACATCTCTCAAACTGTCCGAATTGGTGAGGCACAGGACGATGGTCAGTTCAAGATTCTCTGGGATAGCAAGACACCAGTTTCACCAATTACCTGGAATCAATATGTTCCAGAAACCAAGGGCTATAAGTGCGACTGGACTCAAGATCGTCCCGATGCAGGTAAGTTCAAGATGTAACTATTACGTCTGAAATCATTCCTTAGATGAGCCACAATTACTTGAGGCTCATCTTTTTTTCTATGTACTCATGGAATTAATTTTTTCACAGCTACTCGATGGCATCAGTATTGGTGCCGTCCTTTTGCTGGCTGCAACCGGCCTGGCAATTGTATTTGGATTGATGGGTGTCATCAATCTTGCGCATGGTGAGTTGATGATGGTTGGCGCGTATGTGACTTTCGTCACTCAAAATATGTTCAAGCCATTGGGAGATGGCATCTTTCAGCTCTATTACATTGTCGCTCTTTTTTTCGCGTTCATGGTCACTGCTTTGGTTGGTGTTCTTCTAGAGAGAACATTGATCCGGCAGTTATATGGACGCCCTCTCGAAACATTACTTGCCACATGGGGTGTCAGTCTTGTTTTGATTCAATTTATTCGGAGCGTATCGACAAGTATGGCACTTGGAATTGCCATTGCTTTGATTATTGGATTTTCAGCTCGTAAATTCGCACCACTAAAACTTCGTAAGGCTCAGTTTTATCCCTACCTTTCTGGTCTCTTTTGGCTGATTTCCGCGGTTGTCGGATTCTTTTCCATTTCGGCTATGTCTGGGTCAAAAGTGCTTGCAAAGCCTTGGTTTGGCCCTCGAAATATTGATGTGACGGCGCCTAAATGGTTGCAAGGAAGTTGGGGATCAATTGCCGGGATCGAGCTTCCAGGCATTCGTATATTTATTATCGTTTTGTCGTTCTTGTTGCTCGCACTAGTCGCCTGGTTTTTAACCAAAAGTGTCTGGGGTTTGCGTATTAGGGCTGTTACACAGAATCGTCAGATGAGTAACTGTTTAGGCATTCCAACAGACAGTGTCGACAGTATTACCTTTGGAATCGGATCGGGTCTGGCGGGAGTTGCCGGTGCTGCGATCACTTTGTTGGGATCGGTCGGACCGAATCTAGGTGCGGCTTATATTGTTTCCTGTTTTATGGTGATTGTTTTAGGTGGTGTAGGAAATCTTGTAGGAACAGTTATTGCTTCATTGATGCTGGGTATTATTCAATCAATCATTGGTTCTGGTTCGCTGCTGATTGCGTTCCCAGACATGCCTGCTTCAGCTGCTTCAGTAGTTGAGTTCTTTGCAACTACAAGTATGTCTTATGTGCTGATCTTTATTTTTATTATTGCTTTCCTGCAGTTTAAGCCAACCGGCATGTTCCCTCAAAAGGGTCGCTCGGTTGAAGTCTGATTTTTTCTTCACCTGATTCATCATGAAACTCTTTCGCCGTCTCGTCCCTTGGATTCTTCTGGCTTTTGCCTTCTTTGTTCTGCCTGCAATCCTTTCACAATTCCGCTTGAATCTGTTTGGAAGGTACTTTTCTTTGGCAATTGTTGCTCTTGGAATTGATCTAATCTGGGGTTATACAGGGCTTCTAAGTCTTGGGCAGGGCATCTTCTTTGCGCTTGGCGGATATGCAATTGCGATGCATTTGCTTCTGGTCACCAATAATGATTTCACCACAGGTGCTAATGGTTTGCCTAAGTTTTTTGAAAATTATGGAGTTGATAATCTTCCTTTCTTCTGGCAGCCATTCTGGTCGTTCCCCGTTACGCTGATTGCCATTTGGATTATTCCAGCATTGATCGCTGGCTTGGTCGGTTATCTTATCTTTAGGAATCGAATTAAGGGTGTTTATTTCTCAATCATTACTCAAGCAACGTTGATGGTATTTTACCATTTTTTCAATGGTCAGCAAAAGCTTGTTAATGGAACTAATGGTTTGAAAACATCTACAACCGAGCTTTTTGGAATGATTGTAGGCTCTGATGATGCACAAATAGTTTTTTACCGAATTACCTTAGTGCTTCTACCGCTTGCATATCTTTTGTGCAAATTTTTAACAAGCGGTCGTTTTGGAGATGCGCTGATTGGTATCAGAGACGATGAGGCGCGAGTGCGTTTTACCGGTTTTAATCCTGTTCCATTTAAGGTTATCGTTTTTCTTGTTGCCGGTGGACTAGCTGGCATTTCCGGAGCGCTTTACACAGTTCAATCTGGAATTGTTTCACCACAATACATGGCAATTTCAATGTCTATTGAAATGGTCATTTGGGTTGCAGTTGGCGGGAGAGGAACGTTGATAGGTCCTATCATTGGCGCTGTTTTAGTTAATTACCTGCGAAGTCTTGTCAGTGAGGCATTGCCGGAAGCCTGGCTTTTTGTTCAAGGCGGTCTCTTTATTTTTGTGGTGGTTTTGATGCCAGACGGCATTTATGGCTGGTTCACGAAGGGTGGTTTGACCTCAATGCTTGCTGCATTTGGAATTTCTAGAAAGTCAAAAACCTACCCGCGCATCGATGTTGATGAGCAGATTAATTTCGAGCCAAAAACCATTGTTCAGAAATAGTCCATTATCTATTGACCTTTTCACCTTTTCTTAAATTATGCCAACACCAATTCTTGAACTGGATGATGTCAGTGTTGATTTTGATGGCTTCTTCGCACTGACTGATCTTTCACTTGCACTCTATCCTGGCGAACTTCGCTCAATTATCGGGCCGAACGGCGCAGGTAAAACTACGTTTCTTGATGTCATCACCGGCAAGGTAAAACCAACAAAAGGTTCTGTTTCGTTACGTGGTCAGAGTATTCTCGGACTATCCGAACAGAAAATCTCAAGACTTGGGGTTGGCCGCAAATTCCAAACTCCGCGTGTGTTTGAAAACTTGTCTGTTCTGCGAAATCTTGAATTTGCGGCCTCACCCAGCAAGTCACCATTCAAATTAATGTTTGAATCTTTGACTTCGGTTGTTAAAGATGAGGTTCATCGAATTATGGATTATGTGGGGCTGGCGCCCTACGCGAAAGTCGATGCTGGATCACTCTCTCATGGCCAGAAGCAATGGTTGGCCATCTCTATGTTGGTCGCACAAGCTCCGGATGTCATTTTGCTTGATGAGCCTGTCGCTGGTCTCACTGACGAGGAAACGGCAAGAACTGCAGAGCTGATTAAATCTCTTGCAGGGGATCACACAGTTGTTGTGATTGAGCATGATATGGAATTTATTCGAGATCTAGGTGCACCAGTCACTGTGCTACATCAAGGTCAACTATTGACGCAGGGCATGATTGATGATGTGAAACAGGATCCCAGAGTGATTGAAGTCTATCTTGGTCAATCTGACGATGACTAATTTATGATTTCTAAAATATTTTCTTCATTTCTTCTTATTCAAGTTTAACTGGTTATGACTACTTCAACAGCAACAAAGACGATTCTACAGGTTTCTGGATTGAATGTTTACTATGGGGAGAGTCACATTCTACGGAATGTAGATCTTCATATCCCTGAGGGTCAAATGATTTGTTTGATTGGCCGGAACGGGGTGGGAAAAACAACTTTTCTGAAGACGATTATTGGACTCTTGAATCAAGAAAGTGGCACGATTGAGTATGATGGTCAATTGCTTCAAAGGCAGGCTCCTTATCAACGTGCCAGGCAGGGAATTGGCTATGTCTCACAAGGTCGCGACATTATTCCTCGCATCACAGTCAAGGAGAATTTACTCCTAGGTATGGAGTCCTTACCTGGCGGCCTTTCGAAAAATCGTCATATTGATCCGATTGTTTTTGAGCTCTTTCCGATTCTCGAGCAATTCCTGAATCGCCGTGGTGGAGATCTTAGTGGTGGTCAACAGCAGCAACTCGCTATCGCGCGAGCTCTGCTAGGTAAGCCAAAACTTCTTCTACTGGACGAGCCCACTGAGGGAATTCAGCCTTCTATCATTCTTGATATTGAGAATGCTGTACAACGCATTGTGCGAGATACAGGAATCAGTGTACTGCTGGTTGAGCAACATCTTCACTTTGTTAAAAAGTCAAGTTTCTATTATGCAATGCAGCGTGGTGGCATCGTTTCCAGTGGACCCACAGGAAGTCTGTCTGATGCTGTGATTGAAGAGTTCTTGACAGTCTGATTAGCTTTGTCTTTGATTAAAGCCCTTGTTGTGATTCTTTTATGACGTTGTTTTATTTTGAATTATGAGGTTCACCAGTATCGATATTTTGTATTGAATTATTTGATTCGTTGGTA
Source organism: Synechococcus sp. (assembly GCA_047286285.1). Lineage (GTDB taxonomy): Bacteria > Cyanobacteriota > Cyanobacteriia > PCC-6307 > Cyanobiaceae > Synechococcus_C. Next base: position 15,572 of record JBJBBP010000002.1, on the reverse strand, counting down.
TCTTAGGACTGCTTTTAATATCTTAACTGCCAATTATCATGGTGCACAAAAAAGCCTCAGGTTTTCACCTGAGGCTTGTATTCATTGACCTGGATGTGGTGCAGACTCCTATGCCATGGCTGGTGCTTCCTCCTTGATTGAGGGCGCTTCAGCACTATGGCCATTTGTCGATGCAGGTAGAGGACCTAGTTGCACTCCATCTGGATAGTACTTCCAACCATCTCTGACTTTGATGTCTGCATCCCATGGAAGTTTGTATTCGCCGTTGGCAAGATCTTTGACCCAGGTGAGATAGTTTTCCTTTTCGCCCCCAGGCTTGCCGACATAAGCTCTGCATCCAAGGTTGAAGATATTGTTTTCAAGCGCCCAGTTTTCTCTTGCCTTGTCAACAAGGCGTGGGAACAGCTCTGCAGTTACGATCTCCCAGGGATTTCTTTGGCCTTGTTGGATCACATTGCCATCGTAGTTACAGACTGTTCCTTCCCCGAAGTAATAGAAGACGTTATCGTAACCCGCCAAGTTGACAGAGATGGTATACATCAAATTCTGCCAAGCATTGGTTTGGTTGGTCAAGATCCATTGATCATTGACCTGGGTTGAATAACCTGAAATCCTGATGTAGACATTGGCTCCTTTGTAGGCCGCTTCTCGAGCAAGCTCCGGGAACATTCCGTCATGGCAAATGCACACTGCCAGTTTTGAACCTTTAGGGCCATCACAGACCGGCATCCCATAGTTACCAGGGGACCAGGGTTCGATGGGTACCCACGGTTGAAGCTTTCTGTAGTGAAGTGCAATCTCTCCATCAGAGTTGATAATGATTGCAGTGTTGAAAGGTGGAAGACTGGGATCGTCATTTACTTCCATGAGGGAAAATACACCCCATACATCATTGTCTTTACATGCTTGGCGGAATCGATCGATTTCTGGCGAATCGATGCGCAGTAACATTTCATCGTAGGTCCAGATTTTTGTGTTCAGGCCCTGCGTTGAGTATTCGGGAAAGACAATGAGATCCAGGTCCGGGTAGCCTGCCTTTGTGTTTGCTAGGCATGTGCAGATCTTGTCGACCTGTACCTGAATATCCTGTGGACCTGTAATTACAGGGACAGGATATTGAACCATTGCTGTGAGCAATGCTTCGTCCCATGAACTGACGCTTCCTGTGCTTGCCATTGATAATAATGATGACCATCTTCATGGTTTCATTTTCTGTAAAATCATCAGGTAGTAACAGTCACATTTCACGAAATTGCTGATTCGCGAGGTCAATTCTGTATCAATTTATAGTTAGCTTGTTATTTTTTAATTGCCTTAAATTTTCATTTTAAATTGGAAAATATTGCTGGATCGACCCCATGCAGAGTGTGGATTTTTGCTAAGAATTGCTGGCCTCAATGTTTTTATCGTCGAATTCACCCTTGCGGCATAGATTTTGCGCCAATCGTCGTGCCCAGATGGGAGCTTCTTGTTTTCCTTTGGAGATCACCTCGCCATTAAATCTCAGCAGTAGTTGCCATTGCGTATTGCCACCTTCTTTCCCCGCTTCCTCAGCTTTGGATATTGGCTTCCCATAAATGTTGTCGTAGTCAGGCCAGCCAGGCAGCCCTGGCATACTGCAGACCGCATTCACTTCGTGCAGAGATGCCTCGCCTGTCTTTGTGATGGCTTTCACTCCTCCGTCATAAAGGCCATTCGGCTGACCTGGTTTGAACGATGAAGTTAATATCACTTCGGTTGATTTCGTGTTGACGAGCACATCTCCGATCTTTGCTCTGCTTGCCGGCACTTCCAGGGTTGACCTGCTCGGACTTCCGGGCTCGTTTGATGAGCAACCCATGCCTAGGCTGATACTTGCAATGACGAGTGCCTGAGTGAACGTTTTATTGTGCACTTGCATGCTGAGTGATTCGAATAGAACCCACCGCCAATCGCTACGTTTTGTGTCGAATTGACTGACTGAGCTTTACTTTTATAGGACGCGCCTACAGGTTGAACTTGTAGCTCTCGCTACGAATTCGTTCACCTTGCTCGCTTGCTCTGAGCATGGCGCAATCACTCCAGGCCATGGAACGGGGACTTGGATTGACTTCGGATTGAACATGTCAACACTCATTTTTCGTGGCAATCGCTACGAGTCAAAAGTTCTGACGGTTGAAAAGCCTCGGGTGACACTCACCTATCGAAGGGCGACGTACCAGTCACGTCAGAGGCAAGTCTCCGCTGAGCAGGAGCTTTGTCTTCCTGATGGATTCATTCGTTCCAAGCGCACGGCTGAACTGATTGGTCTGCCTTTGCAGCCTTGTTCAACCAAGCATCTGGTTTACCGCGGCGTTTCCTACATCAAATGATGTGGGTTTGAATTCTCTCTTGATCAGGCGCTAATCGCTGCTTCATCGATTTGAAGGCTCTGACGTGTGAACGATAGTTCCAGTCTGCACTTGCCCAGTGCTTATCTATTTTACCCGCAGCATTATTACGTGCACTTCAGGATGGGGTGTCGGCCTTTGAGCGGGATGTGTCAACTCGCCCATGCTGACTCCTGCATAGATTCCTGGTCTATTGCATAGTCAGTGACATAAGCACGAATATCAAGCATCTTGCCGTATGGAGACATTTTCCAGAATTCAAGTCTGGCTTCTTTTGGAGCTTCAAACCAGAACCATTCCTTTGGCATGACGACTTTTTCAAGGTAAAAATGAAGTTCGCCAATGCATTTAACGATGACCATTTTGTTGGTTTCGTTTCGGTATACACACTCGATCATTTGAAGCCTGTAAAGATCTTTCATCCAATGTCCTAAGGAACCGGCTGCGCAAATGTCTAATTGGTCACCAAAACGCTAATTTCTTTGTTTCAGTTTTCGGTAATGATACCAAGTCTATGGTTTTGGTAGTTGTTGCAACACCACGATAAGTTCGGCTTGTTACATATAGGGTTAATGATCGCTATGTCCCCAGCAAAGGGCTTGATTGTGGATCAGGTCTCAAGCCGCTGCAGTTGTTGACGGGTTGCTTCGAACCTGCAGTGTTGATGGTGAATGGTTCGGTCGTCTGAGCCTGATGGCACTTGGCGTGTAGCTCGGTGACTGGCGGCCTGCTCTTCCTGCTTGTGCGAGGTCCATGGCAAAGGAGGGATTGCAGCTGTTCAGCCGCGACCAGCTGGGCAGCTGATGCGCGATCGGTGATGCAAGCAGCCTGCTCAGGCTCGGACGCAGCAAGTCTGCAAATCGATGTAGAGCCAGCTCTTCGCCATGGCGGTCATAGGGCAGTCGATTGATGGCGGAGTCGAGTCCGAACTGACGAACCCGGTCTTCTCCGACACGTCGATACAGCACTTCCAGAGTGGGCAGCTGATCCATCGACATCACGCATCCCTCATGCTCCATCAGGCTGCGCAGCACGGTGCAGAAGATTTCACTGGCCATGCGTTGCAGTCCTTCACCAGGCTTCTCGCCCAGGCTTTTGTGTTTGTGATCAAACAGCCCCAGATCCACCTGCGTGATCCGGCTCGGTGCGACGTGCCGATACACCTCAGAGAGCAATCCCATTTCCAGCCCCCAGTCAGATGGGATTCGCAGATTCATCGCCAGATCACGCGTGAACGCGAACTCCCCAGCCAGTGGATACCGGAAGGTCTGGAGGTAGCGGAGGTAGGGCAGTGTGCCGAAGATCTGTTCCAGGCTTGCCAGTAAGGGGCCGACAAACAGTCGTGTCGCACGCCCTTGCAGAGCCTGGGTCTCCAGTGACAGTCGGCTGTAGAAGGCCTTGACGTAGGCCATGCCATGGGATGGGTTGAGTAACGGGCGCAGCATCCGCTCTGGATAGCCCGACCCAAACGTGCGGATGTCTGCGTCAAACAGTCCGATCACCTCAGCCTGCTGGCAAGCAACTCCCAGCCCTTGCCACACTGCCCAGCCCTTGCCGGGGGGGCCTGTCAGATCCAGGCCCAGGCTGCCCATGGAAGAGAGCACCTCCCTCACGGCCGGGCCGTTGGTCCAGTGCACCTGCACCGGGAACGGCATGTCGGCGAAGAAGGCCTCAGCTGCTGCGACGTCCTCGCTGCTGTCGGCGGAAAGGGCGATCACCAGACAGGACAGTCCTGTCAGCTTGGACAGCGTGTCACGGATCAGGCTCAGCGCCGGCCTGTTGAATTCCTCCATCAGACAAGGGATCAGCAGTGCTGTGGGCCTTTGCTGAAGCTCCTTGTTGAACTCGATGGCGTCGAGATTTCCAAGGCTGTAATCATGAACCGTGGTGATCAGGCTTTGCTGAAAATCCATGCGGTGTTCGATGCGACAACAGTGGAGAGGAACCTGTTTCATACCTGAGCGCAGCTCAGGTGAAACGTGATGCAGGCTCCGAGCGAAGAAACGCTGCGAAACCTGCTGAGCGATCTCTATCCCGAGGATTCTTCCGGGGATCTCCAGGCCCTGTCGTCGCAATTGCTGCAAATTCTCGGTCCGGCTTCAGTGCACGCCGATCCCACAGTCGGCAACCACTGCTGGAAGGGAGACGATGTGGTGCTGATCACCTATGCGGATTCTGTAGTGGATGATGCAAAACCTGGATTGCAGGGACTTTGCAGCTTCGTGAATCGCCATCTCGCGATCTTTGCTCCCGTGATTCATGTGCTTCCGTTTCTCGAGGCCACGAGTGATGGCGGATTCGCAGTGTCCAGCCATGAACGTCTGGAGTCCCGTCATGGCGACTGGAGTGACCTTGCGGCCCTGGCTGAGGGGCGTCGCTTGATGGCGGATCTGGTGCTCAATCATGTGTCGGCATCCCATCCCTGGGTGCGTCAGTTTCTGCGAGATGAGGAGCCAGGTCGTTTCTGCGTGCTTGAGGCTGCACCTGATCCCTGTTGGGATGATGTGGTCCGTCCCCGAAGTTCAGCGCTGTTCACAACCCTGCAGGGCTCGGAGGGTTGCCGCCAGGTGTGGACCACATTTGGCCCGGATCAGGTTGACCTGGATTGGCGTTGCTCCGAAGTTCTGCTCGGTTTCACCCGTCTGCTCAAGCAGAAGCTTGCCCATGGCGTTCGCTGGATTCGACTCGATGCGGTTGGTTTTGTCTGGAAGGAGCCGAACACAGCGTGCATTCACCGTCCCCAGGTCCATCGACTCGTGGAGGTGCTGCGTTATCTGTTGACGCATGCCTGCGGTGGACAGGGTGTGGTGGTGACGGAGACCAACGTTCCTGAGCAGGAGAATCTCTCCTACCTGCGCAGTGGTTGTGAAGCTCATCTCGCCTACAACTTCCCACTGCCTCCCCTGTTGATGGAAGCAACCATGAGCGGCTCTGCTGATCTGCTCAACAGCTGGTTGTCACGCTGGCCTCAGCTTCCCAATTCAACGGCGTTGCTCAACTTCACGGCGTGCCATGACGGCGTGGGCCTGAGACCACTGGAGGGTCTGATGTCTCATCAGCGTCTGTTGAATCTGTTGATTGCCTGCGAGCAGCGTGGGGGTTTGGTGAGTCACCGTCGGCTGGCTGATGGTGTGGAAGTGCCCTATGAGATCAACATCAGCTGGTGGAGCGCCATGGCGGATGGGGGTGTGGATCCAGCCCACCTGCAGCGTGAACGCTTTCTGCTCACTGAACTCCTGAAACTGGTGCTTCCAGGAATTCCGGCCTTTTATCTCCCTGCCCTGCTTGCCAGCCCGAACGATCTTGGGCGCTTTCGACAGAGTGGTCATCGCCGGGACCTCAATCGGCCTCAGTTCAAAGCAGCGGCGCTTGAACGGCGTCTTGATGATCCCGATAGTGATGCAACCGCTGTTCTGACGACTCTGCGGCGAGCCCTCTCGGTGCGGGCCGAGCTGCAGGCCCTCCATCCTGACAGCCGGTTGGAAGTGCTCAGCGTGGATCGTGTGGATCGCGTCGTGCTGCGTTGTTCGCATCAGGAACACAGTGTGGTGGCTATGCACAACGTCACAGCCTCACGCCTGACCTTTGATCCAACCCTTCTTGGCGGGCGTGATGATGTTGTGTGGGTGGATCGCCTGACCGATCAGCGTTTTGCTCCGCGAAGGCGGCATGCACTGGAGCCTTATTCCGTGCTGTGGCTGGTTCAACCATGACGACAGTTCTGCAATCTCCCTGGTGGGTCGTGACTGATCTCGACGGCACGCTGATGGACCATCACTACGACTGGTCCGCGGCCCTAGGGGCCATTCAATGCCTTCAGCGCCATGGCATCCCTGTGATCCCCTGCACCAGCAAGACGGCCGAGGAGGTGCTTCGTTTTCGTGAGCAGGTAGGTCTACGCGACCCGTTCATCGTCGAAAACGGCGGAGCCATTTATGGCGAATCCGCTACCGGTGAGCTTTGGCACCATCCTCTCGGCCCATCCTGGAGCCAGCTCAGGCCACAACTTGCAGCGTTGGAGCGGGAGCTCGGGGAGCCTCTTCAGGCCCTGGATGCTCTCAGTGACGTGGATGCCGATCGGCTTTTAGGTCTCAGCGGTGAGGCTCTGAAGCAGGCACAGCGTCGTCAGTGCAGCGTTCCTTTCGTTCCACCGTCCGACCCTGGATCCCGTCAGCGCCTTCAGCTGCTGGCGGAGAGTCGTCAGCTGGGCCTGGTGCAGGGCAATCGTCTGGGCCATCTGCTGGGTGGAGGTGTGAGCAAGGGTCAGGCGTTGCAGACCCTCAAGCAACGGCTGGGAGTTCCTGGTGTGAAGGTGCTGGCGCTGGGGGATTCGCCGAATGATCTGCCGCTGCTGGAGGCTGGCGATTGTGCGGTGGTGGTTCCTGGGCCTGCTGGGCCCCATCCCGAGTTGAAGGCCGGCGTGGCTGAGGGCCGTTACCAGTTGGCGCCAGCACCCCATGGCAAGGGATGGTCGGCGGCGGTGCTGCGCTGGATTCCAGGGCTTCAGGACGACCCGCCGGTCATGGTCTGAAGCCGCGCCGTGTTCAGCTGTGGATCAATTGGAGCCAGAACTGCTCAGGCTCCGGATACGGCGTCAGGACCATGCCGTTCAACTGCTTCAGGGATCGGCAGCCAAGGCTGTTGATCAGCAGGGCCTGATCATCGGTGTTCAGGGTCGGTCCGAGTCTGGTTTCTCTGATCAGCCTCTGTTTCAGCGCTTTTGCTCGCATCACCCCTGGCAAGCAACCGCTGCTCAGGGGCGGCGTCAGCCATTCACTCTGACGTTTCACCAGCAGGTTGGCGCTGTCGCCGCAGCAGAGATCACCGCTTGTGTTCCGCAGCAGGGCCAGTTCCGCTCCCTGTTGCTGGGCTTCGCGTCTCGCCTGGATGGCCTGGCCGTAGCCAAGGCTCTTGCAGCGGCTGAGAACACTGTTGCTGTTGCGTTGTTCCTGCACGCTGATCCAGGCCTGCGCCGGTTCGAACTGCGGTTGATGGGGTTGAAGGGTCAACCAGAAGCGGTGCTGGGTTGGATCCGGATCACCCGTCGGACAACCGATGCCGCGGCCCGGACTACTGCCGCGGCTCCAATTGAGACGCATGGCTCCTGTGGTATCCGCAACCTTCAGGCCTGCTCTGGTGATGCCTTCATCCAGCAGCGGCTCCAGCCAGAGGCGCCCAGGAGGCGCTGCCATTCCCAGCAGAGCTGCGCTGCATTGCCAACGCTGCAGGTGCTCCGTCAGCAGCTGGGGTGTCCCCTCCAGGATCAGCACGGTTTCAAACAGTCCGTCCGCGAGTTGCAGTCCGCGGTCGCTGAGAGGAATGTTCAGTGCATCGGCAATCCCCCAGTCGCCGTTGTACCAGCCAAGGATTGTTGCAGTCATCTCAGTGCCTCCATCAAGGGCAGCAGCTTCCAGTCGAGTTCGTCCGCCTCCGCTTCCGGGTCGGAGTCAGCCACAATTCCGCAACCTGCATGGAGCCGTAGCTGCCTGTCTTTGCGCAGCAAGGTGCGGATCAGGATGTTGCTGTCGAAGCGGCCGTTCCAGTCGAGGTGCAGCAGCGACCCGCAATAGGGACCCCGGCCCTGCGTTTCCAGTTCATTCAGACGTTGACAGGCCCTCAGTTTTGGTGCGCCTGTGATCGAACCGCCTGGCCAGCTGGCCTCCAGCAGATCCACCCAGGTGGCTTCCGGTTGCAGTTGGCCTGTGACAACGGAGGTGAGGTGGTGCACGCGGGCGTAACTCTCCAGCCTCACAAGATCAGGGACCTGCACCGACCCGGGCTTGCAGACACGACCGAGATCGTTGCGCAGCAGATCCACGATCATCACGTTTTCAGCGCGATCCTTGGCGCTGCACACAAGTTCTGCAGCGAGGTCATCATCGACGCGCGGATCGGCATGGCGCGGCCGCGTTCCCTTGATTGGCCTGGTCTGAACTGCTCCGCTGGGCTCCACCTCGAGAAAGCGTTCGGGAGATGTGGAGAGAACCGCTTCACCAGCCGCAGCACCGCTGCCAACCACCAGACCGCTGAAGGGAGCGGGGCATCGATGACGCAGTCTTCCGTAGAGCTCCAGGTTGGGGATGTCGCGATCGATGCTGCAGCTGGTGCAGCTGGTGAGGTTGGCCTGAAACAGGTCGCCGCTGGCAATCAGTTCACGGATTGTGCTGACGCCTGCCATGTAGGAGGCCCGGTCGCTGTGCCGGTGCCAGGTGCACCCCAGCACTGGCCAGTGCTGGGGATGACTCTCTTTGATGTTCAGGGTCTCCAGTTGCCGTGCCATGGCGGCGTGGCGAGCGGGATCGACACCTTCCAGGTGGATCTCCCTGGCCCGGAGATCAAAACGCAGCACAGGGTCATGGCGTGCGATCCAGAGGCTGGCCATCACGTCGCGACGCCAGGGGTTGGCGGGTTCGGTCCAGGCGGCAGCGTCGTAGCTGAGCCATCCCGTCCAGTGGCCGTCGTTGAGCTGGCGCAGGGTCGTGAAGGGATTGGAGGCGCCGGGGTCACCGGGCAGCCCCCGGCAGCAGTGCGCTTCCACAGGATCGACAGCCAGGGTGATGTGTTGTCCAAGCTCGCTGCCATCACCATCGAGCCAGATCAGGCCGTCTTCACCGTGGATGTGAGCCAAACTTTCAGCCACCCGCTCGGGTTCGAGCCACCCCAGGCGCTTGCGCAGCAGGGTCATCGGCTTTCGCTGCTGCACAGATCGGGGCGACCGGCATCGCGCAGGGCGGCATCGCGGATGCGACAGCTGTCGCAGACACTGCACGGTTTGCTCCCACCGCTGTAGCAGCTCCAGGTGGAGTCGATGGGCACACCCAGGCGCAGGGCTTCCTCCACGATGCGCTGCTTGCTCCACTTCACCAGTGGTGCCCAGAGTCGAGGGCCATGGCCCTCGCGGCCAACTCTGCTGCTGAGGTTTGCCAGGGTCTGGAAGGCCTCCAGGTAGTCAGGTCGACAATCGGGATATCCCGAGTAGTCCACGGCATTGACCCCGAGAACGACACGCTCGGCCCTGCGAGCCTCGGCCAGGCTGAGTCCAATGCTGATGAACACTGTGTTGCGTCCGGGCACATAGGTGTTGGGGATGACTCCCTCCTGCACGCCATCGGTCGGCAAATCCTGCTTCTCATCGGTGAGAGATGATCCACCCCAGCTGGCCAGGTTCACGCTGATGGTGTGGTGCTCCGCCAGGTTCAGTGCCGTAGCAATCTCCTTCGCCGCCTGCAGTTCGCGCCGATGGCGCTGGCCGTAATCGAAGGAGAGCCCGATCACGCGTCCGCCGGCTTCCATCGCCAGGGCTGCCGCTGTGGCGGAATCCAGTCCACCTGACAGGAGGGCAATCGCTGTGAAATCGGTCATGCTGTGCATTCTGTTGCCCATGGGGTGATGACGAAGCCTCCGCATCAGCTGTTGAAGCCGATCGCCTGCTTTGGAGCTGCGCTTTCACTGTCTGTTCTGGCTTCTGTGCCCGGTTTTGCGATTCCACGGTTGGATCTGACCGGCTATCCGCCGCCGGCGCCTGGCCTGAAGCGTTGGGTGATTCAGCCCTCGGGTCTGCTCCCAAAAAGTTCCGACCCGATCATCTCCACAAAACCAATCGACTGGCGGATTCAGTTGATCGTGGGTCAGACCGTCAGGCGCGATTGCAACATCAAGCGACTGGCGGGTCCGGGCATGAGCATGCGCATGCTGCCTGAGTCCTCCGGTAAGGCTCTGTTCGAAGTGAAAGGTCCAGTTTCTGTGCTCAGCACCAAGATGCTTTGTCATGATCAGCCCACCCGAACCTCGTTCCTGTCGCTGGGCAAGCAGCCTTATCTCGTGCCTTACAACGCCTCCTGGCCGATTGTTGTAGACCTCCCCCCAGACCTCGAACTTCGCTGGCGACTCTGGAAGGCTGAGACCCGTCAGCAGACGGGTTTGAAGCTCTGATCAGAGTTGCCGGAGTGAGTCGGTTTTGCTCTGGAAAGTGTTCAGTAACAGCTGCAGATAGCTGACACTGCGCAGTTTGATGTTGGCTGTGAGTGACATCCCCACCTGAAGAGGCAGTTGTTTGCCGCTCTTGAGTTTGAGTTGCTGACTGTCCAATTTGATCACCGCTGGATAGGTGTATTCCTGGCGCATCTCCTGTGGGTTGGGAGGAAGTGCGTCCGACCCCACTGACTCAACGGTGCCTTCCAGCACACCGAAGTCGCTGGCTGGGAAGGAGTCGATGCTGATGTCGGCTGGTTGACCTGCTCGGACGAAGCCAATCTTGTTACTGGGAATCATCACGTCGGCCTCCAGGGTGTTGAAGGGCACCACCTTCAACATCACCTCTGACGACATCGACTGAGAGATGAACCCCGGGTTGTTGATCTTGAGATCGAACACGATTCCATCCACGGGTGCGCGCAAGGTCTGGTTCTTGTTGGTCACACGCACTTCCGTGAGGTTGGCGTTGAGTTGGGCCCGTTCGCTGCGCAGTCCAGCCAATTCGGCATTGAGCTGTTCGATCTGCTGGTCGACCTGGTTGATCTGACGGCGACCATCAATCTCGCGTTTGGTGAGTTCTCCTTTGAGCTCCTGCACCTTGTTGCGCTGCTGCAGGTATTGGATGTCAGGTACTGCACCGTCTCTTGCCAGGCCTGCAAGGCGATTCAGGATTTCCTGCTCGAGGACGAGATTGGCTCTCGTACTGGCCAACTGCTCGCGATTCAGATCAAGCGTGCGTTCACGCTCCAATTTCTTGAGCAAGAGTTGTTGCTGCTTCTGACTGATCTGAGTCGTTTTCTCTTCCACACCGTTCGTGAGCGATTTGAGTTGCTCAGCGCTGCTTTCCTGATCGAGGCGGATCAGAGCCTCCCCTTTGCTGACCCGCTGACCATTTTTCACCAGAATTGCCTCCACCACACCGCCGGGAGGGATCCGTACGTCTTTGACATTGCCGACCGGTTCCAGCTTTCCAGTGGCCACGACGACTTCTTCGGTGCGAGCGATGGCCAGCCAGCCGATGCCGATCACGGTGGTGCCGATCAGGCTCCAGGTGACCGTTTTCATCCAGAAACGGCTCTGCTGCAGGACGCTGTCCTGATCGGAGATCGTTGTGATGCGACTCTCGAGAGCGGAGCGGGCCTGTTTCACCAACTTGCCAGCGCTGCTGTTCTTCTCGTTGCCGTTGCCGTTGCCGTTGTCGTTGGGATCGGTGGCCATCTCAGTTGGCCTCCTGCTGGCGGTAGAGGGTGTAGTAACGACCGCGTTGGTCCATCAGATCAGCGTGAGAGCCCTGCTCCACAACAGCCCCTTGATGCATCACCACGATCAGATCGGCGCGGCGCACGGTTGAGAGGCGGTGGGTGATGAAGAAAACGGTACTGTCATTTAACGATTGGATCAGCTTGTCGCAGAGCTTGCGTTCGGTTTCGTAATCGAGGGCGCTGGTTGCTTCGTCCATCACCAACAGCTTGGGGTTGGCCAGCAGGGTGCGGGCGACGGCGATGCGCTGGCGCTGGCCCCCACTGAGTGAGGCACCCCGTTCACCGACCGGCGTGCTGTAGCCGGAGGGCAATTCCATGATGAAGTCGTGGGCACAGGCCACCTTGGCGGCCAGCACGATCTCCTCACTCGAGGCGTCAGGCTGAGTGAGAGCGATGTTGTCGCTGACGCTGCCTGAGAAAAGCAGTGGATCCTGGGGAACGATTCCGATCTGACGGCGCAGTGAATACAGCTCCACCTTGTCGATGTCGTAGCCGTCAATCAGGATTCTTCCCTGATTCGGAGAGTAGAGCCGTGGCAGCAACTTCATTAGCGTGCTTTTTCCGCTGCCGCTCTGGCCAACGATGCCCACGAAGGTGCCGGGCTTCACTTTGAGGCACACATCGCTCAGCACCGGAGCCGTTCCTGGCGAGAACGCGAAGCTCAGGTTGTCAAACTGCACGGCACCGATGATCGGTGGAAGCGGAACCTTGGCTTTGTCCTGTTCGTTGGATTCCTGAGGGGTGTCGATCACATCGGCCAGGCGCTCGAAGCTCACCCGCAGTTCCTGGATTGTCTGCCAGATCGAGGACAGTCGCAGCAACGGCTGTGTGACATAGCCGGAGATGATTCGGAAGGCGATCAGCTGTCCGAGAGTGAGCTCGCCAGACAGCACGAGGGAGGCGCCAACCCAGAGCACCAGCAACTGGGAGATCTTCTGCAGAACCTGAGAGGTCTGGCTCAGGGCCGTTCCGGTGATTGTTTTTTCGAAACTGCGATTGATGTACTGGCCGTACCGCTCCTGCCAGGTCCAGCGGCTGATCATTTCCACGTTCTGGCTCTTCACCGTTTGAATGCCGGTGAGCACTTCCACCAGATGGCTCTGGGTGGAGGCATTGGCCTCCGCCGATTTGCGGTACTGCCGCCGGAACAAAGGAGCACCAAGCAGCGTCAGGCCGACCTGAATCGGGAGGACGGCCAGGGCGATCAGCGTCAGTACCCAGCTGTAAATCAGCATCACCACGATGTAGATCACGGAGAACGCCGCATCCAGCACCGTTGTCAGGGCCTGGCCGGTGAGGAAGTTGCGGATTTTTTCCAGTTCGCTGATGCGGGAACCCAGCTCGCCGACTGGGCGCCGGTCGAAATATCCCAGCGGAAGTCTGAGCAGGTGGTCGATTACTTCAGCTCCGAGACGCTGGTCGATGCGGTTGGTGGTTTCGGAGAAGAGGTAGGTCTTGAGACTTCCCAGCACTCCTTCCAGCAGCGTTACGGCCACCAGGGCAATGCCCAGAACCTGAAGCGTGTCGAGACTGCGCTGGTTGATCACCTTGTCGATGATCACCTGGATCAACAGTGGATTGGCGAGGGTGAACAACTGCACCACGAAGCTGGCCAGCAGCACCTGGATCAGCACACCGCGGTAGCGCTTTAAGGCAGGCCAGAACCAGCCAGGTCCAAACTTCTGTTCCGGGGTGGTGCTGGTGCGATCCAACAACAGCAAATCGATTCCTTCTGGGAAGTTGCTCTCCAGCTGATCGGCATCCAGTTCCACGAAGCCCTGGCTTGGTGAGGCCAACACCAGTCCGCGCTGATCGCTGCGCACTGCCAGCGCAAAGGCCTCACCCCAGGGCACCAGGGTTGGGGTCTGCAAGCGCATGCCCATACGGGCTGCCACCTTCGCGCCTGACACATGCAGCCCAAGGCCAGCTGCAATCTGCCCGCACAGTCTCAGACTGGGTGTTTGGCCTCGCCGCAACTGATCGCGCAGAACGCGTTCGATCGCATCGCGACGAAACGGCAGGTTCATCAACCTGGTGAGCATCTGGAAGCAAGCCAGGGTCTCTTCCAGAACCCCTTCACCTGGCACAAAGAAATCGCGATTGTCGTCGTTTGTGTGGTTGAAACGACTGACCGGTGGGCGCAGGGGGGCCTGAGGGATTGAGCCACTGTTGCTACCGCTGCTGTCGCTATTCCCCGCTGTGTTGGTCACCACCTCGGTTTCCACAAGTTTCGTTGGATCTTGGAGAGCCAACTCCCTCAAAGCGTTCTTGGGTAGAGCAATCAGTCGGGCAGGTAGACCATGTTTGTTTGGCGTTAAGGCAGCGATGGCCTCTGTATCGCTGAGCTCATCTCCGAGTGAAAATTCCGTTGTTTCAGTGGGCTGGCTGGCCAGGAACAGTTGCATTCCGTCGCTGAGAGCGCCCTGGATGGCGCTGGAGTTGCTCGTATTCAGCATCTGAGCCGCTGGCCGCAGCTCAGTCAGCAAGTCGCTCAACGAATTGGTCTGTCTTGGTGAGTCTTCGAGCTTGCTTTGCAGCAGGTCTGCCAGCTCCGCTTCCCAGAGATGGTTTTGGCAGGCCTTGGCGATGACAGGGTCTGTCGTGACAAGATCCAGAAGCTGTTCATCTTGAAGGCTGTAAGCCACCAACTCAGTTGCAGCGCGCACCTCTTCACAGGGAGATCCCCGCAAGAGCGAGGCCAATCCGATGAAGCTCCCTTGTTCGAGTCTGGCCAGGGTGCTCAGACGACCATTGTGGTTTCCGATCAGCCGTGCACTGCCGCTGTCGATCAGCAGGATCTGGCTGGGTATGAAACGGCTTTCACAAAGGGGTTGCCCAAGCGCATAACGCTGCCTTTGTCCCTGGGACAGAAACCTGGTGCGTAGAGCATCAAGATCATCAGCCGTTTTGTTGTCCAGAAGTCTCAGAGCATCGAAATGCCATTTTCAGCCGAAAGGAGAGATTTGACCACTGCTTTGGTTTCGCTCGTTAACCAGTCCTGGAGAAGTTCGCTGGCCATGCGCTGACGCATCGCATCGTCGAAGCTGGCCTCTTGGCGTTCCTCTAGGCGAGCAACGACCCACCATTGCTCGATCAGGATTGGCTCTTGCACAACCCCTGGTGTTGCAGTTCGCAAAAGCTGTTGAAGTCTGGGGTGGGCTCGTTTCAGGCTTCCTGGCCCTACTTTCCCGCCACTGCGCTGTTCGGGGCCTTCGCTGTGATCGGAGGCCAGAGTTTCAAAGTTGGCTTCATTGGCCTCAAGCTGAAGATACAGCTCATACGCTATGCCTGAGTCCTTGACTCTTACCAGGCTGTAGATCACCTGGTCAAGTTCTTCTTTGCGTTGAAGGAAACGAGATTCTGCCTGTATTTCAAAACAATCAAGAGCTAGTTTTGAGAGTTTTATAGGGAGGCTCAATTGATGAATAAGCTCTTCCCTCCTGAGGCAGTGATTATTTAGCCACTCATTTAATTCTGTGTTTGTGCTAATTTTTTCCATTTTACAGTGCTGCTCAAGCGATTCATTTATGAGACTGGTTGGGATTGACAATTTAGCGCAAGCTTCCTCCGAAAGTTTGCGCTGAACAATAATTGCCAAAAAATTATTTTTGCGAAGTAGGTCCAAAGTTTCTGCGCCAAATTTTTTGAAATATGCTTTGACAGCGTTTTTGTAGTCTTCCATTGGCAGGAGTTCATGAAATTTTTAGAAAAGCTAAGGCATGTTTCAATTCTTTGGGCTTTGCTAAGGAGTAATTTAAGCAACTTTTGCATTTTACTTATGGGGCGACAAATTTTTTGCCGCCAGCATTCTAGGTGGATTCGGGTGATACCCGAAATGAGTTTTGAGTCGATAGAATTTCCTGATCATTAAAAATTTCTAGGTCCTAATGGTCAAAGACCGATGGTTGCTAGGTCAGTCCATCACCATTGAGATCTATACCAAAGGTGGTTTCCCATCCAGCGGCAA
>JBJBBP010000001.1:0-193981 GCA_047286285.1 Synechococcus sp. | reverse complement strand
CTGACAACAGACTTTATGTTGGTTGGTTCGGTGTTCTCATGATTCCTTGCTTGCTTGCTTGCTGCTGCTACATGTTTCATTATTGCTTTCATCGCTGCTCCTCCTGTGGACATTGATGGAATCAGAGAACCAGTTGCTGGTTCACTTTTATTTGGTAACAACATCATCTCTGGTGCTGTTGTACCTAGTTCAAACGCAATCGGTCTACACTTCTACCCAATCTGGGAAGCAGCAACAGTAGACGAATGGTTGTACAATGGTGGTCCTTACCAGTTGGTAGTGTTCCACTTCCTTATCGGTATCACAGCATATTGTGGTCGTCAGTGGGAACTTTCATACCGTCTAGGTATGCGTCCTTGGATCTGTGTTGCATACTCTGCACCAGTTTCAGCAGCGATGGCAGTTTTCCTCGTCTATCCTTTCGGTCAGGGATCTTTCTCTGATGGTATGCCTCTTGGTATCTCAGGTACGTTCAACTTTATGTTCGTGTTCCAAGCAGAGCACAACATTCTTATGCACCCATTCCACATGCTTGGAGTAGCAGGTGTATTTGGTGGTTCTCTATTCAGTGCTATGCACGGTTCTCTTGTTACATCTTCTCTAATCAGAGAGACAACTGAGCAAGAGTCACAGAACTACGGTTACAAGTTCGGACAAGAAGAAGAAACATATAACATCGTTGCAGCACATGGCTACTTCGGTCGTTTGATCTTCCAATATGCTTCATTCAACAACAGCAGAAGTCTTCACTTCTTCCTAGCAGCATTCCCTGTGGTTTGCATCTGGGCAACTGCAATGGGTGTAAGCACAATGGCATTCAACCTTAACGGTTTCAACTTCAACCAGTCTGTACTAGACAATGGTGGTCGCGTCATTCCTACATGGGCAGACGTTCTTAACAGAGCAAACCTAGGTATGGAAGTAATGCACGAGCGTAACGCTCACAACTTCCCACTTGATCTAGCTGCTGCAGAGACAACTCAGGTTGCTCTAACAGCACCATCAATCGGTTAAGGTTGTACCTGAGGAGCACAAGGTCAAATGACTCAATTCAAAGCAAAGATCTTTGACATCCCACATGAGTACCACGGCATTCTAGAATTCGCTTTCTTTATTGCAGTTGGAATTTCAGCAGGATCATTAGGTCTAATCTAAAATCACAAAGTGATTTCATTGGCGGGGAAAAAAATTCTCCGCCAATTTTTTTGCCAAAAAGTTGAGTCTGTGTTATACTGATTTCATACATAGAAAAAAGACTATGGAGATTAAAGCTTACACAAAAGTTGGATGTAAATTTTGCGGTAACCTTATTGAACTATTTGAAAGAGCAGGTGTAGAATACACTAAGATTGTTGTTGGTGAAAAAGAAAACCAATGCCCAACGGAGTTGTTTCAAAAAGAATATCCTGATGTTGTTGGATTTCCATTCGTTGTTATTGACGGACAAAGGATTGGTGGTCTTGTTGAGACCGCTAAATTATTTTTAGAAAAAAACCTGGTTACCGTACCAAAAAAATGAAAGAACTCAAAATAAATAGAGGTATCGAGCTCATGCTCAGGAGGGCAACAAAGAAGGATCAGCAAAATAAACCTTCTAAAGGTTTTATGGTTAATAAAAATTTTTCCCTCCTAAAACGCAAAGTCTACTTCAACTTTGAACTTAGGTGGGACAAGGAAACAAACTAGTTCGGAGTTGAACAATGACTGAAACAATGATGATCTTTATCTCATTAACTACATCCTTTATCTTCTTAGCAATCGGGGTTATTTTTGGATGGATAGCTGCAGAAGTAAAACAAGAACACATGTATAATACCCAAGAAGAACAGGGTGTTCATCCAGAAATGCTGAACTCACATGGTCAGTGGATCAACGAAGAACTTCTTTCAGTTCGTTTCTTAAACGAAGACGAATTGGAAGAGGAATAAATATACTTACGGTATCAATTAGGTTATGAAATTATTAATGCATGAAGTGCTACAAAAAGTTAGCAATGCGAAAACAAAAGCACAAAAAGTTAAACTTCTGGAGGAATATAACACTCCAGCACTTAGAGCTATTCTAATTGCTAACTTTGATGAGAGTGTTATCTCTATGCTTCCAGATGGAGAAGTGCCATACAAAAAGAATGAAGCACCAGAAGATACAGAACATACTAAATTAGATCATGAGTATCGTAAGTTGTATCTGTTCTTCAAAGGTGGTGCAAACATCTCACAGACACGTCGTGAGACCTTGTTTATTCAACTACTAGAGGGTCTACACAAGGGTGAAGCAGAGGTTCTATGCCTTGTAAAGGACAAAAAGATTGGAAAACGTTGGAAGATCACACGTCAGTGTGTAGAACAAGCGTTCCCTTCAATCCAGTGGGGAAATCGTAGCTAATGGTTACCTTGAATATTCTAAAAGAAAATTGCGATCCGCAAAAAGATAACAACACTGCTCTACCTTACAACGCATATCTTGTTCAATACAAGGCAGGTGAGGAAGAGACAAGATGGGATCTTACTATGGCATATAAGATGTCTGAAATATTTGATCATTATTATGACAAATATAAAAATGTATTAGCAATTATACAATCTGATGGCAGAGTAGCTCCTAAACTTTGGATTGATCCTAGTAAACCTCAACCTAAGAAAAAGAAATGAGTGTAGAACAAAAAGGCAACTGGGCAATTTTCTATTGTAAAGTAGAAAATAGAAAAGAGTGGCACACCATGAAACTATACAGAAAAGATGGTGTTCTTGTGTCTGCTAAAACTTATGATGATGTTTATAAATTTAATCGTTTCAAAGAAGCATATAATTTTGTTAAAGAATTAATTACAATTGACAATCCTACCTATGATGCTCAAGTAAAAAGAGTATGTAGAACTAGAGGAAAAGGTTTTTATTTATCAGGTAACTAAAATTAATAATTAATTAACGTAACGGTATTGGTTGATACAGTTTGACATTTCTAAATAGTTATGTTAGTATTCTAACACGTTCATCCCTTCGGGGACGCAAGTAAGTCGCGGAACGGAGCGTTCATCCTATGGTACATCTACTAGGACTATTGATCGCAGGTGTAACCTGTGCGGACATTGCTGAAAAGCTTGACCGAGTTAGAAATCATCCCGACCTCACACCTCAACAGAGGATTGAAGTCGCTGAGATCTACGAGGTACATCTGGTTAAAACGATGGGTCTTGATTGTACATGGGACGCAAACGACTGAAGGAACGGGGCTATAAATCCCACTACTTCAGGAGAAGCAAAATGACAACAGTCACTTACAGAGGCGTCAAGTATGACGCAGAACAGTACAACGCAAGCGTGCTTGAAGAAGCAGCAAAGCGTCAGCGTCACGATTTAATGTATCGTGGTATCAAAGTTAGAAGCAAGGCGGTTCCTTGCAGTTGAGGTAAAACAATGCTTAGGATCAAGGTTGATTGGGCAAGACCCATTCTTCCAGACTTTGATCCTGTTAAGCACGATCCAGAAAGAACGTTCGCATTCTTGACCTATCGTGGTGTACACTACGCTAAATGGGTTTACCTTAAAATCCACTTTAACGGTATCAAAGACTGGAAGATCTCAAAATAAAAAAGTGCCTATGAGTATAAACTCGTAGGCATTTATTTTTGTTTCAAATTCTCTAAGATGTGTTGGTATCACAATAAATAGTGGTAGAATTCAGAGGTGTAAAATGCACTGAAACTCCTCTTATTATGAGGTAACATTCATGGAGGAAAATGCATAATTTAATATCTCACAGTCAATTAGATGGCTGGCAACATAATCATTACAAGTCAGAGGATGACATGCTAGATGATTATTACGAGTGTCTAATAGAATGTGATACACAACATAACGAATGCAAACGTATTTGTAGAGAGATTCTACAGTAATCAGAATTGAGGGGTAGACACCCCTCTTTTTTTATGGTATGATGGTCACATCTGTAACCTAAATATGGATAGAGAGAAACTAAAGCTCATCGTCAAGAACCTCAAGTCTCTAGTCAATGCACTGGAGAGTGAAGTCTATTCAAATGTAGATGCATATAGATATGTTCACCCTTGGGACGAGCATGTAAGTAGAACAAATGCTAGAGTAGAAACATCAGAGAATGACGATGACGGATATGCAGACTGACTGGCGTTACATTAACGAACGAATGGATGTAAGAGGAAGAGGATTAAGTATCCTACTTAAAAGATTTGGATCAGGGAATAACCCTGATGGATCACCGTGTCATAGCAGTCAAAGCATATATGAATGTGTTCATGATTGGGTTTCCCAAGGTAACATGACTACATCAGGAATCGTTGCTTACTATAAGGCGTACTATGACAAGACTCAAAGACCAGATTAGACTGGCAAAGAAGGCAATTAAACAAGCGAAAACTAATCCAGATTTGTTCACAGAACATGAGATCAAATACATGGCATTACAATTAGCTCGTGCTAAAATTTTATTAAAAGCAAAACAATTACGTCGCAAACAGGAGAAAGGATTTAGTAATGAACTCAGTGAAACTCGTAACAGTAACACCAGAAGCAGAAAAGACGATGGGTTACGTAGCGAGGGTGAGCAACCCAAACAATCAGGAAAATCCTGAGGTTGCTGGTCTTCTAAGATACTGCATCAAACATAATCATTGGTCTGTATTTGAGCAGGCACACATGACACTAGAGATTGAGACTACGAGAGCAATCGCAGCTCAAATCCTAAGGCATAGGTCGTTCACATACCAAGAGTTTTCTCAACGGTATGCTGATAGCTCTATGTTAGCAACCAACATTCCTATGCCTGAACTTCGCAGGCAGGACACTAAGAACAGACAGAACTCTACAGATGATCTTGATGAGTTTACTAAACAGGAACTTCAGATTGCTGTGCAACGTTACTTTGTTGAAGGAATGGATCTATATCAACAGATGTTGCGTCTCGGAGTTGCAAAAGAATGTGCTAGAATGGTGCTACCTTTAGCAACACCTACCAGAATTTACATGACAGGATCATGTCGTTCTTGGATCCACTATATAGATCTACGCAGTGCCCATGGCACTCAAAAAGAACACATGGAAATCGCTAACAATGCGAAGCGTGTATTCTGTGAACAATTTCCTATTTGTGCTGAAGCCTTGGAGTGGAACTAATGCCAACATACCCAGTAATTAATTTAAAAACTAAAGAGAAGAAAGAACTCTCCATGACCATGAAAGAATATGATCAGTGGAGAAAAGACAATCCCGATTGGGATAAAGACTGGCAAGCAGGATGTGCCAGTGCAGGTGAGGTAGGAGAGTGGAGAGACAAGATGGCAACCACACATCCTGGTTGGACAGACATTATGAAGAACAAAGTTGTTCCTAAAGCAAAATTTGTAAACAACAGAACTATTACCGACAAATACACTTACTAATATGCCAGTAAAAAAGAAGACTAAAGCACCAGGTCAAGGTATGACTGCTAAACAAATGAAGCGTCGTAAACCTATCAGTGCAGACTACATGCTTCCTATTGAACCACTGACTGATAATCAGAAGGTGATGTTTGATGAATGGGATGCAGGTAAAATGATCTACGCTTATGGTGTAGCAGGTACAGGTAAGACATTCGTAGCTCTGTATAAGGCACTCAAGGAAGTGTTAGATGACTACTCACCATATGAAAAGATCTACATCGTTCGTTCTCTAGTCTCTACCAGAGAGATTGGTTTCCTACCTGGCGACCACGAAGATAAATCTTCTCTCTATCAGATTCCATACAAGAACATGGTTCAATCCATGTTTGAAATGCCTGATGACAATTCATACGAAATGTTGTATGATAATCTTAAGGCACAAGAAACTATTTCGTTCTGGTCTACCAGTTTTATTCGTGGTACTACATTAGATAATTCTATTGTTATTATTGATGAGTGTCAGAACTTAAACTTTCACGAGTTAGATAGTATCATCACTCGTGTAGGACAAGATAGTAAGATTATTTTCTGTGGTGATGCTGCACAAACTGACTTACAAAAGATCAGTGAGCGTACAGGCATCATTGACTTCCAACGTATCCTTCAGAACATGGAAGAGTTTTCGTTGGTAGAATTTGGCATTGAAGACATCGTTCGTTCTGGTCTTGTTAAATCATATCTTATTAACAAAATTAATTTGGGTTTATGAAACTCTTTAATCATGTAGGTGGCATTGATCCCATTGAGATGTCTGCAGAGATGGTAAATGGAAAACGGATGTATCTTACACCAGAAGGATACAAGTTTCCGTCTGTCACTACAGTGATTAGTAACAATGCTAAAAAGAAAGCAAGCATTGCACGTTGGCGTGCCAGAGTAGGAGAGGTAAAAGCTAATGCTAAAACCACTCGTGCTACAGGTCGTGGCACAAAGTATCACTCTATTGCAGAGGATTATTTTAACAACGAATTAGACCTGAAAAAGTACAGAAAGTTCCCACTTCCTGTGCTCATGTTCCACCAAAGTAAGGATACTCTAGACCGTATAAATAATATCATCTTACAGGAAGCTGCTCTCTACTCAAAGCATTTGGAGTTGGCAGGGCGTGTTGATTGTATCGCTGAGTTTGATGGCGTGTTGTCTATTATTGATTTCAAGACAGCAGAACAACCTAAGCGTGAAGAATACTTATACGACTACTTCGTTCAAGAAACTGCATATGCATGTATGTTGCAGGAAATTTACGGGATGAGTGTTAAACAACTCGTCACCATTGTTGCTTGTGAAAACGGAGAGACCCAAGTTGTAGTGCTTCCTCCTAAAAAAGAATATTTTCTCACATTGATGAGCTACATCTCGGAGTATCAAGAACGGTATGGACAAGAAACAATTATTAGAGGATAGATTTATGACATCTGCGAAGTTCTCGCAGGAAGTGGAGAAGATTGCACACCACAATCCCGAAATGAATTACATTGATTCTGTCATCCACTACTGTGAAGAGAATGAAATTGAATTGGATAGTGTAAACAAATTAATCAGTAAACCACTGAAAGAAAAGTTACGTCATGAAGCACAGGAACTTAACTTCATGAAGAAAACAAGTCGTGCCAAACTAATGCTTGTATGAATGTTCTTACCATTGACTTGGATTACATATCAGATAACTATGCCAAGTTAGTTGATAACATTTATAGTAATGACTTCAGTAATAAAAGATGGGGAGAGTTCTACAAGAACACATACTATTCTGAAGATCATTTCAAAGTAAATATAGATAACTGGTTGTTCATCCTTGACTTTTATACAAAAGCACTAGCTGAGTGTAGTAACGTTGCCTTTGGATACGAACATGACAGTATCCTGTTTGATTTACAGGATGTTGATGATCAAATAAATATTTTAAATATTGATCAACATCATGACATATGCTATGTCAATGAACAATACAATGAAGTCATTGAATATGATATTGTTTCACAAGCTGACTGGGTTCTGTGGTTAGTAAAGAATAAAAATCTTTCTAGTTATACATGGGTCGGTAATCATAACTCTACCCAATTAGATAAAAATGTGGTACAATTAGAATGGAATTTCAATTCTTTATTAAAAGAGAATTTGAATATTGATACATATAAGTTTGATTACATATATGTTTGTGCGTCTCCACAATATCTTGCTCCACATCATTGGTATCATTTTGATATCATGAAGATGTTATACAAAAACATATGTGGACTAGAACCTAAGATGCACCATGATAAATTTGGTTATGATCTTAAAAAGTTTTACAAGTACAACGGCAACAAAGTATGAGTTTCTTTAAATCTGATATAGTTAAAGGTGACATTCAAGAGATGTTAGAGTTACAGCAGTTCTGTTTTAGATCTGCTATGAACTTTGTTCTTCTTGATAAAGATAGAAAGAAACATTATTTTGAAGCTCTAGAAAAATTAATTGATAAACAAAAAATCTTTTACGCTCGTGCTAAACTGAGCGATGACCCTGAGGCAAAGTCTGTGGTTGACACAATGAAACAGGGTGTTATAATGTTAGGTGCCACACCTGACACAAGTATTGAATCTATGTTTGATGAGCTCACTCAAAAAGTCGAGAACATGAAGCAACAACTAGAGGCAGAGGGTTGACGCCCGTCCCTTTGCCTGTTATTATGACCAAGTGATAGGGCACTAAAACCAAATCCAAATTAATCCGAGGTAATCTAATGTCATTCGCAGATCTAAAGCGTAAATCACAGAACAATTTCTCATACCTTCAGAAGGAACTAGAGAAATCATCCAGCGGTAAGAACGTTGATGAAAGGTTCTGGAAACCAGAGGTTGACGCTGCTGGTAACGGCTATGCTGTTATCCGATTCCTTCCTGCCACAGAAGGTGAAACTATTCCGTGGGCAAAAGTGTACTCCCATGCCTTCCAAGGTGTTGGTGGATGGTACATTGAAAACTCTCTGACTACAATCAACGAGAAGGATCCCGTTGGTGAAGTCAACCGCCGTCTCTGGAACAGCGGTGCTGATGAAGACAAAGAGACTGCTCGTAAGCAGAAGAGGAAACTCTCTTACTACAGCAACATCTATGTCGTGAAGGATCCTAAGCATCCAGAAAACGAAGGTAAGGTATTCCTTTACAAGTATGGTAAGAAGATCCATGATAAGATCCTTGCTGCCATGCAACCTGAGTTCCAAGACGAGACTCCTGTCAACGTCTTTGATCTTTGGGAAGGTGCCAACTTCAAGTTGAAGATTAAAAAAGTTGCAGGGTACTGGAACTATGACAGCTCTGAGTTTGATTCTGTTTCTGCTCTTTCTGCAGATGATGATGAACTTGAAACGATCTGGAAGAAAGAACACTCACTAGAGGCATTCACTGCAAAGGATCAGTTCAAGTCATACGAAGACCTTGAGAAGAGGTTGAACCTTGTTCTAGGTATCGGGCAACGTCCTGTTGCTCCACCTGTTGATGAGTCTCTTGAAGACTTGAGCACAGGTCGTGGTTACGATCATGCTGCAGATAGTTTTAACGAACCAGTAGCATCTCCTGTAAAACAAGACGCAGTTGTTGATGATGACGATGCGTTGTCATACTTCGCACGTCTTGCTGAGGACTAATAGTGGGAACAGAAATGTTAGCGGTGCCAGATCTTCTGGCAGCCGCCTCCTTGAATCTTAATGATGCATGGAACATGTCATGGGGTGAGGGTATTCAATTCCTAATCGTATTGATCATCCTATACTATGTCAAGAAACGTATTGATTTGCACTTCGCAAGAAAGACTGCAAAGAATACTATCTACAAGGTCAAAATTGTAGAGGGTCACATTGATGTTGACCATGGAGATGTCGTTACTCATCCCAAACAATGGTAAGAAAATACCTTAAGGTATTCAAGAATCCATTAACCCAGATCAACGTAATGATTCTGGGTTTTTTAATTCTTGTGCAGATGATTCACACCAGAGCACACCATTCATATGAAGTTGATGTTCATGGCTATGTGCATCAGTTCATACAAAAGAATCCTGATGCTTGTCCAGAATCCGATTGGTGATTCTATAAAACTGGAAAAAATTTTTCAGCAAATTTTTTGCTAAAAAAGTCAACCAGTTTTTTTAAGACGCTGACTAATATAGTTGGCGTCTTTTTTATATAAATTCTTTTTCCTAAAGTCATCTACGAATGACTGGAAGTAAGCAGGTTTGAGTAAATATATTTCTCTCTTCTTTTCATTCTCTCTGTAAAAATCCTCAGCAACAGTTACAGGACCACAGATAGCACTTCCATTTACTATGGATACAGTTCCGTTATTGTTTATTTTATGTTGTGCATTGAAGAATTCCTCATCAACACGTAGACCAGCAGCATACTGACCAATCTTTATTGTTTCATAGTAAGCGATCTCAGTGTACGCATCATCATACTCTGACTCTAACACTTTATTGACTTCATGGTTACTCATTGGCCAATCATACTGTGCATTAACCATGTTGTTTGTCAATAGAATAACCCAGTCATAAAATGGATCTCCATATGCTCTTTTTGCTAAAGCATCAGGACGTTCTCCATCTACAATCGCATACTTTCTAAAGAATACAGCATATGAGAACACATCATCATTTAATTTGTACCTACGAAAGAAATTCTTGGCAGTTACAAAGTCTGACTCTGAGAAAGGATAACTGATTGGTTTCTCATCATATTCTATGTTTGGTAGTAAGGAAAAATACATTAGAAACCTCTTTCTTCTATGTCTTCTGAGAATACAAGTTTTGTCTCCATGAAACTAATTTTTAGTTCTGTTGATACTGGCATGTTTCTATCAAATGTTGCATAAACATTATCAGGAGTATAG
Organism: Synechococcus sp.; assembly: GCA_047286285.1. Taxonomy (GTDB): domain Bacteria; phylum Cyanobacteriota; class Cyanobacteriia; order PCC-6307; family Cyanobiaceae; genus Synechococcus_C. The sequence goes on along the minus strand of JBJBBP010000001.1, from coordinate 183,655 downwards.
TTCACGTTGACATCTGTAATAGCACACATCTTATATCTAGGAAGAAATCTATTTCTTTCAGCACCTCTCATAAAATTAACAGAACATACTTTAGGAACTTGAATAAATCCAGCTTGTAATGAACCCTTTCCTTCATAACCAAAAACTTTGGTATCAGAATCTAAACTATATTGAGGTAACATTGCTTGTTTAAAAATTCTAATGATGGATTCAATTCTAAACGCATCTTGATCGTCAAATGGTGCCAACTTAAATGTAAGATCAAATGTTCTTAGTTCCATGCTTTGAAACAGAACTTCCACGTTTGGGTTTCTTGCCACTCCAGAGATACCACCAAACAAATCACCAGCAGAAATAGTATCTCCTGTTATTTTTTGAGCAAGACCAGAAACAACTGCTGCAGCAGCCTCAACTTGTGCTTTTCCATCAAGTTTACTAGATAAATCTTTAGCTTGTTCTGTTAATTTATTAACCATTCCAGATTTGCCAGCAGACGCAATCATTCCAGTTGTTATCGCTCCAAACTTTTTACCTTCCCATTTTGCACTAAATGTATCTTGAATATCCTGTGGCATATACATGATAATTTGTGGATATGCCTTGTCCTTAAAATATTCAGCAGAAAATGCAGTAGCATTATATTGTTGTAAAGTTTGATTTATCACCTTACCATCAGGTGACACCTTATCTTGGAAAGGTGGTTTGTAATCATAGAAGTCAAACATTACAAAATCATCACCTGCACCGATCAGCATGTCATGAGGAAATCTAACAGAACCTGCTGCTTTAGGTGCTTGATCTCCAGCACCTCCAAATGTGCTTTTTAATGTTGGACTAGGTTCTAATACAGGATTAAAATCATCATAATATTCATTAATTCCTCTTGGATATTCTTTTCTTAATCGCTTATCAAGATTACTACCTGTCGGAACTAAGATATATGGAGATGTATCTCCAAATTCATCAGTCCTCTGGTAATAAGCATCTGCATCTGCATTATAAAAATACTGAATACTAGCAGTCAAATTAAGGAGACCCTTGTTATTCAAGGGTTCCATACCATTGTCTTCCCTGACTACTGTGTTTGGATCTTTTTTAGTAACTGTAGGAGTTTCCGTTGTTGGTTCTAACGGTAATCCTGATTCAGGATCTCTTTTGGCACCGCTGCCAGGTTGATTTGGACTGTATTTATTAGGCATTATGTAGCCATCTCCCTAGATTGCGGTGTACCATATCCTTTAACAAGTCTTTGACCTCTGATTTTGTCATAGAAATTCTCATTGGTATCTTTCCAGACATCCTCCTTACTAATAGGAAATGCCATACCATTCATGTCTTTCACAAAATCTTCTGTCGGGAGAAGGATAGCAGTATCCCATTCATCTGCAGCTAGATCTAATAATAAACCGTCAACATGAGGCTGTAGGTATTTATGGAAGCACCTCTTAGGAAAGTCAATTCTACCCTGCATTAGTTTTCTTGTCGCTTGAATTCTCTTCTTTGGTGTTAGGTAGTGTAAGTTTAATCCCCAGAACTCACTTCTAGATGACTTCAAAACATATACAAGTGGAAATCTATCATAGTAAGGCAACCATTTCATCTTTGCCTTGTACTCAAACATGTAGAGATGACCTTGAACAGTATATCTACGGAGTTCATTCTCGTCTTGCTGTTCTACGGCACCAACTCTGTCACTCTTCTCATTTAAGATATACTTTTTAAAATTTTTATTATATGAACTAGCTTCTGCTCTTACAGCAGCACGATACCATGCTAGTGATTTTTTTTCTCCTCCTGTTTTGTTACTTATTCGTTCAAATAACGTTGAGTAACCTGAGTTCGTGTTTACATTATTCCGTTGTACGGACGCAAATCCTGTTGCCATTGTTTCATACTCCTAAATGATCCTCGGTTAGTATTAAGAAATTCATCTGCCTATCTTCACAATACTCACGAGCAGCAGACCATTTAGTTTGGTTCTTTGCGTATGTTAATGCTTCATTACGATACTTGGCAGTTTTTTTGTTTTTAACATTCGGTGGTTGTGTTTGTTTCTTGGGTTTTACTTCAATAATATATTTTGTGAGTTTACCAGACTTCTCACGAACCTTGATGTAAAAGTCTGGATAATATCTCCTCACTTTACCATCAGGAGCTCTGTATGGTATGATAATCTCTTCACTTCCCCACTGTAATATTGAAGGGTTATTGTCACAGAACACCATGAACTTTCGTTCCCATAGCGATCTATAAACAATATTTGTTGGGTTGCCACGATACTTCTGAGGGTTCTTTGGTTTAAAATACCCAGAGTACGCCATAAATATAAAATGATCCAACATAGGTATTTAGCGTGTCTATCAATGAGTTTTTATCTTTGATGAATGCAAACGGCGGAATGTCGGTTGCTAATAGTTTTGTTGTGGAAATCTTAGAAGATGGAAAACCAGCACAAAATGGTATATTTGAGTTTTTATGTGATGAAGCACAACTTCCTAACATACAGGCAGCAACTGGAACTATTGAAGGTAGATATCTAGGTGAAGGACAAGTAAACTATCCACATACTCGTGTATTCACAGAAGTTCAACTTGGATTTCAGTGTGATGCTAATATGACACCATTAAAATATCTCAATGATTGGTATGGTAAGATATTTAATGAACCTCCATCAAAAGCAGGTGCTACTTTTCAACAGAGACCTTCACAAACACGACCACATAATAGAACAACCAAACTAACTTTCCCAAAAAATTATTGCAGAACTGTTAGAATTACAAAAACTGAGATAGGTCCTCGTGCCACAGAAGGATTAAGACCATCAGTAACATACTTGTTAGAGAGAGCGTGGCCGTTTGCTATTGATGCAGTGCCACTACAATTTGGATCCACTCTTATAACAAAAGTAACATGTCAATTGTATTACACTAGACATACTATTATTCACAATGACATCACTCAGTCAATACCAATACCTTCTCCAAACACTAATTGAAAATTGACTTTTCAATTCTATAAAAGCGGGAAAATTTTTTCCGCTATTTTTTTGCTTGAAAAGTCGCTAAATATAAATATGACCTTGGAGTAGATATTATGGCATTGCCAACCATGGACTTACCAACTTATGATTTGGTAATTCCATCAAACAAGAAAAAAATTAAATTTCGTCCTTTTTTAGTAAAAGAGGAAAAAGTGCTACTAATGGCACTAGAATCAGAAAACGAAAAAAGCATTAGAGACGCAGTATTTGAATTATTAAAAGCTTGTATTAGCACAAGAATTAAACTTGAAAATCTTGCAACTTTTGATTTAGAGTACATTTTCCTCAATATTCGTGCAGTATCTGTGGGTGAGATTGTTCCAATGAACATTACTTGTCAGGATGATGAAGAAACGCAAGTACAGTATAATTTGAATTTAACTGCAGCAGAAGTAATTTTTCCAGAAGGACATACTAATAAAATCATGTTATCTGATGATTTGGGCGTTATTATGAAATATCCCTCTTTTGATGGATTTATTGAGGGACAGTTTGCTCAATCTAAAGATATGGACGTAATTAAGATTGTTGCAGAGTCTATTGACCAAATTTTCCAAGGAGATGAGGTATTTGATGAATCTACTACCAGTAAAAAAGAGTTTTTACAATTTGTAGAGAGTTTAACAAATCAACAATTGGAAAAAATACAAGCATTCTTTGAAACATCTCCTAGATTAGAGCATACATTTAAAATCACTAATCCGAAGACTGGTGTTGAGTCTGAGTATACTTTAAGAGGGTTGCAGAGTTTTTTCGGATAGCCCTCTTTCATAATACGCTAGAGGGGTATTACAAGACCAACTTTGCCTTGATGCAACACCATAAATACAGTTTGAGTGAAATTGAAAATATGATTCCGTTTGAGAGACAGGTTTATGTCTCATTATTAATGCAATACTTGGAACAAGTTAAACAAGAACAAGAAAAACAAAAAAGGTAATGGCAGCAGGAACCGTAGCATACACTGATACCACGGGTAATAAGGATTATCTTGGTATTATTGCAAGTCAAATCGGAAGGCGTCTTAGAGAAGCTTCCGATATGGCGTCGGATGAACGTGCCTTTGCAGAGAAGAAAGCAGAAGAGGGTGGAACATCATTAAAAGAAGCAGGAATAGGTAGAGGATATTTTTTTAAGAGAGCCCTTGGTTCAAGATTTGGCGGAGATAAAATTGCCAGAACTAGAGGCAGATTGGGTGCAACAGGACCTGGCACAGATCCCACAGGAAATTTTAAAACTAGATTTCGTGGTGGATTTGACTATAACGTAACCAATGAAATTCAGTCTGCTACTGCACCTCTATCTGGTGCGGTTGTAGCAGGACTTCGTGGTGTAGAAGGTGGATTAACTCAAATAGGACAATCAATAGATGGTTTAGCTGTTGGATTAGGAAATCTTGCTAGAGCACAAGAAGATGCAGCAAGACAAGCAATATTGAACGGTGCATTTATGCAAGCGTTCCTAAACCACATGCAGAGAGAGGCATCTCGTCGTCGTGCTGGTAAAGAGGAAGCAGGATTAGAAAGAAGACTACGTGGATCTGTTGGTGGTGGTGGCAGTGGTCGTGGAATGATCAATGTTACACCTAAACCCTCTCCTATCGGTGGTGGCGGTGGTGGAATGAATCTTTTAAAAGGAGCAGATACATTTCAAACTGCTTCAAAGGCTGCTACAAACATTAAAGGTATAAAACAAGCACAAACTGGTGCAAAGACAGTTAAGCAAGTTTTCAGAGGACAGGGTGTAAGTAACATTTTTGGTATTACTAAAGCACCTAGAACTATAACCAAAGCAATGGCGAATAAAAATATCGTTAATGCTTTGTCAGGAGGTGCTAGTAGAGCAAATAAGCAAATTGTAAAAGCTGTTAAGAAATCTGGTTTAGCAAATACAGCAGTTAAAGGAACTACTGCAGTAAGATCAATGAAAGGTGCAGAAAGACTTGCAGAAGCGATGAGACTGTCAAGAGAAGCTGACGCAGCAGATGATTTTGCAAAAGGAATGAAGAATTTGGGTATGGAAGATGCTCTAATAAAGAGGATTTATGGAACTACTGGTGATATTCCTGTTCCTAGAAAACAGGCAGCAAAAGGTTTTGCTTCTCTTGTAGATGGTACTTTTGATGGAACAGCAAGAAGCACAGATGAAGCATTGGCAGCATGGAGATATCTATATGGAGAGGATCAATATAAACGACTAATGGGTGGTGCCGACGCACCTATTACTAAAGCGATGAAGACCACATTTACTCATAAGATGCTAAAAGCGCCTGGCATTCCTAAGGCAATGGCATCTGCGGGTAAAAACACGATGGCAAAAACAATACTCAAAAAGATTCCTATCATCGCTGGTATTGCTGGTATCATTTTTGGTATTCAACGTGCATTAGAAGGAGACTTTGTGGGTGCAGGTCTTGAGATTACATCTGGTTTACTTGGTGCTACTGGTAAGGGTGCTGGATTAAGTTTAGCTATTGATGGATATTTGCTTGGTAGAGACATGGGTATGATGCCTATGGCAAAAGGTGGATTTTTAACACAACCAACTCCTGTTTTAGCAGGTGAAGCAGGTGCGGAAGGATTTTTCCCACTAGAAGGAGCTAGAGGTAAGAAAACATTCCAGATGTTTGGTGAGGGTGTCCTAAATGCTCAGAAAGACAATAAGAATGATGTTGCTGAATTTTATGCTCTGGGAAATAAAAAATACTATGAAGGAATGAATGGATGGAAAGCTTTTGGTGAAGCATTGAAATCAATATTTGAAGGTTTGGATTTGAGTTTCCTAAATCCATTTAGAAATAGAAATAGAAATAACAATAATAATGGCGGTGGTGGAGGAAATCGTCCAGGTGTTACTGCTGGTAGTGACACTTTAGATATTGGAGCTGGTGGTGGAGAGATAACAGGATTATCAGAAGAAGATTATATACAAATAGCTAAAACAATTGCTGGCGAAGCAGGTCCTGGTGATGATCAGTATCTAGTTGCAGGTGCTATCTTAAACAGAGTTGCTTCTAGTAAGTTTCCAAATAATGTCACAGATGTAGTTCAAGCAGGTCATTATGATGGAGGTCCTGTTCAATTTGAGGGATATCTTCCAAATGCAAATGTTGATGATATTGTAAAACGTCTCCAATCTCCTGAGGGTCAGGCACGTTTAGTTGAGGCTTTAAACAGATTGGAAGGAAGAACAGACTTTAAGGGTCAGGCATTGCTTCATAACAGAGTTGCTGCTGAAGATCCCATGTTTGACAAGAAAGGAAACTATGGTCATTATTGGTGGCAAAAAGGTCCTAATTCAATAATGCCATCTGATTATGTGATGCCAAACTATCAACAGTTTATTAAGAGAAAGAATAATGAAACTCCAAATATGTCTGGTTCTCCTATATTCGATCTCAAGAATTTTTCTAGTTCTAGTAATCCTAATGATGCAGCTAGCATACTAAATGGACAATCTGGAATGTTTAGTATGGGATCTCAATTCATGATGGCACCTACTATCATTAATAATTACAATACAGTAGCAGGAGCATCTGGTTCTGGTAATGATGATTCGTTTAGTACTGGATTCCCATCATTCGCTCAAGGATTTATTGTTCCTTATAGTATGGATGCTCTCAAATAATGGCAGAACAGAACGCTTCCCAAGCAACACTTATTAGGTGTGTCATATCTAGAGCTGGTGCTAATCCAAAAGCATTAGGACAAGATATGGTTGCTGGTTTTGATGTGCATGAAAGTCTTGAATCTCCATTCATGGCAGGATCTTTATTGCTTAGTGACTCTAAAGATTTCATAGGAACTTATCCAATCCAAGGTGGAGAAAATATTTCACTAGAAGTAAAAACAACTTTTGATGATAAACCCATCAAATATGAGTTTGTCATTGCTTCCATCGGAAATAGAATTGTAAAAAATAAAGCACAAGTATATACTTTAGTTTTAGTTTCTCCAGAAGCATTGATTAATGAAGGAACTAGAGTACAAGATCCTCTTACTGGAAATCCTGAAGCAATTGTTGCTAAGTTATTAGGTAAACAATATCTGGCATCCACAAAAGATTTCTTTTCAGAACCATCTAGATTTGAGATTAGAATGAATCCTGCTAGATCTAGACCATTTGATATTATTGCAAGTCTTCTTAAAAAATCCGTTTCTTCAAAAACTGATTACAAAGGAACTAACAGTGCAAATACTACAGAGACTGCACAACAGGTAAAAGGTAGTGCTGGATTTTTGTTTTGGGAGACTCGTAGAGGATATAACTTCTTTTCTATTGATGCACTATGTGATGAGATAGATGGCAAATTCTCAGCACCTGATTTGCAAACTGAAGCATGGGGTCCTTACGAGGAAAGAATAGCAAACACTGAAGTATCTGGAGATCAAAGATTTTTGATTGAAGATGCAGTGTTTACAGCAGAAATTAATTTGATGCAATCTTTGCGTAAAGGTAAATACTCTTCATTAATGGTATTTTTCAATCATTCTACTGGTCAATATGAAGAGTATGTTTACAAAATCAAAGATAGTTATGATAACATGGCACATTTGGGTGGACAGGAAAGTGTTTCATTGATTCCTACTAATCAAATTGAATTATCTGATTATCCTACCAGAATCATGTCTATGGTATTAGATCATGAATCATGGTTCAATGAGCCAGGCATTGCTAATCCAGAAGATAGCAATGCAAAAGACCCAACTAAATTTGCTGACTGGCAGAAGTATTATGCAGCACAAGGATCAGCAAGAACCGAACTAATGAAAAATCAACAGGGTAAAATTAGAATTCCTGGCAACCCACTTATTTGTGCTGGCGACAAGATTGATATTAGAATTGTAAGTAAGTTGGCAGATGAGTTGAGAAAGAAAAAACCATATGATGAAGAAAGCAGTGGAGTCTATCTTGTCAAGGAAACAACACAATCTTACAATTTTCTTGCTACTGATAGCGGAACTATAAAAACCACGCTAATATTGTTTAGGGACTCTTACGGAATGAAAGATGTCCCTTCAAATCACGGTAATAAATAAATCAGAGGAGGTACTACTTATGGAAAGCATTGAACAACACATCAAAAAGGATAAGGAAATCCTAAACGATCCTACAACTAATCCACAAATGCGTCGTCACATTGAAGTTGAGCTGCATGATTTGGAAGAGTATGTAGAGCATCATAAAGAAGAGATTGAAGCAGGAGATCATCATGATCCTAACTGTATCGAACTTTTCTGTGATCAACATCCTGATGAACCTGAGTGTCTAATTTACGACGATTGATATGGATGAGGCATTATCACGATTGATGCCGACTCAGAGAATCGGTAATGATGGATTCTCTTGGTGGGTAGGTCAGGTAGAAGGCACCGCCAGCGATGAAGAAAACAACAAAGGCGGATACCGTTATAAGGTAAGAATCGTAGGGGATCATCCTAAATCTAGGAAGGTTCTTGATACGAAGGACTTGCCTTGGGCTACCGTGATGATGCCTGTGACAGTGCCATTTATGCCAGGTAATATTGGCGGTGGTCATCCACAATTAGTAAAAGGATGCTGGGTAACAGGATTTTACTTAGATAATGATAGACAAAGACCCATTATCATGGGTTCTATTGGTCAGGTGCCAGGTTCAACATCTACTATTAATGATGTTGATCCCAGTGATGATGAAGCATTTGTAACAGGTGTAAGAACTGGAAATCTATCTCCAAACCCTGCTACAGATGGTTTGGAGGGTAAAGATGGCACCGCTAAGACTGGTGGTGGACTATCTGATGGCACAACTAGAGGTGATGGTGAACAGCGAGTAGATGCAGGATCAAAAAAACTAGCAGTAATAGAAGAAGAGGACTGGTGTCAAGTTACAGCAGAAAAATGTAAGGACGTTGACCTAAAGACACAACTAAACACTATTATTGGTCAACTCTTATATAATATTCAACGCAGTAACGGAAACATTGGTACATTCTACACCAGCAAGATAACAGGTGGTGTTAATAGTGCTATTGGTGAAGCAAGAGGATATGTAAACAAAGCAATTTCTGTCGTAACAGAGTTTCTTGCAAGAGTCAAAGGTTGGATTACGACTAAAATCCAAGAAGCAGTCAATGCATTAGTAAAGGCAGTTCTAAGACCAGGCGAGTCTGGAAATGTATTGACACCTATTACAGAATGGTTTAACAACATTCTGAAAGACTTAGGTTGCAAGATGGCAGATCTAGGTGACAGATTGATTGAATGGTTGACAAATCTCTTAATGAGTTTTATCAATAACATCTATCGTAATGCAATTTGTCATATTGATGAGTTAGTAAACGGAATTATCTCAAAGATTCAACAGTTGATGAATGAACTGTTTGATAGTATTTTGGGACCTCTACAAGATATTCTCGGTGCTATTGCTGAACCACTCAATATGATTGGACAAGCGATTAATTATATCCTTAAATTATTAGGTATCACTTGCTCAGGACCTGATCAAACTTGTAGTAAATATAAGGAAGTATGTACGAGTGGTGAAAAGAAGAAAAAAGAGGATGATAAAGATTTCTTAGATGGACTATTAGAGAGTATTGATAACTTATTTGGTGATACTCCTGCTGACTATACACAGTATGTTTGTGATGAAGCATACACTGGTAGACCATTAGCACTTACAACAATCGGATTTGCTGGTGGAGTTCCATTACCACCAGAAGAAGTAACTAAGAAACCAAAAATTGTATACAATATTAATGATATTACAGTTACTGAGGGTGAAGTTGCTGAGTTTACTGTAACCAGAACTGGATCTACTGATATTGCATCTTCTGTTCAAGCTAAAACAATAAAGAATCAAGGAAGTGCAACTGCTGGAACTGATTATCTAGTTTTGGATAGCATTATTGGATTTGCACCTGGTGAAACAGAGAAAACTTTCACTATTCAAACGTTAGTTGATGATATTCCAGAAAAACAAGAAACTTTCTTTGTTAGACTCACTACTAACTCTCCAGTTGATAATAGTGAGGTAAAAACACAATATATTAAGAACATTGGTAAATGTACTATTGTTGAGAAAGATCTTAAAAATCCATACGACCCTTACCAACCAGAACCAGTAGATCCGTTTGACCCAATTCCTGATCCTCCTACAGACGATCTTCCAACAGATCCAAATGTACCAGATGATGGAGATGATGGAGAAGAAGAAGATTTAACTCCAACATATGCTGTATCTGCAAATAGAACAACTTGTCCTGAGGGTGAGTTTATCATCTATACGATCACCACAACAAATCTACCTAACGGAACTATTCTTTACTATAACTTGTCTGGAGGTGGTATTACTGCTGGAGATATCATAGGTAACCAACTAAGTGGAAACTTTATTATTAATGACAACAGCTCAAAAGTAACAGTTGGTATTGAAGAAGATAACAAAATTGAAGATGTGGAGACACTTACTTTTAGTCTTACTGGAAAGGGAGCATCGGTAGATGTACTAATTACAACAAAAGATGATCAAAGTATTGATGATCTAGATGATGGAATCGGTGACACACCAGAAACAGTATTTGAAGAGTTCAGACCACCTACTACAAAACCACCTATCACTGATGATAATGGTGGTATTATTGAGATTCCTATTGATGATCCTGGCGATGGTTGGGCAGAACCTCCTATTGTCTTTATTGGTGGTGGAGGAACAGGAGCTACAGCAGTAGGACTTCTAGATGACAATGGATTCTTAACAGAAGTCCGAGTTCAATCACCTGGTTATGGATATAAGAAAAATCTTGCAGCAGATAATGATGTGAGATGTATTATCGACTCGTTTACTATCTTGAGACCTGGTATTGGATATAAGAGTGTTCCTGATATGTACGTCAATGGAGAACTAGGAATTGCTGAAGCAGTTGTAGATCTTGATACTGGATTTGTAATTGGTGCTCGTATATTAAATAGAGAACTTACATTTGATAAATTCCCTGCAATTGATATCGTAGGAGGTGGTGGTTATGGTGCTAAACTATTACCATCACTAGCATGTCTAGATACAGCAGCACTATCCACTATTGGTTCTACCAAGATTGGTACTGGTAAATATATTGATTGTCCATAATGTCAACAGTAAAACCTGCTAAAAAGTATCCTGATACTATATTCAAACAGACTACTCCTGACGAAACTCAAGAGTTATCTCAATTACCTAGGTTCCAGACATGGTACAAAGGTTTTCTAACTAAGTCTGAAATATATGAGAGGATGATGCCTGATGGACTAACCTCTGCATTGAGGATAGATGGTCCTGACTCAGGTGGTGCTGGGATAGTAATGAACCACAAAGGTAATATTAAGTTACTTACAGGAAAAAGAACTGATGTTGCTGGTAGTGGAACTCTAGACATCAGAACTGCTGGATGTAATCAACTTCACGATGGTAGAACAAATATTCAATATAATGCTGGTGGTACAGAAAATGAAAAACAAGCACTGAACGTTCTCTGTTATGGTGATGTCGTAGAGCAGGTGATTGGTGGAACAAAACATATTTTAGCTTCTAAAATTGAGATCACTGCAACTGAAGAACTTGTACTAAACGGTCAAACAATTAAGTTACAGGCAACAGGTGATATTGAGATGGCTGCAGCGTCAGTTACTACAGCACAAGTCAACAAGAAAGATATTGTCATTGGACAAAAGATGTCTTTTGGTGCTGGTGAGGACACTGACTTACAGTTTGATCCTAGATCATCTAAGAATATTGTCTCACCTGGCAATGTCAATCACAAAGTTCTTGGTACATATAAGATCAAGAGTTTGCGTAGGATGAGTGTCAATGCTGTTACTGGATTGTTTATGAGTTCACCAGCAACAACTACTGTTCAAGGTTTAGCAGGAATGATAGTCAGTGGTCCTGGTGGTCTGAATCTTAACGCTGCTAAGACCACGTTTGAAACTGCTGATTTCAACGTCGTATCAGCAAAGACAGATTTCAAAACTGCTGATTTTAATCTTGACGCTGCTAAATTGGATCTTACTGGTACAGCAGATGTTTCTATCACTGGTGCTAACGTCAGAATCACTGGTGCATTAATTTACCTTAACTAACTATGATTTTTTGGATTGGATTTTTTATCATGTTCTTTAACGAAGGATTCGTTATGATGAGACATGTATCACCTTGGGCTGCAAACCAAAGGGAAAAACTGATAGACAAATATGGTCAAGGGTGGCAAACATTTCATGGTATTCTTGATTACTTATGGGTGATTGTTATAACTCTTGGATTTGTATTTTCACCAAATAGAGGTAGTCATTTATATGTCTTCCTTGCTTTCTGGATCATGTCTTTTCTACTAATATACTTACCTCAGATAAGAGGAATTTATCTAAACCCTAAAGGAACAAGATGAACGAGATTACAGTTTTTATATACCTTTGTTTCTTCATAGGTCTTTTTGGAGCTACCTTTGCGTTTATGTTTACTATGATGACATCAACACTTAAGGAATTTGATAAACCAAAAAAAGATAAAACTGTATTACCTGCACCTCATCCAGAAATGGAAAATGTCAAGTATGGAGAGGAGTTATTAGTTTTTAGACCAGAAGAAGAGGATGATACATAAGGTTTGCTTATACTACTCATATTGTATCCTCATATACAAATGGTTGACTTTTAGGGATAACCCTGATAAATTAGTCTCAGTGATTGGGAAATCAATCGCTGTGTAAACTCTAGAGGAGAAAATTTCAAATGATTAAAACTGCTTTTGCTGCCCTTGCAGCTGCCTCCGCAATTGCTGCACCCGCTGCTTTTGCAGGACCTTACGTCAACGTAGAAGCCAACTCAAGTTGGACTGGTTCTAACTATACTGGAACAAATACAGATCTTCACGTTGGTTACGAAGGCGACCTTGGCGAAACTGCTTCATACTACGTCCAAGGTGGTGCTACTGTAATCTCACCTGATGGTGGAGAGGCAGACACTGTTCCTTCTGGTAAGGCAGGTATCGGTGTTGGTGTAACTGATGCTCTTGGTGTGTATGGCGAGGTTAGCTTTGTTGGTTCTGGTTCTGACAGCATTGATCGTGGATACGGTGCTAAGTCTGGTATCAAGTACAGTTTCTAACTTGCAAACTGTTAAAACTGTGATATAATAACAGGGAGTTTTCGGACTCCCTTTTTTATTCTATATACTATTACTAGTGAAGGAATTATGCTATCTACACAGTACAGACTGCGCTTAGAAGCTATTTGTAAAAAGATTGCCACAAATCAAGAAGTTGATTTAACAGACATGATTTGGGCAGAGAAACTATCAAAAGCAAACACAACTGCTAGAAATTGGTTACAGCAAGCACGTCGTCAATCAAAAGGAATTGAGGAGGGAAGTGTTGATGATTTTATGAATAGGATGGGTTTAGGCGATCCTGATCCATCCAATCACAAAACACGGTTTGAGGGAGCAGATGACATTGGCGAATGGTTTAACAGAGATAAACCAGACGATTGGAGACAAAGAGACTAATGTTAGCTACAGCACTATTATGGACATGTATTCCATTTGTAATTGCAACAATTTATGCAGGAACAAGAGGAGGATACTATGATTCAGATGACTATAAAGGTGACGGATGTGCCCATGATGTAAAACGATGACTGGTTACGATTTATTTGGCGATCATGGACGAAACCTACCCACTCCTCATGGCAGTGGAGCTAGACCCATGTATGGTGATATGGGTAAATCATGTAGACCAGATCCAAATCGCAAGAGAGAATATCCACATCTGTATGCTGTCTTCCTTCTTGATTCACACAACACCAGTTATTTTTACATAAGAGAAGACAATACATACTATTGGTTACATTCTCGTAAAGATAAGGATGATCTTGAGATAGATGCAACTAATATACAGTTGGATATCTTTGGAAAACCAGACTTATCTAAAAAATTCATAATGGATGAGATATTAAACGTATGACCATCGCAGTAATTTACAGCAACGGTAATCAAGAGTGTGAACGTATGGCATCACTCTTAAAGGCATTACCACAAGTAAAGGACTTTCATTTGTATGAATTAGATGAACACTTTACTAAGCAGCAGTTTCAAATGGAATTTGGCGGAGACGCAGAGTATCCTCAAGTTGCATACGGTCACAAACACCTAGGAAACATGAAGCAAACATTACAATTTTTACAAAAAAACGGTTTACTTGACAAATAATTCAAGACCGTATATAATATAAACGAATGATCACTTATCATGAATTATAAACCTTATAGTATGGAGTGGAATAGGAAACGCTATCTATCCGACGCTATTAAAACCTATTTCAATGATGACATTGAACCAACTGTCATCGTAGATGATATCCTTGATGTTCTCTCTGAGGAGATTGATTACTATAAAGGTCGTGCTGACAATTTGCAACAAGTAATGGACGGTATTAAAAATGACTAAGCGGACTATGAAGAAGACCGATAAAAAAGGTCGTGAAGAAATTTGGGAATGGGAGGAAACTCCAGAACTTAAAGCTTTTATTGCAAAACAGACAGGAGTAAAGACACCTCCTACACGTCCTAGTTAACTCAATCGCGAGTGTGGCGGAATCGGTAGACGCATCGGACTTAAAATCCGCTGACATTTTTGTCGTGCGAGTTCAAGTCTCGCCACTCGCATGTGTTAAATAGTATCGTGACTATGTGGAACGATGAAATACAGAATTAGCAGAAAACATGTCTTCCTTGACAAAGAACCAGTTTTGATGTATTTTATAGAGAATATGGCATTTTGTTTTGATGTTCTTGAAAAAGAAGAAAAAGAAGATAAATGGATTCTTTCAGAAGCAGCTATCAATGAAGAGTATTCATTGAAAGATGTTATTAGATCTTCTGAATACTTACTACAAGAAGAATGCCATCCTGTAATTTTTGAATTAGAATTAGAAAATCCAGAACTTATACCAGAATGAGTGAATTTGTTGAACTATTGGTAGGAACTTTCGCTAACAAACGTCAAGCACAATCCCACCCAACTCGTTATGCACACATTCGTGTTTCTCATCGTTTGATTGGAGAGAACCGCATTTATGGAGAACAGGCATACAACTACCTGTTAAACAGACCTTATCGTCAGTTTGTAATTGATGTCGTAGAGATTAACGAGGAGTATTATCTCAGGAATTATGAAATTGCAAATCCTCTACAGTTTGCACAATGCACGAATCTTGAAGAAATTACAGATGATATGTTGACATACCGTGAGGGTTGTGATATCATTATGAGGAAGACAGGTCACCAGAAGTATTTTGGAGGAACCTCAACATGTCACTGTGCAGTCAAGTGGAATGGTATTGATACCTATGTCCAAAATGAGGTAACACTTACTAAGGATGAATACCATGTAGTTGATAAAGGATTGCATGTTGAGAATCATTCAAAAGTCTGGGGATCAGACTACGGTGCTTTTAAATTCGTAAGGCAGTAATGCCCTACATCGCCTGATTAGCTCAGCGGTAGAGCAACGCTTTTGTAAAGCGTAGGTCGTCAGTTCAAATCTGACATTAGGCTTTGGAGACTGATCATCTCCATCGGGAGTGACTGAATAAACTTACTGGCATATAGCTGGTTAAGGTGATGAGACACAGGTGGTGCTGCTGCAGCGATGCAGAACCGACTTACCAGTCGGGTCTCAGGCAGAGGAGTAATTCTAACTGTAGAAATGCCCTCCTCTTGTTGGTATACAGGAATCCAACCTCCCACCCTTTTCAATCAGAACAGGCACATCTTCGGATGATACGTCTCTCTGATTTCCAATTATCCCTTACGATAAAACCAATGAGTTTAAACGATGTTTTGAAAACAGATCCGTCTATTGCGGACTTTCTTTGCCAACACTGGCGTCCAGAACACTGCGACCCTAGTGCTTGGGAAGCTCCATCTACCTATGATGTTGCTGACGTAGAACTAGTAGGAGACCCACATATGAAATTGTGGAGTGAAACTACTGCTTGGGAAAATCCTGGTCGTATTAAAATCTTGCAAAAAGATATTAAACATTTTGCAGATGTTATTGAAACAGAAGGTATTATCCCTAGTCGTGTTGTTTACTATGACGTAGACACTGATGAGACAAACAACGGTGCTCACCGTCGTGGTCTTTCTGGAATTCTTGGCATTCCTGGTTGGATGCATCAAGGAGTTCGTTTCCTTACTAAAACTGCGAAGATTCGTTTCGCCAACGTGTCAAACCATGTTGAGGAACTATATCACCTTGCACCTAAAAAGCAGGATATCAAAATCGCTGTAAGCGAAACTCTAAACTTAGAAAAATCCTTTAGCAAACAAGCAATTCGCTCTGAAGTACAACTTCAAGGTGTAGGTCTAACTGAACGCCAACGTCTTGATGTTATCAATGATCTATATTCTGATTTCATGTTGGATGATCGTATGATCACAACTGAAAGATACCGTGACTTAAATAATGACAATGTTGAGAGATTGCTAGAAGCTATTGAAGAGGATGATGCTTGGGTTGGAGACTTCTGGAATAATGATGATGAATATACTATTTGTGTAAACGCAGGTAACTTTGAATCACGTATTGGTTCTCTACTTGCATCTGCTGCAATTGCATCACAAAATGATAAACCATTGCATATTGTATTTGTCGTTCCTATCCCTAAGGGTAAAGAAACCCTTACCAGCAAAAGAGAAAAGTTTTTCTCTATGCACCTAGATTCACTAGAGGAACGAATGATTAAAATCTATGGTCTTGCTGACAATGCTAAGAGCCATCGTATGTTCCCATGGAACCATGCAGATGCTGAACATCGTGCAGTTGGACAAGATACTCAGAACGAAGGTAACGTTCTAATCAAGGTCTCAAACAGATCCTATAACTAATACATCAGGGGTCTAAGACCCCTTTTTTTATGACAACAATTAAAGAACAAGTAGATTATATCTACATAACTTTCAGAGAAATATTTCTAATATGCCTTACAAAGATAAAGAAGAAAATCGCAAGTATCAGCGAGAGTGGGCTAGAAAGAACTCAAAGACTTATAAAGCAAATCAAATTAGTCATCAGAGGAGAAAGCAAATAGTAGAGGATGCGAAGAAGCATCCTTGTATTATCTGCAATAAAGATTTTAATCCTGTTGTGATGGATCTCATACATGTAGATCCTACACCTCAGAAATATAGTGTATCTAAATTATTAACTTGTGCAAGTTATGCAAGATTAAAAGAAGAGATTGATAAATGTGCTCCCATATGTGCTAATTGCAACAGACTACTACAAAATGGTTATGTAACACTACCAGAACTCATTGTTATGCCTTAGGGTTCAAATCTTTACCCATCCAAATCATAGAACCACACAGTATTTTCAGTTGTTAACTGGTATAAATAAATCCGAGGATAAAGTATTGTAGTAGGTCATGCCATTAACACGTTTGGATAATCTTATCAGCAGTAAGACTGGTAAGTATCTTTATGTTTCACCTGATGATTTTAACGCAACAGATGCGTTATCAAACAGAGGTAATTCACCAGTCACGCCGTTTAAGAGTATTCAGCGTGCATTCTTAGAAATAGCGAGATATTCATATTTGCCTGGTTTTGGCAACGATAGGTTCGATCAGTTCACTATCATGTTGATGCCTGGTATTCACTACATCGACAACAGACCTGGTCTTGCTGACACATCTAATATTGATGTATTTGGATTTGATCAAGGTACAAATGCTTGGACAGATGATAGCATCCTTGACATTTCTAACCCAAACAATATTTTCTACAAGTTTAACAATACTGAAGGTGGTGCCATCATTCCTCGTGGTTCCTCACTTGTTGGTTATGATCTAAGGAGAACTGTTGTTCGTCCTATGTACGTTCCTGATCCTGCTGTAACGGAACGTGAAATTCCTCGCTCTGCAATCTTTAACGTAACAGGTGGTTGTTACTTCTGGCAGTTTACTATTAAAGATGGACAAACAACTACTGAATCACCTCTATATGATGTTGCAGATGGTAGTGGTAAAGTTTACTATGATCCAAATGACTTTAGTAAGCTCGCTGCTCCTAACTATTCTCACCACAAACTAACTGTATTTGAATATGCAGATACAGAAGAACTAGGTATCTTCTATAGAAAGATTGCTAAAGCATTCTCTGCATACCAACCAACAATTGATGATCCTGGCGAATTTGATTTCCGAGTCCAAGAAAATAGAATTGTTGGTCCTCTATCTGACTCTAGAGTTATTGAGAGTCTAAAACTAACTGATGCTACTACTGATTCTAGTATTCCTGCATCAACTACAGAAGTAGAAGTAACAACTAAAGTTGACCATGGGTATTTTGCTGGTCAGTTTGTTGCTATTGCAAACACAGAAATTGATGATGTATTAGAAGGTATCTTCCAGATTAAGGACATTGATCAGAACGATGCTCGTAAGTTTACATACGAAGTTCCATTTGTTGCTAGTGCAATCGGTAGTAATATTGTATCTGGAAATGTAGTAAGTGTTGACACAACACCAGCACTCGGACAGAATGCACAGACACTAGCAGAAGTTGACTCTGTTGAGTCTGCATCTCCATACGTGTTCAACGTATCAATCAGATCTACATGGGGTATTTGTGGTATCTGGGCAAATGGTTTGAAAGCCACTGGTTTCAAATCAATGGTTATCGCTCAGTACACTGGTGTATCTCTACAGAAAGACGATAGAGCATTCATTAGATACGATGAGTATACAAACACATGGAACCAAGCATCACTTGTAGACGCATTTGCTACTGTTCCATATCACACTAAAGGTGATAGTTATTGGAAAGATGAGTGGAGAAACTTCCACGTTCGTGCATCTGATGACGCATTTATCCAGAACGTTTCTATCTTCGCTGTTGGTTTTGCTGATCACTTCTTAATGGAGTCAGGTGGTGACATGTCAATCACCAACTCTAACTCTAACTTTGGTAATACATCCTTACATGCTATTGGTTTCAAGGGATTCGCATTTAACCAAGACAAGGGTGGATACATCACAGACATTATTCCTCCAAAAGTTGTTCTTGATAACACTGCAAACACTAAGAAGATCAATTACTATACAATTGATATTCAAGGAACTCTTCAAGAGAGTAACAACTATACTAAGTTGTTCCTTGGCAGTGATGAAATCAGTGATCCACTATCACGTCCAGCTGCTACTATCACTGGTTACAGACTTGGTGCTAAGTCTGGAGATAAGTTATATGTTAAGTTAGATAAGGAGGATAACACAGACGAGTTCTTTGAGGCAAAACTTCAACCAACTGGTTTTGTTAAGTATGTTGCAAAAGGTTCTGTATTAAATCCATCTGGTGGTGTAGTTAACAGTGTCTATGCTGATGCTGCTAACCTCATTGAATCTAACCGTCGTATGATTCAGGAAGAAGTCTTCGGATATATCCTAGAGAAGTATCCTAGACTCCAGAACATTCCTTATGTTAATCCTGGTCTAAACCCTGCTGGTAACAGATACTTTGATGCTCGTAACTTAATTGCTGCTAACCGTCAGGAGATTGTTGACACAGCATTTGATGATATGATTGCGACCTATGGAGCTAGTGTGATCCAAGGTATTGGTGATGGTAAGTGTAAGAGAGATATTGGTTTAGTTGTTGATGCTGTTGCAGAAGACCTTAAAGATGGTGGTAACGCTAACATCATTGCTGCAACTAGAGAATACTTTGATGGTGATGGTAACCCATTAACTAATGGTCTAGTTGGTGAAGAGACATATGCAACCTATGCATTCCGTAGAGCAAGAGATCTATGTAAGAAAGCTATTGCTAACTTACTAACAGTCAAGGCAGATTTATATGATCCTGATCCTAATAGTAACCTAGCACCATATGGTATCAATGTTGGTTACACTGGTTCTGAAGCAGAAGCAGCAGGACTAACAACAAATGGTGTTACTATTGACTTAGCACTCAAGGCAGATCCAGCATCCCGTTACAAAGATGCTCGTAATAGAATCGTTGCTAACAGAGAATTTATTCTTGATGCTGCACTCGCTGAGGTTGCAGTATATCATCCAGACTTTTACCATTCTGTTGACTCACAAACAAACTCACAGTCAAGACTTGCTGATGCATTCCGTCTAATCAGAAGAAACTCATCTGAAATTAGAGATAAAGCTCTTGCTCAAATTGCTGTTGATCATCCTAACTTCTATATTGATGGAGACCAGCAGACTGATGAAGGATCAAGATACGCATCTGCATATCGTTTAATTCAGAAGAACAGAGATCAGATTGTTGATACTGCATTAGCAGAGACAACTGTATCACATCCTGATTATTTCTTTGTTGGTGACCAGCAGACAGATGCACGTTCAAGATATGCTGATGGTTATCGTTTAATCGTACAGAACAGGACAGAGATTGTAAACACAGCATGGGCAAACATGTTAGTGTCATATCCTAATCACGGACAGTACGAAGAAAAATGTAAGCGTGACCTAGACATCTTTGTTGAGGCAATCGGTCTAGACTTATTTGTTGGTGGTAACAAGTATTCCCGTAAGTTTATTCAGGAATATTTTGAGGCTTCAGGTGCATGGATCACTGGTGGATTACAAGGAGAAGAGCAACAAAGTATTGAAGCATTTAACCAAGCAAGAGATCAGATGAAACTTGCTGTTGCTAACCAATTAAGTATTCAAGATCCTACAGTCACACCAGGTCCTGCTACTTACAATGGTGGCGGTGGAAACATTGCTAATAATAATTCTGGTGCATGTGCTGATGTACAGTCTGCTATTGTAACTCTTACTGACATCGTTACAACACAAGTTGCTGCTGGTAACCTTAACGCACTTCCTGCTGAGACATCATATATCGCAGGACCTGGCGAAGAGAAATGTCGTAGAGATATTGGTATCTTTGTTGACTCAGTTGCACTTGACTTATTCTGCATGGGTAATGTTTACTCATACAGATTTGCAGCAGAGTTCTTTGTTAATGAGACAACACCTGAGTTCTCATTCAACTCAGCAGTATACAACACTAACTTCAACAAAGCTGCTGAAATGATGAAGAAAGCGATGACCAATCAGCTTTACTTCAAAGATAATGGAACACAGGGAGCGATTGATAGAACAGCAGACAATGCACCTGGCTCAGCATATGGTCAGGTATCTAAAGACTTTACACCACATGGTGCAACTTATGATGCAGCAACTGGTGAGATGGTTCTTGACATTGCTAATCATGGATTGAGTGATGGTGACATGGTTAAGATTGCAAATGATTCATTGACATTTACATGTTCAATGGATAACAATGCAACCAACCATGCATATCCTCGTGCAACTGACCCAGCAGCTGGACAATACCTTGAGATTACTTCATCTACTACAGACAGCATCACAGTCAATGTTGGTGCATCACCTATTGTAGAGTTCACACCAACCACAGGAACAACATATGATCCTAACACAGGATTAATGGTTCTTGAAATAGGTCCTCATAATTTGACTGCTGGTACAAGTGTCAAGTTGAAAGAGGAATCATTAGTATTCAGTTGTGGATTTAACGGTGCTACTGGTGCAGCTGCTGAGAAAGCATATCCTAGATCAAATGGTAATGACCCATTCTTCAATACCTCAATTGAAATTGAATCAGTAACTGCTACAACAATTACACTTCAAGTATTAACAACTGTTCCATCAACAAACACTGATCCACATACATTTGTGTCTGCTACTACTGGTGCAGTTGAAAGTGGTGGTGACTATGTACATACATTTGTTAGTTCTGCAATTGGAGCAGTTAACTTTGGTGGAAACACTGAGAATGAATTGACTAATGCTCAATCATTCTTATGTTCTGATGTACAAGCTGCGACTGATACACTAACAGGTATCGTTACTAATATTCTTTCTAATGGTAACCTCAGTACAATGCCTATCGAGGTTAACTATGGTACAGGCAGAGGACCTGGTGAAGTTAAGTGTGCTCGTGACTTAGGATATTTCATTGATGCTATTTCTGTTGACATGTATTGCGAAGGTAACAAGCATACCAGAGAGTACACAGAGCAATACTTTACTAACGCAACTACACCATTACCAAATGGTTTACAAGGTGAAGAGTCAGAGAGTATAACTGCATATCAAACCGCCATCAACGAAATGAAGAAGGCGATTACTAACCAGTTGTACTACAAAGATTTAACTGTTACACCAGGTCCTGCACAGTATGGAGGTACTGGTGGTGATATTGCAAACAATAGCACTGCTGCATGTGCAGATGTTCAAACAGCGATTGACACACTAGGAACTATCGTTACTGATGCTATCGCTGCTGGTAACATCACAGGTGGTATCTGGAATCAACCCGCTAACGCTGGAACATTCATCACTGGTGAAGCTAAGTGTCGTAGAGACCTTGGCATTGTTGTTGATGCTGTTGCACAGGATCTCTGGTTTGGTGGTAATGAATTTACTATTGCTGCAACTAAGGAATACTTCAATGGTAACACATTACTCGCGAATGGTATTGATGCAACTCTAGAAGTTCAACCAGCAATCACTGCATTTAAACGTGCAGAAGATTTGATGCAACGTGCATTGAACAACCAATACTATGATCGTGATCTAAACATTACACTTGACACTATTGGTGATCCTCCTATTGTTGGAGACATCGAGTGCGATGCACATGATATGGTTATTGCTAACCAACTCTTTATTGCTAAAGAAGCATATGAAAGGATGAAGTTAGCATATCCTTCATACACACCATCTGAAGGAAATACAGAGCAAGATTGTCTAGATGACATCTATGATGTATTACGTGAGGTAATGTGGGATGTTAAGTTTGGTGGTAATTATAAGACATACTCTGTTGCTAAAGGTTATATCACTAACGACTTTAATGGTAAGACATATCCACAGATCATTCAGGACATTGAAAGAGATGAAGTAGCAAAGGTATTCCAAGAAGTTAAGAATGTTGCAATGCAAGTTATTAAGAATGAGGCAGTGACTGTTTCTTCTGGTAACAACCTAACACAGATCATTGACAATACAATCGTTGATGACTGGGATGCTGATGAGCTATTACCTAAGTGTGGTTCAGCTGTTGCTGCTGTTGACACATTGATGGATATTATTATTCAGGCAATCGGAACTGATTCAGGTGTTGGTAATCTTGATGGTATTCAGAGAACAACACAAGACGGTCCTGATCCAGCATGGAATACTGCACTCAACATCATCAACACAACTCAGACATCTATTACAGTCAACGTTGGACAGACATCATCACAAGATCAGGATGATCACACATTTGTTGCTGCTGTAGCAGGTGCTGTTGTTTCTGGTGGTAACTATCCACACACGTTTGTGAGTGCTACATCTAACGCAGTTGCTGTTCTTGGTGGTGCTCAATTAACACCATCTAACGCAACATATGATGCTGCAACTGGTCTGTTAGTATTGTTCTTTGGTGCTGCACACGGTATAACAACTGGCAATCAAGTTAGTTTACTACCTAACTCTTTAACATTCACTTGTGGAATGGATGGTAATAATACCACTAAGACATATCCTCGTGCTGGAATTGATCCTCAAGCAGGACTTCAAATTAGTGTTGCAGCTGTAACCACTCACAGTATTACACTTAATGTTGGTACATCTCCTCTAGTAGAGTGGAATGTATCTAACGCAGTTTATGATTATGCAACTGGATCTCTTGCACTGACTATTGGTAACCATAATCTAACAACTGGTACATCTATCAGACTTAAGGAAGAATCACTTATCTTTACATGTACTAAGGATCAGAACAAGACAACACACGCATATCCTAGATCTGCTGGTAAGTACAGACCAACTGCATATCAAGATGGTAATTGCTCTGATGTTCTTGCAACAGTCAATGCATTGGTTGATATCACATGTAACTCTCTTAATGATGGTAACTTAGACAATCTACCTCCACTAAGCAATGGTGAGTGGGATTGTGCTAACGTTCGTGGATCTATTGAAGTTCTATATGATATTCTTTTAGATGCAATCACTGACGGGACACTCGCTGGTCTACCAATATTGAACACAGGTGACTTTACAATCAACAACGAAGCATCTAAGTGCTTCCGTGATGTTACTTACATTGTTGATGCTATTGTTAATGACCTTAGACTTGGTGGTAATATTAATAGTATTCAAGCAGGTGAGGCATATTATGTTGGTAACAGTCTAGAGTACATTGATGGTGAGAAGACAGAAACACTAGATGCATGGAACTATGTCGGACAGATAGCAACTGCTGCTATGAGAAACTTCGATGTTCTCGGCTACGACTGTTCTACAACTGCTGGTAGTGCAATCATTGATGTTAATGATACTCGTGGTATCATCATTGGTATGAGTGTTGTTGAGTATGATAACTCCAGAGGTCAAACAGATCCTGCTAACCCAGCATTTGTTAACGGACTTCTACAGGACAATGCAACTCCTATCTACACCAATATTCCTGAAGGAACATATGTCAAGAGAATCGTAAGTAATACACAGGTTGAACTTGGTGTTAATGGATCAAGATTGAATGAGGGTAATACAGTCAATGCTCTACAAACAAGTAGCACAACTGATCTATACTTTGTATACAGCAATGGTATTTGGGCAGACACACTACCAAACACAGTCATTGTAGGACCTGAGAACGAAGGACCTGAGGTAATTCAGGATACTTTAACTTCTCCATCTTACAGAGAGTGTTCTGGTACTGCTGATGCTATTGAAACATTAGTTGGTAATATTACTACAATCATTAACAGTGGTCTTGGCACAGTTGTAAGACAAGAACAGACAGTTAACACTGCACTACTTGCATCCAGAGCTACAGTATTTACAATTGACACAGGTGGTAACCCATCTGATCCACATAAGTTTGAAACTGGTACACCAGTCAGACTTGTACCACGTCCTCGCTTTGATGTTGTAACTGGTAAGTATGTTGATGTTGATAAGCGTCTTGTTCGCCTACCTAATGGATTTGAAACTAACAGAGAATACTATGTAATTGCACCAGGTAGAAAGACACAACCAGAAAATTATGGTGACACCACCTTCTTTGATGGTAGTGATCAAACAAGATTGATGCTTGCAACTTCTAAAGAGAATGCTGCAGCAGGTATCTACATCTATGCATCTGAAACTGATGCTATTGATGCTGATGTTGAAATTGATATGTATCAATTCATCTTGGATGAGTCATACGATCTACACAACTACAGAGCGTCTTTAAGCACTTCAATTGTTGCTGGTATTGAAACTGATGTTTCTCACATCTTTGACAAACCATCTGCATCACTATCCTCTGGTGAAGCTCAGAAGGTATTCATTAGAGCAATTGAAGGTGGACAGTTACCATTAGTTGGTAGTCAGTTTGCTAATAACTCTAACGTTGCTGTTACTGATCCTAGCGATGCTAATGTTGGTAGAATTAATCCTAATGCTGAGTTCTTTGCGAGATATCAGAACAATAAGACATTTACAATTCACCAAACTTATGCAAATGCAATCAGCGGTGCTGATCCAATCGTGTTTGCATCTGGTCAGGCAGGACTAATCTTTGATGTGTTCGCGAACAAGCGTCGTGTTCCAATGAAGTTTGATCCTGGTTTTACTGATGCTACTACATCTACTGGTAAGTGGTATATCTCTTGTGTAGATGAATCTTCTGAAGATCAAGATGTTCTTAATAATAATATCTTCTGGAGAATCAGTCAGGATGATTACAACGATAGACAAAGATCCACTGACATGTGGTATCAACGTCTAGAGGATGATCGTGATAAGGATGACAGAACATACAAACTACGTATGGTTATTCCTAAGTATCTTGAGAACGCAAGAGATCCTATTAATGGATTTGTTCTTAAGACAAGGACTGACGACACACGTAAGTTAGTACCTCAGAAGATCCTACTCAAACCAGTTATTGGTACAGTATATGGTGCTCGTTTTGAGAACCCAGTGCAACCTGGCGAATTTATTGGTTTTACTGCTGCTGACTTTGCTGCAAACAATCTTCAAACAGAAATTCAGTATGATCCATATAAGAAGGATCAAACTGGTTTAGGTACAGATTTCTCAGCAAAAGCAAGATTTACATCTGGTGTTCAGGCAACTATTCAATCTGGTCGATATGTAGAGGACATTTTAGATCCTTCAATCAAGTATCTTGAGTTGACTGTTAATGATCATACTATTGATTCTAAAAATTTCCCTGGCTTAAGAAATGAGATTCTAACAACAGTTAAAATTACTGCTCCTCAGGGTGGTGCATTTGAAGTCAGTAAGACTGAGAATACAGCAAATTCTGTTAACTCTGTAAGTTTTGCTGGTAATTCCTCTGGTCTTGCAAATATCCATGCTTACTACACTGTAAATGGTGACCACTATATTATCATCAAGAATATTCGTGGTGGTGTTCTTGAGTACAGCGAGTATAGTAACGTAAGATTTACTCAAGGCACTGTCTTTGCTGACATGCTTGAGGATCAGGATATGGGTAAATCACTACCTCTGAAGACTCAAATTGCAAAAAATAATTCCCAGTTTTTCTACAAGCAAAACGGTGCGAACGTTTACACAATCACACCTGGCGACAGAATTCAGGACGATGCTGGTGTTGAATATTATGTTGACAGTGTTGAGGATGCAGGTGTTATCGAAGATACATTCTACATCTTTGGATATGAGACATTACAGAAACGTATTTCAGGTCAGCAAGATGGTGTCTACTATCTAACTGCACTACGTGGTAATATCTCACCATTCCCAACTGGTGCTGGTGTAACTAATAACTTCAAGAAGTTTAAGTTCTCTCAACCAGTCAGCAAACTTTATCCTCTGAACTTTAGAAATGATCCTCTATGGTTCAAGAATTCTGGTACAACTCAGGCAGAAAAAGATTACTATGCTGGATTAATTGATCCACCACCAACATTCTCTGCTGCTGACAACTATGTTCATGGTTTGGTTTCTGTTAACGACTTCAAGAACTCTGTAACCAGAGAACTTATGGAAGATCTAACAAATCAACCTGCATTTATTATGAACACCTATAGTGGTGCAAATAGTATTAAGGCACAAGATGGTAATGCCACCTCTGGTTCTGAAGATCGTTTGATTCCTATCGCTGGTAACAGTACAGTTCTATCAGATCAACGTTACTACGTTGAACTTAGACGACCATCTATCGCAAGAGCAGGTAACCACACATTTGAATACCTTGGTTTCGGTCCAGGTAACTATTCAACTGGTTTACCAGCTAGACAAGAAGTTGTACTCACACCTGATGAAGACTTCTACGCACAGTCTAAGAAACAAGACGGTGGTATCGTATTCTACACTGGTATCAACTCACAAGGTGACTTGTACATTGGTAACAGAAGAATCAACGCTATCACTGGTGAAGAGACATTCATTGATAGAGCAACACTTGCAGATGATGGAGACGAGGATGACACAATTGGAGGTCTAGTTACTACATTCGATACTCCTGTTACATTCAACCAGAACATCACAGTTGTTGGTGGTGACGGTGAGTTAGTAAGTAACTTTGAATCTCCTGTAGTAATTTCAGTTCAGGATGAAGATCTAACACAGCAACGCGATGTATTGATCATTCGTTCAAATGTAAGTTCTGTTGATCCTGTAACTCAAGAAGAACAAGATGAATATCTTGATAGAATTTCTTTCTCTCCTACAACTTCTGGTGATATAAGAATCGGTAAGAACAGAATACAGTCTGCCGTTTTCGAGTTTAACCCTAGAGGAAAAGGTCAGGGTTACATGTTCCAGACACATGCTATTGCAGGCATCGCGTCTAACATGACTCCTAACTTAACAGCAGAGAAAGATTACACAACTAATCCTGGCGTTAACAGTGGTGGAACTTCAATCTCAACTGATCAAAATGTTAACTATGGTGGTGTTCTACCTAAGCCTGGCGATATGCTATTCAAAGGGTCTGAGGTTGGTAAGAATGGATCTCTTGCATGGATCCTTGCGAACTACTTCTCACTAATTTCTGCTAATCAGATTGATAACCTCGTCTTTGATGGATCAAACGTTGTTAAGATTGAATTTAAAGATAAAGACAGTGGTAATCCACTTTCAGTTGGTAATGATATTAAACTTACAGAAACTTCTCAAATTAGAATCAAGAATCTAGTTTATGATCCTAGATTGAATCTAACTTGGACAGTATATGAACCACCTGGCGATCCATTTGTAGCGACAAATAACTACTGTCATTTCCAAGTTATTGATCAAATTCCACAGGATATTGCAGCATGGGAGGATCTTCTAAAAGATGAAAATGGTAATGCATTAGATCCTGTTCCTACTGTTGAATTCTCTAATGCTAACTTCAAGGAAGTTGGTGTAATTGGTGCAGAAGCACTTAGAACTAATACTGAGAGTATTGGTGAATACAAACTAGGTATTAATACTGTCGCAAGAGCAGCACATGGTGCATATGTAAATGGATGGGTTGATACCACATCATCTGATGCTAACGGTAATTCTCCAACTGATCCTCGTGCAAACCTTGATGTTGTTGGTAATGCATTCATCAGTGGTAGAGTTACAGGTGACTTCCTAGAGCACAATAGTTTCGCTGATCGTGATAAGACTGATGTTGATAACGCACTATTAGTTGGTGGTGACAGTGAATCTCCTAATGATGAGGCAGTCCTACGTGTTGCTACTACAAACGGTGGTCGTGTTGGTATCAATGTTGATAACTCTCAATTAGACAGAGCTTTAGTTGTAGATGGCACATCTAGATTTACAGATGATGCTAAGTTTGAGCATGATATTGATGTTAATGGTGATGATGGTGCTCTTGCTGAGGTAAGAACCTCTCAGACAACTGGACAAGTTAACTTGTTCAACGATAGCAACTTTATTGGTGGTGATAACACTGCTGGTTTACATATCGGTGGTTACGCTAAGACTATCAGAATTGGTGATTACAATACTAGCTCTACTCAATGGATCTATATTGGTGATAAGTCAACAGGTGATCAGTTTGTATACATCGGTAACTCTGCTAACCACGCTAACATCTTTATTGGTAATCTTGCTCAAGACGCAGCGATTTCTAAGACAAAGATTGGTGGTGCATATGATCGTCTTGAGTCTCTATCATTCGTTGACTTTGAAGTTAAGAGAACTAAGTTTGCAGGTGATGTAACCTTTGGTTCATTCAAGCAACTTGGTGGAGATAGAACTAACCCTGAGCAAGTTGTAACTCTATCAACTGAAGCGGGTATTGTTAGCTTCTTCTCTGGTAACACACAAACTATTGACTTTGCGTTAAATGCTTCTGAAGTTAATATTGCTGGTCAGGGTGGTACAACCACTATTAGAAACAGTCTTGAAATTGATGGTGAGACAACATTCAACAGTAGTGTTAAACTCTGTGGTGGTACATCATCATTCTCCTTCGTTGGTATTGGAGGATCACTAGGAACAACAGCAATCGCTCATGCATCTGGTGTTCTAGGACCTGCTGAGTTCAACCAGAACGTTGATATTGTTAATGTTCTAGAACTTGTAACCTCTGATCCAAATTACAATAGAATTGACACTGCTGGTTCTGCATCTTGGGGTGACTCAACATTCCAAGACGTTAAGACTGGTGCAGGTCCTGAAGGAGCTGACCTACCAGCACTAACTGGTAAGCAATATTACTTACCATTGTTAAATGCACCTGGCACATACTTCAATGAAGGTGATTATCTATTACTTGATGCTCCTGTTGATTCAGGAACTGGTACTAGACCTGAAATTGTTCGTATTGCAGTTGGTGGTTTATCAGGTGCAGAGACTGCTCCATACTACTTGACTGTTGAAAGAGAACCACTTGGTTCTTTCGCACCTCAGACTGATAATCATCCTGAGAGTCCTGGCAACAGAACTCCTGTTTATAAGTGTAACATCGCATTTGATGCAACATGGATTGAACAGGCAATTGATGGATCCAGAGGTGCAACTGGTGAAGAAAATGTTTATCTATCAACCTTTGGTGGTACACTTAAAGTTGGTGTTGACTATGTAATTGTTTCTCGTGAGGACACTAACAATGACGGTGACTTCAATCAGGGTGAGGCATTCAAACTTGCTACACCACTAGCAATCGTCAACAAGAAGTTTGAGATTACTAATGGTTGCCCAGCTGGTGACGTTGTATTCTCTGTTGACAGTGTAACTGGTGAGACAATCATTGGTAACGATGGTATTAACGGTGAGAATGGAAAACTAACTGTTAATGGTTCGTTTGAATTCAAGGGTGGATGTAAGACTGCATCAGCTCAGTCATTTACTGGTAATGCACAGGAAGGACTTAATACAATTACTGCAATTCCTTCAGTTGAGGGACTTGAGGTTGGTGATTATGTTGAACTTACTGGTAACGGTGGCACAGTCACACTTGATCAAAACAGATTCCCAGAAGATTCTGGATCTGTAAGACTAACTGATCCTCAGATTGTTAGCATTGGTGCTACTTCAGTCACACTTAACGTTCCATTTACTGGATCTGGTAGTGCAACTGGCATCACATTCAATGCAACTAAAGATGAGAAGTTTAGAATTACTGATAGAGTTCGTGACATCTTCACTGTTGATGGATGTTCAGGTGACACAGTAATTGGTAATCCAAGTGGTACTATCCTAGCAAACAGATCTCAGTATGGAACTGGAGTTGCTTCACATACAGCTGGTGCCACAGTTTACACGGTTCTTAAAGATCCTAAGGTAGACAACGGTATTGCTACTACATTTGTTAATACAACTGGTACTATTGGTGCTGGTGATGCACTTATTCCTGTTGATGACATCACTAATTTTGAAAATGGTGACTTCATCTTTGTCGGATTTGGATCTGGCGGAAATGAGGAGATTATGCAGATCAATGGTAATCCTCAGGCAAGTGGAGTTGCACCTGCTGGTAACTTACCTGTTACTCGTGTTGGTGGTCTATCATATGTTCCTGGCACAGCGACAACACACAGTGATGGTGAAACTGTATTCAGGGTTCTATTCAGGGAGACCACAATTCTAACAAACGACATCGCTGGATCTGGATCTAACGCTGTTGAAATTGGAATGAAGAACAGTGATGTTGTTCCATTCTTCCTTGATCGTGAATACTGGATCTTAATTGATGATGAAATCTTCCTCGTAACTAGCAGCAACACCAATGATGGTGGAACTGTATTGGTTAAGAAAGATTATCATCATGGTAGATTGGATGTATATGATGATGTTAAGTTCATCGGTTCTAACTTCGAGATCACTGGTACAGATAACAACGTACCTATTCTTAAGTTACTTAACAACGAAGAACACCACTTTGAGGGTGGAGCACTTGACATCAACGCTGCTACTGACATCAGTGGTAACTTGAGACTATTCCCAAGTAAGTGTGTTGAGGATCCTGATGCTATCCAGTTTACTAACAAGTCGTTTACTCCAACATTCAGAGTTGAAGCTGAGTTTGGTGACACATTTGTTGGTCGTCTACTCGATGTTGCTGGTATTGCTGGTGCAAACCCAACTAATTCACAACCAATTCTTGATGTTAGAAATCTAGGTGTCAATGGTGCTAATAGCTTCACCGTTATGCAAGATGGATCTATCAACTCCTTCGGATTGGTAGGATACAAGAACAAGAATGGTGGACATATTTCCAAATTTATCAATGCAGATACTACTCTGTCTGTCAATATAAATTATATTGTAGCGGTAGCTCCTTCTACTGGTGCTCTTATACTTACACTTCCAAGTAACCCTGAGACAGGTGATGTCATCAGATTTACTGAAGTTGCAGGAGCATTAACATACAACAACTCACTTGTGATTCGTGCTCCAATCATCGGTGGTGAACCAGTAGCACTTCAGGGAGATACTTCTGGAACCAAGTTGGGTGGTTTGTCTACACCATATGGATCTGGTGAACTGGTTGTACAAAACAGAAATGCATCCTTTGGACTCATTTTTGTTGGACAAACAGATGGTGATAACTTTATCCCTGCTGTCTATCAAGGTTGGTGGTTAACTGAACTATAATGGCTTTCTATAACAGACTAAAAACTATGAAGTCCGCTCCCGTAGGCACTATCATGCCTTGGAGTGGACAGTCTAGTAGTGGTAATCTTCCTAATAATATACCACATGGGTGGATTGTTTGTGATGGTAGGACTTTTGAAGCTAACGATTTTCCCTTGTTAGCATCTATGATTGGAAATACATACGGTCCTACTGACTCATCAATTGTTGGTAATTTTCCTGATTTTGATGAGGGAGATGTTTTTAGAGTTCCTAATCTAAATGGTAGATCAATGGTTGACATTGAGAAATCATATTTACAGCAAACTAAGTATCAGTTTGGACAACCAGATGCTGAATCTGTAATTGGAGATTTAATTTCTGATGATGGTACAGGTGTTACTCCGCCAACTATCTACAGTGCTGACACGGATCTAAAATTTCAATTAGATCCAATTGATACTATGGCAGGAAAAATTCAAAATATTACAATGAATGATCCTACATGGTCTAAGACATATTATACTATCGGTAGAAAATTAGGTATTGACCATACGCCAGGTCACAAACATGGTGGACAATACACAACAGCACGTACTGATGGTAGATATGTTCAGGTCTTTGAGGCACCAACTCCTGGTATTTCTGGTTCAGAATATGAGTCTGTAAACTTAAATGGTATTCAAAACACTGATACTGCAGATACTTGGCCAAATGGATTTGGTGGAATGACATATTATGATGAAAATACTCTAGTATTGACGGACTCAGCAAAAACTTTTTCACAAGATAGAATTCCTACACAAAATCTAAACAGAGCAATTCCTGCTCATGGTGCATATACACAGGGATTTTCTGATACATACAATCAGGCAGCCTCTGGTGCCTATGATCACTCTTTGAGACAGGTTACGGGCGTATTCCCACCACCAACAACTATTTTTGGTAGACCAAACTATTATAATGGAGATGTTAGTAGCACATATCCCACAAACCTTAGTCATATTGGACAAGATTTTACAGATCAAACAGTAGCATCACATAATCATTTCAGTTTTGACCTCTCTATGAATATTGGTGGTCTTAGAGTTCCACCAAATATCGCTGTAAATAACGTACAATCTTATACTGTTAACGTTTCTGACATACCTGATGCGTTAAATATTCTTATGGACAATCAAACACCGTCACAAACGGTGATAATGATCATCAGAGCTTACTAAAATGGCAACATTTTT
Organism: Synechococcus sp.; assembly: GCA_047286285.1. Lineage (GTDB taxonomy): Bacteria > Cyanobacteriota > Cyanobacteriia > PCC-6307 > Cyanobiaceae > Synechococcus_C. The sequence goes on along the minus strand of JBJBBP010000001.1, from coordinate 150,243 downwards.
AAACCAAGAAAGAACCAAGATCGGGACAACAACAGGAACGCTCATTGCTTTTCCTCAAGAGTTGGAAGTAAACGATCCTAATGTAGGAAATAGTGCTCAACTTCTTCCTGCTGGTTATTTAAGATGTGATGGTGGAATTTATAATGAGAGTGTATACCCAGCACTAGCACAAATTCTTGGAACTGGTGATGCTTGTGCATTTAAACAAGAGGGACAAGATTTACAAGACACACAATTCCAAGTACCAGATTTAAGATCTAAATTTATCAGAGCTAGTTCTGCATCTGATCAAGGTGTTATTAATGATAATACAGTAATAAATGCTTCTGGGCAAGTTGTTGAAAGATCTGGTGTTGGTGTCAATGTTTCATCAAACGTAGGATCTGTCGCAACTGTTGATATGGTGGGACAATTTAGGGTTCCTCCCAGAACTGTTACTCTTACAGGTAATGTTGGTTTTACTAGACCTAGAAGACCAGATGAAGAAATTGTATCCATAAATGGTTTCTTACCACACATGCACTATACTACAACGTTTAGGTGTAGAACTATTAGGCGTCAGGGTAGTGATGTATTTGAAATTAATTATTACAACAACGCATCTACAATTGGTGTTGAAAATTGGTATGATGCTACTGACTCTGGCGATCCTGATGGAAGACAACCTGCATGTAAACACTATCAACAATCAGTAGCATGGAATAATAATTCTTACATTGCACAGGATACCTTTGCAAGTTATGAGTATTATGGTATTTGTAAAGGAAGTTGTGGTGGATTTATTAACAGTTGTTTGATTCCTACTGGAAAACAAATGCAAATTACCGCTACTCCAGAAGGTGAGTGTTGGCAAACATTTTCAGTTTTTGGAATTGGATTACTTAGAGTTGAAATGACATGTAAAAGTAGTAATCCAACTATGGGTGCAAACTATGTTTTTGGTGCTACTGGAGTTGGTAATGATGATATTCCTACTGCTGCATCTAGTCCTGGCGGTGTTGTTCAATCATTTGAATTATATGAAACTGGTGTAAATCAAACAACTCAAGGATATTCAACTAAAGGTCTTGGAGTTTGGGCGTATAGTGGATATGGTGGTGCAGCTAACACATGGAACAACTTAGGTGACTTTGGTCAAGGTGAGGTTGACATGATTGGTGGTACTGGAACTGGATTTAGAGTTCTATGTCGATTTGAGGCATGGCCAGGTGCTGGTGGTAATCCAAGTAATACGAGATATAAAATTATTGCTTTCGTTGATGGTGGAACTGGATATTCTGCTGGCGATGTTCTAACTTTCCCTGATGTTCAAGGAAAAAATATCGGTAGTGCATCTGCAACTGGTAATGGAGGAATTAGTTTGAAAGTATTCTCAACATCTTTTGGATCTGATGCAACCGCTGCTGCAGCATACCCACATGAGACATCTTTACATCAAATGTTACCAGTAGATACTCAGGTTGGTAGTAATAATAATGTTGCATATCCTCAAGTTGCAAACATTATTGAGACTACATTACCATTTGATTATGACAGTGATCCCACGTCACACACGCATACTATCAATTATACTACTGGACTCACCAACTACGAAATAAATATACCAGAGACATTTATATCCACTGATGGGATGAATGCTTCTATCTCTATTCAACCAGAAACGGATACAAAAATTGATAACTTAATTGCTCCTTTTATTATGGTAGATTACTTAATTAAGACCTAAAATGTCAAGAAACGTACGTTCCAATTTTCTTACAGATAAATCAACTTTTGGTAATTCTACGTTACCAATTGGTGCTATCGTGCCTATTTTTAAGGCGACTGACGATAAGGTCACAGATAATGGTGTTGTACTAAATTTAGGATCAGTAGTTGGTGGTGCTGGTGGTGGTAGTGGATATGTAACTGACTTAGGAACAATATCTGGATATCCAACAACTCCAATATCTTTTGCTATCCCAGCAACAGCATTTGAAGAGGGAACAGATAATGTTATCATCCCTAATCATCCTTTTGTTGAGGGTGATAAACTAACAGTTACTACGACAGATCAAGCTCCAAATCAATGTAAATTGGGAGGATCTATTCAGACTATTGGTATTACTAATGTTGGTAGTAACTACACAGCAGCACCATTAGTACAAGTAACTGATAATGGTAGCGGTCCTGTCAGTCCTGGTACATTTCAGGCAGTCTTTGATTCTAATACAGGAACTGTAACTGGAGTTAATGTTATTGATGGTGGTGTAGGATATCAATTTCCTGTTGTCACATTGGTTGGTGGAGGTGGTACAAATGCTACTGCACTACCAGTATTAGCAACAGGTGGTGTTGGTGGTGTCGCTCTTGATAAAGGATTTCAATTTTTAGTTGATGTTGTTGATTCAAATACTATTAAATTTTCTAGAAGTAATGGAGATATTGCTGCTGGAAGATATTATAATATTACTAGTGTTGGATCTAACGGAACAGTCAATGTAGCATCAAGCACTGGATTTGGACTGAAGGTTGGTATTGCAGCAAACTTAGATGGTAGTGTAAATTTTGTCACTATCAAAAAACCAGGTTATGGTTATCAAAATGGAGATGTAGTTTATATTTCTCAACCAGGCAGTAGTGGAACAGCAAGAGTTGAAATTGTTACAACATCCTCTGCAACTGCTACTGAACCTGACATGCAGTATGAGGGTTGGTTATATTGTGATGGATCTGAATATGATGCACAAGACTATCCACTGTTATATGAAGTTATTGAAGATAAGTATGGTGGACTTGGTGGAACATATGACCCAGAAGATTTTGGACAAGCATCAGGTATTAAATTTAACGTACCTGATTATAAAGCTAGAAAAATAGTTGGTGCTGGTGGTGGTGTCAGTGGTGGTGGATCTCCTGTATCAGGTAATGTTATCTCTACTGTTGGACAGACTGGTGGTAGATGGTTCTTTTCTAAAACACAACAGGAAGCATTATTTGATATTGGAAATATTGTAATTAGTGGATATTCAAATGTATCTGAATTTGTTGGTGGATCTTTAACTGGTGAGGTAACGATACAAATAGGTCCTCTACAAGATAAAATGATATCCTCAGTTCCTGAGCACGATCATGCTATTATGACATCATCAGCACCACAGGCATCAGCATTTGAGGGGTCTGGATTCGCTGTTGATAATTGTCTTGCTAGTTATAAAGATAGTACAGGACAGGTTGATTTTTTCTTACCAAATGGAGGTACACCACTATTTCACAGTCATGGTATCGTGGATTATGTTATCACTGATCCAACGTTATCTACGTTCGGTAATGTTGGTGGTATTGGTACTACAGTAGATGTAATTATTACTGCAACAAATATTATTGGTGAAGCACAGGGAACTAAATTTAATATTAACGGTCACGATCTATCTACTGGATATAAAATTAGAGTAAAGAAGAATGATCAAACAACTCAATTAGTATTTGATGTAGATGGTGTTAATGTTGCATTTGCACAGAATACAGAGTGGTACGTAATTGTAATTGATGACGATAATTTTTACTTAGCATCATCAAAATATAAAGCTAGATTAGGACAAGCATTACTCGCAACAACTAATGGTAGTGCTGGTGAGGATATTATAATATCACTAGCATATCAAATTTCTGGAGATTTACCAGCAGATAACGTTACAGTCATACAACAACCTTCTGATACAGTCTATGATATTGGTGACTCATATACTATTGGTGGTAAAACAATTCAATTACCAGGTGGAACTGTATCTAGTGTACAAGATGTTATAACAACTCAAACTCCTGGTTCATACACAGTCCCAGCTCCAACTTCAGAACAGTTACCAATCAACGGAGTTTCTGGAAGTTTAGGTGGTGCTGGTGGTGGAGGTGCTACAACTGATACTGCTGGTACTAATGGTGGTGATACTTACTACGAGTTTAACTATAATGGATCCACAATGAAAATTGTTTCGGAAGGTGGTGCTGGTGGTGCAACTGGTAACGCTGGTGGTTCTGGTGGTAGTGGAGGAGGAGCAAGAATCGTCACTGGATCAGCTGGTGCAACAAATATTACTGGAACTGGTACATATACTGTAAATGGTTTAGATATTAATATTGGATTATATTTTGATGGAAATCCTGGCGGTGATGGTGCTCCTCTTGCGGGAGGAAATGGTGCAAGTTCTTCGTATATTTCAGGTGCTGGTGGAGACGGTGCTAGAACTTTGTTTACTGGAACAAATGAAACATCACAGTCATTTACAACACCGTCTAGTTCTTTCTATTCATATACTATTCCACAAACATGGCCACTTGACAGTCTAAAAGCGATTATCAAAGGTGGTGGCGGTGGTTCAGGTGGTACTGGAGACGGTGGTGCATCTTGGCACGCAGGTAATGGTGGTTCTGGTAAACAGGTAACTGTTAACGTCAATTCTGGTGCTGCAGGTGGATTAAGAGTATATGTTGGTGGTGGTGGATCCGCAGGTAGCGGTAGAAATGGTGGTGGTGGATCAAGCACTGGTTTCGCATCTGGCGGTAACGGTGGTAACGGTACTGGTGGTGGCGGAGGCGGAGGCGGTGGTGCTGCATCTGCAATTGGTACTTCTGTAAACATGATCGCTGGAGCTGGCGGTGGTGGTGGTGGAGGTGCTGCTGGTGATGGTTCTCAAGGTGCTGATCAAAACGCAGGTCCTTCAGGTAATGATGGTGCTCAGAATTTAAGTTCAGTCTTCTCTGGTAGTGGATCAAACGGTGGTAACTCAGTCTGCTCTGGTGGTGGCGGAGGAGGAGGTGGCGGTGGCGTCGGTTTCGGATCTGGCATCGGTGGCGGTGGCGGTGGTGGAAACGGTTCCAACGCACGTAGAGATGGTTATGGTGCTAGTAGAGGACAATCATCATACAAAGGATCTGGTGGTGGACCTACAGCATCACTCATTAGTTCTGGTAACGCAGGAAACGGTGCTACCGTAGGTTTAGGACAACAAATTTCTGGTGGTAATGGATCTGTTGAAATTATTGCTGTAGAAAACCAGACATTCTATGGTGATGGTGGAGGTGGTGGTGGATCAGGTTCATACTTGTCCTTTGATTTTGAAGCTACTAATATTAATGCTGGAACACTAGTTGTTGGTAACAGTGGTGTTGCTGGAGCTCAACCAGGTCAAGCACAAATTGGTTATGAAGTGGTAGAGGAAGTTTCTGGTGGTACAGGAACCTCAGTAACGTCTGGAATATTTGATACTGCGAGTGTATCTGTTGATTATGTTCAATCTGGAACAGGAACAGGAGTTAATGGTGGATTCGCATCTGTTAATTCTCAGAAATATCTAAGATTCTTCGGACAAGAAGCAACTAGATTTGCAAGAACAATTGGAGTTGATGCTACTACAGGTAACTCAAAAAATTCACCAATCAATACGGTTAGGTTTAGAGTTATTTGTGGTGATGGTACAAATGGTGGAGAAGCACCAAACGAACCACTAGAACTATTTGCTAGTAATGATAATGCTACTAGTTTCACTAAGATTGGTACAATATCATCTGCTATCGGTCCTAGTGATTGGACTTTCGTTGATCTTCCTATTACAGCAACATATCAAGTAGTTAATTTAATACTAGAGGTAAGACAAACAAGATCTGGTGCTGGAAATCCTCAGAATGATAACTTTGGTATTGATTATGTTTCATTCATTCATGATGAAGTAGAAACTACTGTCACAACATATCCTTCTGGTAAGGCTGATCTAGGAATTGAATTTGTTACTGAACGCATTGAACCACAAGGAGATCCACTTAACAGTGCTGGTCTTGAGGTAAATGAAGGTACGTTTACACTGTCATCTGCAGTTAAATTAAATGTTGACTCTTCATTACAACCAGAGATTGACATTCCGCTGTTAACAAGGTATCATTTAGTTAAGTATATGATCAGAGCTTATTAATGTTAGAAGCGAGTCAGAATGGATTGATCATTGATCCTGACAGAATAGAAGGAAAGTTTGAAGATTTCATTGGTATATACAGGAGATTTGTACATCATGAGATTTGTTCAACTATTGTGAACAACTTTGAGAAGTGGTTGAAACTTAATCCAGATTATGGCGTGCAACAAGGCAGTAATCAGATGCCAGAAAAGAAACTAGCACGTCATGATGTTAGTTTGATGTATGATGATATTGACTTGGAGTTGTCTGCACATTTCTATAAATATCTAAATTCTGCATTTGAGAACTATAGACAAGAGTATGATCACATCAATAGAGTTAAACTAGCAGCAATTGGTTTAAAAGTACAAAAGACTCCAGTTGGTGGTGGTTATCATACTTGGCACTATGAAAACTCTAGTTTCAGAGCAGCAAACAGAGAGTTGGCATGGATGGTATACTTAAATGATATGCCAGATGGTGAAGCAGAAACAGAATTCTTGTATCAAAGGAAGAGATATAAACCACAAACAGGTACATTATTGATCTGGCCAGCAGGTATGACACACGTTCATCGTGGGAACACAGTCTTCACCCATGATAAATATATTGCAACAGGCTGGTTCATTAAAATCCCTTAATCAAATGGCAGACATACGTGTAGTAGTGCAAGTAAACGCACTAGAAAGAATGATTATTGTCGATGGAAAGACACAATTCATCGAAGAGGACTATTGGAATGCCAATATCCAAAACATTCTTTATCCATTCTGGACATCAGATAGAGACCGTTTGATTCACTTGAATTACTTCAGTGATGGGTCATATGGTATTGAGAAGAAGAAGTACGTTTATGATCGTGTCACTAAAGAAAGAAAGTGGCAGACATATCAGTGGATGGAACCCACTGAGGATGAAGTAAAGACAATTTCTGAGACTATTAAAGAGAAATACTTTGAGTATCAGGATAGTGAACAAGAAATCATTCAAGAAAAACTATACAATGAGTATGGTAGATGGCAGAAGGTATCTTGGGAAGGTATTAGAATGATCAGAAACTATCTCCTAGCAGATTGTGACTGGACACAGATGCCTGATGCTGCTATTGATGCAGATACAAAGGCACTATGGACAAAGTATAGACAAAAGTTGAGAGACCTACCAGCAGACCATGATGGTAAAGAAGCTGATGAAGTTAAGTTTCCTTTTAATCCTATCATGTACAAAGCATGGGAGAGTAGAGTAGATTTAAACGATCAGAAATTAAATGAGGGTAAGGCGTACCTAGAAACTGATGGACAGTTTGGAACATTTGACACAACCACATATAACGAGTATGCTAAAAGAATTGTGTTAACAATCGCATCTAACTACAAGGTTAAGAACCCTGACATCATCTTTGCACCTGCAAATTATAAGGAATATGAGGATCCTTCACAAGAAATCAAGTCAAAAGATGACTTAGACAGGCTATTAGCACAAATTAAAGAAAACAACGTTTAACTAAATTATGAATGATAAATTAAATATTCTCATTCTCACGCTGACAACGGGAGAAGAGTTGATTACTAACCTAAAAGATTATACTGAAACCGTTGATGGTGTAGAGAAAAAAGTATGTTATAATATGTTATATCCATTCACATTAACTAGATCAGGACCTATTAAAAATCAACAGGTTGGTGTGATATTTACACCATGGAAGTTCTTTTCCTCTGACACATCATTCTTAATCGGTTTTGATAAGATTATCAATATGTGTACTCCTATGCCAACTGTTGTTGAACAATACACAAAGGCATGTGATTCATTTATTAAAAGTATGGCGGAGTCTTTGAAATGATATACGAATACGATTTCTTTGATCAGAATCAATTAAAACAAATACTTAGTTTGTTTAACTCTGGTAAGTTTGTTGATGGTGCTAGAACAGGGTCTAAGGACAAATTTGTTAAAGACAATACACAGCAAGCAGACATTGATTTAAACAAGATGGCAAATACTGCTATCGCCAAGATTTTAAGAGAGTCACCAATATATCATCTACATCCACTTAATAAAGTTAGTCCATGTTACATGCTGAAGTATGAGCTAGGACAGCACTATGCTGATCATGTTGACTATTGGAACATGTGGGGTAACAGAACTGATTATACTGCTGTTATCACATTAAATGATGATTATGAAGGTGGTGAACACTTCATGCAAATAGGAACAGAGGTCATTGAGAGAAAACTAGAACCAGGTAAGATTCTAATTTATCAATCTGATTTCATTCATGGTGTTAGACCAGTAACTGATGGTGTTAGGAAGTGTGTTACATTTTGGTTGGAGAGTGCTATTCCAGATCCTACCATGAGATATTATATCACTGAAATGAATAAGTTATATGAGAGACTACACTCTAACGTAGCAGCTGGAAATGGGTTGGATGCGGGCACTGAGGAAAATTATGAAACTCTGTTGATGCTTGACCACGTACGCTGTGGAATCATCAAACGTTCTGTACAATTAAGATAATGTCTTTGTTAACTGATATTATGTCGTGGGATACTATTCTCACGAAGGAAGAGATGCAGGAAATTGAAAGAATATGTAGTCGTGCTAGATGGCAGTGGGGTGCTACTTCTGATCATACAGCACCACATAAGAAATTCTGGAAGATGGATGTCAAGGGACATGCTATCTTTGATCAACATATTCCTGAGAAGATTAAGATCCTCGTACCATTTGAATATGAGATCCTTGATTACTATGTCAATGGACATACAAGAGGACTAGATGGTTTCATGCATAAAGATGATGCTGACTATACATTCTTAATATTCTGCAATCCTGTATGGGATATTATGTGGGGTGGTAAGACTATGTTTGTACAAGATGATGGTAGATTTGATTGTGTATTTCCTAAGCCAGGATCAGCAGTGTGCTTCCCATCAGGAATATTACACTGTGCAGAGGACGTGAGCAGAGAATTCTATGGTATTAGAGTTAGTGCTGCTTATAAATTAAAGAAAGTAGAGAATACAGATGCAGAACCTTCAGACATTTGATAGTGCTAGAGACTGGGATCAGATTGAAGCATATGCTTCTACTATCTCAGGTGCTTTAGTATATTGGGAGAACCCAAGATTAGAAGCAACATCGGATGATGCCAAGAAAATTGTATTAGATTACTATAAGATTGACGAGGATATTCCAACAGAACTTGCTGTCACACTAGAAAGCAAGTACTATGGATACATTGAATTTAGAAATGCAGCAATTGCAGAAGAATTTGTGACTGACTATTTCCCTCGTAAGGATGAGGTCAGTGATGACACATATTGGTATCATTGTTATGTTATAAGACCAAATGGTGTTATTGAATATGAAAACGAAGCATTACGCAAAGGAAAGAACGTGTGAACAGTGACGCAGCATTTATGATACCAGTTTTTACACATACTGTTGAGAACTGGAGTGATTATAAAGAAGAAATCATCAATCTACTTGATGTAGAAAATGGTGACGGACATAAAACAGATTATTTTAAGTATCACCAACAGGGTGAGCTACCTGCATATGCAGAGAAGTTGTTTGATATACTACAACCATCATTGAAAGAATTTGATAATGTATACCCACATGCATTTCAGATTACAAATGTATGGGGTCAGAGATATGGTCGTGGAGACTATCATCAACTCCATAATCATGGAGCATTAGGTTATACAGCAATATTCTATGCACAATTAGAAGATGATCATAGTGCTACATCATTCTTCGCACCATTCCTTGACTTCATTGAGGGTAATGTGATAGAGTATGTGCCTGAGGTCAGTGAAGGAGATGTCATCTTTTTCCCATCTTGCTTGACACATCAGTGTAAGGTGGTACAATCTGATAAAGAACGTGTCGTTTTCTCCTTCAACATCAGAAATGCTTGAATTTTGCTATGAGCTCCCATATGAAGACCTTGACTTTACAGACAAAGAAACTCGCCAACTATATCGTATCGGAAGAGGCGAGCAAGGGGTTTTATTGGTTCGCCCTTATACAAACCTTATTTGTGCTCATTGGAGATTCAAAACTCCCAAGATAGCACTATGGTCTGCACATACTATATTTGACATGTATCTTGATTACCTAGAAGTTGAAGACTTCATAGGTATGGATATGTGTCGTAAGTTTCTTGAAATGGGATTTACTAGATCAAGACGCTATGCTAATCATCGCACAGGCAAGAAATATGATGAAGAAGGAAAGGTAAGACCCCAAGAGAAAGACCATGCCCATTGTCATTTTGCCGAATCTGCACAAATATTTAAAAGAGTGCGTGATATGGTTGCAAAAAATGACACATACATTAACATGAGAAAAGAATGGAGATCCAATGAAAGTACCTACGCAAGCAGAGTTGACACACTTGCAGCTACAAGCAATGTTAAAAGAGAACGCTATTCCAGAGGATCAACTAAAGTATCTCGGTGATCGCGTATATCCTGATGATTTTAAAGGACATCCAGAGTATCATGGACAGGTTGTGCCATGGTATCTTATCGGTGGTGTCAATGAGGTGCCAGTGTGTGACATCCAATCAGTTGACAGAGTAGAAGAAGACGAATCATAAAGAAATAATAAAACCCTCTTGCATAAGGTTGCGTGATCGTATAAACTAAGGCAGTTAACCTTAGTACCATGCTCTCAAAACAAGAAAGACGTAAAGATGCCTTTTTCATATTTTATGAGAGCGTCATGAAACCAGACCATGAGCTACGACAGGATGCACATGAGCAGCAATGCTATCATGAGTTGATGGAGTGGAGAGACGAGGTTCTTGTTTATCTTGACAAACGACGTAATGAGGAATTCCAATGAAAAATTATGAGCAACAACGCAAAGATCGTCTCCAAAGTGTTATTGACGATTACCTCAATGATGAGACAATCTCGTCACGACAGGTATTTGAAGAGATACTATCTTGCATCAATGATGTAGCAGAGTATCATAAGAAATATCTAGATCGTGCTAATGATCTAAAATCATTTTGTGTATACAAAGTACATTCTCCAGAAGAACATGAATACTTCTCTAAGAAATGGATGTACGATAGAATTCCTAAACGCTACTAATGAAAACTGAAAAAGAGAGATTGCTCAAAGCACTCACACACATCAATGATGTACAAAATCTAACCATAGATAATAAATGGAAACAGTATTTACATCAACACCTTGTTGTGGTAGAATATGAACTACAACGTCAACTTTCACTAATTAACGCAGATGACAGAAGAGGACTTCAAATCGGCAATTCAGAACATTCTGATGCTGCAGAACAACAACGATCATAACTTTGTAAGACTTCAAGCACAGATTGATGAAATCAAGCAAGAGATGAAAGATCTAAATGACTTGAAGACTATCTTTAGACTTCCTGATCCAAAGAACTTGGATCGTCCTTACTTTGAGACAGTTGATAGAGATGAATCAGGAGAGTGATCTACACTTTCGTAAAGGTGATCTCGTTGAGGTTGATGGATACAGAGGATATGTTAACTGCATATGCTTTGGAGTTAGATCTCACCTGCATCCACAGAAACCAATGAGTTACTTTACTCTGACCATAGAAGGGACAGAGAGAACAATAAGAGCAGTTAATATGCTCATTTTTGAGATGGATTGGTCTAATGTCAAAGTTATCAAAGGAGTAGATGATTATCCTGACTATAAGAGTCAAGAGCATAGGTATTCAGACCCACAGTGACAGTTAAGCTAGTGTCACACACCATGTGGACATATGTTCCTGATGCAGTATAATATGTGTATACTAAACAGGTTACATTATGATCAAACTTGGTTCTAACGTCAAATCTAAAATACATGATGATCTTACTGGTCATGTGGTAGTATGTCAACCACTCAACAACTATGCTGTTGTAATGACAGACATCATGGACTATGAAATGATGACAGTAGAGTGTTTCTTGTCTGACTTGGAGTTAGCATGAAATACTATTATGATATTGTCTGGACAGATTACCAGTATGAAAATAATCTAACTACATCTCAAATGCAAGAGAAAGAACACGTTGATGAAATGATCAAACGTGTCGAGCACATGAAATGGCAGGATGAACAACGTACTAAGTGGATGTCAGGTGATGAACCACAGTATGTTGTACCTGATGATTGCCCATTCTAAGCGTCTACAACACCTTTATTTTTATTATTAGCATTACTGACATGGAACAAGTACCTTTGACACACTCACAGATCAAATACATCATGAATTTAATGATGGGAGATCATTACTCAACTGAGACTAGATTGTATCATCGTCTAGCATCATATGTACAGAGTGATGAGAGTCGAGCAGCAGAGCTAGAGATCACAGTAGATCAACTGTACGCTCAAGAACTATAATACACACGGAATCTCCGCAAGCAATACGTGTTGTGCCAGTTAAACTAGTGTCACACTAGCACTGCACAGCACTATTTTTGTGTGTATAATAATAGTATACAAACAAAGGACACACACCATGACTCGTCAAACACTCGCAGAATTTGAAAGCACTCTTGAAGCACGTAAGCAACTTGCTCAGAACGTCCTAGTATGGACAAATGACTTGTGTAAAGCACTCAAGCAGAACTATGTTGATGATTGTGTACGTTCTTATGAGCGTAACCTTGCTAAGGCAGAGTCTGCATGGGATGTAGAGTATTATACCAAGAGAATCAAGGAAATCAAGGAGCATTCTGACTATGATTTCGTATGTGAGTCTGGTAGAAAATACTATAAGATCGTCATGGTGAACAATCAGCGTAGTGTACACGCATTCATTGACAAGAAGACAGGAGAAGTATATAAGCCAGCAGGTTGGAAGTCTCCTGCAAAGCACGTTCGTTATGATTTACGCATCATCAAGGATCGTGAGTATGTGCTCAACAACTGTGATTGGGCGGGTGGTTATCTCTATATGAGGTAACCCCTTGACAAATACCCATATACATACTACACTTAGTACTCAACCTCTTTCTTTCAACCATGAACGCACCAACTTTCTATATCGTTGCTGATGGCAACGCATACGCGATGGACGAGAACGGATATATGTTTGGAGCACCAGTATTTAAAGACAATACTGTAGACTGGGAAAACTCATACGAATTTGATCCTTGTGATGAGGACGTGGAGTATGTTGCACACATGTGTAAGATGCTACAGGACATTCAAGCTATGAGTGAGGAGCAACAGAATGGAGTCTTTTACAAATGAAAGACTTATTGAAAGAGCACATCCGCGAGTATATTAATCCGTATCCTTCTAGATACACTCGTGGACACTTTGAGATCCGTGTTCTCCCACACGAAGATCTGGACTACGATGGTACAATCAAGTACTGGCGTATGTTTAAGAAGTTTCCTAACGACTTCGCTGCTGCTGCAGTCTCTCTACTTCCAAAAGATGTAGAATTCATTCAGTACGATCACCTTGCAAACGTTTTATTCGCAACTAAACTATGAACTTCTTTTATGACACCGATGAGGAGACCACAGCTCGTATCTCTGGTCAACGTGATGACATCTATGATTATGTGATTGACAGATTCAAGGATCTGGTGTCAGATAATGCACTTGATGATGCACTATGTCTCGCAGATGAATTCTTTGAGTGGATGAATCCAGAGCAAAGTGATGAGGAACCTACCATTTTCTTTAATGAACAAGAACTCCAAAGACGATACCTCGAAATCACAGAAGGTTGACGAAACAATGAAAACGTTGATCATGGGGTATATCAAAGCGCAGAACGAAAAACGTTTTGCTGATGCCGAGGTAATACTCCATGAGATCAACACCATGAGGAAGCTATGCGATGATAAACCATAAACGTTACATCACAATTCAACAAGACGATGACACGAAAGAACTCTACATCGAAATCCCAAAAGACCTCGAAGACTGGAAAGAAGGTGACGAACTCGAATTCACCTGCTTCCAAGAAGACAAAGCGATCATCATCAAGAACACAAGAATCGCTAAACAAAAAACTGAGTTCCCTTACAACGTCAAGCAAGAGGAAATCAACCACTACCTCAACCAAAGTCACTGGCAAGACCAAGAGTGGACGTGGTAGCACTGCTATCAAGATCATCCAATCAAGGAAGAAGGATATGTTCCCTATGATGAACATGTACAAGTTTCCTTATCACTTTGAGCCAGGTCCTGAAATAGAGGATAGATTGAATAAGGCATGGTTTGATGAACACTATGGTGAAGAACGTATGAAAGAACACATACGTAAGCATAAGTTGAAGTCGCACCAGTACAAGGCATATGTTAACTACTGGTGGTTAAAAGATCAACAGAAAGGTTGACACTTAATTAATTGTCATGTATAATAACCATAGTTACAACCAATTCCATGAACGAGGAAGATTTCATTAAAGAGATGAAAGAACAAGAAGAAATGGAATTGAAAGCAACTGGTTATAGTACAGATGTGGCACGTTATGATGATGCTACATATGACACAGTAGAAATTGATTACACAACACAACAATGACAGGATTTACACTTGCAGAAGTAGATCATCTACTTAAAGCTTTGAACACTATGTCAACCTATGACCTAGCAAGAGCAAGAGAACAGATTGAAGAATTACCAGTAGATCATGAGAAACTGGTAAACAAACTTGAAATGTATCGTATTCGCATTACATGAAAACAGAAACATTACTCAGAGTATACAAGGCAGTGAGAAAAGCAACAACTAAACAACAACCTAAACCAGTAAGAACACATTACAACTCTGCTATGTTTGGATGAAACTCAGAGGAAGTGATATGAAAGAATATCATACATGTACATCAACTGAACCATACGATAGGCATCTCTATCAGGTAGAAATACAAGGTAAAAAGTATACCTTTGATGACTATGATAAGGTGAGACAAGTCTGTTACAACACTGATGCAGTTGTGTATGTAATTGATAACAAATTGACATCTAAGCGCGTCAGTGATAGCAAGGGTTTTGGTTGAGTTGTCACAGAGGTGTACCGAATCTTTCAAAATGTTTAATTAAATATGTGTCAGTTGTGTGTATTGAGTGTTTACGTAGTGTAATTTGAGGTTACCTACGGTCACGTTGTTGGCTTAGCGAGCAACCACTCGAAAGTCAAGGGAGGATATCCGAAGTCCGCAAATCAACACAAAACTCCCAAGAACTTGCAAAATCTCGAAAAACCAGTTATAATAAAAACAAGAAAAGACAAGAAAGTCAAAAAAGCAGTTTTTTGAGTTTTTCGGAATTCTTAAAAAGTTGTTTTTTTAACTTTTTTGCTTTTCTCCATTTTTATAATCTCGTAAAAACGTGAAAACTTACGAAAACTTGGACAGCACCGCGCTATTTCGCATAAAACTGGGCGAAAACTCTGTATTTGTCACTTATAACAGTAATATTGACAAAGAATACGAGTTTATGTGTCAAAACTGTGACATTTTTGGGGAAAAACTGTCAAAAACACTGAAAAACAAGGAATCACTAGGTAAACTACTACATGCATCTATTAAAGAAGAAGAACTAGTACCAATCACTAAATAAACTACTGTTTCAGAGGTAAATAACCGATAACACTGATGGGCAAACGTCATCGAGACGGCACTGACTACGAGTTTGAGGATTTTGGATATACGATACAAAACAGAAAAAGAATAACTAAGAAGAAACTACCAAAGATCAAAAAAGAATACAACGAGCTATATGACACTTTAGAAACTGACCACCAATAACACCAAACCGAACCTGATCCGCTATTATATTAGTAGATCAGGTTTTTTTATGACTTCTACCGAGTACGACATCATCAATCCCAGAGATGCAAAAGAGTTCGTTGACTACGTTGACTCATTCTATGGCACTAATGATCCTCTTTATCCTATGATGTGCAGAGAGACAAAACAGCCGCTCAACAAACATGACATATTAAGTGCAACTTGCACATATATTGAAAGGATTGAGAAAGGTGATCTAGAACATGTCCATTACAGCTGGGGTGGTGGTGATTCATTAGACCGTGAGAGAGTCAGAGATATATTACTAGAGGATTACAACTACAAGTATGTTGGAGAGTGACAGTTGAACTAGTGGCACACCTAGGGTTGCAATCGGATCCTAGGTGCCTTATATTATAAACATACAAACATTCTTTCTCTTATGTCATTTTTCAAACACGTTCAACTTCACAAGTACGACATTACCGACAAAGGTATTAAGCAGGCGTGCTACGATGAGATGAAAGCAGACGGTTATGATATCGTCATCACTGAAAAGGAGATGCAGGTCCTTGCTGCTCATCGTTGCGAAGAGTTCAAAGAGTACATGCGTCCGCTGTTCGCTTAAGGAGGTTAACGTTATGCGCGATTACTACACCTACAATCTAACGGCGGATGAAGACTGCTGTTTAATGATGATGATTGAATACTTTGAGGATCTGGGATTACCAGAGGATTTCAATCAACGGGCGTTTGATTCTCTACAGGATAAATTCTACGCCAACTTAAAATAAGTCAACCGCTGATGTGCCACTTTAATTAGTGGTACACGGCAGCTTCTTTTATGTGTTCGCTGGACTATAATGAACACATAAGCAATTAACTTTCTCTTATGCCTAATCATTGCACAAACAGAGTATCATTCTACTCAGATGATACAACAGCCATTCTCAGACTACATGAAATCTTTTCAAGAGCATTAGATGAGAATGATGACAGAACTGTCTTTGGTGCATTCGTTCCCGAACCTGATTGGAAGAATACACCACTAGCAGAGAATGACTTGCAACAGTATTCATTCTCTAAACCTAGAGGTGAGGTAGGTGAACTACCAGTTGAGTCTGGTGAGAAATTCAAAGGTTTACACTTCGCATCTACAGGTATTCAAGATGATCGCTGGTATGACTGGCGAAATCAGAACTGGGGTACTAAATGGGACGCATACTCTATGTCTATAGAGGAATCTGATATGCCACATGGTTTTGAAGTTGAATTTGAAACAGCATGGGCTCCACCTGAGGAGGTATGCAACGCAATCAGAGAACAATTTGATGATCTCAGCATATCATGGTTCTATGATGAACCAGGTTGTGAAATCGCAGGGTATCTATAGATGCCCTTTGATCATACATCTCCCTACACAGAATACAACGACCTTATTAAAAAAGCTATGACCTTTCAGTATCAAATGCACGATTTCACACTTGATGATGTACGTAACTCATCTAACAACTACTTACGTAGTTGTCTCAAAGAGGACATCTCGCCAGAGCTTCATGACATGATAACAAAAGAGTTATATGTCAGAGACCTAGCTAGACCAATTAATTAAGTGGCACACCGCTGGTTGCATTCCGATCAGCGGTGCCTTATATTATTAACAGTTAAGCAATTCTTTCTCTATGCGTCTTATCGAACAGCAAATGAACAACGCCATCCGTTGCAATCAAAACTTCAGCAAGGGTAACACCGTTGTTATCAACATTGGCACTAAGTCTTTTGTCTATCTACACGGTAACCACATTGCAACCGTAGGCAACGACTTTCTACAAATCTTTGACGGCGGGTGGCAGTCTAACACCACTAAGTCTAGACTTAATGCACTCATCAACGAATTTTGCAATGCATACACTGACGGCGTGTTTCAACAGAATTTCTGTTGGTTCATTAATACCGCTGCTGGTGTTCGTGATTTCGTTAACGGTTACGAGTTTGCATTATGAACACTAACCCCGAACGTTACTGGAACATGTGTGGATTTCTCTCAGATGAAGAAGTCCACACCGTGTGGAACATCATGGAAAATGCACTAGACCGCGCTGGGTGGGTTGGTGTTGATGGTGAGTTATCCATCAGAATTTATGATGACAATCTCAAACAAAACATTGACTCAAGCACTAGTTATGAACCTGAACCCTTTGAAACCGATCACCCGTTTTTTTATGACTATTAAGTACAACCGCGAACTATTAACAGAGCTCAAAGAGTTTCTGACTGAACGCATGGTAGATAACATGTCAACCAAGGATTTACAGGAGTACGTCTCAGATGACTTGTTCAATTACTTTGACAAGTTAGGCGAGCATGAATTCTTAGAAGAGTGTCGCAACTACTGGGACGATTCATTTGATGATGTGGTTGCTGAGGTTAAGGACTATATGAAGTGTGACTTCAAGCAAGACCCACGGGAGGTCCTTTGAATAATACCACACCATATCACCCGATATACACCTATGGTAGTCCAGCTACCAAACTGTCCACTTATGCTGCCATAGCGGATCTGTTTGTGTATATAATGAAGACAGTTAAAAAACAAATCACATGACACAGAATCCGATCCGCTGGGCAGTACAACCCGCAGCATGGTTCAACTTCGATCCAGATGGTTGCGTGTATTGTGCAGACATTGAGACAGCTTACCGCATTGCTGGGCAGTGTATGGAAAGAGAAGGCGACCAGATGATCTGGAAGATGACCGCTGGTGAACCGATCCGCTGGGTGAGAGTCTATGCCGATGAGCAGGTCTCAGCTGTGACAGTTCAAGAACTGGAACACCTGCTGTAGACGCCGTGTGTACATGCACTATAATGAGTACATGACACAAACACAGTTCCAACTATTCCTCGGACGTAACATTCCAGATGCTGGTAAGATTACAGACGAGATGATGAGCGACTTTATTAAGTCAGAAGTCTCAACAAGATTTGACGGTTTCACTGTCACTGACGGTACAGGATTCTGGAAGGGTCAGCAGGAGAAAGTTGCAATTATTACTTTCATTACTGCAGATGGACAAACCAAGGTCCAAGAGATCGCAGACTCATTCAAAGAGTCATTCCGTCAAGATAGCGTACTCATGACAGAGACGCAACTACCAGTGTGCCAGTTCGTTTAGTGGCACACACTGGGTAGACCAACCGCACCTATCGGTTATAATAGGTACATAAGCAAATTTCTTTCTCTCTATGTCAACACTACATCATGAGGCACTACTTGAATCTCTTTACGAAGAGGCATATGTAGAGGTCAAAAACAACAACCTTTTCGATCTTGATGAAGAGGGCATTATATTCAATGCTCAGTGCATCGCACAGCAAAGATTCGAGGACTTGGCACAATGAGCAAATTGAAATCATATTACAACGGAGCGGTGTTAATGAATGACACCGCAGCTAATGATCCTGTAGTTAAGGCAGCATTAGACGCAATGGCAAAGCGTAATTTCCAAGCATTGAAAGCTCCCACTGGTGGAACTTGGTACATCTCAGACAGGCACTAATCATGACCTACCCAACAGTTCAAACCTACGACTTCCCACAGTCGCCCATCCTATGGATCGGGTTCGTTGGCATTATCGTGGCACTAGCTACACTATACGTGGTAAACGTCAAATATGCCAAACATCAGGACAGTTAACGAACTGTCCACTAGTGGTTGCGCTGACTATGCCAACTGCTATAATAAGTACATAACAAACAAACACTTCTTTCTTTCTCTCTCATGACCACAGCATACCAAGCAGACCTACTCTCACCAGACACAGAGTACAACGGTTGGACTAACTACGAGACATGGAACGCTGCTCTATGGATCGGCAACGACATGGGTCTATATGAAACAGCACGCAGAGCAATGGATTGGGATCATCTCCTTGAGATCTTCACAATGTTAGGATCAGAGACCACAGGCGACGGCGTTAGATGGGACGACCCCAAGATCAACGCGGTTGAGATGGACGAAATGCTAGAGGAGTTGTAATTCTCTAGTCTGTGCTTTGGGCAGTGCATAGCATGTAAGCCCCAACGCGGTAGGCACGGGTGAACACAGAAGTTGTTCTTTAAGGCGAACCTCTACCGCACCCTAGCACAGAGAAAGAACACTAACGGGCAGTAATATGCCCGTTTTTTATGTGGTTTAGGGTCGCCAAGCGATCGTGGGACTCCTAACTATTAGCGAGTCTACAAAAGTATCAAGACGACATTGATATATTGTGCTATAATAAAAATAAAAAAATCCGCCATGAAAAAAGTTCCCACAAAGTTCATTAAGTATGAAATAACCGAAGAAGGACAAGTATACTTCAAAGGTAAGCCACTGAAGTCTCATGACAGAGGAAACAAGACTTCCAAGGGTGGCAGATATCAGGCAGTGAACATCTCACACTATGATGACGACGGTAAGTTCGTGAAGCAAACGAAGGAGTACGTACATCGCTTGGTTGCCGAGGCATTCATCCCGAATCCAGATAACCTGCCAGATATTGATCACATTGACGAAAACAAAGAAAACAATCATGTAAGTAATCTTCGATGGTCTACGAGAGCTGACAATATGAGTCGTAATGGTTTCCCAGAAGGTACAATCAGAGAGTGGAGGAGAGGTTCACATAGAAAAGCAGATAAGTATCAGAAGATCAATGGTGAGTGGGTTCGCCTTAAGGCAACTAAATAAATTTGAAAATGGTTTTTTCAAAACCTTGAAATCGAAAAAAATTTTCCAGCAAAAAAATGCCTCAAAAAGTTGACTTCAGTGATTATGACAAAATCCTAGCAAACTTTGATGATTTTTGTGATGAGTTTGAAAACCGTGCATCCAACGCTTATATGAAAGGAGATCAGAATGATGGAAGAGTTGTCAGTGAAATTGAACGAGTTGGAGAGAACACTCCTATGGCAGTCAGAGAAGTTGAACACCCTAGAGGTGACTCTACGCCAGCTAGCAAATCCGTCGTTGATGTACAAGCGACCAACGAGTGAGGATTACGAGACGATTGCACAGACTCTAGATTATCTACATAATAATGTCGAAGGTCTCAAAAAAGACCTTGGAAAAATAGCAAGATCGAGGTTTATGTAAAATGCATTATACAATCGGTTATCACGATACAGAACGCAAGCACTACGAGATCTGCGAGTATGCAGATAATTCGTTCGATGCAATTCAACATGCTAAGGAAGACGTGCCTTATCTGCAAGCACATCCTCATTTTATTGATGAGGTTCTGAGAGAAGACTAATGCCAAACCTTGCAAGTACAGAGACGATTGATACAACGTCATCTGATGGCACTTGTATATACAATCCAGCACCTGTGGGAGGTTCTGGAGTGTCTACGACAGTGGTGGTTGGTAATCAACCATTAGTCATCATTGCAGGTGCTCCTGACCCCTATGTGTGTGATGATGTAACAGGAGTCAAGATTAATCCTCTCAGTCCATTACCATGTCAGCCTGGCACTAGGAGAATTACTCCCACAGTGAACACAACTGTCTTTATCAATGGGAAGTTACCTGCTGTTACTGGTGATCAGGCACAGCTGTTGATAGGAGGTTCACCCAGACCCTTGACAGGACCGTTCCAACACCCTACAATAGTAATTGGTAGTAATTTAACATAATAACCTATGGCAAAAATGAAAGGCGGACTCTCTGGCGGTCCTAACATTGAGTCTCGTCCGAAAAAGACTCGTCAGGGATCTGGACAGCATACAAAGTATGGTGCCACGTCTCGCAATGGAAAGGCAAAGCGTTACAGAGGACAAGGAAGGTGAGATGTTGGCATTGTGATACAGAACTTATCTGGGGTGGAGACAATGATTGTGAACTCTGCGAAGATTACAGCTTTGTCACCAACCTTCACTGTCCTAAGTGTGATAGTTACGTAGAAGTCTATTACCCTAAGAAAGACAAATGAACTTTTATTGTCCTTATGATCTGACTGAAGAAGAGTGGGAATGTATTAGGGTATGTGTAGCGAACGCTCCGATACCCTATGATATTACTAAGAAAAAGATTCCTGCTGATATCCTAGCGAAGATAGGAGAACCAATACCAATTAAAGGTGAACCATTAGAGATACCTTATTACGATTTAACACCATACGGAATTGAACCTTTAGATAAATGAATTTGATTTGTAATTTGCCTGCTGAGAAGGTATGGGTACGGAAAGAATACCTTACCGACCATCAGAGTGGACATGGAGAATTTGTAGAAGGCGTTTGGGTAGCTGCGAAGAGTATACCTGGTCGTGCTTTTTATTTTGAGACGTATCTACCTGAGTATGGTGCGATGTATGATAAACTTCCTATATCCGCTTTTCTCCGAGCACCGAAAACGCCGACGCCCGATATGAGTCTAGAGAATCTGCAATTTTGGAATTGTATGGATTATGGTGTGATGGCTATTAATAAGGGTTTCATTTCCTCTATGGACTGTGAGATCCGCACCAGAGACCACGGGTTGATGCATGGACAGTATTTGTTTACTCTTGATAACTACCATGCGAATATTGATGTTGTGGATAATAATGTGAGTGAGGTTCCACAAGAGCACAAGAGTCATAACTGCATTCAACTAGAGAATGGACAGTATGCATTGTATCCCAATAACAGGATGCGTCTGTATGACCTCTCTATCACTCCACAAGACCCCAAGACGCCAGACTTTAAGGTTTCTACGATTGAATACCAAGTCGAGGCAGGAACGAACTGGGGACGACTAGGAGATACTGATGATTATTTCTGGGAAACACCAAAAGAGAAAGCTAACGGAACATTGTTGAGAGGAGACGAAGAATTTCTTGCGTAGTTCCGCGACATTTACGCGGACATAAATACATGTGGGATGGTAACCCCAATAAAAGTTCTATTAACCTTTTACTGGAGAACCATGGTGATTAAAGTAGACAAATCGGAAGAGTTCATTAAGAGTGGACGTAAACTTATCACAGAATATGATTCTGAAGGTCTGTTAGAGAAAATTAAGAAGAATGATGACAGAGAATTGTGGGAGATGGAAGAAAAGAAACAATTGTTAAGTGAGCAGGAGTGGGCGGACGGATTCTGCGGTAAGTGATAAATAGAAACAGCCTATTGCTGTGTCTAAATGCCTAACTTTCAGACATTCAAGGATTTGAGTGTTACCTTTAAAAATCATCCTGTTACCAATGATTTGGTGGCGGTGAAGGATAAAGGTGCGATTGTACAGGCAATTCAAGGTTTGTTACTTACAAGAAAAGGTGAGAGACCATTTCAACCTGAACTAGGATGTGACATACAGAACATTCTATTTGAACCATTAGATTATGCTTCTTCTGGTGTTATTAAACAGGAGATCAAAGAAACACTTGGTCGTTATGAACCAAGAATTTCTATAAGACAACTTAGATGTACACCTGATTTTGATAACAACGGTTACAACGTTGAAATGCAGTATACAATTATTGGAAGAGAAGACGTGCCAATAGGAGTAGAGTTCATCTTAGAGCGTACACGATAATGCCTTATACTCAGGTTGCCAATTTAGACTTTGAAGATATCAAAGCTTCTCTCAAAGATTACATGAGAGCACAGTCAGATTTTACTGACTATGATTTTGATGGATCTGCATTATCTACCTTAATTGACACACTCGCCTATAACACCTACTACACGGCGTTTAACACTAACATGGTAGTCAATGAACTATTCATTGATTCTGCCACCTTAAGAGACAACGTAGTAGCGATTGCGAAGCAACTAGGGTACAGACCCAAGAGTGCTACGTCTCCTACAGCATATGTTTCCTTTACTGTCACTTATACTAACCCAACAACTGATACAGAACTTCTCCTGAAGAAAGGAACAGGATTTATTTCGTCTTATGATAACAATGTGTATCAGTATGTTGTAACTGATGATGTAAAGGCACAGGTTATTAACAACGTTGCTACTTTTACTGATGTTGAGGTTAAAGAAGGAACTCAACTTGTCAATACCTTTACTGTTAACTCTTCATTAAAGAGTCAGAGGTTTATTCTTGACAATCAGAACATTGACACTAATACTATCAGAGTAAAAGTATTTCCTACTGGAGGTAGCTTCAGTGAACCATACCTTGTAGCAGATAATATCCTAGGTGTTGATGGTACATCTAAAGTATTCTTTCTTGATGAGATTGAGGATCAGAGATATGAAATTTTGATGGGTGATGGAGTTCTAGGTAAGAAGTTAGAGAACAATGCACGTATTGAGGTATCATATTTAACAACAGCAGGTCCTGAGAGTAATGGAGTTCGTACATTTGTCTTCTCTGGTGTACTAGAGAACCCTAATGGTGTATCTCCCAGTGCATTTACTACTAGCATCACTTCTACGACTGCTTCAGCAGGCGGTGAGGAGATCGAAAGCACTCAGAAGATTAAATACACTGCTCCTAAGGCATACGGCACACAAGACCGTGCAGTGACCGCTGATGACTATGAGGCAATTGTACGTCAAGTGTATCCTGCTACCAGTGATATTATTATTTTTGGTGGTGAAGATCAAGATCCACCACAATACGGTAAAGTATTCATTGCATTGAAACCAAAGGATGCAAGTTATCTAACGTCACTGACGAAAAAGAGTATTGTAGATGAATTAAACAAATTTGTTGTTGCATCTGTAGAACCAAGATTAATTGATCCTTCTATTCTATTTGTTGAGCTTACTAGTAAGATCTACTACAACAGTGGTATGACTGATCAAACACCATCACAGATTAGAGACAAGGTGATTGGTGGTGTACAGTCTTATCTTGATACTAGTGATACTGAAAAGTTCAATGGTAAGTTTAGATATAGTAAAATGGTTGGTGTAATTGATGACGCAGATAAGTCTATCAATTCTAATCTTACAAGTGTCACAATGAGAAAGGATTTTTATCCTTCACTTAATTCTACCTTCTATTATGAAGTATGTTTCCAGAATGCGTTTGATAAGGACTGTGATGATCCAATCCTTTCCAGCACTGGATTTAGAGTTACTGAATATCCTAATTTTGATGTTTATGTAGAGGACAGGGATGGCAAAATTGTCCTATATAGACTAGATAGCGTAACTGGCGAAAAGGTTGTCCTTGACAAGGAAGTTGGCGACATTGATTATGTCAAAGGTGAACTTAAAATGTACAACTTAACTATCATTAAAGGTAGTTTCTTTGATAACCGCATATCTGTTAGAGTCAAACCACTTACTAATGATATCAAGGCACTCCGTGAAGTATACCTTGACGTTGATGTTGCTAATTCCTCATTCACTGCATACAAAGAGTAAAGTAAATGCCTGCTGTAAAGACTAAGAGAATTTCCACTCTCATTGAATCGCAGCTTCCTGAATTCATAAGTACAGAGTACGAACTTTTTAGTAAGTTTGTTACTAAGTATTATGAACAGCAGGAGGTACAAGGTGGCACGCTGGATGTTATTAACAACATTCAAAAATATGCAGACATAGATTATTATGAACAAAATCTCCTTAAACAGTCTGATGTGTTGGACGTTAGTATCAGTGATACTGATGATACAATTGTATTACAAGATGCAACGAGTTTTCCAGAAAAAAACGGATACATTAGAATAGACAACGAAATTATCTTCTATGAATCAAGAACAGGAACAACTTTATCAGGCGCAGTTAGAGGTGTCAGTGGTAATACAACTCTTGGTGATCTTTATCAGTCGTCAGGGTACACCAGCACAGATGCAGCACCACATAGCTCTGGTCAAAAGGTTCTTAACGTAAGTAACCTTTTCTTATATGCATTAGTAAAGAATTTTGAGAATCAGTATCTTGGGTCTTTTCCTGAGAAGTATCTTAAAGGAGAGGTAGATAAGAGAACTTTAATTAAGAACATTCAAAAGTTCTACAAAGCTAAAGGAACTACAAGTTCTATTAAGTTTGTATTCAATACTATTGTTGCTAAAGAAGCAGACAATAAACCAGAAGTATACAAACCAAAAGATTTTACATATAAAGCATCTGACTCTGATTGGGTTAATGTTTATGCACTCAAGTGCAAACTTGTATCTGGTGATGTCAATAGTCTAATTGGTAAGAAGATTGTACAGGAAGCTACTGCAGAATATGGATATGCAGATGCTACTGTAGATAACGTATATGCTGATGGTACAGCAGATAACGAAGTAATTTACAATATTGTACTTGCACCAGAGACAGTCAATGGTGAATTTGCAATCTCAACTAAGACTAAACTTGAGAAAGCAGTTGCTGGAACAGATAGCACTGGTAATAGAATCAATGTGTCATCTACTCTTGGATGGGAGAAGACTGGTTCTATTTTAATTGGCAATGAGACAATCACTTTTGAAGAGAAGACTGTTACTCAGTTTATCATTAAGGATAGACAACCTTCTGGAGCTATTCCATATTCTGAAGGAACTTCTGTATACAAACCAGTAACAATTGCAAACTCTGATGTAACATTACTTACATTTGGTGTTGTTTATAATTTTTCAACAGAGTCTGGTCAACCATATTCTAGTGTTGGTGATAAGGTACAAGTATCTAATCCTGGTTTTGAGACTGCTGATACTAAAATTGTACAGACTAACTCTAATCAGACAAGATGGTTACTAAACTCAGGAATTGCACCAGTTATTCCAACACTTCCAAGTGTTCAATCATCTTTAAGTGAGTTAACCACAGATGTATCATCTATTTTTGCAGATGAACAATATTATTACATTACTTCCTCCTCTTTCCCATCATATAAGATTCTTGATGGATCTACAGTAAATGAAGAGTTATTAGATCAAAAGATTCTTCGTATTATTAGAAAGGAAGCAACAAGAACTACTGAAAAATATCCTACACCAAGAAGAGATGTTGGTATCCTCCTAAACGGTGTCCCTGTCTACAGTTTTAAGGATCATGATAGTATTCGTTTTGGTAAGTTAGAAGAAATTAAAATTAATACACAAGGTAGAGGTTATGCAAAACCACCTTTTGTATTAATTGATCAGGTTCCTAATAAAGCTAGAGCAGTCTTAACTGGTCAGGTTGTAGAAAGAATTATTGTAGATACTCAAGACGTTTTTCCAAAGACTCCAGAGATCACTATCACATCTGGTAGGAATGCATCTGTACGTGCAATTGTAACTCGTGGTAAAGTAACAAGTCTTGTTATTGACAATGCTGGTGAATTCTATTCTTCTCCACCACTTGTAAGAATTACCGACAATGCTGGTAGAGGTAGATTTGCAAATTACAATGCGATTGTAAACACTGATGGTAATATTACTGGATTTGAAAAAATTGATGAAGGTAATTTCTATAATCAAAATACTGTTAAAGTAGATATCATTCCTGTTGGTGAAGATGCAACTGGTATTCCTTTACTAAAAGAATGGAATTTTAACAGATTTAAAAAACTAGAAAATGAACTCGATACAGAATATGGTTATATCTTCCAAAATTATAATAATGTTTTACAATATGGTTATGGACATGTTGCTAACCCAAAAGCTTTACGTGTTGCTCTAAACGATAATATCAATAATGCAGGAACTGAACCTGCTGAAAAAACTCATTCTCCTATTGTTGGATTTGCTTACGATGGTAACCCAATCTATGGTGCCTTTGGTTATGAGAATCCACTAGATTCTAGTTCTTCAATTGTAAGAATGACATCTAGTTATTCTTTGAATGGAACTCGTAAAGAAGGTCCTTCGCTTTCCAAGTATCCTCTTGGATCGTTTAATAATGATTACACGTACACTCACAAGAGTGGCACACTAGATCAAAACAATGGAAGATTTTGTATTACCCCAGACTTTCCGCAAGGAACTTATGCTTATTTCATTACTATTGATAGCAATCAAGTACCGCAATACCCGTACGTTTTAGGTGAGAACTTTTACTCACTACCTGTTGATAGTAATTACAATTCTAACATCAATCAAGATGATATTCCTAAGAACTCTAAAAAATATTACATTGCTGGAATGCAAGGTAATGGAGAAGGAGTTATTGCATCTATTAATGAAGTTCAATCAGGAACTGTTGATGCTATTGACGTAACTAGGACATCTAAGAACTTTTCTATTAATTCACAGGTATATTTTGATAATGAAGGAACAGAGGGATCTGAAGTAGAGTATATTATCTCTTCTGTAAAAGGAAATGATGTTAATTTCTTAGAATGTAAAGAAAATAAAGTTGTAAAGCTAACAACTATTCAAAATGCATACTTGTTTGCAGATGATACACTAACTCAACCCTCATCTGGTGCATTTGGTTCTATTGTTGGTACGGTTAGGAATGATAATACTATTGTTCTTAGAAATGTTAACGGAACCTTTGATCAGACAGGAACTTTCTCTGCTTCTATTAAAACTTTCTTAATCTTGTTAGATCAAAGAAGTTCTTATACTAAAGGTGCTACATTAAGTTTGACTGATGGTGTAAATGCACCTATTGCTACTGCTGAGGTATTAGAAGGAACAACCTCTCAAAACACAGTCCAGATCAAGGTTCTCACTGGTACATGGATTGTTGATGATAACTATTTCTTACAGTCAAGTAATCTATTCAATACATCTGGAACAAAGGTAGTAACACTCACTTCTCTCAGTGATGGACTCATTCCATTTGAAGTTAATCAAAGTGTTGCTTTGATGGAGACAGCGACACCTCATGGGTTAGGAATTGGTGACCAAGTAACAGTTGGTATCAGTCCTGATGACAGTACAACAACCAAAACTTATTATATAAGAAAGAGGTTGTATCAGGAAGCTATACTGATTCCACCTAATAATAAAACTTCTATCAATTTTACAGGAATTGGTCGTTATGACATACTCAATGGCGGAGCAGATTATACTGCTGGAACTTACACTAGTGTTAATCTTACTGGCGGATCGGGTACTGGTGCCACTGCTACATTTACTGTATCTGACGCTGGTATAGTTTCTGGTATTCAGATTCAAGATGCTGGATCTGGATATGAGAGAGGAGATTATCTATCTGTTGCAGATGAAGATCTAGTAAGATCTGGTGCATCTCAATCTACTGCAAGGTTTACCATCTACGTTGGACATGTTGGCGTACCAGCTGGTGGTACAAAGGTAACTGTTGATGACGCTTTAGGATTTGCTGCTAATGATCTAATTAAGATTGGTGAAGAGATCTTAAAAATTGAAAGTATTAATGGAAAGGATCTAATTGTATCCAGAGGAAAGGAAGGAACTACAGATGTAGATCACTTTGATGGACAGGAAGTATCTCTTTACAATGCGCAATATAACTTTACAAATAATTACCAAATTTTTGCAGGAGCTAACTCTGGTTACATACAATCATATGATCCTGTAACACAGAAGATTATTATTGTATATGATTATGGTACATTAGTATCTACTGCAAATGAAGTTGCATTAAGTTCTAGTTTCTTTGATAGTAGTACACCGCAAAGATTGGTTGCTATTAAGTCTGCTGATGCACTAATTAACAAATTTGAATTCTCAGAAGATAATAGTACATTTGTACCTAACCCTAACATAGATTTACAAGAATTTTACAAGTATAAGTTTGATACGTCTCATTCTAGTCTTACTGGGACTTACTTTGATATTAGTCCAAGTAATAACTTTAATTTAATTACAGTAGAGAAAACAGAATCAACTATTTTACCTGGTAATGCAGGATCATTTACAGATGTCAAGTTTGGATTTGGATCTAGACTCGCTTCTAATACATATCAAACAAAAACAGGAACTGATTTTACTAACTTCTATTATTTTGATAGAAAGAATGTAGTAAATTCTGGAGGATCTTACTTCAAGATTGTAACAGATCCACTACAAGGAATTAAGACACTTAACTATGTTACAGCAAATCGTTTTGTTTATGATGTTGTTAGCGAGCCTCTTTGGGATGGTTCTGGATCCATTTCTTATACTACTACTGGTCAGTTCGCTGTCGGTGAGATTGATGAATTCAGCGTCATCAACCTTGGATTAAATTATAAAAAAGTACCAACAATTATTGGTGTTGATGTATCAGAAAGTTTTAGAGCTTCTGCTACAGTATTGTTTGACACTGCAACTAAAACTATTACTGGTGTTAGAGTAGATAAGAAAGGTTCAAATTATGTAAATCCCAAAGTTGTAATTACAAATGGTGATGGTGTTAATGCATCATTTAATATTGTTGTTAGAAATGGAGAGATTTTCTCACTAGTTTTAGATAAACCAGGCAGAGGATATACATTTGCACCTGAAATTCAAATTATTGAAGGTGATGTGGAAGCATATGCTACTAGTAATAGTATTGGTGTTCCTAAAAGTATTAAGATTACTAAAAATGGTGGAAGTTTCCATTTAGATAAAACCGTATCTTCCACATTTACATCAAATAATATCCTTACTGTAGAACCAGTTCTTAAAGTTACTGGTTTAAAACTAACAGTGAAAAAACCATCACAGTTAACTGGACAGGCATATTGGAATACTCCAACTGAGATAGGTCCTTTTGTTAAAGGCGAAGAAATTTATCAAAAATATCTTAATATAAACGAAGGTACATCCACAGAAACTGCAACAGCTATTGTTAAGGATTGGGATGGTGATACTTTAATTGTTGAAGTTCTTTCTGGAGAATTTGTATACGAACCTAATGATCCTGATTGGGAATTTGGTCTTGCAGAAATTTATAGTAGAACTGGATATAGTGTTAGTCCTGGCGGTCCTTCTGGAAATCTTGCTCAGTATCCAAATCGTGCGATTATTATTGCAGAACCAGAAAATGTTACTAGTTTAGAATTACCACATTATAGAAAAGGTGAGATTGTAAATCAAAAAATTAATGGTGTAGAAGTTGCTAGAGCAAAAGTATCAGAATGGAGAGATGGATCTAATCTTCTAAAAGTAGAGGATGTAACTGGTACTATTAGAAAGAATGTTGCTATTACAAGTATCTTAAACCAAAATGTAACATCTAGAGTAACTGGTATTTTTGTTACTTTGTTTGATGAACAGATTTCTAGTTTCTATGATAACTTAGGATTCTATCAATCAGACAAAGGTAAACTTGGTGTTTCTAATCAGAAACTTACTGATAGTTTCTTCTATCAAGATTACTCATATGTTGTAAAATCTAAAACTTCTATTGAGCAGTGGCGTGACTTAATCAAGTCTACTACACACCCTGCTGGATTTAAGTTATTTGGACAAGTAGATGTAGAATCAACTGCTAGCTCTGAGATGCCAGTTGAAGTTCCTAAAGCATCTCACTTTAGTGTTATTCAACTTTGGAATCCAGATAAAAATAAGATCACTGTTGAAAGTACAAAATACGCTATTACACAGTCTGTACAATCAGTTAAGAGTCAGAGAATTCGTAAAGGTATTGGATCTGCTGCAACCAGTGAGTTCTTGTTCAATGAAGTTCGTGCATTTGAGTTTACTCTTGATGCACCTTTTGATGGTTACTATGATACTGATGGTAAATTACAAGGAACAACTCAATTCCAACTTCTTAATGAACAAGGTGTTAATTTCTTCCCAGCATCTGAAAAAGGTCTCATTGTAACTTTAGATGGTGTTATTCAAGAACCAGGTGTTTCGTACACTATTGATCAGGATACTATTATATTTGCCGAACCACCTCTTGGAAATGGAGCAAAACTAACTGGTGATTCTGGTGAGACCACTCCATATAAAGGTGTTACATTCTATGGTAAAGTATTCCAGTTTAAGGATGATCAATACAATACTAAGCACTTAAGAAAGATTAGAAATATCTTCCAACGTGGTGGCACTTGGATTGATGCTGCAAACCAAATTGAAAGAAACGTAGACTTCATTGTAAACGAGACTATTGGATATGCTAAAGGAGCATATGGTTCGTTAGATTGGAGTACAAAGCAAGATGATTATGAAAGAAATATTCGTGCAATTCTAGATGCATATCAACATGATATTAGATTTGGTGGAAACGTAAAAACTATTGATTACACTTCTATCTTTAATTCTGATTCTGAATATCTTTACATTCAAAATAATAGAACAGAATCAGATAAAATTTTTGCTTACGCTACTAGACTAGCAAGATTAGCAATTCGTAATTGGGATTACACTGATGCTGGTGTATCTTATTTTGCTGGTGGAAATACAATGACATTGACTTCCACAAAGGATGTCGCTGTTGGTATGTTTGTAAGTTCTGGTAGAGCGTATGTATCTGGTACAAAGATTTTATCTATTGATAGTGAAACTCAAATTACTTTGAGTAGTGTTGCACTAGCAAACTCTGCTGGTGGTGGAGGAGCTCCACAAGGAATTACAGAGTTGAGTGGTACAGGAGTCACAGGACCTATTGCTACCAGTACAGGTGCTGTTGTTCCTCCTAATGAATTTGATGTTCCACCTGGCGTTATTGTTACTGTTCCTACATCATTCTCTGGTAATGACCAAGCAACATTCTCTTGGAGTGGTATTAATAATGGAACTTTCTATGATGCAGGTAATTTAATTACATTAAACAGAGATTATATTATTCAAGAGTCTTTGACATGGGCACAATCACAGTATCCATCACTTAATTGGGGAACTATCGAAACTAAGTGTGGTAGAGATATTGGTCTTATCTTAGATGCTTATGTTTACTCTCTTAAGTTTGGTGGAAATGAAAAGATTGTAGAGGCAGCACAACTTTACTATCAGAAGAAAGATTATCCATATGGAGAGGAGCTATATTACATCACTGGATCTCTAACTGAGACAGTTGCTACATTCCAATATGCTAAGGATCTTATGATTCAAGCAATGAGGAATGAATTACCAAATAAAGATTTGAATGTTATTGAGGATAGTGAAAGTCCTACATGTGCTGAAGTTGCAGCTGCTTTGAATACCTATCATGATATTGTAAATACAATTCTAACAGAAGGAAGAGGTTTAGTAGAGAAGACAACTCAAAATCCTAATAAAGCAGGTTATTACACTCCTACTTTAACATACTCTAATTACAATATCTTAGGTGATCCTCTACTACCAGAACAAGAGTGTAATACTGTTATTTCTACTATTGATTCTTTATATGATAATGTAAGTGAAATTCTAGATAAAAAATCTGTTACTAGAACTCTTCCTGATTATATTGATGGAGAGAATAAAGAGTTTGAGTTATATTGGGATGATGGTGCAGAAGTTAACACAGAGAAAGATGAAAATCTATTCTTAACTCTTAATGCTGTATTACAAAAACCAAAATTAAGAGAAGATTATCCTTTAGAAGATGCTTACTTCATTGATAGAACTGTAATTCCTAACGTAGTTAAATTTGATGTTGCTCCTATTTGGGATCAAGATTTAGGTGCTAAGACTATTGGTGAACCAACAGCTGTAGAAAAAGTTAGTGGTATTGGTGTTGGTAATTATAAACGACTTACTATTGATTACAATCTAGTTGATGGAGTTAAAAACGGACCTTTCTTAATTTTAGATGTAGACGATTATACAGTACAAACTATTGAGGCAGAGGATGCTTTGTACGTATTCTTGGATGGTGTCTTACAAAGAAAAGATTACTCATATACTGTATCAGGTCCTAATATCTTCTTCAATGTTCCTATCAAAAAGGAGATGAAGATTGATATGAGATATCTCTATGGAAGAGATGTCGGACAAATTATCAACTTCTATGATTTTTCTCCAGATACTTATTTTGCTACTGGTCTCTTATCTTTTGATTCAACAGATGCAATCTGGGATGAATACTCAAAATATGCTTGGATGGGTGATAAAATTGGTTTACCTGTTCATGCATGGCAAGTAAAACCAGACGGAACTTATAATGTTATCGGTAGAGTAAGGAACTATACTAATACTGGAACACAAATTAAATTTGATATTCCTCAGGCACAAAATTCTTCAATTTTGGCTGGTGTTGATATTATCTTTGGTGTTGCGAGTTATTATGATACAAATATAACTATCCCTGCTTCAGCATTTACAAATCCTACTTTAACATTAAACAAAGATGAGGATGGTAGAAATCTGTTAAAAGCTGATATTCAAGCATGGTCAGGAACTGTTATTGGTAAAACTTATAAAAATCCTTTCCTACCTTTATCAAATGGAGATAGAATTCGTGTAGATGGTGAAGATGGTTTCAGAAAAATTAAAAATCTTCCTGGCGTTACTATTAGTAAGGATGGTAGAGATGGTGAACAGTTATCTGATGATATCTTTGGTGCAGTCTCAGTTGAGACTTATACTGGAATTACGAGAGGAGAAGGTCTTTCTGTTATTGCTACGATTGAAAATGGTACTGTTACAAAATTAACTTGGAATCAACGTAGTTACGAACCTATTACACAACCAACTGCATATCAGTATTTCACACCTCCTATACTCAAGTTTGAATCATTAGATGGTAATGGTGGTGGTGCAAGAGCAAATGTTCTTGTAAGTAAAGGTCAAGTTATTAGTGTTGATCTTATTGATGGTGGTTCTGGTTATACAAAAGCTCCTAAAGTTATTACAACTAGACAATATGATGTATTAAGTGATAGAGGAATTGGTGTATCAAAAATCAAAATCTTCTACAGACCTTATATTAATGTTGCTCAAAGTGGATTAGTTATATCAACAATTGACGTTCTTGGTAATAGACTGGCTGGTGCTACCTCCTTTACTTCTGTAGATCTTCTTAGTCCAGCATCTGTTGATCGTAAGATCATAGCAGAAATTCAAATTGATAAACGCAATATTGCAGATGGTCAACTTGGATTTGACATGCCAATTGGTCAAGATCAACCAGGTAATGCAAACATTGTTTTCATTGAACCTGAACCTGTTACTATTGAAGGTGTAGGTGGCGTATTAAGACTTCAAGGTTCTGAAACTGTTGTCACAGCAGAAATTCAGGATATTATATCTACAACTTCTATTTCTAGTGTAACTAAAGCAATTACAGCAATTCAGCAGATTGAAATTCCTAATAATGCATTGAGCAATATCAATTACTTTGAGAATGCTGCATATCTTGATGTTGACTTTAATATTGGTGATTCTATTGCTTATATTCCTGATACATCTAAGTTCTATGGAACAGGTCTCTTATTAGTTGGAGATGAAGTTGTAAGGTACAACAGAAAACTTTCTGATAGATTCACTAATATTACTAGAGCAAGAAGAGGAACCACTCAGAAAGATTGGGTTGCTGGTACATTCTTAAGACAGATTCCAGAAATGGTATCTGTTGCTCCTGTTGGAATTGCTAAGATTGAGTCTGAATCTCAACTAGTTGCTGTAAGTGTTGGTGCTCAAGGAACTGGAAGAACTGAGAAGAAATCTCAATATCAAGTCGTAGTTGATCAATTTGAGAATGTAGTTACTAGAGAAATTGAGGTTGACCTTGAAGCACAATTGGAAGTAGATTCTATTTCTACTATCATAACACAGGTAACACGTATACCACCAACATCTATTCCTTCTATTCTTTCAACTATTGTTACTAGTCACAATCAAACGATTGTTACTAATACAGTACAAACAATTCAGACCGAATTTGTAATGCAGAAGAACCAATTAGAGGTTCTAGTGTTTACACCTCCAAGTGGAGTTATTGATGGATATCAAGAAAGTTTATTCATCTCAGATCCGCTTGATATCAGAGCTGGTAACACAACTGGTGGTCATGATGGCAATGTTGAACTTGATCAAATTGATGGTCGTTACTATGTTGTTCTAAGAAACACATCTAACGTATTTGTTGATAACGCCGTGTTTGGTCAAGGTAGCGAATATTTTGGAAATTATACTAAGACAAATGCTGGTCACAGAATCAGTCATTTTGAAGGAATCTTTGATGATGGAACTGCTAAAGTATCTGGACTGTCTCTCGCAGAACTTGATCTATACTTTGCATCTCTAACAATTGAGGACTTTACTGAACGTAGAAATTCTAGTTACACTCTAGCAGGTGACAAGTTTAATCTACTCAATCCTTCAATTCAAAATCCAGTGGCAATTTGTTCCATGAACAATAGTATTGCTGCAACTATCACTGTCCAAGACACTACATATTTCCCAGATGAGGGATATATATTCCATAGGTCAAACAATTACGCTGGTGTATTCCAATACACTGGCAAAACTGCTACCAGTTTCACTGGATGCACCATATATACTGGTGATAATCAGATTGAAATAGGGTCTGAATTGGTTCCTTTTGCAATTTGATAAATATTGGTATAAATATAAATAACTCAAGCACAATTACTAACGTCGGATAAAGAACACCATGGCTGCTATTATTTCTGATAAGTTTCGTATTTTTAATGCGAAGCAATTTCTAGAATCACTTACTGAAGGGATCTCAGACACAGACCCAGATAAGACTAGAATGTATTTCTTCGTGGGAAGACCGCAACCATGGAGAGCTTACTTAGAGATTTATTCTAAAAACGCTACCGCATTTAGTGTAGGCGATGAAGTCTACGTAGGAACTTATGGTTCTACTGCTTTCCGTGCTACAATTGCTCAAGTTTACGATAGTGCTCTCCTACTTACCGACGTTTTTGGAAGTGCTGGCGTTAACTCTGCTCCTCCTCTTGGATCTGCATTAAAAGGTAGAACAGGTGGTGCTGGCGGTTCCGACACAGGTGCTACTGCTAAATCTGGTGTTTATCGTTATGCAACTGAAGACGTTCCTCCCCTTCCTCTTGATAACCAAAGAGAAAAAAGAAATCTTTATGACGAGCTAATTGCTGCCAAGCGTATTACTGATACTTTTGCAAGAACAGTTATTCGTCGTTACAACTGGGATCTAGTTGCTAACCCTAAGTTTGACATGTGGAAACCTGACTACTCTGCTACACCAGGTGGCGGTGGTCAAATTGGTAAGCAAACTGCAACAGGTCAAAATAGTATTGCTGATGCTAAGTTCTATGTAATGAACTCTCAGTATGAAGTATTCAAGTGTCTTTACAATGGTGAAGATCCTGCAAACTCAACTGGTCAGAACGCAACCGAAGAACCAACTACTTCAGGTCCTAACTACGATGGTTCTACTGGTCTCTACACTGAGACAACTGGTGCAAAATACATTTGGAAGTATATGTACACAATTTCAACTGATGATGTGTTGAAATTCCTTTCTTCTGATTTCCTTCCTATCGTTCTTCCTGGTAACAATTCTAGACAAGGCGTTGTTGCAGCTGCTGTTGATGGTGCTGCTGATGTTGTTCTAGTTGAAGATGCAGGTAGTGGTCTTCCTCAAAATGATACTCTCTATGCAGCTATTAAAGGCGATGGAACAGGTGGTATTGTAGAATTTGATACAGACGGTAGTGGAGTAATTACAGCTGCTAGAATTACTGCTCGTGGATCAGGTTACACCTATGCTAACGTTCTGTTGAAAGCAGGTGAGGTATTTACTGATGCTGCTTTAACAACTCAACCAAATCCAAACGTATCAGCTAGTGCTGTTGGTGCTTTAGAAGTTGTTCTTCCTCCTGAAGGTGGACATGGTTCTGATCATGAAACAGAACTAAATGGTAAGCGTGTTATGACAAACATTCGTCTAACATATGCTGAAGGTTCTGGAGACTTCCCTGTAGATAATGACTTCCGTAGAATTGGTATCATTGCTGATCCATTCAACTGGGGTACTACAACATTCTCTACTGCTGAGACATTATCTGGTTTAAAAGCTATTAAGATTACTGGTGCTACTGCTGATTACTCTGTTGATGAGAAGATTCAACAAACTGTTTCTGGTGGTACTGCATACGGTACAGTTGTATCATGGACACTTGATAGTGGTTCTACAACTGCTGGTGTTCTTAAGTATATCCAAACAACTGATGCTCATACCGATCAAGGTGTTGTAAGAGCATTTGAATCTAATGGTTCCAATGCAATTACTGGTGAGACATCTACTGCATCTGGTACTGTAGAAACAGGATACGGTTCTACACAGTTAGGTGTTACATTCTCTAGTGGTTTAGCAGCACCTGAAATCGAAAATAATTCTGGTGATGTCATCTATGTTGAGAACAGAAGACTAATCACTCGTGCTCCTGACCAGATTGAAGATATCAAGTTAGTCATTGAATTCTAGAAACTACGCTAAATACTAAAGACTAGATCTTAGTATTTTGGCGAAGTAAGATGCCTCAGAAGACAAACCTAAATGTAAATCCTTATTACGAGGACTTTGACGCAAGTAAGAATTTTTATAAAATTCTATTCCGTCCTGGTTACTCTATTCAAAGTAGGGAATTAACGCAAGCACAATCTATCCTCCAAAACCAAATTGAGAGTTTTGGAAAGTACGCATTCAAGCAAGGTGAGCTTGTAATTCCTGGTGAGGTAGGTCTCAATACAAAATTAGATTACGTAAAATTATCGTCTGTCTCTGAGGTTGCTATTTCAGAGGGAGACGATATTGTTTATAAGAAGTATGATATTTCTCAGTTAGTTGGTCAACAATTAGTTGGTCTTACTTCTGGAGTTACAGCTACTATTTTAACTACAAAATTAGCAACCGAATCTTCTGCGGATACTTTATTTGTTAGTTACATTAACAGTGGTAATTCTAATACTGAGTCTACTTTTAGACAAGGTGAGACTCTAGAAGTTGTTGATGGCGTCAATACTCCTTTACTAGTCGTAGGTACAGATGGTAGTGTTCTTCCTACCAGTATTGAAATTACTAATCCTGATACAGGGGAAGTAACTTCATTAGAAAGTCCTGCAATGGGATTTGGTTCTGCTGTTAAAGTAGAAGAAGGTATTTACTTTGTTAATGGTTACTTTGTTCGTAATAGTGAGCAACTTTTAGTTATTGACGAATATTATAATAAACCATCAGCAAAAGTTGGTTTTACAATTAAAGAAGAAGTTGTAACTCCAGAAGAGGACGCAAGCTTATATGACAATTCCATAGGATCTGCAAACTATACTGCACCTGGCGCACATAGATTAAAAATTACTTTAGAGTTGAAAGAGTTTGCACTTGGTGCAATTACTGATAAGAATTTTATTCAATTACTCAGTGTCTCTAGAGGTCAAATTCAAAGTAAGATTTCTTCTACAGATTTTAGTGTATTAGAACAAACTTTAGCACGTAGAACATTTGACGAATCAGGTGATTACGTTGTAGATAATTTTGCTGTTGATATTAGAGAGTACGCTCAGAAAGATGGTAATAAAGGAATCTATGGTGTAGATGAGTTTGGTCTTTACAATGGACAAACTGCTGGTGAGGCAGCAAGAAAGATGGTTGCCAGTATTGGTCCTGGTAAAGCGTATATCAAGGGATATGAGATTGTTAACAAAGAAACTAAGTATCTAGAAATTAATAAGGCAAGAGAAAGTCTTTCTAGTGATAATGTAAATCTTAAGAGTAAAGGTTTACCAACATTTAATGTTACTAACGTTTATGGTAGTGTTCCTTTGAACAAAGAAGGATCTGAGTTAACTGCATATCCTGATGTATTCTTGTATTCTACATTTAATGATGGATCTATTGGTTTAAACAATACAGAGTTACCTACTGATCATAGACAGACTATTAGTAGAAGAGGTAAGACTTTTAGTACTGACGATGGAATTAAAACTATTACATTACAGATTACTAATACTACAACTTTGATTGGTGCAGTAACAGATTCCACATTCCAAACTCAGTTTGGTGAGTTGTTCTTTGTTAAAACTAGAAGTGAATTAGGAACACCAACTGCAATCAGTTCTTTCAAAACCTTATCTTTTGCAACATCAAACAAACCACTAATTAATTCTTCTGAATCTGTTCAATTTTTAGAACTAACAGTATTTGGTAATAAGGGTGAACTAGAATTATTATGTTTAGAATATGATTTATCTGATGATGAATTTAAAAGAAAAATTTACTTAACACAAGCTGATGCATCTGCAGGAAATAATGAGTTTGGATTTGTCGTAGACTATTCAGAAATTATTACTCCTATTATTGGTAAAACTAAACCAAGCAACTTCTTCTTAAAGAGTAGAGGATCTGGTTTTAATTCTGATTCTGATATTGTTCTATCCAAAGGTCGTTTAGAAGCAGGAACATCTGCATACAATTCTACATTTGGTTATTCTTATTTTGATCCTCAGTTCTTTACTAAAATTATCTTAGAATCTATCCCTGCAGGTGCTAATGCATTTGATGAAGGTAAATATGTATTTGGTATTAATAGTAATGCATATGGAGTTGTAGAAGGATCATCTGCTGGTGTTTACAGTACAGGAAGAATTCTATTCCTTAAAACTTTATCTGGTAAATTCCAATCTGGTGAGACAATTAGAGATGAAGATGGTAATACTGTCAAAATTGCAAAAGATAATACAATCTCACACTTTGTTGTTCAAAACAGAGGTTTAGGATATGCCGATGGTTGTTCTCTATTAATTAATGGTCTTGAATTTGATGAATCTAAAATTGATCTAGGTAAAACTATCGCAGGTAACATTTATAATGCTCGAATTGTTAATAGAAAAGCAGTAGGTATTGAGTATGCACAACCTCCTGCTGTGACAGTAAAACAACCAGAAGGAGCAGCTCAACCTGCTGCTGCAGCTGCTGTTGTACCTGTTCTATTCAGAAACTCTGTTACAACATATACTCCACAAAATGTCAAGTCCATTGGTTGTTCCTATGGATCTGGAAATGCAAATACTTTTTCTGCTGATGTTGTTGTAGATAGTCAAACTGATGCTGAAATTAAATCAGTTACTAATTTCACATTCTTTGGTTCACAAGGATCTAACTTTATTGAATCAACAAGTTTTAGTGCTGATGCATCTATACTATTACAACAGGGAGATCTTGTACAATTCTCTGATGACAATAACAATCTAGTTCGTGCAGTAGTACAATATGCAACAAAACAAGAAGGAGCTTCTAAATCTAGAGTTTATCTAGATACAGTTTTACCTGGTGATGTTACAAATACAAGTATTGTACGTTTACGTCCTAAGGTAGCAAATACTAACTCTGGTACATTATTATTCGCAACTGGTAGCAAGCAAGTTTCTCAAATTTCTGCTGGTGGAGATGACACTAAAATTAAGTATTACTTCCGTAGAGATTTTGTAACCACTGCATCTTCTGGTGGTGGTACAATTACATTCGCTGCTCAATTACCATTTGGTACACAGAGATTCGCAGCTTTTAGTGAGAGTAATTTCATTATTACTGTACTAGATCCTGGCGATGCACCTAATATTGTAAAAGGTGATATTCTTTACGTTGGTGAAGATGCTGTAGAAATTACATCTGCTACTGACACTGCTAGTGGTCTTACATCTGGTAGTATCAGTCTTCAATTACCATCAAATTATTTTGGAACTATTCCTACTAATGGATCATTCCCTAAACTAAAACTTACTGCAACTCTTGAAGTATCTAACGCAAAACCAAGACTTAAGACTGCTGTTAGAAATAAGAGAATTGTTATTGCTTCTGCTGGTGATCGCATTGTTCCATTTAGAGGACAAGATTACGATAATGAAGTTGTAGAAACTCTATCATATTCTGATGCATTTAGACTCAGATATGTTTATGAAGGAACTTCTTCTCAAGCACCTGATGTAGATACAGCTGGTAATTTAATTTCAGGAACTGATGTTACTGCTAGATATACATTTGATAATGGTCAAAGAGATACAATATATGATGTTTCTAGAATCGTTCTAAAACCAGGATTTGAACCCGCTGCTGGTCAGTTATTAATTGCTTTTGATTACTTTGAGCAATCTCAAGGTGACTTTGTAACTATTGACAGTTACTTACATGAAGCAGGTGTTCCTGAAGATGAGATTCCATCTTTTAATTCCTCTGTTCTTGGAAATATAGAACTTAAGAATGTAATTGATTTTAGACCTAAAGTAGATAGCAGTGCTATCATTCCTGGTTTTCTTAATATTGCGTCTCTTGAGACTACTGCTGGATCCTTTGCTGGTGCTGGTGCTATCTTAGCAAGCACACCAGCTCCTGATTCTAATCTAGAATATACATTCTCATTCAGTCAAGTTCAATACTTAGATCGTATTGATGGTATTTTCTTAGATAAGAAAGGACAGTTCATTGTCAAGGAAGGTAATTCATCACTCAACCCATCTAAACCAGATCCTATTGATGATGCTGTACCTCTTTTCTATGCATATATTCCTGCATTTACAAAGACAACTAAAGATGTAAGGATTACTCCTGTTGATAACCGCCGTTACACAATGCGTGATATCGGTAAGTTAGAGAAACGTATTGAAAGACTTGAGTACTATACTACTCTTAGCATTCTAGAACAGCAAGCACTTAACATGCAAGTTAAGGATGAGATTGGTCTAGACAGATTTAAGTCTGGTTTCTTTGTTGATAACTTTGAAGCACATAAAATTGGTAACTTACAATCTCTTGATTACAGATGTGCAGTGGACAGTCAGCAAAGTGTCCTACGTCCTCAAGCAAAAGAAGATTCTGTAAATCTAGAAGAGGTTAATGTAAGAGAAGATCAAAGATCTGTTTCTGGTTATAAGAAGTCTGGAGATATGGTAACTCTACCTTTCACTCCTTTAAATTTACTAGGTAATGATTTTGCTTCTAAGACTTTAAATCCAAATCCATTTGTTGTATTGCAGTACGTTGGTGATGGAGAGATTTCTCCTTCTATTGATCATTGGTACGATCAGACAGAGGAACCATTAGTAGTAGATACTAATACAGATTTATTCAATATTTTCTTAGCAAAAGAGAATGTAAAAGAAAGTTTTTCAAGTCTATTTAATTCATTTGTAGTTAACTGGGTTGGAACATCAACCTCATTTACTACAATCAATTCTTTAGGTGAGAACAATTCACAACAAGCTACTACATCTGTTTCTCAAGCATTAGTTGCAAGTTCTTCTAACATCA
Source organism: Synechococcus sp. (assembly GCA_047286285.1). Taxonomy (GTDB): domain Bacteria; phylum Cyanobacteriota; class Cyanobacteriia; order PCC-6307; family Cyanobiaceae; genus Synechococcus_C. The sequence continues at coordinate 107,568 of JBJBBP010000001.1, read as the reverse complement.
GTCCTCAGAATAATGAAGTAGGTAAAGGAGTTCCAACTAAAAGTGTTGGTGAAAATTTAGTCTCAACTTCTCTATCATTCTTTGCTAGAAGTATTCCTGTTAGGTATGTCGTAAGACGAATGAAACCAAACACTAAACTTTATGTGTTCTTAGAAGGAAGAGATATTAGTCGTTGGGTAAATCCTGATTTGAGATTTACAGGTATTGCTGGTAACTCTTTATCTGCATTTAATGGTGAGATTACAACTGATGAGTATGGTAATGCTAGTGGACTAATTGTTGTTCCTGCTGGTCTACCACCTCTTGAAAATGCAACTTGGACTGGTGATGTAGATACTCTAGCATATGACACTTCTGCTGATGAAGTATCAATTACTTCTGGTGTTTTGACATTTAGATTTACTTCTAGTTCAACCAATGCATCTAAAGAAGAGGTTGATAGTTATACAGAAGTTAAGTATTATGCTACTGGTCTTCTTCCAGAAAATCCAGCAAGTATCGTATCTACAAAACCATCTTACTTTAAATCAAATGAAGGTGTTCAGTTAATTGAAAGCAATACTGACAATCCTGTAAGACCTAATCCTCTTGCACAGACATTTAAAGTAGAAAATCTAGATGGTGGATGTTTTGTAACTGGCGTTGATCTCTACTTCAATAAGAAGAGTACTAACATTCCAATTAAAACTTACATCTCTAATGTTGATGCAGAAAAACCAGCTAAGAACATTGTTCCTGGTTCTGAAAAAACTCTTTCACCAAATACATTCCTCAAGTGTTTTGCTAGTGGTAATGTAGCAGTTTATGTGGGTGAAAGTGTAACAGGTGCATCATCATCTGCATCAGGTCCTATTCTTAAGATCTTTGATAAAAATAATGTAGAATTAGTTGCAACTGCATCTGGTAAGTTTAGTCTTACAAACGAGCAAGTATACACTTTGGTTCTTAGTAATCACAATGGTAAATCTTTTGCACAAAATGAAGATTTAATTATCCCATCTGTCACAGAAGCAAACGCATTAAACAACACTGACCTTGTTCTTTCTATCGCAAAAGATAGTGGTAAAGTTTCTAAAATGAAAATTACTAACACTGGTCAAAATTATGACAGTGCAATTCTTACTATTGAAAGTCCTCAATTACCTGGTGGTTCTACTGCTACTGCAGGTATCGAAGTTTCTGGCGGTCAAATTTATAATGCTGAAGTATCACTATCTGGTTTTGGATATACCGAGGCACCATCTGTAGTTGTAAAAGGTGTAGGAAACGGAGCTGGTGGATGTGAAATTCAAACATTTATCGAGATTGATACACCAGCAGTTAGAATGGGTGTAGCAATTGATGCTGGAGAGGTAACAAACTCCACAACACCTACACATTTTGCATTTGATTATCCTGTATATCTACAGAATGATACTGAATATGCATTAGTAGTAGAAACTGATTCTACTGATTATGAACTATGGGTTTCTAAACTTGGTGAAACTGACATTGCTACAAGTACGGTCATCACAACTCAACCATCTTTAGGTTCGGTATACCGATCACAAAACACTGAGAGTTGGACAGAAGATATCTTTGAAGATCTTAAGTTTGTTCTTTATAGAGCAGAATTTGATATAACAAGACCTGCAGAACTTCTTCTTAAGAATGAAAATCTTGGTTATGAACTCTTAGATGCAAATCCAATTGAAACAAATGCAAGTTCTAATTCTGCATCTACATCTACTTTATTTAAGAACAATAATGCTGTTCTTAAAGTAAATCATAGAGACCATGGTTTTGAAGATAGTGGTAAATCATATGTCTTCTATAGAACTGCAGTTGAAACTGGAGGTATTACTGCTTCTACTATCAATAGTAATCTATTCAAGGTAATGAATTCTGGTGTTGATTCATATAATATTCTTTCTCCATCTCAAGCTGCAGGTAACTCTCTTGGTGGTGGTACTAAAGTATACGCAAGTCATAACAGAAAGTTTGAGACATTATATCCTCAAATTCATTATTTAACATTTACAGATACAACACTAGATGTTTCTGTACAAACTACTGACGTAGTTCCTGTGGATTCTTCTACAACAAATTATACTTCATACTCACAGGCAGAATATGAAAGAACATTCTTGAATGAACCACACTACTTTACAAATCAGAAGATGATTGCTTCTGAGATTAATGAAACTTTAAACAATCTTCAAAGATCTCTAACTTATAAGATGCAACTATCTTCTACATCTAGCAATCTTTCTCCAATCATTGATCTTTCTAGTGCTTCTATTAAGACAGTAAGTAATAGAATTGAAAATGCAAAAGGAGAGGAGAACAGATTTGGTAGAAGAGATCAGGTTATTGAGTTCTTCCCAGTTTATCAACTTGAACTTGCTGGTAATGCTGGTACAGAACTACAAGCTGATCAAACAATTGAAGGACAAGTTTCTAAAACAACTGGAACTATTGCAAGAGTGAATGGTAATGTTGTTTATGTAAGAGTAAAGACAAGTCAATTCTTCCAAAAAGGAGAACTTGTTTCTCTAGGTAATCAAACAGATTTGACAAACGTTACTGTTGATTCTAATCCATCACAAGTATTTGCATCTATTGATGATGGTGCAACTATTGAAGCAAGAAATCCAGCTATAATTCTTGATACATATGAAAATATTATTACTGGTAAAACAGTTATTTGGAATAGTCAAACTCAAGAGTTAACTACTAGAGTTGATATTAATCCAATTAATGATAATTACACTGACAGAATTATTGATAATGTATTGTATAACAGAAATGCTATTACTGATCAACAACTTCAAGACATCTTCCGTGTAGGAGACTTTATCAAATATCCTAATCAACCAGATGAAGAAGCGAATTACCTAGAGGTAGGTAAAATTACTTATACTAATGGTATTGATTTTGTTGCTGAAGATACTTCTAAGAATGGTTCTGCAATAGCTAAGTATGTAACTAAGGAAGTTGTAATTAGTAGTCCAGCAACTGCTATTGATGTACATCTAATGGCAAATGTCAAAGACATTTCTAATATTCAAGTTCTCTATAAGTTTAAGAAAGCATCTAGTCAAGAAAACTTTGAGGATATTGATTGGGTATTATTCAATGGTAATGGACAACCTGATACTTTGGAGTTAGCAACTACAGAAAACACAATTTCAAGTGTTGTAGAGAAACAATCTTCCTATCAAGATCTTAAATACAGTGTGTCTGATATCGAGGAATACTCATCCTTTGCTATCAAAATTGTAATGCTTGGTGTTGATCCAGCATTTGCTCCTAAGATTCAAGACATACGTGCTGTTGCTGCATTTTAATTTCCGCGTATGGATTATTTAAAGGTTGAAGGACATGATGGTCTTGTAAGAGACCAAAAGACAGGTGCTATCTTGAATCTGAACGATTCTGCTATAGCTGCTAGACGCAAGTCAAAGCAGTTGAGTTCCGCGTTGGACGACATAAATATGTTGAAGACTGAAGTCTCTGAAATCAAGTCCCTACTGAGAGAGTTAGTAAAAAATGCCAGCAATTAATGTCGCACGTACCGATACCTTTGAGCTTCAAAGGCAGAAAATTAATCAAATCGGTTCAAGATTATTTGATGTAACTGGAGGTGGATCTGATCTATCTACTGGTAACTTAAAACTAGGTGACGGAACAAAAATCGTACCATCACTAGCATTTGCCAGCGATAATACACTTGGTTTGTATAAAGCAGGAACAAGAGCTCTTGGATTTGTTAGTGGAACCAAAAGAATTATTAATATTCAGGAAGACTCTTTTGTAAGTTTTAAAGACTTCAATGTTATTAATAAATCTCTTAATACTGCAGGAACAGCAATTGATTCTGGTGGATCTGGTTACGACACTGGATCTTTTCCAAATGTAGCACTTAATGGAGGAACTGGTGCTGACGCAGAAGCAACTATTACAGTTTCTGGTTTCATTGGTTCTATTACTCAAGCAGGTGAAGATTACTTAGCTGGAACTCATACAGCAATTATTTCTGGTGGAAATGGATCAGGAGCTGTAGCGACATTAGTAGTTCCTGAGATGGCAGTTACTATTACATCTGCTGGTACTAACTTTGCTCCTGGCGAATTTGCATCCGTCCCTCTAACTGGTGGAAATGGTACTGGTGCTCAAGCTACTGTCGTCTTTGGTGGAGAAGCTACTGTTACAGCATCTATTACAGCTGGTGGATCCAATTATGTGGATGGTAACTATAATGATATAGCTCTTTCTACTGAGGGTGATGGATTAGGACTTTTAGCAAATATAACAGTTTCTGGTGGTGTTGTTACTGCCTGTACTATTTCAACTGAAGGAGCTCCTAGGGGTTATCAAGTTGGGGATGTATTAGGTATAGATGAACCTACGATTGTAGGTGCATCTGGTGCTGGATTTCAATTTACTATTAGCAATATAACTGGTGATGGAACATGTGAGAGCATTACTATTGATGTAAGTGGAGTAGGATATCACAATGGGGATGTTCTTTCTGTAAATTTAACAGATGTAGGTAACTATCCTGGTTCTACAGCTCCAACATTTACAATTCAAAATAATCCAGATCAAGTATCTGAATTTACTTTTACTGGATATGGAGATGCCAATATTGTTGGTGGTGGTTATCAAATAGGAGATGTATTAGAACCAGCTGGTGCTCTCACAGGAATAACTGGAACAGTTACTGAAGGATCATTTGCAATCACAGGTATTGCTGATACCTCTGTAATTGCAGTAGGATCAACTGTTACACAGACTGGTGGTGCAGGTGCTATTCTAGAATCAACTGATCCAACTATTGTCAAAGTAGATTCAATTGTTGATGCGACAACGATTAATGTAAACGTTACCGTATTTGGTTCTGGAGCTGTAACATTTACAGTAACTCCTCCATATGGAACTCCTACTACACCTTTACAATTTACAATTAGTGAATTAGGTGTAGTTGAGCAAATTGCTATTACAGATGGAGGTTCTGGTTATGATCCAGGAGATGTACTTACAGTTGATGCAAGACAACTTGTAAATCCAATTGAAAAAACTGTAACTGCCGATTTCTATGAAACTATCACTCTGACTGCTCCACAATCAGCGGGTACATTTTCCATAGGAACTATCATTGATTTCGCAAACGGACAAGCTCTTCCTATTATCGGAATCATTACTAACAATAGTGGACAACAAACTGGATTCAATGTATTAGGAGCATCAAACGCATTTGATACAACTGTCATTACAGAACAGGGTCAAACAACTACCTACACTATGGATGGAGATCCAGTAGGAAAATTTGCATATAAAATTAATGGAACATATGATTGGAATGGTGATATTTTATATGTCGATAATAAGTATGAATTTGATTTTTCAGACAGTTCAAACGCTGCACATATTTTTGGATTAAGTCAACATCCAGACGGAACAAAATATACTCAAACACAAACAGGAACTCTTGACACTACTTCTGTAACTGTCAGCATGACAGCGACAACTGGAATTTTTCCTAATACATTAGTAACAATCCTTGAGGACGCAGCAAATAGAACTGGTGCTGTTGCTACTAATACAAAAGTAGTTTCTGTAGACAGTGTAAACAATACCATTACATTGGATACATTACCAACAACTAATGGTATCGCAGATCTTACATTTACTGGTCAAGAACTGATTACTGGAGTTGTAAGAGATACAACAAACAACACATTAACCTTAACAGTAAGTGGTAGCACTCCATCACCATTATATGTTTATTGTGCTACACAAGGTGATGCTCATAATAATATGGGTGTATCTCCAACTGGAGTAAGAAATGAATACATTGTAGATCCAAATAACCCCAGAGTGTTTGGTAGTGGAGCACAGTTTTCATCTACAGATATTACAGAAACTACAAATATTTCTTTTGCTGTCGCTTCTGGAACTGTTAATGCGACGACAGTTAGTGGTTCCACGTTGTCCTTTAGTAGTGGAACGGTTAGTAGTTTATCATCTTCTACCTCAACCACAGGAACTCTTACTGTTGATGCAATCAACACAAGCTCTGGTGGAATTGACGTTGATGCAGGAACGGGTCTAACGGTTTCAACAGGAAACTTAAATGTTGGTACAACTGTTCAAATTGATAACTCCAGTGGTGCTATTACAACCTCAGGAAATGTAAAAACGACAGGATATTTCAATTCAAATGATCAATTACATATTGAAGATAATAAAATATCTTCTCTGTCTGGACTTGATATTGAAATTGAACCATCAGGAGTTAGTCAGGTTAAGGTATTATCAACTAGTGCTCTTGTTATTCCATCTGGTCAAACTGATCAGAGACCGATTGTATCACAATCTTTTAATGGTTCAATTCGTTTCAATACTGAAACTAATCAATATGAGGGTTATTCTGCAATATCATCTGCGTGGTCATCATTAGGTGGTGTTAGAGATCTAGATGGTAACACATTTATTTTAGCAGAGGAAACTGTTGGTGCTAACGATAACACATTATGGTTCTTTAATGACAATATTAATACTGTTAAATTTACACCAAATTATCTAGAATTTGAAAATGTAAAAAGTATTAGATCACCTAACGTTTCTGCTCCTGATTATAGTGAATGGACAGCAAACACTCCAGTCTCACTTGGTGATTACTTAAAATTTAGAAATAATATTTACGAAGTTACTGCTGTAACTAATGTTGGTGGTGTTAACTTAACAGGTACATCTGGAAATGCTCCTGCACATACAACAGGAACTTTATCGAATGGTGATGTAGATCTTACTTATTTTACAACTGCTGTAGCAAACCTCACATTTGATGAAATTGCTGAATTAAGAATTGATCCATTAGGATTTACAGATTTAGTTATTAATGATGAGCTTCGTTTATCTGGAAATAAAATTTCAACAGATACTGCAGATTTATTAATTTCACCAAACTCTGGACAAAAAGTAACTATTGATGCTAAGTCTTCCTTGGTTCTTCCTGTTGGAAACAACAACGAAAAAGGAAATGCAGCACAAGGATCTGTAAGATACAACACTGATGATAATCAATTTGAAGGATACAACGGAGCACAGTGGGGTGGTCTAGGTGGTGTTAAAGATATTGATCAAGATACTTACATTCAGGCAGAATCAGCTCCTGGCGCAGATGAAGATATTTTATATTTCTATAACTCTAACTCCAATACACTTCAACTAACAGAGACTGGACTTGATTTCTATAGTGTTGATACTTTAAATTCTCTTACATCAAACGAATTAAATATCAACGCTTCTACGATTACATTTGATAATCTAGCAACTACTTTAGATAACACAAGTGCAACAGAGACATTCCTATTCTCAACCAAACAACATTTTGATCTAGGTCTATCTTCTGGTCTTACAACTGATCCATTATTAAGACTTACTGATGAAGGTGACATTTTCTACAACTTAGGATTTGGAACTGGTAATTATAGTGGTGTAAAATTATTTGACAGTGAACTTAAAGAATTAGAGATTGCTGATTATAAAATCATAACTAAGAAAGTAACTCTAGAAAGAGGAACACTTAACGAAGGAGATGCAGTTATCTATGATCCTGCTGTTGAAGCTTCTGCAAAAGTAACCATCACAGCACACAACACTACTTCTGGAGATAAAGAAGTTGTTGAGTATTCTATTACTGATAAGGGAACTGATGTTTACTTCTCAGAAATTGCTAACATTTCAACAGGAGCAAATCAATTCACTTCATTAGTTGATTTCAATGATTCTGGAAAAGTTAGGATTACATTTACACTAGATACTAGCCTAACTAGTGGTGATGATGTTGAATTCACTGTAGTATCCCAAATTACTAAGAGGTAAAAATGCCAGAAATTTTAAAAACATATGACTCTGTTGGAGGATTCTCCGTTGATAAAACAACTTTAGTAAATGAACTTAAAGATGTTAAGAACGTCAATACTTTAGAAGTAAAAAATTCATTCTATTCTGATAGTTCTACTACTCATTATATTTTGAGAGGTATTAATACATCTGTTCTATCCACAGATGATGTCAACAGTACAATTCCTGTGTCGAGCAATACCATCAATTTTGTAGAAACTTTTGTTGTTGGTGTTAATGATAATGCATCTGGAAATATTTGTACAAAATTAGATAGTGTTCTTAAAGTAGCTAATGACGGTGTAGTATCTGAACTTTCTACAATGATAACAACTGTTGTTGATGATATTCCAACAGGTCAAACTTGGACTGTCAATCCTTTTATTGCTGGTTCAGCAAATACTTTCAGTTACAATACATCTCGTGCAGGAACAACTCGTACAATTAAATGGGTTGCATATGTGAAAGTGGTAAGTATTGACTGGACTTAGAGTTTTAGTACTAAATAGAAAAGAGAAATATTTTAGTACTGCAGGCTAGATAGAAAATGAGCTTTAAGTTTAATTCTGACAAAGAGCAAATTAGAGGCAATGCTCCAGAAATTATTGGTGATCAAGAGGTCGCCATAAGATCAGGAACGGGCACTGATGAGAAAGAGGTCTTGCGTGCCTTAATTGAACCAACTACCAAAGTACCTCGTGTTGGTATCAATAGGACTGGAAACAGAATTGACACTATTACAGTAACTAATCCAGGTAGTGGATATACAACTCAACCAACAGTTATTGTTAGTGCTCCTTTAGGTGAAAATCCAATCCAAGCAGCTGCTTCTGCATCTATTTCTCCAGAAGGTAGAGTTGCTGGTATTCTTATTGATAATCCAGGTTCTGGTTATATAAATCCACCTGTTATTACAATTAGTGGAGGAAACGGTGTAGGTGCCACTGCAGAGGCATTCCTTGATACTGTTGACTTTGAACTTGATATTAATGGTGCTATTAGAACTTCTACATCTATCATTTCTGATACTGCGAGAATTTTAAACCTAGATATTGATAATTTAGTTACTCCTGACGCAGCTTACAGGGCACCAAATCTTAAAACTTTCATGAACAATACTGGTGTCCCATGGGCACCAGAAAGGTTACTACAGAAAAACACCTTTGTTTATCGTGGTTCCAACGTATACCAATCAATGAACGTTGGTACTACATCAACAAGTCCTGTAGATCCACCTCTTCATACTGATGGAATTGAAATTAATGGTAACCCATTAGATGATGCTGTTCCTGGCGTTCAGTTTAAACATATTGGTTTCCGCGTATCCGATCCAAACGAAGTTTTCTATAATACAAGTGGAGAAACTGGTGTATATCCAAGATCTATCACTCCTCTACTAGGTGATAAATCCGATAAGATCGCAACTACAGAATACGTTCTTAACCTAGCAACAAATGACGTTGGTGGTCGTATTTACGTTTCTCAATTAATTGGTGACGACACTAATGATGGTCGTTCTCCAGTTAACCCTGTTAGAACAATTAAGAAAGCATGTCAACTAGCATGGGAAACACCTGGCGTAAAAGAATCTATTATTATTGCAGGTGGTGACTACACGGAAGACAACCCAATGTCTCTTCCACCTGATGCTTCTATTGTTGGTGATAACTTACGTCTTGTTATTATTCGTCCTGCAAACCCAAGAAAACACATCTTCAAGTTTGGTGATAAGAACTACGTTATTGGTGTTACTTATAGAGACCAAGAAGGTGCTGATACCTTTACTTGGGACTTTGCTATGGTCTTTGATGACAAGCAAAGAATTACATATGATTTTCTCCAGAATGGAGATGCTTCAACTCAATTCCCTGTTGGTCATCAAATCTTTGGTGAGGCAGTTTTCAGAACAACGTTCCAGTCTAATGGAGGTCTCAACAATCTAGTAGCTGGTATTGAACTAAGAGGTGTTAACGCTGGTGGTATTATTACATCCAGAAACGTTGTTTTTGATGAGACTACAGGACCAAGTGCATATGTTAATGGTAAATTTGATTTCGTACAAACATCAGGTTCCGTAAACGCTGGTGAAACTTTAGTATATGGTGGTGCAAACAGTGAAAGATTCGCACCAAACACAGCATATGATGTTGGTGATATTGTTTGGACAGAAGAACATGTATACAACGTATCTGTTGCTGGTACTTCTGGAGAAAATAACCCCACTCATGATGCTGGTTCTGCTAACAACGGAACAGGAACTCTAGAATTTACATACATTAGAGACACATATTCTCTGGTTACAACTGACATCATTTCAATTAGACCTGAGGGTGAGGTTGTATTTGAGAACAGACCTAACCTAACAGATCCTCCACTACCAATCAGTAGAATCGACTTCTCTCTACAGGGAGATCCTAGTATTGCAACTGGCGGTTTTGGTGATTACGGTACACCTGAAGATCTTGGTGGTATTATTTTCTATACAAACCCACTAGTTGAATCGGATAACATCCACGACTTCAAAGAAGGTGAAGAGATTTTAATTCAAAATCTTTCTACATCAGCTCCAGACTTATCCATGTTAAATGGTAAGCAAAGAATTTACAAGGTTATTGAAGATCCTGATGGTAGATCTAGACGTTTTGTTATCCCTAAAAAACTACCTTCTTTAACTAACAACAATTATGATCCTGGTCAATTTGCACAGGTTCAATCTTTCGCTAAGTCAGTAACTTTATCTTTACTTAACTCACCATTTAAGTTCCAAGAAGCAACTCCTGTTGCTAGAAGATTCCAAGATGCTTCTCTTCAAATTAGAAACAATAGAGAGTTTATTGCTGATGAAGTTGTAGGAAGAATTAATGATGAGTTTAGTAAAGACTTCTACTCAGTATTTGATATTGGTGGTTCAGCATCACAAACTTTAACACCATCAGATGTTACTTATGATGCTGCAACTGGAGATTTAGTATTTACTAGCAATGGGCATGGATTTACTGAAGGAACTGGTATTTCTATTGCAGATAACAGTCTCACATTTACTTGTGCGATGGATAATAATGCCACAGAGCATAGTTATCCAAGACCAACTGATCCAGCATCTGGAAGAGCTCTTCCAATTATATCAAAAACTAACGATACATTTACTGTTAATGTAGGTGTATCACCTGCAAATCAAGATTTCACTCCACAATCAGGAACATCATATAATCCTGCAACTGGAGATTTAGTTTTAGAAATTGGAAATCATTCTCTACCAATTGGAGGAAGTGTTACTATTGATAATAATTCCTTGTCATTTACATGTGACATGGATAATCGTGACACACCTAAGACATATCCTCGTGCAGGAATTGATCCTGCATCGGACAGATCTGTCAAAATTACAGATACCACAACAACTTCTATTACTGTAAATATTGGTGCGTCTGCTTCTAACAAATATTTCCAACCAACAAATGCTGTTTACACTCCTAGCACTGGAGAAATGGTTCTTACCATTGGACAGCATGGTTTAGGTGTAGGTCGTAATATTACTATTGAAAATGATTCATTAACATTTACGTGTGCTCAGGATCCTTCATCTCCTAAAACTTATCCTCGTTCTGGTATTGATCCATATGCAGATAAGAAGTCTATTGCTATTACCGCTGTTGGATCAACGCAACATAACGTTACTGATGCTCCTTACAATGCAGCAACAGGTAACATAACTCTTGAAGTTGCAAACCATGGATTTTCTGAAGGTGACTACGTTAAAATTGCTGATGGAGCTCTATCTTATACATGTGTTCTAGATGGAAACACAGTTACTAAGACTTATCCTCGTGCTGGTTTTGATCCTGCATCAAACAGATGGTTGCAAATTTCTAATATAACTCAAAATACTTTTGATGTTAACGTTGGTCAATCATCTTACACTGGTTCTCACACATATGTTGGTGGTACTTCTAATAATGCTATTGATCATCAAGATGGTACAATTACTATTAACGTAGGTGTTTCTTCTAACACTACTACACATACATTCCAATTTGCTACAGCAAATGCTGTTAGACATGAACCACAGTCGCAGCACTACTTTGAAGCATCTACAGCAGACGCTGTTAAGTTCAGACCACAAGTTGCTCATACATTTGTTAGGTCAACAACTAATAGTCTATCTACTGGTGGTAATAGCTTTAAGATTTTCTTAGGTGCATCTAGATTCGCACACACATATGTAAGTGGTGGTACTGTCAAATTTGGTGGTGTTACTTATAATGTAACCGATTTCCAGTATGATCATCTTATTACTGGTAATGCAACTGTTACTGTTAGTACAACAATTCCTTCTATTGCAGAAGATGCTATCATTGAACTTGAGGGTATTCTAGTTGAATGTACTATTAATGGTGTAACAACTCAGAAGACATATCCAAGTTTCAGTATTCCTATCAGTGATGAGAAATGTAAGAGAGATATTAGATATTTCCTTGATGCTCTAATTCAAGATTTAGAATTTGGTAGTAACAATAATATTATTGATGGTGCTAAGAAGTATATTGACGCCACTAATACTTTCATTGATGTTACTATTGACTTTGAGATTATTCAAACTGTACGTGCCATTGAGTATGCTAGAGAACTAGCTATCTTTGCAATGCGTAAGTGGCGTACAGGAAATGGTCTTGTGTCTGATCCTGTTTATACTCCTGTATATTCTAGTCTTCCAAGATACTTTGACCCAACTATTATTGATGATTTAAGTGCAGGAGGAGCATGTAACAACGTTAAGTCTGCTATTGATACTTTAGCATATCTGTTCGTAGATGTCCTAGCAAATAATGCTTCTGGAACATATCTAGATGCTGCATATCTAATTGCTAGAAACAGAGATCATATTGTAGATGAAGCATACAACGATGCAATCAATCAGTTCCCATCTCTCAATCTTAATAACGTTGATGAGCGTAAATGCCGTAGAGATATTAATCTTGTACTCTCTGCATTATTGAAGAATTTAGTTCTTGGTGGAAACGATGCTATTGTTACTTATGCTGAATTATATTTCACAGGAACAGAATTAACAGGTGTTCCTGCAAGTGAACTTCCAGCAACTAGATATGCATTTACTGCAGCAAGAGACCTCTGTATTGAGGCGATGCGTAACTGGAATGATTCTTCTGGTAACCCAACTACAGCTTCATTTACACCAATTCCAAGATTTACAGATCCTAGTATCTTAGCAGATCCTCTTGGAAACCCTCTATGTGCTCAAGTAGAAGCTACTATTGAAACTTTATTTGAAACTCTTGATGATATTTTAGGTGGTGTTGTTGAACCTGGTGCTACTACTAAGACAACTGGAACACTATTAGATACAGCAGGTCTATACAATTATGCAGATAGCATTATTACTGACTTCAATGGTAATAAGGTAACTGTAAAATCAACTTACGATGACTTCCCAATTATTGAAGCATCTCCATATACACAGAACTCTTCTATCATCTCCAAATTAGGTGGTGGTGGTGCTCTAGTTGATGGTTCTAAGGTCAAACAACCTAACTGCCCATTCCCTGGCTTGAACCTAGATGGAAGTGCTAAGTTCCCTAATCAGGGTAAGTCAATGGTTGCATCTGCCTTCACGATTGTTTCTGAAGGTGGTGTTGGTTATAAGATTATTGAAGATGGTTATGTACAGTTAGTTTCTGTTTTCTGCATCTTTACTGCAGATGGTATTCTTGCTGAGTCTGGTGGTTATGCTTCTGTTACTAACTCTGCATCTAACTTTGGTATCTACTCTCTAAGAGCAAGAGGATTCAGAAGAGAATGTTATGAGTTTGACCAAGCAACTATCTCTAACGTTTCTTCTACTCCTACTGGTAGAACTATCTTCTCTGTAAGTGGTCTTGGTAGAGAACCACTAGAACACTATGTTGTCAAGATTGATGGATTTAGTAATGTAGATCCAGAAATTGAATACTTCGTTGATGCTGTAGAAGGTGTTACAGTTGGTCCTCCTTTCTCTGCTCAATTAACACTAGAATCTGGCTCTGGTGGTGCTGCACAATTTAAGAACGACACCACTGATCAAGTAGTTTCTCTAGCAAGTTTGGTTGGAGAAAATCTTAAGTTACACAGACCATCTATCGTTAACTCTTCTTCTCATACTTGGGAATATGCTGGTTCTGGTACTACTTACCTTGCTCTACCTGAGAATGGTGGTACTAAGATTGAGGCAAACGAACAGGTATCAGAAGACTATGGTCGAACATACGTTTCTGGTACTGACGAACTTGGAGACTTCAAGGTTGGTACATTTGCTAGAATTGAGAACAGAACTGGTAACATTACCTTTACTGGTACGGTTACAATTTCTGAAGTTGAATTCTTGAAATTGAAAGGTGGTGACGTTGTTGTTACTGGTTTTGACGCATCTAACACATTGGGTGGTGCTAACTCTAGTGACTCTAAACTACCTACACAGAAGGCAGTTAAAGACTTTATTACTAACTCCTTAGGACCTTACATCAACAAACCATACTCTACTAACCCAGTTCCTAGAGCACTGGTTGAACTTACAGATAGTGGTAAGATTTCTGAAGATCAAATTCCACCACTACGTCCTTTCCAAGTCTTTACTGTTGCTACTCAGGCAGAAAGACTTGCTATTGAAGGAGCACTTGCTGGTGATATCGCTATCCAACAGGATACTTCAACATCATTTATTCTTAATAATGACAACGAAAGTTTATTTACATCATTCGCTGTAGATCCAACATTACAATTTACTATTGGTGATGTATTTACTGGTAGCGTTACTGGCGGTAAGATTCAAGCAACTGAATACAGACAGGGTGTTGTCTATCAGGTTAATATTACTGATGGTGGATCTGGATATGTTACTGCACCTGTTGTAACAGTATCTGGTGGTAACCCTCAAGCTGGTGCAGTAGACGCATTGATTACAACAACCATTGCTAATGGTCAAGTTGTGATTATGACCATTGAATTATTCAATGGATATATTGGTGGTGTAGGATACACAACTCCACCTACTATTACAATCGCTGCTCCTGCAGGATCTGGTACACAGGCAACTGCTACTGCTTTAATTGAAAGTAGATTGTATGGTGACATTGTTAACAACATTAAGATCGTAGATACAGATACAATTCAATCTAGTGATCTTCCTGCTGAGACAATCAATATTACTCGTGTTGTTAACACATCTGCTGACAATAATAATAACTGGGTATCACTATCATCTAACCAGATTGCTGCTTCTGATATTACATCAGGTGTTATTTCTACAGCACGTTTAGCATCTAACGCTTCTGGTGTAGAAAGTGCTGCTAACTCCTTTACATTCTTAAGAGGAGATCAGGCATATGCACCTGCTGTACAAACAGTTAAAGGTCCTGAGACAAGATACTTTGCTCAATTAAAACTTCAAGCAACTGCTGGTGCTTCTCAGTTAATCTTTGATTCAAATTCTGACTTCCTTAAAGGTCATGATATTGTACCAATTACTGGTATTCAAATAGACACTAACATTGATGGTGTTTTAACAGAATCTGGTCAAACAACTATTACTCTTGATAAGTTCGTTACATCAACTCTTCCAGCTGGAACAATTTTAGAATTTAATAGAGGTAAGTCACCATTAACAGTTGAGTCTTCTCAGACAGAAGGTGGTTTCGTTGAAGAAGTTGTTATTCAAAGCGGTGGTTCTGGATTCACAGACGGACAATATTTTAACTTACCACTAACTGGTGGTAATGGATCTGGTCTAAGAGCAAACATAGTTGTTACTGGTGGTGAAGTTACTGATGTTACTATCGTAAGTGGTGGTCAAGATTATGGACAGAATACTTCTCAACAAAATGTTGACTTTGTTATATCATCTGCTCCAGCAGAAATTGGTGGAGGAACAGGTCTTAATCTCTTTGGTAAGGTTACAACAGTTCTTCGTCAGTATGCAAACGTTACAATTGACGTTGATAGAGTTAGTGATTTAACCACATCTGGTGATCCATATGGAACATTAGGTGTTGCTAGATTCCTCAAACAACAATTCTTAATTGGTGAAGCTGGAAATGGTTCTGTTCAAATTAACACAGGTCCTGATTCTGGTCTTGATGCTGATACACTTGATGGAGCACAAGGTGTATTCTATCTAAACTCTGGAAACCAGAACGCTGGTATTTTACCAGTAGAAAGATTGTCTGGTACATATAATATTAACATCGCTAACCAGTCTGGTAGTACATTAAGACTTAAGACATCTACCAACTCACCAACTGGTAACCCATCTCCTGATGAGTTTGCTGCTGGTATTATTGCTGATACTAAGAACAACTCTGCTGATGGTCTATCTGATGGTGGAACAAGACACGTTGTACTAACTATCAGAAATGGTGGTACTGACTTTGATGCTACTTTTGGTGGTGTAAGACAACTTGCATTTACAGATGCTAACGCTGATGTTGGTGCTGGTATGTTCCTTCGTGGATCTTTCAACAGTCCAGCAAACTCCTTTGGTAACTGGCATGAGATCTGGCATTCTGGTAACGATGGCGTATTAAGTGGATTAGATGCTGACAAGTTAGATGGTCGCCAAGGAACTTGGTATCAGTCTGCACAGCATATGGACTTTGGATACTTGAGTAATGAAAGATTACCAATTCTCCAGAGAGAAAAAGATTTCCTATCCAAAATTCGTGTTATGGATTGGACAGGAAATGTTAGAGTTAACGTTCTTGTTAGAGATGAACTTTTAAATACAACACCATTTGTTGCTGGTCAATCAGTCAACTTGTATACACCTAGTGGTATTGCTAGGGGTTCAATTAGTATTACGAAGGTAGAACCAAATCAAGATGTTAATGATGCTGCTAATAACTACACATTAATTACTGGTAGTCTAGTAGCTGGAGATTTCAATTCATTTGATGATGCAGCATTTATTGGTACAGGTGGTGTAGGTAATTCATATCAATTCCAAAATTGGAATGTTTCACAAGTTGATGATAATGCAGATGGAGATGTTGATGGAACATACGAGGTTATTAGTGGAGATAGTGTTTCTGGTAATGCTCGTCTAAGACTTGGTAGAACAGATGGTCAAGCATCTGATCCTTCTATCTTCTTTAGATCTTCTGCACTATCACCATCCGATTACAACGTAGCATTTATCGCTACAGGTGGTGGTAGTACCAATGGTAGTGGTAGTCTTGAAACTAAGGTAGGAAACAATAACGCATTTACTGTTAACGGTAACAAAATTTGGAACGAAGGTAACATTACCTTTAACTCATCTAACGTTGCTGGTAGTGGTGTTATTCGTGATCAGAGTGGTAACTTCTCCGCTGGAACAATTACTGCTGCATTAACAGGTGCTGCATCAGCAAACGTGCTGAAAGGTGGTGATACAATGACTGGTGCTTTGAGCATCACTGGTGTTGCTACTACTAACCAAGCACTAAGCGTATCTGGTAGAGCAGATTTCTTAAGCAATATCACAGTTGCTGATGATTTCAAAGTTGGTGATAATCTAATCTTTGCTGATGATTCATTAGATAGAGTTGGTATTGATAAAGCACCTGATAGTAGTGATGGTAAGTTTAACTTATATGCAAATAGTGGTACTGAATTAAATGTTCTAAACCTCAGGGTGATGGACAATAATTATGATCAAGGTATTGCATTCCAGAACTCTGGAGCTGCTTACACTTGGAACATTGTTCGTAAGAACAATCCAAACGCAGCAAATACTGCACACCTTGTCTTCCGTGGTCAACCTAATGCACCTCAATCAACTATTACTGATCTAGTTGATTACATGACCCTGTTCTCAGGTGGTAATGTTCAGTTTGGTGTTGGCGATACTGGTATTGGTACAGCACCTGATTCTAACTACAAACTAAAAGTTGATGGTGAAATCTACGCAGATACAAGTATCTACATCCGTAATGCAGGTAACAACAATGGTGCTCCACTTTACTTCCTTGGTGCAACTGGTGGTGCTGATGGTTCAGGTGGATACTTAAGCAACTTCCGTGTTGGTAACAGTCTTATCGGTAGTGATATCTTTGAGATTACTGCTAACAACGGTGCTGCAGGTGCTACTACTTGGAAATCAACTCCTGCTATTGCAGTTCAAGGAACTAACAATAGAGTTGCTATTAACTCCACATCATTCTCATCTAATGGCATTAACATGGCACTTACAGTTGGAGGTAACTTCAACTTTACTGGTGAGATTTACAAGAATGGAAATGCATTTGTAACTTCTAGATGGACAGCAGCTCCTAACGGAACTGATATCTACAGACAATCAAAAGTAGGTATCAATAAATCTGGAAACCCATCTGAAGCTTTAGATGTTAGTGGATCTATTTACATGACTGGAACATTGAAAGTCAATGGTCAAGATCAATGGGTAGATACATACGGAACAGTTAAGGCACAAAGACAAAACATCCAAGAAAACTTGTCCATCGGTAACAACCAATTAGTTTCTAGTATAGGACCTATTACAGTTAGTAGCGGAAGTACCATAACTATTGGATCAAACAGTTTCTGGGCAATATTATAAATATTAAAAAGTAACGCACTCTTTCTTTTAAAAATGTCTACAATCAAATTATCAGCGGTACAAAACTTAAGTGGAACTGAAGCTTTCACAATTGAAAGTAACGGTAGAGTGAACATGCAGAGAATGAGAGTTCCTGTTTTTAATGGAACTCCATCTAGCCCTGTTGCAGGTGAACTTATCTTTAACAGTAGCACTGGAAAATTAAGTTTCTATACTGGTTCTGAATGGAAATAAAAAATGTCAGTTTTAAACGTTAATCAATTTCAACATACTAACGGAACTAACGGAATCACATTTGGTAATCCAAGATCGGAACCAAATAGATTAAGACTTCCTGTTGTCACGAATACTACTTTACCAAATCCAGCTGCACTTGATGCAGGTGAGATTTATTTTAATAGTAGTGACAATAAGTTATACATTTCCAAAGGAGATGGCACTTGGTCAACTAAATCAAGTTTCTCTCAACCTTCTGGAACGTTGTCATATGGATGGAGTTCTGGTAGTTCCAATTCAAACTACGGACAGGGACATCCTATTAATATTTGGTTTAGAAGAAATATTTTCCAATCTGTTTACACTGTTAGTGACCTCTTAAACAATGGAGCAGAAGAAGGTGCTATCTTTAGAAATGTTAAGCATTATGTAACTAACCCAATTAGTAATACTTACTCTGCTCGTGGTCTTAATATTAGATTATTTAATACAGATCAAGGTAAAGGAAGCACTGCTAGTCCTTCATCTGGATCTTCTAAGGTAACAGTTTACTCTATTGGTAACGGTAGTGATGTATCACAGTGGCAAAGTGGAACAGGTGAAAAAACTTTCACTTTCTCAACTCCATTTGAATGGGATGGATCAAAAAATCTTTGTATTGAATATTGTACTTACCAAAACCAAAATAATTATGGAGCAGATGGACAAGCAAGAGTGGTAAATGAATTTGGTTCTAGATACTATAGAACAGATTCAGGTGGAAGTAGTTGTAGTAACGGTACTCCTTACAGTATCAGTCAAATTCCTGCAATCAAAATGGATTTCTTTTAATAACTATGGAACTTACAATCGAAGAGTTAACTCATTACGCTGGATTACAAGCATATCAATGTGAAAAAATTCGCAGAGATAGATTTGAAAATTATGATTTTTTAGTGTATATTGAAAAACAAGTGGAGGATCAAGTAATTGACGCTGAGGTGAAGTTAAAAGAACTCGAAGAACTAAAACGAATTAGAGCTCTCATTCCAAATCCAAATGATGCATGTCAAGAATTGAAACTTTTAAGTGGAGAGGATTGCTCTGAATGCACTGCTGGAGAAGATATAGAGAGACGATAAATAGAACATACACAATTACAAGTGATAACCATGGATCCTGCACAATTAAAAAAGAATTTTGAAGAACAAATTGCTACTACGGTAAAGCAAATTGGAGAACTAGAAGCAAATTTAACAAAAGCAAAAGAATACAAAATTAAATTAGAGGGTGGTTTAGAAACCCTAAACTTACTAGAAGAAAAACCAGAAGAGACTGCTGCACCAGCACCAGAAAAACCATCTGAAGGTTGACGTTTTTAAAACAATTTGATAAAATGAGGGAATTAACCCTCATTTTTTTATGCTTTATAATTTCTCTCAAGAGGGAAAAACCTTTTTTGCTCCTAGCTTAAACTATGTTGTAGCAGAGGTAGAAGTGTTTGATGATGATAATGAATTTAATTTGCTAAAAGAAGAAATATTATCTCAAGAATCTAAAATTATTAATGATAATAAATTTGTTAGCGATTGGGGAACTCGTATGGGAAAAAACAGTCTAACCTCAAGAGCAAATGACTACAATCTTCTTAACTTTAAAAATACAAAAAATTTAAAAGAAGCTATCAAAAATTGTCATGATTTATATCTACATGCTTTTGGTCAAAAATTAGGATTGGATAAGTATTATGTTCAATGCTGGGCAAATGTAATGAGAGATAAAGAAAAATTCTATCCTCATAGACATTCTGGAGATTGTTACTCTTATCTTTCTGGCAATTTTTGTTTGGATGTAGATGGCACATCAACTTATTACATTCACCCTCTCACAGATGAATTATGGGAATCTAAAAATGTTGCCAATAAAATGACAATGTTTCCTAGTTTCGTTAAACATTACACAGACTCTGTTCCAAAAGAACAAACTAGAGTTACAATAGCTTTTGATATAGTAACAGAAGAGTGTTACAACCTTTTCATTCAAACCTACCCAGAATCAACTATGGTAGAACTTTGAATAAATAACAGATCCCTAAATAGGTATGAAGGGATTTTTTGTGTGTAATGGCATCTCCAAGTTCTAGAGCTGAACTCATCACATATTGCAAGAGGCAACTTGGCGAACCTGTATTGCAAGTAAACATTGATGACGAACAGGTCAACAACGTAATAGACGACACGTTTCAGTTTTTCCAAGAGAACTGTTACAATGGTATGGAGCGTGCATACTTATATCACGAAATTACTGCTGCTGATAAAACTCGTTTTGCAGCAACAACTACTAAGACCGTTACTGATACTAATGTAACACCAAATGCTACTGGAACTTGGTTAGAAGCAACAAACTTCATTCCAATTCCTGATCATGTAGTTGGTATTACTAGAGTATTTGGTCTTGTCAGTAACTCAATCCGTTCTAATCTCTTTGGTGTTGAGTATCAGTTGTTCTTGAATGATCTTTATGCATTCGGATCACTAGATATCCTTAACTACTATATGAACAAACAGTATCTAGAAACTCTAGATATGGTTCTAAACAATGGATCTTTCCAACAGT
Organism: Synechococcus sp.; assembly: GCA_047286285.1. Taxonomy (GTDB): domain Bacteria; phylum Cyanobacteriota; class Cyanobacteriia; order PCC-6307; family Cyanobiaceae; genus Synechococcus_C. The sequence goes on along the minus strand of JBJBBP010000001.1, from coordinate 86,279 downwards.
TTAGATTTACAGCACGTAATGATCGTCTATACCTTGATATAGATAAAGACTTTCTTCAAGAAGAAACTAAAGTTCTTATTGAGTGTCATCGTCTTATTGATCCTACGGAAGCTACACAGATGAACAATGATATATTTGTAAAGAGATATGCCACAGCTCTTATGAAGAGGATGTGGGGTATGAACTTAATCAAGTATAACAACGTTCAATTACCTGGCGGAGTTACACTCAATGGTAGAGAAATCTACACAGACGCCTTAGCAGAAATTGAGAAGATCGAAAGCGAAGTTCTCAGTAAGTATGCAATCCCACCAATGGATATGATCGGATAAAATGCCTACCAGTCCCTACTTTCCAACTTACTATTCAGGTCACAGTGGCGAACAAGGTCTCGTTCAGGATCTTGTGGATGAGCAAATCAAATTGTTTGGTTCAGACGTATACTATATCCCTAGGATAGTTCTTCAAGACAGCACTCTGGATGAAGTTAGATACTCTAAGTATCAAGAGCAATTCCAGATTGAAATGTTGTTGCAGAACGTCATGGGTTTTGGTGATAACGCTGAGTTCATCTCCAAGTTCGGTTTAAGAATTACAGATGAAATTGTATTCCGTGTATCTACAAGAAGATGGACAGAAGAAGTAGCTGAGCATAATCCTACTTTAACTGTACCAGAAAGACCTAATGAGGGAGACTTATTATACTTCCCATTAACACAAGATATTTACGAAATTAAATTTGTAGGAAAAGAAGAACCATTCTTCCAGTTTGGTAAGATCCAGTTCTATGCTATTACTGCTGAGATCTACGAGGTTGGTCAAGACGACTTTGATACTGGTGTTGCAGAGATTGATGCAGTTGAACAACTCTTTGACAATGCTATTAAGTTAGTCATGGATCCTGGCGGTTCAGGAGACTTTACTGTAGGCGAGGAAGTTGTTGGAGATGAGTTCCTTGCTAAGGCAACATCTGCTATTACAGGAGATGCTGTCTCAGGTATTACAATCACAGATGGTGGAGCACATTATAAAGTTGCTACACCACCATCAGTAACTATCACTGGAGGAGGTGGTACGGGTGCAACAGCTACTGCAACGGTTAGTTCTACTGGTATTGTCAATGGCATTACTATCACTAGTGGCGGTTCTGGGTTCACATCTGCTCCTACTGTCACTATTGACTACTCACCTAAGGACAATAGAGCAGAAGTCAAGTCTTGGGATTCAGCAACCAGATCACTCCAAGTTATTAATAGAACAGGAACATTCACCACTGCTGAGGTGATCACTGGTTTAACTTCAGGTGCTAAGTGGAGTCCTGAAACATTTGACACTCTAAATAATGTCAACAGCAGCTACGATCAGAACAGAGAGATTGAAGATGATGCTGATAATATAGTGGATTGGACTGAAGGAAATCCATTTGGTGAATTTGGTAATTTTACAGGTAGTATCTAATGTTAGGTAATCATTTCTACAATCAGATTGTTCGCAAGAATATCGTAGCATTTGGAACTCTCTTCAATAATATTACAATGAAGAGCACAGATCCAAGTGACGGAACTGTACTAGAGGAAATGAAAGTACCTCTGGCATATGGTCCTAAACAAAAGTTTATTGTAAGACTAGAAGAGAACGCATCAAATAGAAAAGTAGCGATCACATTACCTCGTCTCTATTTTGAGATGACAAGTATTGATTACGATCCTACTCGCAAGACATCTCCTATACAGAAATATAAAACTATTATTGATAATAATGGTGGTGAGGTAAGAGTACAGTATGTTCCTGTACCATACAATCTATCATTTGAACTTGGTGTAATTGCTAAGTCACAAGACGATGCTCTACAAATCACCGAGCAGATACTACCATACTTCCAACCATCATTTAGTCTTACTCTTAACATGATTCCAGACATGAATGAGAAGAGAGATATCGCTGTAGTTCTGAATAATGTTGGATATGAAGATGAGTGGGACGATAGTTTCTATGAGCGTAGATATATCATCTACACTCTAAACTTCACAATGAAGTCTTATCTATACGGTCCTTACAACACATCAGATGTCATCAAGAAAGCAATCATTCACGAAACACTTGGTGATAGAGCAGTTAATCGTAGAACTATTACCAGAACATATACACCAAAAGCAAAAACTGATATCAACACAGATGGTGTCATTGATGTAAATGATGATGCATTAGTTGATGCTGGTGATGACTTTGGATTTAATGAAGGAATTGAATTCTTATGAGTAGCCTAGAAGAAAACATGGAAGATATGTTGAACATCGACGTTGATGTTTCAGTAGAACCTGTCAAACCTGCAGGTCCTAAAACAGACAAGGATGATCGGCAGAAAGACTATGAGTATACTCGTGGAGAATTGTACTCACTCATAGATCAGGGTCAGGAGGCGGTCAGAGGTGCCTTAGAGGTAGCACAGGAAAGTGGTCACCCTAGAGCATATGAAGTTGCTGTAGCAGCAATGAAGCATGTATCAGAGATGACAGAAAAATTACAAGCATTACATAAGAATATGAAAGACCTAGATGAAGAGAAGAAAGGTCCTTCAAAAGTCACTAACAACGCTATGTTTGTGGGTTCTACAGCAGAACTACAGAAAATGTTAAAGCAAATGGGTGGCGGAAAACGCTAAATAGATTTGTATACCCTGACATGGTATGAAGAACTACAAAGAATTTAAAAGACTAGCTGAGTCTGCCAGAGATCAGGATAACGGAATTTTAGAAGGTGCAGCCTGGACAAAGAAGGCTGGCAAAAACAAAGAAGGTGGACTTAACGAAAAAGGTAGGAAGTCTTACGAGAGAGCAAATCCTGGATCTGACCTTAAAGCACCAAGCAAGAAGGTTGGAAATCCCCGTAGGGCATCCTTTTGTGCTAGAATGAAAGGAATGAAAAAGAAATTAACTTCAAAGAAAACTGCCAGCGATCCTGATAGTAGGATCAACAAATCACTAAGAGCTTGGAATTGCTAACATAACTTATAAATTGTTGTTAAAATGTGTCAATACTGACATGTTTAACTATAATTAGTATATGAGTTTTGATTTGGATATGCGTCTTAACGACAACGATATACTACGTTGTATTACTGCTTGTAGGGTCTACCAAGATCAGACAGGTAGTGAATGGATGTGGGAACAATATGAAGCTTTGATCAATAAACTCAAGGTTTATCAAGATCAGTATTCTGAGGATTAAGTTATGAATTTATTTTTTGCATCTCACCCATCGGTGTATACATTACCTGGCACATGGGAACCCCAACCAGATGTGGTGTATAGTCCAACACTGTTGATTGCATTTGGAACAACAGTAGGTCTCACCCTTGGTATTATTTACCTTATCTCTTCTAGAAGAAAAAGAAAACGAGTATGAAATTTATTTTTGCATTTCTGGCTACATTATTTCTCGCCCTACCTGCATGGGCAGTGGATGTTCAAATGGGATACGATGGAGGTTTAGTTTTTGAACCTTCTGAAGTTACAATTAACGCAGGAGAATCTATCCACTTTGTAAACAACATGCTACCTCCTCATAATGTTCTTGTAGAAGATCATGATGAGTTAGGACACGATGCACTTGCTATGATGCCTGGTGAAGAGTTTGATGTTGAGTTTCCTGAAGCAGGAGACTATACATTCTTCTGTGGTCCTCATAAAGGTGCTGGCATGATCGGTACAGTACACGTAAAATGAAAACTATCAACATTGTTGTTTTAAACATCACTGTTGCAATCTTAGACTTTCTCTACAAAGGTAGAGACTATCAGCGTTTTTGGGTGCTTGAGGAAATAGCTCGGGCACCCTATTTTGCTTTCTTGAGTGTATTACATTTGAGAGAAAGCATGGGATTGCGAGGTCCTGATCACCTATATCTAATGAAGGAACATTTTAATCAATCGGTAAATGAAACAGAACATCTTGTCTATATGGAGAGCATGGGTGGTAATCGTTATTGGATTGATCGCTTTGTCGCCAAACACCTCGTTCTCATCTATTATTGGGTTAATGTGGTTTACTACTGGCTTCTTCCTAAATTGGCATACCACCTCTCTTACGAAGTAGAGATTCACGCAGCAGATACATATAGTAAATATATTGAAAAGAACGGAGAGGATGATAAAATTCGTGATATACTAAATGATGAATTACATCATGCTACTGAACTTCTTCAGGCAATGGAAAAAAACTTATGATTGATTATGGAACAACATAGAAAGACACTGCTGCATCTTATCAAAGAAAGAGCATACAAGCACGGACATTTTACTTTATCATCTGGTAAAGAATCAGAACATTATATCAACTGCAAACCTGTTACCTTATCTTGTGAAGGTAATGCATTGTGTTCACATTTAATGATTGAACATCTTGATGAGAAATCAGTTGCAGTTGGTGGTCTTACACTTGGTGCTGATCCATTAGTATGTGGTATTGCACAGAAAGCATATTACTCTGGTAAACATATTGATGCTTTGATTGTAAGAAAAAATCCAAAAGGACATGGTACAAAAGAGGTAATCGAAGGTAATAAACCACCTGTTGGTTCAGTTGTTACTGTCTTAGAAGATGTTACTACTACTGGAAGTAGTGCTATCAAAGCTGTTAACGTTTTAAGAGAAGCAGGATATATTGTAAATCGTGTTGTTGCTATTTTAGATAGGCAAGATGATCATCAGATATGGGATGATAATAATATTGAATTCATATCTTTATTCAGATTGGAGGAAATTATTAATGAGTAACATTGGATTAGAAATCATTTTTTGGACAATACTATCATTATATGTGTTGACTAAAATTGGTGTATTTAAAAAATGAACTTAGTTCTTCGTACACACGAAAACTTAAGTGATCCTGTTTGGGGTGTTATCATTATGCTTGGAATACTTTTGATAATTGTGACTTGGTACATTGTCTATATACTAAGATCATCATTTAAGGAGTTAGATCATGGCAGCGATGACACCACCAAGCAGGAAGAGTTGTTACAACTTCCGAGTGACGGAGATTAATCGTGTTGTTGACGGCGATACTATTGATGTCACCATTGATCTTGGGTTTGACTTATACAAGAAAGAAAGAGTTAGAGTTGCAGGAGTTGATACGCCAGAGAAAAGAACGAGAGATTTGGAAGAGAAGGAATTGGGAATAGATGCTACAAATTGGATGAAAAAACAACTAGAGGATACTATAAATGGAGATGATGAACTCACTATCAGAACCGAGCTCGTCGGTGGCATGGGTAAGTATGGCCGTCTTCTTGGGTGGTTATATGTTGGCGATGCTGATACGTCTCTCAATGAACAGATGATTGTTGAGGGATATGCTTGGGCATATGATGGTGGTACAAAGAAAAAAGATTTTGAAGAACTACGGGAGATCCGTCGTGCTCATGGCACGCTTGTGGAATGACAGTTCCAGAGTATGATGAGGAATGGTATTGCGAATTTAAGATGGGAATACATGATGTTAAAAATCTGTATTCCACAGTTTGTTATGCATTAGAGGTCTGGCCAGGTTCTCCTAGGCGTCCCGTAGAAGAACAGGAATATTTGATACAAATGAAGCAGCAACTGTTTGCTATGCTTGCAGAATATACCTTTACACATATAGAAGGAGATCCACGATGAAAGAATTATCTGATCTTAAGTTAGAGAGAAAGGAATGTCCTAAGTGCGGTGCAATCTGGATGAATGGTGTTCATTATTGGAACACAGGAAGTAAAGGTAATCAACTTGATCTAGCTGGTTTAGTTTGTAATAAACTAGGAGATAGTCAATGTATCAATCCAATGAAGGGACAGGAAGGTGGTGACACATGGGAAAAGAGACTAGAGTTTTTGACTAAAATGGAAGATGCTAGTGAGTTCTAAATAAAGTATGGCAACTAATGATGTATATTTGGGTAACCCCAACCTGAAAAAAGCGGGTACTCCAATTCAATTTACAAAGAAACAAATTAATGAATGGGTCAAATGTAAGAATGATCCATTATATTTTGCGTGTAATTATATTCAGATCATTTCTCTTGATGAAGGTTTAGTGCCTTTCAAGATGTATGATTTTCAAAAAACTATCTTGCAAGATTTTCATGAAAACAGATTCAACATTGCGAAGCTTCCTAGACAAACTGGTAAGAGCACCACTGTGGTCGCTTATCTTCTTTATTATGCTATCTTCTACGATAGTGTTAACATTGGTATTCTTGCTAACAAAGCATCTACCGCAAGGGAACTACTCGGTCGTCTTCAACTAGCGTATGAAAATTTGCCTAAGTGGATGCAACATGGTATACTAGTATGGAATAAAGGTAATGTTGAACTTGAAAACGGATCAAAGATATTGGCTGCTTCTACGTCTGCAAGTGCTGTCCGAGGCATGTCGTTCAATATCTTGTTCCTCGATGAATTTGCGTTCGTTCCAAACCATGTTGCGGAGCAATTCTTTGCCTCTGTTTATCCTACTATTACTTCTGGTAAATCAACCAAAGTAATTATTATCTCTACGCCAAATGGTATGAACCACTTCTATAAGATGTGGGAGGATGCTAGAAGAGGTAAGAATGATTATGTTACAAACGAGGTACATTGGTCTCAAGTACCTGGCAGAGATGCTAAATGGAAAGAGGAGACTATTAAGAACACATCACCTAGACAGTTCGCACAAGAATTTGAATGTGACTTTCTTGGATCTGCTGATACTTTGATTAGTCCAGCAAAACTCCAAACTATACCATTTCACGACCCTATTAAAAGCAATGCGGGACTTGACATCTATTCGAGAGCAGAAGAGAATCACGAATATATTATTACTGTCGATGTTGCCAGAGGAATTGGTGGCGACTATTCTGCTTTCCTCGTGTTTGATATCACCAGTATCCCGTATAAGATCGTTGCGAAATACAGAAATAATGAGATTAAACCTGTACTGTTTCCCTCGGTCATCTTTCAAGTAGCCAAAGAATATAACAACCCGTACATTTTAGTTGAGGTAAATGACATTGGAGACTCTATCGCTGCTACTCTTAATTACGATCTTGAATACCCTAACGTTCTTATGTGTGCGATGCGTGGACGAGCTGGACAGGTAGTTGGACAAGGATTTTCAGGGACAAAAACACAATTAGGTGTTAAGATGAGTGTGACCGTTAAGAAGATCGGTTGTGCTAATTTAAAAGCAATCATTGAGGAAGACAAGTTATTGTTTAATGATTTCCAAATCTTCCAAGAACTAACCACGTTTGTACAAAAGAAACAGGCGTGGGAAGCAGACGAGGGATATCATGATGACCTTGTTATGTGTATGGTTCTCTTTGCATGGTTAGTCATGCAAGATTACTTTAAAGAAATGACCGATCAAGATATCAGGAGGAGGATCTATGATGAACAACGTAATCAAATCGAGCAAGATATGGCTCCCTTTGGTTTTATTGATGACGGTCTGGGTGATGATACCTTCGTGGACGCAGAAGGATCATTCTGGTACGGAGACAAACAAGAAGAAGTGTCATACATGCTCCCAGACCTATGATGGATATTGGGGATCAGTTCAGTCTGGAACATCTTCTTTTCAAAGAAAGAAAATGTAGAACTTGCAATAAGACCAAAAATTTGATTGAAGACTTCTATATGACTAGGAAAAATAAAAGAGGTTTACCATCAGCATATGCTTATGAATGTAAGGACTGTACGATCACCAGAATTCTAAATAACAGAAAGAACAGACCAAGACCTTTGCCACCATACTTGGCAGACTATCCAGACTGGTAGGTTGTTCATGCATTGTTTCCCCTGTAGAGACATTAGAAATTCTAAATACTTTTAGATAAATTTGATATCTAAGAGGTAAAATTAAATGGCAAGTCAAGTCTCGCCTGGTGTTGTTATTAGAGAGCGTGATTTATCCACTGGTGTTATCACAGGAGTATCTGCACTTAAAGCTGCAATTGCTTCTACATTCACCAAGGGACCTGTAGGCAAAATTGTAAATATCGGATCCGAAAGAGATTTAATTGACACTTTCGGAGCACCAGCTGAGGCTAACGCTGCAGACTGGTTAGTAGCATCTGAGTTTCTTCGCTACGGCGGACAACTCGCTGTAGTCCGTGCAGCAACTGGTGTACTAAACGCAACCAAAGATGGTTCTGCAGTATTAATCGGATCTAAGGAAGATTACGAAGCTGGTGCAGGTTCTTCTGAAGAATTTGCTGCTAGAGATGCAGGTTCTGCTGGTAACAACTTAAGAGTTGTTATTGTAGATAAAGTTGCTGATTCTAAAATGGTTAAGGCTGGTCACAGTTTATCAGTTGGTGATACACTTGATGATGGCACAACAAATGACCACGAAGTTACTGTTGTGATTGATGCTAACACTGTTGGTATTAAGCACGGTGCTGCTGGTGCAGTATCTGGTAATAGTTTTACTCAGTCAGCATTTTCAAATTCTGATTGGAACGCACTTCCTATTGGATCTACTGGTTTAACATATAAGAATATCGGTCCTAGACCTGGCACTTCTGCATACGCTTCTGAGCGTTATCTATCTGGTGACGAAGTACACGTTGCAGTTGTTGATGAAAGCACAAATACAATCGTTGAAAGATTAACATATCTTTCTAAGTTGTCTGATGCTAAATCTCCTGAAGGAGCTAGCACATACTGGCAGAGTTATGTAAATGAGTTTTCTAAATTTATTTACGCTGCTGAACTAGGTGCTAGTCAGTATACTCCAGTTGGTGAAGCACCTGGTGGAACTGCAGCATCTTATGGTGCTACTGCAGCTGCTCCTCTTACACTAGCGTATCTTCTTTCTACTGCTGGTGGAGCACTAACAGGTGGTACTGATGATTATGCATATACTGCTGGAGAAATTCAGACAGCGTATACATTATTCCAAGACACAGAAGAAACAGAAGTTGACTTTGTTCTCATGGGTGGTTCTATGGGTAATGAATCAGATACACTTTCTAAAGCAGGAGCTGTTGCTGCTGTTGCTAATTCAAGAAAAGATTGTGTCGCATTTGTTTCTCCATTCAACGGAAACCAAGTTGCTACATCTGGTAACGCTGCACTAACTCCTGCACAACAATTAGAAAATACTATTGATTTCTTCTCTAGTATTGGTTCTAGTTCTTATGTTGTTAAGGACAGTGGAATCAAATATGTATATGATCGTTTTAACGACAAGTATCGTTACATCGGTTGTAACGGAGACGTTGCTGGTCTTTGCGTTTCTACATCTTCTATTAGTGATGACTGGATTTCTCCAGCAGGAACTAACAGAGGTGGATTACAGAACGTAGTTAAACTTGCATTCAATCCTAACAAGGCAGCAAGAGATGATCTCTACACTGCTGCAATCAACCCTATTGTTGCATTTCCTGGCTCTGGTCCTGTACTATTCGGTGACAAGACTGCTCTTGCATCTCCATCCGCGTTTGACAGAATCAACGTTCGTCGTCTCTTCCTCAACATTGAGAAGAGAGCAAGACTACTTGCAGAAGGAGTACTATTTGAACAGAACGATGAAATTACTCGCTCTGGTTTCAACGCTGCACTTAGTGGATATCTAAGTGAAGTTCAAGCACGTAGAGGTGTTACAGACTACCTAGTTATTTGTGATAACACAAATAATACTGGCGAAGTCATTGACAGAAATGAGTTTGTTGCTGAAATTTTTGTAAAACCAACTCGCTCTATCAACTATGTCACTGTTACAGTAACTGCAACTAAGTCTGGAGTTTCCTTCAGCGAAGTTGTTGGTAGATAATTAAAAAAGAGGTAAAAAACAATGGCAACAAATAACGTATCAACGTTTCTATCGCAGATTCAGCAGGGCATTAAGCCTAACATGTTCTCTGTGGATATCAAATTTCCACAGGACTTTTCTGGTGCTACTGGAAAATCAGAAAATTCTGATAAAAACCTTACAAATATTCTTTGTAAGTCTGCTGCACTACCAGGTTCTAACTTGGGTGTAATTGAAGTTCCTTTTAGAGGAAGAACAGTCAAGATCGCAGGTGATCGTACCTTTGATACTTGGACTGCAACCTTCTTTGCAGATGCGAATATGGAAATTCGTGGTCTCTTTGAAGAGTGGGCAAATAGCATCAATACTCACGAAGCTAACACTGCATCTAGATTCCTACCTAGTTCAACTAGTTCTACTGGTTACATGGCAGATCTTTTTGTTTCTCAATTAGAGAAAGACGATCAGACAGGTGGTTCTGTAATTAGAACTTATCAGTTACACCACTGCTTCCCAACCAATGTCTCAGCAATTGATCTTGCTTATGATAGTAACGATCAAATTTCTGAGTTTACAGTGGAATGGCAATATTCATTCTTCACTGCAGGCAAAGGTCTATCTAAGGCAGCAACTGGAACTGCGGAGAAATCAACAGCAAGTACTCGTACAGTCGTATAATTAACTCTGCTAAATATAAGCAAGAGAACTATATGACTAGGTAAATGAGTCAATTATTTGGCTTCCAGATAAATCGCAAGGAGGGTCAGAAGGGTCAGTCCCCTGTCCCTCCTAATGCTGATGAGGCAATTGCCGTAGCAGCAGGTGGTTATTATGGGACATATGTAGACACGGATAATCAAGCTCGCAATGAGTTTGAGATGATCCGTCGTTATCGTGATATGGCACTACACCCTGAGGTGGATAGTGCAGTTGACGAAGTTGTAAATGAATTTATTGTAAGTGATTCTCACGACACTCCTGTAGAAGTTAATCTAGATAATCTAGATGCTGGCATGAGTATCAAGAGAAAGATCAGAGATGAGTTTGAATATATTAAACGTCTTTTAAACTTTGACAATCGTGCACATGAGATTGTCAGATCTTGGTATATTGATGGAAGATTATTTTATCATAAGGTCATTGACCTGGACAATCCAAAGAAAGGTATTACGGAACTTCGTTACATTGATCCAATGAAGATCAAGAAGGTTCGTCAGAAGATTGATAATAAAAAGAATATGGATTCATTGCAGAGACAGGCAATGAAAGGCACAGCATTAGAGTACGAGTACGGAACATTTGTTGATTACTATCTTTATAATCCAAAAGGTTTTTATAAAGGTGGTGTTTTAGGACCTATTGGTGACATGTCATTGTCACAAGGTATCAAGATGGCAATTGATAGTATTACATTTTGTCCTTCTGGTCTGCAAGATTTAAACAAAAGAATGACTCTTGGTTTTCTCCATAAGTCAATCAAGGCACTCAATCAACTTAGAATGATTGAGGACTCTCTTGTTATCTACAGATTATCAAGAGCACCTGAACGTAGAATTTTCTACATTGATGTAGGTAATTTACCTAAAGTAAAAGCGGAACAATATCTCCGTGATGTTATGAGTCGTTATCGTAACAAGCTAGTCTATGACGCACAGACTGGTGAGATGCGTGATGACAAAAAACACATGAGTATGCTAGAGGATTTTTGGTTACCTCGTAGAGAGGGTGGACGTGGAACTGAGATCACCACCTTACCTGGTGGACAGAACCTAGGCGAACTCAAAGATGTTGAGTATTTTAAGAAGAAGTTATTTAACAGCCTCAATCTTCCTCCTTCCCGTCTCACAGACGACAATAAAGGATTCAACCTCGGTAAAACCACTGAAGTCCTCCGTGACGAACTTAAGTTCACCAAATTCATTGGACGTTTACGTAAAAGATTTGCTGAAATGTTCCAAGACATGCTCAAGACTCAACTTATCCTCAAAGGAGTAATTGCTCCTGAGGATTGGGAAGATATGAAAGAGCATATCCAGTACGATTTCTTATTTGATAATCACTTTAATGAATTAAAAAACATTGAAATGATGAACCAAAGAATGATGACTGTTACGCAGATGGATCCTTTTGTTGGTAAGTATTTCTCTGTGGAGTATGTTCGTAAGAATATTCTTGGACAGACTAATAAGGATATGCGTGAGATTGACAAGCAAATGCAAGGAGATATATCTTCTGGTCTTGCACTTGATCCAGCAGAAACAAATACGTTAGATCAACTCACTCAAGCAAACACCGCACTAGCTCCTGAAATTCAAGCAATGCAGGCAGATGATGCTGCAGAAAGAGAGAAGGCATCTGCTGATGACGCTCTAGAAAGAGACCTTAAAAGAGCACGTTCCGCACCTAAACCATCTTCAAATACTAAATAAAATATACTGAACTCATATTATGGCAGAAAGAAACGAAGTAGATTCCACTCAGGGTCCTGTAAATATCGTCAATAAAATTGCTGATAACCAACGCTCTGATGCAATCAACACAATTCATGATCTTTTATTTTCCAAGGCAGCTGATGCCATGGGAGAGTATAAAAAGACTGTTGCGAATACATTTTTTGATGAACCCACAGAAACGGAAGTAACCGATGAAACTGATAACGGAAACGATTGAAGACGTTAAACTTGTAACAGAGGAAAAGAACGGAAAGAAACTCCTTTATATTGAAGGTGTTTTTCTTCAGTCAGAACTAAAGAACCGTAATGGTCGTATGTATCCTTTCAGTGTTCTTAACCGTGAGGTTGAGAGATACAATGAGGAGTATGTAAAATCAAAACGTGCTCTAGGTGAACTCGGTCATCCAGACGGTCCTACTATCAACCTTGATAGAGTATCACACAGGATTACAAGTCTCCGCGCTGAAGGTAATAACTTCATTGGCAAGGCTCAGATCCTAGATACACCAATGGGTAACATCGCTAAGAACTTACTTGGCGAAGGTGTTCAGTTAGGTGTTTCCTCTCGTGGTATGGGAAGCATTCAAAAAAGTGAAGACTGTAACGTTGTTGCAGACGACTTCATGCTCACCACTGCTGCAGATATTGTAGCAGATCCTTCTGCACCAGATGCATTCGTTAATGGCATTATGGAAGGTAAAGAGTGGGTTTGGTGTAATGGTATACTAAAGGAAACTGAAGTTGCTAAATATAAAAGAATCATGGACGCCTCAGCGCGTCAGGAATTGGAAGAGAAGACCCTCAAAGTGTTTGAGGATTTCCTCGGAAAACTCTGATTTATAAATAAACTTAGATTAATTATACGGAAATTACGAGGTAAACTCAGATGTCAGACAAACTAAACGAAAAGTTTGAGGAGTTCGTTACCGAGCAAAAGGTGATTGTAGAGAACGCGGCAGATCCAATGCCAACTGTTTCTGCTACTGTTATTCCTGGCACTGGTAGTGAACCCACTCAGGTTTCTGACGCACAGACTGGTTCTGGCGGTAAGGATCCTGCACCTAAAGTAGATGCTTCACAATCTTATGGGCAATCAGCTCCTACAGATCTTGGAGGCACATCAACCGCTCCTAATGAGGATGACGATGATGGTGAGGAAAATCCTGGCGCTAAAGCAGCTGCTCCTGTAGGAGACAAAGCAGCACAGAGCGATGGGTCTGCTCAAACATCCAACATCAAAGATGCTGGTGATATGGGTACACAACCTACCGTTGGTGCAGACGCTGCATACGGAACTGGAACAGGTGCTAACGTTACCTATCCTATCAAACCTTCGTTTGAGGAACTAGACGTTTCCGCTGACGTTGCTGCCCTAGTAGAGGGCACAGAACTCTCTGAAAAATTTGCAGAGAAAGCAAGAATCATTTTTGAATCTGCTGTAAAAGCAAAAATTTCTTCAGAGTATGACAAGCTTGTAGAACACTTTGCCAACGAATTGGATAAGCAAGTAGAAGCTGCTAAGGCAGAACTATCCGAGGAAGTTAACGGCACGGTAAACTACGCCATTGGTCAATGGGTAGAGCAAAATCAAGTTGCTATTGACCGTGGAATCAGAAATGAGATCACAGAAGACTTCATTGCAGGTTTGAAGGGTCTCTTTGAAGAGCACTACATTTCTATCCCAGACGAGAAAGTGGATGTGGTAGAAGGTATGGCTGAATCAATTCGTGAGATGGAAGCACGCCTTGACGAACAGGTCAAAGCAAATGTGAAATTACAAAATAGTCTTAATGAGACTGCAAGAAAAAATATTCTGAACAATGTTTCAGAAGGATTGGCAGATACTCAGAAAGAAAAACTCGCAGCACTTGCTGAGGGTCTAGAGTTCGTTTCTGAAGAATCATTCTCCAAGAAGGTTACTACCATCAAGGAAGCATACTTCAAAGAAACAGCCGCACCTCAAAGTGAGGTTGCAGATGAAACTCCAGTTGAAGGAGCATCAGATGCTGATGTAAGTCCAGCAATGGCACAGTATCTTGACGCGATGAATCGCTGGAATTCCTGATAATAAAATAAATCCCCTATCTTTTTTCAAGGAGCAATTAAACTGATGTTTAACTCAAAAGCTCTAACAGAAAAGTGGAACCCTGTTCTAAGTCACGAAGGCGCAGGTGCCATCAAAGACAATTATAGAAAGGCTGTTACCGCTGTTTTGTTAGAAAACACTGAGTCTCAACTAAGAGAAGAGCGTGGTATGATCAATGAAGCATCCAACACTGTTGGTGCCATTGGTACAAACGCACTCTCTGGTTCTGGACTTGATACAAAAACAGGCGGTCTAGCAGGTTTCGATCCTGTGATGATCAGTCTCATCCGTCGTGCAATGCCTAACCTTGTTGCATACGACATCTGTGGCGTTCAACCAATGAGTGGTCCTACTGGACTAATCTTTGCGATGAAGTCACATTACCAAGAAAACGGTGCAGCACTAAGAGCTGGTTCCGAGGCACTATACAACGAGCCTGATACAAACTTCTCTGGTAACTCACAAGGACCTGCAGCATACAACGATCCTGTATCTCCTCTTGGAGACGGTGGAGCAACTGATGCTAACCCAGGTTTACTTAACGACGCTACTGGTGGCGGTACAACTGCTGGTAACTATGAGCGTCAAGCAGGCAACATTGCAAGAGAAGACGCTGAAACACTTGGTTCTGGATCTACTCTCTTTAACGAGATGAGCTTCAGCATTGAGAAAACCTCTGTTACTGCAAAGACCAGAGCTCTCAAAGCAGAATACACTCTAGAACTAGCACAAGACTTGAAAGCAATTCACGGTCTTGATGCAGAGCAGGAACTTGCTAACTTACTTTCTAGCGAGATCCTTGCAGAAATCAACCGTGAAGTTGTTAGAACTGTTTACACTGTTGCAAAACAAGGTGCTCAGAACAACGTTGCCAACGCTGGTGTATTTGACCTAGACGTTGACTCAAACGGAAGATGGTCAGTTGAGAAATTCAAGGGACTTATGTTCCAGATTGAAAGAGATGCTAACGCAATCGCACAGCAAACTCGTAGAGGGAAGGGTAACTTCATCATCACATCTGCTGATGTTGCTAGTGCTCTTGCTATGTCTGGTACTCTTGACTACTCTTCTGGTCTAACTGGAGCTGGTGGTCCTTCCATCGGTGAAGTTGATGACACAGGTAACCTACTTGTGGGTACAATGAACGGTAGAATTAAGGTCTTCGTTGATCCTTACTCTGCAAACGTTTCTAACACTCACTACTACGTTGTTGGATACAAAGGTACTTCACCTTATGACAGTGGACTGTTCTACTGCCCATACGTTCCCCTACAAATGCTCAGAAGCATTGACCCATCTACCTTCCAGCCCAAGATTGGCTTCAAGACTAGATACGGTATGGTTGCTAACCCATTTGTTGTACAGGCTAATGGCACACCTGATGCTGAAGCACTTACACACAACCGCAACCAGTATTACAGAAGAGTTAGAGTTGCTAACCTAACTTAATTGTGGAAAACATCCTAACATTGTTAGGAAACACTAACAGGGATCCTACGGGATCCCTTTTTTTATGCTTAAATAGTAGTACAGAATGGACATGTCACATGAACGGCAGACTAGACAAGGTTGCTATGACCAATAGGTTGATGCAACTTAAAAGAGAGCTACACTATAAATGTGAGATTGGCGAGAAAGGAGAGTGGGAATGTAAAGGAGCGAATGATTATTTGAATAGAGTGTTTGATGTCCTTGACGAGTATTGGCAATGAGTCAATCATCTGTTATACTATTGCTATGTTTATCACCCATGCTGGTGATATTTCTTGTAATTAAAATTTCTCTATGGTTAACTGAAACCATGAGGTTTAGTTCAGAGACAGAGAAATTAAAAAGAATGCAACACGGTCCTTACATCGTCTGGGATGATGATGAAGAAGAGGACGACAACTATTAACTACTATCATGGTACTATCTAATTACGGTAGAGATTTACTCTCTAGAAAAAAAGTAGAAGAAGAAATTGAGGTTGTAATAACTCCTCGTCCTATAGAGAAAAAACAAGAGGTTTTTACACGGGAAGAGTGTGAAGCTATGATTGAGTTTGCTATCAATCAGCACAATAGAAATGCTGGTTTGATTAGTATGGCATTAGGGTTTACATTTATTGCTCTGTTTGCTGATGGTTTATTCAGAACACTGGGAATCATTCCACCATTCATGGGTATTGATGTAAGTATTGTACAGGATGTAGTGGATAAATTGAAAGACGAAGTATTAAAACAAATGTAACCATGCGAATGGACGTTTTACAAAAAAGGATTTGGAAATTGAAGATTGCGGAAACTATAGATGAAGTTATAGAAAAATATTATGCGGAGAAAGGACTACCTGTACCATTATGGAAAAGTCATAAGGTTACATGGTGGGAAGAGTATTTGCTTGGTCTAGGGATGGATCCTAACAACCCCTAAATACTAAGTAGCTCAAGATATTAAAATGTCTGCTGACTGGTATAAAGAACAACCCAGTAATAGAAACTTTCTAAACCCTATTGGTTATCTTCTCAAACTAGAAAAGTTTGATGGAGTAGATTTCTTTTGCCAAGGAGCAAATGTCCCTGACATTAACATGCCCAGTATTGATGTAGCAAGTCCTTTTAGGAATTTGCCAATCGTGCCTGGTGGCGGTGTTACTTTCGGGGATTTTTCTGTGCGTTTTATTGTTGACGAAGATCTAAAGAATTATTATTCAATTCACAAGTGGATGAGGGATAATGGTAATGCAGATCAAATGGCAAGAACTACACCTGAGGCAGACATCTATACAAACGGACAACTACACATTGTTACATCACAATACAACCCAGCTTTCGTTGTAGAGTTTAGAGATCTATTTCCTGTGTCTCTCACTAACTTACAATTTGATGCTACAATAAGTGATGTGGAGTATATAACTGCAGAGGTAGTGTTTAAACACCAGCAGTTCTTCATTCGTGATAAATCTATGCAATCTTTATGAATTTTGAATCTCTTCGTAATAAATTTGACAAATTAAGAAATGATTGGGCAGAAGATTCTGCTGTTGACTTTCAATTCAAGAACAAACAATATAGCACAGATCTGGGACAACTTGCATTAGACATCCCTTTTCAACACAATAAATATTTAAACCATTACACTGACATTCAACAGATCAAAACTTCACTGGAATTTGAGATCCGCAAATTGGTTAGAGAAAAACGTGAGTATTATTCGGGTGAGGCAGATGCCAAAACCTACGCAGCAAAACCATTTGGATCACACATAAAAACTTCTGAGAAAATGAAAACCTACCTTGAGTCTGATGATGAGATCATCAACCTTGAGGCGAAGATAAAGTATCTGGAACAGATGCTGTATTGGTTGGATCAGGTTATGAAACAAATTTCCAATAGAGGATTTCAGATCAAGAGTGCTATTGAGTGGGAGAAATTTGTAAATGGACAATGATGACAACTCTCAGTATTAAAAAGAAGAACGAAGTTTATATTACCATTCATTCTCCAGAAGAGCATGTACATAGAGAACTGTCAGACTACTTCACCTTTGAGGTTCCTGAAGCTAAGTTCCTGAAGAAAAATCCTAGATACAAATACTGGGATGGAACCATACGTTTATACTCTCCTGCCACAGGTGAATTATATCATGGTCTAATGACTCATGTACAAGAGTGGGCGGATGAAAAACAATATACTGTAGAGTACGAAAAGAATGACTGGTACGGAGATGTAGAAGACGATAATAAATTCGTGTCTCCTGCTGGTGTTAAACACTTTATGGATAAGGTGTGCAATATAAAACCTCGTCCATACCAATACAAGGCAGTTTACGAAGCTTTAAAATACAATCGTAAGTTACTTCTTTCTCCTACGGGATCTGGGAAGTCTCTCATGATCTACTCCATAGTCAGATACTATGCTGCCACCGCAAAGAAGATACTTATAGTCGTCCCAACTACATCCCTCGTTGAGCAGATGGTCAATGATTTTATTTCTTACGGGTGGAATGCCAACGATTTTGTGCATAAGATTTACTCTGGTAAGGATAAGAATACTGATAAACCAATCATCATTTCTACTTGGCAGTCTATCTACAAGTTTCCTAAAAGATACTTTGATGACATTGATTGTGTAATTGGCGACGAAGCACATCTCTTCAAGTCAAAGTCATTGACAGGTATCATGACTAAACTACACAATGCTAAGTACCGTTTTGGTTTTACTGGAACACTTGATGGTAGCAAGACACACAAGTGGGTACTAGAAGGATTGTTTGGTGATTGTGAAAGAGTTACTAAAACAGATGATTTAATCAAGTCTGGTTATCTTAGCAAATTTAGAATTAAAGTGTTGCTCTGTGACCACGCTCCTCAATATTTTGAATCATATCATGACGAGATGGAGTATCTTGTCGAACATAAAGGAAGAAACAACTTGATTAAAAATCTAGTTAATGATTTGAAAGGAAACACTCTTGTGCTCTTTAACTATGTAGAGAAGCACGGAGAGCCACTTTACGAGTTAATAAATAATACCATAGACCCTGAACGAAAACTGTTTTTTGTTCATGGTGGAACAGAAGTTGAAGATAGAGAAGAAGTTCGCCAGATTACAGAAACAGAATCCAATGCAATCATCGTTGCCAGTTACGGCACCTTCTCAACTGGAATTAACATTAAACGTCTTCACAACATCATATTCGCATCTCCGTCTAAATCAAGAATTAGGAACCTCCAGTCAATTGGTAGAGTACTTAGAAAAGGCGAAGGAAAGGAGATAGCAACCTTGTACGATATTGCTGATAACATCGGCGGTCAAAATTATACACTCAAACATTTGAATGAGAGAGTTAACATTTATAATGATGAGAACTTTAAGTATGAGGTAATCAAAGTAAACCTTAGAGCAAATTAAATATGGATGAAGAATTTATCGGAACAATAAAACTTACAACTGGGGAAGAGATAGTCGCTAAGATTGTCTACCTAGAAGATGAAGATAAAGTCATGCTAGAAAATCCTCTTCAAGTAGATTCAGCTAAACAAAGAAGAGGTGCGTTAGAAATTTCTGGATTTTCTTTCAAGGAATGGATGTGTGCTACCTTTGACAATATGTTTATTATAAACAGAGATCACATAATTACAGTTAGTGAGTTGGAAGGTCCTATTGTTGATTTTTATAATCAAACTTTATTGAGAATGGAGAATGGAAGGACTCTAACTGGTAAAGGTGGTAAGTTACCACGCGGGTCTGGGTATCTAGGATCAGTAAAAGATAAGAAAAAATCTCTAGAAGATATCTTTAATAAAAGCTAATATATCTCTTCTGAACCTCTACAAGGTTAATTGTACTGAGGTTTATGAGGTTTGTCAAGTCCCCTTTACAAATCCATTTCCATGTGCTACCATTAAGACATGATAATGGTAACCATCCCATGGCATATAAAGCAGTAATGACACGAAAAAAGACCGAATACTACGTCAACAACAAAGAGTTTCTTGCTGCGATCACAGATTATCGTCAAAAGGTTCATGCTGCTAGAGAAGCTGATAAACCTCGCCCAAGAGTTACAAACTATCTTGGCAGTTGTTTTCTAAAGATCGCAACACACTTATCGTATAAACCGAACTTTGTTAACTACATGTTCCGTGAGGACATGATCTGTGACGGCATTGAAAACTGCCTCCAGTATATTGACAACTTCGACCCAGAAAAATCTAAGAATCCTTTTGCTTACTTCACTCAGATCATTTACTATGCATTCTTGCGTAGGATCCAGAAGGAGAAAAAGCAACTAGAGATCAAAGGTAAGATCCTAGAAAGGTCAGGATATGATGAAGTTATGCACACTGACAGATATGAAGGTAATATGTCTGGTATGAATGCTTCCTATTCTGATATGGGTAGCATTAAAGAAAACATTGAAACAAAAATGAATCGCTGATGCCTGACCCGAATGCCTTATATGATGACATGGAAAAGCTTAATGCTCTCTATGAAGAACTGTGTTGGGATCATGATGACGAATTAGTCTTCACCCATGACGGTAAAAAAGTGATAATTTACAACAAAACTAAACATGAAACCTACTGAAAACTACGAACAACTTATCGAGCGTTTTACAAAAAGAACTACTCAATTATCTGCTAGACTAGCAGAAGTAAAAGAAGCACATGACGAGTATCTTAGAATTCAAAGAGACTTGACTAGGTTAGAAGGTTCTCTACAAGCAGTAGAATACCTAGCGTTTGGAAAGTTGCCTGGTGATGGTAACCATGGCGGAATGAAAGATCATAAACCTCAATGAATGAATCTAAAGAACGTATCATTAAAAGGATGGAAGAACTAGCCATCCTTCTAGGTGGTAAGATGACGAAGTTGACTAGAGCAAACTCTATGGGAAGATCGTCTAAAGTTATTGAAATTGAATACGACATTGAAGTATGAAACTAACACAGGAAATCATTGACAAGATCCAAGAGGCAATGCTACATACCAAGAAAGATGGTACTGTCAACTGGAAGGACACTGATGAGATTGAGGTCAATCTAGCAGGAACATTTGCTGCAGATAAGTTTATTGTTATTAAGAACAAGACTAAAGACCCAGTGGTTTCTGCTGCACCGCATCCAAGATTTGATTACGAAAAAAACGAATGGAAAAAAGATGAAGATAGCAATAATAACTGATCAGCATCTTGATGGACGAAAAGGAAACATCCATTTTTGGAACTACTTTCAAAAATTTTACGACAACATCTTTTTTCCAACTCTTGAAAAAGAAGGTATCAAAGTCGTCTTTGACTTGGGTGACACTTTTGATAACCGAAAGTCTATGGACTATAATACTTTTAACCGTGTTGATACTAATTATTTCCAACGATTAAAAGATTATGAAGTTCACATGATTCTTGGTAATCATTGTACTTACTACAAGAACACTAACAAAATTAATTCACCAGAACTACTACTAGAGAAGTATAGTAACATTAAGATCTATTCTGAACCACAAAAAATTTCAATGGGTAAGAAAGTATTCTTGATGCTTCCTTGGATTAATGCAGGCAACAAAGAAGAATCTTTGAAATTTATTCATGAGAGTGAAGCGGATGTTGTGTGTAGTCACATGGAGTGTGATGGTTTTGAAGTTACGCCTGGCATGAAATTTGAAGGTGGATTTAAAGTTTCTGACTTTAAAAATTTCAAACGTGTTTGGTCTGGACACTTTCATCACAAATCAAAACATGGCAATGTTCAATACCTTGGCAACCCCTATCAGATGTTCTGGAATGATTATAAGGATGTTCGTGGATTCCATATCTACGATACTGAAAGTGATAGACTTAAGTTTATCAGAAACCCGTATGAAATCTTTGAGAAAATTTTCTACGATGATGCCAAGTATGACTACAACAAATCAGATGTATCTGATTATAAAGACAAGTTCATCAAACTCATTGTCGAAGAGAAGCGAGACTACCAGATGTTTGAAACACTGGTTGATCGCCTTTACAACGTAGGTGCTCATGATGTAAAAATTGTTGAGACACTAGTAGATGCTGAAGGAGTTGATGACGCAGATTTAGAAACAAAAGATACCATGACACTTCTTAATGAATACATTGATGAGGTGGAGATCTCCGTAGACAAATCTGACTTGAAGACACTGATGAGATCCCTATATATTGAAAGCTGTCAAGTAGTCTGATGTTCGTCCTAACTGTAGCAAACCATCCCGAAGGTGTGTTTTCTGTTTTTGATGATGATGAAACTCGTGTTATTCCTATCTGGACTCAGATTGATGATGCCGAAAGATACTTGATGATGATACAAGAAGAAGATTATCCAGACATGCAGGTTGTGGAAATGGAAGATCATGTTATAATAGGAGCATGTCAAGATCGTGGACAAAGATTTTCCATAATTACACCTGACGATTTTTTAATACCACCTGATGAACCTGATCCCAAATAATGATTGTATTTGAAAAAATTCGTTGGAAGAACTTTCTTTCTACGGGTAATGTTTTTAGTGAAATTGATTTAGAATCAAGTAGAACAAATCTAATCGTTGGAAGCAACGGAGCAGGTAAGAGCACCATCTTGGATGCTCTTACTTTTTCGCTGTTTGCAAAACCTTTTCGTAAGATTAGTAAGAGTATGTTGATCAATAGTATCAACGAAAAAGATTGTGTGGTGGAGATTGAGTTTCGTATTGGTAAGATAGAGTACAAAGTTGTACGTGGTATGAAACCTAATAAGTTTGAGATCTACTGCAATGGAAAGGCATGGAATCAAGATAGTAGTGTTGTAGAACAGCAAAAGAACTTTGAAGCAAATGTTCTCAAGATGAACTACAAGTCATTCACACAGATTGTGGTGTTGGGATCATCTACATTTGTTCCATTCATGAAGTTGCCTGGTGGTCAACGTCGTGACATCATTGAGGACATCCTAGACATCCAAGTATTCTCTACTATGAATGTTCTTCTCAAGGATAAGATGCGTACTAATAATGAGGAGCTACGTGATGTTGATTACCAACTTGATCTACTAAAAGATAAGATTGAGTTACAGAAACAACATATGCTTTCTTTACAGAAGAAAACTCAAGAAGAAATTGATCGTAAGAAAGAAAAGATAAACGAGTATAAAAATACAGAACTACAAGGTGCTGAAGAAGTATCAGTTCTTACAGAACAAATCTGTAATCTTAATAAAGAAATGCAGGAATATTCTACATCTAATCAAAAGTTGAACAAGTTGAACACATACTTGATCAAGTTGACACATAAGATGAACACATGTAAGAAGGAAAATAAATTCTTTGAGTCCAACTATGTGTGTCCTACGTGTACACAAGAGCTATCCGAAGAGTTTCGTAATGAGAAACTAGAAGAAGGAAAAAACAAGGTCAATGAGATGAATATTGGTTTTGAAGATCTTCAAAAAGCAATCTCTGATGAGCAAAAAAGGTTAGATAAATTTACTGATCTATCTACAGAAGTTAATAATATTAATACCACCATCTCACAGACAAACTTCCAGTTGTTGACAATTCGCAAACAAATGGAATCTCTAGAGAATGAGATCAAGGAACTAGAAGGATCTAATCCTGACAAAAAAGCAGAGTTAGATAAATTACAACTTCTTGTAAACAATAAGAAGGATTATAGTAAAGAACATGCTACCTTAAAGCAAGATCGTGATGTTCTAATAACAGCAGGTCAACTCCTCAAAGACAATGGTATCAAGACTAGGATCATCAAGACCTATCTTCCTACCATGAATAAATTGATTAACGATTTCTTACAAAGGATGGAGTTTTATGTCAATTTTACTCTCGATGAGAACTTTGAGGAGATAATCAAATCTAGATACCGTGACGTATTTTCCTATGATAGTTTCAGTGAAGGCGAAAAAGCTCGTATTGATATCGCTCTTCTGCTCACTTGGCGTAGTATTGCTAAGCTTAAGAATAGCGTGGATACTAACCTCCTTATACTCGACGAGATCTTTGACGGATCTCTTGATCAGTCTGGGACATCAGACTTAGGATGGATTCTTAGAAACTTTGATGAGAGCACTAAAGTATTTGTTATCAGTCACAAACAAGGACTTGATGATAAATTTGATAGAACTATCACTGTGGAAAAGGTAAAAAATTATTCTACTCTAACTCAGACAGTCAATGAAGTGACACATGGATTGGTTGGATAACCAGTTCTTCCTTTATAATATTCTATATCATTTTTATCATGTTCGATCCCATAAACATTGACGACAGAGAAACTAAACTTAAATGGAATATCACACCATTGTTTCCAAAACCAATTTCAATTTCATTTATTGATGAAGAAGCTTGTATTAAATTACAAAAACTAGCAGACAACACAGAATGGTTTAGAGATACACCAGATTCTGGATCAGTAAACAATGGAGCTTCTAGTGATAAATATGTTCTCAATAAAGATGAAGATTTAAAAAAATATCTTTTAAATTATTGTTATAGTGGATTAGGAATGTTGGGATTTAATACAGAATTACAGATAACAACATCTTGGTTTACTATTACTGAAAAAGATGGACAGTGTAGGCAACATAAACATACAAATTCTTGGTGGAGTTCTGTAATTTATTTTGATGAATATGATGACACTTCTTCAGCAATTCATTTTACACAGGAGATGCAACAAATTTGGGTAGAACCACAACAACATAATTACATGAATAGTAGTGCATTCAATGTGCATCCTGCAAAGGGTATGATTCTTTTATTTCCTAGTCAAGTATTTCATCAGATTCTGCATGGAAAAAATGATAAGTTGAGACGTTCTTTAGCACTTAATGTCATGCCAAAAGGATTGCAAGGTTCGTCTGATTCAATGTTCCATTATTAAAATGATTTTTGATCCAACAAAAAATGTTGAAGTATCTCAACTGTGGCCAACGTATTTGTATAGGACAGTGGTTGATAATATTGATAATGAAAAAATATCCGAATGGATTTTAAATTATAAAAAAACAACAGAGAGTAGAAATTTAACTAATCAAGGTGGATGGCAAGCAAATATTGATAACCATCAAGATGAACCTATTTTTAAAAACTATATAGAAACTATACTACAAACTCTTAGGGTAACTAAATTAAAAATAACAGAAGAAACAAAACTCTCAATCACTTCTTGGGCAAACGTCAATGAAAAAGGAGATTGGAATTTTGTTCATGATCATGTAGGAACAGATCTTTCTGGTGTTTATTATGTAAAAGTTCCAGAAGACAGTGGAGAAATTGTATTCTTTGACCCTAGAAAAATTTCTATAGTTGCTTCAGCATTTGAAGAAGATCAACCAAAAGCTTTTGGGTATCATCTAGTAGAAGGAACTCTCCTATTGTTTCCATCATACTTAGAGCACATGGTAACTCCAAGTAAATCAAATGAAAATAGAATTTCCATAGCATTTAATGTATGTGTGGACAGTTGAATTAGTGGCACAAGGACTGATTACATAGTCCTGTTCTTTGTTATGATGTATACATCAGACACAGAGACCTATGCAAACCCAAGAAATCAAAGGTAACCTTGCAAGACTACTTGCTACAGAAAATCTAATTGTAGAGCACCGCAAGGTTCCTACTGCAATGTTTGACGTTGACCGTCGTGTATTGACATTGCCAATGTGGGATAAAGCATCTAGCACAGTATATGACATGCTAGTAGGTCATGAGGTAGGACATGCATTGTTCACACCTAACGAAGACTGGAGAGATATCGCAGATTGCCCTAAAGATTTTGTTAACGTCATCGAAGATGCACGTATCGAGAAACTTATGAAGCGTAAGTTTCCAGGTCTTAACAAGTCTTTTGCAGGTGGTTACAAAGAACTTCATGACATGGATTTCTTCAGTGTTCAAGGTGAAGATCTCAGCACCTTCAGTTTGATTGACCGTATCAATCTTCACTTCAAGATTGGTGCTAGAGCAATGATTCCATTCTCTATTGAGGAACAGCTATTCGTTGCACGTACTGATCTTGCTGAAACCTTTGAAGAGGTATTGCAGATCGCTCAAGATGTACATGCATTTAGTCAGCAAGAAAAAGTTGCAGAGCAAGAAATTTCAATTGCTCCTGAGCAATCTAATTCTAACAGCAGTGAAGGATCTGAAGGTCAGCAATCTGATCAAGGAGATCAATCTGAAGAAGATCAACCTAATGCACAACCATCAGCAGGTGGATCATCTTCTAATGCTAATCACAAAGTTGACAACTCTGTAGATCAAGAGGAAGAGGATTACATTGATGATTGGGATGATGAAGATGAAGAAGATGATGCAGCAGGTTCTGAAGGTGGTACTACATCTAAAACTCAACGTTCTTTTGACGATGCATCGGAAAAACTTTCTTCTCGTGACGCAAAAAATCTAACTTATGTTGAAATTCCTGAGAAAGTTGACCTAGATAAACATATTGTTGACTGGAAAAAACTTCACGATTGGATTGATAGTCAATCAAACGATCCAGTAGTTTACGCTGATGTTGACAGCAATTACAGAACTTTCCGTAAGCAGTCTCAGAAGGAGGTAAACTATCTTGTTAAAGAATTTGAGTGCCGTAAGTCTGCTGACGCTTATGCTCGTTCTGGTCAATCTAAAACTGGTGTGCTTGATACTACAAAGTTACATACTTATCTTTATAACGAAGACATCTTCAAAAAAATAACTGTTCTTCCTGATGGTAAGAATCACGGTCTTCTATTCCTTCTTGATTGGTCTGGTTCTATGCAGAATGAGATTCTTTCAACTGTAAAACAATTACTTAACCTAACTGCATTCTGTAGAAAAGTTCAAATTCCTTTTGAGGTTTATGGATTTACTAATGACTGGATTATTGCAGAACGTGCTATCCAGAATGATGCTAGGAATGTTGATTACTATGAGTACAAGAAAGAGAATGCTGAGAAGAACATTGTTTACATCAATGATGACTGGTTCCACCTAGTAAACTTTATCTCATCTCGTTCTAATGGTAAAGACTATGAGCGTATGTGCAAGAATCTCTGGAGAGAAGCTTCCTACTACAGAAACTACACTGGTTATCAGTACACAATGGGTCTTCAACTTTCTGGAACTCCTTTGAATGAAGCAATCGTTATGATGAATTACATCATTCCTAATTTCCAGAAACAGAATGATCTCCAGAAAGTAAACCTTTGCATCTTGTCTGATGGTGAAGGATGCACAACTGGATACGGTAGAGAGATTTATGATGAATACCAAGACGAGTATAAGATTCGTGTCTCACGTCTTGATTGGTCAGCAGTTCTTCGTGACCGTAAAACTGGTCGCACTTATGAAGGGTTTGAGTATGACAACATTACCAACATCTTCATTCAACAGTTGCGTGACCGCAATCCTGCTGTAAATGTTATCGGTTTCCGTATTCTTGATGGTTCTTCACTTTCCAATTTTGTTGGACGTTATGCATCTTACGAAGGTTATAGCGAAATTCAAAAACAATGGAAGAAAGAGAAGTCTGCTATTATCAGAAATCCAAAAGCTTACAGTGCATTGTACGCTATCAATGGTAAATCATTGAACAAAGATGTTGAGTTCAATGTTGAGTCTGGTGCTCAAAAAGGTGAGATCTCCAGAGCATTCAAAAAAATGCTTGGTAACAAATCCACCAACAAAAAACTACTCAGTTCTTTCATAGGGTATGTCAGTTGACAAAGTGGCACACAAGGGGTTGAACACAACCCCACCACACCCTATACTATATTCATACACAACAAACCAAATCCTTTTTTAATCCGATGCCTTTTGAACCCGTTCCTGTTACTACTGAAGATCTCGTTACATACCTTTCTGATAAGGTAGGTGCTGAAGTAAACACTAAAGCTTTATTTGAAGCATCTGAGCACTTCAACTGTTCTCTTGCTACTGTCAAGAAGAGACTCAAGTCTTATAAGCAAGGCATTGGTAAGTGGAATCTTACTGTTCAAGAAAAACTTGAGCAAACTTTCAATGCTCCTGCTGCTATGCCTGCAGTTGTACAAAACTTGATTCCTGCTAAGGATGATGGTTATGTTCCTTTCGGTAACTTTCCTGATGTAAAGAAAGTTATCCAGTCTAAATTGTTCTACCCAGTTTTCATCACTGGTATGTCAGGTAATGGTAAAACATTCTCTGTTGAGCAAGCATGTGCAACTCTAAATAGAGAGTTGATTCGTGTAAACATCACAATTGAAACCGACGAAGATGATCTTATTGGCGGGTTTCGTCTTGTTAATGGCAACACTGTTTGGCACAACGGACCTGTGGTTGAAGCTCTGGAAAGGGGAGCTGTACTACTTCTAGATGAAGTTGATCTTGCATCTAACAAGATTCTTTGTTTGCAATCTGTTCTTGAAGGCAAGGGTATCTTCCTCAAGAAGATTGGTAAGTACATCAAACCTGCTGCAGGATTCAACGTTATTGCTACTGCCAATACTAAAGGTAAAGGTTCTGATGATGGTAGGTTCATCGGTACTAACGTTCTTAATGAAGCATTCCTTGAGAGATTTGCTTTGACATTTGAGCAAGAGTATCCTACACCTGCTACTGAAACTAAGATTCTCGTCAGTGTTGCTGCATCTGTTGGTAAGCACGATGAGGAGTTCTGCAAAAACCTTGCTAACTGGGCAGACATCATCCGTAGAACTTTCAAAGACGGTGGTATTGATGAAGTTATCTCTACTCGTAGACTTGTTCACATCATGAGAGCATATGCTATCTGGAACAACCGTGTGAAAGCTATCAAAGTTTGTGTCAATCGTTTTGATGAAGAGACTAAGCAATCCTTCATTGAGTTGTATGATAAGATTGATGCTGGAGTTGACCTTAATGAGGAGGACAAGAATGACAGAGAAATTTAATGGATACCTTGGACACATCCTCCGTCTCAAAGACGGCAGGAGTGTCCGTATCATTGGGGATGGTGGAGAAGAATGGAAAGCAACACATAAAATTAATGTTGTTGACCTTGACGGAAACACTTTTCAATGTTATCATGGTGACATAGAACATGTCTGGAGTGAGAATTGAAGTACAATGAACAAGAGATCTTGAAAGAGATCTCAGAGTATATCTCTAGCACCTACGGTGCACACTACAGCAAACATGGGATTCAAACATTGGATCTTATTGACTCTGTTGGTGATGCTGAAGCATTCTGTAGGTCTAACATTTTGAAATATGCTTCACGGTATGATAGAAAAGGAACAGCAAGAAAAGATCTTTTTAAGATTGTTCACTATGCAGTTCTTCTTCTACACTTCAGCGATAAGTCTGCTAGAGCAGCAGAACTAAACGCAAATACACCGACATCCCTTTCAGTTGATTATGACAAATGAGCAAAGTAACACTATCTAAAAAAACGCTTGACGTTCTTAAAAACTTCAGCACTATCAATTCTTCAATCGTCTTTCGTAAAGGAAGCACTGTAAGAACAATCTCCAATGCAGAAAACATTCTAGCAAAATTTACTGGCGAAGAAATCTTTCCTTCTGATTTTGCAATCTATGATCTTAGTCAGTTCCTTAGTGGCATCTCATTGTTCAATGATCCACAACTAGAGTTCACAACTTCTGATTTTGTGAACATCAAAGGTGGTCGCCAGTCTGCTAAGTACTACTTCTCTGATCCTGAGATTACACTTAAGTCTGCACCAGAAAGAAACGTAAACTTTCCTGGCTCTGATCTTGAGTTCAATCTTTCTAGTGATGATCTTCTAGCACTACAAAAAGCATCTGCTATTTACAGTTTACCTGATCTTACTTTCTATTCTGAAGAAGGATCCGACACTATCAAACTTATTCTTAGGGATAAAGAAAATGATACCAGTAATACTTACGATATCACCGTGGGTGGTGATTGTACTGGCACCTTTTCTCTTGATCTCAAGATTGAAAACATTCGTGTTTTACCAGGTGACTATACTGTCAAGGTTTCTAAACATTTGATTTCCGAATGGGTCAATACCGATGTAGACTTAACTTATTACATCGCATTAGAACCTTGAATATTTTCGTAACTGACCCATCACCTACTACGTCTGCTAGACATCTACCTGACAAACACATTGTCAAGATGCCTCTAGAAACCTGTCAGATGCTTTCTATTGTTTGCTCTGACAAGTGGGGTCATAGTTACGGTGATCTACATCGTCTTGATGGTCAAGCATACAAGACAGAAAAAGGTGCGTTTCGTAATCATCCATGTACTGTATGGGCAAACGATTGCTTAGAAAATACATGGTGGTTACTTGCACATGGTCTAGCTTTGTGTAATGAGTATGAGCATCGCTATGGTAAGAATCATAGTTGTGAAAAAACATTGATAGAAGCAACAACTATCATACCTTCTGCACCTAGTCCATACAGACCATCATCCTTTACATTTGCAGGTCCTGACGAGTTCAAGTACGATACAAGTATTGATATCTTCACTGCATACAAACGTTATGTTGCATCTAAACCTTGGGTTGCTACCAACTATCTTCGTGACCCATCACGTAAACCAGAGTGGGTATGAAACACGTACTATTTGATTTGAAAGAATGTCTATTTACTAGTCTATTGGATGATGAAAAGTACATCAAGGAAACTTTAATAGAGGCAGCAGAAATCGGTAACTTAGAAGTGTTGAAGGTTGACACTCATAAGTTTGAACCACACGGTGTGACTGCGTATGCATTACTTGCAGAAAGTCACATCAGTGTACATACGTGGCCAGAGGATAACGTCGCTAGATGTGATCTATTTTCATGCAGTGTAGACACGAACTACAAAAAAGTGTTAGAATATATGAAAGAGAGATTCCACTCTTGTGAAGTCAAGAAGTGGACATGTGACAGATCTGATTGGATTTAATTATGAGCAAAGAATTTTTGTGGGTGGAGAAATACCGTCCCAGTGTTGTGAAAGATTGCATTCTCCCTGCAAGCACTAAAGATGTGTTTCAGGGTTTTGTTGATCAGGGAGAACTTCCTAACCTGCTCCTAACAGGAACTGCAGGTGTTGGCAAGACTACTATTGCCAAAGCTATGTGTGAGGAGATTGGTGCTTCTTACATTGTTATTAACGGATCTGATGAAGGACGATTTCTTGATACCGTACGTAATCGCGTACGTCAGTTTGCTACCACGGTCTCTCTGACCTCTGGTGCTGCTCACAAGGTCGTCATTATTGATGAGGCAGACAACACCACCAACGACGTGCAACTGTCCCTGAGGACTGCTGTAGAGGAGTTTCATGGCAACTGTCGTTTCATTTTCACTTGTAACTTCATTAATAAGATCATTGAACCATTGCATTCAAGATGCACTGTTGTTGATTTTAGAATCAAACCAGAACAAGCAGTTCAATTACAAGGTGATTTTTTTACACGTCTTAAAACTATTCTGACTAATGAGAAAGTTCAATTTGAAGATAAGGTTCTTGCCAAACTTACTAAAAGGTATTATCCTGATTGGCGCAGGCTTATTAATGAGTGTCAGCGTTACGCTGCCTCTGGATCTATTGATTCCGCTATTCTCGTTGATGTTGCTGATATCAATCTCAACGATCTTATGGGGAGTCTCAAACGAAAAGAATTTACCACGGTAAAGAAATGGGTTGTACAACATATGGACAATGATCCAAGCATGGTTATGCGTAAGATCTATGACAGTCTTTATGGTATGTTGAAACCTGCATCTATTCCAGAAGCAGTTCTTATTATTGCAAAGTATATGAAAGACATTACTATTGTTCCAGATCAGGAGATTAATCTCTTGGCATGTTTAACAGAAATTATGATGAGTTGTGAATTCAAATGATGATTCCACATTACAATTTTGATCCTAACATCACCTTTCCAATTTCCATTATGGTTATTGTTGTGATGTTTGTTTTCTACGGTGTTTACCGAGGGTTCTTTGCAAACGAAGGACTTGAAGATCCATTTGATGACCACGATGACTAAAAAAAGAACACAAAACAAAGAGAATTACTACTATCTTTTTTGGGTAGTAGCCATGATTGCATTCATAGTACCGCAGGTATTTACTGCATATGGTATAATGAAAATTACTGACTTCTTAGACAGTAGAGTAGAAAAAGTTATTCTTATTGAAAGATGAGTTTACTTAAATTTGTAGAAGAAGATGCAAAAACAAAATCACTTAGAGAATTACTTCAACGGTTGGAAGATGAACCTAAACGACAATGGGAATACTTCTATAAAAACAACACCAGAAAATGTAAAGGAAGCACATGAAGCATTATTTCATGCTACTATGAACTTACCTAATGCTGCAGCACATTGTGGCATGACAATCAAACAACTAAAGTTAACCTTTAGGGAATACTTAAAATACAATGAACCAGATGATGAAATCGTATAAGACACCACTCAGATATCCTGGCGGTAAGTCTCGTGCTCTAAGTAAACTGTTTCAATTTATTCCTGATCTGTCAACTTACACTGAGTATCGTGAACCATTCTTAGGTGGTGGTAGTGTAGCTCTTGAAGTTACTAAAAGATATCCTCACTTAAAGATCTGGGTAAACGATCTTTATGAACCACTATACAACTTCTGGAGAGAAATCCAAGACAACGGTAATGAAGTTAAGAACATCCTCCTCCAACTTAAACAAAGGCACCCTGACCCCAGTTCCGCTAAGTCACTTTTCTTGGATGCTAAAAAGTACCTTGAAAAAGATACCAGTGAGACTGAAGCAATTCATCGTGCTGTTTCTTTCTATGTTGTTAATAAGTGTAGTTTCTCAGGTCTTACAGAATCGAGTTCCTTCTCGAAACAAGCAAGTGACTCCAACTTCTCTCTCAATGGGATTGAGAAGTTAACTGGTTATCAAGAACTGATTGCAAACTGGAAGTTTACTAACGAATCATATGAACAACTTCTTACTGATGATAGAAGTGTTTTCATTTATCTTGATCCTCCATATGAGATCAAATCAAATCTGTATGGTAAAAAAGGTAACATGCATAAAGGATTCAATCATGATGAGTTTGCTATCCAATGTGACAGATATGCTGGTCGTCAGTTAGTTTCTTACAACTCCGATCAAATTATCAAAGATCGTTTTGATGGGTGGACAGCTGCAGAATTTGCACACACTTACACCATGCGGTCTGTGGGGAGTTATAATATAGATCAGGCATCTAGAAAAGAGCTTGTCCTTTACAACTATTAACTATGAAATGCGAAGTTAAATTATTCAAAGCAGGAACTGTCTTCACAGAAGAAGTGATTGCTAAAGACTATCAAGATGCACGTCAGGTTGCACTTGCTAGAAATCCAAATGCTACAGTGGTCGGTGTGAATGCATCTTTTAAATAAAATGCTCACCATCTGGAAATATGCACTCGGATCATTCTCAGACGACAGAACAAAAGAATATGACAATTACGTGGTTGTGGTACGCACTGTTATATTCATCAGCTATCTTATCACTAACTGCTTTATTATTAGCGGAGTAATCCGCCACTGGAACAATGTACCAACTGAAAGACTACCTATACAGCATCAATCAATCCAAGAAAAACATACTGGATGATGATGCTGATGCGCAGAAAAAGTATCCTTCTTATATTATTAATAGGTGTTTAAGTTCCTTTACTGACACTATCTTGTTTGCGAATGAAATGAACAAGAACTCACACATTCCAAACAAGATGCAATATGATTTTTTCCTAAATAGTGTGAAACCAAGGAAGCGTTTCTCTCCTTGGGCACGAAAAGATTCTATTGATTATCTTGACGTAGTAAAAGAGTATTATGGTTATAATGACGATAAAGCTCTACAAGCACTCAGGATTCTCACCAAGGATCAATTAGATAATATACAAAAATCATTGAGTAAAGGTGGTAAAAATGGGTGAGACAGAAATCCAGTGGAAACAATCTGATATGGTGGAGGTGGTTCTGGGAGAACCAGACGACTTTCTCAAAGTGAGAGAAACACTAACAAGAATTGGTGTGGCATCACGTAAAGAAAGAAAGATCTATCAGTCATGTCATATCTTACATAAACAAGGAAAGTATTATATCGTACACTTCAAAGAACTTTTTGCATTAGATGGAAAGAAAGCAAATATCTCTTTGAATGATGTACAACGTCGTAATCGTATTGTGCAACTATTATTTGATTGGGGATTGGTAAGTATCTCTACAGAGAGTCAAGAAAAAATTACAGACCTAGCTCCCTTAAATCAAATTAAAGTGTTAAGTTTTAAAGAGAAAGGTGAGTGGACGCTTGAGTCAAAATACAATATTGGTCGTAAGAAACAAGAAGTAGAGTAAACCGTAGTTATAGTGAGGGTTTATCACACCTTCATCCATTGTACTATATGGTTAAATAATAATGTGATGCCTTATGGGTCACATGTAAACGTCGCTTTTATAGGACAATGGTAACATTTAATAAAACATTTAATTGGGAGACTTATACTCCAATCACATTAGGGTTCGATGAAACATTCCACAGACTTGAGACTCTTGCAGGAACAAGAGACAACTATCCTCCTCACAATGTCATTAATGGATCTGATGGTAGAACCATACTGGAACTCGCTCTTGCGGGATTTTCAAGAGGAGATATTCAAGTGGAGACAGAACGGAATGTTCTAACAGTCTCAGCAAATAAATCTTCTAAGGAAGAAAAACAATATCAACATAAAGGTATTTCACAGAGATCTTTTTCAAAGAACTGGCAAATGTCAGATGATGTAGAGGTTGAGACAGTAAAATTTGAAGATGGTCTATTAACAATCACTCTGAAAAAAGAACTACCAGAAAAACAGAAACGAAAGAAACATTTTTAAATCAACATGGGCACTTGACGGTGCCCTTTTTTAGTGTTAAACTTATAGCTGACTCAAGAAATCTATGGCGGTATCAATTATAACCTTGAAAACAGGTGATCGTATTATTACTGAGTTGAAGGAAGCCTTTGATGGTGAGGGTGAAAACCAAAAAGGTATTTGCCTCATCATGGAAGATCCATACATCCTAAACTTAGATGGTGCAACACCACAATATCTTACTGAACAAACTGGTATGGAATATCAGGTGAGGTTTAGTAAATGGAATCCTTATTCTATTGACAATATGTTTAAGATTCCCTATGATAGTGTTATGACTATTAGTAATCCAGAACCAGGTCTGGAAAATGCTTGGAAACAAAAACTTACACAAAAGAAAGAATTAGAAAATGACGGAACAAAAGTTGAAGACTAATCACAATATCCGTGTTGTAAATCTTACAACTGGTGATAATGTTCTCTGTATGTTTGGTGAGATTCGTGGAGATGACGATAAAGTTGTCGGATATCGTATGCTTTATCCATACAAACTAACTCTTGGTGAGGAGAATGAAGATAGAACTATTCCTATTTCATATACACGTTGGTGTCCTTTCTCTCCTGTAGAAGAACATCGTCTTGGTGGAGAACATATCATCAGTGTTGTATTTCCTGATAACGGTATCGTTGATAACTTTGCAAATAGACTTCGCGAAGTTGGTCTAACTGATGAACAAATTTTCTTTCCAAATGAAGAGGTAAAAGATGGAACTGACAGCAAACCTGCTGAAACTGCAGAGTGAGTGGATCGTCGCTCAAGTAGAACCAGTTGAAGGGGACACATTACCAGGTGATCCTGATGTTTGGCTAATCGAACCCTATGTGCTAGACTATGAAGGTCAACTATGCCCATGGGCAGAGCACGCTGCAGAGCGTGAATTCAACGTCAGGTCATCTGATTTGTTGGTGGTGACAAATCCAAGCAAGGCAATCCTTGCTCGTTATCTTGAATGTCTTGAATGAATTTTTACACTAGTGTTGAGCAAGCAGGCAATCGTCTGCTTGTACGTGGTTATGAGAATGGCAATCGTTACAGCGTCAGGGTTCCTTTTAATCCTACGCTGTTTTTGCCTACAAAGAATTATTCAAAATGGAAAACACTAGAAGGAGAATGTGTAGAACCACATAAGTTTGGTTCTATTCAAGAAGCTCGTGAGTTCGTTAAAAAATACAAAGAGGTTCCTGATTTTGATATCTATGGCAACACAAGATTTTTATACCAATACATCGCAGAACAACATCCAGAAGATCAAATTAAATTTGACAGCACCAAGATCCGTATATTCAACATTGATATTGAAACCGCAGCAGAAAATGGGTTTCCCGATATTGAATCTGCCGATCAGGAAATACTCGCCATCTCAGTCAAAGATAGTTTCTCTGGTCGGATTACTGTGTTCGGAGCGAGACCATATGATAACAAAGACTCCATGGTGGACTACATGCATTTCAGATCAGAAGAAAGCATGTTGGGAGCATTCCTCGACTACTGGCAAGAAAATTATCCTGACGTAGTTACAGGATGGAATGTACAGTTGTTCGATATGCCGTACATTCACAATCGTGTTAATCGTATCATGGGTGAAAAGTTTACTAAACTTCTTTCTCCATGGAGACTTGTTTCTCAACGTGAGATCTTTATCAAGGGTCGTAAACAATTTGCTATTGATACTCTTGGTATCTCATGTCTAGATTATCTTGAGTTGTATAAGAAGTTTACTTATACTAACCAAGAGTCATATCGTCTTGATCACATTTGCAATGTAGAACTTGGTGAGAAGAAACTAGATCACTCTGAGTATGATACATTCAAAGAGTTTTACGAAAACAACTGGCAGAAGTTTATTGAGTACAACATCCATGACGTTCGTCTGGTTGATAAACTTGATGACAAGATGAGGTTGATTGAACTAGCTTATACCATGGCATATGATGCCAAGGTAAATTATGAAGATGTGTTTAGTCAGGTTCGTATGTGGGATAATTATATCTACAACGAATTAAATAAACGCAAGATTGCAATTCCTCCTAAGAAGGAGAGTGCTACTAAAACTGAGAAGTATGCGGGTGCTTATGTCAAGGAACCGATTCCTGGATTCTATGATTGGGTGGTGTCTTTTGACCTTAACTCTCTGTACCCTCATCTTATTATGCAGTACAATATCTCGCCCGAAACCTTACAGGACACTAGACATCCAGCGATTACAGTTGATAAGATACTTGAAAAGAAAGTAGAAATTGACGGTGAGTATGCTGTGTGTGCAAATGGTGCTCAATACTGTAAAGATAAGCATGGGTTCCTGCCAGAAATGATGCAGAAAATGTACGACAGTCGTGTTATCTTTAAGAAGAAGATGATCAAGGCAAAGCAACAGTACGAGAAAACTCCTACTGTTGAATTGATGAAAGAGATTGCTCGCTGTAATAACATTCAGATGGCAAAGAAGATCTCTCTTAACTCTGCCTATG
Source organism: Synechococcus sp. (assembly GCA_047286285.1). Taxonomy (GTDB): domain Bacteria; phylum Cyanobacteriota; class Cyanobacteriia; order PCC-6307; family Cyanobiaceae; genus Synechococcus_C. Next base: position 49,108 of record JBJBBP010000001.1, on the reverse strand, counting down.
GTGCTATCGGTAACGAACATTTCCGTTATTACCGTCTTGCAAATGCCGAAGCTATCACATTGTCGGGTCAGGTATCAATCAGATGGATTGAGAACCGTATGAACGATTACCTAAATAAATTGCTCTCCACAGAAAAGGAGGATTATGTCATTGCATCTGACACTGACTCAATCTATCTTAATCTCGGACCTCTTGTTAGTAAATTTTTTGGTAATAAATCTGGCGATAAAGCAGCAGTTGTTACTATACTTGACAAGATCTGCCAAGAGAAACTGGAACCTTTTATTGAACGTTCGTATCAAGAACTTGCGTCGTATGTTTCAGCGTATGACCAAAAAATGAGCATGAAGCGAGAGAACATCGCTGATCGTGGCATCTGGACTGCAAAGAAAAGGTACATCCTAAATGTTTGGGATAGTGAGGGAGTTAGATATAAAGAACCCAAGATGAAGATCATGGGTTTAGAAACAGCTAGGTCATCAACCCCAGCTTATTTCAGAGACAAATTGTATGCAGCGTTTAAGATTATTATCGGCAAAACAAATGATGAACTTATCAATTTCATTAATGGAGTCCGAACAGAAACCAAAGAACGACCCTATGAGGAAGTCGCCTTTCCCAGAGGAGTTAACAACCTTGCCAAGTACCGTCACCCTAAGGAAATCTATCAAAAAGGAACACCCATCGCAGTAAGGGGTGCCCTACTTTACAATCACTACGTAAAGCACTATAATGTAGAGAACAAGCATCCTCTCATTCAAGAGGGTGAAAAAGTTAAGTTCGTGTATCTCAAGACACCAAATCCAATTCATCAGAATGTCATTAGCTTCTTTGGTGAGTTACCTAAGGAGTTTGGTATTGAGAAATATGTGGATTACCAAACACAGTTTGAGAAATCATTTCTTGAACCACTAAAGAATGTGCTACAATGCATTGGTTGGAAACATGAAAAGACCATTGCAATTAGCAGTTTCTTTGAATGATTAAATTTTATAAAGTAACACAATGGGATTCTTAGATACCGTAATTAAGGACAGTGGAAATGAGTTTGCTGGTCTGGTCAGTGAAGGAGTCGCTGCAGGTGACATTACTAATTACGTTGATACTGGCAGTTATATCTTTAACGCCTTGGTTAGTGGTTCGCTTTTTGGAGGTTTGCCTTCAAACAAAGTCACCGCTCTTGCAGGAGAAAGCAGCACTGGAAAAACTTTCTTTGCTCTTAGTGTCGTTCGTAATTTCCTTGACGCTAATCCTACAGGTGGTGTCATTTATTTTGAAACTGAATCCGCCATTTCCCGTGAGATGATTGAGTCGCGTGGTATTGACAGTTCACGTATGGTGCTGTTTCCCGTAGCTACAATTGAAGAGTTTAGGACACAGGCATGTAGGATTCTGGATAAGTATATGAAAGAACCTAAGGACAAACGTGTGCCTATGATGTTTGTTCTTGATAGTCTAGGTATGCTTTCTACATCTAAAGAGATGGAAGACATTGCTAATGACAAGCAGGTTCGTGACATGACAAAATCACAATTAATCAAAGGTGCATTTCGTGTATTGACATTGAAACTAGGACAAGCAAGTGTTCCTATGATTGTGACTAACCATACATATGATGTAATTGGTTCTTATGTTCCTGCAAAGGAAATGGGTGGTGGTACAGGTCTGAAGTATGCAGCGTCTACTATCATCTATCTTGGAAAGAAGAAAGAAAAAGATGGTACTGAACTAGTTGGTAATATTATCAAGTGTGAAGCTAAAAAATCACGTTTAACAAAGGAGGGTAGTAAAGTTGAAACTCGTCTATTTTTTGACGACCGTGGACTTGACAAGTATTACGGGTTATTGGAGTTGGGTGAACAATACGGAGTCTTCCAGCGGGTTGGCAATCGTATTAAGGTTGGTGAATCTTCTGTTTATCCTAAATCTATCCTCGCTAATCCTGAGAAGTATTTCACTGAAGAAGTGATGCAAAAACTTGAAGAGGCAGCACGTCAGGAATTTTCATATGGCAGTTGATACAATTTTATTCGGTGACTGTCGCGAAACATTAAAAACGTTAGAAGAGAGACCTAGGATGTGTGTTACATCACCTCCTTATTATGGTCTTAGAGATTATGGTGGAGAGCAATCTCAGATAGGACAAGAACAAACACCAGAAGAATATATCCAAAGTTTGGTTGAAGTATTCAGATCAGTACGAGATGTACTAGCTGATGATGGTACACTGTGGGTAAACATAGGAGATAGTTACTACAACTATAGACCTGGCAAAGGTCAATCCTATCCTAAACAATCAGTGAGTAAAACGAAACAAGATCTCCCAGAACAATGCAATAAACGAGGAAATAAATTAGAAGGATTAAAAGAAAAAGATTTAATCGGAATCCCTTGGATGCTCGCATTTGCTTTACGTTCTGATGGTTGGTATCTTAGACAAGATATAATCTGGCACAAACCTAATCCGATGCCAGAGAGCGTGAGAGATAGGTGTACAAAATCTCATGAATATATATTTTTGTTTAGTAAAAATAGAAAATACTATTACGACAATGAAGCAATCAAAGAACCAGTCAAACAAGATTGGGGAACAAGAAACAGAACGAACGGAAAATATCACAACGAAGGAACAGGACTGGCACCACATTCGGGACTTACAAAATCATATACAACAAAGAATAAACGATCTGTCTGGACAGTAACGAACAAACCTTACAAAGGAGCTCACTTTGCTGTGTATCCACCTGACTTAATTGAACCATGTATTAAGGCAGGTAGTGAAGAAGGTGATATTGTATTAGATCCTTTTATGGGATCTGGTACAACTGCATTAGTATCCAAATCCTTACAAAGACATTACATTGGTTGCGAACTGCATGAAGATTATGGTAGACTAATTCAGAAAAGATTAAGTGAAAAATCTTTTGCGAGGTTAAAACTAGATGAGTGAACGCATTGAGGAAACTATCTTACGAAACCTCATTTATAATGAGGAGTACTATCGTAAAGTAATTCCTTTTCTAAAAGCAGAATATTATGAGACTTACCACGAAAAGGTTATCTTTGAGGAGATTGCTGACTTCGCTACGAAGTATGACAAGATCCCTACTAAAGAAGTTCTTAAAATTAATCTCCAGAGTAGAGCAGATCTTACAGAAGAGACATTCCAAGATTCATTACAGGGAATAAACTCTCTCACAGATGATTGGGTGGATTATGACTGGTTGTTAGATGCCACAGAAAAGTGGTGTCAAGACAGAGCTATATACTTGGCACTCATGCAGTCAATCAAGATTGCTGATGGCGGAGATAAAAAATTAGATAAGGGTGCTATCCCTAGCATCCTGCAAGATGCTCTTGCTGTCTCCTTTGATGAACACATTGGACACGATTACATTGAACAATCATCAGATAGATACGAGTTCTATCACAGAAAAGAAGAGAAGATTCCCTTTGATTTGGAAAAGTTTAACTTTATCACGAAAGGTGGTCTCCCTAACAAGACTCTCAACGTCGCTCTTGCTGGTACGGGTGTCGGGAAGTCTCTATTCATGTGCCACATGGCTGGTTCCGCCCTCACTCAGGGCTACAACGTTCTCTACATTACATGTGAAATGGCAGAGGAGAAGATTGCTGAACGAATTGACGCAAATCTTCTAAACGTTAATGTCAAAGACATTGTAGAACTACCCGAAGTTCTATTCTCTAGTAAGGTTCAAGAGATCGCTAAAAAGACTAGAGGAAAACTTATTATCAAAGAGTATCCAACAGCGTCTGCTCATGTAGGACACTTTAAGGCACTCTTAAGCGATCTCAAATTGAAGAAAGACTTCAAACCAGATATTATTTTCGTTGATTATTTAAACATATGTGCAAGTGTGAGGTACAAAGGTGCCATTGTTAACTCGTATACCTACGTTAAGGCGATTGCGGAGGAGCTTCGCGGTCTTGCTGTGGAATGTTCTTTACCTATTGTCAGTGCCACTCAAACTACTCGTAGTGGTTATGGCAATAGCGATCCAGACCTTACCGATACTTCTGAGTCTTTTGGTCTACCTGCCACTGCTGACTTTATGTTTGCCCTTATATCTACTGAGGAGCTTGAGCAACAAGGTCGCATCTTGGTCAAACAACTTAAAAACAGATACTCAGACCTCGTTACCTCTAGAAAATTCATGGTGGGGATTGACAGAGCGAAGATGAAGCTGTATGATGTTGCAGATGATGCATCTGCTATTGACATCAATCAAGAAGATCCTGGTGAGGACTTCCAGCAATTTGCTGATACACAATCTAGACTATCAAAATTCGCAGAGTGGAATGTATGACAATTAATTTTAACCGATACGAAGAGTTTGTTTCTGCAGTTACTTCTGAAGCATCAACAAACTTCGTTGACTTCGCTGATCGTATTGGCGAGTTAGATCGTGAAGGTGCTAACATTGAACGTCTTCTGACTTCTGGTGTTGGTATCAATGCTGAAGGTGGTGAGTTTCTTGAGATCATTAAGAAGATGATCTTCCAAGGAAAACCATGGGATGAGGATAACAAAGAACATCTTATCATTGAGTTGGGTGATGTGATGTGGTATGTGGCACAAGCATGTATGGCACTTGAAATTTCTTTTGATGATGTTATTGAACGTAACGTAAAGAAACTAGAGAAGAGATATCCTGGCGGTAAATTTGACATTCAAAAATCTGAAGTTCGTGCTGCTGGAGACCGATGAGTGGAGATTACGAAAGTCACTACATCAACCAACCCGACATCACATACATAGAAGAAAACCTCATGTCTTGTAACCTAACACAAATTACATTATCAGCTCTACGTGAATCTGCACTAGGTGAGATCAGTAAGGCAAAAGCAAACGTTGAAATTTACCTGCATAATCCTGCAGGTATTGGCGAACACTCTGATGTTCTTGCTGCAATTCAAGAACAAATTGATTTGATTGCAAAGGCAGAAGAACGTATTCAAGTTATTGATAAATATTTTGTTGCTGATCATCCATAATGCTAACTGTTTGGATACACCTTGTGGCATTCTTTCAAGTTGTTGTGATTAATTGTATTCAACCAGTTAACTGGAAGTATTGTTACAGGGTAGATCAGTGGCTATTGCCAGAAGTTGCAGAGGGGTATAGAATATGGTCAGGACAGACACACCCCTATCAAAATGAAAAGGATTATCTTAACAACCTCTCCTCTAAATAGATAGACGGGAGGTTTTCTCATGGCATATAACCTTATACCATCTACATTTTCGGATGCTGGTTCTTCTGTAAAGCATATGGATAATGCTGCAGCAGCAGAGGGACTTAGATTGTGGAATTATCTTGTCAATACATATGGCATGAACAATCCTCTTGCATTTGATCCAACAAATAAAAAACAAGTAAAGATAGCTAGAGCATTACAAACAGAATTTACAAAAGCAGAGATAAGAAAGAAGTTAAAAATAAGTGCATTAAAAGTTGACTTTGGTGATGGTAGTAGAGGTAATAGAGGATCAGGTAACCAAGGAAATTTATTTGAGCAACAACTAGAAGCAGGTATCAACGATTGGATTGAGACTAGTGAACTTGCTAATAACAAATATAGAGATTTTATTTACGGTCTGGTAAAACATTACCATCTAGAAGATTGTATTGCAGTTAGAGTTATTGCAGAGGGTGGTGAGAATAAGAAAAGACCTATGCAACTTGTGAATGGTCACTGGAAGATTGGAACAGCATCGTTGTCAACTGGATATGAAATTGGATCCACTATTACTGATCTAACATTAGAAAGTAAGTGTAAAGGCAAACCACTTCATAAGTATTATCTGTCGTTAAAAACTAGTGGCACAACTACTCTATCTAATCTAGGTCTAAAGACAAGTGTTTTTCCTGTTGATCAAGTTAAGGAAGGAAAGATTACTACTACTGATGGTATTGCATTGATGAAAACTTTTGGACTGGACGAAGCAAATTTTTGTGCTACCTTCAATCAATATCAAGCAGGCAATAAAAATTTTAAAGTAGTAGATGCTTCTCCAAATTATAACAAACCATTACTACAAGAATTAATTAAAGGATCTCTTGGTTATGGATATCATTATGTTCATTTAAACAAAGGTAAGATCAAACATATGGAGATTACTGAAAGATTCTTGAATCAAGCAGCTAACGTTACTAACGTTAGAATCTCATATGGTGGAGAAACAGGTGGAGCAAAGAGAGTAAACATTCATATGACTACACCTCTTTTGGATATGACATTTAATATTAGAAATACCTCTGACAGAGGAACTACATCTGATCCAGATCGTGTGTATCCAGATAAACTACAGTCAGGATATAAAATGAAAGGAGAAAGTATCGAGACGGTATTTCAAGACTAATGGCAAACGTAAAGCAACTCAAACACTTAGAACATTTAGAAGATGAAATGCTCAACTACGGAGTTGAGGGTTGCAAAGCTGCTGTGTCTTTTTTGAAAGAACTACGTAAGATGCTTGGTTGTGATAACAGCACAGGTTTCATGCAAACAAAATGGGATGGAGCACCATCAGTTATATGTGGTACTGATCCCAACAGTGGTATGTTTTTTGTGGGGACTAAATCTGTCTTTGCAAAAACACCAAAGATTTGCTACACAGATTTTGATGTAGACCTATACTATGAAGGTGATCTTGCAGAGAAACTTAAGTTCTCTTTGAAATACTTTTCTGGTCTAGGCATCAAAGGTATTGTGCAAGGAGATCTTCTCTTTACTAATTCTACTTTAAGGACAGAAACAATTCATGGTGAAAGACTTTACACATTCAGACCTAATACGATTACTTATGCTATTCCAGTGCATCATCCTATTGGACAAGCAGCGGGCAGAGCGAAGATCGGCGTAGTATTTCATACACATTATGCTGGTGATGATTTTCAATCTATGCAAGCTCTTGCTGGTGCAAAAGTAAATGGATCAACTGATGCTCTTGTCATAAAGAATGACACACCTATGGATCGTGTTGGATTGAGTCATGCAGAAGAAACAAAATTTGATACATACGTAGCAAACATTGAACGTATGTGTAAGGCGTGTGGTGATTTTCTAGATGAATTAGTAGGTGCTAGTGGTACTACAGGTGATGCTAAGTTTCACATATCATCTTATCTAAAGCAGTTCTTCAATAATGAAATTAAGAATGCTCGTAGTATTACTAATGTAGATAGAGCATTGACTGAGTTAGGAAATTTTTATCATGCAAAGATGAGCAAGGAACTTGCTAAGATCAAAACTCCTGCAAACCTAGTCAAGAAACGTAATCTAGTATATGAGAGTGAAAACTATCTCATGAAGAATGAGAGTAAGTTTAAATCTATGTTGTCTCTGTACAAGGAACTACAGGAAGTTAAACAAATGGTTATAGATAAACTTGATCATCTAGAAGAATTCAGAACTTTTGTTCAGACGGAAAAAGGATACAAGGTCACAACTCCTGAGGGATATGTTCTTCATAAAGATGGAGACATGATCAAGTTCGTTAACCGTCTTGAGTTCGCATACAATAACTTCACTCTTCAGAAGCAATGGCGTTAGACGGAAAGGTTTGCTACTTTACATTTGGTAGGTTTCAACCACCAACCACAGGTCATAAGGAAAACTTTGATGGTGTGAAACGTGCTGCTGGCATGAATGATTATCGTATATACATTTCACAGACTGTAGATACTAAAGGTAGTAATCCTTTATTGCCTAACAGAAAGTTATTCTATATGAATAAGATGTTTCCAATGCATCGTGGCAAGATATATTCAGGTCCTAAACAACCAGTAGCTATACTACAGGATCTTATGATGGCAGGATATGATGAGGTTGTATTTTTGGTAGGATCTGACAGGGTTTCTGCTATGCAATTCCTCCATAAATATAACGGAAAAGATTTTTCCTTTAGGAAGATTGACATTAAATCTTCTGGAAGTAGAGATGCTGATGGTGATACCTTTGCCATTTCAGGAACAAAAATGCGTCGTGCAGCAGCTGCTGGTGACTTTAAAACATTCCGAACAGGTATACCCAGTGCATTAAATGATAATGATTGCGGTACTCTTATGGCAGAGATAGCAGCAAACTTGCCTGCAAATTTTAAATGAAGGATTTTAAGAAGTTACGTGAAGAAGCACTACGACAACAGCAACGTCAAGTAGAAGTCTTTAAAGAAGGTGATGCAGTTATGTCTGCTCGTACAGGAGACAAAGGACGCATTCACAGAGTAGGTGGTAACTATGCTATTGTCATTACAGACGATGGAAATATGTTACGTGAGTGGATAAAGAATATTAGAACTATAAATAATACGAGAAGAACCTCCTTATTGAACGATGAAGAAACCAGATCCAATTAATAAAGTAAAAAATCAGGATGAATTTTCCAGTGGATTGATGGAATCCTATGGTAAGTGGATGAGTGGCGATTGTTTCCAGAACACTGAGATGCCTGATTTACATGAAGCTCCATTTGACGGAATGGATCCTCAGTCTAACGGTGCTGAGATTGAACAGACTTCTATCAAAAAGAAGGAAGTAAAAAAAGTAACTCCACTTGGAGCAAAAGAACTTAAAGTACAAGAAGAGGAGTATGAGGTTCTTGAGACAGAAGAATTTGAACTTGATGGAGAGACTTGGATTCTAGAGAAGAGAAGATACTTCACCGCTGAAGGTGACATGAAAACAGCAAGAGCTAACGTTGGTGCTTCTACATGCTGGAAAGGATACAAGGCAAAAGGAACTAAGAAGAAAGGTGGTAAGACTGTTCCTAATTGTGTGAAAGAAGATGAGTTCCATCATCAGAAAGATAAAGATGGTAATACAATTCCACATGAAGGAGAGGAATTAGAAGAAGCAAAGAAGGGTCTCTATGCTAACATTCATGCAAAGAGGAAGAGAGGTGAAGCACCTGCTAAGCCTGGTCATGAAGACTATCCTGCTAAGGACGCATTTAAGAAAGCAGCGAAGACTGCTAAGAAAGAAGAGGTTGAACTAACTGAGAAAAAACTAGACCCAGTTGGTAAGGAAGATAAGGACATTGATAACGACGGTGACCATGATAAGTCTGACAAGTACCTAATTGCTAGACGCAAGAAGGTAGGCAAAATCCTCGCAATGAAGAAGAAAAAATGAAACCCTTTAAGCAGTTCCGCGAAGAGTGTGGTTGCGAAAAAAAGGAAAGTAAGGTAAAATCTAAGAAGAAAAAGTCTGGTAATATTGAGGTAATGCCTGAGATTCCTGATAGTCAGAAAGGAATGACTACCAAACCAACCAACGAGGCAAAAAATTATGAAGGTCCTTTATATGCACCTTGGTCTGATGTCGTCAAAGGACGAGGATTTGACCCAATCACAGAACGAGCCAAATCAAAATCCCAACAAAGGTTCTTCGGGATGGTTAGAGCGACTCAAAAAGGTGAAATGGGGAAAGCGTCGTCACAGGTTCAAAGAGCTGCTTCCAGCATGAAGAAAAGTGATGTAAAAGATTTTGCATCAACAAAGCATAAAGGTCTTCCAGAAAAGAAAGTTAAGAAAGAGTCATTTGAGACAGGAGTTCAGAAAGCACGTCGCGATTACCGCTCTGGTTCGTTGATGACTTTCAAACAATTCATGTCAAAACTTACAGATATTTTGGATGAGTGGGAGAAGTAATAAATAAAAGAACACACTATGGAATATTACCATGTTTTCTTTTTTACTTCCACTAGCAACGAAAATTATTTCAGACGCAGTAGCTAAGATTCCTGACAATGAGGAACTTGGAGAAAAACTTATTGAAATTTGCTTAGTTATCCTAGGTAAGGCAGTCAAACTGACCAAGACCGATATGGATGACAAGCTACTTGAGACTGTCAAAGCTGCTATTGCAGCAAAGGAATAGTCCTTTTTATAAATAACACTTAGAATATAACTCGGAGTACACGTCAATGTCCCTTTACGGAAGAACTGACAGCAATGCAAACAAAACCAAAGCTGGTGTGGGCATTGGAGCGTCAAGTCAGGCAAAACAAACCATCTATATTGATGAAACTGAGGCAGCACTAGAAGCAAACAAGGAGCGTGGTCTAAACGCACCTGGTTGGTGGTCTTATTTCACCTATACAGATAGTAGTGGAGCTACTCGCCATAAGGCAGAGCAACTAGTTTTCATTGCTGGTGGTGATACCAACGCTAATGAAACTCAGGCAGATGATGCAACAGCAGCAGATGCTAATGTTGTTATTGCTATTCAGACACAACCAGCAGATACTGCTGTTGCTGTAGGTGCTCAGTTACAACTTACTGTTACTGCAACTGCTACACCACCTGGCGACAACTCTGTTCTCACATACCAGTGGCAGAAGAAGTCTGGTAACCGTTACAGCAATGTTTCTGGTGCAACTTCTGCAGCATACACAGTTGCTACTTACGCAGCTGCTAATGCTGGAACATACAGAGTCAAGATTAATTCAACCAATGGTGGTAAGGAACTAATTTCTGATGTCGCTGTTGTAACCACATCGTAATATGAATGAACATTACTGAATTGACACCAGATAACTGGTTATTCTTTGCTATTCAAAATTATAATAACCCGTCGTCCGTCACTTATTCAGATTTTGAGGAAGACTTAAAGAGATTTAAGTACATCAAAAGACTGTTTAAGAGGTACGAGACGACGGGAGAGATGAAGACTCACCTGATACTTAATCATGTGATTGTTTTATATAATGTTTTTGGTGAAGCAGGAACAGCACTGCTATTTTACAAGATTGAGGCAACATACTGGTCACAAATCAAGGCGTTTATGTTGTTTCTAAATAGATTACCACCTTCAATGAGCAAAGATGCTGACGAAGAATGTCTAAGACTACTGAATCTAATATGAATGAGATGATTAACTCCGCTGGTGACGGTTCTGGACTCCAGTTACCTCCCGCATTTGTTATGGTAAATCCTAGACAACATCGTAAGTATAAGAAAAACAATGAAAAAATTGATGGTCGTTCCAAAGGAGCGAAAGATCTGTTTTCCCGTATTCAACGTAGAAAAATGAAAGAAGAAAAAGAAACACAAATTCTTGAGTACACCGCTACTGAAACCGAGAGAGCTCAGAAGTCTATTGGACAACAGAAAAAGTTGTCTAGACAAAAAGACTTACAAAAGAAGCGTGGTGAAGCTAAAGAAAAAATGGTGCGTAAGTCCAAAGAAATGGACACGCTCATGAAAGCAAGACTTGCTGACTTTAAAAAGAAAGCGTCTAATCAAACTAAAAAATTAAAACGTGAAGAAACTGAAGTGACTAAAGAAATTATGACTGAAAATCAGGATGTAGTACAGGTTGCATTAGATGTTGCAACTTCTGAACTCAATCCACAAGGCGAACAAAACTTCGCTAAGATCCAATTTGGAGATGGATCAGTACAAAACCTAGATAATTTTTCAGCAAAACGTATTGCTGCTTGTTATGCACAGTTAGATGATACACACAAGCAACAGTTCCAGTACTTGTTGAACAAAGATGCTTCTTCTTATCAAACTGCTCTTGACTTTGCCGTAAGAAACGTATAAAGTTAAAAGGATGTCCGACATCAATACAGCAATTCTAGAAAGATTAGAAAAAGTGGTTGATACTTTACAGGAAAACTCTGTGAAGATGGGTCAACTACTTGCTGTTCATAATGAAAAGTTAGACAAACAAGATAAGGTAGATGAGGTTCTGTTTGAAAAGCTAGACAGAATTACTACTGACTTAGCAAGAGAGACACTTGCTATTAAGAAAGGATGCGAGAGAGACATAAGACTGGTTGATGATAGAATCCGTTTGATCGAGAAAAAAATGTGGACAATAGCAGGAGCATTATCTGTGATTTGTTTCCTTGTATCCGCACCAGGTCAGGCACTCATTAAAAACTTGACACCTTCGATACCACCTGCTAGTATATCTGCAGTGGATATGCCTCTTAGTGAGTTTTCTTGACGTAAAATATATCAACTTAATATCCCCTCGCCTGACTCTTTTCAGTCGCAAGAAGGCAGACCTGTATAATTTCAGGTGTCCTTACTGTGGTGACTCTAAAAAGAGACGCAACAAGGCTAGGGGATATTTGTTTAAGATTAAAAATAATTTTACGTATAAATGTCACAATTGTGGTGTTGGTAGATCACTTTCAAACTTCCTAAAAGATCATGATGTAAATCTTTATGATCAATATATCATGGAGAAATTTAAGGAAGGTAGCACTGGCAAGGGAACTGCTACTCCTAACCCAAAATTTAATTTTAGCAAACCGAAATTTGTTAAAACTAATACCGATCTTGAGAAAATTTCTGACCTAAATATTTTTCACCCAGCGCGAGTCTATCTTGAAAAACGTGGTATCAAAGATCTAGATTACTTCTATTATTGTCCTAAGTTTAAGGAATGGACAAACAAACAAAAGAAGACATTTGATACCCTGAGACAAGATAGTGATCGCATCATCATCCCATTCAAAGACAAACAAGGGAAGTTGTTTGGATATCAAGGCAGATCGCTAGCCCCTAAGGCAAAGATCAGATACATTACGATCATGCTTGATGAAGATCAACCCAAGATCTTTGGATTGGATAGGATTAACATAGACGAATCAATTTACATTGTAGAGGGACCTTTTGACTCGACCTTCTTGGAAAACTCGGTTGCCATGGCTGGTTCCGATGCTGATATTCGGTCGCTTAATTGGAGCGATTATATTTGGGTTTTTGATAACGAACCACGCAATAGAGAGATCGTCGCCAGACTCTCCAAAGTCATCGACAGAGGAGATAAGGTAGTCGTCTGGCCAAAAAACATATTACAGAAAGACATCAATGACATGCATCTTGCTGGACATGATGTGCAAACTCTGGTAGAATCTAATGTCTACCAAGGATTACAAGCAAAACTAAAATTTAACGATTGGAAAAAAGTATGACAAACGGGAACGGAATTAAAGTTCGCAAGCGTGACGGGTCTCTGACCCCTCTGAATCTTGATAAGATTCATAAGGTAGTAGAAGAAGCTTGCGAAGGTCTAGGAAGCGGTGTGAGTCCTTCTGCAGTTGAAATGAATTCTGGTCTGCAGTTCTTTGATGAGATTGAAACAAAGGATATTCAAGAAATTCTAGTGCGTTCTGCTAGTGACCTGATTAGTCTTGATAGTCCTAACTATCAGTTCGTTGCTGCTCGTCTTCTATTGTACGGTGTATACAAGCAAGTCTTTGGATCTGAGTGGGTTCAAGGTCTCCCTTCAGTGCTTGATCACTGCTATACATGTGTTGAGAAAAAGGTATACGATTCCGAAATTATTGATAAGTATACATACGAAGAGTGGACTAAGATTAACTCTTATATTGATCATGATAGAGATACATTATTCACTTACGCTGGTCTTCGCCAAGTAGTTGACAAGTATCTGGTACAAGATCGCAGTTCTAATGAGGTATATGAGACACCTCAATATATGTACATGATGATTGCTGTAACTCTGTTCAGAGATTATGGTGAGAATCGCCTAGAATACATTAGACGTTACTACAATGCCATTTCCAAACACAAGATCAACATCCCAACACCGATCATGGCAGGGGTCAGAACACCCCTTCGTCAATTTGCATCTTGTGTTCTCGTTGATGCTGATGACACCCTCGATAGTATCTTTAGCAGTGATATGGCTATTGGCAGGTACGTCGCTCAAAGGGCTGGCATCGGTATTAACGCTGGCAGAATCCGTGGGATCAACGCTAAAATCAGAGGCGGAGAGGTACAACACACAGGTGTTGTCCCCTTCCTCAAAAAGTTTGAAGCAACTGTCAGATGCTGTACACAAAACGGCATCAGAGGTGGTTCTGCTACAGTTCACTTTCCTATCTGGCACCAAGAAATCGAAGACATCCTAGTTCTTAAGAACAACAAAGGAACTGAAGACAATAGGGTCAGGAAACTAGATTATAGTATCCAAATTTCTAAACTTTTCTATGAAAGATTCATTGCGAATGGAAACATCACCTTATTCTCACCTCACGATACGCCAGGTTTGTACGATGCTTTTGGCACTGACGAGTTTGATGATCTCTATACACGTTATGAATCTGATGGATCTATTCCGAAGAAAACTATTGGAGCTCAGGAACTTATTCTAGACTTATGTAAGGAAAGAGCAGAAACTGGAAGGTTATACATCATGAATATTGATCATTGCAATACTCATTCTTCCTTCCAAGACAAAGTAAGTATGAGTAACCTCTGTCAAGAGATTACACTTCCTACGACACCACTACAACATATTGATGGAGAGGGTGAAATCGCACTTTGCATCTTATCTGCTATTAATGTGGGTAAGATTAATAAGTTAGATGAACTTGAAGACCTCTGTGATCTTGCTGTACGTGGTCTTGAGGAGTTGATTGATTATCAAGAGTATCCTGTTAACGCAGCAGAACGTAGCACACTTGCACGTCGTTCTCTTGGTATTGGTTATATTGGACTCGCACATTACTTAGCAAAAAATGGATACAAATATGAAGATCCAGCAGCATGGAAACTCATCCATGACCTGTCTGAAGCTTTCCAGTTCTATCTACTCAGATCCAGTAACACAATCGCACAGGAAAAAGGTGCGTGTGAATACTTCCCTCGCACCAAGTATGCAGACGGTATCCTCCCAATCGACACTTACAAGCGTGACATTGATGAGTTCTGTGGGACTGAGTTGAATTATGATTGGGAATCTCTTAGGACATCTATCACCACCCATGGTCTTAGACACAGCACATTGTCCGCACAGATGCCATCGGAGAGCAGTTCCGTTGTGTCTAACGCAACAAACGGAATTGAACCACCTAGAGCATACTTGTCCACTAAGAAGTCAAAGAAAGGACCTCTCAAGCAGATTGTCCCTCAGTTCGGTAGTCTCAAGACTAACTACACTCTTCTTTGGGACATGAAAAATAATGATGGATATATTAAAATTGTAGCAGCGATGCAGAAGTTCTTTGACCAAGCAATTTCTGGCAACTGGAGCTACAACCCAGAAAATTATGCTAATAATGAAGTTCCTGTTTCAGAAATGGCAGGTGACCTTCTTAAAACGTATAAGTATGGATGGAAGACTTCCTACTACCAGAACACATACGATCAGAAAGGAGAAGAACCTGAACTGACTGAAGAAAAGAAACAAAGTATTGAAGATTTATTAACAGACATTTTAGAAACAGAGGAGGAAGACTGTGACAGTTGCAAAATTTAGAACTAACAACGAACCCATGACTAGCGTAGAAGGCATGACAGTATTCAACACTGATGTTGTTGATACTACCAAACAAACAATGTTCTTCGGTCCTCCTCTAGGAGTACAAAGATATGATAAGTTTAGGTATCCTATCTTTGATAAGTTGACACAGAATCAACTTGGTTTTTTCTGGAGACCTGAGGAGGTATCTCTACAGAAAGATCGCGCTGACTATCAGACTTTAAATAATGCACAAAAACACATATTTACTAGCAATCTCAAGTATCAGATCCTCTTGGACTCCGTACAAGGTCGTGGTCCTGGCATGGCTTTCATGCCTTATTGCAGTCTACCTGAGTTAGAAGGATGTATGAATATCTGGCAGACCATGGAGATGATCCATAGTCGCTCATACACTCACATTATCAAGAATGTATATGCTGATCCTTCTGATGTTTTTGACCACATTCTAGACGACGAGAAGATCCTCCAGAGAGCACAATCAGTTACCAAGGCATACGACGACTTTATTAATATTGCTCAACAGTATGGCACAGGAAATATGTGGCGTGATGGATGGAAAGATTCTCCAACTGCAAAGTGGGAGATCCATGATCTAAAACGAAATTTATATAGAGCAGTTGCAAATGTCTACATCCTTGAAGGAATCAGATTCTACGTATCCTTCGCTTGTTCCTTCGCTTTTGGTGAACTTAAACTCCTTGAAGGATCTGCTAAGATCATTGGTCTTATTGCGAGAGATGAATCACAGCACATGACTGTCACTCAGAACATCCTTAACAACTGGAAAAAGGATGATGATCCAGAAATGAGGCAGATTGCTAAGGAAGAAGAAGAAAATGTTTACAACATGTTCCGTCAAGCTGTGGAAGAAGAGAATCTATGGGCAGAGTATCTGTTCAAAGATGGATCTATCATTGGTTTGAATGATAAATTACTACAGAAGTATGTTGAATGGACTGCTAATCGTCGCTTGAAGTCTATCGGACTCAATGCAATCTTTGACACTCCTATCAGCAACAATCCTCTTCCATGGACAGCACATTGGTTATCCTCTAAGGGTATGCAAGTAGCTCCACAGGAGACAGAGGTTGAGTCTTACCTAATCGGGAGCATTAAACAGGATGTCAAAAAAGACACCTTCGCAGGGTTTCAGTTATAACTTTGAAATTGTCTTTGACAAGGAAAAAGAAACAACTTTACAGAAGATAAAGAGGTGGATCAGCAAACAGAAACCACCTTGGAACACCATCCTTAAATATCTTTTTTCATACATAGAAAAATGGTACTGGGATGGTAAAGTTCTGCAAACCATGGCAGGTGTTGACTTAGAAACCAAAAAACTACATGAATTCTGGGAGGAAAATGACAGACAAATCACACCACATAGAGTGGAGAGAGGAGTATTTGGCGAGGAAGGCTGGTCTATCCAAATTTCAAACCCGATTGTTGAAAGAAGGACCGAAGAGTCTGAGTCAAGCATGGCTTTTGGGAGCGATGCATCAGGACTACAAAAAGGTAGTGGGGATCAAGGAACCTCCCTATCGTGAATCTGGTTATCAAACCTCAATGAAAGAATTTTTCAAAAGGCATAGGTAAATTATGAATCTTTGGAAAAATTATAAGGCATCCATTGCTAAGATTTTTCCTGATATGAAATTTGTTAGCAGACATGCTAAATGGACTAACGATAAAGATGTAAACTTGACTGCTGATTTGTACTCAGGTGAACACCTAATTAAGTCAAGACAAGTTGAAATCTGGGATAACAAATCTTGCAGCATCTATAATAACATTCTATATCCTAGAACAGGATCTAATTTACCCTGTTTTGGTATGGATCTCATGGGCATGAGTGACAAGAGAGTTGTCATTGTGTTTGATTTCCAACATCCTGTAGAAAAATACTTGTTTTACACACCAGATCTACCTAAAGTAGAAGGTAAGTACAGGTTTTTTGAAGCAGGTAATCATTTTTCTGACAATTTAGTCGTTAGATATTGTAAACCTGATGAGGTAGATGAACACCTACCTTTATTTGAAAAATATCTACAATATTACAAAAATATGCTGAATGAGCATCAACCAATTGGAACTGATACCACACAGTATGTTGACTTTGATAGGTATATGATAAGACTTGACCCTATTTCTGGATATTTGTCTAGTAGATTTGGTAAAAATGAGTCACAAACTCTAATCAAAGAATTCTTTTTCAGTTATGCATAAAAATGGCAAGACAAATAATTAATGACCTAGCCAATATTATTCGTGAGCACCAGAAAACTCTACCTAATGTAGAAGAATTGGATGTTAAGGATAAATTTAAGGAGGTCTACAAAGAAACTGAAGATGGTAACCTAGTCATTGAGAATGACATGCACATGTGTACTGGATTACGCAAGGTACATATGGAAATTGCTAGTCTAGGACCTCTGGATATCCTGCATTGTATCTGGTATCCAGATCCTGAGTTTGATTTGCCTATTTTTGGTGCTGATATCGTAGCTAATCAGAAGATTGTTACTGCTGCTATTACAGACATCTCTCCTGTTGATGGCATAGATCATCCAATTTACGAAGATGTTGAGGATATTGCCAGATACTACAGTTTTAGACACAATAGAGAGATTCCTACGTGGGGTACAATATTTTCACCTTACAGTAAGTTTGCAAGACTAGATGATAGTGAGGAAATTGATAAATTTTGTCATGTAGTTAATGAATATCTTGATGTATTTGTTGGTGCTGTGTGGAAATCAACTATGAATTACAACAGAGCAGACGAGAGATACGAAGGACAGATAAATTACTGCGAAAAACAGAAAAAGAACGATAAAACTAGAAAAATTTTAGAAAAATATTTTGGAGAAAAGTGGGCAGATGACTACATTAACGAAGTATTGTTTGACGAACCCTAAATAATTTTTAGTACATATATGGGACAGTGGCTGACTATGAAAATCCTTGGATTTTTAAAGGATCCCCTTTTTTATCTCAGGATATTGGCAACGTGTTCGGTTTTGTCTACAGGATTACTAATAAGGAGTCAGGTAAACAATACATTGGACGCAAATACTTCTGGCAAAAAAGAAAACCTAAGGGTGGTAAGAGAAGAGTTACATCTGAGAGTGATTGGAAAAGATACTATGGATCTTGTCCCGAACTCAAGGACGATATCAAACTATTAGGAAAGGAATCCTTCTCAAGAGAGATACTTTCTTTACATCCAACCACTGGTAAGGTAAACTACGAAGAGACAAGGCAACTTTTTCTTCATGACGTTTTAACAAAAGCCTTGACAGACGGCACCCCTGCCTACTATAATTCTAACATCCTCGGTCGTTACTATAGGAAAGACTATTTTGATTTTGGAACTGATTCTGGCGTTGACGCCTGCTGATTATGACCATCTTGCAAGAGCAGTACAGGTGGAGGCAGCACCCAATACGATGGATGAATACTGTGTTGCAGTTTCTATCTTGAATAGGGTCAAATCTCCTAGATTTCCTAACTCAGTTGCTAATGTAGTGTATGCACCTGGTCAATACGAAGGTTTCTTTTACCGTCGTCCAGCAGCAAAACCACATGTTATTGATAAACTGAAGAACACAGACAAACTTCTGGAAGCTTACAGTATTATTGGTGACAGAACAGATTTTAAGGGTCAACGTATGCTAAGATACCGTGTCGCATCACAAGATCCCATGTGTAGTAACAATGGAAATTTCTATCATTACCACTGGCAGTCATGATTAACAAACCTTTTACTGGAATCCCTGCACCTGAGTATTTGGATGAAGATCCGTGGTTTGGATACGCACCATACTCAAAATCTCAGCAAGATAAAATGATTGCTCAACTAGTAAAAGAAAATTTAATCCTTGGAGATGACAATGGTAGTAGAGAACTAGACAATATCCATCAAATCATGTATAATCTATCTACACAGTTCAAGTCCTACCTTGGTGGATCGGACAACGTTTGGCACTGACTCAATAGCTCAGCGGATAGAGCAACTGCCTTCTAAGCAGTCGGTCGTAGGTTCAAATCCTACTTGAGTCGCCTTGTCGTTGTGGCGGAATTGGTAGACGCGCTGGGTTTAGGTTCCAGTGGATTTATCCGTGGAGGTTCAAGTCCTCTCAGCGACATTAAATACTTAAAACAACACTTAAAATGAAGTATCGTTTGTACAATGAACATCATGTTCATCAAGGAACTTTTGAAACACTAGAAAAGTTGAGAAACTTTTTATGTGAGAGAAAGTATGACACCAATGATAGAACATATATGCATGATACATTTGATTACATCAAAGATATTAAGTGGCATTGGGATATTGAACAGTAGTTGACATTAACTACTAATTACATTATAATTTAGAAAAAGTCCTTAGACTATATACTTAACATCATGCAAATTTTTCTAGACACAGCTGATTATTCTGAGATTAAAGACAGGTATGAGACTGGTCTAATTTCTGGTATCACCACTAACCCTACACTAGTTCGTAAGTCTGGTGTAAGTTACTTTGATTTTATTTCTTTGCTCTCTAAAGAGTTTAATTTTGAAAGTATTTCAGCAGAGGTTAATGGAAATACCGCTAGTGAAATGATTGAGAATGCTCAACAATACATTGCTATTGGATCTGAGATTACAATCAAACTTCCTCTTACTAGAGAAGGTCTTATTGCTTGTAAAGAACTAACTGGTGATGGCATTCAAACTAACGTAACTCTTTGTTTCTCTGTTGCACAGGCAGCGATGGCAGCAATGGCAGGAGCAACATATATCTCACCATTTGTGGGTCGTCTTAATGACAATTCATTCAGTGGTGTTGAATTGGTACGTGGTATCTCTGATTTGTACTGCACTCAGGCACAGGAAACAAAAGTTCTTGCTGCTAGTTTGCGTGACGTACATCATGTATCTCGCTGTTTCTTATACGGTGCTTCTGTAGCTACTCTGCCTACTAAAGTATTTGATAAGATGTATAATCATGTGTTGACAGATGCAGGTCTGGCAATTTTTGAAGAAGACTTTAAGAATCTAAAAGCATGATAACAATTTACTCTAAAACAGGTTGTCCCTATTGCACCAAACTTATAAAAGTTATGGAGCATGAAGGGTTAAATCATATTGTGTATCAATTAGATGAAGATTACACTAGAGAGGAATTTTACGAAAAATTTGGAGAGGGTTCTACCTTTCCACAACTTGTATTAGATGATATTCATTTAGGTGGATGTAAAGAATCCATCAAACATATGCAAAAAGAGAAAATTTGTTGTCAAGTATGATTGAAGTATCACTAGAAGAATTTGAAAAAGACTTTGATTCTTACATGGATAGAATTGAGGCAGGAGAAAAATTTATGATTAGGAGACCTGATGGTAGAGCAGTCGCTGCTGTGCCAGCTAAAGAACTGGCACCTGAGACCGAGCACATGAGTGATGATGAGTGGTATAATACTTATAACAATCACGATGATGCATCATGACTAAACCAGAAGTAATCCTTGAACGTTATCCGTATCGCTACGTCAAATGTGGTACACTAGAGATCAACGGTATGCCAGATTACCGCATCCAAAAATACAATAATTGGAGTGGACGTTACAATGACATGTATCTTCTAGACAATGGAATCCAACTTGATTATGCTATGGAAGATTTCCAGTATACCAAGTGGTTAGATCCAGATCCAGAAGTGACAGCATATCCTAGAAAATCAGACACAATTACATCACCTTACTTAGAATCATGAGCGTTAAATCACAACTAGAAAAAGCAGAATCTGCAATGCGTCAGGCATTAATTGCTGCTCTAGCAGAAGGCGAAGACGAATTCCTAACAGAATTGTTTGATACACTCAACTCAGTTCGTGAGTTGAAAACTAAAGTTTCAAACATCATTCGTTTCTCTGATAACACAGAAGAATACTATGATAAAATTTCCAGTCCAATCACTGGCAATATTGATCTATCAGATTTAGTTATCAGTACAAAACCAGGAAAAGATTTGGACGCTTTGGATAACATTGTTCCATTTCCATCCGCAATGTCAGATGACGTAATCACATTTTCAGATACTAAACCTGGCTTGACCGATTAACCTTTGATAAATACTTCTAGCTTAGTGTAATTGTCCACAGGACTAGAAGTATGTCAAAACTCCTTGCAAATGAAATTGCTAATTACGGTGACAATGCACCGATAAATCTTAAAGAAGGTCTCAATATTCCTGCTGGTAAACCCATTCAAGCAGCAGGGATATCTGGATCCTCTGGTATGGTGCTAACTTCCACTGGATCTTCTATTGCTTGGACTACTCCTTTTGACGGCGATTATAATACTCTTTTAAATAAACCAACAATACCTGCAGCACAGATAAACTCTGACTGGAATGCATCCAGTGGTGTTGCAGTTATTTTAAACAAACCAACAGTACCTCCTTTAACAAGTCTTACTGTAAATGCTGCAGGTACTCCAAATTTAGAATTTAATGCTGCTAATGGAGAGTTTACATATACTCCTCCAGATCTTTCTAACTACGATACTGCATATGGTTGGGGTGATCATGCACAAGCAGGATACTTAACATCACTTGGTGATGCTGCTGGTGTTACTACAGCTAAGATTACTAATTGGGATACAGCATATGGTTGGGGTAACCACGCTAGTGCAGGATATTTAACATCATATACTGAGACTGACCCAGTTTTTTCTGCTTCTCCTGCTGGTAGTATTACTTTACAAAATAAAACTAATTGGGACACTGCATATGGTTGGGGTAACCACGCTACAGAAGGTTATCTAACGTCATATACTGAAACTGATCCTCTTTTTCAAGCATCAGCAGCTGCTGGTGTGACAACTCAGTTGGTATCTAATTGGAATACTGCATATACTTGGGGAGATCATGGTGTTGCTGGATATTTAACTGATCTTTCTTCATCCTCTGTTGGATCATTGAGTGATGTTGTTATTACTGGTGCACAAAACGATCAGTTATTAAAATATAACGGTACAAACTGGATAAACTTTACACCTACTTACATTAGTTCTTACACAGAGACTGATACACTAGCTAGTGTAACTGGTAGAGGTGCTTCTACAAACACACCATGTACATTCCTTAACGTAACTGTCAGTGGAAACTTAAGTGTTCTTGGTACAACCACACAAAATAATGTTACTACTCTAAACGTAACAAACAATGAGATTGTTATCAATGAGAACCAAGCATCTGGTGGATTAAATGCAGTCATTAGGAATGATAGAGGTAGTGATGCTGATGTGAGTATTCGTTGGAATGAAGTTTCCGATAAGTGGGAGTTTACTAACGACGGAACTACTTACAACAACTTACCAACTGCAGCATCTGACCTTACAAATGATGCTGGTTACTTAACATCATATGGAGCACTTCGTGATCTAACTAATGTTTCAATTACTACTCCTTCTAATCAGGATGTTTTAAAATATAATGGTAGTGAGTGGGTAAACGCTTCACCTAACCTTACTGCAAAAGCATCTGTTGGTGACAATCCTCCTCCTTCTCCATCGGCAGGAGATATGTGGTGGAAATCTGATGAAGGATCACTCAAAATTTATTATGCTGACGTTGATACAAACCAGTGGGTTGATGCATCTCCTGTTGGTGATCCATTTGAAAATGTATATGCCAGCGTAGCATTCTTTCCTGGCGCAAATATTAATGAGGGTGCCTTTGCATACTCTCAGGCAACAAATGCCATGTACTTTTCCAACGCTGTAAGTTGGACTAGTCAGAGACTTGTTACTACTAATAGTTCTACAACATCAGATTTTGATACACTACTTGCTAATGTTCAGTTAACATATTCTATTACTGCAGTTGATGATCCTGGATCTAATGATGCCAAGAAAATTTTAAGATTATCAGATTCTCAAGGTGTTACCAGTGACATTATCCTTACAGCAGGAACTGGACTATCTATTATCAAATCTAATAATGAACTTACACTCACTAATGATGTAACTGATACCACATATGGCATCTCTTCTGAGGCAGCTGCAGGTTCTAATGCCACATTCAGACTAACTGATAGTGAAGGTGTTACAGATGATATTACTTTTGCTGGTGCTGACGGATTGGTTGTAGAAAATACAGACGCCAACACAATTACATTTAGAGCACCTAATATTTCTTCTCAGTTTTACACTGATGAGAAAGCACAAGATGCTATCGCTACGATGTTTGCTAATGGTACACATACAAACATCACATTTACATATGATGATGCTAACAACTCTATTAGTGCTACAGCAGCCGCGGCTGGAGGAGGCGGTGGTGGAAGCACCTATGATTTAACAGGATCAAATAATACAAGTAACCAAGCGATTATTACTCTTAGTGATGCTGAGGGCAATGATGATACTATTGAAATTATTGGTAGCGGTGACACAACAGTAGCTTGGGATGCTGCTAACAGCAGAATTACTCTTGGTAGCACAGCACCAGTTCAATCTGATTGGGATGCCACATCAGGACAAGCACAGATTCTTAACAAACCATCTATTCCATCAGCATACACACTTCCTACTGCTGCAGCAGGAACACTTGGTGGTATTAAAGTTGGTGCTAATTTAAGCATTGATGTTGATGGTGTATTGAGTGCTAATGCTGGAGCATATACATTACCTACTGCATCTGCAGGAACACTTGGTGGTATCAAGGTTGGTTCTGGTCTTTCTATTGATGGTAACGGTGTCCTAACTGCTACAGGTGGTTCTACTGTCCCATCAATTCAAGATTTACAGGGATCTACAGCATCACTTGCTGATGACGTAACTGCTGAACTAAATATTACAGGATACAAAGCCTACTCATTATTTAAGATCACTACTTCTGCAGAAGCATGGGTAAGAGTTTATGTAGATGATGCATCAAGAGATGCTGATGCTACGAGAAGTGAGGGAGAAGATCCTACACCAGGCAGTGGTGTTATTTCTGAAGTGAGAACTTCTGGTGCAGAATCTATTTTGATTTCACCAGGCATTATGGGATTTAATAATGATAGTCCAAGAACGGACACCATTTACTTATCGGTCACTAACAGAAGTGGATCGTCAACTGCAATTACAGTCACTCTAACAGCACTACAAATAGGAGAATAACAAAGATGGCAATTTTAAAGTCAGTCGTTGATGTCAATAACGGCAACACTGGTTGGACTGAATCTGACGTGATGGATGCGTTGGAGACTGTATTTGCTAACCTAGGATTTCATGGTGGTAGTGCTTCAACTGGTGTTCCTCAAGCAATGATCAGTCCAGCTGGTGTTACTGGTTTTGATGAGTCATGGAGAAACACAGGTGGTCCTGCAGTTTGGTATACTACTAAAACACATTATTATATTGCAACAGCAGATGGTACATCTGCTTACAGACTCTTGAGGTCGGTTCCATCCCAGCAATATTATTATTGGTATTCTAGTACTGATAGTACATATCCAAATCAGATTAGAATTGACCAACATGGATTTACTCAAGGTCAAGCAGTTCATTTTGCTCCTGGTGGAACAAATGCAAACTATGGTGTTGAAGGTTTGACATTAGATACAGTTTATTATGTTATTCTTGTTGATGAAAATTATTTTAAGTTAGCAGCAAATGCTACAGACGCTGGTAATGGTACTAATGTTGTTCTAAGTGATGGTGGGTATCAGACAAATATTGCTACTAAATCTAGTACTGTATATGGTTTCAGGGATATTGATGATGCTTCTTTTAATAACCGTACCATCAATATTCCTTTAGGTGATGTTCTAAACATTAGTTTAGATACTGCTGGAAGTGGTAATATGTATCTTTGTTATGATACCGATGACTATGATGCTAATAAGTATGTTGTAAATGGATGGAACGGAGTTGGTTCATTGTTAGATCAATCCGATTACAATACAACTCCTCCCACTGGAACTGGATCTGATACTGGCACTATAGTATGGAATACTAATGGATATAGACAATCGTTTACTAATCCTGCTGATGCGGAATTGTTTTCTCCATCAGAAGCTGTAGGAGCAGGAAGAAAATATATTTACGCTAATGATACTAACTCTGGGATGAAGGGTGTAATTAATATAACCCCACAAGCCAAAAGCAATACCTCTCAATATAGTCCTTTCTGGGATTATGAAGTTCCTGCAAGTGGTGGTAGATCTGCCTTAAAAGTTAGAGTGTATAGGTATACATCTACACAGAGTTCTTATAGAGGAAGTATACACAACGTTGAAATTTTAACTAAGGGAACTGGATGGAATGATAGTGATGTCTTTACTATTCCTGGCGATCAGATTGGTGGAGCAACACCTGCTAATGATATTGTATTTGGGGTATTTAATGATAGTAATGGTAATGATGGCACACCTTCTGTTCGTATAACAAATGTAGGTGGTGGTTCTAATTTCTTTCAGAAAGCAAACAATGGTCGGTGGGCTATCTTAAAAAATATCAATGATGCTTCTAAAACATATGGAACTACTTACTATTCATTTGGATTTGATACTACTGCGAACAATAGATTGGTATTCAATTCTGGAAGTGGATATAAATGGTTGAATAAAATTGGAACTCGTTCATCTTCTGGATCTTCTAATGCTGGTGAGTTTGTAGGAAAACTTGGATTGGATTACATGAATTCTTTTGCTTATCCACTTACCTCTACTAATAGCAGTTATTACTCTTTCCCATCTATTAATTATTGTACTAACTCTACTCCAACAGCATATCCTTTAGAAATCAGGGTGTATAGAGCACAAGCACCACAAGACACTGACTTTGCTGTCATTCAGTTCTGTCAAACAATTAATAATATTGTTCAACCTTACGGTGCCTTTACAATTTATAGAGGTGCTACATTTGGAACTAATGTTTGGGATTATGATTATGTTTTCAATGGATCAATGATGATATATGGTACTGGTACAAGATCTATTGAGTTAGATCATTGTTCATGTTCTCCTGTGAGATCTTATAGTACACAGGTAGGAACTAATGCAGAACCAGTTAGTCAAAATAGTATCGCCAGAGAGGCTTTCTTTGGTTACCTAAGAGATCCTGACTATCCAAATCTATTCACCACAAGTAGTTATAAATGTAACATAGAAACAGAAGGTGGAGAGAATCAAGACATGTATCTGTATTATAGAAACAATGCTTATGATCAACACCTTGGAAATTCTGTAGCATCAGAAGCAAATTACTACAAACCATTTAAAGGTTTGCCAATCAATGAGAGAATGGTTCCATGTCCTTATTATCTACCAGATGATTTTGTAATGCTACAGGTATCAACAACTCCTGGTCTAACACAATTTAGAACAGGTGATACTGTAACCGTTGGTGGAACTGAAACATATGAAATTATTCGTGGTTCATATCAAACGCAACAGAATGGTCTTGATGGTGTAGATAATAATTCTACAATTGGTATGTTGTTCTTAGCAAGGATTAGCTGATGGCATTAATAAC
Organism: Synechococcus sp.; assembly: GCA_047286285.1. Lineage (GTDB taxonomy): Bacteria > Cyanobacteriota > Cyanobacteriia > PCC-6307 > Cyanobiaceae > Synechococcus_C. The sequence goes on along the minus strand of JBJBBP010000001.1, from coordinate 22,316 downwards.
ACTCTCGGAAGCACCTGCTGCTCCTATAGATGGTTTTGATGAAACCAAGTTGCAACCAAATACTGCAACTGCTTTCATCGCAACTGTTTTTTCTTCTATTGATAGAGTAACTGCTGAGGCAGGTACACCTAATAACTTTGATATTAATAACTTAGATTATTCTGGACCTCAAAACAATCAACCATATCAGAAGCGTCGTCCTCAACGTGGTTTCCTAAGAGGTAGAAGACCATACTTTGGATTACTGTTCCCAAGAGGGTACTACAATAGATAACTAAATACAAAAGAAAGTAGTATCGTCTAGAAATGGCATTAGATTTTCCTGCATCACCGAATATTAATGACACATATACTTCTGGTGGTGTAACATGGACATGGGATGGAACAACGTGGAAGGTGTTAGGTAGATTCCAGTTTACCTCATCTGAAACTGATCCTATCTTTAGTGCGTCTCCTGCCAGTAATATTCTATCAACGCATATTACAAATTGGGACACATCATATGGTTGGGGAGATCATGGTGCTGCTGGATATCTAACTTCTACAGGATCTATTAGTTCTCATACTGATGTAAGTATAACAACTCTACAAGATGCACAGTTACTAAAGTACAGTGTTGCTAACGCTGCTTGGGAAAATTGGACTCCTAATTTTTTAACTTCATACACAGAAACAGATCCTGTATTCGCTGCATCACCAGCTGGTGGTATTACAGGAACAAATATTACTAACTGGAACACCGCTTACAACTGGGGTGACCATAGCACTGGAGGATATTTAACAGCAGAGGCAGATACTCTTGCTACTGTAACAGGTAGAGGTGCAACAACTACTACTGATATTACAACTACAGGAAAGATTTTTTATTCCAATAACTTTGCTGATCTAACTGCACTTAATGCTGTTAATGCAACTACCTATCATGGTATGTTTGCACATGTTCATGCTGAGGGTCATGGATACTTTGCACATGGTGGTACATGGGTTCAATTACTAGATGAAGGATCCGAGATTGGTGACCTTGGTAATGTCTCTAGTACTGCTCCTAGTTCAAATGATGTATTAACTTGGAATGGTTCTGCATGGGCACCAGCTGCTGCACAAGGTGGTGGCGGTGCTCAGGGTGGTGCTAACGTAACTATCTCTGATACTATTCCTGCAGGATCTCCTAGTGCTGGTGATCTATGGTGGGAAAGTGACACTGGTCGTCTGAAAGTATACTACACAGATACCGATAGTTCTCAGTGGGTTGATGCATCTCCACCATTGGCAGATGCAACTACCATTGGTGCATCTGGAACTGTAAGTATGAAGGCACATATTCTTCCTGATACTAATGCTGCACATGACATTGGATCTGCTGAGTATAAGATTCGCCACTTATTCTTGTCAGATAATACTCTTTATCATGAAGGACCTTTCATTAAAACTGCACAACATGATGCAGGTGGATCTGCACAAACAACAAGTTATGTTATAACTCTTGCTAAATTAAAAGAAGCATTGAATGCCTCTAGTAGTTTTGAAGATTTTAAATCAGCAATCCTAGCTATAACTGACGCTTAATAAATACCAACGGAAGGAGCATCTTAAGAAATGGCAATCAATTTTCCTGCAACTGCAGGACAACCAACAAATGGATCTTATACCTATACGGTAGCTGGTATTACTTACTCGTGGAACGGATCTTCATGGCAAGCAGCTGGTGCTGGAGCGAGTGCTACTGACACGACTCTCTTTAGTGTTACTACTAACTCTGCTGGAACTCCATCTCTTTCATACACCAGTGCTACTGGTGTTTTTTCTTATACTCCACCTGATCTTTCTGGTTATCTAACGTCAGAAACTGATCCTGTATTTGGTGCATCTGCAGCTTCTGGTATTTCCAGCACCAATATTACCAATTGGAATACAGCATATGGTTGGGGTAACCACGCTAGTGCAGGATATTTAACTACACTAGGAATAAATGGTCTTTCTGATGTAACTCTTGGAACTGTTACGACTGGTGATGTATTAACATATGATGGCACTACTAGTCAATGGAAATCTCTTCCTCCTTCTGGAGGACTACAAACAAGAACTACAGTGTCAGGATCATGGTCTATTGCAAACCTATCTTATGTTAATGTTTCTTTCTCAACTCCCAAATCATATGCGTTGATGAGCATTCAAACAACACATGCTGCATGGGTAACATTATATTCTAGTACATCTGCTAGGACAAGTGATGCTACTAGATCTCAATTTACTGATCCAACACCTGGTTCTGGTGTTCTTTCTGAGGTAATTACTACTGGTGCTCAAACACAAGCTATTACTCCTGCTACTATTTGTTATAACGAGGGAGGAACAGGAACAACATACGCTAAAATTGTAAACCAAAGTGGATCCACAGCAGTTGTTGGTGTAACTCTTACCTATCTCAAACTAGAGGCTTAAAATGGAAGATAAGATCTACATCGTAACGCTCTACAAACATGAGGATCTAGAGCAGTTTTACAGTGAGATGGAGTCTAATGATTATCATCTAGTAATGAAACGTCCTATGAGTAGGAACACTCATTATAAGATGAATGAGGAGCAAGCAGAAAAATTACGTCAAGATCCTAGAGTTTGGGATGTACAATTACCACCAGAAGAACGTGGTATATCTATTGGTAGAGAGACTACTAACTATACGACATACAATGCTAGTGGAAGTTTTTGGAAAGGATATAATTCAGGTGGTTTAAACGATCAAAATAAGCAGTGGGGACAGTTACATTGTGCTGGTGATACTGTACAGAGAGCTAAGAACCAATGGGGTCTTATTAGTGAAGGTGGATCTTACGAACAATCAATTGATGCTGTAGATATTTTTAGTGATGGTAAGCATGTTGATGTAGTGATCTGTGATGATCCAGTATCAATTGACTGTGGTGAATGGGATAGTCCTAGCACAGGTACGACAAGATTTAAAACTTATGATTGGTATACTGAACTTAATAGTCTTGTAACATCAATTGATGATGATGGTCAATCAACACCTGCTGCACCATATTCAAATTACTTTGATAATGCTACTAACACTGAGAGTCATGGCACACACGTTGCTGGAACAGTAGCAGGACAACACTATGGATGGGCAAGAGAAGCAAATATCTACAGTTTGCAAGTCCTTGGTAATCTTGCAAACACGGGAACACCTGTGCCAGATCTATTAATCTTTGATTACTTAAGAGCTTTCCATCAGAACAAAGCAATTAATCCTGCCACTGGTATAAAGAATCCAACAATTACAAATCATAGTTGGAGTTATGGTTATTCCTTAGATGATATTTTAGAGAAAGAAAGTCTTGATCTTAGTGATATTATTCAAATAGATTACAGAGGAGTAACTTACAGTAGTAGTAATCCTAATCCTAGTGGTTGGACTTGGGGTGGAATCGAAGTGGACTTTGGTTTTGCACCTAACAAAATGAGACTTAATGCAGATAACGCATTTACCAACGCTGATATTGAAGATGCTATTTCAGATGGTGTTGTAATTGTTGCAGCAGCTGGTAATAATGATTTTCACTGTGTTTCTGATGGTGATCCTGATTACTATAATACAGTAACTATTTCTGGACTAGGAACAGTTTTTTATAACAGAGGATCATCGCCAGGAAATTCTCCTAATGCAATTTGTGTTGGAGCTTTAAGTAACTATGCTGATTTCAGAAGATCTACTTACTCTAACTTCGGTCCTAATATTGATATCTTTGCACCAGGAAATAATATTCTGTCTGCATACAATAGTGCTGGAATTCCTGACAATAAGTATGGTGGAGCACCAACAAACTTTTACTATCCTATCCAAGGAACTAGCATGGCATCACCACAGGTAGCAGGTGTACTAGCATGTCTAGCTACTGGTAAGGATAGATTTACAAATTCGATTGCAAGAAAATATTTAAAAGATCATAGCATCTTTGGTGATATGACTTTTGATTCTAATCCTGGTGGTGCATCATCTACACCAACAACTTATAACATAACAACAACTGCACCGTCAGCATCGGTGTATACACTCAATGGAACTGATAGACTTGGTTCTGTATCTGGTAACAATGCACCTGTAACAATATATGTTGGTGACACAGTTAATTTTAACTTGAGTAACGTATCAACTATTCACCCATTTTATATCAGAGTATCAGCTGGTGGTGCAAATGTAAGTACACCACCTGCTACTGGTCAAGGTTCTACTGGTAACAACACAGTGTCATGGACACCTAATACTGCAGGTTCATTTAAGTATCAGTGTGCTGTGCATCCTGGCATGGTAGGAGATATCGACGTAATACAAGTAACAAATACTGCTGGAACATTTGCTGATCCTAGTTGCAGTAAAGATAGTCCAAATTTATATCTACATGCCAAAAATCCTAGAGAGGGTGTAACAGGATTGATGTCTGAACCAAGAGGACTTAGATCTACTAGTGGTCTTACTTTTCCTAGAGTCTCAACACTTAATAGATCAGCACCAGGAACTGGTCAAGTAATAACAGTTAGTGTTACTTACTCTGGAAACACTGCATATATTTTTAATGGTTCTGATAGAGTAACCAATCATGATAATGCTGCCAACCCAACACTTAATTGTAATGCTAATGATATAATCAAATTTAATGTTAGTTTAGGAACATACGTTGGTGGTCCTCCATACGATGTTCATCCATTTCTACTTAAGACTGCACTTACTCCTGGTACTGGCGATCAACTTCCTACTTGGGTTAACGGACAAAATTGGGATGATGGTGGTAGTATGGGAGGTGGAGCTATTGAAGGTGAGGTATTACTTTTCACATTTGGTATGGCAGGAACTACTTTGTATTACGTTTGTCAAAATCATTTAGACATGTCGGGAAGTATCATTATATCTTAACGTCATAAATAAACCTGAGCACTAGTATCGACTGGGAAGTAAATGGCTGATCGTTTTCCGTTAATTGTTAACTCCGTATCAAAGAAGATTGAAGAAATTGTATCGGGTGACAATTTAGACCTGTCTGGCAATGGCATCATTGTCAGTGGAGATACTGGTGCGGGAAAGTATCTGACCAGCGATGGAACAGTCGTCTTCTGGGACAGTCCTGGTGATGTTTATCTAGATCAAACACAGACTTTAACTAATAAAACACTTGAGACATGTATTGTTGATGCAAGTCTTAATACAATATCCAATATTGCTAACTCATCGTTAGTAAGTTCTTCTATTAGTTTGAATGGAACCATCGTATCTTTAGGTGACAGTTATAATACTCCAGATACTAATACAACATATGCATTTACAGCTGATGATGGTAGCGTAGCTACTCAAAAAATTATTAGATTAACGGCAGGTGGATCTGGCACAGGATCAGAAGAAGTTAAACTAGCAGTTTCCGCACCACAAACTATTCCATCAGGATCTAAAGCTTTAGCATTAACAATTGATAGATCCAATGAAGTTATTACTTTATCTGGAACTGTTGTAGATGCTGACACTGTTACTACTCTTCAGTCAGCAGTTGGTGGAACTGCACAATCTGGTGCGATGACTATCTCTGGATCAGGAGGAGCTACTGTTACTCAGGATAGTGCAAGTAAAACAATTAATATTAATACTGCAAATGATGATACCATTACTCAATTAAGAGGTGGGACAGGACAAGTTTTTTCTGCTGGTAATTTTACTTTCCTTGAAGGAAGTGAGGTAACAATCACTCAAGGTCTAGATGTTAATAATGATCCTACTATAACAATTGCTTCTGTTGATACAATTACAAGATTAAAAGGTGGTGCATCTGGATCATTTGTATCTGGAGATGTTACTGTCACTGGTGGAAATGCTCTTGGTGGAAACGTACAAGTATCTCAAAGTGGAAGTACAATTGAAATTGATAGTACAGACACCAATACTATAACTCAACTTGCTTCTGGTGTAGAAGCATTAGCATCAGGTAATTTTAGATTTAAACAATCAGGTGCTACTACAATTACTCAAACCACTCTTAACGATGGAACAATTGAGATTGAAATTGATTCTCTAAACAGTGATACTGGTGCATCATTTGGTGCAGGAGAGGGTCTTGTCTTTAGTAGTAATAATTTCTCAATTAAGAACGCTAACAACTTAATTGATAACAGAATTCCTGTATGGGATGATGCTAATGGTCAGTTTGCAAATGGTAGTATTACTGATGATGGAAACACTGTAACAATTGACGGTGACTTACTTGTACAGGGTACTCAAACAATTTTAGAGACTACAACTTTAGTTGTAGAAGATAATGTTATTGAACTTAGAAAAGGAAATGGTCTTACTGGTACTGACGGAGGTATTCAGGTCAATAGAACTACTGATGGCACAGGTGGAGTCTTAAGTTTCAATAGAATTGAATGGTATGAAGCTGGTACATACTGGAGATCTTATGATGGATCAGTTGCAAAGAGATTTGTAACAGAAGATGATACACAGACTCTTACCAATAAGACTCTAACATCTCCAACGATGACTAACCCAATTCTGGGTTCTGCTTCTGCAACAACTTACAATGGATTAGCAATCGCTGCAACATCTGCCTCCACATTTGATATGGCAGATCTAAAAACATTAACTGTCAACAGTTCTATTACATTAAATGCTTCTGATGCTGGTGGTGCTGTTCAGGTAAACTTTGATAATGGTGGTGGTTCTGGTGCTAAGGTTGCATATAATACCTATCATTTAGGACAGTTTGCTTTAACAACATCAACTCAGTTGTCTGGTAAGATTCAGGATAAGTCTGGATCTGGTAAGTTGATGTTTGATACCAACCCAGTTATTGTTGACAGTATTCTTACCTCAAGTAATGCATTTGATCTTATTAATACATCTGCATTGGATATTGATTTTGGTGGAGATGCCACTGACATCACTATGGGTGCTACAACTGGAACTACAACCATTCGACATGATCTACAAGTTGATGGTAATGTCACACTAGGTAATGCTAGTACTGATACACTACTTATAGAAGGTGCTCCCAACTTTGATAATCATGATATTACAATCAGAGGAACTGATGCAGCTTCTATGACAGTTGGTAGAGGTGGTAGTGCAGTTTCTTCAAACACTGCTCTTGGCTACGCTGCTCTTTCTGCTAACCAAGCAGGATCTCAAAACACTGCAGCAGGATACTCAGCTCTTATCAGTAACGTAGCAGGTGCTGCCAATACTGCACTCGGTTATAATGCACTACGAGATAATGATAACGGAAATAACAACATTGGTATTGGTAAGGATGCTCTTCTAATTAACGATACAGGATCTGGAAATATTGCTATTGGTGTTAGTTCTTTAGAAAATAATCCTGGCAGTGGATATAACGTTTGTATTGGACACTTCTCTGGACACGCAGTAACAGGTGTTGGTAATGTTCTTATCGGACCTGCAGATACAGAAAACTCTCTCAGTACAACTTATGTTACTCCAAATTCTTCTGGGGATAGACAACTTGTTATTGGATCTGGTACTGGAGCATGGATTAGAGGAGATTCTTCCTTCAATGTTACTACACCAAATGATTTAACAGTTGATGGTAACGCAAGAATTATTGGTGATCTTCGTGTTGATGGATCTGTTGTTAGTATTAACAGTACAACACTTACGGTTGATGATAAAAATATTGAGTTGGCAGCAGTTGTAAACTTAACCATTACCGCTACTGTGAACAATGGTAATACTACTATCAGTAACATTACTCCTATTAGTGGTATTATTGAAGGTATGCAAATTAGTTCAGCAGGAGGTGCTGTACCTGCAGGAACTACTATTGTATCTCTAAACCCTCAAACTAAAATTGCTGTATTATCAAACGCTGTTTCAACCTCTCTTGCAGAAGAGACATTCATCGTTAGTGGTCCTACTGATACTGCAGCTGATGGTGGTGGTATTATATTAAAAGGAACTCCAGTATCTCTTGGTGGTTCAGGAGATAAGACATTCCTTTATGATCATAGTAGAACTAAAAAATATTTTGTATCAACTGAGAATTTAGAACTTGCTAACGGAAAAGAATTTGCAATTGGAAACCAATTAATATTAAGTGGAACAACCCTTGGTGATGGTGTTGTTAACTCTTCATTAACATCTGTTGGTGTTCTCGTAGGTGCTACTGGTCAACCTGCACTTCAGACTGATGGTGCTGCTGTTCTTGGTGGTCGTGTTATTGAAAAAACATTTAGTAGTATGGCAACTGGATTCTCATTGAGTTCTAATACCTTAACTGTTATAACTGCAGCTGCAAATACTATTTGTGGTGAAACTACTACTGCAAACTCTGCAATTAATACTTGGGCGTTTAGTACAGCAGATCCAGATGGAACCACACTTGCTAATGGACAATCTCTAACCATCACATTAATTATTGATGCCAGCACAGCGTCTACATATGGTGATGACTGTACTGTGGATGGAAATAATGTTCCAACTGGTGTTAGATGGTCTGGTGGTTCTCCACCTATTGCCACATCCAATACAGACATTCTCACATTCTTAATTGTTAAGGATAGTGGTGGTGTAATTAGAGTATACGGTCAAGGAAACACTGACTTCAGTTAAGAGGAGAAACAAATGCCACAGAGTTTTAGTAGTCCTCCTCGGAATCTATTTCTTTTAGGTTCCTCTGGAGCAGATGTTGTAACAAACTTTTTTAAAACAGTTGATAAAAGTGCATCTGATCTTGATGTCTTTCAACCAGACGAAATAAGATATTCTTCTTATGGAACAGAATATTTTATTGCTGGTACAGCATCAAAAGTAAGTGATAATAAAAATATTGGATGGGTTGAGAGGAGAGATTATGATCCAGATGTAGATAATAATCCTTCAGTTCCAACGTCAACACTACAAAGTTCAATACACGTTGAACACACTTATGGTGCTAACTCCACAAGGGTAACCTTACGTGCTATGGAACTTATTGATGGTGATACTGCGACACCTAGTTTAGTGGTGGTTGGTAAAGTTGGACTTAGAGGAGTTCCATGGATAGCTAAGTATTCACATGATGGTAATCTTGATTGGCAATCCACTTCACAAACATCTAACGTAGAGTATACAGGTGTATGTTCTGATGGAACAAATTATTATGCTTGTGGTACTGTCAAAGATACTGGCACAAATTCAGATAAAGCTCTAGCATATGTAGAAAAGTATGATTCTTATGGTAATCCTCAATGGGGTCAGGCATCTTTTATGTTAGGTAGAGATGTTAAGTTAGAAAAAATCTCTATTAATAGTAAAGGTCAATTAATTGCTGTTGGATATCTAGAAGATGATAGTGCAGACAAAGGTTACATCGTAAAGATTGATACAGCAACAGGAGAAATTTTATGGGATAGAACTTTAGAGAGAAATATATCTGGTAGAGGTGGAAATAGTAATGATGATATTTCACCTGCATTTGTAAGATGCACTGCTTGTTATATTGATGGCAATAATTTAATCTATGTTGTTGGTAGTATTGATGGTGTTGTTCCTGTAGATAATGGAGTAGGAGAATTCTTAGTTAAGTATAGTCCTGAGGGAAATATATTATGGCAACGTGAGAACCATACAGATCACCATACAGCTCTTGACAGTGCTCCTAATATGGTTCCATTTGATGTCAAATCAGATACTGATACGCAACAGACTGTGGTTTTATCTGTAGAGAATGAAGGACCTTTTGCTCTTAATAATGCTAATATTTTCGTATCAAAGTATTCTAAAGATGGCACTTTAGTTTTTAGAAGACAAATTAGTAAAGGTAATAACACTTTAGGTAATGCTAGTTTAGATGCTGACCCATCGTTTTATTATGTTTTGTTTAGAGATCAACAAATCAGCTCTATAGCAGGAGAACCAGATAGATATTTCTTTGGTAAAGTAAGTACATCTGGTAACGGTTTAGGTAGTTTTGAATATGATCCTGGCAATAGTGCTGGAAACATAGACTATACAATTGTTGCAAATGCAGAAAATAAAATTGGAAGATTATCTGATGGTTCTGTTAGGAATGATAGTAGTGATTTAATTACATATCCTTTTAATGCTAGTAAGATTGTCTTTGATGATCTTGCTACTCCAGTCTCTAACAAAAAGAGACAGATGGATAGTGCTGATAGTTTTATGCACACTCTAGATGGATTTAATTTAAACTTAGGTGTAAGTGCTCCTGCTGTTAGAGTGCTGGATTTTATGGAAATAAATTTATTACCTGAAAGTAAATTTGGAAATACTACTTGGTATAGTAACGCAAAATCTGATGATTATTATTCCTTCTTTGCTCAGGGAACTCCATCACATGTATCGACTCCAGTAGCTCATTGGGAGGTTGGAAATGGAAAACGACTTGAAAGTTATCTATTTGATATTGGTGGTCTGACAGAAGCTTCTTTTGAAACATGGGTTAGGTTCGATAGTTTACCCAGTCTAGGTAGTTCCAAAGGATATATTTGGGATCAATCACCTGGTGCTTCTGGAGCTGGATTACGTGTAGGTACAAGTGGTAAATTTGAAATGTTTACATATGTACAAAGTCATAGTATTCATGAAGTAGATTCTACTGATCTTGTTCAGACAGGTCAATGGTATCATGTTGTTGGTACAATGAGTGCTATACGTAGTGAAACAAGACTGTATGTAGATGGAGAAATAGTTGACGAAACCATAGCAAGTTTTGATGCAATTAAAAGTTTAGAACTAACTTCACCTTTTGTACTTGGATCATCCACAGAAAGTCTAGGTGTTGCAGCAGGAGAAGCAGAGATTACAACTCCTGGTCAGTATGTATTTACTGTTTCTAATCTAACATCAGTATCAGTTGTTGGTGTTGGTGGTGGAGGTGGTGGATCTGCATCAACTGTTCAGCAAAATGGTGTCTCTGGAGGAGGCGGAGGCGGTGGTGCCTTGAGTTGGATCAATAATCTTGATGTCAGTGGAGAAACAAGCTTGTACGTAACTGTTGGTGCTGGTGGTCAAGGTGGTAGTCCACCTCCTAATAATGATACTGCTACTGCTGGAGGAGATACTGTTATTAGAACAGGTAGTCATAGTGGAACTATTATTTTTAGAGCAGGTGGCGGTGGTAAAGGAGAATATAATAATCCTGTTGTTGTTAACAATGGTGGAACAAATTATTCAGGAACATACGGCGGTGGCGGTGGCAACGGCGGTCGTGGTGGTCGTGGACAAAGTGGTCACCAATGTGGTGGTGGCGGAGGAGCTGGTGGATATTCTGGTAATGGTGGTAGTGGTAGTGATGGATCTAATAGTAATGCAACCGCTGGATCAGGTGGAGGTGGCGGAGGTGCTGGTGGTTTAAACAGCACAGGAAATTATTTGCCTACAGAAGGTGGTGGTGGAGTCGGTATCTATGGAGAGGGTGTTAGTGGAGCTGCTGGCGTATCTGCAAGTGGAACAAGTGCATTTGATGTTCAGCAATCGAGAGGTTATGCAGGATCTGGTGGAACATCTGATAATCCACAGACTAGCATTCAAGAGAAAGGATACGGTGGTGGAGGAACTGGTAACGAAGATGATGGTGATAATGGAGCAGCAAATGGAGCTGGTGGTGCAATAAGAATTGTATGGGGTACAAATAGATTATTTCCTTCTACCAATGTAGGAAAAGATGAGGATGGTTCTGGATCTGGTGGTGGTGACACCAGAGAATATATGGATGGTGATATTTCACAGTTTAGATTTTATCCTAAAGCTTTAGATCCCACAGAAGTTAAACAAAATTATAATGCTACTAAGTCTCGGTATATCAATGAAGCACCTGACACAGCACCCAAGATTGGTACTAAAATTGTATATGGTAGTGACGCAGTTCTGAATTATGACTTCTCAAACAGAGCGACTTATGATCGTACTGAGAATTTATTTCCAAAATCATTTGAACCAGGTGTTGGTTGGAGTGGTGCTGGTCCTGCTGCATCAATAATTACAAAGAATACTAAAGAAGTATCAGCACCAGATGGATCATACACTGCTACAAAATGGGAATTTACTGGTACTGATCCATATTTTTATCACCAAGGTACTTTAACTGCAAACAAAACATATACAATGAGTATGTGGGTGAAGGCAGGAACTAATATGGCAGGTCAGGTACTTCAATTCAGAATAGGTGGTGCTCCATATTCTACAAATGCTAATTCAACTATTCCTGCTGATGGATCATGGAAGAGAATTACCTTTACAAAAACAATTGGTGGAAGTGATGAAACAAATGTGAACATAGGATTTGAACCACAATACCAGTCTAACATCAATAGTGGACTTCCAGTTTCAGGTGATGTGATTTATGTTTGGGGACCTCAACTAGAAGAAGCATCTTCTGCTGGTAGACTTATCACAACATATGGAACTGCTATTACACCACCAACCAAAGTCAAGAACCTCTCAAGTAACCTTCTCAATGGTACAATCGACGGAGCTGTATATAATAATTCTGGATACTTTGAGTTTGATGGAACAAATGATAAGATAGAAACTTCTTCTTCTCCAATAGCAGCAAGTCCCACTACTCCATTTACTATGGAAGCATGGGCACAGATTTCTACTTTAGGTTCATGGCAAACTGTGTGTTCTATTGGTGGATCTAATACTCAAATTGCATTTGCTTCAAATAATACTATTAGGGTTGGAAGAAATGGTGGTGGAGGTGGTATTAATACTAACAGTGGTGTTACTGCAACTACTAACACTTGGTATCATATAGTAGGATCATATGATGGTAACAGTGGAAACGACATTAAAATCTATGTTAATGGTCAACTAGAAGCTAATACTACTATGGGAAGCAATGGTAATAATAACTCATCTTTCTTTAGAGTTGGAACTTATGGTATTGGTAGCACTGGTGGAGAGTGGTTGAATGGAAAGGTGGGTGAGTGTCGTATCTATTCTGCAGCATTGTCAGGATCAGAAGTATCCCAAAACTTCGAGGCTACTCGTGGCAAGTACGGAGTCTGATAAATACATAAAGCATAATATTTAATCCGAGGAACATAGGTAATGGCAAGGAAATCCATTAAGACTAATTACTATCTCTTTGATGCTTCTGAAAGAGAGGTTATCATTCCTGGTGGTATTCAACGAGAGCAGTTGATTCTTATTACTAACGTTACTGATAACAAAGTTATCTACAACTTCTCGGATCCAGAACTAACTGCTACTGAGTATGAAATCTCCACTGATATCAGGAACGTTGTAACGACAAGAGTCAAACTTACATATGATACAACTGGAATGAGTGATGATGACAATCTTCAGATTGTTTATGATGAATTTGAAGAGACAACTCAACCAGCAGAAACATATCATGACTCGGTAAACAAAGCAAAAGTATCACAACCACAGTCACAGATTGATACTGACTTTGAATATGGTGTACAGGACACCAAGTGGGAAGCGTTATCAATGATTAACAACAACCCATTTGCATATAAGTCTCAAAATCCTCTATCAGTTACTCAGATTGAAGCGTTCAGTAATAGTAAAGTTATTAGAGTTTCTGTAAACGTACTAGAAACTCCACTACCCGCAGCAGGTACAGCTATTTTTGTTCAAGATACTATTCACGATGGTGCTAATGGTGTATTCATTATTGACTCTGTGAACTCAGGATCAAATCAGTTTAACTATACAGCAAAATATCCTTGGGCATCTGGTAATAGTGACATTGATATTGATGCTAGAACAGCAGTTTATACTGGTATTCATTATACTGGATCTGATATTGGTGGAAATCTTACTCTATCTGCACCAGGAAACGGACAGGTTAGAGTTACTTGCTCTAACGCACATGGTTTAGAAATTGGTAATGAAATTGCTGTTGCAGGATCAGCAGGTTCAAACGTTAATGGTTCTTGGGTTGTAGCTACTGTTGTTTCTCCAACTGTATTTGAATACTATCCAGATGCAGCACCAACTGGATCTGTAAATAGTGGTACTAAAAAATTATATCCAAGACCTCAAGGTTCATCTGTCCACAGAGCATTTGATGGTGGTGTTAAATTCTCTACCAATTCTCACTCCAAGAACCAACAGGCAATTAGACAAACAAAAAGATATTTCCGTTATCAATCTGGTAAAGGTGTAGCGTTCTCTACTGGTTCTATCCTTGCTCCTGCTATTGAAAACATTGATGAAATTACATCATCTGGATCTACTGTTACTGTTGTTTGTGCTGTAGCACATAACGTAAGTTGTGATAGTGAGGTTGATGTTCGTGGATGTAATGATAACGTATACAATGGAACGTTCCAAGTATCTAATGTTATTGACGCATTCACTTTCCAGTATACTGCTGGTTCAACTCCATCAGAATCAACTGCTTCTGGTGAATATACAGTAACACCTGTCGATGCCAATGGTGTTAACCTTGAGATTGGTATGATGGATCAACAGAATGGTATCTTCTTCCGTCATGCTAATGGACATACCAGTCTTGTTCGTAGAACATCTACCTTCCAGTGTTCTGGTAAAGCTACAGTAACAAATGGTAGTTCACTAGTTTCTAGTTACACAGGTCCTAACCAACAAGGTACTAAGTTCGCTAAACAATTAAAGATTGGTGATTATGTAGTTCTTCGTGGATCTTCTTATCGTGTTGATGGTATTATCTCTGATACACAGATGGTTATTTTCCCTGACTACAGAGGACCTTCTGATATTAATGTTCCTATTACTAAGACTGTAGAAACAGTATGGGATCAACCTCAATGGAACATTGATCGTTGTGATGGTACTGGTAAATCTGGTTACACACTTGACGTAACCAAGATGCAGATGTTCTACATGGATTACTCTTGGTATGGTGCTGGTTTTATCCGTTGGGGATTCCGTGCTACAGATGGTAACGTAATCTATGCACACAAAATTCCAAACAACAACTTTAACACTGAAGCATACATGAGATCTGGTAACTTACCATCTCGTTATGAAGTTAATACAATTTGTCCAACCACACAAGCAACTAAATCATTTACTAATTCTGATAGTGTAATTTATGTAAGTGAACCTCCTTATGGATTCCCTGAGTCAGGTACTCTTAGAATTAGACAAGCAACTTCTGCTACCGCAGCTAATCAAGAATACGTTAACTACACAGGAACAACTAAGTATCAACAAGATGTGATCTCTGTTGTTGCTGCTAATGATAGTATCAATGTAGCAACTACAACTGGATTACAAGGAAATGGAGTTCAGACAATTACATTTGATAGACCATTCTCTAATATTGTATCTGGAAAAACATATTATATTGCACAGGTAATTAGTTCAACAGCATTCTCTATTACTGATACTCCTGGCAACTCTCTTGGAATTTCTTTACTTGATCAAACAGGATCTACGTTATCTCCTCTTGGTATTGCTAGATCTGGTGCTTTCACTGGAGTTACTAGAGAACAATCTGGAGCTACTGGTGTTAACTTAACCATGGCAGATAACTCTTCATCTGGTACAGTATCTTCTGGTACTGGAATTCAGGTAGGACAACGTGTTGTTGGTGCTGATGTTCCTGATGATGCTTATGTAAATTATATTAGTGGAACTAGTATTAAATTAAGTAAGGCTGTTACTGCTGCTAACCCAACTAATATTTCATTCCCTTCTATGGGAACAGGATCAGCAAGTGCGTTTACTTATTCTCCTACACAACCAATTGCTCTTGAGTTAATTGCAGCAACATCTGTACCACAGATCTCACACTGGGGTTCATCTGTTATCATGGACGGTGACTTTGACGAAGATAGAGCATACGTTTACTCTGCTGCTACGAAAACACAGAGAAATATTAACAACGGAGATACAAAAGCTATTATCGCTTTGCGTGTAGCACCATCTGTTGACAATGGTATCTCTGGTAATTATGGTAGTAGAGAACTTGTAAATAGAATGCAACTATTGTTACGTCAAGTTGACATTTCATCTAACGGTAAGTTCTTTGTTGAACTAGTGCTTAATCCTAATATTGATACGGCTGCTAACTGGATTGAAGTTGGTGGAACATCACTGGCACAGTACGCTCCACTAAATCCAAATGCTGAATTGATTGGAGGAGAAGTTATCTTCTCATTCTTCTCTGATAATGGTGTTAACCAGTATAGTTTGAAAGAAGTTAAAGAACTATCTAACTCTATTCTAGGTGGTGGAACCAGTAACTATGCAAGCACAACAGCACCAGACCCAACTGGCATTTTCCCAGATGGTCCTGAGGTTCTTGCTGTTAGATGTACTAATATTGCTGGATCAAACAAAAAGATTGATGCAAGACTATCTTGGACGGAGGCACAGGCATAATGACAGCATTAATCATAGTAGTAATTACGTTGGCTATTACAGGTTGGATGATCAGATATTTTGATCCCCATAACTAACCTAAATAGAAACACAAATAATATAATACTATGGCAGAAACTAAAGAGGTTGCCGACAAGAAACCAAAAGGTCCTTTAGGTAAGCTTAAAGAAGCAGTTGATGATAAGGAAGAACAACTCCTATACTTAGCAACTCTGATCAGAGTTATTGTTCTCGTGTGGTCCGCAGGAATTTTGACATTGAACTACGTTAAAATACCAGGTTATGACGCAGGAGAAAAAATTGATCCAACTTTCATAGCTTCGGTTTTCACAGGAACTTTAGCTACTTTTGGCGTCCAAACGGGAGGTAAGAAGAAGAAAGGTGATAGTGAACCTGGCAGTGCTAACATATCTAAAAAAGATATGGAGTTTCTTATTGCTAAAGCATCTGAGACTGCACCTGCACAGACTATCAGGATTGAATCAGCTCCTGTAAAAATTGTTCCATCTGACAAATAAAATCATGCAAAAAATTATTAACGGAATCGCCATCTTAAGTGGCGTAGTATCACTAGCAGTAGTGGGAAGTGGAGTATTCATCTATGTACAGAAGGATGCTATCATTGAAGGAGTAAAAGAAAATATTAAAGAACAAGTAATGGGTGGCGTAACAGGTGCTTTGCCAGGTATTGTTGGCGAGTCTATGCCTTCATTACCTGAAGCAACTGGTCCTGCATTACCGTTTTAACTATGATTAAATTCAAATATGTTGTAGCTACTGTTGGAGGTTTACTAGCAGTAGCACATGTTGGACTGTTGGGATATGTATTTCATAGACCAAAAACACCAAACGTTCCTACAATTAACATACCTCATGGAGACTATTCCTCTTACAGTATTAAAGCTGATAAGGATGGATATGAAATTGAATACAAAGCAAACGATCCTGCAATCCTAGAGTCTGAAAGATCTTTAGATCTTTTGAAGGATAAGAAGGGATTATTTGGTGGTAGTCTAGAGAATCGTTTGGAGTATCGTCGTGATCAATTCACCATGGATGGGTTCAGAAATCTTGGAGGTGCCGAAACGCAGGGTGGTGAGGGAAAGTACAGTGCAAAAGACGTAGAGTGTTTAGTGGCGGACGCTGGAGCACGAAGTCAAGGTGCAATGGCAGGTAGTGCTATTGTTGCTGGTACTCTTACACCTGCTTTATCTAACATCCCATACATCGGATGGTTAGCTGGCGGTTGGGCATTACTACTAGGAAACAAAGCAGGTTCTGAAGTAGGTTCACAAGTTGGTAGCGTGTTTAATGATTGTTAAATCATTTCCTTTTCTTAGGAATTTTGAAGGGAGGTAGTCCTTTCTTCTCACGATACTTATTAGTTTTAATTTCATTAGAAGATAGTTTAGGAGGTTCTTTACCAAGTACCTTCTGAACTTTTTTTATTATTTGTTTTACGATTGGTTTAACTACTTTCAATAGTAAAGGTGTGGCAGCAGCTGCTGCTGTTGCGACAACAGCAATTGATGCAGTGGTTGTGACTTGATTTGTTGATGGTATTCCTTTAATAACTTGATCAACAATAGTAATATCTTCTTTGATAGGTATACATTCTTTTCCTATCAATCTGTACTCAGTAATTTTTTTCGTACCACTATCAGTAAGAGTGCCGATTGGTTGTGTTAATTCTTGCACCTCTGTAGGGCACTTTATTTCTGCTGTAGCAGCGTCCTTTGGTATTTCTGGTGGTTTTGCTTCTGGTGTCTCTGGAGACTTCACAGGAGGAATCTCTGCCTCTCCTGTGAAATCTAACTTATCTTTATTAAAATCCATTGGATCATATGATGGCATTCCTGCATCACAATATATCTTGACTCCTTTTGGATCGTCCTCTTCCAACATATTATTTTCATCCACCTCATGTGCCTCAACACAACCAGGCATATCCACAATCGGAACACCAATATCAGATGTTACTGGTGGATAGATTGGAATAGCTTGAGGTGGATCTAACAAATAATCAGGAGTGAAAGGGATCTTGATGATATCAATCTCCCCTCCTTTTAATCTAATCTCATTGATATCCTCCATTACTTATCACCACCAATAGAGATAGGAAGACCTAACCCTGTTGAATCAGTAGATACTTTAGGGATCTCATGTTTATGTGGAACCATAAAGTTAACACCTTGTACCTGTACATCAGCACAGATACGAGCATATTTTGTGCCAGGCGCAAAACGAATTCCAGATTTTAATAATTCTCCACAATTTTTTAACCTGGCTATCTCAAAGTCAAGGCGTTTATTAGCATTTTGTTGTTGCATTAATGCTATATTTGCTTTAGCTGCTTCTTTACATAGTCTTTGTGCTTCTTTATCCTTAGGTGTAGACCATGTAGCACTTACACCAAATGAAAGGTTGTAGTTATCTTTCTGACCTGTACGAGTAGGAACATAGTAGAGCACGTCACCTGGATTGTCTGGTGCACCGTCTTCATCTAAGTCTCGCATGTCGTACACTGGCGAATCATAATAATCCTCCCAAGGTTTTTGAGACGAAGCATTTCCAGTGATGAATGGAGTTACGTTGACGGTTTCACCTTGACATTGTATACCATTACCATAAGTATTGGTAATATATGGTCCTTGTAAAACCTGTATTGCCTGGTTGGTCACTGAGCCTGAACTATTAGCTACGGGAGCTGCGGTTGCACTCACACCCCCGACAGTCTCCGCCTTGGTGACAGGGACAATCGCAGTTAGGTTTGTTAGACATAAAATTACTGGGAGAAAATACTTGTTGTATCGGTTACGCTTGTAACCTCTGTTACTCTGTTGATAATTGTGTGGTTTTGCAAACCAGGTCCAGAATAGGTTTCTGTAAACTGGAACGCTGCACCAGGATTTGTCTGTACGAAGTTTGGTTTGGATGTTACTCCTGTCCATGATGATGTCACGCCATTAATAGTTACATTGTTTGTTCCTGTCTCTGGGGACAGGTTGCCACTTGCAGTTACACCTGAGCCAGTCGCAGAATACTGATATCCTGTGGAATAATCCATCGAATTTATTGTTTCTGTGACTTTACTAGTTGTCTCTGTGTGGCTCGTCATTGAGCCCTGCTGAAAATTTGGGACCACGGGCACTGCCATGACAGGTGCAGTAGAACTGACTACGAGTACACCTGTCGCAATATATGTTGTTATCTTTCCAAAACGGATGTTCACGAGGATCGCCCTCCATTAGTCGATCACAGTAATTTCAGACACGAATTGTCCCGTAGCTGTAGTACCAGCTCCACCAGCTGTTATGCCGATTACATTTGCTGATGTAATTGTTGCAGCTAAATCTCCTGCTGTTCCAGCAGAGTAAGATGTTAAACTACTGAAGTTAGGATTAGCACCAACAGTTGCAGCACTCTGAGGAACAGCATCGGCTTGGGTGTAGCTTTGGCTAAAGCTGAACGCTGCACCTGCTGTATCTTGAGTCGCTGCAATGGTTCCTGGCGAATAAACACCTGAGGTGATTGTTCCTGCACTTACAGTGCCAGCAGTTGTCCCATCTGTAGTATCAATATTTGAACCTGAGATACTGAACGACGAACCAATTCTTGAGGAGGTTGCCCTTGCAGCATCAACAGTAAGTTGTACACTTGAAGAGTGTTTAGTTACGAGTCCACCAGCGTTAGCTGCACTCGCCGTCAAAAGTAACATAACGATAGGAAGTAATTTCTTCATTTCGCATAATTCTAGGATCCGTATTTATTTATTCAAATTCCTTATGTTCACCATAAACAATCTTAATACGGTTTCCGCTTGACAAAATTTAATATTTGCTATATACTATTGTAACGTTTCTTAACAAAGTAACAAATGACAACAGTAACTGAAACTGGCGGACGCCAGAATATGTACCCAACTGAGGTGCAACCATACATTGACCAGAACTATGAGGGATACGGTCCTAATGCCGAGAAACTTAATGGTAGACTAGCAATGCTTGGTATAGTATCAGGTTTCATTTCCTACGCTTTGTCAGGAAGCTTTTTCTTCGGTGGTATTCTTGGGTTTTAAACCATGAATATTATTGAATCTATTTTATACACACATCAATCACACAACAGGTACACTATCATGACTCCAGAAGCAGAAAGATTTAATGGTTGGGCAGCTATGCTCGGTTTCGTTGCAGCAGTAGGTGCTTATGCAACAACAGGCAACATCATTCCTGGCATTTTCTAATGACAGATCAGGAATCAAAAAAGGTTGCAGAAAAACTCAATGGTAGACTAGCGATGCTAGGTATCATTGCAGGTTTAGGTGCTTACCTAACAACAGGACAAATCATTCCAGGTTTTGTCTAATGAACTATCACGATGTTATAGAGGTTTACAAGAGACCAATGTCAGTACGTTACATTCCATTCATTACATTCATGTTTGCTACAGGTATTACAGCAACAATTGGACTACCTGTATACGCTCATGGTTTAATCTAATGTTGGAAGCAGATTATCAAACATGGTTTAATACTTTATTGTTTCCATTTATGCCAGTCATCTGTGTATTCTTGGCAAGTTTTATAATGCTTGGTGATCTTCCATGGGATGACGACGATGACGATGATGATGGGGATGGAGGTATAATGATTCCTGCATTTGCACCATCAGTATAATAATGATATAATTAGAGGGGAGTATCCCCTCTTTTTTTATGGTTGATTTTATAGGAGTGTACGATAACGTAGCTCCTCCTGATATGTGTAAGAAAATTATTGACTTCTTTGAGGACAATAAAGATATTCAGTTTAGAGGAAGGTATGTTGTTGATGGACAAATAATTAGAGATCCTAAAGTAAAAGATTCAAAGGACATAACTCTATACTTTAATGACGATACGATTCCAACTATAATCATCTCAAAAATTCTTGAGACTTACACAGATGTCTACCTAGATACTTTTAGATCTACTCATATCGTAGATCAATTCTCTGTTGAGATGGGATATAATTTACAGAGATACAATCCTCGTCAAGGATATCATCTATTACACTGCGAGAACTATGGTCGTGGAATAGAGAGAGTTCTTGCTTGGACACTATATTTGAATACTGTCACTGATGGTGGCGGTACATACTATCCAGAGTATGATAAAACTATTGATGCAGTAGAAGGAAGACTGTGCATCTTCCCTGCCTTCTGGACACATGCACACAAAGGTATTGTCAGCAATACCGAAACCAAATACATAGCCACAGGATGGTACATTTATCACTAACATGATAGATTCACTAATATTTCACATATACGAGAAGGGAACCGACAAACCAGTAAAGGTATCTTTGTCCGTAGATGAGTTGGAAGAACTCATAGCAAAAAGAAAAATAGATTGGTCAAACTGGGAGGTTCAACCAGTCTATGGTGAGTACGATACACAAGATGCGTCGTTCTGAAATCAAAGCTCACCTCAAGTTTCTCAAGGATCTTAAGAGAGACTTAAAAAGAAATCCCAAGCATAAAATTCCTAAGCATCCTTTCGCAAAATATGGGTATAAATACCCATCTTCTAAGGGTTGACGACTTTTAGGGTTCTCCTGTATAATAAATAAGTTAACAAATGTTAAGAAGGTTTTGCTTTCCTAACATAGTTTACTCTTGGAGAACGGTCTAACACACCTACCGAGGCTATCCAAGTAAAAGACGCCTCTCATACCTTTTCCTGAGGGTGGAAAAGGAATACTAACCTCAGTGTCCCCTGCACTATTACTTAACCCTTATTCAAATGACAACTCTTTCAAAAAAGCGTAGTGGTGGTCTCCTTGCTGGATGGCCAGAATTCTGCGAGTGGGTAACATCATCTGACAACAGACTTTATGTTGGTTGGTTCGGTGTTCTCATGATTCCTTGCTTGCTTGCTTGCTGCTGCTACATGTTTCATTATTGCTTTCATCGCTGCTCCTCCTGTG